>CANLQI010000008.1 GCA_947493325.1 uncultured Sphingomonadaceae bacterium | reverse complement strand
CAGATGAAGACGGCAGGGCCGATGTCACCGGCACCGACAATACGGTGGCAGGCCTTAAAACCGGGATCGGTACATTGGCGGCGGGTGCACCAGTGGCACTGGGCGCGCGCGGCAGCCAGGACGGCACCACCCGCTCCGCCATCGCTGCGGGGACTATAGAGATCACGCCCGGCGCAGACGGCAGCACCGATGCAGCCAGCCTTGCCACAGCGGGCACCATCAGCCGCGATACCGCCGCCGCCAATGACGGCGCGCTGGTACAGGAGTTTGACGACGCCAAACGCGCCGAGATAGAGGAAGGCTTCGCGGTCACCC
>CANLQI010000007.1 GCA_947493325.1 uncultured Sphingomonadaceae bacterium | reverse complement strand
ATGGCCGTGGCGATGATGCGGGTGGCGCTGCCTGCGCCATAGCGGCGGTTTATCGCATCAGCTTCTGCTGTGGCTGCATTGGCTATATCGATATATTCCCGCGCGGGGGACCCTTCAGGGGCCGCCAATTTATCATCTTCATCAAGCGTTGCTCCAAGAGCAATCGCTTGCGCCTCTGCCGCATCTGCTTCCGCACGTTTCTCCGCCTCTTCGCGCGCTCTGTTGTTGAAGAACTCTGCGGTCTGTACGACCAGCTCGCGGGTGACCGCGAAGCCTTCCTCTATCTCGGCGCGTTTGGCGTCGTCAAACTCCTGTACCAGCGCGCCGTCATT
>CANLQI010000006.1 GCA_947493325.1 uncultured Sphingomonadaceae bacterium | reverse complement strand
AAACGCGCCGAGATAGAGGAAGGCTTCGCGGTCACCCGCGAACTGGTCGTACAGACCGCAGAGTTCTTCAACAACAGGGCACGCGAAGAGGCGGAGAAACGCGCGGAAGCGAAGCAGGCGGAAGAGGCGGCTATTGCTGCTGGAGCGATCCGGGATGAAGATGGCAATCTGGTCGCAGCGCCAGGTTCTGAGGCCCAATCCTATATCGACATTGCCAATGCTGCCAAAGACGCCGCGGACCGTTTGAATGATACCTATGGCGCAGGCAGCCCCACCCGCATCATCGCCACGGCCATCACCGGATCGGCAGGTGCCAATGTCACCGGCGGCCTTACCGATCTCGTCCAGGGCGCAGCGG
>CANLQI010000005.1 GCA_947493325.1 uncultured Sphingomonadaceae bacterium | reverse complement strand
CATCGCCACGGCCATCACCGGATCGGCAGGTGCCAATGTCACCGGCGGCCTTACCGATCTCGTCCAGGGCGCAGCGGTCAATGTGCTGCAGAGTTTGACCGTAAATGAAGTCAAGAAAATCGCGGATAGTCTTGGCGCTCGCGATGAGGAAGGTCGCCTGTTCGTCAATGATGATGGCAGCATCGTCCAGACCACTGAAAGCGAAACTGTGCGCACTTTGCTTCAGGGGCTGATCGGTTGCGCTGGCGGTGCTGCAGGAGGCTCGACGGATTGTGGCTCTGCAGCAACGGGCGCGGCAGCGAGCGTCGTCATCAACCTCCTTCTCAATGCTGTGGACGAAGATCGCAGTGAAGCCCTCGGTGAAGAGCAGCGCTTCGACGCTAACGGCAATCCGATCAATCCGCTCAGTCTCGAAAGTCAGCAGGCACGCTCCGATCTGGTGGCGACGCTGGTTGGCGCAATCGCCGAGTCGGCGGGTCTCGATACACCTGCCGCTCTCACAGCTGCGCAGATCGAAACGCAGAATAATGATATTGGTCGCTACAGTCCCTGCCCGGAAGGAAGCGGCAACTGTCTGACAAGGCAGCAGTTCCTCGCGCAACCTGATGTGTCAAGCTGGATTGCACGCGGTTTGATAAGCGCCGACGAGGCATGGGCATGCGCGACATCGGATACGCAATGCGCAGTGCCTCTGGACCGTCTCAAGGGCGAACTGCTAAACCGCAACTCTGCCCTTGGGCTGGATGAGGAACTGACGGCACGCATCAGTGGTGCTGAGACGATCACTGTCCTAGCATCAATTGAGCAGGAAATCGCCGCGAGGGAAAGTGCCAAGATTCAAATTGATCAACTGCGTAGCAGCGATGATCCTTTTGCTCGCAAATTGGGTGAGAGACTTGCCGATGCACCACCGGAAGTCCAGGCTAGAGCCTTAGCGCTGGCCGAAGGTTCTGGCGAAGAGCAAAGCGCATTGACGGCGTTTGGAGTTGCCGCGCTCGAAAGCGCTCTGACCGAAGATCAGATTATCAGCATCTTCCTTGGCAATGTGCGCGAAGATCTGGAACGCGAGGGCGTTCTGCCGCCCACGGGAGTTTTCGATGAAACTGTCGCGGCGCTTCAGCAGGGCGTTGATGAACGCTTTGCTGCGGCCAATGCGAATATTAAGGAAGGCGTCGCCGAGCTTCGCGCTGAGGGTGCATCACAAGCGGAGATCGATGCCTTTGTAAGGGAGAAAACACGCGAGGCTGAGGTCAATCGTCTGCTTGATGAAGCGATTCTTGGTTCGGTGCAGTTCTTTGGTGATTTGGGCGCTGATCCGGCTGAGGTCGGCGCGGCGACAGCAGAGACGCTGATCCGT
>CANLQI010000004.1 GCA_947493325.1 uncultured Sphingomonadaceae bacterium | reverse complement strand
CCGGTTCTGCAGGCGCCAACGTCACTGGCGGCCTGACCAACCTCGTACAGGGCGCAGCGGTCAATGTATTGCAGAGCTTGGCTGTAACAGAGATCAAGGAACTTGCGGATAGTCTTGGCCGCCGTGATGAAAATGGCGATCTGGAGAAATATGCAGACGGCAGTGTCATCCAGACCACCGAAAGCGAGACCGTGCGTACATTGCTGCAAGGCATTGCTGGCTGCGCAGGCGGCGCGGCGGGCGGTTCATCGGACTGCGGCTCCGCTGCTACAGGTGCGGCGGCCAGCGTGGTCATCAACCTGCTCATTAACAGCATAGACGAAGACCGCAGGGCAGCGCGTGATGAAAATCGCAATCTGGATGAAGATGGCAATCCTATTAATCCGCTCACTCTTGAGAACCAGCAGGCCCGTACAGATATCGTCTCCACTATCATAGGTGCTATTGCTACAGGTGCAGGACTAGATGCATCCGCTGCTGTTACTTCTGCGCAAATTGAAACGCAGAATAACCAAGCCAGAACTACCAGCGGAGATGTCGGTGTTCGCAGTTCAGAAGGGATGACGGCCGAGGAAGTCGAAGCTGAATGGACGGATTTTTTCTCAAGCGAGGAAGGTCAGCTTGCTCTTACATTCTATGGCAGTAAAACAATGTTCAGAGCTTGCGCGGCCAATGGCGATAGCAATGCATGCCGGGCGGCATATCGCCGCGCTACCGAATATATCAATCAGGTTGAGTCAGAGACGACGAAAAAGCTGAATGAAGCCATGGGACTTCATTATGCGATTCAAAACGCAACGGGTCCGGAAATTGCTGGCGAAGAGATAGTGGCGGAAATGATTGCAATGGGTATAGTCAGCCCGAATGCTGCCAGCCTGCCGTTTGCAGACTTCGCAGCGAGCTATACTGGTCCTTTATCGCGTTATATAGCTTCCAGCGGAAAAAGGCCAAATCCGGCTGCAATGACGGGGCTTGCCATTGGCGGTGTTTTGGCGGGCCTTTTGTCACACGTTGTTACACCAACGGCACCAGAGCCGTTGCCGGGCTTTACGCCTTATCCGAACAATCCGGACGATAATATTCTATCGACGCCTATACCGGAACCTGCTGGTGCAGATATTGAGACATACCCCGGCGATGTAGAAGCGCGTCCCGAACCGGAAATATTGCCATTACCCGAACCTCTTGATCCATTGCCGGGATATGGAGAGGGCGCTGACATCGAACAAGGTTCGGTTTTGGCGAATATAGCTACACAGCCTGAATACATTCCACCTGAAAATGGTTTAAGTGATATACCTAACCCAATTGATCTGACTGGAACTCGTGCAAATCATATTTTGACAGGACACGCTCCAGGGTCAAATGTGCCAAATAAAACAGAATTTCCACAAGGTTGGGACCAAGATCGCATCTTGCATCAAATTTCTGATATTGCTGCTGATCCGAGCATACCAATTCAAACCGATAATCGTGGCACACCTTTTAAACAAGGCGTTAGAGATGGACTTGAAATTCGCGTAAACTTTTATCCACCAAATAGTCGCCGAGCGGGTACAATAGCAACTGGATATCCGGTTAATGTGAAGCCTAATCCACCAGCAAAATCTCCGAAACCGAAAGCATCAGAATGACTTCAGAACTTACAGTATATGATGAAATACGAATTCTCGAAAAATACTTAAAAAAGTATGGCACTAAATTTCCTAAAGCACATTATAGTGATTTAGAACATTATTTTGGTGTAGGAGAAAATGAAATTACATTTGAGTATTTTTTTCTTGAAATGCTTGAACGAGACATTCCGCTTGATACAGGAGAAAAAGCAGAGGCTTTGAAACTTGGGCTACATTTGAAAATGGATGAAAACGAATGGAATGATGATAATTTCTGGGAGAAATTTGAAAATTATCTTTTGCAACAGCCAGACTAAAATAAATTACAAATTATAATGTATGTGAAAATACATTCTGCACGCCGAGGGCCGGAGTGAAGCGGTTGACAAAGCGCAGAAAGGAACGCGGGAATATGAGCTCCTCAATAACCCGCCGCCCAATACCCGGCTTGAGCTGAGTAAAAATTACGAAATTACGGCGACAGATGCAGCATTCC
>CANLQI010000003.1 GCA_947493325.1 uncultured Sphingomonadaceae bacterium | reverse complement strand
CAGGCGCTATCCTCGGCATTGAAGCGATTGGTTCGAAAGGCCTCGGGCGCCTCACCCCAGAGCGCACTCCTGATACCGATGGACCAGATTATAATGAAGGTAATGGGCCGGATGGGGATGTAGATGAGGTTGATTTCGAGGATGTCGATCCTCCTGCTCAAAACACTTTTACCCTTAAAGAACATAAAGCGCATCATGATAGCCATGTTGAAGATACTCGTGATTATTGGGAAACTCAGGGGTATGACGTTGACAGCGAAATATCGTTCGGCATGTGTGATGGGAACGGAAACTGCCGTGCTGATCTGGTTGCACGTGCACCTGATGGAAGTCTGGTCGTTCTTGAAATTAAAACTGGTAATGCCACTCTTTCCTCAAATCAAAGAAGAGTATACGATTTTATTAATAGTGGAGATGCCTATCCTCGTGGACAGAAAGCACAAGATCTTGGCCTTAATCCAGATCTAAGATTGAGAGATCAAGGTTACCCAAATGGAATACCTGTCGTAACAACAAGCTTCCCAGGCTTAAAAAAGTAGGATGAGATATGAAACGAGAGGAATTTGTAAATTACCTAACCAAGTTTGGATGGTCAAAGCACCGCGATGAAACATCCGCGTGGGTTGTTTTAATGCGAATAGAAAATATGACTATTTGTTGTGTGCCTATTCTCAAAGCTATTCCAGGGGTGTGGCTCACCCCGACTTTATCAATTGATGATTTTGATATCGCTCAGACTGTAATATCAGGGAAGAATTCTAAATTTGCAAAAAGGAGCATAATTCTACAAACTAAAATAAATGAAAGAGAGTCATGTAATTCTGAAAGTGATGTAAAAAGATATTCGGATATGATGCTCGATTGGGCTCAAGCCCAAGATATCGAGCAAAGTTTAAAACAATTGCGGGAACTACCAACAAACTGTTTAGGCGCAATGCCAGCACGTCACCTTGCGGCACTGGCAGTAAATGGGGATGTAGAAATACTGTCCGGCTATAAAGATAGCTTTGCTGAAGGGGATCGTCTGGACTTCGTACCATATATCGATGAAGGTTATATCGAACGCGCACTTGATTTTGCAAAGAAACGTAGAGCTAATCCTGATTGGTTACCGGATAAACCAAAACCAAGAATCTGAATTACCTGCAATAGAGAAAATCTCACTGCAACAACAATAGCACGGATGCAGAAGACATTCCGGCATCAGGGGCTTTGACGGTGTCTTTAGAGATGAGACCCCTGTTCTGGAATATCTTGAACGCACTGGACAGAGCATTGAGGATTATCGCAGTGCAGATCCGCGCACCCAGGCTGAAATCAATTCGATGCAGATCAACTGGCTGCTATAATGAATGGCGACGCTAAAATACCGCGCCTTACTTGGCATCATCACCAAGACCGCGGAAGAATGCAGCTAATCGACGAAGAAACCCATTCCAAGACAGCCCATTCTGGCGGGTTTTCAAACAATGAGGGAGGCAAATGAATGAGACAGATTGATGTTTCTGTAGGCTTTGCTGCAAGTCTAATGAGAAACAATGTTATCAGCCCAGCAGAATTTGAGGAATGGATCGCCAAAGAGATAGATCGCATGGAAGAACCACCGTCTTATTTATATGAGTTGCTTAATTATGAGAACCATCAGCATGGCATACTCGGAATATTTGATTTTAACATGCCGCCCGATGGGCTCTTCGAGGGTGAATGGCAGTACCTTGTCCAAATCGCCGCACGCAGAGGGCATCCGCCACATGAAGATATTGCATATGCTTTGGATTACGATTTGAACCATAATCGCAAATCAGAAATAAACGAACGAATCTATAGAATGCTTAATTTTAAGGTCGATGAATTGCCAAAAAAATGAGAGTGTATTACGGGAACTCAAACACCAAAGAGGAAGTACAAAAGCCTGATGTGGATACGGCAGGTTTCAACTCTCCAGACGGCCCGCACAGATACTCCCGGTACGCAGAATGGCGGCACCGCTGCTCCCACCAATACGCCTGACATCAGGGTCGAGCGTATTGACGTTGACAAAGTGCAGAAAGGAACGCGCGAATATGAACTCCTCAATAACCCGCCGCCCAATACCCGGCTTGAGCTGAGCAATGGCAATGTCTATGTAACCAATGCCAGCGGCTATGTGGAGGAAGTCAGCTTTCAGCCGCGCCTCGTCAAGGGCAAGCGCGATGCGCGTCAGACGGCGGTGGGCAAGGAAGGCTATGACAGCGATGTGGGCGGCCATATTCAGGGCTGCTCGTTGGGCGGTACATGTGACAGGGTCAACCTGTTCCCGCAGAATGCCAATTTCAACAACAGCGCCTATAAGAAATTCGAGAATGTCATTCGAAAAGCGCTGGAAGATGATAAGAATGTTGGACCAGTGAAGGTCAGGTTTACACGCAAAGACCCGAATAGCCCAAGGCCGGATACTGTAGAAGTGGAATACACTATCGATGGTGTTACGAGAGTCCGACCATTTGAAAATAAAGCCGGAGGCTAGAATGATTGCTTTAGAGCGACAGAAAGAAATACTACAGAAGTTATCTCAATTGATTCATAGTGATGCTGCTATGGGTTATAGTAGAGCGTCCTGCGAGTATGTTTACGAAGAGGACTATGACACTATTGATATGAAATTCGATTTTTGGAAAGATAACAAACATATCAATCGAGGATTAACTGTAGGGGTACCATCACAAATGTTGCCCTTAGCAACAGAACTCCGCGCACTCATGAAGGAACACACCGGCGGTGAATGGACATCATTTACCTTGACACTTGACGCCGATGGTCAGGCCAAGACCAAATTCGTCTATCCCGAAGATTGACCCTGATACCCTTTTGAACGCTACGCGATGCGCGTCAGACGGCGGTGGGCAAGGAAGGCTATGACAGCGATGTCGGCGGCCATATTCAGGGCTGCTCGTTGGGCGGTACATGTGACAGGGTCAACCTGTTCCCGCAGAATGCCAACTTTAGCAACAGCGCCTATAAGAAATTCGAGAATGTCATTCGAAAAGCGCTGGAAGAAGGCAAGGATGTGGGACCGGTAAAGGTGAAGTTTATTCGGAAAGATCCGAAATCGCCTAGGCCGGATACCGTAGAAGTTAGTTATTCTATCAATGGTAAGAAAACTACCATTCCATTTAAAAATGAAGCGGGAGGAGGATTATGAGCTATTTGATTAAGCAAAATGAAATATTGGAAAAACTTTCAAATATACTTTTTAATAGTTTTGATGATGATTTTGACATCATTAAAGCAGAATATGATTTCATCAAAGATTTTGACACAATTAGCACATCTTTAAGCTATGAAAAAAATGGTAAAACTGACTATTACGAAGCTCCTGTAGGGGTAGCATCCGAAAATCTTGAACTTTGTGAAGAACTCCGCGCTTTAATGAAAGAGCATACCGGCGGCGAATGGACATCATTTACATTGACACTTGATACCGATGGCCGCGCCACAACCAAATTCGTCTATCCCGAAGATTGATCTCTATTTTTCTCAAATCCCCTCAATAACCCGCCGCCCAATACCCGGCTTGAGCTGAGTAAAAATTACGAAATTACGGCGACAGATGCAGCATTCCCCAATTAAATCTATCCGGCATTAATGCGGGGACCGGCGGTTATGATATTACCGTGCGCGGGGATACGAAGCTTGTGGGTGGGGTTATCTCGAGCGAGGCGGATGCGGCGGATAATATCCTGCGCACTGAGACGCTCACTTCGAGCGATATAGAAAATAGCGAAAGCTATAAGGCGAGCAGCATCGGTCTGTCCGCATCCTTAAGCGGCATTGGCGCGAAGGATGGTGCAGGCGCGGCTCCCACGGCAGATGAAGACGGCAGGGCCGATGTCACCGGCACCGACAATACGGTGGCAGGCCTTAAAACCGGGATCGGTACATTGTCCGCAGGTGCACCGGTGGCACTGGGCGCCAGCGGCAGCCAGGACGGCACCACCCGCTCCGCCATCGCTGCGGGGACAATAGAAATCACGCCGGGCGCAGACGGCACAGTTGATGCCGCGAGCCTTGCCACTGCAAACACCATCAGCCGCAATACGGACAGCGCCAATGACGGCGCGCTGGTACAGGAGTTTGACGACGCCAAACGCGCCGAGATAGAGGAAGGCTTCGCGGTCACCCGCGAACTGGTCGTACAGACCGCAGAGTTCTTCAACAACAGAGCGCGCGAAGAGGCGGAGAAACGGGATGAGGCAGATGCGGCAGAGGCAGCAAGAGATGCAGCAGTAATGCGCGGAGATACGGAAGAAGCCAAACGCCAGGAAGCAATCAGGCTTGCGGCTCAGGCAGATGCCGACAGGCTTAAGGCGACATATAGCGCAGGCAGTCCGACCCGCATCATCGCCACGGCACTTACAGGATCCGCGAGTGCCAATGTCACCGGCAGCTTTACCAACCTTGTGCAGGGCGCAGCCGTCAATGTCATACAAAGCCTGGCCGCAACAGAAGTCAAACGCATTGCCGATAGTCTTGAAGAAGACAGTAATAATGACATGATACGCGATGGTTCAACTCTCACAAGCGAGAGTGTACGTGCTGCCCTGCAATCTGTTGTCGGCTGTGCGGGTAGTGCTGCCGGTGGCTCCGGTAGCTGCGGGTCAGCGGCAGTAGGAGCAGCGGCAAGCGTTGTCGTCAATTATCTCATTACTGAATTTGGCGCACCCGAAGCCGAAAATGGCGAACAGCTCAGTCTTGAAGAACAGCAGGCCCGTGCCAACTTGGTAGCAACCATCATTGGTGGAATCAGCGAAGCAGCAGGACTGGATTCCAATGCAGCAGTCATAGCAGCACAGATTGAGACAGAGAATAACAAGGAAGGGTTATCCAAAACGGACTTTGTCCCATGTGATCCGAACAAACCATGTAACGCGCCAGCATTCAAAGATTGGGGCACGTCAAGTTCTGCATATCGTGAAGAATGGAATTTATGGGCGGCGCGCATAGGTTGTAATGGTAATGATCCGCAATGTGCGGCGGTTATTGCAAGAGCGCTGGAGAGGTACTTTACTCCAACCTACAGTGGCTCAAAGCAGGAAGCCGTTGAAGCGGCTCAGCATATTGAAGATTTATCAGGCGGTGATCCTGATCGCGGTGCAGTATTGCAGGACATGAGCTTGCAGGAGTTGAATGATCTTGCCGAATTTAAGAGACGGTTTAACCGGCTATCACCAACTGCCCAAGCGGCTGTATTGGAAGATATTCAAAACTATGATCCTGATAATACGGCAAAGGTTGTTCTTGGGCGGATAGTCGGCGCTATTTTTGGTGAAGAGGATGCCACAGCTGCTTATTTTGCTCTGTCACAGGGAGGTGCAGATTTTAGAGACCTGGGCCGTGGCATTAAGGACGGTGCAATTGATATGGCAACACCGATAGGTGTTTTCCTGAACGATATAGCGGTTGTTTCCAGCGTGTATGATGAGCGTACGGGCCAAATCAATCCTTATTATGAGACACCGGAAGGAAAAGCGGAGCTTGCCGAATCCACTAACCGTCTGGCAACACAGTTTGACAATGCAGGCAATGCGATTGGTGATGCTGCCAGTGGACTGGCTCAACTTGGGAGTGATCTGGCCCCACCCCCCTGGGTAGGTCCGGGCGGGATCATATTATATGTTCCCGACCAGGCTGAAGTGGATGCATATAATACGCGCGTCAGCCGGGGCCTGACGACACTCAAAGATGGCTCGGCAGCAGTTGTCAAAGGTGTGTTGGAACCGATAGCCAACACTGTTGACAACTGTATGGTACAAGTTGATGCGGAATATGCCTGTGGACGCTCAATACCGCCTGTCGCCACAGAGGTTGCCATAGCCGTTGTAACAGATGGTGCCATCACCGCCATCAGAAGAAGCGGTGATGCGGCTGATGCTGTTGGCGATGCTGGTAAAATAGCACCAGCTCCTCCAAGATCAATCGATGAACTGCTTCCAGATGGCAAAGTGCCAACTGTGAACCAGGGTTTTGACGAATGGTTTGATGATCTGTCACCGGAAGAACTGGATACCTTATGGAATATCCCAGCGCACAAGAAAAGAATCGAAAATGGAATAAGAGACCCTGGCGATCTGCATGAATGGTGTATGGTTTGCCGTGCTCCTGATTTTAAACGTTGGGGTGTGTCGATAGGAGAGATAAAAAGATTCAGAACCAGCACAGCAGAGTTAAAATGGATAGATCCGGACACCGGTGTGCCTGGAAGCCATGGCAGAACTGGCTCAGGAAAATTCCACAATGAGCTGAAAAGAATTATAGATAATAGTAAGACACTAGATGAATTCAACAACGGTGTTAGAGAATTGGTAAAACGGTGGAGGATTGACCCCAAACTTCTTCCTCCTTTCCCAATAGGTGATTAGATGAGCTATATGGAACAGCTTTTAAAAGACTGGTATGATTATTGTGAAGGCCGAAAGGATTTTGACACTGGGGATTTCTATGCCTTGTTTCATGATGATATTTCTGATGGCCATATTAAGGCAGCATTGTCTTTTTTCCCACACGCAGAAAAGTTATTTGAAAGAGTAAAAAAAGTACGAAAGGTTATTTTTCAGAATAGTAAACCAATTGATGTAGAAGCTGGTCATTTGATTTCGCTTGCGCAAAGCGACCTGCAAGAGAAACGTAAAATATGCGAAGCAGAAGGCGCAACGGAAGTAGTAACTGCTATTGATAATGCCAAACCTCGGTTTGTGGATGCTTCAATAGATTTAATCAGCTTAAAAAGTCCTGGGATGCATAGCGAATATCGCAGCATCCTCAGTGAATATCTTGATGACCGCTGGGTTAGCCATGAAGCCAAGTATTATGCGTTATTCGAAGCGTTCTATGGATTAACAAATACGTATGAAATTGCTTGGTATTTGGGTGCTCTGTTGATCGATACTGACATTAATCTGGATCACTACTTTGATCTATGGAGCGCTGGCGGTGATTATGCTCTTACTGAAACTGAACTTCTGGTGACGCTTCGGGGTTAAGCCACCGCTTCAGGCAACATACAATATTACGACCTTAAGAGCGATTTTAAATTACGGTGACAGTTTACTTAACTCCTAAACAAACATAACCTAACCCTTCCCCACCGAACAATCCGGCATTAACGCCGGGAGCGGCGGTTATGATATCACCGTGCGCGGGGATACGAAGCTTGTGGGTGGG
>CANLQI010000002.1 GCA_947493325.1 uncultured Sphingomonadaceae bacterium | reverse complement strand
GTTCGGTGCAGTTCTTTGGTGATTTGGGCGCTGATCCGGCTGAGGTCGGCGCGGCGACAGCAGAGACGCTGATCCGTAGATTTGATGAAGGCGTTCTGCGCAATGAAACCCCGGTGCGTGAATATCTGGAACGCGCAGGGCAAAGCTATGAGGATTATCTCAACGCCAGTCCCGAAGAGCAGGGTCGGATCGAAGCGCAGGCACTGGCAGCAGGCGCTATCCTCGGCATTGAAGCGATTGGTTCGAAAGGCCTCGGGCGCCTCACCCCAGAGCGCACTCCTGATACCAATGGACCGGATTATGATGAAAGTGATGGGCCGGATGGGGGTGGTCCAGAGGACCTAGGAGGCGATGGACCTTATGACCCTCAACAAGTTCGTGCTGATTTAGAGGAAATATACGGTAGAGATAATGTAGATTCGACAACGTTACCGCCTTCGGATTCCCGCTTCCCTGCCTTAGCCGGGACGGAGCATGTACTGCGTGACGGAACACGGATAGTATTCGATAATCGCGGCTTCCCGATTTTCGATGATATTGCAAGATATGAAACCAGAATTACAATGACACCTGGCAATCGGCCTATGGATTTACGAGCAGCTACCCGCGATCTAAGAGATGCCATCGATGAAGGGCGCGTGGATGTAACTCAGTTTGATGCTGACCAACTGGCTGCAATCCGCAGTGGCAAGGAGAAAATTCCTCGCCTCACCTGGCATCACCACCAGGACCCGGGGAGGATGCAGCTGGTGCCGCAAGAAGCACACGGACAAGTCCGTCACATCGGAAGCGTGAGCCTTCAAAGACCACCGAAACCGAAGCCGCTAAAAAAGGAAGAGAAGAAACCCAAACGAGATAAAGGTTCTGACAATGAGGATTGATCGAGAAGATTCACGAGATTTAGGAGCGGCTCGATCTGCGTTATCGTTCGGCGTAATTGACCGGGATGAATTGAGTCAGTGGGCGATGCGCGCGATTGAGGAGGAAGATGATCCGCCAACTTTTCTCTACACTATGCTTGATATGTCAGAGGTTCGCGGAGATGAGCTCGATCGCGAGATCGGCTTTATCGCCGGCATGAATTTAGACGGCGACGATGAGTTTCAATATCTTCGGGAAATTGGTGTTCGCCGCGGTATCAACGATTATGCCTATCTCGGTTGGAAGCCGAAAGTCGTTCTGGCTCCGCACCGCAAGAAATATATCGACGATCTGCTGATGCACAATTTCGGGATCGATGTGGACGCGCTGCCGCCGCTGTCCGACTTCGAGCCGGACGAAGACTGATGCACTAAATCTTGATTGCGGTGACAGTTGCACCGTTCCCTAACTAACTACTGTACTGGATAAAGTGTATGTTGCACCTGTCGCCGCCAGGCGCAGTTCCTAGGAGATTATCTGGTCGATCCGGCGCGTGTCGGCGGTGATGTCGTTGAGGCTGGCATCAGAGGCTTTGACGGTGTCCTTAGGGATGAGACCCCTGTTTTGGAATATCTTAAACGCACTGGACAGAGCATTGAGGATTATCGCAATGCAGATCCGCGCACCCAGGCAGAGATCGAAGGCAGGGCGCTTGGCTATGCGGCAACTATCGCCCTGGAAGCAGCGGCGGCAAAAGGCGCAGGCCGCCTCACCCCAGAGCGCACTCCTGATACCGATGGACCGGATTATAATGAAGGTAATGGGCCGGATGAAGGCGTTGATCAAGATGTAAGTCAGAATGCCAACTCGCAAGTAAGCGTTGACGATATACCTGGGATTGGACCGACGCCCGGGCAAGGCGGCTTTGCCGACTGGTTCAACAATCTAAGTGCGGAAGAATTTGCTGCTTATTGGGGCAACACAAAAACCAGAGAGAAAATACAAAGACTGCTACGCGCGCCTGGTGGATTCCATGAATGGGCTATGGTATCGCGAGCTGATAAATTCTATAGCTGGGGCTTTACAGCAAATGATATTTGGTCGTTTCGTACAAATATTAAAAACTTAACGTGGATAAACCCTAATACAGGATTACCGGGTCGGCACGGGGGCCATGGCTCTGGAGCATTTCACAATGAGCTCGGACGGCTGATTGACAATAGCAAAAATATTGGTGAATTACAGTCGGGGCTTATATCTCTTGGGCATCGTTGGGGAATACCCAACCTCCCATCTTTGATAAGGAGATGAATATGCATACAATTTACATTGGATATTCTCCGAATTTGTCAAGCGATGAAGTAATTCAATACTTTGACGTTGACCCAAATCATGATGAAAGCTTTTCCAAGTTTGAGCAAGAGTTTGGCTCTAATTATATCGCACCCGGTGATTTTGAAGTATATAGCCCTCAAGATTACAAAGATTTTGAGTTTAATGAAAGTTTTTTTCAAAAACTACTGCCTTTCAAAATTGATATTCTAGAAATAAAAAAAATTGATTTTATGGTAGCTAAATCTTTATTCTTTGTTAAATCAATAGAAATAGAAATTTTAGAGAATGATGATTTAAAGCTGTATGGGCCTATAAAAATTAGAAGATTTGAATATGAAAATATTGATTAGTATTTCAATATTTTTTCATCACTAATAATATTTAAATATTCTTATAGTTGTATTAGCGTATTATTGATGCGGTGTTATTGGATGATACCAGCATGCGCGAATATATTGCGCAGGCGAGAAACGGTGTGGAAGCTTTTGCCGACGCCGATATACGTGATCAAGCCACTGCTTTGGGCAACGGCACCGGCAATATCGCCACCGCCGGTCTAGACGCCGTCGTCGCCAGAGGCGCATCCAGACTGGTCAACGGACCCGGCAGAACAGATGGACCGGATTATAATGGAGGTAATGGGCCGGATGGGGATGTAGATGAGGTTGATTTCGAGGATGTCGATCCTCCTGCTCAAAATACCTTTACACTTAAAGAGCATAAAGCACACCATGATAGCCATGTTGAAGATACTCGTGATTATGCGATGTCGGCGGCCATATTCAGGTGCTTGTAGGAAAGTATTTTCTGAAATTTTTATGCTGACACGCAAATATCAGGCAATCACGCGGTAGATATGGCGACCGATTAACCCGCCAATGGCTGGCGTATATTGTGATTGTTGACGATAGATGGTTTCTCAGTCACAGTCGCAAATGAGAATTATAGGATATTTTGATGAGATAAAGCGCAGCGGGAGCGGGTTATGTCGGATAGCATAAAAAAAAATACACCAGCAGATCTAATTGCTTCTGCAGAATTCGCAGCGTTGTCACATTGTACACTCGCTGAATATAATACATTATATGCGCAGAGCATAGATGATCCAGATACATTCTGGGCAGAGCAGGCACAGCGGGTCGACTGGATGCAGACACCCGGCAAGATTGCAAATTGGTCATATGGCCCGGTCGACATCAAATGGTTTGAAGATGGCGTTTTGAACATTTGCTATAATGCAGTGGACCGGCATGTCGATGCAGGCCGGGGCGGCGTCACGGCGCTGATATTTGAACCTGATGATCCAAAGGATGAAACCCGGACCCTGTCCTATGCCGAACTGCGCGCACAAGTCGTGAAAATGGCAGGCGCACTGAAAAAAATCGGCGTTACGAAGGGCGACCGCGTTACCATCTATATGCCGATGATTCCCGAAGGCGCGATTGCGATGCTCGCCTGCGCACGTATTGGCGCGATCCATTCGGTGGTATTCGGCGGCTTTTCTCCCGATGCGCTGGCGGGCCGGATAGAAGATTGCGAAAGCAGGTTCGTGATCTGTGCCGATGCGGGCCTGCGGGGTGGCAAACCGGTCCCGCTCAAGGCCAATGTCGATGCCGCGCTGAAAAAAACCGATGTCGATGCCGTGCTGGTCATCAACCACACCGATACGGCCATCGATATGCAGGATGGCCGGGACCATTGGTATCATGATATCTCCGCCAATGTGCCGGATACATGTCCATGCGAACCGATGAACGCGGAAGACCCGCTTTTCATTCTCTATACGTCAGGGTCCACCGGAAAACCGAAAGGCGTGCTGCATACGACCGGCGGCTATGCGGTGTGGACCGCGACCACATTTCACTATGTTTTCGACTATAAACCGGGAGAGGTTTTCTGGTGCAGTGCTGACATCGGCTGGGTCACAGGGCACAGCTATATCGTCTATGGTCCCCTGATAAACGGCGCCACCGAAATTATATTTGAGGGCGTTCCCAACTATCCCGATTTCGGCAGATTCTGGGAAGTGGTTGCCAAACATAAGGTCAATATTTTCTATACCGCGCCCACCGCCATTCGCGCGTTGATGCGCGAAGGCAATGATCCCGTCAAAGCGCATGACCGCTCTTCGCTGCGGCTGCTGGGCACCGTGGGCGAGCCGATTAATCCGGAGGCCTGGCGCTGGTATTATGATGTTGTCGGCGATGCAAAGTCACCGATTGTCGATACATGGTGGCAAACCGAAACGGGCGGCATCATGATTACCACACTGCCCGGGGCACATGATATGAAGCCGGGCAGCGCGGGCAAGCCGTTCTTTGGCATCCGTCCGCAGCTCGTGACCAACGAAGGAGATGTGCTGGAGGAGGCTACCGATGGCAATCTGTGCATCACGCACAGCTGGCCCGGACAGGCGCGCAGCGTTTATGGCGATCATCAGCGTTTTATTGATACCTATTTCCGCACCTATAAAGGCAAATATTTTACCGGTGATGGCTGCAGACGTGACGAGGATGATTATTACTGGATCACCGGCCGTGTCGATGATGTCATCAATGTTTCGGGCCACCGCATGGGTACAGCGGAAGTGGAAAGCGCGCTGGTATCACATCCCAAAGTCGCCGAAGCTGCTGTTGTCGGCTATCCGCACGATATCAAGGGACAGGGCATTTATTGCTATGTGACGCTGAATGCCGAGGTGGAAAGCTCGGATGCGCTGGTGGCGGAACTGCGCGGACATGTGCGCAGTGAAATCGGCCCGATTGCCACGCCCGATCATCTGCACCTCACGCCCGCCCTGCCCAAAACGCGTTCGGGCAAAATCATGCGGCGGATTCTGCGCAAAATTGCCGAGAATGAATATGGCAATCTTGGCGATACATCCACCCTTGCCGATCCTTCCGTTGTCGACGGCCTGATCGAAGGAAGGCTGAACAGATAAAGGGCGTTAATTATGGTTAACGCTATTTTAACGCCTCTTTAATACTTCTTTATCGTATTCGGTTACGCGCCAAATATATGGAGCAATGCAAATAAGGAGGTATTCGGCAATCAGCACTGTCAGCATCTTGACTGTGGCAATTTGCATTCTTGCAGGCGCGCTCGCGTTTGTGCTGTGGAAACTGCGCCAAAGCGCGCAGGATCTTGCACAAGCCCAGAAATCACTGCATCTGGCCGAAAAAACTGGCGGCGTGGGGACCTGGGAATTGGACCATGCCACCAAACGTGTCCACTGGTCCCCGCATATTTACACCATACATGCCCGCGATCCTGACAAAGGCCCTCCGGCGCTTTTGAATGGAATTTATTACTACCATCCCGATGACAGGGCGATGGTGGGAAACCATATCCAGAAAGCCCTTTCAAGCGGCGAGGATTTCGAATTTCGCGCACGGATTATTGGCGATGATAATATTGTCAAAAACATCCTGAGCCGCGGTTCGTGCAAGCTTGATAGAGAGGGCAAAGTCACCGGGTTATACGGCGCATTTGTGGATATGGACCACAATAGCTTGCCGCAGGAATATAAGCCCTGAGCTTCTCTGCTTTACTGGCGCCTGACCCTCTAACAGGCCGACTTCTAGATCCGCCAGATACGCTGCCAAACCATCCGCAAAACATTTTGCCACCTTTCCATCCGGCTGTTAGGGATATAGGTTGCGGGGAAACGGGTTTGGGAGAATATTATGGCGGGCAAAAACAGGCTGGATCCTATTCCGAAACCTGACGGCCTGCCATTGCTCGGCAATATTCTGTCCGTCGATGCCGACACGCCGCTGCAAAGCCTGATGGAACATGCAAAGGAGCAGGGACCGCTGTTCTGGCTCGACATGATGGGCACACCGATCATGATCGCTTCGGGGCCGGAAATCGTCAACGAACTGTGCGACGAAACACGTTTTGACAAGACTGTGCGCGGTCCGCTCAAACGTGTGCGCGCGGTGGGCGGCAATGGTCTTTTCACCGGTGACACACTCGACCCTGAATGGTCGAAGGCGCACAATATATTACTGCCAACCTTTGCGCAGAAAGCAATGACCGAATATCTGCCGATGATGGTCGATATTGCCGATCAGCTTATGCTGAAATGGGAACGGCTGAACGCGGATGACGAGATTGATGTTGTGCGCGACATGACTGGTCTGACGCTCGACACGATCGGGCTTTGCGGTTTCGATTACCGGTTCAATTCATTTTACCGCGAGGATTTTCACCCGTTTATCGACGCGCTCAACCGCACGCTTGAAACCTGTATGCTGCAAAAGGGACTGCCGTTTGAAAAAATCGCACTGCGCGGCCGCCTGGCACAGATGAAAGACGATGTGGCTTTCATGAACAAGCTGGTCGACGACATCATTTCCGAACGGCGGCGCAGCGGCGGCGCGCAAAAAGACTTGCTCAACTTCATGCTGGCGGGCGTGGACAAGGTGACGGGCGAGAGTCTGTCGGATGAAAATATCCGCTATCAGATCAACACCTTCCTGATCGCGGGGCATGAAACCACATCGGGGCTGATGTCCTTCACGCTCTATTACCTGCTGAAAAATCCAGCCATTATGGCGAAAGCCACTGAAGAAGTGGACCGGGTGCTGGGCAAGGACATCGGCAGCGCACCCACCATCGCGCAGATTGCGCAGCTTGAATATACACGCGCCATTTTGATGGAGGCACTGCGGCTATGGCCCACCGCGCCCGCGTTCAGCGTCGCGCCGTTCAAGGATGAAATTGTCGGCGGCCAATATCCGATCAGGAAAGGCACGTTTGTCACCATCCTGATCCCCAGCCTGCACCGCGATACATTCATCTGGGGCGATGATCCCGATGCATTCAACCCTGATCATTTTTCGCGCGAAGCCGAAGCCGCGCGGCCGGATTATGCATATAAACCGTTCGGCAATGGCCAGCGGGCGTGCATCGGGCGGCAGTTCGCCATGCAGGAAGCGGTGCTGGTGCTCGCCATGATCCTGCAGCGCTTCACGCTTTACGATCACAAGAATTACCAGATGGATATCAAGGAGACGTTGTCGCTCAAACCCGATGGCTTTGCGATCCGTGCCAAGATGCGTGACGGGCTGACACGCACGGCGGTCGCCGCAGCCACTCAAGACACGGACAGTGCAAAAACACAGGCGCAGCGGCCCAAACATGGCACCAAGCTGACAGTGCTATACGGCAGTAATCTGGGCATGGCGGAAAGCTATGCACATGAAGTCGCGCAGATGGGCGACCTCAACGGTTTTGATACCCGCCTCGCCAATCTGGATGATTATGCAGATGGCCTGCCCAAATCAGGTGCGGTGGTGATTGTCACGGCATCCTATAACGGCAAGCCGCCCGACAATGCGGTGCAGTTCACGGACTGGCTGGACAAAGCCGCAACCGGTGCAGCAAAGGGTGTTACCTATGCCGTATTCGGGTGCGGCAACCGTGACTGGGCCTCGACATTTCAGACTGTGCCGCGCCTGATCGACCAGCGGCTTGAGGAGCTGGGCGCAAACCGCCTCGCCCCGCGCGGCGAAGGCGATGCGCGCGAGGATATGGACGAGCAGTTCCATGACTGGTTCGCGAGGCTCTGGCCCGCCATTGGCACGGCGCTGGACCTCAATATAGATTTCACTGCGCCCACCGAGGCAGAACCGCTTTATAAAGTCGAAATTGCCGAAAGCGTCACTGCCAATCCCGTGGCACTGCAGGCGGGGGCCACACCAATGACCATCACCGCCAACCGCGAACTGCAAAACCATAACGGCACCAATCCATCGGACCGTTCGACACGGCATATCGAGATCGAGCTGCCAGAAGACGTAACTTACCAGCCGGGCGATCATCTGTGCGTTGTGCCGGTGAACAGCCCGGAATTGGTCCAGCGCGCGCTGTCGCGCTTCGGCTTTAATGACCAGACCTATATCCGTGTCGATGTGACCGGCGGCCGCCGCAGTCCCTTTCCCAATGGCAGCACGTTTTCGGTAAAACGCCTGGCCGAAGTTTACGGCGAATTACAGGCTGTCGCTTCGCGCCGGGATATCGGGATATTGGCCGCCAATACACGCTGTCCCAAGACCAAGCCAGTGCTGGAGGCACTCGCCGCACCTGCCAAAAATGGCGAAGACCTGTATCGCAGCGAAGTCTTCCTGAAACGCAAATCCGTGCTCGATATTCTGGACGAACACCCGGCCTGCGAGCTGCCCTTCGCACAATTTCTGGAAATGATTCCGTTTATCAGCCCACGTTACTATTCCATCTCGTCTTCGCCGAGCATGACACCGGGCGCATGCTCAATCACCGTGGGTGTGGTCGAGGGACCGGCACACTCGGGCAATGGCATATATAAAGGCGTATGCTCCACCTATCTGCGCGATATGCAGGCGGGTGACACGGTGCAGGCCGTGGTGAAAGCGCCGACAACGCCGTTCCGCCTGCCGGATGATCCGCAAAAACCGGTCATCATGATCGGCCCCGGCACCGGCATCGCTCCGTTTCGGGGTTTCTTGCAGGAACGCCGCGCGTTGAAAGACGCGGGCAAGACGCTCGGCCCCGCCATGCTGTTTTTCGGATGTCGCCATAGCCAGCAGGATTATCTCTATGCGGATGAACTGCAAGCCGCCTATACTGACGGCATTGCCGAACTGCACTGCGCCTTTTCACGCGAAGGCGATACCAAACAATATGTACAGCATCTGATGCAGGCGCAAAGCACCAAAATCTGGGAACTGATAGAGGCAGGCGCGGTCATATATGTCTGCGGCGATGGCGCCGCGATGGAACCTGACGTCAAACATGCGCTCGCCAAAATCCATGCCGAACATAGCGGCGCAGAGCTGTCAAAGAGCCTCGCCTGGATGGAGGACATGACGGAACAGGGCCGCTACGTGCTTGATGTGTGGGTTGGAAACTAGGTACCCGCCGCCTATGCCCTCAGACATTCGGGCCGTTCACATATTCCCATATCTTGGAAATGACCACCGAACCCTCGCCCACTGCCGAAGCCACACGTTTGACCGAGTCCGCACGCACGTCGCCTACGGCGAATATACCGGGCTGTGATGTCGCATAGGGACTGTCGGCACAGGCCGCATCGCCGCACTGGACAAAGCCTTTGTCATCAAGCTTGACCAGATCACTGAGCCAGTCCGTATTGGGCGCCGCGCCGACCATGATGAACAAGGCGGAGCTGTCCAGCTTGTGCGATCCCTCGGGACCTTTGACAGTGATGCCTTCGAGCCTATCTTGACCGTGCAGTGTTTCGACCTGCGTGCCGTAATGCAGCGTGATTTTGGGGTCTGCTTCCAACCGGCTGCTAAGGTAACTCGACATCGAAGCCGCCAATGAATCCCCGCGTATCAGGACATGCACATGTTTGGCCGTGCGGCTTAAAAACATGGCCGCCTGCCCTGCGCTATTGCCGCCGCCGATGATTGTGGCTTCGGTGTTGCGGCAGAAGCGCGCTTCCATATCGGTGGCCGCATAATAGACGCCCGCGCCCTCAAAATCTTCCAGTCGGTCCAGCGGGAGCCGTTTATACTGCACGCCCGTCGCCACCAGCACCGATTTGGCGCACACTTCATGATCGTTGTCGAGCGTGACGCAAAACAGGCCGTCGCCGCGTTTTTCCAGTCCAGTCGCGCGGCGCGGCATGGCGAAGAAGGTGCCGAATTTCATCGCCTGAATATGGCCGCGCCACACAAGATCTGCGCCCGATATGCCGGTGGGAAAGCCCATATAGTTTTCAATCCGGCTGGACGTTCCGGCCTGCCCGCCGATCGAGATATCCTCGACCACCAGTGCCTTCAGCCCTTCGGACCCGGCATAGACCGCTGCGGCCACGCCCGCCGGACCGCCGCCCACGATGATGACATCCATTACCTCATCTGATTTGGTGTCGAGATCCATGCCCAAAAGCTGCGCGATTTTAAGCGGTGTCGGATCATCAATGACCTTGTCACGGCCAAATATAACCGCCGGATCATGACCCGACAGGTCACAGACCGCCGCTTCGCTTTCGGCCTCATCGCTGTTGAGCTCAAACGCCTGATACGGAATGCGGTTGCGGTTGGCGAACGTGGCGACACGCTGAATTTCGGGATCAACGTCCGTGCCGATCAGCTTCAGGCTGCTGTCGCCGTCCTCAATCTGCCGCCGCCTCCGCGCAGCAAAAACCGTGATGATGATATCCGACATTTCCGGAATCTGCGACATGAGTTCCAGCATCGCCTCGCGCGGTGCCTCCAGCACGCGCGTTTCTTGTCTGGCCCGCATCGGCATGGAAAACACACCGCCATTCAGGAATGCTATTTCACCCATAAACTGGTTTGCGCCCAGCGAGTGCGGCAGGAAGCTCTCGTCCGTGTACGGGTCAATCACATCGACTTCGCCTTCCAGTACATAGACAAACCGGTCGATGGGTTCCCCCGCGTCGGCAAGGTTTTCGCCCGCCGCATAGGTTTTTACAATCGCAATCTCGCGGATCGCGGCCACATGGCTGTCATGCAGTGGTGTGCGCTGCATCTGTCTGAGGTCGGGGGCAAGGGATTCCATGGGGCAGCCTTTCGAATCAAGAGTGGGTACAATATATATTGGCGCAATCTGCCAAATTATAAGCCCCGCTTGTACATGCGCCTTTGCGCTGGCCAAACCGAAGCCGAGCGGGCAATAAG
Source organism: uncultured Sphingomonadaceae bacterium (assembly GCA_947493325.1). Classification (GTDB taxonomy): domain Bacteria; phylum Pseudomonadota; class Alphaproteobacteria; order Sphingomonadales; family Sphingomonadaceae; genus Alg239-R122. Next base: position 626,736 of record CANLQI010000002.1, on the reverse strand, counting down.
CGGATATGATTGCAACAGGCGGAACAGCGATTATAGCAGGCGGCGGCATTGGCGGGCTGGCCGCTGCGCTATGCCTGCATCATTTCGGCTGGAATGCACAGGTTCTGGAACGTGCGGATACGCTGGAGGAGGTCGGCGCAGGCATACAGATCAGCCCTAATGGCATGCGGGTTTTCCAAGCGCTTGGCATTGCCGCACGGATCGAAGCGGCGGGCTTTATGCCCAAAGCGGCGGATATGCGTGACGGACGCACGGGCGAGACGATATTTCGGGTGGAACTGGATACTGCCGCCACCGCCCGCTGGGGGGCGCCCTATATCCATATCCACCGCGCCGATTTGCTGGCAATACTGTCCGAAACACTCGCCGAACGGATGCCGGATGTGGTCCTGACGGGAACAGCGGTGACAGGCTATGGGTATGATGAGGACGGCGCGTGGGCCATAACCGATACTGGCACCAATACTAGCAAAACTCGCGGCGATATTGTGATCGGCGCAGACGGCATTCATTCGGCAGTGCGCGCGCAGATGCTGGGCAGCAGCAATGCCCGTTTTACCGGCCATGTCGCGTGGCGGATGACTGTGCCGGTTGAGCGACTCGGTCAAAATGCGCCCCCGCCCACGGCCACGGTCTGGGCCGGCAAAGGCAAACACGCCGTGACCTATTTGCTGCGCGGCGGAAAGCTCGCCAATCTGGTGGGCGTGGTTGAACATTCAGGCTGGCAGAACGAAAGCTGGACCGCAAAGGGTACACGCGAACAGGCACTGGCGGATTTTGCAGGCTGGCATCCGGTTGTCACCCGCCTGATCGAAGCCGCCGATACGCATTATCGCTGGGCCATATTCGGCCGCCGGCCGCCGCCCAAATGGCATGATGGCCGCGCCGTCCTGTTGGGAGATGCCTGCCACCCGATGTCACCCTTTATGGCACAAGGCGCGGTGATGGCGATTGAAGACGCCTATGTTCTGGCAAGACAGCTGGCGGAAAACACGAACAGCGATACGGCTTTTGCCGGCTATGCCCGCAAACGGCGCAATCGCGTCGCGCGCGTCATTAACACCGCCCGCGACAATGCCAGGCTGTTCCACCGCAGTCACGCTATCGAACAGCGTTCGATGCGCCTCGCCACACATGCCGCACCCGAAGCCGCCGCACGGCAACTGGACTGGCTTTATGGCCATGATGTGACAAAGGCCCGCAAAGCGCTTTAGTGTATCACAGACCGCTTAGCTTCTCTTAGCTTCTCTTAGCTTCTCTTAGCTTCTCACCTAGGAACGCCTTTATTGCGCCATTTGTGTCAATTCTTGTTGGATTTGGGGCCTGCATGACAAGCGCCACACGTAAAATAATGCTATAGTCGATTCTCCCCCTTGTGCTGCACTGCACAATCGGCTAGCAAAACATCAGATTTAACCGGGCGGTTAAATTTATCCTGCACGTCCGAATTTTCGGGTAACTATGCTGGATACTGGCTGCCCGGCCCCTATATCTAACGAGATACAAAGACGTTTCAGGAGACATTTTCGATGACCGAAGCCTATATTTACGATGCCGTCCGTTCCCCGCGCGGCAAGGGCAAATCCGATGGCGCGCTGCATGAAATCACGGCGCTCAACCTTTCCGCACAGGTGCTCGGCTCTGTCCGCGACCGCAATGGCCTGTCGGGCGAGGAAATCGAAGATGTGGCGTTCGGCACTGTCTCCCCTGTGGGTGAGCAGGGCGCGGTGATTGGCCGCATGGCAGTGTTGCAGGCAGGCTATCCTGAAACAACATCGGCGATTCAGGTCAACCGTTTCTGCGGCTCGGGCCTCGAAGCCGTCAATATTGCAGCGGCCAAGGTGAAATCGGGCGAAACCGACCTCGCCATTGGCGGCGGCGTCGAATGCATGAGCCGCGTGCCCATGGGCAGCGACGGCGTCGGCGGTATGGCCGACCCGCAGCTGGCGTTTCAGGAATATCTGGTGCCGCAGGGTATATCGGCCGACCTGATCGCCACCAAATATGGCTATAGCCGCGACGATGTCGACGCCTATGCCGTGGAAAGCCAGAAACGCGCCGCCAAGGCGTGGGACGAAGGCCGTTTTGAAAAATCCATCCTGCCGATTGTGGATGTGATTGGCGAAACCATTCTGGAAACCGACGAGCTGATGCGTCCGCAGACCGACATGCAGTCTCTAGGCGCACTGAACCCGGCCTTTCAGGCGATGGGCGAAGCGATGCCCGGCTTTAACGACGTTGCGCTTATCAGGCATCCCGAGCTGGAAAAAATCAATCACGTCCACCACGCGGGCAATTCATCAGGCATTGTCGATGGCAGTGCGGCGGTGCTGGTCGGCAATAAGGACGCGGGCGACAAATATGATATGAAACCGCGGGCGCGCATTGTTTCGATGGCCTCCATCGGTTCCGAACCTACCATCATGCTCACAGGTCCTGAATTCGCCGCACAAAAAGCCCTGAAACGCGCGGGCATGGACGCCAGCGACATTGATATCTGGGAACTGAACGAGGCATTTGCCGCCGTTGTGCTGCGTTTCATGGAGGCGATGAAAGTCGACCATAGCGAAATCAACGTCAATGGCGGCGCGATTGCCATGGGCCATCCGCTGGGCGCGACCGGCGCGATGATTTTGGGCACCGTGCTCGACGAAATGGAGCGCACGAACAAACAGACCGCGCTTTCCACGCTCTGCATCGGCGGCGGCATGGGCATTGCCACGATCATTGAGCGCGTTTGAATGAAAGCACCCCCGCTCGTGCTGAGTCTGTCGAAGTACGAGCCTCACATTATTCCACCCTTCGACAAGCTCAGGGTGAGCGGCAATTTTGAAATGGCCGCCTGATAGAGCAGGAGCAAATTTATGACCTACAAAACATTTACAGTTGATATTGATAGCGATGGCATTGCGCTGGTGACAATCGACCTGCCGGGCCAGTCGATGAATGTGTGGAATGGCGAGCTGATGGCCGAATTCCCGAAATTCGTCGATGAGCTGATCAGCAATGACGATATCAAGGGCGCGGTGATTACATCGGGCAAGAAATCCGGCTTTCTGGCCGGTGCCGACCTGAATATGCTCGGTTCTTCGGCGGCATCGACAACAGCCGAAGCGTTTGAACAGGCATTTGCGCTGAACTCTACGCTGCGCCGCATGGAAACCGGCGGCAACACTGCCAAGGACATGCTGAAGGGCGGCGCGCATGCCAAACCGGTGGCCTGTGCGATCAATGGCCTGGCGCTCGGCGGCGGTCTGGAACTGGCACTGGCCTGCCACTACCGCGTCTGTGCCGACAATCCCAAAATCCAGCTTGGCCTGCCCGAAGTGCAGGTTGGCCTGCTCCCCGGTGGCGGCGGCACACAGCGCCTGCCGCGCCTGATCGGTCTGCAAGCTGCGGGCATGATGATTATGCAGGGCAAGCCCACCAATCCTGCCGCCGCATTGGCGCAAGGCATTATCCATGAAATCGCACCCGCCGATGAAATCGTCACCAAGGCGAAGGAATGGGTCAAAGCCAACCCGAAAGCCGCCGCGCCATGGGACAAGAAAGGTTTCAAATTCCCCGGCGGTGCAGGTTCAATGGATCCGCGCGCCGTGCCGATGTATATGGGCGCTGCCGCGATCGCTCTGAAACAGTCCAAGGGCAATTATCCCGCCGTAAAAGCGATCCTGTCATGTCTTTATGAAGGCTCCATGCTGCCGATCGACACAGCGCTGCGCGTGGAAAGCAAATATTTCACGCAGCTATTGTCCGGCCCTGTGGCGCGCAACATGATCCGCACGCTGTTTGTGAACAAACAGGCCGCCGAAAAAGGCGCCGCGCGCCCCGAAGGCATTCCGCCGCTTGAGCTCAAGACCGTTGGCGTTCTGGGCGCGGGCCTGATGGGCAGCGGCATCACGCATGTCACCGCCAAGGGCGGCATGAACGTGATCGTGCTCGACCGCAGCGAGGAAGACGCGCAGAAAGCCGTCGATTATACGAAGAAAATCCTCGACAAGCGCGTGTCACGCGGCAAAATGACGCAGGAAAAGGCCGATGCCTTCCTGGCACGCATCACCCCCACAACTGACTATAACGATCTGAAAGACGTTGACCTTATCATTGAGGCGGTGTTCGAAAACCCCGAGGTCAAGGCCGACGTTATCAAGAAAACCGAAGCGGTTATCGGCAAGGATGTGATTTTTGCATCGAACACGTCAACTTTGCCAATTACAGGCCTTGCCGAGAATTCGGAGCGTCCTGATCAATTTATCGGTCTGCACTTTTTCTCGCCAGTCGAGAAAATGCCGCTGATCGAGATTATCCCGGGCGAAAAAACCGGCGACAAGGCGCTGGCGGCAGCGTTCGATTATAACGCGCGCATCCGCAAGACGCCGATTGTCGTGAAAGACGTGCGCGGTTTCTTTACCAACCGCGTGTTCCCGCCTTATGTCAACGAAGCGATGCTGATGGTGACCGAAGGTATCAAGCCGGCGCTCATTGAAAACGCCGCGCTGCACCTCGGCATGCCAATCGGCCCGCTCGCGCTGACGGATGAAACCACGCTCAAGCTCGGCTATGACATCATGCAGTCGACCAAAGAAGCGCTGGGCGACGCCTATGTCGACAATGGCGGTGAGGCTTTCCTCGACCTGATGGTCAACCAACTGGGCCGCTCTGGCCGCCGTTTCGGCAAGGGCTTTTACGATTATGACGATAATGGCAACCGGCTTGATCTGTGGAAGGGCATGGAGGAGCATTATCCGCTGCTCGAAGATCAGCCTTCCGTCGAAGAGGTCAAGGAGCGTCTGCTCTATATCCAGCTAATCGCCACGGCCGAATGCTATGACGAAGAAGTGGTGAGTGATCCGCAGTCAGCCGATCTCGGCGCGATTTTCGGTTGGGGCTTTGCGCCCTATACCGGCGGTCCGATCAGCTATATCGACACAGTCGGCGTCGACAGTTTCGTGCGCACCGCCGACAGCCTGGCCCAGCGCCACGGCGAACGCTTCAGCCCGCCCCAGTCATTCCGCGACATGGCCGACAAGGGCGAGACGTTTTACAAAGCGGCGTAACATTCGAAAACAGACACGAAGAAAGGGGCGGTTGTTTATAAAGGCAGCCGCCCTTTTTTCATAAATCGTCATTCCGGCGAAAGCCGGAATCTCCTGCAATCTGGCGCTGGAAAGAAAAGGAGACCCCGGCTTTCGCCGGGGTGACGGATGTGGGCGGATATCATAGCGTTTATAGGAAGTGGCGGGAAAGAGACCGCAGCTATGTGACTCTATCTCAACGCTTTCTCCAGTGCGCCTTTCCAGCCACTCAGCCTATTGTCACGCGACGCCGCGTTCATTCCGGACGCAAACGCATCAGCCTGCCCGCGCATAGCAGAAGCCTCCGCCAGATCAGCGTAATGCCCAACCCCCACGGCGGCGAGCATCGCTGCGCCGAGCGCCGTCGTTTCGGTAAAGGCAGGCCGTTCCACCTTAACATCCAATATATCCGCCAGGTCCTGTGCCATCCAGTCGTTGGCAACCATCCCGCCATCAATGCGCAGCTCGGCCCAGTCTACGCCATCAGCGGCAAAGGCGGATTTGAGGTCATGCGTCTGGTAAGACATCGCTTCCAATGCAGCGCGGGCCACATGCGCTTTTCCCGTCGCAAAACTCAGCCCGCTGATCGCCGCACGCGCGTCGCTGCGCCAATGCGGCGCGCCCAGCCCTGACAGCGCGGGCACCAGATAAACGCCGCCATTATCCGCCACACTGCGCGCCAGCTCTTCTGTTTGGGCCGCACTCTCCAGCAAACCCAGGTCATCGCGCAGCCATTGCACCAGCGATCCGGCAACAAACACCGAACCTTCGAGCGCAAACACCCGCTCGCCGTCCATCTGCCACGCGATGGTGGAAAGCAGGCGGTGCTGTGATATCCGCATTTCAGCTCCTGAATTGGTGAGCACGAATGCGCCGGTGCCATAGGTCGCCTTGGTCTGGCCGGGCTGCAGGCAGGACTGGCCGATAGTGGCCGCCTGCTGGTCCCCCGCCATACCGCAGATCGGAATGGGCGCGCCAAACAAATCCGGCGCGGTCATCCCTATTTCGCCCGCGCAATCGACAATTTCGGGCAATATGCCCTGCGGCACGCCAAACAGGTCACACAATCCCTCATCCCAGCTGCCGCGCTGTATATCCATCAGCGAGGTGCGCGACGCGTTGGTCGCGTCGGTGACATGTCTTGCCCTGCCATTCTGTAACGTCAGCCGGTACACAAGATAGCTTTCCACTGTCCCCGCGGCCAGATTGTCGCCCGCGGCTTTCAGCTGCGGCCAGCTATCCAGCGCCCAGCGTATCTTGCTTGCCGAAAAATAGGGATCGAGCAGCAGGCCGGTTTTGGCCTGTACCGCCTCCTCATGCCCAGCCTCCTTGAGCGCGGCGCAGGCTTCCGCCGTACGCCTGTCCTGCCACACAATCGCGGGGGCGAGCGGTGCGCCCGTGCGCCGGTCCCAGAATACGACCGTCTCGCGCTGATTGGTGATGCCGATCGCGGCTATCGCTCCGGCTCCGCCTGCGGTGCGCACCATGTCCTGCGCGCAGGCAAGCGTATGCTGCCAGATTTCCTCTGCATCATGTTCGACCAGGCCGGGGGCGGGATAATGCTGAGTCAGTTCCTTTTGCGCGCTGCCCTGCGGCGTGCCGTCCATACCGAACAGCATCGCCCGGGTCGATGTTGTGCCTTCATCGATAACCAATATAGTTTCAGCCACCCGTCGCCACTCCCGCACCTTCGCCGCCACGCCAGCCAAACGAAGCGCGTTTTCCATACACCAGCCGGTTTACAATCAGCGCAGCCATGACCGACGTGACAAGCACAATGACCATCACGTCTATATAATGCAGCCAGTCAAGACCGAAGTGCTGATACACTGTCTCACCTTCATAGACAGCGCCTTTCGCATAGAGCGTGAAATTGTGGAACGCATAGAGCGCAAAGCCCCAGATCAGGCCGGCGATCGCGGCATCAGCATCAACATTTTTAAACAGCAACCCGACAATGAAGACCGACAGGATCGGCATGGACAGTAGGCCGTTGAGCTGTTGCAGCAAATTGATGATGCTTTCCGCATTGGCATATACCGGCACCAGCAATACCGCGATAATCGTGGCGGCAATGCCGACAATCCGGTTGAGACGGCCCGCACGCGCGTTTTCGTTGATATAGGGTTTGTGCAAATCCACCGTGTACAGCGTCGTCGTCGCGTTCAGCACCGCGGAATATGTCGTCAACACGGCAGCAGCAATCATCGCCGCAAACATGCCGCTGGTCCAGCTGGGCAGCACTTCGGCAACCAGCATGCCGTAGGCTTTGTCGCCGACATCGCCGAACAGTTTATACGCCACCACGCCCGGCACGACAACAATGGCGGGGATGATGAGAAAGCGGACAAAAGCCGCGGCCATCACGCCCTTTTGCGCTTCCTTGACCGTGGGCGCCGCCAATGCCTTTTGCGTGATATTCTGGTTGGTGCTCCAATAGAAAATCTGGATCAGGATCATGCCGGTAAACAGCGTGTGAAACGGGATTGGCGATGTGTTTGACCCGATCATGGTCAGCCGTTCCGGCGGCACATCTGTCACAATATCGAAATTCACCGCCTGCAGAGCCAGGAATACAACCGCCAGCGCGAGCGCCAAAATGCCGACACCGCTATAAGTATCGAGCACGGCAACTGCGCGCAGACCGCCCAATATGGCATAAGCCGCCCCCACAACCGCAAACACCGTCGCAATGGCAATAAGGGTCAGGTCGAAACTCATCTCGCTGTCTGAAACCGTCACGGAAACCACATGGGATTCCAGCCCGAACAAAGACTGCATAAATAGCGACCCGCTATAGATAACGGCGGGCAGATAGATCAGGATATTGCCGATCAGGAAAAGCGCTGAAATCGTGGTGCGAATATTGCGCTGATTATACCGTTTTTCCAGCAGCTGCGTGACGGTGGTGCAATTGGCGCGGTAATAGATCGGTACGAACACAAAGGCGAGAATGGAAAGCCCGACAATGGCGGACAGTTCCCACCAGGCCAGCAGCAGCATCTGATTACCGTTCATGCCAACAAGCTGGTCGGTTGAAAGATTGGTGAGCGTAATCGCGCCCGCGATAAAGAACCAGTTCAGCCCGCCGCCGGCCAGAAACACTTCCTTGGAATCGGCATCTTCGCCCGCTCCCTTGCCGCGCACCTTGAAATAGACCAGAGCCGCGACCAGCACCATCAATCCGATAAATACAGCGAGCTGGACCGCACTGTCACCGCTGCTCAGCATATGTCTCTCCCCTACTGCCCTGCTATATCCTGCCCGGTGCAGGGGGTGACACTATGGGATCGACATAAAAGTGCAAGTGGCTTGTGGTGCGCCTCTCCCCGCACAAACCGCTGTCCTACAGATGATGTGCTGTGATAGCCTCAGGCGATGCTGTTCCTCCTCGCTTTATCCGCCGCGCTTATGCGCTATTTTGCCTGTCTGCGCAGGGCCCACCCTCTGCATCATCCCTTCCGTTCCCGCCATCCTATTTTCTTCGTCATCCTCTCCATTCGTGTCATACTATTTTTCCTTGTCATCCTCTTTTTTCTTGTCATTCCGGCGAAAGCCGGAATCTCCTGCATTATCCCGCGACACCGATGTGCGGCAAAAGAAAGGGAGATCCCGGCTTTCGCCGGGATGACGAGATGGGCAGGATCCAGAGCGGTATGGTGCAACTGCTGTGACTATACATTCTGGATCCCGGATCAAGTCCGGGATGACGGTAAGGGGCATGGCTGTCGTAGCGCCATGCAGTGTAATAACAGGGGACCGAAATGCTCCGTATCGACAGTCCTAAACTTTACTAAACTTCGGCCATATTATGCAGTGGTATCAGGGGGAGGGATAGGCGCAGTTCCGGTGCGCCATGGTGCTTCATACCCTGCTTCGCCCGCTGGTTCACCATATAGGGACGCATGGCATATGCCTGTCTGCGGCGGGGACTCAAGCTGCATTGCTGTCGCCATATGTGCAGTCCTAAACTTTATTAAACTTTGCCTGCATCATCCTTTCCACCCCCGTCATCCTGAACTTGTTTCAGGATCCAGAGCGGCATGGTGCAGTGTTGCGGTGGAGGACAGGTCCGCGCACTATCGACAGTCCGAAACTTTATTAAACTTTGGCCGTATTATGCAGTGCAATCAATGGTATAGGCGGACGCAGTTCCGGTGCCGCATGGCGACGGGAAAACGCCGCTGTACTTCATGGGGCCATCACCGCCCCGCGAAACTGTCCGCGAGTTCGAGCATGCGGATCGCCGCCATCGCCGCTTCGCCGCCCTTGTTCTTTTGCGTTTTATCAGCGCGGGCCAGTGCCTGCGCCTCGTTTTCGACGGTCAATATGCCATTGCCGATGGCCGCACCATCCAGCGTCAGCGCCATGATGCCCCGCGCGCTTTCATTCGATACGACTTCAAAATGATAAGTCTCCCCGCGCAGCACGACGCCCAGCGCGACAAAGCCGTCGTATTTCTGTGCATCTATCGCCAGTGATATTGCCGCGGGCACTTCGAGCGCGCCAGGCACAGTCACGGTCTCATGGCTGTGGCCAGCGCGTTCCAATGCCTCGCGTGCACCTTCGAGCAGCAGGTCGTTGAGATGGTCGTAAAACCGTGCTTCCACGATCAGGAAATGGGCCATTTTTTGTCCTTTATATTCGCTGGATATCGTTACGGGCCTGTGGGCGGTTCAGCTTCTGCCAGGGCCAGTGGGTACAGCCTTCTGCCCTACAATACGCAGGCCATAGGCGTCCAGCCCGACCAGATCATGACTGGTATTGGTGAGCAGTGTCATGTCCTGCACGCCCAGTTCGGCCAGCACCTGCGCACCAACGCCATAATCGCGCAGCTGGTCCATCGGCGGGCCTTTTTCACCGGCCAGCTTGCGCACCTGATTGGTGAGCGCGCTGGGGCCGGACTGGTTTATCATCACAATGACACCGGCACCTTCCTCGGCGATAATCTTCATCGATTCGGCCAGCATGCCAGACTGTTTGTTATCGGCCGCAAACACATCGTTGAAAACCGACAGCGCGTGCATGCGGACCAGCGTCGGTTTGTCAGGGTTGATATGCCCTTTTTGCAGCACGACCTGCTCGGTTTCCGTAGCCGTGTTGAAATAGCTGATCGCTTTCCACAGGCCGCCATGTTCGCTTTGCAAATCCACCTCGGCGCGTTTTTCAACCAGATGGTCGTGGCGCAGGCGATAGGCGATAAGGTCGCGGATCGTGCCGATTTTCATGCCATGCTTATGGGCAAAGCCGATCAGGTCATCGAGGCGCGCCATCTCGCCATCATCTTTCATGATTTCGCAAATCACGCCCGATGGATTGAGACCGGCCAGCCGCGATACATCAACCGCCGCTTCGGTATGGCCCGCGCGCACCAGCACACCGCCATTGCGCGCCTGAAGCGGGAATACATGGCCCGGCGCAACAATATCGCCGGGCCCCTTGGACCGGTCGATCGCCACTGCCACGGTACGCGCGCGGTCAGCGGCGGAAATACCGGTGGTCACGCCCTCACGCGCCTCGATCGACACGGTAAAGGCAGTCTGATGCTGCTCCCGGTTATCCGCTGTCATCATGTTGAGTCCCAGCTCATCGACCCGGTTTTTGGTCATGGCGAGGCAGACCAGACCCCGGCCATGCGTCGCCATGAAATTGATCGCATCGGGCGTGGCCATCTGCGCAGGGATAATCAGGTCACCCTCATTTTCCCGGTCCTCATCATCGACCAGAATGTACATGCGGCCATTGCGCGCCTCGTTAATGATTTCCTCTGCGCTCGCCATCACCGCGCCTGCATCCTGGGCCAGGTAATTTTCGAGCTTGCCCAGCGTCTCGGCAGTCGGATTCCAGTCATCTTCACCCAGCCGGCGCAGCGAGTTGGCATGCAGCCCCGCCGCGCGGGCCAGCCCTGCGCGCGTGGTCTGGCCATTCTCTATCAGGGTGGTGATTTTCTCGATTAATTGCGCAGACATTGGCAGAACTCCGTTAAGTATCACATTTCAATGTGATACATAGACTCAGATATCACATCAAGATATTTTCCGATTTATTTGCCAATATATGCTTTTGGGATATGATGACGTAGCGTCAGACAGGAAACGCCCAATATGTCCAAGCCCGTCCCCAGCTATCGCAACAGCACGCCCGCACAGAATCTGGGGCAATACCAGTCATGGGCACTCAGCACTGATTCGCATGTCATGGACAAATTGTGGATCAGCATTGCCGGGCAGGAAAGGTCTGCGCACCACCGCGTGCTTCCGCATGGCGAGCCCAGCCTGTCCATCCTGCGCAGGTATGATCATGACGGCGCGATATCGTGTATCGGCCTGAAAATATGCCGCGCTGACATGCGACCGCACTGGTACAGACCGCAACCGCGCGAAGACATTATCTCCGTACAGTTGCTGCCCGAATATTCCGCACATATATGCGGGTTCCTGCCTGCCGATATTCATGATGGCATGCCCAATATGTTGGATGCGCCGCATGCAATGCGCACGCATTTTACATCAACGCTGAAAATTGCTGAAACGGGAACCCCGCACGATATTGCCGCGGCACTTGTGCGTGAACTGGGTGCATTTTCATGCCATCAATATGTGAAGGATACGCCGGAAAATACCGCACTTCACATCCTGCGCCAGACAGGCGGGCGCATGCGGACACAATCGCTGGCAAAGCGGTTGGATGTAAGCGAACGACATTTGCGGCGGCGGTTTCGCAGCATTACCGGGCATTCCCCAAAATCCTATGCCCGCATGTTGCGCGTGACCGGCACCGCGCTAATGGCGGAAAATCTGGACCATCCCGATTGGGCGCAAATTGCCTATGGGGCGGGATATTACGACCAGGCACATATGATCAATGATTTCAAGGGTATAATTGGCCTCACTCCACAAGACCTGCACCGGGAAAGACGCGCCTTGGCCGTTTTTTGCAATAACTGACAGAAGCACTGCCTGCATACATGCACCGACAACTTATCTGACAGGAGCTTTCCCCATGCGCCGCCTATTCCTCCTCATGCTCGCGATTATCCATGCGCTCTTTGCACTGCCTGCCGCCGCGCAGGACACGGCTCTGGAATACAAAGGACAGGTCTGGCGCGTTGCGGCGCAAGAGGCGGAAGTCACCAGTCATCTGGGCCGCGAAGCCATCAAACTGGTGCGCGGGCGACTATGGGCCGATGACATGATTTTCACCGATGGCGTTATCAGCTTTGACGCCGCCTATGCCGAGCAGCAGATATTTATAGGTGCAAGCTGGCGTGCCGCCAGCGACCGGCATTATGAGGAAATGTATTTTCGCGGGCATTTGAATGAAAAGCCCGATGCGCTGCAATATACGCCGGTCGAAAATGGCAATAGCGCATGGCAGATTTTCTCGGATGGCAATGGCATCGCCCCGGTTTCGCAAAAATATGGTGGCTGGAATAAAGTCAAAATCGTGGTGCAGGGGGACCGTGCCGACATATATTTTAACAGCGCTGCACCCGTCCTCCATATTCCCGACCTGAAAACCGCCTTGACCAGCGGCTATGTCGGCTTGCGCAGCGGCGGGCGGCAGGCAGGCCCAGCCTATTTTTCCAATATCACAATCCGTCCGCTACAGGCCGGAGACGCGATTGTCGGCACGCCGAAAACATCTGCCGAGCTGCCCGAAGGATTGATTGGTGAATGGAACATCTCTTCCACCTTTGCCGAAACCTTGGTCGATTCCAGCCTGACGCTTTCCGAAAAACCCTATGCGGACCTGACATGGCAGACGCTGCCTGCCGAAACCAATGGCATTGCCAATCTATCCAGAGTTGCGGAACGCAACCGTGAAGCCAATACTGTCTTCGTCCGGCTCAACATAGTGTCGGAAACAGACCAGATGAAAGAGCTGTCCTTTGGCTATTCGGACCGGGTGCGAATTTATCTGAACGGCAAACGCATATATTACGGAAATGCCGGATGGCGGGTCCGCGATTACCGGTTTCTAGGCACAGTCGGTTTTTTTGATTCTGCGGGACTGGATCTGCGCAAAGGTGAAAATGAGTTGACGGTCGCCATATCCGAAACTTTCGGCGGATGGGCATGGGCAGGCGCGATCGCAGACCGGAGCGGTATCACCGTCGGCGATTAAGCGGGCAGCCTATTTCTTCTTGCCGCCCCTAAAACCGCCTTTGCCTTTAAAGGGCGGGCGTCCACCTAGTTTGCTTTTGGGTTTGCTTTTGGATTTTCCATCAGGCTTCCCGCCAAATTTCGGTTTTAACTTGGCAGGGCGGTCTTCAGGTTTAGGTTTGAAATCTCTGCGCGGTTTGTCGCCATCGCGTTTCGTGAAATCGTCACCACCCTTTTTCTTAAAGTCACCATCGCGCTTTTTAAAATCACCACCGGACTTTTTGAAGTCGCCATCACGTTTCTTGAAACCATCTTCTCTGCTGCGCGGCGCGCCTTTGCCGCCCCGGCCTTTATAACCGCCGCCATCGCGCTTTCCGCCAAATCCGCCTTTACCGCCGGACTTGCCCCTAAAATTGCCATTAAAATCGCGCTTGCGGTTCTGCTTGGCAAGGTCACGCGGCTTACCTTCAAACTGCACGATGTTGATATCATCGGTATCATCATTACCCGCGCCTTCGGTGCGGCTCAGTGCGTCGATGAATTTGCCCGACACTTTGCGCGGCACCTCAAAATAAGTTTCGTTTGCGGCAATGCGGATCGCACCAATTTCATTCTTGGTGATATGGCCGCGTCGGCACAGCACCGGCAAAATCCACCGGGCGTCGGCGCGCTGATTATGACCCACATCCATTTTGAACCAGACCGTGTCCTCAAACCCGGCCCGGGGAGCTCCACGCTCCTGTTGCGCCTGTCCGCGATCGAGCATCTGCTCTGGCGCGGGCATTTTCGCACGGTGCGCCTGTACCAGTGCGGCGGCAATATCTTCCGCGCTTTTTTCAGCCAGCAGCCGCTGCGCCAGCGCCCTGTCTTCTTCATCCACCTGGGTCGGCTCCAGCAAGGTCTTCATCAAACGCTCACTGTCGTTCTTGCGGATATCAGCGCGGCTTGGCGCCTCCATCCATTCCGCCTGAATTTTTGCCCCGCCCAGCATACGCTCGACTTTCTTGCGCCGCTGATACGGCACAACCATCACCGCTGTACCCTTTTTGCCTGCGCGGCCGGTGCGGCCTGAACGGTGCTGCAATGTCTCGGCATCACGCGGTATTTCCACATGGATCACCAGTGACAGGCTAGGCAGGTCGAGCCCACGTGCAGCCACATCGGTGGCCACGCACACCCGCGCGCGCTTGTCACGCAGCGCCTGCATCGCTTGGTTGCGCTCGCTCTGGCTATGTTCACCCGACAGTGCCACGGCGCTAAAGCCGCGATCGACCAGCGAACTGTGCAAACGGCGCACCGCTTCGCGCGTACCGCAGAACAGCATCGCCGATTCGGCTTCATGAAAACGCAGCAGATTTACGACAGCATTTTCCGTATCGGCCGGCGCAACGGTCACAACCTGATAGCTGATATCGCCGTGCCCGCGATCTTCACCGACAGTGGAAATGCGCAGCGCGTCTTTCTGATAGCGCTTGGCAAGCTGCACAATCGGCTTCGGCATGGTGGCGGAAAACAGCAATGTGCGGCGTTCTTCCGAAGGTGTCGCGTCAAGAATTTCTTCCAGATCATCGCGGAAGCCCATATCGAGCATCTCGTCGGCTTCGTCGAGCACAATGGCTTTAAGGCCCGACAGGTCGAGCGCGCCGCGTTCGATATGATCGCGCAAACGCCCCGGCGTGCCCACCACGACATGCGCGCCATGGCGCAGATTGCGGCGCTCTTTCGATGCATCCATGCCGCCGACACAGGTGGCAATATGTCCGCCGGCCTGTTTATACAGCCAGCCCAGTTCACGGCTGACCTGCAGTGCAAGTTCGCGCGTCGGCGCGATAATCAGCGCGCGCGGTTCGCGCAGAAACGGGAAATTGCCGCTTTCTTCCAGCAGCTGCGCCGCGATGGCGAGACCGAAGGCAACGGTCTTGCCTGATCCGGTCTGCGCCGACACGATCATGTCGCGGCCATCGGCTTCGGCTTCAAGCACAGCGGCCTGTACGGCGGTGGGTTTGGCATATTCGCGCTCGGTAAGGGCAGCGGCTATGGTGGCGGGCAGGTTCGAAAAAGGCATAGAAATCCAGTAAAAATATGGCCAGCCGAATTGTCTCACCGGAGGGCGCTTAAAAAATATATCGCGATTCTGTGAAAGGACAGCGCTTGCGCCCGCGATTACATGTCAGCGCTGTAGCGGCAAAGCGGCCACTTGCATAGCATTATGTTGCAGTGCAGCGAAAGCGGGCGGGTGACTTGAAAGCATAAAGGGCTTGAAAACAGGCGTGTTACCCTCTTTGTCTATATCCATGGATGATCGGCAGCATATATTGGACCATGCACCGCGCGGGAAGACGATTCACCGGCGGCATTTGACAAAGCCGGACGGGCGCGATGTGATGCTGTATGGCTATGCCCCGCACCATGGTACCGTAGCCGATAATATGCTGGATGGCGGGCCGAAAGAGGCTGAACTGCGATACCATCCGCTCAGGCAGGACTGGTCTGTCTATGCCAGCGGACGGCAGAACCGCACGTTCAAGCCATCAGCGGCGGATGATCCGCTGGCCCCCACATTGCCGGGCGGCAATACCACCGAGATACCGTTTGCCGATTTCGATCTGGCGATATTTGAAAACCGCTTCCCCAGTTTTAGCGGTCTGGGCAGAAACAGCGCGCAGGAAATGACCGCACCAGACGGTGTGCAGACAGCCCCCGCAACGGGCCGATGCGAAGTGGTGGTCTATACAAAGGAAGGTTCAGGCAGTCTGGCCACATTGTCGCGGGAACGCCGCGAACTGCTGGTTCATGCATGGATTGACCGCTACCGTGAACTCTATGCAGCAGGTGCCGCTTATGTGCTGCCGTTTGAAAATCGCGGTGAGGAAGTGGGCGTGACACTGCATCATCCGCATGGCCAGATTTATGCCTTTCCGATCATCCCGGAAGTGCCGCGCAAAGCAGCAGACGCCTTTGCCGGCGGATATAACCTCGCTGCGCATATGCAAAAATGGCAAGATACATATGGCGTGGCCAGGCAATCGGGCGTGCTGGCCTTTGCTCCGCCCTTTGCGCGTTTCCCTTATGAAATATGGGTGGCACCAATGCAGCGCCGCGCCGGACCCTGGGACATGGATGATGCCGAAATCACCGGCTTTGCGCATCTTCTGGGCGATGTAACGCGGCGTTATGATGCATTTTTCGGGCGTGAATGCCCCTATATGCTCAGCCTGCATGCCGCCCCGGCTGGAAAACATGTGGGCTGGCATTTCACCACGCAATTCTACCCGCTGCTACGCTCTGCTGACAAGGTGAAATATCTGGCATCGGTGGAACAGTCGACAGGGCTGTTCACGGTAGATGTCGCGCCGGAAGACGCTGCAAAAGCGTTTCGGAAGCTATGATGATCGACGAAACATACGCCGCCATATTTGCTGCTGTGCCCATTGCCACCGCCATGGCGCATGGCCGGGTCAACCTGATTGGCGAGCATATCGATTATAATGGCGGCATAGTGCTGCCCACCACGATTGCAAATGCCACGCATGTTGCCGTGGGGCCATCGGATGATGGCAGCCACGCGATTTACTCGGCGCAATATGGTGAAGCGGTCCGGCGTAGTCTGGATACACCTTTTAACGGGCATTGGTCTGATTATATCGCGGGCGCGCTCGTCAAAGGCGCAGAGAACAAACTGATAGAAACCCCGATGCGCGTTGTGGTGGACAGCAATGTACCAGGCGGTGCAGGCCTGTCCTCCTCCGCATCGGTCACGGTAGCGGTGCTCAAGGCGCTGGCCGAACATGCGGGGCAACATGTCGCGGATGTCGATATTGCGCGCTGGGCGCAGCAGGTCGAGCATGAATTTATCGGCGTGCCGTGCGGCATTATGGACCAGATGGCAGTGGCCATAGCCAGCGAGAAACAGGCGCTGGCGCTGGAGACGGACACGCTCGCACATACGCTTATCACCCTGCCCGATGGCCATCATTTCGCGGTGCTGCATTCGGGCATTACCCGCAAGCTGGACGAGGGCCGCTATGCCGAGCGGCGACAGGAATGCGAAGCTGCGGCGGCCGCGCTGGGTGCCGATTGGCTGTGCCAGCTAAATGAAGCACAGGTGGCCGCGATAGAGCGCCTGCCCGAGGTACAGCGCAAGCGTGCGCGCCATGCCCATAGCGAGCATCGCCGCGTGCTGGCCGCTATTGGCGCTCTATGTGCGGGTGATATGGCAGCATTTGGTGCGCAGATGGACGCCAGCCATGCCTCCATGCGCGATGATTTTGAAATCACCACACCCGAAATTGATGCCATTGCCGGGGGTGCGCGTGAGCATGGCGCAATAGGCGCGCGGATGACAGGCGGCGGCTTTGGCGGCTGTATCGTCGCCTGTGTGCCGGTGGATAGGCTGAAAGACTGGAAAGCAAGCATGGCACGGCAATTCCCGGCCACCCGTTACATCGCCTGAACAGCTTCAAGCTCCAGCAGAATACAGCTTTCGGGGAACAGCACCGGTAATTGAAGTCCAACCTTCATCAGCATGTCCCCGCTCGCCACAATGCCCTCGCCCACAAGCGCGGAATTTTCCAGCCAGTGCGGCGTCGGTGTGCGGGGCTGTACGGGCCAGATACATTTCAGAAGATAGCGCCGCGCAGCATCAAGCCCGGGAAAGCGCAGCATGCCTGGCAGCGTTTCCGGCATGCTGCCTATCTGTGCATAGGAAAAAAGCGCAGAGGCTTTATCCCTGGCCATCACACCGACAATATTTTGCCATGGCGCAGCGTCGATGCGGACAAATTGCCCGCTGTGCAGCAGGTCGCGTTTTGCCTTGTACAGCCGGATGGCATCCGCCAGCACCGCTTTGTCACGCGCGGACATGCGCGTGATATCGGCTTCGACACCCATATGTCCGAACAGCGCAGTCGCGGCGCGCAGTTCCATAGACAGCGTTCGCCGCGTGATATGGCACACTTCCGGCCCAACATGCGCGCCCATGACTTCCAATGGAAAGAAATGCGATGCGCCGCGCTGAATAAGCTGCCGGTCAAGCGCGTCATTGCTGTCCGATGTCCAGATGCGGTCGGTGCGGGCCAATATGCCATAATCGGCACGCCCGCCGCCACTGGCGCAGCTTTCAATTTCCACATCGGGGTGCGCGGTACGCAGTCGGTCGATGAGCGCATAGACCGCGCGCACCTGCGCCCCGGCCACCGCACGTCCGTCGCACCCACCTGGATGATTAATATCGCGGTTCATATCCCATTTGAGATAATCAATGGTATTTTCACTCAGCAGCGCGTCAATCTGCCCGAACAGGTTATCGCTGACATCCCTGCGGGTCAGGTCGAGCACATATTGATTGCGAAATGGCACCTGTTCCACACCGGGCGCGCACAATATCCAGTCCGGATGTGCGCGGAACAGGTTGCTGTCGGCATTCACCATCTCCGGCTCAACCCATAACCCGAATTTCATGTCGAGGCCCTGTACATGATCTATCACGGGCGTCAGGCCACCCGGATAAACCGACCGGTCCACCTGCCAATCACCCAGTCCCGCCGCATCGCCGCGACGTCCAAGGAACCAGCCATCATCCAGCACGAATCGCTCTGCACCTATTTCCGCAGCTGCATCGGCAAGTGCTATCACCTTGCCGGGCGCATGCGCAAAATAGATCGCTTCCCATGTGTTGTAATGCACCGGCCGCGGTTTGCTCTTCACACGCCTGTCCGTCAGCTGCGCCCGGTAAAAATCATGCAGCCTGCCCGAAAGATCCGACAGGCCCGATGCCGCGTAACAGGCATATACAGGCGGCGTTTCATATGCCGCACCCGCGTCCAGCTGCACTTCACCGGAAAGCAGCTTTTCCCCCGCCTGCGTCATAATCCGTCCATCCATCTGCCGGTCCGCACGCAGCATATGGTTGCCGCTCCACCCCAGATGCATAGCGGCACAGGGTCCCGCTTTTTCAACGGTATGCGGCGCACAGAATATTGCACCGGGGAACCTATCATGCGACGTGCGGCCGCGCCGGTTTTCTACAATAAAACCACCCTGCCCGAGACTATGCCGCTCGCTCTGAAACTCGTGCGCCCACCGGCCTGAAAAATGGATAATATCATCCATGCCGTGTGGCAGCGGCAGGCAGAGCGCGGCCGCCCAATCAATGGCGAGCGGCACATCACCGATATTGGTAAAGCGCGTCCGTGCTGTGAGCACGCCGCTCTCAATATCCACCGCGATAGCATAGTGCGCGCTAATACCGCATGCATCATCGGCGCAATGGATATCCAGCGCCTGCCCATCTGCATCGACACGAGAAACCTGCAATATAGGCGCCCAGTCATCGCCATCACGATGCCCGCTGAAGCCTGCGGGGCCATCATATCCGGTCCCGCTTTCACACGACAGGCTCACCGGAATCACCGTATCCGCCCCGCCCTGTGCGCTTTGCCGCACGGTCAGTGATACAAGTGCAGACATATCCGCATCCGGCTCCAGCCGCGCACCCCAATAGATAATCTGCGGCACGCCGCCCACCGGCGCATGCACCGCAAGGGTACAGACCCCACCTGTCAATAAAAACACGTCATTCGGGTCTTTTGATATGGCGTCCATCCGCAACAGGTAGCGCACCAGGATGCATAATCACAATCGTTTTGATAGCATGGAAGCACGTTGCATCAAGCTGAGAAGCTTCTGTTTGAAAAACTGGCGCATCCAAGAGGATTCGAAACATTTTTGATGGCTTGGCCATCAAAACAGCAAAGCATCATATGTTCGCCTGATCTCACAAACACGGAACTATGTTGCATCTAGCGAAACAAGGGATAATGGCGCACCCTGAAGGTGCAGCCGCAAACCTTTTAGAGGTGATGCAGGACTGGAACAAGCAGCTCCAGCATACCTCACTCGGTCAGGATAATTTCCCGAAGCCCAAGACAAGCAAGGATGGCCGTTCTCCGCGCCGTCGCGCTTCTGTGACTGCTCGGAGGCGGCTAAAGGCGTGAGGGGGCGTTCGCTATGGCGAAAAAGTCTTACGACCCGCCCTTCTCACTCCGCCTCTCGTTTGAGGAACGGGCAAGGCTTGAAGAACAGGCCGAAGGCAGGCCGCTTGGTGCCTATATCCGCGAACGGCTGCTCGACAATCCACCCCGCAGAAAACGAGTGAGCCAGATAGATCGCGATGCTTTGCTGCGTGTCCTTGGCAAATTTGGCCAATCCCGCCTCGCCAACAACATGAACCAGATCGCCAAGCAGGCCAATCTGGGCACGCTGCCCGTCACGCCTGAAACCGAAGATGCGTTAGTGTCGGCCTCGGATGATATTGCCGAGATTCGTAAAGTCCTCATGACGGCACTCGGCATGGAGCCGTCCCCGTGATCCTCAAGGCCTCACAGCGCAGCGGTGCTGCGCAGCTTGGCCGTCATCTCCTGAACGCTCAGGACAATGAGCATGTCGAAGTCTTTGAAGTGCGTGGATTCATAGCAGAAGATATCATGGGCGCGATGAAAGAGTCTGAGGCTTTGGCCAAAGGCACGCGCTGCCAACAGCATCTGTTTTCTGTGTCGCTCAACCCACCTGAAAATGAGGACGTGCCTGCCGAAGTTTTTGAGGGCGCAGTCGCTTCCATCGAAGAAAAGATGGGGCTGACCGGTCAGCCGCGCATGGTAATCTTCCACGAGAAGGAAGGTCGCCGCCATGCCCATGCCGTCTGGTCACGGATCGATGCCGAGACGATGACCGCCAAGCAACTGTCCTTCTATAAGACCAAACTGCAAGAGGTATCCAAGCAGCTCTATCTGGAGAACGGCTGGACAATGCCCGAAGGCTTGGCCGACAAATCAAAACGCGACCCCCGCAACTTCACGCTCGATGAATGGCAGCAAGCTAAGCGGGCAGGACTGGATGCCAAAACACTCAAAAGCCGTGCTCAAGATGCCTGGGCGATTTCGGACAACCGCGAATCCTTCGCTCATGCGCTTGAAGAGCGCGGGCTTTATCTGGCCAAAGGTGACAGGCGCGGCCATGTGGCTGTCACTTACGAAGGCGAAGTCTTTGCGCTCTCGCGCCTAACAGGCGTAAAGGCAAAAGACATCAAAGCCAAAATCGGCAAGCCTGACGATTTGCGCTCGATTGCCGATACCAGAAAGCACATCGCTAACTCTATCGCACCGCGTCTGGATAGCTTCATCAAGCAAGCCAAGACATTGGCCAAAGACGCGCTGACACCTTTGCGTGATCAGCGCAAAGCGATGCGAGAAATCCACGCAAAAGAACGCACCAAAATGGCCGAAGGCCAGAAAGAGCGTTGGAACCGTGAGACGAAAGAGCGCGCGGGGCGGTTGCGCTCAGGCGTTCGGGGTCTTTGGGATAGGATGACGGGCGAGCATTCCAAGACGGTCAAGCGCAATGAGTTGGAAGCATGGCAAGGGCTCAGGCGTGACCGCAACCAAAGACAGACCATTCTGGAAGCGCAACATAAAGAGAGGCGGAAATTGCAGGTGAAATTCCGCGCAACCCGCGAGCGTCATTCCAAACAGATTCTCGAGCTGCATAAGCAAGCGGCCAATTATCGCCTGATGCATAACGGTATTCAGCAATCCTTGCGCGACCAATTCTCACGCAAATCAGGCCAAGAATCCCGTAACAATCAACAAGGCCAAGCCCGCCCCTCTCGTGGTCTGGAACTCAAGCGATAAGAAGTCAGAACATAGCCATTTGCATCTCGGTCGGATCGGCAATGCCGTAGACCTCACGCGCCAACATCTTGGTGCGCTTGCCCTCAAGTACTGGGCGGTCACTGTAGGAATTGGTGCTTTCCCATGACGCCCAGATTTTGAGGCCCGAACGGCTATATTCAACTGACAATATATCGCGCCCGCTCGAACCGCCTGCCGTTCCCAACTCATAGGCCAAAGCCTCTTCGAGTTGCTCATCGGTCAGACCTTGCCTCGCCCGCTCCTGCCATCGCTCTTCTGCGCCTTGGTAGCTGTTCGTTGCTCGTCTCAACGCCTCCACAATATCTGATTGTGATAACTGTCTCTTTTCCATGTCTCTCTTCCTTTCCTTTTAAGGTTCATAAAAATCATGAACCTCTGCCTTTCGGCGAGAATGGGGAGGCAAGTGACAAGGAGGCTCCGAACGAGGGTCCAGCCCATCGGGCTGGATACGTTTGGATGCCTTGCGCGCGCCAGGGGCAACGCCCCTTGAGCCATCACCCAAACAGACAAACGCACCCTGCGAAAGCGGCTGAGCCGCAGCGGTAGCGTCGCCAAGCGGGCCTGTGCTTGGCAGCTAACGGTGTCCGAAGACGATGCAGAGTGCATCGGGGCTAAAAATCAAAGACTCCCGGACCCTAAAGGAGCGCGAGCGGAAAAGAGCACGGTCCATCAAAGCCCCGTCAATATATCCCATACGCGTTAGCGATCGTCACCCGAATGGGCCGAGACTGTGAGGCTCGGAGGCTAAAAGCCTTAGAGCGCGGTCGGCCAAAGGCCGAAACGCCAAGACCCCTCTTCACCCTCCTCATCTTCATCGTCATCTTCAACCAAAGAGACATGAAAAAATCGCAGGACGTTTCCACGCCCTGCGATTCAATGCTTGTGCAGTTGCAATCAGTTCTTCGATGCGATTTCGTTCACGAACAGCACGCCCTGATGGCGGGTCAGCTCAACGGGAATGTGATCCAGTCGAAGGATGCCGCCCTTGCCGTTCTCACGGGGCCAGATGGCACCGATCTCGCGGGCCGAACCCAGCTTGTCTGCGCCCTTGTCATCCGTGCCCACGATACGAGCAAATGAAATGCGATGGGTTGGTTTGTTGGTCATGGAATATCTCCTTTTCTCATGTTTTCAGGCATCAGCGGAATTACCGTGCCTTGCGAACGCAAAAAGGCTGGTGGATTGAGGTCGGTTAAGGTCAAATCACGCAACCACGTCCCGTGTTGACCGGCGACCGCCACCTGCAAAGTTCAAGCAAGACAGACACGGAAATTTACGCCCGCGATGCCTCTAGAAAACTTGTGAGCGAAATGGAGACAAGACCCGCAAAACAGACGCCCTCATGCTATGCTGACGCATGCGGGTGACGATTACCAAGCAGCACAGGGACAAACTCAAACAAGAGGCCAAGAGAACAGGCTCTGGCCCATCAAAACTGCTGAGAGGCAAGCGCGGGATTGCCCCAGAAGGTCTCACCAGTTCGATGATTTATGCTTGGAGAAACGGCACGATCAGAACGGCTAGGGATAAGCATCTCGATTGGGTGTTCAAAGCCTACGCAGGCTGGTCACCTACACCGAAAAGCAAGACTCCTCAAAAAATCACCCTCACTGACGAACACCGCACCCTTATCCAGTCGGAAATGAAGCGCACGGGTCTCGGTGCAGTCGCCATATTGAAACACGCGGGCAGACCCTTGCCTGACGGTCTCAATCACCAAAAAGTGCAACGATGGACTTCAGGCGAAACAAGAACAGCCGTGAAAGTGCATTGGGAGCTGGTCGTGCGCCTTTATGCCAGCGTCAAAGCTGACCAATGACAGGCTCGTTATCCGAGCCTGTAGATGAATTTGCGATTATCAATCTCGGTTTCGGAATAGTCCATGCCAAGGTCGTAGGCGATGGCATCATAGTCGAGATAGCCTCGAAGATTATCAGGGATTTCGCCAAACAGGCCGTCCTCAACGAACTGCTCTGCCAGTTCGCGAAGCGTGTCGATCTCATAGAGGTCGATGTCCAAGGTGTCGGGATCGTCGGTGTGTGAATAACCACCTTCACCAACAGCGATGATGTAGCGAATTTTGGTATCATCATCCCAAGTGTCAGCAGCATCAAGGAATGCAGCAATGTTGCATTGATAAAGCCCGTAGGCTCTCGCCAGTTGCGCATCAATACGCTCGCCGTCGATAAACTGGATTTCGTATTCCTCGACCGTGCACCCATAGCGGTCGCGATTGGAACTCGCATTCGTCTCATATTGCTCGATGCTGTCAAAGTAGAAGCCTGTGGCGTCGAGACTGTAGGGTTGTGCAAATAATGTAGTCATGTGCCTCGCCTCCTTTCGTTTCCTGTGAGGACGCGAAGAGACAAAGCAGGGGTTTTGAGGGCTGGTGTCAGCGACAGTGAAACGCTCAACACGGTCTGTCATCGACAGATGGTGCGGGCAGAGCGTTGACAACAGTCCAGCCCTGCCATTCTCGCGGCAAACCACTCAAAGGAAACGGTCATGGAGGCATGCCAGAAGCATGAAAATTCAGGCCTATTCCGAATATACAGACGCCTATCCAGAAGCCCTTATGAGCGTTGTCCAAGGCAGGTACGCATCATCACCCTATTACATACCTGTCGATGAACAGTTTTCATCTGCGCACGCCTCGAATGTCGCGTGTTCGATATGGAAGCGGTCTTTGAGCTTGGTCCGCAATTCAGACTTCACAGCTTCGAACCGGTCTAGCGAGTGATCTTCGGGGACGATGTGCGCCTCTAACGCCCGTTTGTGCTCACTCAAACTCCATATATGGATGTGATGAAGGCTTTTCACGCCATCGGTGCGGTCAATCTCCGCCTTGATGTCAGCAAACTCCAAATCATCGGGCACCGCATCCATCAGGTAGCGCACGGTTTGCGGAAAAAGGCTGATACCCTGGTAAATCACATATCCTGCAATAATCGCCGTGATAATCAGGTCGGCAACGTAAAGGTCATACATGATGATGAGCACACCGGCGATAATCACGCCGATTGAGGCAAGTGCGTCTGACACGTTATGCAGGAACGCAGCCTTCATGTTCAGGCTGTTCTTTGTACCTTTATAGACGAGAACTGCCGTCACGATATCAACCACCAAAGCAATTCCAGCGACAATGATGACGGTCCAGCCTTCGACAGGTTGGGGATCGACAAAGCGATTGAGCGCTTCGACCAAGAGATAAAAGCCGATAATTAGCAAACTGGTGAGATTGATAAGGGCAGCGACAAGCTCGGCCTTGGCATAGCCGAATGTCATCAAACGGTCGGGAGCTCTCCGCCCAAGTTTGCGTGCAAAAAGCGCAATCCCGAGTGACGCAGCGTCACTGAAGTTATGAAGCGCATCGGCAATCAGTGCGAGAGAGCCTGAGAGAACACCACCGATGATCTGGGCAACAGTCAGCCCCACATTGACAATCACCGCCCATACCAGGCGGGCATCGCTCATCTGTTCGGTTCCGTGATCGTGATTTGCACTCATTGTCTGACTTTCTCTTTAGCGCTGCTCATTCAAACTAAGTGAGGTTGCGGCGGATGGGTCGCCAATCCCTGTTTGCCGGTCTTTGCCCTCGTCACCGCCTGCAAGAACAAGGCGGGCAATTGCAGGCAAGACAAACAGAGTGAGGATAGTTGCGGTTATCAGCCCACCAATAACAACGGTTGCAAGTGGTCGTTGGACCTCGGCACCTGTGCCCGTGGCAATAGCCATCGGCACGAAGCCCATCGAAGCAACAAGCGCGGTCATCAACACGGGACGAAGTCTCGCCAATGCACCTTCAACAATCGCCTTTTCCAAGGGCAAACCACTCTCCAGCCTTTGGCGTATCGCGGTCATCATCACGAGGCCGTTCAAAACGGCGACACCCGATAATGCGATGAAACCGACCGCAGCAGAGATCGAGAATGGGATGTCGCGCAGCCAAAGCGCAAAAACGCCACCGGCAAGTGCCATCGGGATCGCGCTAAACACTGCAAGGGTAGATAGCCAGCTTCCGAGCGCCATGTAGAGCAAAAGCAAAATGAGCAGAAAACACAAAGGAACAATCAGGCTCAGCCTGCTTTTTGCAGCTTGTAGATTCTCAAACTGTCCGCCCCATTCGATATAGGCACCTTCGGGCAAGGTGACAGTCTCGCTGACCGCCGCCTGAGCTTCCTCGACATAACTGCCAAGATCACGCTCGCGAACATTAGCCGACACGATAACAAGGCGACTGCCGCGCTCGCGTCTCACTTCGGCTAATCCATCGCTGACCTCAAAGCTCGCCAGCTCCCGCAATGGCACTGTTGCGCCACCAGGGGTCTTGACCGGCAATGCGCCCAAACGGTCAAAGTCGTTTCTTAAATCGTCGGATAAGCGCACGACAATGTCGAAACGCTTATCGCCCTGAAACACCGGACCTGCGGGCCGTCCGCCCACGGCTATAGCTACAAGTTCGGCAACCTCCTCAACGCTTAAACCGTAGCGCCCGATTGCTGTGCGGTTGAAGCGCACATCAAGAGTGGGAAAGCCGCTGGTCTGCTGCACTTTGACGTCGGCGGCTCCGTCGATCTCGCGAAGAACATTGGCCACATCGTTGGCCGATGCCGATAGGGCTTCGATATTGTCGCCATAGAGTTTGACGGCAATGTCTCCGCGTACACCCGCAATCAATTCATTGAAGCGAAGCTCGATGGGTTGGCTGAATTCATAGAGGTTTCCGATAAGCCCGTTCAGCTCACTCTCCATGTTTGCAACCAGTGCGTCCTTGCTGAGTGAGGGATCAGGCCATTCGTCCCTTGGTTTCAAAAGGACATAGGCATCGGAGATATTAGGCGGCATAGGGTCGCTTGCGACCTCCGCCGTGCCAGTTCTGGAGAATACTGTCGCGACTTCGGGAAATTCGGCCAATGTGCTCTCGACCTGTCTTTGCATAGCCACTGATTGTTCAAGCGATGTCGATGGAATGCGCAAACTTTGTACCGCCAGATCGCCTTCGTCGAGCTGCGGCGTAAATTCACTACCCAAGGTCGTGAAGAGAAGCGCAGCAACAGCAAAGAGCGCAGCCCCGCCTCCGATCACTGGCCAGGGCCGAGCGATGGCTTTGATAAGCAAGGGCTTATATCGATCCTTCGAAACCCTGATGACCTTGACCTCTTTTTCCGAGATAGGCCCTTTGACAAGCACAGCGATCATCGCAGGCACGAAAGTCAGGGACAGAACGAAAGCCGAAGCCAATGCGAGCATGACCGTAATCGCCATTGGCGAGAAGGTTTTGCCTTCAATCCCTGTGAAGGTCAGAAGCGGTGCATAAACAAGCAGGATAATGGCCTGACCATAGACAGTCGGCTTAATCATTTCTTGTGCGGCAAGGCGTGTTTCTGCCAGTCTTTCGCGAAGGGAAAGCAAGCGGCCTTCTTTATGTTGGCGGGCAGCGAGCCTTGCCACCGAATTCTCGACAATGATGACCGCACCATCCACGATCAGCCCGAAGTCGAGTGCCCCAAGGCTCATAAGATTCCCCGAGACACCCAATCGGTTCATGCCGATTGCGGCCATCAACATGGAGAGCGGGATAACGAGAGCTGCGATGAGGGCTGCGCGGATATTTCCCAAAAGCAGAAACAATATGACGATGACGAGAAGCGCGCCCTCGACAAGGTTCTTCTCGACGGTAGCGATTGTCGCATCCACAAGGTTGGAACGGTTGTAGATGATTTCGCCCACAACACCGTCGGGCAAGACCGATCTCACCTCCTCAAAGCGTTCGGCGGCCCCGGCTGCCACAGTTCGGCTGTTCTCGCCGCTTCTCATTAGAACGGTGCCAATGACGGCCTCTTGGCCGTTATAGGTGCCAGCTCCTGTGCGCAGATCACCGCCAAGCGTAACCTCGGCGACATCTGCGACACGCACCGGCACACTGCCGCGATTGGTAACAATAGCCTGCGCGATGTCTTCGGCAGAACCTACCCGAGCATCGACACGCACGAGCAAGGCCTCTCCGTCACGGTTGAAAAAGTTGGCACCTACGGCAAGATTGGCGCGCTCAATCGCCTCGACCAGTTCGTTGAAAGCGATGTCATAGCCGTTCATGCGGGCGGGGTCGGGCTGCACCAAGAACTGCTTTTCATAGCCGCCTATCGAGTCCACGCCTGCTACACCGGGAGAAGAGCGCATAAGCGGTGCGATCACCCAATCCTGCAAACTGCGCAGGTAAGCGGCCTGTGAAACCTCATCGGCAAGCCGCTCGCCTTCGGTGGTGACGAAACTGCCGTCGCTCTGCCAGCCTGCCGCTGCATCAACTGCCGCATCGTCTGCCCGCTCGGCAAAACCGATGCGATACATGAGCACTTCGCCAAGCCCTGTAGAGATTGGCCCCATCACGGGCTGTGCGCCTTCGGGAAGCTCGGATGCTATCGCGGTCAGGCGTTCATTGACTTGACTGCGCGCAAAATAAATGTCCGTGCCTTCATCGAAAATCGCGGTGACTTGCGAAAAGCCGTTGCGCGAAATCGAGCGGGTCATGTCCAGACCCTCAATCCCCGCAAGCCCCGTTTCGACAGGATAGGTGATTTGCTGTTCGACCTGTGCGGGGGACAGCGCCGGCACAACCGTATTGATCTGCACCTGTGTGTTGGTGATGTCGGGAACGGCATCAATCGGCAGTTTGAAGAGATTGAAAGCCCCCCAACCCGCGACGAGTATGGTCAGGGCGATGACTGCCCACCGGAGGCGAACGGAATAATCGAGAACGCTTCCGATAAAGCCGTGCTGTGTATCAGTGGCCATGTTCTGCCTCCGATTTTCCGAGTTCGGCTTTCAACAGGAAGGCATTTTCGGATGCGATGACTGCCCCTGCTTCCAGTCCTGAGATAATCGTAATCGCGCCTGCTGAGCGGGCACCGATCCGAACCTCAACGGGTTCGAAGGCATCGCCTTCACGCACAAACACTACAGACCTGCCTTCAATCGTCTGGACCGCAACTTCGGGCACAGAAATCACATTGGGGTCTGAGTCCGATGCGCTCGCGATCCTCACTTCAACAAAGGCGTCAGCATGGAGTGCTGGAACCAATCGGTCAGGAATGACAATGGCAGTTGCTGCACGACTGGTCGGGTCAAGTGCCGGTGTAATCGAGCGGATGCGACCGCCGATTTCCTGCGAACCGATGACAATGGTTGCACGGTCTCCGCTTGAAACGCGCGAAACGTCACTGAGCGGAATGGCCGCCTCAACCTGAACTCGCGAAGGATCAACAACCTCCATCAATTCGGTTCCAGCCGTGACAAATGCACCGAGCACTGCGGGTGCATCAGTAATCCTGCCTGCTATCGGACTGGTGATGGCAATTGTGCCGCCACCTGTCACACCTGCTGCCGCCGCTGTAGAGCGCGCGCGTTGCAAGTCGGCTCTGGCAACCGAGAGCTGTGTTTGAGCTGCTTCCAAATCCTGACGCGCAGTCACATTCGCATCAAAGAGTCTCTTCTCACGCTCGTAATTGGCCTGTGCCTGAGTAAGGCGGGCCCTCGCCGATGCGATATCGGATGAATATTGTGCGGCCTGCGCACTCTCGATGAGGGCTACTGTCTCACCGCGCGCGACTCTATCGCCAAGTGTCTTGGTGATACGTGTGATCGTGCCGTCGGCGCGGGCATCAAGCTGTGCCACACCACTCGGATTGGCCTTGACCGTTCCCGGAACAATGATCTGCGCATTGCCGCCAAGTGTGACAGTGTGAAGCGTGATCCCTGACGAAGCCATTTGCTCGTCGGTCACGCTGAGCCGTTCTTCCTCGTCATGTTTTTCGGATTCTTCTGCAACCCCATGCTCTTCCTCAGCATAGGAGCCCGGCAGCGCAAACCATAGGATTGCCGCTGCAATCAGCAGGACCGAGAGGAGCGTAACGAGTCTTTGCTTGGTCATGACTCACCCCCTTGTCTTTGGGTGAGCCGTATAAGTGTGGCGGTCGCCTGTGCGACGTCCGTCCTTGCAGAGATCAGGTCAGCAAGTGCCCCGTCCCTGACCGATGCTGCGTCAAGCACGTCAATGAGCGTGAACCTGCCATAGCGATAACCGATTTGTGCAAGTTCAAGCGCCTCTTCTGCGCGGGGCAGAATAGTTTCGGATAAGCTCTCGACGCGGGCCTGATCCGCAGCAATAGACGTTTGAAGCGTTGTGCGCTCGCGCTGCAATTGGAGCCTCAAGAGCAACAAGCGGCCCTCGGTCGCACGGGCGGTTGCTTCTGCCGCCTCGATGCCTCCTTGATTGCGGTTGCGCAAAGGGATCGCCATCGACGCGCCGATTGTGAAGGCGGTGTCGCCGGTTTCCTCGAAACGGCGGATGCCCGCCCCGACATTCAGGTCAGGAATAGCTGCACGTCTCTCACGGACAATTCCGGCCTCGGCAGCATTGAGCTCAGCTTCGGCGCGCGCCAATGTGAGCGTGCCCGCAATGTCTCCCGAGCTTGGAACCGTATCAGGCGTCAGCCAGAATGTTTCAATGGTTTCGGGCGGTGTGCTTGCCCCCCAAAGCTCTGCGAGATTTGTTCTCGCATTAAGATAGTCGGCCTCGGCGGTACGTAGGTCAGCCTCGGCCTCTGCCATTGCAGCCTCTGCCCGAATGGCGCGTAAGGGCGGCTCGCGTCCTGCTTCGACCAGTTCACTCGCGATGCGATAAAGTTCCGCCGAACGCTCATAAATGCTCTGCTGCAAGGCGAGGTTTTCTCTTGCAGCGACCGCCTCGGTAAAGCGATGCCGCACAGCCAAAGCGAGATCGGCGCGTGCTATAAGCGCATCAAGTTCGGCAACGCTTGATTGTGCCTGCGCAGCGCGCATTCTCGCGCCGCGCTTCCCGCCAAGCTCGATTGGCTGGGTCAGCATCAGCGTCGTCTCATTGGAGCGCAGGCCTGAAAATGCGCCGCTGCCTGCGATGTTTTCGACTTCAAGCGAGACTTCGGGGTTGGGGCCGTATCCTGCCTGACGTTCATTGCCTCGGGCAATATCGACTTCGGCCTCAGCTATACTTGCAACAGGAGACTCTGCTCCTGCTAGTCGCAAAGCCTCATCCAGGCTCAAACTCTGGTCTTGTGCCGGAGCTGGTGTAGGTATGAGCGCAAGCACAAATGCTGCGCATATCGGGCGCAAAAGCGCCATCTTTGGTGACATGAAATCGTCCTCTAATCTGTTCGTGTTGGTGGGACCGCAAACAAGCGGTCAGGAAACACAAGTCAGACGCGGGGAGGACGCTTTAATTTCGAGAGATTGGCCTCGGGCAAGGCATTATCGCGCCTTGGACCAAGCAGTGACATGGACAGGTTTGTAGCCTCTGCCGATGAGGCAGGTGACACTACCTGAGCCAGATGATGGCAGTGTCCATGAGCGCAAACAGCATGTTTATCGCCTGTGTTGTCACTCTCATCAGAGTGGCCGTCATCGGCCAGATCGGATGTGGTGTGAGAGATTTCCGGTTGGAATTCTCCAGCACAGGCGGCAGCCTCTGCGACCGTTGAGAATGCGAACATAGCAAGCAAGAGCACAGCGATGAAACGCATCGCAGCACTTTGGAACCCTACCTGTTTCGTTTGAGCATTCATGAATGTCAGTATCTGATAATTTCGCAAAGCGGTCAACAGAACAAATCGCAGTTTTTCAATGAGATGATATGACGTGCGACTTGTGACGCCTACTAAAAGGCACAGGCAGCGATTTCAGAACAACAATAGATACAATTTTAGACAAATTGTAATTATTATTTACATAACTTTTTAAAGGTTTTCCCTTATTATTTAGTGGCATAGAACAATAAGGGGATGGGATGGCACAAGCCGAACTTACACAGCAAAGCGTTATGGAAGCAGGGATTGCGGCCTCACTCGCGTCTGATCCTGATCTGCTGCCGGAGCCTTCAATCTGGTTTCAAGACTTTACTTTTGGCGGCACGATGTTTGATGCGGCTTTTGGTAATGCAGAGGCATTAGGCGGTGTCGGCGAGGCCATATCTGATGTTGCTATCGACAACAGACTTGAGCTTGAGCGCAAAGAGCGTGAAGAAAATGATCCTGCCAAAGATGCCGGTATGATTGTTGAGCTCGCTGAAAACCAACGTCGTGAGTCAGCTCGTTATGTGAACGGCAACTTCCACATCAACGGAATGATAATCGCACAAGCTGATATGGACAGAGCGGTCGATTTGACGCTTCAGCAGCTACCAGAGATTTCTGCGCGTGAGGGTTGGACAAGCGAGCAAGAGGATACCGCCAGAGACATCCTGACCGATTATAAGGCTGCGGACGGGAACCCTGAACAACAGGCTCAAATCCTGAGTAGAGCGGAAGACGTTCCGAACCTTACTGATTACATCACTGCAAATGCTGATCCAGAAGCAGCAATGACTGTTCCGACCGACCTAACAGTGGTTGAGGAAAGGGTTGTGGCCGTCGAACAATTATCATCTGCTCCAGAGAGGTTGGAAGCGACAGCTGAAACAGCAGCGCTAGAGGGCTACGAGACTCCTGAAGAAGCTGTAGCAGTCGCTGATCGTGTGGAAACTGTGAGAGCTGAGGTAGACATTGGCGACAATCCTTTTGCCGACACACGTGCCTCCTCGGAATCATTCAATCCGGCTGCACAAGGCAGGGGGAATCAACCTGAGCTGGCACAAGCTGAAAGGAATGCACCTACAAACGTTCAGCGATTTGAGATTTAGCGAATAGTTGCCGCAGGTTGCAGCATCGCGACTTGCTCAGGGAACAACTCCCGATAAACATCCATACCAGCATCTCGCATAGCACCGCGCACTAGATGGGCGTTGTCGAAACCAGCCGCCGTTTCTCTACGTGGCAAAGACATACCGTAAACCTGCATCACAGCACCTTCATCCTCGTCATTGTAATCCGGTGCAAGCACGAAGGCGACGCGAATGCCCATGTCATTAAGATCAAGGGCAGCGTTGTAAGCTTCTTGTTGTAGCTCACGGTTTCCACCCCAAACGACAATAGCAATTTTATCTCGGGATGCAGCAGCAGCCATCATGCGCGCGCCTCCGAGAGTTTCACCCTCAGCACCGACATACTGGACACTTTGTGTAGCCGCTACTGGCGTAGCATTCTGATTGGCAGGTGCGTCTTGGGCAATCGCTGATGCAGGCATCAAAGCCGCTGCTCCTGCTGTTAGTGCTGCAAATGCTTTCGTTGCTAATGAGGCCATATCCCTCGTCCTTTCGCTTGCGACAATAAGGACCGTTTTTGTCATGGTCAATTATTGAAGCATATTGTCTCTCGCTTGGCGGGTCATTTCCGCACTGCGCGTAGCGCATCTTACTCTAACTATTAGAGAAATTCAACAAGAATACGATTCACTGCGTTTCGTTGCCGATCCTGCTTGACAAAAACGGTCGTTTTTGACATTTGCATCTCTCCCTAAATCCACTGGAAAACCTGCGCGCGATGCTATGGCACGAATAGGATATGCGCGGGTTTCAACCGGCGAACAGAATCTCGATCTTCAACTCGATGCGTTGAAGCAAGCCAAGTGCGACAAGATTTTCATCGATGACGGGATTTCAGCTCTTGCGAATTCCCGCCCAGGCTTCTCGAAGTCACTTGCCAGATTAAAGTCAGGCGACAGCCTAGTCCTTTGGAAAATGGACAGAGCGTTTCGCTCGTTGCGCCATGCTCTCGACGTGCTGGATCGCTTTGAGCGGGACGGCATTGACTTTGTCGATCTGACCGAGGGCATTGATACATCGACACCAATGGGACGCTGCTTCTTTCAGATACGCAATGCGTTTGGCGAGCTTGAACGCAACCTCATATCGGAACGCACTAAGGCGGGATTGGCTGCCGCCCAAAAGCGCGGTGTCAAACTCGGGCGACCATGCGCTTTGTCATCCAAGCAGATCTTCGATGCACGGCGACGTAAATCTGCGGGCGAAGATATGGCGGTGATTGCCGCGCAAAGCGGCGTCAGCGCACGCACGCTCTATCGTGCTGTCAACGGACGTTAGACGAAACACTCGCCTCAAACACCAAAGCACGCCTATTTGTCAGAACTGGAAATCTCGTAATCTCCAACGAATACAGTTGCTGAAATGAGCCCCAAAAGGGCAAGAACGAGTTCGGCAATGGCTTCCCGAAGTGGCTGGCCTATTAGGAATTCGAAGCCCTCGCCCATCCCAGACAGCACTCTGGCTAAGCCCACGCAACTAAAGACTACAGCGCCGATCACACAACGCTGCTTGAATGTCAGGTTGAGCGATCCTCCAAGAAGCAAAAGGACTGCAACTGCGAGTTCACCCCCTCCAATCATCGCACGGATAGCAATGCGAGCCGCTGGAGTATCAACACCGATAGAATAATAGGAGAGAATCTCGGGATGCGTGAAAGTGAGCAGGCTAAGAGACAGGAAGATTAAGCCAGCACATATGGGATAGATAGAAGCTACTAATCGCAAGACTTTCATCATCACAAAAATCGCCTCACGCGCTTTTTGTAGGCACGATAGTCTTCGCCATACTCCTTCTCCAGCCAAGGCTCTTCGACAACGGGGGCCAACAAATACATCGTGGCCCACAGGATAAGTAGAATGGTGACAAGCAGGTTGTTGGCAAGCAGCCCCCATCCGATCAGGCCAATCCATGTGGCGACATAGACGGGGTTCCGGCTGATGGAGAACCATCCATTGGTTTTCAGCCCGCGCCTTTCCCCAAAAGCATTGCGCCATCCCATTTGGAAAGTGATTAGAAAGGCGAGACCGAAGCCAACAAGCAACAGCAAACCGCCAATTCCGTACTGGAAAATGGCCTGCTTCGAATGGATCGGCTGGGAGTAAAAAATCGATAACCCGATCAGTGGATAGAGATATAGTCGGAAAAGCAGCAAAAACAGTCTGTGCTGCCAACTGGCCTTTGTTGGTGGCGGGAAGAACTGGAAGGTCTGGCGGGCTGCGGCAACAGCCGAAAGCAGGAAGATAAGGCCAATGGCGGTGGCTGGGAGTCCGAACAACAACCATTGCACCCATTGCGGAGCATTAAACATCGGTAGACATCCTTAAAACCAGCGGCGGGTGCGTTGACAATAATCTTCGAAAGGCTTGCCAAATTTTGCGCTCAGCACGCGCTCTTCAGGCTTGATCTGAAGGAATGTCATGGAAAGCATATAGGCCAGCGGCCCCGATAAAGCCGCGATGTTCTGCAAATACAGTGCGCCGCCTAGCAGGACGAGCAGCATGCCGAGATACATTGGGTTTCGGGTAAATCGATACAGGCCGGATGTTACCAGTCGCTCAGCCTTTTCTGGCTCGATTGGATTGACCGTTGTCTCTGCTTTTCCAAACAACCGCACTGCTTGAAAAAGAATGATTGCGCCTAGCACAAACAGGGTAACGGCTATCCAAACGGCGATGCTCGCCGCATATTCGAAGGATGGCATCGCCCTACTCGCGAGATAACCGAGTAAACCGTAAACAATGAACTGAGCGAGCGGCGGGAAATAGAGCTTCATTGATTTGTGCTTTCGGGTTTGATCTCACAGCTTCGCTCTGTCTTCAGTTCGGATATGGCTTGAACGGTGATTGCAAAGGAAGACCGCAGGAAAATTCCGGCAAGCAATAACGCGACTATCAAGTCTGGAAGCGGGCTAGCCGTTGCTGCAACCAAGATTCCTGCCAAGATAACGGCAACATTCCCGATGGCGTCGTTACGCGAGCACAGCCACACTGAACGGACATTGCTGTCCCCGTCCCGCCATTTCAGGAGAATAAATACGCTCGCGACATTTGCCGCCAACGCCAGCAGGGCGACCAAACTCATGGTCTGGGCTTCGGGCGCGGCCCCTTCCATGAACCGCAACAGGGTCGTTATCAAAATGGCCAGAGCAATTGCTGCAAGCGATGCGCTCTTGATAAGCGAGGTTATTGCTCTTGTGCGGATTGAGGCGCCGATAACGAGTAAGCTCAACGTGTAGGTTGCAGTATCGCCAGCAAAATCGAGCGCGTCAGCCTTCAACGCCTGAGAACCAGACGTTAATCCTGCCCACATTTCCACCACAAACATCGTAGCATTGATGGCAATGACTGCCAGCAAAGCTCTCTTATATCCGGGCGAAATGCCATCAAAAACCTTGTCTTCACAACAACCTGACACCGCTTTTCCCTTTCGCTTTCGATACCAACAAATAGTGTGATACAGTCTACAGCGACTGTAGAGGCAAGCGGAAAATGAGCATTATTATGAAACCCATGACCATCGGCAGGCTTTCCAAAGCTGCAAACGTGAAAATCACGACTATTCGATATTATGAGAGTGTTGGACTGATGGGCACGCCTGACCGCAGCGAAAGCGGACAGAGGCTCTATGGCAGCCTTGATGTCGAGCGGCTGTCTTTCATTCGGCACGCCAGAGAGCTTGGTTTCCCGATGGACGACATTCGAACGCTAATCGAACTGCAAACTCATCCCAGCAGTGACTGTGCGGTGGTCAATAAAATCGCCCAAAATCAGCTTGGAGCTGTGCGTAAGCGGCTCGGCCAACTGGCGGCGTTGGAGCGCGAATTAGAACGGATGGTCACAAGCTGTGAGGGCGGCAAGGTCGCAAGCTGCCAAGTGATGGCCTCGATCAATGACCATTCAGAGTGTTCCTCGGGAAACCACGAACGCATCAAGCCCTTATAGACAATATCGCCATAGCGTGTTTTCGGAATACAACTGCCATCTGGCCAGTTCTCGGCCTCCGCTTGCCCGAAGCGAAGAGCGGGCCAGTTCGCTTCGGAGCAATTTGGGATGGGTGGGCAATTAGAACAACTCCAATTGCGCACGTTTCGTTTTGGCCTCCATCCATGCAGGCGTTTGCGCCTCGTGGTCGATCCAGGCTTCGACGAAGTTTTGCGGCCCGCCATACTCATTCATTTCTTCCGGCGTCATCCAATGCGAGCGATAGCCGGTTTCGGTCATGGGAAGTGGTTCCCGGTCGGGCGCAATCGAGCGGACTTCGAGATGGCCCATCGTCTTTCCGTTGCCGATTGAGAAATATTCGGGCGACCAACCAATCTCGATGGTGATGCCGTCCCAAGTGATTTCTTCTCGGATATAGTCGTCTTTCATTTTGAGCCTCCTTTTGCGCTCCTGTTGGTGAACAGGGCGAAAGAAGGCCGGTTGGGTTTGTGTGATGGTCACTTGGCTTGTGGCCTAGGAAACGGGCAACACGGTTTGCATTGATGCAAAGTGGTGCGGGCAGACCGTTGACCGTCATGCACAGCCGGTCAGTCTCGCTCCTCACTCACTACAGGTCCGCATAGCAAATTGAGGTTTTTGAAAGCGCTCGGTTCCGAGACTCCGATCACTAGGGGGAATGGTTCACACGGCTCTGGCTCCAGCCATTGCCCTCATAGCGGATAAACTTGTCGATGGGTTCAAGTCGGCTACCCGATCTCGATTGCCTACAGACCATCAAATCCACGAAAAAAGCGGATTGCTTCACTGACGTTGCGCTTCATGCGAATGACGGCGGCATGGAGCTTGGGGCTGTTCCTCTCACCAACAAGTCAGACCCGCCATTGCGGGGCTAAGAGAGGAGAAAGCCATGAACGACACATTCAACACAGCATCGCTTGC
Organism: uncultured Sphingomonadaceae bacterium; assembly: GCA_947493325.1. Lineage (GTDB taxonomy): Bacteria > Pseudomonadota > Alphaproteobacteria > Sphingomonadales > Sphingomonadaceae > Alg239-R122. The sequence goes on along the minus strand of CANLQI010000002.1, from coordinate 589,239 downwards.
AAAACTATCGCGACAAGAACTTCTGTCACTGCTCGCTGACCTTCAAGGGAGGTTTAACGCGGCGTCGGATGCAGCCGAGCTCAACACGATTTGTGACAAGATCGCAGCTGTTAAGCTCGCCTTGCAATTAAAGTAGGCGGGCCGCGTTCAGCCGAGAACGCTCGTCTTAACAAGCATCCATATGGCCATGCCCATCATCATGAGATTCTCGGTAAGCGAGATGAAGCCAAGCGGCACATTGCTGTCACCACCGACACAAGCGCATTTGAGTTCCCGCTTGTCGATATAGACGGCGTTGAAGACCGAGACCGCTCCCACCGTTCCAATGAAAAGCGCGACTGGAATGGAGATGAACGACAAAATGCCGCCTATCATAAGCAAGCCTGCCAAGCCTTCGCCATACGGATAGACATACCCATACGGCACCCATTTCTTGGCGAGCAGATCATAGTTCAGAAACATGGTCGAGAAGCTCTCGACATCGCGCAGCTTAAGATAGGCAAGCCCGCACATTGAAAAGGCGATAAACCACTCGAAGGTGCGCAGCGTAATCCACTCACCCTCGGCAACGAACGCCGCCATGAGCGCCATAAGGAAGGTCATTGCAAACAGAGCAATGACAGGCCGGTATGTCTTTTCATCCTTGTCTTTAGGCTCATCGCCAAAGTGCGCTCTTAGATCGTCATAACCACCGATGCGCTTGCCATCGATAAAGGTTTGCGGGGTCGTCTCGACACCGTGCTTCTCCTTGAAAGCATCGGTTTCCTCGCGGCTGGTCAGGTGATGATCTTCAACCTCGAAGCCCTGCTTTTCGAGCAGGTATTTCGATTTGATACCGTAGGGACAGACATGATCCTCCATGACCATCCGATACAGCTTAGCGGTTTTGGAATTTGCCATGTCCGTCCCTCTCTTTCCTTAAAGTTCGCCTTCGAAGTCCGGCACAGGCCGAGCACTCGCTTCCGCCTCGGTCGTGGCATGACCATTGGCGTCGATGTCATCGAGCAGCCACTTCATCTCGTCGATTTCGCGGCGCTGCGCCTTAATGATCTCATCTGCGAGTTCGCGCACGCGCTGATCTTCGATATTGGCGCGTTCGCTGGTGAGAATGGCAATAGAGTGATGCGGGATCATCGCGCTCATCCACGCCTCATCAGCGATTGTGTTCTGGCTGCGAACAAGGAAAAGTGAGCCTGCAAATACCACCGCTGCGCCAGCGAATATGGCAATGTTGACCTTTGTTTTCTTATACATCCCCAGCATGAAAGCGAGCATGATGATCGCCATCATCGCACCCATATAAAGCGCCATCCAGGCGCGCGTTTCGCTAAAGAATACGTGCCCGATTTCGTAGCTGTTCAAATACATCAAGCCATACATGATGACCGTTGAAGCCAGGATCATGGCCGCAAATCTTCCGTAACTCATTTAAGAGCCCCCTTTCGGTTTCAAGTTAAGATGATCGGGACCAAAGGCGAGCTCGCCTCCCATATACCCCTGAATTATCAGTGCAATAGCAACTGAAAACACTAACAGACGGAACACCATGCGGTTCCATCCTCTGGAATGTGCGAGCGCCGCAATGAGCGCGATTATCGTTATTGCCGTGCCGTTCCAGCGATGTGCGAATAATAGGTCGGATCGGTCGGTCAGGCGAAAGCCGCCTGCATACCAACCAAGCAAAGCCGCTATGATCCCGCTCAATGCGCCTGCCCAAAGAAGAAGCCCGACTGTTCGCTCCAAGCGCAATTGCGGGCGGACCATCATGGCCAGCTCAACGAGTGCCGCCAGAATAAGAAGCGCGATTGGGAAATGAACGGCTGCCGGATGAAGACGTCCGAGAAAATCGACAATGTCAAAGCCGGTAGCAATATGCTCAGCTTGAACTGCTACCTCGCTATCTGCCGCCTGAGGTTGCTGCGCTGCCTCTTGCGTCGTCTGGTTCTGCCTGTGCGCTTCATGCGCAAGACTTGCAGTCGGCGCTACGACCAGCGTCGCCGATAAAGCGACGAAGAGCGCGGCGATAATGGAATTTAGCTTTAACTTAGCGATGCTTCACCCCCCACCGCGCAAGGAATAATGCGACTGTCGGGATAATCAGCCACATGAGGAAAGGTGATACGCCTATACCGAGTAGGGGTATATTCGGCATCGCATCTGCGTAGCGCCATCCGAAACTTACATTGAGTGCAATATGCTCAATCACGATCGTCACAATCTCGCCGATGGCGAGATAGAGTAGAACTGATTTCGTTGTGAGATCGAAAAGCCAGAAGCGATCCTGCATGATTCTCGCGGTAGTCCAATAAGCGAAAACCATGATCCCTGCATCACCTACAGAGGCAAGCGAACAACCGGCGACCATTTCCAAGTATGACATGCCAGCCGTTTCATAGAGGGGCATCTGCCACATTTCCCATACGAATGCCGCCAAACCGCCGAATACAGCGATGCGCGGCTCTGGAGAAATTTTTGGGCTTTCAGGTCTTGCTGTCATGCTTGATCGATCTATCTCTTTGCTATACCATACCCCCATAGGGTATAGATAACAACCTTTGATAGGACATACGACATCGTGAGCGACAAGTTCCAAAAAGAAATAGCCCGCATGAAGCGCATTGAAGGTCAGGCGCGCGGTATCGCCAAGATGATGGATGATGAGCGGTACTGCATCGACATCCTTCAACAGATGCAGGCGATGGAAGCGGCGCTGAAATCAGCAAAACAAAAGGTGCTTTCGATTCATGCCGGGTGCTGCGTGAATGAAGCCATCGATAGTGGCGACCGCGAAGCACAGCGCGAGAAGTTTACAGAGCTTGTCGACCTGTTCGGAAAGATGGGCAGGTAAGCATGAAGTTGACCTCCTCTCCTATCGACCGCTCACGCAGAAACTTGCTTAAAGGCTCTCTCGCCGTTGGCGGTATGTTCGCATTTCAATCGATGATGCCCGCTTGGGCGTCGCCTCGTGGCCTTGCCCATGCACCTGCAACAAAAACGGGCGCAACCCTGACTGGCGAGGATATCGCGCTTTCAATTGCGAACTCTTCTTTCTTGATCGGTAATCGTACCGGCCATGCCGTCACCGTAAACGGCTCGCTTCCCGCCCCGCTCATTCGCTTACGCGAAGGGCAAAATGTCAGACTGGCCGTTACCAACCATCTTGACGAAGACACGTCCATCCACTGGCACGGCCTTCTTTTACCCTTCCAGATGGACGGTGTTCCAGGCGTCAGTTTTCCAGGCATCAAGCCGCACGAAACATTCGTATATGAATTCCCAATCATTCAGTCGGGGACATATTGGTATCACAGCCACTCCGGCTTGCAGGAAGCAATGGGACATTACGGCCCAATCGTCGTCGATCCTGCGGGAGCTGATCCTGTCCAATATGACCGCGAACACATCATCGTGCTTTCGGATTGGAGCTTCATGCATCCGCATGAGATTATGCGCACACTCAAACAGTCGCCCGATTATTTCAATCGCCAGCAACAGACTTTAGCGGGTCTGCTGACAGGCGAAGGTCAAGACGTTGAAGAGCGTCTCCGCTGGGCTGGTATGCGTATGATGCCATCTGATATCGCGGATGTGACGGGTGCCACTTACACCTATCTCATCAACGGTCACGGACCGAATGAGAATTGGACGGGATTGTTCGAGCCAGGTGAGCGCGTGCGCCTGCGCATCATCAATGCCTCGGCCATGAGCATATTCAATGTGCGAATTCCTGGCCTTCCGATGACTGTGGTCAATGCTGACGGAGAAAACGTCCAGCCTGTCGATACGGACGAATTCCAGATTGGCGTGGCTGAAACCTACGACGTGGTGGTCACGCCTCGCGAAGATCGGGCTTACAGCTTCGTCGCTGAAAGCATCGACCGCTCAGGGCTTGGTCGCGCAACGCTTGCACCACGCCTTGGCATGGAGGCACCCGTGCCAGCCCTTCGTGAGCGTCCAACCCTCACAATGCGCGACATGGGTATGGGCGGCATGGCCGGTATGAGCGATGGTGAAGATCACTCGGGCATGGACCACGGCAGCATGGATCATGGTGACATGAGCATGCGCGATCCTGACAATGCGCCCGGTATCGACGTCAATCCGGGTGTCGATATGATTGCGCCCAATCCTGCCGACCGAACTGGTGATCGCGGTCTGGGTCTCGAAAACGTCCCGCACCGTGTTCTGACTTACACGCAGCTCCGCTCGCTTGACCCCAATCCCGATCCACGCAGGCCAAGCCGCGAGTTGGTCATCCATCTGACGGGTAATATGGAACGCTATATGTGGTCGCTTGACGGGCGGCGCTTTGCCGAGATTGTCGAGCCGATCCGTTTTGCGCGAGACGAGCGAGTGCGGGTCAAGCTCGTGAACAACACCATGATGACGCACCCGATCCACTTGCACGGTCATTTCTTCGAGATCGTCAACGGTCAGGACGGACACCAGCCGAGAAAGCATACCGTCAATGTGCTTCCCGGAGGCTATGTGAAGTTCGATTTCACCGCCGATGCCCCTGGTGATTGGGCGTTCCACTGCCACCTTTTGATGCACATGCATGCGGGCATGTTCAATGTCGTCAAGGTCCGCCCGATGGATGGTGAGCCGACATGAGAACAGCGCTTATTATCGCAGCCTTAGCACTTCCGTTCCCGGTCGCGGCACAACAGATGGATCATTCCGCGCACGGTATGGACACACCTGCCACACAGCAGCAGGATGAAGACCCTCACGCAGGCCATGACATGCCTAGTGAAGAGGCCGATCCCCACGCAGGCCACGACATGGGCGATATGTCGGATGATGCCCAGACCTCTCCTGATCCCCATGCAGACCATGATATGAGTGATATGCAAGAGCGAGGCACAACCGAACCCGACCCTCACGCCGGTCACAATATGGGTGACATGCAAGAAAGCGATCCCGCCGACCCGCATGCAGGGCATGATATGGGCGGCATGGACGCGATGGCCCTTCCGCAATCAGGCCCGCCTCCTGAAGCATTTTCCGGCCCCGAACACGCCGCCGATGGCATATTTTCAGGCCCTGAAATGGCAGCATCGCGTGAACAACTTCGCCGCGAACAAGGCGGTGCGATAAATTCGCTTATCAGCATCGACCGATTGGAATTGCAATCAGGTGAAGGCGCTGATGCCTACGTTTGGGAAGCCAATGCGTGGGTCGGAGGCGATTTGAACAAACTCTGGATCAAAACCGAAGGCGAAGGCGAATTCGAGGGCTCGCTGGATGACGCCGAAGTGCAGGCTCTTTGGAGCCGCGCGATTGGTCCTTGGTTCGATTTCCAGACAGGCGTTCGATATGACTACAGACCGAATGATCCCGACACGGCGCATTTGGCGGTCGGGGTTTTGGGGCTCGCGCCCTACCTGTTCGAAGTCGATGTCGCAGGCTTCCTTTCTGATGAAGGCGATTTCACAGCCCGTGCAGAGGCTGAATACGATCAACGCATCACACAGCAGCTGATTTTGCAGCCACGCGTCGAGCTCAACATGTCAGGCCAAGACATACCTGAACTCGGAATCGGTGACGGGTTCACAAGTCTCGATGCAGGGCTGCGTTTGCGCTACGAATTTGTGCCTGAATTCGCGCCCTATATCGGTGTCGAATATCAGACCGACCTTGGCAACACACGCGACATTACAAGAGCCGCAGGCGAAGATCCCGATAGGACCGTCTTCGTCGCAGGCATAAAGTTCTGGTTCTAGTTATGAGCACACCCGATAACGCTCAGACCCTATCGTCAGCCAGCCGCCATCAGGTGATGCTCTGGGCGGGCGGACTGGCTTTGCTCAGCTTGCCAATCCACTTCATGCTCTCAGCAGATCAATCGGTCGGTTTCGCAGCTCTCATGCTCAGTTTGATTGCAGGCGTCTATGCCGGCTTCGCTCTTAATGACGGCCGCTTACGCATCATTATCCTCGAATGTGCGGTCGCGCTTTTGTTCTTCGCAGGCGCGGTTGTTGGACTGCTCTTTTTCAAATGGATTATTCCCATTTTGTTTACGGCGCATGGGCTATGGGATTTCGCCCATCACCGTCATATCTCAACCCAATTGCCACACTGGTATCCCTCACTTTGTGCCGTTTTCGACTGGATCATCGCTCTGGCCCTGACAGTGATTTGGCTCTCTAACACGCCCGGAGGCCTCTTATGATCTTTCGACTTTTCGCATCCCTTCTACTTCTCATAGCTCCTGCCAGCCTATCGGCTTGCACGGAAGAAAACGCGCAAACCCAAGAAGCACATGCCACCGCCGAAGCGGTATCTGAACTGCCGCTCATAACGGTCCACAAAACACCAACTTGTGGTTGCTGCAACGCATGGATCGATCATTTGCGAGCAAACGGTTTCGAGGTTGAAGCTGTTGACGTCCAAAGCACAACACCTGTTGCCAGCCGCTTAGGCGTGCCGGATAGTATGCGATCCTGTCACACGGGAGAGGTCGCGGGTTATGCAATAGAAGGTCATATCCCTGCGGACGATATAAAGCGATTGCTTGACGAACGTCCCGATATTGTCGGCCTGACGGTTCCCGGTATGCCGCTAGGATCACCAGGCATGGAGGCAGGTGGTCAGACGCAACCCTATTCGGTGTTCGCGATTGAGCGCGACGGCACAACAAGCGTCTTTGCGCAGCATTAGTCTTCCATCTCGTCCCTAATCGTTCTGCGTTATCAACAGTGAGAGTCATGGAACAAAGGAGAAACTTCTAGTTTTCTCCTAGCCTTGCTCTATGTTGGATTCACAACGAAACTAGCACGACACATCCGTCGCAAACGAGGTGTGAATAGGGGCATTTTTGGCAGAACGAGAAACAATCTTCATCAGTCATGCGACACCAGGCGATAATGCTTTCACGGTTTGGCTTGCCTCCCGACTATCACTAGCGGGCTATGATGTCTGGTGTGATGCGGAAAAGCTCTTGGGCGGGGAAGACTTTTGGAAGGACATTGAGAAAGTCATTAGGAATAAGACGGCCAAATTCCTTCTGGTGATTTCTGAAAATGCGTTTGACGACAATGGAGACTTGCGCGGCGGGATTGCCAACGAACTGGCGCTCGCCAACATCGTCAAAAAGGAAATCAAAGACGACTATTTCGTCGTGCCCGTGCGGATCGACGGCACGAATTTCAGCGATTTTTCGATAGAGTTTTTGCGTATCAACGGAGTGGATTGTAGCAAGAATTGGGCGGACGGGCTCAATCGCATCTTGAATCTCTTTGAACGCGACGAAGTCGCGTGTCGCAAGGACCACTCATCATCTGCTCTGGAAGCTTGGCGTTCGGTTCATCGCCACCATACCAAAGCACTGAATGATGAAAGCGAGACGTTGCAGTCAAACTGGCTGCCCATCACCAACCTTCCTGAGACGCTCTATTTCTATGAAAGCCCTGGGGTGCGCTGGGGCGTCGAGCCGAGAGTGATTGCATCCGAATGCGCTCTACCCTGTTTTGACCACGGGCGTTTATTGGCATCATTCGCACAGCTAGACGAAATGCGTGAAGCACTAGGCGAGGCCTATCCAATTCGGGATCGCGGAAATGTTCCAACAGTTGACTTCATAAGAGGTAGGACCGGAGATATTTCTGGGATTGCGCCTCATGATGCCAAGAACAAGGTCAGCTCAATGGTACGCCAGAGCTGGGACATGAAGATGCGCAGCCTCGGATTGCAACATTACGAGTTGGCCAATGGCTTTATCGCATGGTGGTTTCCTCAAAACCTCCCCGAAGATGGTCAGCTCCGATTTACAGACTTCAATGGCAAAAATAGGAAGCGTGTGCCGACGGGCATCAAAGGCAAGAAGCAGCTTCCTGATGGAGCGACCGTCCCACGATATTTTTGGCATCTAGGCTTCACTGCCCGCCCGATGATCTCTGATGATCCGGTGATGATGCTCCAGCCTCGCGTAATTGTTTCAGAGGATGGAGAGAACCCGATTGCGAACAAGACGCGTCTCAACAGTGTGCGGCGATCGCTAACGACCATGTGGTTCAATGATAAGTGGCGTGGGCTATTTCGAGGGTTTGTGAGTTGGGTTGCTGATGGAGCGGATGACATCACCCTCGCATCTTCGGCGGATACAGAAATAGTGGTGTCGGCTTCACCCGTGGAATTTGAGCTCGCCAAATCCATTGTCAGCGATCCTCTGGATCATAATCTCTCCGACGAGAGCGCAGAGAACGCCGAGAAGCAGGAGGAGGCACGCAAGCTAAGTGATCCGGTGTTCTCATATCTTGTCGACGAGGAGATCGAAGATGAGTAGCTCAGAGATATTCCACATCGAGGAGCCGCTGCTAGAATTTGCTCACAAGCAGCTTGAGGAGCATCCGAAAGATGGTCTTTATCTTTACGGGCCGGTCAACCAAGCGCAGCACTCGCAAACTTTGCGCTTCGGCTGCATCGGGACAGGCACTGGACTTGATCTCCTAACGGATTTTGGTGTGCGTGCGAGCGGATACATTCCGCCTTTCAAAGAAGATGTTGCTCATCACGCCGCATTCCCTGGAATTGAAGCGGCTTTCGGTATGAGATGGCCGGACGAGCCAAGTGCGCAGATTAAGGTGTCAGAAAGTAAGGTTCAAAAGACGATCCGCATTACGAACCGGCATGAGGCGATCAAAAAAACGGTCGACATTTATGCGGACGCGATCCGCGATTATCTCAAGAAAGATGCCGACGTTACGCCTGACTTTTGGTATGTCGTCATTCCCGATGAAGTCTTCCAGTGGGGCAGGCCGAAGATGGCTCCGCCAGTCTCGGATAGAACCCAAGGGGAAGCATTGCTCGGGCAACGTGCTGCGCAGGCTCTGCTCAACTCACCTTCAATGTTCGCGGCAGACAACGAGGAAGCTGAGCTTCAGCTTTATGATCTGAATTTTCACAACCAACTAAAGGCGCGATTGCTTAGCGATACGCCTGTGCAGATCATACGTGAGAGGACGCTGCGCGGTTTCCTTGCTCCGAAAGAAGAGCAGCACAAACATTCGGTTCAAGACCCCGCCACTATTGCATGGAATCTTTGCACTGCTTCTTACTACAAGTCTTCTGGTCCGCCTTGGCGTTTGAAAGACATTCGAGATGGTGTTTGCTATGTCGGCATTGTCTTCAAAAAAGACCCTACGGATGCTGCGAAGGGCAATGCTTGTTGCGGTGCGCAGCTTTTTCTCCAGTCCGGTGAAGGCCTCGTATTTAGAGGTGCTGTAGGCCCTTGGTATTCAAAACACCTCCGCCAATTTCACCTATCGCGTGAAAAAGCCAAAGAGCTGATGGCGCTCGTTTGCGAGGCTTATACTGAGAAGCATGGAGAGCCGCCGAAAGAGATATTCATTCATGGCCGCACGAGATTCAATAACGCTGAATGGGAAGGCTTTCTCGATGGAGCCAGCGAAGGTTCAAAAGTCGTGGGCATTCGCATTCGACCAACCGATGCCTTGAAACTCTTTCGTTTAGCGAAACAGCCGCCAGTGCGCGGCACATGCCTCGCCGTGCATCAGCGTATGGCCTATCTTTGGACCAAAGGATACGTCCCACGGTTCAACACTTACCCAGGATTCGAAACGCCAAATCCCATATCTGTGAACATTGATTGGGGCGAAGCGGAGATCGATCAAGTGGCCAAAGACATTCTCGCGCTCACTAAGGTCAACTTCAACGGTTGCAACTTTGCAGACGGCTTGCCTGTGACACTCAAATTTGCGGATGCTATCGGCGAAATTCTTACTGCTGCGCCGAACCTAGAAGGCGCCCCACTCCCATTCAAATTCTATATCTAGCAGGCGTCCTTAAAACGGTATATCGTCATCAAACTCGTTGGGATCGTTTCGCTTTGGAAACGGGATGATTTTCGCAACTGCCTCAATCTCTTCGGCAGTCGGCACGTTGTTGCGCAGCGCATGGGTGCGCGGTGGCGGCTCGGACGGCGTTGTCACATGGTCTGGGTTCTTCCAACCCACGCGCTCCATCCCCTGAAAGAATCCCATATAAAGTAAGTCATGGTCGGAGATCATCAGGCGGTCTTCCAGCTCCTCAATCCACGCCCAATCGTTTGCTGGCATTTCGATCTGAACGGCAACACGCCCCTGATATAATCCCCTGCGGCGAATGATCCTGATGCTGCGCCAATTGCCTTGCGGGTCACGTTTCATTTTTCGCTCCTGTGATTGCGAGTGATCGCAACTGCTAACGAGCTCGGAAAGGTCTTCCGGGAAAATCAGGAGCGCGCAAACGCAATCAGCGCGTCATAATCGTGATTGTCGGCTTCTTTGAGTGCGGCGACATAAGTCTTCCGTGTTTCATTGGGATCGACCAGACTGGCGCGTCCCCAAGTGAACGGTGCTTTGCCGAGCTTTTGCGCAAGCAGATCGCCGACAAGGCGCGAGAAGCGCCCGTTGCCATTGGGAAATGGATGGATCGCTACCAAGCGGTGCGAGAAGCGTATCGCTATTTCGTCTGGCGAGTAGGTTTCGTTCTCCACCCAATAGCGCGCGTCATCAATTGCCTGCACAACGTCCATACCGATGCGGTAGGCCTCGACGCCGATGTTACGCGCCGTGGTGCGATAGTCACCCGCCCATTTCCAGACTTGGCCGAACATTTTTTCATGCAAACGGCGTAAGAATGCCTCGTCGAGAATGTCCCCGCGCTGCGATGATAGCCATTTCATGGCACTGGCGATGTTGAGTTGTTCCGCCTCGTTTAGCTCACGCCTTAGCGTGATGTATGACGGAATGAGTGCCTCGCGCTCCTCTGCTTCAAGCGGGGTGTTGGCGTCGTCATCCTCGGCGAACAGATCATCACTCATGCGTCGTCCCACAGCTTGCGCGAACTTTCGCCAAGAATGTCGGCCTGCAATCGCGCCCGCTCATCGGCAAGGTCAGATTTGTCGGGCGTTTGGTTCTCAAGGCGCATGGTATGCTCAAGGCGTGTAAGCTGTTCATCAGCTTTTCGCTGCGCACGTTTCTGCACGATGTCATCAAGCGATCCATTTGGCACGAAGGCGTAGACCAAAGTGCAATCCATCGCCTCTGCTGCTTGGCGCAGAGATTTGATTGTCGTCGCGCCTGTCTTTTCCGCCTTTTCAAGTTCATGGATGCGCGGACGTGCAACGCTCATGCGTTTTGCAAGCTGGGTTGGAGTCATACCCAAGGCTTCGCGGATCGCGCGTATCCATCCAAAAGGCGGCCAAGCGACTGCCTCGCGATCGAGTTTGCTCAATCGGCGGTCGAGATTTTTGCGGGCCAAGCGTGTTTGGTCAGTGTTCATTTTTCCATCCTCTTGGATAAGAGTGACAGAAATATCTTACTTTGTCAATTTTATTAGTAAGACATACCTTACTATAGCGAATGCTTTTCGAAAGGCTTATCTTACGCTAAATGGGGAAATGAACACCTGCGGGGAGTCCATGAGGGGTTGCATCAAGCCCCTTTGGTCGTGTCCACGCGCGACAGCGTGGCGGTATCCAAACGGCGGACGGTTGGTCGAGGGTGTCCAGAGGGGCGGCGAATGCGCCCATTGGCCTTGGGGGCGCTTGGGGGAGCACGGAGGCTCTCCTGGCTGGCGATGCAACGGCCACACGTTGCCTCCGGTGCCTGAATGGCCCTGACGCTGAAAGCCACGATCCGAATACGACAGTTATTCCTCGTGGGTTTGCGGAATGGGTCATAAAAGGCACCGGACAGCCGGAGGGGATGCAACGGGGAACGCGCAGCGGGTTCCCCTTGCCAAGATAGGCGTTTGTAGAGACCGACCTTCAAGTCGGTTTTGTAATACAAACGCACATCTTGCGGTCAGTGCTAACGCCGAAAATAGCGCAAAACCAACCTGCTGCTCCAAAATCCAAAACTGGTCCGCCAACAATGCGGCTTTCTCCCAATCAATGAGGGCAATGCTGCCAACCCTTCGCTTGAAAGGAGGGCAATTATGGCACAGCCCGCAAAACTACCCGCAACCGTTCGTGGCCTTTTGGCGATGAACATGGTTCTTCACGCAATCTCAGGTATATTCGCCGGGGTCTGGATTTCAGAACTCGTAGCTCCTTCAGGACAGATGGATGCTGGCGCTTGGTTGAAGACAATCCTGTCTATGGTCGCGATTGCCGCAGGCCTCACCTACGGCTCCTATATCGCACTCAGGCACATCCCTACTCTGCCGCCATCTAAACGAACGCCTGCAACGGCAATTTTTGTTGCCGCCTATCTGGCGCTCGCATCCATCCTCGCGGTTGCAGCAGCATCAACTCTTGCAGCACCATCGGGTGAACGCGCCCATATGGAAGCCTCGCTCGATGCCATGAAGGAAGTAACAGAGGATCGCCGTCGCGCCGCTGCCTCGATTAACAATCGACTGGCGGCACTCAGCGAATGCAGCGCGACGGCGAACCGCATGAGCTCGCAGGAAGCCGCGACTGGCGCATTCAGCCGCGAAGGTGGCGATGTTGGGCGTGTAGCCACAACACTCGCCAATATTGGTGACGCTTGCGAGAATGCGCGCCAAGCTATCTTCGGCTCTCGCGCGCGTCTCTCCAGACTGTTTGCCCGCATGGATAGTCTGCTGCTTGATACGCGCCGCATCATCGACAGCGACATGGAGCGCCATGCAAAGCTCGTCGAAGTGCGCAAGCAAGGCGATAATTTTGCGCGCCTTGCACGTTCGGCAAACGACGCGCTTCAAGTCGAAGCGATGCAATCCGTTGCCGACGCCATGCGCCGCGACTGGTATGCCGCTGGCCTGCCAGCAAGCGGAGCGGCTGCTATCGTCAACAATTTCGAGGGTATGGCAGAAACGCTGACCGAGGGATTGGATGACATCGCAGCACTCAAGCAAGAGCCTCTACCGACAGTCAGTGCTCACTCCAACGTCATGTATCTCGGACTCTATCCGCAAGCGACAATGGGCGCGATTGCGATTGGTATCTTCATCGAGCTTATCCCGCTTGGTGGGATCTTGCTCGGGTTGATGATAATGGCACCAAGGCCCGGTCGGCGGACCACATAAGCGCGAAAGGCGAGGCGACATTTTGGTCGCCTCGCTTCAGTTGGTTACCACCAACTATCGTACAGGACGGCCTCACCTGCTTCGATTGCTACGCGCGCCTTGGCGATGAATTCGAGGTCATCGTCCATTTGTTCATCAGCGGTTCGGTCGACGGATAAACCGAGTGTCGGCGGCAAGTCGCCTGAGCGAATAGCGCACTCCAATTCATCTAGATCGCCAGTTGTAAGTCGAAGCGGCGTGCATCTAAACCGTTTAGCAGCGCCCCCTTTTCTTACATAAAGTTCAGCCATCCACTCATGCAATTTCAGATGTTTTCTCCAAGAATACATCCTCTTGAGCGGTGGCAACTCACCTTCGTCAAAATCCACGTCTTTCGTGATATTGCCTGCTAATGTTACGTAGGCGTTCATATCTATCATTCCCATAGTCGGTCTCCTTTTCTGTTTTGCAGCACGACAATCGCGCGGCTGATGGAGACCTGCCGCCCACAGCGATCTTGCGCGGGCAAAGCCCCCACACGGCTCACGTCAGTGAGTGGTGCGGGCCGGGGCTTGACCGCATAGCCAAGTCGAATGGGGGCAATGGTTGACGTACTTCAGCCGTCGAGGTCGAGATGCGCGAAGGTTGACCACTATGGGCCTTCTGCATGCTAACCGGGGGATCAACACGCCGGGAATATCGGACGATCAGCCGTGAATAATGACACCCCTAGAAAGCAACACAGGCGTTCTGTTTGGTTTCCTGATCTCTTGCGTCACTTCCTCGCCAAGGACCGTCCTGTAGGTAAGTGAGACAGCTACATACTCGGTCGGCACGCTGATCCGAATCTCGCGATCACGATAGGCGGGAGCGGTCACATCGGAGTCGCAGGGAAGCCGATCTCCAAACGTCCCGTGCCGAGCACTTACGTAGCTATAGGCTTCAAGCTCGATCAATCGACCATCAGCGACCATCAGGTCTCCGAGTGAAATCGCAACCTCTTCCGAAATTTCCTTATTCAAATCGGCTCCCCGTGGGAGGATTAGCCCGCGCCTATCGTTTGCTTGGACAAATTCAGGATAAAGATATGAGTCCGCATTAAAGAGCGTTCTGTCAGGGAGAGATATGCGCTGCATGTTCAACCGAACATCATAGGCAGGACTTCCACCGATGCTTTGGAGAACAAGGAAAAGCGTGTTCGTGCGCGCCGTATACTCATCCGGCGCGTTGCCAATCAAACAGGTGCTGTCCTCAGTTTCGAGCTCGCGCGTGACCGCCTCATACTCATTGAACAACGCATTTCTGAGGTTCTCGTGTAGGTTGAAATCCACAACGGGCAAGCCGAACATTTTAGAATAGAGCTCGTCTCCGTCTGGCGCAGTAAGCTCGCCATTTCTAATGCTGTCGAACTGGTCACGACCCAAATGATCGACATCAAGATATAGAATGTTGAAATTGGGTTCTTCACCGGCCACAGCGTATTGGTCAAGCAGCCGAGCGTTCTTGCTATTTTGATACCACAAAATGCCTGCGGAGATCGCCAGAATGGCGACCAGAGCGACGAGTATCTTGTCTCGCGTTCCGAATGCGATTTTGACGATTGATACGACTTCCGTGAGCTTCGATTCTTCCTTGGGCGCTAAGCCCCATTCTTTGGCGAGGTTGGTATCTTCAAAGGCTGGCGGGTCGCCCTCGAACGATTGAAACGTGAAATCAGAAACAGGCTCAGTGTCACCTTCAGCGCGATAATGATCGTGAACAATGTTGAACCATTCCCGGGCTTTGTCCTCATGGTAAGCATGCAGCCATGTCAAAAACCATTCTATGTTTTGAGAACCACCAGGTGAGTCCTTATCGCCTCCCCTTACCCGGATAGGTTCTATTGCCTTATTGACAAAACCCGCTTGCTTTCTTGCCTCAATAGCAGCGTTCAAAGCACTGTTCGTGTTCGATCCAAACTGTTGCCAGATTGGATAAAACTCATAAAAAAGGTCATCTATTGTTTTGTCTGGGCCTGAGTATCGCGTGTCACGGATATTCCGGATGAATTTATTGAAATTTTTGACTAGCAGCGGTTTGTCATAAACGAGCTGTGTGTCGTATTTATATCCGTTGCTTGGCATATTCCGATCCGATTTGGTTGATCGAGAAATACGAAAGCAAAAACATCTGTCAATGATTAGAATTCTCGAACGCCACGGACCGATCTATTCACTACAATATGTAAGAACTAATTATCGAGTTTAGGGCCGGGAGCGGCGCTCGCTTTCACGTCGAAAGGCGGAACCCTCTCACCCTCTAGATAGAAATCTTCGATGATCGTTTTGCCGGTCTCGGTATCACGGCGTATGAGCGCGGGTCCGTGAGGGTTATGCAGAACATCGTTCTCATAATAATCCTCCATATACACTACATCGGTAAGGTCACTTATCGCCCGAAATGCTGGCCCTTCATGAGCTAGTCTGTGCCGGTAGCCGTTGTTAAAGTATTCTTCTCGGATGAGCTTGTCGGTTTCCCACTCTAAAAGTGTCCTGGCCGGACCGACTAATCTGTGCATCACCAAGGAGCCCCACTTCTTACTGCTCTCCGTATGTATCTGCTCGCCATCAGGTGCGTGCCACCAGCTTTCACATTGGACTACAACCAAGTCGCGGCTTACTATTTTGGCTTCATGCTCCTCGACTGTCTCGTTGCCATCGTTGTGCAAATCTTCCCAATTTCTTGGCAAAACACCAGCGCGCGCTTTCGCTTCCATCACCGTGACTTCAACCTGATATTGGCTCAACACGTCATCGATGATCGTCACTCCTTCTCGTTTAAACCTGTCGTCTCGATCCATCTCTCCTCACTTGTGAAAATGTTATCAGAAAAGTATCTCACAAAGCAGTGACGAATCGCAAGAAAATGCGAAAAATACGTTCTAAGTCAGTGATCTAGTCTTTCCGGTATTTTCGTAACGCACCAGAAATTCCGGCGGATTTCAGGTGCCTTTCCTGCCAATTCCGGTGCCTTTCCAGCGGCGCAAATCACCCAATCCTGCGATGATTGCGCAGCGGCAAACATGATGTCTGCTGCGGTTTTGCAAGGCCAGTAAAACCCAACTGAACACCGGTGTTCTCCACCTTGGAGAACAAAAATGCAGGAGCATAAATTAACGGCTCGCAATGAGGCGAGCCCACCTCTTCACTTGCGCGAGATTGTCGTGCCGGAAGTCGGGGAGGTTTTGACTAAATCCTACTACCACAAGCTGGCAAAAGCCGTTTCCGATCTGCGCAATGCGGACGACAGCTATATGTCGCGGCGTAAAGTGCCTGACTGGATGGCGGATCAGCTCTTCCGCGAAGATGTGCGCTTCGTCCGCAAGGATGGCGCGCCATTCGAGATCAATGACACGGCAATTGATGATGCGTTTAACGATGACGGCACGTTTCGCTGGTTGTCCTACTTGGTGGCCTTTGCGGAGTCCCCGCCAAGGCAGGCACCGCAGGCGCGGCTTGCGAAGCGCCTTATTTTGCTCTCACTCGCTTTCTGGGTGGCGCACCCAGGAATTGCTGAAGGCTTTGCTGAACAGGTCTGTCTCAACGATCCGCAATGCGGTCATTGGGCATGGGCCTATTTCGAGCGATGCGGCGATTGTCCGTTTCATCGGCAAGGAAATGAGGCCGCATAAGCGGCTTCTTTCTCCCACGCTCTCCGAGATGGTCTGGCTTCTGTTTCCTGAACGAAACGGAAGGAAACAGAAGCCATGAGCAAAGAGCAATTCTCGGTCGATTATGAAGGCAGCGCCCCGCGTCAAAGCGGCGGCGTTGCCTCAACACCCCATCCAACGGCACAGCCGCTGCCGTTTCAGATCGTCGCACCGCCAAAGCGTCCGTTCATTTCCGCTGGCGTCAGCATGGTGGGAGGCGCGTTGCTTTGTGCCGCGATTTTCTACGCTGCGGAAATGTTTGCGCCGCTCGAATACCGCCCTTCGACCTTCACCGGCACCTATAGCGGTCGCTATGCTGCCGAAATCAGGGCGCATGAACTCGAAACCCAAGCCGAATTCGAGGACTGGGCAGCCGAAGTGCGTGTCAGTGCCGAACAACAGCAAGAGCAATACCGCGTTGTCGCACAAAGCGTGCTGCAAAACTATCAGGCGACCTATGATCGCACCAAGATTTTCGCCGATGCGACGGCGCGGCTGCAACAGGCCTATGTCCAACAAAGCATGGATGTGGCCCGGTCACAGCAGAGCATGGATGTCACGGTCGTAAACTTTGCTCGCCTGTTCGGTCGGCTAGCTGGACTTGCCGATCCAGAGCTTGGCCAATCGGCTATCGACTATGCTGATAGTATCGGCAGCCAGCTTCAGAATGAACTGGACCGCAGTGTGACCGAAGGTGTGACGGTCGATGTCGAAGGCTGGGACATTGAGCTTGCTCCACCGCAAGAAGTGCAGAGTGCGTTTGAGAACATCGCTCCGATCACTTTTCCCGACCCGCCTTCAATTAGCCGCGATGCAAACGCGGAAAGTGATTCCGATGCGTCTTGAATCATTCGGAGTTTTGTTGCCTCGGCTGTTTCAGACAGCCCAGGCACTCAACCGTGCGCAGCGTGAAAGCGAGGCGCGTGAGCGCGCCGAGTGGCAAAACTACTATATGAGCATCATGGGACCGTCTGGTCAGCTAGGCGATGGTCATCTGGCTGATACGGTCGAAATCGAGAATGCTGACCTGCTCAATGCAAACGGTCTGTTTCTTGGGACGCATGAAGGCAAGATGTTGTTCTTTGCAGGCGACGGGCAGCTCTTAACCTATGCCCGGACGGGTAGCGGCAAAGGGCGCGATCTGATCCTTCCTAATCTCGCCCATGTGCGGGATCGTAGCCTGATCGTCGTTGACGTGAAGGATGGCGAAAACTGCTATGCGTCAATTGAGCATCGGACGGAAACGCTGGGCCAGAATTGTGTCACGCTGAATCCATTCAACCTGCTCGGCCTCGATAATACCCGTATCAATCCGCTGCATGTTTTGGTCGATATTGTATTGGACGGCGGCGAGATCGACACACAGGCCGAGGAGATTGCGCAAATCCTGCTCCCGCCAAATCCGCGTGATGGCGAAAATGGCTGGGTGCGCAAAGGGGCAATCCGCTTGCTCGCGATGCGTATGGAGTATCTGGCATATATGGAGCCGCAGAATTGTACGCTGGGCAATCTGTGGCGGTTTGTGAACGCCTCGGATGATGACTTTTCACGTAACTTTCAACTCATGGTCAGTTGCGGCATCGAAGGCATCGCACGCCGTGCGTCGGCTTTGGGTGCAACCTATGCCGATGCACCCAAGCAGTTTGAGGCTTACAAGGCTGATGCAATTGAAGCCTTGTCAGCTTTCGAGATTGGTAAAACGCTCGACCGCACTACTGCTGCGCATGACTTCGACTTCGCACGGCTCAAGCACGAACCGACAACCGTCTATCTGATGGCACCGAGCGAGAAACTCGGTGTCATCGCGCCGTGGATCAGCCTCATCGTCAATTACGCGGTCGAAGCGATAGCCCGTGAACGCGGGCCGCTGCGCACCTGCTTCCTGCTCGATGAATTCCCGCAGCTCCCGCCTGCGCCTGCGATCATGAAGGCCCTCCGGCTCTATCGCGGCAAAGGCATTCAGCTCTGGTTCTTCAGCCAGGGCCGCTATTCAATGGAAGGGCGCTGGTCGCGCGATGCAGTTAAGGAATTCGAGGATCAAGCTGCCATTTTCACAATGACAGGTATCGAAGACCCCGCGCTCATGCGCGATGTCGAGCGATGGTCAGGCAACATAACGCTCGTGACACGCGGTCAGAATGTCGGAGGCGGTGCGATTGAAAGCGCAGGCACCAATCGAGGTGAGAGCCGCAGGCCTGTTTTACAGGCCGAGGATATTCGCGCCATCGGCAACGGAAAACAGATCATCAAAGTTGCTGGGCTACCGCAGCTCATCGTTTGCGATACGTTACCGTTTTATGAGGTGATCCCTTGGAAATCACAGATTGGCGATGTGCGCGAACTGCACCAAAGCTCTGCAACCTAACCGCGCAAATTTGCGCGGGGTCGTGAACCTATAGTAAACTGAGAGAAAGGTGCCGGAAAAACTTCCAAGATGTGGGGTTGGTGTTTTTCCCAGAAACGGTAGCAAGCCGTCCTAATCATAACCCGTATCTTGAATGATTTGCCTCCTTGTGGGGCAGAAGGGTTTTGGGTGGCATTACTGGAGCAAAATGATTTGGTGAAATATCGGCGGTTCGTCGCCGATATTGATATGCCGGAGTCCGAGAAGGACGAACTGATCGGCATAGTCGCTGATATCATGGCCCATTTTGTTGACGCCGCTTTTGGCGAAACCTCCGAACAAATTATCCTAGAAAAGCGGGAAGATAGTGCTTTCCCGCGTCACTCTGCTTGTGATAAACTCTCAGAAACACAACGAAAACAGTCTATTGACGGCAAATGCGAACGCATCGGCCAGCAATTGGATTCTGAGAAAGAGCGGATGCCATGAGCGCAAATTCACAACAAAAAGCAGTCATTTATTGCCGTGTGAGCTCGGTTAAGCAAACGACGCGCGGCACAGGACTGGAATCGCAAGAGACTCGTTGCCGAGAGTTCGCAAGCTATCGCGGCTATGACGTTGCTGAAACTTTCTCCGACGATATGACGGGTTCGGTCACGGGCCGCCCCGGCATGCAGGCCATGCTCAAATACCTGCGCAGCAATCGCAAATATGGCCATGTTGTCATCATCGACGATATTAGCCGTCTGGCGCGTGGGCTAGAGGCGCACCTGCGTCTTCGCAGTGCGATCGCATCAGCGGGCGCGACGCTGGAATCGCCTTCAATCGAGTTTGGAGAGGACTCCGACAGTCAGCTTATCGAGAACCTGCTCGCAAGCGTGTCACAGCATCAACGGCAAAAGAACGGCGAGCAAACGACAAATCGTATGCGAGCACGCATGATGAACGGTTATTGGGTGTTTCAAGCCCCTTGGGGTTATCGCTACGAACGCCAGCCAGGCGGCGGTAAAATGCTCGTGCGAGATGAGCCTATGGCCTCAATAATCACGGAAGGTCTGGAAGGTTTCGCGAGCGGTCGCTTCGCTTCACGCGCAGAGGTAGCACGGTTCTTCGAATCAAAACCGCAGTTCCCGACATGCCGTCACGGCACAGTGACTATCGAACGTGCGACACAGCTTCTTAATCAAATTTTGTTTGCGGGCTACCTCGAGCATTCCAATTGGGATGTGACGCTGCGCAAAGGTCAGCATGAGGGGCTGATTAGCCTCGCGACGTATGAGCGTATTCAGGAACGCTTGAATGAAGGCGCTCATGCGCCTGCACGAAAGAATATCAGCGAGGATTTCCCGATGCGCGGGTTCGTCTGCTGCGCCAATTGCGGCCATCCTATGACCTCGACTTGGGCCAAAGGGCGTAATGACTACTACGCTTACTATATGTGCCGCCAGAAAGGCTGTCCGAGCGACAAGAAGTCGATTGCCAAGGGAAAGATCGAAACTGCGCTTGAAAAGCTCGTGAGGTCGCTGACACCCTCACAAGAGCTGTTCAGCCTTGCCAGCGAGATTTTTCGCGATCTTTGGGAAAAGCGCGCAGGGTCGAGCAAAACAGAAGCGACACAAATGCGTATCGAGATTGGCAATGTCGAGAATCAGATTTCCAAGTTGCTGGATCGCCTAGTCGATGCAGAATCAACCGCTGTCATTAGTGCATATGAGCGCAAGGTAGAGAAGCTCGAACGCAAGAAAGAGCTTCTCAAGGAAAAGGTCGCAAAATGCGGGACTGTCGCGAAAGACTATGACGGCACTTTTCAAACCGCTCTTCGATTCCTCTCAAACCCTTGGAATCTTTGGGAAACAGGAAAACTAGAAGACCGTCGCGCCATGCTTAGGCTGGTGTTCGGAAGCAATATAAAGTTCGACCGCAAAAGCGGTTTTCAAACCCCTGAAATATCCTTGCCGTTCAAGGCTTTAAGGGATTTTTCTGGCTGTGAAAAGGTAATGGCGCACCCAGCAGGATTCGAACCTGCGACCTCTGCCTTCGGAGGGCAGCGCTCTATCCAGCTGAGCTATGGGTGCTTGCCGGTTGCGAATGGGGCATTAGCAAGGCTTGCCCGCTCCCGCTACAATTTTCTTGGGTCCATGGGTTCACATGGCGCTTTTCGCCCATCCATTTGCTATCATTGACGCCGCGAAATGGCGCGGTCTATAAGGCGGGAAATAACAGATGGCGGGCCGCAAACGCGGGTTCGCCTTTTTTCTTTACTCGCCGCAATCGATGCGGGCCAATGCAAGGATTTCATACCATGACCATCACGCCGTTAATGCCTGTTTACCCACGCTGTGATGTACGGCCAGTGCGCGGTGAGGGCTGCTATCTTTATGGTGAGAATGGCGAGAAATATCTCGATTTTGCCAGCGGCATTGCGGTGAACCTGCTCGGCCACAGTCATCCGCATTTGACCAAGACGATACAGGAGCAGGCCGCGACATTGATGCACGTATCCAATATGTACGGCAGCCCGCAAGGCGAAAAACTGGCGCAGCGGCTGGTCGACAGTACATTTGCAGATACGGTGTTCTTTACCAATTCGGGCGCAGAAGCGGTGGAATGCGCGATCAAGACGGCGCGTGCCTATCACCAAAGTGAAGGCGGTGATCCGCAGAAGCAGACGCTGATCACTTTCACGAACGCCTTTCACGGGCGCACAATGGCGACGATCAGCGCGTCGAGCCAGACGAAAATGCACAAAGGCTTCACGCCAATGCTGTCCGGGTTCAAATATGTGGAATTTGACGATCTGGAAGCAACCAAGGCGGCCATGGGCCCGGATATTGCAGGCTTTCTGGTCGAACCGATTCAGGGCGAAGGCGGCGTACGCCCGGCCAGCCAGGAATTTCTGCAAGGCCTTCGCGATCTGGCCGATGAAAACGATCTGATGCTGGCATTTGATGAAGTGCAGTGCGGTGTCGCGCGTTCGGGGCGCCTGTTTGCCTATGAAGAATATGGTGTCGAGCCCGACATCATGGCGAGCGCCAAAGGGCTGGGCGGCGGTTTCCCTGTGGGGGCGTGTCTGGCCACGGAAAAGGCCGCGCGCGGCATGGGCTTTGGATCGCATGGCTCCACCTATGGCGGCGGACCGCTGGCCATGGCGGCGGGCGAAGCGGTGCTGGACGTTGTCAATAACGAGGAATTTCTGGCCCATGTGCGGCAGATGAGCGACCGCATCCGCAGCGCACTGGAACAGCTTATCCCGAACCATGACGGATTGTTCGACCATGTGCGCGGCATGGGATTGATGCTGGGCATCAAACTGAAAAGCGAGGTTCGCCCGTTCATGGTGCACCTGCGTGACAACCACGGACTGCTGACCGTGGCGGCGGGTGACAATACGCTGCGCGTTTTGCCGCCGCTGATTATCGACGATAGCCATGTGAACGAATTTATCGAGAAACTGTCCGCCGGTGCGCGGGATTATGAAATGCCCGAGGCATCATGAGGCATTTCCTGAATCTGTCTGACGCCGGCGGAAACGCGATTGCCGCAATGATCAACGACGCCATCGACCGTAAAGCGGCCCGGCATGGCTGGCCGCGCGGCAAAGTCGATGCAGATGCACCGCTCGCCGGTCACATGCTGGCGATGGTGTTTGAGAAAAACTCGACCCGCACGCGGGTGTCGTTCGATATGGCGATCCGGCAGCTTGGCGGTACGAGTGTAGTACTGAACAGCACATCCATGCAGCTTGGCCGCGGCGAGAGCGTGGCCGATACAGCGCGCGTGCTCTCCGGCTATGCCGATGCCATCATGAGCCGCACCGATGAGCATGCGAAGATCGAGGAACTGGCCGCGCACGCCGCTGTCCCAGTCATTAATGGCCTGACCGACCTGTCGCACCCGTGCCAGATTGTTGCCGATCTGCTCACCATAGTGGAGCATGGCAAGGCGCTGCCCGGTCTGGAAGTCGCGTGGCTGGGCGATGGCAATAATGTGCTCAATTCCATTGTCGAAGCAGCAGGCCTGATGAAATTCAATGTCCGCATCGGCTGCCCCGAAGGCTATGACCCCGATATGCGTTTCGTGGATGCCGCGCGGGCAGGGGGTGCAAATATCACCTTGACGCGTGACCCCGTAAAGGCCGTGCAAGATGCAGATGTCGTGGTGGCCGATACCTGGATTTCCATGGGGCAGGACCATGCCGAGGCAAAACTGCAGGCGATGATGCCCTATCAGGTGAATGAAGCCATGATGGGGCATGCCAAAGATGACGCCCTGTTCATGCACTGCCTCCCCGCGCACCGCGGTGAAGAAGTGACGGAAGCCGTGATCGACGGCCCGCAGTCGGTGATCTGGGATGAAGCCGAGAATAGGCTGCATGCGCAAAAATCGATATTGCGGTGGTGTTTCGGGCAAATTTGATTTCACGGCGAGATGCTGCGCATCCGCCTCCAAATGGGTTCGGCCTACCAGCCGGCGTGCGGTCGCACGCTGCCGAGTTGCTGGGCGCAACTCGGAACTTTCGCCATACAGACATGTTGAGTGCAGCTGCAGCTAAGCGAAACGTGTCGCTTGGCGGAATTCCGAACGGCGACTAGCCGTTCGCAAAGGCCGACCGGCCGCCGGCCGGTTAGGCCGAACCCCATCGGAGCTAAATGCGAAGCATTTATAGCGGGAGATCAAAAGACTCAGCGGAGTCACTCCGTTATTCCTCATTGCTACGCAACAAAGGGGATTGAGAAAAACGCAGCGCCTAACATTCCCGAAATCACACCCTATATCACCCCGATGACCGAAATTTATCATGATCGCCCGCTGCGCTTTACCATTCCGTCCCGCCATGCCCGGGGGCGCACTGTACGGTTGGAACATGTGCTGGACGAGATACTGGCCCCGCATGATTACCCCACGCCGATCAAACATCTGGTGGCGGAAGCGGCCACATTGGCGGCGCTGATCGGCTCCATGCTGAAACAGTCCGAAGGCCAGCTGACCATGCAGGCACAGACACAGGGCGGGATTATCGAACTGCTGGTCGCCGATTATAAAGACGGCGAAGTGCGCAGCTATGCCCGATATGACAAAGAACGCCTGGCCGATCAGGGGCCGAACCCCACTCTGGATGCGCTTTTCGGGAAAGGCTATTTGGCAATCACATTCGACCGCGCGCCGATGCATGGCGACGATGGCAATCGGTATCAGGGGATTGTCGAATTGACAGGCAATTCGCTTACCGAAGCCTGCCAGAATTACTTTTTTCAATCCGAGCAAGTGCCAACGCTTATCAAGGTGGCAATCAGCTCGGACAGCAATAGCTGCCGCACGGGCGGTTTCCTGGTCCAGCATCTGGCCGAGGGCGAGGAAGGGCGCGAGCGGCTACATGTCAAACTCGACCATCCTGAATGGGAACATGTGTCGGTGCTGGCGAGCACATTGACGCACGGTGAACTTCTGGACCGCGAACTCAGCATGGAGGACCTGATCTGGCGGCTGTTCCATGAAGAGGATGAAGTTTTGATCGAGCAGGCGGCCAGGCTCAGCAAAGGGTGCCGCTGTTCTGTAGAACATTACACACAGGTGCTCAGCCGGTTTGACGAGGCGGAAAAGGCCGAGATGCGCGATGAAAACGGGGATATCCTGGTGGATTGCGCGTTTTGCGCACGGCAGTTTGCCATTGCGCAGTAGAGCGAAATGACCAAAATGACATAATTTGGTAAAACCCGCGCCTTATTTGGGGTATATACAATGTTTCAGAACGGACAAACTGCGACGAAGCGTTCTCTATTAACGATAGATACATATGCAATGGCGTATACAGGGTGCAAGTGGGCGAAAGCCTGAATAAAACGGAAGAATTATAGTGATGGGTATGGAAATGCCATTTAGGACATGGAAACACAGGCGCGTGCTGGCTTTGATGGCTGCTGCACTGCTTGCTGTATTCGCGGTACCCGCCCCTGCGCAGGCGCCCGAACTTGCCGCGCTGGAAAAAATCACCGCGGGCGAGTGGGAAATCCGTGCGCGTGGCAATGATGCGCAATCGCGCAAAATGTGCGTGCGCAATGCGGCACAACTATTAAAAATCCGGCATCAGGGCCAGTCATGCGACAAGCCGTTTGTGATTGAGGACAAGCCCAATGTCACTACGGTCAGCTATAGCTGCGGTGCGCAGGGCTATGGCCGTACAACGATCCGGATCGAAGGCAAGAACCTGTTCCAGATCAATTCACAGGGCATTGCCAACAATGCACCCTTCTCTTTTGCGGGGGAAGGGCGTCGCACCGGCTCCTGCTGAATATAAAGCCCGCTATTCGCGGCCGCTTTAACCTGTTGTAAACGCTTCTCTGACATAAGAATAGCGTACTGCATATTACGAGGTACGCTTTTTCTCCCAATAGGCCATATGGCCTTACCCTCGGGCCGTCTGACAGTGGTGACAGACGGCCCACTTCTTTGGAATATGCCGCAGCGAGACGCTGCCGCTTGCATTCTGACAGACAAGCGTTTAGCGGCATTTTATGTCTAGTGATAAACCGAAAAGCGCCGTTATCCTGTTGTCCGGCGGGATGGATTCGATGGTTTCTGCCGGCATCGCCCGTGAACAGGGTTATGAACTTTGCGCGCTGACCATAGATTATAACCAGCGCCACCGGATCGAGATTGAAGCCGCGAGGAAAATCGCCGCACATCTGGAAGTGGACCGGCATATTGTGCTGCCGCTTGATCTCAGCCAGTTTGGCGGATCCGCGCTCACCGATGATATTGATGTACCCAAATCCGGCGTGGGCAGCGATATTCCAGTCACATATGTGCCTGCACGCAACCTGATTTTCCTGTCACTGACACTGGGCTGGGCAGAGGCCGTGGGCGCGCATGATATATTTATCGGCGTCAATGCGCTTGATTATTCGGGGTATCCTGATTGCCGCCCCGAATTTATCGACGGATTTGAACGGCTGGCAAATATCGCCACCAAAGATGGTGACCAGCGCTGCGGCTTTACGATTCATGCGCCGCTCCAGCATATGACCAAGGCCGATATTTCGCGCGAGGCGGAGCGTTTGGGACTCGACGCGGGTCTGAGCTGGACCTGCTATGACCCTGGCGCAGATGGCAAGGCATGCGGACTATGCGATAGCTGCCGCCTGCGCAAAGCGGGGTTTGCAGAGGCCGGCCTGACTGATCCCACACTCTATGCGGCCTAGGCTATTCGGCGGCATCTTCCTGTCCGGCATCGCTTTGCGCACCATCACCTTCGGATGTTTCGGATTCGTCATCATCCGCTTCCGCCGCTTCTTCGGCTTCTTCAGTAGCTTCAGCATTGACGGCATCGGGTTCAATCATGTCATCGCTGATTGTGCCTTCGATAACATCAACATCGCCAAGCTCGGTTTCCGTAAGCGCGCCTTCATCGGGCGCTTCGGAAGAGCAGGCTGCCAGCGCCGCAGCCAAGCCCGCCAAAATGGCTAATGCCGGTTTCGATATGGAATTACGCATGTCTGGTTCCTCGTTTGAATAGCCTTATTTCTGGCGCGCCAGTGACAGCGCGTCAAGAAAATCGGGCATTTTGGTTTGCAGGGCCGCGTCCCAGTCGGCCATATCAGCCTCTACGCCCAGCGCGGCAAGGCTGGTCACCGGATATTCGCTGATCCCACATGGCACAATCCCGCCAAAATGGCTGAGATCAGGGTCTATATTCACCGCAAAGCCGTGCATCGTGATCCAGCCCTTGATACGCACGCCAATCGCGCCGATTTTCGCTTCTTTTCCTTCGGCATTGTCTGTCCAGATGCCAATCCGCCCCTCCGCCCGGCGCGCAGCCACGCCGAATTCGGCAAGCGTATCAATAACCCACCCTTCCAGCGCATATACAAACTGCCGCACATCGCGGCCGCGTTTTCTAAGGTCGATCATGACATAGCCGACCCGCTGGCCCGGACCATGATAGGTATGCCGCCCGCCGCGCCCGGTCTTGTAAACGGGGAATTGCTGGCTCAGCAATTCCGCCGGATCTGCGCTGGTTCCCGCCGTATAAAGCGGGGGATGTTCGATCAGCCACACCAGTTCCTCTGCTGTGCCCGCGCGAATGCCAGCATTGCGCCGTTCCATAAAGTCCAGCGCGTCGGGATAGGCAATCCGGGTGCCTGCAACCTGCCATTTGGGAAGAGTGCTATTCATACCGGTTAAAGTCGCACCTAATATCAAAAAAGCAAGGGGGGATATACGTTGCCAATGACTGGCATGGCCACAATTTTATCAATGCTTTTTCTTAACTTCCATGTATCACTGGCCCGGGAACCAGAACAGTCAGATAAATTTGGGTGCGCTTTTCGAATAATCTGAATAGTGATAACGGGCACGGGCCAGGGCATGGCCTGACCGAATGATAATAGGCAAGCAGGGGACAAACCGATGTATAAATTCAGCATAGGCGAAGCATGGCGGCGCACCATGGAATTATTCAGGGCCTATGGTTGGCAGGCCGCAATCATCATGCTGGTTTCCTATGCCATTATTATCGGTCTTATTATGCTGATCGGTGTAAGTGTCGCCGGTGCTGCCACGCTAACTGCTTATTTCGATTCCCTCGATAATATCGCGGAGGGCAATTATATTTTTTTCCTGATCATTGCGTTTATTATCGGCGGACTGTTTTTTATCCCGTTTTTCTCAATATGGCGGCTGTCTCTTTCGCAGAGTAATGAGAAAATCGGCGGCGCGCTGGCATACGGCCTGCTCGCATGTGCTCCGGCTGTCGCGGTGACGGTACTGATATGGATTGTCCTGTTCGCGGGCGTATTTGCCATTTTACTGCCCTTTGGCTTAAGCGGATATTTTGATGGCGGAGTCAGTAGCGCACTTGCCGCGGGCATCGGTGTATTAATTCTGTTTCTGGGCTTTTTGGTCCTGCTCCTGTTTCTGGTGGCGAGACTGTGCCTTTGCGGCCCCGTGATGGCGGTGCGCAAAAGCTATAATCCTTTTGCGGGATTTGCCGAATCCTGGAAAATTACGCGGGGCAATTCGCTGATGCTCATGGTATATGTTTTCTTGCTGAACCTTGTGTTTTATATCATCGCATCGCTTGGCGGGATATTCAGCGACGCTGCGCCGATCGTGTCTGGGATAGTTACTTTAATCGTCAATCTGGGGCTTTCTATTTTATACGCGTTTCTGCCGGTCGGCATATATAATTCCATGGTGGGCGATGGTGCATTACAGCGTGAGACGGTAGAACGAATTTTTGAATGACCGGATATTTCAGCTCTCGGCACTGATAACCGGCATCTGCGGCGCAGCATCCTGTGGCAGGTGGCCCGTAAGGCGCGGGTCGGGCACAATTTCGATTTCGCGGGCAAAGGCGGTAAAGCCGCTGCGTTCATAAAAACGTAGCGCACCGGGATGATCCAATGTGCAGCTGTGCAGCCACACCCGCATGATTGCGGCATCGCCGTCTTTCCCGGCCCATGCGCGCCGCAAGGTTTCGGCGATCAGCCAGCGGCCATATCCCTTGCCATGCATTTTGGGAACAAGGCCGAGAAAGCCGATTTCGCATTCTCCACCCTGCCGAAAATCCAGTTCGACAAAACCAATGGCCGCGCTTTGCGCATCCCGCACCACATGAACATGCACAGCAGGATTATGGATAATATCGCGCAAGGCGCTGTCGTCCATGACCAGCCGCGAAAACCACAGCCATGGCGCGCCGACTTTCCGGAACAGCGCGCGATAGTCGGAAAGCGCGGGCTGCACCCAGTATTCCAGCGATAGGCCTGATGCCGGAATATCAGCGATTTCAGGCCGCTTCCGCATTTCCATATGTGTCACTACGCTCGCAACATGGCCCGCCGGAACCGGGTGCAACGCCATGATTATTTCCAGACAGCTTCGGGCGGCAGGCTCATCAAAATTGCCTCGACATTGCCGCCGGTTTTCAGCCCGAAAGTCGTGCCGCGGTCATAGACAAGATTAAATTCGGCATAGCGTCCACGCCACACAAGCTGCTGCATTTTCTCCGCATCATTGAATTCCATACCCATACGGCGGCGCACAAGCTGCGGGAAAACATCCAGAAACGCGCGTCCCACATCCTGTGTGAATGCGAAATTCGCATCAAATGCAGTTTCATCACCGCACTCCAGATGATCATAGAATATGCCGCCGACACCGCGGTGGCATTCACGGTGCGGGATATAGAAATAATCGTCTGCCCACTTTTTATAGCGGCCATGGTCCGCGACTTCATGAGCATTACAGGCGGTTTTCATGCGCGCGTGGAAATCGGCGGTATCCTCTTCATAAGGAATAGGCGGGTTCAGATCTGCGCCGCCGCCAAACCACGCCTTTGTCGTCACCAGGAACCGCGTGTTCATATGCACCGCGGGCACATGCGGATTGGCCATATGCGCCACCAGCGAAATGCCGGTTGCAAAAAATCGCGGATCTTCCTCTGCGCCGTTGATCGACTTGGCAAATTCGGGGCTGAAACTGCCATGCACGGTCGAAACATTTACGCCCGCTTTTTCAAACACCTTGCCTTTGATCAGGCCGCGGACACCCCCGCCGCCTTCAGCACCGTCATGGTTTTCCCGGTCCCATGCACTATAGTCGAATTCAGCTTCGCTGCCCGCTTCGCGCTCGATAGCGGTAAATTCGGCGCATATATCATCGCGCAGTTTTTCAAACCATGTCCGGGCGGATTGTTTTTGCGAAGTCCAGTCGTTCATCATGTTCCTGTCTGTATCAAGATAGTTATGCCTGCCGCGATATTTACCTGTATTGCATCTGGCGCAAAGCCTCGCCAAGTGCAATGCCAGCCGCCACCGCGACATTCAAACAGCGCATTCCCGGCTGCATTTCTATGCGCGAAATCAAATTTACCTGTTTTGCCACGCTTTCCGGCACGCCCGCGCTTTCACTGCCCATCAGGATAATGTCGTCGCCGCGAAATTCGGTATCATATAGCGCCGCGTCGCCCTTGCTGCTCATCAGCACGATACGCTGGCCCGCCCCTTGCGCCTGATCCAAAAAGCTGTCCCAGTCGGTGTGCCGCACCACATCAACCCCGTCGCCATAATCCATCGCTGCGCGCTTAAGCTGACGGTCGCCCAGCGGAAATGCGCAAGGCTCGATCACATCAAGCCCCACGCCCAGACAGGCGCACAGCCGCATGGTCGTGCCCAGATTTCCGGCAATATCGGGTTGGTAAAGTGCAAGCCGCATGATCGCGCTTTATATCGTCTTGCAAATTATGTCACCACAGATGCAAAATTCACTGTTGGCAAGCCATGCATTTTACGGCTATGTGGCGCTCCAATGCACCTCTAAAGCATATGGATTCCTGTAAAGTCCTGTGTTAAGCGGGGTGGCCTGGCAGTAATGCCCGGCTGTTAAAGCATTTGAGGTTCTTGATTTTTAGCGGATCGAAGTAGGGCAAATAATGGCGGAAACAGTTACCACAGATACAGACGCAAAGGCGACTGAGGCTGAACATGCGGAAACACAGACGCAGGACGGCGTAGACCGCCGCGACTTTATCAACGTGGCTGCAGTTAGCTTTGCGGGCGTTGGCGGCCTCGCAACGCTTTACCCGCTCATCACGCAGATGGCTCCTTCCGCAGATGTTCTGGCGCTGGCCTCTATCGAACAGGATGTGGCTGCGCTTGAGCCGGGACAGGCCATTAAAACCACATTTCGTAAGCAGCCGCTGTTTATCCGCCGCCTGACCGCCGAAGAAATCGCGCGCGAAAAAGCTGTTGATGCAGCAGGCCTCCGTGATCCGCAGTCGTTTGAAGAACGCGTTGTGCCCGGCTCCGATGATCTGCTGGTCACCATGGGCGTATGTACGCACCTTGGCTGTGTGCCGTCAGGCGCGGCGCAGGGTGAGGTAAAGGGGGAATATAACGGTTATTTCTGCCCCTGCCATGGTTCGCACTATGATTCGCTGGCCCGTATCCGCAAAGGCCCGGCGCCGACCAACCTTGAAGTGCCGGAAGTCGCGTTTGTTTCCGATACAGTTATCAAAATCGGGTAAGGTAAGAGATTATGAGTTTTCCCTGGGCAAAACAGTATAACCCGACAAATCCTGCGATGCAGTGGATTGACGAACGTCTTCCTTTGCCGCGCCTTGTCTATAACGCGATCGGTGCCGGTTATCCCGTGCCGCGCAACCTGAACTATTTCTGGAACTTCGGCGTATTGGCCGGATTTGCGCTTGTCGTGCAGATTATTTCCGGTGTTATTCTCGCCATGCATTATGCACCCAATGCGCTGGTGGCTTTTGATTCTGTTGAACATATCATGCGCGACGTCAACTGGGGCTGGATGATGCGCTATATGCACGCCAATGGTGCCAGCTTCTTCTTTATCGTCATATATATCCATATGTTCCGAGGGCTGTATTACAGCTCTTACAAGGCACCGCGCGAGATGATCTGGCTGCTGGGCATGGTCATCTATCTGCTGGCCATGGCGACCGCATTCATGGGCTATGTATTGCCATGGGGTCAAATGAGCTTCTGGGGCGCGAAAGTTATTACCGGTCTGTTCTCGGCTATCCCGCTGATCGGACCGACGCTGCAGGAATGGCTGCTGGGCGGATTTGCACCGGACAATGCCGCGCTGAACCGTTTCTTTTCGCTGCACTATCTATTGCCGTTCGTGATTGCCGGTGTCATCATCCTGCATGTATGGGCGCTGCATATTCCGGGATCATCCAATCCCACCGGTGTGGAAGTGAAACAGCAATCCGACACGGTGCCTTTCCACCCCTATTACACTGCAAAGGACGGTTTCGGACTGGGCGTATATCTGCTGATATTCTGTGCCGTGATGTTCTTTGCGCCGAATTTCCTTGGCCACGCCGACAATTATATTCCGGCGAACCCGATATCGACGCCTGCACACATTGTACCTGAATGGTATTTCTGGCCATTCTACGCCATCTTACGCGCCTTTACGGTCGACTTTCTGTTCATTCCGGCCAAACTGCTCGGCGTGTTGGCAATGTTCGCATCAATCCTGCTACTGTTTTTCCTGCCATGGCTCGACCGTTCCCCGGTCCGTTCCGGAAAATACCGCCCGCTGTTCCGTATATTCTTCTGGATATTCGTCGCGAACATCATCGTACTGGCCTATTGTGGCGGCGCTACGGCGGAGGAGCCTTACGTGATGATAAGCCAGATTTCCTCGGCCTATTACTTCGCGCACTTCCTCATCATCCTGCCGATCATATCGAGGATTGAGCGTCCTGATCCATTGCCCGCTTCGATTACCGAAGCCGTGCTTGGCAAAGACAGCGATGACAGTGCGCCTGTAGGCATCCCCGAAACCCGTGACGGCCCTGCCACGCAGCCCGCCGAATAATAGCCGAAGACAAGGAAGCATTTCAGATGATTAGGAATCTCGGTATTGTAATCGGACTGTTCTTTACGGTCGTGCTGCTCTATTCATTCGGGGTTGGCGCCTATACGCATATTACGGAGCCTGCGACCAAAACGGCCAAGAAAGTGTTCCACAAATATCCGCGCGATGCAGGCATGCCCAGCGACGGTATATTCGGAAAATTCGACAAGGCGCAGTTGCAGCGCGGATACGGCGTGTACAAGGAAGTATGTTCCGCCTGTCACTCGCTTGAGCAGGTGGCATTCCGCAACCTCACAGACATCGGCTATAACGAAGACGAAGTTAAAGCCATCGCCGCAAGCTTTCAGGTACCGGCAGTTGACCCCGACACCGGTGAGGCAACGACACGCGACGGGCTTCCCGCCGACAAATTTCCCGCTGTCTATCCCAATAATATTGCTGCGGCTGCCGC
This sequence comes from uncultured Sphingomonadaceae bacterium, assembly GCA_947493325.1. GTDB lineage: Bacteria > Pseudomonadota > Alphaproteobacteria > Sphingomonadales > Sphingomonadaceae > Alg239-R122. The sequence goes on along the minus strand of CANLQI010000002.1, from coordinate 556,404 downwards.
GAATAACAACGCCATTCCGCCTGACCTGTCGCTCATCACAAAAGCGCGCAAAGATGGGTCCAACTATCTGTATTCATTGCTGACCGGATATCAGGAACCACCCGCAGAGCTTGCCAAAAACTTCCCGGATGATGTGCCGGGACCGACAACGCATTATAATCCGTATTTTGAAAATCTGAACATCGCCATGGCGCAGCCGATTGTTATTGATGATCAGGTAACCTATGCGGATGGCACAAAAGCCACTGTCGACCAGATGGCGAAAGATGTGACGGCATTTCTGACCTGGACAGCGGAGCCGAAGCTGGAAAAACGCAAGCAGACCGGCCTGGCCGTACTTGCCTTCCTGCTTATCTTTACGGTGCTTGCCTATTTGTCCTACCGCAATATCTGGGCTGACAAAAAGCATTGATCGCCATTTCGGCATGGCTTGTTGGAACATCATATGACGAACAAGCCACTGCCATCTGGTGACCTTAAAAAACTGGTGCGCACAGTCCCGGACTTTCCGGAGCCGGGCATCATGTTCCGTGATATTACCACATTAATCGGCGATGGCGCGGGGCTGGCTTCCACCATAGAGCATCTGGCGAAAATAGTCGGCCAAGCAGTAGCTGGGCAATCCCGTCCGCGCTATATTGTCGGCATGGAGGCACGCGGCTTTATCTTTGGCGCGGCTGTCGCGGCGCATTTGGGCATCGGTTTTCTGCCCGTGCGCAAACCCGGCAAATTGCCTGTGGCAACACGCGGCATTGATTACGCACTGGAATATGGCACGGACCGCTTGGAAATTGCTGCCGATGCGATTGAGCCTGGCGACAATGTGATCATCGTCGACGACCTGATCGCCACGGGCGGCACCGCGCTTGCCACTGTACAACTGCTCCGCGAGGCTGGGGCTGAAGTGGATACAGCCTTATTTGTCATCGACCTGCCCGACCTCGGCGGCGCAGAGAAACTGCGCGGTGCAGATATAAAGGTGGAAAGCCTTATGGAGTTTGAAGGCGCTTAAGGGTTTGGCTGATCGCTTCACTGCAACAAGCCTATTTCATCCCACTCCCTATTCAAATTTCGGAGTCTTTTTGGCTCACTCTCGTTCGCAAGTCGGTATAAGGCAATCAAACAACGCTTGACAAGCGCGTCCAAAAATACGACTTACGCGTGCCTCGGGCGGGTATAGCTTAGTGGTAAAGCCCTAGCCTTCCAAGCTAGTTATGCGGGTTCGATTCCCGCTACCCGCTCCAACTATCCTGAAGTCATGCCACTTTCTCCATCCCCGCCTTTGCGGCCGGGCGGCTGTTCATGGCCGTGTGCCAGCGCGCGACATGTGTGAGTGTTTCCGGCATCTGATATTTTATCATTCGTGTGAAATCGAGACTGGTGAAAGCGATAATATCGGCAATGGTCAGCCGGTCACCCACGATAAACGCGTTATCGGCAAGTTGCCGATTGATAATATTAAGGCCGCGCTCGGCCCAGTTTTTGTTGGAATCGGCCACTTCAGGAATCTGCGTGTCGAGCGCCGCCATGGCGGGATGCGAATGGCGCACCGCTATCATGAATGGCGTTGCCACCATCATTTCCACACGGCGCGTCCACATTTCTATAACCGCTGTTTCTTTCGCATCGCGGCCGAACATATTGGGATCTGGATACACGCTTTCCAGATAGCGGCAGATTGCAATGGATTCGGTAAACACCGTGCCATCATCCAGCTCCAGCGCGGGGACATTGGGCAGCCCCGCCTTGGCACGATATTCTGCCGTGCGGTGCTGTCCCTCGAACAGCGACACCTGCACAATCTCGATATCGTCAATCTGCTTTTCCGCCATGAACCAGCGGACACGGCGCGGGTTGGGCGCTCTTACGCTATCGTAAAGCTTCACTATTCTTCCTCGCTTCCCTGCAGCTTGTCCTGCGTCCTGGTGTCAAAATCGCTGGCATCATGGCGTTCGTGCAGCTGGCTCGAAAGCTCACCAAACGGGCGGTTCACCATGCGGCCGCGCTGCACGGCCGGGCGGTCACCCAGCTGATCAGCCCAGCGGCGTACGTTCTTATATTCATCCACCTGTAAAAATTCGGCGGCGTCATATAAAACGCCTTTTACCATGCCGCCATACCATGGCCAGACCGCCATATCGGCAATCGTGTAGGTATCACCTGCCATATAGGTCTTGTCCGCCAAATGGGTGTCTAGCACGTGCAGTTGCCGTTTCACTTCCATCGCAAACCGGTCAATCGGATATTCCATCTTGAACGGGGCATAGGCATAGAAATGCCCGAAACCGCCGCCCAGATAAGGCGCGCTACCCATTTGCCAGAACAGCCATGATAGCGTTTCGGTCCGCGCGGTCCCGCCCGCAGGCAGAAACTCGCCGAATTTTTCGGCCAAGTACATCAGGATCGAACCGGATTCGAACACCCGCACAGGTTTGGAGCCGCTATGGTCCATCAGCGCCGGAATTTTGGAATTGGGATTGGCCCCGACAAATCCGCTGCCGAACTGGTCACCCTCGCTGATATTGATCAGCCAGGCATCATATTCCGCGCCGCTATGGCCCAGCGCCAGCAGCTCTTCCAGCATGATCGTGACTTTGACGCCATTGGGCGTGGCCAGCGAATAGAGCTGCAGCGGATGTTTGCCGACCTGCAGCTCTTTTTCATGTGTGGCGCCGGACACCGGGCGATTGATATTGGCGAACTTGCCGCCGCTTTCCTTGTCCCATGTCCAGATTTTGGGCGGTGTATATTCAGATTGGTCAGTCATAAAGTCTCCGGGGTGGATGTAAGTACCGGCAGGTCGCCGCATGATAACAGGTAAGATGCCGGATGGTTCAGGCAAAACATATCTTCTTTTTGCACGCGAAGCTGCCGTTTGTCATGTCATAACAGCCCGCATATCACCTTTCAGTAAAGTGAACGCGCCTATCCGTGTGATACAATTTGCGACAATTTACGTGTCATCTGGCAAATTTGTGCGACAATCACGCCCTATAAAGGTTTCCAAGGAGCTGCTGGCCTCTCCCCACCCATATTTTCAGCAGCTCCGACCATTGAAAGGATTTAAACATGAAAAAGATATATCTGACTTCAATCGCAGCCGTAGCATTGACCGCAACCGCCGCCATTGCCGCACCTGGTGACCGCGGCAGCCGCGATGCCAATGGTGATGGGATATTGACCCGCGCCGAAATGACGGCATCGCTTGAAAAGCGTTTTGCAAAAATGGACGTCAATCAGGACGGTCAAATCGACAAGAGCGACCGCGAAGCACGCAAGGCCGAACGTTTCGCGGAGATGGACGCGGACAACAGCGGTGAAGTCTCGCTGGCCGAAATGGAAGCATATCGCGCCGAAAAACGCGCCGAGCGGTTTGCCAAGCGTGATACCGACAACAGCGGTGGCCTCTCCGCCGAAGAAATGCAGAAACGCGGCGATAAAGCTGGCAAACGCGGTAAGCGCGGCAAAAAAGGCATGCGCGGTGGCCGCATGATGAAACGTGCCGATACCGATAATAACGGTAGCATCAGCAAAGCCGAATTCACGGCCGCCGCGATGCAGCGGTTTGACCGGATGGACGCCAATAGCGACGGACAGGTTACTGCGGAAGAACGCAAAGCCGCCCGTGAAACGCGCAAAGGCCGCCGCGGCAATCGCGGCTAGGCCCTGAATCAACTCCCCCTCGCGCCGGTTTCGTATCTCCCCTCATACGAAACCGGCGTTTTTTCTTGGCGCGCACAACGCGTGCATGCAAAGAGAGACTGATGGCCGAACAGACCCATATCCTGCTGATCGATGATGAGCCGAGCATTCGCGCGCCTCTGGCCGAATATCTGGAGCGGCAGAATATGCGTGTGACACAGGCCGAAAATGCCGCCAAAGCCCGCAGCCTGCTGCGCACCACGCGCTATGATCTGGCGCTGCTCGATATCATGATGCCAGGCGAGGACGGGTTGAGCCTGTGCCGCCATATTTCAGAGAAGGACGGCATGCCGGTCATATTGCTGACCGCCAAAACGGAAGCCACTGATCGTATTATCGGGCTGGAAATCGGCGCAGATGATTATGTGGTGAAACCATTCGATCCGCGCGAATTGGTGGCGCGCATCAAAACAGTGCTGCGCCGCACGCAAAAATCACGGCTTCAGGCAGAGACAGATACTATTGCCGGATATGAATTCGACGGGTGGATACTCGATACAGTCAAGCACCAGCTGACCGATCCCGACGGGGTGATTGTACCCATTTCCTCCGCCGAATATAAGCTGCTGGCCGTGTTTGCCGCGCATGCTGGACAAGTGCTCAGCCGTGACCAGTTGCTGGATATGGTACAGGGCCGCGAGGCGAACCTGTTTGACCGCGCGATCGACAATCAGATCAGCCGGCTGCGCAAAAAGATAGAAACGGATAGCAAAGACCCACAGCTGATCCAGACAATTTGGGGCGGCGGATATATGCTGGCCGCCAAAGTCACGCACATTGCGGGCGACGCGGATTGATGGCGCGGCTCTGGCCCAAAAGCCTTGCCGGGCAGTTGCTGGTATCGCTCGCCATTGCGCTGCTTATCGCGCAGCTCATCAATGCAGCCATGATATATCGCGCGCAGCAGCAGGCATCCGAAAACCTGATTGCGAGCAGTGCTGCGGTACGTCTGATCGGGGCATGGGACCGGATCGAGGCCGGGCGGGAGCTGACGCGCGGAGGCGGGCGACGGGGTGGCGGGCGCTGGATGCGGCGGGCGCAGTTTGCTCTTTCTGCCGATAGCCCGGTAACAGCGGATATGCAGCGTATGCCCGATGTAGAGGAAAAGCTGGCGGGGTATCTCGCCGCCAATGGCGTTGATGCGAACGAAGTCGCCACCGTATATCTGGATGACCCCATGCCGCGCATAAACCGGCGCCCCCTGCGCCGCGCGGAGATTGAAGAACGCGGTAACGAACCACAGGGCAGCATATTGGTGGCTGTGCAGCGGCCCGGCGGCGAATGGCTTTCCGCACGCTATCCTGCACCGCGCAGGCCCGGCAATCTTACACGGTTTCTGGCCATGCAGACACTGGTGCTATATCTCGTGCTGATGATTCCGGTGGCGCTTATTATCCGGCGGGCTTCAAAACCCATGCGCACGCTCAGGGGAGGTGTGGAGGCATTTCGCGACACACAGCAGCCGATGCAAGTTGCACCTGAAGGTCCCAGCGATATCAGTCAGCTTACCCGCGCTTTCAATGACATGAGCGCGCGTATTTCCGCGATGATAAATGAGAAAGACGTAATGCTGGGTGCTATCGGCCATGATCTGAAAACCCCGCTTGCCGCCTTGCGCGTGCGGCTTGAAAATGTGGAGGACGATGCACAGCGCGCGCAGATGATCGCAGGAGTCGAAGACCTCAATCGCACATTGGATGATATATTGGCACTGGCCCGTGTCGGCCATCCGATAGGCGCCCCAGAGCCCACAAATCTTACGGCACTTATTGAAACCGTGACCGAAGAATTTGCCGATCTGGGCAAGGATGTGCATTTTACGGACAGCCCGCGCGTCGTCATGCCGCTCCACGTCACATGGATGCGCCGTGCAATCCGCAATCTGGTCAGCAATGCGGTGCGTTATGGTGAGAGCGCCGCGATAAGCCTGCACGACACGGGTGGCAATGTTATCATCAGGATTGACGATAAAGGTCCCGGCATTCCTGAAGCTGAGATCACAGCGATGTTCGAACCATTTGCGCGACTCGAAAGCTCCCGGAATCAGGCAACGGGCGGCTCTGGATTAGGCTTGACACTTGCCCGCGCGATCGCAGAGCAGCATGGCGCGCAATTGCACCTGACAAACCTTAGTTCAGGTAAAAATTTGGAAATACAGGGGCTTAGGGCAGAAATATTCTTCCCGAAACCCCTCGCGTAACCGCAACGTCAAAAACCGTTCAGCTAAGCTTAATCTCCACTATCCAATCTATTGTTTACAAATGTAAACGTTAAGACTACACTTGTAGTCATATCTGGGAGGCGGACATGGCGATAGAGCGTATCAGCGAAGCCGAATATGCAGTAATGGAAATTCTATGGGGCGAGGCACCACTTACCGCGTCCCAGATTGCAGGGCGGCTGGAAGAAACCCGCGACTGGAGCCTGCAGACCGTCAAGACATTGTTGTCACGGCTGGCTGGCAAGGGCGCAGTAAGCCATGAACGCGATGGCCGCCGTTTCCTCTACGCCCCAATTCTGGAAAAGTCCGATTATGTTGGCGCAGAGTCCGGCCGTCTGGTCGATCGCCTGTTCGGCGGCCGCGCCGGGCCATTGTTTGCGCACCTTGCCGAACGTGAAAAGCTGAGCGATGCCGATATTGCCGAGATTGAAGCCCTGATCCGGGAGATGAAATCATGAGCAGTGAATTCCTCCTCACATGGGCCAGCGATACACTCGTGGCTGTCACGATATTAATGGTCATCGTAATGCTCGTCCGTCGCCCTGTGGCACGGCTGTTTGGACCGCAAATCGCCTATCTTCTATGGTGCATTCCTGCCGCACGCATGATCATGCCATCAATTACACGCACGATAGAAGCGCCAGTAGAAACGGTTCAGGACACAGGTTATTTTATTTTCACCTCACCCGCTGCAGATACGGTCAGCGAGGCGGTAACCACCCCGTTTTACGAAACCGCGTATTTTTGGCCTGTGCTGTGGCTGGGCGGTGCGGCTTTGTTTCTGCTGGTCCAGCTTATCAACTATGTACAGCAGCGCGACGAGTTGCTGAACGATGCGGTGCCACTCGACAGTGTTGACAATATCGACGTGATCGAAGTGGCGGGTGTCGATAGCCCGTTTGCCTTTGGCCTGCGCCGCAAATATATCGCGCTGCCACTCGGTTTTCAGCAAAGTTACAATGCGCCGCAGCGCGAATTGGTGCTGGCGCATGAAATGGCGCATCACCATGCAGGCGACCTATGGGCCAATTTCGGTGCGCTGATCATCCTGTCCCTGCACTGGTTCAATCCAGTGGCATGGCTGGCATGGCGGCAGTTCCGCTTCGATCAGGAAGCGGCGTGCGACGCGCGCGTCATTCGTCAGAAATCACTGCCCGAAAAGCAGGCCTATGGTACCGTCATAGCGCAGGCAGCGACCGGACGCCGGTTGGCTTTTGCAAGTCCACTGGGGAGCAAAAACAGTGTGAAAGAAAGGTTGTCCATTATGGCCATGAAAGAAAAATCAAGTGCGCGCAATATGACTGGCAAGCTGCTGGTCGGCGGCGGACTGGTGAGCGCGCTGGCGCTGACCGCAACCATCAGCTATGCCGTGCAGCCCGCACCGCCGGAAGCTCCGGCTGCACCTGAGGCTCCTGTGTCATTGGCCCTGGCAGATGTGCCAGAGCCGCCTGCGCCACCGGCTCCCTCCGTTGTACCCGCCGCACCCGCCCCGCCTTCATTTGGCGCGGATCAGAATGTCTGGATAAGCAAAGAAGAGCAGGGCGGCGAGACCAAATATATCCATAAAATCAAAAAGGATGGCCGCACAATAATCCTGCGCATGGACCGCGAACTCAATGAAGACGAAATCGAAGAAGCGATTGAGGAAGCTGAAGAGTCCCGCATGGAAGCCGAAGAAATGCGCATGGAGGCGCAAGAAGCGCGCCGTGAAGCCCGCGAGGAAGCAGAGGAATTGCGCGCAGAAGACTGGAAAGATGCAAAAGAAGCCCGTGCCGAGGCGCGTGAGCAAAGAAAGAAACTTGTTCTATTAAGCCGTGAAAACGCGAAAAAACTTTCCAAATCCAGACACAACCATAAGCACAATCATAAAAAATCATACTCTATAAGCCGTAGCATTAGCAAAGGCGATGGCGCGGCAGTACGTGTTCCATCTATTCATATCAATGAAACCTGCAGCCAGGGCAAAGGCGAAACCGTAAAAGTCAGCGCAGGCGATGACAACAACAGACATGTAATGCGGATCGCCGCATGCGGCATGGAAAATGCCAAAGCGGCCCGCAAGCATGTCTTGAAAAGCCTAATAAAAGCCCGCGAGGAAGTGGCATCCGAAGATGATGTATCGTCAGATGTGCGCAAGGACATATTGGCACAGCTTGACAGCGAAATATCACGGTTACGCGCAAATATAGATTAAGCTCTTTGGCCTGTTCGCATTTCTGGCCTATCATAATTGCGCGAGAAAGGGCGCTGCCGCGAGGCGCGCCCTTTCGTATTGCAGTATAGCAATTTCGGCAAACCTTTAACTTTGCCCGCGCGCATGCCACATAGGCAGCATGAATATCCCCGCCAAGCCATATCCCACCGGTATTAGTGAGCAGCTGGAGCCGCTGGTGCGCCGCGTGTTGGCTGGCAATCCCTCGCCCTATACCTATACCGGCACACAAACCTATCTGGTGGGTATGGGCGCGGACGTGGCCGTGATCGACCCCGGCCCCGCGGAAGATGCGCATATTGATGCAATCATCGCGGCAATCGGCGATGCCAGGGTGACAGCGATCTGCTGCACCCACACGCACCGTGACCACAGCCCCGCCGCAGCGCCGCTGGCCCGGCAAACCGGCGCCCCCATTATCGGCTGCGCGCCGCTGGTTCTGGCCGATGATGGTCCGCGCGCGGATGAAGCTTTTGACAAAAGCTATGCGCCCGACCGCATTATGGGCGACGGTGAGCAGCTATCCGGCGATGGCTGGACACTCGAAGCCATTGCCACGCCCGGTCATACCAGCAACCATCTTTGCTATGCGGTGGTGGAAAGCGGCGCGGTTTTTACTGGCGACCATGTCATGGGCTGGTCGACATCGGTGATATCCCCGCCCGATGGCGATATGGCCGATTATATGGCCTCCATGCAGAAAATGTACGAACGCGGTGACCGGATTTATTATCCTGCCCATGGCCCGGCGGTGGAAAAGCCGCGCCAGCTTGTGCGCGGCATGATGGGTCACCGCAAACAGCGCGAGCGGCAGATACTCCGCCATCTGGAAAGCGGGCTGACGCAGATTACAGATATGGTGCCGTTTATGTACAAGGGGCTCGATCCCCGGCTATTTGGCGCGGCGGGGCGATCCGTTCTTGCGCATCTGATTGATCTGGAGAACCGCAATATAGTGGCAAGCAATGGCGACGACTGGAAACTCGTATGAACACATTCAAGAATATCAGCATGCTCGTGATCGGCCTTGGCCTGCTGGCGATCGCGGCCGTTGGCTGGCTGGCCTATGATCATTTCCGCACGCCTGACCCTGAAACGATCGTTTCGACCAGTCTGGAGGCGTTCAAGGAGCAAAACCGGCTGGTGCCGTTCACTGCGCGTTTCGTGTCAATTGCCACGACATCGAATAAACGGCTGGGTTTCCGCTCGCAAAAAACGCTGATCCTGCCCGGCACAGTGCGCTATGAGCTCGATCTGTCGAAGCTAGAACGCAGCGATCTGTCATGGGATGAAAGCGCGGGCGTGCTCACCATCACCCTGCCACCCATAGAGCTGGGCGGGCCCGAATTTGGCGCAGATGCACCGCAGGAATATGTCGACGGCGAATTCATCCTTTACGTCACGGGCGACGAACCCGATTTCGACAGGGCCAACCGGCAGGCCGCCCGCGCCGATATTATCAAACAGGCACGCGCGGAAACACCGATGCAGCTGGCGCGCACCGCAGCAATCAAAGCGGTGGAAACCAATTTTATCCTGCCGCTGCGCGCAGTTGGAATTGATGCGGAAGTGAGGGCAGATTTTGCAGAATAGATTCTTGTTCCTGTTCATGCCGCTGGCAATGGCTGCCTGCACGCCGCAAAGCGCGCCGGACGAGGCCATCATATCCATGGCGCTGCCCGAAGCGCACAGCAATAACGCTGTGGCGCTGGGTATCTCCGGGGACGGGCCGACCCTCTACAGCTTTAACGGCCTGAAAAGCGGTAAGGCCTGGAATGACACCAGCCATGCCGCCTTTGCCTGCACCATCGCACAGAGCAGCTGCCGCGAAATTGCGTCCGTGCCAGTGGCCGAAGGCCGCCTGGCCAGCGCGGCGGTGACTGTGGCAGGTAAAATCTATATTTTCGGCGGATATAGTGTTGCCGAAAATGGCGACGAAAAATCGACGCCGGAAGTATTCGCATTTGACCCCGGGAACGAAACCTATATCCGCGCCGCCGATATGCCGGTACCAGTCGATGATATGGTCGCCGCCGTCTATCAGGACCGCTACATCTACCTGATTTCCGGCTGGCATGATGACGGGAATGTCAGCCATGTGCAGTTATATGACACTGAGACAGGCACCTGGAGCCGGGCCACCGATTATCCCGGCGCGCCCGTATTCGGTCATGCGGGCGGGATAGCGGCGGATTCCATACTCGTGACCGATGGTGTGGCGGTGGTGGGCGTAAAAGATGGCAAGCGGCAGTTCGGTGCCGTGAATGAAAGCTGGCGCGGCGATATCGACCCGGCAGACCCCACAAACATCACATGGCGCAAGCTACCGCCACATCCTGGTAAACCCCTCTACCGCATGGCATCAATGGGCGACGACCAAGCCGCGCGCGTCATTTTTGCAGGCGGCGCCGATAATCCGTATAATTATGACGGCATCGGCTATGACGGCGTTCCGGCCGAAGCTTCAGACGCCATTTTCGCCTATGATTTTGACACAGATAACTGGGAAACACTGGGCACATTGCCTGCACCCGGCATGGATTATCGCGGGTTACTACATTATCGGGGACACTATTATCTGGTCGGCGGCATGGATGCGGCGCGGCGCGTATCCGGCAAAATCGTCAAATTTCGTATTGATGATTGATATTTTGGCGGCGGGCGTGGCATATTCACTTTGAAAACGAAATTGGCGGGCCAAATCTTCCGCAAAAATATTAAGGACATATTCCATGACCATCCAAACCGAAAATCTGAGCGGGCTTGACCTGCGCGCTGAAATCGACCGGCTGCGTAAGGACCGCAACGCCATCATCCTCGCGCATTATTACCAGAAGCCGGAAATTCAGGATATTGCCGATTTTGTCGGGGACTCGCTGGAGCTATCACGCAAGGCCGCCGAAACCGATGCCGATGTCATCGCTTTTTGCGGCGTGAAATTCATGGCCGAAACCGCGAAAATCCTGTCTCCGGAAAAAATCGTGGTGCTGCCCGATCTGGATGCCGGCTGTAGCCTTGAGGATTCCTGCCCGCCTGACAAGTTCAAGGCATTCCGGGAGGAGCATCCCGACCACATTGCGCTGACCTATATCAACTGCTCGGCGGCCGTGAAGGCACTCAGCGATATTATCGTCACATCCTCATCGGCGGAAATGATCCTGGATCAGCTGCCCAAGGATCAGAAGATCATCTTTGCGCCCGACAAACATCTTGGCGGCTATATGGCGCGCAAAACCGGCCGTGACATGCTGCTCTGGCCCGGTGTGTGCATTGTGCACGAAAAGTTCAGCGAGACGGAACTCATCAAGCTGAAAGCGGAATATCCCGATGCACCCGTCGCGGCGCACCCTGAATGCCCCGCGCATATCCTGGACCATGCGGACCATGTCGGATCGACCAGCTCGATCCTGAAATTCGCCAAGGAAAGCGAACACGACACCGTCATTATCGCCACTGAACCGCATATCATCCACCAGATGGAAAAGGCGGTGCCGGAAAAAACCTTTATCGGCGCACCCGGTGCGGACGGCAACTGCAACTGCAATATCTGCCCCTATATGGCGCTCAATACGATGGAGAAGCTGTATATCGCCCTGCGCGATCTGGAACCGCGCATCGAACTGGACGAGGAACTGCGCCTGCAGGCCAAAAAATCCCTCGACCGCATGCTCGAAATGTCGAGCGGCACTGTAGGCAAAGGTGATTTGGGACCGACGGACTTGGCGCATAAGGGATGATACCTGATTATCAGACCTTAATGCGTCCGGTTCTAGAATATGCACAAAATGGTGAAGTGAGCATTTCAGATACAATTGAATTTCTTGCTGACCAGTTTAACCTGACTGCCGAAGAAAGAGCAGAGTTGCTGCCCAGTAAAAAACAGACTCGCTTCGCAAATAGAACAAACTGGGCCAAAAGCTACCTTAAGCAAGCTGGTTTAGTGGAAATAACTGGCAGAGGTTTATACAGAATCACTCCTGCTGGAAAAGAGGTGTTAGCAAAGCATGTTGGCCCCATAGACCGCGGCGTTTTGGAACAATTCGACGATTTTATAGATTTTCAAAACCGTACAAACGAAAAGAAAAATGAGGCCTCACAACATTCATCGTTATCTGACACTCCTGATGAAACCTTACGAGAGGCTTATGAGAAGATAAATGCCAGCTTTGCTTTAGATTTAATAGACCGTGTGCGGAATAGTACTCCAGAGTTTTTTGAAAACCTGATTGTTCAGCTTTTGCTTGCCATGGGCTATGGAGGTACATCGGAAGATGCTGGCCAAGCCATAGGGCAAACTGGTGATGGCGGTGTCGATGGTGTCATTGATCAAGACCCACTAGGAGTTGATCAAATATATATTCAGGCCAAAAGATATGCTGAAGGAAATAACATAGGTGCGGGGGCAATCAGAGATTTTTTTGGTGCCTTAAATATCAAAAAGGCACAAAAGGGCATTTTTGTAACAAGCTCAAAATTTAGCCCATCAGCAAAAGATACAGCCTCTGCATTAGGTACAAGAATTGTTCTAATTGATGGTCTACAGCTAGCCAAACTCATGATCCGGTATAATATTGGCTGTCGTGATGAAGATATCCTGCATATTAAAAAGATAGACGAAGACTTTTTTGAATGATCGCCCGTCTCCGTTCCTTCTGGCTCGACGTCAATTCCAGTTACTGGTTTTATCCCGCCATATTTTCGCTGCTGGCGTTCACGCTGTCCTTTGTCACAGTCTATCTTGATCGCAATGGTGCGGCGGAATGGCTCAACCAGTTTGAGTGGATGCATCCGGCCCGGCCTGATGGGGCCAGCAATGTGCTCACCATTATTGCGGGGTCGATGATCGGTGTTGCCTCGACCGTTTTTTCCATCACGATCGCCGCTGTAGCCTATGCATCGGGCAATTACGGCCCGCGCCTGCTCACCAATTTTATGCAGGACAAGGGCAACCAGCTCTCGCTGGGCGTATTTATCGCCACTTTTGTCTATGCCATGATGGTGCTGCGTGTGGTGCGCGCGGAGGATGAAGACCCCGCCACCGGGACAGATGCCGCTGCCACAGTGCTCGAAGGATTTGTGCCGCAATTATCGCTGCTGACAGCGGTCAGCATGGCTATATTCGCCGTCGCCATTCTGGTATATTTTCTGCACCATATCCCCGCTTCCATCCGTATCAACACGGTGCTGGAAGGGATTGGTGAACGATTGCTGGATGACGTCAAAACCCGTTTTCCCGAAGACGCTGAGCCGGACGAGCCGGAGGCAGCCGAAGATGGCGAACCCGTGATCGCCCGCAAGGCAGGTTATATTAAAATCATCGGTTTTCATTCCCTGTCCGAAGTGGCGCAGGAAAACGGCGCGCGCATTGCGCTGAAAGTCCGCACTGGTGATTTCGTGCATCCCGATATGCCGGTGGCGGATCTGATTGGCGGGAAATTGAATGATGATCTCAGCGAGGAAATACTGGATTGTTTCGATCTGGGCGGGATGCGCACGCCGACACAGGATCTGGAATTCCTTATGGACGAACTGGCCGAGATTGCGCTGCGCGCGCTGTCGCCCGGTATCAATGATCCATTTACGGCAATTACCGCGATGCATTGGCTGGGCGCGGCCACCGCAGAACTGGGCCGCCGCAATCTGGACCGCGGCCCGGAACAAGATGATTACGAACGCAAATACCTGTTGCCATTGGATGATGATTTTGCGCATTTCGTGCAGCGCGGATTCGGCGCCATTCGTGCATCAGCCGCTGGCAGTCCAATGGCCTCGATCAACTTCATCGATTGTCTTTATGCCGCCGCGACCGGGTGCACGTCCGACAAGCGCCGGCGCATCCTGTATGAAGAAGGCCATAAAATGGTGGAGCAGGCAGCACATAGTCTTGCCGGGCCAAGCATGGATGAACTAAAGGAGAGGCTGGATAATTTCACCCACTCCATGAAAGATATGGGCATATGACTTTTGCACTCGACCGTTTCGACCTTGACGCCTTTGTGCAATCCACCTTTGCCGAAGACCTGGGCCCCGCGCCTGATTTTGTCGGCGATATCACCTCTGAAGCCGTGATCCCAGCGGATGCGGTATTTACCGGGGTGATGGACAGCCGGCATGAGGCGGTGATTGCGGGGCTGCCGATTGCAGAGGCATTTTTCCGCGCGCGCGATCCGGGGGTGGAGATTGAGATACTGGCGCGAGAAGGCGAAAAAGTCGCGGCGGGCGCAGACTTGATGCGACTGAAGGGCAATGGACAGGCGCTGCTGACGGCGGAGCGCAGCGCGCTCAATACCGTGCAGCACCTGACCGGCATCGCCACCATGGCGCGCGCCTATGTGGACCGGATTGCCGGCACGGGCGCGACTTTGCTCGACACGCGCAAGACCATTCCCGGCCTGCGCGTGCTGGAAAAATACGCGACCCGCATGGGCGGCGCGCAAAACCACCGCATGGGATTGTGGGACGCGGCGATGATCAAGGATAACCATGTCGCGGTGGCGGGTGATATTGGCGAGGCGGTGCGCCGCGCCGTGGCCGCAGGGATTGAACGCATCATCGTCGAGGTGGACCGGGTCGACCAGATCGAACCCGCGCTGGAAGCGGGCGCAACGCACCTGCTCCTTGACAATATGGAACCGTCCGTGCTGCGCGGCGCGGTGACGCTGATCGGAGGCCGCGTGCCAACCGAAGCATCGGGCGGGGTTAATCTGGATACGATCCGCGACATTGCCGAAACCGGCGTCGATTTCATTTCGGTCGGCCGCCTGACGCAGAGCGCGCCCGCCGCCGATATCGGTCTCGATTTCGCGCAGGTTTAGATTGTACAGTAACGATTTGCCGGCTTAAGTGTTATCCAAAAGCAATTGACCTGCGCTGAAAAAGAGGGCTATGCGGCAATATAGCGAGAGGGAGAACATCATGCGACCACAATCCATCCTTAAATTCGAGCAATTCTATATGGGGTCAATCATCCTTGGCCTGGTCAACACATTCCTGAATTGGTCCAACACGAAAGCACAGCTTGCCGCAGATCCGAATGCCTCCATGTTTGGCGATGGGTTCCTTATTGTCGTGACAGTGATCAGCGTGTCTATATCGCTGCTTCTGTGGTATTTTACAGCGCGTAAGGCCAGCAATGTGTGCAAATGGATACTCACGGTATTTTTCGTCATCGGATTGATTTTCCTGCCATTCGGACTTTTTCAGCTGCCCACTACGGTGATGATAATATCATTGGTTTCTACGGCGCTGGCGGGCTATGCCATATATATGCTGTTCCGTCCCGATGCCGTGGCATGGTTTCAAGGTGAAACCGCGCCTTCACCCGATACATTCGATTGATATTATGACAGATGCCAGCGCACAGCTTAACCGTGTGCTGGCCATTTGCGTTTGTATCTTCACGGCTGCCACGTTGCTGGCCAGTTCATCTGCGGCACTTGCGCAGGCGTATCAGTGCCGCATTCCGCGCGGGATTGATGCCGCGCCGCCCGTCCGCAAACCTGCCGATGAGCCGCGCCGCGTCAAACCGGTGGATGGCTATCTGCTGGCGCTCAGCTGGTCGCCCGAATTTTGCCGGACGCGGCAGGAAAGCCGCCGCCATCAAAGCCAATGCGGCGGGACGCTTGGCGACTTTGGTTTCATTCTGCACGGCCTGTGGCCCGAAACGCGCGGGCGAGATTACCCGCAATGGTGCGCGGGCCAGGTGCAGGTGCCGCGCGAAACGGTGCGGCGCAACATGTGCACTATTCCCTCCGCACGTCTGCTGCGCAGGCAATGGGCCAAACACGGCAGCTGCATGACCCGAAAACCGGATACATATTTCCGCATATCTCGCATCATGTACGATGCGGTGCGCTATCCCGATATGTCGGCATTGTCACGCCGCCCGCTGACGATCGGTGCATTTCGTAAGGCATTTGCTGCCGCCAACCCGGGCCTGGAGCATGATATGCTGTTTGTGAAAACCAATGGCAGAGGCTGGCTGGAGGAAGTGCGTGTGTGTCTGGGCAAGAATTTCCGCCCGCGCCGCTGCCCCGCGCATAACCCGCGGCAACGCGCAAATCGCGAGATAAAAATCTGGCGCGGATCTTAGCGCCGAATCATTCCGGTATCGCGCCTTTTTCCAGAACAGCGTCGAGTTGCAGCGTTTTATAACCCCATAGCAATAGTGCGGCACACAGGAATATCAGCAATCCGAATGCCACCGCTTCATTCCATCCATAGATAAGCACACCCAGCGCGGGCGCAAATACAAATGCAGCGCCGTTGATAGACGCCACCATGCCCGCCACCTGCCCCTGCTCCGCACGTGTGAGCACCAACGATGCACCCGATGTAAATCCGGGCCGGAACAGCCCGAAACCGAGCGAGGCCAGCGCATAGCCAATCGTAATGCCATGCAGGTCGCCCGACAGACCAACGATCAGCGAACCTGCACCGCCCAGCGCTATGCCCCACAATACAGATGTGCGCGGCCCCATGCCCAGATAGGGAATTAACCCCCATTGCGACACAAGCGTGGCAAATGCGCCCGCCATCAGCACGATGCCCACGGACTGTGCGCCGAGTTCCGGCATATCGCGCAGGCCGAGCCGGTCCAGTACCAGAAAGCCGATCACGCCGAGCAGAATGGCATGGGCATGGCCGCCGATCAAACCGGATACCATCCACGGCCGCAGCCGTATATCGGTCCATTTGAGCCGTGTTTCTATAAGAGATGCGGGGGCAGGTTCAGTGCTGTCTTCATCGCCGTCTTCAGTAAATTTCGCGGAAGAAGACGCCGTGCCATAAGGCTCCGATATGACGCGGCCTTTGGCGGCAAAGCGCGGATCGTCGTCGGGCAGGCGCAGCCGCAGCGCCACTAGAACAAGCAGTCCAAAGAGCGTGAACAGCACAAATGGACTAAGCAGCCCTAGCGACGGAAAGATAATCAGCGGCGCAATGGCCGGGCCGATAACCGTGCCAAGGCCAAAAGATGACGCGATGAGGGAGAGCGCCCTGGTCCGCTGTGACCGCGCGGTGCGTGAGGCAACATAAGCCTGCACCGCAGGCGGCGCTGCAGAGCCGAGACCCCCGTAGAGACTGCGAAATACGGCGAATATAATCATAGTGACGCCGCCCGTCATCAGCCCCTGTAGCCCGAACCAGAGCGCCAGTGCGCACAGGCTGAATGAGCTGATAAAGCCCCACATGCCAAGCTTCATAAGCATTTTGCGGCCGCGCCGGTCGGACATGCGCGCCCAGCGCGGCGCAGTCATCACCCAGAGCAGCGCCGACCAGCTATAGGCCAGCGAGACCCAGAAATCGGATACGCCCAGCTTTGTACCGATTGACGGCATAACCGACTGCATGGCGGTATTGCCCGCTGCCGTCACCAGCATGACAAGGAACAATATCGCCATCCGGTCACTCGGCAGGCGGTCTCTTGCGGCAGATACAGAGGGCGCGTTTACGGCCATTGATAGCCGCGTTCGACCCGCGCTACATATAGCGTGTAGGCGCTGTACCAGCGCGCACGGCCCTGTTCCCGCATTTCCGCATGCTCGGCATTGTCGCGCCATGCTTTCGCATCGGCATCGTTTTTCCAGTAACTGACAGTAATGCCCAGGCCATCATCGCCGCGCACACTTTCAACGGCCACAAATCCTGGCTGTTGGTATGCAAGCTCTTCCATGCGCTGCGCCGCGGCCTCATACGCCGCGTCATCCCTATCCGTACGCTGCGCGGTAAAGATCACGGCAACCGATCCAACCGGAATATTTCGTGAAACAAGAGCTGCAGTGACGAACATGCCATCCCTCTATCGCCTTGGCAGATGGAATAATAGAGCGAAATAGCGTCTCTATCCTGCTTCGTAACGTATTCATCTATCGATTGTTGCAATATCATCATATATTTGCAATGGCATGCGCTTAACCGCCATGGGCGTAACAAAGAGAATTATATGTCTTCATCCGATCTGGCCGAACGTTCGCTCGGCCATCGTATCAAATCCCGTGTTGCCCGTTTTTTCGGGCCCTGGAGTGTCTTTTTCAAGGGCTTTATAAAACATCCGGTCATGGTGGGATCGATCATCCCGTCATCGCGCTATACCGTCAATAAAATGCTCGCACCGGTCGATTGGGACAACACCGACCTCTTCGTCGAATATGGCCCCGGAATTGGCACATTTTGCGGCCCCGTGCTGGAAAAAATGAAGGGCGATGCGACTTTGCTCGTGATCGACACCAATGAAGATTTCATCGTATATCTGCGCAAAACCTTTACCGACAGCCGGTTCAAGGCAGTGCATGGTTCCGCCGCTGATGTAGAGGATATTATCCGCGAACATGGATTTGAACACGCCGATTATGTGCTGTCCGGCCTGCCATTCTCGACGCTGCCGGGTGATTTGGGACCAACCATTGCACAGAAAACTGCCGATGTGCTGCGGCCCGGCGGGGCCTTTCTGGTGTATCAATTCACCGCCGCCGCGCGTGATTTCATGACTCCGCATTTCCGCAAGATCGACAGCGGCTATGAATTCTGGAATGTGCTGCCATGCAAGCTCTTCTGGGGCTGGAAGGAATAGCTCAATTCTCGCCGGTCACAATAGCATTTCATTGACAAATGCGGTGACTCGCCCTATTTCCTCACCTTTCCGATATTTAAGATTATGGAGCACCATTCATGGCGCGCGTTACCGTTGAAGATTGCGTAGATAAAGTCACCAACCGTTTTGACCTCGTTTTGGTCGCTGCACAGCGTGCACGGGAGATTTCTGGCGGTGATGAACTGACCATTGAGCGCGACCGCGATAAAAACCCGGTTGTGGCTCTGCGTGAAATTGCCGAATCCACCATGAAGCCCAAGGATCTGAAAGAAAACCTGATCCAGAGCCTGCAGAAAGTGCAGCTGGACGATGACGACGTGGCCGACGAAATCGGTTCGATCAGCCAGTCCGCTGAAGCACTGCGCCTGACCGCGTCCGCGCCTACACGCAGCACGACGATCAGCAAGGATTTCGAAGCGTAAGATTTGGGTTCAAGCTGCGCACATGCAAAGGGCCACCGATATGCTTCGGCGGCCCTTTTGTATGCTCTGGTTGTAGCAATAGAACGTCACTCCCAGCTTGACTGGGAGTCTATCTCACCACAGTTGCAATGATATGCAAGCCTCGTGAGATAGATTCTCGCGTCCGCGGGAAGACAACCAATAACTTTACGCGCCTTGCGGCTTAGGGTCCTGAAACGGGCCTTTTTTGGGGCCGGTTTTGGGGATTGAGCTACCTGCGGTGGGCAATGATTTTGCGGGTGTATCATTATCATCCGGCCGGTCGACTTTGCCCGTTTCCAGCAGTTTGTCGATTTCATCACCGCTCAGCGTTTCATATTCCAGCAATGCATTGGCAAGCAGGTGAAGCTGGTCCTCATGCTTGCTCAGAACTTCCTTCGCACGGTCATAGCCCGCGTCGATAATTTTGCGGATTTCAGCATCGATTTTCTTCGACGTTTCGCCCGACATCATCGTGCGCTGGGTCTGTCCCATGCCGAGATAGCCTTCATTCTGCTCCTCATACATGACAGGCCCCATCTCGTCCGACATGCCCCATTTGGTGACCATGTCCTTGGCAAGGCCCGTGGCATATTGAATGTCTCCGCTCGCACCGCTGGAGACCTTGTCATGGCCGAAAATCACTTCCTCGGCCACGCGCCCACCCATGGACACGGCAAGGTTTGCGTACATTTTATCGCGGTGATAACTGTAATTGTCGCGCTCTGGCAGGCGCATGACCATACCCAGCGCACGGCCGCGCGGAATGATCGTCGCCTTGTGGATCGGGTCAGACGCTTCTTCGTGCACGGACACAATGGCATGACCGGCTTCATGATAGGCGGTCATTTTCTTCTCATCTTCGGTCATCACCATGGACTTGCGTTCGCTGCCCATCATGACCTTGTCCTTGGCCTCCTCAAACTCGCTCATCGCCACCAGGCGTTTGCTTCGGCGCGCCGCCAGCAAGGCCGCTTCGTTGACAAGATTGGCAAGATCCGCACCGGAAAATCCGGGCGTGCCGCGCGCAATTGTGCGGGCGTTGACATCAGGCGCCAAGGGCACTTTTTTCATATGTACTTCAAGGATTTTCTCGCGCCCCTCAATATCGGGGATCGGCACGACAACCTGACGGTCAAAGCGGCCCGGACGCAGCAATGCAGGGTCCAGCACGTCTGGGCGGTTGGTGGCGGCGATAATGATAATACCTTCATTCGCTTCAAAGCCATCCATCTCGACCAACAGCTGGTTGAGTGTCTGTTCGCGTTCGTCATTCGAATTGCCCATGCCGCTGCCGCGGTGGCGGCCCACAGCATCAATCTCGTCAATAAAAACGATGCATGGCGCGTTTTTCTTGGCCTGTTCAAACATGTCGCGCACACGGCTTGCGCCGACGCCCACGAACATTTCAACAAAATCGGAACCAGAAATCGTAAAGAACGGCACGCCTGCCTCACCGGCAATGGCCCGTGCCAGAAGCGTTTTACCTGTACCCGGTGAGCCGACCAGCAATGCGCCCTTCGGAATTTGCCCGCCCAGGCGCGCAAATTTCGATGGGTCTTTCAGGAATTCGACAATCTCCTGCAGCTCTTCACGCGCTTCATCGATACCGGCCACATCTTCAAATGTTACTTTGCCCTGTTTCTCGGTGAGCAGTTTCGCCTTGGACTTGCCAAAGCCCATCGCGCCGCCTGCACCGCCGCCTTTCTGCACCTGACGCAGCACAAAAAATGCAATGCCCAGAATCAGCAGAAACGGCAGCGCCTGTATCAGCAATACCGTGAGCAGGCTCGTCTGTTCCTGCGGCGCGCCGCTATATTCGACGCCTTCGTCTTCAAGCAGTTTGATCAGGTTCGGATCATTGGGAACCTGTTTGGTCACGAACATCGTGGTGTCGGTATATTTGCCGACAATCTTGTCCGGTGCGATCTGCACGGATTCGACATCGCCGTTCACGACTTTTTCCTTGAACGTGCTATAGCTTACCTCTGTCGTGGCGGCAGACTGGCTGCGGTCAAACATGGACACCACCACCAATAGCGCAATGATGACGCCTGCCCATATGAGCATGTTTTTCATCCATGGATTGGGGCCGGATGGTTCCTGTTCGTTATTCATAATCGAATCTCTCGGTAAAAGGTCTGCTATTCAAGATAAGTGTTATATCATGAATGACAATATAATGCCGCGCATAAAGCCGTAAAAACACCTGATATCAGCGAAAATACTGTATGATTCAATGAAACTAAAGGCTTATTTCCCCCCGCGCGGAGGCGCGGGTCGGAATTTCCACACCGCACCGCCTTCACACAAAATATCGCCGATCATCGTTTTTTCACCGGCCTGTAGCGCGGCGATTGTGCGCGTGACCGTATCGCCGCGTGATTGCAATTCGGGTGCGAGCAGCTGCACACAGTGCAGCAGCAACCGCCGCAATATTTCCGCCGGATAGTCTGTATTGCGCAGCGTCACCGCATCATGCTGCCGTGACACGTTCAGTGCGGCTTCGCGCGCCACCATCCAGTCCAGCGCCGCGCCCGCCTGTGCCAGTGCCCGCGCCGAATTGTTGGCAGCGCGGACGTCCAGCATATCTAGTCCGTCCAATGCCGTGCGCATACGCACACGGTCAAAATCATGGTCGGCATTGCTGGGATCATGCGTATATGGAATGCCGTGCGCCTCGCAATAGGCAATCAGGTCGGCCTTGCGAACCTCCAATAGCGGCCGGATGATATTGCCATTCACCGCGCGGACACCGCTTAGCCCATCAATCCCAGCCCCGCGCGCCAGCCGCATCAACATGGTTTCCAGCTGGTCATCGCCGTGATGCGCGGTAGCAATCCAGGTGCAATGATGCGCCGCAGCCCACTCCTGCAACAGTCTATAACGTGCCGTGCGCGCCGCCGACTGGATATTGCCGGTAATGGGCTGTGATGGTGTCAAAATGGCATGCGGGATACGGTGCGCGGCGCAATATTGCGTCACCATGGTGGCTTCATCGGCGCTTTCGGGGCGCAGGCCGTGGTCGACTGTCGCGGCGCAGATACGTCCATTATGCACATGTTGTGCAAGAGCCAGCAGCGCCATACTATCCGGACCGCCAGATACCGCGACCCCCATCAGATCACCTGAACCTGCAAATCCGGGGGCCAGCTTTTTCAGACTGTTTCTAAAACGATCCGCTAACGGCTCTTCTGCCATATCACTCGCATTGCGCCGCGCTGCGGCCTGAACCAAGGTCGCCTGCCAAACGCCCGGTGGCGACGCCCGGATAGGCTTCGGCCAGCTCATCGAACGCCGCACATGCTTTCGTATTTTCATTCAGCTGCGTCATGGCAAGGCCCAGAAAGTACAGGCTGTCCGGGGCGCGGACGCCATCGGGCTTTTCCTGATAATTGCGCAGGAATGTTTCCGCCGCCAGATTCTGTTTGCCATCATCCAGGTATGCACGGCCCAGAAGATTGCGGGCGTGGCTGTTGCGGCTGTGGTCCGGGTGATTTTTGACCGTTTTTTCAAGCTGCTGCTGTGCTTCGGGATAGAATTTGGCATCCCATAGGCGGAAGCCATAGATATATTCATCCTCGCCCGCATTGCCGGTATCGGGTTTGATGATGGCAGCCACCTGCGCCACGCGGTCATCGGACGGCGCAGAAGTTTCCTCGATAATATCTGCCGGAGTGACTGTGTCCGATGACGCGGTTGCGCGGGCGCTTTCTTCGGCAGATTTGGCTGCTTCGAGCGCATCAATCCGCGCCGTCAACTGGCCCAGTTTATATCCGTTTTCTTCGGTCTGCGCCGTCAGTATCGCCAGTTGTGCCTCCAGCGCGTCGACCCGCACCAAAAGGTCGGAAACCGCTGTATCCGCCGTGCTGCCGCGCGGTTGCGCCGTGCGCTCGGGCGCGCGTATCTCGGGCTCGAAAAAACGGTCCGATCCGCCCGGAAAAACCTTGCGCTGTACGGCGCGCATTTCTTTTTCCAGCTTTTCAACGCGCAGCTGCGTATCATTGCTCTGCGCAAATGCGGCAGGAGCGGATAGTGTCAGGGCGACAAGCGCGAAGGGCGCAAATATTTTATGCATGATGGGGACATTCACCTCATAGTTCTCCAATTCAAATATTCCGGGCAAGAACCTAATCACATTACCGGCTAACGCAACCACCATGAAGCCGTGCTGAACTATCCCTGTATATTTTCACCGGGAGAAATTTCGGCAGATATATTGCCCGCATGTGCATTGGATGCAGCATCAGGGCCGGGCGATGGCGTGGCTGCGGCGGATGGCTGCACGCCGGAAGCAGGAGCATTGCCAGCGGGTGCACCGGCAGGCGGGCGGGCCAGCAGAGCTGCGGCATTAATCGGTACATCGCCCACGGTTTCCACTTCCGTGCTGAGCGGCGGAACAATCTGTCCGTCAATTGTAATTGCCAGCGCATCGGGACGTCCGGTCCGTATCTGCGGATTTTGCGCGGTGGCGGGGACAACAAACCGTTCGCCCAGTTTCATTGTGCCTTCAAAATGGCGCGTTCCATCGGGTTCATAAAAGCGCACCCACACATCGTCTTCTTTTGCAATAAAGACAACCTCACCACCTGTTGGAGCTGCGGGAGCATCATCCTGCGCAGCTGCACCCGCATCATCTGTCTCAGCGGCCGCATCGGGGGCATCCATCCCCACCAGGTCTATTTCGGCCCGGGGATAGAAATAGGTATGCCATATCGTATAACCGCCCACGATAATGGCGACGCCCAACAGTGCCGCAACCCACGCCAGCCGCGAGGATGGAATTTTCGATGGATCGTCAAGTTCCTGACCTGCGCCGCCGTGATGGCTGGATGTGCTATGCCCCATTTCGTCTTTCAAGTCGGACACCAGCTGCACCGCCGGTAAGCCTACCGCAGAGGCATAGGCCTTGATGAAGCCCACCGCATATGTGCGCCCTGGCAGGGCGTCGTAATCGCTAGCTTCAATCGCTTCGAGATGCCGCGTCGTGATGCGCGTGACGGCGGCGATATCCTTGATACTTTTGCCCTGCTCGCTGCGCGCAGCATGCAATCTTTCGCCGACTGTCCGAGCGGCGGTATCTTCATTTTCGCTGCCCGCTTCATGATCGGCGTGCTCGCCTGAATCATATTCGCCAGATTCGCTATCCTCGGGTGCCACTATTCTCTCCAGAAAGATGTGTTAGGCATGGTCTATATTTATCGTTATGCACTGACAAAAGCATTGAAAACCCGCCTGAGTCAACGCAATTCAGCCAGTTTACAAGTGTTGACACTCACTTTCATGTCATGCCCGGGACAAATCGGCATGGTTTTTGGACCAGCTTTTGAGTTCCGCGCGCATGTCCGCAGGCGGATTGGCAATTAATTCATCCATCTTTTGCGTGACTTCGGCGTAATTCAGCGAACGGATCATTGCCTTGACTGGCCCGACCGCCGCCGGCGTGATGGAAAGCCGCTCGATGCCAAGGCCAATCAGCGCCAGCGCCTCCAGCCGCCGTCCGGCCATCTCACCGCATACAGCCAGATCGACATCATGCGGCGCGACACCCGTCACAATCCGCTTGAGAAAACGCATGATGGCCGGGCTGAGCCAGTCATATCTTTCGGCAAGCTTGGGATGCGCGCGATCAGCGGCGAACAGGAACTGGGTCAGGTCGTTGGTGCCGATGGAAAGGAAATCGATTTTCGGTCCCAGTATGTCGAGTGTTTCCGACAGCGAAGGTACCTCCAGCATCGCACCATAGCGGATTTGCAGCGGCAGCATTTTCTTGCGCCCGGCAAGATATTTTTTCTGGTTTTCAAACAGATCACGTGCCGCGTCGAATTCCCATGGCTCGGACACCATCGGGAACATGACATTGAGCGTGCGGCCTGCGGCGGCCTCCAGCAGCGCCCGGGCCTGCGCCTTCAGCAGTCCATCACGTTCCAATGCCACCCGTAGCGCGCGCCAGCCCATAGCGGGGTTTTCCTCCTCCACACCATCATCGCTCATATAAGGCAGCGATTTGTCACCGCCGATATCGACGGTGCGAAAAATAACCGGTTTGTCGCCCGCTGCTTCCAGAACATCGCGGTAGAGCCTGAGCTGCCGTTCACGTTGCGGCAGCGTGGCGGAGACAAGAAACTGGAACTCGGTGCGAAACAGGCCGATACCGTCCGCGCCGGTGGTCGCCAGCGCGGAGACATCGTCACGCAGCCCGGCATTGACCATCACCGTGATACGCTTGCCGTCTCGCGTGACCGGCTCTTCATCACGCATCGAGGCATAAAGGGCCTGGCGCGCCTTGCTCTGGTGCAGCTTGTCTTCAAACGCCTCGATAATATGGGCGCTGGGCCGGATCAGCAGTGAATTTTCGATCACATCAAGCAGCAGATGATCGCCCTCGCGCACCATATGCCGCACACCGCGCATCCGACCTATCACCGGAATGCCGAGCGCCCGCGCAACAATAATCACATGCGCGGTGAGTGAGCCTTCCTCCAGAATCACACCTTTTAGGCGGCGCCGGTCATATTCCAGCAATTCGGCAGGACCCAGGTTGCGCGCAATCAATATCGCATCATCGCGCAGCCCCATTTGCGCTGCCGTACCCATTTGCCCCGACACAATGCGCAGCAAACGGTTGGCCAGGTCCTCCAGATCATGCATCCGGTCCGCCAGCAGCGGATCGTCAATCTGCCGCATGCGCATGCGGGTGCGCTGCTGCACGCGTTCGATCGCGGCTTCGGCGGTAAGGCCGCTGTCAATTGCCTCATTAATGCGCCGTGACCAGCCCTCGTCATAGGCGAACATCTTATAGGTCTGCAGCACTTCCTCATGCTCACCGCCGACACCGAATTCGGCCTGCGATGCCATTTTGTCGATCTGCGTGCGCATCTTGTCAAACGCGCTATAGACGCGCTGGCGCTCTGCCTCGATATCTTCGGCCACTACATGCTCGATAGTGATACGCGGTTGGTGGAATACCGCTTTGCCGCTGGCAATTCCCATGACAAGTGGCAGGCCTTGCAGATTTTCGGACGCCGTGCTGGTCCGCCCTTCACGGGCATCGGTTTCGGTATCGACCAAATCCGCATTGGTGATCAGTTCGGACAGCACCATCGCCACGGTCTGCAGCGCCTCAATCTCTACATCGTCATATTTGCGCGGCTCGACATGCTGCACGCAGACCACGCCGATGGCGCGCTCACGCCGCACGATTGGCACGCCGGCAAAGCTGTGGAATTTCTCTTCGCCGGTTTCTGGGCGGTACTGAAAATCGGGATGCGCAGCGGCTTCATCCAGGTTGAGCATTTCGACATTGGCGGCAATCGTACCCGTCAACCCTTCGCCCAACGCCAGTTTGGTGACATGCACCGCCGACTGGTTCAACCCACGGGTGGCAAACAGCTCCAGCACACCTTCGCGCCGCAGATATACGGAACAGACTTCGCTGTTGAGCGCGCTGCCGATAATTTCGACGACTTCATTCAGCTTCTGCTGCGCAGAACTGCGCGCCGCCATCACGTCGTGCAGGCGAGTCAGTATCTTGCGGGCAGCATGGGCGGGTGTCGGCATGAAATAGCGTTTAGCAGAAGTGGATGCCGCGCGCCACGATATAACAGCCGGATTTAACCGGGTGCCCCATAATTTATAATATTAATCTGGCTATGCCGCCGCCAGTTCTTCCTTGATGCGGAGCTTCTCTTTCTTGAGCTGGGCCAGTCGCTGGGTATCGGGAGATGGGCGGCGTTCTTCTTTATGGATTTGCTGTTCCAGCCCGTGGTGTTTTTCCTGCAACGCATTGATATGGCTATTGCTCATATGGCTTCTCCTTTGCGACTCACTTAAATTTGTACGGCCAATGAAACATAAAATTACGATTTTGTCACATATCGGGACACGATATTTGCGCTATATCTTTTATGAGGTGCGATAATCGGTTATAGAGCACGAGTTTTCCGGCTTCTATTCCGGTCCCATTTACAATGCCCCATCCCGAATGACGGAAATATTCGTTTATGAGCAGTGCGCAGAAAAAGCAGCTTGAATTGATGAAGATCGAGCACCGCGATCTTGATCAGGCGATTGAAGCATTGCGCACGGCGGGCACGAGAGACGAAATGCAGATTGCACGGCTGAAGAAACGCAAGCTCAAGCTGCGCGACGAGATTGCCCATCTGGAGGATCAGATGATCCCGGATATTATCGCCTAATCAGATATAGTCGGCAAGATAACTGGCGATGGCCGCGATGCCGTGAAGGTCATCCTTATCAAAACGCGCTTTGGACGGACTGTCGAGGTCAATCACATGCGTGACGGATCCGTTCTGGATAACGGGCACAACCAGTTCGGACTGGGTATCGCCGTCGCACGCAATATGACCCGGAAAAGCATGGACATCATCCACCAGCTGCGCCTCGCCAGTGCGCGCCGCCGCGCCGCACACACCCTTGTCCAGTGCAATGCGTATACACGCGGGCTTGCCCGCAAAAGGCCCCAGCACCAGTTCGCCATCCACCATGCGGTAAAAACCCGCCCAGTTGAGATCGGGCAGGAACTGCCATAGCAAAGCGGCCACATTGGCCATATTGGCAATGCTGTCGCTTTCGCCATGTGTCACGGCTTTTATGGCATCCAGCAGATCGGTATAGATTTGAGGTTTCGGTGCTTCGGAGCTGGTTTTGAAATCGAACATGCTGCTGGACTTAGGAGGATGTGGAAGGAATTGTAAGGGGGAGTCTTTTTTGATTTCACGGCAAGGCGCTGCGCGCCGCCTCCAAATGGGTTCGGCCTAGACGGCCGACGGCCGGTCAGCCTTTGCCTGATTGCTAGTCGCAGTCCGGGATTTCGCGAGACGACGGCTGGTTTCAAATCCTCCCTGTGCCGCAGGCATGGGGAGGGGGACCGCTTGGCGCAGCCAAGTGGTGGAGGGGCGGGTGCAGTGTAAATACAAAGCCTGCCTATTGCCGCTCTCACCCCTCCACCGGTCCCATAAAAGTAATACTTTCATGGGTGCCCCTCCACCATTTTGCTGTCGCAAAACGGTCCCCCTCCCCGAAACTAAAGTTTCAGGGAGGATCTGGATGTATCATAAACGTTTCGCGAAAGTCCCGAGTTGCGTCCAGCAACTCGGCAGCGCATGACCATGCGCCGGCCGGTTAGGCCGAACCCCATCGGAGGCATTCACGAAGTGAATTGTCGCGAAATCAAAAAACCCTCAAAAAGAATCTCTCTCCACTTTGCCGCGGTTTTTCTTTACTGCGCTGCGGTTCTTTTTCGCTTCCAGCCGCTTCTTTTTCCCCACCCGATTCACACGGGTCCTGGCGCGTTTGCGGGGGCGGATATGCGCTTGCTCGACCATCTCGACCATGCGTTTGCGCGCTGCATTGCGGTTGGCTTCCTGTGTACGCTGCTCCCTGGCCTGTATAACCAGTTCGCCATCCTTGTTCAGCCGTGACCCCGCCGCTTCCTTCAACCTTTGATAGACATCGGGCGCGAGGCCCAGGGCAAAAATATTGACGCGCAGCTGCACTGCGGTCGCAACTTTATTGACATTCTGCCCGCCGGGGCCGGATGCAGTGACAAACCGCTCCTGCATCAGGCCGTCCAGCCGCTCCGCCATGCCGGGCGGCAGCGGCGAAGGCTTATTGTCCGATGGCGAGGTCATCTGCAGAAAAACCCAGATTGCGAAACCGTGCAGGCACAGCAGCATGTGCTTCGATTGGCGGCTTATTCTCGCGGTCTATGCGGATGTAATGGCTGTGCAGCATCAGCGGCTGCAGTTCTTCGTCCTGCGGCGCATCTTCGCTGCGATAAACAGGATCACCGATCAGACCCTGCCCCAGACCGTATAGTGCATGCGCACGTATTTGATGCGTGCGGCCCGTTTCCGGCATAAATTCGATCAGTGTCAGCCCTTCATGCTCCGCAACCTTGCGCCAGCCAGTGCGCGCCGGCTTGCCCGCCTCATCAACAACCATTTTCCACCCGGTTTCCGCCGTGCTATATTTGCCCAGAGGCAATTCGATCATGCCCTCGCTATCTTCGATAATGCCCGCCATCACACCAATATAGCGTTTGGTCACGAGCCGGTCCTGAAAAGCCTTGGCAAAACGCTTCAGCGCCTTGGGGTTGCGCGATAGCAACAGACAGCCCGATGTATCCTGGTCGAGCCGGTGTACGGGGCGCGGCAGGCGTTTAAACCCGAATTTCAGCTCATTCAGCCAGTCCTCCAGACACGGTCCCCCGCGTTTCGGGCGATCGACCGCAAGGCCCGCCGGTTTGTCGATGACAATGGCTTCCCCGTCAATATAGGGCAGTTCGGATTCTTTGGGCGGCGTTAAAACAAACATTGCGCCGCCATGCCAGTCTGACCGCGGCGGCGCAATGTTTAAGAGTATCTATACCGCTTCGCCGTGCGTTTAATCAGGCCGCACATTCGGATTGCGTGCTTCGCGGTTATGCGACTTTGAACGCGCAGGCGGAGAGGAGCGGCGCGGGGCTGGAGCAGCACGCTGCTTATTTCGTGCAGGCCTTGCGGCTTGGCTGTTTTGACCGCGACTGCGCGCGGCGGGTGCCGGACGCGGAGCCCGCACAGGTGTAACCGCATTTTTACCGCGGCGGGAAGCACCGGCTGTCACGGGCGGTGCATTGCGCCGGATGCCTGCTGCCGCAGGGTTATCGCGGCGACTTCGCCTTTCACTTCTGCGTTCTTTGCGCTGTGCGCGCTCTATCGCATTGCGGGCCGTACCCACCGCGCCATCATCATAGCCGCGAGCATCGCGACGCGCACGTTTGGCGCGGCGGCGGTCACGGCGCTCTTCGTATCTCGCGCGTTCTGCCGGTGTCCAGTCGCGCTGGTCACGGTATTTCCCGCGATGACGATCACGCCCATAGCGATGGCCGTGACGCTTGCTGTAATATCCATAACGCTGACGGCCCCAGTAATTACGGTGATGGTCCCGCATAAGGTAACGGCGGCCACGGCGATCGAAAATATAAAAACCATAGCCGGGGTAGTAATAATCATCATAATAGCCGCCACCAAAGCCGATATTGGCAAAGCCGCCGCGATAATCACAGTCATAATAATAGTCATAGGCATCATAACCATCGCAATAGCTGCCCCGCGTACCATATTCGTACCCGTCATCGTCATAATAGCCTGTCTCACCATAATAGGCGCAGGCGCTGAGGCTCATTGCCGATACGGCAATTGCGAGCGTACGTAATGTCTTGGAAGCAGTCATGTTTTCCCCTTGTCAGCAATATACCCCCTCAGCACCACAAATCACCGAATCCAAAAGGAATATTTGACGTTATGACGTTGTTATAGCACGATGAGTTGAATTCAATATGAACATATGTGGCCCCGTTACAGAGAATCAGCTCTATTCCTTACTACTTCTTGCTTACATGTATGTTAATTGATATTTAAGTGATCAATTAACTCCAAGATCAGGACATTGTCTATGGCCACCGCTTATGCAGACACCGATGCCGGTAATCCGCACTGGACGCCTGTACAGGATCAGGACGCACTGATGGCGATTCCCGGTGAGGAAGGCATTCCGTTTTTTGGAGTGACGCTACGCCAACTGAAAGATCCGTATAAATTCGGGTTTGAAATGTATCGGAAGTACGGGCCGATCTACCGCATCAACAGCTTTGGCCGCACACAGGTCGGCATGCTGGGCGCGGAAGCCAATGAGCTGGTCCTGTTCGATCGTGACAGACTGTTTTCCAGCGAGCAGGGCTGGGGACCGATCCTGAATCTGCTCTTTCCGCGTGGATTGATGCTGATGGATTTTGACCACCACCGTGCCGACCGCAAGGCGCTTTCCATCGCTTTCAAGCCTGGCCCGATGCGCCATTATGCCGAAAAGCTGAATGAGGGGATAATGGGCCGCGTGGATGAATGGTCGGGCCGGGACCTGCGCTTCTACCCGGAAGTCAAAAAACTCACCCTTGATTTGGCCGCGACCAGCTTTCTGGGCATCCCCTGGGGGCCGGAAGCCGACAAGATCAACAAAGCCTTTGTCGACATGGTGCAGGCATCGATCGGCATTGTCCGCCGCCCTCTGCCTTTCACCAAAATGGGCCGGGGCGTGGCGGGGCGCAAATATCTGGTGGATTACTTTACCCCTGAAGTACAGAAACGCCGCGAACAGCAGGGGCCGGATATGTTCAGCCAATTCTGCCGCGCCACCCATGACAATGGCGAACTGCTGACCACCGACGAAGTGGTCGATCACATGAACTTCCTGATGATGGCGGCGCATGACACCATCACGTCGTCCGCGACATCACTGCTCCTCCTGCTGGCCCAGCATCCGGATTGGCAGGAAAAACTGCGCGAGGAATGCAGGGCGGTAGGCACGCCAGGCCAGCCGCTGTCCTATGATGATCTGGGCAAACTGGAGCTCACCGAATATGCGTTCAAGGAAGCCCTCCGCCTTATCCCGCCCGTCCCATCTACCCCGCGCCGCGCGCTGCGCGATTTCGAATTTGCCGGGCAGCATGTTCCGGCAGGAACCCCTGTCGGCATCAGCGCCGGTTTTACCCATTTGATGGAGGAACACTGGCCCGATCCGTATAAATTCGATCCCATGCGCTTCACGCCCGAACAGGTACGTGCGCGGCACAAATTTGCGTGGGTTCCCTTTGGCGGTGGCGCGCATATGTGCCTAGGCCTGCATTTCGCCTATATGCAGATCAAAATCCTGATGCACCATATCCTGACGCAAAACCGTGTGGTGGTGGAAGACGGCTATAAGCCCAAATGGCAGGCCTGGCCGATCCCGCAACCGAAAGACGGTTTGAAAGTGCGGTTTGAGCGGTTGTAATCCGGCTTATTTCAAGCCGCTTTTCGATAGGCCAGATAGGCAAATAGCAATGCAATTGCTGCCGGAACGGCTTGCACAAAAAATATCCGCTGCGACACGGTAGCGGCCCCGAAAATACCGGCCACCATGACAAATAGCAAAAAGCATGCGGCAACTTTGAAACGCCACTCAGGATCTTTAATAAACAGTGACCAGGTAAGGCCAATAGCCAAAAAGCTGTTATACAATCCCTGATTAGCAGCCATGGCTTTGGTCGGTTCAAACAACTCCACAGGAAAACTGGAAAACACCTGAGGCCCGCGCGTTGTCCACGCGAACATTTCAAACCAGGCTATATAGAAATGAAGTAGCGCCACCAGGCCGATAAGTATAGCTGCTATTCTGTACATATTCATCGTTCCCATCTCTACCTGATGCCCTAACCACTATTCCTGAGCGCCGTGGCTATCGCGTTGATCGATAGCTGGATACCTTCGGATATGCGCTCGTCATCTTCGCCCGCGCGGTGGCGTTTGATGAGTTCGATCTGCAAGAGATTGAGCGGTTCGATATAGGGCAACCGCAGCCGGATCGAATTTTCGAGCGGGGTGTTGTTCTCCAGCAGATGCGCCTGCTGTGTCGCATCCAGCAGACCATCATGCGCCAGGTTCCAGCCGCTTTTGATGCGTCCGAAAATTGTCGCACGCATCGCCGCATCCTCGACCAGTTCGCTGTAATGCGCCGCGATGGTCATGTCCGATTTTGCCAGCACCATTTCCATATTGGCGAGCGTGGCGGCAAAGAACGGCCAGCCCGCCGCCATGTCGCGCAGCAGTTGTTTGTCCTCAAATTCATCCAGCGCCTGCCCGACACCGTACCAGCCGGGCAGCATCACACGGGCCTGTGCCCAGCTGAACACCCAGGGTATGGCGCGCAGATCTTCAATCTGCTGACTTTTCTTGCGGCTCGACGGGCGCGAACCGATTTTCAGGCCGGCAATCTCCGCGATCGGTGTCATCTGCCGGAAGAATGTATTGAAGCCTTCGGTCTCATACACCAGTCCGCGATACGCCTTGAACGCACGCGCCGACAACCGCGTCATGGCATCTGAAAACCGCTTTTTGTCCGTGGCGGCCAGTTTCTCCGGCGTCAGCGAAGCCAGCAAAGTCGCGGAGGTCATCGCCTCCAGATTGGTCATCGCAACATCGACTGTGCCATATTTGGCGGCAATCACCTCGCCCTGTTCGGTGATGCGGATGCGCCCCTGCACCGTGCCACGCGGCTGTGCCTGGATCGCGCCAAATGCGGACCCGCCGCCGCGCCCGACCGCACCGCCGCGGCCATGGAACAGCTGCATACGGATATCGGCCTCCTCGAACACCGGTGCCAGCGCGAGGCTCGCCTGATGCAGTTCCCAGGTCGAGGTAATATAGCCGCCATCCTTGTTGCTGTCGCTATAGCCGATCATCACTTCCTGATAGCCGCGTTGCCTCGCCAGCGATTTCGGCACATCAAGCGACAGGAAATCACGCATTGTCTCCGGCGCGTTTTCAAGGTCGGCAACCGTTTCAAACAGTGGCACTGACATGATCGCTGCCCTGGGCCGGGTTTCCTTGCCCGTCGGCGCACGGTACAGCCCCGCTTCCTTCAGCAGCACATAGACTTCGAGCATGTCCGACACACTTTCGGTCTGGCTGATATTATAGGTGGTGATGCACGCCGGGCCATAAAGCGCGTGCGCTTCGGCCGCGGCACGGATAATGCCCAGCTCTTTTTCAGTCTCTTCCGAATATCCATGCCATTTATCGGCAAGCGGGCGGTTGTGCGAAAGTTCGGATTGCAGCAGTTTGACACGCGCCGCCTCGTCCAGCGCGGCATAATCTGCCTCCACCCCGGCAGCCGCAAACAGCTCTGTCACCACGCGTTCATGCACATCGCTGTTCTGGCGCAGGTCCAGTGTGGACAGGTGAAAACCGAATGTTTCGACCGCGCGGATAATCCGCCCCAATGCGCCGCCGCTTGCCAAAGTGCCATCGCCGTCCGCGGCCAGCCCGCTTGCAATGATCACCAGGTCGCGGCGCAGATCCCCGGGCGAATCATAAGGCTGCGCCACAATCTGCGAAGGGCGCGCGCTCGGCTTGCCCGTCAGCTTTTCGTGCGTGGCGCTGAGCCGTGCGTAGATGCCTGACAAGGCGCGGCGATAAGGTTCATCCTTGCGGCTGACCGCATCGTCACCGCTGGCATCGGCCAGCGCCAGAACGTCCTGAGGCGTATTGGAAAGATAGGTGGAAATGCTGAGCTCCGCGCCCAGTGCATGCACGCTTTCCAGATAATAGCCGATAACCGATTCGGCAGAGCGCGCCAGCGCGTAGCGCAGCGATTCCGCATTGACGAACGGATTACCATCCCGGTCGCCGCCAATCCAGCTGCCCAGTTTCAGGAAACTTGGCGGACGTTCGCCCAGTTCGCGTTCCCATTTCGCATAAAGCGCGGGCAGCACCGGCAGGAAAACATCGCGCATATAGGTGCGCGCATTTTCAACCTCATCGGTGACAAACAATTTGTCCTTGCGCAGTGAGCGCGTCTGCCACAGCAGCGCCACCTGCCGGTAAATCGCTTCCTCGATCACATCGCCGGTTTCGGTGGTTTCCGCGCCGCCGTCGCGCATCCGCATCAGGGCCGCAATGCGCGTCTTATGGTCGATAATCGACTTGCGGCGCACCTCTGTCGGGTGTGCGGTCAGCACCGGCGTGATAAGCGCATGGTCGAGCAGCGAGCTGATCGCCCGGTCATCGACGCCTTCGGATTTCAGCTTTGCCACCGCTTCGGCAAAAGTCGCGCCCTGCTCACGCGACACGCCCTGCCGGTCCTCGGCGAGATTCGCCAGCAGCGAGAACAGCATGAAACCGCGCACGAATGACAAGGTGTCATCCAGGCTGAGCGCATCCAGCCCGGTATCAATCGCGCCTTCTTCGCCATCTGTGCCCGCAATCCCGCGATAACGATCGACGCTGGCGGATCGGATATATTCGGTCTGCCGGTACAGTTTCTCCCCGCCATAGGCGCGGATGACGTCCCCCAATATCTTGCCAAGATAGCGAATATCGGGATTTTGCGAAATGGGGGAGGTGGGCGTGTTCATATCGCCATGCTGCATTGCAATATGGTTTCGGTCAAGGGCTGAAATTGACAGAACTCCGATTATGGCAGCGTTGTCATCCATCACACGGAATATTTTTCCAGAAAATACGGAACCCTAATGACCACTTAACGTTAATGAGTTGCAATATCAAAGTTCAACAACCAATTTTAGGAGAAAATAATGTTAGGCAATACCAACGTTTCCACCCTTAACGAACTGATCGAAACAACCATCGACAGTGTGGATGGTTATCGTGAAGCTGCCGATAATGCTACCAGCGATCGTTTTGCCAAAATGTTCCGTGAACGCGCGCAAGAACGCCGTGAAGTCGCCGAACAGCTGAAAGACGAGGTGCGCCGTCTGGGCGAGAATCCCGAAGATGATGGTACAATCCTTGCGGGCGCACACCGGGTGTTCACCAATTTGCGCGACGCCGTTACCGGCACCGATGACGAAGCAATTATTGCCGAAGTCGAGCGCGGCGAAGACCATATCAAAGAGAAATTCGAAAGCGCATTGCAAGACGATGATCTTGAGCCGCAATCACGTCAGCTTGTACAGCAGGTCTTTACGTCTGTGCGCGAAGGTCATGACCAGATGAGCCAGCTGAAAAGCCAGTTTGTCAGCTAATTTTGACATATAGATTATTGGAAAAGGCCGGATATGTTTCCGGCCTTTTTCTTTTGCGGCAAAGAGAATGCAGTGCGGATGGCAGCGCCTGCAAATTCGCGCCATACTTGGCATATGCGCGGCGCAGCGTTACACGGCACTATGCGTAAAAACACACCCACCCCTTCGCCCATGACATATGCCCGCTATCTGGATCTGGATACGTTGCTGGATACCCAGCACCCGCAGACGGAAATGGGCGATGAGATGCTGTTCATCATCATTCACCAGACCAAGGAACTGTGGCTGAAACAGATCATCCGCGAACTGCGCCTTGCCAAGCGGCAGATTGCCGAGGATCATCTGGTCCCTGCCTATAAGGCAATGGCGCGGGTCAGCCGGATTCAGGCGGTCATGACGCTCAGCTGGGACGTGCTGTCCACCATGACGCCGAGCGATTATACCGAATTTCGTGCCGGACTTGGCCCCAGCAGCGGTTTCCAGTCCGACCAGTTCCGCGCGGTCGAATATATGCTGGGCCTGAAAGACAAGGGTTTCCTGAAATATCAGGAAGACCGGCCGCATGCGCAGGAAGCGATGCGCCACGCGCTGGAAAACCCCGGCGTATGGGACGACACCATCGCGGCACTGGCGCGCAAGGGTTTTGATATTCCGAAAAGCCATCTGGAGCGCGACTGGAGCAAGCCATACACAGCTTCACCTGCGGTCGAGGCAGCGTTCCTTACCGTCTACCGCGATCCCGGACAATATTGGGAGCTGTACCAGCTTGCCGAAAAACTGGTCGACCTGGACGATGCGCTCGCCACCTGGCGGCACAAACATGTCATCACCGTGGAACGCATCATCGGCGGCAAAATGGGCACCGGCGGCACCTCGGGCGTCAGCTATCTGCAAAGCACACTCAGCAAACGGGCATTTCCGGAATTGTGGAGTCTACGGACGGAGCTTTGAGGCGATCAATAAACCGTCGTGATGAACTTGTTTGGTAATTATACCATTCCGACATGTAACTCGTCATTCCCGCAGAAGCGGGAATCTATCTCACCACACTCGCGCTTACATGCAGCTGTTGTGAAGCTTTTTGCAGTTTTGGATATGACGGGCGGCAAGGTTTGTTCTCCAGTTCGTCAAAACTGCTTTACGATTGTGCCATGAATCCTGAAAGAAGTTGGTGTCTATTCCATTCCGACATGTAACTCGTCATTCCCGCGAAAGGCCGGGGGATGGATTCCCGCTTTCGCAGGAATGACAATTTGATTGTGAATGCCTCCGATGGGGTTTGGACCAATAGGGCCCGGCGCGGTCGCGTTTGCGCACGGCAATTGCTCGCTCGAACTGTCGACAGATGGAAGATGTTTTACAAAGCGCTGTCCTACACATCAGCCAATGCCGTATAGGCAATCATGGTCAGGTCGCCGCTTGCTCTTTCTCAATATCGCAAACCCAACATCCGTCAAATCCAACAGAATTTATCCTACATTGGCAGTATCAACACGTTCCTAGGTGCGAAGCAATGCGAAGCTAAGAGTTGGAAAGCCGCTGCCCGGTTCATCAAGCCTCCAGCTCGATATCCCAATAGAGCCAGTCGCGCCAGGTTTCGTGGAGGTAGCCGGGCGGGAAGGCGCGGCCCTTGTCCTGCAATTGCCACGTTGTGGGTTTGATCGCACGCTCGCGCAGCTGCATATGCGCCTGCTGCGGCGTGCGGCCGCCCTTTTTCATATTGCACGGGCTGCAGGCGGCGCAGACATTTTCCCATGTCGTCTTGCCGCCCAGCCGGCGTGGGATAATATGATCGAAAGTCAGATTGTCTCCCGAGCCGCAATATTGGCACAGGAAACTGTCGCGCAGGAACAGGTTGAACCGCGTAAATGCCGGATGCTCGGACGGTTTTACATAGTCTTTCAGCGCGATCACCGACGGGATCGGCATTTCCATCGACGCGCTGTGCACCATGCGGTCATAGCTGCTGACAATATTGACCCGGTCCAGGAATACGGCCTTGATCGATGTCTGCCACGGCCACAGGCTGAGCGGATAATAGCTTAAGGGTGTATAATCGGCGTTGAGGACCAGGGCGGGGCAACTGTCAGGATGGCGATGTGCATCGGGGCTTTGGTCAAAGCGCGGCTCTTTCGCATTATCGCCCGCTGTATCGCGGCCGCTCTGCTTCAGTTGGTCCAGGTCAAACATGCCTTATGCGCACATCCTTTCGCTGTTTCTCCTTGCCTGTCACGCCTGCACATGAATCATTTTCATGACACGCGCATGACAATATGCAAGAAACTATGAACATGAGCATGGCGGTAAGGTCAAGATGGCTACAGCCACAATATGTGGATAGTGTGGCGAATGGGTTACTCTATAGGTGGTGGAGCGGTTCCCGTTAATGCGCACCCGTTTTGCCCCCAGCCCCAATGGATATCTGCATATGGGCCATGCCTATTCGGCGGTTCTGGCACATGATCTGGCGCGCGCGAAGGGCGGCGAATTCTGCCTTCGGATCGAGGATATTGATGCGGGCCGCAGCCGCCCAGAATATGTCGAGGCGATATATGCGGATCTCGGCTGGCTCGGGCTCGAATGGGATGATGCGCCAGTGTTTCAGTCGGCACGGCTCGCAAGCTATGATACAGCCGCGGCGCAGCTAAAGGCGATGGAGCTACTCTACCCGTGTAGCTGCACGCGCGCGCAAATAGAGAAGGCGGCGCAAACCAAAGGCCCGGAAGGTCTGGTATATCCTGGCACCTGCCGCGGCGGCAAAGCCGATTTGTCCAAACCGCATAGCTGGCGTCTGGATATGGCCCGCGCGGTGGAGATTGCAGGCCCATTGCACTGGCACGATATGGCCGCTGGCACAGTGCAGGCTGCGCCCGCCATATTTGGCGATGTGGTACTGGTGCGCAAGGATGCGCCCGCCAGCTATCATCTGGCCGCCACATTGGATGATGCGGCGGACGGCATGACAAACATTGTGCGCGGCATGGACCTGTTCACCGCAACACACATCCACCGGTTGCTGCAGGCGCTGCTGGAACTGCCCACGCCCGCATATCACCATCACCCGCTGCTTACCGGCGCGGATGGCCGGAAACTGTCAAAGAGCGAAAAGGCGCCATCGCTGTCGCAGCTACGGCAAAGCGGCGCGGACGGGCGGCAAATAGCAGGCGATCTGCGCAAGGGCATATTTCCCGCTGGCATTTCGCCGGATAATGCCTAAATTGAGCGTATGCAGACATTCCTTATCATTGTCGTAATCGCACTTGTGGCCATGGTGGTCATATCGCTGGTGCGCGGTCTCATCGCATTTTTGCAAATGACGGAGGAGGACCTGAAATCCGATGGCGTCGGTAAATCGCACCAGATGCAGAACAAGATGATGTTCAACCGCATCAAATATCAGGCACTGGCCATCGTCGTGCTTGTCATATTGATGATGGCGACCCGTGCCTAGCTTAGGGTCCTATGCTGAACGCGCATGGTAAAGCTCAATAAAATCTACACCCGCACGGGCGATGATGGCACCACTGGCCTGGTCGACGGATCGCGCATTGCCAAACATGACCCGCGCATGGCCGCAATTGGCGATGTGGATGAACTCAATAGTGCGATTGGCATGGCGATCGTCGAAATGGGCAAGGGCGATGCGGCAAGCCAGCTCAGCATTATTCAAAATGATCTGTTTGATCTGGGCGCTGACCTTGCAACCCCGGC
Organism: uncultured Sphingomonadaceae bacterium; assembly: GCA_947493325.1. Classification (GTDB taxonomy): domain Bacteria; phylum Pseudomonadota; class Alphaproteobacteria; order Sphingomonadales; family Sphingomonadaceae; genus Alg239-R122. The sequence continues at coordinate 516,945 of CANLQI010000002.1, read as the reverse complement.
ACAGGAGGACGCGGATTTTGAGCCATCTGACATGGAACTGCGCATTGTTGTGTCACAGGTGGAACGGCTTGAAAGCGAAATCGATGCGATGAATGACGCGCTGGAGCCGCTGACCAGCTTTATTCTGCCCGGTGGCAGCAAAGCCGCAGCCGCCGTGCATCTGGCCCGCGCCATCGCCCGCCGCGCCGAACGCACCATTGTGGCGGCGTCCGATACGGCAGCGATCAACCCGCTGGCCCTGTCCTACATCAACCGCCTGTCCGACTATCTGTTTGTGCTGGCCCGCTATCTGAACCGTGACAGCGGCGATCCGCTCTGGGTACCGGGCGGCGCGCGCTGAATATTGAACATTTGGACAGGCGCCGCATTATCCCGCAACACCATGGTGCAAAATTAGCACTTGACCCACAGCAAAATGTTCGCACAATGTTCCATATGATGACGCGGCAATAATCGGGAAAGACCAATTGATAACGACGCACATATAATGCCGGTCAGAAATGAAGGACTTGGCGATATGGATATGCCAGAACCTTCGCTGGCGCAGGAATATGCACGGGTACGGCGGCTTACGGCCCAGCTCACCGGGCCGCTATCCGATGCCGATGCGACTGTACAGTCAATGGAAGACGCCTCGCCCGCCAAATGGCATCTGGCGCACACCACATGGTTTTTCGAAACGTTTCTTTTGCGCGATCATCTGGATGGATATGAACCGTTTAATCCGGATTATCATTTCCTGTTCAACAGCTATTACGAGGCCGAGGGGCAGCGCCACGCCCGTACCCGGCGCGGGATGATTACCCGGCCCTCGCTGGATGAAATATTGCGCTACCGCGCGTATGTTGATGAAGCGATGCGGGCGCTGCTTGAACAGCCCGGCAATGCCGAGCAGCTTGTCATATTGGGTCTGAACCATGAACAGCAGCATCAAGAGCTGCTGATGACCGATATCAAGCATATGTTCGCGCAGAACCCGTTAAAACCCGCCATGTTCGCACGCGATGATGACCGCTACACATCCTCCGAAACGCCGCTGCAGTGGATAGAGGGCAAGCAGGGCATTGTGGAAATAGGCCATGACGGCGACGGCTTTGCCTTTGACTGCGAGGGTCCGCACCACGAGACGTTGCTGACCCCGCACGCGCTCGCCAGCCGCCCGGTGAGCAATGCGGAGTGGATGGAGTTTATCGAAGATGGCGGCTATGACAATCCGCAGCACTGGTTATCGGATGGCTGGGCCTGGGTACAGCGCAGTAACATCAGCGCACCGCTCTATTGGGAAAAACAGGATAATGGCCGCTGGCGGTGGTTTACACTGACAGGCGAACATTCTGTCGACCCATATGCGCCGGTCACACACATCAGCCTGTATGAAGCCGATGCCTATGCCAGCTGGGCCGGCGCGCGCCTGCCGACCGAAGCAGAATGGGAAAGCGCGGCCGCGTTGCAGGACACGGGCCATGGCAATTTCCTGCACGAATATGGCGCCGTCCGGCCGGTAAGCATGCACAGTGATGACCGCGGTATGCGGCAGATGTTCGGCGATGTGTGGGAATGGACCGGTACCGCTTACCGCCCCTATCCCGGCTTTCGCGCCGCCGAAGGCGCGGTCGGCGAATATAATGGCAAGTTCATGAGCGGGCAGTTCGTGCTGAAAGGCGGCAGCTGCGCGACCCCCGAAGGCCATATCCGCGCCAGTTACCGCAATTTCTTTTACCCGCACCAACGCTGGCAGTTTACCGGCCTCAGGCTCGCCAAAGACCTTTGACTCCGGCCGGACCCTCCCCATACAGGATAGAGCTTTCATGAATGATATGCATACAGCCACTGACAGCGGCACGGCAGACCCCGCTTTCCGCCGTGACGTTATGGCCTGTTTCAACGCGGAGCGCCGCGCTATTCCGGCGCGGTGGCTCTATGACCGCGCGGGATCAGAGCTGTTCGAAGACATAACCGGCCTGCCCGAATATTATCCCACCCGTACCGAAACGGCATTGCTGGAAAAACATTGCGGAGAAATTGCCGATATGGGCGGGCACGGCAAAGCGGTGGTCGAATTCGGATCAGGCTCCTCGGCCAAAACGCCGCACCTGCTGCGCGCGGTGGAACCATCCGCCTATGTACCGATTGATATCAGCGGCGATTTCCTGCGCGATTCCGCCGCCGTGCTGCAAAAAGAGTTTCCCGGTCTTGATATTATTCCGGTGGAAGCTGATTTTATGGATGATATCGCCTTGCCGGATGCCATTGCGGATATGCCCAAGTTCGGTTTTTTCCCGGGCTCCACCATCGGCAATATGGTGCCGCGGACATCCATAAAGCTGCTCACGAATATGCGCAGAACGCTGGGCGAAAATGCCATGCTGCTTATCGGCATGGACCGGATAAAATCGGAAGATGTGCTGATCCCCGCCTATGATGATTCTGCCGGTGTGACGGCTGAATTCAACCTTAATCTGCTGCGCCGCATCAACCGCGAACTGGACGGCGATATCCCGGTGGAGAAATTCCGCCATGTCGCGCGGTGGAATGACAATTACGCCCGCATCGAAATGCATCTGGAAGCACAGGAGGACATGGACTTTACGATTGACGGCCATTCATTCCATATGGACAGGGGCGAAACCATCCATACCGAAAACAGCCATAAATACGGCCAGCGTGATGCGCGTCTGTTGCTGCGTGCGGGTGGTTGGGCTCCGATTGGCGAATGGACTGATCCAGACAATTATTTTGCATTGATACTGGCAGAGGCGCAGCCGTTTCACGACGCACCCTGATAACCCTCTTCACCGTATAATTCAGTATATACGCGCCAGCTGCCTGAACTCGCGTTTCACATGCGCGCGCCACACGGTGGGCCATTGCCACACACCGCGGCATGCGGGCATATTGGTGGCCTCAATCAAGCGGAACATGGTCCCATCCCAGACATAGCTTTGCGACGACCCGCAATCGCCAAGGCCCCGGCCCTTGGCATAATTGCCCAATATGCCGTCCTGCTCATTGAAAAACGCATTCACGAGTATTGGCGCGCCATCCTCGGCAAAGCCGCCGCCAGGGTTGAAATCAAATGGCGCAGGCCGGAAGCTCCAGTCTTCACGCCCCCCGCCTTTATCGCGCACGCCCACAAAAGCCTTGCTCATAAAATTATACGCGCCCGACCCGCATCCGATCAGCGCAACTGCAACATCCTTGCCGTCCTGATGCGTTAGCGGGAAAACCTGATCGGTGGTAAAACCCTGTTCGCGCTCTTCGCTGCAGCCTGCGGCGCCCGCCAGCATCGCGAGCTGTTTTTTACGTGGGAGTTTTTTAATTTCAGCTGCGGGTTGCTGTGTGATGACAGGCAGAACAGGCGCCAGATCTTTCTGTGGACGCCGCCCGATAGCTGAAAGTGCATGTCTTGTACCTGCGCGCTGCTGCTTGCTATCCATATGCCGCATCGCCGCTGCAGAACCCTTGAGAGATATCCGCGCCACAACGTCGTCGCCTGCCGCGTCTGCACCTATATTGATAATGGTGGCAGTATATCCGCGCACCAGTTTGCGGGCGATGGGCAGGCTTTGTGCGCCGCTGATGGAAAACACGGTGTCGGTGCCCATTATCCCCCGCGCCGCTTCCTTGCCATCGATCAGCAAAGCGACTTCCTGCGCCACACTTGACTGGCCTGACATACTGATTCTGAGCATACCATCGCGCCCCGGCAGGCGCACAACACGCAGCGCGGTGTCGGTGCCATCGGACATCGAGCCTGCCTCACACGCCGCGCCATTGTCGCAGGCGGCATACCAATCCTTATAGACTGCAACCGCGCCGGGTTGCGGCGTCATTATTGCAGCCGAAGTCACAAGGGTTAACGTCATGAACATATCTACAGCCTAGCGCAAAATGCCGCTTTCGACTAGAGAGCAGAAATATTCCAATCGAACGTCAGCAAAAGGACACTCTTCATGCATTCAGTAGCAGTTATCGGCGCAGGGCAAATGGGCGCAGGCATCGCGCAGGTCAGCGCGCAATCCGGCTATAACGTCTATCTTTCCGATATCAGCCTTGAGGTTGCCGAAAAAGCCAGAGCGGGCATTGGCAAGCAGCTGCAACGCCTGATTGACAAGGAAAAGATTGAAGCCAAGGTGGCGGAAACCGCGCTGGGCCGCATCCAGGCGGTGGGGGAATATGCGCCCATGGCGGATGCCGGACTTGTGATTGAAGCCGCCACCGAACGTGAGGACATCAAGCGCAAGATTTTCGACGACGTGGGCAAAGTGCTGGGCCATCAGGCGATCCTTGCGTCCAACACATCCTCTATCCCCATCACCCGCATGGCGCAGGCCAGCCCCGATGCGGCACGCTTTGTTGGCGTGCATTTTTTCAATCCGGTGCCGGTCATGGGCCTGATCGAACTGATCCGCGGGCTAGCCACATCGGACAATACGGTCGAGACAGTCGAGAAGTACGCGTCCGCCATTGGCAAGAAAGTCGTACATTCCAATGATGCGCCGGGTTTTATTGTCAACCGCATATTGATGCCGATGCTCAACGAAGCCTGTTTCGCACTGGGTGAAGGGGTGGCCAATATCACCGATATCGACACCGCAATCACCATGGGGCTGAACCATCCGATGGGGCCGCTCACGCTGGCAGATTTTATCGGCCTTGATACCTGTCTCAACATCATCTCCGTGCTTTATGGCAGCACTGGCGACCCCAAATTCCGCCCCGCACCATTGCTGGTCAAATATGTCGAGGCGGGCTGGCTTGGCCGCAAAACGGGCAAAGGCTTTTACGACTATTCGGGCGAGAAACCCGTGCCCACGCGCTAACATAGATTAGCGTGTCTCTGCCATAACAATGCTATAGCGTTTTTGTTAGGCTTGGGAGGGCCGTAAATGGCTAAGCTTGATATCGATTTCACCCGCATGTTTCAGGATATGCCTGCCGCCTATATGGTGCTGGACATGAATTTGTGTTTTGCGGATATGAATGAAGCCTATCTGGAAATGGTGGGACGCAGCCGCAATGAGCTGCTGGGCCGTTATGTGTTCGACGCATTCCCAGAGGAAGGCGAGCGGCTTGAAACGCTTGAAACCGCGTTTGCAAAGGCTTTGTCCGGAAAAGCCAACACCGTACACAAACAGCTATACCCAATCCAGACCCCGGGCAGTCAGATGACGGATTACTATTGGACGTGTCACCATATTCCCGTCTTTGATACAGAAGGCACGCAGTGCGGTATATTGCAGCGCGCGCAGAATGTAACCGAAGAAGTCAAAACCGAACGCATGCGCGATGTCGTACTGCAAGAACTTGACCACCGTATCAAAAACCATCTGTCCACCATATCCGCCATCGCGCGGCGCACGGCCAGCCTTGCCACCACCACCGATACGTTTTTGGGCACTTTTGAACAGCGCATCGGGGCGATGTCACGCACGCATCAGTTGCTGGTGGATGGCAATTGGGACGGGCTGACGATGATGGACCTTATCAACAGCGCCCTCAAACCCTATTGCGAGGATGACGCACAGGATGTGTATGTCGAGGGTGCCGATATCATGCTCACCAATGCGCAGGCCCAGTCGCTGGGCCTGGCGCTGCACGAACTCACCACCAATGCGGCAAAATACGGCGCGCTGCGCGATATGGACGCCGGTAGCCTGCATGTGAGATGGGACGCTGACGCAGAGACACGGACAATAATTTTCCTATGGAGGGAAAGTGGCCTTGAAAATGTTGTGCCGCCGCAGTCTACTGGCTTCGGCTCCACCATATTGGAGCGCATATTACCTGCCGAACTGAACGCGCGTGTGGTACGCAAATTCGCACCGGACGGTATGAAATGCAAGATCACACTGCCCCTCGTATGATAGCGCAGAAGATGTTCCACTCCAGATTACGTTATGGTATGCAATGTTTCTAACATATGTCAGCATATCGGAATATTATTCTGCACTGTGTGGAACGATATGTTTTTTCGCGCGATGAATTTATATAAGCTAGGCAATTTCCCGTCTTCGCCAGAGGAAGCCTGGGCCAGAGGAAGCCTGACCCGTTGGCGATACAAGGAACACCGGTATCATGACATATGAGAAAGAAAAAAGTGGCAATGTTATTGCAAGCTCCCGTGTTGAGGGTACCGACATCTACAGTCGCGACGGCGATAAAATGGGATCTGTTGAAGACCTGCTTATCGAAAAACGCGGCGGCCAAGTAACAGATGCAATTATATCCGTCGGCGGCTTCCTAGGAATGGGTATCGAACAGCATAGCCTACCCTGGTCTAAGCTCGATTATGATACTGAGCTTGATGGCTACCGCCTGGATGTTACCGAAGAACAGCTTAAAGATGCTCCTCGGTTCGATGAAAACGAATGCGACCGTGCCTACGACCGCGAATATCAGACAGAAGTCTATAATTATTGGGAAGTCAGGCCATACTGGTAATATTTTGCGATACGTATTATTTGATAGGCTCCTGTGTTGAACAGGAGCCTATTTTCTAAGATACAGAATAATATGCTCGACGCTTCTGATCCTGATGATTTTGACAAGCCGCTGGAAACACTGCTCGATGATGCAGTTAAGAGCACTGATGGCGATACGGTGACGATCAGCGCGTTGGTCTGCAATTTTGGCGATCGCGGCTTCGGGCCTTTGTTAGTGCTGTTCGGACTGATTGCGGCGACTCCTCCAATTGGCGGTATTCCGGGTGTGCCGACCACAATGGGCGTGCTGACCGTAATTGTTGCGCTGCAGATTTTGCTGGGTCGCAACACGCCGTGGATACCGGATTTTATAAGCAAAAGGGGCCTGAAATCGTCAAAAGTTGAAAAGGCGCGGGACAAGCTGTCCGGTTTTGCCAGTCGCATTGACAGACTTATCGGCCCAAAGCTGGAATTCATAGCCGGTAACAATATGCGCTATGTCGTAGCGGCAATGTGCGCACTGCTCGGTAGCATCATGCCGCCGTTCGAACTGTTTCCTTTCGCAGCTGCACTTCCTGCCGGAGCAATTGCGATGTTCGGCCTCTCCTTGATGGCGCGAGACGGTGTGCTTATGCTGCTTGCGCTGGCCCTTAGTACAGGCGCTGTATATCTGGTGGTCTCCCAAGTGCTGCTATAATTCATTCATAAATTACAGGGTGACGGCAGCGCGATTTTGCGGCATCTGTACGATTATGCTGGCGCTCATAATCCGCAGATTGATAACCGCTATACCGACGCTGCTCGCGGTCGTGATCGCGTCTTTTCTGCTCATGCGCTTTGCCCCCGGCGGGCCGTTTGATGGCGAGCGCCCGCTGGATGCGGAGACGCGCGCCGCGCTGGAGGCAAGCTATGGTCTCGACCTGCCGCTGTCCGAACAGATATGGCTGTACCTCACCCGTATGGTGCAGGGCGATTTTGGACCCAGCCTGGTCTACCGTGATTTCACAGTGACCGAACTGGTCGCGCAGAGCTTGCCGATATCGCTGACGCTTGGCGGTCTGGCAATCATCGTCGCGCTGGCGCTGGGCCTTGCGGCGGGCACATTCGCCGCTTTGCGCCCCGGCGGATGGCTCGATGAAATATTGATGCTGAAAGCCACGATGGCGACGGCATTGCCAAGTTTCGTAACCGGGCCGTTTCTGGTGCTGGTCTTCGCGCTCTGGCTGGGCTGGTTACCAGTGGGCGGTCTTGGCAATGGCCCACAATTTTGGATATTGCCAGTTATCGCGCTGGCACTGCCGGTGGCGGGCGCAATTGCGAAACTCGCGCGCGCAGGCCTCGCCACCACTTTGGCACAGGAACATATCCGCACCGCAAAAGCGCGCGGACTTTCAAAATCGCAGATCATTATCCGCCACTGCCTGCGCCCCGCATTGGTGCCGGTGGCAAGTTATCTGGGGCCAGCGGCGGCGGGGCTGCTCACCGGCGCAGTGGTGATTGAAACGGTGTTCGGCCTGCCGGGGCTGGGGCGCTATTTCGTGCAGGGCGCGCTCAACCGCGACTATCCGCTTATCATGGCCGTGATCACGCTCTATGCCGCGCTGATTATCCTGTTCAACCTGTTTGCCGACCTGCTCTACGGCTGGCTCGATCCCAGGACGCGGACATGAAGAGAAGGGCATGAAGAGCGTTCGCACCCCTCTTGCCATTGTCGCCATCATCGCGGCGCTGGCGCTGCTGCTGCCGCCCGTGTTGCCGTTCAGCCATGCCGAGATTGACTGGGACAGTGTGCGCGCACCGCTGGGCAGCGATGGGCATCTGCTGGGCACCGACGATGTCGGACGCGACCGGCTGGCACGGCTCGCGGTCGGCACACAGATCACACTCGCCGTGGCGCTGGCCGCGGCGCTGGTCTCTCTGATCGTGGGCGTGCTGTGGGGCGCAGTGGCGGGCTGGACCGGCGGCCGCACGGATGAAACGATGATGCGCATTGTTGATGCACTTTACGCACTGCCCTTTATGTTTATCGTCATTGTGCTGATGGTTGTCTTCGGCCGCTCGATCCTGCTGGTCTTTGTCGGCATCGGCCTGGTCGAATGGCTCACCATGGCGCGGATTGTGCGCGGGCAGGTGATGACGCTCAAGAATCGGCCCTTCGTGCTGGCGGCCAAAGCATCGGGCGCGCCGGGGTACACGATCCTGTTCCGCCATATTCTGCCCAATATTGCGGGCACGGCGCTCGCCTATCTCACGCTAACCATTCCGCAGCTTATCATGATTGAAAGCTTCCTGTCATTCCTTGGCCTAGGCGTGCAGGAGCCGCTCACATCGCTGGGCATATTGGTGAAGGAGGGCGCGGACAATATGGATATCGCGCCCGCGGGTCTTCTGTTCCCGTGCGGCGTAATGGTGTTGCTTCTCGTCTGCCTGACACTGGCGGGCGAGCGGATGCGGGACCGGTTCGCGTGAGCATATACAGCGTCCGGGGGCTGGGAGCCAAAGTCGGCAAGGACACGCTATCCCATGGCCTTGATTTCGATATTGCCGCCGGTGAATGCGTGGCGCTGGTTGGCGAAAGCGGGTCGGGCAAATCGGTCAGCTGCCTTGCGCCATTCGGGCTGATCGCACCGCATATGACAGGATCGGCCATTTTGGACGGCACCGAGCTTTCCAGTTGCGGCGAGCGCGAATTGCGGCAGCTGCGCGCGCAAAAAGCCGGATTCATTTTCCAACAGCCATTGACCGCGCTGACGCCGCATATGCGGGTGAGACAGCACCTGCGGGAAGCGGCGATGCAGGCGGGCGGGGATGCACCTGACCACGACACGCTGGCTGCCATGCTCAAAAATGTGGGCCTCACCGATATAGAGACAAAACTGCGCAAATATCCGCATGAGCTGTCAGGCGGGGAGCGGCAAAGGGTAATGATCGCCTGCGCGATTGCGCACAACCCCGTGCTGCTGGTCGCGGACGAACCGACATCGGCGCTCGATGCGCACCTGCGCGGCGAGATCATGGAGCTGCTCGGCACACTTCGGCGTGAGCGCGGCATGGCCCTGCTACTGGTCAGCCACGACCTGCCATCGGTGGCGCGCCATGCCGACCGCGTGGTCATCATGCGCCGCAGCGAAGTGGTCGAAAGCGGACCGCCCAGTGAGATCATCCGCCAACCCAAGGCAGACTATAGCCGGCAGCTGTGGGAAGCGACGCCAAAGCTGGATGACCCCGCACCCGCCTTGCCCGCCATTGGCGCACCGCTGCTGGAAATGCGCGGCGTCGCGGTCGACTATCCGCGCGCGGGGATTTTCCGCACGCCTTTCCGCGCTGTCGAACCTGCCAACCTGACCATTCATGCGGGCGAGGCGGTGGCTCTCGTTGGCGGGTCAGGTTCGGGCAAGTCGAGCATCGGCAAGGCCATTGCCGGTATCGGCCCCTGGTCGGAAGGCGAGATGCTGTGGCGGGAAGAGGCGCTGCCGCGCAAACGCAGCAAGGCACAGAAACGCAGCATCCAAACCGTGTTCCAGGACCCCGTCGCCAGCCTCGACCCGCGTTGGCGGGTGGAGGATATTGTCGCCGAACCACTCACCCATCTGCGCCGCGAAATGACAAAGGTACAGCGCCATGCAAGCGTGGCCAACGCGCTGGAGACTGTTGGGCTGGACGCTGCATTCATGCAGCGCAAACCCACACAGATATCAGGCGGTCAGGCGCAGCGTGTCGCCATCGCCCGCGCGCTGGTATGCGCACCCGAAATGCTGGTGCTGGACGAGGCGGCTTCTGCGCTTGATCCCGTCATAGGCGCGGAAATCGTCGCGCTGTTACAGCAGTTGCAGGCCGATAAGGATCTGGCCATGCTATTCATCACCCATGATCTCGCGCTGGCCAGAAAACTGTGCCATCGCATCGTCGTGCTGCATCAGGGGCAGGTTGTGGAACAGGGTGCGGCGGACGATATCATTGCAAAACCGCAATCGGATATCACCCGCCGCCTTGTCAATGCGAGCCGTGCCGGATGAGCGGGGCTTGGGCCTGTCTCTATATGGCGCGAAATGCCTTTGGCACAGACCCCTGCCCGCACTTCGTCACCTTGCCCTTGGCTAGACGATATGGCGCGTCAAAAGCTTGCGGCGATGGTGAAGACTACCGTATCATCGCTAAAGCCGTCTACAGATGGTCCTTCCACACCGACATAGGCCACACTGGCCGTCAGGTTGCTGGTGATCGCATAATCGGCGCCGAAGCTATAATCAAATGCGCCGCTTTGTTCCAGAGTCAGCGGATCAATATCCGGTGAAAGCACGCCGTCCGTATAGCCCAGATGCGCGTTCAACGTGACAGGGGTATTCGGTACGCCCACGCCCAGATCGGTGTAAACATACAGATTATCTTCATTGCCCAGAGCAGACTGGCCATCAAATGCATAGGCCGCACCGGCTTTGACTTCTGCCGGACCCAATGTGCCGGAAACCGAGGCATAGGGCTCAAAATAATCGCTCGGGCCCGCCAGGCCGCCCTCGCCATTGGGATACACATAGTAAAGCAAGCCAATATCTGCGGTAATGCCTGATGATATTTCACCGGACCAGCCTCCATAAAGGTCGAGCTCGGTATGGCCGAATGTCGGGCTATCCTCGATCGAACTGGCCCATGTACCGATGTAAAAACCGCTGTCGTGGGCGATATCAATCCCGCCCTGCACAGCAATATCCCCATCGGAAAATGAGATACCGCGAAACCGGTAGTCACTCGTCAACGCCACATTGGCGGATATGGAAATGGAAGAATCGCCAGCTTCGGTTTCGGCATCCTGCGCAAGGGCAGGTGTGGAAACGAGAATCGCGAATGGTGCGGCCATAAGGCCGAAAATGGACGTGCGCATGAAATTTCCTTTCGTGTCGATGCGTATCGTCCCGCCTGCATGGAAGCGGCTTGCTCTATCCTGAATCAATACTGTGATTCAGCCGGTGGCTCGCTCCTACCACATGAAACTGCCGGCTTTTGTTGCGCTGCACAAGAGAAAAAATATTATTGCTCAAATTATATTTATTTTGTTGTATTTTTGCAGCAAGAAGTGAAATTACTGCTTAATAAATGGGCAGCACTGCCTCTGCTTTTGGAGGTGTGATTAATCCATTTGCATTGTTCCTTATTTGTTCTAAATTGCGGTGATGAATGATTCGTCCGCGATACTTGCCGCCCAATTTCCCGATGTTGCATATCCCGCTCCGACCGGCGCCATGGCGGTCGCGCGCGGCGTAACCCGGCTTTTTGCGCGCAACAATATCTGGGTCATGCCCGAAGTATCGTTGCGCAATCACCGCCGTGCCGATCTCATGGGGGTGGATGCGCGGGGACAGATTGTGATTGTCGAAATAAAGACTGCACGGGCCGATTTACTCGGCGATGATAAATGGGGCAAATATCTAGAATGTTGCGACCGTTTTTACTGGGCTCTTCCCATGGGCTTTGACGCATCACCGCTTGAGCGAGACCATTTTATGCCGGACCGCTGCGGACTGATTGTCGCGGATGCCTATGATGCGGAAATTGTGCGCCCTGCAGCAACACATGTTCTTGCCCCCGCACGGCGCAAAACAGAAACAACACGTCTCGCACGACTGGCCATGCGCCGACTTACGGGAATTGCCGACCCGGCATATACAATACCGATCGAATAGAAGGGCAGGAACTGAAATCTAGACGCGATTCAGGGCACAGGAAATTAGAGATTGGGGCCGAATATCTGAACATCTTCTTTCTTATCAGCTTTGCCGGCATTTTCTATAGCTGCCAATATAGGCGCCAATCGCGCACCTTCAGAAGCATAGTCCCGTGCTGATTTCCCGGCAATATTATCGGTCTGGTCGGGATCGGCATTTTTCTTAAGCAGCAAACGCACCATCGGCAAGTCACGCAGGTGTACGGCCATGATGAGAGGTGTTTCTCCCGAATTATTGGCCATATTTACATCTGCGCCAACCCGTAGTAGGATTTCAGCGATATCGGTATTTCTATTCTTGGTCGCCAGCAGCAACGGAGTGATACCATTTTTGTCCCGACTGTTGACGTTCGCGCCCTTCCTGATCAAAAAACCAACCCAGGGTACGTCCCGTCTGTCGACCACAATATGCAGAGCAGTTTCGCCGCTCGTCAAATCGCGCGTATTGACGAGAGTAGAACTTCCCCCGTTGATCAAATCCGTCGCTTTTGTCCCATCACGCTCCTTAACGGCTTTCAAAAATTCGTAACTTCTTGAAAATTGTGCCTGCGCCGCGAATGGCGCTGCAGTCGCAGTTATCGCAAAAACACCCAGCAGGGCGATCAAAAAACGAAAACGCATCATCGGCTACCTCTATACAAAATCACATGATTCGAACAAAGGAGCCAAAAGCCCCCTTGAATAACCTGTTCTAGCAGGTCAAGAGTGACCCTGTCATGAATAAATATCTCTCCCCCCTTCTGGCCGCGATTGGCCTCGCCATCTTAGCGCTCACACTTTCTGCCTGCTCGGGTCAGGATTCAGGCGCAGCACAAACCGAAGAACCGCCGCTTAAAGGCGCGAAAATGGGCGGTGATTTCACGCTTACCAATCAGGACGGTGAAAAGGTCACCTTTAGCGATTTTGATGGCCAGTACCGGATGCTCTATTTCGGATATACCTATTGTCCTGATGTGTGCCCGATTGATTTGCAACAGCTTGCGCTCGGCCTGAAAGAATTTGAAAAACAGGCGTCCGAACGCGCAAACAACATTCAGCCCATTTTCGTCAGTGTTGACCCTGCGCGTGACACACCCGATGTGATGAAGCAATATCTGGCCGCATTCCACCCACGCTATATCGGCCTCACCGGCAGCGAAGAGGAAATTGCCGAGGTCGCTAAAAAATATCTGGTGCTTTATGAAAAGTCGGAGCCGAATGAAGAGGGTGGTTATCTTGTCTCTCATACGCAAATGGCGATTTTATTCGGCAAACAGGGCGAACCGCTGGCAATATTGTCACACGATGGCAGCCCACAGGAAATTGCTGCCGAGCTTGACCGCTGGGCGATATGACCGGGCAAATAGCTTCGCTGAATGACACTCCATTCTGGGAAAAACCACTGGCGAGCCTTGATCGCGGCCAGTGGGAAGCATTGTGCGATGGGTGCGGCAAATGCTGCCTGCATAAAGTCGAGGACGAAGACGCAGGACGTATTTATCCCACCAATGTGTCGTGCCGTCTGCTTGATACGGGCACCGCGCAATGCACCGATTACCGGCACCGCCGTGCGCTGGTTCCCGATTGCCTGCGCCTGACACCCGCTAAACTGGAAGGTATCGGTTGGTTGCCATCAAGCTGCGCCTATCGTTTGCGCGCCGATGGAAAGCCATTGCAGGGCTGGCACTACCTTATCAGTGGTAGTCGTCAGACAATCCATGATACCGGCAATTCTGTGGCCGGCAGGGTGGTCAGCGAAACTGTAGCAGGGCCGCTGGAGCATCATATTGTCGATGCTGAACTTTAAATCCCGCATAGCTGCAGCGCCCGCCGCGCCGGAATATATCCGCATAAACGGCCGTGATTATGCGCTGCATATCCGCCGCCATGCACGCTCACGTTCCATCACCTTGCGCACTGACCCAGCCCGGGAAACCATCCGCGTTACCAGCCCGCCTTATGTGCCCGTGCATCAGATTACTGCGTTCGTGCACGAAAAATCGGACTGGATAGAAAACAGCTTTGCCAAAGCGGGGCCGGTTTCCCGGTTGGAAGCAGACAGCATCATCGCATTTCGCGGCGAACAGGCCATCATTCGCTGGCAGGAAGAATGGCCACGCCGAGTTATATGGGCAAATGGCGAAATACGGGTCGGGGGCCCATGCCAGAATGTCCCCAAACGCGTTGCCGCATGGCTGAAAAAACAGGCGCGGCAGATCATGGCCGATGATATTGCCTATTACAGCAGTGCCGCAGGCATCATGCCGCCGCCCCTGGCATTATCCAGCGCAAGGCGGCGCTGGGGGAGCTGCTCATCGGCGGGAAAGGTCCGTATCAACTGGCGCTTGATAATGGCCCCGGACGACGTGCGCCGTTCCGTAGTGGCACATGAGATCGCACATATGCAGCATATGGACCACAGCGCCGCATTCTATGCATGGCTTGATCATATCTATGAAGGCGACCGCAATGCTGCCGACCGTTGGCTAAAAGAGCATGGCGCCACGTTACACGCCGTAGTGATAGAGTAAGAGATGCACGGGAGCGCGTTGCGGCGCCCCTAGTAAATGCCTTCTTCCACCGCTGAATCGCCGCGGGGCGGAGGCGGTGGAGGATCGCGTTTTTCAGGTGCTGGTTTTGGCTTGGATTTCGGGTCGGATCCGCCGCCATCTGTGTTACCCGTGGCGCGGTCGATAAAGTCCTGATCCAGCATCTGCGGACCGGATGGGCCCGGTGGAGCCGGTGTATCTGCGGGCGGCAGGTTCGGACCCGGCGGTAGGGTTTCGCCGCCATCCACATCAATCGGATTGCCATATTCATCTACAAAAATCATATCGTCAGGGTTTTGGAAATAAGCTTCGTCATCGGGTTCCAGCTGCCATTCAGGCAGCACCAGCTCGGTATCAAATTTCTCCACTTTGCGGCCTGCAACCGCGACGCGCATATAGTCGGCAAAGGCTTTGGCCGGTGCGCGCCCGCCCTGCAGGCCTTTGACAGCCTTGGCATCATCGCGCCCCATCCAGACGCCTGTGGTAATGCCGCTGGAAAAACCCAGGAACCAGCCGTCCTTATTGCTATTCGTCGTGCCGGTCTTGCCTGCGACGGGACGGCCAATCTGCGCCGCGCGGCCGGTGCCGGTATTGACCGCTGTCTGCAGCAGGTCGGTAATCCCTGCCGCCACGTGCGGCGGGATCAGCACCTGTGTCATATCGGGATCGGCCTCATACAGGGTCTCACCCTTGATCGTCGTAACTTTCGTCACACCGTAGGGGGTAACAGCCGCGCCCCGCGCATTAACCGCCGCAAAAGCGCGGGTCATGTCAATCACGCGCGTTTCCGATGTACCCAGCACCATGGACGGATGGGTGTTGATCGGTGTCGTAACACCAAAGCGCCGCGCCATGCTGGCGATCGTGCCATAGCCCAGTTCATTGCCAAGCTGCGCGGCCACGGTGTTTTTTGAATAGGCAAAGGCAGTGCGCAAATTAATGTCCCCTGCATAACGTCCGCCGCTGTTGCGCGGCGTCCAGCCATCAATCGTGACTTTTTCATCTGTCACCATATCTTCGGGTGTATAACCCGCTTCCAGCGCGGCCATATATACAAACAGCTTCCACGCCGAACCCGGCTGACGCACAGCGCTGGTGGCGCGGTTGTAATTGGAATTCACATAATCGGTACCGCCGACCATAGCGAGCACCGCGCCATCGCGGTCGAGCGAGACAATCGCACCCTGAGCACCGCCCGGGGCATTGGCCTGAATCGCCGCCGTCGCCGCCCGCTGCATGCGCAGGTCAAGCGTGGTCCATACTTCTATCGGCTCGTCAGTTTCGGGCAGCAGCATATCAAGTTGTGGCAGCGCCCAGTCAGTAAAATAGCGCACGCTGTTCTGCGCCTTGTCAGGCGCGAGCTTCACAGCGGATGGATTGGTGGAGGCCGCCTGCGACGCAGAAATCTTGCCGGTTTCCTGCATGACTTTAAGGACAACCGAAGCCCGCCCGATCGCAGCTTCGGCATCTGCGGTCGGTGAATAGCGCGAGGGCGCCTTGACAAGACCAGCGATAATCGACGCTTCGGCCAGATCAAGCTCGGTGGCCGGGTGACTGAAAAACCGGCGTGAGGCGGAATCAATGCCGTAAGCGCCGCCGCCGAAATATACCTTGTTCAGATAAAGCTCGAGAATCTGTTCCTTGCTAAACTTGCGCTCCATCGCCATCGCCAGCACCATTTCGCGCGCCTTGCGCCAGAATGTATAGCTGTTGCTCAGGAAAATATTGCGGGCCAGCTGCTGCGTAATGGTCGATGCGCCCTGCATTCGCCGGCCGTTGCCATAATTTTTAATCGCAAACCACCCGGCACGGCCCATGCCATAGGGGTCGATGCCAAAATGGCTTTCGAAACGCCGGTCCTCAACAGCAACCATGGCATCTTTCATGACATCGGGAATATCCTCAATATCCAGCCATTCGCCAAAACTGGGGCCGAGCGACATGATCTCCGTACCGTCGCGCGCACGCACCAGAATCATCTGTCCATTGGGTGATTTTTTTAGCGCTTCGTAACTTGGCAGTGAGGACATGGTGAAGCCGACGGCAGACACCAGACCAATAATACCGACTATAGCGACCACAAGCCCGGTTTTGAAAAAACGCCAAAGCCATAATTTAAGCCGGCCTTCCGGCGCGGCCTTAGTTTTGGACCTGCTCTTTTTCTTCGCCGGTTTTTTAACGCGTGCCATATCCTGCCCTCGGATCATATTGTGCTTTGACCAAGCGGTCTTGCGCCTTTACATTTGCTGAATGAAACAAATGCATGGTGCGACGAACCGGCTTGTACAAGGGATAGGCTAAATTGAAGGCGATGGGAATCCCGTTCATGTGCTTTGCCAGAATAGCACTTTTTATCAGGTAATTACATTTCATCCTTTGCGGCGAAATCGAGCGCGAGGCTGTTCATGCAATAGCGCAGCCCCTCCGGGCCGGGGCCATCGGGGAAAACATGTCCTAAATGGCCATTGCAATTTGCGCACAGCACTTCTGTGCGTATCATGCCGTGACTGGTATCGGTGCGTTCCTCGACGGCATCGCCCTTGGCGGGCGCCGTAAAACTGGGCCAGCCGCAACCGCTGTCGAACTTGGCATCTGATTCAAACAGCATTTCCCCGCACCCTGCACATGTGTAGCGGCCCACAGCCTTGTTATCATTATATTCGCCGGTAAAGGCGCGTTCCGTGCCTGCTTCGCGCAGCACATGATATTGTTCGGGGGTCAGGCGCTCACGCCATTCTGCATCGGTAAGTTGTTTCGGGTCCATGCCATATATCTGGCAATTCCCGCGCGGGTTTCAAGGCGCTGCGCGTCTGGAGTGGCAATGCATTATCGCGCCATTGCCGCAGCGGCGCGGGTGATTTCGGTCAATTCCTGCCGCAGCAGCTGCGAACCGCTTTGGCTGTCCATCATCATCCGAACATGCAAATCAATCAGCCGCTCGCCCAGGCGCGCCAGAGCAGGGCTGCGCCAGACGCTAAGCTGACGCACATAATCGGGTTTCTCTTTCCAGAATATCGGCCCGCGCCGCGATTCATTCTCCACAAAGGCATGAATGTCACCGCCGCGCCCCATCTTGCCCGCCAATTGCGCCAGCTGCATGGCGCGGCGCTGCAGCGCCAGCACCAGCCCCACTTCGGAAATGCCCGCCTCGTCAATCCGCGCCAGCTCATCCGCCAATTTGCCGATATTGCCGCCCAACACACAGTTGATAACCGGCCCCATAGCCTCATCTTCAGTCTCGGCACGAAGCGCGAGTGCAATTTCCGGCTCCACCACCTGCGGCGCATTGGGCGAAGCGTCGAGATAAAGCGACATTTTCTCCACCTCCTGCTCCGCCAGCCGCCGGTCCATACCGGTATAGCTCGCAATCTGCGCCGCCAGCGGGCGCGGAATGTTGACGCCCTTGGTGCGGCCAAATTCGCTGACAATACCCGCCATTTCATTCGCATCGGGCAGGTAATTCATACAGGCCATCGCCCGCTTGGAGGCAGCCGCCGCCTTGGCGACTTTACCCCGGTCAGTCATGCCCGTGGCCTGAATAATGACAGGGTTTACAGCATTGTCAGCGCACAGCAGATTTTCCACTGCCGCCAGGCTTTCGTCACCCTGTGTGGTCACGCGAATATAGCGTTTGTCGCCAAAAAGCGACATGGAAGCCGCTTCGTCGGCCAGTTTGCTGGGGTCGTTTTTCAGTTCTGGCCCGGTGAAATCCACCCGTTCGGCATGATCGCCAAAAGCCTTGGCCAGGCCAGCGGCAAATTCCGCGCTGGTCGATTCATCGGGGCCGTAAAGCAGGTAGCATATAATATCAGGTGAAGGCTGCCGCATTGCGGCGCGGATATCCGCCGCCTTTACTTTCATGGGTTTTGCGCGGCGCGCTGACGGGCATAGAGCGACAGCCGCTCGATAATCTGGTCCGCAACTTCGCGTGACAGGTTTTCCAGCGCGGTGTTTTCCGCCGCGATAGTCGCATATTCGCTGCTCACCACATCAATGCCAGCATCGCTGCCCGCCGTGGCGTCCAGCACGGTTTCACCCGTGGCTGCATCTACCAGCTGATAACGTGCTCGCAGCGTGCGGCGTTCACGGCTGACCGTATCATTGGCGAGCAGGCCAAAGCCTTCCAGCCGGTCATCCAGCCGAATTTTCAGGAGATATTGCGGCCCGCCGCCCGACAACGGAGCTAGCCGATCAGTGAGCGCATTGCGCACCAGCCAACCGCTCTTGCCCTCGATTGTCTCGACTTCGATCTGGCCCAGGTTTTGCGAAACCGCTCCGCCCGTACCGCCCGCATAGAGCGGTTTTAGCCCGCACCCGGCGAGCAGGAAAGGCAGCAGCAAAATCAGGACATAACGCATTAAATCACCACATTGACGAGCCGGTCGGGCACCACAATCACTTTGCGCACCTCGGCCCCGTCCATGGCACGCTGGACTTTTTCAGACGCCAGCGCAAGTTTTTCCATTTCCTCTTTCGGCAGGCCCTTGGCCACGGTCAGCGTATCACGCAGCTTCCCACGCACCTGCACCGCGATGGTCACTTCATCTTCCACCAACAGGCTTTCGTCAATATCTGGCCAGGGCGCATTGGCGACCAGTCCTTCATTTCCAAACATCCTCCATGCCTCTTCGGCCAGATGCGGTGTCATAGGCGCGACAATCTGTATCAATGCTTTGATGGCCGCGTTGCGGCTGGCAGAAGGCCCAGCTTTTTCGATCAGGTTGACCAGTTCGAATATCTTGGCAATCGCCTTGTTGAACGACAGGTCTTCAATATCTTCAGCCACGCCATGCAGTGTCTGGTGCAGCTTGCGGTCTACAGCCTTATCGCTCACCATTGCTTCTTGGCTGCTGGCACTATCATCCACCTGCGCAAACAGCCGCCAGAGCCGCTGCACAAAGCGCCAGCTGCCCTCAATACCGGCTTCCGACCAGGGCAGGTCACGCTCGGGTGGACTATCCGACAGCATGAACCAGCGCACCGCGTCCGCGCCGTACTGATCAACAATCTCGTCGGGATCGACGACATTTTTCTTGGACTTGGACATTTTGATGACACGGCCGATTTCGACAGGCGCACCATCGGCGATCAGTTTCGCGCCATTGCCATCGCGGTCCACTTCGGCAGGGGTATAATATGTGTCACCTTTGCCCTCACCCTGCGCACGTGAATAGGTCTCATGCGTCACCATGCCCTGTGTGAAAAGGCTGGCAAAGGGTTCGGCCACATCGACTTTGCCGAGCGATTTCAATGCGCGGGTCCAGAAACGGGCGTAGAGCAGATGCAGGATCGCATGCTCGATCCCGCCGATATATTGCGCTACCGGCATCCATTTGGCGAGCACGTCTTTATCAAACGGCCTATCGTCAGGTTGGCTCGCAAAGCGCAGGAAATACCAGCTGGAGTTGATAAACGTGTCCAGCGTGTCGGTTTCGCGCCGCGCCGCCTTCCCGCATTTCGGACAGTCTACATGCTTCCATGCGGCGTGATGCTCCAGAGGATTGCCCGGCCTGTCGAATGTCACGTTATCAGGCAGCTTGACCGGCAACTCTGCTTTTGGAACGCCCACAGGCCCACAATCATCGCAATGGATAATCGGGATTGGCGTGCCCCAGTAGCGCTGACGCGAGACGCCCCAGTCGCGCAGGCGGTAAACTGTTGAGCCTTCGCCCCAGCCTTCGCTTTCCGCACGGTCTATTACGGCTTTTTTGGCAGCTTCGACTTCCATGCCATTCAGGAATTTTGAATTAATGATATTGCCGGGGCCAGTATAAGCCTCGTTATGAATCGGCGTATCTTCCTCGCCTTCTTCTGCCACAACGCGCGTCACGGGCAGCATATATTTGCGCGCGAAATCCAAGTCGCGCTGGTCATGCGCGGGCACACCGAATACTGCGCCCGTACCATAATCCATCAGCACAAAGTTTGCGACGAAAACGGGCAAATGCCATTCGGGATCGAGTGGATGGGTTACCGTCAGCCCTGTGTCAAAGCCGCGTTTTTCCTGCGTTTCAATATCCGCTGCTGCCGTGCCGGTTTTGCGGCATTCATCGGCAAAGGCGGCAAGATCTTCATTCTGCTCGGCTAATGCCAGCGCCAAAGGATGATCCGCCGCAATTGCGCAGAAACTTGCGCCAAAAATCGTGTCGGGCCGCGTGGAGAAAACTTCGATATCATCAAAGCCGCCTGCCGCACGGTCCAGTTTGAACCGAAATGTCAGACCCTGCGACTTGCCAATCCAGTTTTCCTGCATCATGCGTACTTTTTCGGGCCAGCCATCCAGTTCGCCCAGACCTTCGATCAGCTCATCGGCAAAATCGGTGATTTTCAGGAACCACTGCGACAATTTGCGCTTTTCGACTTCGGCACCGCTGCGCCAGCCTTTGCCATCAATCACCTGCTCATTGGCAAGCACGGTCATATCCACCGGATCCCAGTTCACCGCGCTTTCCTTGCGATATACAAGTCCGCCTTCGAACATATCCAGGAACAGCGCCTGTTCATGGCCGTAATATTCGGCATCACAGGTTGCAAATTCGCGGGTCCAGTCAAGCGCAAAGCCCAGCCGTTTGAGCTGCGCCTTCATCGAATCGATATTGTCGTGCGTCCAGCCGGAAGGGTGCACGCCTTTTTCCATCGCCGCATTTTCCGCTGGCATCCCGAACGCATCCCAGCCCATGGGGTGCAGCACTTCATGCCCCGTCATGCGCCGGAAGCGCGCCAGCACATCGCCCATGGTATAGTTGCGCACATGGCCGATGTGGATGCGTCCCGACGGATAGGGAAACATTTCCAGCACATAGCTGCGCGGACGCTCGCTATTGTCATCCGCCCTGAAAGTCTGCTGTTCTTCCCAGACTTTCTGCCAGCGCGTGTCAGCCGCAAGCGGATTAAACCGCGTATCTGTCATCTATTTTGCCCCGATATTTGGACTTAGCCGTCAACGGCGCTGAGGCGCAAGTCACGGGCCTTGGTCAGGATGATCTCTTCCAGTTTCTGGACAGTTGCCGCCTTGACCGGTGCATCCACCCATGTTCCGCCCTGCGCAACCTGGCGTGAAGCTGCAACACGCAGCGCATCTGCCCGCAAGTCCTGGTCAAGAATCGATACAGTCACTTTCATGCGCTCGCCCGGATTGCTGGGATTGGCGTACCAGTCGGTCACAATAACACCGCCCGCGCTATCCGCCTGTAGCAGCGGCATAAAAGAGAGTGCGTCCAGTGAAGCGCGCCACAAATAGCTATTCACACCGATGGTTGTGACTTGCGATGCGGCAACATCTGGCGCCGCGCGCTCTTTACCGCCGCATGCGGTGATGAGGGTAACAGCAGCAAGGGCGAAAATTGCGGAATGGAGCCTGCGTGGCTGTGGCATAAAAGCTTCCTTATAGTCAGTTGTTCGGGCCATCTATAAATGCTTTGGAGGCAGGGGCAAGCCTTTGCTGGCCTATGGCATATTATTTGGCACGGTTTTGCGGGAAACAGTTGCTAGATTGTGCATGCTGAACCGACGCTGACCATAAATCGCCAATTCATCTTTACTGGTGTAACTTTATGCCTGATAGATGTGAAATTATGTGTGCATTATGCAACAATAAGGAAATAAAAGCATTATATTCCTATATCGAACGTGTTTCGCACGTGAAATATGCTATGGACATTCTCTAATACTGGGGACTTGAACAGATCATGCCAAATATGAAACGGACATTTCTAACAGGGGGAGCGCTGGTAATCGGCTCTCTTGTGTTGATTCCGTCCATCGGCATGGCCGTTTCGACAAATTTCGACTCGCAGCCTGTTTCTTTGAATGCACGTGGCAGTATTGGCTCTTTCACGCCCGCATCTGTTGATCCGAAACTCGCCGCTGATCTAAGCTTTGATGCGATAGGTAAGAATAAGAACTTTCGTTTCACCCCAGCGACGGACACCCGCCAGAAACCACGCGCCGTAACGGTTGCCGTCCGCGTCAATTCCGAAAAAGCGAAGGCCGTTAACATCCGGCCCAACGCCGTGATTGATAAAACACCCGGCAAAGCCAGCCCCGCCGTACCCGTCCGCATTACGAAAACAGCGTACAGCCTGGGCGTAGCCAAAGGGTGGCAAAAATTCGCGCTGCCCAGTGATGTGCGCGATATCGACATGCCTGACCTTGGCAAGATTTCTTCGCAGATAAAACCTGAAAGCACCAAGAAAAAGAGCCGGTTCCGGCCCAAGGTGGAAATGGATACGGCAGCACGCCCTGGAAGTGCACCGCGCACCTATGAAGGTGAGGCAAGCTATCTGGTAGATGTTGGCGGCAAATATAAGCTGACCCGCAACCTTGATGTAACCGCTGGTGTGCGCCTGCGCGACGAGCGCAACCGTATTGCACCGCTCACCGATGACCAGAAAGACAGCCAGGCTGTCTATGTCGGCACACAGTTCCGCTTCTGATCCAAATAAACCAAACGGATAATTAGGGCCTTTCGGGACCCTTTTTATTGCCTGTCACTCGCAGGTGAATCGTTTGGTTGCTGCAAAACATTGCTTTTATCCGATAAGCCATCGATCGCGGCCCAGCCGTGGGCGATATTGGCAGGCATTCTATCCCAGCGCGCCGCCGTCATTCCGCCCAGCGCAATGACCGGACACACTGCAAGGCGGGCAAGTTCCGTGAAACCCGCTATGCCCAGATGATCGCCGCCAACATGACTTCGCGTGGGAAAAATGGGTGAGAGAAATACTGCGTCTGCACCAGCAGCTTCGGCGCGCTTTAATTCATCCGCATCATGCACTGCGCCCAGTTTCAACATATTGTCTGCGCGCGCCAGTCGCGCCGCCGGTCCATAGATGCCATCGGCGCCCCACGCCTTCGCCCTATCGGCATCTCCCGACAGAATTATGAGGTGACCGCCATTGTTCGCAAAGCCCCGGACCTGATCGAATCGTGCATGGCGGGCCATGTCATCCAAATGGTAATGCCGGAAAACCACCCCCGAACCTTTCGGTAAATCGCCAATGGCCCGTTCCAACACCGCATTATTGCGCGCATCTGTAAACAGCCAGAGCCGCGGTATGTTTGCGCGCATAATTTGCAGCTTTTTCTGGCAGGAGGACATGTCAGCCCTTATAGCCTTCCCTCATGAGCGATATACAAGATGAAAATACATATATTCCGCTAAATGATGTGCGGCAGGCCATGGATAAGGCGGCAAAACTGGCCGGGCGCGAAAGTGGTGACATCACACTAATCGCTATATCGAAAACAAGGGCGGCAGACGAAATACGCCCGCTTATCGAAGCGGGCCACCGTGTTTTCGGTGAAAACCGCGTACAGGAAGCCGCGGAAAAATGGCCGCAGTTACGTGCGCAATATGCCGGTCTGGAATTGCATATGGTGGGCCAGCTGCAATCCAATAAAGCCGATGATGCCGTCGCGCTGTTTGATGCCATTCATTCGCTCGATCGGCCTTCACTGGTCAAGGCGCTGGGCAAAGCCATGCGCAAAGCGGAGCGGACCATCCCGTGTTTTATTCAGGTCAATATCGGTGAAGAAGAGCAAAAGGGCGGATGCGCTATCGCCGATGTGCCCGATTTGCTCGCGTTGGCGGAAGAGCAGGGCATTCCCGTTACGGGCCTGATGTGCGTGCCGCCGCTCGGCCTGGAACCATCACCCTATTTCGCCCTGCTGGCCAAAAAAGCCGATGAGCTTGGCCTGAAGGCCCTCAGCATGGGCATGTCCGGGGATTATGAAGCCGCCATTAAAATCGGGGCCACACATATCCGCGTCGGCAGTGCTTTATTCGGTATACGCGATTGAAAACAGAGGCGGTTACGCGCCTTCGCCTTCCGGATCGGGACTTCCCATAAGCGGCATTGCTTTGGCTTCTTTATAGGCTGCGGCACGTTTTTCCGGCGATTCCGGTGCCACAAAGCTTATAATCTCGTCGCCTTCCTCGATGAACGGCCGTGCTTCGGTGGAAAAGAACAGCAGGCGGCGGTCCGGTTTCATGACGGCAAGCGGTTCCTCGCCTAGGCCCAGATTATCCCGGTAATTTTCATAGGTGAATTTTTCGGTCAGCCGCGTCTTGCTGAATACCCAACCTTCACGCGCACGGTCGACCAGCTCGGTATAGGTTGCGCCGCTTTCCGTCAGCATGCGCCCGCGTCCCGGTCCGCGATTGGCGTCTTTCTTGTCCGTGGCCAGCAGGCTTATCTGCTCATAGCCCATTTCGGGGCCGAGATCAGAGCTGAGAAGCTGATTGTAGCTATCATTATCGGTCGCGGCGATCAGGTGCTGGAACTTGCCCAGATCGACATTGTCATTATGCGCTTCATCCAGGAAATCGCCGTCATATACATCGATTTCCCGCCGCCGCGCACGGCGTAGCGCGAATTTACCGGTGTCAGCGATAGTGACGTCATATTTGAGCGATTTGAGAAATGTCGCCAATTCCACAGTCCAGCTGTTTGAACCGACGAGCATGATGGCATCACTTTTGCCCTCTTCAATACCCAGGAATCTGGCGAACCAGCTCGCGGAAAATCCATGTGCAAAAATCGTGACGATCACCACTGCAAAGCTGAGCGGAACCAGCGCTTCGGCATCCGGCACGCCGTAATCGACCATACGCAATGCGAACAGGCCAGTAATGGCGACAGCCACGATGCCGCGCGGCGCAATCCAGGCGATGAATATGCGTTCACGCCATGGAACCGAGCTGAAAAACAGACTGATAAGCACGGTCAGCGGGCGCACAAGGAAAAGCAGGAGTATCAGGAATACGATAAACCGTGCTTGGAACGATTGCACTGTTTCCCAGTCGAGCGTGGCCGACAGCAGCACAAAGACCCCGGAAATCAGCAGGACGGACAGGTCTTCCTTGAACCGGTGCAATGTCTGGCTCGAATAGATAGGCCGGTTCGCCATCACCACGCCCATGATCGTCACAGTGATAAGGCCGGTTTCATGCTTGATGATATCGGCCAGCACGAAGCCGCCAATCACGGTGATAAGCAGCAACGGCGCTTTGAGATACTCGGGTACATAACCGCGTGGGAACAGCCACGTCAGGCCATAGCCAAGCGCCGCGCCCAATATACCGGCCACAAAGCTGGCAGCCAGCACATCAAGGCCGATAGTGTACACATCCGCCGCTGCGCCCTCATAAGTCACATAAGCATAAATACCCACCGCGAGCAGAGCGCCAATCGGATCGTTGACGATGCCTTCCCATTTCAGGATATCACGCACCCGCGGACTGACGCGCAGATTGCGCAGCATGGGTCCAATAACAGTCGGCCCGGTCACCACCATGATGCCGCCAAATAATGCGGATACTTCCAGCGACAGGCCCGCCCCGTAATAGGCAGCCGCCGTGCCCAATGCCCAACCGACGGGTACGCCGATGATGACGAGCCGCATCACTGCCCAGCCGGCATGGCGCAAGTCCTTAAAATTAAGGCTGAGCCCGCCCTCAAATAATATCACCGCCACGGCGAGCTTTATTATGGGTTCCAGCAAAGTCCCGAAATCACGTTCCGGATCTATAATCCCCAATACAGGCCCCGCCAATATGCCGACTATCAGCATCAGCGCGATGGCAGGTCGCCCGGTGCGCCATGCCACCCATTGCGCCCCAATGCCCATCGCGCCGATCAGCGCTATTTTTACCATTAATGAATCAACCAAGAGGCGGACTTCCTGTCATTTTGGCCGGAAATATGCCCGGCAGTGCGTAGCTTTATAGCTGCTTCATATCGCGTAGCACAAGAACATGTGCATTTTGCGATGTTTTTGCTGCGCTATATTATATTATTGTGCAGCCCATGGCTCAGCCCGTAAGTGCATTCGCGCCGAATAATGGAAATTTAAGCAATTTTTCCGGATGCGGCACCAGAGCGCAGGCGGTTTCGCCTACAACCTGCCGTATCGCATCGGCATCTGCGTCCAGTCCGCCCGTCAATGCGCCAAAAGCCGGAAAAATAAGTTTGCTTTCACTCGCCACATAGCATCGCCGCGCCACCGATCGCCCGCGCCCGCGCAGCCGCAGTTTAGGGTGGTAGTGGCCTGACATTTCCGGCGCCGTAAAGTGCCGCTCTGCCGCGTGCCGGAGCATTACGCCGTCCACTTGAATTTCCGGCACGACCTTGCCGCCCCAGCGGCCATCCAGCACGGCATCATGATTGCCATTGATCCAGTGCCAATCTGTCCGTGCCGTCAATGCCTGCAACAATGTGGCCGCACCGATTTCCAGACGGTTTTCGCCTGCACTGTCGTGAAAATTGTCACCCAGACAATAGACGCGCCTGGCTCCCGTCTCCGCAATAATCGCCGCCAGCCGTTCCAGCGTCGCGCGGCTGTCATAAGGCGGCAGCATTTGCCCGCCCGCCGCATACCAGCTTGCCTTTTCCAGATGCAGATCCGCGACCAGCAAGGCATTTTGTAGCGGCCAGTATAGCGCGGCGTCCTGATGCGCCAGAAAATCATGCTGTGCGAACGAAAAGGGAACCATCTGCCCTACATGCGGCAGCAGGGGCGAGCTTGCAAGAGGCGGCGGGATAAAGCGCCAAAATATTATTGCCGCATTGAACCTTTTCGCTGTCACCAGTCTCTTTATATATGACAGCGGGAGGATATGGATTGGCCGGACAGCGCGATGCAAAATATGTGCTCAGTGACTATCTGGTCGCCAGTGCGCGGTTGGGCGAAAAATCCGCCTGGGAACGCCTGTACCGGCTGTGGCACGGAAGGTTCGTGGCGCACGCCTGGCGAATGTGCGGAGATTCGAATGCCGCGCAGGATTATGTGCAGGATGCCTGGGCAGAGATATATAAAGGCCTGGGCAAGCTCACCAATGATCGCGCTTTCGCCGTCTGGGCCTACCGAATTGTGACGCGTAAGGTGATGCGCAGTCATGGCCGGAACGCGCGCGAATCTATATTACCAGCGGTGATGCTGGAACAGCAGGCCTCGGACGAAGGCGAAGCCGAGCATAGGACGGGCACGCGCCTGATGCTGGCGCAGGCCATGGCCCATCTGCCGCCGGAGCAACGCGCCGCCGTAGCGCTGTTTTATGGGGAGGGATTGCGCATCGCGGAAATTGCGGTCGCAACCGATGTGCCCGCAGGGACGGTGAAGACACGCCTTATGCATGCCCGCGGCAAGCTGAAAAATATTTTGGAAGGAGAATATGATGAACAAGCTGGATGATATGCTGACACAGACATTGTCAGCAGAGGATCAGGCACTGCTGAACGAAATCCGCGATGAGCCGGGCTATTTTGAACAGGCCTTTGGCATGTTTCGGGGCAGGGCAGGATGGGTAACATGGATGATCATGATCGTCCAGACGCTCATGTTTATTGCCGCGATCTGGATGGCGATACGGTTTTTCGGCGCCAGCGATACAGTTTCGCAATTGCGATGGGGGTTGCCTGCGGCCACCATCCTGATCCTCAGCGCGATGATGAAATTCTCGCTCATGCCGGTCATGCAGGCAAACCGGGTGCTGCGTGAAATACGGCGGCTCGAACTCGTGCTGACGGCGCGCGGCTAAACCTCTGGTCATGCGGCGCGCAAACAATTATAGCGCGCACCATGACCGATTTTCCCGATTCCGATATGCCTGTCCGTGTAGCGGCTCTGTACCATTTCACGCATTTTGATGATCCGCCCGCAGTGCGCGATCCCTTGCTGGAAACGTGTGAGGCGCATGGGCTAAAAGGCACGATATTGCTTTCGCATGAAGGCATCAATGGCACCATTGCCGGCAACCCCGCCGATATTGATGCAGTTGTCGCCATCATCCGCGACCTGCCTGGCTGCGCAAAACTCGAAGTAAAATATTCGGGCGCGGAAAATATGCCATTTTATCGCATGAAGGTGCGCCTGAAACGCGAAATCGTTACGATGGGCGTAGATGGTATCGATGCCGTGGATGGCTCGGGCGAATATGTGCCGCCTGAAGAATGGAATGAGCTGATTTCTGCGCAGGATACAGTGATTATTGACACGCGCAATGATTATGAAGTGGGTGTAGGCACTTTCAAAGGCGCTATTGATCCTAAGACCACGACATTCCGCCAGTTCCCGGAATGGTTTGACGCAGAAGCCGAAAAGCTGCGGGCTGCCGGTAAGGCACCGAAAATCGCAATGTTCTGCACCGGCGGCATAAGATGTGAAAAAGCGACCGCCTATGTGAAGTCAAAAGGCTTTGATGATGTTTTCCACCTGCAGGGCGGAATCCTGAAATATTTGGAAAATGTGCCTGAAAAGGAAAGCCTGTTCGATGGCGACTGCTTTGTGTTCGATCAGCGGGTCGCCGTGGGACACGGGTTGGAACTGAGCGATTATGTGCAGTGCCATGCCTGCCGCAAACCGCTTTCGCCTGAAGAGCTGCAGGCACCTGAATATATGGAGGGGGTAAGCTGCCCGCATTGTCATGATGCCCGCGATGAAGAACAGAAAAAACGTTATGAAGAACGCCAGCGGCAGATGGAACTGGCCGCCAAGCGTGGTGCAACGCATATTGGCAGCAAGCAGGATGCCGGATGAACGAAGCCGCGCCGAACCACCTGCCCATATTATACAGCTTTCGCCGCTGTCCCTATGCGATGCGTGCACGTATGGGCTTGCTGGCAAGCGGCATCAAAGTGGAATTGCGCGAAGTAGTGCTGCGCGACAAACCGCAGGCGATGCTGAATGTTTCACCCAAAGGGACAGTGCCCGTACTTGTCCTGTCCGATGGTAGCGTTTTGGAAGAAAGCATCGACATTATGCACTGGGCGCTGGAGCAGCATGATCCGCAAGGATGGCTGCGCCACGGCACAAAGGCTAATGCCGTTATTGAACAGGTCGATGGCCCGTTCAAACATCATCTCGACCGTTATAAGTATGACACGCGCTACGAAGGTGTGGATGCAGCACATCATCGTAGTGAAGCCCTGAAAGTTCTGAAAGGGCTAAATTCCCGGATATCCGATAATGGTCAGTTGCTGGGACCAGAACCGACACTCATCGATTACGCGACTTTTCCTTTCATACGTCAATTCGCCAATCATGACAGGCCATGGTTTGACGCGTTGCCGCTGACATCATTGCAAGCATGGCTTCAAGACCATCTGGCATCAGATATATTCACAAATATTATGTGCAAGAATGATAAATGGAATCCCGCAAACCCGATAGTATGCTTTCCGTAGTCATCGTTTTATGCGTGAGCCAGTTCTCATTCGCGCCGCGTGCGGGACGTCAAAGTAAACCCGCCGTTTGCCAAAATCGATCGCCATTCTGTTAAAATTGCGCAACGTTACCATTCCCAAAAACAGGGCTGGCTTATCTTCAAGGTCCAGAGATTCAAATGGCGGGGCATCGGCGAAGGCCACCGGAATAGTATCAAATTTTGCGTTGCCGATGCGGAAATCGCTGACAATCCCGGTGTCTGCCGTAATTGTCTGGCCGGTGACCGATTGTAAGCTTGATTCATCACCCAAGCCCTTTGCTCTTCGGCCACGGAGCTTTTTTTGCAGAGCCCGGTTGCCAATATTCATTTGCGCGCCGGTATCGATAACAACATTCACTTTGATACCGGCAATTTTTGCATCGGTGAATATTAATTGCCCGTTCCGCCGCCGCGCCGTCACCACAATCTCATAACCGCGATTGAGCCTGCGGTCACGATTGTCTTCGATTTCAATTGTACGGTCTGTAAAGTTGAACAGGATACGCTGGTCCTGAAGTCCATCCAGCCCCAATATACCCTCTGCGCCAACATGCGTCTGCTCAAGCAAGGGGGCAACGACTTCGCCATAGTTTTGACTCCCGATTTCAAGTTCGGGTACATAAACAGTATCAACTATTTGTGATCCGGCAATTCCAAGCAGACGCGCACGCGCAGCAAATTCCAAATCAAGCCGGGTTGCAAGCTGCCGTGTTACGACAGTTCTTTCCGAGCCGGTATCAATCATAAATTTATAAGGCCCGTTTCCATCAATACTGACAGGGATGGTCATACGTTTCTGGCGATCAATACCAACTTCTATTATTTCTGCTGTAGGAGAAGATTTCAGCTGCGTTTCGGCATCAACGCGTTGTGATATTGGTGCTGCACTATTGGCACCCGACAGCAATAAAAGTGGTGCTAATGTAATGAACCAAGACATTACTATTCTCCTGATTAGCCCCCGTAGAAATAAACTACCATCAATTCTATAATAGCGCAATCATGCGAACCCTTTTACTCCCCGCGCATCGCCGCTTCGACCAAAGTCTCTGCTTCTTCGAGCAGCGCATCATCCGCTGCGCCTTGCGGGACAGCCTCACGACCGATCATCACCAGCACCGGCACGGCAAGCGGGCTCACGCGGTCCAGCTCTACATGCAGCATTGTACCTGCGGCCCGGTCCAGCAAATCGCCCAGACGCCCTACATCGGTCAGTTTTTCGCGCGCATCGGCCCACGCTGCCTCCAGCAGGATATGATCGGGTTCATATTTTTGCAGAACATCGTAAATCAGGTCGGTTGAGAAAGTGACCTGCCGGCCTGATTTTCTTTTGCCCGGATGATGCCGTTCGACCAGACCGCTGATCACCGCGACCTCGCGGAATGCGCGTTTCAGGAGATAGCTGTTCTGAATCCACTCGGCGAGCTCCTCTCCCAATATATCGGAAGAAAATAACGGGCCGGGATCTGTCACGGGCTTCAGGCTATAGCAGGCCAGCGCATAATCATTCGCCACGAACCCCAATGGCTGTAGCCCGGCATTTTCCATGCGCCGCGTCAGCAGCATGCCCAGCGACTGATGCGCATTCCAGCCTTCAAAGCTGTAACATACCATATAATGCCGCTTGTCATGCGGGAATGTTTCGACAAGAAGCTGATCGGGTTCTGGCATGACTGAGCGGAAATCCTGCATTTCCAGCCATTCGCGCACATCGTCGGGAAAGCGCGCCCAGCCCGCACGGTCGGTCAGGAATTCGCGCACGCGTGAGGAAAGATGTGTAGTGAGCGGCAGGCGCGCGCCCATGTAGCTGGGTATCTGCGCCCCTTTTTTGGAGGCCCTCACTATCAGGTCAAGGTCCTTGATGCGCTCCACTTCCAGGCCCATTCCGGCAAAATAAATCGTATCGCCCGGCGACAATTGCGCGGCGAAATTCTCCTCCACCTTGCCTACACTGCGTCCGTTTTTGAAGCGCACGTTAAGCATTGGCGCATCGACAATAATGCCTGCGTTAAACCGGTGCTGCGCCGCAAATTTGGGGTGCGAAAGCCGCCACATTCCGTCTTCTTCGCGCACCAGCCGTTTGAACTTGTCATAGGCGCTGAGCGCATAACCGCCATTTTGCGCAAAGGCGAGCACGCGGTCCAGCGCGGCTTTGTCAATACCGCTATAGGGCAATGCCGACTGCACCTCTGACAGCATCGCACCTTCATGAAACGGGGCTGCACAGGCGCAGGCCATCACATGCTGCGCCAGCACATCCAGCCCGCCGGCACGAAATGTCTCGCCATCTCGCACGCCTTCCTGCACCGCATCAAATGCCGCCTGCGCTTCCAGATACTCAAACCGGTTGCCAGGTACCAATATTGCCTTTGAGGGCGCATCGAGCCGGTGGTTGGCGCGGCCAATACGCTGCAACAGGCGCGATGATCCCTTGGGCGCGCCCATCTGGATAACGCAGTCGACATCGCCCCAGTCCACGCCCAGATCAAGGCTGGCCGTCGCCACCAGAGCGCGCAGCTTGCCCGTCGCCATGGCATTTTCCACCTTGCGCCGCGCCTCGACTGACAGGCTGCCATGGTGAATGCCTATGGGCAGTTGCTCTTCATTTATCTCCCACAGTTTCTGAAACACAAATTCGGCAAGGAAGCGCGTATTGCAAAACACCAGTGTGATTTGGTTTCGCCCGATTTCCTCCAATACCTGCGGCACGGCATAATGGCCGCTATGCCCGGCCCAGGGCACGCGCCCCTCGGGCAGCAATATATTGAGATCGGGCTCTGCACCCGGTGCGCCCTCGACCAGCTCAACCGCATCTATATCGCCATAGGGTGCAAGCCAGGCGCGATAGGCATCGGCGTCCGCCACAGTGGCCGACAGCGCGGCGCGGCGCATATCCGAGGCCAGTGTCTGTAGCCGCGCCAGCGAGAGGCTAAGCAAATCACCACGCTTGCCCGTGGCAAAAGCATGCACTTCGTCAATCACCACGGTTTTGAGGTTTTTGAACATCTCAAAACTGTCCGGATAGGACAGCAGTAGGCTCAGCGATTCAGGTGTTGTCAGCAGGATATGCGGCGGGCGCGAACGCTGGCGTTTCTTGCGCTCCGAAGGCGTATCGCCGCTGCGCGTTTCAACCTGGATATCCAGATTCATTTCGGAAATTGGCGTGAGCAGGTTGCGCTGCACATCATGCGCCAATGCCTTGAGCGGAGAGATATAAAGCGTGTGGAGTGTGTCTATGCGTTGAGGCGCTTCGGCACCAGCTTGTGAGCGAGAGCGAACCAGGTCTACCAGCGTGGGCAGGAAACCAGCCAGCGTCTTACCCGCCCCTGTCGGCGCAACCAGCAAGGCATGCTTGTGCGCCCGCGCGGCGGCCAGCATCTCCATCTGGTGTTGGCGCGGCACCCATCCGCGCGCAGCAAACCAATTGTCTAAAATCTCTGGAAGTGGTTCTGGCGCCATCTATACGGTATAAGGCTATTCACACCGTTTTTACCAGACGATAGCCGCAGTCGCATGTATCCAGAGCCAATAGACCGGAATATCGTTCCGCCCATGCACCATCATCCAAATCGCTTTGCAATTTTCCGATGGCTGCGGACACATCCCCCAAAGCCCAAAAAGACGACATGGCCGCGCGGATTCTGGGGTCAAGATACGCCGCAGGCCGCCGCCAGTACGCGCTTAAAAAACCGTCAGTACAATCATGCGGAATTGGAACAGGGGATATCTCCGCCGCACCCAGCCATGCTGCATATTTGGTTATGCGCGGCATTTGTTCTTCATCCAGAGTCACAAGCTCCGGGATATAGTCGGCCAGCCAGAATCCCCGAAATGCAGGATCATATGTCAAAATGACAATGGGCCCGCGCGTCACGCGCCGCATTTCCTTCAGGCCCCTTTCCTTGTCGGTCCAATGGTGGACTGTCAGCACCGCCATAGAGGCATCGAAACTATCATCGTCAAAGGGCAGCTTCTCTGCATGGCCCTGAATGACAGTTGCCGCCGAAGCGGGCCGTTGCCGGATCATTTCCATGGAAGGTTCGATTGCGGTGACCTGTCTGTCAGAAGGCTCATATGACCCTGCACCCGCTCCTACATTGAGAACCGTTTGCGCTGACCCCAGCGCAGCTTCGATCATTTTCTGGATGCGCAGGTCTGGCTTTCGCAAATCCGAATAGTTGATGCCGATTGTGTCATACGAAGTGGTCATTATCTGCGAATAACACTCCGCAACTGCTGTGTCAGCAAAACCCTATTCAGGCGCGACGAGACTATATACCAGCAGCTTGCCTTGCCGGTTCATCGGCAGGAACAGCTGCTTGCGGCCCTGGTGATAAAGTATGTCGCCCACGCTCTGTCCGGGCGCGAGTATTTCACGCGCTGCACCATCTGTGGCAACGTGATAAATCTTCCCGCCATTCCATTCGGAAATCAGGAAACCGTCTTTGCCATAGCGCTGCACACCATCAATATTGCCAACCGGCACAGGCGTAACCGCTTCCACCGCATGGCTCGTCATATCCACTTTGAGCAGGCGTCCATTGGATGTGGCGTCTTCGCCCTCACCCTGCCGCTCACCCCATGATGCAACGTACATTGTATCGCCTTCAATCAGCAGGCCATTTGGTCGGTTGAGGAGATTGGTTTTCATCCACAATGTGAGATTTTTGTCGGTATCGAACCTGTAGATCGCCGACTGACCGGTATCCGAAATATAGATATTGCCCTCATCGTCCGCAGCAACATCGTTAAGGAACACCGCGCCCGGCGCGGCATGGCGCACAACAGTCTTGTCGTCCAGATTGACCTCCGCCAGTTCCTTGCCGTCGGATACATAGAATATATTGCCCACCACAGCGCTGCCCTTCGGCTCATCCAGCCCCGTGATAAAGCCACGATCAGCCGTCTTCCCGTCTGTGGTAATGGATGCGATATAGCCATCACCCGGATCATCGCCGCCCATGACCGACACGTAAAACATGTCGCGCGCCTCATCATACATGACCGATTCACTGGCGGGCAGTTCAGGCACTTCGCCAAGACGGACAGGCTCAGGCTTTGTTTCACCAGCCGCTGCAGGCTGCGGAATGCATAACAGCGCAGGTAATATGGCCATTGCGGCACGCGGCTTTATTCTGTGAAACATATATCACTCCTTGGGCTATCTTTGTCTGTACCCATGATGCGCAATATTCCATAGTTGCAGCAAGCCTTATTCCATGAACGGCAGAAATATGTGGATTAATCAGTGCCGGCACATATGCATGCTGCCGACACGGCGTGTTTATGCGCGCTCTCTAAACAGAAATACGATAAGTGAACGCCATAGCGATACAATGCTGGATCACTGCTTTCGGCAGCGGCTGCGCCGAACCGAAAATAACGGCGCGGTTGCCGTCATAAGCAAGATCCTCGTAGATATCGCGCCACCGCGCCACAAGGTCAGTGCCGCAGTGCACATATAAGGCGCAGCTTCCCTTAATCGCGGCATGTGTGTCAATTCGCACCGCCGTGCCCGATTTCGTGGCGGCAGGGACATAGCTTGGCTGCCCCCACTTCAGGCTTTCCTCGATGCTGCCAATACGCGCATCCCCGCTCGCCACTTCAAAAACCCAGTCGCGCAAAGTGTATAGTCTGCGGCTCAGGATAGCGGAGTGTCGATCAAATACCTTCCGGACCTCATCGGGAATATCTGGCGCTTTAGACACTAATGCCCCACATTCTTGCCGCGGGTCAGGCCAGATTTGGCGAGCTGGTCGTCAATCTGTGTCAGCAGACGTTCGAGGCCCGCTTCGGATTTCGCCTCGGCGCGCGCGACCAGCACGTCCTGTGTGTTCGACGCGCGCAGCAGCCACCAGCCATCATCGGTGTTGACGCGCGCGCCATCGGTGTTGTTGACATTTGCGCCATCGGCCGCGAGCCGCTCCAGCACTTCGTCTATCACCGCAAACTTGCGGCTTTCATCCACCTGAAACCGCATTTCGGGTGTGTTGATCATGTCCGGCATGTCACTGCGCATCTGTGTCACCGATTTACCCAGCGTAGAAGCTGCCCGGATAAGACGGACAGCCGCATAAAGCGCATCGTCAAAACCATAATATTGGTGCTTGAAAAACACATGTCCACTCATTTCCCCCGCAAGCGGCGAACCGGTTTCCTTCATTTTGGACTTGATAAGGCTGTGTCCCGTTTTCCACATCAGCGGCTCTCCGCCCAGTTCGGCAATGCGGTCATAAAGCGCCTGTGACGCTTTCACATCGGCGATAATCGTGGAGCCGGGCAGTTCTTTCAGCACCGGCTCTGCAAAAATTGACAGAAGCTGGTCACCCCATATCACTCGGCCTTCACCATCCACTGCGCCGATCCGGTCGCCATCGCCGTCAAATGCTACGCCGAAGTCTAGGTCTTTTTCGGCAACCAGCGCTTTGAGATCGGCAAGGTTTTTTTCCTCGGTCGGGTCGGGATGATGGTTGGGGAAATTGCCATCGACATCCGTGAACAGTGTGAAATGTTCGCCGGGCAGTTTGGCAACCAGCCGTTCCAATACCGGCCCCGCTGCGCCATTGCCGGCATCCCAGCCAACACGCATCGGCGTGCCATCAAAATCCCGCAGCATACGCTCCACATACTGATCAGTGATATCGACTGTTTCGAACTCTCCCGTTCCGTCATCCCAATCGCCAACGCTCGACATTTTGCCAAGGTTCAGGATATCCGCGCCAAAGAAAGGCCGGCCCTGAAACACCATTTTGAAGCCGTTATAATTGGCGGGGTTATGGCTGCCAGTTATCATGATGCCGCCATCCACATCATCCATAACAGCCTCGGCATAATATAGCATAGGGGTTGGCCCCATGCCGACCGACACCGCGTCAACACCACTGGCATTCAAACCCTCGACCAGCGCATCCTGCAATATGGGTGAACTGATACGGCCATCATAGCCGACCGCGACCTTGCCGCCTTTTCCGTCCCTGGCGCGTGATATCAATGTACCAAAACCGCGCCCTATGGCCCGCGCATCCTCGACATCCAGCGTTTCGCCGATAATACCGCGAATATCGTATTCGCGTAGGCTTGTCGGGTGGAAATCATGTTTCATGTCAGATCCTTTTTCAGCTGTTGTTCCAGCAGCACATCGCGTGCTTCGTTAATCTGCCGTGCAATTTCGGCATTGCCGCCTTTATCGGGATGGTATTTTATCATCATGTCCCTATGCGCACGAATTATGGCATCACTATTACTGGCGCGATCAACGCCCAATAAAGCGCGCGCCTGATCTTTGCTCATACCCTCTGGCTTTGCGCCGCCCAGAAATTTCTGCAGCTTGCCCGTCAGGAACAGATAGGCGATTATCCCGGCAATCAGGAGAAATAGAAATTTCACAGCGCCAGCTCCCGCACGCCTTTGGCACCGCGCAGGGTTGCCGGTTTTTTGACGCCAGGCAGATAGAATGATGACAGCATCTCGCGCAGTTCCTGCCGTGCCAAAATATGGCTAGTACCCAGATTGCCAAGCTGACCCTTGTCGAGCAGCGTCAGCCCGGACGGGAAAAGCTCACGGAAAATCACACGCTCGCTCAGCCCTGGCACAACGCGAAAGCCAACCCGCTTGGACAGTTCGGTGAGCGCACCGTCCAGCCGCTTCTGGTTACGCGCATCCTGGCGCTGTGTACGGTTGCGCAATACGACCCAGTCCATTTCACGGCCGCTCTTCGCGCGGCTCCGGCGCGCTTCCCAGATCAGCTCGGCATAGAAGCTGAGCCGTTTGACCTTGAATGTTTCCGGTTCCACCTGCCCGATCAGGTCGAAATCGACAAAACTGTCATTGATCGGCGTGACCAATGTATGCGCCTTTGCGGCGATATAGCGCGCAAATTCGTCATCGCGGCCCGGTGTATCGAACAGCAGGAAATCCGCGCCCTTCCCCTGTTCGGCAATCAGCGCGTCAAGATCAGAAATATCGCCGTTGTCGAATACAGAATAACCTGCCGTCGGCAGCGTAATGCCGCGCCGCCGCATCGTTTCGTCCCGGTTTTCCAGATAGCGGTAAAATGTGCGCTGCCGCGGATCAAGGTCGATTCCCGCAACGTTATGACCCAGATAGGAAAGCGCGACGGCGATATGTACGGCAGTCGTTGATTTGCCTGTTCCGCCCTTTTCATTCGCAAATACAATGATGTGCGGTGATGTCTGATGCGCTTGGGTCTGCATGAAAGTGGTGTGTCCCTTGATACCAGCTTTTGCGCTATGGTCTTGCAGCAGGCGCGCCGCCGGACCATAAGGCGTGAATAATCAGATATTCCCATATCGAAGGGGCCAGTGCGGTGCAAATCATACGTCAGTTAAATACGTTGAAAAAAGCGATTTCGGATCTGAGATCGAACGGCAGTACGGTGGCGCTGGTGCCGACGATGGGCGCGCTGCATGCCGGACATATGCAGCTGGTCCATGACGCCGCAAAACAAGCGAATCATGTCATAGCCTCCATCTTCGTCAATCCCACACAGTTCGGGGAAGGCGAAGACCTGGATGCCTATCCGCGGCAGGAAGAGGCGGATGCCAAATTGCTGCGCGAAGCAGGCGTGGCGATATTATGGGCGCCTACTGCGGAAGAAATGTATCCACATGGCTATGCCACCAGCATTAGCGTCAGCGGTGTCAGCATGGGGCTGTGCGGCGGCAGCCGCCCCGGTCATTTTGACGGCGTGGCAACCGTGGTGTCAAAACTGTTCAACCAGGTGGAACCCGATATCGCGCTGTTCGGGGAAAAGGATTATCAGCAGCTCGCCGTGCTGCGCCGCATGGTACGTGATCTCGATTTCACGCTGGATATTATCGGCGTGCCCACCGTGCGCGACCATGATGGTCTGGCATTATCATCACGCAATGCGTATCTGAGCGCGCAGGACCGCGCGGCGGCAACGCATTTCCCCAAAGCCTTGCGCGAAGGCATTGCAAAGCTGGAAGACGGCGCGGATGTCGCCACTACGCTGCGCGAAATTGAGGCGCAGATACTGGCTGCCGGTTTCAAGAGCGTCGACTATGTATCGCTGTGTGATGCGGATAACCTGCGGGAGTTGAATAGGCTGGATCGGCCCGCCCGGTTATTGTCTGCTGCCCGTATCGGGGCAACACGCTTGATCGATAACATGGCTGTTAACCCTTCATAAACCGGCAATATTTACCCGGTTTATCCACCATCTCTGCCATGAAAAACTTTTGTAACAGGGCTCTTTTCAGCGATCCCAATTCACCACCGCCGTTTTCCTGCCGGCCGTTTAACCATTTCTTGATACGTTTACGCCATTGTTCAGCTGTCACGATATAAAGTGGCCGTTTTCAAGGAACAGGGACATGAGTTACAATTTTAAAAGCACGGATTTTCGGATTGCGGAAAAAATGGCATATGCAGCAGAAGGCGATCCGCAGGCCTATTATGAGCTCGGCGTTGCGTATTCCACGGGATCGGACGGCGTTGAAGTCGACCTGATTGAAGCGCATAAATGGTTTAATCTGGCCGCGGTGAGCGGTCACAGGAGAAGCCAGATCTGCCGCGCCGAAATTTCCGATGAAATGACCGCTGGCGAAATTGCAAAGGCACAACGCGAAGCACGTAGCTGGATGCAGCAGCCATCGTTGATGGCGGCGTAAGCGTTCTAAATATTTTTCTTAAACGGCAGAATTTCCGACAGAAATTCCTTATCCTGCGCCACCGCATCGCGTTCGCGGTTCAGAAAGTCGCTGACTGCGCTGCGAAAACCGGGGTCGGCGATATAATGCGCGGACCATGTTATTTCCGGCGCATATCCGCGCGCGAGTTTATGGCCGCCCTGCGCGCCTGCCTCCACCGTTTTCAGGCCGCGCGCCAGTGCCGCGTCAATCGCCTGATAGTAACATAACTCAAAATGCAGAAATGGCTTTTGCACGGTGCAGCCCCAATAACGGCCATATAATGTGTCCGGCCCGATAAAATTG
The DNA here is from genome assembly GCA_947493325.1 of uncultured Sphingomonadaceae bacterium. Classification (GTDB taxonomy): domain Bacteria; phylum Pseudomonadota; class Alphaproteobacteria; order Sphingomonadales; family Sphingomonadaceae; genus Alg239-R122. The sequence goes on along the minus strand of CANLQI010000002.1, from coordinate 477,091 downwards.
AGTGCGCCTGCAATCGGCTCTCCGTTCTGCAATGCCAGCATCAGCAAAATCCGGTCCGCCATCCGCGCGCCCATCAGGGTGAATGCCGCGCGGGTCAGATACGGCATGCCATATTTGCGCATGCCCGTATCCTGATAAAATTCCCAGAAAGCATCCCAATGGGCTTCGGTAATTTCATCGCCGGTGAGATGGACAATCTCCACGCCCTCCTGCGCCGCGCGCCGTTCCTTGCGGATCGCCTTGCGTTTGCGCGAGGCGAGCGAAGCCAGAAAGCCATCAAAGTCGCCATAGCCATTATCATGCCAGTGAAACTGCGTATCGCTGCGCATCAGCCAGCCTGCATCCTCGAACCACTGCCGCTGCCCTGGCGCGATAAATGTCGCGTGTGCAGAGGATAGTCCATTTTGCTGTACCAGATTTTGCGCGGCAATCAGCAGTGGCTGCGCCCATTTCGGATCCGCCACCAAAAGGCGCGGGCCATTGGCGGGTGTGAAAGGCGCGGAAATCTGTAGCTTCGGATAATAGCGCCCGCCCGCATTTTCATAGGCATGGGCCCAGTTGTGGTCGAACACATATTCGCCCTGGCTATGGCCTTTGAGATATCCGGGCAGCGCGGCCACCAGCCGTTCATTTTCATCACGTATGACAATGGGCGCTGGCGACCATCCCGTGCTTTCACCAACGCTGCCCGATTCTTCCAATAGATTCAAAAATGCATGGCTGACAAAAGGATTGCCGTCCGGGATCAGCGCGTCCCACTCCGCCGCATCAATCGCCGACACGCTGCGCTCCAGCCGCGCCGTGATTGCCGGACTTTGCCCCGGCGTATCATCCATGAAACAGGACATCCATGGAGAGCAGCCTCAGGATTTCACCTGCACGATGGCATCCACTTCGACGGCCGCATCCAGCGGCAGGACCGGCACGCCTACAGCAGAGCGCGCATGGCGGCCCGCTTCGCCAAAGATTGTCTCCATCATGTCGGATGCACCATTGGCGACCTTGGGCTGGCTGGTAAAATCGGACGTACTGGCCACGAAGGCGCCGAGTTTCACGATCCGCTCCACCCGGTCCAGCGAACCCAATGCACGTTTCATTTGCGCGGCCAGCATCAGCGCGCAGGCCTCGGCGGCTTTATGTCCTTCCTCTTCGGACACAGTGTCACCCAGCTTGCCTGTCACCAGATCGCCATTCACAAAAGGCAATTGCCCGGAAATATACAGCATCCCGCCCGCTTCGACTGTCGGCTGATAGGATGCCACAGGTGCCGCCGCTTCGGGTAAAGTTATGCCAGCATCAACCAAGCGTTGTTCTGCAGTTTGAGTCATTCAGCCATTCTCCATTTCTTCGATACGTGGTGCGGGTTTGCCCGCTACCAGCGTTTCCAATATCCACGGCAGCGCATCCGCCCATGTGTCGATCCGGTTATGCGCGTGCCGCGCCCTGTGGGCACAGGCAACCTGCGGTGCGAGTTTTTCCTCACCGATCATATGCAGCCGCCAGCAATCTGGCGTATGCTGTGCCGCCGATTTATGGTGCATCGGCAAATCGTCGATAAACAGCGCCACAGAAGGCTGATATTCGTCGATGATTTTTTTGAGCGGCGGGCCTTTTTCACCCTGGTTCGTGACCACGGGATAATCCATGCCCAGTGTTTTTAACTGCTCACGCCGGTCCTGATTACGGGCATGCGTCAGATTGGTGAGCACAACGATATCAGCAATTTTTGCAATTTCATCGAGTGATTCCTTGGCGCCAGGAATAACCGTTTGCCGCCCCATTTCAGTGTCAAAAAAACCGCCGAGCAAGGGCCATATTTGATCCGTTGCAACCTTGCGGCCATCCTTTTTGTAAGTCAGCGTCCCTTCGAACCCGCCATTGTCGAGGTCGAAATGAATGTCTTCCGCATCACCCAGCCAGTCGGCAAAATGCGTCACCATGTGCAGCAGGACTTCATCGCAATCGGTCACTAATAGCGGTCTGTTCATCGGCGTATACTCTTCATTGGCTCATGCTCCTGCGTGCGGAAACCAGCGTTTCCGGGTCGATATTCAAATGCTCTGCGGCGGCGACCAAGTCGGGCTCATGGCTTTCCAGAAAGCGCAGCACTTCGGACAATATATGCGGATCGCCTGCGCCTGAACGCAACTGCTCCGGGGTCAGCCCTGTCAGCGACAATAGCCGGTCCGCGCGGCGCGCATCGGCCAGCACCCATCCAAGCGCCATTAAAGCAAGCGTCACAGGGTCAGCCGAATCAATATTATTTCGCATCTGACCTATCTGGAGATTGCCGCCACAGCCCGCAACCATAATGGCAAAGTTTAATGAAGTTTAGGACTGTGGAGCGCAGAATCGATGCGTGACAATGTATCAATATGCTCACGCTGTCATCTCTGCGAAAGCGGGAGCGATAACAGACATATTTTGAAGCTGCGTGACAAGTATGCCAATAATTTTGTCAATGGTACTTGACTTATTCATATCAAAATGTAAAGCTTCATTGACTTAAATAAAAGGACCTTTGTCATGGCGGAAAAAATGAGCCCGCAAATCAAACGTTATATGAAACGTATCGCCATATTGATGGTGCTCTATCTGATTTTCCTGTTTTCCGGTGACTATCTGATTGATAATGAATTGGTTTCCGGGGTGCCCGCTTATATCATTGCGATATTGGCGGGTCTCCCCGTTGCGGGCATGTTCTGGGCCATTGGCATGCTGCTTATTGAGGAAACGGATGAATTTCTGCGTATGTTGCTTGTCCACCAGACGCTCATCGCAACCGGTATCGCCATGGCGGCGGCCAGCATCTGGGGCTTTCTGGAAAATTTTGGGCTGGTCCAGCATGTCGACAGCTATTGGTGGGCGATCATATGGTTTCTGGGCCTTGGCATCGGCGCCATTGCCAATAAGCTCACGCTTGGCGCGGCAGGACCGGGATAATGAAAAACCGCCTTAAAGTGCTGCGTGCAGAGCGGGACTGGACGCAAGGTGATCTGGCCGAAGCACTCGAAATATCGCGGCAGAGCGTTAATGCGATCGAGACTGGAAAATATGATCCGTCACTGCCGCTTGCGTTCAAGATTGCGGACCTGTTCGACATGACGATTGAAGATGTCTTTATCCATCAAAAGTCCGCAGCTTCCCTCGCAGCATCTGCCGATGACAGGGAAACAGGGCCAAGAATCAGGAGCTTATAAGCCTTATGAAAATTCTACGCGCATTTTTCGCTTTTCTCGCGGTGGCTACACTGTCCGATGCTACACTGGCCGATACAGCCTATGCGCACGATAAGCAGGCTGGCCCCGAAGCCGCGCAGGATGATGGTGTATCTGTTGAACCCGGCGGCACGCAAACGCTTGCTGATGGCACAAAACTGCTCGGCGGCAAGCAGTTTACAGTGCACGTTGCCGGCGAAGGCCGGGATGTTATCCTGATCCCTGGCCTCGCATCGCCGCGCGCAGTATGGAACGCCACAAAGGCGCAGCTTGCCGGGCATTACAGGCTGCATATCATTCAGATACGCGGATTTGGTGATGCACCGGGTGCGAATGCACAGGGACCCGTGATCGATAAATTCGTGGCGGAGCTTGCCGATTATATTGACGACGAAATCATGGATAAAGACATCAAGGATAAAGACGGTGGCAAAAAACCGCTTGTGATCGGCCATTCGCTGGGCGGATTCAGTGCGATGAAACTGGCCGCAGATCATCCACAACTGATCGAACGCGCGATGGTGATCGACAGCCTGCCCTTTTTCGGCATGATATTCGGGCCCGCCATGACGGCCGAAACACTGGAGCCGCAAGCGACTATCATGCGCGATATAATTGCCGCGCAAAAAAGCTACACCGCCGATGCGCGCACGTTGCAAACCATGTCGATCAGCGAAGAGGGCCGCGCGCAGGTCGCTGCATGGGCGCAGGATGCCGACCCGAAAGCGGTTGCCAGCTTCCTCTATGACCTGATGGTCAGCGATATTCGTCCGCAGATGCGTGCAATCACAGTGCCCATCACAATGCTATATCCGCTCGACGAAAGCGTCATGCCCGCCGCCCGCGTCGATGCGATGTATACGGCCGCCTTCGCGGGCGCGGACAGTGTCACGCTCAAGCGCATAGAAAATAGCCGTCATTTCATCATGCTGGACCAGCCCGAAGCGTTTGCCGCCGCGGTCGAGGAATTTTTGATCGACAAACCTGCAAAATAATCAATAATCGAACCTGCACGCCCTAATCCGATTATAACCAAGGCTTGATAGGCTCTTTCTACGAGTGGAATGACAGATATGAAATACCTCCCCCGCCCCGATGGCACACAATTGGCCTATCGCCACCGTGCGGCTTCACCGGAAAATGCGGATGCGCCGACGATTGTTTTCCTGCCCGGCTATATGTCGGATATGGAGGGCGGCAAGGCGACGGCACTTGATGCGTGGGCGGCGGAGCGGGGCTTTGCCATGCTGCGTTTCGATTATGGCGGGTGCGGGGTGAGCGAAGGGGATTTTCGCACGCAAAGCCTGACTGACTGGCGCGATGATGCATTGCGGATGATCGACACGCTGGTGCAGGGTCCGGTCCTGTTGGTCGGATCATCGATGGGTGGATGGCTGATGCTGTTGGTGGCATTGGCATGGCCTGAAAAAATCGCCGGAATTGTCGGCATTGCCGCCGCGCCCGATTTCACCCGCTGGGGCTTTGATGATGCGCACAAGGCGATCATTCAGACCGAAGGCGCTCTGGAGGAGCCGAGCGCATATAGCGATGCGCCTTATGTGACGACGAAAATATTCTGGGAATCGGGCGAGGCAAACCTGCTGCTGAACAGTGAAATCGCGCTGGATTGTCCCATGCGACTGCTGCACGGACAGCGCGATGCCGATGTGCCATGGGAGATTTCCATGAAAATCGCAAAAGCCGTGCGTTCATCGGATGTGCAGACGCTGCTGGTTAAGGACGGCGATCACAGGCTGTCGCGGGATCAGGATATCGACCTGCTTATCCGTACAGTCGCCAATCTGTACAGCTGACCCGAGAGACATCATGTTTATTTCTGCCCTGCTTTTGACAATACAAAGCGTGACGCCCGGCGTGTTCGTGCCCGAACCGATCGGCCCGCAAACGCCGCCGCCGCGTACGCAGCGTAAGGCACCGCCTGCTGCCGGCAGCATCGAACAGATACTGCAGGACAGGTTCAATCTGTGCATGGACAAGGCGGTGGAAGACCCTGCATCGGCCATTGTCGATGCCAATATATGGATGGGCGAAGGCGGATCATTTCATGCCCGCCATTGCCTCGCCTTTGCCTATACGCGTCAGAATAGCTGGGGCCTAGCCACAGCGGAGTTTGAAAAAGCCGCGCGCGAAGCCGCAGGCATGGGCGATGCACGCGCCGCAAATTTATGGGCGCAGGCGGGTAACGCAGCCGTTGCGGGCGGAGAGACGTTACAGGCAATAAGCTTTTTCGATGCGGCACTGGCCCGTGAAGACTTGGTCGGTGCAAAAAGAGGCGAAGTACATCTCGACAAGGCACGGGCACTGGTCGCCTCGGGCCGCGCAGAAGATGCCCGCGCCGAGTTTGTCAAGGTGCACGAACTTGCCCCCGAAGATCCGCTTGGCTGGCTATTGTCGGCCACATTGGCACGGCGTCTGGGCGATATGGAACGCGCGCTGGCCGATATTAAGGTCGCCGCCAAGCTGGCGCCACAGGACAGCGACGTTGCGCTCGAGGCTGGCAATATTGCAGTGCGCAGCGGCGATTATGCCAGTGCACGCAAAAACTGGCAGCAGGCTGTGGCGATCAAGAAAGACAGTCAGGCCGCCAATACCGCGCGCGAATATCTGTTGCGGCTTGATAAGCTGGAAAGTGAAACGCAGTCTGCCAAATAGCATAGCCATTCCCGCGAAAGCGGGAATCTATCTCACTTAAGTTGCCTAAAGGTGCAAGAATCATGAGATAGATTCCCAGTCAAGCTGGGAATGACGGTGTTTCTGCAGGTGTAAGGCATCGCATTATTTCGCCCTATCCAGCTGGCATCGCTTGAGCTACAGCGGCGATTATGAATGATCGTTCGCAAAACAATGTCCCCGGCCTGCCCGCACGCCGTGCTGCGCTCAAAATGCTTGACGCAGTCTATCGCCGCGGCGAACCGCTCGACCGCGCCAGCCATGCCGCGTGTCAGGGGATACGCGACCGCGCAGACCGCGCGCTGGCCATCGCCATTGCGTCCGAAGTGTTGCGCTGGAGCGTCGATTTGGACGCGCTGATCGACAGCGCCACCCGCAAGCCACTCGCCCATGACGTCAAAGCGAAGATGGTGCTGCGCATTGCTCTTGCACAGGTGCTTGTACTGAAAACTCCGCCGCATGCCGCCATAGCCACCGCGCTGCCGCTGGTGCAGGGCGGCCCGAAACGGCTGGTACACGGCGTGTTCGGCACATTGATGCGCGGTGAGGCCAGCCTGCCGGACATGCCCACTTTGCCGCATGACGTCCATGATCGCTGGGAAGGGCAATGGGGTGATGGCATGGCCCTCGCCGCTGCCAAGGCCATGGCCGTGCCGCCGCCGCTTGACCTGGTGCTACGTAATCCGGCTGATGCCGAAACGCTCGCCAAAGATATGGACGCCATCGCTTTGATGCCCGGCCATCTCCGCCTGCCGCGTGGCAGTGCTATTGAAAGCCTGCCCGGTTTTGACGCAGGCAAATGGTGGGTGCAGGATTTGGCCGCATCGCTGCCCGCGCGTCTGCTGGGCGAAGGTGCTGGGCGCCATGTGCTCGACCTGTGCGCAGCTCCTGGCGGCAAGACAATGCAATTGGCCGCGCATGGTTGGAACGTGACCGCAATCGACAAGTCACAAAAACGGCTCAGCCGCCTCGAACAGAATCTGAAGCGCACGGGCCTTTCCGCCAAAACACTGGCAGCGGACGTGCTGCAATGGGAACCGAAAGAGCCGGTCGATGCGATATTGCTCGACGCGCCGTGCAGCGCCACCGGTATTTTCCGGCGGCATCCCGATGTACTGTACCGGGTAAGCGGCGCCGATATTATCGACCTGTCCGATATCCAGCATGAACTGCTCGGCCGCGCCGCACGCTGGCTGAAACCCGGCGGGGTGATGGTCTATGCCACCTGTTCGCTTGAGCGTGATGAGGGTGAAGTGCAGCTCGAAGAATTCCTCGCCATGCATGATGATATAACGGTTATTCCCGTGACACAGGATGAGCTGCCCGATGGCGTGCGTGCGGATACGGGCGGCTGGGTTCGTACTTTGCCCGGCATGCTAGCGGACAAAGGCGGGCTGGACGGATTCTTCATGGTGCGGTTAAAGCGCAGCGAAGGATAGGCTCGTGCAGGCACCCATCCTCACCACGCAAAGATTACGCGTTGAACCCATATCCATGACGCATTGGGAAGACCATGCCGCTGCCTGGGCCGACCCGAAGCTCACCGCTTTTATCGGCGGCAAGCCGCGCAGCCGCAATGAAAGCTGGGGGAAATTTATCGGCGGCGCAGGTCTGTGGTCCCTGCTTGGTTATGGATACTGGTCCTTTATCGAACGCGAAAGCGGTGCATATCTGGGCACAGGCGGCCTCGCCAATTTTGAACGCGGTCTGCCGGAGCTGGAAGGCCATGTTGAAGCGGGCTGGGCTTTCGTGTCCGCTGCATGGGGCAAGGGCTATGCCACTGAGGCAATGATGGCCGTGCTGCAATGGGCCGATGCGCATTTGAGCGCACCCGAAATCCGCTGTATTATCAGCCCGGACAACACCGCCTCGATCCGCGTCGCCGAAAAACTGGGCTTTGCATATATGTGCGAGACGGAAGATGCGCTTGGACGCATAGGCGTGTACCGGCGGGTTCGGGCGGACAAGTAAAAGCCAGCACCCCAGCCTTTCGACTTCCTGCCTATGGCAGTCGCTCAGGATAAACTTGAGCGAAACTCAAGACTGGAGTCCACATAAAGGAGCCTGCGAGACACCAAGGGTGCGCACGATTCCATCATATCAATGAAACGGCTTGCCAAAAACAGCAAACCCTTCGCCATACGAGACATTATCTGGATTCCAGCCTTCGCTGGAATGACAGAAAGAAAATTGGTTTTTATCCCTCACGGCTGTTTCTACTGCTGGGAAATCTGTTTTGTTTGATGCCCTCCCGGGCATATGGCGGCACCGGCCCTCTCCCCCACCCAGCCTCCCGATAGTTTACCCAAACTAGTATATCGGGAGGCTGGGTGGGGGAGAGGGCCGGTGCCGCGCGCTTCAACGCATAAAAGCGAAAAACAGCCGTGAGGGATGAAGGAACGTGAGCCGGTCAGATAAAATCGGGCGAGAGCGAACAATCGGAAAACCCCATATATAGCGCCTTTACCTTCCCACAAACCGCAATATGCGGCGAAACATGTGGAAAAGCAGGACGAACGCGCTTGTCGGGATTCCTTCGATTCGGTAGGGATTCATGCATGGCCACCGCACCGCTTATCGCTCCGTCCATATTGTCCGCCGATTTCGCAAAATTGGGTGACGAAATCCGCGCGATTGATGCGGCGGGATGTGACTGGATCCATGTTGACGTGATGGACGGACATTTTGTGCCCAATATCACGATCGGCCCGGCAGTCGTCAAAGCATTGCGACCGCACACGGACAAGCCGTTCGACGTGCACCTGATGATTTCGCCGGTCGATACATATCTGGACGCATTTGCCGAAGCCGGCGCAGACATCATCACCGTACATCCCGAGGCAGGGCCGCATATCCACCGCACGTTGCAGCATATCCGTTCGCTGGGAAAAAAGGCAGGCGTGGTGCTCAACCCCGCGACCCATGAAAATACACTCGACTATATCATCGACGATGTCGATCTCGTGCTGGTGATGAGCGTCAATCCCGGTTTTGGCGGACAGAGTTTTATCGACAGCCAGCTGCGCAAGATAGAAGCGATCCGGCGCAAGATTACCGATACGGGCCGCGATATCCATCTGGAAGTCGATGGCGGCGTCGATGCCCAAACCGCCCCGCTAGCAATTGGCGCAGGCGCGGATGTGCTGGTCGCAGGGACAGCCACATTTCGCGGCGGACCCGGCAAATATGCCGAAAATATAAAGGCGCTCAAAGGCCTATGACCGATTTATCATCCGATATGTTTACGCCAAAACCGGATGAACCATCCGGCGGAAATAAAGAGACACGGCATGCGCCAAAGCAAGGCGCCAGTCTTTCGATAGCCGCAACCGCAGCGGATGGCGCGGGCGTGCCGGATAGCAACGGCAATAGTGCAAAGCCCGGATTAATGATCCGCGACAATAATCATCCCGGCACATCGCTCGCGGAAAAGGCGCTGCATTATTTCCACCGGCTGACATGGCGCACGCCGCTGCACCGGGTTCGCCTGAAGGGCCGCTCGCCGCTGCGACTGCTGGCCAAGCCTGAAGACCCGCTAACCGGTAACAAGACGCGCGGCATGGCTATCCGCGCCGGACATTTCCTGCATAACGGTATGAAACAGCCGCTATCGGGCATAGATTTTGCCGATCTGAAATTACCGCCACTGTTTGTGGAATATATTCACGGCTTTCGCTGGCTGCGTGATCTGGCTGCCGCTGCGCCGCGCGAAGATGGCGCACCAATCGCCGAAAAACTGATGGAGCGCTGGCTCGACGCGCATGCCGAAAAAGTGAGTGACCCGGCATGGCGGCCCGAATATGCGGGCGCGCGCATATTGTTCTGGGCTGCGCATTCCCCGCTTATCCTGTCGAGCCGTGATCTTATCTATCGTTCGCGCGTACTGCGCAACATGGCCCGCACGGCCCGCCACCTCGACCATAGTGCGGACAAGGCCGACGAAGGCCTGCCGCGCCTGATCGCATGGTGCGGTGTGGTTGCGGCCTCGCTCGTCATTCCCGATGGCAAGCCGCGGCAGATATTTGGTGAGGCCGGACTGAAACGCGCGCTGTCAAAACTGTTCGAAGCCGATGGCGGCGTGGTGTCCCGTTCGCCCATGGTGCAAATCGAAGCGATCACGGTGCTGACCATGCTGCAATCGGTCTATAATGCCGTCAAAACGCCGGTATATGGCCCGCTGCAAGAGGCGCTGGCCAAAGCGGTTCCGGCATTACAGGGCATAACGCATCAGGATGGCAGCCTGGGCAGCTGGCAGGGCGCGCCCGGCCTTGCCGCCGACCAGGTCGCGCAAATTATCGAAGCCAGCGGCGTGCGTACGCGGCCCCTGCGCGATGCGCGCAACTGGGGGTATCAGCGCATAGCCGCCGGGAAATCCGTCACGCTGGTCGATGCCGGCATCCCGCCACTCGCACGCCATTCCGCAACCGGCTGTGCTTCCACGCTGGCGTTTGAAATGTCGCACGGGAGCCACCGGATCATCGTCAATTGCGGCGGCGCAGCGATGGCGGGCGCTTTGGTGCCTGCGGGTCTGTGCACAGGACTGCGCGCCACTGCTGCGCACAGCACATTATGTCTGGATGACCATAACAGCACGGCCATATTGGATCAGGGCAAACTGGGCCGCGGCGTCAATGAAGTCGCGTTCGACCGCCGCGAAGTTGAAAATGCCACCCGGCTGGAAATGAGCCATGATGGTTACAGCGAACATTATGGTCTGGTCCATCGGCGCACCATGCTGATCCGCAGTGACGGCAACGAAATACGCGGCGAAGACATATTATTGCCCGGCGCGGTCAAGGCGCGTGGCGGCAAATCAGGCAGTCCGCAGGAAGTTGGCGATATGGACTATGCCATAAGATTCCATCTGGGGCTGGGCGTCGAAGCGCATGTAACGAGTGACGGGCATGGCGCATTGATGCGGATTGCCGACGGCAGCCTGTGGCAGCTACGCGCGCCTGCGCACATGCTGGAAATTGACGACAGCATCTGGATTGACGGGCGCGGCCGGCCCCATCCTACGCAGCAGGTCATCATGGCAGGGACAGTGGCACAGGATGGCGGCAGCTATGCCTGGGCCATCAAGAAAATGGGGTAGGTTTCAGTGACAGACATGAAAATCAGTCGCGCGCTTCTATCGGTTTCGGATAAGAGCGGGCTGGCAGAGCTTGGCAAAACGCTTGCGGGCATGGGTGTGGAGCTGGTTTCCACCGGCGGTACGGCCAAGGCGCTGCGCGATGCGGGGCTGACCGTGCGCGACATATCCGAACTGACTGGTTTTCCAGAAATGATGGATGGGCGCGTCAAGACGCTGCACCCCAAAGTGCATGGCGGGCTGCTCGCGGTGCGTGACAATGCCGAGCATGCAGCCGCGATGGAGAAACATGCAATAGGCGGCATCGACCTGGTGGTGGTCAATCTCTATCCCTTTGCCGAAACCGTGGCCAAGGGCGCGGACCGGCCCGAAGTGATCGAGAATATCGATATTGGCGGGCCGTCGATGGTGCGTTCATCGGCCAAGAACCATGAATATGTGACTATCGTGACTGATCCGTCCGATTATGCGGAACTTACAACTGAGCTGGAAAACAAAGCTGGCGGCACCTCTTTGGAGTTTCGCAAGCGCATGGCGGCGAAAGCCTTTGCCGCCACTGCCGCCTATGACAGCATGATTGCGCAGTGGTTCGCCTTTGGCGACCAGGGGCAGATGTTCCCCGATACGCTGCCGGTCACGATACAGCGTGGTGCAGAGCTGCGCTACGGCGAAAACCCGCATCAGAAAGCCGCGCTCTACCTGCCTGTTGGCCCGCATGCGCGCGGCATTGCACAGGCGGAGCAGCTGCAGGGCAAGGCGCTGAGCTACAACAATTACAACGATGCCGATGCCGCGCTCGAACTGGTCAGCGAATTTGCAGGTGGCCCGCCCACAGTGGTGATTGTCAAGCACGCCAATCCCTGCGGCGTGGCCAGCGGTGACACTTTGCTGGAGGCGTATGAAGCCGCGCTGAAATGCGACAGCGTATCAGCCTTTGGCGGGATCGTGGCTTGCAACCGGCCATTGGACGGTGCGACTGCCGCCGCGATTACCGAGATTTTTACCGAAGTCGTCGCTGCGCCGGGCGCGGATGACGTGGCCAAGGCGATTTTCGCGAAAAAGAAAAATCTGCGCCTGCTGCTCACCGGTGAATTTTCCGATCCGGCGCGGGGGGGCTTGATGATGAAGACCATCGCCGGCGGCTGGCTGGTGCAGAGCCGCGATAATGGCCAGATCAGCGAAGCTGAGCTGAAAATCGTCACCAAACGCGCGCCAAGCAAGCAGGAGCTGAAAGACTGTATGACCGCATGGACAGTGGCAAAACATGTCAAATCAAACGCGATTGTCTATGTGAAGGACGGCGTGACGGCGGGCATTGGCGCGGGCCAGATGAACCGCCGCGACAGCGCGCGCATTGCCGCTGCTAAAGCGCAGGAAGCCGCCGAAACCTATGGCTGGGATACGCCGCGCACCAAAGGTTCCGCCGTGGCGTCAGACGCGTTCTTCCCGTTCGCCGACGGCCTGCTCTCCGCCGCCGAAGCGGGTGCAACCGCCGTCATCCAGCCGGGCGGCTCGATCCGCGACGACGAAGTCATCGCCGCCGCTGATGAAGCAGGGCTAGCGATGGTCTTCACCGGCATGCGGCATTTCAGGCATTAGCCGTTAAAACCTCTCCCTTAAGGGAGAGGATATGGAAGCTTGGCTGCTCGTCAGCCTAGCTGAAATTGGTGAGGGTGCCAGGCGTTTGATGTATACACCCTCACCCACTGCGACTAATCGTGTCAGCCAAACGGCTGCCACAAGTCTCGCTGCCCTCTCCCAATCGGGAGAGGGTTTTTAGGTTTGAGGGTTAGGCAGGCTTCACCCGTCCCTTATGCGCACCCACACCGCCTTTTCTGCGGTTACGCCATTGCGGCTTTTTCGGGCCGCCGCTATTGCCGCCTTCGCTGCGTTCGCCGTGCGGCTTTCCTCCGCCCCGGCCACGTCCACCACCAGATTTGCCGCGTCCGCCTTGATTGCCGCGTCCGGGTCCGCCCCGGCCATGGCCGCGTGGCGGGGTGCGCACTGGTTTGGGCAAAGCATCTGCCAGTGCCGTGAAATTTTCGGGCAGGCCGACTTTTTCGATACGTTCGCCCGTTAACCGTTCAATGTCGCGGATATAAGGCTTTTCATCCGGCGCGACAAAGCTGATCGCGATGCCATCCGCACCCGCACGCGCGGTGCGGCCAATGCGGTGCACATATTGTTCGGCCACGTTGGGAATTTCAAAATTGAACACATGGCTGACCCCCGACACATCGATACCGCGCGCCGCGATATCGGTGGCAACAAGTATCTTGATCTTGCCATCACGAAAACCCTGTAAGGCAGTCGTACGCTGGTTCTGGCTTTTATTGCCGTGAATCGCGGCTGCAGGAAGGTCCGCGCCCTGCAGGTGCCGGACAACACGGTCCGCTCCGTGCTTGGTGCGGGTAAATACCAGCGCGCGCTCAATATCCTCGCTCTGCAGTTTGAGCGTGAGCAGCGCCTGTTTTTCCTTCTGGTTGATAAAGGTCATATATTGTTTGACGCGTTCGGCTGTCGTCGATTGCGGGGCGACTTCAACGCGCACCGGATTGTCGAGAAAACGGTTGCCCAGCTCGGCAATGGATTTGGGCATGGTCGCGGAAAAAAACAGGCTCTGCCGCTTTTTCGGCAGCAGTTTGTCGACGCGTTTCAGGTCGTTGATAAAGCCCAGGTCCATCATCTGGTCAGCTTCGTCGAGCACGAAAATCTCAACCCCGCGCAAGTGGATAATCCCCTGCTGGATCAGGTCGAGCAGGCGGCCCGGCGTGGCGACCAGCACATCGGTGCCATTGCCGATTTTCTTGATCTGGCGGTTAATGGGCACGCCGCCGAAGACGCAATCGACGCTCAGGCCCAGAAAGCGGGCGTAGCTGCGCATATTGTCGGCGATCTGTGCCGCCAGTTCGCGCGTCGGCGACAATACAAGCATGCGGCAGCTGTGAAAGCGTGGTGGGCGACCTTCACCGTTTGCAAGATGATGCAGCGAAGGCAGCGAAAACGCGGCGGTCTTGCCCGTGCCGGTTTGCGCGATACCGCACAGGTCGCGGCCTTTCAGCAGCGCAGGAATGGCATCGCGTTGGATTGGTGTTGGCGTGTCATAGCCCTTGGATTTCAGGGCGCGAAGGATAGGCTCGGCCAGGCCAAGCTCGTTAAAGTAACTCATGTATAATTCTCATAATGCAAGGCAATCGTCCTGTCAGAATGACGGACGTATTGCGGGTTTCGTTTTACGAAACGACCCGCGTGAATAGGGAGGTTTCAGCTTTGAAAAGCTGGCGCGAAGATGTTCGATCGGCCGGACCTGTCGGCAGGATTTAACCCTGCCTCAAGACGCTCACGCTGCCGATACTGCGGCGGTGTATCCGCTCGCCACCCGCGTTGGTAAAGGTGCAGATGGGGGCTGCGCACAAAAATAGCAAGCATTATTGTGCAGTGCGGCATTGCATGCAGGTTATTTCAACGCCGAAAAGGCAGCAGCATGCTCCATGTAAAACCAGTCGGTGCATCGGTTTGATATTCAGATAGCCCGACCGTCATGCTCTGCTGTCCCGCCTCCGGCTCTGCGCGATACTGACCGAATATCCGGTCCCAGAAGGAAAAACAAAAACCGAAATTGCTATTTGTTTCGCGCGGCACAGTGCTGTGATGCACGCGGTGCATATCGGGCGTCACGACAATCCAGCGCAGCGCCCGGTCCAGCCATCCGGGCAAGGCCAGATTGGCATGATTGAACAACGGAAAGAGTGACAGCAGCAGCTCAAACAGGATCAGCGCGCCCAGTGGCACACCGAGCAGAACCGCCACCGTCATTTTATACACCATCGACAAGGCGATTTCGACCGGGTGGAAGCGCAGCGCCGTCGTCACATCAAAATCGCGGTCCGCATGGTGCACCCTGTGCAGCCGCCAGAGCAGCGGGATTTTATGCGTAGCGACATGCTGTACCCAGACCGCGAAATCGAGCGCCAATATCGCAATCATCCATTGCAGCCAGACCGGCCAGTCTGCCCATTGCAACAGGCCGAACCGGCCATCGGCATAATGGCTGACCAGCGCGTAAAGAGCGGTGAGAGCGCCAAACTGCACCAGTTTTTCCAGCGGCATATTGACCGCCACAAATCCTGCGTGAGTGCGCCAGCGCGCCCAACGATTTTGTGTCAGATGCCGTTTTGCCCAGATCCGCTCGGCAATGGCCAGCGACAGGAATATTGCCACCAGTATCAGGCCGATTGCCAAACTGTTTTGGGCAAAGATCATCTATATATTATCCTCCGCCGTGCTCCTGCGAAAGCAGGAGCCCAAGGCTGCATAGCACAGCGCCGCTCTGGATTCCTGCTTTCGCAGGAATACGGACAGCATATCAGCCCACATCTACCTTCGCGTCTTCCATCGTGGGATAATCGGTATACCCCTCCGCGCCCTGACTATACCATGTCGGCGTAAAGTCGATCGGATTGAGTTCCGCGCCCGCCTTGAACCGTGCGGGCAGATCGGGGTTGGTCATGAAAGTGCGCCCGAAACTGATCGCATCGGCGCGATTTTCGCCCAAGGCTTCGCTTGCATTATCGTAGAAATAATCGCTGTTAAGCACCAGCGGCGTGTTGATCGCGGGCCGGATATGCGGGCTCACCGGCGGCACGTCAGTATTGCCATAGGTGCCGTGCACGGGCGGTTCGCGCAACTCAAGAAACGCGATGCCAATGCTGTCCAGCAATTTAGCCGCTGCCGTAAAAGTCTCATTCGGTGTGGCGTCATCGGCGCCTTGCGAATCGCCATTGGGAGACAAGCGGACCGCGACATGATCTGAATCCCATGTATCAACCAACCGCTGCGTTACTTCACCCAGCAGGCGGATACGGTTCTCGGCCGGGCCGCCATAATCATCGTCACGCAGATTCGTGCCGGAGCGGATAAACTGGTCGATCAGATAGCCATTGGCCGCATGGAGCTGCACCCCATCAAACCCCGCCGTTTTCGCATTTTCCGCAGCATTCGCATAATCATCCAGCAGGCGCGGCATTTCGTCGGTGCACAGCGGCCGCGCTTCTTCATATGCCTTTTTGCCCTGATAGGTACGGACATGGCCCGGCGCGGTTGTCGCGGAGGATGACACTGGCTTTTCGCCATTCAGAAAATCGGGATGCACGATCCGGCCCATATGCCACAGCTGGCAGATAATCCGCCCGCCCGCTTCGTGCACCTGCTCGACAACCGGCTTCCATGCCTCGGTCTGCTCCTCATTCCAGATGCCCGGCGCAAATGGGGTGCCGAGCCCTTCCTGGCTAATGCCCGTCGCTTCGCTGATAATCACGCCCGCGCTGGCGCGCTGCGCATAATATTCACCCATGATCGTCGTCGGCACATGCGCCATGGTGGCGCGGCAGCGTGTCAGCGGTGCCATGAACATGCGGTTGGGCGCGTCGATCGCGCCGACTTTCACGGGATCAAATAATGTGGGCAATGGTCTTTCCTCACTCGGTTTTTTGGTTTTGGTTTGATACCGACATATGCCGCCCACTCTGATGTGCAAGATAATCCTGCTGTGCGCGGCCCAAGATTTGGTTGCAGATAGTCATAAAAGGCCTATTTTGGATTCACTGCACGATTGGAGCATCTGCCTAATGTACAAACCTGAACGCATCACTGCCTTGCCGGACGAACCAACGCTGGGCGAGATTCGCGCGTTTCTTGCGCCGCATATTGCCGAAGAAGCCGTGTTTGATGGCTGGGGCGAAGAAGCGCTGAAAAACGCAGCCGAAACGCACGGCGTGGATGCAGATGTTGCGCGGCTCGCCTTTCCGGACGGTGCCATCGACATGGTCGATGCATGGATAAGCGACATTGATGCGCAGATGATTGAAAAATACCCGGCGGAAAAACTGGCCGAGATGAAAATCCGCGAACGCATTCGCGCGCTGGTGCAGTTCCGGCTAGACGCTGTTACCGAAACCAAAGAGGCCCTGCGCAGCGCCACTGCAATTATGGCCAATCCGCGTTACGGGTTACGCACGCCCAAGATATCATGGCGCAGCGCCGACCTGATGTGGCGGCTCGCAGGCGATACCGCGACCGATTATAACCATTATACCAAACGCACGATATTATCTGGTGTCTATGGCAGTACGCTGATGGTGTTCCTGGGCGATGAGAGCGAAGACCATATCGAAACAAAAGAATTTCTCAGTCGCCGCCTCGACAATGTGATGCAGTTTGAAAAGGTGAAATACCAGTTCCTGAAAAACAGCGAAAACCGCCCCAGCCTGACGCGGTTTCTGGGACGGCTGCGCTATCCGGCGCGATAGCCATATTTCCTGTTTTTGGCATCACAGTCACGTGGCGGGGATAACTTTCTGGACAGCCCCTGCGCTAGGTTGGTAAGGCCCCATACAAACATCACCTAAATAGAAAGTTTTTGATCATGGCGGGCAGCGTAAATAAAGTCATTCTTATCGGCAATCTGGGCGCGGACCCGGAAATCCGGTCATTCCAAAATGGCGGCCGAGTAGCCAATCTGCGCATCGCCACATCGGAAAGCTGGAAAGACAAGAACACCGGCGAACGCCGCGAAAAAACCGAATGGCACAGCGTGGCGATTTTCTCCGACGGCCTGATCGGTGTCGTGGAGCGCTATCTGAAAAAAGGCAGCAAAGTCTATATCGAAGGTAAGCTGCAAACCCGCAAGTGGCAGGATCAGTCCGGCAATGACCGTTACTCCACCGAAGTGGTGATTCAAGGCATGGGCGGATCGCTGACCATGCTGGATAGCGCGAGCGGCGGCCAAGGTGGTGGCGGTTATGGCGGCGGACAGCAGCAAGGCGGGTCCCAGAGCGGCAATGATGGCTGGGGCAGCACTGGCGGCGGCAATCAGGGCGGCGGTTCTGGCGGTGCGGGCGGCGGCTTCAGTGACGATCTGGACGACGACGTTCCGTTTTAGGAATCTTTCTTTCCCAAATCCTTAAGCGCCGCGAACGGACTGTTATCTTCTGGCGTTGATATATTGGCGCGCGCCTCCGCCTCATCGGCATCGGGGCCGCGCGGATATGGATCAAGTGCAATCGCTAGGCTCTGCGCAATCGCTTCGCCGATATCGATTTTATCGCCGGTATAATATTCGACATCAAAATCCTGTTCGGTAAGCTCGATTTCTTCGTCAGGAACGATTTCCTCTGCGCCCTCGAGCTCTGGCTCAAAGCGGATTTCAATATCTTCAGCAAGCACAGTCGAAAATTCCTCGGCAGTGATGCTGCATATCTGCCGGATTTCAGCGGTGAGAGTACCGCGCATCACAATCGCCGCATTTTCGCCGGAGAGCGTCACATCCGCCACAAGACTATCGAGTCCGGCAAGTCCGAACCTTTCCGCCAGAGCAGGGCATTCTTGCGCGCTCGCCGTAAATTGGCGGGCTTTGCCATCCGCATCGCGGATATCAACAAGGCGGCTGAATTCGGGCGCAATATTTTCCATATAATTGTCCTCAGATACGCGCAGCCATAATATCGGCAATATCTGTCGTCACCAGATGCTGGTAAAACCCGAGCAACGCATCCGAACTGTGCACAAGCGCGGCTTCCGCAGGCTCTTTTTCATAGAAATTGCGGGCGACCACCTGCCGGAACTCGTGTTCATCCCCGACTGCCAGCGCGTCACGATATGCGCCCAGACGCCCGCCCAGCGCGCCCATCATCTTGCCGATATGCTTGCCAACCATCATGTCGCCGACACCGGTTTCGCGCAGCTGCCCGTCCATATCATCGACAAAGATTTCGGTGATATGCACGCTTTCTTCGGCTTTATCCGGCTCCTGCTCCAGCCGCAGCAGAACCATGCACAAAGTGCCGGTGATCGCCGCGAACCGCCCGTCAATAGTGTCTGGCACGCCGCCTGCAGTATACCAGTGCGGTTCGCGGCCTTTTGCAATAACCGCGCGGTACAGTCTGAGTTCCGCACTTTCGCGTGGCTTTCCGCCCTGTAGTAAATCCCGTAGCATTCCCATTGTTCAAACACCATTCAGTAGAAATTCATGCGCACGCCCCATGATAGGGGTTTTCAGGCATATTGATGCTTGTCATATAGGACGATATGCCCCATTCGCAAAATAAAGCCTGCAAAATTATTGCGGCCAAGCTAAAAGACATATCGACGCATCACGGTGCGACTGACGGAGATTGAAATGGGTTTGTTGAGCAATATGAAACCAAAGAGCAATACATCGCGTATAGCGATAATTGCTGCTGCAACCGTAATGGTGCCTGCATTATCAGGATGCACCAAAATCAAGTCGCATCAAGGCTATGTTGTCGACAATGTACTGATTAATTCCATTCAGCCCGGCGTAGATAACAAGCAATCTGTAGTGCAGACATTGGGGCGCCCAACATTTACCGGGCAATTTAGCGATAATGACTGGTATTACGTTTCGCGTAGCATGAAACAGCTTGCCTTTGGTTCTCCCAAACCAGAAGAACAAACTGTAATGCGTGTTCAGTTTGATGCCGCCGGCAATGTGGCGCGTGTTGACCGTACCGGTGTGGAGCTGGCTGCCAATATTTCCCCGGATGGCGATAAAACGCCCACACGCGGCCGCGACCGTGGTTTCTTTGAAGATTTATTCGGCAATATTGGCAGTGTTGGCGGGTTTGGTGCAGGTGGCGGGCAGCCGGGAACTTAAAGTCCAGGATTTTAGGGTGTTCCAGCGTTTCGTTTGACAATCAGCTTATCGATCTTACGCCCGTCCATATCGATAATTTCAAACGTGAAACCCTGATCTGTAAAACTCTCCCCTTCCACGGGGAGGCGGCGCAGCACATTGAGCGCATAGCCGGCCACAGTCGCATAATCCCGGTCATCGGGAAGATCAAAGCCAAGTTTATCGGCCAGCGCGTCGGCGGCCAGCGCGCCGGAAACCAGATAGCTGCCATCGCTGCGCTCAATCATCTGTGGCAATTCGCCATCGTCCTGATCCTCTGCAAATCGTCCAGCTATGGCGGAAAGCAAGTCAGCAGGCGTCACAAGCCCGTCGAAATGGCCATATTCATCGTGCACCAAAGCCATGGAAATCTCGCCTTGCTGCAACACGCGCAGCGCATCCATCGCATCGACCTGATCAGGCACAATCTCCACCCGGCGCATCATCGCCCGCAAATCGACCGGTTCATTATCCATCAGCCGCGCCATAATTTCGCGCACGGGCACAACGCCCAGAATATCGTCCACCGATCCGTCCGCGACTGGTAAACGGTTGTGCGGTGTGGTTTCCAGACGTTCGCGGATCTCCGCATCGCTTGCCGCTATATCAATCCAGTCCACTTCGGTGCGCGGCGTCATCACCTCACGCACAGGCCGGTCGGCAAGCCGCACCACGCCTGATATAATCGCGCGTTCATTTTCCTCTATCACGCCCGAGCGCGTGGCCTCTGCAAATATCATATGCAATTCTTCGGCTGTCACCAGATCGCCGGTGCTGCGCTTCATACCAATCATGCGGAGCAGCAGCGCGCCAGTGCTGTCGAGCAGCCACACTACGGGGGCCATAACCCGTGCCATAATGTCCATGGGAATGGCCATTATGGCGGCAATCCGTTCGCCCGCCCGCAGCGCTATCTGTTTGGGAACCAGCTCACCGATAACGAGCGAGGCAAATGTCGTGACGCCGATTACCAGCCCAAAACCCAATGTCTGTGCGAGCCCCGAATCAATCCCGAGCCGCGCCAGCCGGTCGCCTACAGGCGCGCCAAGACTCGCCCCGGAATATGCACCGGCAACGATTCCTATCAGCGTAATGCCTATCTGCACCGTCGACAGGAACTTGCCGGGGTCCGCCGCCAGCTTAATGGCTGTCGCGGCACCTTTTGAGCCGTCTTTCGCCATAGCCTGCAACCGCGCCGTGCGCGCGGACACAATGGCCAGTTCCGACATGGCGAAAACACCGTTCAGGAAAACAAGGCCGATAATGACGAAAGCGTCAAACCATGGAAAGGGATCAAGTACAGGCATGAAGTAAGCTATTTAGAGTGCATCATTTGAATTTTACAGAACTTTATCGCTCATCGCGCGTTCACATCGCATACGGCATGTCTGCATGCCTGACAATTTGTGCCCACTTTATTTCTCACAGGGGCCATATACAGGAGGAAAACACTATGAAATTATTCAAGAAAACAGGTGTCACATTGGCCGCCATTGCCAGTATCGGCCTTTCGAGCTGTGTCACCAATCCCGAAACCGGCAATAAAACTATCAGCAAAGCTGCCATTGGCGGCGTTGCAGGTGCAGTTGGCGGCTATTTTCTGGGTGATCTGGTCGGCGGCAAGCGCGACCGGACCGAGAAAATCCTGGGCGCGGGCATTGGCGCAGTCGCCGGTGCGGGCGTTGGCTATTATCTGGACGAGCAGCAAAAGAAACTTGAGCGTCAAACCGAAGGCACCGGCGTGGATGTGGTGCGCGAAGGTGACAGCCTGATCCTCAATATGCCGTCACAGGTAACTTTCGGCGTGGACAGTTCCGCTATTCAGCCTGCTTTTCAGTCAACGCTGAGCGAAGTGGCCGGTACCCTGAAAGAATATGAAAAAACCTATATTGATGTCTATGGCCACACCGATTCCACCGGCAGTGACAGCTATAATCAGGGCCTTTCCGAACGCCGTGCGGGCAGCGTTGCCAGCTATCTGACATCTCAGGGCGTACAATCTGCACGTCTGGCTACCCGTGGTTTTGGCGAAAGCCAGCCGATTGCGACCAACACGACCGAAGAAGGCCGCGCCGCCAACCGCCGCGTGGAAATTCGGATTGTGCCGGTTACAGAGGATGATGTGCAGGGCTAGGCCCGGTGCATTGAGCTGAAATCAACGCAGGGCGCCGGGCTTAAACCTTGGCGCCCTGTAGCAATTTGGGCAACTCGCCGCTGCGGCCCCGGGCTTCGTCCATGAAGATGGATTTGAGCATGGGGATATTCTGCACAGCAGCCAATCCGGCTTTGCGCATGAGTGACGGCGCGCGGCCAGGCATGCCGAACAGACGCGTCAGGTTATCGCTGGCCGCGGCGACCATCAGCGTATCAAGGCTGCGCCAGTTCGCATAGCGGTCCAGCAGCTGCGTATCGCCATAATCAAGTCCGATACGCGCGCCGCTGACCAGCACTTCGGTCAGCGCCGCAACATCGCGTAGCCCCAGATTAAGCCCCTGCCCCGCTATCGGGTGGATGCCATGCGCACTGTCGCCCACCAGCGCCAACCGGTTGGATGTGATCTGCGCCGTATGATGCAATCCCAGCGGATAGGAGCTGCGCGGGGCAGCCAGCGAAATGCCGCCCAGCATATTTTGCATATATTTCTGCATTTCGGTGAGAAAGCCCCGCTCTGATAGTTTCAGCATCGCATCGCCATCTTTTTCGGGCACAGTCCAAATCAGCGAACTGCGGTTCTGGCCATCCTCGGTATCGTGCATCGGCAAAAGCGCGAACGGCCCAGACGCAAAAAACATCTCATGCGCAATATTGTCGTGCGGTAAGTCATGGGTGATGGCAGTCACAATTGCCCGGTGCTCATATTTCCATGTGGCCATGTTAATGCCCGCATCGCGGCGGGTGGGGGAATTACGCCCGTCAGCAGCAATCACAAGCGCGCCATTGAGCTGCACGCCATTGTCCAGCGTTACCGAAGCCCCATGTGCGCCATAATCGCGCAATGCCACGCCGGAGCCGGCATGCACAGCAATCATGTCATGCACCGACACCTTCCCCCATAAGGCGCGCCGCAATGCGGTATTTTCAAAAATCATGCCCAGCGCATTGTCATCCGGCGTGAAATCGAGCGGTTTGCCGCCCGTACCCTCGCGCACTTCAATCCGGCGGATGGGACAGCCCTTGCCTTCAAGCACCGTTTCCAGACCCAGTGCCTTGAACATATTCCAGCTTGAACTAATAATCGCGGACGTGCGCCCGTCAAAGCCACTGTCCAGCATCGCCGCAGGATCGTGTTTTTCAACCAGGTGGCTTGATATACCGTGTTCGGCAAGCGACAGCGCCATAGTCATGCCAATCAGGCCGCCGCCCAATATAATGACATCGCGCATCATGGATATGTCGCTGTTCTTGCCCGTTGAATCTGTCATCATCTATCCTGTCTGGTCATATGCTTTCAAATTAAGCCGACTCCTACGCACTTGCAATGCCGGATAATGGGGCCGGTTAATAGGTAAAAACTGCCATATGGCACGACTGGGCGCTTGACGCGGACTCATGGAGCTGTGCTATGGATATAGCGCACCTGTCACGGCAAAGGAAAATCATATGGCCAGCAAGGCCGCAGCGGAAAAAGCACCGGACTGGCGCACGGTTATGCGGGCCAGCATGAAGCGCAGTCTCGCGTTAATTGGCGCTGTGGTGCTAACATTATTCCTGCTGTTTTTCACATTCGCACTGCTCAGCTACACGCAGACCGACGCCTCGCCCAGCACCGCTGCGGGCGGCCCTGTCGACAATTGGATGGGCGGTTCCGGAGCATGGCTGGCGGAGCGGGCGCTCTATTTCTTTGGACCGGCAGCAGCATTATTCCTGCCCTTTATATATGTCACTGCGCGGCGGCTGTGGCGTGATCTGTCGCAGCCGCGCTGGATGCGCGACCTGCTCTATATTTTTATCGGCATCGGATTGCTGGCGCTTGGCATCGCCATATTTGCGAGCGGCCCTGCCGACAAAATGCCTGCGGGATGGGGCGGCATTACCGGCATGGTCGGCGAACGCGGGCTGGGCGCATTGATAGGCCTGTTGCCGCAAGCGAGCCATTTCTGGATGCGCGCCGCGCTGATATTGCTGGCTATGGTCGCCGGCGGGATATTCGTTTTCAAGGCACTCCGCCTCGAACGCTCGCTCTTTACCATACCGGAATTCAAGCTGCCGGAAATGCCAAAGATTTCCCTGTCGCGCGGCAAAAGCGAGAGTGATGGCGAAGAAAGCGGCGATACCAAAATTATCGAGCCCAAGGCGCAAAAGGCCGCGCCGCGCCAGACGGTTCAGCCCGACAACCGTCCGCCACCGGAGATTAGCGAGCCATCACTGCCCGCCAAAAAGGCCACTCTTGGCCCCAATAGCCGGCAAGGTGATTTTTTCGGCAGCTATGAACTGCCGACGACCGAACTGCTCGATTCGCCGCCTGAACAGACGGGACAGGTGCTCGATAAAGTGGCGCTGGAACGCAACGCGCGGCTGCTCGAATCGGTGCTGAATGATTTTAACGTGCAGGGCGAAGTCAAGGCCGTGCGCCCCGGCCCCGTGGTCACCATGTATGAGCTGGAGCCTGCACCCGGTGTCAAGGCACAGCGCGTCATTGGTCTTGCTGAAGACATTGCCCGCAACATGTCGGCGCTGTCGGCGCGTGTTGCCGTCATTCCAGGCCGCAATGTGATCGGCATCGAGCTGCCCAATACAGAGCGCGACTTTATCGTGCTGCACGAAATGATCGCCAGCGACAGTTTCGTCGAAAACGATGCCAGCCTGCCGATCATTCTCGGCAAGAATATCAGCGGCGATTCGGTGATTGCCGATCTGGCCCCCATGCCGCACCTGCTGGTGGCCGGTACAACCGGTGCGGGTAAATCGGTGGGGCTGAACTGCATGATCCTGTCGCTATTGTTTCGGCTTACGCCCGACCAGTGCCGCCTCATCATGATCGACCCCAAAATGCTGGAGCTCAGCATTTATGACGATATCCCGCACCTGCTCTCGCCCGTGGTGACCGAACCTGCCAAGGCCGTGCGCGCGCTTAAATGGGCGGTCGAACAGATGGAAGAACGTTACCGCATGATGTCTTCCATCTCGGTGCGCAATCTCGCCAATTTCAACGAAAAGGTCAAAGCGGCCAAAGCCAAAGGCGCGCCGCTCGGCCGCAAGGTGCAGACCGGTTATGACCCCGAAAGCGGCCAGCCGGTGTTTGAGGAAGAGCAGCTTGATTTCGAACCGCTGCCGCAGGTTGTGATTATCGTTGACGAGCTGGCCGACCTGATGATGACCGCGGGCAAGGAAGTCGAATTCCTGATCCAGCGGCTCGCGCAAAAGGCGCGCGCGGCGGGCATCCACCTGATTATGGCAACGCAGCGGCCCTCGGTCGACGTCATCACCGGCGTAATCAAGGCCAACCTGCCGACCCGGATCAGTTTCCACGTTACCTCGAAAATCGATTCGCGCACCATTTTGGGTGAACAGGGCGCAGAGCAGCTGCTGGGCAAGGGCGACATGCTCTATATGCCGGGCGGCAAGCAACTGACCCGCGTACACGGCCCGTTTGTATCCGATGACGAAGTGCGCCGCGTCGCCGACCATTGGCGCTCGCAGGGCGCGCCGGATTATATCCAGTCCGTCACCGAGGAACCCGAAGATGGGGGCTTTGCGCTGGATGGGGCCTCGCTCGACGATAATCCCGAAGACCAGCAGTACCGCAAGGCGTGCCAGCTGGTGTTCGAAAGCCAGAAAGCCTCGACAAGCTGGCTGCAGCGGCAGCTACGTGTCGGCTATAACACCGCCGCGCGCCTGATCGAACGGATGGAAGATGACGGACTGGTCAGCGCCGCCAACCATGTCGGTCGCCGCGAAGTCTTGCGCGATCAGGAGGGCAATCCTATTTAGGCCGTTGCACCGGAAACGCACTTTTGCCCGCTCATTTCCCGAAATTGCCATGCTTCTCATGCTTGACAGCCGCATGATGCTATGGCCTAGGAACTTCCCATGACTAAGCTGATTAAAATTACGCTTCCCGATGGCTCCTCGCGCGATGTTGCGCCCGGCACCACACCGGCGGACATTGCCGCCGATATCGGCCCCGGCCTTGCGAAGGCAGCGCTTGCCGCACGTATTGATGGCGAAGTGCGCGATATCATGCGGCCGCTGGAAACCGATGCCGAGCTGGCGCTCATCACCTCTCGCGACGAGGATGATGCGCTGGAACTCGCGCGCCATGACTTCGCGCATGTGCTGGCCGAAGCGGTGCAAAACCTGTTCCCCGGCACGCAGATTACGTTCGGCCCCGCCACGGACCATGGTTTTTATTATGACTTCGCGCCTACCAAGGAGCGCGGACCATTTACCGATGAAGACCTGCCCGCGATTGAAGAGGAAATGCGCAGGATTATCGCCGCCGACAAGCCGCTGGTGCGTGAAGTATGGCAGCGCGATGACCTTATCCAACGCTGGGAACAGGACGGTGAGGCATTCAAGGCAGAGTGGGCGCATGAGCTTCCCGATGACGAGGAAATCACCGTATATTGGTCGGGCGAAAAAGACGCGCCCGATGCCTGGATGGACATGTGCAAGGGGCCGCATCTCGCCTCCACGGGCAAGCTGGACCCAAAAGCATTCAAGCTGACCCGGGTGTCGGGTGCTTATTGGCGCGGTGACCAGCGCAACCCGCAGCTGTCGCGCATTTACGGCACGGGCTGGCTCAACAGGAAACAGCTCAACGCGCATATACTGCGCCTCGAAGAAGCCGCCAAGCGCGACCATCGCAAGCTGGGTCAGGAAATGGACCTGTTCCACTTTCAGCCCGAAGCACAGGGCAGCGTATTCTGGCATCCGCACGGATTTGTCATCTGGCGCGCGCTGGAAGCCTATATGCGCCGCGCGATCGATGATGCGGGCTATGAAGAGATCAAGACACCGCAGTTGATGGATGTGCATCAGTGGGAACAGTCAGGTCATTGGGGCAAATATAGCGAAAACATGTTTGCCGTGCCCGACGAGGTGCCGGACGCAGAGAGCGAAGGCCCGGTCATTCGCGGCGATGCCGGTATGATGGCGATCAAGCCGATGAACTGCCCGGCGCATGTGCTGGTGTTCCGTCAGGGTATCAAAAGTTACCGCGACCTGCCGATGCGGCTGTTCGAACATGGTTGCTGCCACCGCAACGAACCGCACGGCGCGCTGCACGGGTTAATGCGCGTGCGGCAGTTTACGCAGGATGACGCGCATATTTTCTGCCGTGAGGACCAGATTGTCGCGGAAGTGCGCGCGTTTTGCGAGCTGGCAGACCGTGTCTACCGCGATATGGGCTTTGAAAAATATGCTATCAAGCTCGCGCTGCGCCCAGAAAAGCGTTTCGGTTCGGACGAGGATTGGGACAAGGCCGAGGAAGAATTGCGCCAGGCCGTGATCGACGCCGGCATGGCGACTGAGGAATATGGCTGGGAAGAACTGCCTGGCGAAGGTGCGTTTTATGCGCCCAAGCTGGAATGGCACCTGACCGACGCCATCGGCCGCACCTGGCAGGTCGGCACGATCCAGTCTGACCGCGTATTGCCCGCACGGCTTGAGGCCACATATATCGGCGAAGATGGTGAACGGCATCAGCCGGTGATGCTGCACCGCGCGATTTTTGGCAGTTATGAACGGTTTGTGGGCATATTGATCGAACATTATGCGGGCAAATTGCCGCTTTGGATGGCGCCGGTACAAGCCGTTGTCGCCACGATCGTGTCCGACGCAGATGAATATGCGCTGGAAGTCGCCGAGGAGCTACGCCGCGCCGGTATCCGCACACAGACCGACCTGCGTAACGAAAAGATCAACTATAAGGTCCGCGAACATAGCGTTGCGAAAATCCCCAACCTGCTCGTCATCGGCAAGCAGGAAGCGGAAAAACGCACCGTCGCGCTGCGCCAGCTTGGCGAGAAGCAACAGCAGTTCGTGTCGCTGGACGAAGCGGTGGCGATGCTGAAAACCGATGCGATCGCGCCTGATTTGAGGGATTGAGCGGTTATTTGACGGGAGGGTTTACGATGGTCCCAATACGCAGATTTATGATGGTGTCATGCGGGGCGCTTGCGCTTGCAGCCTGCGGCGAAACGGCGGATGTCACGAAAGACAAGGCCGCCGATACGGCCGCAGCGCAGAAACTGAACGCACCCCAGAAAGCCTATGCCGAGGCGAATAAACGCATGCATGCCGGTATGGGCACAATCGATGCGGATGCCGACACTGCCTTTATTCAGGGCATGATACCCCATCATCAAGGGGCCGTTGATATGGCCAGAATCGTGCTGGAACATGGTGACAATGAAGAGGCAAAAGAGCTCGCCCGCAACATTATCAAGGCGCAGGAAGAGGAAATGGCATGGATGCGCGGCTGGCTGAAAGAAAGGGGGCTTTCCGAAACGGGTCCCGCTACAGTCGATCATGAGGCAATGGGGCATTAATGCCGGGCTGTCCGGACTATGCCGCCGCGCACCGCCAATGCCATAAACGTTGCATAAAGGGCGCAGTCGGCGGGTTTTCACGCAAATGCCCTTTATTTTGCGCACAAAAATCACTATTTAACAGCTGAAACAAACCAAAGGAGAATTTGCTATACGTCCGCCATCCAACCGCCGGGGGCCATCTGCGCCGCCGAAATCCGGTCCTCGCTTTAATGAGTTTATCCAGTCCGCCACTGTGCGCGTGATTGACGACAAAGGTGAAAATCTGGGAGTGCTCCGCACCGAAGATGCCATCAAACAGGCCGCCGAAGCCGGTCTTGATCTGGTCGAGGTTTCCCCCAATGCGCAGCCCCCCGTTGCCAAATTTCTGGACGTAGGCAAGTTCAAATATGAAGCGCAGAAAAAAGCCAATGCCGCGCGCAAGTCACAGAAAACACAGGACATTAAAGAAATAAAGATGCGTCCCAACATCGACGACCATGACTATATGGTGAAGATGAAAAAAGTGCATCAGTTCATCGACAATGGCGACAAGGTGAAAGTCACCCTGCGTTTCCGCGGCCGCGAAATGTCGCACCAGCAGCTCGGCATGGAACTGCTCAACCGTGTGCAGGAAGACACCAAGGAAACCGCCAAGGTCGAAGCCTTTCCAAAGCTGGAAGGGCGTCAGATGCTGATGGTACTTTCGCCCAAGTAAAGGGTGTTTGAGGAATTATGAGAAGCGTCGCGGTCACATGACTTGCGGCGCTTTTTTATTCTGCTTGGCCTTGGGGTATTTCACAATGCTTAAATCCTCCCTGTCGCGTAGCGATGGGGAGGGGGACCGCCAGCGCAGCTGGTGGTGGAGGGGTAGGTGCGGCTTGACACAAACCCATGCCTATTCCCGCTTTCACCCCTCCACCATTTTGCTGTCGCAAAACGGTCCCCCTCCCCGAAACTAAAGTTTCAGGGAGGATTTGAAACCAGCTATCGTTTCACGTTATTTCAAACTGCCCGCAACATTTCCTCGCTCATCTGCCACAACCGTTCGGCGCTTTCTGTATCGCAGACATGCGGTGCAACGTGGAAATAGGGCGGCGAATTCTCGTCCGCCAATTGCGCCACATCGGCGTCTTCGCAATAGAGACCGTGCTTGTCATCCAGCAACGGGCTGGTCGCGGCGAACAGAGTCGTTGTGCATCCCTGCGCCGGTGTCTTGAACCCCTGTTTCGCAAGCTCGCTCGGCTGCCCGTCCTTATCCAGCCAGCCCAGCTCAATCTGTTCTTCGGTGGTCAGATCACGCTGCAACGGCGTGAAAATACCGCCGGGATGCACGGAAAAAGCGCGGCCGCCAAAATCCGCCATGCGCGGACTGAGGCCCAGCGCAAACAGTGCATTGGCCGATTTCGCCTGCGCATAGGCCGCCCATTTATCATAATCGCTTTTTTCGAAATGCACGTCATCCCACAGGATGCCGTTGCGCTTGTGCGCAATGGAGGATAGCGATACGACGCGTGGGTTATCGGCTTTTTCAAGCAACGGCATCAACGCCTTGGTAAGCGCAAAATGCCCCATATGATTGGTACCAAACTGCGCTTCCCAACCCGGCACGACACGCCGCTGCGGGCAGGCCATGATGCCCGCATTATTGATCAGCAGGTCCAGCATTGGCAGCAACGATTCCATTTTATCGGCAAATGCCCGCACCGATGCGATGTCGGCCAGATCCATATCGGCAATCGCGATATCGCCATCCACACCGGCCAGATTCCTTTCGGCCTTGCCGCGCGTGCGTGCCGGCACAATCACCCGCGCGCCCGCCTTGGCCAATGCCCGCACTGTTTCTACGCCGATGCCCGAATAACCACCCGTCACCACGGCAATTTTCCCGGAAAGGTCAATGCCCGCCATGACCTCATCGGGCTCGCTTTTCATATGGAACCCTGATGCAATCGGCCGTTGCTGCTGTGCCGTCATGTTATCATCCTCAATTTAAAAAATTTTGCCAAAGGTCACGCCTGCCCATTATAATTTCACGCAACCGCCTGTTTTTAAACATATTGTAATTTGAAAGGTCCCGCCCTTCATCGCAAAGGTTACACCGGTGCATAATAGTTTCGCATATATAATGCGCACATAGCCCGTCATCCGCACAAACAGTAGCAGATGTCGTGCCATGTAGGACAGTATTTTAAGGGGCAACACAGGCCCGGGCGGAAAGAATGCCGCGCTTATTTCAGCGCATCCGCAATCGGCATATGATCATAGCCCAGATCGCGCGCGACGGCTTCATAGGTCACATGGCCGTTCCACACATTCAATCCTTCGGCAAGATGCGGGTTTGCGCGGCATGCCTCTTTCCAACCCTTATTGGCAATGCGGAGCGCATGCGGCAGCGTCACGTTATTGAGCGCATAAGTCGATGTCCGGCACACTGCGCCGGGCATATTCGCCACACAATAATGCACGATTTCATCAACGACATAGGTCGGCTCCGCATGTGTGGTGGCCTTTGACGTTTCAAAACAGCCCCCCTGATCAATTGCGACATCAGCCAGCACACTGCCCGGGTTCATGGTCGACAGCATTTCGCGTGTCACCAGTTTTGGCGCAGAGGCGCCAGGAATAAGCACAGCGCCAATGACCAGATCGGCCTGCGCCACACATTCGGCCAGATTCGCCTGATTGGAAAAGCGTGTCTTGGCGCGTGCCTCAAAATAATTGCCCAGTTCTTCAAGCACTTCGGGATTGCGGTCAAGAATGGTGACGTCCGCGCCCAGCCCTACGGCCATTTGCGCCGCGTTAAGTCCGACAACGCCGCCGCCTATCACAGCGACCTTGGCCGGAGATACGCCGGGCACACCGCCCAGCAATATGCCGCGCCCGCCATGTGCTTTTTCCAGCGCGGTTGCGCCCGCCTGTATCGACATGCGCCCGGCCACCTGGCTCATCGGTTTCAGCAGCGGCAAGCCGCCATTGTCATCGGTCACGGTTTCATATGCGATGCAGGTCGCCCCGAATTTGACCAGATCCGCTGTCTGTTCGGGGTCCGGCGCAAGGTGCAGGTAAGTGAACAGGATCTGCCCTTCGCGCAGCATCGCGCGTTCGACTGCTTGCGGCTCTTTCACCTTCACCACCATGTCGGAGCGTTCGAATATCTCCGCTGCCGTCTCGACAATTTCCGCACCGGCTTCACGGTACTCATCGTCCGTGGCGCTAATGCCCAGGCCCGCACCTTTTTCGACCAGCGTTTCATGACCATTGGCCACGAGCTCGCGCACCGATTCAGGTGTCAGGCCGACACGATATTCATGGTTCTTGATTTCTTTGGGGGTACCTACGCGCATAATCCGAATCTCCTGAAAATTATGGCTATACTATACCCGAAACTGCATATTTATTTTTCTCTAATAATCCTGTAAAATTCATTTATATTCGAATATATTATCTGATATGTGATTATATACAGGAAATTATCCTATGGATCGTATTGACATTGCTTTGCTGGAACAGCTGCAGGATGACAGCAACATATCAGTGAATATGCTGGCCGAGCGTATCGCCCTGTCGCCCTCCGCGTGTCACAGGCGGGTTAAAATGCTGGAAAAAAGCGGTATGATAGAACGCTATGTCGCGCGGCTCGATAATCAGAAAATTGGCATGCAGCTTGATGTATTTGTCGAGATTCGTCTGACGGCACAGACCGAGCGTTCATTCAGGATATTTGAAAAAGCGGTGCAGCAAATTGATGAAATTCTGGAATGCCATTTAATGTCGGGTGAGGCCGATTACCGGCTCCGCGTCGCGGCGCGCGATGTTGCGGATTATGACGACATCCACCGCACCCGGCTGGCAAGGCTGCCCGGCGTAGCCGCCATGCACAGCGCCTTTGCCATCCGCCCCGTCAAGACCTGGTCCGGCTATCCGGTGCGGCGGTTATTGGGTTAGGCTGCGCAATTTACCGTTTCTGCCGCACCGGGTAATCCACCGTGCAAATATTTCCATAGCCGCCATGCGCGGCGATATATTGCAGCAATGACGGGCTGTAGCTCGCCAGATATTCATACTGCGGATGTTCCTCGGGTGGCAGCGTGGAGGCCATGCGGATCGATACGATCGGCACATTTTGTGACAGGTCGTTATAAAATCCGGCGGGCGCAGGCCCCAGTGGCAGATTTACCGCATGCTCCAGCCCGTTGATGACGCGCCCCACATGGCCGAACGTGGTATCAAGGCTGCGCGCCTCCTCGCCCGTGATAATCGATATATCCGCGCCGCTGCCGGTGTCAGGCGGGTCGAAATGCGCCGGCGAAAGCGCACCGCGGCAGGTGATCGGATAATATTTCCCGCCTTTCAGCCCGACCGGCCAGCCATCGGCAAAGCCGACTTTGGCGCCGTAATTTTCATAGATAATCTTCATCAGCGGCTGAATATCGGTTTTCCTGTGCGTATTCGACCAGACCCGCATTTCTTCCAGCGCCTTCATATCGGCCGCGCGCTTTTCACCCAGCGCCGCGTTGAAATATTCGCTTTCAGGCACTGTCTCAAGCGTCCCAGGCAATTGCTTGCCATAAGGCGCTCCGCCAAACTGCGAGACGAAATTCTTTGCCACGCGGTAGATGCCGGTATTATCCCACCAGCGCGCTTCGGCCAGCTTGCGCACATTGCGTACATGACCGCCTGAATAGCGAGGGGGCAAAAGCTGCACTGTGATTTCACGGCGCGTTCCGTCGAGATTGTCGGCAAGGCGGATAATCATCAGGTCGGATACAGGGATAGGCAGCCAGTGTTCAGCGGGGGCGGCCGCCAGCACTTCTTCAGGTGAAGGGCCTTCTACGGCCTCCTCTGCATAGTCGTCATCATAATCCTCATCCTGCGCATAGGCGGGGTCTGTATCAAGGAACAGACAATAGCCCAGCACAACGGCGAAGGCCGGGGGCCAGAAACTCTGCCCAAATAGACTGCGGCGAAGGCCGGGGTACGAAAAAAATCTGCGCCTCATTCACTCGCCTTCGTTTTAATGCGGCGCACCGGCACCGGAATATTGCAAATATCCGCGCCACCCGCCGGGACAATGAAGAAGGGGTCACGGCGATTGGCGCGCGCCTCGGCATATTTGGCGAACGTTTCGCCTTCGGTGCTCAGATATTCGAACATGGGTTGATCCGCACCGGGCAGATCGCTGGCAACCCGCACGCTCAGGATCGGGGCACGCTTGTCCAGCTCGTCCTCACCATAAAAACCGAGCACACCTTTGCCGCGCGGTAGCGAGGAAAGGTGCTCCATCCCCTTAATGATCCGCCCCACCAGCGCGATATTGCGGTCCAAGTGGCGCGGGGCATGGCCGATCACGGTGTAAAGCTCTGCGCCTGAACCGGTATCTGGTGAGTAACCACGCCCAACGCCTACCATGCCGTAACAGTGGATAGGCCAAGCCAGCGATTGGTGCGGATTCATGGAACCCGAATAGGGAAAACCATGCGCAAAGGCAGCATATTCAGAGGGCTTTTGACCGCGAAAAACAAGCTGGCTGTTGAAAGTGGTGGGGGAAGGTTTGCCGCCATCCGCCTGGTAAACAAGCGGAACGCCCGCTTTTGATAGCCTTGGTGACGCCTCAACCGCATAATCTTTTTCTTCCATTACCCTAAGCCCCTCGGGCAGCTCTTTCGTCTCCCCCTCTGCCTCTGGATTGTCGTAATTGGGATCGCCCCACTGCACGACATAATTGTCCTGCACGCGGTTGACGGAAATATTGTCATACCATTTGGCGCGGGCCAGGGTGCGGATATTCTGAACCCAGCCCTGGCTGAAGGGCGCAGGCATCAGCTGAATCACGACCTTACGCTCATTGCCACCTGCATCGGGTGCGAGCGTCATCACCAACACGTCTTCCGGTGCAATTTTTACCCATTCATCCCCCGCAGCTTTGCCAACAATCTGATTCGGGGACGGCGCGCCCTCCGGCTCCTCCTGCGCAGCCAATGCAGCGGGAGCGAGCAGCAAGGCTGCGGCGGATAGGGATGCAGATATATGTTTCATGGCAAACAATCTGCCAGAAAACCATCTCAATGCAAGGGCGGCGCAAGATGGATGCTTGCAAAAGGCGTGAAGCGGCGATAATGGAGGCGTGGTTTTGGTTTGGTGCCCTCACGGGACAGGCTTGCGAACGAGAGTGAGCCAACCACCAAAATAACGGAGGCGTGGCAGAGTGGTCGATCGCGCTCGCTTGGAAAGCGTGTATAGGGCAACCTATCGAGGGTTCGAATCCCTCCGTCTCCGCCATTTTTGCGCAAGGTTTTAACATCTGATGCCTTTGCGGCAATGGCGCCTTATCAAATTTTATGATTCGCTGAAAATCTGGATGCCCCGTAAGGATTCGAACCTTAATTGACGGAGTCAGAGTCCGCAGTCTTACCATTAGACGACGGGGCAACAGAGGGCGCGATTTAGGTGGCATAATTGTGCCGGTCAAGGGTTTTGTGAGGATTTCCCAATTGCCGCCTGTGCACCATATTCCCGCTTTGCGAAATGTTAAAACCCCAGATGTGATCGTGTAACCTTGCAATTATACCCGATTTTCCCTACATTTGCGTCCAAGTACCGGCGGTATTACCCGTTCCGGATAAAGATAAGAGTAACGGCTGTGGTGGAAAGATCGACCCCCATGCCGCATAGCAGAGCAATGGATAGCAAGGCGTCAGACAATGATGACGCGCACACCTCTGCCAATGATGCGGTATCCAAACGCAATGATTCTCCCAAACGGGCGGCACAGAAAAGCCGTGCGATAAAGCCTGAGCGGCGTCATCCCTATGATCGCCGCAACGCGCATAACAAACGTACAGGGAGCAGACCCACCCATGCCAATCGCAGCCATAATGGCTGGCCCGCACGCCGCGCCTATGCCGCGATTGATCTGGGCACCAACAACTGCCGCCTGCTGATCGCCAAACCTGCCGATGACAGTTTTGTCGTGGTCGATGCGTTTTCGCGCGTCGTTCGGCTCGGCGAAGGGTTGACGCATAGCGGGCGGCTGAGTGACCGCGCCATGGACCGCGCGGTGGCCGCGCTTTCGATATGTTCGGACAAACTGCGCCGCCGCCATGTGACACTGGCGCGCTCTGTCGCCACAGAGGCATGCCGCCGGGCCAGCAATGGCGAAATGTTTATCGAACGCGTGCGGCAGGAAACCGGTATTGCGCTGGATATTATCACTGCCGAGGAAGAAGCGCGGCTGGCCATGCTGGGGTGTCATATATTGCTCGAACCCGGACAGGGCCCGGCGATGATTTTCGATATTGGCGGCGGTTCAACTGAGCTGGTGCTCGTCGATACCGATGGCAGTGCGCCGCAGATTCTTGACTGGCAATCGGTGCCATGGGGTGTTGTTTCGCTCACCGAAAGCGAACGCTATGAAGTTGATGACGCCGCATCGCGCGCATTAGCTTATAACAATATGCGCACCCGCGTGATGGACAGTTTTGCAAGTTTCCGTGCGCGGCTTCCGCATCATGAAGGCGACCACAAACGCCTGCTCGGCACCAGCGGCACTGTGACAACGCTTGCCAGTCTGCACCTGGACCTGCCGAGCTATGACCGCAATGTAATCGATGGTCTGATCGTTCCGTCGCAATCCATGCGCGATATCAGCGGCAATCTGGCGCATATGTCGCTTGACGAACGCCGCGCCCTGCCCTGTGTCGGACATGAACGTGCCGATCTGGTCGTGGCAGGATGCGCGATATTGGAAACAATATTGGACATCTGGCCCGCCGCAC
Source organism: uncultured Sphingomonadaceae bacterium (assembly GCA_947493325.1). Taxonomy (GTDB): domain Bacteria; phylum Pseudomonadota; class Alphaproteobacteria; order Sphingomonadales; family Sphingomonadaceae; genus Alg239-R122. The sequence continues at coordinate 441,149 of CANLQI010000002.1, read as the reverse complement.
GCCTCGGCGTGGCTGATCGCGGCATCCGTGAAGGCATATTGCGCTCGCTGATGGCGGCGAGCAATGCTGCAAACGCTACCCGACAGGCCCGCAAATGAACCGCGGCAAGGTCGGCCAGCGCCAACGCGTCAAAAAAAAGCGGGGGCGCAAAGCGTCCTCAACCGAATGGCTGCAACGCCAGCTCAATGACCCCTATGTCCGGCAGGCCAAGGCGGATGGATATCGCTCACGCGCCGCGTATAAACTGATCGAACTGGACGAGCGGTTCAAACTGGTGCGCAAGGCGCGCCATGTCGTCGATCTGGGTATCGCGCCGGGCGGCTGGGCGCAGCTTGTACACCGGCTTTCGCCGCAGGCCAAAGTTGTCGGTATTGACTTGCTGCCCGCCGATCCGCTGCCCGATGTAACGATATTCGAAATGGATTTTCTGGACGATAAAGCGCCGGACATGATTCTGGACGCATTGGGCGATAAACCGGATCTGGTGCTGTCCGATATGGCCGCGAACACAGTGGGCCACCAACAGACCGATCACCTGCGCACCATGGCGCTGGTCGAGGCGGGGGCATGGTTTGCGATCGAAAATCTGAAACCCGGCGGCGCCTTTGTCGCCAAAGTGCTGGCAGGCGGGACCGACCGGGAATTGCTCACGCTCCTGAAAAAACATTTCACTGCCGTCAAGCACGCCAAGCCGCCGGCAAGCCGCAAAGGCTCGTCCGAATGGTATGTCGTGGCGCAGGGTTTTAAGGATAACGCGGAGACCGAATAGTCAAGGGGAGGGTTGATATGGCAAAAATTACAGGATTGGGCGGCATATTCCATGTGGTCAAGGACCCGAAAGCCACCCGCGCATGGTATAAGGAATATCTGGGGCTGGACGGCGAATATGGGCCGATGCTCAAATGGTCGGAGGAAAAAGGCGAAGAGCCTTATAGCCTGATCAGCCATTTTACCGATGATGAATATATGCAGCCGAGCAGCAAGGGTTTCATGATTAACCTGCGCGTCGATAATCTGGACGAATTTACCGCTGAACTGAAAGCCAAGGGCATTGAAGTGCTCGATCAGGTCGACGAAGGCTATGGAAAATTTGCCTGGATCATCGATTGTGACGGCGTAAAAGTCGAACTATGGGAACAATGCGCCGCGCCTGAATAGAATATTGTCATTCCAGCGAAGGCTGGAATCCAGCCGCCCTATCGCATAGTAGCAGGTCCTTAGCCTAGGGCAGGCCTCTCATTGATACGATGCAAATAATATGCAGTCCTCGTACTTCGCACGCAACCTTATCTGGATCCCAACCTTCGCTGGAGTGACGGGATTGGGTGCGGCCAGATGCCCTGAAATGCCATATTGCCGCCGGGAATTTACCCCGGCCGGAAATCCATGGCGACGCCGTTCATACAATAGCGTTTGCCCGTCGGTTTCGGCCCATCATTAAACACATGACCCAAATGTCCGCCGCAGCGGCGGCAATGCACTTCGGTGCGCGGCACGCCAATTTTATAATCGGTGGAAGTACCGATCGCGTTTTTCAGCGGCGCATAAAAACTGGGCCAGCCGGTGCCACTTTCAAATTTGGTGCGGGAGGAATAGAGAGGCAGGGCGCAACCTGCGCAGATATATATGCCCTTGCGTTTTTCCTTGTTGAGTTTGCTCGAATAGGGTCGCTCCGTCCCTGCCTGGCGCAATATCCGGTATTCGCTGGCGGTCAGCTGGCGACGCCACTGCGCATCGGTTTTGGTGATGGCAAACTTGCGCTTCGGCCGCGCATCCGCGCTGCCCGAACGGCTGATGGCAAAACCTGTTCCGCCCAGCCCCAGCAGAGCGGCAATCCCAAGGAAATAACGGCGCCCCATGCCTTCGCGTGTATCTTTATGGTCCATATGCATCATCCTGTTGCACCTATATTATAATATACGGTGCAAACTGCCAAAAAGTTACATGGTGCGCTTTAATAGGTGCTGAGTTCGACATCCATCTTGCGATATCCGTGCACGAAACAGCCCGCGACCCGCTCCGGTTCGGCGAGCACATTGACGCGCATTCGCCGCCTTGCCATTTCTTCGAGCAGGATTGAAATCTGCAATTCCGCAAGGCGTGCGCCGACACAGCGGTGGATACCATAACCAAAGGCCAGATGCCGGCGCGCATTTTCGCGGTCGACAATAATCCTGTCCGGGTTTTCAAACACGCTTTCGTCGCGGTTGCCGGAGATATACCAGAGCACCAGCTTGTCGCCCTGTTTGATCTGCTGCCCGAACAGTTCGGCATCCTGCAATGCCGTGCGGCGCATATGCGCAAGCGGCGTCTGCCACCGGATAATTTCCGATGTGGTGTTCGCAATCAGCGCCGGATTTTGCTCCAGCTTCGCGCGTTCTTCGGGGAATTTGTTCAAACCGTAAGCCAGTCCTGACATGCTGTTGCGCGTGGTGTCATTGCCGCCGACAATCAGCAGCACGAGATTGCCCATGAATTCCATTTCGCTCATATGGCTGGTCGCATCCGAATGTATCATCATGGAAATCAGATCGGGCGCAGGTGGCTGGTCCACGCGTTCATCCCATAACCGTTTGAAATAGGCGCCCATTTCAAACAGATGCCCCATGCGCTCCTTGCGCATTTCCGGCGAGCGGGCGAGTTCAATGTCCCCTGCCCAATCGGACCAGAATGTCAGTTTGCGGCGGTCTTCCCACGGAAAATCAAACAGCAGCGCAAGCATCTGTGTGGTGAGTTCGATCGACACTTTATCGACCCAGTCAAAGGATTTTCCAATCGGAAGTTCGTCCAGAATCTCGCCCGTGCGGCGGCGGATATCGGATTCCATTTCCGTCATATTGCTGGGCGTAAACTTGGGGGCGACAGCGCGCCGCTGCCCAGTATGTTTGGGCCGGTCCATGGCGATAAACATGGGCAGAATAATGTCATCCTCAAAATCGCAGTTATCAATATCCGCGACCGTAATCCCCCCATGTTCATAGGAGGAGGAATAGATATCGGGCAGCGCCTCGACATGCTGGATCGGCTTATATGTCGACACGTTCCAGTGCGCGCCAAATTCGCTATTCTCCACTTTATAAACCGGTGCGGTTTCGCGCAGCTTCCGGAATGGCTCCTGCCACCGGTCTTCGCCATATATCTCCGGCAGTGTCATATCAAACGGATCGGTTGGCATCGCGGTTGTCGGGGCTTGGGTGGCCATAGTATTCTCCTACAGACATTGGGGTGTGCCGCGTCCAGCCTCTCATGACTTTTGCTGCATGTCCTGTTCACCGCCTGCCCCTATTGAATGCGGGGCATATCCGGATACGCCATGCATGCTAACATCGGTGTAAGTAATGTCAACTCGGGTGAGCGATTATGGCTTTCAGGAAATTACAGCCCATGGCCTTAGGTCGGGCGGGAGAATAGCTGCGCGAAAAAGCCGCCTTTGCCGCTATTGCTGGATTTCATGACATTGCGTTTGAATAGGCCTGCACTGATCCGCACAATCAGCGCCGCCCAGAAAATCTGCCACACAAGCGCCAGCAGATGCGGCCATAATGTATCGACCTGTGCCGCACGGGCCAGCATTGCAAAAGGCGAACTGAACGGAAATATCGCCGCAAAAAGCTCCAGCGGTTCACCCAGTTTGGACACTGTGTAGAAAGCGAGACCGAACACCAAGAATTGCAGCATCGTCACCGGCATCGATAGCGTCTGCACTTCGCGCACGGTTGTCGCCATCGCGCCGATACCCAGAAATAGCGAGCCGAGCAGCAGATAGCCCATAATAAAATATAAAATCGCGAACAGCAGGAATAAGGGCCAGCCTACCGCCGGCACAGGCAGGCTGGGCAGGCCGGGGCCGAATGTCTCTATCGCAAATGCGCCGACACTCACCCAGACCGCAATGCCGATCAAAGCCATCGCAAGCATGGCAAACAGCTTGCCCAGAAACACCGATTCAATCGGCACGGAGGCCGCGAGAATCTCGATAATCTTGTTGGTTTTTTCCTCAACCAGATTGGATAGCACCATCCCGGCAAGAAACATGGTGAGCATAAACAAGGCCGCCTGCCCTGCCTGCGCCGTCAACAACCTTAATTTTGTGCGTGCACCATCGCTGTCGGCAACAATGCTTGCCTCCACCTCAGTGGGCGGGGTGTCCGCCGCATTTTGCGCCGTATCGATCAACAGCCCGATTTCGCCCTGCCAGCGCATGACGTCATCCGCGGCGCCCGTCAGCACCGGACTGGCAAAGTCACCCGACAGCGCGGCGATAAATTTCTCACCGTCCCCGTTCTCATTGCCCTCATCACCTTTCAGAAGCGCGGCCACTTGCGCAGCCATATCATCTTTGGCCGCAATGATTTTCATATCCGGCAGCCGCCGCGCACCGATCTGCGCCGACAGCCTATCAGCAGCCTTTGCAAGGGCCTGCGCCTCATCCGCAGGCAGCATGACCGCGACCAATGGCCGGTCAATCTCCTGCGCCATCTGTTGCCCCAGTCCGCCCGCGGCAATGCCAATGGCGAGCGGGAATAATGGGCCAAGCAGGAAAAAGAAAAATGCCTTTGAAAAAATGATCGCCGTAAAATCACGGCGGGCAATCACAAATGAGGAACGGATCAGCTCTTTCATGACGGTGTCTCCATATTCGCTTCATCCATTTCCCTGGCCGCCGCCTCTCCCGCAATCGCGACAAAGGCATCGTGCAGTCCAGGGCGTTCAATGGAAAGCGACTCAATCCCGGCATCACCGTCAATCAACGCTTTCAAAAGCGGTTCGACACCCGTTTCGGGCAACGTAAAGTGCCAATGCTGCCCATTACGGTCGCATTCCTGCGGCAATGCCTGACGCCACGGACCGTCGCTGTTGCGCGTTTCCAGAGTCACTTGCGGACGCAGGCGGTCGCGTGCCTCCGAAACCTTGCCATGAAACGGGACTTTGCCGCCCGCGATAATCGCAATTTCCTCGCACAGCCGTTCGGCATGGGCAATAACATGCGTCGAAAATATCACGGTCACACCCTGCTCGGCCTGCGCGCGGATCAGGTTTTCCAGCTTACCCTGATTGAGCGCGTCCAGTCCCGAAAAAGGTTCGTCCAGAACGATCAGCTTCGGTTTGTGCACAATCGTGCCGAGCAATTGCACGGTTTGCGCCATGCCTTTCGACAGCATCCGTATTTCCTTATCGGCGGCGTAACCCAGTCCGTTTTCTTCCAGCAATTGCCGTCCCCGTTCCCGCCCGGTTTTCAGCGGTAAGCCTCGCAATGCCCCCATGAATGCAATCGCGTCATAGGCTTTCATCGCCTGATACAGGCCGCGTTCTTCGGGCAGATAGCCGACTTGCTGCGCCACCGATAACGGGCGGTCCGCACCTAACAAGGAGCGGCTGCCTTTATCAGGGTTGATAATGCCCAGCAGCATCCGCAGCGTCGTCGTCTTGCCGGCGCCATTGGGGCCAAGTATTCCGAAAATACTCCCCTCTGGCACTGTCAGATCGACACCATCCACTGCGCAAAAATCATCAAAATATTTGACAAGTCCGCGCGCTTCGATTGCATTTGCGCTCACTGGAATTCCTTCTCATTTGGCCTTTTCAGTGTGGACAGCTCCCCGCTTCGCAGGGTAGCCAGAAATTATGGAAACCGCCAAGGATAAATTTGCGCGCGGCGATTTTTTCGCATGGCGCGCTGCACTACAGGCGGAGGCCGAGCAGCTGGGCTTTGTGCACATGGGTATCACGCAGGCGCAGTTGCCCGATGAACATGGTGCCCGCCTGAAGCAATGGGTTGCAAACGGTGCACATGGCGACATGGCGTGGATGGCGGATCGTATGGCCGAGCGCGCCCAGCCAAAAACCCTGTGGGAAGGCGCGTGCAGCGCCATCATGCTGGGCATGAGCTACGCCCCGGATGCGGACCCTATGCGGCTCGAAACCGCGCGCGATCACGGGCGGATTTCAGTCTATGCTCAGGGCACCGATTACCACAAGACTGTCAAAAAAGCCCTGAAAGCTCTCGCCCGCTGGGTGGTGGACAGCACCGGTGCGCAGGTCAAGGTCTTTGTCGATACCGCGCCTGTTTCCGAAAAACCGTTGGCCGCGCAGGCGGGCCTGGGCTGGCAGGGCAAACACACCAATCTGGTCAGCACGTCACATGGCAGCTGGGTGTTTTTGGGTGCCATTTTTGTGGGCGCTGAGCTACCCGAAGATGCCCCCGAAAAGGACCATTGCGGAAGCTGCACCGCCTGTCAGGATATCTGCCCGACGAACGCATTTCCCGCGCCATATCAGCTCGATGCAAGGGCATGTATTTCTTTCCTGACGATCGAGAGTAAAGGCCCGATCCCGCGCAGATATCGCGCTGCGATGGGCAATCATATCTACGGCTGTGATGATTGTCTCGCAGTATGTCCGTGGAACAAATTTGCCGATCAGGCGCAGCGCAACAAAGCCTATCTGCCGCGCGCGGAACTGGCCGCGCCCGATCTTGCCGCACTGCTGGCCATGGACGATGCCGCGTTTCGGCAGATATTTGCCGGCTCCCCAATTAAACGCAGCGGGCGGGCGCGCATGGTGCGCAACAGCCTGATCGCGGCGGGCAATAGCGGTAACACAGCCTATGTCCCGCAGATCTGCGAATTGCTGGACGATGAAAGCGATATCGTGCGCGGCGCGGCGATATGGGCTTTGGGGCAGCTTGATCGCACATGTTTTGATGCGGAACGTAGCAGGCGCGCCCCTTTGGAAGTGGAACCTTCGCTTAGCGCCGAATGGGCAGAGCAGTGCCCCACGGAACAATCAGATTCGCAGGCGTAGAAACGACTACCCGCCATCAATGCTTGCCCTTTGCGCCTGCGCTGTTTAGGCATCCGGGCATGGCGCATCCGCTTTCTTCCATCCGCAATTGGGTTTTTGACCTCGACAACACTCTGTATCCGGCATCCAATAACCTGTTCGCGCTGATTGACGAGAAAATGGGGATATTTATTGCCGACCGCCTGCAATGCGGACGCGAAGAAGCATACCGCATCCAGAAACAATATTTCCATAACCATGGGACGACACTGGCCGGATTGATGCGGCATGAAGGCGTGGACCCGCACGAATTTCTGGACTTTGTGCATAATATCGATCTGTCACGGCTACAGCCCGCACCCGATCTGCACGCAGAAATTATGGCCCTGCCCGGCGCGAAATATATTTTCACCAATGCCGACAGAACCTATGCATCACGCGTCCTGAAAAAGCTGGGTCTTGCGGATCTTTTCACGGATATTCACGATATCCATGCCTGCGATTATCGGCCTAAGCCCGATATGCCGGCCTATCGCGGGATGCTGGCCGCGTTTGATATAGACCCTGCGCAATCCATTTTCATCGAGGACATGGCCCGCAACCTGGAACCTGCCAAAACGCTTGGCATGGCGACGGTTTGGATTAATAATGGTTCGGAATGGGGCGACAGGGGCGCACACCCGGATTTTATCGACTATGAAATATCGGACCTGCTGCAATGGCTCGGCGATATAAATGCAGCATTGAAAGAATAGAGGAAAGAATATGAGCGACCAGATTCAGGCAATTATAGACGCGGCATGGGAAGCGCGTGATGGCGTGTCCATCACCACCAAAGGCGAAGTGCGCGATGCCGTGGATGCGGCGCTGGAAATGCTCGACAGCGGCAAAGCGCGCGTCGCCGAACCCGCGGGCGATGGCTGGCAAGTGAACCAATGGCTGAAAAAAGCGGTGCTATTGTCATTCCGCCTGAACGACAATGTGCTGACTGGCGGCGGGCCGGGTGATGCGACATGGTTTGACAAAGTGCCCTCCAAATTTGCGGGATGGGGTGAGAACCGGTTCCGCGAAGCGGGCTTTCGCGCCGTGCCGGGCGCTGTCGTGCGCCGCGGGTCGCACGTCGGGCGCAATACAGTGCTGATGCCCAGCTTTATCAATATCGGAGCATATGTCGATGAAGGCACAATGATCGATACATGGGCCACCGTCGGCAGCTGCGCGCAAATCGGTAAGAATGTACATATTTCGGGCGGCGCAGGCATTGGCGGTGTGCTTGAACCGTTGCAGGCGGAACCAGTGGTGATTGAGGATGGCGCATTTGTCGGCGCACGCAGCGAAGTGGCCGAAGGCGTGCATGTTGGCAAGGGGGCTGTGCTGTCCATGGGCGTCTATCTGGGCGCATCGACCAAAATTGTCGACCGCGCCACCGGCGAAGTGCACATGGGCCGCGTGCCCGATTATGCCGTGGTGGTTCCAGGTGCAATGCCGGGCAAACCTCTACCCGATGGCAGCGCAGGCCCGTCGCTATATTGCGCGGTGATTGTCAAAACGGTGGATGCGCAGACCCGCTCCAAAACCGGCATTAACGAACTGCTGCGCGACTGACTATGACTGTCAAATGGGCATGGCTTTGAAGCCGTCATTCCCGCGCAGGCGGGAATCTCAGACAACCTAGCGCCAGACTGATGGAGATTCCCGCCTGCGCGGGAATGACGGTTTATGTACGGAATTCCATCCTCCAAACAAAAAGGCCGGACATTATGCCCGGCCTTTGAACTTTAAAACATCGCTATCAACGATAGAAGATGTGGTTCTCAATCCGCCCCATACGCTTCAGACGCCAGCCCGGCGATACATAGCGTGCGTGGAAGAAAAGCGCACCTTCAACGCGGCTTTCCCAAGCGTCATCATGTGCGATGCGGGCAATTTTAACTGCTTCTTTCCAGGCACGGCCACCTTTTCTGATACGGGGCATTTTGCCGCCGCGTACAAAAGAGAACTGGCTGCGCTGAAACACAACGCCGCAATAGCTGTTCGGGAAGCGGCGCGATTCAGAACGGGCGATGATCACTTTGGCAACAGCGAGCTGGCCTTCGAGCGATTCACCTTTCGATTCAAAATACACCGCGCCGGCCAGACAATGCATTTCCTTGCTCAGGCTCGCCGGAACGCTGTACTGTTTGGCCAGCTTGCGCAGCGAAGATGCCGTACGCGGCGCTTCGGCAGCCTCTACGACAGGCGCAGGCACTGGAACGGCATTGGGGTCATGCTCGACATAATCGTCCGGCAATGGCTGAACGGTAAGCACTTCGCCCTTGGCATCCGTCGTAACCGGAGTGTCTGCTATTTCCTGCGTTTTGGTCGCAGGTACAGAAGCTGCTGTCTCATTCTGCAATTCAACAACTGTTTCCAGCGCGCTGGAAGTATTGGAAGCCGTAATAATGGATTCGGTGGCTGTTGTTTCAGCCGCATTGTCAAACGCCAGTGTCATATCCGTGCCGATAACGGCTGCAGATGTAGATAGCACAATGGCCACCGCACTGACGGCTTTTAAAATCTTGCTCATAAACCTGTTTATCTATGCGGTGAGCTCTCACTGAAAATAACTTTGCACGAAAATCAGCTCCTCACGGAACCTTTGCGATTTTCGATCATTATTTCCGGACAGTCCCCCGTCTGCGTGCTGGTTTGATGCTTAAGAGTGTCGCCGTCAAACTGCCTGCGCTTTCATTCAGGATGTAAATTAGTGTGCAGTGCAACATAGTCAACTTAACTGGCGCAAGAGTCCGGTGAGCCGTTCGCTATCTGCGATGTCCAGTTCAATTAACCATAAATCGCTGTCTCTGGCGAATCGCCGTTCCAAGTATTCTGATAAATCACCTTTGTTTTCAATGCCTTCTGACCATATCTGCTGCCATACGGGACCATCGTCCAGGCTTGGCATCTGCTCGAACAGCTTGGGATTGCGTCCCTTTTCCAGAGTCTGGACCAGAATCGCGCCGGATATGGGATCGCCTTTTTTAAGCACCATGGTGAAACCACCCTCCGATTCGACAAGGCGCTTTATGGCACCGATTCGCATATCGGTGGAAAGACGGGGTTCAATCATAATATGCCATCAAATCAAAAGGTTTACCGAAAACCGCTCAAAGACCATAGCCATCGAGAGTTGATAGCGCGATGTGCGAGCGCATGAATGTGCCGGTGCCGCGAGCGATTTCTTCACCCTCGCTATCAATCAAGCGTGACTCACCAATGAAAACACGGCGTTTGCCGCTGACCCACTTGCCCTCCGCAGTCACAGGTCCCGATTTTACAGGACTTGTAAAATTCATGTTAAACGCCGTAGTGAGTAAGAACCGGTCGGAAACAAGGCTATTCGCGGCATAAAAGGCCGCATCATCCAGCATCTTGAAATAGATTGTACCATGCGCTGCACCGGCAGCATGATAGAATTTTTCGTCGACTATAAAATGGATGCGCGCCACGCCCGATTCCACGATTTCCAGCCGGGAATCGAACATCGTGTTAATCGGTGCCGCCGCATAGAGCGATTCCAGCGCCCGGAAATGCCAGTCTTCGCCGCTGGGCGCAGCGGTCATCTGATTGGCCTCAGGCGGCATCGCGGTCTATCTTGTTGGCAATTACTGCATAGGCAGCATCACGGTCATTTGCACCGCGCAGGCTGCTCACAATTTTTTCATCACGCATGAGCCGGGATATGCTGGCCAGCGCCTGCAAATGGATAGAGCCGCCATCGACGGGCGACATAAGCGCGATGACAAGGTCAACCGGCAGTTTGTCGACAGCCAAAAAATCAAGCGGTTTGGCCAACTGGATACACAGGGCAACAGGCTTATCGATGTCAGCGATTTTGCCATGCGGAATTGCAACACCGCGCCCGAAACCGGTGGAGCCTAGCTTTTCACGCTCATCAAGACGGTCGAAACAGACGGCCCTGTCCAAACCGTAACACTCACTGAAATTTTCGGCCAAAAGCTCCAGCAGCTGTGTTTTGCCGGATATTTGCACACCGGTCAGAACAGCTTCATAATCAAGAATAAAAGTTTGCATAATTTTATCGTGCGCGCAGCAAAGCTGCGCACGCGCCCGTTTATAATTCATTGTGCCGCATGAGAGCGGGGAGGGAGATTAATCGGTGTTTTGCGGTTCGACCCAGCCGATTGATCCGTCGGAACGGCGATACACCATATTATGCTTGCCAGTTCCAGAGTTTTTAAACATTAGGGCATTGGTATCGCGCAAATCAAGCATCATGACCGCATCAGATACACTGCCTGACGGAATATCCACACGTGTTTCCGCAATTACGAGCGGCGCATCGCCCGTATCCTCGGCTTCTTCGACTGGTGTATCAAAAACGGTATAGGCTGCCTCTTCTTCCTTGAGCGCATGGGCAGCCTGATCATGCCGGTCCTTTAATCGGCGCATATAGCGGCGCAGCTGTTTTTCAATCCGGTCGGCGGCCTGGTCAAAAGCGGGATAGACATCCTGTGCCTGTCCGCTCGCTTTCAAGATAAGGCCGTGCATGATGTGCGCCACGATATCGCACTGGAATGCATCGTGCGGCCCCTTGCCAAATGTAGCATGCGCCGAAATAGCCTTGGAAAAATGCTTTTTAATACTCGTATTCAGCCGGTCTTCTACATGCTGTTGCAGGGCTTCGCCCGTATCCATCTGGTGGCCTGAAACACGAATATCCATTATGAGTTCTCCATTATAATTACTGTCGGTTCTTGGCAGTTTTGGGTGCTATTCCGCTCCTTTCATCCCCGGTGCCATATAGGTAGTTCCATTTTTTCCAAAAAAGCTGTGTTGGCCGCCAGTTCCTCTGCGCTGGCTTTATGCGGGCGCGGCGCACGAAAGGGGCGATCGCTGCGTACGAGTGGATCGTCACGCGCACCGGATGATTGCGCATCATTCTTCTCCGCCGCCAGACCAAGACCAATCTGCCGCCCGCCGGTCAGCTCGATATAAAGCTGCGCCAATAGCTCAGCGTCCAGCAAGGCTCCGTGCTTCACGCGGTGGCTACGGTCAATGCCATAGCGGGTGCATAATGCATCGAGCGAGAGTTTTGCCCCGGGGTGTTTCACGCGCGCCATCGCCAATGTATCGACCATCCGGTCCATCGCTATGGCGGGCTTCCCGCATTTCTCCAGCTCTGCATTCAGGAACCCGAAATCAAATGTCGCATTGTGCGCCACCAGCGGCGCATCACCCAGAAATTCTATAAGCTCGTCCGCCTTGTCCGCAAAAAGCGGTTTGTCGGACAGAAAAACATCGGAAAGCCCGTGAATCTCTTCGGCAGATTTGGGCATGTCACGTTCAGGGTTATAATAGCAATGATAGCTTTTGCCGGTTTCGACCCGACCGATCATTTCGATACAGCCGATTTCCACCATCCGGTCCCCGCTTTTGGGGTCAAATCCGGTTGTCTCGGTATCAAAGACGATTTCTCTCAATGGAGTCGCTGTCATAAGAGCCATATTGGACTGTTTTTCGGTTCAGGCAAGGGGCGGTGACAATTTTGTGACAAGATTCTGCACAATCTGCCGCGTCTCTTCCAAAGATACTCCTGTATCAATAATATAATCGGCGCGGGCGCGTTTTTCCGCATCGGGCATTTGCAGTGCCAGTATGCGCGCGAACTTTTCGGGTGTCATATTCGGCCTTGCCAAGACGCGGGCGCGCTGAATTTCTTCGGAAGCCGACACCACTGCGATAGAGTCGACGGCATCCGCCCCACCTTTTTCAAACAACAGCGGAATGTCGAACACGACAAGGGGTGCGTCCGCATTTTCGGTCAGAAAAGCCTTGCGCATATCCGCGACCGCTGGGTGAATAATCGCCTCCAGCTTTTCCAGCGCGGCTGTATCGCCCAAAACCGCGGCGCCCAGTTTTTGCCGGTTCACACCATCAATACCAGTGGTGCCGGGAAACTCCGCTTCAATTGCATCCAGCAACACACCATCCAGCCCCTGTAATTCATGCACCGCAGCATCCGCATCAAACACCGGCACGCCTAGGCCGCGAAACATTCCTGCAACCGTGGACTTGCCCATGCCAATTGATCCGGTCAGACCGACTATCAATGGTTTTTGTGCGCGCTCCACGGTCATTTCGTCAGCAGCTTTCGAAGTTCTTTATCATACTCGCGCGGCGCGGGCTGGCCAAAAAAAAGCTCAAACGCAAGATCCGCCTGGCCTATCAGCATTTCGAGGCCATCAATGGTTTGCAAACCCCTTGCCTCTGCTTGCCTGAGCAGCGGTGTCATCAGCGGGGTATAAACAATGTCATAAACTATCGCATTATCGGGCAGGGGCGCGAGATCAATATCCAGTGCTTCGGCAACACCCTGCATGCCCAGCGGACTGGCATTGACGAGCAGCTGTGCCGGCGGCAGATCCGCTTCCATCTGCACGCATTCACCTTTTAGCCCGAACTGGCTGAGCAACCCCACCGACTTGAGAGGATTGCGCGCCATGATATGTACATTGCCAACGTCCAGCCTACTGAGCGCGAATAATATCGCACGCGCCGCACCGCCATTGCCGATTATGCAGACATGAATATCGCCAAGGTCGCTTTGTGAAAGCGGTGTATAAAAGCCGCCTGCATCGGTATTTGTGCCTGTCAGTTCGCCATTTTCATCGCGCAGTATCGTATTCATCGCGCCAATAGAATCTCTGAGCCCGCCCGGATCACCAACATGGTCCAGCACCGCAATTTTATGCGGCAGTGTGACATTGCACCCGCGCCAGTTCGGATCTCTGCGGCGGGTGGCAATATAGTCAGCAAGTTCTTCTGGCTTCACATGTACGGCTTTATAATCCGCATCTATACCCAGTTTTTGCAGCCAGAATCCGTGAATCATCGGTGATTTAGACTGGCGGATCGGATCGCCGATTACTTCGGCATAGGGACGATTGGCTGTCATGACGGCAAAACCTTCCTGATCCGCAGGTAATCCAGCAGGTGCAGTAGCGGCAGGCCCATGATCGTAAACTGACTGCCCAAAATTCGCGCAAATAATTGCGCGCCCGGGCCCTCTATTTCATAGCAACCTACACAGTGCCGGATATTGTCCCAGTGCGCCGAAACATAATCATCCACGAAACCGTCACTCAGATGCCGCATGGTCATTTTCGCCACATCGATATGCCGCCATACTGGCGCGCCATCCTCGTAAATGACCGCACCGCTCAACAGGCTGTGCGTTGTACCCGACAGCATATGCAGGTGCATCTTTGCGTCACCCGGAGTTTCGGGCTTGTCCAGATACTGACCATCTTCTGTCACCACCAGCGAATCCGCGCCCAGCACCATGGCGCCCGGCACACGGTTCGACACGCGCCGTGCCTTGGCCTCCGACAGTGCATCGACAAGATTGCGGGGCGTAGTGCCTTCCGCAATCAGGCTGTCCTTGATTGCCGCCTCATCCACATTGGCGGGCAGACATTCAATTTCCACACCCGCGTTTTTGAGCATGGCGCGGCGCGAACGGCTTTTGGAAGCGAGCACAAGTGTCATTCCGGACCGCCTGACTCTGCCCCGTCAGCCGACTCCGACTGTGCCAGATGCCGTTCATTGACCAGATTGATAATCGCCGCGGCGCTTTCCTCAATCGAACGCCGCGTGACGTCAATCACCGGCCAGCCATTGTCGGCAAACATGCGCCGTGCATATTGCAGCTCGCGTTTCACTGCATCGCCGTCCACATAGTCCGTTTCTGGCGTCTGGTTAAGTGACAGCAACCGGTTGCGGCGAACCTGCACCAACCGGTCTGCATGGGTGGTCAGCCCCACCACCAACGGATGTTTCAGATTATACAAAGCGTCAGGAGGAGGGGATTCGACCACGATTGGAATGTTCGCGGTTTTGAATCCGCGATTGGCGAGATAGATGGAAGTCGGTGTTTTCGACGAACGTGACACGCCGGCGAGCACAATATCGGCCTCTTCCCAGTTCTCCCACCCAACGCCGTCATCATGGGCAATAGTAAACTGGATCGCATCGACCCGCGCAAAATAGGCAGCATCCAAGATATGCTGGCGTCCCGGACGCGTTTTGGCTTCTTGCCCAAGCAAATTGGAAAGCGCGTCGGTCACGGCATCAAGCGCGGGTACAGCAGGCAGGCCGAGCGAGCGGCATTGCCGTTCGAGCTTGCGCCGCGTTTCGGGATTGACCAGGGTAAACAGCACGAGCCCGGGATTCGCCGCCACATCGGTGAGTATCCGGTCCAGATGGCTTTCCGAGCGCACCATCGGCCAGAAATGCTTGATAATCTCGACGCCATCAAATTGTGCGAGCGCTGCCTTGGCGATGTTTTCCAGCGTTTCACCAGTGGAGTCAGACAGAAGGTGCAGGTGTAATTTCATATGTTCACAGGCTTGTGGATAATGGACGCATAAATCAAGGGATGAAATCAGGGATAAGTCCACATATTGATAGCATGCCCGCTTTCCGTTTTTATACGGCCCGGACATACACATGCCGCGCGCTGAATCAAAATATCGGGGATAACTGATTCGCGTTATGCGCAAACCCCCAGATTATAAGCTGAGTCACGGGCCGCGATTCCATATCCATTTTTCAGTGTCATTATGTGGATAAATCCGGCATATGCAATTTATACCCGTTATCCACACGCCATCTACTTTCATCAATATTATTTATAATAAGATTATTTAGTATGACTGATCCCTTCTTGCTCAAAACAATCCGCGGTGAAGCTAGCAAGGCGCGGCCGATATGGCTTATGCGCCAGGCAGGGCGTTACCTGCCCGAATACCGCGCTTTGCGTGCAGAAAAAGGCGGGTTTCTTGATCTGGTTTATGACAGCGATGCTGCGGCAGAAGTCACGCTGCAGCCGATCCGCCGTTTTGGTTTCGATGGGGCGATCCTGTTTTCCGACATATTAATTATCCCGCACGCCATGGGCCAGAATCTGGAATTTCTGGCGGGCGAGGGGCCACGGCTTTCGCCCAGGCTTCTCGATAGCCAGTTAGATGCGCTGCAAGCGGCCCCTCAGCACCTTGAGGCGATCTACCGGACAGTGACCAAGGTGGCCGCCCAATTAAGCCCTGAGACATGCTTTCTGGGCTTTGCCGGATCGCCCTGGACCGTGGCCACCTATATGGTGAATGGCGAGGGCAGCCGGGATCAGGCGGCGGTGCGCCAATATGCCTATATGAATGCGGCCGGATTTGGCGAATTGATTCAGAAAATCATTGACCTGACCGTCGAATATCTTTCCGGCCAGATCAAGGCAGGTGTGCATGCAGTGCAGCTGTTCGACAGCTGGGCAGGGTCTTTGTCGCCTGCACAATTTGAAAAATGGGTGATTGCGCCCAATGCGGAAATCGTTGCCAGACTCCGCGCGCTGCATCCGGACACGCGGATTATAGGCTTTCCCAAAGGTGCAGGAGAGAAACTGCCTGCCTATGCACGCGAAACTGGCGTCGATGCACTTGGTCTGGATGAAACCATTGATCCGCACTGGGCCGCGGCAAACCTGCCGAAAGACCTGCCAGTGCAGGGCAATCTTGATCCACTTGCCTTGATGGCGGGCGGGGAATCTTTGCAAAAAGCGGTACAGGAAATTCTCGATATTTTCTCGGACCGCCCGCATATTTTCAATCTGGGCCACGGCATTTTGCAGCACACGCCCATTGCGCATGTGGAAAAGCTGCTTACACTGGTGCGCGGCGATAATTAACCTGCCACCCGCATATACCGGGAGCAATAATGGGCGAGATTCTGACTTTGCTATACGTTTGGCTTAAAGCGGCACATATTATTTTCGTCATTTTCTGGATGGCGGGCCTGTTCATGATGCCGCGGTTTTTTATCTATCATCAGGAATCGGATGTCGGCAGCGCGGAAGATTCCAAGTGGGTCGAGCGCGAATCCAAACTGCGCAACATCATCCTCAATCCATCGATGATTATCGTGTGGGTGTTGGGACTTGCGCTGGCCTATCAGACCGGGGCTTTTACCCAGGGCTGGTTCCATGCCAAGCTGCTCTTTGTGCTGCTGCTTAGCGGCTATCACGGCTGGATGATCGCCTATTCCAAAAATCTGGCGCGGGGCGTGCGAAAGCTATCTGACAAGAAACTGCGCCTGTTCAATGAAGTGCCAGGCGTGGCGGTAGCGATCATCGTTGTTCTGGTGATTGTGCGGCCTTTTTAACGTCATGCTGAACTTGTCGAAGCCTCGTGACATTCTCTTCAACATCTATCCTTTCTGTTAAGGTGCAGGGTCAGGGGATGGATTCCCGCTTTCGCGGGAATGACGGAGTGGTTTAATTGGTGTCTCACGTCACGCCAGCACAGGCTGGGGTCCAGACAAAGGTGCTGGCTGGCAGTGGGGATTTGCACATGATAGCATCGTATCAACGCAGCGGCTTGCCTAAACTGTTAGCTTTTTCGCCGCATGATAAGACAACTGGATTCCAACCTTCGGTAGAATGACAAAGAGAAACTTCTGACGTATCCCGGCAAATCATTTGACTTGCACCGCCACCGCGCATATTTAATGCCTATCCCGTCCGGGAGAGCGTGAGAATAACACTCGCTGACATCTTCATTGTCACCCCACGCGCCATTTTCCACATACGAACCTTTGTTCACACCCATTATATTTGAGAAATCCTATGCACCTGAAAGAACTGAAACAGAAAAAACCCGCAGAGCTGGTCGCAATGGCGGAAGGGCTCGGCGTGGAAAGCGCATCGACACTGCGCCGGCAGGACCTGTTGTTCGCAATCCTGAAAGAATTGGCCGAGGATGGCGAGGAAATCATGGGGCTGGGCACGATTGAAGTGCTGCAGGACGGTTTCGGCTTTCTGCGCTCGCCCGAAGCCAATTATCTGGCCGGGCCTGATGATATTTATGTGTCCCCAAACCAGATCCGCAAATTTGGTCTGCGCACGGGTGACACAGTCGAGGGTGAAATCCGCGGGCCGCGTGATGGCGAACGCTATTTCGCACTGACCAAGCTCACTCAGGTCAATTTTGATGATCCTGATGCCGTCCGGCACCGCGTCAACTTTGACAATCTGACCCCGCTTTATCCCGATGAAAAACTGAATCTCGATTCCCCCGATCCGACCGTGAAAGACAAGTCAGCCCGTGTGATCGATATTATCTCGCCGCAGGGCAAGGGTCAGCGCGCATTGATCGTGGCCCCGCCGCGTACCGGTAAAACCGTGCTACTGCAAAATATTGCCAAGGCGATTACCGATAACCACCCCGAAGTATATCTGCTCGTGCTGCTGATTGATGAGCGCCCCGAAGAGGTGACCGACATGCAGCGCAGCGTGAACGGCGAAGTTATCAGTTCGACTTTCGACGAACCCGCCACCCGTCACGTGCAAGTTGCTGAGATGGTTATTGAAAAAGCCAAGCGCTTGGTGGAGCACAAGAAAGATGTTGTCATTCTGCTCGATTCCATCACGCGTCTGGGCCGGGCCTATAACACTGTGGTGCCCAGCTCTGGCAAAGTCCTCACGGGCGGTGTCGACGCCAATGCGTTGCAGCGCCCGAAACGCTTTTTTGGCGCGGCGCGTAACATTGAAGAAGGCGGCTCGCTATCCATTATCGCCACCGCGCTGATCGATACAGGCAGCCGGATGGATGAGGTGATTTTCGAAGAATTCAAAGGCACCGGCAACTCCGAAATCGTGCTTGACCGCAAGGTTTCCGACAAGCGTATCTTCCCTGCACTGGATGTCGGCAAGTCCGGCACGCGCAAGGAAGAGATTCTGGTCGAGAAAGATACGCTCAGCAAAATGTGGGTGTTGCGCCGTATCCTGATGCAGATGGGCACGATCGACGCGATGGAATTCCTGCTCGATAAGATGAAGGATTCCAAGTCCAACGAAGATTTCTTTGACAGCATGAACCAGTAAGGCGGGGCCGCTAAATACATGCCTGATTTCCTGATATTGTTCATCGCTGCTGTCGATGGTCTTGGTTCGCCCGCTGAAATGTGGGACGCGATTGTCCATGATTTTTCCAACATTACCGAACCGGGCGCGCTTGCGGCGTTCGGGCAGGTATTGCTGATTGATCTGGTACTGGCCGGCGACAATGCGATTGCCGTGGGCGCGCTTGCGGCGGGCCTGCCACCAGACCAGCGCCGCAAGGTGATTATGATCGGGATACTCGCGGCACTGGTGCTGCGCATCGTCTTTGCACTGACGGTTACCTATCTGATGGGGGTTATCGGGCTCATCCTTGCGGGCGGTCTGCTGCTGCTCTGGGTGGCATGGCGGATGTGGCGGGAACTGCACCCGGCGGGCAACATGGGTTCTCCTGAAATTGAGGGTGATGAACATAGCGGTATCCGCCCCGGCAAAAGCTTTGCCGCCGCGGCATGGGCCGTCGCCGTGGCCGATGTGTCAATGAGCCTCGACAATGTGCTCGCGGTTGCGGGCGCGGCGCGCGAGCATCCCGGAATCCTGATCGTCGGCCTGATTATCGCTGTCGCCCTGATGGGTGTTGCGGCCAATATCATCGCCAAATATATCGAACGCTATCGCTGGATCGCCTATGTCGGACTCGTCGTCATTCTCTACGTTGCGGGCAAGATGATCTATGATGGGATACTCGATCCGCAGCTCGGCGTGTGGCAGTTTTTCGGGTAACTGGCTTACCCCAGCTCGCTTTCAAAAAATGCTTCTGTCCTGCTGTCGGCGAGCCTTGCAGCGGCCTCGTCGCGGCGTTTGCCGAATTCGGTGGCGAAGCCGTGGTCGAGGCCTTCATAGTCATGCAGTGTGACTTTCGGATGGTCATCCAGTCCGTCATGCATCGCTTTTTGCGTGGCGGCATCGACAAATCCGTCCTCGGTGGGGATATGTAGCATGAGCGGGTGCGCAATCGCATGTTTCTCACCCAGTAAGCCATCGATGCCGACCCCGTAATAACCGACGGACGCGTTGATATCAGTACGCGCAGCCGTCATGAAGGCGAGCCGCCCGCCCAGACAATAACCTGTGCAGCCAACCTTGCCGCCGCTCACCTGCGCGCGGGTATATTTGATCGTCGCCTCAATATCGCGGATACCCTGATCCTGGTTGAACTTGCCCATCCAGTCTAACGCCTGTTCAAATTCTGCCGGCACATCCGGGTCGAGATGGAAGCCGGGCTCCAGCCGCCAGAACAGGTCGGGCGCGACCGCGAGATAGCCTTTTTCGGCCCAGTTATCGCATTTGCGGCGAATGCCCTTATTCACCCCGAAAATTTCCTGTATCACTATAATTGCAGCCTTGGGATCACCTTCCGGACGGCTCACATAAGCCGAAAACACGCCATCACCGCTGAGTGTTGTTATATTTTCCATCGCCGCCATTTTGCTCTCCTTGAATCAAATTGCATCAAACCATTTGCTTTATGCACCATTTATACCCATTTTGGATTGGATGATAAGGGCGCAGTACAAGCCGTTATCGGATCGGGCATATCGTTTGGATATGGGGGATGCCGTGAAAGGAACAGGATATGAAAGTGAATGTTGAATTGGATTGCACGCCGGAGGAAATGCGTCGTTTCCTGGGGCTTCCCGATGTATCGACGGTCAATGACAAATATGTCGAGGGCGTGAAGAGCGCGATGGAAGGCGCCACCAATGTCGAGCAGCTGCAGAATCTTGCCAAAAACATCGCGCCGATGGGCGAAATGGGTCTGCGCTTTTTCCAGTCGCTGATGGAAACAGGCATGTCACAAGCGACAGGCGGTTCAGGTAAGAAATCCAAGAAAAGCTGAAGACTGCGTCCGTTCAAGGCGTATAGGCAACTGACCGTAGGGATGGGCGCGTATGGCGGCACAGGATACCATTTTTGCGCTGTCCTCGGGGCAGCCACCTGCTGCCATTGCCGTCATGCGGATCAGCGGCCCACAGGCGGGAGCGGCATTGCGCGCGCTGTGCGGAAAGCTGCCTGTGCCGCGCCAGGCATCGCTGCGTAGGTTGGTCCATCCCGAAACCGGTGCTACGCTTGATCACGCGCTTGTGCTGTGGTTTCCGGGGCCGGACACCGCGACGGGTGAGGATCTGGCCGAGTTGCATCTGCATGGCGGCCGCGCCGTGGTGCGCGCGGTAGAAAGCTGCCTTGCCGACATAAAAGGGCTTCGCAAGGCGATTGCCGGCGAATTTACGCGGCGCGCTTTTCTCAATGGCCGGATGGATCTGGCCGAGGCGGAGGGGTTGGCTGACCTTCTGTCTGCCGAAAGTGAATTGCAACGCGCTTCGGCGCTGTCATTGGCGAGTGGCAGATTTTCCAAAATCATTAATGATTGGCGCGGCGAAATCCTGAAACTGTCGGCACGTGTTGAGGCGGCGCTTGACTTTTCGGATGAGGATGATGTGGCCCCCGATCAGTTGGCATCGCTTCGCACGGATACCGCTATGCTGAATGATACGATCAGAAACATGCTGGGTCAGCCATCTGCCGAAAAGCTGAAAGAAGGCATACGTGTGGTCCTTGCGGGGCCGCCGAATTCCGGAAAATCAACTTTAATCAATGCTTTAGTAGAGCGTGAGGCCGCTATTGTATCCGATATTGCGGGGACAACGCGCGATGTGATTGAAGTACCGATAGCTTTTGAAGGCATTCCGTTTGTATTTACCGACACGGCTGGCCTGCGTGATGCAAAGGATGATGAGATTGAGCAAATCGGTGTTGCGCGTGCGCGTAAAGTTATTGAGCAAGCCGACATCGTACTCTGGCTTGGCAAGGAAGGTGAGGGGCCAGCGCATAAGGAAATTTGGGAGATAGAAGCGCAGGTGGATGGCGCGCCGCCGTATCCCAAATCCAGTCCTCTGGTCCGTCTGTCCGCAATGACGGGACAGAATATGGCCCAGCTTATTGCACGGTTGATTGATGCAGGCGGACAAATTCTACCTGGCCCCGATAGCTTTGCAATCAATCAGCGGCAACGCCTGCATCTGAACACAGTGTCTCAATCTTTGCAGAATATAGCAGGGATTGATGACTATCTGCTGATCGGTGAAGAGCTGCGCCTTGCACGCGCGGCGCTGGACAGTTTACTCGGCAATACACACACGGAAGATATGCTCGATACATTATTCGGGCGTTTCTGTATCGGTAAATAAGCCCGCCGGTATTACCCTGTTTCACGTGAAACACGGGGCACAATGGCTTTGACCGGGCCTGTAAATTCCTATATCGGCTGGATTATGGAAACACGTGACTTTGACATTATTGTGATTGGCGGCGGCCATGCGGGGTGCGAGGCGGCGGCTGTTGCCGCGCGCATGGGGTGCCGCACTGCGCTGGTCAGCTTTACGCGCGATTCCATTGGTGCCATGTCGTGCAACCCCGCCATTGGCGGTCTGGGCAAAGGACACCTCGTGCGCGAAGTAGATGCATTTGATGGCCTGATTGCCCGCGCAGCCGATGCCGCGGCCATTCATTACCGGATGCTCAACCAGAGCAAAGGCAGCGCGGTACACGGACCGCGTGTCCAGGCGGATCGGACATTATACAAAGCCGCCATTCATCACATGCTTGATGCCCAGGAAAATCTGCAGATTGTCGAGGGCGAAGTAGCGGCGCTTCAGTTTGCGGTGGGGCAGGCGCACAAGGTGACCGGTGTGGTAATGGGGGACGGCGCGAAAATATCTGCGCAGGCCGTCATCCTCGCTACCGGCACATTTCTGGGCGGCAAATTATATCGCGGCGAAGAACGTATGGCCGGTGGCCGCGCGGGTGAAAATGCGGCGACGCTGCTTGCCGAGCAATTGCGCGCGGCTGAGCTACCGATGGCGCGTTTGAAAACCGGCACACCGCCGCGCATTGATGGCCGGACAATCAACTGGGCACAGCTTGAAGAACAGCCCAGCGATGGTGGCGACTGGACAATGTCACCGCTGACAACGGCGCGCACCATCCCACAGGTGTTTTGCGCGATCACCCGCACGAACGCAGAGGCGCATGACATTATTCGTTCGGGATTCGATCGCTCTCCGTTATTCAGCGGCGCTATTGACGCGGAAGGGCCGCGTTATTGTCCTTCGATTGAGGACAAGATTTTCCGCTTTGGCGACCGCGATGGCCATCAGGTTTTTCTGGAACCTGAGGGACTTGATACACATTTGGTTTACCCCAACGGGATCAGCACATCACTACCGACAGATATTCAGCAGGCTATGATAAATACCATGCCGGGCTTGGAGAGGGCAGAAATCGTGGTGCCTGGTTACGCCGTGGAATATGACCATATTGATCCGCGCGCGCTGGACCGCAATCTGGCGGTTCGTGCTTTTGAAGGGCTGTATTGTGCGGGGCAGATTAACGGCACGACAGGTTATGAAGAGGCCGCGGCGCAAGGCTTGATAGCGGGCATGGCCGCCGCATCTGCGCTACTTGACCGCGCTGCACCCGCGTTGGACCGTGCGAACAGCTATCTGGCTGTTATGATTGATGATCTTACGCTTCAGGGTGTGACCGAACCTTATCGGATGTTGACGTCGCGGGCGGAATACCGGTTGCGGTTGCGCGCTAACAATGCTTCATCGCGTTTGACAGGTCTTGCTATTGCGGCAGGGTGTGTGGGCGAAGAGCGTAAGATATGGTTCGAAGGACGGAGTGCGCAAAAGAATCAGATTATGGAAAGTCTGTCAGCATCCGTTGGATCTGATAAATTGATAGATGCAGGCCTGAATGTCAAAGCTGATGGTGCCAGGCAGTCATTGTTCGAATGGCTACGTTTTCCCAATATCGACATTGCAGATCTTGCAGTTTTTATCCCCGAAATAAAAAATGTTTCGGACGAGCTACTTGCCGAAATCGAAGAAGATGCACGCTATGCTCCCTATCTTGCGCGGCAGGATGCCGAGATGCGGGATCTTCGTGCAAACGAAAGCATAAAGTTGGGCAGTGATATCGACTATCGCGCCATCACCGGTCTTTCCAATGAAATGGTGGAAAGACTGGAAAAGGCCCAACCGGATACTCTCGCTGCTGCCGGGCGTGTGCGAGGCGTAACTCCTGCCGCGCTTGTGGCGATAATGATATATGCCAGACGCCTGGCTGCCTGATGATATCTCTCCCCACGATAAACTCCGACGAAGAAGCGCGTGCGTGGCTATCATCACATCTTCATGTTTCACGTGAAACAATGGAAAAGCTTGATGCATTTTGCGCGATATTCATGGAAGAAGCGAAGCGGCAAAATTTAATTGCACCATCAACATTGCCAGATATCTGGGTGCGGCACATTGTGGACAGTGCACAGTTGCTAAGCCTCTCAAGGTCTTATGGGCACCGAAGCGATGGGAAAAAAGGTGACGGCATCTGGCTAGACTTGGGGACGGGAGCGGGGTTTCCAGGTCTGATTATAGCTATGATCAGTGGCTGGAAAGTCACAATGGTAGAGTCGCGCGCACTGCGTGTGGATTATCTGAACCGGATGATAGAGAAGTTCGACCTGTCAAAAAATGCGGGGGTTGAGGGCAGAAAGCTTGAGAAACTCGATAGTTTTGAGGCATCCGTGATAAGTGCTCGCGCTTTTGCATCGCTTGATCGATTGCTGCTTCTCGCCGAACGCTTTTCCACAGAAAAAACATTATGGCTGCTTCCTAAGGGAAAAAATGCTATTAATGAATTAGAAGCATTAAGTGGGAAATGGCAACACCTGTTCCACGTGAAACATAGCATCACGGACGAGCACGCCAAAATATTAGCTGGTTATTTGAATAATTAATTGAATTTTATCGCTATTATTTGTTCCACGTGAAACACATCATATTCAGGAGAGACACGTGATCCGTATTGCCGTAGCCAATCAAAAAGGTGGCGTGGGTAAAACCACAACGACAATCAATGTCGCAACAGCTCTGTCGGCAACAGGGCGGAACGTGCTTTTGATTGACCTGGACCCACAGGGCAATGCGTCCACCGGATTGGGCGTGGAGCAGTCCGAACGTGAATATTCCAGCTATGATTTGCTGACGAGCGATACGTTTCTGGAGCAATGCACAGTTGCAACGGCGATCCCGCAATTGGATATTGTGCCTGCAACGCAAGATCTTTCGGGCGCGGAAGTCGAGCTGGTTGAATTTGAAAGCCGCACGCACCGTCTCAAGCAGTCGCTGGATGATGCCGATACCGGGCGGTGGGATATATGCCTTATCGATTGTCCACCATCGCTCGGCCTTTTGACGCTGAATGCGTTGGTGGCAGTCGATTCCCTAATGGTCCCGCTGCAGTGCGAGTTTTTTGCGCTCGAAGGCCTCAGCCAGCTTTTACAGACGGTGGAGCGTGTACAGGGCCGGTTCAACGCGGATTTGTCGATAATTGGCGTGGTCCTCACCATGTTTGACCGCCGCAACCGGCTTACCGAACAGGTATCCGATGATGTGCGCGCCTGTTTGGGGGAATTGGTGTTTCGCACCGTTATTCCGCGCAATGTACGCCTTTCCGAGGCGCCGAGCCACGGATTGCCTGCGCTGGTTTACGACCATAAATGCGCTGGGTCAGAAGCTTATATCTCGCTTGCACGCGAATTAATCGACCGCATGCCGGAACGCAAAACCGCTGCCGCTGCATAAATGAAAGTTACGAATATGGCTAAAAACACAACCATCGCTAGCAAGAAAAACAAGGGGCTTGGCCGGGGGCTGAATTCGCTGCTCGGTGATGTGAAGCGGGAACAGCCGATTGTGCGGAGTGACAGTGAGGCGGCCTCAACCGCAACTGGGGCCGCAAATGGCGGTGTACAGAATATTGCCATTGCACGCATCACGCCGCACCCTGATCAGCCGCGCCGTTTTTTCAACGATGAAGCACTTGAAGAGCTGGCCGACAGTATATCCAAACGCGGTGTTATCCAGCCGATCATCGTGCGCCCCGGTAAGGGGGATGGGTATCAACTCGTCGCCGGTGAGCGCCGCTGGCGTGCGGCGCAGCGCGCCAAATTACATGAAATTCCGGCTATTGTGCGTGAATTGAGCGACGAAGATACACTGGCAATTGCACTGATCGAGAATATTCAGCGCGAGGATTTAAATCCCGTAGAAGAAGCGCAGGCCTATCAGAGACTCATTGACACGCAGGGCTATTCGCACAAGAAAATCGGCAAGCTGGTGGATAAATCGCGCAGCCATGTTGCCAACCTTGTTCGGTTACTTGCGCTGCCGGAGCCCGTGCTGCAGATGGTGGTCGAAAATACATTGTCGATGGGCCATGCCCGCGCGCTTATCAATAGCGATGATGCGCACCAGATTGCCAAGAATGTTGTGGCGCAGGGCCTGTCTGTGCGGCAAACCGAGAAACTGGTACGCGGTCCGCGCGAACGTAAGGAGGCGCCGCTCGAAACGAAATCCTATGATTCGGGCAATGCCGATATCGCCTCCGTCGAACGGCATCTGGAAGATTTGCTGGGTCTGAAAGTGAAAATCACATCCGATTCAAACCTTACCAGCGGACAGGTTTCGATCAGCTACGGCAGCTTGGACCAGCTAGACCTTATTTGTCAGCGCCTATCTGGCGAAGGGCTGTAATAAAATAAGATATTGATATATAGATATAATCTATAAACGCTGTGCAGCGGCCCATCCGCTGGCCCAGGCCCATTGGAAATTATATCCGCCCAGCCAGCCCGTTACATCGATGGCTTCACCAATCACGTATAGTCCCGATGCTTTCTTGGCTTCCATGGTTTTTGAGGAAAGTTCCGCCGTGCTGACACCGCCAGCTGTGACTTCGGCTTTGGCAAAACCTTCACTGCCATTGGGATGAAACGACCAACCGGCAAGCTGCGCTTCCGCAAGGCTGAGTTTCTTGTCAGACAGATTGGCAAGTTCGCCCTGCAGACTCAGCTTTTTGACAAGCGCCGCCGCCAGACGTGTGGGCAATTGCGCCGAAAGCAGAGAAGGCAATGTCGCCTTCGGTTTTTCACGCTTGGTGCGCGCAAGCCAACCGCTTTGCATATCGGGCAGGAAGTTGATGTGGAGCCTTTCACCATGCTGCCAGTAAGAGGATATCTGCAATATCGCCGGTCCAGACAGTCCGCGATGGGTGAACAATGCCGCTTCGCGAAACCTGGTCTTCCCGCACCGGGCGACAACCTCTGCCGCCACGCCGGATAGTTCGCGGAACATGATTTCATCTCCGCCAAGGGTGAGTGGGACCAGGGCAGGGCGCGGTTCGACAACCTTGAGGCCGAATTGCCGGGCCAGATCATAGGCAAATCCTGTGGCGCCCATTTTCGGAATGGATGGCCCGCCCGTGGCCACAACCAGTTTGGATGCGGTAAATGTCTCACCGGCCAGAGCAAGAGCGTAATCCGTCCCATTATGGCTGACATCATCTATAGGTTGACCAAGGCGGATATCGACATCGCCCTTGGTACATTCAGCCAGCAGCATGTCGACTATCTGCTGCGCAGAGCCATCGCAAAACAATTGTCCCAGTGTTTTTTCATGATGTGCAATGCCGTAACTGTCCACGAGCGCGATAAAATCCTGCGCGGTGTAACGGCTGAGTGCGGATTTTGCGAAATGCGGGTTTTGTGACAGGTAACGTTCGGGCGCTGTGTGGATATTGGTGAAATTGCACCGCCCGCCGCCCGATATCAGGATTTTCTTGCCCGGCCTATCTGCATGATCGATGAGCAGAACGCGGCGTCCGCGTTGCCCGGCAACGCTGGCGCACATCAACCCTGCACCGCCCGCGCCCAATATAATGGCGTCATAATGGGTGTCGGGCATTGGCGGGGCTTTCAAATAGAGTGGAAAACATTTCCCTCCTGCATGGCCGGGCCGGCAAAAGCAATGGCGCGGACCAGATCAGGCTTTATCTGCACGCTGGCGATTGATCGCCTTCACCTTTGCGGCACGGGCGGGCGCCACTGTTGGCTCTGCCG
Source organism: uncultured Sphingomonadaceae bacterium (assembly GCA_947493325.1). Taxonomy (GTDB): domain Bacteria; phylum Pseudomonadota; class Alphaproteobacteria; order Sphingomonadales; family Sphingomonadaceae; genus Alg239-R122. The sequence continues at coordinate 413,457 of CANLQI010000002.1, read as the reverse complement.
CGCGCATTTTCCTGAGCCGCTCTTCCGCACCGGCAATCATGCCGGGGATCAGCGCGGCTTCGGGCAAATTCTTCCAGTATTTCTTGGGCATTTCCGACTGCATGGCTTTAACCTTGAGCCGCGCCGGATTGAAAATATGGGTGAAATATGTACGCCACAGGTCATCTGTGGCGTCTGTTCCAAAATCCGGTCTTTCGCCGCCTGGTTCATGACGCAGCTTGCCGCCCTCAAAATGCACAATTTGCTGCGGCGTGGCGATAATCCAGTCCATATCGCCAAAGCGGCGCGCGAAAAAAGGCGCGGTGCGCTCGGCGATATAATGATCGGGTTCAAACCATGCGCCGAAACGGCGGCGGGTCTGGTTATGCTCTGTGCCATCACACGGTGGCAGGGGATCAATTTCCCGAAACCGCACAAATGCCTTCATCTTGTGACAGTCACGCCGCACCGTTTTTTCCATGACGCGCAGCTGGCTTACCAACGGGTCGGAAACATCGCCCAGTTTTGCGGGCGCGCTGCGGATTTTCCAGAGGAGTGCATAGAGCATTCCGAAACGTTGCGGATCATTGTGGCAAATCACGCTATTGGCGAGTGACAGGAAAGCCTTGGGCACGCGCAGTTCGGCATCTGGCATTTTCGGTGGCGGGGCCGTGACGCTGTCAAACAGCTCTCCGGTGCTGCTGGTTCCTTTCCAGATGATATTGTCCGGGTGCACATCCGCGCCCAGCAGAGACCGGGCATTGTCGCGCCATTTGCCGAAGAGACCGGGCTGTTCGATTTGCACCAAATAGATCATAACAGCTGCAACTGCTGTGCGGGCGGCGCGAAGCGCGCACGCAGGTTTTCGGAATCGGTCATATGGCCGGGCGACCAGTCGGGCACGAAAATAAACGGTTTCGCATTGCGCAGGTTCGCGCCCATGCGCACCAGATCATCATAATGGACAGTGCGATAGCGCCGCACCGCCAATATACGGCCAACGGTGCGCGTGCCAAAACCGGGCACGCGCAGCAAGGTTTGCTTACCCGCACGATTGACATTGACCGGAAAGGCATGCCGGTTGGCAAGCGCCCATGCGAGCTTGGGATCCACTTCCAGATCCAGCATGCCATCATCCGACACACCGCTGATTTCCGGAGCGCTGAATCCGTAAAACCGCATCAGCCAGTCGGCCTGATACAGCCGGTGTTCGCGAATCAGCGGCGGCTTGATCAGCGGCAATATATGGCTACTGTCCGGGATCGGGCTGAACGCGGAATAATAGACACGGCGCAATTTGTAATTGCCGTACAGCCGCGAACTATTGTCCAGGATGGCCGCATCATTGCTGTCATCCGCCCCGACGATAAGCTGTGTACTCTGACCCGCGGGGGCGAATTTCTTGCGGCGTTTTTTGACCAGCGTTTTTTCTTTTGAAGCCTCAATATTTTCCCGCACATGCCCCATCGCACTGCGGATGGTGGCGGGGTTTTTCTCGGGCGCCAGCTGTGCGACACTTTGATCGGTGGGCAGTTCAACATTGATCGAAATCCGGTCCGCAAGCCGCCCCGCTTCCTCGATCAATTCGGGCGCGGCATCGGGAATGGTTTTCAGATGGATATAGCCTTTAAAGCCATGTTCTTCGCGCAATATGCGTGCAATGCGCACTATATCGGCCATGGTGTCATCGGGTGATTTGATGATGCCGGAGGACAGGAACAGCCCCTCAATATAATTGCGCCGGTAAAATTCTACAGTCAGCCAGACAATCTCCTCTACGGTAAATCGTGCGCGTTGCACATTGCTTGACACGCGGTTGATGCAATAGACACAGTCGTAAATGCAGAAATTCGTCATCAGGATTTTCAGCAATGAGATACAGCGCCCATCCGGCGCATAGGCATGGCAGATGCCTATGCCCTCTGTCGAACCCAGCGAATTGCCATCGCGCGAGTGGCGTTTTGACGATCCGCTGGAGGCGCAGCTGGCGTCATATTTCGCCGCATCGCTGAGAATCGCGAGCTTTTCCTGAATCGATAGTCTGGCCATATGTTCACTATACGTTCTTTTTCCAGCCTTGTCATCAATCTATGTTGATTATGATTTAATCGAACGATTAAATTTGATTGACGCGCATGCGGACAAGCCGCTAAACCGGCTGGCAGCAGATAATATACGGAGAAATTCATGTCCCTCGATCGTATCCCGCGCAGCGCCTATAGCGAAGACCATGAGGCGTTTCGCGCCACCGTGCGCGCTTTCATGGAAAAGGAAGTTGCGCCCAATGCGGAGCAGTGGGACAAGGACAAGATCGTCCCCAAGGAGTTGTGGCCCAAGGCGGGTGAGCTGGGCATGCTGTGCCCGACCGTGCCGGAGGAATATGGCGGCCTCGGGCTTGATTTCGGCTATAACGCCATTGTTGATGAAGAGGTGGCCTATACCGGCGGATCGCCGCTCGGCTTCTCGCTGCAATCGGACATTGTGGTCAGCTATATTGTCAATTACGGCTCCGAAGAACAGAAGCAGAAATGGCTGCCGCGGCTGGTGTCGGGCGAGACGATCACCGCTATCGCGATGACTGAGCCTGGCACGGGCAGCGACCTGCAGGGGATGCGCACTTCGGCGAAAAAAGACGGCAATCATTATGTCATCAACGGTTCCAAAACCTATATCACCAATGGCCAAAATGCGGATCTGACTCTTGTCTGCGCCGTGACCAATCCCGATGCGGAAAAAGCGTGGCAGGGCATGTCTATCATTCTGGTCGAAAGTGATCGTGAAGGTTTTGAGCGCGGCCGCAATCTCGACAAGATCGGGCAGGATGCCGCCGATACGTCAGAACTGTTCTTCAACGATGTGCGTGTGCCGATGACGAATTGCCTGGGCGAGGAGGGCATGGGTTTTATATACCTGATGAGCGAATTGCCGCAGGAGCGCCTGTCAATTGCGGTGTCGGCGCAGGCGAGCGCGCAAAAGGCGTTTGACGACACGGTCGAGTTTGTGCGCGAGCGCAAGGCGTTTGGCAAACCAATCCTGGGCTTTCAAAATACCCGTTTCGTGCTCGCAGATCTCAAGACAAAGCTGCAGGTGGGCTGGGCGCATCTCGATTGGGCGCTGAACCGGCATTACGGGAAAGAACTGACGCCCGAAGAAGGCGCGGCGGCGAAGCTGTGGCATACCGAGCTGCAATGGGAAGTGATGGACAAATGCCTGCAATTCCACGGCGGTGCGGGCTATATGAACGAATATAATATCGCCAAAGCCTGGCGCGCGGCGCGTGTGACACGAATATTCGGCGGCACGAGCGAGATCATGAAAGAGCTGATCGGAAGAGGGCTTTAATTTGATTTCCTCATGGAAATAAGCGGCAGCGGAACGCTCTGAACCCTGCACCAAGTGTTGCCGGAAGGTCCCGCATGCCGCAATAGCGCCCGACCGGGAATTTTCCACAAACACATGATATAATTGGATTATAATTCAGATATAGCGATGCTACATCGCTGGAAGGTCCCGGTTGTTGGATCGAAAGGTCCCAGGTCCGTGCAGCATGGTTTGTGGGTAGAGAAAAGCATAGACGGTGTGAAAGAGCCGGGTGCGCAAAGTTTCATGCGGAAAAGCGTTAGCGCCTTCTGGCTAGCACTGTACGGGGCGTGTAGGACAGGAAATTGTGGAGGCGTGGAGTTTGGGGGTTGAGTCTAATGTCACCGTAATCCACATGACAGCGACACCGATAAAGATTCCCGTCTGCGCGGGAGTGACGAATTTAAGGACAAACTTATGCCCAGACCCGAAAGCTGGCAGACCGATATCAACAGCTATCCCTTTGCGCATCCCACGGAGACACGTTTTGCCGATGTCGACATGCTGGGGCATATCAACAATGTCGCGATGGCGGGCCTGTTCGAACATGGCCGCGGCAAATTCAACCATGCGATATCGGTGCAGCGCCGCAGCGAGGGGCAACGTTGGCTGATCGCGTCGGTCAAGCTTGACTATATTGCCGAAAGCTATTTCCCGGAGCCTGTTATTATTGCCAGCGGCATCGGCCGGATTGGTACCAGCAGCTGGGATATATATTCGGCCGCGTTTCAGAAAGACAGATGTGTGGCGCTGTGTGTCACCACAATCGTGCTCACTGACAAAAATGGCCCCACGCCAATAGGCGAAGAACTGCGCGCGGAATTTGAACGGTTGATGGTCACTCAATGACAAGGGGTGCGAATTGAATTACACTTTCAGAAACCCCACATAATATTATGGCGGAATTGAAGAGGTGATACCATTCGTACAATTTTATTTATACTGGCAACTCTGCTCGCTTTAATCTTTGCCGGGCACGCACTACCCTTTATTACACGCCTTGTACGCCGCATTTTAATAACGACTTGCACTGGCCTGATATCTTTCATTGCTCTCCAATTATCGTTTGGTGAAACAACCATTTCCATAACCGGCGGGTTGGCTGCTGCGCTTGTGGCATTTCTGTGGCAGTCCCGCGCCAAAGATTCGAATGCCACAACATTCAAAGGGAACGTACGCACGGGCTGGCCATATAATAAATTGGCACGTCATGCCAAAATAAAAGTAAGAAAGGACGCGGAAACGGGCGATGCAATAGCATTGGAATTTGATGAGGCGCTGATTGAATTATTTCACAAGGAACCGGAGCTGCGTGATGAAATCAGGAATTATTGGGAAGCATGTCACCGGTTTTTATATGCAAATAAAAAATATGCCCCTACTGGCGAAGCACTCAAACTGCAAAGCCGGATAACTACACAGATACCGCATTTAGTGCATGATTATTTGTCTCATTACAACGCGCAGACCGATGTGGAAAATAAAGCCGAATTGAATGAGGTGATGGAGTCTATCGCACATATCGCCAAGGACGCAGAAGAACTGCGGATACACATCATGGAGCCCGCCAATCTGCGCCAACAACTGCGGCATGATTTGCTACAGAAGAAGAAGCATCAGGATCCGTTCGAATAAGACCATTTTTCAAAGCGGCCATGCTTGAAAACTTGGCTTGATATCATTTAATCCCCAAACTCCGCCTTCCTCTTCCCCATAAAGGCCATCACGGCTTCCATCTGGTTGGGGCTGCGGATGATTTTGGCCTGCTGGACGCTTTCCTCCATCAGGATCGCGTCGGAATCCATATCGGGCACCTTGTTGAACAGTGCCTTGGCCGCGCGGATGGCATCGGGGTTTTTGCTGGCAATTTCGCTGGCTATCGCCATGGCGCGGCTGTGCGGGTCGGTGTCATTATATGTGGCAAAGCCGAGTGATAGCGCTTCTTCGCCGCTAAATTTGCGGTTGGTATAGGTGAGTTCACGAATAACATCATCGCGCACGAAACCCCGCCACACCGTATAGCCGCCCATATCGGGGATCAGGCCCCAACGCATTTCCATGACCGACAGCCGCGCATCAGGGGCAATGATACGAATATCCGCCCCGGACATAATTTGCGCGCCGCCGCCAAAGCACACGCCATGTACCGCTGCGATGACCGGCATGGGCAGCTTGCGCCACTGCGTCGCCACCTGCTGAAACTTGTTGCTGTCGCCATAGGTGCGATCGGTCAACTTGTCGGGACCGCCGCTGTCAGGGGACGCGGTAAAACTCGCCATATCAAGCCCGGCGCAGAAACTGGGCCCCTCACCTGACAGGACAACGGCGCGGACATCCCTGCGCTCATGTAGCGCTGCACCTGCCTCGATAATCCCAGAAAACATGTCCGGGTCGAGCGCGTTCATCTTGTCGCTGCGGATCAGGCGTACATCGGCGACATGATCGGCTATGTCGATACGGACGCGGTCTTTGAAAGTGAGGGTTTCGTTGGTCATAAAGGGGGTCCGTCTGGCTGAATGATACATGCGCCAATCAACAGTGCCGCGCGCTACATGTCCAGCATAAAGCGACAGAAAAAGGGCTTTACCACGGCTTTATCCGGTAACCCTTGCCGCGCACGGTTTCGACAATATCGGTTCCGCTGCCCTGGCGCAATTTATCGCGCAGGCGGAATATATAAACATCGATGCGGTTTGTGCCGGGGTCAAAGTCAATTTGCCACACGTTTTTCAGAAGCTCTTCGCGTAGCACCACTTCGCCGCGCGCTTTGGCCAGATACAGCAGCAGATTATATTCGCGTGTGTTGAACCGAATGCTGCTGCCGTAATAGCGCACGGTGCGCTCCAGAAGATTGAACGCCAGCGGGCCATAGCTCCACAGACCTCCTGAAAACTGCGCCCTGCGGATCGCGGTTTTCATTCGCGCGGTGAGTTCGCCCGCACACCAGTCCAGATGCACGGCATCATCCGCGCCCGCCTTTATCCATCTGGCGCGCTCCCCGCTTTCCAGCTTTCCCAGTACAATGATAGGCACGCCATCGTTCGACAGACGATTGCGGCACATTGTTTCCAGTTGCGAAAATTTATTATTGGTAACGATCAGGTCGCATTTCCGGGCATCACGCGACAGGTCCCGATAATGTGAAACGGCGATGTTTGCTGCCGCTGCTGCTTTAGCCAATATGGCGGGTGGATCGTGTGTACCGGATATCCAGCCAATATAGATTGCCATATGTGTTTCCTACCCCGTTAGAGGCGAAACACTGTGTTAAATAGGTGTAATTTACATAATTCTACTTCATCCAAAACGGATTGGCCGGGGCGTTTTTACGGCTTTTTCCCTAGCTATTTTGCGCAAGGAACCGTTTGATGTTGCGCGCCGCCTGACGCAGGCGCTGTTCATTTTCGACCAGCGCAATACGGACGTAACCTTCGCCTTCGTCGCCAAAACCGACACCCGGCGCGACCGCGACCTGTGCTTCGGCTAGCAGTTTTTTGGAAAATTCCATGGCCCCCATATGCCGCATCTGTTCAGGGATGGGGGCCCATGCGAACATGCTGGCCTCAGGCGAGGGAATATCCCATCCGGCGCGGCCAAAGCTTTCGACCATGACATCGCGGCGGGCTTTATAGAGTGCGCGGTTGTCGTCGATAATATCCTGCGGCCCGTTGAGCGCCGCCGTTGCGGCCACCTGTATCGGCGTAAACGCTCCATAATCAAGATAGGATTTAACTCGGGTGAGTGCGCCAATAAGCTTCTGATTTCCCACCGCAAAACCCATGCGCCATCCGGCCATGGAATAGGTTTTCGACATCGAGGTAAATTCGACTGCGACATCTTTTGCCCCCGGCACCTGCAGCAGCGATGGCGTGGGCGTATCGCCATAATAGATTTCGGCGTAGGCTAGGTCGCTGATAACCCACAGTTTATGCTCCCGCGCGAAATCGACGACTTTCCGGTAAAAATCGAGGTCTGCCGTGTAGGCTGTCGGGTTGGACGGATAGCCGAGTACCAATACTGATGGCTTGGGCACCGAATAGGACATGGCATATTCAAGCCGAGTAAAAAATTCGGGGCCGGGGGCCGCCGGAATCGAACGGATCGCCGCGCCTGCAATGATAAAACCGAATGTGTGAATAGGATAGCTCGGATTCGGAGCTAAAACTACGTCACCCGGTGCGGTAATTGCCTGCGCAAGATTGGCGAGGCCTTCTTTTGACCCCAAAGTCACGACGATTTCGCTGTCGGGATCAAGCTGTACGTCGAATCGGCGGTCGTAATAGGCCGCCTGCGCACGGCGTAGCCCCTTGATGCCCTTGGATGCGGAATAGCGGTGCGCATGCGGGTCCTGCGCCACCTCGGCCAGCTTGTCGATCACATGCTGTGACGGCATGCCATCGGGGTTGCCCATGCCCAGATCAATTATATCCTCACCGCGTGCCCGCGCCTCGGCTTTCATCGCATTCACTTCGGCAAACACATAGGGCGGCAGGCGGCGGATACGGTAGAATTCTTCGGTCACGTGAGGCGGCTTTCGTCTTGATGTATTGGATGGAACCTATTTGACGCATTGTCTGTATTAAGTCGAGGAAAATGGAGCTGCAGCGCCTATCCATCGCCCGATATTTGTTTTATATGGTGACATCCCGCGCGGCATGAAAGGCAAGCACATGAGTGATACTGATACGGGCAATTCCGGCAAAACCGAAAATCCGGTGGAGGATTTTCAGCAATGGGCCTCTGTCATGACGCGCATGCAGGCCATGCTTGCCGAGCATATGTCGGAGATGGCGAAAGATAAGGCGTCGGATGTCGATATCACGAAAATGTACAACATGTTTGGCATGGATGCCTGGCAAAAAATGATGTCCGGCTGGAAGGCGGATTTGCCCAGCATGCCGGATACAGATGCTGCGGATCCCGGTGATATTTTCACGCAGGGTCTGAAAATGTGGGGGAACACAGCGGCAAAGATGATGGCCCAAACGGTGGAAAGCGCGCAGGAAATGGCGCAAATCATCACCAACCCGACTGAATCGCCACGCAAGGACCGTCGTTTTGCCGATGCGCAGTGGCAGGAAAATCCGCTTTTTGCGACAATTTACCAAAGTTATCTCGCCATGTCTGACAAGATGCTGGAGTCGGTACAGGATATGGACGGGCTCGATGCCAAGCAGAGAAAGCAGATGCGCATGCTGACCAGCGGCATTGTTGATGCGATGAGTCCATCCAATTTCGCCATGACCAATCCCGAGGTCATTCAGCGGACCATAGAGACCAAAGGCGAAAACCTTCTGAAAGGTCTGGGCCATATGCTCAATGACCTGCGCAAGGGACAGCTCACGCACACGGACCCCGATGCATTTGAGCTGGGCCGCAATATCGCGGTGACACCGGGCAAAGTGGTGCATGAAACGCCCATGTATCAGCTGATACAATATATGCCGGTCACGAAAAAGGTCATGAAAACGCCGCTCATCATCTTTCCGCCATGGATCAACCGTTTCTATATTCTCGACCTGAACGAGAAAAAAAGCTTTGTGAAATGGGCGGTGGAACAGGGCATCCCTGTCTTTATGGTGTCATGGAAATCCGCGGATGCATCCATGAAAGATGTAATCTGGGACGATTATGTGGGCGCGCAGATCGATGCGATAGATACAGTGCGCGATGCGCTGGGCGTCGATAGCGTGAATGTGATCGGCTATTGCGTGGCGGGCACAACACTGGCGGCAACATTGGCATTGCTGGCCGCGCGCGATGAAGCGGATAAAGTAAACAGCGCGACTTTCTTTACCGCCCAGGTCGATTTCGAACGCGCGGGCGATCTCAAAATGTTTATCGACGATGCCTATTTCAAACTGATCGAACAGGTGTCGCAGCAGGGCTATCTGGATGGCCGGTATATGGCGGCGACATTCAATATGCTGCGCGGCCGCGACCTGATCTGGAATTACGTCGTCAACAATTACCTCAAGGGTGAGGACTATCCGCAATTCGACCTGTTGCACTGGAATGGCGACACTACCAATCTGCCATCCAAATGGCACCGTGCCTATCTGGAGGATCTGTACCGGGACAATAAACTGGTCGTGCCGGGGGCGATGACGGTGGATGGCACACCGATTGACCTGCGCAAGATTGAAACGCCGAGTTTTATTCAGGCTGGCCGCGAAGATCATATCGCCCCGGCCGAGAGTGTTTGGAAAATGACGCAGCATCTTTCCGGGCCGTATGAATATCTGCTCGCAGGATCGGGTCATATTGCGGGCGTGGTCAATCACCCGGACCAGAATAAATATCAGTATTGGACCAATACCGATGAAGCCGCCTCGCTGGATGAGTTTATTGCAGGTGCGAAGGAAACCGCTGGAAGCTGGTGGCCTTATTGGGCAGAGTGGCTCAAGAATCAATCGGGCACAATGGTACAGGTAAAAGGCGGATATAATCCCGGCAAAGGCAAGCTCAAAGCCATTGAGGATGCGCCTGGAAGTTATGTAAAAGCACGTTAAACCAGCGCATTTCCTTATATTTTTGCTGCGGCGTAATATTTATTGTGCAGTGCAACAAAATCTCTTGACATATGTTCGAACCATCCTTATTGTGCAGTGCAACATGACACGATAAAGGACGCATCATGAGCGATCAGAATACGAATATTGCACCAGGGGCTGTGACTGCAAAGACGACAGCTGATGTGGTGAAATCTGCTGCAAAGACCGAGGCTGCGAAAGCGGACACGGCGATTGCGAAGAAAGAAGTTGCCGCAGTGAAAGCGGAGAAAGCCCCGGCTCCGGTCAAGACAGCAGCGAAAGCCGCTGTAAAAGCCAAGCCAGTCGCAAAAAAAGCAGTACGCACCAAAAAAGCGGCGTCTGCCAAAAAGACCGTAGCGAAAAAGACTGCGGCGAAAGCAACTCGTAAGACTGCCGCCAAAACGGCAGCAAAAAAGAAAGCTCCTGCGAAAAAAGCAGTGGCTGCGCGTAAAACCGCAAAGAAATCAAATACACCTAAGAAGGAAAACATTATGGCTAAAACAACTGGTAAAGTAACAGCTGAAGCGAAAAAAGCGACGGAAGCTATGACATCACGTGTCACCGACATGGCCGGTGACATGAGCGAGCGCGCAAAGACGCTTTTCGCCAAAGCCAACGAATATTTCGCACAGGCAAACGAATTCAACAAAGCGAACATCGAAGCTGTTGTTGAATCCGGTAAAATCGCTGCAAAAGGCGCACAGGAAATGGGTCAGTCTTATGCTGCCGACCTGCGCACCAACTTTGAAGCTGCAACCACGACAGCCAAAGAATTTGCTGCCGTGAAATCACCAACCGATTTCGTTCAGCTGCAGGCTTCTACAGCACGCAAAGGTTTCGACATGATGGTTGCGCAGACTTCCAAGAACACCGAAATGTTCCTGAAAGTTGCGGGTGAAGCATTCCAGCCGATCTCAAACCGCGTCAGCGTTGCCGTTGAAGCTGTTAAAAAAGCTGCCTAAGCTTTTTCAGGCTTCGGCCTGATTTGAAATAAAGTGAAAAGCCGTGCCAGAGATGGTGCGGCTTTTTGCATTTCGGCAATGTCACTATGGCCAGCCCTCCGTTTTCTCGCGCTATCTGCGCGCGCACTGCATGTTGCCGTGATATATTTTTACAGGAACCCGGTATAATTCGGCTATCGCCTCTTGCCCTTCAGCGGTAAAATAACGATAATTACCATGATGATTAAAAACTCCGCCCTTCCATTTTTCCCATCGCACGCCGCGATGCCGGTCCGGCGGGCAGTTTCTATCCGCGCTGCCTCTATCTGTACCGGGGATGATAACGCCGATGACAATGGTGATGGCGATGATGCGGAAGAAACCGGCATTGCCACCAAAACCCGCACCAAACCGAAAAAGCCCAGCCAGTATAAAGTGCTGTTGCTTAACGACGACTACACGCCGATGGAGTTTGTCGTCATGGTGCTGAAACGTTTTTTCAGCATGGATATGGAAGACGCCACTCGCGTGATGCTCCACGTCCACCAAAAAGGTGTAGGGGTGTGCGGTATATTCACCTATGAAGTTGCGGAAACCAAGGTGAATCAGGTAATGGACTTCGCCCGCGAACACCAACATCCGCTGCAATGCACACTGGAAAAAGCATAGGCCCCACTTCTCTTGCCTAAAGTCTCTTGCCTAAAGAGAGACTCCCGCTAGAAAGTGGGGATGGATAAGATAATTGTACGCGGCGGCAATCCGCTTAAAGGCCAGATTCCTATTTCCGGCGCGAAAAATTCGGCGCTTACTTTGCTGCCATGCGCTTTGCTCACCGACGAACCGCTCACGCTGCGCAATCTGCCGCGGCTGGCGGATATTGACGGGTTTCAGCACCTGATGAATCAGTTTGGTGTGTCGACCAGCATCGCGGGCGCGCGGCCGGAGGATTTTGGCCGCGTCATGACCTTGCAGGCGACGCGGATGACCAGCAATGTCGCGCCTTATGATCTGGTACGCAAAATGCGTGCATCGATATTGGTGCTGGGGCCGCTTTTGGCGCGCGATGGCGAGGCGACTGTGTCGCTACCCGGCGGCTGCGCGATTGGCAATCGGCCGATTGATCTGCACCTGAAAGCGCTGGAGGCATTTGGCGCGGAGATTGAAATAGCCGCTGGTTATGTCAAGGCGACCGCGCCCAAAGGCGGCCTGCCTGGCGGAACATTTTCTTTCCCGGTCGTGTCCGTGGGCGCGACGGAAAATGCGCTGATGGGCGCAGTGCTCGCCAAGGGCACATGCACGTTGCACAACGCGGCCCGCGAACCCGAAATTGTTGACCTGTGCAATCTGCTCACCGCTATGGGCGCAGAGATTGAAGGCATTGGCACGTCCGACCTTATTATTCACGGCAAAGACCGGCTGCATGGCGCTACCTACCGCGTGATGAGTGACCGGATTGAGGCGGGCAGCTATGCCTGCGCCGCCGCGATGACGGGCGGTGATGTCGAACTGATCGGTGCAAAGGCCGATGAAATGGATGCCACCATCACGGCATTGCGCTCAGCGAACGTATTGGTCGAGGAAACCAAAACCGGCATTCGTGTCGCGCATCAGGGGCCATTGCAGGCGCTGACGCTTTCTACGGCGCCTTATCCCGGCTTTGCCACTGATATGCAGGCCCAGTTTATGGCGATGCTGTGCATGGCCGAAGGCTCAAGCGTGCTCACCGAAACGATTTTCGAAAACCGCTATATGCATGTGCCGGAGCTGAACCGTATGGGCGCGAATATCGAAACCAAGGGCCGCACGGCGATCGTGCACGGTGTGGAAGGCTTTACCGGCGCACCAGTGATGGCGACGGACCTGCGTGCTTCCATGAGCCTGGTGATGGCCGGATTGGTGGCGGAAGGCGAAACCGAAGTCAGTCGCCTCTATCACCTTGACCGCGGTTATGAACGGCTGGAAGAAAAGCTGAAGCTGGTCGGCGCAGACATAGAACGTGTCGGTGCGGATTGATGTGGGAAGTTATCATCAGAAGAAAATGCAATGACTGATGACAAGATCACCGTTGAAAATGTCAATACGCCCGGCCAGACCGCGCGTGTCGATCAGGCAAAATATGATGATATGCGGGCCGCGCTGCTGAAGATACTACCGGACAGCCCTCCCGGCTTTACGCACCAAGAAATGATGGATGCTGTAAAGCCGCATCTTGACCAATCGCTTTTTCCGGGCGGCGCGAAGTCTGGATGGTGGTCAAAAACAGTGCAGCTTGATCTTGAAGCAAAGCGCATCATCTGCCGCGCGGATACAAAACCGCTTCGATGGCACAGGATAGATGGAGGCTAACCACAGCAATATCCCGATTCTCACCGCCGCCCAGACACGCGCGGCCGAGCAGGTGATATTTGACCGCGGCGTGCCGGTAATCAATCTGATGGAAAAGGCGGGTTCCGCCGTAGCGGATGCGATCTGCGCGGCCTATGCACAAAGCGATGCGCTCGTCCTGTGCGGTCCGGGCAATAATGGCGGCGACGGCTATGTGGCGGCGCGGCTGCTTCAGGAGCGCGGTTGGAATGTACGTGTTGCGGCTTTGGCTAAACCCAAGACTGAGGCCTGCCGGATTGCCCGCAAACGTTGGGATGGTGAGGTGGAATCGCTGAATAGCGCAGCGCCTGCGGCCACAGTGATTGACGCCTTGTTTGGCACGGGTCTGACGCGGCCTTTGGACAATCAAGCGGGATCACGGCTTGCCGATCTGATCAGCGCCTCTACGCACAGCGTGGCGATTGATCTGCCCAGTGGGATAGAAACTGACACAGGCGTGCTGTTAGGCAATGTGCCGCATTTCGATATAACGGTTGCGCTCGGCGTCTATAAACCGGCGCATGTGACACTGCCTGCCAAGAAGCATTGTGGCCGGACGGTGCTGGGTGATATTGGCCTTGCCGATATCGCGCGGGAGATGCAGGCGCCGGGCTGATCTATTCCAGCGGTATTGTTTGCACAGCTACCCACAGCCGTATCGCTGTGGCGAGCCCGGGCGGGTCACTGGCTGCCATCCGTTCCACATCAATTTGTGCGACAAGAGCATTGAGAGGAAGGCCGCGTGCGTCGGCGGCGTGTTTCAACCTGTCCCAGAAAAGCGGCTCCAGGCTGATCGATGTCTGATGTCCGGCAATGGTAATGCTGCGCTTGACGGGCGGGTGGTAAATATCGGTATTTTCACCTGCCGTCATAGACTATCCCGACATAATGGTTGTGCAAAAATGCTGCGCGGTAAACAATTGTATATAATCAATTAATACAATTTTCACGTGCTGCCTGAAGAGGTATTAATACATATGTTGTCCGCCATTGATCGACATGGTTGATCCGGTCACGAATGCGGCATTTTCGCTGCACAAAAATGCCACGCCGCGCGCGATCTCTTCGGCTTGACCCAGGCGGCCAACCGGAATTTTTGCGACGATTTTTTCCAGCACCGGCTCTGGCACCGCGGCCACCATGTCTGTGTCGATATAGCCAGGGGCAATTGCATTTACGGTGACACCGAACTTTGCCCCTTCCTGTGCCAGCGCTTTGGTAAATCCGTGGATGCCCGATTTGGCGGCGGCATAGTTGACCTGGCCATATTGCCCGGCTTGTCCGTTGATCGAACCAATATTGACAATGCGACCCCACTGCCGCTCGCGCATGCCGGGGAAGCAGGCTTTGGCCATATTGAAACAGCCGCCCAGATTGACGCGCATGACTTCATGCCAGTCATCATAGCTCATGCGGTGCAGAGTGCCGTCACGGGTGATGCCCGCGTTATTGACGACGGCATCGACTTCTCCCAGTTGCTCGGCCACTTCTGCGCATCCGGCAAGACAGGCCTCATGGTCGCCCACGTCCCATTTGAATGCGGCAATGCCGGTGCGGTCGGTAAAGGCTTTGGCCTTTTCATCATTGCCGGCATAATTTGCAGCGACTGTGAAACCTTGATCCTTAAGGGCGACGCTGATCGCCTCGCCGATTCCGCGTGTACCGCCGGTTACTATTGCTATGCGTGACATTTCATGCTCCCTAAATGATTCTATATGCGCGCAAAACTAGGAAAATCGCGCGCAGCTTACAAGTTGACGCGAACGGCAGGGGATGGTCAAAACAAAGGCCCCAAAAGCCATATGCTTCCGGGGCCTTTGATGTGTATGTGCGGCGGGTCTATTCGCTGCGCAGACGTACCGGCACAAATGCTGGCCTTGCATTGCGGCGCTGTACGCGGAGCAATACGGCCTCGCGGCCAGAGTTTTTTGCATTGCTGACAATACGGTCGACATCTTCGGGACTTGTCGTCGGGCGATTGTTGATTGACAGGATAATGTCGCCGCGCCGAAAGCCTTTGGTGGCGGCGTCCGTTGACGGATCAATACCCAGCATCACCACGCCTTCCACCTCTTCGCCCACACGAAGACGGCGTGCCAGCTGCGGGGTCAATTCTGTCACGGCGATACCCAGGACCTGCTGGGAAGCTTTTTCGACTGTTTGCTCGTCAGGCTCTGACATTTCATCTTCAGAATCGAGGCCAAAGCTGCGTGCGACTTCGTCTTCGCTGCCGCGTTCACCCAGCTGTGCCGTCACCTTGATGCGTTTGCCATCGCGGATAAGCTCAATCGGAACGCGGGCACCGGGTTTTTTATTGGCGACAATAAATGTCAGCGGCTGTTCCTGCGTCACATCCTTATTATCAACCTTAACGATGACATCACCTGCTTTAACACCGGCTTTTTCTGCGGCACTATCACCGACAACTTCACTTACGAATGCGCCGCGATTTTTGGGCAGGCCCAAGGAAAGTGCCAGATCTTCATTCAATATTCCCGATGCGACGCCCAGAAAGCCGCGCTCGACTTTCTCACCGGTTTTGAGTGTTTCGACAATAGGCACGGCAATTTCGGATGGAATGGCAAAGCCAATACCCACGCTGCCGCCGGTTGGGGAGAAGATCGCATTATTTATGCCTATGACATTGCCATTAAGGTCAAACATGGGGCCACCGCTATTGCCGCGGTTGATGGCTGCGTCCGTTTGCAGATAACGATCATATGCAGCGCCAGAACCGGTGTTGCGATATACCGCAGAAATAATGCCCGATGTTACCGTCCCGCCAAGACCAAATGGATTGCCGATGGCTATAACCCAATCGCCCACACGTGACTGCCTGGAATCGCCAAACTTCACGAAAGGAAATGGCTGGCTGCGGGAAATTTTGAGCACGGCCAGATCGGATTGTTCATCGCGGCCTATCAGTTCGGCCTCATATTCCTTTCCATCGGGCATTGTCACCGTGATGGATTCGATTGAAGAACGCCCGCCCCTTTGCGGTGCGACCACATGGTTATTGGTGACAACATATCCGTCGGCGGAAATGATGAATCCGCTACCCAGTGATTGTGCCGGACGAGTCTGATTGCCGCCACCGCCTCGGCGATTGCCGAACAGGTCGCCAAAGGGCGTTCCGGCAAACGGGTTATTCTGGACCCGGACACGCTGGCGTGTCGAGATGTTCACGACCGCGGGTTGCAGTTGTTCGGTCAGGTCGGCAAAACTGGCAGGTGCGCCTGCGCGCGGAACGGCGCTGCGCATGACGGTTTCTTCATTTTGCGCGACCTGCGCGCCGAGCGGTTGTCCGGTGGCGAGCGCAACGGCGCTCCCGCCCAGCAAAAGTGCAGATGTTACTCCATAGACATAACGCACGATATAATCCTTTTCAAAATAACTTAAGTTCTGGGTACAGCCATAGTTAGGCCGCACTAATACCCGTTTTCAAGTCTTTCACTATTCAAATTCCGGCTGAACGGAAATTGAATATCGCGATGATGAATTGCCATGCATTGCCGCATTTTCCACCAAATAACGACTCGTTTCTACCGGCGTCCACGGAACTGGCGCAGGTAATCATTGTTGGGCGACAGTATCACAGACGTGTCGCCATTGCCTTTAGTATCATTATTAAAGGTGGTGCGATAGGATTCCATGGCCCGGTAAAAGTCATAGAAATCCGCATCCTTGCCATAGCTTTCGGCATATATGCGTGCGGCTTCTGCATCGGCTTCGGCGCGGATTACCTGTGCTTCCTTGCGGCCTTCGGCATCAATGGCCACGGCTTCCTGATTACGGGCACTGCGCATGCGCTCATATGCAGAGGCCAGCGGCGTGCCTTCGGGCAGGTCGGCACGCTTGATGCGCACATCGATAATTTCCGCGCCGTATTTCTGCGCTTCGGCATTGAGTGCGGTCTGAATATTATTCATCACCTGGCCGCGCTCGGGGCTCAGCAATGTGGCAAATTCACGTTTACCAAGCTCGTTACGCAGCGATGAACCCAAAATGGTGCGCAGCTGCGTTTTCAAACCGTCCTCGGTACGAATACGGCGATACATCAGCAGCGGATCAGTCACGCGAAAGCGCGCGAATGCATCCACCTGCAGCCGCAGCTGATCGGTGGACAGCACTTCCTGCCGCTCCATTTCGACGCCCATGATGCGCTTGTCGATCCATGCCACCTGCTCGACAAATGGAATACGTGCGTGCAGACCGGCACCCGTGCTGCCGAATACTTCATTATCCTGATACGCATTCCAGACTCGCTTGGGCTGGCCATAGCTGACGACAATGCCCTGTTTGGTTTCGGGCACGATGCTGAACGTCAGGCTCGCGATAATCAGGAGGACAAGCGCGACAGCGCCAAGAAAAAATGGGCTTTTCCAGCTAAATGACTGCATGATTACTGCCCTCCTTCACTGGCTTGCGGTTGTGCGGCAGCGTTGGCGCGCGAACGCCTTTGCACTTCGGGCAGCGGCAGATATGTCTGTACACCGCCCGGTTCGACAATGGTTTTATCCACTTTGCCGAGCACATTTTCCATGGTGTCGTAATACATACGGCGGCGTGTAACTTCGGGGGCAAGCCGGTATTGCTCATAGACTTTATCGAAAGCGGCCGTGTCACCTGCCGCCCGCTCAAGTATCTGCTGTGCATAGGCGCGGGCGTTATTGAGATAGCTCTCGCGGCGTTGCTGCGCAGCGTTCACTTCACGAAAGGCTTCGTTTACTTCCTGCGGCGGATCGGACTGGCGAATGGCAATGCCCTGCACCGTTATGCCGCTATTATACTGGTCGAGCAGTTCCTGCA
This sequence comes from uncultured Sphingomonadaceae bacterium, assembly GCA_947493325.1. Taxonomy (GTDB): domain Bacteria; phylum Pseudomonadota; class Alphaproteobacteria; order Sphingomonadales; family Sphingomonadaceae; genus Alg239-R122. Next base: position 395,471 of record CANLQI010000002.1, on the reverse strand, counting down.
TGCGTGTGCGCACCTGTGCCTCAATGTCGGAGCGACCAGGGCCGATCGCGGAAATCAGTTCGAAATTGGCGACCGCCGCGCGCATGGCGCTTTCGGCGACTTCGCGGATCGTGTCTTCGGGCGCTTCAATCTGGAACAGGAAGCGTTCAGGGTCCGCAATATTCCAGCGCACTTCATAGGCCATATCAATAATATTCTGGTCGCTGGTCAGCACCAGATTTTCCTTGCTCGATTCGGTCGAACCGATCTGCAGGGTACGAATTTCCTGCACATTGACTTTCGTCATACTCTCCAGAGGTGCGGGCAATGTGAGCTGGATACCCGAATCCACGGTACGGTTATACGCGCCCAGCTGTGTCACAACGCCGCGTTCTTCCAGCGCGATACGGTGAATACTGGTAAAAGCAATCCATGCAACGAGCGCGCCCAGAAGGATGAGCGGAACCCAGCTTTTGCCATTGGAACGCTTTGGCAAGCCCGTAAAACCGCCGGACCCGCCGCCGCCTTTACCGCGGCCTTTCTTGAAAAGCTCTTCTATATTCGGGCCTTTACGCCCGCCGGCTGGCTGGCCAGAGGTGGGGTCTGTAGGCTGCCATGGATTGCGCGGCCCGCCGTCACTGCCGCCATTACCGGGGCCATCGGAGTCATCCGAACCGCCGCCCCATGGGCTCTTGCCCGCCATAGCCAGAATCTTTTGTGAAAATCGCGTGGTAAATTTCGTCATATTCCTCTTATAGGAATGGTTTTTCAGAAAAACAGTGTCTTTGCACGGAATCTGTCTGCTAAGGACGATTTTCATCGGCTTTTTATCGAAAATACCCTTATGCAGGGGCAAAATTACAGGAAACCATCCCCATGGCCCGCCCGCTAAACCAGTTGGAAAACGCCGCTGAGCAGAAAATTGCCGATATTGCCGGCAATCGCGCATCTGCGGTGCGTGTGCACGATGGCATCGTGTCGATGGTGCTGAATGTCGCAGAAATGGACAAGCTGGCGCGTGACAGGATGGAAATTGCGCTGAAAGGCGATTTGCGGCAGATAGACGGCGTTGAAGACGTGCGCATTGTAATGACCGCCGAAAAAATGCGCCGCCGCATCATTGCGATCGGCAGCGGCAAGGGCGGCGTCGGTAAATCCACTTTCTCGGCCAATCTGGCAGTGGCGATGCAGCGTATGGGGCGTAAAGTGGGGTTGGTGGATGCCGATATTTACGGGCCATCACAGCCGCGGCTTCTATCGTGTGAGGGTGTAAAGCCGCAGGTCGATGAACAGAAACTGGTTCCGGTTCCCAATGCGTATAATGTGCCGCTGCTTTCGATGGGCCATCTTGCCAAGCCGGGACAGGCCATCGCGTGGCGCGGGCCGATGGCGAGCAATGCCCTGGCGCAGCTGGTGGATGCGCATTGGGATAATATCACCGACCTGGTCGTCGATTTGCCGCCCGGCACGGGGGACGTGCAAATGTCGATGATGCAAAAGCATAAGCCCGATGGCGCACTGATAGTCTCGACGCCGCAGGATCTGGCGCTGATGGATGCGACCCGCGCCATCAGCCTGTTTGATCAGGGCAAGGTGCCGATTATCGGCATGGCCGAAAATATGGCGGGCTATATCTGTCCGCATTGCAACGAAGTCAGCGATCCGTTTGGTGTCGGCGGCGCGGAAGCGGCGGCGAAAACAATGGACCTTCCATTTCTGGGCCGCATCCCGCTTGACCCCGCCATTCGCAAATCAAGCGATGCGGGCGCGCCGCTGGCCGCAGGTGATGGACCGCAATCCGATGCCTTTGCCGCCATAGCAAAGCGCGTTTTGACATGGGTCGATAGCCGGCAGGAGACCCAATAATGAGAAGCATGGCATTATGGCAGGGTTAACGCGGCGGCATATACTTGTTGGCGGCGCAGCGGCGGCGGGGCTGGTCGTGGCGTGGCAATTAATACCGCGCAGCCATTCCGATCCGCTGGCCATAGGGAAAGACGAGCGCGGTTTTGGTGCATATCTGAAAATAGCGAAAGACGGTTCGGTTATCGTGGCTGTGCCGCAATGCGAAATGGGGCAGGGTGTCACCACCATAATCCCGCAAATCATTGCCCAGGAACTGGACGCCGATTGGCGATCCGTGGCAGTGGAAGCAGCGCCGGTCAGTCCGATCTATGCCAATCATGTGCTGGCCCGCGAATGGGCGGGCATATTGTGGCCCGACGAGATTGATGATGTGTTTGCGGACGATAACCTGATCGCTGCGCGGTATAGCGATGACGCGCGGTTTATGCTGACGGCGGGGAGCACGGCGCTGGCCAATTATGAACAGCCTGCACGTGAAGCGGGGGCAGCGGCGCGGGCTCTGCTGTGTCAGGCCGCGGCGGCGCGGTGGAATATCCCGTGGGAGGCGTGTCAGACAGAAAACGGCTTTGTGGTGCATGAGGACAAACGCCTGCGCTTTGCCGAACTGCTTGAAGAAGCCAAAAGTTTTGATGTTCCGGGCCCTGTGCCGGTGCGCGGCGGCATTGAAGGCGATTCTGCGCCCATAAATGCGTCGGCGCAGCTGCCTTTCCCGCGCCTTGACCTGCCCGGCAAAGTCGATGGCAGCATCAATTTTGCGGGCGATATCCGGCTGCCGGACATGGTCTATGCTTCTGTTCGGCAGGGGCCGGTTGGCAATAGCCGCCTGAAATCGATAAACCGCCGGGAAGCCGATACAGTCACTGGCCTGCTGGAAATAGTCGAGCATGAACGCTGGGTCGCTACGGTGGCCAGCAACTGGTGGGCGGCGAATCAGGCGCTATCAAAACTGAACGCCGTGTTTGAAACGCGCGGAGGTCTGGGCGCGGACAGCGGGATAGAAAACGCTCTGAACGCCGCGTTCGATAGCGACGATGGCAAGAGGCTGCATGTCAGCGGAGATATCGGCCCCGCCTTTGCACGCGGCACCAGCCACAGCGCGCGCTACAGTATTGCTCCGGCACCCCATGCTACATTGGAGACTAGCGCCGCTACAGCGCGCTATATCGACGGTCAGCTGGAATTATGGCTGGCGACGCAATCCCCCGAAATGGCACGGCAATCGGTCGCGGGTGCGCTCGGGCTGAAAGCGGCGGATGTCATTTTATATCCAATGATGGCGGGCGGTTCGTTCGACCGGCGGCTGGAAAATGAAATAGCGGTGCAGGCGGCGCTGCTTGCGCGGTATATGGCGCGCCCGGTGCAGCTTGTGTGGTCGCGCGGTGAGGAAATGATTCACGATCCAGTCCGTCCGCCCGTACGCGCAAAAATGGCGGCAGTAACCGATTCCGCCGGGCGCATTAACGCCATGTCGGTAAAAATAGCCGCGCCCGCCACAGCGCAGGAATTTGCGGGGCGTCTGTTCGGGCATCAAAAACCGCATGAAGCGCTCCGCACCGCATCGGGCAAATATGATTATGCAGCGGTATCGGGCGCCGTACCGCCCTATAATATCACCAATTTTGCGCTCGACCATTATCCTGCGAATGTCGGCATCCCGACAGGGCGCTACCGCGCCAATGCAGATGGATATAGCTGCTTTTTTACCGAAAGCTTTATCGATGAACTGGCGCGCAGGGCAGGGCGTGAGCCGCTGTCTTACCGTATGCAGATGTTGTCGGGTCAGGCGCGGCTGGCGCGCTGTTTAAGCGGTGTGGCGGTGCTTGCGGGCTGGGATGGCGGACTGGACAATAGCGGGCAGGGCATTGCCTGTCACAGCATGAAAGTCGCGGGCCGCACGGCGCATATTGCCATTGTCGCCGCCGCGCGGCAGGGCGCGCGCGGCATTGAAGTGGAGCGGCTGACCGCCATGGTGGATATCGGCCGCGTCATCAACCGCGATATCGCCTTGCAGCAAATCGAAGGCGGCATGATATTCGGTCTCGCCAGCGCCATGGGCTGCGCCACCGGATATCAAGGCGGCCTCACCACGGCGCGCCGCCTGCGCGACCTTAATTTGCCTGTCCTGTCTACGACACCGGATATCCAGGTGGAATTGGTGGACAGCAGTGAAGACCCAATCGATCCGGGCGAAATCGGCGTGCCCGCCACAGCCCCCGCCATTGCCAACGCGCTATTTTCTGCTAGCGGTGTGCGGCTGAGAAGCCTGCCCCTGATTCCGGACGGATTATGACCTGATGAGCGATGCATCCAAAAAAACTGATATTTCAGATACCGGTATTTCAGATATTGGGGATTCGGGTTTCGAGATTTCCAGGGCGGACATGCCGCGTCCGGGCGATCACCCTGTTGTAGCAAGCCCCAAAATCGGTGTTTTGCTCACCAATCTTGGGACGCCTGATGCGCCAGATACACAGTCGGTCAAACGCTATCTGAAAGAATTTCTTTCCGATAACCGCGTGGTGGAAATCCCGGCATTATTGTGGCAGCCGATATTGCGCGGTGTCATTTTGAACACCCGTCCCCAAAAATCTGCCAGCGCCTATCAGAAAGTGTGGATGGATGAGGGCTCGCCGCTGCTGGTATATACGCAGCATCAGGCGCAGAAACTGCAGGAACGGTTGGGTGATCAGGTGCATGTCGACTTGGCGATGCGGTACGGCAACCCATCCATTGCAGAGCGTTTGCTGGCCATGAAGGATGCGGGCTGTGACCGCATCCTGCTGGCACCGCTCTATCCGCAATATTCGGGCGCCACGACCGGCACTGCCAATGACCGTGCTTTTGAAGTTTTGCAGGATATGCGCTGGCAACCGGCGATCCGCACCCTGCCCGCCTACCATGATGATGCGGCCTATATCGATGCGCTGAAAGCACAGATTGAGGCCGGCCTGGCAAAACTGGACTTCACGCCCGATGCGCTCGTTACCAGTTTTCATGGCATGCCGGAGCGTACATTGCATCTGGGTGATCCCTACCACTGCCAGTGCCGCAAGACTGCGCGGCTTTTGTCCGAAGCCATGGGGCGTGAGATTATCGTGTCCTTTCAGTCGCGCTTTGGCCGTGCCAAATGGCTGGAACCCGCCACGGACGATACGCTGATGGCCCTGCCCGGCAAAGACATGCGCAAAGTCGCCATTCTGGCGCCAGGATTTTCAGTCGACTGTCTTGAAACGCTGGAAGAGCTGGCGATGGAGGGCCGCGAACAGTTTATCGAGGCGGGCGGCACTGATTTTGCTTATCTGCCATGCCTGAATGACAGCGATCCGGGTATGCAGATGCTGGAAACACTGGTGCGGCGGGAACTCGCCGGGTGGATATGAATATAGAGGAGAGGCAGCGTATTCCTGCGAAAGCAGGAATCCAGAGCTTTATGACAATCAGTGCAATCTATTACCGCAGGCTCCTGTTTTTGCAGAGCCTGCTTGCCGATTGTAAACACTCTATTCCACCATTGACGACGGCGCTGCATCTGACCACTATCATGGTCAAATAATACGGACATATAGGGAGTAAGTTATGGGCGAGATTTTTCTGGGCAAAGCGGGTGACGAACGGCAGGTTCTGAACCTTGGTCTTGCCAATCGCCATGGCCTGATCGCAGGCGCCACCGGTACCGGCAAGACGGTGACTTTGCAGGGGATGGCTGAAAGCTTTTCCGCACAGGGCGTGCCCGTATTTGTGGCAGATGTGAAGGGCGACCTGGCCGGTATTTCGATGGCGGGGTCATCGACTTTCAAACATGCCGACAAGCTGGAAGGACGCGCGAAGGAAATCGGTATGGACGATTATGCCTATAGCGATAATCCGGCGATATTCTGGGACCTCTTCGGCGAGCAGGGCCATCCGATCCGCACCACGATCAGCGAGATGGGGCCATTATTGCTCGCGCGGCTTATGGGACTGAACAACACACAGGAAGGGGTGCTGAACGTCGCGTTTCGCTATGCCGATGATGAAGGATTACTGCTGCTCAATCTGGACGACCTGCAATCCATGCTGGCCTATACGGCCGAAAATTCAAAAGCATTATCCGCCAAATATGGCAATGTTAGCAAAGCCAGTGTCGGCGCGATTCAGCGGCAGCTATTGCAGCTTGACAGCCAGGGCGTGGGGCAGTTTTTTGGCGAGCCTGCACTGGAAATTGATGATTTCCTGAAAACCGATGACCAGGGCCGCGGTTATATCAACGTGCTCGCCGCCGATAAGCTGATGCGCAATCCCAAGCTATATGCGACGTTCCTGCTCTGGCTGCTCAGCGAATTGTTTGAAACACTGCCCGAGGTTGGCGATCCGGACAAACCGAAGCTGGTGTTCTTTTTTGACGAAGCACACCTGTTGTTCGATGATGCGCCCAAGGCGCTGGAAGAGAAAGTTGAGCAGGTGGTCAAGCTGATCCGTTCCAAAGGCGTGGGCGTTTATTTTGTGACGCAGAACCCGATCGATATTCCCGAAGATATCGCCGCGCAGCTCGGCAACCGGGTGCAGCACGCGCTGCGTTCCTATACGCCGCGTGACCTGAAAGCGATCAAGGCGACGGCGGAAACATTTCGCATCAACCCCGATCTGGACGTGGCGGAAGCCATTACCGATTTGAAAGTGGGCGAGGCGCTGGTTTCGGTCTTGGACGAGGATGGCGCGCCCACGGTTGTGAAGCGCACGCTTATCAAGCCGCCACGCTCGCGGCTTGGCACCATCACGGCCAAGGAACGTGCGATCATGCAGTCGATCTCGCCATTTGAAGGCAAATATGAGGATGAAGTAGACCGCGAATCCGCCGAAGAGGTGCTGGCCCAGAAAATTATCGATGCTGCCGAGACGGCAAAAGAAGTGGAGGAAAGCAGCAAGGAAGAAGTAGCCAAGCGCCCGCGCAAATCCAGTTCGCTTTGGCAGAAAGTGACCAAGGCCGCAACCGGCGCTGCCGCAGCTTCAATGGGCACGATACTGGCGGCGAAACTGACAGGGCGCAAATCACGTTCCGACCCCACCGCCCGCGCCGCGAGCGCGGCGGCAGGGACTGTGGCAACCGAAATCGGCAAGTCGATCGGCATCCCCGGACTCGGCCGTTTTGCGCGTAATATTATGGGCGGATTAATGCGCTAGATAAAGTCGTTAGTGCGCGCACCCGATACATTGGGAGGCCATGGGATCAATTTCCAAACGCTTTATCGCAATGGCCTCGCCGCAGGATGCGCACAAGCCATATTCACCTTCGTCGATCCGCTTCAAGGCGGCATCAATGCGTGCAAGATCGGATGTACGCCGCCGCGCTTCGGCTTCGGCCATTTGCTGTTGTTGCATGGCATCCATCCGCGACAGGCGGCCCACGCTTTCCTGATCCAGGGTAACTGGCGCGCGCCATGTGGCGCTGTCGTCATGCATTGCTTTCAGCTTCGCCTGAAGGTCAAGCAGACTGGCTTTGAAGTCAGACATCTGTGCATCAGTTAAACCATCTGACATATTTCACCGCCCTTAAATGCTATAGGATCCAGGCTTGTTTCTACTGTAGTTATGGGCAGGTCTCAAGGCAGCGGGAAACTGGATAGTCTTCGGCAACACCGGTTACATATTGCGCGAGACCTATGCCCTTGTCGGGCCGGACCCATAGTCCGCCGCGCAGGCCATAGGCGTCTCCCGAATGCCCGATCCATAGTGCGCCGTCGTCATCCCGGACCAGATGTATTCCCAGTCCATAGGCACGGAAAAAACCGTCATCACTCTCGCCATTGTCACCTTCCAAAATCCACTGCGCGCGGGTCATTTCCCGAAATGCATCAGGTGACAGCAGCGGTGCGCCTTTATTCAAAAGCATCTGGCCGATGGCCTGCAGTCCGCCTGCCGAGATACGCAGGCCGCCTTGCGGGCTGAACGACGAACCGTTGCGACCAAGCGTATATTTTGACACATCACATGTTCCGTCTGTTGCGGGGAGAAACGGACAGGCCAGCTCCACAGCCATGTCATCGCGGGCCAGACTGCCATCGGGGCGGTATAAAGTGATGATATCCCTGCTCCGCGCATCCGCGCATCCCTGCCAGTTGAAACATCCATCTATCTTCAGCGGCCGCAGCACTTCATCGCGCATGATATGGTCGAAACGTTTTTGGACAACCGATTCCATCACCGCCGCCACAAGCGGGAAATTGACATTGGCATAGCGAAAATATGTGCCCGGTTTATGGCTTGCATCCCACGCTGCCTGGTCTTTGAGCACATCACCCAAAAATGCATCGAGTGGCAATGCATAACCGGCATCATCCTTGAGGCCGGACTGATGCGACAGCAGCTGTCGTAAAGTTACAGGTGTGTCAGGGAATGCCGGGTGCCGGACTTGCCATCCCAGATAACGGCCCACGTCGCGGTCCAGATCGAGTTTGCCCCGATCGACAAGCCGCATGACGGCGATTGCGACAACCATCTTGGAAATGGATGCGATACGCACGCGGTCACCGGCGCGCGCCTGGCGGCCATTGATACCGTTTCTGCCGCTGATCTGTGTGGCAGTGATGGCGGATTGGTCAAAATCGACGCGCGCTTTTGCTGGCCAAAAGCCTTCCGTCCGTGCTGGCAATACCGCGCAGGATGTCAGCATGCACAACAGCGGCAGCGAAAGCATGGCTGCCTTTACGCTGTCGCTGCTTAACATGCCGCTATCTTATTGCGGGCAGTCGCCAAGACGCTTGCTGGTGAGCTGTGCTTCCATGTCCATCGACATGCCGCCTGGCAGGCCTTCGGATTTCATATTCATGGTCATGTCATAGCTGGTTTCGCCATAATCGCCCGACACAGTCATGTTCATTTCGCCGGTGCCTTGCGGAGGCTTGCATGACATGCTGGAATTTACTTTTCCGCCGGCCATGTTGAATTCCTTGACTTCACAATTTGCGGCCTGCGGCCCTGCAAAAAAGTCGGCGCCGATTTTATCGACATCTTCCTGCGTAAGGCAGCTCTTCGTGGTCTGCTTGCCCTGTGATTTCATCATCTCTGCCATATTGTCAGGCGCGCCTTCGGGCAGGCCATCCAGCTTGACATCGATGAGCTCCATGGTTGTTTCCCACTCCCCGGGCTTCAGCTTCACATTGTCCATTTCCGCAGCGACTTCTTCTGTTGAAATTTTGCCATCGCCGTCTTTGTCGGCACCTGTGTCGCTACAGGCTGCAAGCATGGCGATTGCAGCCACCGGAATAATAAGCTTTTTCATAAACCCTCCTTAAATTTGCATATATCTTACAGCAAAAAGCGAGTGAATCCAGCAAATATCCGGACAAAAATAACTGCCCTGTTGCCGCTGGCGGCGATTTTTCATCGCGCGGGGGTGACAGCGCGGCCCGCGCATTCCATATAAACAGGCATGTCTGAACTCATCATCCGCCGCGGCTTGGAAGAGCCGGAAACGACCAAGGAATTTGTGCCGCATAAGCCGGCGCGCCCGGAAAAATCCGATGGCGGCAAGCGGTTTGAGCTGGTGAGCGAATATGCGCCTTCGGGCGATCAGCCCAGTGCCATTGCCGAGATTGTCGAAAGCATAGCCGGGCAGGAGCGCGATCAGGTTCTGCTGGGCGTAACCGGTTCAGGCAAGACATTTACCATGGCCAAGGTGATTGAAGAAACACAGCGCCCCGCGCTCATCCTCGCGCCCAATAAAATTCTGGCGGCGCAGCTTTATGGCGAATTCAAAAGCTTTTTTCCGAATAATGCCGTCGAATATTTTGTCAGCTATTATGACTATTACCAGCCCGAAGCCTATGTGCCGCGCAGCGACACTTATATCGAAAAGGAATCGAGCGTAAACGAGGCGATCGACCGGATGCGCCACTCGGCAACACGGTCGCTGCTGGAGCGCGATGATGTGATTATCGTTGCATCAGTGTCCTGCATTTACGGCATCGGCTCGGTCGAGACATATTCGGCGATGATATTCGACCTGAAAAAAGGGGAGAGCGTCGATCAGCGTGAACTCATCCGCAAGCTGGTGGCGCTGCAATATAAACGCAATGATATGGCTTTTGCGCGCGGCACTTTCCGGGTGCGCGGGGACAATCTGGAAATCTTTCCGTCGCATTATGATGATACCGCCTGGCGGATATCGTTCTTTGGCGATGAGGTGGAGGAAATTGCCGAATTCGATCCGCTGACGGGCAAGAAAGGTGTGAAGCTGGACAAAGTGCGCATCTACGCCAATTCCCACTATGTGACGCCAAGTCCGACGATGAAACAGGCCAGCGAGGCGATCAAATTTGAGCTGGCCGAGCGGCTGAAAGAGCTGGAGGCCGAAGGGCGCTTGCTGGAAGCGCAAAGGCTGGAACAGCGCACGCATTTTGATCTGGAGATGATTGCCGCGACAGGCAGCTGCGCCGGGATTGAGAATTACTCACGCTTCCTGACGGGCCGCCTGCCGGGTGAACCGCCACCGACATTGTTTGAATATCTGCCGGAAAATGCGCTGCTGTTTGTGGATGAAAGCCACCAGACGGTGCCGCAGATTGGCGCGATGTCAAAAGGCGATCATCGGCGTAAACTGACGCTGGCTGAACACGGTTTCCGCTTGCCCAGCTGTATCGACAACCGCCCGCTGCGTTTCAATGAATGGGACGCGATGAGGCCGCAGACGGTCAGTGTATCGGCGACACCCGGCAGCTGGGAAATGGAGCAGACGGGCGGCGTGTTCAGTGAACAGGTGATCCGCCCCACTGGCCTGATTGACCCGCCGGTCGAAATCCGCCCGGTCGAGGAACAGGTTGATGATCTGATCAACGAATGCCGCAAGGTGGCAGAGGCGGGCTATCGCACGTTGGTGACGACACTTACCAAGCGTATGGCCGAGGACCTGACCGAGTTTATGCACGAGGCCGGCATCAAGGTGCGCTATATGCACAGCGATGTCGAAACGCTGGAACGGATTGAACTGATCCGTGATTTGCGCATGGGGGTGTTCGATGTGCTGATTGGCATTAACCTGTTGCGTGAGGGACTCGACATTCCCGAATGCGGGCTGGTGGCGATATTGGACGCGGACAAAGAAGGGTTCCTGCGCAGTGAAACATCGCTGATCCAGACCATTGGCCGCGCGGCGCGCAATGTCGATGGCCGTGTTATTCTCTACGCCGACCGGATGACAGGTTCGATGGAACGCGCGCTGAATGAAACGAACCGCCGCCGCGAAAAACAGATCGCCTATAATGAAGAGCACGGCATTACGCCCAAGACCATTGTCCGCAATATTGCCGATATTGTCGGCCAGGTTTCTGTGGGTGACGCGCTGAAATCTGCCGAAAGCGATAAAGACGCGCCGCCCATGGCCGGGCATAATCTGCGCAAATATATTGAGGATTTGGAAAAACAGATGCGCGCCGCCGCCGCCGATCTGGAATTCGAGGAAGCCGGGCGGCTGCGCGATGAAATCCGCAAGCTGGAGGCAGAGGAACTCGGCCTGCCCGCCGATGATCAGGTGACCCGCCCCAAAGGCCGCGCCACCGAAGGCAAACCCGGCACGCGCAAAATGCGCTATGGCCGCACCCAGCGGAAGATGTAACCGCGTTTTTCGACCAAGCCGCGTCAGCGTTAGACACATATAAGCGGCTCGGCTTGCAGAATCGCAGACAAGAGCGCAGGATGACGCACTATAGCTTAGGGGGAGAATATCATGGGTCATTCAATCAAGGCCGCATTGGCTGCCACAGTTTTCACGGCCACCCTGTCTGCCTGTGCTACATATGGCGATACATCGGATAGCACCGCCGCATCGTCACCAGCCAGCATATCGCAACCTGCTGCCGATATAGCGGGCGCGATTGCAAAACCGGGCCGCGCCGAAAGTGACGTGAAGCTCGATTCCAGCCGCCAGCCGGGACCTGTATTGACATTTGCGGGTCTAAAAACGGGCGATAGCGTTCTCGATATATTTGCGGGCGGCGGATATTACAGCAAAATTATGGCACGCGCTGTGGGGGCTTCGGGTTCGGTAACTGCCCATAACGCAGGCGTTTTTGCCACCGATGATGCCGGCAAGGCCAAATGGAGCGCGCTGCAGGAAAATAACCCCAACCTTGAAATGATACGGGCAGGTTTCAACGACTGGCGGCCGGAGCCTGCCAGTTTTGACTTTGCCCTGTCGCACCTTGTTTTTCACGACCTCTATTTTGAAAGCGAACGCTTTGGCCTGCCGCGCGCGGATGTCCCCGCCTATCTGGCTCAGCTTTACACCGCGATGAAACCGGGCGGAACCGTGCTTATTGTTGACCATACAGGCCCTGCTGGCAATACGCGCGAATTGGCTGACAAACTGCACCGGATTGACCCTGCCGTAGTCAAGGCGGATATGGCGGAAGCCGGTTTCGTGTTTGACAAAGAAAGCGACCTTTTCCGCAATGCAGATGATGATATTAACACGCTCGTCTTTGATCCTTCGGTGCGCGGCAAGACGGACCGGTTTGTGATGAAATTCCGCAAACCGGGCGACTAAACAGCGCGGGCCGCCTGCGGCAAGCACCTGGAAATATTTGGCATTTACCCCCCTTCAAGCAAGGAACGGCATCATTTGTTTTAATAACATCGCCATTCCCAGCTTGCCTGCCCTCGCTAAGGCGGTGGACTCGGAATCTATCTCAGGGCGGTTGCATATAGGCGCAAGTGTGGTGAGATAGATTCCCGATTTCGCGGGAATGACGGAACCTCCTTGGCGCAAGGGGATAAATACCGAAATATTCGGTGCGCACATTTTTGCGCGCTGCAAGACAATTTATAAACCCGTTCATTATGGGTTTATAACGCATGATCTATGGGGTGCGCATAGTCTTGAAAACGATGTTTTTTCGAGTCCTTTTTCAAGGTCTCTCAGTTACGTTCTCTTTCAAGTTTGACAAGTTTCCAGCCGGAAAGCCTTAGGGTCGCAACCGGATGGACCGGGTGAAGGCCGCCCGGGGTTTTCCGTGCGCGGAAAGTCCTTGCGGTGTGTCTTCACCCATTCCTTAATTACCGCTCGTTTTTGCAAGTTCTGTCAGTAGACCGGGCGTGAGCACCTGCGGCAATATCTGTGCTTCGCCGCCTGCAGGATAATAGACATAGAGCGGCACACCGGAACGGCCATGGGTTTCCAGAAACCGGGTGATTTCCGCATCGCGCCGTGTCCAGTCGCCTTTCAGGACAGCGATATCGGCATCCGCAAAGGCTTTCGCCGTTGCGCTGCGTTCAATCGCGGCGGCTTCATTGGCTTTGCATGTAATACACCAATCGGCCGTGAAATAGGCGAAAACCGGACGGCCTTCACCGCGCAGCCGCGCCAGCCGCTGTGCGCTATAGGGCTTGCTTGGCAGCACTGCATTGCCGCTGTTTTGTGCCGCATTTCCTGCAGTCGCCGCACTGTCCGCATAGGACGGCAGCGCATAAATGCCTGCCGCACCAATCGCGATCAGCGGCACGATCATCAGCCAAGCTGCCGTTTTGCCGCCGCGCTGGCGCAGCCCCGCCCACCACAGAAAGAAGCCAAACAGCATGACTGCCGCCAGTGCAATCATCAGTGCATTGGACCCCGACAACTGCCCGACGAGCCATAATAATGCCAGCGCGGTCAGGAACATCGGCACCGACATGACTCTGCGGAATGTTTCCATCCATGTGCCTGGTTTCGGCAGCCATCCGCGCAGCGCCGGTATGAAACCGAGCGCCAGAAATGGCAGTGCCAGCCCCAATCCCAGCCCGGCAAATACCAACATGGCTGCATATGCGGGCAGCACGAGCGCGGTTCCCATGGCCACTGCCATAAACGGCCCCGTGCACGGTGTCGCCACAAAGGCCGCCAGCGCGCCAGTCCAGAATGCGCCCGATGTGCCGCCGCTTGCGGCTTTGTCATTGCCAATGGCGAGACTGCCGATTTCAAACAGTCCGGCAAGGTTGAACGCAATGGCGGTGACGATCAGCAACAGCAGAAAAATCACCCGTTCATCCTGCAACTGGAATGCCCAGCCGATCTGCTCACCCGTCGCGCGCAGGCCCAGCATCAGCGCGCCCAGAGCAAGGCACACAAGGATAATGCCGACTGTATAGGCGATGGCTTCCCGCCGTGCCGCGCGTTCATCGCCGCCGATTTTGGCCAGACTGATGGCTTTCAGGCTGAGTATCGGGAATACGCATGGCATGATGTTGAGCAGTAGTCCGCCCAATATCGCGCCGCCCAAAGCGCCGCCGAACAATGCCCAGCTGAATGCTGCACCATCGTCAGTGGCGGGGCCTTTACCCGAGGTTGCAATCCACGTTCCGCCGGGCGGCACCTCGCCTTTGCTGGCGACCACTTCCAGTCCGAAATCGGGTGCGATTTTCAGGACGCCTTCAAACTTCTGCAATGTATCTATCGCAGATTTGCCATTCCTGTCTGCCACAGCTTCGACAATCAGATCGCGGCCATTGCGGTAAAATCTGATCGGTTCGTTATACGCTATCGCCTCGGTATTGCGCGGGAAGAAATAGGGTGCCTCCACTGCGCCATCTTCGGGATAGGGAATGGCGATGCGCACAATATCGCCGTCCACCGAAAACCTGCCCTCGCTGCCCAGCGGTGCGGGCAGTTTCGCGCGAAACGCATCGAATGTATCCGCGCGGTCAGCCCGGGGCGCCGCCGAACCGCTGGTGACCAGGCTGGTTTTAAATGTACCGGCTTCGGGTACGCAGACTTTGTCTGTGCAGGCAAGCCAGTCCAGTTTGACACGGATATCCAGATAGGTGTCCGCCGGGATGGACGGGTCGATTGTGAAGGGTACAAGCACCGCATAATCGTCTTCATACACATAGTTCATCAGGCCGAATGCGACCCATGGTTTTGGCACCGGATATTGTAGTGCGCCCGCGGCCACGCCCTTGGGCAGTGTCCATTCGGCCTGCATGCCGTAGCCTGCATCACCCGGATTTTCCCAGTAACCGTGCCAGCCTTTGTCGGGTTTCATCACAAATGCCAGCATGATCGTATCGCCCGGGGCGACCAGATCTGCCTCTGGCAGCAGGGTAACTTTTATATTGGTTGGTTTCCGGGCCGCCTGAGCCTCTGCTTCAGCAGGTACAGCGGGTGCGACCTGCGCATATACGCTGTGTGCGGCAGGCAGAGCGAGCAGCAGGAATGCCCAGAAAATCGTAACAATTGACTTCATAAAAATGACATTAAACCCGATTATTGATTTCACTGCATATATTAATTTCACGGCCCGTGCGCATATGCTATCCCCCTCACCGGATATTGGGTCAAGGTAAAGCCTGTTCGCCCATAAAGCCACAAAGGAGATATTCGTGCGCATTTCGACCATGGTTACAGCAATTGCAACTGTTTTGGCATTATCGGCATCGCCGCAGCTGCGGGCACAGGACGCGGGCGAAGGCGCTGAAACCGATGCACGGACAGCGGCAGAGGCAAGCGAGCCCAAGCTGGTGATTGCCATTTCCGTTGACCAGTTTTCGGCGGATCTGTTCAGCGAATATCGCTCCCATTTCACCGGTGGGCTCAAGCGTTTAAGTGAAGGCGCGGTGTTTCCATCCGCGTATCAGTCGCATGCCGCGACAGAAACATGTCCGGGCCATGCCACCATATTGACCGGTGTCCACCCGGGACGTGCGGGCATTATTGCCAACCGCTGGTTTGATCTTAGTGCGGTGCGCGAAGACAAACGCATTTATTGCGCCGAAGATGAAAGCATCGCAGGCAGCAGTTCGCGCAACTATACGGCATCCGTGACGCATCTGCTTGTCCCCACGCTGGGCGACCGCATGAAATCCGCAAATGGTGCGGCGCGCAATGTGGCTGTTTCGGGTAAAGACCGCGCTGCCCTTATGATGGGCGGCCGTAATCTGGATGCCATATACTGGTGGGGCGGCGAAGGTTTTACCAGTTTGGCCGGGAGCGCACTGTCGGCTGCGGCGCAGCGCATAAACACCGGCATTGCCACGGAAATCGCAAATGGTGCGCCCGCCATGACGCCGCCTGCATTTTGTGCGAGCCGCACTTCGTCCATCAAGGTGAATGAAGAATTTGCGGTGGGCGATTACAGTTTCGCGCGCCCGGCCAATGAACCGCGGTTTTACCGCATATCCCCCTATATCGATGCCGCGACACTCAGCATGGCGGCGGCGATGGTGGATGAACAAGGTCTTGGCCGCGATGACGTGACCGATATGCTGTCGATCGGGCTGTCGGCAACCGATTATGTCGGGCATGCATTTGGCACGCAGGGACTGGAAATGTGCCTGCAGATGGCGGCGCTTGATACCGCGCTCGGCGAGTTTTTTGATCTTCTGGATGCGAAAGGCATCGATTATTCCGTCATGCTGACCGCCGACCATGGCGGGCATGATTTGCCTGAACGGCTGAAATTACAGGCTTTGCCCGATGCGGCGCGCGCTGATGAGGCGCTGGAGCCGAAAGCCCTGTCCGAACGTGTGCGCGCCAAGCTGGATTTCGCATGGGAGGGCCCGATCATCTATGGCGACGGCCCGTTTGGCGATATGTATGTCACGCGCGACATGGATGATGCGCAGCGTGCAGCGGCCAAGACAGCGGCGATTGAAATCCTGCGAGGCAGCGATCAGGTGGCGGCTGTCGTGACCGGCGAAGAACTTGGCAAAATGGATATGCCCAAAGGGCAGGTGCAAAACTGGACACTAAAGGAACGCGCGCGCGCGTCCTATCACCCTGATCGCTCAGGCGATTTTGTCGTGATGCTGAAATCCGGCATTACGCCGATCCCGAACCCTGGCATGGGTTATGTTGCCACGCATGGCTCGCCCTGGGACTATGACCGCCGCGTACCGTTGCTTTTCTGGCGCGCAGGCATGACCGGTTTTGAACAGCCTAACGCAGTGATGACAGTCGATATTGCTCCCACATTGGCGGCCATGGCGGATGTGTCCTATGAAGAAGGCGCTTTTGACGGCCGCTGCCTTGATCTGGATAGCGGCGCGGGCAATAGCTGCGATTAAAGAATCATAATATAATTCTGACTGGCAGCGGTATCGTTACCTCAATACGTTCATCACAATTGAAGCAAATCCGCTAAGCCGCCGCGTTTTCCTTGGCCTTTTCGGCTGTTTCGGCAAGTTCGTCAGGCAGCTCGCTGGCAGCCTCGACCAGTTTTTTCTCCAATGTCCTGATGCGCGGCTTGCTTTGCAGTTTGGCACCCAGCAGGTCGGTCACATAAAATGTGTCAACTGCGCGCTCGCCGTAGGTCGAGATATGTGCGCTGTGTACGATCAGTTTCTGTTCAAACAGCGCCCGGGCCAGACGGTTCAGGAGCGCGGGCCGGTCATGCGCATTGACTTCGATCACCGTGAAACGGTTCGATGCCTCATTGTCTATAATCGCCAGCGGTGAGATGTGGAACGCTTCTGCGCGCGGGTGCGGCAATGGCTTGGCATCAAGCTTTTCCACCAGCGGATGACGATTGGATAACGCATCGGCAATGGCAACCTTCAGCCGTTCAATCTGACCGGCTTCGTTAAAGGGCCGCCCCTGCGGATCCTGCACCAGGAAGTTGTCGAGCGCCATGCCGCGCTTGGTGGTGTGAATGCGCGCGTCGATAATATTGCCGCCTGCAAGATGGATGCCGCCCGCAATGCGGTAAAATAGGCC
Organism: uncultured Sphingomonadaceae bacterium; assembly: GCA_947493325.1. Classification (GTDB taxonomy): domain Bacteria; phylum Pseudomonadota; class Alphaproteobacteria; order Sphingomonadales; family Sphingomonadaceae; genus Alg239-R122. Next base: position 377,965 of record CANLQI010000002.1, on the reverse strand, counting down.
AGGATGGTCGGCGGCGTAAACTGTCACAAGCGTTGCGCCGCGCGCTTCGTAAAATTCCGCCTCAATCGACAGCTCGGTATCTCCTGCGGCGCGGATATGCCGGATGTTGCGGGCAATAATATCCTCCGGCTCGGCAATCCAATAGGTGTCGGCCAGCTGGCGCGATAATTTGCTGAAAGCGGTTTTGGGAAGGTCCACCAGCGCCGCCACATCGGCTTTTTTCGCCGCAATTTTCTCTTTGCGCCCATGCTCTTTATGGCCCAGTCGCAACACTTCCTCGGTCGCCTCGAACAGTGTGCGCAGCAGCTGGCGTTTCCAGCTGTTCCATACCCCCGGCCCGACGGCACGGATATCGACTATCGTCAGCACCAGCAGCAGTTTGAGCCGCTCCGGGCTTTTCACGACCGCCGCAAAATCGGCGATCGTTTTATAATCGGCCAGATCGCGCTTAAATGCTGTCGCCGACATCAGCAGATGATTGCGCACCAGCCAGGCCACCGTTTCGGTTTCCGCGCTGCTCAGGCCCAGTCGCGGGCACAGCTTCATGGCGACTTCCGCGCCCAATATGCTGTGGTCGCCCTTGCGCCCCTTGGCGATGTCATGCAGCAAAGTCGCGACATAAATCACGCGGCGCGTGGCAAGCTTGTTCATAATCGCGTGGCTGAGCGGGTGGTCATCCTCCAGCGTCCCCGCCTCAATTTTCGACAATAGCCCGATCGCACGAATGGTATGCTCATCGACGGTGTAATGGTGGTACATATCGAACTGCATCTGTGCGACCACACGGCCAAAATCGGGCACGAAACGCCCGAATATCCCGGCCTCATTCATCCAGCGCAGCACCAATTCTGGATCACGCGGGCTGGTGAGCACATGCATGAACATCTTGTTCGCTTGCGGATCACGGCGCATCTCACCATCAATCAGCTTCGCATCACGCCCCGCCTGCCGCATCGCCGCCGGATGGATTTCCAGTTCATAACGGTCCGCCAGCTGAAACATCTGCATCAGCCGCAGCGGGTCTTCATTAAAGAAATCATCATCCGGAACACTCAAACGGCCACGGTCCAGCTTGAACCCTTTCAACCTGCGCGGACGCCGCGTGATGCTGGGCAGGAAACGCATCCCGCGTTTGGCGAATTTCTCGTCCAGCTGCGCCAGAAAGACACCGGTCAGGTCGCCCACTTTTTTCGCGTTCAGGAAATAATATTGCATGAACCGTTCGACCGCTGATTTGCCGGGGCGATCGGCAAAATTCATGCGCATGGCGATTTCACGCTGCAGGTCAAATGTCAGCCGGTCCTCTGCCCGGCCCGTAACCATGTGCAGATGGCTGCGCACCGCGAGCAGAAAGTTTTCGGCGCGGCGAAAACCGCGATATTCGGCCGCCGTGAGCAGCCCCGCCTCGACCAGATCTGCGGCAACGCGCACATCATGCACATATTTGCCAATCCAATAAAGCGTCTGCAAATCGCGCAACCCACCTTTGCCATCCTTCACATTGGGTTCGACTACATAGCGGCTGTCGCCCATTTTCACATGGCGTTCGTCACGCTCGGCGAGTTTCTGTGCCACAAAATCACGCGCCGTGCCGCTGACGACTTCTTTCTGAAACCGGACCGCCGCTTCGGCATAAATGGCTTCATCACCCCACACATAGCGCCCTTCGAGCAGCGCAGTGCGGATGGTGATGTCCGATTTCGCCATATGCACCATTTCATCAAGTGAGCGGCTGCTATGCCCAACCTTAAATCCCAGATCCCACAGAAAATATAAAATCGCTTCTGCCACCTGTTCGGGCCAGCTTGCTTTTTTCGTCGGGGTCAGAAACGCGATATCGACATCGCTTTGCGGGGCCATTTCGCTGCGGCCATATCCGCCCACTGCCATGATGGTCAGGCGCTGTGCCGCGCTGCGATTACCCGGCGGATATTGATAGATCACGTTATAGTCATGGATAAGCCGCACCAGCTGATCGACTAGAAAGGCCTGCGCGCGGTTGCACTCGTAGCCTGCCGACGGTTTGGCCATCAGCCGCGCCGCGATTTCCGCGCGGCCAGCGTCCAATGCCGCGCGCAGCTTTTCCAGCACAGCCGGACGGCTTTTCATGCCATCGGCATCTGCCGCAGCACTGATCTCGTTCCACAAGGCACGCCGGTCAATAATGTCACGCTGACGCGGGATATTTCTCATATGACCGGCATGTCCTTTTCCTATCCTTCCGCAGCCACTATCGCCTGATATGTCTTGCGCAGGCCGACCTTGTCGATTTTTGCCGTGCCCAGCTTCGGCAGCGGCTGTTCTGTCTGCCAATAGCGGCATGGGACCTTAAAGGCCGCCAGCTTTTCCGACAGGAACGTGGCCATATCGTCAGCGCTGACTTCTACCCCGCTCTTGGTATGAAAAACCGCGCCCGGCACTTCGCCAAAACGTTCATCCGGCAAGCCAAATACGCTCGCTTCCGACACCTCGGGATGTTCATACAGCGCCGCTTCCACCTCGACACAGCTGATGTTTTCCCCGCCGCGGATGATAATATCCTTTTTGCGGTCAACGATATAGAGATAGTCATCCTCATCAAGATAGCCAAGATCGCCGGTGCGGAAATACATATCGTCGGTCACGGCTTCCTTGGTCGCCGCGTCGTTATTCCAATAGCCCAGGAAATTGCATACCGAGCGGATGCACACTTCCCCGACATCGCCCTGCGGCAAAGGCTTGCCATCATCATCCAATATGGCGAGATCGACCAGCGGCCGGGACGCGGTGCCCGTACTGTTCGGCTTCGCCATATAGTTTTCGTTGAAATTGCCGCAGCCCACGGCATTGGTCTCGGTCAGGCCATAGCCCAGCAGCGGGAAGCCCCAGTCCATTTCCTTTTTGATTTTCTTCACATGCTCGACCGGACGCGGCGCGCCGCCCGCCGCAAAGGCCGTACAGCTTGTCAGATCATATTTACCGCGATTGGGATGCGTCGCCATTTCAAAACTCATGAGAGGCACGCCCACAAAATAGGTGACGGTCTCTTTCTCGATCAGGCGCATCGCCTCTTCGGCATCCCATTTCGGCATAAGTACCAGCTTGCGGCCAATGCCGATGCTTTGCAGCAATACTGGGATTTCGGCAGTGACATGGAATAACGGGACGTTGAGCAATGTTGCAGGCTGCGACGTTGGCGCCTCGCCCTTCATGGTCAGCAGCTGCAGCGCCATCATGCTCTGCGCGATATAGCTGAACACGCCCTGCACCACGCCGCGATGGTCACTATACGCGCCTTTGGACTGGCCCGTGGACCCCGAAGTAAACAGGATAGTGGCCAGATCATCCGGGCCGACCGCAGGCAGCTGGGCATCTGCTGCGCCGCGCTCCAATATATTTTTCAGGCCTTCGTCCGGCATGCAGTCATGACCGAATATAATGATTTGTGCATCGCCAATATCTTCGCCCTCCAGCCGCGCTGCGCGCTGCGGATCGGCGAGCACCAGTTTGCAGCCGACATCATTGATACCTGCCAAAAGCTCCGCGCCCTGCCACCAGCCATTGAGCAGGGTGGACACGCCGCCTGCCATGAGAATCGCCATATGTGCGATAATCCAGTTCGCCGAATTGCGCGCCGCGATACCCACACGGTCGCCTTTTTCAATGCCGCAACCGGACACCAGCGCCTTGGCCACTTTATCCGCGGCCATATAGGTTTCGCCAAAGGTCAGGCGCAGATCGCCATCGACCAGAAATTCCTTGTCCTTATTGTCGCCCAGACAGAAATGCGCGAAATAGTGCGGCAATGCGGGCGGGGCTGCGGCCAGCATCGGCATTTTCACCCCGCTGCGTTCAGCGTCGGTGGTGGCGAGCGGCGCCCCATCGGCGGTCATCGCATCCATTATCTGGCCGAGCATTACATCGAGCTCTGTTGGCATATTTCATCTCTCCTATTGGTCTTATCGTTTTCCCCTACTATGGAGAGTAAAACCTATGGAGAAAAGAGTTGATACTAACATTATTGTCATCGGCGGGCGATTTTACGCAATTTTCTGACCTTGGCCTGTCCAAAGACATATTCACAATTGGTGGATTCAGCCTGAAATGGTATTCCATGGCCTATCTCGCCGGGATTCTGATCGGCTATTGGTATCTGCTGAAACTAATTGCCCAGCCCGGCGCGCCTATGTCGCGGCGGCACGCCGATGATTTCGTGCTTTACGCCACGCTCGGGATCATCCTGGGCGGGCGCTTGGGATATGTGTTTTTCTATCAGCCGGAAATTTTGCAGAACCCTTTGGATGTTTTGAAATTATGGGAAGGCGGCATGTCGCTGCATGGCGGTGCTCTGGGCGTGATTATCGCCATCTGGTGGTTTACCCGGCGCAACAGTCTCAGCTTCCTGCGTGTATGTGACTATGTCGCCTGTGTCATACCGTTCGGGCTGCTTTTCGGACGACTCGCCAATTTCGTGAACGGGGAATTATGGGGGCGCGTCACTGACGTGCCATGGGCCATCATATTTCCCACCGGTGGACCCGAGCCGCGCCATCCCAGCCAGCTATATGAGGCGGGGCTTGAAGGTCTTTTGATGTTTGCAATCCTCTGGTTTCTGTTCTGGAAAACCGACGCGCGCTACAAGCCCGGCCTGCTGGTCGGCACGGCGGCGCTTGATTACGGTCTGAGCCGCTTCGTGGTCGAATTTTTCCGTCAGCCCGACGCGCACCTTACCGAATTTGCCCAGAATACCGGGCTGACCATGGGGCAATGGCTCACCGTTCCGATGATTCTTGTCGGGCTGTTCCTGGTGATAACCGCACTGCGCCGCCCAAGGGCTGGCAAGGAAATGGTCACCGAGTAATGTCTGCCACTGGCATTGCCGCACGTCTGATCCGCGCAATAAAGATTGCGGGGCCGATTTCTATTGCGCAATATATGGCCGAATCGAACGCGCATTATTATGCTTCGCGTGACCCGCTCGGCGCAGATGGCGATTTCATCACCGCGCCGGAGATCAGCCAGATGTTCGGCGAGCTGATCGGGCTATGGATAACCGATCTGTGGCTGCGTGCCGGCAAACCCGCGAACTGCCTCTATGTAGAATTCGGCCCCGGCCGCGGCACGCTTGCGCGCGATGCGCTGCGTGCAATGGCCAAGTTCGGCCTGACCCCCGGCATCCATTTTATCGAAACCAGCCCTGCGCTGCGCGCCAAACAAAGCGCCCTTCATCCCGGTGCCATATTCCATGATGATATGGACACTCTGCCGGATGACAGGCCTCTGCTGGTGGTGGCCAATGAGTTTTTTGATGCGCTGCCGATTCGCCAGATGATCGCCACGCCCGGGGGTTGGCGTGAGCGTGTAGTGGCACATGACGGACATGCGTTTATACCGCTGCCAGGTGATCGCCCGATGGACGCAGCCGCGCCAGAACAATTCGCCGCAGCCAGTCCGGGCACAATATTGGAAAGCTGCCCCGCCGCAAGTGCAATTGCCGCAGAGATGGCACGGCGGGTCAAGGCGCAAGGTGGCGCGGCGCTCTGTATCGATTATGGTTACACCCAATCACAGAGCGGAAGCAGCCTGCAGGCAGTGGCGGCGCACGAGAAGGTCGATGCATTTGCGGCCCCCGGCAATATGGATCTGACTGCACATGTGAACTTCGCGGAGTTGGCGCAAATCGGCGCAGCCCATGACGTGCGGGTTTCAGGGCCAGTGTCACAAGGCGACTGGCTGAAAGCCATGGGTATTGATGCGCGCGCAGAGGTATTGAAACAGCATGGCAGAGCGGAAGATATTACAGCCGCGCACCACCGCCTCACCGCGCCCGAGGAAATGGGTGCGCTGTTCAAGGTGCTCGCCTATAGTGCAGCGCACTGGCCAACGCCAACCGGGTTTGAATGAATGTGTTTCAGTGATTAAATAAAGCCGTCATTCCCGCGCAGGCGGGAATCTATTCCCTGAGCTTGCATCAAGCGGAAGGATCAGGGAATGGGCTCCCGGCCAAGCCGGGAGTGACGAAATAGGGAAAGCAGGCGCTTCCTGAATTCACCCGATCCAGTCGGAAATTTCCACCGCGACCTTGTTCGCCGCTATATTGAGCGCAGTTCCCACAGGCGCGGCTTCGGGCGCAGCTACGCTTTCACGCACTTGAAAGCGGCGTTTTTCAACTTCGCCCGCGCCCGAGCGGCGGATCGCGTCAAATGTGACCACAGCTTCTGCGCTGCGGGCATCATAACCGAAATCGACCAATGTGCCGGAAATGCGTGCAGAGCTTTGCCCCGATATCTCTACCTTGTCGAGCACCAGACGGCCTGAACGCGCGGCGATGGTTTCTGAAAGCAATGTGCGGAATAGCCGGCTCGGCCGATCTACCCAGACCGCTTCTTTCAGATATGCTATCGAACTGTCATCAATCTGCACCGGTACGCGCAGATTATCGAGCTTGCGCTGCGTAGCGGGCATATCGACAATAATCGCACTCGCTACCGCACCGCTGCGCGATGTGCCCGCAGCAATCGCGCTGTCGGGCGTGAGGGTCAGCAATGATGGCGGCGGTTCGCTGCCAAAGCTGACACAGCCTGCCAATAGTGCAGTTGATAATGTCAGTGCCATAACGGGTTTGAACATCTGTCTCATGCGTTTTTCACCTGAATCGCTCATGGTTCATAATCCGGCAACTGGGGCGAGGCAAGCAGCGAACCAGCCCCTTCCTGATCCAGCCGTTCGGTAATGGCGGTGAGCGAATTGCTCATTTCCTGAAGTTCGCGCATCAGTGCCTCGACTTCGGGCAGGGTTGTGGTGCGCACCTGCTGCATCACCGGCCGCGTTTCCGCGAGCGTCTGGCTCAGTTCATCGGCGCTCTTCTGCGCCGATGCCAATGTTTTGCGCAGATCGGCAGCCAGCGGCTTGCCCTCATCATTCAGCAGGCTCTGCGCAGAGCCCGACATTTTATTGAATTCAGCCAGTGTCTGATCCGCATTTTGCAATGTGGCGCGCAGCTGTTGCATCGTCCGGCCGATTTCGGGCGCCTGATCGGCATAGCTGCCTGCCATGCGTTCGGTATTTTTCAAAAGCCCTGCAATTGTTTCCTGATTGTCGTCATCCAGCACATTGGTGAGCCGTTCGGTTAAAGTCGCCAATCGTTCCAGCAATACAGGCGCACTGTTGAGTAATTCGCCGAGCGCGCCGGGTTTGGTAGGGATAACCGGCACACCTTCCGGGCCCAGGTCGACAATTTCCGGTGCGCCCTGTACCGCGCCATCCAATTGTATCACAGGCGGGGCTGTAAAGCTGACATTCTGGATCGTCGCCGTCGTGCCCTGCAATACAGGTATTCCTTCATTTACGCTGATGCGCACACGCACGAATTGCGGGTCTTTCTGCCACAGCGCAATTTCCTCCACCTGTCCGGCGGGCACGCCTGAGTAAGACACGCCCGAACCCTTGGCGAGGCCGCTCACCGATTGTTTGAAGAATATGTCATATTCTTTCTGGCTCGTATTGCCGAACTGGGCAATCCAGACGATGAATAGCGCCAGCGCAGCCAGCAATGCCAGCGTGACCGCGCCCACCCAGATATGATTTGCCCGTGTTTCCATAAAACCGTTATGCCCTTTTCACGCCGCATATGTCCATGGTTTTGGCATATCGCCCGTCAATATCCCGATATAGCCGCCTCATCCGCGTGTTTCCCTGGCCTTTTGTGATGCGATTGCGGCCCGTCCACGCGGCCCGTTGAAATATTGCTGAATCCACGGATGATCGGTCGCGAGCAGCTCTTCAATCGTGCCCACGGCAATCACCTGTTTATCGGCCAGCACCGCCACGCGGTCGCAAATTTCATATAATGTATCAAGGTCATGCGTGATGAGGAACACCGTAAGTCCCAGTGTCTGCTGCAGTTTCTTGGTCAGCTCATCAAATGCCGCCGCGCCGATTGGATCAAGTCCCGCGGTCGGCTCGTCCAGAAACAACAGGTCCGGATCGAGCGCCAATGCGCGCGCCAGCCCCGCGCGCTTGCGCATACCGCCCGACAGTTCGGACGGATATTTGGCCGCCGCTTCGGGCGGAAGCCCGCTCAGCGCAATTTTATAGAGCGCGATTTCGTCCAGCAGCTGTGGATCCATGCGCGGATAAAATTCTTTCAGCGGTACCTGCACATTTTCCGCAACGGTCAGCGTCGAAAACAGCGCCCCGCCCTGAAACAATATGCCCCAGCGCGAACGGACACTGCCGTCGGAGTCCTCTTCGTCCAGCACCTGTGTGCCGAATACTTCAATCGTCCCGGCCTCGGGTTTTTGCAGACCGATGATCGAGCGCATCATGACTGATTTACCCGTGCCGGACCCGCCCACGACGCCCAGTATCTCGCCTTTGTGCACATCGAGCGAGAGATTGTCGTGAATCACCTGATCACCGAACGCATTGCGTAGCCCGGAAATGCGCACCGCATAGTCGGCGTGTTCGACCAACTCCTTCACGTCCTGTAATTTTGCAGTTTTGTCGTTCATGCCCAGCCCACCCAGGTAAAGAATACTGCAAAAAACGCGTCGAGTACGATTACCATGAAAATCGCCTGCACCACGGCGGCGGTGGTGCGCAGGCCGACTTCCTCTGCATTGCCCCTGACCTGCATCCCCTGATAACAGCCCGACAGCGCAATGATCGCACCAAATACCGGTGCCTTGATAAGACCGACCCAGACATCGTACATCGGCACCACTTCACGTATCCGCTGCACATAGGTTGCGGGCGGAATATCAAGTGCGACCCAGCATAAAAGCCCGCCGCCTATCATCGCCAATACGCAGGCATAAAAGCCCAGCAGCGGCATCATGAATATGCCCGCCAGTACGCGCGGCAGAACCAGCGCCTCCATCGGTGACACACCTATCGTGCGCATGGCATCAACTTCTTCGGTCAGCTTCATCGTGCCAAGCTGCGCCGCAAAGGCCGAGCCGGAGCGGCCCGCCACCATAATCGCGGTCATCAATACGCCAAGCTCACGCAAGGTGAGCCGTCCGATCAGGTTGATGGTATAAACTTCCGCCCCAAACTGGCGCAGCTGCACCGAGCCCTGCTGGGCAATCACAATGCCGATCAGGAAACTCATCAGGCCGATGATCCCGAGCGAGCTGATTCCCACCAGTTCAAACTGACGCACCAGCGCCTTGAACCGGAAACGGCCGGGATGCAGCAGCACCGCAAAGAAAGAGCGGACCAAACCGCCAAAGAAGCTGATCATGCCGACAAAACTTGTGAGCGCGAGCAAAACAGCTTCGCCCGTTTTTTGCATGGCGTAAATCGGCGGTATCGGACGTTTCTTGCGGATTTTGCCGCCATTGTCCGCATTGCTCACTGCTTCTATCAGGCGATTCTGATCCTCATCACCGCCCGTGATATCTGCGCCATGATCGCGCGCCAGTCGGTGGCACAGCCATGCGCCCACCGTATCCATTTTTTCCACCGCCGACACATCAATTTCGGCAACCGGACCGTCAATCGCATCCAGCCGTTGCGGCAAATCATCAATATCGGAAATATCAAGGTCGCCCCAGAGCCGCACAATCTGTGCACCATCATCCTGCGCATCAATGGTGAAATCGGCCGCGTTACCCATGACGCATATCTTTGCGGTATTAGCGGTGCAATCACAAGCCTTTCTGCATATGGCCATGAAAAAGAGATTGTCAGCCCGGCACCACGGTGCAACAAACCCGCCATGGACAAACTCGCCATATATGACATGGACCGCACCATTACGCGGTCGGGAACCTATACGCCTTTCCTGCTGCATATCGCGCGGCGCAGGGCACCGTGGCGGCTCCTGCTCGCGCCTTTCGCGCTCGTATTTATGGCGGCCTATGGCGTGAAACTTATTTCGCGGTCAAAGCTGAAGGAGCTGAATCTCGCGCTGCTTATCGGCGGCAGATTTGACCAAAGCGAAATACAGGGCCTGATTGATGATTATGCGGCCAAGACAATTGCCGGTAACAGCTATGGCGAAGCCATTGCGCAGGTCGAAACGGACCGGAAAGCAGGATACAGACTGGTGCTGGCGACGGCCTCCTATCACCTTTATGTCGATGCAATTGCAGCGCAGCTGGGCTTTGACGATGTAATTGCCACGGGGCTGGAAACGCAAAACGGCGCTGTACTGGCCCGTATAGACGGCGAAAACTGCTATGATGATGCCAAGCTGCGCAAGATAAAGGCGTGGATGGAACGCGAAGGGCTGGCGCGTGAGAATTGCGATATCCGCGCCTATAGCGATCATATTTCCGATGTGCCGATGCTCGAATATGCGGGTCACGCCTTTGCCACCAATCCCTCCGCAGCTCTGCGCGCCGAAGCACAAAAACGCGGCTGGCCGATCTATGACTGGCAATGATAATCTCCCCCGGCCCTTGGAAGCGCGGCGCAAAAGCCCCATTAAAACCTGATGCCGCCACTTGAATCCGAACCCAGGGACCAAAAGCTACCCGATAATATCTGGCCGACGCTGAAGCGGTTTCTGCCCTATCTGTGGCCAAAAGACGCGCCAGCATTGCGCGTGCGGATTATTATCGCATTGTCGCTGGTGCTGGTGAGCAAAGCGATTATCCTCACCATGCCGTTCGCCTATAAGGCGGTGGTTGATAATATGACGGACGGCGCCGAAGCGGCGCTGGCGCTGCTACTCGCGTTTGTCGCGGCCTATGCGGGCGCGCGTTTTGCCGCGGTGCTGTCTGACAATATGCGCAATGTTGCATTCGAACAGGTCGGGCAGACCGCGACACAGAATCTCGCCAGCCATGTTTTCCGCCGCCTGCACCGGCTGTCGCTGCGCTTTCATCTGTCGCGGCGAACCGGTGAAGTCACCAAGATTATTGAGCGCGGCACGAAAAGCATCGACACGATGCTCTATTTCCTGTTGTTCAATATCGCGCCCACAGCCCTTGAACTGACCGCAGTGCTCATCATTTTCGGTGTAAAATTTGGCGCGGGTCTCGTCATCGCTACGCTCGTTATGGTGGCGGCCTATATCATTTTTACGCAGCGCATTACCGACTGGCGCAACGAACTGCGCATGGAAATGAACAGTATGGACGGACAGGCGCTGGGGCGCGCTGTAGACTCGCTGCTCAATTACGAAACGGTCAAATATTTTGGCGCGGAGCAGCGCGAATCCGACCGCTATAACAAGGCCGCGCGCGATTATGCCGATGCCGCGGTCAAATCGGAAAATTCGCTTGCCCTGCTCAATGTCGGGCAGTCACTCATCACCAATCTGATGATGTTCGGCGCGATGGGCTATTCGGTATGGGGCTGGAGCAAGGGCATGTTCACCGTGGGTGACCTCGTGCTCATAAACACACTGCTGATGCAGCTGTTCCGCCCGCTCGACCTGCTCGGCATGGTGTACCGCATGATCCGGCAGGGCGTGGTCGATATGCAGGCGATGTTCGATCTGATCGACACCGAAACCGAAGTGGTCGATATGCCCGGTGCACCGCCATTGGTTATCAACAGCCCTGCCATCCGTTTTGTTGATGTCGATTTCGGCTATAATGAAGATCGTAAAATCCTGAATGGCCTCAGCTTCGAAGTGCCTGCGGGCCAGACGCTCGCAATTGTCGGGCCATCGGGCGCGGGCAAATCGACGATCGCCCGGCTGCTCTACCGGTTTTACGATCCCGCCAGCGGTTGCATTGAGATTGACGGGCAGGATATCCGCAAAGTGACGCAGGACAGCCTGCGCGCCGCCATCGGCATCGTGCCGCAGGACACGGTGCTGTTCAATGACACCATTGGCTATAATATCGCCTATGGCCGCAGCGATGCGAGCGCGGAAGATATGCAGCGCGGCGCACAGGGCGCGGCGATTGCGGACTTTATCGAAAAACTGCCGCAGGGATATGACACGCAGGTGGGCGAGCGCGGGCTGAAACTTTCCGGCGGTGAGAAACAGCGTGTGGCGATTGCCCGCACGCTGGTTAAAGACCCGCCCGTGCTCATTCTTGATGAAGCGACATCGGCGCTCGACAGCCGCACCGAAGCGGAAATCCTCTCGACACTGCGCGGCGTGGCGGAAGGCCGCACGACCATCACCATCGCGCACCGCCTGTCGACCATCACCCATGCCGATGAAATACTGGTGCTGAAAGACGGCACGGTGGCCGAGCGCGGCACGCACCGCGAATTGCTGGCGAAAGCCGGTCTTTATGCGAAGATGTGGGAACGCCAGGCACAGGAAGCGGCGGAGGCTTAATTTCATTCTCCCGTCATCCTGAACTTGTTTCAGGATCCATTTTCAAACTATGTTCAGTTTTTCGAGAAGACCAGAGCGTGTGCGGCAAAGTTCGCCACCCAATATACGCAGCGGTTCTGCAACTGCGCGATGGATCCTGAAACAAGTTCAGGATGACGAGTTACAGATTATTTTTGCACAGCCGCAATTACCCCTTCACCCGCCAGCATCGCCCCGCTACCAAGCTGATGTGACTTCCGACCTCCTGCCCCTGCTTAAATCGACATTCGGCTATGACAGCTTTCGCGGGCGTCAGGCCGATGTGCTCGCCCGCGTCATGGCGGGGCAGAACACACTTACCGTGATGCCAACCGGTGCGGGCAAGTCGCTGTGCTATCAGCTGCCCGCGGTAGCGATGGACGGCACGGTGGTGGTCATATCTCCGCTGATCGCGCTGATGCATGACCAGCTGCGCAGCGCCGAAGCCGTGGGTATCCGCGCCGCCACGCTCACATCCGCCGATACCAACCGCGAAGAGACCATTGCACGGCTGCGCGCAGGCGAGTTGGACCTGCTCTATGCCGCACCCGAACGCGCATCGCAGGAGGGCTTCAGGAACCTTCTTTCGCACACCAAAATCTCGCTTTTCGCAATCGACGAAGCGCATTGCGTATCCGAATGGGGCCATGACTTTCGCCCCGATTACCGCCTGCTACGCCCGCTGCTCGATCATTTTGCCGATGTTCCGCGTATTGCGCTTACCGCCACGGCCGATGCGCACACGCGCGCGGATATTCTCAAACAGCTGGGCATCGCGGAAGACGGCCTGATTATCGCCGGGTTCGACCGGCCCAATATCCGCTATGCCATCAGCCCGCGTCAGGGACTGACGCGGCAGGTCGGCGACCTGGTGGACCGCATTCCTGGCCCCGGCATCATCTACGCACAGACCCGCGCCGCCACCGAAAAAATGGCCGCGCAGATTGCCAAGACAGGCCGCAATGCGCGCGCCTATCACGCGGGGCTCACCCCCGATGTGCGCGCGCAGAATCAAGCCGATTTTGTGGCATCCGAAGACATGGTGATGTGCGCCACCATTGCGTTCGGCATGGGCATCGACAAGCCCGACGTACGTTTTGTCGCGCATGCGGGCCTGCCCAAATCAATCGAGGCCTATTACCAGGAAACGGGCCGTGCAGGGCGCGACGGCGATCCGGCCGAAGCGCATCTGTTCTGGGGTGCAGAAGACTTTGCCCGCGCCCGGATGCGGATTGGCGAAGTCGGTGAGACGCGCCAGCAAAGCGAACGCGCACGGCTTTCCGCACTGGGCGCGCTGGTCGAAACGGCGGGCTGCCGCCGCGCGGTCCTGCTCAAACATTTTGGGGAAGACCCGCCGCCAAGCTGCGGTAATTGCGACAATTGCCTGCATGCTCCGAAAACGCGCGATGTGACGGAGCTTTCGCGCAAATTCCTCTCCGCCGTCTACCGCACGGGTGAAAGTTACGGCGTCAATTATCTCGAATCGATCCTGACCGGGAAGCAGGACGAAAAAATCATGGCGCGGCGGCATGACCGGCTTTCGGTCTATGATATCGTGGATGCGGAGGAAGCGCTGCTGATCAAGCCGGTGTCACGTTCGCTGCTGATGCGCGATGCGCTGCGCAATACCGAGCATGGCGGGCTGATGTTCGGCCCCGAAGCGCGCGAAATACTCAAAGGCGATGCCGAAGTCGCGATTATCGAACCGCCCAAACGCAAACGCAGGAAACGCGGCGGCAATGCCTCGCTCAATCCGGTCGGTGATCCGCTGTTTGACGCGTTACGCGCGCTCAGAACACAGCTTGCCAAGGATCAGAGCGTGCCGCCCTATGTGATATTTCATGACAGCGTGCTGCGCGATATGACCGGTTTCAAACCGCAGACACTGACCGCTCTGGCCGAACTGCCCGGTATTGGCGCGCGCAAGCTGGAAAATTATGGTATGGCGTTTCTGGACGTCATATTGGAGCATAGCCCGTGAATATTGCGCGCAATACCGCTTATATATCGTTAGCTATGTCATTAGGTTTGGCACTGGCGGCATGTCAGGGCGAGGTATCTGCGCCGCAATACCCAAAAACAGATAAACAGACAGAGAAACAGAGAGCCCCAAAGGAGACATCCATGTTCCGACCGTTGACCGATACGCTGAGCGTTTCGCCGCAAATCACGCTGGACCAAGTTGCGGCGGCAAAGGATGAGGGCGTGACGCTTATCATCAACAACCGCCCCGATGGCGAGAGTGATGACCAGACATCGGGCGTGGAGATAGAAGCCGCCGCAAAGGCCGCAGGTATCGACTATGTCGCCATTCCGATCACGCACAGCGGATTTTCCATGCCGCAGGTCGATGCCATGATTTCCGCGCTGGAAAGCAATGATGGCAAAACGCTCGCCTATTGCCGTTCCGGCACGCGCTCGACGCTGTTATGGGCATTGTCGCAGGCCAAACAGGGGGCCAATCCGGCCCGGCTTTCCGCCGATGCGGCCAAGGCAGGCTATGACCTTACCCCGATCCGCCCGATGCTCGATGCATTGGCGGCAGGCAGCAACTGATTCGCCCATGGACTGGCTGATACTGGCCGGATCACTCACCGCCATCGTGGCGGTGGCCGCGCTCGTGCATTGCCTGCGCCTGGGCGACACCGCCATTGAAAATGCGGCCCATGCTATCAAGCTGGCGGAGGATAATCTGCCTGGTTTTGAAGCCGACAGCGCAATTATATCCACCGACCGTGAGGCCGCGATAGTGCGCGGCAAAAACCGCACGGCGGCGCTGATAAAACGTCACGGCGCGCAATTTGCGATGCGTGAAATGCCCCTGCCGCTCACCCTCACACAGGACGGGGAAACATGCATCGTCGATAGCGGTGAACTCAGCTTTGGCCGCGTATCGCTCAGCCTCTCAAAAGAGGATGCTGACAAGTTGCTGACATTGGTGTAAGCAGCCTCTATGGAACTCAACCTTCCCAACCCGACCGAATGGGCTATCCCGGCTTTTATTGTCCTGATTCTGGCGGAAATAGCGCTGTTTCGCGTGCGCAACCGCCGCGCCTATGAAGCGCGCGACACGCTGACATCGCTGCTGCTCGGGCTGGGTTCTACCGTAGCGGGCGCACTCACGGCGGGTATCATGTTCGCGATCGCCATGTGGGTATATCAATACCGGATATTCGATTTCGGTTTCGTCTGGTGGGCGTGGCCGCTGGCGTTCGTGCTCGACGATTTTGCCTATTATATCAAACACCGGCTCGGCCACCGGATGCGCTGGATGTGGGCGGCACATGTGATCCATCATTCCAGCCAGCATTATAACCTCTCGACAGCATTGCGGCAGACATGGACCAATATCCTGACGCCCGGATTTGTGATTGCCCTGCCGCTATTCCTGCTCGGCTTTCACCCGTTGCTGGTGGCATTTTGCGGCGGCCTGAATCTGGTCTATCAATTCTGGATCCATACCGAAGCGATTGGCAAAATGCCGCGCTGGTTTGAGGCGGTGATGAACACGCCCAGCCACCACCGCGTCCATCACGCCACAAATCCGCGCTATCTCGACAGCAATTATGCGGGCGTCTTCATCATCTGGGACAAGATGTTCGGGACATTTGTGCCCGAAACCGATGAAGAGGAAATCCGCTACGGCATTGTCAAACAGCTCGGCAGCTTTAATCTGCTGTGGGCCGCATTTCATGAATGGGTCGGCATAGCGCGCGATATGTGGAACGCGCCGGGCCTGAAAAACAAATGGAACTATCTTGTCCAGCCTCCCGGATGGAGCCATGATGGCAGCCGCGACACCAGCGATACCATCAAGGCCCGTTGGCGCGATAAAATGATGCAGGAAAACAGGCCGACACGCGAAACCGGATTTGCCGAACCGGCGGAATAGACGATATGACACAGACCCGGAAAATCGCCGCACTCACGGGTGATGCTGTCACCGCAAAAGCGGATATGCTCGCGGAGCTGTGCGCGGCAGTTTTTGATGATTTTGACTCTGCTTATCTTTCCGAACGATTGCCCAATCTGGTCTCTCCCGTTCTGCACCTGATGACAGGCGAGGAAGAACATGCCTTAGGTTTCAAGCTCGGATACCAGCGCAGCCCTTCGTTATTGTATTCATGGCTGGGCGGCGTGATACCCCGCGCGCGGCGGCAGGATATTGCAGGCGAGCTTATGCGGGCGCAACATGCATGGGCCAGGGCGCATCATTACACGCATATTGAAACCCGCACCCGCGCCGCCAATAACGCCATGATTATCCGCAACCTGAAAAGCGGGTTTTCCATTACCGGCCATGAAATCGATAGCGCAGGCTGCGCCATTGTCATACAGCGCATTGCGCTTGTTTAATCGTTCGGTTAAACCTTTCCGAAAGAGGATGCGCGATGGCGGACTATGATATTATCGTGATAGGCGGCGGGTCCGCTGGCAGCGCGGTGGCCGGACGGCTGAGCGAGGACCCGAAGCTGAAAGTCTGCCTGCTGGAGGCGGGCGGGCGCAATGATAACTGGATTATCAACACGCCGGGCATGATGCCCTTTATCCGCAATTCGGCCAATTACAAATATGACACGGTTCCGCAAAAGGGGCTGAACGGGCGTATCGGGTATCAGCCGCGCGGACGCGGTCTGGGCGGCTCCTCCGCGATCAACGCGATGGTCTATATTCGCGGCAGCCGGTGGGACTATGACAATTGGGCCGCCTTGGGCGCGGCGGGATGGTCCTATGACGATGTGCTGCCCTATTTCAAACGCAGCGAAAATAATATCCGCGGCGGCAATGCGTGGCACGGCGATCAAGGCCCGCTGCATGTCAGTGACCAGCAATGGCCCAATCCGGGCAGCACCGCCTTTGTCGAGGCCGCGGCGCGGTTGCAGCTGCCGCGGAACGAGGATTTTAACGGCGAGAGCCAAGACGGTTTCGGACTGTATCAGGTCACACAGAAAGACGGCGAGCGCTGGAGCGCCGCGCGCGCCTATATTGAGCCGCACCGCAATATCCGCACCAATCTGGATATCCGCACCAGCGCTCTGGTCGAAAAGATACTGGTAGAGGGCAGGCGCGCGGTCGGCGTGCGGCTCAGGAAAAATTTTGGTCGGCGCGAGGAATTGCGCGCGAACAGGGCGGTGATCCTGTCCGCCGGCGCCTTTAACAGCCCGCAGATATTGATGCTGTCGGGAATTGGCCCCGCGGCGCATCTGCGCGAACATGGCATTGCAGCCGTGCATGACAGCCCGCAGGTGGGACAAAATCTGCAGGATCATCTCGACTATGTGTCGAGTTTCGAAACGGATTCGAAAGATTTTATCGGCGATTCACTTGCCGGGACCGCGCATATGGCGAAAGCGGCGATTGAGCACCGGCTCAAAAAAACCGGCCCTTTCACAACGCCCTATGCCGAGGCAGGTGGATTCTGGCGTACAGACCCGGCGCTTCCCGCCGCCGATGTGCAATATCATTTCGTGCCCGCCATGCTGGAAGACCATGGCCGCGAAAAAGTGAAGGGGCATGGCTTTAGCTGCCATGTCTGCGTGCTGCGCCCGGAAAGCAGCGGCACGGTCAGCCTGAACAGCGCCGATGCCGCCGCGCCGCCGCGTATCGACCCCAATTTCCTGAGCGATGACCGCGATATCGCCGTGCTGCGCGCGGGCATACGGCAGATGCACCGCATATTCGATACGCCGCCACTTTCCGATTATCAGGGCCGCGACCGCCATCCGGCCGACTTGGACGATGACGCCGCACTGGACGAAATAATCCGCCGCCGCGCCGACACTGTCTATCACCCCGTCGGTACCTGCCGCATGGGCGGCGATGATGCGAGCGTGGTTGATCCTGAGCTCCGCCTGCGCGGCATCGACGGCCTGTATGTGGCCGATGCCAGCATCATGCCCAAAATCGTCAGCGGCAACACCAATGCGCCCAGCATCATGATCGGCGAACGCTGCGCCGATTTCGTGCAGGCGGATTTGAAAACTTAGCTGTTATTTTTGGATAGGCCCTGAAAAAAGGCCGGGGTACTTTCGCACCGCCGGCCATAAGTTGTGTGTTCGCAGGAGGAACCTGGTGAGGGGTGCGGGCGCTGCAGGCCCGCTTCCCAATTTCGTTAATAATTATAGGCACGCTCGCCATGTTCGCCGAGGTCGAGGCCTTCACGCTCAACGTCCTCTTCAACACGCAGACCGGTGACCAGTTTGGCGATCATAAATGCAATTAGCGAGCCCACCGCGCACCACAGCGCGGCGATGGTGACAGCGGCAATCTGAATGCCAAGCTGGCTGCCCAGCTCATAGTCATCGCCGCCAGGTCCGCCGAGCGCGGGCAGCATGGTGACCGCGGTGAGGACCGAGCCGACGATACCCGCCACGCCGTGAATGCCAAATACATCGAGCGAGTCATCAAAACCCAGTTTGACTTTCAGCCGCATCACCACCCAGCAGGCGATCGGCGCCGCAATCGCGCCCAGCAATATTGCGCCAAATGGCCCGCTGTTGCCCGCCGCAGGAGTAACGGCGACCAGACCGGCAATCGCGCCCGAACATGCGCCGAGCAGCGAACCTTTATGGCCCAGCGCGCGCTCCGCCAGCATCCAGAACAGCACGCCTGAAGCGGTGGCAAGGAAAGTGTTGATAAGCGCAAGTCCCGCAGAGCCATTGGCTTCAAGCGCGCTGCCCGCATTAAAGCCGAACCAGCCAACCCAGAGCAGACCTGTGCCGATCAATGTCATGGTCAGCGAGTGCGGAGCCATCACGTCTTTCTGATATCCCATACGCTTGCCCACCAACAGACAGCCGATCAGCGCCGCGATACCGGCATTGATGTGCACCACCGTGCCGCCGGCAAAATCGAGCGCACCCATATCGAAAATCAGGCCGCCTTCGGCCCAGACCATATGCGCAATCGGGAAATAGACGATGGTGAGCCAAACCGCAGCAAACACCATCAACGCCGAGAATTTGAACCGTTCGACCAGCCCGCCGACGACCAGCGATACCGTGATTGCGGCAAAAGTCATCTGGAACGCGATAAACACGAATTCCGGAATTTCAAAACCGGCGCTGAAAGTCGCCACGGTCGAATCCTGCGTCACGCCTTTCAGGAAAAGCTTGTCAAAGCCATCGATAAAGGCGTTGCCGCCGCCGCCAAAGGCCAGGCTATAACCATATGTCGCCCAGATAATCATCGCCAGCGAGGCCACGGCCAGAACCTGTGTCAGGACCGAGAGCATATTTTTCGTGCGGACCAGGCCGCCATAAAATAGCGCCAGTCCGGGCACGATCATGGCCATCACTAATATGGTCGCCATCATCATCCACGCGGTATCGCCCTTGTCGACGACAGGGGCCGCGGTTTCCGCAGCTTCCTGTGCCCATGCGGGCGCAGCGCTCAACATGGCAACTGTGGCCGCCCCCAAAATTCCCATTTGCTTTCGCATATTCATTTCCTTCTAATTCCGTGCGCCCTACAGCGCGGTATCGCCATTTTCGCCGGTGCGGATGCGGGTTGCCGCGCCCAGATCGAGCATGAAAATCTTGCCATCACCAATCGAGCCGCTCTGTGCGGTTGACTCAATTGCCTCGGCAATTTGCGGTGCCATCTCGTCGCTGGCCGCGATTTCCAGTTTCACTTTCGGCACCATGTTGGTGCTGTATTCCGCACCGCGATAGGTTTCCGTCTGGCCTTTCTGCCGGCCAAAGCCCTTCACTTCGGACACAGTCATGCCCGCGACACCCAGACCGGTGAGCGCCTCACGCACGTCATCCAGTTTGAATGGTTTGATAATGGCGATAATAAACTTCATGTTTTCCCCTTGCCTGTTCATAATATCTGCCCGCAGCAATGCGGATTCGGCATTATTGGTAAACAACACACTGCAAACGCCGTGCCAAAACGGTAAAACAAACAGGAAACCAGCGATTTTTGAAATTATGCTACGTTAGACCAAACCATATGCGCCTAAAAAACGGGCAGATTTGCTGCACTGCACAAGAATAAGGCAGTTTTTATTGCGCTGCAGCAATTGCTGCCTTGATATCGCCCAGCGCCTTTTCGGTTTCCACGCGGCCAATCTCGATCAGCTCTTCCGCGCGCGTGAAATTCTGTATGTCGATATGCCCGACCGGCAGGTTGAGCAGCACTTCGGGCGGGTCGAGTGCAATCGAATAGGCGGCAAGATTGGCAAGCGACAGCCCGACCGATGCCTTGACCACCGCAATGCTGCCTGGCAGCGGCGCATCCGCTTTTTCTATTCCAGCGCCCCGCGCCCGATTGAGATAGTCATTCTGCAGGCTGATCGCGACACACGGCAATCCGGGCGCGAGTTTTTTGGCAGGTGTCACCGGCACGGGTATCGCCGCGCCGCCATCGACCAGCAACTGATCGCCTATCTGCACCGGTTTGAAAATACCCGGCAGCGACATGGACGCGCGCACGGCGGGCACCAGCGGGCCTTCGTCCAATATGACGGTATCGCCGGTAATCAGGTCCGCCGCCACCACGGAAACCGGAATGGCAAGGTCGGCAAATGTCATGTCACCCAGATGCCGGGTCAGTTCATTCTCAACCACTCTACCGCCGAAAAACGCGCCGCGGCTGATCGTGGGGTCGATATATTTTATCATCTGGCGCAGATTCGTGGATAGCGCGACCTCTTCCAGCTCTTCCATCTTGCCCGCCGCCACGCAGCTGGCCGTGATTGCACCGATGGATGTACCCGACATGGCGGCGATTTCGATGCCCGCCGCTTCCAGCGTTTTGATAACACCGATATGCGCCCAGCCAAGTCCGGCCCCGCCGCCCAGCGCCAATGTGATTTTCATAGCGACACGTCCTCTGCCAATATTGCGCGGGCTTCATCCGCGTCTTCATCCAGCACCATGACGCGCGCGGGAAAGGCGATGCCGATACCCTCGGCTATATTCACCCCGCTGTCGAACACGACCGACATGATGCCGCCCGCCTCCAGACGCCCTTTCACGATATTGGCTTCGGCCACATGCATATAGCGGGCGAGTTCGACCAGTGCCATTATCCGTGCACCATCATTCTTCAGGACCGAAATAGCTGTTGGTGGGACGCGTCGGCAGGCCGTCGATGCTCTCGGTGCGGCCCTGCATTTTTTCAATCCAGCCGCGCGGGTCGGAATTGGCATGGGCTTTCAGCAATGTGGGCCGCTCGCGCTCCAGAGTCATATGCGGCACGCCCCAGCCGCAACTGGTCTGCACGCTTTCGACCGCAATATCGAATATCTGCCGCGTGCCCGTGAAAATGTCGAAATGCTGTGCAATCTCGTCCCAGCCATCATCCTGTGGCAACACAGGCATAGCTTTGCCGTATATCCGCAGGATTAGTGCGGGGTTCGCAAAGTTACAGAACATAATGGTGATACGCCCGTCCGCCACAGCATGTGCATGCGTCTCATTGCCCGAACCGCCCAGATCGATATAACCGACCCGGTCCGGCGCGATAACGCGAAACGCATCATAGCCTTTCGGGCTAAGGTTGATCCGCGCACTTTCAGCGGCGGTTGCAACAAAAAACACCGGCTGCTGCGCAATAAAATCACGGTGTTTATCAGTGAGCGTGTCGAAAAATTCGGCCATGGGGGGAGCATAGCGTCATTCGCATTCCTGCGAAAGCAGGAATCCAAGGTGGTGATGCACAGGGCTGCCTTGGACTCCTGCTTTCGCAGGAGTAATGGCTGGATGGATTCTTTTTGGCTCGGTACCGATTATTGCCGTGAGGCAATCAAACCAAAAAATCACCCATCCAGATTCGGGCGCAGCCACCGCCGCGCGGTATCCAGATCCACACCGCGTCGGTCCGCATATTCGGTGAGCTGGTCTTCGCCCACGCGTGCCACGCCGAAATATTCGGATTGTGGGTGACCGAAGTAAAATCCGCTCACCGCCGCCGTCGGCACCATCGCAAAACTTTCGGTGAGGGTAATGCCGGTATTGGCGGTCGCATCCAGCATATCGAACAGAAGCGGCTTCTGGCTATGGTCGGGACAGGCCGGATAGCCAGGCGCCGGACGAATGCCGCGATATTTTTCCTTTATCAGCGCCTCATTGGTAAGCAGCTCACCGGCGGCATAGCCCCACAGCTCTGCGCGGACATGCTGGTGCATCCGCTCGGCAAACGCCTCCGCCAGCCGGTCGGCCAGCGCTTTCAGCAGGATATCCGAATAGTCATCATGGTCAGCCTTGAACCGCGCCAGATGCTCTTCAATCCCGTGCCCTGCAGTGACCGCAAAACCGCCAATCCAGTCATCCACTCCGTCAATAAAGTCAGCCAGACACATATTGGCGCGGCCCTCACGCTTGGCGATCTGCTGGCGCAGGAACGGCATTCTAATATCCCCCTCCCGCGTGCGGGACGGGTTAGGGGGGGGTGTGCCATCACTGTTGCTGCGTGTTTCAGGCCCACCCCCGGTCCCTCCCGCAGGCGGGAGGGGGGAGATGAGCACATCATCGCCATCGCGCCGGCACCGCCAGAGCCCAGCCACGCCCTTGGCGGTCAGCCATTTTTCGCCAATGATTTTATCGAGCATGGCCTGCGCATCATTATAGAGGCTGGTCGCGCTTTCGCCGACCACTTCATCGTCCAGAATCGCCGGGAAATTCCCCGCCAGTTCCCAGCTGCGGAAAAATGGTGTCCAGTCGATATATGCGCGCAGATCCGCAAGATCCCAGTCGTCATAGACATGCAGTCCGGGCTGTTTCGGTGCAGGCGCTTTCAGCGACATATCTGCTGCAAACGCGTTGGCGCGGGCATCTTCAATCGAAATCAGCTTACTTTGGCCTTTATTCGCACGCTTGATGCGGACCTCTTCATATTCATCCGCGATTTTGGCGACATAATCGTCTTTCAGCGTGCCACTGACCAGCGTGGAGGCCACGCCTACGGCGCGACTTGCGTCGAGCACATGGATGACAGGACCCTTAT
The DNA here is from genome assembly GCA_947493325.1 of uncultured Sphingomonadaceae bacterium. Lineage (GTDB taxonomy): Bacteria > Pseudomonadota > Alphaproteobacteria > Sphingomonadales > Sphingomonadaceae > Alg239-R122. Next base: position 354,762 of record CANLQI010000002.1, on the reverse strand, counting down.
AGGCAGGCGCAATACGCAGCGCGGTGTGCACTTTCGATGTCGTCGCGCCGCCGATCAGAAGCGGCATATCCATATCCGCCCTCTGCATTTCCTCGGCCACGGTCACCATTTCATCGAGCGACGGCGTAATCAGGCCCGAAAGCCCGATAATATCCGCCTGCTCTTCTTTCGCCCGCGTCAATATATCCTGCCACGGCACCATCACGCCCATGTCGATGACTTCATAGCCATTGCACTGCAGCACAACGCCGACAATGTTCTTGCCGATATCATGCACGTCGCCCTTGACCGTGGCCATAATGATGCGGCCCTTGCCCTTGGCGTTCTCGTCCTTCTCTTCCTCGATAAAGGGCAGGAGATGCGCGACGGCTTTTTTCATGACACGCGCCGATTTAACCACCTGCGGCAGGAACATCTTGCCCGACCCGAACAGGTCACCCACCACATTCATGCCATCCATCAGCGGGCCTTCGATGACTTCGATCGGACGGTCTTTCAGCAGCCGCGCTTCCTCGGTATCGGCGACGATATGCGCGTCAATGCCCTTGACCAGTGCATGTTCGAGCCGCTTCACCACGTCCCAGCCGCGCCATTCGGCGGCTGCTTTTTCGTCTGCCTTGCTCTTGCCGCGAAAGCTCTCGGCAAGCTCGATCAGCTTCTCGGTCGCGCCCGAATGCCGGTTGAGAATGACATCCTCGCACGCTTTGCGCAGCGCGGGATCAATCTCGTCATAAATATCCAGCTGCCCCGCATTGACGATCGCCATGTCGAGTCCGGCGGGAATGGCGTGATAGAGAAATACCGAGTGCATGGCGCGGCGCACAGGCTCATTGCCGCGGAAGCTGAATGAAAGGTTGGACAGCCCGCCCGAAAAATGGACATGCGGGCAGCGTTTTTTGATCTCGCGCACCGCTTCGATAAAGTCGACGCCGTAATTATTATGCGCGTCAATGCCCGTGGCCACGGCAAAGACATTCGGGTCGAAAATAATATCCTCGGGCGGAAAACCGATGCCGGTGAGCAACTTATAGGCGCGCTCGCAAATCTCGACCTTACGCTGTTTCGTGTCTGCCTGGCCGGTTTCGTCAAACGCCATGACAACAACCGCTGCGCCATAGGCCATGCACAGCCGCGCATGTTTCAGGAATTCTGCCTCGCCCTCCTTCATGGAAATCGAGTTTACGACAGGCTTGCCGCTCACGCATTTCAGACCCGCCTCGATCACCGACCATTTCGACGAATCGATCATTACCGGCACGCGGGCAATATCGGGCTCCGCCGCAATCAGTTTGAGGAAACGCGTCATCGCCGCTTCCGCATCGAGCAGGCCTTCGTCCATATTGACGTCGATAATCTGCGCGCCGTTTTCGACCTGCTGACGTGCGACTTCAATCGCGGCTTCATAGTCATCATTCATGATGAGCTTTTTGAACCGCGCGCTGCCGGTCACATTGGTGCGCTCGCCAATATTGACGAATTGGGCTGTGCTGTTGGTGGTCATTTTTGTCTTTTCTCAGGCCGCCATGGTGAAAGGTTCAAGACCGGCGAGCCGTGTCTGCGTTTCCACCTGCGGAATGGTGCGCGGCGGTTTACCGGCGACCGATTTGGCCAGCGCGGCAATATGATCGGGCGTTGAGCCGCAACAGCCGCCGACTATATTCACCAGACCATCATCCAGCCAGGCCGCAACCTGCGCCGCCGTATCTTCGGGCATTTCGTCATATTCGCCCAGATCGTTGGGCAGGCCAGCATTGGGATAGGCCATGATCAGCGTATCCGCGATCGGTGACAATGCTTTCAGGTGCGGGCGCAGCAGGTCTGCGCCGAATGAACAGTTTAGCCCGACAGTAAGCGGTTTCACATGGCGGATCGCATGCCAGAATGCCTCCACCGTATGGCCGGAAAGATTGCGCCCCGCCATGTCGGTAATGGTCATGGAAATCATCAGCGGCACGTCACGGCCCGCCGCATCTGCGGCTTCCTGTGCCGCCATGGCCGCTGCCTTGGCATTCAGCGTGTCGAAAATCGTCTCGATCAGGATCAGGTCCGTGCCCGCCCCCACCAATGCGTCGCATTGCTGCCGGTACACTGACTTCATCGTATCGAAATCGACTTCGCGAAACCCGGGGTCTTCGACATCAGGCGACAGTGAAAGCGTTTTATTGGTTGGACCGATAGCGCCCGCCACATAACGGCGCCGTCCGTCCTGCGCCTCCGCACTATCGCAGGCGCGGCGCGCGATTTCGACCGAGGCGGTATTGATATCAGATACCAGTTTTTCTGCCTTATAATCGCCTTGGCTGATACGCGTTGCGCTAAATGTATTGGTTGAGGCAATATCAGCACCGGCCGTAAGATAGGCAGATGTTATATCTTGCACAATATCAGGCCGGGTCAGTGACAAGAGGTCATTATTGCCCTTCTGGTCCGCCTGCAGGTCAAGTGCGCCGCGGTAATCGGATTCCTGCAACCCGTGCTTCTGGATCGCTGTACCATAGGCACCGTCGATCAACATGATGCGCTTTTGCGATTCGGACATAATGGCCTGACGGACGCTCATATCATTGACCCCGCCTGCGGACGACGGCCCAGCAGGTGACAAATTGCGTAACTGAGCTCGGCACGGTTCAGTGTGTAGAAGTGGAATTGACGGACACCGCCTGCATAGAGGCGGCGGCACATTTCCGACGATATGGTGGCCGCCACCAGCTGCCGTGCGGACGGACGATCATCCAGACCCTCGAACAGATCATCCATCCAGCCTGGAATTTTTGCGCCACAAAGCCCGGCAAATTTACGCGTTTGTGCCACGTTGGACACAGGCAATATGCCGGGTACCAGCTCTGCATCTATATTGTTCGCGGCCGCCGCATCCCGGAAACGAAAATAGGCGTCGGGCCGAAAGAAAAACTGGGTAATCGCGCGCGTTGCACCGGCATCAAGTTTTCTTTTCAGATTATCGAGGTCATCCTGAGCACAGCCGGCTTCGGGATGCGTTTCCGGGTAAGCCGCCACCGATATTTCAAACGGCGCAATATCCTTCAGCCCCACGACCAGTTCAGCAGCGCTCGCATATCCGTCGGGGTGCGGCTGAAAAGCCTGCCCGATTTCTGGTGGATCTCCGCGCAGGGCAACAATATGCCGCACGCCAATATTCCAGTAAGCCTCCGCAACTTGGCGGATTTCGTCCCGGGACGCATCGACACATGTCAAATGCGCCGCTGCCGGAATGTCTGTTTCCTGTACAATACGCGCAACTGTCGCATGCGTGCGTTCTCGCGTCGATCCGCCCGCCCCATAGGTAACGGACACAAAGCGCGGGGCCAGCGGAGCCAGTGTCAGAATACTGTCCCACAACGTCCCCGCCATTTTTTCCGACTTGGGCGGGAAAAATTCGAACGACACCTCGGCATCACCCGAAAGGCCCGCGAATAACGGTTCCTCAAGCGCGGTCTTGGCTTCTTTCAACTGGCGAAGAGAAGGAGTCATGCAGCAGCCTTTTTCGAAGGAGGGGTGGTATCTTTTGAAAGTTTTTTACGTGCTTTCAGATGCGGCGTGAGTTTGAAACGGCTGCGCCGTCCCAGCCAGATTTTCACCGTCAGCTTGCCGCCTGTCAGCTCATTTGACTGTTCCAGGGAAAACCCGCCGTCCACCAGGAGCTTTTCAATCTGGCTGTCCGAAAAACCGAGCCGGGCATGGGCATCACGTGTCCTGAGTTCTTCCATGTCATGCGGCGCAAAATCGACTATCGCAATACACCCTTCGGATGCCGTGACGCGTCCTGCTTCGGCAATGACCCGTTCCGGGTTTTGGGCATAATGCAGCACCTGGTGCAGCATTACCGTATCATATGCAGCGGCTTCCAGAGGCAGCGCGTTAAAATCACCCTGAACCAGATTAAGACGCGATGGCCCCAGATGTTGTAGCTTGGCGCGGGCACAACGCAGCATTTCTGGGCTATTGTCCACTGCTGTTGCCTGTGTGATTTGCGGCGTAAGTAATTCAACCATGCGGCCCGTGCCCGTACCGATGTCCAGCAGATGGCCCAGATTTTCGGGGCCGAGCATGCTTTTAAGTGCGGTTTCGACACGCGCCTCGGAAACATAAAGCGAGCGAATGGCATCCCAATTCCTGGCATGGGCCGCAAAATATTCTGCCGCTTGCGTTTCCCGCTGCGCACGCACATCATGCAGGCGATTGGCATCTGCGTGGCTCTGTGCGATCAACGCATCTTCGGCAAAGTCCTGCGATTTCAAAAGCTGGGCCAAAGCATCGGCTGTCTGTGATCCAAATGCATATAAACTGGGGCGCAGGAAAACCCAGCTACCTTCTTTGCGCCGTTCAGCAAGGCCTGCCTCATTCAAGATACGCACGTGCCGCGAAACACGCGGTTGGCTCTGGTCCAGCACCAGCGCAATTTCACTTACGGATAACTCCATCCGTTGCAAGAGCAGCATGATACGAAGCCGCGAAGGATCTGCGAGCGCGCGAAAGAGGGAGAGCATCGTCATGGCGGAAACATATAAAGAAACCTTTATATGTCGTCAATCCGCAGATTCTCAATGTTTTTAAATAATTTCGATGCGCAATATTATTACGTGCAACACATCATTTGTCATGAAATTTGCCAAACCGCCATTTGCACTGTATTGAGCGCCGATCGAACGGAACAGGCATGTGGCCGTAACGTGTCGATTATTGAGTTTTTTGAATATTACGAGGGATTATTATGTCTAAATTTGTTGGTCTTACACTTGCTGCTGTTGCCGCTCTTGGCGTTGCTGCATGTGCAAACGAAGAAGCCACAACCGAAGTTGAAGGTGATTCTGTTGAAGCAACAGCAGAAGAAACCATGGAAGCTGCCGAAGGCGTTGCCACTGACGGCGCTGCAGCAACCGAAGAAGCTGCTGTAGAAGGCGCTGCTGCAACGGAAGAAGCTGCTGCTGAAGCTGGCAATTCTGTAGAAGCTGCTGTCGACAACGCAGTTGCAGAAGGCGAAAAAGCTGCTGAAGAAACAGCAAACTCCATGAAAGACAAAGCGAAACAGGCTGGTAACGACGTGATCGACGCTGCCGCTGACCGTGCGAAGAAAGAACTCGGCCAGTAATTTACGGGCTTGGTTTTTGACCAAAATTGATGGGCCGTGGCTATATAGATAGCTGCGGCCCATTTCTTGTTGATATCATTTTTATTGATATTTTGGGCTGCGCCCGCATAGTCGGGCCATGCCGGTAAAAAATCCCAAAATTCTCGGAACTATGTTCATGGCGCTCGCAGCCACAGCGTGCAGCAGCGGCAATGAAGCCGCCGCGCCCGAAGCCGTGACCCCCGATGAGGCCCGCGAATTGCAGCAGGCCGAAGAAATGCTGGAAGTGCCGCGTTCTGAAAGCGACACAGGCACAGAAGCGCCAACACCCAACACCGCCGAATAACCGATCAGCGTTCGGGCGGCACCAATATGGTGTCGCGCGCATCATCCGTTTTTTCGGGATAGTCCGTAGTATAGTGCAGCCCGCGGCTTTCCTCGCGTGATAATGCAGAGCGCACAATCAGCGACGCCACCTCGATCAAATTGCGCAGCTCGATCAGGTCCGCCGTGACGCGGAAATTGCCGTAATATTCATCGACTTCCTGTCGCAGCAGCTCAACGCGGTTCTGCGCGCGCTCCAGCCGCTTTGTCGTCCGCACAATGCCGACATAGTCCCACATGAACCGGCGGATTTCGCGCCAGTTATGCTGCACCACCACTTCTTCGTCCGAATCGGTGACACGGCTTTCATCCCATGGCTTGATTGCGGGCGGCGCATCCAACTCGTCCCAACTGTCCAATATATCCTGCGCCGCCGCGCCGCCAAATACGAAACATTCGAGCAGGCTGTTCGAGGCCAGGCGATTTGCGCCGTGCAGGCCGGATTCGCTGACTTCCCCGGCGGCGTACAGACCCTTGAGCTCGGTGCGGCCTTTCAGGTCGATCAACACCCCGCCGCATGTATAATGCTGCGCCGGAACCACCGGAATGGGCTCTTTGGTGATATCAATGCCAAGCCCCATCAGCTTTGCATAAATGGTCGGGAAATGCTCTTTCACAAATGCCGGATCTTGGTGACTGATATCCAGATGCACATAATCGAGACCAAGCCGCTTGATCTCATGATCGATCGCCCGCGCCACGACATCGCGCGGTGCGAGCTCCATGCGTTCGTCAAAATCGCCCATAAAGCGGTAGCCGCGTTCCTCGCCTTCTTTCGCGGGGATCAGCAGATGGCCGCCTTCACCGCGCACCGCCTCGGTAATCAGGAAGTTTTTGACCTCCAGATTATACAGGCAGGTCGGGTGGAACTGCATGAATTCCATATTGGAAATACGCGCGCCTGCACGCCAGGCCATAGCGATACCATCGCCGGTCGCGCCGCGCGGGCTGGTCGAAAACAGATAGGTGCGCCCCGCACCGCCGGTCGCCAGTATCGTCGCCCGCGCCGTCACCGTTTCCACTTCGCCGGTTGCGCGGTTGAGTGCGTAAGCGCCCCAGATGCGGTCTTTCTGACCGCCGCTACCTTCAACATGACGGTCTGCGATCAGGTCTATCGCCACCATATCGGGCAGCATGGTAATATTCGGATTGGCCGCCGCCGTGCGCTGCAATGCCTCCTGCACTGCCCAGCCGGTGGCATCGTCAACATGCACGATGCGCCGGTGGCTGTGCCCGCCTTCGCGCGTCAGATGCAGGTCATCATCCGCCTCCCGGTTGAACGGCACACCCATTTTGATCAGCGCGTCGATTTCGGCGGGCGCGTTTTCAACAACAAACTCCACGGTTTCCCGCCGGTTCAGACCCGCCCCTGCGACCATTGTATCATTGATATGGCTGTCAAACGTATCACCGGGCTCCAGCACCGCGGCGATTCCGCCCTGTGCCCAGCTGGTGGACCCGCCGGAGATTTCGCCCTTGGCCAGCACCAGCACCCTCTTGCTTTCCGCGAGCCGAATCGCAGCCGTCAATCCTGCCGCGCCCGAACCGATAATCAGAACGTCGTGATCAGTTAAAACAATCATAACTCAGGCCGCATTGCGTGTGAGGCCCAGGAAAACGTCTTCCAGATCAGCTTCGCGGGTGCTGACATCCTCGATATCGAATCCGGCTTCGCGCACGGCGGACATGATCTGGCCTGCATTGGCTTTATCCTTGTCATAAGTGATTTCCACAACGCGCGGTGTGATCCGCGCAACTTTTGTGAACAGCGCATGTTGCGGCACCGCATCTGCATCGCGGTCCAGTGTCAGCACTATCAGCTTTTCCGTGGCCATGCTGACCAGCTCGGCCGTGGTCTTGTCCGCAATTACCCTGCCATGGTTGATAATGGCGATGCGGTCGCACAGTTCCTCGGCCTCCTCCAGATAATGGGTGGTGAGCACAATCGTCACGCCCGCATCGTTGAGCTCTCGCACATAGCGCCATAGCTGCTGGCGCAGATCTATATCAACGCCCGCCGTCGGTTCGTCCAATACCAGTATCGGCGGGGAATGCACCATCGCCTTGGCCACCAGCAACCGCCGTTTCATGCCGCCCGACAATGTGCGGGCATAGGCATCGGCCTTATCCTCCAGATGCACGGCTTTCAGCAGCTCCATCGACCTGCGTTCGCTTTTCGGGACGCCAAACAGACCGCCCTGCAATTCCAGCGTTTCAAATGGCGTGAAAAACGGATCGAACATGATTTCCTGCGGCACAATACCGATCGACGCTTTTGCATTGCGGGGATCCTGATCGATATCAAAGCCCCAGATGGAGGCGCTGCCCGCGCTTTTGTTGACCAGACCCGACAGAATGTTAATCAGCGTGGACTTGCCCGCGCCATTGGGACCTAGCAACCCGAAAATCATCCCGCGCGGCACATCTAGCGATACATCGTCCAGCGCCAGTTTGGGCGCGCTGTTTTTTGTGCCTGCATAGGTCTTGCTGATGTTGCGGATAGAGATGGCGGCGTCAGTCATAGAAGGCCAGCGATAACCACTAAGCTGCGGCGGCGCAAATAAATCGTGCAGCGCCGCGCGAAAATGATTGATGGCCATCACTATCATTCTTGCATGGAGCCGCCACTGGCGTTACATGCGGAACAATGAACGAAGCACCTGAAACCGTACGCACCGACACACCCCGCGTTTCCTGTGATGGCAGCAATGATATTCGCGGCGGCGCTGCGCTCGGCCATCCGCGTGTCTGGCTCGAAATCGATGAAAAAGGCTATGTCGAATGCGGCTATTGCGACCGGCGTTTCGTGCTGGCAGGCGGCCCGGCGGACGTGGCCGAAGCGTGATTCCGCAAGGCAGCAGCCATATTTGACTGGTACATATGCGCCAAGCGCTTATATCTATGCGCATGACAGACAATATCGACCCCCGCTCATTCATCTACCGCGCTGGAGCACTTGACCCCGAACGCGCCACACAGCTGACCCGCGATGCACTTGCGCGCTGCGACGATGGCGAGCTTTATATGCAATACCGCGCGTCAGAGAGCTTTGCCTTTGACGATGGCCGCCTCAAAACCGCCGATTACAGCAGCGATTCGGGCTTTGGCCTGCGCGGTGTATCGGGTGAGATGACCGGCTTTGCTCATGCCAACGATATCAGCGAAGGTGCAATCCAGCGCGCCGCCGAGACGCTGCGCCTGCTTGATCCCGCGAAAGGCGCGCCCAGCGCGCCGCCGCAGCATAACAACCGGCATCTTTATACCGATGGCAATCCGCTGGAGGAAATCGACTTTCCCGCAAAGACCGAATTGCTGGAAAAAATCGATGCCGCCGCCCGCGCGCGTGATCCGCGCGTCAAACAGGTGACAGCGGCGCTTTCGGGCGTGTGGTCGGTGGTGGAAATTGTACGCGCAGACGGTTTTATCGCCACCGATATCCGCCCGCTTGTGCGGCTCAACGTGTCAATTGTGGCCGAACAAAATGGCCGCCGTGAAACCGGCAGTTTCGGCATGGGTGGACGTTATCTCTATGACCGGCTGTTTGAGGAATCGAACTGGAACCGCGCTATTGACAAAGCACTGGCGCAGGCGCTCGTCAATCTGGAAAGCGTGGATGCGCCGGCCGGTGAAATGACGGTATTGCTCGGCCCTGGCTGGCCCGGCATCCTGCTCCACGAAGCCATTGGGCACGGCTTGGAAGGCGATTTCAACCGCAAGGGCACCAGCGCCTTTTCGGGCCGTATTGGCGAGCGTGTCGCCGCCAAAGGCGTGACCGTGGTCGATGATGGCAGCATTGCCGACCGGCGCGGATCGCTCAGCATTGATGATGAAGGCACACCGACTCAGGAAAATGTGCTGATCGAGGACGGCATTCTGAAAAATTACATGCAGGACCGGCTCAACGCCCGCTTGATGGGCGTACCCGCCACCGGCAATGGCCGCCGCCAATCCTATGCCCATGCGCCGATGCCGCGCATGACCAATACGTTTATGTGCGCGGGCAATGATGACCCGCAAGAATTGATGGGCCGCGTAAAAAACGGTATTTTCGCCAAAAGCTTCGGCGGCGGGCAGGTCGATATCGTGTCCGGCAAATTCGTGTTTTCCTGCACCGAAGCCTATAAGGTTGAGAACGGCAAACTTGGTGCGCCGATCAAAGGCGCGACCTTGATCGGCGACGGCCCGACAGCCCTCACACAAGTGACCGGCATCGGCAATGACATGGCGCTGGACGAAGGCATCGGCATGTGCGGTAAGGGCGGGCAAAGCGTCCCTGCCGGTGTAGGCCAGCCGACGCTGTTGCTCGATGGACTGACGGTGGGCGGCACGGCCGCATAAAGCAGGTTGTATCGATAATTACTGAATGGGGCCGATATTACTGAATGGGGAACGTGCGCGTAAAGGCCTAAAAAATCTCCATCACCAAGTCCAGCTTGAGCATGGGCAATATCTCCAGCATCGCTTCGCGGGATATGGCGACACAGCCTTCGGTGGTGCGTTTATTCAGCGGTTTTGCTTCATTCCACAAGTGGAAAAATATCGCGCTGCCCATGCCGGGCACGGGCGGTGACATATTATGGTCCAGCACGACGATAATGTCATACAGCATATCGCCGCGATGCAGCGATTCGGCGCTGAAGCCGTGCGGCAGGCGCACCGGGCGGTTATAGGCGGGATCATCGGTGCTGTCAGACCAGCCATCGCTCGCCAGTGTCCAGCGCCAGGGCAGCTGCAGGCCATGCGGCGGCGCGCTGCGCTCGGGGCGAAACAATACCGCCTTGATCGGCCAGTTGCCGCGCGGTGTGCAGCCATCGCCTTCGGACTTGGCATCTGCGGCGCACGCGCCGGACCGTCCGATAGTGCAGGGCGCCGTAAAATCGCCCAGTGTCAGCGTGCCGGCCGCCGTGTCGACCCGCACCGCCATCGCCGATCCACTCACAGCTGGTGTCCTGTGCGGGTTTTCTTGGTATCCAGATAACGCGCATTATGCCGGTTGGCGTCGATTTTGAGCGGGCGGCGCTCGGTCACATCAATACCGTGCGCGCCAAGCGCCTCGACTTTTTGCGGATTGTTGGTGAGCAGCTTCACCTGTTCCACATGGAGTAGCTTCAGCATTTGTGCGGCAATCTCAAAATCCCGCGCTTCGGTGGGCAGGCCGAGCCGGTTATTGGCATCGACGGTGTCAAACCCCTGATCCTGCAGTGCATAGGCGCGCAATTTGTTGATCAGGCCAATGCCGCGCCCTTCCTGACGCAGATAGAGCAATATGCCCCAGCCGGTATCGGCCATGCGCGCCATCGCTTCGTGCAGCTGCGGCCCGCAATCGCATTTGAGCGAGCCCAGGATATCGCCGGTCAGGCATTCGCTGTGCAGCCGGACCAGCGGCACGCTGTCATCGCGCGCGCCGATGACCAGCGCGATATGTTCGCGCAGGTCATTGATACTGCGAAAGGCGACTATCTGCGCATTTTCGTGTGCTTCGACTGGCAGGCGTGCCCGGCTGGCGATTTGCAGGTGCAGCGGGTCAGCATAATCGTCAATATCTGCGACGCCGAGCGTCACAGCTTCTTTGTCCGCTGCATCCAGCACATAAAAGGCGGGCAATATCCCCGCACGCCTTGCAAGGTCGAGTGCGACCACTGCGGCGCTTTTGTCGCAGGGCACTTCCGCCACAAACGGGCCCTTCATTGGATGACGCAGATCCATCACCGGATCGGCAATCGCGCGGGCAAGATCGGCGGTGAGCTTACCCGTAACGGACATGCATACGGGCGCATCCGGGCCTTCGGCGGCCGCTGCCTGATTGGTGAGCTTTAATGTGTCGGCGCGCGCCGCTGAAATCAGCATGCGCGGCCCGTCAGGCCCTGAAACCGCTGTCTCAACCGGCAGCAGATACAGCGTATCCGTATCGCCAGTCACCGCAATGGCCCAGCCATGCCGCAGCGCGTCAATCGCCTGCGCCGTGCGCCGCGCTGCCGGCATTAGAGCGCGAACTCGCTCATCAGCGGGGCATGGTCCGATGGCTTGGCCCAGCCGCGCACGGGTTCGAGCACTTTATGGCTCAGCACATTGTCTTCCAGCTCTGGCGAGATCCAGATATGGTCAAGGCGGCGGCCTTTATCGGATTTGGCCCAGTCGCGGGCGCGGTAGCTCCACCAGCTATAGAGCCGCTCTGGCGCGGGGATGAATTTGCGGCCTACATCAATCCAGCCGTGCGCGTCGCGCAATTCGTACAGCCGGTCGATCTCAATCTGTGTGTGGCTGACCGTGTTGATAAGCTTTTTGTGGCTCCAGACATCGGATTCGAGAGGTGCGATATTGAAATCGCCGAGCAGAATGGTGGGCTGCGAAAGCTCTTTGGCCCAATCAATCATGCGCCCGTAAAAATCCATTTTCTGCCCGAATTTGGGATTGATTTCACGGTCAGGAAATTCGCCGCCCGCCGGGATATAGACATTCTCAAGTCGCACCGACTTGCCGCTTGCGCCCTTGATTTCAACGCCGACATGCCGTGCCTCGCCATTCGCCTGCCAGTCATTGCGGGTGATATTATGCAGCGGAATACGGCTGAGCGTCGCAACGCCGTGGTGCATTGGCTGCCCATTCAGCGCCTGATGATTATAGCCGAGCTGGCGAAATGCGCCTTCAGGAAATTTGTCGTCCGCGACCTTTGTTTCCTGCAAACATAAAATGTCCGGGTTTTCTTCTTTTAAAAAGCGTTGCACGGTTTCGATACGAAAGCGCACGCTATTGATATTCCAGGTTACGATTTTAATGTTTGTTGTCATGGCACCGGTCTAGCGATGCTTTGCGGCAAACCCAAGCCCCAAGAATGCAGGCAACAAAAAACCCTCGCTCCGGGGGCATTTGGAACGAGGGTTCTGTTGCGTTCGTCACGCTTTGCAAGGAGAGAGTTTAATGATCGGACAACAGGGGGGAAACCCGATCTTCTTTCCTTACATTATGGTTATACGTGCGTTTTCCTGTCATTTAACTGAACGTATTTTACAAAATGAAACATCTTGTCGATTGGTGAGGGCAGTTGGTCGGCAAAACCGCGCCCATGTCACGAAAATCACATGCAAAATGACAGAATCAATTTCCTAGCGGCGCGGCCCGCCTTTACGGCGCGGGTCTTTCCATTTGAACGCGCTATTGGATACGGCGGCACCATATTTGTGATTCGACAGGCGAATTGTGGTGCGTTTGTTCTGCGAGTCGAGTGCGACCCACCCGGACAGCTCAATACCGGCAGGCGCAGAAGACTTGCGGGTAAAGATAAGCGTGATGACGCCATATTCCGGGCGCTTGGGATCTTTCACCCGCACGCTTAAAACATTAGGATTTCCGGTATCGACCACTTTGCCATATTTGGTGAGGTCACGATTCGGATCGAGCAATGCGCCAAGAGGGCTGTTTTTAATGGGCCAGCGCTGTACCTGGTTCACTTCGTAATCGATCAGAGTCAATGCCTTGCCATCGCTGACAATCAGCAGCGGCACGTCTTTTTGATACTGAAACCGGATTTTGCCAGGCTGTTTGAGCGTGAGCTTCCCGCTCACGGTCTGGTTCGTACGGTCGGTCTGCGTGAAATTGGCCGTCAATGTGCTCACGGATTTCAGGTGGCGGCTGATGCGGTCAAGGTCGGATTGTCCGGATTGCGCAGCGACAGGAGCCGCAGGCAGGGACAATAAGACAGGCGATAGTGCCATTGCGGCGATGGCCGCCAGAAAAGTCGTGCGCTTTATCAGCATGTAATTCTCCATTCTTTGGCTTAATGCAGTAAGCAGAATCGGTTGAACACCTGCTGAACTATAGCGTCAGCAAGTGTCCACGGAAATCATCTGATAACGATGTACGGATATTCAGCTTCCCGCGGGTGGCAGGGCCCTGATCGGTCCAGAAACCAATTACTTGATTTTGGCTTCCTTGAACTCGACATGCTTGCGCGCCACAGGGTCATATTTGCGGAACACAAGTTTCTCGGTCAGGTTGCGGGGGTTCTTTTTCGTTACATAGAAAAAGCCTGTGTCTGCAGTGCTGACCAGTTTGATTTTTACATTGGCTGGTTTCGCCATGTCCCGATCCTTCGTTTAATCTATTTGCATGGCACGCCTATGCTGGGGGCAAGCCCGGCAGGAAACGGCCAAAAATCCAAAAAATAAAGCGGCCTGGTGATCGTTACGATTCGGGGCCGCTAAAACACGTGACGCGCAATGCGAGAAATGCGCGTCAATGTCAAGCATCATACGGCATAATCGACTTTATCAATTGCTCTGACCGGAAAACTCCATCGGCAATCAAGGCACAATCTTACGGGCGATGCGTTGGTGCAGCATAGACTGATTTTGATAAACAGGAGGATATTTATGTCAAACGAAAATAGAAATAATGCCACCAAGGCCTTGGCTGAATCGCTTAACGGCCTGCTGGCTGACAGCTATGCGATCTATTTTAAGACGAAAAACTTTCACTGGCATGTCGCGGGTCCGAATTTTCGCGATTATCATCTGCTGTTGGATGAGCATGCGGCCGAAATTCTGGGCATTACCGATGATATTGCCGAGCGGGTGCGCAAGATTGGTCACCGCACGCTGACATCAATAGGCTCGGTCGCCGCGAAGCAGAGCATTGCCGACAGCGATGACGAAAATCTGGATGCGCGCGGTATGTTGCAGCAATTGCATGATGACAATGCGGCCTTTGTAAAGGCGCTGAAAGAAACCAAGGAACTCGCCGAAGCAGCGTGCGACAATGCGACAGACGGCTTGCTGGATGATTGGACCGATCAGGCTGAACAGCGCGCATGGTTTCTGCGTGAAACGCTGAAGTAAGGGACTGATCCCCTTATTCTAGGTAAACTCTCTGTCATTCCCACCTGCGCGGGAATGACGGATTACTTACCTGAACGATATAAATACCAGATAAGACTGGGACTCTCAAACAGACCTGCACTATTCGGAACGAATTGAAAATCAAAAAGGGCGGCATATCATCAGATACGCCGCCCTCAATTTATCAGAAATAAAACTTACTGCGCTTTTGGCTGCAGATTGACCGCAGAATATTTGCCGCGGCGATCCACCTCGACGTCGAATTCCAACTGGTCGCCTTCTTCTAGGCCGGACATGCCGGAACGCTCGACCGCGCTGATATGGACAAACGCGTCTGCCTGTCCATCGTCGCGGGTGATAAAGCCAAAGCCTTTCATGCTGTTGAAAAACTTGACTGTGCCGCTTGCGCGTTCACCGGTCAGTTCGCGTTTGGGCGGTTCGCTGCGCTGCTGCACCTCGATCACTTCGCCGCTGATCTGCAAATCGCTGGCCGATACCTTGCCGCCGCGGTCCACCAGTGTGAATTCCAGGCCCTGTCCTTCTGCCAGGCCGCTCAGGCCCGCTTTTTCAACGGCGCTGATATGTACAAATACATCTTCGCCGCCATCTTCACGCTGGATAAAGCCAAAGCCTTTCTGGCCATTGAAGAATTTTACAACGCCTTTGCCTTCGCCGACAACCTGTGCCGGCATTCCGCCGCCAAAATTACCGCCACCGCGCGGGGCACCGCCGCCGCTGTTATAGCCGCCGCCTGCACCACCGCCAAAGCGATCATTATTGTTGTTATTGTAACCGCCGCCATCAAAACGGCCGCCGCTGCCCTGATACCCGTCGAAATTTTCATCACCAAACTGATCGCGCTTGTCCCGGCCCTTACCACGCCGGCCTCTATCAAAACCCATGCCTTAAAATTCACTTTCGCTTCGTCCGGTACATTTAGGTTCGGATCGCGGAATGGACGAGTTCCCGGTCTCCGTAACAATCAAAGAATAACCATGTCCGCTTCAAAGTGGGCAGTGGAGAATTCTTTGGGCCCAGTGGTTGCCAATCCGCTGGATGTGCGACTCTATAACGTAAAAAACCTGCCTTTGCGAATAGATTCCGCTGCCATATGCGCCGATATGTGGCAAAAATGTACCGTTCCGGCGCGAATATTTTTAAAATAAAGGTTCGCTAGCGCAATTTTATGACTCGGTTATGACATAAGCTTTTGCGGGCTGATCGGACACAATAGGCGATGATGCTTGCAAGATAGAACTGCGTGCGCCATGAAATATGCAAGAAACGCTGGCCAAAACGGCGGCATCCACAATAATTCAGAAAGCCAGATATGACAGTCCATTTCCACGAAGAAGATCTGCCCGAAGGCGCCCTTGGCCCCGGCGATGTTGCGGTCGACACCGAAACCATGGGGCTTATCACCCCGCGCGACCGGCTGTGCGTGGTACAGATCAGCGATGGCGGCGGTGATGAGCATCTGGTGCGTTTTGGTCCGGACAGTGACTATGCCGCGCCCAATTTACGCGCTGTGCTGGCCGACCCGAACCGGGTGAAGCTCTATCATTTCGGGCGTTTCGATCTTGCCGCGATTGATCACTATCTGAATGTCACGGCGGCGCCGGTTTTCTGCACAAAAATCGCCTCGCGCCTGATCCGCACGTACACGGACCGCCACGGTCTGAAAGAGCTGGTCAAGGAATTGCTGGGCAAGGATATTTCCAAGCAGCAGCAGTCGAGCGATTGGGGCGGGCCGCACCTGAGCGATGCGCAGCGCGACTATGCGGCGAGCGATGTGCGCTTCCTGCATGAATTGCGCGAGGAACTAACAACACGGCTGAAACGCGAAGGCCGCATGGAAATGGCGCAGGCCTGTTTCGATTTCCTGCCCCGCCGCGCCGAACTCGACCTGATGGGCTGGCCGGAAATTGATATTTTCGCGCACAGTTAATATATAAAGGTCCATACAGACCGCCAGCGCACAGGGCGCTATTATCAGGATGACGGATTATGAGCGCCAAAGCCGAACGTATGCGCACCCGCCGCCACGCCGCCGCTGCCCCGGGCAGTGCGCGTGACGCCTGGGTCAAAATATGGCGCGTGGTGTTGCCATCGGCGATCGGCGCGCTTGCTGCATTTCTGATCCTGGCGCCGCTTACAAACAAGGGTGAAGTCAGTTTCCTGCTCGACAAAAACAAGGTGGAAATCGCCAAGGAGCGTATGCGCGTCAATGAAGCGCAATATCGCGGCGCGGATAATAAGGGCCGTGCGTTTTCCCTGAAAGCCGGATCGGCGGTGCAGCGCAGTTCGGATGTGCCGGTGGTTGAAATGAATGATTTAATGGCCAGCATCATGCTGCAAAACGGACTTGCTGAAATCCGTGCAGATGAAGGTGCCTATGATATGGATGCGGAGACTGTGAAAGTCATCGGCCCGATCGAATTTGAATCTGCCGACGGCTATGGCCTTGTCACGCGCGATGTGGATGTCGATTTGAATGACCAGCGCATGGAAAGCCGTGGTGCGGTGACGGGCCGCGTGCCGACAGGTACATTCAGCGCCAATAAACTGATCGCCGATCTGGATGAACGCCGCGTGGTGCTGGATGGACAGGCCCGTTTGCGCATGCAGCCAGGTTCGAAAGGGCCGGGCTTTTAATGGTTTGTTTTATTTCACTTGAGAATCCGCTAAGGACGTGGCGATGAAAAAGACGATTTTGACAGCATCTATTGTCTGTGCGCTGACATTTGCGGGTGCGGCTGCATTGCAGGCGCAGTCCATCACCAGCCATAACAGCAATGCGCCGGTCAACTACGCAGCTGATCGTATTGAGCTTCAGGACCGGCAGAACCGCGTCGTGCTGAGCGGTAATGTCAGCATCGAACAGGGCGGGCTGAATATGCGTGCGGCGCGGACCACGGTGGCGTACCGAAATGCGGGCGGTCTGCAAATCGACCGTATCGACGCCACGGGCGGAGTGACGGTTACCAAAGGCAATGAACGTGCCAGCGGCAATGTTGCGGTCTATGATTTTAATCGCCGGATCATTACGGTTGTCGGCAATGTGGCCCTGCGCCGCGGGACCGATACATTGAATGGCGGACGCCTGGTCATTGACCTGCGCACGGGGCGTTCAACAATTGATGGACGCAGTTCAGGCAGCACGGGACCCGGCAGCACGACAAATGGCAACGGGCGTGTTTCGGGCAGCTTCTCCGTACCGCAAAGCAACGATTGAGCTGATTTCCCTCTCTTGATGCAAGAGGTTTAACGGGAGGTATTTTCATGAAATACATCCCGCTTGTTCTCACAATCGTGCATAAATCCTGCCAAAATCGGTTTTTGGCCGGTTTCCTATTATTTTCTCCGTGCTATAGCTTATATAGCAGTGATGATAAGGCATCGGCGTAGGGGAGGCTCCATGCATGTGAACAGGATGGATATATGAACGACGTTGCCGCCATCGACCCGGCTGAAAATGCGATTACCGAAGAAGCGCTCGACCACGGGCTGGCGGTGGTTTCCATCGCCAAAAGCTATGACAAGCGCGCGGTACTGTCCGATGTTTCGCTGTCAGTGGCGAATGGTGAAGTTGTCGGCCTGCTCGGCCCCAACGGTGCGGGCAAGACCACCTGTTTTTATTCGATCATGGGTCTCGTCAAACCCGATGCAGGGCGGATCATGCTTGATGGCGTGAATATCACGGCGTTGCCCATGTACCGCCGTTCGGTGCTGGGGCTGGGATACCTGCCGCAGGAAACCTCTATTTTTCGCGGTATGAGCGTTGAAAAAAACATCATGGCCGTGCTGGAAATGGCGGAGCCCGACCGCGATGCACGGCAGGAACGGCTTGAGGAGCTGCTTGGCGAATTCGGCCTGACGCGGCTGCGTGATGCACCCGCTATGGCGCTGTCCGGCGGCGAGCGGCGGCGCTGCGAAATCGCGCGGGCGCTGGCGGCCAATCCGTCGATCATTCTGCTGGATGAACCGTTTGCGGGCATTGACCCGATCTCCATTTCCGACATCCGCGATCTGGTAATCCAGCTTAAGGACCGGGATATCGGCGTGCTGATTACCGACCATAATGTACGCGAAACGCTCGACATCGTCGACCGCGCCTGCATTATCTATGACGGCCATGTGCTGTTTGCGGGCAGCCCGGAAGACCTGGTCGCGGATGAAAATGTGCGGCGGCTGTATCTGGGCGAAGGCTTTGCGCTTTAGGGGCGTAGATATGCGGCGTATGGAATCTTTGTCTGGGTCGGCTCACGGCTCCGGCTTATTTAGAATCTTTTTGTTTGATCGCCTCACGGCGATAAGCCTGTTCCATCCCGCTCCCCCGCCCAACCTCCCGACATGGTATAATGTTATCGGGAGGTTGGGCGGGGGAGCGGGATGGAACAGGCTTGCGAACGAGAGTGAGCCGATAAAGACTCTGAGCGAGAGCGAACAGGAGGCGAAGCCGACCCAAACAAAAGACTCCGAGCGGACTGATGCCAACTCATGCTTGTGGGAGCATCAAATATAATGGCGCTCACCCCCCGCCTCGACCTTCGGCAGAGCCAGTCGCTTGTGATGACGCCGCAATTGCAGCAGGCAATCAAGCTACTTGCGCTCTCCAATCTGGAAATCGAATCTTATATCGCAGAGGAACTGGAGAAAAATCCGCTGCTTGATGTGGCGGGCGGCGCGCGTGAAACACGGGAAGCCGAGCCGGAAAATGATGGCGCCGCGCCTGAACCCAAAGGTTCCGACGAATTGCTGGCAAATGGCGCGGCCGATGGCGATACGGCGCTCGACATGAATACCGAAGCCGATGTTTACCACCATGATTGCCCCAGCGATATGGTCGACAGCAAGGCGAGCGACGGCGCAGAGGCAGGATCCGGGCTGGACGGTTCGCTGGGCGTAAGCGGTGAACTGGTAAGCTCCGGCGGCATTGGTGCAGATGGCGCGGCGTTTGAAAATATGCTGTCCGATGATGTGTCGCTGCAGGATCATTTGCAGGCACAGGCGGGGGAGATGCTGTCGGGTGATGCCTATTTCATCGCGCGGCATTTGATCGGCCATATCGATGACAGCGGCTATCTGCGCGGCGACCTGACAGACATTGCCCAGCAGCTTGGCGCGTCACCTGCCGCGACCGAAGCGGCACTCGAGGCGATCCAGGGCATGGAGCCGTGCGGTGTCGGCGCGCGCGACCTCAGCGAATGCCTCGCCATACAGGCGCGCGATGCCGACCGCTATGATCCGTGCATGTCGCGGATGATCAATAATCTGGATCTGGTGGCACGGGGCGACTGGTCCAGGCTGAAACGTATGTGCCGGGTCGATGATGAAGATTTGATGGACATGATTGCCGAACTGCGCAGCTATGATCCCAAGCCGGGGCTGAAATTCGGCGGGGCGCAGGCACAGGCCGTGGTACCCGACCTGTTCGTGGTGCCGCGCGGCAAAGGCTGGGCGATCGAGTTGAACACGGCCACTTTGCCGCGTGTGCTGGTCAACCGGCAATATTATGTCGAAATGTCGGATGGTGCGCACGACAAGGCATCGAAAGCCTGGCTCAACGAATGTCTGAACGAGGCGAGCTGGCTGGTGAAAGCGCTCGACCAGCGGCAGCGCACGATCATCAAGGTCGCGAGCGAAATCGTGAAGCAGCAGGAGGGGTTTTTCCGCAAAGGCGTGTCCGAACTCAAACCGCTCACGCTCAAAAACGTGGCCGATGCGATCGAAATGCATGAATCGACAGTCAGCCGGGTGACATCGCGCAAATACCTAAGCTGCGCGCGCGGCATGTTTGAGCTCAAATTTTTCTTCACCAGCGGGATCCAGTCATCGGATGGCGGTGAAGCGGTATCCGCGGAAGCGGTGAAGGCGGCAATCAGGAATCTGATCGATAATGAGGACCCCGGAAAAATCCTGTCAGACGCCAAGCTCGTGACCCTGCTGAAAACCGAAGGGTTTGATATTGCGCGGCGTACGGTTGTCAAATACCGCGAGGCCATGGGGCTGGGGTCATCGGTGCAACGGCGGCGGCAGAGGAAACTGGAGGGGGCGTAGCACAGCGCTGCGGATGCCGAATTCCCTGCCTGAAAGAAGCAGCTGGCAAATTTTTGTATTCCTGCGAAAGCAGGAATCCAGAGTGTTGTATGCCGCCGTTTGACTTATCGCCCTAGACTCCTGCTTTCGCAGGAGTACGTCTTGAGTGATACCAATGGCGCGGATCAAACAGACGCTTCAACGTGGCGCATCAGAAATCTATTGCGATGCCGTTGATTTCCCAGTCGCCGTAACGCACCGGACTTTTTTCGGCGATGTCTTCTGCTTTCGGGTCCGCAGGCCGCGGCGCAGGCACGGGTTCGCTTTTCCAATGGGCGGGCGGCTTTACATGCGACGGGCGCTCGGTGGCGCGCGGGGTGTTGCCGGTATTATCCGTCATGATGATTGCTCCTGACACGATTGAAAATCCGCAAAACCGGACCCATATCATGATATATGGGCAGCAATGCCGCAATTTCCAGCGGAAATAAAGCATTACAGCCAATGGAGATACGAAGGAAAGACAGATGAACTTTATGAAAACCACCATGTTGCTGGCGGCGCTGACGGCGTTGTTTATGGCACTGGGTTTCACATTGGGCGGCCCACGCGGCGCGATAATCGCACTGGTTGTCGCGGCGGGTATGAACCTGTTCACATTCTGGAATGCCGATAAAATCGTCCTGAAAATGCATAACGCGGTCGAGGTGGATGCGCGCTCGCACCCTGACTTTTATGGTCTGGTGCAAAATCTGGCCCAGCGCGGCGGATTGCCGATGCCCAAAGTATATCTGATCGATATGCCGCAGCCCAATGCCTTTGCCACGGGCCGCGATCCCGAAAACGCGGCGGTGGCGGCGACGACCGGCCTGCTGTCGATGCTCAGCCGGGACGAGGTGGAAGGTGTGATGGCGCATGAACTTGCACATGTGAAAAACCGTGACACTCTGATTATGACGATGGTGGCGACCATTGCAGGCGCTATTTCGATGCTCGCCAATTTCGGCATGTTTTTCCGGAACCGCAATGCAGGCATGGCCGGGATACTCGCTGTGGTGGTCGCGCCATTTGCCGTGATGATCGTGCAGATGGCGATCAGCCGCACCCGCGAATTCGGCGCGGACCGCGGCGGCGCGGAAATCAGCGGCAAGCCATTGGCGCTGGCTTCTGCCCTGGCCAAAATCACCGATAAGGCACAGCAGGTGCGCAACCCGGTGGTTGAACGCAACCCTGCGGCGGCACAGCTCTACATTGTTCCTGCGGGCATCAAAGCGATGTTTTCAACGCACCCCGATACCGGCGAGAGGATCGCGGCATTGCAGGATATTGCGAACCAGATGGGCGATGAATCCGGCGAGGCCATAGACGGCGGTAGTGTGGAGATCGAACGCGCGCCGCGTGGCAGTGCGCTCAATCCCAACCGGCGGGGGTGAGTCTGTTTGATCTCGCGGTAAATCGCTGAGTATTTTGATTTCACGGCAAGGCGCTGCGCGCCGCCTCCAAATGGGTTCGGCCTAACCAGCCGGCGGCCGGTCGGTATTTCGCGAAACGATGGCTGGTTTCAAATCCTCCCTGTGCCGCAGGCATGGGGAGGGGGACCGTTTGGCGCAGCCAAGTGGTGGAGGGGCACCCATGAAAGTCTTACTTTCATGGGATCGGCGGAGGGGTGGGTGCAATTAAACACAAGGCTTTGCACTTTACCGCTTTCACCCCTCCACCATTTTGCTTTCGCAAAACGGTCCCCCTCCCCGAAACTAAAGTTTCAGGGAGGATCTGGATGTATCATCACCGTTTCGCGTCGGCGAAAAACAGCCGTGAAATCAAACAGACTCAGCGCCTCCCGTCCCCAGCCTTTGCCTCGGGAGATACAATTACTCCAGATAGAAATCGACTGTCGTGACCACCCGCACTTTTTTGTACGGCGTGTCGCTAACACCGTATCCGCCGCCGTCGCCGTCGCGTGACTGGACGGAGAAATAGCCTTGCGTTGCGCTTTTAATGCCGCCCACGTCGGTGCCGCTGTCTTCGGCAAATTGCTGTGCCGCCTCGCGCGCGTCCTTGGTGGCTTCGGCGACCATTTCGGGCTTAATGTCATTGAGTTTGGTGAACGTATAGCTCATGCCCGACCCTTCCTCTAGCACCACGCCGCGCTTGATCAGATCGAACTGCCGTGCCACCGCGGCCTGTGCCTTTTCAATATCGGTGGTGCGCAGCGCAAGCCGCTGGCGGATGGTGTAGGTGGTTTTGCCGTAGTTGCTGTACTGCGACACATTGGCGCCCGTGGGCTGCAGGGCATCTGCCTCAAAGCCAAGCTCGGTGAAAAAACCGCGAATCGCCTCCGTATCGCGGTCAATACTGCTCTGCGCTTGAGTGAGATTTTCGCTTTTTGCGCTATAGGCTATTGTCCAGGTGGCAAGATCGGCGGTAACATCGCGTTCGGCCAGGCCGCGTACCGTAACAGACCGGTCCGCTTCGCGGGCACGGAGCAGTCCATCACCCAATAGATAGCCGCCGATAATAAGTCCAAGAGTCAAAATACCCGCGCTGACCAGATAGACTTTGCCAAGGCTATCGGTCCATTTTCCTGTTGCCATCTCTTCGTTTTCCATTCCTTCGGACATCTTGTTACTTCCTTTCATTCTCTCCATATCTGCACGAGCTATCGCTGTATGGCTGTGTGCCATGCGCGATGAACCGTTTCTGAACTGCGATGAATGGAGTAAATATGGCTACGGAATATCTGCACACCATGATCCGTGTCCGTGATCTGGACGCGACAATTGCCTTTTTCAAACTCTTTGGTGTGGAGGAAGTGCGGCGTTTTGATGTGGAAAGCGGACGCTTCACGCTCGTGTTTCTGGCCGCACCGGGGCAAAAGGCGGAGGTTGAACTAACGTATAACTGGGATGCGGAGGAATATGATGGCGGGCGCAATTTTGGCCATCTCGCCTACCGTGTCGATAATATCTATGACACGTGTCAGAAATTGATGGATGCAGGGGTGACCATTAACCGCCCGCCGCGCGATGGGCATATGGCTTTTGTCCGCACGCCCGACAATATCTCGATCGAGTTGCTGCAGCGCGGTGAACATCTTCCGCCGCAGGAACCATGGACTTCAATGGAGAACAGCGGCAGCTGGTAGAGCGGTTAAATTGTCAGAAGCGCGGGTTTGTGCTATATATTTTACGCAGCGGGGCCAAGGGAGAAAACCCAAAGGAGAAAATTATGCGCTTTGCAATCATCGCAGGTTCGATACTGACGTCCGCGCTGGCGCTTACAGCCTGTGCACCCGCCGATTATTCCGCAGGGGACCGGGCCCCGCAGCTGACCGAAAAACAACAGGCAAAACTGGATAAAAAACTGGCGGGCCGCGTGCCGGGTGAACCGGTGTCGTGCATCTGGCAGGCCCGCAATCTGAACTACACCGCAATCAGCGATGATGTGCTGATCTATGAACGCGGCAATACGGTCTATGTGAATCAGCCCTATGGTGGGTGCAATGGGGCGGAGGATTATGCGCTTGTGACGCGAAATACCACCAGCCGGCTATGCAGCGGACAAATTGCGCATGTCGCCGATCTGCAGCTAGGCATGAATGTCGGCAGCTGTGCACTCGGCAAATTTACACCCTATCGCAAAACGGGCGATGCTGCCGATTGAGGAATTGAAACCCTGACAGCTTACACGTTATTATTTCACAACCAGATCGGCGGGCAATGTCGGCTCACTGATAATGCGCTCCATCGCGGCCCAGCGAAATAGCGGGTCATTGCCCGCGGCCTCAATATAGTCGCGGACCATATCTTTGCCGAGCCCATAATTGATGACATAGCTGCGGTAGGTATCATTGAAATCAACCGATTGCCGTGCGCGTTTTTCGCTCACCAGCTGATATTTACGGATTAATTTCACCGCTTGCTCGCGGTCTATTTCGCCATCCAGATATTGCTGCGCGATCGTAAAGCGTGCGCCGGATAATGCGGATATCGCATTGTTCAGATCAAAATAAGCGCGTGCTGTCGCAGGGTCGAGACCCGCCAGTGGATACAGCACGTCACGTTCAAACTCCAGCCGCTGTTGCCCCGGAAAGGCAAGGTCGATGCCGTAATTGGCGGATCCCTCGGCGATCAGGCTCTGCGGGCTGTAAAGCGGATACAGGCTGAATTCCTGCCACCCCTTGGCATTGGTCTGACGCTCTTCCAACAGCATATTGAGCGCGTGGTGACCCGGATAGCCCTCGTGACAGCCCAGATCAACGGCGCGGCTGATACGGATCGGCAGGTCGGTGTTAATCTGGATCAGGCTTTCATAGCCGCCCTGATAGTAATTATAGCCGCTCCATGGTTTGTCGGTGACAAATTCCATGGTGAATTTCTCGCCTTCGGGCAGCTTGATATAGCGCGCCGTGCGGGCGCGGCATTCGGCAATGGCGGCGTCGAAAACGGGTTTCAGCCGCTCTGCAGGGATAATATAGCGGTCAAGGAAATTGGTAACGCGGACATCCAGTGGCCCAGCACCCGGCACAAGCCTGTCAATTCTGGCCAATACCGCATCATAGCTGGCAAGCGGTTTCAGATCCGGCGTCGCCCCGAACAGACCCAGTGACTCTTCACGAAAGCTCAGTGTTTCGCCCTGTGCCATGCGAAGGCGAGTATTGGCCGCCCCCAGTTGCGCACGCAGGAATGTCAGGCGGCGCTGCTCGTCTTGATCCAGCGCCTGTGCGGGCAGCCTTTCCAGTTCCCGTGTCAGGGCGCCAACTGCATTGCGGAGATCCGCAATAGTGGACTGCGCGCCTTCTGCTTCCCTCTTCCATTCCGGCGGGCCGTAATAGGCGTCAATATATCCCGGTTCGCGTTCGCCGATGGTGAGGTTTAGTTTGATATAGCGGTTTGCAATATCATCCAGCATTTGCGGCGCAGTAAGCTTTTGCACTGTTTCTGCTTGCGGCGCAGGCTGTGCCTGTTTTTCGGTCGTTTCACAGCCTGTAAGGGCGCAGGCTGCTATCATGGCAAGTATGAGGCGGCGCATCATTCTACGGCCTCTGCGGTTTTTTCTTTCATTTCTTTCTTGATCTCACGCTCAATTGTCTTGTCCGCATTGGGCGCGAAGCGGATCACGAGAAAGCCCACAATGGCCGAGAGAACCGATCCCAAAAGCACACCAATTTTGGCCTCGTCAATCAGCAGTGCATTGCCCGGAAATGCGAGCGCACCGATAAACAGGCTCATGGTAAAACCGATGCCGCACAGCATCGACACGCCGTAGATCTGGGTCCAGCTCGCACCGCCCATCTTGTCGGCGAAACCCGATTTCACGGCGATCCATACGCTGCCGAATATGCCGATTTGCTTGCCCACAAAAAGCCCCAGCGCGATGCCAAGCGGCAGGGGCGCCAGCACCTGTTCCAGCCCCATGCCGCCCAGCGATACCCCGGCATTGGCAAAACCGAATACCGGAATGATCAGATAGGCACTCCATGGATGGATGGCATGTTCCAATATGTGCAGCGGACTGTGCTTCGCATCGGGCGCGCCGGGTGTGCGGTCGAGCGGAATGGTCATCGCCGCCAGTACGCCTGCAATGGTGGCATGAACACCGGACATCAGCACACAATACCAAAGGACGAGCGACATCATCAGATATATCGGCAGCGACCGAACGCCGCTCTTGTTGAAAATATACATGACGCCCAGCACAAACGCGGACATAAACAGCCAGATCGTGGCGAGCTGTTCGGTGTAGACCAGCGCGATAATCGCCACCGCGCCCATATCATCGACGATTGCCACAGTGACCAGAAACAGTTTGAGCGACGCGGGCGCACGCTTGCCGAGCAGGGCGAGCACGCCGATGGCAAAGGCAATGTCGGTGGCCGCCGGTATCGCCCAGCCGTTTTCAAGCTCCGGATTGTTGCGGGTTATGAAAAGATAGACAAGCGCAGGCACGAGCATGCCCGCTGCCGCTGCAATAAAGGGCAGCCGCCGCCGTTCCCATGTTGAAAGCCGCCCATCAATAAACTCGCGCTTGATTTCCAGCCCGACCAGCATGAAAAATATCGCCATCAGGCCATCGTTGATCCACAGGTGCGGCGTCATGGGGCCCAATTTCTTGGTAAGCGTGGGTCCTTCAATTTCATGCAGGAAATGGTGATAGGCGTCGTATAGCGGGCTGTTGGCCACAATCATGGCCAGCGCCGCCGCCAACATCAACAGAACACCGCCCGCGGCTTCACTTCTCAGGAAATCGCGTAATACTGAATCTGTGCCTGTCCGCTGTGGTACGCCGTCGCCCATGAACCCTCCCGGTTTTTACAATCCATGCATATTTATAGTGATTGGCCTTCAAGTCCAGTGTTGCATCGCAAAAATACGAGGTTTCTTGTGAATTTATCGATTCAGGTCCGCCGACCTGACATTGGTCGAGATTGGATGATTTTCCGCTGGCGCATGAAACGGATTTAATATAGCAAAATCAGGCTTGTACAGGCGGGGGAAATTAAGTCATAGAAGCTTTTTTCAGCTGGACTGATTTTATGGGGCAAGAGCTTTTGCTCTTCGCGGCGATCTGGCTACTGATCGGCGCGCTGGATGACCTTGCCGTTGATCTGGTATGGATTGGGCATAAGGCCAGGCTATACTGGCGCGAGCTGCTGGGCCGATCACATAAAACCGTACCACTGCCTGCTGACATTGATACAAGTAGGCTCGCTGTATTTGTGCCCGCGTGGCAGGAAGTCGATGTTATCGGTCATATGTTGCATCATTGCCGTGCCGCCTGGCCCAATGATGATATCCGTATCTATGCCGGTTGCTATCCGAATGATAAACCTACCATCCAGGCTGTACAGGCGGCCATGGATAAGGACGTGCGGATTCGGCTGGTCATCAATCATGCACCTGGCCCGACATCGAAAGCCGATTGCCTGAACCGCCTGTGGGAAAGATTGCGCGCGGATGAAGCGGCCGATGAAATAGAAATGCGGGCCATCATTCTGCAAGATGCCGAAGACGTGGTGCACACGGATGCACTGCGCGTGTTTGCGCATTATCTCGAAACGCATGACTTTGTGCAAATACCGGTCATTCCGTTTGTCAATCCGCATTCGCGCTGGGTTTCCGGCCATTACTGCGATGAATTTGCCGAAGCACATGGCAAGGCGATGGTGGTGCGCGGTGCAGTTGCCGCGGGCTTGCCGGCAGCGGGTGTCGGCTGCGCATTTTCGCGCGATGCGATGCTGCAGGTGATTGAGCAGAATCGAAGCAAGGGGGGAGCTCCGCTGCCGTTTGATGCTGATAGCTTGACTGAAGATTATGAACTGGGTCTCAAAATCAAGGATATGGGCGGATCCGGCATTTTCGTGCGGGAGCGTGATGCAGACGGAAAACTGGTAGCTACGGCGGAATTTTTCCCCAGCGACATCAGGGAGGCGGCGCGGCAGAAAAGCCGGTGGATGGCGGGCATTGCCTTGCTGGGCTGGGAACGCATGGGCTGGCGCGGCAACTGGGCGGAAAAATGGATGCGTCTGCGTGATCGCCGTGCGGTGCTTGCGGCGCTGGTGCTGTGTGCGGGCTATCTGGGGCTTGTCTTTGTTACCATAATTACCATCGGCCAATGGACGGGATTATATGAACCGACACCGCTGGAGCCTGTGCTGGCGCTGATCCTGATATGCAATGCCGTTCTGCTGCTCTGGCGGCTGTGTTTCCGGCTCGGCTTTACGACAGCACAATACGGTTGGCGTGAAGGTATATTGTCGGTCCCGCGCGTGGTTGTGGCGAATATCATCAGCATTATGGCCGCGCGGCGCGCACTCGCAGGGTATATTCGTGACCTGAAAGGTACGCGGCTGCGCTGGGAAAAAACGAACCACATCATTAAACATGGCGGTGAGGAATGAGCGAATCTGCGATGCGCTCTGCAGGTCACCGCCTGTCGGAAATGCGCGGCCAGCCCATTATTTTCCTCGCTGTGGTGGCTCTCGTCTGGGTAGCGTATAGAGTGGCGGCGCATATATCGGGTGACGCTTATGACGGTGCGCCGATATATGCGGAAGCGGTTCCTGCGCAAAAGCGAGCTGGCATGGCCCCCGCATCAAATATCGCTTTGCCTGCACCATCCCCAACCGATGCACCAATAAAACCGCAAGCAGCACACCGGCATGCGACATTCCAGATGTGGTCATCTGCGCTGAAGCCGCATGGCGCTGTTGGATATGGCAATGTGGCGGCATCTATCGCCTATCACGGCGACTTGCAAAAGGCTTCCACACCGGACCAAGCCAGCGGCACACAGGCCCTGCCGCGCGGCATATTGCCGCCTGCGTTTGAAACAGAGACGTCCACCGCGCAATCTTTCGCCACCCAGGTTCAGCCTGCTGCTTTTCCTGTTGCCCCCGTAAATACGGACTCCTCAGCTGATCGCTGGTCGTTGCAGGCATGGGGATTTATACGGTCTGGCAGCAGTCGCGCGGTGAACATCGGCCGCGGCCAATATGGTGGCAGTCAGATCGGGCTGGTTGGTCGTTATACACTCACTCCGCGCGATAAGAGGCAGGTCCAACTCTATGCGCGGTTTGCAAGCGCGCTGCCGCAGCAGGGCAGGCGCGTTTTTGAAGATGCGGAGCTGGCGGCGGGCATCATAGGCCGCCCCGTCAGGGATATTCCCGTCGCGCTGGCGGCGGAGCAGAGAATCGCATTGGGCCGCAATGCGCGCACGCGGCCGACGGCTTTTGCGGTTACGCAAATCCCGCCCATCACACTGCCCGCCAGATTTACAGGCGATATATATGCGCAGGTGGGCGCAGTGGGGCTCAAGGACACACAGGCTTTTTATGATCTGCAGGCGACAGCAGAGCGGACGGTGGTAAAGCGCGGCAAGGCCATTGTCTCTGCGGGTGCAGGTCTGTGGTCTGGCGGACAGACGGGCGAAAAAACGGGCGGGCAGCGCGGCGATACCATTGCGCGGCTCGATATCGGGCCGCGTATATCGCTGCGTTTTCCGGTCGCGGGCGGCAATGCGCGGCTGTCGCTGGACTGGCGGCAGCGTATCGCCGGCAATGCCGAACCGGGGTCAGGCGTGGCCGTAACGCTGGCCAGCGATTTTTAATTCGCGGCAGGTCGCTGCCGTCATATCGCTGCTGCTGCGCAGAATTATTATCGATAATCGCGCTCTCGTCCTTTTGCTGACACATAAAACGCGATAGAGCGGACATATGGACATCTATCTTCCCATTGCGAATATGTCGGTCAACATCCTGATCATCATCGGGCTGGGCGGGCTGGTGGGTTTCCTGTCGGGCATGTTCGGTGTGGGGGGCGGGTTCCTTACTACGCCGCTGCTGATTTTCTATGGCATTCCGCCGACGGTCGCCGCGGCGTCCGCGTCCACGCAGGTGACGGGGGCCAGTGTGTCGGGCGTTCTCGCCTATACGCGGCGCAAGGGCGTGGATTACCATATGGGCGCGGTGCTGGTGGTCGGCGGGCTGCTGGGTACAGTGTTCGGGGCCATGCTGTTCAGCCTGCTGCAAAGGCTGGGACAGATTGATACGGCCATCAACATATTATACGTGCTGATGCTCGGCAGCATTGGTGGTATGATGGCCAATGAAAGTATCCGCAGCGTACTCGCCATGCGCTCCGGCAAGTCGCTTAAGGCGAAAAAGCGCCGCCACCATCCACTGGTTGCCAACCTGCCGCTGCGCTGGCGGTTTTATCGCTCCGGCCTCTATATTTCTCCGCTCGCGCCGCTGATCCTGGGCTTTGTCACCGGGATATTGACCATCCTGCTGGGTGTGGGCGGCGGTTTTGTGATGGTCCCGGCGATGCTCTACCTGCTTGGCATGGGCGCGCAGGTGGTGGTGGGCACATCGCTATTCCAGATATTGTTCGTCACCATCGCCTCCACCATGGTGCATTCGATGACGACCAAGGCCGTCGATATCGTGCTTGCGGTCCTGCTGCTAATAGGCAGTGTGGTCGGCGCGCAGCTGGGCGCGCGTTTTGCACAGAAACTGCCGCCCGAATATCTGCGCCTGCTGCTCGCGGCGCTGGTGCTGATCGTCGCCTTCCGTCTGGCGATTGGTCTCGGCTGGCAACCCGATGAAATCTTTACGGTGTCGCTGCTGTCATGACATGGCCGCGTTGCCTTTTCCTGCCATTAATGCTGGCGCTGGCGGGCATGGCATATCCGGCCACTGCGCAGGAACCGACACTGGTGCCCGAAGTGTCGCAGCGCGAAATCAATATTCAGTATGGCTTTACTGGCGCAGAGCTGTTGCTATTCGGCGCGATTGTCACGCCCGACGCCGGGCCGGGGCAACAGACAGACATTGTCGTCGTGCTGAAAGGGCCTGCGCAGCCGATAGTGGTGCGCGAAAAAAAGCGGATTGTCGGTATCTGGGTCAATGCGGACAGCACCGAATTCCGCTCTGCACCCGGCTATTTCGCGGTCGCCGCATCGCGCCCGATCGCCGATATTGTCGATGACAAGACCGCCGCGATTTACGAGCTTGGCCTCGATTATCTTCAGCTGTCACCCACCGGCTCAATTGATCCCGAGGAACAGCGCCGTTTTGCGGCGGGCCTAGTCGATCTGAACCGGCGCGGCGGATTATATGCGGAAAGCGGGAACAGCGTCGAAATCAGCGAATCTGTGCTCTATCAGGCCCGCATCCAGATACCCTCCAGCGTGCCGGTCGGCACCTATACGGCGGAGACATTCGTGATCCAAAACGGCAAGGTGCTGGCCGCCGCCGTGCGCGAAGTGGAAATCCGCAAATTCGGTTTCGAGGGATTCCTGGCCTGGATGGCGGAGGACCTGTCGTTTATCTACGGCCTGTGTGCCGTGCTGATTTCGCTTCTGTTCGGCTGGGGCGCAGGCGCGATTTTCCGCAAGGATTAAGTGTGCCCGGTTGCTGGCTTTGGGGGCTAGGGAAAAACCTGCTGTCTCCTATCTAACCGTCACCCCGGCGAAGGCTGGGGTCTCCTTCTTCCTTTTGTCAAACACCGGTATTGCGGGAAGAAGAGGGAGATTCCGGCTTTCGCCGGAATGGCGGCTATGAATAGGAATGACGGAAGTATCCGCGTATTGCTCTCACGTCCCCCGCGTATCACCGTATAGATGGATATGCAGCCGGTCGGTCATCGCATAACCGTTCCGCAGGGCAAGCGGGGCGAGCCATTTTTCCTTTGTACGCAATTCTTGCGAGGTAACGCCTTCCGGCATCAGGAAGATACGCGATCCGGGAATATCGAACTGCTGCTGCAGCGCGTGCACTTCAGCCGCATCATCCGGCTCTGCAATCACGAATTTGAACCAACTGCGCGGGTCGCGGGCATAAACGGTCAGCGCCGGCGCGTTGATGCGCTCGCCTTCACTATTGCCTGAGTGGGTGAGCTTGGGCGAGATATTGATCTGGTCCACATGCCTGTCAAAACCGGCGAGCAGTTCCACGCTGCCATTGGTTTCAATCTCGATATGATAGGCATCACCCAGCAGGCCGCATAGCTGTGCCAGCACGCCCTGTTGCAGCAACGGCTCTCCGCCGGTGAAGATAATGCGCGGGCAGTTAAAAGCGCGGATGGCATCCGCGACATCGGCGATTTCGATGGCCAGGCTGTTGCCGCTGCGATCGAACTTCTGTCCGTCGCGGTGGTCAAAATCGGTGCCGTCAAAATTCCATGTATAGGCGGTGTCGCACCACGTGCAGTGCAGGTTGCACCCCGACAGCCGCACAAATACCGACGGCTGGCCCGCGCTATATCCCTCGCCCTGCAGCGAATGGAATATTTCCGGTTTTCCGGGAGTGGTAGTGGCCAGGCGGAGTTTAGGCATGCATTGTATTCCGGCGCGCATAAAGCGCTCCTGCGAAAGCAGGAGCCCAGGGCAATCTGGCACAATGGCTGGCATTTTGCCGCTCTGGATTCCTGCTTTCGCAGGAGTACGGACTGGCGATCTCCATCACCCCAGCCGCGCCAATGCGGCCTGCAGCCGCTCGGCCTCGGCAGTTTTGTCGGCATGGTCGGCGCGCGCCTTTTCGACCGCTTCGGGTTTGGCGCGCTCGACAAAATTGGCGTTGCTGAGGCGACCTTCCAGAGATTTGGCTTCCTTCATGACGCCTTCCAACGCTTTGTTCAGACGCGCCTTTTCGGCGGCAATATCGATCACGCCTTCGAGTGGAAGAACATAGGTGGCGCCATCCACGACAATCTGTGCCGCCGCGCCATCTGGTGCGGCATCGGCAGTCACTTTTTCCAACCTGCCGACACGGTCCAGCGCCGCCGTCTGGCGCGCGATACGCGCCATCAAGTCCGCATCGCCATCACGCACATGCGCGGCCATTTTTGCGCCCGGCGGGATGTTGAGCTCAACCTTGGCGGTGCGCACTTCGCTCACCAGCTTGATGATCCAGTCAATCTCCGCCTTGGCATCCGCATCGATAGCCGCGCGCGGGTCGGGCCATTTGGCGACGATCAGGTCATAGGCCCGCCCGCCTTTGTCCGCCGCCATGGAGTGCCACAGCTCCTCGGTGATAAACGGCATAAAGGGGTGCAGCATGACGATGATCTGGTCGAGCACCCAGCCTGCCACCCTGCGCGTTTCATCCCCCTCCCGCTCGCGCGAGGGGTTAGGGGTGGGAATGTCATGCGCTTCATTACCTGTTTCAGGCCCACCCCCGGCCCCTCCCGCGGGCGGGAGGGGAGATAGAACAGGCTTGATAAGCTCCAGATACCAGTCGCAGAAACGGTCCCATGTGAAATGGTAGATCGTGTTCGCCGCCGCATCGAAACGCAGGTCGGCCAGCGCTTTGTCGAGCGTTTCCAGCGTTTCCACCACTTCGGAAATAATCCAGCGGTTGACCGGCAGGGTTGCCTCGGGCGCTTTCAGCGTGTCGCTCGCGCCAATGCCGTTCACTTCGCAGAAACGCGCGGCATTCCACAGTTTGGTGGCGAAATTGCGATAGCCTTCCACACGCTTTTTATCCATCTTGATATCGCGGCCCTGGCTTTCCATCGCCGCCATGAAAAAGCGCAACGCATCGGCGCCATATTCGTCGATCAGGCCCAGCGGATCGACCACATTGCCTTTCGATTTCGACATTTTGCTGCCATCATCGGCGCGCACCAGACCGTGCAGATAGAGCCGTTTCCACGGCACCTCACCCATAAACTCAATGCCCTGCATCGCCATGCGTGCGTCCCAGAAAAACAGGATGTCAAAGCCGGAAATCAGCAGGTCGTTCGGGTAGTGGCGGGCGAGATCTGAACCGGGTTTCGCCCTAACTCCCTCTCCCCGGCGGGGAGAGGGTTGGGGTGAGGGGGTCGCGCCTTCGATAGAGTCGGACACCCCCACCCTGCCCTCCCCCTCAAGGGGGAGGGTTTCCATATCATCGGGCCAGCCGATCGTGGCAAACGGCCACAGCGCAGAGGAGAACCATGTGTCGAGAACGTCCAAGTCTTGCCAGATGACGAACTTTCCAAGATATTTCCTATATTGTTCGGTACCCGGCAAGCAACTTGCTATCGCATCTGAGTAGTCAGCGATTACAACTTCTTTGCCATAAAATTCCGCAGCCCTTTGTAGAGCATCTTCTTCAGTTTGGCATATAAACATTTCGCCATTGCGATAATGATCAGCAGGGTATGCCCACTCGTCTTTGTTGTCCTTATATGGCCCATACCAAACAGGAATCCGGTGCCCCCACCATAATTGCCTTGAAACACACCAGGGCTGGATATTTTCCATCCAGTTAAAATATGTCTTCTCCCAGCTTTTGGGGACAATCTCGATCTCGCCTGATTTCACCGCCTCAATTGCGGGCTGGGCGAGTGTTTCCGCATCGACATACCATTGGTCGGTCAGCCAGGGCTCGATAATCTCGTTCGAGCGGTCGCCATAGGGCGTTTGGATCACGCGGTCCTCTATATTTTCGAGCAGCCCTTCCGCTTCAATCGCCGCCACAACCTTTTTGCGCGCGTCGAAACGGTCCATGCTCAGATACTCTTCGGGGATCAGGCCGTCCGATGTCTGGCACACTTTCGCC
Source organism: uncultured Sphingomonadaceae bacterium (assembly GCA_947493325.1). Taxonomy (GTDB): domain Bacteria; phylum Pseudomonadota; class Alphaproteobacteria; order Sphingomonadales; family Sphingomonadaceae; genus Alg239-R122. Next base: position 320,375 of record CANLQI010000002.1, on the reverse strand, counting down.
TCGGCATCGAGCATGTTTAGCATATCTGCAGGAGCAAAGCCTGCACGCTTGCCCACCTCGAAATCGTTGAAATCATGGCCCGGCGTGATCTTCACCGCGCCTGATCCAAGTTCGGGATCGGCATGTTCGTCGGTGACAATCGGTACCAGCCGGCCCGTGATCGGCAGCTTGACCATCTTGCCGACCATATCGGCATAGCGTTCGTCTGACGGATGCACCGCCACTGCCATATCAGCCAGCATCGTTTCGGGGCGCGTCGTGGCGACCGAAATGGAACCGCTTCCGTCCTCCAGCGGATATTTGAAGTGCCAGAATTTGCCGTTCTTTTCGACCGTTTCCACTTCCAGATCGGAAATCGCGGTTTTCAGGCCCGGGTCCCAGTTGACGAGCCGTTTGTCGCGGTAGAGCAGGCCTTTATTATAGAGATCGACAAACACTTTGGTCACGGCGCGGGTAAAGCCTTTATCCATGGTGAAGCGTTCGTTTGACCAATCCATCGAACAGCCCAAACGGCGTAGCTGGCCGGTGATCGTCCCGCCGCTCTCTTCTTTCCACGCCCAGACTTTCTCGACAAATTCGTCGCGGGTGAAATCGGTGCGCTTCTGTTGCAGCTCCATCATCTGCCGCTCGACCACCATCTGCGTGGCGATACCCGCATGGTCGGTGCCAACCACCCACAGCGCGTCCTTGCCCTTCAGCCGTTCGTGCCGGATGATGATGTCCTGCAAGGTGTTATCAAGCGCATGGCCGATATGCAGGCTGCCCGTCACATTGGGCGGCGGGTTGACGATGGTGAACGGCTCTGCCTCGTCCCGCTCCGGGCGGAACAGGCCCTTGTCTTCCCAATGGCTGTACCAGCGGGCTTCAATTGCGGCGGGGCTGAATGTCTTTTCGAGTGTCATGCTTCCCGCTTTAACGCATGGGAAGCGTTATTCAAGCCGTTCTAATCCTTCCCCCTTGATGGGGGAAGGGGTAAGGCGGTATCATTCTTCCCCGTCCCCGATATATTTATCCAGCCAGCGAAACACATTCCTGTGCCACTGGATAGAGTTTTTCGGCTTGTTGATCCAGTGATTTTCATCGGGATAGATGAGCAGCCGCGAATCGATGCCCTTTTCCTGCAGCACTGTGAACGGCATCAGCGATTGCGTGTAGGGAATGCGGAAGTCCTTTTCGCCATGGATGACCAGCATCGGTGTCTGCCAGTTTTCCACGTGATTGGCGGGGTTCCATTTTTCCGCGTCGGCGCGGCTCCACCACGGACCGCCGTGGTCCCATTGGTCAAACCACAGCTCTTCGGTCGAATAGGCAAAGGAGCGCAGGTCGAATATCCCGGCATGGTTGACGATGCATTTGAAACCATCGTTCCAGTTGCCGGCGATCCAGTTCATCATATAGCCGCCATAGGATGCGCCGAGCGCGCAGGCATTGGCAGTATCGAGCGAGCTGTCTTCTTTGCCCGCCGCAGCAAGGCCGAGCTTTAGGTCAGTGAGCGGTTTGCCGCCCCAGTCCTTGTTGATGCTATCAGTGAATGCCTGCCCGTATCCGACGCTCCCGTGGAAATCGACGGTGACGGCGGCATAGCCCTGCGATGCCATGACCTTGGGGTTCCAGCGGAATGACCAGCTATTGCCGAACGATCCCTGCGGCCCGCCATGGACCAGGAACGCAACCGGCAGGCGATCTGCATCACCGCGGGCGCTTCCGGTGGGCTTGATGATCTGTCCCCAGACTGTCGTGCCCTCGGCGCCAGCGAAAGAGAAGCGTTCGACTTCAATCGGATCAATCTCGGCAAGCACTGCGCCATTCACGTTCGTCAGCTGTGTTACCGTGCCGTCCGCTGCACGGCGGTAGAGATCATTGGGTGCCTGCAGGCTGTTCTTCGCATAGATAATCGAGCCGTCGGCGAGCGGTGTCACGCTGTGCACATTGCCTGCGCCGGTCAGCCGGGTGACTTTGCCGCTGGCCACATCAACGCGGAAAGCCGGGTGGTCGAGCACGTCCTGCGCGGTGACGATCAGGCTTTTGCTATCGGGTGCCCATGCGATTGAGCCGACCGAGCGGTCCCAGTCTTTGGTGAGGGCGCGTTCTTTCTGCGCGGGCGTTTTCAGCTCGCGCAGCATCACGACCAGTCGGTCGCTTTCATATCCGGGGCGCTCCATCGCTGCCCATGCCAGATATTTGCCATCGGGCGAAATGGCGGGAAGCGTGTCAGTCGCCTTGTTGCCCGGGGTCAGGTTAACAACCTGATCCGAATTGAACGATGCACCATATATGTCGAGATTGGTGGATTTGGGTTCATCGCCATCGGCGATCCGCATGGCATAGCCTATGCCCGTGCTATCAGCGGCCCAGGCGATTTCTTCCCCGCCGCCAAACGGTTTGGACGGGCTGTCACCCACAAATTCACCGTCCGCCGCCTTGTCGTTGCCGGTGATTTTGCCATCGGCCATGTCGAACATGAAAATCCGGCTGTAATTGCCCGGCGTTTCCCAGCTGGACCAGTGGCGCACGAACAGTTCGTCATATTCGCGGCCCGTGCCCAGGCCATCGTCCGCAGTATTGCCATCGTCATCGCAGCCAAATGTGGCGCAGTTTTTGGCAATATCGCCCCACACGGCAACACGTGTGCCACTGGGCGCGATATGATAGCCGGCTATATCGGTTTTCAGGTTGCTGGCCTGTACGGGCGTGCCCGCCGCGCCATCAGCGCCAAGCAGGACGTGCCACAGCTGCTGTGAACCGCTGATCCCGGACAGGTAATAAAGCGCGCTGCCATCGGGCGCAAAGGCCGGGCTGTGCTCGCTGGCACCTGCCTGATCCGCGACCAGCACAGGCGCAGCGTCCTGTACGTCCAGCCGAAGTAGGTAGATCTGTGTCGAGCGATCATAGCTTTCCGTATCGGTCGATGTGACCTGATAGGCCGCCCATTTGCCATCTGCCGAAACCGTCGGCGCGCCGAGGCGTTTCATGGTGGCAAGGTCCATTTCGGTCATCGGCCGGCCGGCGGCTTCGGCGGACAGGGTGAATGGCATGCTGGCAATGGCGAGCGCGGCCAATGCAGCTTTCAGGTTTTGCGCTTTGGTGATGTGTGTCATGGGAATGAAAGCTACAGCATAAGGAGAGGGGGAGACAAGCGTAATTGCACAGCGATTTTTCCACTTCGTTTCCCGCATAAACCGCTGTCCTACAGGCACGGCGCTGTGCTAGCCGTGGGCCATGCTTTTGATCTTTGTCCTTTTCGCGGCTTTTAGTGGTGTCTGCTTGCCTGTATAGCGGGTCCGCATGCAGCGGGCGGGTGCACGCCATACCGGTCCGTTCATCCAGCATGCGGATTTCCTGACGAAAGGAGGGTGCTTAAGGCCGCATGAGTGCGAACTTCGTGAACTTTGCCATGATATTGCGTGTGTAGGAAATTTTCTTCTGTGATATCTTTCCTGCGCTATGCCCCTGAGCTATTCCGATTGTCCCGGCGATCACTCTTCGCGGGTGATCCGGGTGATCTCCTTCGCCACCATTTCTTCAACCAGTCGGGGCAGATTGTCATCCAGCCATTTGGCCAGCATGGGGCGCAGCATCTCACGGACCATGGCATCCAGCGAAGTTTCGCCCGGCCGTGCGGTTTCAGGCTCGGTGCGCGGCGCGGACACGGCGGACAATGCCTCCAGTGATTCGCGCATTGATCCGCGCCCGGGCTGACCTATCAACGGTTCTTCGGCGGTGGATTCCAGCTCGCCTGTCAGCTCTAGAATATCGTCTTCGGCATCATCTTTATCGGGCGTATCATCGCCCGCATTCGCCGCCAGCGCCTCACGGGTATCCTCGGCAATCACTTTTTTGATAGAGGCTAGAATATCCTCAATCCCGGGCTCTGTTTTGCGCTCCGCCATGGGCTATTTCACTTTCGGCAATGGATTTCCGTTGATCAGATTACTCGTCAACAGGGCCCATTGTCGCGGTTTGGGGCGGCGTGTCAACGGTGCGTGTGGAAACTGGCTCTGGCAGGGGGTCGCGGTCCCAGTCATTCCATTTGCCATCAACGCGGTCATAATTGACTTGCGGATCATAAAGGACGCCGCCTTCCAGCCCCAGATCACGCGCTTCGGCGCGGCCCATGGCGGCGAGCAGCGTAAAACCGGCGACATAGGCGTTGCGGCGGGCGGTTACGAGTTGAACCTGTGCGCGCAGCAATTCCTGCTCGGCATTCAGAATGTCCAAAACAGTGCGGTTGCCCACGCTGTTCTCTGCGCGCACACCTTCCAGAGAAAGCGCACTGGCTTCTACCGCCTGCTGCGATGATTCAATCACCTGCATGGAGGCACGCCAGCTGGAATAGGCAGCGCGGGTCTGGGCGATTATGTTGCGTTCCGTTGCAATGGCCTGCTCCAATGCAGCGCTGTAGCGGGCCTGGGCCTGACGCGTGAGCGCACCGGGACGGCCGCCTTGGTATAAGGGCACTGTTACGCGCACCCCTGCATCGGCGGTTGTCTGCGACTGCACAAGATTGCTGTTCGGTAAGTTGCCACCCAGTGTTCCGTAAAAATTTGAATAATTGCCATTTGCAAAGATGTTGACGCTGGGCAACTTGCCGCCATTGGCAGTACGGATGTCATAGCGGGACGCTTCAATCTGTTCTTTTGCGGCAATAAGGTCAGGATTGGATTCGAGTGCGATCGATACAGCGGCTTCGGGTGAATCCGGCAAGTTTGGCAGCGGCGGCGGTGCCTCCAGATTGCCCGGGGGATTGCCGACAAGCTGGATATAAACTTCCTTGCTGCGGATGAGATTTGCTGCGGCCGTCTGCAGATCACTGCGTGCAATGGCAAGGCGCGAGTCCGATTGCGCAATATCCGTGCGGGTCAGATCGCCTATCTCGAACCGGTCGCTCGTCGCCTGCAGGTTGGTTTCCAGCACTTCCACATTATTCGCATTCAGGCCGACAACAGCCTGGTCGCGGATGACATCCATATAGGCGGCAACAACATTGCTGAACAGCGATGATTCGGTGGCGCGCAAATTGGCCTGTCCCGCTTCGACCCGGTTTTGCGCTGCACGTATTGAATTGCGCACGGCGCCGCCGGAATAGACAGGCACAGTCAGCTGCACACCGGCGTTCAGGGCGCGGTCGGGGGCCGTAAAGCTGTTCGGGCTGTTTTTGACGAATTCGGTATGCGTGGCCTGTCCGCCAAGATTTGGCCTGCCGTCTGCCTTGGCTATGGGCACCGTTTCATCGGTGGCGCGCTGCTGCGCGCGCGCGGTGGCCAGTGTCGGGTTGGTGAGATATGCATTGACCAACGCCTCGCGCAGCGTATCGGCGTGCACAGGTGTGGACACAGCAAGTGTTGCGACTGCCGCACCGGCCAGCCATTTGCGGAACCGTAACTCACGTGTCGCCATGTTGCATTTCCCTCGGCTGTTTATAAACGCTGCGCATCCGGCCCTTAAAAGCTATAGCTTTTGGACGCGGCAAATTGCGGCAGCGGCATAATGTCTGAATCAATAAATGGCTTAAGCCCGAACGTATCATTTTTCCTGTGGCCAATGGCAAGGCGCGTCACATTGTCCTCCATAATCCCTGTCAAAAGGCGGCCGTTATCTTTCAATTGACGGATTATGGCCTCGGGCAGATGTTCTATTGCGCCATCAATAATAATCAGTGAATATGGCTTTCCTGCGCTGTATCCCTTGATCAGTTCACCGGTAATAGGTGTGATATTGGCAACAGTTTCAAACCCGGATACCGCATGTTCCGATAACACCTCATTTTCTTCCAAGGCCACTACGGACGCTATCAGGGGGGCAAGCAGGGCGGCAAGATAACCTGTGCCAGATCCTATAACCAGCGCATTGTCATCATGGCGAACCTCGGCACGGTCCAGCATCAATCCGGCGGCCAGCGGCGGATTCAGAACGCGTCCGCCCACGTCCAGCGGTACAGCGCGGTCCATATAGGCGGTGGCCTTGCGGCTTTCCGGAACGAAATTTTCGCGCGGCGTTATCGCCATCGTACTCACTACCACCGGATCATTTACATCGCTGGGCCGCAACTGGCTCTCCACCATAACGCGGCGCATCATGGTATAATCATTATCGGCAGCGGGCGTTTGCGGGCTGTTGGAAGACTGGGTGGCCATTGAATTTATATCTCGCTTGATAAATACTTGCAGCCATACTGTATTATAAACACAACACAGTCAAGCCATTTGGGTTATCCTTAACGTAACGGCCCCCTGCCGCCAAGATACTATGCGCAAATATCGACCAAATGCTGTCAATTCCGTGCAGGCGACGGCAAATATGTGAAGATAGGTCATTTTGTCGGTGCTTTTGGGTATGCGGGCAGGAGAAATTAAATGGGCCAAATCAAAGATACACTTGACAATTTGCTCAAATCCACGCAGTTGCGCGGGCGGCGGCCCGATGGCGGAGTGGTGACGCAGCGGATTGCAAATCCGTGTACGCCGGTTCGATTCCGGCTCGGGCCTCCAATCTCACTCCATTTGATATGTGACAGGCACTGCTATGCGCCTTGTCCAGTCTGCGCACTGGCCTATTCTGCTGTGCAATAGATGCAGAGGCAACACAGTCAGCGGCGTGGCTTTTTCGGCTAAATATAATATTTGCAGCACCCGTAATGACAACCTTGTCTAAATACTATGGTTATGGCAGTCTGCCACAATATTGTCGGGGCTGCCGGATTGATCTTATGAAAGGCGCTGATTTGAAAAATGTTGAGGATGAACTGAAATCCGGGCCGCGCAGAGCGCGCGCGACCATGATTGATGTTGCCAAAGATGCGGGGGTGTCGTTCAAAACGGTGTCACGCGTCTTCAACGGCGAGAGTAACGTGCGTGATGAAACGCGGCGGCTTGTCCTCGACGCGGCGGAGCGGCTTAACTATACTATCAATCGTGCTGCCCGCAGCCTGCGTGCGGGCGGCCCGCAGATTATTGCTTTGCTCGTATCCAACCCCAGCCGCAGCTACATCGAAAGCGCGCATCTGGGCGCACTGCAAAGTTGCCATGAAACCGGCATGCACCTGATCATGGAAGAATGCGGTGATGATATATCCGGCATTGCATCGATGATTGACAATACATCGCCTGTGGGTGTCGTTGTGACCCCGCCGCTTACCGATGATCCAGCTGTTATAAAAATGCTGGAAGACAGGAAAATTCACTATGTTTTGATAGCGCCTGAAAACCCGCATTCCGCACATGCATCGATCAATATGGATGATATTGCCGCCGCCCGGGAAATGACAGAGTTGCTGATAGGGCTGGGCCACCAAAAGATCGCTTTTATCAAGGGGCACCCTGGCCATTGTGTCTCGGACAAGCGGTATCAGGGTTACGTAAAGGCCATGCAGGACGCCGGGATTGATATTGTGGATGCGTTTGTCGAACAGGGCCAATTTTCTTGGGAGTCGGGTCTTGAAGCTGCTGAAAAGCTGCTGGATTTGCCTGATCGCCCCAGCGCGGTGTTTGCCAGCAATGACGATATGGCGGCGGCGGTTATTGCCGCGGCGTATCGGCGGGGCATCCATATTCCGGGCGATATGTCCGTTGCGGGCTTTGATAACACACAGGTGGCAGCGGTTATCAGCCCGTCACTCACGACCGTGAATCAGCCGATCGCGGAGCTGGTATCGGAAGCAGTGGCATTGCTTACAAACCAAATGTTCCGATCGGGCACCCGCATCGAACCGGTTTTTCTCCAGCACCATATTATTGAACGCGAATCCACGGGCAAAGCAAAAACACATTAAGCAGATTACACCAAAACCCGCTGATTTAAGTAAATAAAGCGGGCTATATGAGAGGGTTTATTTGATGAACGAAGCTGCACAAGAGCAGAATAATATGGGTTTTATTGCCCTGATTGTGTCCATCGCAACGATAGGCGGATTTTTGTTCGGCTATGACAGCGGTGTGATTAACGGCACGGTCGATGGCCTGCAGACCGCGTTTAATTCGGACAGTGTGGGTACGGGCTTCAACGTCGCCTCGATGCTGCTGGGCTGTGCGATTGGCGCATTTGCCGCAGGCAAGCTGTCCGACATGTTCGGGCGGCGGGGTCTGCTGTTGGTTGCGGCGGTGTTCTTTCTCATCAGCGCGTTTGGTTCCGGCGTAGCGACCGGTTCGCTTGAATTCATTATCTACCGCATATTGGGGGGGTTTGCGGTGGGTGCGGCCAGTGTGACAGCGCCGGCCTATGTCAGCGAAGTGACGCCGGCATCCATGCGCGGCCGGTTGTCGAGTGTGCAGCAGATCATGATTATCGTCGGGCTGACCGCCGCGTTCCTTTCCAACTATCTGCTCGCCAAAACGGCAGGTGCTTCAACCAACGAATTCTGGATGGGCTATGAGGCGTGGCGCTGGATGTTCTGGATGGAAATTATTCCGGCGGGCATTTTCTTTTTTGCCCTGCTCGCAATTCCCGAAAGCCCCCGCTATCTGGTCGTGAAAGGCGATGATGCCAAAGCGCAGAACGTCCTTACACGCTTGTTCGGGGCTGACGCGGCCACACAAAAGGTGCAGGAAATCCGGGCTTCGCTGGCGGATGACCATGCCCCGAAATTTTCCGATCTTCTGGATAAGAGCACCGGCAAAGTGCGGACTATCGTCTGGGTTGGCATCGGCCTTGCGACATTCCAGCAGCTCGTTGGCATCAACATTGTTTTCTATTACGGCGCGGTGCTATGGCAGGCGGTGGGCTTTAGCGAAAGTGACGCGCTGCTGATCAATATTTTGAGCGGCACTTTGTCAATCGCAGCCTGTCTGGCGGCGATAGCGTTGATCGACAAAATTGGCCGTAAACCGCTTTTGATGATCGGCTCCATCGGCATGGCCATAACGCTGGGCATTATCGCCATCGCTTTTTCGAGCGGCTCCATTGTCGATGGCAGGCTGGAACTGTCCGACCAGGCCGGGATGATCGCGCTGATCAGTGCGAATGCCTATGCCGCGCTGTTCAATTTTAGCTGGGGTCCGGTGATGTGGGTGATGCTGGGTGAAATGTTCCCGAACCAGATTCGCGGATCGGGTCTCGCGGTGAGCGGCCTGGCGCAGTGGCTGTCCAACTTTGCCATCACCATGGCTTTCCCGGTCATGCTGGTCAGCATCGGTCTTGCCGGGGCTTATGGCTTTTATGCCATCTGCGCGCTGATCTCCGTGTTCTTTGTCTATAAAATGGTAAAAGAAACGCGCGGCAAGGAGCTGGAGGAAATGGAAGGCTGAATTCAGCCTTTCAGCTTGGCTAGCATGTCATGGTGCGGCGCGAAATTCTGCGCCGCACGTGACAATATGTCCGTGACAGCATCTGTATCGGCTGGCTGCACCCTGGGGTCGGCCGCGTGTAGCTTTTCATCTGCCGGGAATGTGCCATAGCCCGCAAACAGGCAGTGCCAGCTGATGCTCGCATAATAGCGGGCAATATCCTGCTGCGCGATTTCGCCGTTCATATCGCCGCCGGTGAACCAGCATGTCATCAGCGCCTTCAGGCTGTCCGACAGATTGTCATGGCTCGCATTGTCGCGCCAATATTCGGTGTCGCTACGTTGGTTCATCCGGTAATGCGCGACGATATAGTCGCGGATACCGTCATAGCGGCGGCCAATCTTGGCATTGCAATGCTCGCGGTGTTGCGGTGTGAAATTGCCCGCTTCAAATGCGGCGATAAATTCGTCTGCGGTGGCGATGACTATATGCAGTGCAGTGGCCTCCAGCGGTTCGACAAAACCCTGCGCCAGACCCATGGCGAGGCAGTTGCGATGCCAGCTGTCACGCACCCGCCCGACCCGCATTTTCAGATGGCGCGCAGGTGTTTCATCCTCCAGCCGCCCCAGTTTGGCACGCATTTCGGTCTCGGCGTCGTCGGCGTCTGTATATCTGCTCGCATAGACATAGCCATTGCCGCTGCGGCTGGTGAGCGGGATGTGCCAGAGCCAGCCGTTCTGCATTGCGGTGGCGGTGGTGGCGATCGGCACACTGCCATCTGCCTCGACCTCGCCCGGCATGACGACGGCGCTGTCATTGAACAGATTGTTTTCAAAAGAGATAAACTCGCCGCCCAGTGCCTGCCCGGCGATCATGCTGCGAAAACCGCTGCAATCGACAAAGAAATCGGCATCAATCTGCGCGCCATCCTCAGCCAGCAGGTGCGACACGTCGCCCTGTGTATCGCGTTTTACTTCGGCAATTTTGTGCTGCAGATGCATGACACCCAGCGCTTCGGCCTTGTCTTTCAGGAACGCGCCCACTTTATAGGCATCGAAATGATAGCCATAGGTGGGCGGAAAGGGAAAGCTATCCGCCGGATGCGGGCCGCGCTTTTGGTTGGCCAGCAGGGCCGCAAGATAGAATCGATCGGGATGCGCCTCCACATCCGCCCCGCCGCGGCGCAGGCGGCAGTTATGCACGAAGGCTGGCTCGCTGTGCAGATCGACCGGGCCGGGAAAGGGATGGAAATAGCTTTCATATCCCTGACGCTCCGACCATCCGGTAAAACGGATGCCAAGCTTATAAGTGGCATCGCACGCGGGCATCCATTCGCTCTCGGCAATATCCAGCCGGTCGAAAAAGGCTTTGAGCTGCGGCGTTGAACCTTCGCCTACGCCGATAATGCCAATGTCAGGCGATTCGATCACGCTGATGCGGACGCCGCGTGCGTGCCATTTGTGCGCCATCAGGCAGGCGGTCATCCAGCCCGCCGTGCCGCCGCCCAATATGGCGATATGCAAAGGCGCGCCTGTCACTGTTCCGTCTGTCCTTCATCTTCTGACAGCAGCCAGCGGAAAATTTCGGGCAGGCGCGTGTTCCACGCTATTTCGTCATGCTCCGCACCTTCGTACGTCCGCGATGTGAAATCATGGTCCTGCTGCCAACCGGCTTCGGCGAGCGCCGTGTCGATATACACCTGATAGGGTGGGTAGAAAGCATCCAGCGTTTCGGTGCCATGGTCCATCCACAAACGGCGACCATCCGGCTTTCCGAGGTCGCGCACTATATAATCTTTCCAGAGGGCGGCGATTTGCGGATCCAGCGCCGGCGCTTTTCCCGGGTCAGCCAGCGGCCAGTGAATCGACACAGCGGCAACGCGCCCGAAGACATCAGGATATTCGCCCAGCGCATAAAATGAAATCAGCCCGCCCATGCTGGATCCGGCCATGGATGTATCGCTGCGGCCCGTCAGGGTGCGATAGTCACGATCGATCATCGGTTTGAGCTGATCCACAATAAAGGCGAGATACGCGTCCGACATGATGGGCTCTCCGCCCGCATGTTCATCCATGCTTTTGCGCAGCGCGTCATGTGCGCGGTCATAGAGCTTTTGCGGCAGATACTGCCGGTAACGCGCCGCGCCCGGGTGCCAGAGGCCGATAATGATATGTTCGCGGATATCGCCATTTTCACTTACCGCATGCATCACCTGATCGGCTTTCCAGATCTTGCTGTAATTGGAGAGAGCGGGATCAAACAGATTTTGCGCATCGTGCATATAGAGCACGGGATAGCGTGTATCGCTGCGCTCATATCCGGGCGGCAGCCAGATGGTGACACGCTGTGGCGGCAGGCCTTTTGCCTGTATGGGTTCCAGATCAATCAGTGTACCGATTTTGGCGGGCGCGTGGCTCTGCGGCGTTTCAGAGGCGGCCGTGCAGGCGGAGAGGACGAAAGCAGAGAGAAACATGAAGAGATTACGCAATATCATAAGATATACATTCCCGCTCCAAATAGTCTCGTCAATCCCATTCTCCTCTACTGTCATTCCCGTTCCCTAGCGTCATTCCCGCGAAGGCGGGAATCCATCCCATGAACCTGCGTCATGTTGAAAGGGCAGGGAATGGACCCCGGATCAAGTCCGGGGTGACGGTTTCATTTAATAGGGCAGTGCCAAACATCATTCCGGCACAAATTCCACCGCAAACCCGCCTGAGCGCGCCATGTGTATCTCGAATAAATCACCCGCTTTCACCTGTGTGGTTTCAATGCGGATATCATGCCGTTCCTCGCCCAGTCCATCGGCATCAGGGCCATCGCGGTACACTTTGGCAGAATAGCTGCGACCTTCTTCCAGAAAGTCGAGCGCAAAAGATACGCTGCGTCCCTCGCTGTCTGTCACGCCGCCCATATACCATTTTTCGCTATTGCGGTCCTTGCGCGCGATCACGGCATAGTCACCCACCTCGGCCTGTAGCGTTTTCGATTCCGCCCAGTCCGCAGGAACGCGGGAAATAAAGGCGAGCTCTTCGGGATATTTCGCCAGGTTTTCGGGCAGGTCAGCCGCCATCTGGATCGGTGAATATATGACGATATAGAGCGCCAGCGGCCGCGCCAGCGTCGAGGGGATGCGCGTATTGTCGCGGCCGATCAGCGAGAGTACGCCGGGCGTATAATCCATCGGCCCCGACAGCATCCGTGTGAACACCAGCGTTGGTACATGTTCGGGCGGATTTTTGGGCACACCCCATGCCTGATATTCCATGCCGCGTGCGCCTTCACGGCTGACCCAGTTGGGGTAGGTACGGCGCAGCCCGGTCGCCTTGATCGGTTCGTGCGGGTTGACCGCCACCCCGTGCCTTGCGGCGGCTTCAATGACTTTCAGGTGGTGCTGCGCCATGCGCTGTCCGTCATGCCATTCAAACACCTCACCGCCATCCGGCCCCGGCGCGATTATACCGCCCGCATCGGCGACATAACCGGTCTTGACGCTGTCGGTTCCGGTGGCGCCATAGAGCCGCATCGCATCCTCCAGCTGCGCCTCATACACCTGAATATTGCCGCCGGTTTCATGATGGCCGATCAGGTGCACGCCCTTTGCGCGGGCATAGTCAGTGACGGCTGTATAGTCGAAATCGGGATAGGCTTTCGTAAAGCTGTAATCGCGGCCATTGCCGAACCAGTTGCCATCCCAGCCGATATTCCATCCCTCGATCAATATCCCGCGAAAGCCGTGCTCAGCAGCAAAGTCGATATGCTTTTTTGCATTTTCAGTGGTGGCGCCATGGTTTTCGCCCGAGGCCCAGCTGCTCTTGTTCAGATGCATTTCCCACCAGATGCCGATATATTTGTGCGGGGTAAACCAGCTGACATCGCCCAGTTTATTGGGTTCGTTGAGATTAAGGTCGATATCATTGTCATACAGCCCCGCGGCATCGCCGGAAATACGGATGGTGCGCCACGGTGTGTGGAACGGCAGGTCACGTACCACTTTTGCACCGCGTGAAGAGGGCGCGAGCATGGCGCGAAAACGCGTACCGTCTATCCGCCGCAGCCACATGCCCGCATAATCGACCAGCGATGCCTCATGGATCGCAACATGTGTGCCGCTGTCCAGCTTTGCGGTGAACGGCGTGTGCACCATCGGCACCGCGTCCACCGGTGTTTCCGAATAGATATATTCATATCGGTTCCAATCGCCCGCTGGGACCCACCATGCGGTGCCATTGCTGGCCAGATTAAACTCGGTCAGCTCTTCGGCGATATTCGCGGTGTCGAACCCGGCCTGCTCGGGGAACTCATAGCGAAAACCGACACCGCCATCGAAGGCGCGGGCGCGGATGATGAATGTGCGCGGGTCATTTTCGACTTTTTCGCGGAATGTGACTGTGATCTCATTATGATGGTCGCGCACATAGCGGCGTTCGCCCCATGGCTGTTCCCATGTGCTGTCGCCGGAAGTTTGCACCGCGGACACGATTTCGAAATTGCGGCGGATGGGATCGGTGTCGATAAAGTTAAAGCCCAGACCCGACTGGCTGATAACCGCCTCATCACCGCGTGCGATCGTATAATAGGGCTTGCCCTCGCCATCAACATCCAGCGTGAGCGTGATGGCACCATCGGGAGATGCGACGGTTTCAGCATGGGCGGGCATTGTCAGCCAAGCAAACAGACCCAGAACTATTCCAGCAAGCTTTATGTTTCGCATTCGGGTCTCTCCCATGAATGATGTGGTTTAAAGATGGATCAGCGCGGAATAGCCCGGCATATGTCCGGGCTTTGCACCCCCCACACTGAATAAAATGGTATCTTCGCCGACAGCGTCATTATCGGTCTGAACCGGCTCTGCGCCCATGTTGAAAACACAATGCACCTGCGCGCCATCATGTTCGCGCACCAGTTCGAGCAGCATGCCCTGTTCCGTGCATCCTGCAATCCGGCCCATACGCAGTGCAGGATGGGCGCGCCGCAGCGCAATCAGCGCGCGTGTCAGGTTGAGCAATGAGTCCGGATCATCATTTTGCCTGTCGACGGCAAGGTCCAGATGGTCTTCGCCGAGCGGCAGCCAGGGCTCGCCGTGTCCAAAACCCGCATTTTCGCCGTCCGCTTCCCATGGCATGGGCGTGCGCGCGCCGTCGCGCGACAGGGTCAGCGGCCAGTTGCGCAGCGCTTCGGGGTCCTGCACCAGCTCATACGGGATATCAACCTGCGTCAGGCCCAGTTCCTCGCCCTGATAGAGGATGATATTGCCGCGCAGCATGCACAGCAATGCCATTTTCATACGGGCGAAGGCACTGCGGTGTTCGGGGTCTATCCAGCGGCTGACCGCGCGCGGGGCGTCATGGTTTTCGAACGCCCATGTCGGCCATCCGGTATGTCCATCGTCGGGCCAGTTTGCCAGCGTGGAGCAAATCAGGTCGGGCGTGAGTTCAGGCGCATAGAGAAAATCGAAACCATAGGCGCTGTTGAGACGGCGTTCGCCCGAAGCGCATTTTTGCAGGAAATCACCTGAACTGGTGCCGCCCACTTCGGCAACAGTGAAAATGCCGCCATATTCATCCGTCAATGTGCGCATACGCGCCAGGAAATCGAAAATACCCGGATGTGCCTGATTATGGATATTGTCCTGAAAATCATGGCTGCGCGCCTTGATCTTGCCATTGCTTTTGGTCGGCGGATTATCGGTCAGCGCAGGGTCGTGCATCATATGCAGCACGGCATCGACGCGAAACCCGTCGACACCGCGCTCCAGCCAGAAACGTGAACTGTCGAGCAGCGCGTCCTGCACGTCCATATTGTGCAGGTTGAGGTCAGGCTGCTGCGGCAGGAAATTGTGGAAATAATATTGCCCGCGCCGCGCGTCCCACGCCCAGGCAGGGCCACTGAAAATCGACTGCCAGTTATTGGGCGGGCTGCCATCCGGTTTCGGATCGGCCCACACGTACCAGTCTGCTTTCGGGTTGTCGCGGCTCTGGCGGCTTTCCTCGAACCAGCGGTGCTTGTCGCTGCTGTGTGAATAGACCTGGTCGATAATGATTTTCAGGTTCAGCACATGTGCCTTTTCGACCAGCGCGTCAAAGTCCGCCAGCGTGCCGAATATCGGATCGACATTGCGGAATTCGGCAACATCATAGCCAAAATCAAGCATGGGTGAGGTGAAGAAAGGCGATATCCAGATCGCATCGACGCCCAGCGAGGCGACATGGTCCAGCCGCTGCGTAATACCGGGCAGGTCGCCAATGCCGTCACCGTTCGAATCCATGAAGGAGCGCGGGTAAATCTGGTAAATTGACGCCCCGCGCCACCATTCGGCCTGCGCTTCACTTGCGGCGATAATCTCGCTGTCATTCAGGAAATTGCGGCTCGCCATTATTTTCCCTTTGCCATGCAGATTGCCGTGCCAAATGCGGGCAGGGCGTAGCCAAGCGATGCGGGTGCGGCGACTTCAGCAGTGCATACTCCGTACAATGCCGAGAAAGCGCGCGAATCATATCCGACCTCGACGTGGCCCGCTATCGCCTGGTCAGAGGTGTTGAACATGATGACATATTCGGCATCGGTTGCGGGATCAAACCGAGACACCGCGAACAGGCCGGGTTCATCGCCATAGGCGCGGATCAGCTGCCGTCCGCGGCGCAGCGCGGCATGTTCCCTGCGAATGCCCGACAGTGCGGCGATGGTCTGGTACAGCGGATGCTGCATATCGTAATTCTCGTCCGCTGTGGTGGCATCGGTGCCGATCAGGTCATTGTCATTATAGCTCGCCGTTTTGCTGCCAAACATGTCTTCGCGCGCGGCCTGGTCATTGCCGTCGCCGACAAAGCCCTGTTCATCACCCGAATAGATGGTGGGCACGCCGCGCAGCGTCAGCATCATGGCATGGCCGAGCGTCACGCGCGCCAGCAGCTCGTCCTGGCTGATACCGGGATTGTCGGCTTTGATCAGTGTCGACAGACGGCCCATATCGTGATTGCCCAGGAACGTCGGCAGCCGCAGCGCCTGTGCATCGCCGCCCTCATACAGCGTATCGCCGTCGAACAGACGGTTGAACCCTGCGGTGCCTTCGCCTTTCTTCAGCGCCTGACGCACCGCTGCCTGAAACGAAAAGTCGAGCAGGGTCGGAAAGCCGTCACGGCGGCTGAACTGGGCAAGATAACCGGGATCAATCCCGTCGCCATAGACTTCGCCAAAGATATGGAAATTGGGAATGCCGCTGGCTTTCGCTTTTTCCAATATGGCGGGCACGAATTTCTGCCAGAATTCGGGGTTCACATGGCGTGCGGTATCAATGCGGAAGCCGTCGATACCGAATTCGTCGATCCAGCCTTTGTAAATATCGATAAATCCATCCACCACGCGCGGATTTTCGGTCATCAGGTCGTCGAGTCCGACAAAATCGCCCATGCGCGAACTTTCGCCGCGGAAATTGGTGTTGCCGCGGTTGTGGTAATAGATCGGATCGTTCAGCCATGCCGGAACTTTTACGTCTTTCTCGGCCTCTGGCACAAACGGCGTATAGGCAAAATTCGGATCGGTGAGCTTCGCGAAATTCTCTGCAGTCTGGACATCATCCCCGGCAAACTCTTCGTTGATGGCCGGGCCGCTGGGCAAACCTTTGGTGGCATAGGGATATTCGCCGACGCCGCGATAGGTGCATTCGCTATCGGGGCATTCGCGGTAGGCAATCACATCGGCGGTGTGGTTGGTGATAATGTCCATATAGACTTTCATGCCGCGGCCATGGGCGGCGTCCACAAAGGCGCGAAATTCGGCATTGGTGCCGAAATGCGGGTCAACCGAGGTGAAATCGGTGATCCAATATCCGTGATAGCCCGCTGACTCATTGCCCGCACCGCCCTGTACCGGTTTATTCTTGAAAACCGGTGCAAACCAGATCGCGGTGATGCCCATATTTTCCAGATAATCGAGCTTGCCGGTCAGTCCTTTCAGGTCGCCGCCGTGGTAGAAACCTTTATGCGCGGGGTTAAAACCGGTCACCATGGCATCACCGGTCAGGCCGCCGCGGTCATTGGCGGGATCACCATTGGCAAACCGGTCGGGCAGCACGAAATAGATGATCTCGTCTTCGGGCAGGCGCGCACGCACATCCTTCAGCGCGGTATCGTCGCCATAGCTTGCGGGCGCGGCTGTCTGCGCCTGTGATTCGGTGCATCCGGGCGTGGTGACCGTGAGCATGGCGGCGGCCAACAGGGCGGGGAGGGTTTTCACGTTTTGCATCAGGTTCTCACTTCTGGTTGTGGCACTTCTAGTTATGGCTTTCGGGGATTATTGCGGCACAGTGGCGGGCGATAAAGTCATCATGCGGCATCATTTTCGCGGCGGTCGCATCGGTATGGCGGCGCGCGAGGCCCAGAAATTCATCCAATTGCGCGGGTTCCAGCGTATCGGCGAGCGGGTGATAGGCACCGGCCTTCAGACCCTGTCCGACCATCAACTGGATCCAGCCCTGTTCGGTAAACAGCTCCTCATGCTCGCGGGTGATGCGGCCAGAGGCGTTGAACAGCGCCATGCGTGCCTTCAGGGTTTCGGGGATATCCATGGCGCGGCGCTCCTGCCAGAAAGGCTCTTCACGGCTGTTGGCGTGATAGTGCAGGATCAGGAAATCGCGGATGCTTTCCCACTCAAATACCGTCTGGCGATTATAGGTGTCGATATCCGCTGCGGCGAAACCGGCGACGGGGAAGAATTTGAGCACGCGCTCAATTGCTGACTGGATCAGGTGGATGCTGGTCGATTCAAGCGGCTCCATAAAGCCCGCCGCAAGGCCAATGGCGACGCAGTTGCCGGTCCAGGACCTGGGCCGCATGCCGGTGGTGAATTTGAGCGGTTTGGGGTCGGCCAACGCCGCGCCATCCAGATTGGCGAGCAGCACTGATGCGGCTTCATCGTCGGACATATGCGCGCTGCTGTAGACATGGCCATTGCCGGTCCGGTGCTGCAACGGGATGCGCCACTGCCAGCCCGCCTGACGCGCGGTCGCGCGGGTATAGGGGGTAATGGGAGATACACTTTCGCAGGGCACCGCCATCGCACGGTCGCACGGCAGCCAGTGCGTCCAGTCGCTGTAATCCGCGCCCATTTCCTGCCCGATCAAAAGCCCTCGAAAACCGGTGCAGTCGATAAAGAAATCACCCTCCACCTTCTGTCCGTCCTCCAGCGTGATGGAGGCGATATGGCTGTCAGGACCATCTGCCTGAACGCTATCCACCTTGCCTTCAATCCGCGTCACGCCCGCCTGTTCGGCGTGACGGCGCAGGAAGGCGGCATAGAGCCCGGCATCGAAATGATAGGCCCAGGCGACCCCCATGGGCGGCGCTCCGGGCTGATCCGTAAGCGGAGCAAAACGGTTCTGGTATGCGGCCTTGCTGGTGGCGCTATACTCCCAAAGCGAATGGTCCGCGCCGTTCTCAAGTGCCTTCAGCCAGTAATGATGGAATGGCACCAACCCGAAAGGCCGCCCGATATTGCCGAAGGCATGGATATATTTCTTGCCCGCGCGTTGCCATCCATCAAATTCGATGCCCAGCTTGAAACTGCCCATCGTGGCTTTGACGAATTTATCTTCGGCAATGCCGAGCGCTTGGTTGAACAGTCGGATCTGCGGTATGGTGGCTTCGCCCACGCCGACCGTACCAATGGCATCGGATTCGACCAGGGTAATGTCATGTGTTTTGGGCAGAAACCGGGCAAATGCAGCCGCGACCATCCAGCCAGCGGTGCCGCCGCCAACTATGACGATGTTTCGGACAGGAGCTGCACCACGCGCGGCTCCCTTGCTGACCTCGGCGTCAGCCATCATGATCGCTCCCGTTTAATCCAGAGTTCCTGCCATGGCATATTATGGCAGGAACTCCAGAGAGTTGCATCAGAATTTATAGGTAAAGCCGGCCAGGAAGCGGCGGCCGTAAATCTGATAATCACGGACCTCAAGGGGTGAATTGTCAATAGCGGCAAACCGCTCATCCGTCAGATTCTGGCCTTGCAGATAGATGGATAGACCGTCCAGCGCGCCGCCTTCGAAATCATAACCAATCTGTGCGTCGACAATCAGTTCTTCCAATGCGGTCCGGCGTGTGGGCGAGCCGCCAAAGCCGGTAAAATCACCTAGGAAGGTGGAGCGGTAGCGAACACTGCCGCGTGCGTTGAAACCCCATTTTTCGAAATAGGCCGTACCATTGGCCACCCATTTGGAATAGCCGGGAATCTGGTCGACATCGCCAAAAGCATTTTCAACCTTGGTTTTCGTATAGCCAACACCGCCGGTGATGCCGAAGCCATCAAGGGCGGGAGTGAATGTGCTGAATGGCAAAGTGACTGCGGCTTCAGCGCCATAGAGAGAGCCACCGCCTGTATTCACTTTGGTATTTAACAGGCCTATAATCGATTCTGGCGGCTCACCTTCTGGCAACGGCAGGCCGGAATAATCAAAAGGTCGGTTGAAATCGGCAATATAGGATTTGATATCCTTGTAGAATAGTTGCAGTGAAACAACGCCGCCTGATCCAAAATATTTCTCAAAGTTCAGATCAACAGCATTGGCACGATAGGGGCGCAATTCAGGATTACCGCCACCCCCCGTCAAAAGACGGCGTGTAACACCATTTATTTCAACATTGCCAACGCCATATTCCAGCGCAGCACGCAAGTCATCTAGGCGTGGGCGCTGTATCTGCCGGGACGCTGCAAGACGGATGATAAAATCACTGTCAAAACGCAGTGAAAGGTTAATACTGGGCAATATATCCCAATAGTTTGCACTACCATTTACAGGAGTTCCGACAGTGCTGTCGCCGATGAAGGAAAGGCCACTTGCCTTTTGCACCGTATTGACGGCCTGCACACCGAAGTTACCCGTCAGGACAGCGCCTGCAAAAGGTTGTTCTATATTTGCCTGTGCATAGATGGTCATCAAATCCTCGCGGATCTGAAATGCCTTTGCCGGAATATCATTACTCGTATTTGGTTCGAGCACCAATGTGCCATCGTCAATCAAATCACGTGCATCATAGCTGACAATAGAGCCCAGACCCAGATAGTCGAGATCTGTAGGGCGCAGCAATGCACCTGAAGGAACATCAAGTTCCAGTGCTCCACCGGCAAGGCGCACCAGGAATTCATCAGGCGTCAGGCTTTTGTCGCGGTCCGTATAATTCAGGCCTAACTGCACGGACGAAATGAAACCGTCCATTTCCTTTTCAACTTCGACGCGGTACTGTTTCAGCTCATCCTTGATGATCCGGTTGTTATAATAACCTGCCTGCGGCACGGTGCCGCCGCCCCAACCGAGCGGGTCGGTAAGTTTGATAAGATTCGGGTCGCTATAATCAAGTGAAGGCGTAAAGAAAGTCCCCGTTGTACCGGACTGGAATCCTATAGTGGCTGACTCTCCATTGCCTGTATCGTCTCCATTGAAGCCTGTACCAGAATAGCTTTCAATACTGAGTTCATTGCGGTCAGTGCGTGAGTAACCAAAATCGAAAAAAGCGTTCCAGCCATCATCACCCTCATAATGGATATTCAAACCGCCTGAATATTGATCGGCTTTACGCTGGAAAATGTCATTGCGGACGACGCCGCGTACATTCTCGAATTCGCCGGCGGTTGCAAAATTGAGCTCTCCGGTGGGGTCCGTGATTATTGTGGCTGTCGACCTATCAGCGGTAGTGCCAAAGGCAAAAAAGCCCAGCGGCAGCTCGATTCCGCGTTTGGACTGATCATCTTCGAAATTTGAATAGAAACCATCCAGTGTGATCATCCAGTTGGGCGCAGGCTCAAACTGCAGCGTGCCGTTGACACCTAGACGTTTAAGCTGGGTCGAAGTCACAAATGATTTAGAACCACCTATAACTCTAGGATTATCTACTGAGCCGTCACCATTATACCCCCAAGCGTTGAACTCCTGTAATTGATATGGCTCGTCCACATATGCAGCAGCAAGTGATACACCCACTGTGTCATCCGCAAACTGATCAACATAAGTTGCGTTAACACGGTAGCCGAATTCTTTCGACCCTGCGTTTAATTTGCCAAGGTCGGCATAGCTACCGCGTGCGCCAATTGCGAAAACCGACTTGCCATATTCCAAAGGCCGGATTGTACGGATATCGATTGTACCGACAAGCCCCTGTCCGACAAGCGATGCAGTTGGTGATTTATACACCACAACTTGATTAACGATTTCCGACGGATATTGGTCAAATTCAACGGCGCGTGCATCGCCAGTCGATGTTTGTTCACGGCCATTCAAGAGGGACTGTGAAAAGTCCGGACCCAGTCCGCGTACGGAAATAACATTGGCACGGCCATTCAGGCGCTGCGATGTGACACCAGGCAAACGCGCGATGGATTCACCGATCGACGCATCAGGCAGCTTGCCGATATCCTCTGCCGAAACCGACTCCACGATCTGGTCTGCGTTACGCTTTTCTTCTACCGCACTTTCCAAAGAGGCGCGGAAGCCTGTTACGATGATTTCATTGACTTCCTCTTCGCTGGTTTCCGCAGGCTCTTCTTGCGCCATGGCGGGCGCGGCAGTGAAGGCGAGGGCAGTCGCAAGAGTGGCAAGGCTTGTGCGCGCTGCGAATTTTGCCGGCGCGGTTGTGCGTGTAATTTTTTTCATGGTCAGGCATTCCCCAATTATGGCTACGAACTCATGCTTTTTCTTTATATGTGGCCGGTTTCAAATTGCCTTATGGCATCATAGTTGTTCGGACGCACACGGTGAAAAGCTTTTACAATTGTGAATTAAAGCGGACAAACTGGACAAAGCATAGCCAGCATACGTATACGTAAATGGCTTAGGCGCTGCGTTGTAATATTTTTATCACATGCACATGTGATACGGGAGTATTTACATTCCAGTGACTTGGCCAGCAGTTAGGAGTGAAAGCGGCCCGGATTTAGAGGTCACTGCACAGGCAGGATAAGGATGTAAATGCATGGGCCAAGCGCCTACGGGTAAGCCGACATCATTTGATATTGCCTATCTGGCGGGGGTTTCGCAGCCCACCGTTTCGCGGGCATTGCGCGGCAGCAAGGCGGTGAGCGCCGAAACGCGCGCGAAGATCGAACGCATTGCCAAAGAGCTGAATTATACGGTCGACAAGAACGCCTCCAGCTTGCGTTCGCAGCGCGCCAATACGCTGGCGCTATTATTCTTTGAAGACCCCACACCCGATGAATCGATGATCAATCCGTTTTTTCTGTCGATGCTGGGGTCGATCACGCGGGCGTGCGCAAATCGCGGCTATGATCTGCTGATTTCTTTCCAGCAGATGTCGGGCGACTGGCATAATGAATATCAGGACAGCCACCGCGCCGACGGTCTGATTCTGCTCGGCTATGGAGATTATCAGCTATATGAAAGCCGGCTGACCCAGTTACAGGCGCAAGGGACACATTTTGTGCGCTGGGGTGCAGTACGCGATGATAATATCGGCATGACAATCGGTTCGGACAATTTTGGCGCAGGCGAAATGGCGGGCCAGCATCTGATTGCGCTTGGCCGCCGCAACATTGCCTTTCTGGGGACGGCGTCGGATCAATATCCCGAGTTTCAGGATCGCTATGCGGGATTGCAAAAGGCCAAGGCAGACGCCGGGCTGTCAGTTGATGACGCACTGCGCGCTGATGCGATTACGACAGAGGATGCAGGCTATATTGCAGCGCGGCAACTTATCGAGAGCGAGCGTGATTTCGATGCGATATTTGCGGGCAGCGACTTGATTGCCATTGGTGCAATGCGCGCATTGAATGAGGCAGGGCGCATATTACCCGAAGATGTGGCGATCGTTGGCTTTGACGATATCCCGGCGGCCAGCCTCACCTCTCCGCCGCTCACTACATTGATGCAGGATATCAAGGGCGCAGGCGCTGCGCTGGTCGACGCGCTGATTGCGCAGGTGGAAAGCAGCGATGCGGTATCCGCCAGCATGCCCGCCAAGCTGGTCATACGAAAAAGCTGCGGCGCGTAATCGCGGCCATATCCGCTGTCCTACATGCAAGCTGCTGTGTTAACGTTCCTTGCCATGAAGCTTTATTCGATCCCGTCACGGCATGCTTCCTGCTGTCCGTGTAAAGAGGTGCGCAGGGTGGGACCTTCCATGTGGGGGCGGGACCTTCCGCTTCGTGCTTTCATATAAACCATTGTTATATAAAATAAAAATATATACACCCTTATTCCCGGCGGGACTTTTGGGGCGGCGCGATCCGTGCGTCTGGCATCCTATTTATTCGTATGCAGACCATGCCCGAGACGTTTGTTGCCATTGCCGCTTTCCCCGCCCTGTGCAAAGCTATGCGCAATTATAAGCGGAAAAATCCGCCTGACATTTGGGAGAGACATATGGTGGATGCACCCGCACAGACGGCAGCCACAGCCGCAGCTTCGCAAACTGCGACCGTAACGGAAAAGCCGACCCTGGGGTTCTGGGGCCTGTGGAATATCAGCTTCGGCTTTTTCGGAATCCAGATCGGCTTTGCATTGCAAAACGCGAATATGAGCCGGATTTTCCAGTCGCTCGGCACGTCGCTCGATGACCTGCCTGCGCTTTGGGTGGCCGCCCCGCTTACCGGTTTGCTGGTACAGCCCATCATCGGGCATTACAGTGACAAGACCTGGGGCAGGCTGGGCCGCCGCCGTCCTTATTTCCTGATCGGCGCGATCCTGGCCGCGCTGTCTTTGTTTATCATGCCGCTCGCGCCTGTGCTGCTGTTCGCCGCATTCATGCTGTGGATATTGGATGCCTCGCTGAATGTCTCGATGGAACCGTTCCGCGCTTTTGTCGGCGACATGCTGCGCACTGACCAGCATACTGCGGGCTATGCCGTGCAGACCGCGTTTATCGGCGCGGGCGCAGTGGTCGGTTCGATTTTTCCCGAATTTCTCGATTGGGTTGGCGTGTCCAATGTCGCTGCCGATGGCGGTGTGCCCGACACGGTGAAATATAGTTTCTGGTTCGGCGGTGCGGCGCTGTTCCTTGCGGTGTTGTGGACCGTGGTGACAACCAAGGAATACAGCCCGGAAGAAATGGCCGCCTTTGCCGGACCCGAAGAGCCTGCCATTGTCTCGCCGATGCGCGCGCTGGCGGCCAAATCCTATGGCGGCGGCATCGTGTGGATTGCACTGGGCGCCGCGGTTACTTTCGCGGTGCAGCAAATGGGACTTGAAAAGGAAGTCTATCTGCTGGGTGCGCTTCTGGTGTTTTATGGCCTCGCCTCGATGCTCGCCATCTGGCTCGCCAAACAGGGCGGCAGCGCCAATATGCTGTCCAGTATTGTCGGCGATTTTTCGGGCATGCCGGAGATTATGAAGCGGCTCGCCGTCGTGCAGTTTTTCAGCTGGTCGGCGCTGTTCATCATGTGGATCAACACCACGCCGGTGGTGACACAATATGTGTTCGGCAGCACCGACACCGCGTCGGCGGCCTATAATGAGGGCGGCAATTGGGTCGGCGTATTGTTTGCGGTCTATAACGGGGTAGCGGCGATTGCCGCGCTCACGTTGCTGCCATGGATGTCGCGGCGCGTGGGCAAGGCATATACGCATATGATCTGCCTGATGCTGGGCGCGCTCGGTTTCTTAAGCTTCATGTTTATCCGCGACCCTAACCTGCTGATCCTTTCCGAAATCGGCATCGGTATTGCCTGGGCTTCGATCCTGGCGATGCCATACGCGATATTGGCCAGCAATTTGCCGCAGGCGAAGCTTGGCATTTTCATGGGGCTTTTCAACGTCTTTATCGTCATCCCGCAATTGTTGGTGGCGACGGTGATGGGCTCGATCATGAAAGCGTTTTTCCCGGGCGAGCCGATCTGGACGATGCTGTTTGCGGCGGCAAGCTGGCTGATCGCGGCGCTGTTCATGCTGCGCGTGCAGACGGTCATGCCAAAGGATGAGGAGACTGCCGCATGATAAGATCCACACTCGCCGCCGCTCTGGCACTTGCCGCTGCCGTGTCACCCGCTGCGGCGCAGGAGGCGGAGGAAAGCTATTGGGCGGCCGAGCCTTATGTAACGCTGGAAAATGCGCCATGGACACGCGACGCGGTGCTGTATCAGATCAATACGCGGCAGTTTACCGCAGAAGGCACATTTGCCGCTGCTCAGAAAGAACTGCCACGCCTTAAGGCACTGGGCGTCGATATTCTCTGGATGATGCCGATCCATCCGATTGGAGAGAAGAACCGCAAGGGCACATTGGGCTCACCCTATTCGGTGAAGGATTATTACGGCGTCAATCCTGAATTCGGCACGCTGGAGGATTTCAAGGCGTTTGTGGATGCCGCCCATGCGCAAGGTATGAAAGTGATCCTAGATGTGGTCGCCAACCACACAGCCTGGGACCATCCCTTCGTCACGCAGCATCCGGACTGGTATGAAAAAGACTGGAAAGGCGATTTTCGGCCGACCCCGTGGTGGGATTGGTCCGACATTATCGATCTTGACTGGTCGAAAACCGGTGTGCGCGAACATGTGGGCGGTGCGCTCGAATATTGGGTGCGAGAGGCGGATATCGATGGCTACCGCGCCGATGTGGCGGGTTATGTGCCGGTTGATTTCTGGGAAAAGCTGCGCGCGCGGCTGGACCGGATCAAGCCGGTGTTCATGCTGGCAGAATGGAAAACGCCTGAGCTGAGCCGCCGCGCGTTTGACGCGACTTATGCGTGGGATTGGCACAATGCGGTGAAAGACATTGCCCAGGGCAAGGCCGATGCGACCGCGCTATATGGATATTATTCCGAACAGGAAAGCGCCTGGCCGAAAGAGGCGATGCGCATGACCTATGTGGCCAACCATGACAGCAACGCATGGGAAGGCACGCAATATGAGAATTTCGGCGATGCGCTGCCCGCCATCATCGCGCTGTCCTTTGTGGGTGAAGGCATGCCGACCATCTATAACGGACAGGAAGCGTGCAATCGGAAACGGCTGGAGTTTTTCGAGAAGGACCCGATCGACTGGAGCCAGGGTGCGAGCTGTGACCTTGGCAAGCTGTTTGCGGACCTGATCGCGTTCCGAAACGCCAATGCCGCGCTGCATAACGGCAAATGGGGCGGGCGCATGACGAAGGTGGAAAATGACAATCCAGCGCAGATATTCAGCTTCGCGCGGCAGGCGGAGGGCAATAAAGTACTGGGCGTGTTCAACCTGTCGGCCAGGCCCGCATCGGTAAAGCTTACCAGCGCGCTGGCGGACGGACAGTATCAGCGGTTTGGTGATGGTGCGGATGTGACGATAGACAGCGGGGACAATATGACTCTGGAA
Organism: uncultured Sphingomonadaceae bacterium; assembly: GCA_947493325.1. Classification (GTDB taxonomy): domain Bacteria; phylum Pseudomonadota; class Alphaproteobacteria; order Sphingomonadales; family Sphingomonadaceae; genus Alg239-R122. The sequence continues at coordinate 293,865 of CANLQI010000002.1, read as the reverse complement.
CCATGGGAATACCGGCTGTTTTCGGCAAATTGATATCGGCCGTTCCGAATAGATGCGTATCAATTACTAAATAGCAGTGTACCGCTAGTGCTCCTGCGGAAGCAGGAATACTGAGTGGAATTACCCCTCGGCCTGCGCGGCATCAATTTGCCGGATGGCGGCTTCCAGCGTCATCTGCCGCCAATTGCTGATGTCCACCAGTTCGGACACGGCATTGCCGTGCAGCCGGACGAAACCGTGCAGCGTTGCCCAGAGAGTCAGCGCGAATTCCTGCTTCCGGGTGCGTGAAGCATCCTTCGGCAGGAACGAAGACGTAAGGGTTACCAGACGTTCAAACGCCGCTATGCCCGCCTGCCTGGCATCAGGTGAAGGCGTATAACTGGGATCTGCCTCGCCAAATATCAGCCGGTAATGCGCATTATATTGTTCGGCGATATCCAGATAGTGTTTCATGCCCAGCACAATCGCCTCGCGCGGACTGTGCCGCGTCATATCGATGTCCATCGCCGCGGACACTTTTTCGAAGCCCTCTATATATAAAGTGTCGAGTATGCCCTGCTTGCCCTGAAAATGACTGTAGATGTTGATTGTCGACATGCCCGCACGTTTTGCAATCGCACGCACGGACAGCGCGGCCACGCCGCCCTTCAGAAACAGTTCGGAGGCGGCTTTCAGAATCCGGGTTTTCGTTTTGTGCTGTGTATCGGTCATAATGTGACTGCTCTAGCACGGCTTGACAAAATATAACAGTGTTATATACAGCCGATATAACACCGTTATATTTGATTCGACATAGGACTTTCACTCATGGCTACGAAACTCAAAACCGATTACCTGATTGTTGGCAGCGGCGCTGTCGGAATGGCTTTTGCCGATACTCTGCTCACCGAAACCGACGCCAATATCATCATTGTTGATCGTTATGCGAAGCCCGGTGGACACTGGAATATGGCCTATCCGTTTGTGACCTTGCACCAGCCGTCACAGTTTTACGGTGTCAGCTCGAAAGAGCTGAGCAAGGGCCGGGTTGATGAAGTTGGGCTCAACAAGGGTCTGAATGACCTCGCCACCGGACAGGAGGTCAGCGCTTATTTTGACGATGTGATGCGCCACCAGTTCCTGCCGACCGGGCGCGTGCAATATTTTCCTATGTGTAACTATGAAGGTGAAGGTAAATTCACTTCAAAGTTGAGTGGTGAGGCATTTCAGGCCAGCTATGACAAGCTCGTTGACTGCACCTTCCTTAATACCTCGGTCCCATCAACGCACACGCCCGGCTTTACCATTGCCGATGGCGTGCCATTTATTCCTCTCAATGACTTGCCAAAGGTGACAGAGGCACCGGAAGGCTATGTTGTTATCGGCGGCGGCAAGACTGGCATTGATGCCGTGCTGTGGATGCTGGAAACCGGGATTGACCCCGACAAGATCACCTGGATCATGCCGCGTGATGCATGGCTCATCAACCGGGCCAATACCCAGCCCTCGATGGCGTTTTTTGAAAACACCATGGGCGCGCAGGCGGCACAGTTTGAATCGATCGCCAATGCGGACAATATGGAAGATATGTTCGACCGGATGGAAAGCTCCGGCTATTTTCTGCGTATCGATACAAATGTACGTCCGAAAATGTTCCACGCCGCGACAGTAAGCGAGCTGGAAATCGAGGAGCTGCGCCGTGTGAAAAACATCGTGCGCATGGGACGTGTCTCGGCGATCGAGAAAGACCGCATCGTGCTCGCTGAAGGTGAAATACCGACCAGCACCAACCATCTGCATGTTGACTGTTCGGCGAGCGCGATCACGCGCCGCGATACCAAACCGGTTTTCGCGGGTGATACAATTACCCCGCAGACTGTGCGCTCCTATCAGCCGGTATTCAGTGCGTCATTGATCGCGCATGTTGAGGCGTCAGGCCGCGACGAGGCCGAGAAAAACCGTCTGTGTGGGGTCGTGCCATTGCCCAACAGCACCGAGGACTTTCTGCCGATGACGGCCGCGATGATGATGAACCAGTATAACTGGGGCGAAGATGAGGACATCAAACAATGGATGCTTGAAAACCGGCTCGACGGGTTCAGCAAGATGGTGTCCGAAGTTGATCCCGCCGACACTGCCAAGGTCGAAATCCTGAAACGCCTGCGCAGCAATGCCATGCCTGCGATGGCGAAGCTGCAACAGTTTATGGCGGAGCTCGCGGCGTGACGGGTTAATCTGATTGCGACGCAACCAGTGTCACCATTTTGCCCGTTCGTGTGCTCCTGCGAAAGCAGGAGCCTAGGGCAATTGATTGCAACGAATGTGCTTGTCGCTCTGGTTTCCTGCTTTCGCAGGAATACTGACTATGCCATCGAACAGACATGTTGTCCGTCTAAAATCTCGACAGCGCGCGTAAAAAATGATTATGGTCCCATGACTTGCAAACAGGGGCCATCATCATGCGCAAAATTTGGGGTTGGATTAAACGGCATCCGGTCATTTCGGGTATCATTGCGCTCGTGTTGGCGTTGATACTCTATAATGTGCTGGTGCCGTCGCCGCCTTCCTATGAATATGAAGTGGAGGAAGTTTCCAAAGGCGATGTGACCCGCGTCATTTCCGCCAGTGGTAAATTGCGCGCGCTCAATACCATTAACGTTGGTTCCGAAGTATCAGGGCAGATTACGGCAGTTTATGTCGATTATAATTCACCTGTCACACAGGGCCAACCACTGGCGCAGATCGACGATACCCGCCTGCGCGCCCGTGTGACACAGGCGCAGGCGCAGGTGCAGCTGGCGCGCGCATCGCTGGCGCAGGCAGAGGCTGCGATTGCCCGCGCCCGCACCGATGTCGAGGTACAGAACCGCGACTTTGCCCGCCGTAAAGAGCTGGCCGAAAAAGGTTTCGTGTCCAAGACGCAGCTGGATCAGGCGCAAAACCTGGTGGCCACTGCCAAAGCCTCGCTGGCGAGCGGACTTGCCCAGGCGCAGTCAGCCCGCGCGCAGATCGCGCAGAGCGCCGCTGAGCTTTCGTCGGCGCAGCTGGATTTGAGCCGCACGCGGATCGTTGCCCCGACCAGCGGGGTCGTTATCAATAAGCTCGTTGAACCCGGCTCTACTGTGACCGCCGGATTTCAAACGCCCAATCTGTTCGAAATCGCGGCCGATACCAGCAAGATGCAGGTCGAGGCATCGGTTGACGAAGCCGATATCGGCCAGGTCGAGATCGGCCAGTCCGTGAGCTTTACCGTGGACAGCTATCCCGATGAAAAATTCGCGGCGAAAGTCATGCAGATCCGCAAATCCGCGAACGAAGTGCAAAATGCAGTCAGCTATCTGGTCATACTCGACGTCGACAATGTGGGCGGCAAGCTGCTAACCGGTATGACGGCGAATGTTGATATTATCACAGGGGTGAAAAAGAACGTGGTGCGTGTGCCGGTGGCCGCAACCCGATTCCGCCCCAAAGAAAAAGATCGGCCGGCCCCGGATGATGATGCAGACGGGAAAAAACCATCGGACCGTGAAAAAACCACCGTCTGGGTGGTTGCGGATGATCCCTATAAGCCCAAAGAAGTGGAAGTCATCACCGGTCTGGAGGGCGAAGATTATGTCGAGATTACCAAGGGGCTGAAACCCGATCAGAAAATCCTCCTGCGCACCCGCAATCTGGACGGTAGCGAGGATGATGACCGCGGAGAGGATGACTGATGTCACAGCCGCTTGTCGCCACGGCTGACCTTGTGAAAACCTATGAACTGGGCGGTGAGACGATCCATGCGGTCGATGGTGTATCGCTGACGATTGAAAATGGTGAATTTGTGGCGATCATGGGCGCGAGCGGATCGGGCAAGTCGACGTTTATGAACATGATCGGCTGTCTGGATGTTCCCACGTCGGGCATCGTGGAAATCGACGGTATTCCCACCAGCGACATGAGCGGCGATGACTTGGCGGACCTACGCAACCGCAAGATCGGTTTCGTGTTTCAGCAGTTCAATCTGCTGGCGCGCACCACGGCCGTCGACAATGTCGCGGTGCCGCTTATCTATGCGGGCAAGGGCGGCGAAGAGCGCCGCGATCTTGCGACGCAGAAGCTGATTGCCATGGGGCTGGGTGATCGGCTCGCCAATTCACCGGCCAAGCTTTCGGGCGGGCAGCAGCAGCGCGTGGCGATTGCCCGCGCACTGGTGACAGAGCCGCTGATGCTGCTTGCCGATGAACCGACCGGCGCGCTTGATACGCGGACTTCCGAAGATATCATGCAGATTTTTCAGCAGCTCAATGATGATGGCATCACGGTCATCCTTGTCACTCATGAAGACGAGATTGCCGACCATGCCAAACGCAAGATCATATTCCGCGATGGCAAAGTGATTGAAGACAGCATTGTCACCAACCGCCGTATTGCGGCGCCCGAGGTGGCGGCATGAAAAAAAGCCTCGGATCGCGCCTGTCGGCATGGTTGGTCAATATCTCGATTGCGATGACCGCGCTGCGCACCAATTTGATGCGCTCGATCCTGACCACATTGGGGGTTATGATCGGCGTGTTTGCGGTGACGCTTGCGGTGGGTGTCGGCTCGGGCGCGCAGGTGTCGGTAATGGAATCGATCAATTCGCTTGGGTCGAATATGGCGCTGATATTCCCGCAGCCCGACAGCGAAGGCGGACGCAGTACGTTCGAACGCGGTCGGCTGACCACGCGCGATGCCCGTGCCATCGAACGTGAAATTGACGGGGTCAGCGATATCGCACCGCAATTGCGCGCCTCCATCACCCTGATTTCATCGGGCAATACCGCATCGACCAGCGCCATTGGCGCCACACCCGCCTATGGCCGTGTGTCCAATGTCACGGCGCAGGAAGGACGTTTTATCACGGACGCCGATGTGCGCACGGCCGCCCGTGTCGTGGTGCTGGGCACCAGCGTGGCCGAAAATCTGTTCGGCGACTTCAACCCGATTGGCGAGCAGGTGCGCATCAACCGGATTCCATTCAAGATTATCGGCATATTGGAATCGAAAGGGTCGAGTTTTGGCAATGACAATGATGATGTTGCGGTCATTCCGATCAGCACAGTGCGACAGCGTTTCGTGGGTGATACATTGGCGGGGCCGGATGATCTGCATATCCTGTTCGTCGGATTTCAGGACGGAGTTCAGCTCTCCACTGCCAAGCGCGAAATGACCGACTTGCTGCGCGACCGCTATAAAGTGCGCGGGCGTGACGGCAATCCATTCACCATTCGCACGACCGAGGAGTTTATGGAGGAAACCGGTCAGGTGACGGGGATATTCCAGACAGTTCTGGTGGCGATTGCGTCGATATCGCTGCTGGTTGGCGGCATCGGCATCATGAACATCATGCTGGTGTCGGTGACCGAGCGCACGCGTGAGATCGGTCTGCGCATGGCGCTGGGTGCCAAGAAAAGCGATATCCGCAACCAGTTCCTGGTCGAGGCGGCGGTGCTGTGCGTGATCGGCGGGGCAATGGGCTTGTTGCTGGCGATAGCGGCTGGCGCTGCGCTCACGGCCTATGCGAATTTCCCCGTGCCAATCGGCATGGGCGTATCGATTGGCGCGATTATTTTCTCTGCGCTCGTGGGACTTATTTTCGGCGGCTGGCCCGCTGTGCGCGCGTCACGCCTGTCGCCGATAGAGGCATTGCGGACGGAATGATCTTATCAAAACCCTCTCCCCGGCGGGGAGAGGATATGGAGACTTGCCAGCTTGCTGGCTAGTCGTAATTGGTGAGGGGTTCGCGCTATCGGCGGGACGCACACCCTCATCCACTGCGACTAGGCAGCAAGCTGGCAAGTCTCGTTGCCTTCTCCCTCAAGGGAGAAGAGCTTGTAACGCTACGGCATCCATAAAGCCGGGGTTTTCTCTCCATTTCCCGTTCACAAAGCGGCGCAAACAGTTTAAACAAACGATTAAGAATCGCGCTCTTGAACAAGCGCGTGGATAATGCAGGAGATATATAAATGAACCTGGAATTCACCCCGGAAGAAAATGCGTTCCGCGACGAAGTGCGCGCATTTATCGAAGAGAATTATCCCACTGACCTGCCCAAGCGCGGGCTGGCCGATGACATGAGCCGTGAACAGTTCCTGAAATGGCACAAGATACTGGGCAAGAAAGGTTGGTCCACGCCCGCCTGGCCCGAAGAATATGGGGGCACCGGCTGGACCCCGACGCAGCGTTATATCTGGCAGGAGGAAAACGCCCGCGTAAATGCGGTGATGCCGCTGCCGTTCGGGGTCGGCATGGTCGGGCCGGTTATCTACACGTTCGGCAATGAAGAGCAAAAGGCAAAGCACCTGCCCGGCATCCGCAGCGGTGAAATATGGTGGTGTCAGGGTTATAGCGAACCCGGCGCGGGCAGCGACCTTGCCTCGCTGAAAACCACAGCTGTGCGGGATGGCGATGACTATATTCTCAATGGTCAGAAAACATGGACCACATTGGCGCAGCATGCCGATTGGGGCTTTTTCCTGTGCCGGACCGACCCGACGGCAGAGCGTCCGCAACAGGGCATCAGCTTCATCCTGGTCGATATGAAAACGCCGGGCATTGAAGTCAGACCCATCAAGCTGATCGATGGGGGCTATGAAGTGAACGAGGTCTGGCTCACCGATGTGCGCGTACCGGCGGAAAACCTGATCGGTGAGGAAAACAAGGGCTGGACCTATGCCAAATTCCTGCTCGCGCACGAACGCAGCGGCATTGCCGGGGTGGCGCGGTCCAAGCGCGCGCTTGAAAACCTGCGTGAGATTGCGGATGCTGAAATGATGGATGGCGCGCCGCTGAGCGAAGATTTCGATTTTGCGCGCAAGCTGAGCCAGCTTGAAATTGATCTGGCCGCGCTGGAAATTACCGAACTGCGTACGCTTGCCGGCGAACAGGCGGGCAAGGGGCCGGGACCGGAAAGCTCGATCCTGAAAGTAAAGGGTACAGAAATTCAGCAGCGGCTCACCGAGCTGACGGTCGAGGCGGTGGGCACATATGGCCTCCCCGATTTCCGCTCGTTCGAGGATAATCTTGCCAATGACAATGCGCCTGGCCCCGATTATGCGACGCACGCCGCGCCGCATTATTTCAACTTTCGCAAAGCCTCCATCTATGGCGGCTCGAATGAAATCCAGCGCAACATCATCACCAAAATGGTGCTGGGCCTTTAAGATAATTTGAACCCGCACAGCGGGCAGGAGAAGACCAAGATGCACTTCGACTTTACCGAAGAACAGACCATGATCCGCGACACGCTGGCGCGGCTGGTGCGTGAGGAATATACATTTGAGACCCGCCATAAGGTGATTGAATCGGACAGCGGCTGGCGGCCCGAATTCTGGGCACAGCTGGCCGAACTTGGCATATTGTCCGCGCCGTTCAGCGAGGAAGACGGCGGCTTTGGCGGCGGTCCGGTTGAAACGTTGGTCATTATGGAAGAGCTGGGCAAAGGGCTGGTGGTCGAGCCGTTTATCCCCAGCGTGGTGTGCGCGGGCGGTATCCTGAAACATGGCGGTTCACAGGTGCAGAAGGACGAACATCTCGCTGCGATTATCGATGGCAGCCGCGTGTTCGCCTTTGCCCATGCCGAACCGAGAGGCCGTTATGATATGGCGTTCCTGGAAACGCGGGCCAAGGCAGATGGCGATGGCTATGTGCTCAATGGCCACAAGGCGGTCGTGATCGGCGCTCCCTGGGCATCGCACCTGATCGTCACCGCGCGCACTTCGGGTGAGGTGGTGGACCATGATGGTGTCAGTGTATTTATCGTGTCCAAGGATGCGGAGGGCATTTCCACGCGTGACTATGCAACCGTCGATGGCCGCCGCGCGTCCGAAGTCTATTTCGAGAACGTAAAAGTCGGCGGCGATGCGTTGGTCGGTGAAGAGGGCGGCAGTCTGGGCCTGGTCATGCAGGTGGCGGACGAAGCCATTGCCGCGCTCTGCGCCGAAGCGTGCGGCGCGATGCAGGTCGCCAACGCCATGACGATCGATTACACCAAACAGCGCAAGCAGTTCGGTGTGCCGATTGCAAAGTTTCAGGTACTGCAACACCGTATGGCCGATATGTTCATGGAATATGAGCAATCCGTGTCAATGTCCTATCTCATCACGCTGAAACTTGGCGAACCGGCGGCGGAGCGCGCGAAATATGCGTCGATGGCCAAGGCGCGGATCGGGCAGGCGGGCCGCTTTATCGGCCAGAACGCGGTACAGACATTTGGCGGTATCGGTGTGACGGACGAAGTCGCGATCAGCCACTATTTCAAGCGGCTCACGATGATCGACAGCGAATTTGGCGATGCGGGCCACCACCTGAAACGCCATGTCGCGCTGAGCCGTAAGGCGGCGTAGGGCGCACTGCATATAATATAGCATTAAACCGTCATTCCCGCGTAGGCGGGAATCCATTCCCTGCACTCTCCGTCCAGATACGAATGTTGTTGCTTGGCGTAGCTGCAAGCCTTTCTTTTAGAAATGGATTTTTAAGGCGACGTCGGGAATGGGTTCCCGCCTGCGCGGGAACGACGTAAAGCTCAAAGCAACTCTCTGACCCGTCCCCTGAGCGCAGGCAGCACCTCTTCCTCAAACCAGGGATTGACCTTCAGCCAGCGATTGTTGCGCGGGCTGGGGTGCGGCATTGGCCAGAGCCCTGGCGCGTGCGTTTTCCAGTCCTGCACAATGGAAGCGAGGCTTGCCTTTTTGGGCGGCTCGATATGCCAGTCCAGCGCATAGCGGCCAATCACCAGAGTGCAGGCAATACCGGGCATGCGCGCCAGTATTTTTGCCCGCCATGCAGGCGCACATTCAGCGCGCGGGGCAAAATCACCGCTCTTGCCGGTGCCGGGAAAACAAAGCCCCATAGGCACGATCGCGACTTTGGAGGCATCATAAAATATGTCCCGGTCAATCCCCATCCATGCGCGCAGCCGTTCACCGGACGGATCATCGAAAGGGCGGTCCTTGTGATGGGTGATACGCCCGGGTGCCTGCCCTGCGATCAGTATCCGCGCCTTGGAATGAATCTGAAATATCGGCCGCGGGCCCAGCGGCAGATCGCCGCATATTGTGCAGCCGCGCACTTCAGATGCAAGGCGGACGAGATCGGAATCTGCAGCTTTGGTCATGCGGCAGCTATAGCCGCAATTGGGTTTTCGACAAACAGCAGCGCGCATGCCAGAAAGTTTTTGACGGACATTGCCATTTGCGCCTAGCTTCCCGGCATATAGCAGGACGCGTTTGACGCATATAGCCTGCATTACCGGAGAGAGCCCATGTCACCCATTTTTGCCGCGCTTATCACCAGCACAGCCATTCCCGCTGCGGCGGCTCCTGCAGGGCCGCTGCCCACCACCGTGAACGCACAGGAAGATTCGTCTGTGACAGCAGCGGATACTGCCGAGGAAATCAAGGATGGGAACAAGGCCGAGGACAAGAGTGAATGGGACGTAAATACACCGCGAGGGCCGGGCAAGGATGTGGCGATTAATACCACCACCGGCACATGGATGTCGCTTGATGTATCGCCCGATGGCCGTGAGATTGCATTTGATTTGCTGGGTGATCTGTACACTGTACCCATTACCGGCGGCGATGCGCGTCCGCTGACCAGCGGTATCGCATGGGATATGCAGCCGCGCTATTCGCCCGATGGCCGCTCGATCGCATTTACATCGGACCGCGGCGGCGGTGACAATATCTGGATTATGGACCGCGACGGCGCCAATCCGCGGCAGGTGAGCAAGGAAAAGTTCCGTCTGCTCAATCAGGCGGACTGGAGCCCGGACGGCGAATATCTGGTGGGGCGCAAGCATTTTACCTCGGGCCGCTCACTGGGGGCGGGTGAGATGTGGCTCTATCACCGTTCGGGTGGCGGCGGAGTGCAGCTGACCAAGCGGCGTACAGACCAAAAAGACACCAATGAGCCCGCATTTTCGCCCGGTGGCAAATATCTCTATTTCTCCGACGATGTGACGCCGGGCAAAACGTTTCAATATTCGAAAGATGTGAATGGAGAGATTTACGCGATCCAGCGGCTTGATCTCGAATCGGGCGAGACGGAGAAATATATTGGCGGGCCAGGCGGGTCAGTGCGGCCAACGCCTTCGCCGGATGGCAAATCGCTGGCCTTCATTCGCCGTGACCGCGCCAAATCGGTGATCTATGTGATGGATATCGAAAGCGGGCGCGAAACACCTGTCACCGATATTCTTGACCGTGACATGCAGGAAACATGGGCTATCCACGGTGTTTATCCGGGCATGGAATGGACGCCCGATAACAAAAGTATCGTATTTTGGGCACAGGGCGGCATCAAGCGTGTAAATGTGGCAAGCCGGCAGGTGACGGATATTCCGTTTCGGGTTTCGGGTACGCGCCGTGTTGCGGATGCGGTGCGGACCAAAGTGGATGTTGCGCCGGATAGTTTTGACGTGAAAATGATTCGCTTTGCGCAAGTTTCCCCCGATGGCCGCAAAGTGGTGTTTGAGGCGCTGGGGCATTTGTGGGTGCGCGATGTAAATGGCGGGTCTCCAAGGCGGTTGACCAGCCAGAACGACCATTTCGAACTTTACCCCGCATGGAGCCGTGACGGACGGCAGATTGCCTATGTGTCATGGGATGATGCCAGACAGGGCGCTGTGCATGTTATTCCGGCAAGCGGCGGGAAGAGCCGCAAGATTACGCAAAAGCGCGGCAATTATATCGAGCCTGCCTTTTCGCCCGATGGCCGGACGGTGGCATTTGTGAAGACTTCCGATGGCTATCTGACTTCGCCGCTCTATGGCCGTGAAACCGGCATCTATGTCGCGCCGGCTGCGGGCGGTGCGGCCAAAAAAGTCAGCGATAGCGGTGGGCAACCGCATTTTGGCAAGGGCGGCGACCGGCTCTATTTCCGCGCCCGTGATGGCGATATGAATGTGCTCAAATCCGCTGACCTCAGCGGCGGGGAAGAGCGCACCCACCTGAAAAGCAAATATGCCGCGCAATATAGTGTGTCACCCGATGAAAAATGGGTGGCGTGGAGCGAGCGGTTTCAAGCGCGCATCATGCCCTTTACCCGCACCGGTAAACCGGCGGAAATTTCCGAAAAATCTTCTGCGCTGCCGACATTTCAGGTCAGCCGCGATGCGGGTGACTGGATACATTGGTCGGGCAGCTCGGACCGGCTCTGGTGGTCGCTCGGCCCCGAACTTTTCAACCGCAGCACACGCGATAGCTTCAAATATCTGTCGGGTGCAGATGAACTGCCACCCGTAGCGGAGCGCGGCATCAATCTTGGCTTTACGCAGGCTCATGCCAAACCGTCGGGTCGGAAAGCCTTTACCGGCGCGCGTATCATTACGATGGAGGGCGCAGATGGTGGAGTCATTGAAAACGGCACCATATTGGTGAACGGCAACCGCATTGAGGCCGTTGGCGCAGATGTAGCCGTTCCGGCCGGAACGCAAACCATCGACCTTACGGGCAAGACCGTTATTCCGGGCCTGATCGATGCACACTGGCATGGCAGCATGGGGTCCGATGAAATCATCCCGCAGCAAAGCTGGGTCAATTATGCGAGCCTCGCATTCGGGGTGACAACGATCCATGATCCCTCCAACGACACCAGCGAGATTTTCGCGGCGTCGGAAATGGCGAAAGCAGGCCGGATTGTCGCGCCGCGCATTTTCTCGACTGGCACGATCCTTTACGGCGCGACGACGTCTTTCACGGCGCAGATCGATAGCCTGGATGATGCGCGCAGCCATTTGCGGCGGATGAAAGCGGCGGGGGCATTTTCTGTGAAAAGCTATAACCAGCCGCGCCGTGACCAGCGGCAACAGGTGATTGCCGCCGCGCGCAAACTGGACATGAGCGTGGTGCCGGAAGGCGGTTCGTTGTTCCAGCATAATATGAACATGATTGTCGATGGGCATACAACGATTGAACACAGCATCCCTGTGGCGGTGCTCTATGACGATGTGAAACAGCTTTGGGGCGGCTCAGGCACAGCATATAATCCGACACTTGTCGTGGCCTATGGCGGATCATGGGGCGAAAATTACTGGTATCAGCATACCAATGTATGGGAAGATCCTATTCTTTCCAAATGGGTGCCGCGGCGTTTTGTCGATGGCCGTGCGCGGCGCCGCACGCTGATTCCTGACGAGGAACAAAATGTGCTCAAAATCGCCGCAGCGGCCAAGCAGATCTCTGATCTGGGCGTACCGGTCACGATTGGCGCCCATGGCCAGCGCGAAGGGCTGGGCGCGCACTGGGATATCTGGACATTTGCATTGGGCGGCATGAGCCCGGTCGAGGCGCTTGCCACCGCAACCCGCAATCCGGCCAAAGCCTATGGCCTGGATAAGGATGTGGGCAGTATCGAATCGGGGAAACTTGCCGACATGATCGTGCTTGATGCGAATCCGCTTGATAATATCCGCAATACCACGTCGGTGCGCTACACTGTAATCAACGGACGGCTATATGACACCAATATGGATGAAGTTGGGAGTGCAAAGCGCAGGCGTTTCTGGTTTGAACAGAGCGGTGAAGGAGGCTGGACCCCTGCCATGGCGCAAGGTGTGACGGGACATGCCGATTAATGGGAACTTTTTTTGGAGTGGTGCATTAATATTATCTAAGGGGCGTGAAGTGGGTATCTTGCCTGCCAAACTGATATCACTAATGGGATATATGACAGTTTTGTAATAATAACATTTATTTACGTTAATTTGGTGTTGACTCTGATGTGCAAATGATTAGAGACTGCATCCGAGTTTCGAATTAAGGAGTTTTCTATGACTATTAAGAACACAGTAATGGGCGCTGCGGCGGCTATCTCACTTGTTTCTGCACCAGCAATGGCGCAGGCTGTTTCAGCAGAACGTTCTGCTGAAGCTGCTGACAAGACTTCAAAGCTTGAAGGCGAATCAATTGTACCTGCAATTCTCGCCGCTGCTATCGTTATTGGTGGTATCATCCTGATCGCTACCGACGATGATGATGCACCAACAAGCCCCTGAGCTTAAAGCATATAATATGAAAAGGGCGGCTTTTTAGCCGCCCTTTTTATGTGTGGTAGAACTGCCGTATATGATGGCCGGCTCAGCATTGCCGCGCATTCATCTCATGCATGCGCGGTTATTTACTTTTACATATCAAGAAAAAGGCGGGCCTCGTTAAAAGCCCGCCTTTTTTGCGCATATCTCCAGGCGCAATCTGGTTGGATCAGGAGGCGGGGCTCCCGGCGAATCGGAATCATATATTCTGCAGATACCCATGTGCGGCAAGATAGGTCACGATCTTTTCAGCCGCCTGTTCAGCGCTCATATCCACTGTATTAATCGTGATCTCGGCGTTTCGCGGAGCTTCATACGGGCTGTCTATGCCGGTGAAATTCTTAATTTCGCCGGCGCGCGCCTTGGCATATAGTCCCTTTATATCGCGCATTTCCGCAATTTCGAGAGGGGTGTCGACATGGATTTCGATAAATTCACCCTCTTCCATCATGCTGCGCGCAATCTGCCGTTCGCTTCGGAAGGGAGAGATGAACGAGACACAGACCATCAGACCGGCATCTAGCATCAGTTTCGCCGTTTCCGACACGCGGCGGATGTTTTCCACGCGGTCGGCATCGGTAAAGCCCAGATCCTTGTTGAGGCCATGCCGGACATTGTCACCGTCAAGAATATAAGTGTGGCGGCCCATGTCATAGAGCTTTTTTTCAACCAGATTGGCAATAGTGGATTTGCCCGATCCCGACAGGCCGGTGAACCAGAGCGCGGCGGGCTTTTGATTCTTCTGACCGGCGCGCTGTGCTTTACCGACTTCCAGATCCTGCCACACCACATTGTCCGCGCGGCGCAGCGAGAAATCAATCATGCCTGCACCGACCGTTTCATTGGTGAGCCGGTCAATGATGATGAAGCTACCGGTTTTGCGGCTGTCCTTATAGGCGTCAAAGGCTATCGGCTGGATCAGTGATATGTTGCACACACCCACTTCATTGAGTTGAAGTGTTTTCGCTGCGTCCTGGCTGAAATCATTGATGCACACAACATGTTTGAGCGCGGTGATACTGCCCGCCACGGTCTTGTTGCCCGTTTTGAACAGATACTGGCGGCCGGGGAACATTTCCTGCTGCGACATCCATAGGATATGCGTCATGAACTGGTCGGACTGTTCAGCGGGCCCATCGGTGGAGCAGATCACGTCGCCGCGCGAAATATCAATCTCGTCTTCAAGTGTGAGCGTGACCGCCTGGTCAGGCATCGCCTCGTCGAGGTTGCCATCATAGGTGACGATTTCCTTCACACTTGACCGCTTGCCCGAAGGGATCACGATAATTTCTTCACCCGGCTTGATGTGGCCCGACGCGACTGTGCCGGAAAAGCCCCGAAAATCAAGGTTCGGGCGGTTGACCCATTGCACCGGCAGGCGGAAGGGATGGCCTTCTTTTTCGCTGAGCACGTCAACATTTTCCAGATATTCGAGTAGCGTCTGTCCCTTGTACCACGGGGCGTTTTCGCCGCGTGTGGTCACGTTATCGCCGTTCAGCGCGGACATGGGGATGCAGGTAATCTCGCCAAAGCCCAGGTCTTTTGCAAAGCTGCGATATTCTTCCTCAATCTCGTTGAAACGGCTTTGGCTGAAATCCAGAAGGTCCATCTTGTTGACCGCAAGCACGACATGGCGGATGCCCAGCAGCGATGCGATAAAGCTGTGGCGGCGGGTCTGCACCTGCACGCCGTGGCGCGCATCGACCAGCACGATGGCAATATCCGCCGTGGACGCGCCAGTGGCCATATTGCGGGTATATTGTTCATGTCCCGGTGTGTCGGCGACGATGAATTTGCGCTTTTCGGTTGAGAAAAAACGGTAGGCGACGTCAATGGTGATGCCCTGTTCGCGCTCGGCGGCGAGGCCATCAACGAGCAGTGCGAGGTCCAGCCCTTCGCCCTGTGTCCCGACTTTCTTGCTGTCGCTTTCGATCGAGGTGAGCTGGTCCTCGTAGATCATCTTGCTGTCATAGAGCAGCCGCCCGATCAGTGTGGATTTGCCATCATCAACACTGCCGCAGGTCAGGAAGCGCAGGAAACTTTTCTGCTCATGGCTTTCCAGATAGCCCAGGATATCGCCGGCAATGCGGGCGTCGGTTTCATATGTGTAATCGGTGTTGCTCATTTTTTATCCCGTTATTCCTGCATTTTTTCCGTCATTTCGGCGAAAGTCGGAATCTCCTTGTTTAAAGGGCGCGCTTTGTAGGTGGAGACCCCGGCCTGCGCCGGGGCTAACGCTTCGTCACGCTTCGCATGACGTGGCACGTTAGAAGTACCCCTCCGCCTTTTTGTCTTCCATTGATGCGCCATGGTCACTGTCAATCACGCGGCCCTGCCGTTCGGATGTGGTGGTGAGCAGCATTTCCTGAATAACCTCGGGCAATGTCGTGGCTTCGCTTTCCACCGCGCCGGTGAGCGGGTAGCAGCCCAGCGTGCGGAAACGCACCATGCGCTCTTCGGGCACTTCGCCTTCTTTCAGCGGCATGCGGTCGTCATCGACCATGATCAGCGTGCCGTCGCGTTCGACAACCGGACGCTTGGCCGCAAGATACAAGCCGGGAAGCGGGATCTGCTCCTTGTAGATATATTGCCAGATATCGAGCTCGGTCCAGTTGGACAGCGGGAAGACCCGCATCGATTCGCGCTTGGCGACATTGGTGTTGTAGATGTTCCACAGTTCCGGGCGCTGGTTTTTCGGGTCCCAGCGGTGCTGCGCATTGCGGAAGGAAAAGACGCGTTCCTTGGCGCGTGATTTTTCCTCGTCGCGCCGCGCGCCGCCAAAGGCCGCATCGAATTTATGCATATCAAGCGCCTGTTTAAGCGCCTGTGTCTTCATAATGTCGGTATGCACCGCACTGCCATGCGTGAAGGGGCCAACGCCCTGTGCGATACCATCGGGATTGCTGTGAGTGATCAGTTCCATGCCCAGGTCCTTGGCCATATTGTCGCGAAACGCGATCATCTCACGGAATTTCCATGTGGTGTCGACATGCATCAGCGGGAAAGGCGGTTTGGACGGATAAAATGCCTTGATCGCCAGATGCAGCATGACCGCGCTGTCCTTGCCGACTGAATACAGCATGACCGGATTTTGGCACTGCGCCACCACTTCGCGCATGATGTGGATGCTTTCCGCTTCCAGCCGGTCAAGGTGGGTGAGGGCTTTGGGGGTGACTGCCTGTCCAGCCTGTTCCAGCTCGGCCAGTTTCTGCACTGCACTTTCGAGTGTCTTCAGTGTGAGTTGCCCGCCGTTTTTCAGGCGCGCCAGACCCTTGCCATCGTTGAGCAATTTGCGTGAAATGGTCGACAGCGACTGCCCGGTGCGATCTGCGAGCCGTTGCGCGCGCGCCACTAACCTCGGTATTTGCATTGTATCCATGGGAAATATCCCCCAATAATTTCATTTCCATCTGCTTTATGTACGAATATTGATATGAACAAGCAAAAAACAAAATATTTTAGCTCTTATATGGGAAATTTCCCACAAAACTCCCGCGAGTATGGTTTGCTTAAATAGCCAGCAGAAAACTATAGGATGATAACCATTCTGTGGACACGAAAAGACAACGATGTCATAATTAAATATGCAGGGACGGGCAGCGAAGTCTATGCATACATATGCATGATGCTTTTTCCCGCAAACCGGTCTAGCCTTGGGCAAAAGCTGTGATGGGCAATTACGAGGGGACAATTATGCAGGGCAGTTATTCAACGCTCTTACTTTTTGGCGCTACGGGCGATTTGGCCAAGCGCAAGTTGCTGCCTTCGCTTTATGCCCTGCATGAAGACGGATTGGTTGCGCCCGATCTGCGTATTTTCGGTACAGCGCGTAGCGTCATGCCGGACGAAGAATATCGGGCCCTGGCGCGTGACGCATTGCTGCAATATCTCCCCGATGATCGGCGCGATGAAAGCAAGCTGCAGAGCTTTCTCGACCGGCTCGCCTATCAGGCGCTGGACGCTTCGACCATTGAGGGTTTTGATGTGCTGGCCAAAAAGCTGGGCGATATTTCGGGCGGGCTGTCGATTTTCCTTTCCACCGCGCCTTTCCTGTTTGAACCGACCATCAAGGGTCTCGATTCGGCTGGCCTTACGGGCGAAAATGTCCGCATCGGGCTGGAAAAGCCGCTCGGCAATGACCTGGAATCCTCAGGCGTTATCAATGACGCTGTGGCCAGCGTCTTCCCCGAAGAGCGGATTTTCCGCATCGACCATTATCTGGGCAAGGAAACGGTGCAGAACCTGATGGCGCTGCGCTTTGCCAATATGATGTTCGAACCGCTCTGGAATTCGCAGGGCATTGACCATGTACAGATCACCGTGTCGGAAACCGTGGGCCTGGAAGGGCGGCACGGGTTTTATGATGATACCGGCGCGCTGCGCGACATGGTGCAGAATCATATGCTGCAGCTTCTAGCGCTCACCG
The DNA here is from genome assembly GCA_947493325.1 of uncultured Sphingomonadaceae bacterium. Classification (GTDB taxonomy): domain Bacteria; phylum Pseudomonadota; class Alphaproteobacteria; order Sphingomonadales; family Sphingomonadaceae; genus Alg239-R122. The sequence continues at coordinate 276,403 of CANLQI010000002.1, read as the reverse complement.
CGATGGAGGCGCCGGCCAATCTCGACTCCACCTCGGTGCGCGATGAAAAGGTCAAGGTACTGCGTAATTTGCGCACAGTCGCGCCCGATGAAATGGTGCGCGGCCAATATGGCGATGGCGCGATCAATGGCAAATCGGTGAAAAGCTATGCCGACGATTTTGGTGAAACTTCGGATACCGAGACATTTGTCGCGATCAAGGCACATGTCGATAACTGGCGCTGGAACGGTGTGCCATTTTACCTGCGCACCGGCAAACGCATGGCCGAACGACGCAGCGAGATCGCGATCCAGTTCAAATGCGTGCCGCATAATATTTTTGCCGAACGTGGCGGGAAACTGAATGCCAACCGGCTCGTCATCCGGTTACAGCCCGAGGAATATGTGCGTTTGCAGGTCATGGCGAAGGAGCCCGGCATGGACCGCGAAGGCGTGGTGCTGCGTGAAGTGCCGCTGGATCTCTCTTTGACACAGGCATTTGCCAAGGCGCAGCGGCGTATTGCCTATGAACGGCTGCTGCTTGACCTGATTGATGGCGACCCGACATTGTTCGTTCGCCGCGACGAGGTGGAGGCGCAGTGGCGCTGGATCGATGATATCCGCGCAACTTGGGCACGCGAGGAGATCGAAGCCAAACCCTATGGTTCGGGCAGCTGGGGTCCGGCGGGCAGTATCGCACTAACCGAACGTGACGGAGTGAGCTGGAATGAGTGAATGTACGACACGTGTTAAATCTGATCAGTACTCCTGCGAAAGCAGGAGTCCAGAGCTGAACATGCTGCGCTTTGTTGCCCTGGGCTCCGGATCAGGTCCGGAGCACGGCGCATGATTGAACCAGCTATAGTCTGGCAGGATGCCGCAATCACTCGAGTGGCCGATTTTATCGAGGCGGCCATTGCGAACAGGGAAAACGCGCAACTGGCTGTGCCGGGCGGACGCACGCCGGGGCCGTATCTGGCACAGCTGGCAAAGCGTGATGTGGATTGGGGCAATGTGCAGATATGGCTGACCGATGACCGCTGTGTCGCAGCGGACCATAAGGCAAGCAATTACGGTCTGCTCAAAAAGCATTTGGGGGCAACCCATGCCACCATCACCCCGCTGGCCGAAGATCTGGAGCCGCCGCATTTCGACCTTGTCTGGCTGGGCATGGGGGCGGACGGGCATATCGCCTCGCTGTTCCCGAATATGGACCCGCAGCCAGGCGGGAGCCCGCAAATCGTGCGCAACACGCCCGACCCGCTGCCACCCGAAGCACCGTTTGACCGTGTCAGCCTGAACATGGCGGCGCTCACAAACAGCGATGCGATCATGCTGCTCATCAGCGGTGATGAAAAACGCGCCGTGCTTGATGCCGCCATAGCGGGTGAAAACGACCTGCCCGTTGCGCGCCTGCTCAGCGTCGCCACCTGCCCGATCACCATATTCTGGAGCCCCTCATGACCCTGCACCCCACGCTCGAAAAAGTTACGCAGCGTATCATTGAACGTTCCAGGCCGAGCCGGCAGGCCTATCTGGACCTGATAGACAGACAGCGTGAAGCAGGTGTGCACCGACCCAATATGTCGTGCGGCAATCTGGCGCACGGTTTTGCGGCCTCGGGCGATGACAAGAAAGTAATCCGCGGCGGCAAGGCGATGAATATCGGCATTGTCACTGCCTATAATGACATGCTGTCCGCGCATCAGCCCTACGGGCGCTACCCCGAACAGATCAAGATTTTCGCGCGTGAAAAGGGCGCGACGGCGCAGGTGGCGGGCGGCGTTCCCGCGATGTGCGATGGCGTGACACAGGGGCAGGACAGCATGGAATTGTCGCTGTTCAGCCGCGACGTGATTGCTATGAGCACGGCAGTTGCGCTCAGCCACGGCATGTTTGAAAGCGCGCTGCTGCTCGGCATTTGTGACAAGATTGTGCCGGGACTGCTGATCGGCGCATTGCGCTTTGGGCACCTGCCCACCATCCTGATACCCGCCGGCCCCATGCCATCGGGCCTTGCCAACAAGGAAAAAATCCGCGTGCGGCAGCTATATGCCGAGGGCAAGGTGGGCGAGGAAGAGCTGCTTGAAGCCGAGTCTGCCTCCTATCACGGGGCGGGCACGTGTACATTCTTTGGCACGGCCAATTCGAACCAGATGATGATGGAGATGATGGGGCTGCACATTCCGGGCAGCTCGTTCGTCAATCCGGGAAACAAATTGCGTCAGGAACTTACCCGCGCTGCCGTACACCGCGTCACCGAAATCGGCTGGGGTGTGGGGGGTGAGACCGCAGATGACTATCGTCCGCTCGGCCATTGTATCGACGAAAAGGCGATTGTGAATGCGACCGTTGGCCTGCTCGCCACGGGTGGTTCGACCAACCATATGCTGCATCTGCCCGCCATTGCGCGCGCGGCGGGGATCATCATCGACTGGGATGATATGGACGAACTGTCGGGGGCAGTGCCACTGATCGCCGCTGTCTATCCCAATGGTGCGGGCGATGTGAACTATTTCGCGGCAGCAGGCGGCATGCCGTTCGTGATCCGTGAGCTGCTGAGCGCTGGCCTTGCGCATGGCGATATCCGCACCGTCTATGGTGCGTCGCTGGCCGAAGGCGCACAGGAGCCATTTATGGACGGCGACAATCTGACGTTCAAAGCGCCGCCGGTGAACAGCCTGGATGAAACTATCCTCAAGACTGTGGCCGATCCGTTTCAGGAAGATGGCGGCACGCGGTTACTGTCCGGCAACCTTGGCCGCGCCACCATGAAAACCAGCGCGGTCGACAAAAGCCGCTGGACCATTGAGGCACCGGTGGCGGTGTTCAGCGACCAGAACCAGGTGTCCGAAGCGTTCAAGCGCGGCGAACTCGACCGCGACGTGGTTGTTGTCGTGCGCTTCCAGGGACCGGCGGCAAACGGGATGCCCGAACTGCACAAGCTCACATCGCCGCTCGGCGTGCTGCAGGATAAGGGCTTCAAGATCGCTTTTGTAACCGATGGCCGTATGTCGGGGGCAAGCGGCAAGATACCGTCGGCCATCCATTGTAGCCCGGAAGCCTATCATGGCGGGCCGCTCGGCAAACTCCGCGATGGCGACATGGTCCGTGTCTGCGCGAAGAAGGGCGAACTGACCGCATTGGTCGATGCGGCGGAATGGGATGCACGTGAACAGGCCGAAGCGCCGCCCGCGCCGCTGGGCACAGGGCGCGAACTGTTTGCCATGCTGCGCCATCATAGCGATCCTGCGGAAATGGGCGGCAGCGCGATGCTGAAAGAGGCGGGGCTTTGAGCATGCATGAGCTGGTTGTGGCCGATATTGGCGGCACGCATGCGCGCTTTGCCATTGCATCGGTCAAGGATGGGCGTATTGCCGGACTGGACCATATCGTCAAAATGAAAAGCGCCGACCATGCCAGCCTGCAGATCGCGTGGCAGGCCTATGGGCGAGAGATTGGCCGGGAGCTACCGCGTGACGGCGCGCTGGCGGTGGCGGGGCGTCTGGGCGGCGATGTCATCTATTTCACCAATAGCAGCTGGCTGGTCCGCCCCGCGCTGATGTACGAGAAACTGGGGCTGGACCGCTATACGCTGGTCAATGATTTCGGCGCGGTGGGCCATGCCGTGGCGGTGCTGGATGAAGATATGTTCAGCCATATCTGCGGGCCGGAAGAAATGGCGTTTCCGTACGGCGTGACCACCATTGTGGGACCGGGCACGGGTCTGGGCGTGGCGCATATTCTGCACCATGCGGGCGGCTATCATGTGACGGAGACAGAGGGAGGGCATATCGATTTCGCGCCGCTCGATCATGTCGAGGACCGGCTGCTGTCGAACCTGCGCGAAACGCACCGGCGGGTATCGGCGGAGCGTGTGTCTTCGGGGCCGGGGTTGCAGATTATCCATCGCACGCTTGCCGAAATGGAAGGCGCGGCGGCGCAGAAGCTGGGGGATATGGAGCTCTGGCAGCTGGCCCTGTCGGGTGAAGACAGTCTGGCATCCGCTGCATTTGACCGGTTTTGCCTGTGTCTGGGCGCGGTCGCGGGTGATCTGGCGCTGGCGCAGGGCGCGCACCGTGTGGTGATGGCGGGAGGGCTTGGCAATCGGATTGCCGATAAACTGCCCGCTTCGGGGTTTCGCCAGCGTTTTGTCGCCAAGGGACGGTTTGAATCGCTGATGGAGCAAATTCCCGTCAAACAGTTATTGCATGATGAGCCGGGCCTTTATGGCGCGGCGGCCGCATTTGTGAAGGAGCATGACTTATGAAGCCTATCGAGAAAATCATGCGCACCGCGCCGGTCATTCCGGTGCTGGTGGTGGACGATGTGGCCCATGCCGTGCCAATCGCAGAGGCTTTGGTGGCGGGCGGTCTGACCGTGCTGGAGGTAACGTTGCGCACCGATGCCGCGCTTGATGTGATCCGCGCGATGAAAAGCGTGGCGGGCGCGATTGTCGGCGCGGGCACGGTGACCAATCCGGATGAGCTGGACGCGGCGATTGCGGCGGGCAGCGAATTCATCGTTGCGCCGGGGCTGACAGATACGCTGGGCAAAGCGGCGGTGGCGCGCGATATTCCGTTTCTACCGGGCGTTGCCAGCGCGGGTGATATCATGCGCGGGCTGGATCTCGGCCTGACCCATTTCAAATTTTTCCCTGCCGAAGCGTCGGGCGGGCTGCCCGCGCTGAAGGCCCTCGCCGGACCATTTGGCCAGTGCAAATTTTGCCCCACAGGCGGCATAAAGGCAGGTACCGCCGCCGATTGGCTGGCACATGATCAGATACTGTGCGTCGGCGGCAGCTGGGTCGTGCCCGGAGGCGCGCCAGATGTGGATAAGATAACGGCAAATGCGAGAGCGGCGGCTGCTTTGGGGTAATCCTAGTAACGTGAGGCTATATTCCTGCAGACAGAAACAGTCACCCCAGCCCTTCGACTGACTGCTTGCAGCAGTCGCTCAGGATAAACTTGAGCTGTGCTCAAGGCTGGGGTCCAGATAAGCTATCGCTGGTGTAGCTGCATGTAGAATGAAGCACCGGTTCAACTATCAGCTGTGTTTTAGCGCCAGGAGTCTTATGTTTAAGGGGGCTTAGCTGGATTCGTGCCTTCGCAGGAATGGCAGAGTGTTATGCACTAATGCTGCAAATTGGAACGACGGGATTGCCTGCCATCACATCGGTTGCTAGTGCTGTCTTATGGGAATGAAACACATAGGCAGGCAGGGCCGGTAATATGAGTGAGAGCAAACCATCAGCGTCGGGGTTGGAGTGGAATTTCCTGCTCGTCCTGCTCGCGATTGTGACCCTGGCCTTTGCGTGGCTGATCGAACCTTTTCTGGGCGCGATTTTATGGGGCATCATATTGGCGGTGCTGTTCATGCCGCTTAACAAGCGGATTCTGGGCCTTTTGCCGGGGCGGACGAATAGCGCGGCCTTGCTGACGCTCATCACCATTATCGTGCTGGTCATCGCGCCGGCGATCATGCTCGCCATCGCGCTGGTGGATGAAGCTTCGGGCGTCTATGAGCGCCTGCGGTCGGGCGAGATTGACTTTGCGCGCGCCTTTGCGGCGGTGGAAAATGCCTTGCCCTCATGGATGCGCGAGCAGTTGGAGGCCTATGGCTTTGCCGATACCGCCTCAATCCGTGAACGGCTTTATGCGGGCGTAACCGGTGTACTCGAATTCCTGATTTCACAGCTTTTCAAGATCGGGCAGGGCGCGATCAGTTTCTTCCTTGCGCTGGGCGTCACGCTTTATCTCACATTCTTCCTGCTGCGCGACGGTGATACGCTTGCGCAGAAAATTGAAACAGCGATCCCGCTGCACGCACAGCAGCGCCAGTCGCTGCTGAACAAATTTGTGGTGGTCATCCGTGCGACGATAAATGGCACCATGGTGGTGGCCATCATGCAGGGCGCCATCGGCGGCTTTATATTCTATATGCTGGATATTCCAGGGGCGTTGCTATGGGGCGTCTTCATGGGTTTCCTGTCACTGATCCCGGCGGTCGGGACCGCGCTGGTCTGGGCTCCTGTCGCCGTCTATCTGATTGTCACCGGATCGGTGCTGGAGGGTGTGATACTGGGGCTATGCGGGGTATTCATCATTTCCATGGTCGACAATGTCGTGCGGCCGATTATGGTGGGCCGCGAGACCCGCATACCCGATTATATCATCCTGATAACCACACTCAGCGGGCTTCAGCTGTTCGGTTTTAACGGGATTATCATCGGGCCATTGCTGGCGGCTGTATTCCTGGCGGTATGGAGCATATTTGCCGAAACGCACGGGAAAGAGGAAATCGCGGTATCTGATAAAAGCTAGCGGCATTATGTGAGGAGGCGCACATGGCATCACCCGAAGAACAGCTTAAAACCATGCTGGCGAATATCCCGGAAAAGACCGGCAAGACGCTGGACGAGTGGAAAGCGTTGATCGGCGCGAGTGGATTGCGCAAGCACGGGCAGATCATGTCGCTGTTGAAAGGCGAACATGGCGTCGGTCACGGATTTGCCAATCTGATTACAGCTAAAACGCTGGAAACCGGCGAAGAAACCGATCTGGTCGAGGCGCAATATGGCGGCGCCAAGGCAGGACTTCGGCCGATACACGATCTGATAGTCGCTTATGCCAAGACGTTGGGGGAGGATGTGGACATCGTACCCAAAAAAGCGAGTGTCAGCCTGCGCCGTGCCAAACAGTTCGCTCTTATAACCCCCGCCACCAAAACGCGCATAGACTTGGGATTGGCGCTTAAGGGAGAGGATGCGCAGGGACGCCTGGAAACCTATAATGCGATGTGCAGCCACCGTGTCCGTCTGGAAACAGCGGAAGATTTTGATGACGAAGTGAAGGGCTGGATGCGCACGGCCTATGATCGCGCAGGCTGATTTAAATCCGGCTCAAAAATCTGGTGCGGCCGAGAAGACTCGAACTTCCACGGGATTTAACTCCCACAGCGACCTCAACGCTGCGCGTCTACCAATTCCGCCACGGCCGCATGTCCATATTGCAAGGTAGGCGCGTGCCATTAGCAAAGGCGGGGCGGGGGTGCAATATCTATTGACAGTTAAATTGCGGTCCTGTCCGCCAACCCAGTCCGGGTCCATTCACCCGGACGGTGACCAGCCGATTTCTGCTGCCACGGCTGCACGCGGGATATCGACCACGGCTTCGTTGAAATTGGCGCGTTCGCCGGGGCCAAGCTCATCGACCGGGGCTTTGACTTCCCAGTTATAGACGATCCGCCCGCGCGCATCGCGCAGCACGATCAGCATATCTGGCACGCTCTGCGTCGTGGTACCGGTGTTGACGACGGTGCCGCTTGCCGCGAAATATTCCGTCCCGCTGGGCGCGCGGCGGCGTTCCTGCTGCTCCACCGGAAATTCGATAATCAGGTCGGGTTCCTGCTGCGCAAAAGTCATGTCGTCGCCGGTCAGAAAGGCGGGCAGACCGAAATAGGACACGCCCGCCACGGTCAACAGCGCCAGCACTGCGAAAGCTGCTGCCAGCAAAGTCCACATTTTTGCAGGGTTGCGGCGTGGTTTTGTCGCCACGGCTTTATCATCCGGGATGGGCCTGTCCATGGCAGGTGCCGGGGCGGCTTCGGGGCGGATGTTTTCCCCCGCAGGTGCTGCAGGTGCATGAGGCTCCGGCGCATGTGATTCCGGCGCTAGGGGCTGCGGCTGTGCGGGCGGGGTGGTTACAGGCGGCGCTTTTACAGTCTCTTCTGGTACAGTCTCTTCCGGCACCGCTATTGGCGCGCTTTCCTGAAACCAGCTGTGCTTGCATTTCGCGCAGCGCACCGTGCGGCCATCAATGCCAATGGCATTGTCCGGTACGGCATATCTTGTGTGGCACGCGGGGCAGGCGAGTATCATGTCGCTTTCTAAACACGCCTGCCCGCATTCTGGCAAGAGCTCCCTGCGGTTTTGCACAGCGAAATTGCCATAAAGCGGTCGGATTTTGCGGATAATTATGCTTTATCCGGCGCGGAAAAGACCGTATCGGTCTGCGCATGGACAGCATTGTGCAATTTGAAAATGTCGGCCTGCGATATGGCACGGGTGCGGAAACGCTGTCGGATATCAGCTTCACCCTGCTTCCGGGCCGTTTCTATTTCCTGACCGGCACGTCGGGTGCGGGCAAGACATCGCTGCTCAAACTCTTGTTTCTGGCACAGCGGCCCAGCCGGGGGCTTATCAAGCTGTTCGATACCGATGCCGTCACCTTGCCGCGCGAACAATTGCCCGATCTGCGCCGCCGTATTGGTGTGGTGTTTCAGGATTTCCGGCTGGTGCAGCATCTCTCCGCCTTCGACAATGTCGCACTGCCGCTGCGCGTTGCAGGCATGGCGGAGGATGAACTGCAGGAACCTGTCACAGAAATGCTCGACTGGGTGGGCATAGGTGCCCGCGCCAGCGCGCGCCCCGCAACACTTTCGGGCGGGGAGCAGCAGCGCGTTGCCATTGCCCGCGCAGTGGTGGCGCGGCCCGATATATTGGTGGCCGATGAACCGACCGGCAATGTCGACCCGGACATGGCGCTGCGGCTGCTGCAATTGTTTGAGGGGCTCAATAAGCTGGGCACTACGGTTGTGGTGGCGACTCATGATTTGCATTTGCAGGGCAGGGTCAGGGATGCACAAGTGATGCGGCTCGACAAAGGCAGGCTATCCGGCCCGGTGACAGCGCAGCCTGCACTTGCGGTGGGGCGGGCGCTTTAGGCCATGATGCTATTTCCTTCCACTTCGCGCCAGGATAAGGGCCTGATCCCCGAAGGACGATTGACCGGGCCGATGCCATGGGTGCTGGCGATCATGATGTTCCTGACATTATTGGCGGCGGCAACGGCGCTTGCGGTCAATGCGTCTGCGGCGCATGTAAATGCCGACCTTGCCGGCCGGGTAACGGTGCAGATCGTTGAACCCGATCCTGAAATGCGCGCGCGCCAGACACAGGCGGCGGCGGATGCGCTTACGGCATCACAGCTGGTGCAGTCGGTGGATGTGGTGCCCGAGCAAGAAGTGACGCAGCTGCTTGCACCATGGATCGGTTCCGAAGGGTTTGACAGCTCAATTCCGATGCCTTCAATGATCGACATCAGCCTGAATGGGCCTGCATCGGACAGCAATCTGGATGCATTGCGGGACATGTTGGCGGGCATCGCTCCGGCGGCGCGGGTGGATGCGCATGGTTCATGGCTCAAACCTGTCTTCGATCTGCTCAAATCGCTCCAGTATCTTGGTCTTCTGCTGGTCTTGTTGCTGGGGTTCGCGACATCGGCAACGGTGCTGCTGGCGGCACGCAGTGCGCTTGATACCCACCGTGAGACAATCAATGTTCTGCACCTGCTGGGGGCCACCGATTCGCAGATCACGACATTGTTTCAGCGGCGCATTGGGCTGGATGCTGCGTTTGGCGGCGCTATTGGCGCGATCGCCGCACTGGCGGTAATCCTACTGATCTGGTCGCAGATGGAGGACATTGGCTCCGGTTTGCTCGAATCCGGCTTGCTGCGCTGGCATGATTGGGTGATATTGGCGCTGATACCTTTTGCCGGTATAGCGCTGGCCATGTTTACCGCACGCCTGACCGTCATGCGTGCCTTACGGAAAATGATGTGATTATCAGGATATTATCCGCCTTACTGCTTTTCTGGATGCTGGGCTTCGCCTGGTTTGCCATCGCCTTGCCGCAGCCTATGGATGGGGAGAAAACCGATGCCATAGTCGTGCTCACGGGCGGTGCAAAACGGATTGACCGCGGGTTGGAGGCACTTGAAAATAAATGGGCGCCCAAGATGCTGATTTCCGGCGTGGACCGCGAAGTCAAAACGGCAGAGCTTGCGGCGGAATATGGCAAGCCGGTGCGGCTGTTTGATTGCTGCATCGATCTGGGCTTTGATGCCGTCGATACGCGCAGCAATGGCGGTGAAACGGCCAAGTGGATTGCCGAAAATGATTATAAATCCATCCGCCTTGTGACAACTGACTGGCATATGCGGCGCGCGCGTTATGAAATTGAGCATGTCCTGCCCGATGATATCACGGTGCGGCCCGATGCCGTGCGGAGCGAACCGACTCTGGAAACGCTGTTTCTGGAATATCATAAATATCTGCTCAGCCTTGCCGCGGGCACCGCAAACATCTAACGCACTTGCGAAATGCGCTATCTTCTTAATCTTGTCCGTTCGGTGCTGTTTGCAGCGGTTTTCTATACCGGCTCTGTATTTTTCGTGCTGTCTGCGCTGATCGGCCTGTTTTTCTCACGAAACTTGCTGCAAAACTGCGCGCACGGGTGGAGCCGCTTTCACTATGCTTGCGCACGCATTTTTCTGGGGCTGCGGGTAAGGATTGAGGGAGAATTTAGCGAAAAGCCGGTCCTATATGCGATCAAGCATGAAAGCATGTTTGAGACAATCGAGGTGCTGCGCCTGTTCAAAAAGCCCGCCGTCGTTGCAAAACAGGAGCTGTCGCGCATTCCGTTCTGGGGCATGGTGGCGCGCAATTATGGCATGATTTTCGTCGACAGGGCGGGGGGTGCCAACAGCCTGCGCCAGATGCTCCGCACGGTGCGCGGCTATATTGCCGAACGTCGCCCGATCATTATTTTTGCCGAAGGAACGCGCGTGCCACATGGCCAGCGCCCGCGCCTGCAGTCGGGCTTTGCGGGATTGTACAAGATTGCAAACCTGCCTGTTGTACCGATTGCGGTGAATACGGGGCTGTATAGTCCCAAGGACAGTTTCGTCAAAAAGCCGGGTATTATCACGTACAAGATTGGCGAAGAGATCCCTGCTGGCCTGCCGCGTAAAGAGGTGGAAGAGCGTGTGCATGCAGCGATTAATGCGTTGAATAGGGAGGTTGAGTCTTTTTGATTTCACGGCTGTTTTTTCGCTGACGCGAAAAGCCTCCAAATGGGTTCCGGGCAATAAGCCCGGGCGCGCAGTCGCGCTCTGCCGAGTTGCTGGGCGCAACTCGGAACCCACGCGAAACGTTTATGATACATCCAGATCCTCCCTGAAACTTTAGTTTCGGGGAGGGGGACCGTTTTGCGACAGCAAAATGGTGGAGGGGTGAAAGCGGCAATAGGCAGGCTTTGTATTACACTGCACCCACCCCTCCACCACTTGGCTGCGCCAAGCGGTCCCCCTCCCCATCGCTGCGCGACAGGGAGGATTTGATAATATCGCCATCGTCTCGCGAAATCCCGGTGCTGCGCCCAGCAGCACCGCAAGGCTGACCGGCCGCCGGCCGGTCAGGCCGAACCCATTTGGAGGCGTGAGCGCAGCGAACTGGCCGTGAAATCAAAAGACTCAACGAAGCCGCGAAGTCAAAAACACCCATCAGTCCCGGCTACGCCCGAAGTCAGGCGCGGCGTCATCCTGGCCTTCCTCGATAATCTCCCGGCGGATTGCGCGGGTGCGGGTGAACAGCTCTTCCAGCTCTTCCGCTTTTTCCCAGCGGATGGCGCGCTGCAGCGCGCTCAGGTCTTCGGAAAAGCGCTGCAGCATTTCCAGCACGGCGTCCTTGTTCGACAGGAATACATCACGCCACATGACGGGGTCGGATGCGGCGATGCGGGTAAAATCGCGAAAGCCGCCAGCGCTGTATTTGATCACTTCGCTCTGCGTCACATCTTCCAGGTCGGAGGCCGTGCCGACAATCGTATAGGCGATCAGGTGCGGCAGATGGCTGGTCACGGCAAGCACCATGTCGTGATGTGCGGCATCCATGATTTCGACATCCGCGCCCAGCGCCTGCCAGAAACCGCTGAGCCGTTCCACGGCGGCATTGTTGGTACCCGCATCGGGCGTGACAATGCACCACCGGCCCTGGAACAGACTGGCAAAACCGGCATCAGGCCCGCTTTTCTCGGTCCCTGCCACGGGGTGTGCGGGGATGAAGATATGCTCCGGCACTTTCGCGCGCATCGCGGCCATCACGCTGGATTTGCACGAACCCACATCGCTGATGACCGCGTCAGCGGCCAGATGCGGCGCGACGTCAGTGAGCACCTGCTCCATCGCGCCCACAGGGACGCACAGAATGACGAGGTCAGCCTTATCCAGACCGCCTGAATAATCCGCACCAATATGGTCACACAGCTTTAGGGCTTTGGCCTTCGCACGCGTCTCTTCGCTGGCGTCGAAGCCGGAAATGCGCATATCGGGCATATGTTCGCGCACCGCCCGCGCGATGGAGGATCCGATCAGGCCCAGGCCGATAATGGCGATATGCCGGAATGGCGCGCCGCTCATGCCACCGCCTCCACAATATCGCGCAATGCCGCCGCCAGGGCGCGCATATCGGCTTCGCTGCCAATGGTGATGCGCAGCGCGTGGGGCAATCCCTGTCTAGGCAGCCAGCGCACGATATAGCCCGCCGCCATCAGTCCGTTCAGCGCCGTTTCGGCCAGACCGGCATCGGGAAACAGCACCAGCAGGAAATTGGTGTGCGACGGCACAGCGGACAGGCCGTAATTGCCCATGGATTCGATTTCATTCGCCAGCCAGCCGCGCCATTTCGCATTATGCGCGCGCGAATGCGCCACGAATTCCTGATCGCCAAGCGCCGCGATAGCCGCCGTCTGCCCGGTGGATGTGACGTTAAACGGCCCGCGTATCCGGTTCAGCGTGGCGATAATGTCGGCATGCCCCGTGGCCCAGCCGATGCGTTCACCCGCCAGTCCGTAAATCTTGGAAAATGTGCGCGTCACCAGCACATTGTCCGCCGACTGCGCAAGCTCCAACCCGCCATCATCATCGGTTTCGTCCAGATATTCGGCGTAGGCTTGATCCAGCACGAACAAAACGTCCGAAGGGATGGCGGCATGCAGTCGGGCAATATCGGCGCGGCTTGCCAATGTGCCGGTGGGATTATTGGGATTGGCGAGGAATATCACGCGCGTCCGCTCCGTGATGCAATCAATCAGCGCATCGATATCGGTCGCATAATCGCTGTCCGGTGCAATGACCGGGGTGGCGCCCACACGCCGCGCGGCAATGTCATACACGGCAAAGCCATAACGCACATAGAGCACTTCGTCGCCTTCACCCGCATAGCCCTGCGCGGCAAGGTTGAGCAGCTCGTCCGACCCGGTGCCACATACGATATGTGCAGCCTCCAGCCCGTGCGCGTCCGCAATCGCGGCGCGCAGCTCCGCCGCATCAGGGTCGGGATAAAGCGCGCCGCTTGCCGCCGCCGCAGCCTGCATCGCCGTGCGTGCTTTCGGGCTATGGCCCAGCGGATTTTCATTGGCGGAGAGCTTGGCCAGCGGCTGGCCATCATCGCCCGATGACTTGCCCGGCACATAGGCGTGGATCGCCTGCACATATGGCTTGGGCTGCGGGGAGGTGGACTGGGGGCGGTTTTGGGCTGGTTTTGTCATAATCACGGGCTTTAGCGCCGCTTTGTGCGCCGTGCCAAGTGTTAAAGCGCGCAAGCTTTGCATTGACAGCGCCATGCAAGGCGGAATAGCGCCGTTGCACAATGCAACATGCCGACCGCCATAGCCAGTCTGTCAAGCTCGACTCCCCGCTACCGCTCGATTGCGGGAAGCAGCTGGAGGGTGTGGAAATCGCCTATGCCAGCCATGGCGCGCTTAATGCGGATAAGAGCAACGCCATCCTGATCTGCCATGCTCTCACCGGCGACCAGTATGTCGCGAGCGACCACCCTGTCACTGGCAAGCCGGGATGGTGGACGCGCATGGTGGGGCCGGGCAGGCCGATTGATACAGACCGTTACCACGTTATCTGCGCCAATGTGCTGGGCAGCTGCATGGGCTCGACAGGACCGGCTTCGATCTGCCCCGTCACCGGCAAGCCCTATGCGATGGACTTTCCCGTCATCACCATTGCCGACATGGTGCGTGCGCAGGCGATGCTGCTGGACCATCTGGGCATAGAAAAACTGCATGCAGTTGTTGGCGGGTCGATGGGCGGCATGCAGGCGCTCAGCTGGGCCGCGCAATATCCGGCGTGTGTCGGCGCGGCTGCGGTCATCGCCTCGACATCGCGGCACAGCGCGCAGAATATCGCCTTTCATGAAGTCGGGCGGCAGGCGATCATGGCCGATCCCAGCTGGCAGGGCGGTGAATATTATGACGATGGCGGTGCCGCACCTTCGGCGGGCCTGGCCGTGGCGCGCATGGCCGCGCATATCACCTATCTGTCCGAAGCGGGCCTGACCGAAAAATTCGGGCGGCGGCTGCAGGACCGTGATGTGAAGACTTTTGGCTTTGACGCGGATTTCCAGATCGAAAGCTATTTGCGGCACCAGGGGATCAACTTTGTCGAACGGTTCGATGCGAACAGCTATCTCTACATCACCCGCGCGATGGATTATTTCGACCTGTCAGAGGCGCATGGCGGCCTGCTGGCGCAGGCCTTCGCCGGAACCACCACGCGTTTCTGCCTGATCAGTTTCAACACCGACTGGCTCTATCCCACGGCGGAATCGCGCACCATATTGCAGGCGCTCCATGCCGCAGGCGCGGATGCAAGCTTTGTTGAACTGGAATCCGCATTCGGCCATGACGCCTTCCTGCTGGAAAATGCCGAGATGAAGGCGATCATGCGCGGGTTCCTGAATGATGGGGGTACAGTATGACAGGACGTGCCCATTCCGTATTCCTGCGAAAGCAGGAATCCAGAGCGGCCTTGCACTGCGTATCCCTGGACTCCTGCTTTCGCAGGAGTACTGACTTGGTGGCTAGGAATATTCTGCAATGACCGAACTGCGCCCCGACCAGAAAATCATTGCCGCCCATGTGGCGGATGGCGCGCGTGTGCTCGATATTGGCTGCGGCAGCGGCGTGCTGATGCAGGAACTTGTGGAGACGCGCGCGGCCGATGTGCTGGGCATGGAAATCAACCCGGCCAAGGTGGCTGCCGCGATGGCCCGGGGGCTGTCGGTGGCACAGGGTGACGCGCTGAAAGACCTGGTCCATTATCCGGACCAGAGTTTCGACTATGTGATACTCAGTCAGACATTGCAGGCGGTGAAGCGGCCCGACCTGGTGCTGGATGAACTGGTGCGCATCGGGCGGCAGGCTTTCGTGAGCTTTCCCAATTTCGCGCACTGGCGGGTGCGGCTGTCGCTGCTTGTGGGCGGGCGCATGCCGGTGACGCGGCTGCTGCCCGAACAGTGGTATGACACGCCCAATATCCACCATGTCACGGTCGACGATTTCCGCGCCCTGATCCGCGACAGGGGATTCAAGCAGGATGGACAATGGTTCCTTTCCGGCGACACGCAAACCGGCCGCGGCGCGGCCAACCTGATGGCGGAACATGCGGTGTTTCTGCTGCGGCGGTGAGGGTGTTTTCAGGGCATGCATTCCCCCACGCCACCTAACGTCACCCCAGCGCAGGCTGGGGTCCAGATAACGGTACCTGCTGGCTGTGAGGTTGCAAATGATGTGCAGCTTATCAATGAAACGGCTTGTCGGTGCCGTCAGTGCTTCGCTCTACGAGAAAGCATATGGATTCCAGCCTTCGCTGGAATGACGGTGAGAGATTTGACAGAGTTGGCGGTACAGTAACTCGCGTCACTTCTGCATAAGATGAAGCAATCAGGCGATAAGCTCGGTCGATAAATCGCGCCAGTGCGGATTATCCCTGCGGATAAGCTTTAGTTTCCATTGCCGTTTCCATGCCTTCATCGCCTTTTCCCGAGCGATGGCTTCGCTGATGCTCGCAAATTCCTCGGTATATACCAGCTTGTTTAATCCGTATTGTTTGCAAAAATCAGAGCCGCTGCCATTTTTGTGCTGGTATATCCGCTGCGCTAGATTGGACGTGACGCCGATATAGAGTGTTCCGTGCGGGCCATTTGCCATGATATATATCCAACCCTTTTTCATGACTTTGCTCTTTATCTGGTAACTTATCTGGATTCCAGCCTTGAGCGGCGCTCAAGTTTATCCTGAGCGACTGCCGCAGGCAGGCAGTCGAAGGGCTGGAATGACGGGGTGTTTTAAATCGAGAGGATCTCTTTATACGTCACCCCAGCGCAGGCTGGGGTCCAGATAAGAGTGCTGGCGGGCTGCAGGAGTGCATATAATGCGAAGCCTATCAAAGAAGGGGCTTGCCGGAAGCGGCCAACCTTATGCCATATGCGGCGTTATCTGGATTCCAGCCTTCGCTGGAATGACGCAGAAGGTGAAATGCCTCACCCCTTCAATCCCCTTGCCAAAAGGTCATTGGCCGCTTTTGCCACGTCCTTAGCATCCATGTCATCATTCCACACGCCATAGCGCAATCCCAGGAACACGTTCATGCCCATCAGGGCCCAAGCGTGGAGTTCGCTGACATCTGCGCGCAGCTCCCCGCTATCAGCGCCCGCGCGAAGGCGCGCCAATATGCGTTCGGCGGTGGTCGTGTAATGGGTTTTATAGCTGTCCGGATCGACAAATTCGGACTCGTCGATGATCCGGTAGATTTCCTTGTGCTCGGATGCGAACTCCAGGAAGCCCTGCAACGCCATGCGCTCGCGCGACAGTGCGTCGGGCGCATCCTCCATTGCGGCGGCGGCATGTTTGCCGACCTGTGTCGACATATCCTTGACCAGCCCGCGAAAGATATCATCCTTGGACGGGAAATAGGTGTAGAAACTGCCCAGTGCCACGCCCGCGCGGGCGGTGATCGAGACAATCGAGGTTTCGTGATAGCCTTTTTCGCCAAATTCCAGCGCAGCGGCGTCGAGCAGCTTGCGCAGCGTCCTGCGGCCACGCTCGGTGCGAGGGGCAAGACTGTCTGATAACTTCGATATATCTTCTTTTTTACGGGTTTCTACCACGATCACCAAATCTTTCCCTGATGCGATTCATCGCCTGTTTTGCGCGATGTCACGCACATATCATCTGTGTCTTTCGCACATCGGATACACGAAAAATTCGGCAAAGGGAATGAAATAGTTGAAAGGTGGTTCAACTTTCATTATAAGCAGAGTCACAAACCGGATTTCGCGGTGCACCGCGCGCTGCTCAAAAAGTCCGATGACAGGAGAGACCAGATGAAATTCGCTGCAGGTACAATGCGTCCCGCCCTCATTTCCACCGCCATGATTGCGCTTACCGCTGCCATGCCCGCGCATGCGCAGGATCAGGCGGGGAACGCGCAGGCAGAGGCAAACGAGAATGACAATGTCATTATCGTGTCCGCGCGCCGCCGTGATGAAAGCCTGCAGGATGTGCCGATTTCGGTCACGGCGTTTTCGGGTGACCAGCTCGAAAAAAGCGGTGCGGTGGATATTACAGATATTGCGCAGGTCACGCCCAATACAACATTGGAGCCGTCGCGCGGCACCAATTCGACACTGACCGCCTTTATCCGCGGCGTGGGGCAGCAGGACCCGGTTGCAGGCTTTGAGGCGGGTGTGGGGCTGTATCTGGATGATGTCTATCTCAACCGTCCGCAGGCCGCGGTGCTCGACATTTATGATGTCGAACGGGTGGAGGTGCTGCGCGGGCCGCAGGGCACGCTTTATGGCCGCAACACGATTGGCGGCGCGATCAAATATGTTACCCGCCGCCTGCCACAGGAAATCAGCCTGAAGGCGCGGGGGACCTATGGCACCTATGATCAGGCAGAGGGCGTTGTGACGGCGTCCGCGCCGATCAGCGACCTGGTCCGCGTAGGCGGTTCGGTGGCGCGCCTGTCACGCGGCGGCTTTGGTGACAATCTCAACCTGGGTATTGAAAATTACAATAAAGACGTGTGGGCGGGCCGGGCGAGTGTGGAGCTGGGCGGTTATGGCGAACCGGTTTTCGTGCGCATCACCGGCGATTATACGCGCGACAAATCCAACCCGCGCAACGGCCACCGGCTGATCCCCGGCCTTGTTTCCGGCGCGCCGGTGCTGGACAAAGTCTATGACACGCGTGCGGGTCTTAATCAGCCGGAACAGGATATTGAGGCCTATGGTCTGTCTATGTCCGCCGAAATTGATCTCAGCGATACACTGACATTTCGTTCGATCAGCGCGTGGCGCAAGGATGAAAGCTCGACACCGATTGATTTTGACGCGCTGCCGGTCGACGATGTTGATGTACCGGCATTCTACGCGAATGAGCAGCTGAGCCAGGAATTTCAGCTGCTTTATAATGACGGTCCGCTAAATGGGCTTGTCGGCTTTTATTATCTCGATGCCAATGCGGTAACGCAGTTTGACGTGATCCTTGGCCCCACGGGTACGTTCCTCAGCCTGCCGGGCCTCAACGCCTTTACATCTGGCAATGTCGATACCAGCACATGGTCGGTATTCGGCGATTTCACCTATGATATTGGCGATATGGTCTCGCTGTCGGTGGGTGGCCGCTATACCAGCGACCGGCGCACATCGGACATATTGCGCCAGACCAAGCTGTTCGGCCTGTCACCGCAATTTGGCGGCAATGCTGTCACCATTGCCACCAGCACCGATTTTAGCGGAGAGGCGAAATTTACCGACTTCACCCCGCGCGCTTCGGTCAGCTTTAAACCCGACATCGATCATATGCTCTACGCGTCCTATTCCGAAGGGTTCAAGGGCGGCGGTTTTGACCCCCGCGGCAATGCGACCATCGCGCCCGACTCCGATGGTGATGGTCTGCGCAGCTATCAGGAAATATATGATTTTTTCCTGTTCCAGCCGGAAAGTGTCGACAGTTATGAGCTGGGGTACAAGGGCACGTTCATGGATGGTGACGGGCGCATCGCTCTGGCCGGGTTTTATGGCGATTACAAGGACGTACAGATTCCAGGCTCGGTCGGTGTTGATGCCGATAATGACGGTGTGTTCGAAAGCTTTGCCGGTGTCACTACCAATGCGGCTAAAGCACGCTTCAAAGGCATTGAAGCAGAAGCATTTTTCCGCTTCGCGCGTGATTTTGCCGGAGCAGGTTCAAACGTAACTTTCAACGGAACCCTCGGCTATATCGATGGTGAATACCGCGAATATATTGTCAACGGCGTCGATGTCTCTGACGAGCGGGTGATTCAGAATACCCCTGAATGGACAGCGGCCGGTACTTTGGCGATGAACCTCCCGGTAGGCAGCGGCGATATCTATGCCGCGACCACAGCCAGCTATAAAAGCAAGACGAACCAGTTCGAAACGCCGAGCGTTTTCCTGGATCAGCCGGGCTATACGCTGATCGATGCCAGTCTGGTCTGGACTTCAGGCGATGATCGTGTTGCATTGGGGCTGCATGGCAAGAACCTGTTCGACAAACGCTATATCACGTCAGGGTATCAATTCGGGACAGTCGGTGCGGGCGGTGCTTTCACACCGACACTCGGCACCGAAGGTATTGCGACTGCGTTTTACGGAAATCCGCGGCAGGTGTTTGTGACAGCCGGGTTTGTGTTCTAGCGGGGAGCTTACCGCTCTTTCGTGGCGCTGAATTTTATTTCCGGGTTTTTCTCTTCCTGATAGCTGACATCCCATGCCGATTTTGCGAGAAATACCATGTCGCCATCCCGGTCCTTGGCAAGGTTCGCCTGGCTGATGCGGCTAAAGGCGTCGAGTATGGCATCGTCCCCCGATAACCAGCGCGCGGTTTCAAACGGCGCCTGTTCGAGCATGGCCTCGACCTTATACTCGGCCGATAGCCGTGAGATCAGCACTTCGAGCTGTAACTGCCCGACCACGCCGATAATCCACTGCCCACCAATTTCGGGATAGAAAACCTGGATCACGCCCTCTTCGGAAAGATCGTCCAGTGCCTTGCGCAATTGCTTGGTCTTGGTCGGGTCTTTCAGCACGACACGGCGCAAAATTTCGGGTGCGAAGTTTGGCAAGCCGGTAATGCGCACATCGTTCTTCTCCGACAATGTGTCGCCGACGCGCAATGTGCCATGGTTCGGAATACCGATAATATCGCCCGGATGCGCATTATCGGCAATTTCGCGGTCCTGCGCGAAAAACAGGATGGGTGAATGGATGGCAATGGGCTTGCCATGTCCGCTCGGTGTCAGCTTCATGCCGCGTTTGAATGTGCCGGAGCATAGCCGCATAAAGGCGATGCGGTCGCGGTGCATCGGGTCCATATTGGCCTGTACCTTGAAAATAAAACCGGTCACATCCTTGCGGCCGGGCTGGATTTCCTCCGGCTCGGCAGGCTGCGGGCGCGGCGGCGGTGCGTGTGCTGCAATCGCATCGATCAGCGGCACGATGCCGAATTCTTTCAGCGCGGAACCGAAATATACGGGTGTCAGGTCGCCATTGCGGTACGCTTCCAGATCAAACGGCATATAGCCCTCGCGTGCGAGTTCGCCTTCCTCGGTCAGGCGCTGGAGCGCGCCTTCGGACAGCACATCCGCCAGCTTCGGGTCATCCAGCCCGGTAAATTGCTTCGCATCGCCCAGATACTCTTTGCTCGCGCCCGTAGGCTGCGCGAGCGTATTGGTCGCAAAATCGTATATACCCTCAAACTGGCCGCCCATGCCGGTGGGCCAGCCCATGGGGGTCACGTCGAGCGCCAGCATATCGGCGACTTCGTCCATCAGCTCAAACGGGTCGCGGCCTTCGCGGTCCACCTTGTTGATAAAGGTGATAATTGGCACTGAACGCAGGCGGCAGACTTCGAACAATTTACGCGTCTGCGGTTCGATACCTTTGGCGGCGTCGATCACCATGATCGCGCTGTCAACGGCGGTCAGCGTGCGATATGTGTCTTCACTGAAATCCTCGTGCCCCGGCGTGTCGAGCAGATTGAAGGTGATACCGTCTCTTTCGAACGTCATCACACTTGAAGTCACCGAAATGCCGCGTTGCTGCTCGATTTTCATCCAGTCTGATCGCGCCCGCCGCGCCGCGCCGCGCGCCTTGACTTCGCCCGCAAGGTGGATTGCGCCGCCCTGCAGCAACAGCTTTTCAGTCAGCGTCGTCTTACCCGCATCGGGGTGCGAGATAATGGCAAAAGTACGGCGTTCGTTGGTCATTATAGCATAATCCGTTAGGCCTGAGCTTGTCGAAGGGTGTATATCAATCTGGCAAACCGTTTTGTGGGTGGGCGTGCTTCGACAGGCTCAGCACTAACGGTTTTAACATTCTCTTTTCAACCGTCATTCCGGACTTGATCCGGAATCCAGCTCCTGAACTATCGCCTAGTCGAAACAGCAGGAGTTGGATTCCCGCTTTCGCGGGAATGACGGATATGGGTTTATCCTCTCAATTCCCCGCCCAGCTTGGCCGCATTCGCCACCACCTGGTCGGAAATGGCCTGCAGTTCCTCCTCGGTGAAGCTCTTGTCCATGGGTTGCAAGGTCACTTCGATAGCCAGCGACTTTTTGCCTTCGCCCAGTTCTTCACCGGCAAACACATCGAAAAGCCGGGCATCCACGATTGCTTTCTTGTCCGCGCCCCTGACCGCGCGTACCAGATCCCCCGCAGCGACGCTGTCATCCACGACAAAGGCAAAGTCACGCGTCACCGCCTGCAGCGCGGGTGGGTCATAGGCATCGCGCATATGATCCTTGAGTGGTTTCATCGGGATGGCGTCCAGGAATATCTCCGCGCCCATCACCGCACCTTTCAGGCCATAAGCCTTTGCGGTTTTGGGATGCAGCGTGCCATAGGCGGCCAGGACTTTTTTGGGACCGAGCCGGAGCGTACCCGACTGGCCCGGATGGAAATGCGCGCCCGCGTCTCCAAAATCCATCAGCTTGTCTGTGGGCGCACCTGCGGCCTTCAGCAGCGCGATGACTTCCGCCTTGATATCATAGGCATCGAAACGCGCCGCCTTGCCATGCTGCCAGCCGCGCGCAGTCCTGTCGCCTGCCAAGATGATTCCGGCAGTCGGCTTCTCATCGCTATGACCATTTGCGGCCTTGAAATAACGACGACCGACTTCGAACAGGCGGATGGATGCCGCGCCGCGATCCAGATTGCGTTTGGTGGCCGACAAAAGCCCCGGCAGCATCGATGGCCGCATGATTTTCATGTCTTCACTGATCGGATTGGCCAGCGTCCATTCGCCGCCACCGAATGGCGCGGCTTCTTTTTCCGAGATAAAGCTCCAGTTCACCGCTTCATTCAGCCCGCGCGATGCCGCCGCACGGCGCACGCGGCGTTCGGCAAGCTGCATCAGCGAGGCTGTCGGCGTGGCCACACCGGGCGCACGGGGCAGGGGTTCGGATGCAATGGCATCCAGCCCCACCATGCGAACAATTTCCTCAACAATATCGGGCGCACCCACCACGTCACGCCGCCAGGTGGGAATGGAGATGGTCCATGGCGCACCCACAGAAACCCCAAAGCCAAGCGCTTCGAGAATGGCTTTTTGCTGTTCCTCTTCAACGGCAATGCCGCCCAGGCCCATACAAAGCGCAGGATCATAGGAAATCTCGCGGATATCGGCGGGCGGAGTGCCTGCACGGGTGATTTCGCTGGCTGTGCCGCCGCAAATCCGTGTGACATAGGCGGTGGCAATCTCGACACCGTCGTCCAGAAACGCCGGATCAACACCGCGTTCGAAGCGCTGGCGGGCATCAGACGTCAGCATCAGTTTCTGCCCCGTCCGCGCGATATTTTCGGGTGTGAAGTACGCACATTCGATCAGGACATCGGTCGTCCCTTCTTCTGCGCCCGTCGCTGCGCCGCCCATAATGCCGCCAATATCGTGCGCGCCATTGTCATCGGCAATCACGGTCATGGTGGAATCGAGCGTATATTCTTTATCGTTGAGCGCAGTGAGCGTTTCACCTTCCTTGGCCTTGCGCGCCACAAGCGGCCCGCTGAGCTTGGCCATGTCATAGACGTGCAGCGGACGGCCCAGATCAAGCATCACATAATTGGTAATATCGACGAGGGCGCTGATCGGCTTCTGCCCGACAGCATTAAGGCGGCGCTGCATCCAGTCAGGCGCGCTGCCATTGCTTACGCCATGTACCGTGCAGGCATAGAAGGCCGGGCAGCCTTCCGGGTCGTCGGTGCGCACATCGGGGCCAGTGCCGCTGCGTTCCACGGCCACTTGTTCCAGCGGTTTGAGTGTCCCGATACCGGATGCGGCCAGGTCGCGGGCAATGCCGCGCACGCCCATGCAGTCCTGCTTATTGGGCGTCACGCTGACATCAATCACCGGATCGTCCAGTCCTGCATAATCGGCATAGCTGCTGCCCACGGCATCTGCGGCGCTGTCATCCAGCTCGATAATACCATCATGCTCGTCGCCCAGCTCCAGCTCGCGCGCGCTGCACATCATGCCGAAACTCTCGACATCGCGGATCTTGGCGGGTTTCAGTGTGAAATCGCTGCCCGGAATATAGGTTCCCGGCGGCCCAAACACGCCGACCATGCCCGTGCGCGCATTGGGCGCGCCGCACACAACCTGCCACGGCTCACTGCTGCCATCATCGACTTTGAGCAGCTGCAGCTTGTCCGCGTTGGGGTGCGGCCCTGCTTCGAGCACTTTGGCAACGCGAAAATCACGCAGTTTGTCAGCGGGATTCTCAATGCCTTCCAGCTCCAGCCCGATGGCGGTAAGTTTGTCGGTAATTTCGGCAAGGCTCGCATCGGTGTCGAGATGCGATTTCAGCCAATCGAGTGTGAACTTCATGCGCCTACTCCTCCGCTGAGTGTCGGGACATCGAGCGCGCTGAAACCATAATGGTTCAGCCAGCGCAGATCGCCGTCAAAGAACGCGCGCAGGTCGTGCATGCCGTATTTCAGCATAGCGAGCCGGTCGATGCCGCAGCCAAAGGCAAAGCCCTGCCACACATCGGGATCAAGCCCGCAATTTTCGATGACTTTGCGGTTCACCATGCCGGAGCCAAGGATTTCCATCCAGCCGCCATTTTCATTGTTCGGATCACCGCCAATCACGCGCTTGCCTTTTTCGACGCTGAACCCGACATCGACTTCGGCGCTGGGTTCGGTGAACGGGAAATAGCTGGGGCGCAGGCGCAGCTCGACATCGTCACGTTCAAAAAACGCGCGGACAAATGTTTCGAGCGTCCATTTGAGATGGCCCATGTGAATGCCTTTATCGATCACCAAGCCTTCAACCTGATGGAACATCGGTGTGTGCGTGGCATCGCTATCGCTGCGATAGGTGCGGCCCGGCGCGATAATGCGGATCGGCTCCCCGGCGCCCTCTGTGCGCTTTGCTATATCCATCATCGTGCGGATCTGCACCGGTGAAGTATGCGTACGCAGCAGCATCTGCTGGCCTTCACTATCCTTGTCCTCAAAATAGAACGTGTCGTGCATCGCGCGCGCCGGATGCGTTTCGGGAATATTGAGCGCGGTAAAATTGCGCCAATCATCCTCGATCTCCGGCCCCTCAGCAACGGAGAAGCCAAGGTCGGCGAAGATTTCGGCGAGCTCGTCCATCACCTGTGCGACCGGATGTACGCTGCCCTGCGGCGCTTCGGGTGCAGGCAGGGTGAGGTCAATCGCTTCGGCAGCGAGCTTTTCGTTCAGCAGCGCATCTTCCATCGCCGTCTTGCGGCTCGCAATAGCGGCAGCAACCTGCTCGCGCGCACCATTGATTTTCGGACCTTCTATCTGACGTTCTTCGGGCGTCATTTTGCCGAGTGTTTTCAAGCGTGCACTGATCTCGCCTTTCTTGCCCAGGGCGCGTACGCGAATATCCTCAAGCGCATCCACATTCGCGGCGGACTCTATCTGCGCAAG
The DNA here is from genome assembly GCA_947493325.1 of uncultured Sphingomonadaceae bacterium. GTDB lineage: Bacteria > Pseudomonadota > Alphaproteobacteria > Sphingomonadales > Sphingomonadaceae > Alg239-R122. The sequence continues at coordinate 251,801 of CANLQI010000002.1, read as the reverse complement.
ATAATCCGATGCCAGTTTTTCAATATCACTCATATATTCATTCCGCTTCAATCATCGTCATTCCCGCGCAGGCGGGAATCCATTCCCTGAACTTTCAAATTTTTACAGCTTGTCTTTTATGAACTGCGTGTAGGCAGCATTTCAAAACCCAAATCAACTGCCAAATCCCGCCAATTGGGATTGTTTTGTGTGATGAGATTTATTTTCCACTGACGGTTCCACCTTTTGATCCGTTTTTCGTGTGCAATAGCCGCTTGCATATTATCATGTGCTTCATACCAGACCAGCAACTTGACGCCATGGTCTTTTGTAAATCCCTCGAAGGTTTCGGACCTGTGTTGATATATGCGTTTTATCAGGTCTGATGTTACGCCTGTGTACAGTGTGCCGTTTTTGAAGTTCGTTAGAATATATACAAATGCTCCGTTGGTCTGCATTGGCTTCTTTCGGGAATGGGTCCCCGCCTGCGCGGGGATGACAAATGGAGAATGTGGGAGCGGCATTACAAATAAAAAGCGCCGAAAGCGTTTCCGCCCGGCGCCTTTTCACGTCTTGTCCGAAAATCAATCTTTCGGCCCAAATTATTTCTTGGGAAGTGCGTCTTTCGCCTGCTGAATGATGGTTTTAAACACTTCGCCCTCGTTCATGGCGAGGTCGGCCATGACCTTGCGGTCAAGGTCGATGCCGGCGAGTTTTACGCCGTGCATGAATGTGCCGTATGTCATGCCCTCTGCGCGAACAGCGGCATTGATACGCTGGATCCACAGGCTGCGGAAGCTGCGCTTTTTGACTTTACGGTCGCGATACGCGTACTGACCGGCTTTTTCGACAGCCTGACGCGCAATGCGGATCGTATTTTTGCGGCGGCCATAATAGCCTTTTGCCTGTTCTAAAACTTTTTTGTGTTTTGCGCGGGTGGTAACACCCCGTTTGACGCGTGCCATAACTTAATTCCTTATATATCTATGTAAATCTGGTCAGTACAACGGCTTTAAAGCCCGTACGGCGCCCATTTCTTTACTGTTTTCGCATCAGCGTCGCAGGCCACTTTCGTGCCGCGATTCTGGCGGATATATTTTGCGTTATGGCTCATCAGGCGGTGGCGTTTGCCAGCCACACCGAATTTCACTTTGCCGGACGCGGTAATTTTGAACCGCTTTTTGACGCCGGACTTTGTCTTCAGCTTGGGCATTTCGAACTCCTCAAATCTTATGAGTTTCATTTCAGATGCACATGGCAGCCCTACCGGCCAGCACATCTCTTACGAAAGCGGGGCATTAGCGGGCGAAATACGATTCGGCAAGCGGAAAATGCCGCACTGCACCTAATGGCTGTGTCCCACCATACCCATGGCTTCAAGTATATCGTCGAGCCTTGCCGGGTCGCCGATGGCGAGCACATGACCTTCACTGCCCGCATGTAAAGGCTCGCCATTCCAGTCGCACATCTGCCCACCTGCGCCCTCGACCACGGGAACCAGTGCGGCAAAATCATGCAATTTCAGACCGGTTTCGCAGACAATATCGATATGGCCCGATGCAACCAGGCCGTAATTATAGCAATCCCCACCATAAATCATGCGCTTATGGTCGGTCTGCTGTGCCAATGCCATAAAATGGTCGGCATCATGGTTGCTGAAATAATGCGGGCCGCTGGTGGCCAGCGAAGCGTCTTTCAGCTCGCGGCAGGGGCGGGCATTGGCGGGCTTGCCATTAAATTGCGTCTGACGCCCCATCATCCCGGCCCAACGCTCACGCGCGATGGGCTGGTCGATAATACCGATGACGGGCCAACTGTCCTGTAACATAGCCACCAGCGTCCCGAATATCGGGCGGCCTGCGATAAAGCTTGTGGTGCCGTCTATCGGATCAAGCACCCATGTCTTGCCGGATGTGCCGGGTTTTGTGCCAAATTCTTCGCCGATAATTTCATCATCGGGCCGCTCCGCCTCCAATATGTTGCGCATTGCCTGTTCGGCTGCGCGGTCGGCTTCGGTGACCGGAGAGGCATCGTCTTTTGTCACTGTGTCAAACTTGCCACGGAAAAACGGACGAATGGCTTCGCCCGCTGCATCGGCAAGCTTATGTGCTAGAGTCAGGTCAGCGGATGTGGTCATGTTGAGTCCTTTTATCTGATCGCCTCACGGCGATAAGTCGGTACCGGCCCGCTCCCCCGCCCAACCTCCCGATAGTTTACTACTGTGTCGGGAGGCTGGGCGGGGGAGCGGGCCGGTACCGACTTGCGAACGAGAGTGAGCCAATAAAGACTCCTTAATCAAACAAACTGCTTACCGAGCTTTCATCGGCAATCCGCCGGATCGCCTCGCCGAGCAGCGGGGCGATGGAGAGATAGCGGATGCTGTCCGATTCCGCGGCTGCTTCCGTCGCCTGGATTGAGTCGCTGATCACCAGCTCTTTCAGTGATGATTTATTGACATTGGCGACCGCACCGCCAGACAGAACGCCATGCGTGATATAGGCGGCGACATCGGTTGCGCCTTTTTCCTTGAGCGCAGCTGCCGCATTGCAGAGCGTGCCGCCTGAATCGACAATATCGTCGATCAGTATGCAGAAGCGCCCCGATACGTCGCCGATAATATTCATGACCTCGCTTTCGCCCGCCCGCTCGCGCCGTTTGTCGACAATGGCGAGCGGTGCGTTGTCGAGCCGTTTGGCGAGCGCGCGTGCGCGGACCACGCCGCCGACATCGGGCGATACCACCATCAACTCCTTGCCGCCAAAGCGGGCCTGGATATCCGCGGCCATCACCGGTGCACCGTACAGATTGTCGGTCGGGATATCGAAAAAGCCCTGTATCTGTCCGGCATGCAGGTCAACGGAGAGGACGCGGTCCGCGCCTGCCTTGGTAATCAGGTTGGCGACCAATTTGGCGGAAATCGGCGTGCGGGGGCCGGGTTTCCGGTCCTGCCGTGCATAGCCGAAATAGGGGATGACAGCGGTAATGCGCTTGGCGGACGCGCGGCGCAGCGCGTCAATGCAGATCAGCAATTCCATCAGGTTGTCATTGGCGGGATAGCAGGTGGATTGCAGCACGAATACATCCTCACCGCGCACATTTTCATGGATTTCGACGAACACTTCCTCGTCCGCAAAGCGGCGGACCGAAGCATCGGTGAGCGGAATTTCCAGATAGCCTGCAATGGCCCGTGCGAGTGGAAGGTTGCTGTTGCCCGCCATTAATTTCATGTGCGTATCCCCGAAATGCCATGGATTCGTAATGTGCGCACCTGTTTAGCGCAGTCGCCGGGAATCTAAAGGTGAAAAGCGCTGCTATCCACTTCTTTTTGATCGCCTCAAGGTGAGATGCTGCGCATATGTCTTCAAATGGATCGGCTGGGTAAGGAGTCTTCTGGCCTCACGGTTAGTTCGCTGCGCGAACACCTCCGGCAGGGCGGGCCAATAAGGCCCGGCGCGCAGTCGCGCTTGCGAGCGGCTAGTCGCCGCTCGAAATTTCGCCATACGGCACGTTTCGCGAAACTGTAGCAACGTGGTAGCTATTGTCTGGTGCCGTTCCAAGTTGCGACCAGCAACTCGGCAAGGCCGATTGGCCGGAACTCCATCGGAGGCATTCACGAAGTGAATTGCCGTGAGATCAAAAGAGACTCTCTTATTGCCGCCGCCGCCGCGCCGTTCTATCACGCGTGCATGACTGACAAACTCTCTATCATCATGGCACAAATCACGCAGCGCGTGGGTGATCTGGCTGGCAATGCCGATGCAATGCTAGCAATCCGCGAAAATCACAAAGACGCGGACCTGATCGTCTATCCCGAACTCCAGCTGATCGGCTACCCGCCCGAGGACCTTGTGCTCAAACCCGCATTGGTGCGTAGCGCGCAGGCAGAGCTGCAACGTATGGCCGAAGCCACTGCCGATGGCGGTGCGGCGATGCTGGTGGGCAGCGTATTTGCCGAAGACGGACGGCTTTACAATGGCCTGGCGCTGCTCGATGGCGGGGAAATCACGGCGGTGCGTTACAAGCATGAGCTTCCCAATTATGGCACATTTGATGAAAAACGCCTGTTTGCGAGCGGCCCTTTGCCGGCGCCGATCGTGTTTCGCGGCGTCAGGCTGGGCGTGCCGATCTGCGAAGATGTGTGGTTTCCGAAAGTATGTGCGCATCTTGAACAGCAGGGTGCGGAAATATTTATCGTTACCAATGGCAGTCCTTACGAGATTGACAAGGACGACCTGCGTATCGATTTTGTCGGCAAGGCGCGGGTACAGGAAACCGGCGTGCCGATGCTATTCCTCAACCGGATTGGCGGACAGGACGAGGTTGTGTTTGACGGCTGCTCATTCGTGCTGAACGGCGATGCCGGCGTGGCGCACCAGCTGCCCGACTGGGATGAGGCCGTTGTGGCGACCGAATGGCACAGGAGTGAAGGCTGCTGGAACTGCGCGCCGGGAGAAATTCACGAATTCGACCCGTTCCCGCAGGATGTCTACCATGCCATGCTGGTGGGGCTGCGTGATTATGTGAATGCCAACGGTTTTCCGGGTGTTGTGCTGGGCCTGTCAGGCGGGATTGACAGCGCATTGTCGGCGGCGGTGGCCGTCGATGCGCTGGGTGCGGACCGGGTATGGTGCGTGATGATGCCATCGCGCTTTACCAGTCAGGAAAGCTTGGATGATGCGGCGGGGTGCGCGGAAATGCTCGGCTGCCGGCTTGACAGCATTCCCATTCAGCCTGCGATTGAGGGGTTTGATGAAATGCTGGAAGGCAGTTTTTCGGACAAGGAAGTCGATATTACCGAAGAGAATATCCAGAGCCGGATTCGCGGGGTCACTCTGATGGCGCTTTCCAACAAGTTTGGCCATATGTTGCTCACCACAGGCAATAAAAGCGAAATGTCGGTTGGCTATGCCACGATTTACGGCGACATGGCGGGCGGTTATTCGGTGCTGAAAGACGCATATAAGCTGACGGTGTTCGAGCTGTCCCGCTGGCGTAACAGGAATAAGCCGCCCATGGCGCTCGGGCCGGACGGGCCGGTTATGCCGGACACGGTTATCACCAAGCCGCCAAGTGCAGAGCTGCGCGAGGATCAGAAAGACAGCGACAGCCTGCCGCCCTATGAAGTGCTCGATCCGATCCTGCACGGGCTGGTCGAGGAGGAACTGTCGGTCGGCGCGCTGGTCGAACGCGGGTTTGACCGTGACGTAGTGGCGCGCATCGAGCGGCTGCTCTATATTGCCGAATATAAACGGCGACAGGCCCCGCCGGGCGTCAAACTGGGCACCAAGAATTTCGGCCGTGACCGGCGTTATCCGATTACCAATGCGTTTCGGACGTCATAGCTATACCGCATTTCTGGGAAAGCAGGAATCCAGAGCAGCAAATACTGCTGTTTGTTATACAGTTCCGGGCTCCCGCTTTCGCGTGCGCACAGAAGGACAAATTTGAATGACCCTTAAAACCCGTTTTGCCCCGTCACCGACCGGCCATCTGCATGTCGGCAATATCCGCACTGCGCTACATAACTGGATGTTTGCGCGCAAGACGGGCGGGCAGTTCCTGCTCAGGCTGGACGACACCGATGCGGAGCGGTCGAAAGAGGAATTTGTGGAGGGTATTCGCCGTGATCTGGACTGGCTGGGCATGGGTGCAGATGGCGAGGCGCGGCAATCGGACCGGTTTGATTTATATGATGCGGGTTTTGAGAAGCTGAAAACCACAGGCCGTGTCTATCCCTGTTATGAAACGGCGCAGGAGCTGGAGCTGAAGCGTAAAATTCTGCTCGGCCGGGGCAAGCCGCCCGTGTATGACCGCGGGGCGTTGGAGCTTACGGATGCGCAGATAGCCGTCTATGAAGCCGAAGGCCGCCGTCCGCACTGGCGTTTTAAACTGGACCATGATCGACCCATTATCTGGACCGATCTAGTGCGCGGAGAGCAGAAATTTGATGCATCCCTGCTGTCCGATCCGGTGATCCGGCGTGAGGATGGCAGCTGGCTCTATATGCTGCCGTCGGCGATTGATGATGTGGATATGGGCATCACCCATGTGGTGCGCGGCGAAGACCATGTGTCCAACACGGCGGCGCAGATACAGATGTTTGAGGCAATGGATGCCAGCCCGCCTGAATTCGCGCATGAAGCGCTGCTGGTCGGCAAGGAAGGCAAGCTGTCCAAGCGCCTGGGGTCACTGGGCGTAGCGAGTTTTCGCGAACAGCATATTGAACCTATCGCGGTCGTGGCACTCATGGCGCGGCTGGGTACATCCGATCCTGTGGAGCCTGTGACCAGCGTCGCGCCATTGCTCGAAACGTTCGACTTTGCGCGTTTCAGCCGCGCGCCCGCACGCTTTGATGATGAAGAGCTCAAACTGCTTAACCAGAAAATTGTACACCAGCTGGATTATGCTGATGTCGCAAAACGACTGCCCGCCGATATGGATGAGGCCGGCTGGCATGCGATTCGTCCCAATGTTGCCAATATTTCCGAAGTGGCGGACTGGTGGAATATCGCCAGCGGTGACATTGACCGGCTTGATCTGGACGCCGAAGACGCCGCATATATTCGCAGCGCGCATGAAGCCCTGACCAGTATGGATTGGGGCGATGATATCTGGAAACGCCTGACGAGCACGTTGAAAGACACAACGGGGCGCAAGGGCAAGGCGCTCTTTATGCCGCTCCGCCTCGCGCTCACAGGCAAGGCACATGGTCCTGATATGGGCGAAATGCTGCCGTTGATCGGGCAGGACAAGGCACTTGCGCGGCTGGTACGCTACTGACTGCACTTGCGCACCCAATAACACGCTATTTCACTATATTCGGTTCGCACAAACCGACGCCCAGTCGCCTTGAAGGAGTCATATTTGCATTATAGAAATGATATGTTATAACATCATACATAGAACGGAGTTAATCCGCCTTTACTGGAGTATCGAAAAGGAGCTTGAGATGGCACACACACTTGTGAAAAATGGTTTAACCAAAGAATATCAACCATCGACGGGATACCGGCCCTCTGGAAGCAAGGCGAGTTTCGGCGCGGCTTTCTTGATCCATGCGGGGGTGATTGGCGCCCTCATCATGATACCGGCGACGGTTATTTATATTCAGCCGGAAAATGATATAATTGAGGTTTACGATATACCTCTTGCGCCACCAGAGTCCGTTCCTGACGAAACATTACCGCCGCCTGCCGAGGTTCCTGCATTGGAACCACAAGCCGAGATTGACACCCCGACGCCTCCCGTCGACCGCCCTGTTGACGCGCGGGATTATACAGTTCCTGCTGGCGAAGACACAGGCATCATTGATCTTGGCACGGACAACGGAATGCTGGGAGATTCGGGTACAGGCGCGGACTTTCCGGTTGAAGCCTTGCCTGATTCTGTTCCCGCGCCCGTTTTGGTCCCGCCTTCCATCAATCCGCGTTATGCCGACAGGATGCAACCTGTCTATCCCTCTGTTCTGAAGCGCCGGGAAGTCGAGGGAATCGTGCGTGTCCGCGTGTTGATTGGCGCAGATGGACATGTGAAGAAAATCGAGCGGTTGTCCGCTACGCACGATGCTTTTTTCCGCGCAACCGAGCGGCAATCACGCAAATGGCGTTTCAACCCTGCGACCGAGGACGGTAAAAAAATCGAAGCCTGGTACACAGTCAGTCTCAAATTCGAAATGGAGCCCTAGTGCTAAATAGAATGCTGCTAAATAGCTGCTGCCATACACTGAGTTTGGCCCGGCCTGCAAAATCCTCCCTGTGGTTCGGGCCATTTGCCTGGTGAGAGCCGTGTCATGATTATATACTGACTCCTCTGGCGCAAACGGCAAATGCCTATTATATAACGTTGCATGAGTTTTTTCCGTACTATTTCCCCCCGCGCAGCCTGGGCCGATGTCGTCGAAATGTGGCGCGGTGAGCAGCGCTATAAAATCCATTTTATGGGGGCGGCACTGTTTGCCACTCTTCTTATTTTTACAGCATTTTTCTTTGAATCCGGCTTTAAAATCGAGCCCAAACCGAACAAGATCATCTATGTAGAAAACTGGACAGCAGACCGCACCGATGAAGAAATCATGGCGGAGCGCAAGGCATTGATGGTGGAAATTGCTGAACGCAAGCGTTTGCGAGAAGAGTTTGAGCGTGAACGACGCGAATCCTATCGCCGGCTGGGCGAACGTTTTGGCATGGACATGGATGATCCGCGCTTTGTGAATGAACAGAACAAGGCGGAGCAGCAGGCTGAAGCAGAGACATTGCCTGACCCGGACACACAAGACGCAGCCGAGCCGGACGCTGCAAACTGACGAAAAATATATGCGCGCGGCGCTGTCGCTGGCACAGCGGGCACGGCCCCTGTCGCGGCCCAACCCCGGTGTAGGCGCGCTTATTGTCAGGAATGGCCGCATACTCGGGCGCGGCTATACGGCGCGCGGCGGGCGCCCCCATGCAGAGGCGGCGGCGCTGGCACAGGCGGGCAAGAGTGCATGCGGGGCCGATCTTTACACCACGTTGGAACCGTGCGCACATGTGAGCGAACGCGGACCCAGTTGCAGCGACCTTATCATCACATCAGGCATGGCGCGGGTGATTGTGGGCGCGCACGATAGCGACTCCAGAACCAACGGGCGCGGCATCGAAAAATTGCGCGCCGTCGGCATTACGGTTCACACCGGCATATGCGAAGTCGAAGCGCGGCAAAGTCTGGCGGGTTTTTTCAGCGTGCGGGAACGCGGGCGGCCTTATGTGACGCTTAAACTGGCCACATCGCTGGACGGTTGTATCGCCATGGCGAACGGGACAAGCCAATGGATTACCGGCGGCGAAGCGCGCACGCATACCCATCTGGAGCGGGCACGGCATGATGCGATACTGGTGGGGGGCGGCACTTTGCGCGCCGACAATCCGCGTCTTGACGTGCGGTTGCCGGGGCTGGAAGATCAATCGCCGGAGCGTCTCGTGCTGACACGCGGCAATGCACCGGATGGCTGGACCGCGATTGATGCGCCAAAGAAAATTGCCGCGCTCGGCAATGTGCAGTGGCTGATGATCGAAGGCGGGGCGCAGACGGCCTCGGCCTTTCTGAAAGCAGGTCTGGTCGACCGGCTACTTCTTTACCGCGCGCCTATTCTGATTGGTGGTGGCAAACCGTGTCTGGACGATATCGGCCTTAGCACGCTGACCGACGCGCATGGAAAATGGTTGCTTACCGATACGCGAATTCTGGGCAGGGATCGTATGGAAAGCTATGTGCTTGTATAGCTATAGCTTTCATAAGGGGTAGTTTTTTGCCAACTCCTGCTCCATCATAATTTTGTTTGATTGCCTCACGGCAATAAGTCGGTACCGGCCCGCTCCCCCGCCCAACCTCCCGATACATTATACCTTGTCGGGAGGTTGGGCGGGGGAGCGGGCCGGTACCGACTTGCGAACGAGAGCGAGCCAAAAGAGACGGGGTGCTAACCAGCCAAACAATAAACTAGCTCTAGTCACTGACGCCCGAACATATTAAACCCTTTGCACCAACTCAAAACAGGATAGCTTATGTTCACCGGAATTATCACCGATATTGGCGAGATAAAGACTATTGAGCAGCGCGGCGATACGCGGGCGGTTATCACTTGCGGCTATGATATGGCGGGCGTTGATATCGGCGCATCGATTGCCTGCTCCGGTGCCTGCCTGACCGTCACGGAGAAAGGCGATAACTGGTTTGCGGTGGACATGAGCGCGGAGACGATCGCCAAGACAGCTGACATCTGGCACGAAGGTGGTAAGCTCAATCTGGAACGCGCGCTGAAAGTTGGTGATGAACTGGGCGGCCATATCGTGACGGGCCATGTGGACGGCGTCGGTGAGGTTATCGGCAAAGAGCCCGCAGGCGATTCCACTGCGCTGGTCATCCGCGCGCCAAAATCACTGGCCGAAAATATTGCCGAGAAAGGCTCGGTGACCGTAAATGGCGTGTCGCTGACCGTGAACGCCATAGAAGATCAGGCGGATGGCACTGTCGATTTCGGCCTGAACATCATTCCGCATACAGCGGGCATGACGACGCTCGGTGCATTATCCGTAGGTGATCAGGTCAATCTGGAGATTGATATACTGACCCGCTACCTTGCGCGTATGCAGGAGGTGCGTTGCCGCTGAAGGCTGACTCAGTTCTGGACAGCGCGCACAGCTTCGGCAAATTTCTCGATATTATGCCGGGTCAATCCCGCAATATTGATCCTGCCTGATCCCGCCATATAGATGCTATGCTCGCTACGCAGTGTCATGACCTGCTCCTTGGACAGTGCAAGCACGCCGAACAGACCATTCTGCCGCCCAATCGCTGCAAAATCCACTGACCCCACTTTGCCATAGGCGGCGAGCGTATCACGCACCCGCCGCATTCTTTTGCGCATGCTATCCACTTCGTCCAGCCACATCTGCGTCAGATCCGCGTCTTCCAATATGATCCGCACCGCCGCGCCGCCATGATCGGGCGGCATCGACCAGTTGGCGCGGGCGAGCGCATAGACGTTCGACATGATTTTCGGCAGGCTGCCTGAATTTGGCGCGATCACATAGAGCGCGCCCACGCGTTCGCGGTACATACCGAAATTCTTGTCACAGCTATAGGCGAGCAGCGCTTCAGGCACTGTTTTGATGATGGTGCGGACGCCCTGACTGTCCTCTTCAAAGCCGTGCCCCAGACCATGATAGGCAAGATCAAGCAGTGGGAAGATGCCCTTGGCGGCAATGGCATCGGCAATCTGTTGCCACTGCCCGGCGCTGTAATCGGCACCCGTGGGATTGTGGCAACATCCATGCAGCAATATTGCATCACCTGTTGCCGCCTGCGCAATCGCGTCCATAACGCCATCGAAATTCAACGTCTGTGTAGCGATATCGATATGCGCGAAAGTGCCGACTTCCATGTTTATGGCTTTGAATATCTGGGCATGATTGGGCCAGCTTGGCGTGCCCATCCAGATTTTCGTGACGCCCGATGCCATCAGCAGGTCGCAGGCGAGGCGCACTGCGCCCGTGCCGCCGGGAGTTTGCACGCCATCCAGCCGGTCACTTATGTTCATATCGCCGAAAATATAGGGAATCAGGCCATTTACAAAGCCCATGTCGCCCTCGGGTCCCAGATAGCTTTTGCTGTCCTGCGTTTCCACCAGCCGTTTTTCCGCTGCCTTGATCGCGCTGAAAACCGGTGTTGCACCGTCTGAATCACGATATACGCCCACGCCCAGATCAATTTTGTCCGGGTTCGTATCCGCCGCATAAAGCTTGATAAGCGCGAGCAATGCATCGGCAGGTTGCGCAGACAGTGTTTCCAGCATGATTTGTGATTATCCTTCCTGACATGCACATCAAACGTGCAAAGGGCGTATGAATTTCACACGCCTATTGCCGTTATATGTGCCGCGGGACAAGTTTTATATTGCTGTACCAGCCTTAACAACCGAAGCTGTAATAATGTTGTGTAAGAGCACAGCTTAAAAAGGTAGCCAACGCTGTTTCTTGCTGAACTTGCGATAGCCGACATTTGCGCCAAGTCGCACGCCGACACCCAGCCGTACGGGAATCAGCACGACATCACCGCGGCGCAGATAGCTGGCATTGAACCCGCCGATCAGATACGCCGCGCCTTCGCCCGCACCATAACGTTTATACAGGTCTTCGGTGTCATATAGATTATAGACAAGCGTAAAGCTGTTCGCCGCATTTGCGCCTGCGTCCACACCGATGGAAGGTCCGGTCCAATATACTTTCCGCTCGCCCTCAACCTTGTGATACAGCGTGCCTGAGCCATAGCGCACGCCGACTACAAACGCACCGCCCGCTTCACGGCCCACAATATAGCCATTGGGTTCACCCTGTTTTCTCAGGATATCCTCAATCATCATAGCCAAGCCTTCCGCGCCCTTGCCAAACACGCCTTCCGCCGCGCCGATCAGGTCGTCTTTCTGAAAGGTGGCCTTATCTTCGGTTTGCAGGCTGGGGTCAGAAGGATCACTTGGTATATTGGCGGCTTCTTCGGATGAATATGTTCCGTCTGTATCCACGGATGTGTCACCCGCTGTGGCTGCTCCATCAATCTCGGCGGGCGGATTGCTCACCTCATCCTGATAAGCCTGAGTGTCTTCATAGGTCTGGCCAGCATTATCTGTCTGCTGCCCTGTCTGTGCCTGCAGATCGGCATCAATTGCATCGTTCGGATCGACTGTCTGCATCTGCGCCGATGCGCTGCCCGTGGCCAGCGCAAGGCCTGCCAGCATGCCTAAAATTCCACTCGATCCGCGCTTTTTCATGACAATCTCCGCCCTAAATATAATGAGTACTTTATCCGCCATATATCCGGCACGCTCAATGAACGGGCGATGACTCGAGTCGATTTTGCGTTTAGTGGACGAAAATATGCGAAAAATGATGCAAAGTGCTTGGGAAAGCAGCATCTGTGAGGCTTTTGGCATATTTTTGACGTAAAACCATTGATTGCCAGCATCGCCCTCGCTATATGGTGCATCGGCCTGCCTTTCGGGGCACATTGTCCGCTGTTTGGACGGTATGGAATGGACACGTGGGTGAGCGGCTGAAACCACCTCCTTGCTAAGGAGACAAGCTCTTTACGGGGCTTCGAGGGTTCGAATCCCTCCGTGTCCTCCATTCCCTTACCTCAATATAATGACGCAGACTAAATCTTCTCAGGCCAGTTTTACATGTCAGCGGCACGCAATTTGCAGCACAATTATATTGGCATACAGATTATCAACGCGCCCTCCTTTTTAGTGGGCATGTTTGGCGGACATCGAATGAGGCAATTCGATAGGGAAAGAGGCGATAGCAATGAGCTGTCCTGATTATCCGCCGGGCGCACAACGGCTTCGCCTGTATCTGAAATAATATATACCGCGCGCATGTAGTTTTCTCTCGGCCCATTGGCCTGTAACGGGCTGGCAAGCCGAGCTGTTATAATGGGCAGATCAGAATTTGCTCTACATAACCTTTTGATAAGCGGCTGCAAAAACAGCATGGCGCACACAAGAGCCGATGCCGGATTTCCTGGCAAACCCAAAACATAGCGACGCCCTATTTGACCAAACCATGTCGGTTTCCCAGGCCTCACCGCAATTTTCTGAAACAGGAATTTCCCGCCAATCTTATGAAATGCTCCGCGCACATGATCATGGTCTCCTACAGATGCGCCGCCGATTGCGATAACTGCGTCTGCGTTCTGACCAGCTTCAAATGCGGCTATGACAGCTTCTATGGTGTCGCCTGCTTTGCCAAGATATAGCGGCTCTGCGCCCCAGTTACGGATCATTCCATCCAATGCAAAACGGTTGGAACCTATGATTTGTCCATGGATCAATGCTGACCCCGGCTCTACCAGTTCATCACCGTTGTCAAAATATGCAATAACCGGACGTCGCTGGACATCCAGCTGCGCAATATTTGCGGCGGCAAGCAGGCCAATGTCGATAGCGCTTAGCCATGCGCCTTTTCGTTTAAGAATATCGCCCTGACAAAAATCAATGCCCGCCTGCCGAATATTTGCATGCACAGCCTGGTCCGCGGTGGTGGTTATCGTATCGCCTGTTCGCGTTACATTTTCTTGCATAATGACATGATCAGCACCTTCGGGAACGACGCCGCCAGTAAAGATACGAATAGCCATGCCGGGGCCAATTGATTGACCAGCGGCAGTCCCGGCCCGGGATTCGTCAATTACGTCCAATATGGAACCTGTATCCCGTACATCTTCCAGCCGGACAGCATAGCCATCCATCGCAGATGCCCTGAACGGCGGGTGCGTTATCGGTGCCGCGATGTCATATGCGCATACGCGCCCGAGAGCGTGCGCAATCGGGATAGTCTCAAAATCCCCGGTGGCGGGAACAGAACGGATAAATGCATGTGCCTCATCAACCGAAATCATGAATCGGGCCGTTTGTAGTCACCAGACTTGCCGCCGGTTTTCTGGATTAGTTCGATGTCTTTGATGGTCATGCCTTTATCAATCGATTTGGCCATATCATAGATGGTCAGACAAGCGACGGACACGGCGGTCAAAGCCTCCATCTCCACACCTGTCTGTCCCGTTGTTTTTACCGAAGCCGTCACGTCAAGCGCGTGGCGCGCATCGTTAAAATCAACATGTACCTTTACCGAACTTATCGGCAATGGATGGCATAGGGGGATGAGAGAAGCGGTTTGCTTCGCGGCCTGTATACCCGCCAATTCAGCCACCAAACGAATATCGCCTTTTTTCACGCCCCTGGAACGTAAAGCCGAATATGCTTCTTTGGTGAATGCCACACTGCCGCGTGCGGTCGCAGTCCGAATGCTTTCTGCCTTGCCTGAAACATCGACCATATGCACACGACCATCGCCATCAAAATGCGTCAGCTTGTCTGGTGATTTTTCCTGCATCATACCTCCATCAGACGCGGCATTAGTTCGACCAGGTTACACGGAACCTGCCTGCTATCCAGTTCATGTTTGATCACCTTGTCCCACCCATCGCGTATCGCACCATTGGAACCGGGCAGTGCGAATATAAACGTGCCTTTGGCCACGCCCGCAATCGCGCGGGATTGCAGTGTCGCCAAGCCAACAGTTTGATAGCTCACTTGATGGAAAATGACCGAGAAACCGTCAATGATCTTGTCCATCAACGGCGTAACTGCTTCGGGTGTCACGTCACGGCCAGTCAGGCCGGTTCCGCCGGTTGATATCACGACATCAACATCCGGATCATCAATCCATCCTGTGACCTGACTTTGAATAGCACCGATATCATCTGCCACTATTGCGCGTCCGGCCAGGCTGTGTCCGGCGGTTTCAAGTCTTTCGATCAGCAATGCGCCCGAAGTATCGGTTTCCATCGTTCTGGAGTCCGTGACCGTCAAAATCGCGATACGGACGGGTTTGAAAATACGGCTGTCATCTATTCCATGCATATCGGTCTCCTAGAGCAATATATTAATTTGTAACGCACACACCAGTCACATCCAGTTTCGCAAGAGTAAACGTATTGCCACAAAAAGTATAAGGGCAGCAGTGGCGCGTTTGATAAATTTCTGGCTGAAAGAAACGCTTCCCAATCGCGCGCCAATTTGCCCCCCGATCAGCACTGCGATAAACAAGGGCAGGTATTGCTGCAAATTTTCAGCCGCACTGCCCGGGCCTGTTTTCATCAATTGACCGGCAAGACCGGCAACCGAGTTTACCAGGATGAACAGGCTGCATGTTGCTGCAATCAGCTTGGCCGAACCCCAACGGGTAAAATATAATATGGGCGCAAGGAATATCCCGCCGCCTATCCCGACGATGCCAGATAGAAAACCAATAGCGCCGCCCATAAGCAGAGCCATTGGCGCAGGTGTATATCTTTCATCATCATGCGTGATGCCGGGTTTCCAATCGCGCAGTAAATGGAGACCCGCCACCAACAGGGCAAACCCCAGCAAGGTTACAAGAACATCTTCCGGTATCGCAATGCTCCCGCCCAGCCATGCAGCAGGAACCGAAATCACGATAAGCGGCCAAACGCGGGAAATATTGATGTACCCGGCTTTGGCAAATTGCCACACACCGCCCGTCACCACGATAATATTGCAGATCAGCGATATTATCGGAATGGATGGGTAGGCCGCGCCTGACAGAATGAGCAAGGCGGTATAAGTCGACCCGCCACCAAAACCCACAGAAGCATAGAGCAATGCCGTCAGGAAGAAGAGCGCGGCGAGCCAGATAATCGCAGTCATTTCCCCTAATCCCAGCGCGACCGGTTCTGATAATCTTCGGCGCTGGGCTCAATCCAGTTTTCACCGCTTGCAGTCAGTTCCTTTTTCCAGAAAGGCGCATCGGTTTTCAGAAAATCCATCAGCATATCACAGCTTTCAAAAGCTGCCCGGCGATGCGCTGCTGCAGTGGCCACCAATACGATCGGCTCGCCTGTTTCGACACGGCCAATTCTATGAACGACCCGCACGTCCAGCAAGTCCCACCGCTGCATGACGCCATCCACGGCCTGTTCAATGGATTGTTGTGTAAGCTGGGGATGGTGCTCCAATATCAGGGCGGAAACATCAGCCGCTCCCTCTTTGCGCACCAATCCAATAAAGCTCGCAACTGCACCGGCATCGCCCGTATTTTTGGTGAATTCTTTCAGTAGGGCGTAGGGGTCAAATGTTTCGGCGCAGAGGCTGATCATGTCACCCTCCGCTGAAGGGCGGCAGAAATTCTATTCTGTCCGCATCCGTAATCGGCATATCCGAGTGCACAAGCACATCGTTCAGAACAACTTTTGTCCGGGTGTGCGAAAAGACGTCGCCAAAACCCGTATATGCCTGGGTCAAATGGTCCTGCAGCGCGTTCAATGTCTTGACGTTAGCGGGCAATTCCAGTTCCATATCACAGCCCATAATATCCCGAAGCTTACCGTAAAATGCGAGCTGTGCCATTCAGCCTCCTGTCGCCGACATGGTCCGCGGTACAGCGGGTTTTTGTGACTGTCTTCTGATGGTAAAATCATGCCCTTTGGGCTTTTGCGCTATGGCCTTATCCAGCGCAGAAGCTATCGCTTCCGGTCCCTGTTCACGCAGCACCGCGCGAAGATCGCAGCGATCCTCCTGACCCAGACACATATATAGCTGTCCCGTACAGGTCAGCCGTACACGGTTGCATCCATCACAGAAATTCTGTGTGAGCGGCGTGATAAAGCCCAGCCTGCCGCCGGTCTCTTCTACTTCGACATAGCGTGCCGGACCACCCGTGCGCATTGAAAGCGGTTGAAGCGTCCAGTGTTTTTCCAGATTATTGCGCACCTGGGACAAAGGCAGATATTGGTCATATCTATCCGCATCCACTGCGCCCATTGGCATGATTTCTATCAACGTCATATCATGCCCGCGGCCATGCGCCCACGCGATCATATCGGGCAGTTCATCCTCGTTTACGTCTTTCAGAGCCACGGTATTGAGTTTGATCCTGATGCCTTCGGCCTGTGCCGCATCAATGCCGCGCAGCACATCTAACAGTGCATCTCGGCGTGTGATTTCATGAAACTTATGCGGGTCGAGCGTGTCCAAGGAGACGTTGAGACGCTTGATGCCAGCCTGTGCCAGACTGCGCGCATGCCGGGCAAGCTGCGTCCCGTTCGTTGTCAGCGTGATCTCTTCCAACGCGCCTGAGGCGACCTGTTCACCCAGACGGGCTATCAATGTATCAATCCCTTTGCGCACCAAAGGCTCTCCACCGGTCAGCCGTACCCTGCGTGCGCCGCGCCCGATGAAAGTCATGATAAGCTGTTCAAGCTCTTCGAGTGTCAACAAATCTTTGCGCGGCAGGAATCGCATTTTTTCCGGCATGCAGTAATTGCAACGCAAATCACACCTGTCGGTGACGGAAACGCGCACATATGTAATTTGCCGCCCGAATGCATCTATAAGCGGTGTGTCTGTGCGCTCTGTTGAGTTCGTCATGATGAATTGAGTTTGCCTTGTAGGGCGTGTAGTCGCAAGAAGTTTCGCCGCGTATCCCTGAAACATAACATAATCATATCGCCCTATATTGATTTACATGCCGCCTGTTGGCGCTTGCGGTCGGACATTCATGTGCTAAGGTTCGCGCATGGGCATTTTTCCTTTTAGCGCCATCGTTGGTCAGGATGAGATGAAGCTGGCGTTGCTGGTTGCGGCGGTGGATGCGCGCATCGGCGGGGTCATGATTTTTGGCGATCGCGGCACGGGCAAATCGACGGCGGCGCGGGCGCTGGCGGCGACTTTGCCGCCGATCCGCGTGGTTGAGAATTGCCGGTTCAATTGCGAACCGGAAGCGCAGCAGGATTGCCCCGATCCCTGCACCAGTAAACGGGTGCGTAAAATGGCAGTGCCGTTTGTGGATTTGCCGCTGGGGTCGACCGAGGACCGCGTGCTGGGCACACTCGATCTGGAACGCGCGCTGGCGCATGGCGAAAAGCATTTCGAACCCGGGCTGCTCGCGAAGGCGCACCGGGGCTTCTTGTATATTGACGAGATTAACCTGCTGGAGGATCATGTGGTTGACTTATTGCTTGATGTTGCAGCATCGGGCGAGAATCTGGTCGAGCGCGATGGGCTGAGTATCCGGCATCCGGCACGTTTTGTGCTGATTGGGAGCGGCAATCCCGAGGAAGGCGAATTGCGCCCGCAGCTGCTCGACCGGTTTGGTTTATCCGTGGAAGTGCGCACCCCCGAAGCGATTGAAGAGCGCGTTGAAATCATGCGCCGCTGCGATGCGCAGGAGCGTAGTGCGGTGAAGTTTGCAGCCAAATGGAAAAGCGCCGATGGCAAAGTGCTGCGCCAGATTGCGCGCGCCAAAAAGGCATTGGCGAATGTGAAGACGCCCGCACAAATCCTGAAAGATACAGCCGCACTGTGCAAGACAGTGGGGGCAGATGGCCTGCGCGGTGAACTCACATTGATGCGCGGCGCGCGGGCGCTGGCGGCATTGCAGGGCGACGATAAAGTCACCCGCGCGCACCTTACGCAAATGGCGCCATTATCGCTGCGGCACCGGCTCCGCCGTGATGTGCTGGATGAAACAGGATCAACGGTGCGGATCGAACTGGCGATCAAAGAGCTGTTCAGTTGATATTGACGCAGGACCGGACGGATACCCGCGAACCGGATATCTCCGACACCCTTTTGGCCGCGCAGCTATTTCTGCAAAGCCCGCATGCATTTGGCGGCATATGCCTGCGCGGATACGGGCCTGTTCGTGATGAGTTGGTGGCGCAGTTGCAAACCGGCATAGCGAAAAACAGACCCGTTATAAAAATCCCCGCAAGCGCAGATAGCGAACGATTGCTCGGCGGGATCGACCTGACCGCGACGCTGGCACAGGGGCGCAGCGTGCATCGCAGGGGTCTGCTGACAGAGGCGGCGGGCGGCGCGGTGATACTGCCTATGGCGGAACGCATGGCAGAGGATGTCGCGGCGCATATTGCGCAAGCGATGGACATGGGCGATCTGGCAGTCATTCTGCTCGACGACGGGATAGAGGCAGATGAAGCCCCGCCCAAGGTGTTGATGGAACGCATCGCTTTCCATTGCAATATGTCGGCTGCGCGGGAGCTGGGCGGCGAACTTTCCATCATGCCCGCCGCACCGAAAGTCAGGCCGCTCACCAAGAAACAGCGTCATGATCTGGCGGCAACGGCTGCGGTGCTTGGCATCGTTTCGGTTCGCCCGCTTTTGTTTGCGCAGAATGCTGCGCGCGCGCATGCGGCTTTATATGGTCAGGCAAAAACGGACGAAGTGGATATGCAGGCCGCAGTCCGTCTTATATTCGGCCCGCGCGCCACGCAATTGCCAAACGCCCAAGAGGATCTTGAGGAACCTCCACCTCCCCCGCCCGAGGATCGTTCGGACAATGATACGTCCGATGCGGACGACGAAGAGAGCACGCAAAATATGCCGCCCGAAGATATGCTGCTTGAAGCCGCCGCTGCTGCCATACCGCCGCATATACTGGAGCAGATAGACGGACAGATGCACGGCATCAGTAAAGGGCAGGCGGGCCGGTCCGGGCAAAAGCAAAAGTCTGCACAGCGCGGGCGGCCCCTGGGGTCGCGGCCCGGCATCCCCGGGCATGGCAGGAAGCTCGCATTGATTGACACATTGCGCGCAGCCGCGCCATGGCAGACCATAAGACGGCAGGCGGCAGGTGATCCGGGCAGAAGCACAGTGCATATCCGCAAATCCGACTTGCATGTACGCCATTATGAGCAGCGGCGTGAGAGCCTGACGATATTTGCCGTCGATGCGTCGGGTTCATCGGCGCTCGCGCGGCTGGCCGAAGCCAAGGGCGCAGTTGAGCTGATGCTGGCCGAGGCCTATGTGAAACGCGCGCAGGTGGCGCTGGTCGCTTTCCGGCAGGCAGAGGCCAGCCTGCTGCTCCCGCCCACGCGCTCGCTGACGCGAGCACGGCGGGCGCTCAGCGCATTGCCGGGTGGCGGTGGCACGCCGCTGGCGCTCGGGCTGCTTGCGGCGCGGGGGCTGGCAGAAGCGGCGCTCAAACGCGGGCAGACACCGACAATCGTGCTGCTGACAGATGGCAAGGCCAATGTCATGATGGATGGCAGTGCCGACCGTAAGGGCGCGATGGAAGAAGTGCAGCAGATTGCGCAGGGCATCGCGGCGCAGGGGCTGAATGCCATCACGCTCGACATCTCACCGCGTCCGCGAGCCGAGGCCGCGCAGCTTGCAGACTGGCTGCGCGGCAAATATCTGCCGCTGCCGCGCGCCAATAGTGCTGCTATGGTGCAGGCAATCGAAAGCGTAAATGAAGGGCAAAAGGCATGAGCAGGCATTATCCCGACTGGGAGATTGAGGGCAAGGACTGGCCCAACCGCACGGTGAGCGATTTTGTCGAGGCGGATGGCTATCGCTGGCATGTACAGGTGATGGGGCCGGACAAGAGCGACGCACCTGTGTGCGTTTTGCTGCACGGCACGGGCGCGGCCACGCATAGCTGGCGCGATATTATACCGCTGCTGGCCCGGCAGTATAAGGTGGTGGCGATGGATCTGCCGGGCCATGGTTTTACCCGCGCCCGTGCGCACCGCCAGGTCAGCCTGCCCGGCATGGCGAAATCGGTGGGCATGCTGCTGGAGGAACTGGATGCCGAACCGGCATTGATCGTGGGCCATTCGGCGGGCGCGGCCATTGGCGCGCAGCTTTTGCTCGACAATGAATGGGATATGCCGCTGGTGGGCTTTACGCCCGCACTGATGCCCTTTCCCGGCCTTGCGGCGAAACTGTTTCCGCAGCTTGCCATGATGCTGTTTATCAACCCGTTCGTGCCGCGGATTTTTGCGCGGCTGGCACGCGGCCCGGGCGAGACTCGCAAGTTCCTGAAACGCTCGACCGGCTCGGACATTGATGCCGCGGGTGTGGAATATTACAAACGCCTGTTCAGCCGCGCAGGCCACTGCGACGGCGCGATCCGCATGATGGCGAACTGGCGGCTGGAAACGCTGCGCGACCGGCTTGACAAAATCACGGCGCCCGTATTGCTGCTCCATGCCGCGGGCGACAAGGCGATCCCCGAAAATTCCATCAGGCAGGCGGCGGCGCGGATACCAGGCTGCACGCTACGGGAGATACAAAATCTCGGCCATCTGGCGCATGAGGAAGACCGGGCGCAAGCCGCCGCGATCATAACGGAGTTTGCACCGCCGTCATCCTGATACCCACCCGTCATCCTGAACTTGTTTCAGGATCCATGGTGCAATTATATGACGATTGTTGCACCGGGTCCCGAACTTTGCCGCAAACCCCATTGCTCCATCCGAAAAACCGAGGACAGTTTATAAATGGATCCTGAAACAAGTTCAGGATGACAGAGGGAGCCGACACTATTCTATGCAGCAATAATGGTGTATCCTGCTACATCATCAGCGTGAAGGGAGCGCAGTCATGGAAACCGGTATGTGGGACAATCTGGGCTTTATCGAAATTATTTTTACGGGCGCGGTCGCGCTCGGCATCGGGTTTTGGCAGCTGTGGTCGGTCAACCGTGAAATTGCAAAGGACAAGGAAAAAGCCGCTGCAAAAAAGGCATCCGAAGATACGGCACAGGACGCCTTGCCTGAATAGCCTATCCGGTCTCGCGCGGCATTTTATAGGGGAGCATGAACTGGACCACCGGAAAGATCAGGCGGTCAAGCGAGATGCTTTCCTGCACCGCCACCACCGGCTCCCCGAACATCCGCATCGATAATGCAGAGCGCGCGTAAAAGGGCGAATCTTCCCACGTTTTCATGACCGAAGCATGGCCGCGGTCGGCGCGCGTTTGCCGTTCCATCCCCCACCATGTGCGCGGCAGGGGTGCGACCAGCGGCAGCTCTTCCTCGCGCGGTGTGCCCGCGTTATCGAACCGCAATGCGCTGGCAAAATGGCTGCCATCACGGCGCGTGCCTTCATAGATAACGGCCACATCGCGGCCCGCATGGGCGCGTGACCAGTGCCAGCTTTTGAAACCGTCCTCAATTGGTTCATCGCCATAATTGCCGTCCAGATAACCGCTGCCTTTCCACGAAATATCGGGGCGCTCCATCTTGACTTCGATGCGCGCGCGGGGCGCTATCGCGTGCCAGTGGTGATGGCCGCCGGCGTCCAGTTTGAACGCGCGGTCGTTCAGCATTTCGGGGTGCAATATGACCTGTCCCTTCACGCGCCGCCGCCACGGAATGCCGAGCCGGATGTCGCGTTCCTCGATATCGATAATCAGACGGCCACCTGCCCAGCGCATCGCGCTGGGCCCGATTTGCAGTGCATCGGTCTGCTGCGTCACATCATCTTTGCCGCGCTCGGTCATCACCCAGCGTGCGCCCCTGCGGCCATATAACGCGATGTTCAGGCAGCTGTGGTCGAGCGGAATATCGCGGCCCGATTTCTTGTAATAAGGTGAAAAAACACTGCCGATAAAGCCGATTATGGTGAGGCCGTAGGCTTCGTCATCGCTGAGCGCATCGATATACCACCACCGGTATCCCTGCGGTGATACCACCGCGTCGAAGCGCGGTCGGACAGCACGGCTTCGCTCGCGAGTTTCCCGGATAAGGCGGCCATCGGCACGCCCGCGCCCGGATGGGTCGCCCCGCCCGCGCAGTAAAGCCCATGGATCCGTGTCCGGCATCCGGGCCGGAGGAAGGACGCCGCCCATCCGTGCGAGGCCCGTCCATAGAGCGCGCCGCCGGTCGCCGGAAACAGCTTCGCGAAATCGCTCGGCGTGACCAGCGTGTGCGGCAGCGGAGAGTCCAGTTCCAGCCCGCATGTTTTCAGGCGCTCCAGCATGTTTGACGTGCATGTCTCTTTCTCCTCGGCAGTATAGGTTTTGGTATCACCATTGGCGGGCGCGTTGACGATAATCTGGATCCGCTCGGGCGTATCGGAAGTTTGCGTTTGTGGGGTATTGCCGCGATCCAGTGCGCAGATATAGGCGGTGGGATTTTGCGGGGGCTTGCCAGACTTTATATCCTGAAATTCTGATCTATAGTCTTCTGAAAACAATACATTATGATGATTTAACTCAAAGCCTTTGGCTTTTGTTTTCGCCAGCCAGACCATGGCCGATAATGATCGCCTGGCGGCCGGAACAGCCGGAAGTTTGCGCCGCACATCTTCCCCGAACAGCCCATCACCGAGCGCGGACGGATCCGCATTGCAGACCACGGACCGGGTATTCAGCCGCTCTCCGCTGGCAAGCCGGACCGCTTCCACCTTTCCGTGCGGGGCGCATATCTGCGCGGCGGTTTCGCCGTATCGGAAGTTTGCACCGTTTTTGCGCGCGACCGCCTCCAACGCTCTGGCCAATGCATTCATGCCGCCGCTAATTTTCCATACGCCCTGTGCCTCGACATGTGCGATCAGCATGAGTGTGGCGGGCGTTTCAAACGGAGAGGAACCGCAATAGGTCGTGTAGCGCCCGAACAGCTGGATCAGGCGCGGGTCATCAAAATGCTCATGCAGCACTTTCCATAGGCTTTCATAAGGCCGGATAGCCAGCAGATCGCCGATCCGCCACAGGCCGATCCGCCACATCAGGCCGGGCGGATAGACTTTGCTGCGCCGCAGAAACGGCTGGTCGAGAATACCGAAAATCCGTTTGGCTTCAGCGGAAAAACTGCGAAACCCCTGCGCCGCCTTGGTGCCTGCAAATGCGCCAATGGCGTCGGCGCTTTTTTCGGGGTCTGCATAGAGATCAAGCCGCTCCCGATCATTCCAGGCATGCCGCGCCAGTGTATCGGCGCGTGTGAGTTCGATATAGTCCGATGATTGCGCACCCGCAGCTTCAAATATATCTTCGATCACGCCGCGCATCGTGAACACTGTTGGACCTGCGTCGATAGCTGCGCCATCTACATCAACCTGCCGAACTTTGCCGCCAGCGGTTTTTTCCTTTTCGATAACCGTGACTGGAACGCCGCGTGCGGACAGTATCGCGGCGCTCACAAGGCCGCCAATTCCTGCGCCAATTATCACGGTTGGTGATGCCTTCACGAGTGTTTCCGGTGACTCCGTTACAGTTAGGATTTGACAAGACTGCTATCACAAGTCCATCCAAATGGACATAAATTTATGTCCAATCAAACTCACTTAGATGGCAAAAAGCTGCCCTTAAAGACCCGGTGGGTGCTGCTGCGCAACCGCATATTGGGGAGCGCGCGCTTTCAGAACTGGGCCGCCAAAACGCCTGTTATTCGCGGTATTGCACGGCGCAAGGCGGCGGCACAGTTCGACCTGATTGCCGGGTTTGTCTATAGCCAGCTGCTCTATGTTTTCGTAAAATCGGGGTTGCCGGAATATCTGCGGCCCGGTCTTCGCAGCTTGCCGGAAATTGCAGACCAAGCCGGTCTCGACGGTGCCGCGGCAGAGCGGCTGATCCGCGCTACGGATGCACTTGCGATAACCGAGTCGCCGCAACCGGGCCTTTGGACTTTGGGGGAGGTCGGCGCGGCATTGTCGGCCAATCATGGTGCGATGGCGATGATCGAACATCACATATTGCTGTACCGCGACCTTGCCGATCCATTTGCACTTCTGTCTCGCCAGGGTGGTCAGGATTCGGCGCTGTCCGCCTATTGGCAGTATGCGCAGGACGGCGCAGCGGATGAAGAAAATAGCAGGTCCTATTCGGAGTTGATGGCCGCGACCCAGCCGATGGTTTCCGCGCAAATCCTAAGGCGTTACGATTTTGCGCGGCATGATAAAATGCTCGATATCGGCGGCGGTGCGGGCGCCTTTGTCACTGCGGTCGCAGAGGCTGCACCGCGGCTGCATCTGGGCATATTCGACTTGCCCGAGGTTGCGCCGCACAGCTCTGCAAAGCTGTCCCGGTCATCCATTGGCGAGCGCGTCACGGTGCACACGGGCAATTTCAAGCAGGATGATCTGCCGCGCGGCTATGACCTCATCACGCTTATCCGCATATTGCACGACCATGACGATGATGTGGCGCAGCAACTGCTCGCCAAAATTCATGCGGCGCTGCCGGACAAGGGCCGCCTGCTGATCGCCGAACCCATGGCCGGAACCAAAGGCGCAGAGCCGATGGGCGATGCCTATTTCGGGCTGTATTTATGGGCCATGGGGTCCGGGCGACCACGGTCCATGCATGAAAATAAGCAAATGCTTATGAACGCAGGATTTTCCCGGGTCCAGACCGTAAAAACTAACCTGCCGATTATCGCCAAAGCCATTATCACGGAAAAATGACAGCCTAAAGTGTCAAAAAGATTTGACATTTACAGTTGTTTGTTTAATTTGACACTGATCGGAGTCCCCTATTTTCACGGGACCCAAAGAGAGGGGTCAGTTGCAAACGTCCGCTATCATACTTGATGCACCTGGCAAGCTTGCGGTTCGCAAAACTGCGCTGAGCGCCATGGAAGCTGTGGATGTCCTTGTCGAAATTCACTGGAGCGGTATCAGCACGGGCACGGAAAAACTGCTCTGGACGGGTAAGATGCCGAATTTCCCCGGCATGGGCTATCCGCTGGTCCCCGGCTATGAATCGGTAGGCCGTATCACAGGCGCGGGCCGGGAAGCGCAGGATAGGGTGGGCGAATGGGTGTTTGTCCCCGGCGCCAGCTGCTACCGCGATGCACGCGGCCTGTTTGGCGGTTCTGCGCGGCGTGTCATTCTGCCATCTGCGCGGGCGTTGCCGATTTCCGAGAAACTGGGTCAGGACGGTATACTCTATGCGCTTGCCGCAACAGCACTGCATGCAATCAGCCATGGCGACTCGCCAGACCTTATCGTGGGACACGGCGTTCTGGGCCGCCTGCTGGCGCGGCTGACTATCGCGGCCGGTGCACCTGCGCCGACAGTATGGGATACCAACACCGCACGTCACGAGGGCGCGGCGGGTTATGACGTTATCCATCCCGATGATGACGACCGCCATGATTATGGCCATATCTATGATGTCAGCGGCGATGCCGGAATTATCGAATCCCTGATCCAGCGTCTGGCCAGGCAGGGCGAACTGGTGCTGGCCGGTTTTTACAATCAGCCGATATCCTTTGCCTTTCCGCCCGCTTTTCAGCGCGAGGCGCGGCTGCGCATTGCGGCGGAGTGGCAGGGTGATGATCTGGCATCGGTCAATGCGCTGATCGACACCGGCGCGCTCGATTTGTCCGGCCTGATTACTAGTACGGCTCCGGCGAGTGATGCCGAAGTCGCCTATCCCGAAGCTTTTGAAAACCCCGATTGCCTGAAAATGGTGCTCGACTGGAGGACATGCGAATGACCATGCTTGATATAGAGGCACTGCGCGACGAAGCCGCGATTGAACCCGATCCCGTACCCTCTGGCGAGGTCAAGAAAGAGACGCAGATTATCGCGATCTATGGCAAGGGTGGCTCGGGCAAAAGCTTCGCATTGTCGAACCTCAGCTATATGATGGCACAGCAGGGCAAGCGGGTCCTGCTGATCGGCTGTGATCCCAAATCCGACACCACGTCATTATTGTTCGGCGGCAAAAGCTGCCCCACGATTATCGAGACATCCTCCAAGAAAAAACTCGCAGGCGAGGAAGTGACCATCGAAGATGTCTGCTTTCAGCGTGATGGCGTGTTCGCGATGGAGCTGGGCGGTCCCGAGGTGGGACGCGGCTGCGGCGGACGCGGAATTATTCACGGGTTCGAACTGCTCGAAAAACTCGGCTTCCATGATTGGGGCTTTGACTATGTGCTGCTCGATTTTCTTGGCGACGTCGTATGCGGCGGTTTCGGCCTGCCGATAGCGCGCGACATGTGTCAGAAAGTGATCGTGGTCGGATCGAACGACCTGCAGTCGCTCTATGTCGCCAACAACGTGTGCAAGGCGGTCGAATATTTCCGCAAGATGGGCGGCAATGTGGGTGTCGCAGGCATGATCATCAACAAGGATGATGGCACGGGCGAGGCGCAGGCTTTTGCCAAGGCCGTCGATATTCCCGTGTTGACTGCCATTCCCGCCAATGAAGATATTCGCCGCAAGTCCGCCAATTACCAGATTATCGGAACGCCGGGTGGCGAATGGGGCGGACTGTTTGAGGAGCTGGCGCAAAATGTCGCCGAAGCGCCGCCACAGCAGCCAAAACCTCTGGAGCAGGACGGATTATTGGGCCTTTTCTCCCCCGAAGATACCGGCGGCGATATTCAGCTGGTTCCGGCCACACAGGCGGATATGCGCGGCGGAGTTTACGAAGAAAAACCATCGCTCGAAGTGATTTATGATGAGGTATGATGCGTGAATGATGTGACTGCCTCGACTCAAAAAAAGCCTGACGCAAAACGCGCGGCTGACCGGATAGATCTCGCTCCGGCTCCCGAAGCAGCGATAGAGGGCAGCGGCTGTCACGGCGGTAAAGATAAGATGGTTGAGGCGGCGAAAAAGGCAGGCAAAAGCGATATTCTGGACCAATATGCAGCGGATTATCCAGCCAAGGAAAACGCACAGGGTCCGCATGATCAGCCGCAATCCATGTGCCCCGCTTTCGGGTCGCTGCGTGTGGGCCTGCGCATGCGCCGCACGGCCACAATCCTGTCGGGTTCCGCCTGCTGCGTCTATGGCCTGACGTTTACATCGCATTTTTATGGTGCGCGGCGCAGTGTGGGTTACGTGCCGTTCAGCAGCGAAACGCTGGTCACTGGCAAGCTGTTTGAGGATATCAAGGAAGCCGTCGAGCAGATGGCTGATCCTGAAAAATACGATACGATTGTGGTGACGAACCTGTGTGTGCCGACCGCCAGCGGTGTACCGCTGCGGCTCTTGCCCGACGCGATCAACGGTGTGCGGATTATCGGCATCGATGTTCCCGGATTTGGCATTCCCACTCATGCGGAAGCAAAAGACGTGCTGGCGGGCGCGATGCTGAAATATGCCCGCGAAGAGGCCGAGCAGGGCCCGGTCGCCGCACCAAAAGAGCGCGCGGACAAGCCATCGGTGACGTTGCTGGGCGAAATGTTCCCTGCCGATCCGGTTGGTATTGGCCATATGCTGGAGCCGCTGGGGCTTGCCGCGGGGCCTGTTGTACCAACGCGGGAGTGGCGCGAATTATATACAGCACTGGACGGGGCAGTCGTTGCGGCGATCCATCCATTTTACACTGCCAGTGTGCGCGAGTTTGAAGCGGCGGGTCGCAAAGTCGTGGGCAGTGCGCCGGTCGGCTGTGATGGCACGGCCGCCTGGCTGGAATCTATCGGTCAGGCCACCGGCGCAAGTGCAGATCAGATTGCCGCCGCGCAAAATGCCATTCTGCCTGCAATCAAGGGCGCGCTTGGTGCCATGCCTATCAACGGCCGGATCACGGTGTCGGGCTATGAGGGTTCGGAATTGCTGGTCGCACGGCTGCTGATCGAAAGCGGCGCGGATGTACCCTATGTCGGTACAGCCTGCCCGCAGACGAAATGGTCCGACGTAGACCGCGCATGGCTCGAAGCCAAAGGCGTGCGCGTCAATTACCGTGCCAGCCTGGAAGAAGATATTGCGGCGGTTGAGGAATTTGGCCCGGATCTATCCATTGGTACCACGCCGGTTGTGCAGCATGCCAAGGCGAAAGCTATACCGGCGCTTTATTTCACCAATCTGATATCGGCGCGGCCATTGATGGGACCGGCGGGTGCAGGCAGTCTGGCGCAGGTCGTCAATGCGGCGATGGCCAATAAGGAACGCTTTGACCGGATGACCGAATTTTTTGAAGGCGTCGGCGAAGGCCATAGCACGGGGATCTGGGAAGACACGCCCACCGACCGGCCCAAATTCAAAGCCAGATACGCTGCGCAAAATGCAGCTGCGGCCAAGGCGGCGGAGGCGATAGGGTCATGACGCTCATTCTCGATCACGACCGCGCGGGTGGCTATTGGGGCGCCGTTTATGCGTTCACGGCAGTCAAGGGACTGCAGGTGATTGTCGATGGTCCCGTGGGCTGTGAGAACCTGCCCGTGACATCCGTGCTGCATTATACCGACGGCCTGCCGCCACATGAGCTGCCGATTGTGGTCACCGGCCTGGGCGAAGAAGAGCTGGGTAAAACCGGCACCGAAGGCGCGATGAAGCGCGCGTGGAAATCGCTTGATCCCGACCTGCCCGCCGTAGTGGTGACCGGTTCGATCGCGGAAATGATCGGTGGCGGCGTGACGCCCGAAGGCACCAATATCAAACGTTTCCTGCCGCGCACGATTGACGAGGATCAGTGGCAGTCCGAAGACCGCGCGCTGTCATGGTTGTGGACCGAGTTCGGGCCAAAGAAAATGCCGAAGCCCAAGGCGCTCAAAGAAGGCGAAAAGCCCAAAGTCAATATTATCGGGCCATCCTATGGCATGTTCAATATGCCGTCCGACCTCGCGGAAATCAGGCGGTTGGTGGAAGGCATTGGCGCGGAAGTGAATATGGTATTCCCGCTTGGCAGTCACCTGGCCGATATCCGCCAGCTTGCCAATGCATCGGTCAATATCTGCATGTACCGTGAATTCGGGCGGAATTTATGCGAGCTGTTGGAACGGCCCTATCTGCAGGCACCGGTAGGTCTCGATTCCACCACCAAATTCCTGCGTCAATTGGGCGAGATGACTGATCTTGATCCCGAGCCGTTTATTGAAAAAGAAAAACACACCACGATCAAGCCGCTGTGGGACCTTTGGCGTTCCGTGACGCAGGATTTCTTTGGCACCGCCAATTTCGGCATTGTCGCCAACGAAACCTATGCGCGCGGTATCCGCAATTTCCTGGAAAACGACATGGGTCTGCCGTGCAGTTTCTCGTTCAGCCGCAGCGCGGGTGTGAAGCCGGATAATCAGGCAGTACGCGACGCGATTTTTGAAAATCCGCCGATGGTTGTGTTCGGCAGTTACAACGAGCGCATGTATATGGCCGAGGCGGGTGCGCGGGGCATATTCATTCCCGCGTCTTTCCCCGGTGCGGCGATCCGCCGCCATACCGGCACGCCCTATATGGGCTATTCGGGCGCAACCTATCTGGTGCAGGAGGTGTGCAATGCGCTGTTCGACGCGCTGTTCCATATCCTGCCGCTTTCCACGCAGATGGATGCGGGCGAGGCGACGCCCGTGCGCGCCGAAGCGCCGCTGCGCTGGGACCATGATGCCAAGGAAAAACTTGACGCGATTGTTGAGGCGCAGCCCGTGCTGGTGCGCATTTCCGCCGCAAAGAATTTACGTGATGCTGCCGAGCGCCATGCGCGTCAGGCAGGCGAAAAACATGTGTCTGCCGACCGTCTGGCGGCAGTCTTGCTGCAACAAGGGGCCAGCGCATGACGCGGCCCGGACATTTGCCGGGGGAAACTCGGGCATCCGCAACCTTACCGGCAATGGGTGCCGGAAAGGCAATACCCGTGGGAGGCGCTTTTGGCGGCTTTCGGGGGGCTAAACTGGAGAAGGAATATGAGTGATACGAATGACGATCGCTTCGGTCCGGGGGCGTATTTGACCCCAGAGGAAGCAAAGGAGTTTCACAAGATATTTGTGACCAGCTTCATCGGATTTACCATCATCGCAATCATTGCGCACGTGCTGGTATGGATGTGGCGACCCTGGTTCCCAGGTGTCAACGGATACGCAATGTTAAATGACGGTGCGCAGGTTGCCCAGGCAACTCTCACCGCATTGTTAGTATAGGGAGACAGTATCATGTGGAGACTTTGGTTAATATTTGATCCGCGCAGGACCTTGGTTGCTCTGGCAATCTTCCTGTTTGTTCTGGCTCTTCTGATCCACTTCATTTTGTTGAGCACTGATCGCTTCAACTGGATTGAAGGACCAGGTGCAGGACCGGCAGCTACGGCTTCGGTCGAACAGTCCGAACGACTAACCTGAACATGAAGCCCCTTAAGGAGGCTGCGATGCATATGCATCGCACCTCCCACCGGGAGCTAAAGAGCCAAAAATTTGTGCACCGGTTTTCCGGTGTACGGGGATATGCCTGAAGGGATATTGCAATGTCGCTGTTAAGCTTTGAAAGAAAATATCGTGTCCGTGGCGGCACGCTGATCGGAGGGGACCTGTTCGATTTCTGGATCGGTCCATTTTATGTCGGCTTTTTCGGGGTTATGTCGGCGATATGCGCGATATTGGGCACGGCTCTGATTTTTTATGCCGCCTCGCTTGGTCCGACATGGAATCCGTGGCTGATTTCGATCAACCCGCCGGATGTGAGTTATGGGCTCGGCCTCGCGCCGCTCAAGGAAGGCGGTTTCTGGCAGCTTATTACAATATTTGCGACGGGCGCATTTGTGTCTTGGGCATTGCGTGAAGTGGAGATCTGCCGCAAGCTGGGCATGGGCTATCACGTCCCGATCGCTTTCGGTGTAGCCATTCTCGCCTATGTCACATTGGTGATATTCCGCCCGTTTTTGCTGGGCGCATGGGGTTATGGCTTTCCCTACGGTATTTTCTCGCATCTCGATTGGGTGTCGAATACCGGATATCAATATGTGAACTTCCACTATAATCCGGCGCATATGATTGCGGTATCGTTCTTTTTCGTGACGACATTCGCACTGGCGCTGCACGGCGCGCTGATCCTTTCGGCGGTCAATCCGAAAAAAGGCGAAGACGTTAAAACGCCGGAATATGAAGATACATTTTTCCGTGATTTCATCGGCTATTCCGTGGGTACGATCGGTATCCACCGGCTGGGCCTGTTCCTCGCGCTTAATGCCGGTTTCTGGAGCGCGATCTGCATCATCATTGCAGGTCCGCTGTATGACGGCGGCTGGCCCGAATGGTGGGACTGGTGGCGCAACATACCGATCTGGTCTTAATGGGGAGAATGTAAATGGCACGCTATCAAAATATATTTACGCAAGTGCAATTGCAGCATGCCCCCGAAATGGGAATGCCTTTGCCGCCGGGTGATGAAGCACGCACCGAAATAACAGGTTTCAGCTATTGGATGGGTAAATTCGGGCAGGCACAGATCGGTCCGCTTTATCTGGGCTGGTTAGGCATTGCGTCGCTGCTTTTCGGTTTTCTGGCGATAGAGATTATCGGCTTGAATATGCTGGCCTCGGTGAACTGGGATCCGGTCGAGTTTGTCCGGCAGTTCTTTTGGCTGACGCTGAACCCTCCGGGACCGGAATATGGTTTTTCCCCATTTGTCCCGCTCAATGAAGGCGGCTGGTGGATATTGGCCGGTTTCTTCCTGACGCTATCAATCCTTTTGTGGTGGGTGCGGACATATCGCCGCGCCCGCGCACTCGGCATGGGCACGCATGTGGCCTGGGCATTTTTAAGTGCGATCTGGCTCTATCTGGTGCTTGGTTTCATCCGTCCGTTTTTCATGGGCAGCTGGGCCGAGGCTGTGCCGTTCGGCATTTTCTCGCACCTCGAATGGACGAATAATTTCTCGCTGCAATATGGCAATCTTTTCTATAACCCGTTCCACGCGCTTTCGATTGTGTTCCTCTATGGCTCGGCCTTGCTGTTTGCGATGCACGGCGCGACGATCCTCGCGGTCGGCCGTTATGGCGGTGAACGCGAGCTGGAACAGATTACCGACCGCGGCACGGCGTCCGAACGGGCGGCCCTGTTCTGGAGATGGACGATGGGCTTTAACGCCACAATGGAATCGATCCACCGCTGGGCCTGGTGGTTTGCGGTACTGTGCACGCTCACCGGCGGTATCGGCATATTGCTGACCGGCACGGTGGTCGATAACTGGTATCTATGGGCGATTGAGCATCATTATGCGCCGGAATATTAGGCCGGAGCCGTAATATATCACTCCGCAGAATTCATGGTTCTGCAACCCTAACTTAAAACCCGGCTGTGATGGCCGGGTTTATTTTTCCCCGTGATCGGAAGGTGTAGAGGCGGAGGATGCATTTTTGCGGGAGAGCATGCCGCGCCGATACAGATCATATATATGTACGGGAAAGGCCAATGCCAGCGGGATGGAAACCCATGGCCAAGGCGCGCCGGTTAATGCCGCGCGCACGGCGACTATCATCAATACCGCCGGGAGTAGTGCCGGGACAACATCGCGCCAGCTATTGCCGCGTGCGATCAACCAGATCGCTTCCACTGCCAGTACGCACAGCACAGCATCGGCAGCGCGCCCGCTGGCGAAAAATTCATGCATGGGGGGTGTTACCCGAACGGGCCATTAAGCTGGATAACCTGATAATTAAGCGCGCCAGCTATGGTGACCCAGATGAGATAGGGGACAAGCAGCACAGCGGCGATTTTGGAAAACCGCCCGCAAAATATGATGAGTACGAGTATCGACAGCCATAGGGCGATCAGCTCATAAAATGCCCAGTCGGGCCGCTGCATCCGGAAGAATACAAAGCTCCACATCAGATTGAGAAAGCCATTGAGCGCGAACAGGCCCAGCATGATTTCCGTATCGCGGCGTGTCGGTGCCTTTTCCCATGCAAATACGCCCGCCAGCGCGATCAGCGCGAAAATAACTGTCCAGATAATGCCGAACATATAGCCGGGCGGCGCCCAGCCCGGCTGCCTGAGCGAATAATACCATTCGTCCAGCACAGTGATGGTACCGCCGACGGTCGCAACCATAAAGGCCACACCCAATGCAATGATAATCGGGAAAATCGCGGCGCGACTCATCTATTAACAGCTTTCATTCCGAATAAATGGCCCAGATCCTTTAAGAATATTTTCATATGCGCCCTTGGTTCACGTTTCACCAATTCTTTGTTCATATAGGCTTCCCATGTCAAGCGCTGGACATCGGGGTCGGCGCACATTTTCACGAACCGCTCGCGGCGCTTGTCATTTTTATACCAGAAATATTGCATGACGCCGAGGATCCAGAACACGCGGCCATGCGCTTTCATGAATGACTTGCGCGCGCCCTTCAACGCTTTGGCATCGCCGGTTTGCAAGAACTGTGACGCCGCATTGGCGCCCATTCGGCCTGCTGTCATGGCATAGTAAATGCCTTCGCCCGATGAAGGCGCGACCACGCCCGCGGCATCGCCCGTGACGAGTACATTTTTGCCATTGTCCCAGCGTTTAAGGGGCTTGAGCGGAATAGGCGCGCCTTCTTTGCGCACCGTTTCCCATTCTGACAGCCCGGTCTGTTCGCGCATCTGCCGCGTTGTTTCACGCAGCGGAAAGCCTTTATTGGCACTGCCCAGACCGATGCTGGCAGTCTTACCATGCGGGAAAATCCAGGCGTAAAAGTCCGGTGACAAATGCCCCTGATAATAGACATCACAGCGGTCTCTTTCGTAATCTTCGGTAATCGTCTCGGGCACTTTCACAATTTCGTGATAGGCAAAAACGCACGGCACGCGGTCGGCGTTTTTGATGCATTGCTGCGCCACGCGTGAACGCGCTCCATCGGCGCCGATGACGCAGCGCGCCGTTACGGTCTGCAGGTCAGATTTCCGATCGGTGCGAAACGATATGGTGGCAATGCCCGCATCGTCATTCTCCACCGTTTCGCAGGCCCCCGTCATACGGATGGCCCCTGCTGCGCAGGCACGGCTGCGCAGCCATTCATCGAATATATCGCGGTCGACCATGCCGACGAAACCATCGCCCACGGGCATGTCCACCGTTTTATGGGAAGGCGCGATAATCCGCGCGGATTTGGCGTGCGCGACCAGCAGCGATTCCGGGATATCAAAATCCTTGAGCAGGCGCGGCGGTACAGCACCGCCGCACGGTTTCACGCGCCCCGCCTTGTCGAGCAGCATGACCCGGTATCCCTGCACCGCCAGATCATGTGCGGCGGTTGCGCCCGAAGGTCCACCGCCCACGACGATGACATCATAATCCGCCTGAATATCCATTTGTTGCCGTGCCATGTTACGCCGCCTCCATCTGTGTGTGCGGACGCGCCATCTGTGTGCCCGTGGCCGCAAGTGCGGCAATTATGAACAGCCCCGCCTCGACCGCGAATACGATCTGGAATGCAGTAACATTTTCGCCGGTCATCGCGCGAAGCTGATCAACGATAACCGCGCCGGTCAGGCCGCCCAGACCGAACGCAATGGCCTGTGATGCCCCCCATACGCCCATGCGCGCGCCTTCGCCCGAAGCGCGGCCCTTACTGGCGAGGCCGAGCATGGCGCTGACGGCCGCGACGGCAAAAACACCATTGGCGACGCCGAGCCCGAATACATTTGCCTTTAACGGCCATGCCAGTCCCGCTGTTGCTGCGAATGAAAGCCCGGCAAGCATGATGGCGGAGCCCAGACAGCCCATCACGATCCAGAGTTTCAGATTCTGTCCGAACCGCGCGGTATACAGGCTGCCGCCCAATCCAGACGCCAGCATACCAACCAATATGCCGCCGTGTTGCAGGCTGGAAAGCTGTGTTGATTCCCCGGGTGTCATTTCAAAAATGAAACCGGCAAAAGGCTCCATAATCAGGTCCTGCATGCTGTAAGCCAGCATCGAAAGAAATACGAAATAGGTAAAACGGCGGGCCTCGCGCTCCTGCCAGATTTCGCGCAGGACTTCGGGGAAACTCTGTGTGTTCTCGTCTGTGCTGCGCTGCTTCACCGGGGCGGAATTATTTTCCAGATTGCGCAACGCCAGCATGGCGGCGCAAAATGCCGCCAAGACCACTAGGCTTGCTACAATCGCAAGGCGTGATTCACTAAATGGATCTAGGTTTGCGCCCGCCACGGCCGCGGCAATCACGATGCC
Source organism: uncultured Sphingomonadaceae bacterium (assembly GCA_947493325.1). Lineage (GTDB taxonomy): Bacteria > Pseudomonadota > Alphaproteobacteria > Sphingomonadales > Sphingomonadaceae > Alg239-R122. The sequence goes on along the minus strand of CANLQI010000002.1, from coordinate 216,152 downwards.
CGCGATCATCATCGTCCAGCTTATGGCCGCTGCCGCCGGTTTGCGTTCCGCCGATACGCGCGACGCAAGCAATGCGAGTAACGCCGTGCCCGACATGCCAACGCCCAGGCCGATCATCGTAAAGCTGACTATCGCCAGCAGATAGGCGGCCATGCCCGGGTTCGCCATTAATATCGTGGCATCAACAGCCAGGATCGCGCCCAGCGCCAATATGCCCATGCCCCCCACTATCCATGGCGTCCGGCGCGGCGACCGGTCGGAGCTATGGCCCCACAGCGGGCGGGTCAGTTGCACGCCATAATGCCATGCAACAAGTGCGGCGGGAATGGCAGCGGCGACACTATATTCCACCACCATCACACGATTGAGCAGCGATGTCGCAAGCATCACCATAGCCCCTATCGCGGCCTGCACTGTGCCGAGCCGGAAAATGCCCAGCCAGCCAATTCCAGTGGTTTGCTGTGTGTTGGTTCGCAGTATCGCGGAAATCATATATATCCTCCCAGGCCAAGGGCAGCGGCAAGCATGCCGAACACATAGAGCGAAATGCCGGTGGCGTTATACCAGGGCGCGAGTTTTGCAGGATCGCGGATCAGCCGCGCCATCAATCCCAACTGGACCGCAAGAAACAGCGTCACAATCGCTGCCGAAATCATGTAATCCTGAACAATCAAGAGCGCGATGATGGCAACCTGTGCCAAAGCCATGGTAGCGCACGCAAACAGCGCTGCGCCGCGCACGCCCATGGTAACCGGCAGCGATCGCAGGCCCATCTCGCGGTCACCCTCGACAGCCTTGAAATCATTCAGTGTCATAATGCCGTGGGCGCCGATGCTGTAGAGCAGCAGCACTGCAAGAATAGTGGCCGAGGGAAGGCCGCCGGTCATCACGCTGGCACCGGTAAACCAGGACAAGCCTTCATAGCTCAGTGCGCAGACGAGCGGTCCCAGCCATCCGCTGCGCTTAAATCGGAAAGGCGGGGAACTGTAGGCCCAGCCGCAAAATAGCGCCACACATGTCGCGGCAAAAACCCATATGCCGAGCGCCGCGCCGACAGCCAGTGAAAGCGCCGCGCCGAAAAGCGCAATCCATACGGGCCATAGTCCGGGCACGCGGCCCGACGGGATGGGCCGGCCTTTTTCGTTGATCGCATCCACGTCGCGGTCACACCAGTCATTGATGACTTGGCTCGTCCCGCACACAATCGGGCCGGTGAGCAAAATGCCAACGGTCAGAAAAACCCAATTTTGTGAAAGTGATACGCCGGACGACACCACGCCGCACATAAATGCCCACATGGGCGGGAACCATGTCACGGGTTTGGTGAGTTCGACAATATCGGCCAGCGCGGGCGGGCGCGAAAAAGCCTTGGATATTGCCGAGTCTGACATAGCAGAAAACTATGACAAATCCACGAAAGTGTCAAACTATTTGGACAACAAAACTGTATGGTTTTCGGGTCATGCCTGTCCGCATAAGTTATTTCTTTCCGGACAGATTCCCCAACCCGTGGCGGTGCAGCTTGGAATACAGGCTCTGCCGGCTCAGCCCCAGAATTTCGGCGGCCGATGCGCGGTTGTCGGATGTGTGTATCAAGGCTGCCTCAATGCACATCCGCTCGATCAAGTCGGTGCTTTCGCGCACAATTTCCTTGAGCGGTTTGCGCCCTACCAACTCGGTCAATTGATCTACTGAGCGTGGCAATTGATTACCGGTTTGCGGCAGGTCGCGTTCACGCCGGCCGATACTGCGCACCGAATATCCGAACAATGGCTGGTCACGCTCTATCATGATCGCAGAGATTTCAACCGGCTCTTCACCGCCATTGAGATCATTGACGACCGAGCTGAAATTGCGGACATTCTGATGATCTTTAAGCTGTTTTTTAAGCAGGCCAAGATCGACATCAGGGCGGCCAATAAAGCTATTGAGCGAAACGCCCAGAAGCTGTTCACCGGACCCGGCCTGAACCAGTTCGATAAATGCGCGATTAGCAACCAGAATTTCCTGTTTCTCGTTTGCGAGCACAAATGCATCGGGCATTTTTTCAACAGCATCCAGGATATATTGATCCGACCGTTTGCTCGGCACTTCGTGCAAACCATCGTCAATATTGATCAGCCAGTATTGCTTGCCGGACTGGCGAAATGCCGATGCCACCAGTTTGACGAAACCGGTGCGCCCGATCAGCCGCACACTGACAGGCTCCGCCGCGTTACTCACAGAGACTGCACCGATATACGCAATGACGTCATCGCGGAATTCGGATTCGACCAAGCTGAGCAGGCTCTGATTTTCCAGAGCGCCCGGGGCCGCATCCATTAATCCATGGGCGGCGCGGTTGGCCTGCTGAATCTGGTAGTTGCCCGCATCTGCAATCAGGACGGGATATGAAATATTGTCGAACAGCAGCCTGTACCGCGTTTCCGTCTGGCGCAGGTTCAGGTAATCGCGTTCCATCGATTGCTGGGTTTTGAGAAGACGTTGCTGCAACAAAGACACCGAGCGCAGATCGCGGCCAATCGCAATATGCCATGGATTATTCACCGGCTTTACGATCTTGTAATTAACCGGCACATCGCCATCGTCGTGCAGATGGTTTACCTGTCGCCATACGTGCCGCGCATCATTTTCTGCATCCAGCATTTGCGTGATTTTGGGTTTGCTTTCGACAGTCACGGTATCGGACCATTTCTGGCCGATCCATTTTTGCGCAAGGCTATGATCGCTCACGTTTACAGCGACATCGCGTACAATCTGATTTTCATCAATTGCCAGCATGAAATCGCCCGAACTATAGGCGAGCTCTATAATATCTTCTTTGGTAAAACCATCGAACATGGCATCCGGGTCACTGAACGGAATCTGATGTTCTGTGGGTGATTCAAAGTTCATCGGACTGTGCCAGTTCCTAAGCCAGGTTTTCGAATGTATCTATTTTGAGTGGCACTAGAGAATCGGCCAATGCAACGGCGCCCTGTGCATCAACGGCTGTTCCATCGGCACCGCATTTTTCAACAAGATCAGGTTGTTCGTTAATGACGCGGCCGCCTATCATGATACGGATTTCGGGGTTGGTGGATACCGATCTTATCGCCTTAACCAGACCGGAAAGTGTGCCCGTAGGACAGTCGCAGCTGACGGTCAAGCCAATTAGGTCGTAATGGCAGTTGGCGAATTTGCCCGTGAGTTCGGACTGGCTTGGCTCCATCAATACTTCAGTGTCCCAGCCTGCACGCTGAAAACATTCCGCGACCATCAATGCGCCAAAACTATGCTGCTCGCCAGGCATGGTGGAGAAAAGCGCGGACCGCTGGCCATGGCCCGGGCCAGATGCGGGCGGGATACGCAGCGTCAATTCACGCAGGATTTCCTGTATCCGCCACAGCCCCATCGTAACATCGACAAAGTCTCTGCTGTCCTCTTCCCAAAATACGCCAAGGCGCCGCGCCGTGGGGGCCAGCAATTCGACATAGATTGTTTCGACAGAACTGCCGGTGGCAAGACAATGATCCACAAAATCGAGCAGGCTGCGAGCATCGCCTTCAACCGATAATTTGGTAAACTGCGCGACATCTTCTTCGGTGATCGGCCGCTTGCGGGGTGTGCCGATAATCTCCGACAAACCTCGCGCGTCTAACCGGTTGCCAGGATTGTCGCGGTCCGCAATCAACTTGGGGATGACAAGATTTTCGAGCAATACGGATAGATCATGGTCAGTGTTTCCGCTGTCTATCAGCTCAAACACTTTCTTTTCCACTTCGGTGATTTCGGGGGCGGTTTCCGGGTCGTCCGAATCCTGATTCCTGCGACTGGAGCGCCAGTCCTCAAGCTTGGAACGAAGCTCGGATATTCCAAATACTGAAGCCATATTCAGACTCTCCTAAAAAGTCTGGTCGGCGTGACATAACGTCGGCCACAAGAGCGGTTTTACCGCCTCAAGTGCTGCGCACACTATAGAATTAATATGTAACAAGCAATACGTGTTGTGTCAATTTTTATTGACGTCTAAATTACTTGACATATTGATGTAAAACTCCGTACTCTCCGTTGCACACTAGGGGAGTACGCAGTCTGTCCAGTAACGAACATACAGAATCGGCGGAAAATCTCCGAAACCCAGCGGCTCAGGCCGCGCCTGTTGCATCGGCTGCCTTATATACACCAGAACAAAGAAAGCGGCGCGACGAGTCGGTATGGACAGTTGTCCAGAGCATATTGGCGCCGGTCCAGTTCCTGATCTTCGGCATCAGCCTCTTTCTGGTAATACAATTTCTGCGGACAGGTGAGGGTGAAACGGCTGCCGAAATATCGGTGCTGCTGAAAACTTTCGCACTTTATGCGATTATGATTACCGGTTCGATCTGGGAAAAAGTGGTCTTTGATGAATGGCTGTTTGCACGGCCATTCTTTTGGGAAGATGTGTTCAGCATGGCGGTGCTGGCGTTGCACACGGCCTATATCCTGATGCTGCTGAATGGTTGGGGCACCAGCGAAGAGCGCATGTATGTCGCGCTCGCGGCCTATGCGGCTTATGTCATCAATGCCGGGCAATTCCTTTATAAACTGCGTATAGCACGTCTTGAAAATACGCCTCTTGAAAATGACAAACTGGCGGTGGCATCATGAATGCGCAGCTTCCTATAGCCGCGTCAAATGGCAGCGACTGCGCGCCTGTGCTCAAGGAGCGCGGCCAGCGTGAGGTATTCTGCGGCCTGACCGGTATTATCTGGCTGCACCGCAAAATGCAGGATGCGTTTTTCCTGGTGGTGGGCTCGCGCACCTGTGCGCACCTGCTGCAATCGGCGGCGGGCGTGATGATTTTTGCCGAGCCGCGCTTTGCCACCGCGATCATGGAAGAGCGCGATCTGGCGGGTCTTGCCGATGCCAATGAAGAACTGGACCGGATCGTGGATCAGCTTTTGGCGCGCCGCCCCGAAATCAAATCGCTGTTTCTGGTCGGCAGTTGTCCGTCCGAAGTTATCAAGCTTGACCTCGCCAAGGCGGCGCAAAGGCTGGGCGCCAAACACGCACCTGAGGTGCGCATCCTCAACTATTCAGGCAGCGGTATCGAAACGACTTTTACCGAAGGCGAAGACGCGTGCCTCGCATCGCTGGTGCCGGAAATGCCTGCACTGACCGATGACGACGTAGCAAACCTGATTATTGTCGGCTCCTTGCCAGATATCGTTGAAGACCAGTTTATGCGGCTGTTTGCCGAGCTTGGCATCGGCAATGTCGCCAGCCTGCCGGAACGCGCTGTATCCGATCTTCCCGGTATTGGACCCAATACTCGCTTCCTGCTCGCGCAGCCGTTTCTTGGCGATACGGCGCAGGCGCTGAAAGAGCGCGGCGCGCAAAGGCTGGATGCGCTGTTCCCGTTTGGCGTGGAAGGCACAACGGCTTGGCTTCAGGCCGCGGCAACAGAATATGGCATAGACGAAACGCATTTTGCCGAAACGCTGCGCCCGTATCAGGCGCGCGCCGAAAAAGCGATGGCGCATCAGCGCGCGCGGCTGGCGGGCAAATCAATATTCTTCATGCCGGATTCGCAGCTTGAAATTCCGCTCGCGCGCTTTTTGTCGCGGGAACTCGGCATGGTGCTGACCGAAGTCGGCACGCCCTATCTGCACCGCAGCCATATGGACCGGGAACTGGCGCTGTTGCCCGCGGACGTGCAGATCAGCGAGGGGCAGGACGTTGACCTGCAACTGGATCGTGTGCGCAGCGCGCAGCCCGACCTGACGGTATGCGGCCTTGGCCTTGCCAATCCGCTGGAATCCGAAGGGCTGTCCACCAAATGGGCAATCGAACTCGTCTTCTCTCCCATCCACGGTTTTGACCAGGCGGGCGATCTGGCCGAACTTTTTGCGCGGCCATTGCGCCGCCGTGATGTGCTGAGGGTATAGCGATGCAGCTTTCCGTCTGGACATATGAAGGCCCGCCCCATGTAGGCGCCATGCGGGTTGCGACCGCGATGGAAGGCATTCATTATCTGTTGCACTCGCCGCAGGGTGACACTTATGCCGACCTGCTGTTCACCATGATCGAACGGCGCGGCAAACGCCCGCCGGTAACCTATACGACATTTCAGGCGCGTGACCTGGGCAAGGATACATCGCAGCTTTTCCAGACGGCGGCGCGCGATACGCTGGACCGGTTTGCGCCCGATGCCATGCTGGTCGGCGCATCTTGCACAGCGGAACTGATACAGGATGATCCGGCGGGGCTGATCGAGAATATGGGCCTGCCTATTCCCGTCATTCCGCTTGAACTGCCGAGCTATCAGCGCAAGGAGCATTGGGGCGCGGCGGAAACATTTTACCAGATAGTGCGCAAGCTGAGCGACAAGGATCGCCGTGCTTCGGACAAAGCGGCCCGCCGCCCGCTGGCGAACCTGCTCGGTCCCACCGCGCTCGGTTTCCGGCACCGCGATGATATTGCCGAAATCACCGGCCTGCTCAATAAAATGGGCATTGATATCAATGTGACCGCACCGCTCGGCTCCAGTGCAGCCGATATTGCCAGATTGGGCGAGGCGGATTTCAATATCGTGCTGTATCCCGAAACCGGCGATCTGGCGGCGGATTATCTGAAGCGTGAATTTGGTCAGCCCGCCGTGCGCACCGTGCCAATTGGCGTTGGCGCGACACAGGACTTCATCCGCGAAGTGGCCAAGATTGCCGACGTCGATCCGGTACCAATGCTGAAAGAGGGCCTGTCCCGGCTGTCCTGGTGGAGCCGTTCGATCGACTCCAATTATCTGACCGGCAAGCGCGTGTTTATCTTTGGCGATGGAACCCATGCAGTGGCCGCGGCCCGCGTGGCCAGCGAGGAACTTGGCTTCAAAGTCGTTGGCCTTGGCTGCTATAACCGTGAATATGCCCGCGAAGTGCGTGCGGCGGCGAAACTCTATGATGCAGAACCGCTGATTACCGACGATCATCTTGCGGTCGAAAAAGCCATTGAAGATGCGCAAGTCGAACTGGTGCTGGGCACGCAAATGGAGCGCCATATTGCGAAACGTTTTGGTATCGGCTGCGCGGTGATTTCCTCGCCCGTCCATGTGCAGGATTTCCCGGCGCGCTATTCACCGCATATGGGATTTGAAGGCGCGAATGTCATATTTGACGAATGGGTTCATCCGCTGGTCATGGGTCTGGAAGAACATCTGCTAACCATGTTCCGCGATGATTTTGAATTTAACGATCATGCCGGCGCGTCGCATCTGGGGCCGGGCCATGCCGCGCCGGGACAGGAAGATACAGCAAAAGACGAAACGACAGCGGCTCCGGCAAATGATACGGAAACCGTGTGGAGCGATGATGCGCAGCGCGAGCTGAAGAAAATTCCGTTCTTCGTGCGCGGCAAGGCCAAGCGCAACACCGAAACATTTGCGGCCGAGCAGGGGGTTTCCACCATAGAGCTGGCGACCTTGTATGAGGCAAAGGCGCATTATGCCCGGTAGCGCGCATCCTCCAGTCCGCGTGGTCATCATCACGCTGGACAATCATCTGGCCGGTGCGGTCGAACGCGCCAACCAGCAGATGGCGCGCGACAATATCAGCATCGGATTTTATGCCGCGTCGGACTGGGACCGCGATCCACAGGTGCTGGAACGGGCCAGAGCCGATATTGCAAAAGCCGATTTCATCATTGCGACGATGCTGTTCCTGGAGGATCATGTACGTGCCATCCACCCCGCGCTGCTGGCGCGGCGCGATGATTGTGATGCCATTGTCGGGCTGATGTCGGCGGCGGATATCGTCAAGCTTACGCGGCTGGGCAATTACAGCATGGACAAGCCCGCCAAAGGCCCGCTCGCATTGCTGAAAAAACTGCGCGGTTCGAAAAAAGCGGGCGGTTCGTCGGGCGCGGGGCAGATGAAAATGCTGCGCCGCCTGCCCAAAATCCTGCGCTTTGTGCCGGGTTCCGCACAGGATGTGCGGCATTATTTCCTGACCCTGCAATATTGGCTGGCCGGATCGGATGACAATGTCATCGACATGGTGCGCGGCCTGATTGACCGTTATGCCAGCGGCGCGCGGGCGTCCCTGAAAGGGAAAATACCTGCCCAGCAGCCACGCGAATATCCCGAAGTCGGCGTCTACCACCCCGGCATAAAGACCCGCATGAGCGAAGATATCCGTGATCTTCCCAAAGCGAAAAAAGCGGCGGGCACTGTCGGCGTTCTGATGCTGCGCTCCTATCTGCTCGGACGCGATACCGGCCATTATGATGGTATGATCGCTGCATTGGAGGCACAGGGGCTGCGGGTCATTCCGGCCTTTGCCAACGGACTGGATGCACGTCCGGCGATTGAGAAATATTTCGTTCAGAACGGCAAGGCGCAAGTCGATGCCATCATCAACCTGACCGGCTTCTCGCTGGTCGGTGGCCCCGCCTATAATGATGTCGATGCAGCGGTCGAAACGCTGGCGGGTGTTAATGTGCCCTATATTGCAGCGCATCCGATTGAGTTTCAGTCGCTCGAACAATGGCAGGAAAGCCGGCAGGGGCTGCTGCCACTGGAAACGACAATGATGCTCGCCATTCCTGAACTGGACGGGGCGATTGCGCCCAGCGTGTTCGGCGGCCGGTCCGATGCGGGCGGCAATGAAGCGCGCGCGATGCAAAGCTGCGAAGAACGTGCGCAGGCGCTGGCATTGAAAACGCTTAAACTTATCCGCAACCGCAAATCCGCAAACCGGGACCGCAAGCTGGCTATCGTGCTGTTCAATTTTCCGCCCAATGCAGGGGCCACGGGCACAGCCGCACATCTCGCGGTGTTTGAATCGCTGCACGCGACGCTGCAGCGGCTGGAACGCGAAGGCTATGATGTGGGAGCCCCCGCGACAGTTGATGAATTGCGTGACGCGATAATCAAAGGCAATGCCGCAAAATTCGGTGCGGACGCGAATGTCGCCGTGCGGATCAGCGCCGACGACCATGTGCGCTGTGAGCCGCATTTGAAAGAGATTGAAGCGCAATGGGGCCCCGCCCCGGGCCGCCAGCAGAGCGATGGCCAGAGCATCCATATCTATGGCGCACATTTCGGCAATGTGTTTGTCGGTGTGCAGCCCGCCTTTGGTTATGAAGGTGATCCAATGCGGTTGCTTTTTGAGGGCGGCTTTACGCCGACTCATGCATTCTCCGCATTTTACCGTTACATCCGCGAAGATTTTGGCGCACATGCCGCGCTGCATTTCGGCACGCATGGCGCGCTGGAATTCATGCCGGGCAAACAGGCGGGCATGAGCGGTGATTGCTGGCCAGAGCGCCTTATTGGCGACCTTCCCAATTTCTATCTCTATGCGTCCAACAACCCGTCCGAGGGTATTATTGCCAAACGCCGCTCAGGTGCAACATTGATTAGCTATCTGACCCCGCCGCTGGCCGAGGCGGGCCTGTACAAAGGTTTTGCTGATCTGAAAGCGCTGCTCGAACGCTATCGCACTGCGGCAGATGATGATGCGGAGCGCAGTGATCTGAAAGACATGATCCGCGACCATTGCGCCGAACTGGACATTGAGGCGGGCGATCTGGAGAGCCTGCCGGGCCGTCTGTACGAGCTGGAGCGTGAGCTTATTCCGCATGGTCTGCACGTATTTGGCGGCACAATGGAAGGTGATGCGCGCCGCGATTTTGTGGATGCGATGGCGGCGGCGACGCCCGATCTCGACCGTGCCGATATAGAGGCGAAACTGGATGCCAATGACGAACTTGGCGCATTGATCCGCGCTCTGGATGGCGCCTATGTCAAGCCCGCACCGGGCGGCGATATTCTGAATAATCCCGATGTCCTGCCAACAGGCCGCAATATGCATGGTTTCGATCCATTCCGCATTCCCAGCGCCTTTGCGGTCAAACAGGGTCACGTTCAGGCTAAGCAGCTGATCGCGCGGCATCAGGCCGATGGTGGCACACTGCCCGAAAGCATCGCCATGGTATTATGGGGCACGGACAATCTGAAAAGCGAAGGCGCGCAGATTGCACAGGCGATGGCGCTGATCGGTGCACGTCCGCGCTTTGATGATTACGGCCGCCTTGCGGGTGCAGAGCTGATCCCGCTGGAGGAACTGGGCCGCCCGCGTATTGATGTCGTGGCCACATTGTCGGGCATTTTCCGTGACCTGTTGCCACTGCAAACACGCATGCTGGCCGAGGCGACATATCTTGCCACCATCGCCGATGAGCCTGCCGCACAGAATTTTGTTCGCAAGCACAGCCTGGCGCATCAGGCGCAGCATGGCTGCGATCTAGAAACCGCGAGCCTGCGGGTCTTTTCCAATGCGCAGGGCGCTTATGGCGCCAATGTCAATCAGATGATCGACGGCGGCGCCTGGTCAGATCCTGAAGAGCTGGCAAATATGTTCGAAACGCACAAGGGCTATGCCTATGGCCGCAATGGTGTGCCATCGCAGCACCGCGAATTGCTGGAAAGCGAATTGGCCGGGGTTGATCTGACATATCAGAACCTGGAGTCGGTTGAGCTTGGCGTCACCGATATCGACCATTATGTCGACGGGCTGGGCGGCATGAGCAAGGCGGTGGAAAAAGCGCGCGGCAAAGCGGCTCCGATCTATATGGTGGATGCCACGCAGGGTGATACCAAAGTGCGCACTTTGGGTGAACAGATTGATCTGGAAACCCGCACTCGGATGCTTAATCCCAAATGGTATGAAGGCATGCTGGACCATGGTTTCGAGGGCGTGCGGCATATCGAGGGCCATGTCACCAACACGATGGGCTGGTCCGCGACGACCGGCACCGTGTCGCCATGGGTGTATCAGAAAATCAGCGAAACATTCGTGCTCGATGATGCGATGCGGGCGCGGCTGGCGGAGCTTAATCCCAAGTCATCGGCGCGCGTCGCCGACCGGCTGCTCGAAGCATGCGAGCGCGATTTGTGGACACCGGACGCAGAAACTCTGGCGGCGCTGCAAGCCGCCAGCGATGATTTGGAGGACCGGCTGGAAGGCCTGGTTCCAGCAGAATGAGGAGTGGAATATCATGACCCTATTGGATGGCGGCAGTCCCCCCGATGGCGAAGGCAGCGTACAGGTTGCGCTTGACCCCGCCGATGAAATCAAGGGCGCAAAAGTATTTGCGGTCTATGGCAAGGGCGGCATTGGCAAATCGACGACATCGTCGAATCTCTCGGCGGCCTTTTCCAAAATGGGCCACCGCGTGCTGCAGATCGGCTGTGACCCCAAGCATGATTCGACATTCACGCTTACCAAGAAAATGATGCCGACCGTGATCGATGTGCTGGAAACCGTCGATTTCCACAGCGAGGAGCTGCGCCCCGAAGACTATATGTTCGAAGGCTATAATGGCGTTATGTGCGTGGAGGCGGGCGGCCCCCCTGCGGGCACAGGCTGCGGCGGCTATGTCGTTGGACAGACGGTCAAGCTGCTTAAACAGCACCACCTGCTTGAAGATACCGATATCGTGATTTTCGATGTGCTCGGCGATGTGGTGTGCGGCGGTTTTGCCGCGCCGCTGCAACATGCCGATAATGCCGTTGTCGTGGCGGCGAACGATTTCGACAGCATTTTCGCCATGAACCGGATTGTCGCGGCCATCAATGCGAAATCGAAAAACTATAATGTGAAACTGGCGGGCGTGGTCGCCAACCGCTCTGCCGCGACGGACGAAATCGACCGGTTCAGCGATGCGATTGGCATGCGCCGCCTCGCGCATTTTGAGGATCTGGACGCCATCCGCCGGTCGCGCCTGAAAAAATGCACATTGTTTGAAATGGAAGATTCGCCCGAAGTCGAACAGGCGCGGCAGGAATATATGAACCTTGCCAAAAAACTGTGGGAAGGCGTTGATCCGCTTGCCGCCAAGCCCATGAAAGACCGCGATATCTTTGAATTTCTGGGGTTTGAATGATGGAGCATAGCCTGGCCTCGAACACCTATCAGCAAAGCCGCACACGGCTTGAGCATTATTTCGACAAGACCGCGCGCAAGGCGTGGGAAGACCTGACATCCGACGCACCGGTTAGCGGTATCCGCGCGACGGTGCGGGCGGGCCGCGATACGATGCGCGAACTGCTGCTATCGACGCTGCCCACCGATATGCATGGCATGCGCCTGCTCGATGCCGGGTGCGGCACCGGCGCGCTGTCCATTGCGGCGGCGGAGCGCGGCGCGAATGTGGTCGCGATTGATGTGTCGCAGGGGTTGATTGATGTCGCCCGCAAACGCGCACCTAAAGGCTTGCGGATCGACTGGCGCGTCGGCGATATGCGTGACCGCGATCTGGGTATTTTTGACCATGTTGCGGCGATGGATTCGCTCATTCACTATGATGCGGACGATGTGATCGCTGTGCTGGATGCCTGGTCGGGCCGGGCCAATCATATGGCATTTACCTTTGCCCCGCGCACCGCGCTGCTTGCGGCGATGCACAATGTGGGGAAACTGTTTCCGCGCAGTGACCGCTCACCTGCGATCAAGCCGATTGCCGAAGCGCGCCTGTCCAAAGCCATTACGGCGGCGCTGCCCGAATGGAACATAAATTTTACCGAACGTGTTTCGAGCGGTTTCTACAAATCACAGGCGATGAGCATCAGCCGGGGGGATCACCTGTAAATGCACGATAAACGCGCATCTGTATCTTTCTGGCAAGGCGTGGGATCACGCTTCCTGCCGTTTGCGGATGCGGCGAGTGCAGAGCTGCCTCTGGCGCGCCTGCTGCGCCTTGCACTGTTTCAGGTGAGCGTCGGGCTGGCGGCAGTGCTTTTAAATGGCACGCTCAACCGGGTGATGATCGTCGAGCTGAATATCCCGACATGGATAGTGGCGCTGATGATCGCGATCCCGCTGCTCATCGCGCCGTTCCGCGCGCTGATCGGGCATCGCAGCGATACGCACCGCTCGGTGCTGGGCTGGCGGCGTGTGCCCTATATCTGGTTTGGCACTTTGGGGCAGTTTGGCGGTCTAGCCATCATGCCGTTTGCGCTGTTGCTGCTGACGCGGCCTGATACCTTTGCAGCGGGCGTTACTGCCGCATGCCTTGCGTTTCTGCTGACAGGGACGGGCATGCATGTGACGCAGACCGCCGGTCTGGCGCTGGCCACTGATATTGCAAGCGAAGACAAACGCCCGCGTGTTGTGGCTTTGCTCTATGTCATGTTGCTGATCGGCATGATGGCGGCATCATTTACCATCGGCAATCTGCTGGCTGATTTCACGGCGACGAAACTGGTACAGGTCATTCAGGGCGCAGCGGTTGTTACAGTGGTGCTGAACATTTCCGCGCTCTGGAAACAGGAAGCGCGCAATACGAAAATTACGATGTCCAAAGAAGTGCCGCCGCGCTTTTCTGAAATCTGGACCGGATTTACCAACCAGCCCAATACCAAGCGGTTGTTGCTGGCCATTGGTCTGGGCGCCATGGCCTTTGCGATGCAGGATGCATTGCTGGAGCCCTATGGCGGCGAAATACTGGGCCTGTCAGTAGGGTCTACCACGGCGCTGACCGGTATATGGGCGCTTGGTGCGCTGCTGGCCTTTGCCTATTGTGGACAGCGGCTCACCAAAGGTTCCGACCCGCTGCGCCTCGCTGGATATGGAGCGGTGGCAGGCGTCGCCGCATTTTTCATGACGTTATTCGCCGCGCCGCTGGACTCCGTAGTGCTGCTGTTTGCAGGCGCGGGCATCATCGGTTTTGGCACAGGGCTGTTCTCGGTCGGCACGATGATTGCCGCCATGGGTCTGGCGCAAAAGGATTCCGCCGGACTGGCGCTTGGTGCATGGGGCGCAGTGCAGGCCAGCTGTGCGGGTCTTGGCATTGCGCTGGGCGGGCTGATCCGTGACGGCGTATCGGTGATTGCCCTGTCCGACGGCCTTGGTGAGACGCTGGCTTACCGCGCCACCGGTTACGGCATGGTCTACAGCATCGAAATATTATGCCTGCTGGCGACGCTGGTCGTGCTCGGCCCCGTGATCGCGATGCAGCGCCCACAGATGCAAAATGAAACTGGCGGGTTCGGCCTGAATGAATTTCCGACCTGATGAAGACGCGAAAGCGAAGGGAGAAGTAAGATGGATGACGTAAAACTGATAGGCACATTTGATGTGACCGAGATGGTGTTTCTGGCATTCGTGCTGTTTTTCATCGCGCTGGTATTTTACCTGCGCCGCGAAGATCGCCGCGAAGGCTATCCGCTGGAAGACGAGGTGACAGGCCGCGTCGACAAGCCGGGCGGTGTGCTGACGACCGGTTCGCCCAAAACGTTCAAAATGCCTTTCGGCCGCGGCACCGTGACGACGCCCACCAAAGGCCGCGAAAAAGTCGATGTCGCGGGGGAACGCACATTTCGTTCGCCCGGCGCGCCCTATTATCCGACGGGAAATCCGCTGGAAGACGGTATTGGCCCCGCGGCGTGGGCGGACCGTGCGGACCATCCTGATCTGGATGCCGAAGGGCATAACCGGATCGTACCGATTGACACTGTTCCCTCCATCACCGTGCACCGCAACGACGCCGACCCGCGCGGCATGGCCGTGGTGGGCGCAGATGGCGAAACCGCGGGCACAGTAACCGATATATGGGTTGACCGTGCAGAGCATGTCATCCGCTATCTGGAAGTCGACACCGGCGCGAAAAAAGTGCTGGCGCCGATGGGCATGTCGAAAGTGCAGGGCAAGAAAAACACGGTCGTGATTGACGCGATCAATGCGGATCAATTTGCCGCTGCGCCCGTGCCCAAAAAAGCCGGTGAGATAACCTTTTATGAGGAAGAGCGCATCGTTGCCTATTTCGGCGGCGGTTATCTTTATGCCAACCGCGCGCGTCAGGAGCCGCTGATATGAGCGAATATGATCATGAACCGATAAGGGGATTGCCGGGCGAACTGCCGGAAGATGAGCATATCATCTGGCAGGGCGCGCCCGACTGGAAAGTCATGACCATGTCAGCTTTGCATATCCGCCTGTCTGTAATTTACTTCGCGGTCATAGCTGCGGTGGCGCTGTTTCGCGGTGATGTGGGTACGGCGACCGCCATGGGTATTTTTGCCATGATTGTCGTGGGCATGGCGGTGCTTTTCGCCTGGGGTGTAGGCCGCACAGCGGTATATACTCTTACGAACAAGCGTGTCGTTTTTCGCATCGGCGTGGCGCTGAACAAATGCATTAATATCCCGCTCACGGAAATTGAATCTGCCAATCTCAAATCGCTGGCCAATGGACATGGCAATATTGTCTTTACGCTGAAAGGCATGCCGCGCATCGGTTATATCATGCTGTGGCCGCACGCCCGTTCGCTGCGGCTCGTGCGTCCGCAGCCGATGTTGCGCGCCATACCCGAAGCCGCCAATGTGGCGCAGATGATATTCGCGGCAACCAAGGAATTGCAGACTGTAGCACCGGCTGCAAGCGCATCGGATGCGTCAAATGATATCGCACTGGGGGGACTGCCGGCATGAGCCATGCGCACGACCATGACCCCACGGTTCCGCGCGGCGCGCTGATCGCCGCTGCGGCATTGCTGCTATTCACTCTGGCGCTGACAGGCGCCGTGAAATGGGGGCTTATCCCGCAATCCGCCAATCCGCAGCTTGCGCGCAGTGAAGCGCAAATCGCGCCGCAGGTGCAACGCGACCTGCGCTTTGCGGATCAGGAAGATGGGTCTGTCATGATAACGGACGCTGCCACGGGTGAAACGGTTAAAGTGATCGGCTTTGGTGAAGGCGGCTTTGTCCGCGCCACCATGCGCCGCCTTGCCAAGACACGGGCCGCCAAGGGCATAGGTTCAGAGCCGCCCTTTACACTGACACTATGGGAAAATGGTGCGCTGTCACTGCGCGATCCTGAAACGGGCCGCGAGGCCGAGATTCACGGGTTTGGCGCGGACCACAGCACTATTTTTGCCGAAATGTTGCAGGAGCCGAACGCATGATGACACTTTTATCCGGCAAAAAATTCGATACAAACTGCCGTATCGAGATTGAGCAAAGCCCCGAGCATTTCCATGCCCATGTCGAGCTTGACGGCAATATTCCGATTTACCCGGGCGACCGGGTGCAGGTGCACGGCGATCCCGTTAACGTATCATTTGGCGAGAAAGTCGTATTCGACCGCAGCGCCACCGTTCAGCGCGCAGGATGGCTGCGCCGCACATGGACGAAATTTGCGGGCCATTTCGAAATGGCCGAACTCTATGAAGTCAGTTTCACGCCCGGCAGACTGTGATGAGGAGATTATTATGAACGCCCAGACCAAGATCGACCCTGCGTCGGAACCCGCGGTAGCCGATGCGCCAGACACACAGGCAATTGCCAATCAGGACACGGTGCTCGCGCCGCGTTTTTACACCACCGATTTCGATGCGATGGACCGCATTGATGTGTCGTCCGTGCGCGGTGAGTGGGAAGAGCTGATGGAGGAAATGGAGGGCGATCCCAATAAAAAGCATTTTAAGAAAACCGATAAATTTGACGGTGTGATCGAGGGGCTTGAGCCGGAACTGCGCAAGGAATTCATTGACTTTCTGGCAAGTTCGCTGACATCGGAATTTTCCGGCTGCATCCTTTATGCCGAAATTGCCAAACGGACGAAAAACCCTGACATGAAGCGGCTGTTCAAACTGCTCGCGCGCGATGAGAGCCGCCATGCCGGCTTTATCAACGAAACGCTGAAGGGCTCAGGTATTGGCGTGGATCTGAGCTTTCTGACCAAGACGAAGAAATACACGTTTTTCAAACCGAAGTTCATTTTCTATGCCGTCTATCTGTCGGAAAAAATCGGTTATGCGCGTTACATCACGATCTTCAATCATCTTGCGCGCAAGCCCGAAAATAAATTTCACCCGATTTTCGACTGGTTTGAGGAATGGTGCAATGACGAATTTCGCCATGGCGAAGCGTTTGCGCTGCTGCTGCGCGCCGACCCCAAATTGCTGCAGGGGATGAACAAGCTGTGGATACGCTTCTTCCTGCTGTCGGTTTATGCCACCATGTATGTGCGCGACCACAATCGGCCCGTATTCCACAAAGCATTGGGCGTGCATCCGTCGGATTATGGATATGAGGTTTTCTCGATCTGCACACAGATCAGCAAGCAGGTGTTCCCGATCGAACTCGACACCGATGATCCGCGGTTTCGCAAGGCTATGGAAGATCTGCGGCTCGCCTCTGATGGTATTGAGGATGCGAAGGCGCGTGGCGGCATATCGGGGGGCCTAGGCCGCGCCAGGAACATGGCGAAAGCAGGCCTTGCCTTTGCCCGGATGTATTTCATGAAGCCCAAGGCAAATGAGCTGCCCGGCAAGGTGAGGCTCTCGCCTGCATGGTAGAATGGTTCGACCTTGGATTGCCTTTCATGGCCGTGATCGTGCTCTGGTTCGTGAGCACCGGCCTGGTCGCCATGCTCAACCACCGCCTGCGCCAGTCATTTGGCCGCGCGCTGATTATTGCAGGGACCTGCGCCGTGGGCGGGCTTTCGCTGCTCGTACTCACCAGCAATATGATAGCCGTGTGGGCGACATATGCATCTTTTGTCGGCGGTCTGCTGATCTGGAGCTGGCATGAAATCAGCTTTCTGACCGGCGCAGTGGCCGGATCGCACCGGCAGGCATGCCCGGAAGGCGCCAAAGGCTGGCAGCGTTTTTCCTTTGCCACTATGGCGCTGATCCATCACGAGATTGCCCTGGCGATGACAGCGGCGTTGCTGCTTTCATTAGCGGCGGTCACCGCCAATCCGACGGGGGCGCTGGCATTTGCGCTGTTGCTGATTTTCCGGCTGTCGTCAAAACTCAATATCTATTGGGGCGTACCGAATATGAGCGACGAACTGCTGCCTCGTCATCTGGAATATCTCAAAACCTATTTCGGGCCGAAGCGCATGCGGCCGATGTTGCCATTGTCAATCGCGCTGATATCGGGCCTCGCGGTCTATTTTTTGATCACCGCCATTAATGCGTCTGCGCCCCATGAAACGGTGCAGGCTGCGCTATTATGCTGCCTGAGTTTTCTGGCCGCACTCGAACATATATTTCTCGCAATTCCGTTTCGTGACTCGGCTTTATGGCAATGGGCACTGGACGCGCGCGCAGATAGAGCTAAAGTACAGGAATGAACAGGGAGTTTGGGTATGGACTATGAAGCATTTTTTGCCGGCGAACTGCAAGCCGTCAGAGATGAAGGCCGTTACCGCGTCTTTACCGAAATAGAACGCAAGGCCGGCGCTTTCCCGCACGCCAAACGCTATGTCGATGATGATATCAGCGAAGTGACCGTATGGTGCTCAAACGATTATCTGGGCATGGGGCAGCACCCCAAAGTCGCCGAGGCGATGCACCGTGTGATCGATGAATGCGGCGCAGGTGCGGGCGGCACGCGCAATATTTCCGGGACAAACCACCACCATGTCCTGCTGGAAAAGGAAATTGCCGATCTGCATCGCAAGGAAGACGCGCTGCTGTTCACCTCCGGCTATGTTTCCAACTGGGCGGCGCTCGGTACCTTGGCCGCGCGTATTCCGGACTGCGTGGTGCTGTCCGATGCGCTCAACCACGCCTCGATGATCGAAGGCATCCGCTATAGCCGGGCGGAACGGATGATTTTCGAACATAATTCGCCCGAGGACCTGGACCGCAAACTGAGTACGCTCGATCCTGCCCGGCCCAAGCTGGTGGCGTTCGAAAGCGTCTATTCGATGGACGGCGATATCGCGCCGATTGCCGAAATACTGGACGTATGCGAAAAACATAATGCGATGAGTTATATCGACGAAGTGCACGGCGTTGGCCTCTACGGCCCGCGCGGCGGCGGCGTTGCCGAACGTGAAGGCCTGATGGACCGGATCACGGTCATTGAAGGCACATTGGGCAAGGCGTTCGGCGTCATGGGTGGTTATATTTCCGCATCGCGCGACCTGTGCGATTTTGTGCGCAGTTTCGCCAGCGGGTTTATTTTCACGACCGCATTGCCGCCTGCAATCGCAGCGGGTGCATGCGCCAGCATCAAACATCTGAAAGAAAGCAATGCGGAGCGCGAGGCACAGCAGGAGCGTGTCAAAAAAGTGCGCGGCGCGCTGGACCGCATGGGTATCCCGCATCTGCCGAACCCCAGCCATATCATTCCGGTGATGGTGGGCGATGCACATAAATGCAAATTTATCAGCGACTGGTTGATGGACAATCACGGTATTTATGTACAGCCGATCAATTATCCCACTGTGCCGCGCGGTACGGAACGCCTGCGCATCACGCCTTCACCGGTGCACAGCGATGATGATATCGACAAGTTGCTACACGCGCTCAGCGATATCTGGTCGCAATGTGAACTGGCGCGCCGGGATGTCGCGGCCTGAAGCATTGCAGAAAATAATAACTGCAATCTCGCGCCATAATATCAGCGACAGATGACGAGTCCGATCTCGTACAAATAAAAAGGCCGGAATTTTCATCCCGGCCTTTTATCAATAGACTGTAAGCCGGCTATCAGCTCGGATCTTTCAGATAGGCAATGATATCCGCCCGTTTCTGCGCTTCGGGCAGGCCGGCAAAGATCATTTTGGTCTTTGGGATCACGCGCTGCGGATCTTCCAGATACTGGAACATTTTTTCTTCTGTCCAAGTGATGCCACTGTTCGCGTTGGCAGGGGAATAGTTGAAACCTTCCACTGAACCCGCTTCACGTCCGACAATATTGTGGAGCGATGGACCGGTGCGATTCACACCTTCGTCCGTCACGTGACAGGTCCTGCACTGCGCGAACACGAGCTTGCCTGCCGCTGCGTCGCCCGTCAGGCTCGCATATTCCACACCATCTTTCGTGGTGACGTCATCTACAGCGGGAGCGCCCGTAGCTTCAGGGGCTTCGGCTGTTTCTGCCGGTTCTTCTACAACCGGTTCCGGTGTCTCTATTTCAGTTGTTTCCGCGGGCTCGCTTGATTCAGAACCGCCGCCGGAACAGGCTGCGGCCAAAGCTGACAAAGCAACCACACCTGCTAATGCCTTCATCTTGACCATATTCTCTCCTATTATATTTATTGGCATTATAGCCAATGCGTTAGAACATAACCCATATTCCGCGCGAATGAAAGCCCGGTATATGGCGATTGGATTCACGCATCCGGATCGGATTCTTTGAGTACCTTGCTGCGCAGCCGCCGGACCAATAGCCAGATGAGCAATATCACCGGCAGTGTAATAGCACCGATCACGATATCGGCAATTGATCCTGACGGAAAAGCGGACACACCTTTCACAATATAAGCGATCAGCCCGACCAGATAATAGGCGGCGGCGATGATCGACAGCCCTTCCACCAGTGTCTGCAAACGAAATTGCAGCATGGTAGATCGTTCCATCGATTGCGTAAGGGTCAAATTCTGGGCTTTGATGCGGGTATCAACGCGCACGTCCAGCGTGTGCATCACCCGCGAAATGCGCTCTGCAATCCGGCCGAGCCTTTCCTGAAAAACCGAACATGTACGCGATGCCGGGACCAGGCGGCGTTCGGTAAAATCGGTCAGGCTCTGGTAATTGGCAACCGGTTTTATATTCAGCGCGTGCAGCCGGTCGGATGCGACCGCAGCATAGGCGGCGGTGGCGCTCAGCCGGAAACCCGTGGCAGAGCGGATCAGTTCCAACCGGGAGGATATATCGGCGAGTTGCTGCAGCAACTTATCGTCATCATCTTCATCAGCGGCATTTGCAACGCGTTCCGCATGGTCCGACAGCATCTGTTCCAACTCGTCGACGCGCGGGCCGTATTTCTGCACAGTCGGAAAACCAAGCAGCGCGAGGTTCCGATAATTGCCAAGTTCCTGCACCCGCTGGACAATGCGTCCGCGTTCGCCGTCACTGACATCGCCTGCGGTAATCAGCAGCCGTCCATAACCGTCGCTGTGAATGCCAAAGTCGGACCATATTCTGAGCCCGGCGTTGATATCACAGCATATGATTTCATCCTGATTCAGGCCCAGTTTGTGCAGCTGCGCCAGCGCATTACTGTCATCAATTATCACAAAAACCCGCGTGGCGCGGACCACGGCCCCTGTCCATCCTTCCAGCCATCGGAGATAGGGCGCACGCACTTTGTCCGGCGCATCTTTCGGCAGGATGAGCGTGACCGTGCTCGCTTCGGTATGACGCTCCCACAGGAAATATATGCCGGAATGTGTGTTTCCGGACGCATGACGCGGTGCCAGCGTCCAGTCGTCAAAGTCCGGCCGGTCATGCATCAACCGGCGGTCTTCGGTAGTGCGTTCATCCGCTTCAAGCAACCGGACAGCCTGATATATCTCGCATTCGCGCGGTACCGGCGCAAAGCGGCGCAGGTGCATTTCATCAACAGCCCATTGCCGCAGCGGATGATCGTTCCAGTTCACATGTCCCCCTGACGCCTGTATTTACAGCACATAACAGTCGTGTGATACGGCAGACTATCATTTATGGAGCGTGATGAACAGCCGCGCTTATTGTGGCGGCAACACTTCTGTCGGAGCGAGCGGTGAGGGCTGCCGCACATTTGTGCCTTCCGAAGTGCGCAGTGCGCGTGGTTCGAGTATTGCTGCCGTTTCAATCAGGTCGAGCGCACTGCGGGCATCGATATAGCGTTTGGCAAGCGTGGTCCATTCCTCTGCCTTGCCCGGCATGCGCTTGACTTCTTCCAGTGCGGCCTCGACCCGTTCGGTTTCCAGAAACCTTTGCGCGCGGGCCAATCGTTGTTCAGGCGCAGCTGAAGGCGTGTCTTCACGGCGCACAACAAACAACTCGCTGACTTCTCTTTGAAATCCTTCCCAAAACCCCAGTTCGTCACTGCCGCTGGCCAGCTCCGGCCCGACTTTTTCAAGCTCTGTGCGCAGTTCATCCAGCGTTACCGGATTTTTGGCCGCGTTGATAATGGTGGTCACAGCTACCGGCTGCGCGGCGCCAAAACGCAGTTTGAGCTGCTCCTCAATATAGCCAAGCGACGAACCGCGGTCGAGGGCGCGGCGCGCGGCAAAGGCGATCAGCAGGCCTTCGGCGCGCGCGGCATTGCCGCCTGCTGCTTGGGCCTGCACATTGATGCGTGACAGCCGGTCTTCCAGATCGGCGACACGGCGTGCGAGCGCGCGTTCCTGATCGGGTTCGATTGATACAACGGGGGCCGGCTCCTCGGCAGGCGGGCTGACTGTGCCATCGGGCTGTATGCGTTCTTCCAGAGCAGCAGCTGCGGGTGCCGCAGGTTCCGCGGTCTGTGTGACTGCTTCCTCCGCCGGGGCACTGTTACTGCCGAAAATGTCGAATTTGCTGACGGCCCAGCCTGTCGCGATAATCCCGCCGATAAAGGCGACGAGCACCAGTAATATAATGGTGCGTATGCCCGATTTTCGGCCCTGGCCTGATGAAATCGGTTCGTAATCCCGGCTCATAAATGGATCCTGATCTTTTTAAAATTCATAAAATGCAGCCTTTGCTGCGATTGGCTCATGTTTGACACAATTGCCGTGCAACTTCCAGTAAAGCTTCATCATCATGTGACTTCGCAATGCCGATTGCAGCCCAGCCAGTGCCCGCCGCCTCTGCAATACGCGGACCGAAACAGGCAAGCGAAATTTTTGCCGGATCAAGGCCTGCGTGCAATGCTTCAGTGCGAAAATGTACTGCCGCGCGCGCAGAATGTAATGCAATAACAGCGCCTTGGTCAAGAATGGTGGCAAGCGCATCAGGCATTGGCAACGGCGCGCTGACATAAGTTTCGATGCGCGCAATTGTCAGGTCGTGATTCGGCAGCGGCACATAATCGCGGCCCGACAGCCACAATATATTCTGTCGCTGATCAGTTTTCAGCGCGGGCAAAAGCGCGGCAAGTCCGCCCCCACCACTCTGCGCGACAGCGAAACCATGCTGTTTTGCGAGTGCCGCCGTTTTCTCTCCGACAGCATAGACCGGCAGATGCGCCAGGTTTTTCAGGGCACTGCCGCTATGGCGGAGTGCATTGCCGCTGCCCACCAGCAATGCATCATATTCTGTGTCTGCCGGAAATGTCCATGGCAGCGCGCGCACCGCAAACAGCGGTTCTGCAATGACATGCCAGCCAGCCTGCCGTGCGCGCGCTGCCGTTGCACTGGCGCCCGGTTCGGGGCGGATGATGACCAGCGGAAGCTTCATGCGCCGCTAAAAAGCCCCCGAATGGCGGGCGATGCTTTTTGCAGCAATTGCGCCGCGAGCACAGCGGGGGCATTTGTTTCTTCCGGCGCAAAATGTTGAGCACCCGCCACTTTTTCGCTGCCATCTTCGCAATATAATTCGCCGCGCAAATATATCTTGCCGCCTTTATATACCGCCAGCGCGCTGACAGGGCTGTGGCAGTCGCCGCCCAGCGCCGCCAGAAACGCGCGTTCGGCAGCTACGCAGCCCATGGTTGGTTTGTCAGCAACCCCTGCCAGAAACGCCGACACTGCTTCATTTGTGCGTAGCGTTTCCAGTCCGATGGCACCCTGTGACGCGGCGGGCAGCCATGTATCACTGTCCAGCGGCGTGCCTGTGCCCTGCATATCAAGGCGCGCCAGCCCCGCCCCGGCGAGCAATGTCACGTCCGCCTCGCCACTGGCGAGCTTCGCCATGCGTGTGGCCACATTACCACGAAACAGTGTGATTTTTACATCGGGCCGGATGTGCCGCATCTGCGCGGCGCGGCGCGGTGAACTGGTTCCAAACACGGCATTTTGCGGAATATCATCAATCGAGTCTGCACCTAATAATACATCACGCACATCGGCGCGTGGCAAAAGTGCCGCAATATCGAACATGTCAGGCCGGATGGTTTCGACATCTTTCATCGAATGTACGGCAAAATCGATATCGCCATCCGCAAGAGCACGGTCCAGCTCGCGGGTCCATAATGCCTTGCCGCCCATATCGCGCAGGGCGCGGTCCTGTATCTTGTCGCCGCTCGCCACCACGGGCAGCAATGTGATGGCATCATCGGGCAAGTGATAGGCATCACGCAGCCGTCTGGCCGTCTCCTGCGCCTGCGCCATGGCCAATGGCGACTGCCGCGTGCCAAGGATTAACGGACGCTGCTCCAGCAACTGCGCAATGGTGGCGGGAAGCTCCAGGGGTGTGTTTTCGTTCATATCGCCCTTGTGCTAGCGTTCATTGTCGCTAAGGGAAAGGGGTATGGCGCTGATTTTGGGAATTGAATCGAGCTGCGATGAAAGCGCGGCGGCGATAATCGGGACAGACCGGACAATCCATGCCCACCGGCTGCAGACGCAGGAGGATGAGCATAGGGATTTTGGCGGCGTTGTTCCCGAAATAGCGGCGCGTGCGCATGCGCACCATCTGACCCCGCTGATAAAGGCCGCGCTTGATGATGCCGATATGACGCTGGCGGATATGGACGCGATTGCCGCCACCGCCGGCCCTGGCCTGATCGGCGGGGTGATGGTCGGGCTGGTGACCGGCAAGGCGCTGGCCATGGCGGCGGACAAGCCCCTGATCGCGGTCAACCATCTGGAGGGGCATGCACTTTCCCCGCGGCTGGTCGATGACACTCTCGCCTTTCCCTATATGCTATTGCTGGTATCGGGCGGGCATTGTCAGATACTGCGCGTGAATGGTACCGGCAACTATCAGCGTTTGGCGACAACCATAGATGATGCTGTCGGTGAAGCATTTGATAAAACCGCGAAAATATTGGGACTGGGCTATCCCGGCGGGCCTCAGGTGGAAAAACTGGCCAGCACCGGCGATCCTAACGCGGTTCCGTTGCCGCGTCCGTTATTGCGCTCGGCGGAGCCGCATTTCTCGTTCGCAGGCCTGAAAAGCGCCGTGCTGCGCGCGCACCAGTCGGGGGAACATAATGATGCGGATCTGGCCGCCTCGTTTCAGCAGGCGGTGCTGGATTGCCTGCGCGACCGGCTGGAAAAGGCACTTCGGGAACATGGCGGCATGGAATCGCTGGTCGTCGCGGGCGGCGTGGCGGCGAATATGCCGATCCGCGCGATGCTGGAAGGGCTGGCGGCCGAGCATGACATGCGTTTTGTGGCCCCGCCCGGATGGCTCTGCACGGACAATGCGGCGATGATCGGCTGGGCGGGGGCAGAACGTTATAAGGCCGGATTGTTCGATCCGCTTGACGTTGCGGCGCGACCGCGCTGGCCATTGGATAAACATGCGCAAAAAGCGCGCGGCGCGGGGGTAAAGGCATGACCGGATCAGCAAATATAGGCGTGGTGGGTGCAGGCGCATGGGGCACGGCGCTGGCGGCCATGCTCGCTTCGGATGGGCGCGACGTACTGCTCTGGGCACGCGAGGCAGAGCTGGTGGCGGAATTGAACGATCAGCATGTAAATAGTTTCTACCTGCCCGATATCGAACTGTCGCCCGCCATCACGGCCATATCCGACATTCATGCCATGGCGGGATGTGACACACTGCTGATCGTCACCCCTGCACAGCATATGCGCGCCGTTCTGACGGACTTGCCCGAAACCAAAGCCGATCTGGTGCTGTGTTCCAAGGGTATTGAGGCGAGTTCGCAAAAATTCATGGTTGATGTTGCGGCGGAAGCTGTCGGCGCAAATGAGATTGCGGTGCTGTCCGGCCCGACATTCGCGCATGAAGTGGCGCGTGCACAGCCCACGGCGGTCACACTGGCATGCAGCAGCGAGGCGCAGTGGCAGCGGCTATCGCCCGCCATCGCCCGCCCGCATTTCCGGCCCTATTATTCGCCCGATATTATCGGTGCGGAAATTGGCGGCGCCGTCAAAAACGTGCTCGCTATCGCCTGCGGCGTGGTGGACGGACTGGAGCTGGGTCAGAATGCCCGCGCGTCGCTTATCAGCCGCGGTTTTGCCGAAATGAGCCGGTTTGGGCTGGCCTGCGGTGCACAGGGAGAAACACTGTCGGGGCTGTCCGGTCTGGGCGATCTTGTGCTCACCTGTTCCTCGACCAGTTCACGTAATTTCTCGCTCGGCATGGGGCTGGGCAAGGGACAAAGCGCCGCCGAATTAATGGCCGACCGCCGTACCGTGGCGGAAGGTGCCTCGACCGCGCCTGTCCTGCAACAATTTGCACGCGCCAGGTCGGTCGATATGCCTATTGTCGACGCCGTATGCGCGTTGCTGGACGGCAAATGCAGTGCGGCCGAAATGGTCGGCATGTTACTTGCGCGGCCTCTGCGCGCGGAATAGCTGCCCACAGGTTTTACCTGCAATATACTGGCATTTTCACGAAAACCCTGCTTAAAGGCTGTCCTGTCCAAGCAATACAGGCTCATCGTTTGACTGACCCAGTGCCCGATAAAAATGCCGCTCCGGCTGTAGATGCCAAGGCCGCGCAGGATGGCGACAACGGGGATATTGCAAAACTTGCCAAGGGTGGGCGCACCAATTTTTTTGGCTTTCTTCTGCGGCTGGCAGCGCGGCTGCCATTCCTGTTTATTGCCGGGCGTCTCTATGGGCCTGAGGCTCTGGGCCGTTTTGCCTATGCGATACTGATTGTCGAGCTGGCGGCGCAGCTTGCGACGCTGGGCCTGCGACGGGGGCTGGCGGAACAGCTCAGCCGTACCGAGCGCCCACATGTGCATGTGGTATTTGACGGCCTGCTGGTCAGCGCAATCGCTTCCGCTGCTGCTGCATTGCTCTTAATCGCGTTTCCGCAGGCGATGTTCCCCAACAGTGAAATTAACGGTTTTGACCGCTTCCTGCCGCTGGTGATACTTTTTATTGCCGGGTCGGATGTCGCGCTTGCCGCGCTTGCCTATCGCTATGACATCGCTTCGACCGTGCGCGCCCGCGCCGTGATCGAACCCTGGACGATCAGCATTGCGGCGGGCGCGCTCTATTTCTATTCGGCGCGCGACGGGCTGATCCTGTCCTATGTCCTGTCAATGCTTGCGGCGTTTGTGGCGTCGATCTGGCCATTGCTGAAAAGCTATGGCGTGCCGCATGGCTGGCGGCCCAAACCCGTGCAGCTTTTCCAGATCACCCGGCAAAATGTCCCGCTTGCCGCCGCCGATGCCGTGGAATGGGGTAGCCGCCGGCTGGACCTGTTCATTCTCGGCCTCTTTGCTTCCCCCGCTATTGTCGGCATTTACTGGGCCGCTCAGCAGGTGGCGAGCCTGCCGCAAAAGCTCAAAACCAGTTTCGATCCCATTCTTGGCCCCGTTATCACCCGCAACCTTAAGGAAAACAGGCTTAAGGAAATCGCCAAACAGGTCGGGCAGGTCGGATTCTGGATTATCGCGATACAGGCGGGCATCGGGCTGGCGCTCGGCATACCGGGGGAAGGTGTGATGGGCCTGATCGGGCCGGAATTTGTGGGCGGAGCCGTTGCACTTGCTTTCCTCCTCGCCGCCGAAGTCGTGGCCGCGACTGCCGTCGTAAGCGAGTCGGTGCTGGTCTATGTCGCGCGGCACCGTAATTTGATGATCTCGCTGTCAATGCTGACATTGCAGGCGATTTTGTCGGTTGCCTTCATCATGGTTGCAAGGGCTTACGGCCTGGACGGCCCCTATTATGCCGCCGCCGTGGCGCTCGCCCTGATGGTGGCGCTGGGCTTTGCATCTGTGGTGAAAGCGGTTTTGCTGTCACGCATATTGGGCGCGCCGGTCAATGGCTGGCGCTGGGCGCTGGTATGGGCCGCCGCCGTGGCAACTGTCGTGGGATGGCTTTTCACGCAATATCTGCCGGAATGGGCCGAACTCGCGATCGGCATTCCGGTGATACTCGGCCTCTATGGCTGGATCATCTGGCGCCGCGGCTTCGGCGAAGAAGATCGCGAGCTGTTCCGGATGCGCAAACGTGATGATGCGGCGTATCCAGATAGCCGGGACTGAAACCTTTACCGAAAGCTAGCCTATTTTATCGGCAATCAGCTTTTTGATATCAGCTTCCGGTCTTGGGCCATAATGACTGATGACTTCTGCTGCGGTAATTGCCCCGCGTTTCAGGCAGTTTTTGAGAGATTCTCCGCGCACATGACCTGACAGGAATCCCGCAGCAAACTGGTCACCCGCACCTGTGGTATCCACCACTTTGGCGATGGGTTCAGCTGGCACGCTGGCCCGTTCGCCATTGGCTATGGCCACGGCGCCGCTGGCGCTGCGCGTTGCCACCAGAACGGGCACTTTATCGGCCAGAACCGCAATACCGTTTTCAAAATCTTCCTCACCGGTCAGCGTCGCCAGCTCATGTTCGTTCACGAACAATATGTCGATCAGGCTGTTTTCGATCATTTCGCGGAAGTCATCACCATGCCGTTCGATGACAAAGCTTTCGCTGGCGGTAAAGGCGATCTTGCGTCCTGCGGCGCGTGCCACATCAATGGCGCGGCGCATCGCGGCGCGCGGTTCTTCGGGGTCCCAAAGATAACCTTCCAGATAAAGTATAGATGCGCTGGCAATCAGCTCTTCGTCAAGCGCGGCTTTGGGCAGAAACTGGCTAGCACCCAAAAAGGTATTCATCGTCCGCTCGCCATCGGGTGTCACGAAAATAAGCACACGGCCTGTGGCGGGCTCGCCGCTGCGCGGTGTGGTGGTATAGTCAATGCCCGTCGCCCGGATATCATGCGCGAAAACCGCGCCCAGTTGATCGTCAGCCACCTGGCCGATAAACGCGCAGTCAAGCCCGAGCGTGGCAAGCCCTGCCAGGGTATTGGCGGCAGAACCTCCCGAAACCTCGCGGGCCGGCCCCATTGCGGCATAGAGTGTGTCGGCACGCGCTTCGTCGATCAGTGTCATGCCACCGCGATTCAGCTGCAATTCTTCAATAAGCGCATCTTCGCATGAGGCGATCACATCTACCACGGCATTACCGATAGCGATCACATCATATTTGGCGGGGCTGGTCATAGGATAATTCTTTCCGTTTTGCTGTATGGCCTAAAATCAACAGTGTTGCCGCGCCGTAACGAAGCGCGAGCAAAGGTTCAAGGAGAATTGACCTTGCTGCCTTTTCCTCTCAAAGATGCTCGCCGACATGATAAAAGCATTTTCTCTGGCGCTGGCACAGCTTGGTGAGCGCAACATTCTTATATTATTGCTCAAGACGATTGCGTTGACGCTTGTGTTGTTCGCGGTCTTGGGGGTCGGGCTGTATTTTGGCGTGGAATGGGCGCTGGATAATGCCGGATGGCGTCTGGATGACAGGACAGAGAGTGCGCTGGTGGGCCTGTTGGCGGTGATTGCCACATTTTTTGCCGGCTGGCTCTGGTTCCGTGTGGTGGCGATTGCAGTGCTACAGGTTTTTGGCGATGAAATCGTGATGGCGGTGGAGCGCAAATATTACTCCGCCACTATATCGCATGCCGCAAGCGTGGGCTTTGTACGGAGCCTCAAAATGGGGATAGGCAGTTTGGTGCGCGCGCTGCTGCTCAACCTTTTGGCGCTGCCTATCTATATCATATTGCTGCCGACAGCCATTGGATTGCCGATCGCGTTCCTTATCGTCAATGCGTTTCTTTTGGGCCGTGACTTGCAGGATATGGTGGTGGCGCGGCACAGCCCCAGCCTGTCCGACCCCAAATGGACCATCCCGTTTTCCACGCGATTCGTGCTGGGTTTGGTGACCGCTGCGATTTTCCTCGTGCCGTTCATCAATCTGCTCGCCCCGATAATTGGCGCATCCATGGCAACGCATCTTGTGCATGGCCGGCAAAATGCGCATAGCGGCGCACATAATCACGATTGGGGCATTGAATGAAAAACCGTATCTACGCCATCACGGCACTGACACTGTCGCTTTCCGCCTGCGTTTCGTCAGGTACCGCTACACGAACTACGGCGACAGCATCCGTACCGAAACAGATTCCCATGACAAATACACAGGGTCTGGAAGCGGTGATGGGACAGGATGTGCGCGGCTTGACACGGCTGTTCGGGGCGCCGCGGCTGGATGTGCGAGAAGGCGATGCCCGCAAACTGCAGTTTTCCAGCAGGGACTGCGTGCTTGATACCTATCTCTATCCGCAAAACCGGGGTGAAGCGGTTGTCACCTATGTCGACGCCCGCACCCCCGATGGCCGCAATGCCGACCGGGCATCGTGCGTGGCGGCGCTCAGGCGCTAGTCGCATCCTAAAGGTCTTTTCTGAAATGGATCGCCCGTTCGACTTCCTCGAAGCTGCATGATGTGTGCCATTTCTCGCTCACTACATTGTCTAACAGACAGTCGGACGCCATTTCACGGAATCCCCCGGCACGCCCCCATTTTTCAATTTCCTGCAGAATGAAGCTAACCACACCGCCCTGTCTGTAACCGGGCTCTACCCATATCGCTTCCAGGTACAGGACATGGTCGCTCCGGCAACCTTCAGCATAGTTGCGGATGCCAGTTTCGGCAAAGCCGATTATCCGGCCATCCGCACCTTCCAGCATCCATCCGCGATAGTCTTCCCCCGCAATAATACCGGGCAGCTCGTCGCGGAGCTCCTGCGGGCCGGAGCTATCATGCAGCGCGCATCGCATCTGGTGCCAGATATCAATATCACGGGTTTCGGCAGGTCGCAGCTCCATGGGACAACAGCTATACGGTAAAGCTTTCGCCGCAGCCGCAGGCACCCGTTGCATTGGGGTTTTCGAACACGAATCCGGCAGTAAAGTCATCTTCCTGCCAATCCATTATGGAACCGATCAGGTAGAGCACCGATGCGCTGTCGACATAGAATATACCGCCCGGGGTTTCGATTTTCTCGTCAAACCTGGCTTCTTCAATGACATAATCGACCGAATAGGCGAGACCACTACACCCGCGGCGCGGGGTGGAAAGCTTGACGCCAATCGCATCATCCGGCGCCTTGGCCATCAGTTTGGCAATACGCTGTTCAGCGGCGGGTGTCAGAGTGATCGCCGCGGGCTTCTCGCGGGTTTTCGTGTCAGTCATACGTGAGCCTCTTTTGCCAGAATTCCGCCCTGCCCATTTCGGGGTCGAGCACATAATCGCCATACCCAAGCGCGCTGTACAGTCCTCTGGCCGGGGTATTTCCTTCCAGCACTTCCAGTGTGACCTTGCAGGCGTTTTCCGCGCGCGCGATGCTTTCTATTTCGGCGAACAGCTTGCGGCCGATGCCCGCGCCGCGATGGCCTTCGCGCACTACGACATCATGTATATTCACCAGCGGCCGTGCGGCAAACGTCGAAAAAGCAAAAAAACAGTTGGCGAGTCCCACAGGTTCGCCGTCAATGAACGCCAGTACCGAAAAGGCACAGGGTGTCGCGCGCAGGCCCGGCACAATATTGCGCTGTACGTCCTCAGACAAATCCTCGCCGCCGCCCATTGCATCGGCCGCATAGACACGTAACATATCGACAACCGCGGTCGCATGGACCGGATTGTCATAATCGGCACGTACAATCTCCACAGAGAGAGTTTCGGCAGTCATAACATCCCCAATTCAAGTTTCGCTTCATCGCTCATCTTGCCGGGGTCCCATGGTGGATCCCAGACGAGATTTACTTCGGCATGGCCCACGCCCGGCACACTGCCGACCTGCAATTCAATTTCGCCCGGCATGGATTCGGCCACGGGGCAATGCGGCGTGGTAAGTGTCATGGAGACCACCGCATGGCCATCATCGGTGACTTCGACACCGTAAATCAGGCCAAGATCATAGATATTGACGGGAATTTCAGGATCATAAATGCTTTTCAGCGTGTCGATAATTGCGTCATATACATCGCCGCCCGGTTCGCCCGCAGGATCTTCGGTGGGTTTTTGGGCCAGAAAACCTTCCAGATAGTCACGCTTGCGCTCCAACTTCGCCAGATCGCCTTCAGCGTCGTGCGGGGAGGGCGCCATGACGGCATCATCGACCCGCGCTTTGGCAGGCTTGTCGACGGCATCGACTTCTTCAACAGCGATTTTGCGTTCTTCGTTCATTGCATTTCACCCAAAAATCTTGCGGACGCGCTCAATGCCCTGCACCAGCGCCTCCACATCTGCATCATTGCTATAGACACCAAAGCTGGCCCGCGCTGTCGCCGGTACGCCCATATAATCCATTAACGGCTGTGCGCAGTGATGGCCCGCGCGGATCGCGACACCGCTTTCGTCCAATATAGTAGCGACATCATGGGGATGCACCCCCTCCACTTCGAAAGAGATAATCCCGGCGCTGTTTGCTGGCCCGAGCAGTTTCACCGAATTGATGGCCGACAGGGCATCGCGCGTTTTTGCGACCAAATCGGTTTCATGGGCATGGATATTCTCCACGCCAATGCCCTCCACATATTGTATCGCAGCATCCAGTCCCAGTGCGCCGACAATATGCGGCGTGCCAGCCTCAAATCGGCCCGGCGCGGGCGCATAGGTGGTTTTGTCAAATGTCACGCGGTCGATCATTGACCCGCCGCCCTGCCATGGCGGCATTGCGTTCAATGTATCCTCGCGCGCCCACAGCACGCCAATGCCAGTCGGGCCATAGAGCTTGTGCGCGGAAAATACGTAAAAATCACAGTCCAGTTCAGACATATTGAGCCGCATGCGCGGCGCCGCCTGGCAGCCATCGAGCAACAGCTTCGCACCAACTGCATGCGCGGCCTTGGCGGCGCGTTTTACGCCAAGCACGCTGCCCAGCACATTGGAGACATGCGCCAGCGCTACCAACTTGTGCCGCTCCGTCAGATTGTCTTCCAGCCACGCCAGGTCAATCAGGCCATCTTCGGTGAGCGGACACACATCAATATGCGCGCCCGTCCGTTCGGCCAGCAATTGCCATGGCACGATATTGCTGTGATGTTCCAGCTGGCTGAGCATGATGCGGTCGCCCGCACCGACATTGGCATTGCCCCAGCTTTCCGCGACCAGATTGATCGCCTCGGTCGCCCCGCGCACGAACACGCATTCGTTTGGAGAAGCCGCGCCGATAAAGTCCGCCACGCGATTGCGTGCAGCTTCATAGGCGAGCGTCATATTGGCCGAGCGCGCATAAACGCCGCGGTGCACGGTGGCATATTCTTCGCCATAGCCGCGCGCGATGGCGTCGAGCACGGCCTGCGGTTTTTGCGAAGTTGCTGCAGTGTCGAGATAATGCCAGCCGCTTTCGATGCCAGGGAAGTCGGTGCTATGTTCAGATTGAGTTATGAATTGGCTGAGAGCGGTCATTTGAATTGCTCCATCGCTTTTTCTTGATTGGGGCAACGTATGAAAATTCGCGCGTTCGTTGCAGTCCTTTTTTTGCGAGTCGAATGTGATTGAATAAACAACACTTTACCATCTTCTGATAATTCGTATCGCCTGAGTGTTTGGTGGTATTTTTTGGGATGTGTGCTCAAAACTTCAACGACAAAAACTTGCGAACTCAGTCGATTAATTCGAGTAGAATAACCAATAATGTCATTTTCCATAAAGTGGGATTCGACTATCGCCATTCGCGTTGTTGAGTTCGGACGGGAGCAACTATATTCACTATCATCCCATACACCTTGAACCTCGTGCGGGAACGGGGTTGGTGGAACAGGTGTAGTTAAAAGAGCAAGCGACAAGATCACGACAAAGCCTCCAGCACTTCCAGGGCCTTGTTCTCAATGGTTTCCCGCGCAGCATTATCCGTAATATTGACAAAACTGTCGGCGATAAAGGCCTGCAACATCAGACGCTGTGCCGTGGCAGGATCAAGCCCGCGTGAGGCCATGTAGAATAGCGCCTGTTTATCCAGTTCGCCCACTGTCGCGCCGTGCGCGCATTTGACATCATCGGCAAAAATTTCCAGCTCAGGCTTCGCATTGGCCGTCGCCGTGCGGTCAAGCAGCATCGCCTTTACCGACTGGGCGGCATCGGTTTTCTGCGCATCGCGTGCAACATGCACTTTGCCCATAAATGTGCCTGTGGCCCGCCCGGCGAGCACGGTGCGGACAATCTGGTTGCTGGTCGCGTTCGGTGCGGCGTGGATCGTCTCGGTGACAATCTCTAGTGTTTCTTCGTCCCTGCCCAGAATCGCGCCGCCCATTTCAAAATGCGCGCCTTCTTCCAGCATCACAC
The DNA here is from genome assembly GCA_947493325.1 of uncultured Sphingomonadaceae bacterium. Classification (GTDB taxonomy): domain Bacteria; phylum Pseudomonadota; class Alphaproteobacteria; order Sphingomonadales; family Sphingomonadaceae; genus Alg239-R122. The sequence continues at coordinate 182,219 of CANLQI010000002.1, read as the reverse complement.
GGATATGCATGCGTCCATAATGCGCAGCGGCATTCAGCAGGTGCAGGTTGAATGTCCCGCCCTTGCCGATGGTGATGTTCAGGTCGGTGACGGACACGCCCTGGGTGGCGGGCGGAATGACAATCTGCCGGTTCAGCGTTTCGCCTGCGGGCACAGCCACAATCTCTGTCACATTTGCAACATCACCCCAGACAGGCTCCAACGCGGCGAGATCCGCATAACGCCATGCTTCATCACGGCGGGTGGGGAGGGGAAGCGTCATTTCCTATCCTTCCGCATCTTGCGCTTGATCTTTTTGAGTAGGGAGGACTTGCGCGTTTCCAGGCACTGTTTGACAGCGGCATCTTCAATATTGCCCTTGCGCACGCATTTGGTCGTGGCTTTGCACAGTTTTTCATCCAGTCTTGGATAGCCGGTCGTATCGCTCAGGTTGCAATAAAAGCTTCCCTGGGCATCGCGTCCGACATTGACGGAAATGCCTCGCAGGCGCTGGCCAATGACCACGATTTCCTCTTCTGTATAGACAGGTTCGGCGGGCGTGTCGGCGGTTTGCGCGGCAAACAGGAGGAGAGCAGATACGATCATGCGGCAATCGCCTCATAACCTTGCTCTTCGAGCTGCACCGCGAGTTCCGGCCCGCCGGTTTTGACGATGCGCCCGCGTGCCAGCACATGCACGAAATCGGGTTTTACTTCTTCGAGCAGGCGCTGATAGTGTGTAATCAGCAGCACGGCCTTTTTCTCGTCGCGCATAATCGCGTTGATACCGCTGCCGACGGTGCGCAGCGCGTCGATGTCGAGGCCGCTGTCGGTCTCGTCAAGAATGGCAAGCTGCGGGTCCAAAATGCCCATCTGCACCATTTCATTGCGCTTTTTCTCGCCGCCCGAAAATCCGACATTTACCGCGCGTTTGAGCATCTCCATATCCATTTTAAGGAGCGCCGCCTTTTCCTTGGCGAGCTTGATAAATGCCCCGCCGGACAAAGGCTCTTCACCGCGCGATTTGCGCTGCGAATTCAGGCTTTCGCGCAGGAATTGCAGGTTCGACACGCCGGGTATTTCGACCGGATACTGGAATCCGAGGAACAGGCCGAGTGCGGCGCGTTCATGTGGGTCCATATCAAGGATATCCTGACCGTTGAACGTGGCCGATCCCTGCGTGACTTCATAACCATCACGTCCGCCCAGCACATAGGCAAGCGTCGACTTGCCCGCACCATTCGGCCCCATAATAGCATGCACCTCGCCCGCATTGATTTCGAGCGAAAGGCCCGTCAGGATTTCAGTGTCGCCAACCGTGGCATGGAGGTTTTCAATTTTTAGCATTATACTCTGAACTTTCTTTTAAGGGGAGGATTCTCAATCTGGCGAAGCGCCTCAACCTCTTAACGGTCATCCAACTGACCCCTCTAGACTTATTGCCAGCAGCTTCTGCGCCTCGACCGCAAATTCCATCGGCAGTTCCTTCAGCACTTCCTTCGCAAAACCGTTCACGATCAGGCTGACGGCTTCCTCTTCGTCCAGCCCGCGTTGCTGGGCGTAGAACATCTGGTCGTCGGAAATTTTGCTTGTCGTGGCTTCATGTTCGATCTGCGCGGTCGGGTTCTTTACCTCGATATAAGGCACGGTATGCGCGCCGCATGTGTCGCCGAGCAGCAGGCTGTCACACTGCGTGAAATTGCGTACATTCTCCGCATTCGGGCCGACACGGACCAGCCCGCGATAGGTATTGTCCGATTTGCCCGCGCTGATCCCTTTGGAAATGATCGTCGAGCGCGATCCCTTGCCATTATGAATCATCTTGGTGCCGGTATCGGCCTGCTGGTAATTATTGGTGAGCGCGACTGAATAAAATTCGCCCACGCTGTTTTCACCGTTCAGCACGCAGGACGGATATTTCCAGGTGATGGCGCTGCCAGTTTCAACCTGGGTCCAGCTGATCTTGGACCGCGCACCGGCGCACAGCCCGCGTTTGGTCACGAAATTATAGATACCGCCCTTGCCGTTTTCATCGCCGGGATACCAGTTCTGTACGGTCGAATATTTGATCTCCGCGTCTTCCATCGCGATCAGTTCGACCACCGCGGCGTGCAGCTGGTTCTCGTCGCGCATCGGCGCGGTGCAGCCTTCCAGATAGCTGACATAACTGCTTTTTTCGGCTACGATCAGTGTGCGCTCAAACTGGCCGGTATTTTCGGCGTTGATGCGAAAATAGGTGGAAAGCTCCATCGGACAGCGCACGCCTTCAGGGATATACACAAATGTGCCATCGCTAAAGACGGCGCAGTTGAGCGCGGCAAAATAATTGTCTTTGACCGGTACAACCTTGCCCAGGTATTTGCGGACCAGATTGGGATATTCCTTGATCGCCTCGGAAATAGAGCGGAAAATTACGCCCGCCGCTTCCAGCTCCTCGCGGAAGGTTGTGGCCACCGAGACACTGTCGAATACGGCATCAACGGCGACTTTGCGCGCGCCCTTTACGCCGGCAAGCACTTCCTGCTCGGCAATCGGGATGCCAAGTTTTTCATATACACGCAGGATTTCGGGATCGACATCGTCGAGCGAGTCCAGTTCGGGTTTTTTCTTGGGCTCGGCATAATAATAGGCGTCCTGATAGTCGATCATCGGAATGTCGAGCTTGGCCCAGTCGGGGCTTTCCATGTCCTGCCAGATGCGGAAGGCTTTCAGCCGCCATTCGAGCATCCATTCGGGCTCTTCTTTCTTGGCGGAAATAAAGCGAACGGTGTCTTCGTTCAGGCCCTTTTCGGCAAATTCCTGTTCAATGTCCGACGACCAGCCATGCTCATAGGCCGATGCCTTGTCGGCCGCAGCTTGCGCCTCTGCATTCATTTCTGTGCGTTCGGCCTGTTCCTCGGCTGCACGTTCTTTTGCTTTTACATCGTTGGTCATATGGTTTTTCCGTTTTCGTCACTCCTGCGAAAGCAGGAGTCCAACTCCTGCCCTTGCATCCGGGTGAAAGTGCGAGAGATGGATTCCCGCCTACGCGGGAATGACGATTGAAAAGTATAGACTATACTCATTGCGCCCGCTCCCGGCTCAAACTCGCCAAGGTCACGCCGTCCAATGCGCTGCGCACGGCATTGTTGACGTGTGCCATATGCGGTTTGACATGGCAGTTGGATTCAAGCGCGCAGTCATCGCGGGCATCATCAGCGCAGCATGTCATGGCCACCGGGCCTTCGACCGCCTCGATAATATCGGCCATGCTGATCGCGGCTGGCGGACGGGCCAAGCGAAAACCGCCGCCCGCACCGCGCGCCGATTCGATCAGGCCGGCAGATGACAGTTTGCTCACCAGCTTTTGCGCGGTTGGCAGGGGTATGCCAGTTTCTTCGGAAAGCGCGCGCGCATTACTCATGACCCCGCCGCAATGGCGGGCCGCAGCTGTCATTAGCACGACAGCATAATCGGCAAGGCTGCTTAGGCGCATAATCTCTCCAACCCGTTTGCGAATCAAAATCAGACTAATTTAGTCTTATTTAGGCTAAATGGCCTTTTTGCTAGATAAAATCAAGGACGAAGAGTGCTTAATATATGCGTGCCCGGAAAGAATCAGCCGCTTTGCAATTTTGCAGGCGGCGGTGATTTGGCCGGGCCATACGGCTCCAGTTCGCGAAAATAGGGGCGGTCCAGCAAAAGCTGCAGTAAAAGCTCGTCCGGCGTCACCAGCTTGCCGGGCGATTTTCCGGTAAAACGTTTGATTTCCCGCGCCATGTGTGACTGGTCGTAAAAGGGCTCGATGGCGGCATCGCATATCTCGCCATTATTCAGCATTATGGCCTGCGCCGCCTTGAGCGCGCGTATCTTGCGGGCCAGCGCCTTGGGTGGTCCACCGTAATAGCGGTTTCCGATGCGGTTGAATCGCCGTTCTCGTGATGGACTGCCCCCGGTGAGTTCTTGCACCTGCGGATCGCTGGAGCTGCTGAGCCATACGCGAATCTGTTCCACACCCTGAAGCACAGATGGCCGTATCCTGCGCAGATTCTGACCAAGCAGCTTGTCCAATATGGGCAGCATATCCTGCAACTCGCCCGCAGCGGCCAGTTCCTCGTTCACGTTGTCGCACCCGTTGCCCAGCAAAGGGACGGCATCACACAGCCTGTCGGCGTGATTGCGCGCGTCGCAGTTTAATATTCCGCCGCCCCATGCGAGCGGCAGGACAGAGCAACCCACAATGTCGATCGGTCCTTTCAGACGGACTTTTGATGCCGCCGAGCCGGGCCCGGTCAGCATAGCGCGCATCGAATGGGCGATCGTCCCATCGTGCAACTGCATATGGCCATGGCCTTTCAGCATAAAACGGATGTGGCCTATATCCGCGCGTTCCGTTTCAATGACTTCCTGTTCGTCGCTGCGGAAACGGTAATAGAGCGAGATAAAACTGGAAAGGCTGGCATTCGGTTCGGCAAAATCAATCTGCATGCTATGAATATTTCTCCGAATTATATCCCGAATAATGCGCTGTTATGAAAATATAGTATGTGACAATTGTCACGTCTTTGAACTCAGCGGATTGATTTGTCCGTCATATTGCGCGCGCTGGTCGATCAATTGTGCAAATTCGCTTTCCTGTTTGCGCAATTTGGCCGGTGTCGTGCCGCTGAACAGTTTGACCTCACGGATCATATGCGACTGGTCGTAAAATGCATCGCGCAGGAAATCGGCTTCGTCTGCGTCCGCTTCGATGAAAGCGCGGGCAGCGCGCAGAGCCCGATACTTGCGGGCCAGATATTTGGGGGGATGGCCATAATATTGTTTGACCTTGCGTGTAAGCTGCCGGTCCGACAGGCGCGACTGTGCGCGCAAGTCAGCCACGTCTGGCGATACATCGGAGGCGAGCCATGTGTCGACCATGCGTGTAAACTCCAATATACCGGGATCGGCATCCTTAATTAATGGACGTAACACATCGTCAGCGGCGGCGGTCATTTCGTCGATATCTTTGCAGGCCGTCAATATGCGTATATATTTTTCGATGCCCGGAAACAGGTCAATGGCCGGAATAGCCGTATCCACATAATCTGCCGCAGATTCTTTGGTAAGTGCGCCCCACCCGGCGGGCAGGAATCCCATTCCGAACATGGAGCAGGGATCCGATATTGAAAACTTCATGGCCGCAGAACTGGGGCCGACAATATGCGCACCTACACATGTCGCGATGTTGCCATTCTCAAATTCCAGAGAGCCAGAGCCCTGCAGGCCAAAGCGAACTTGTGCCATCCCTGCACGTTCATGGTCGTCACGCACTATGCCCTTGCTGTCCAGCAAGTAATAGACAGAGAAAAACTCGCGCAAATTGGGATGAGGCATGCGATATAACAGCTGTGTCATGATAGCATCATTAAGCGGCCCCTCACCGCTTTCCTTTTACAGGAAAGTCGGCACCTTTCGACTCATTGTAGCGTAAATGTAAAATAAAAAAAAGGCGATCTTCCCTTTTTTCAGGGAAGATCGCCTAAAGGTAAAGAACTTTCACCTCGTGTGAAAAGCCCTTCGGGTCGCAGGAACGTTAATACATGTTAGCTGAGTTATTGCATTGTACGGAATCGACAAAATGTAAATTCGCGTATCTTTCCATGAATTTCTGTATCTGTTCGGTGCAGATTTATTTTTTCTCGGCAATCCAGTTATCTACATTCTCTTCCAGGATCGTGAGAGGTACGGGGCCGGTGCGCAGGATCACGTCATGAAAATCGCCAAATGTAAATTTATCGCCAAGTTCATTTTGCGCCTTTGCGCGCAGCTCCATGATTTTCAGCTTGCCGATCATATAGGCCGTGGCCTGGCCCGGATAGACGATATAGCGCTCAATCGCCTTGCGGATATCGCCATCGGGATTGGGGGTATTGTCGGTGAGATACTGGATCGCCTGTTCGCGGCTCCAGCGTTTGTGGTGGATGCCGGTGTCGACAACCAGACGGCAGGCGCGCCACAATTCCATGCCGAGTCGTCCGAAATCGGAATAGGGATCGGTATAGAAACCCATGTCCTTGCCCAGCTCCTCTGAATAAAGTCCCCAACCTTCGGTATATGCAGTGACGCCGCCAAAGCGGCGGAAAGCGGGTAAATCATCCAGTTCGGTCTGGATGGCGCGCTGCAAATGATGGCCTGGCAATGCTTCATGATAGGCGAGCGCCTCCATCTCGTTCTTTGACATGTCTTTCAGGTTATAGAGATTGACATAATAAGTGCCGGGGCGTGAGCCATCGGGGGCGGGGCTCTGGTAAAATGCTTTGCCTGCAGATTTTTCGCGGAATGCCTCGACCGGCTTTACCACTAATGGCGCTTTGGGCAGTGTGTTGAAGAAATCGGGGACGCGTTTTTCCATAGCTGCAATCGCGGCATTGGCATCGGCCAGATAGGCTTCGCGCGTCGGATAGAAGAATTTGGGGTCGGTGCGGGCATATTTAAAGAAATCCTGCAAACTCCCCTCAAAGCCGACCTTTTCCATAATCCCCCGCATCTCGCCATGGATACGCTCTACATTGTCGAGGCCGATCTGGTGGACTTCGTCCGCGCTCAGATTGGTGGTGGTGTAATTTTGCAGCCGTTCGGCATAATAGGCCGCCCCGTCCTTGAACCGCCACACACCGTCGCCATCAACGGCCATGGCCTGCTGCCGTTTCATTTCAATGCCCAGCTTTTCATAAGCGGGCTTCACGCTGTCCAGCAATGCTTCCTCGCCGCGCGCGATAAGGTCGTCTTTTTCGGCCTGCGGGATATCGAGCGCATTCACTTTCTTTTTCAGATCGGCAAACAGCGGCGAATCATCGCCTTTGGTGAAAGGCGCGCCGGTAATGACATTTTGTGCGTCATTGATGACATAGGGAAATACCCAGTCGGGGACGATCACGCCATTATCGGCGCGCTCTGCGCTCATGCGCACCAGCTGTTCCATATAGGGACCAAGTCCATATAGGCGGCTGACATAATCGGCGGCATGCTGCTTTGTGCTGACACGGTGAATATTGATCAGGAAAGCCGGCATCTGGCTCTGTGCGCCACGCATTTGGTCAAAAATATAATCGTTGTTGCGGAATGCAAAAGCGCGCTTGGCACGGTCTTGCTGATATTCGAACAGGCGGTAGCTGAGCTGATTGTCCGCGTTCAGATTGGCAGGCGCAAATTCCGCTTTCATTTTTGCAAGCGCATCCTGCCCGCGTTTGAAATCAGCCTCTGCCGCTGCATCACTCGGGTCGTCCCAGCGGCCATAGTCCGCATCACGGATGCCGCGATAGGACTTGCTGATCGGCGAATTGGCGAGATTTTCCTGATCCACGGCTTCATAGAAAGCCAGGATGCGTTGATCTTCGCTCGCTGCACTGGCCGCAGATGCGCTGGCAACAGACTTCGTGCTGGCAGCAGTTGCTGTGCGTGTCTCGTCAACCGTTTCGCATGCACCCAGTATGGCGGTGGCGGATAGCATCAGGGCAATTTTGACATTTTTCATATTGGCGGATCCTCAAGTTTATGGTTTTGCCGCCTGTATAAACTGCTCTGCGCGCGTTTGGCGAGTCATTCGGCGAGATACATATCTTGTTCGATAGGTGATTGAATGCCATAGCCGCGTACATGCTATATGACCTTGCCCGCCCGTTTGTTTTTGCGCTTGATGCCGAAAAAGCGCACCGGATGACGATATCCGGTCTCAAGCTACTGCCCGTAACGGGCCTCGCATGTAATGATACGCGGCTGGCCAGTGAAGTTGCGGGCATCCATTTTCCCGGACCCGTCGGGCTTGCACCGGGGTTCGACAAAAATGCCGAGGTGCCGCACCGGATGCTGGGTTTTGGTTTTGGTTTTGCCGAAATTGGCACGGTGACGCCGCGCCCGCAGGTAGGCAACCCCAAGCCGCGGCTGTTCCGGCTGGCGGAGGATCGCGCCGTTATCAACCGCATGGGTTTCAACAATGACGGTGCAGAGCAAGTCGCGGCGCGGCTGAAACGCAGCGCGGGCCGCAAGGGCGTGATCGGCATCAATATCGGCGCGAACAAGGATTCGGACGACCGCATTGCCGATTATGCCGAGATGACGCGCATCATGGCGCCGCTGGGGGATTATCTGACGGTGAATATCAGCTCACCCAATACGCCCGGCCTGCGCGCATTGCAGGACCGCGGAAGTCTGGAAGCACTGCTCGATGGTGTGATCGAAGCGCGTGGTAATATTGCTATCCCGATATTCCTGAAACTTGCGCCCGATCTAGAAGCGGCGGATGTGAAAGACATTTGTGAAGTGGCGATGGACAGGAAGCTGGACGCGCTTATCATTTCCAATACCACCATATCGCGCCCTGACCTGAAATCGCGCCACGCGGGCGAGGCGGGGGGACTATCGGGTGCGCCGCTCAAAAATATGGCGCTTGAACGGCTGCGCGAATTTCGCGCGATATGCGGACCATCCATGCCTTTGATCGGGGTAGGGGGCATTGAAAATGCAGACGACGCCTATGCCCGTATCTGCGCCGGTGCATCGCTGGTGCAACTGTACAGCGCGCTGGTTTATGAAGGCCCGCAACTGGCCGCCCGCATTAACCGCGGCCTGGTGAAACTATTGAAACGCGACGGTTTCGCAAGCATAGGCGAGGCTGTGGGCGCGGATGCAGCGTAAATAACACTGTCCTACAAGCCTCGATTGATGTTAGCGAAACAACATGAATGATGCGTCGCCATTTTACATAAGACCAAGGTAATTTTTCGCCGCACGGGCACTAATTTCGCTAAGTTTGTAATAATATTGCGCGGCATTCCCCTTGGCGCTTCACCATTCTTACGTTAGCTAACCGAATTGAGTTTCAATAACGGGGTTCCACCGCATATGACAAAAACCGCCGCTCTGTTCGCAGCCATGCTGGCTTTGCCACTATCACTATCGTCCTGCGCACCGATGGGAGATATGCCGGTGGAAAGCGTGCCTTCTGCGGTTGCAGCACCTGCTTCCAAAACAGCTTTCAAAGGTGTTGTGTCCTCTGCCGATCCGCGCGCGAGCGAAGCGGGGCGGGAGATATTGCGCAAAGGCGGCAGCGCGGCCGATGCAGCGATGGCGATGATGCTGACGCTCACTGTGGTCGAACCACAATCGAGCGGTATTGGCGGCGGCGGCTTCCTGCTTTTCCATGATGCGCAAACCGGCGCGATCACCACGATTGATGGCCGCGAAACTGCACCTGCGGCGGCGGATGCGAACCGTTTTATGGGGCAGGATGGGAAACCCATGCGCTTTATAAACGCATTTCAAGGCGGACATAGCGTTGGCGTGCCCGGCAATATGCGCTTGATGGAAGAAACGCACCGCAAATGGGGCAGGCTGCCCTGGGCCGATATATTCGCGCCCGCCATTCGTCATGCAGAGCAGGGTTTTGTGGTGAATGACGTGCTGCAATCGCGGCTGGAGCGGGTGCAGAAATTATGGGGCAACTTCCCCGAAGCGCGCGCGCTATACTGGCAGGATGGCCGCCCGAAAAAAAGCGGTGACACTGTACGCAACCCGGAAGCCGTGAAACTGCTCCGCAATGTGGCGGCAAATGGCGCAGATGCATTTTATACCGGCGAGGCAGGGCAGAATATCATTGATGCTGTCGCCAGTGCCAAAATCAATCCGGCGGTGATGACACAGGCGGATCTGGATGCCTATAAAGCCGTTCCGCGTGATGCGGTATGCATGCCATATCGCACTTACAAAGTGTGCGGCATGGGGCCACCATCCTCGGGTGCGACCACCGTTTTGCAGATACTCGGCACATTGCGTCCATTCAAAATGTCCGCGCTGGGCAAGGATAATCCGCAAAGCTGGCATTTGATCGGTGAAGCGATGCAGCTTGCCTATGCCGACCGTGAAAAATATCTGGGCGATCCGGGTTTCGTGAACGTGCCGGTGCAAGGCATGCTGAGCGAGAGTTATCTTGCATCACGCTCTGCGCTTATCACACCGAACGGATCGCTCGGCACCTATGAAGCGGGGACACCGCCCGGCGCGGAAAAACGCACCGCCGCGATCAGCAGCGAAGTGGCGGGAACAACGCATTTCGTGGCGGTGGACAGCGACGGCAATGTTGCCAGCATGACATCGACAGTCGAGGGCGCATTTGGCAGCCAGCTGATCGCCAATGGCTATTTCCTCAATAATGAGCTGACTGATTTCACCTTTGCGCCGGAAAAAAATGGCGCGCCGGTCGCCAACCGTGTGCAGCCGGGCAAGCGGCCGCTGTCCTCCATGTCGCCGACGATTGTCTATGACGCGGCGGGCAAGCCGGTGCTGGCGCTTGGCTCTGCGGGCGGCAAGCGGATTATCATGCATGTGACCAAAACCCTGATCGGGGTGATTGATTTCGGCCTGCTGCTGGATGAAGCCATAGCCTTGCCAAATATCTATTTCAGCCGGGGTGATTTGCTGGTGGAAAAGGATACATATCTGGCAAGCATGACAGATGACATGTCACGCTATGGCCAAAAAGTACGTGCGGTGAACCTACCGTCCAAACTCAATGGGGCCGAGTGGACGGGCGATAAATGGGTGGGTGCTGCCGATCCGCGCAGTCCTGGTTTGGCGTTGAGTGAGTAAGATTATATAAAATATTATATACCACTCGTCGCCCGCGCCTTCGCGGGGGTGACGGATGATAGACTAATTCCAAATCATTTGCGCCGAGGCGTAAAGCGGATTAGGGATTGTGAGACTTCCCGATGCAAAAATGCGCGGGCACATTACAGGCAACCGTTTTCGGGCAGGAGAGACGTTCGTTTATGACGACCAAATCACTAGAGCAGTTTGACGATTTCCCCAATCTTGTAACGATGTTCCTGACGCGGGCCGAGGAAAATGGCGACGCGCCTTTTCTCTGGGCGAAAAAAGATGGCAAATGGGTCTCGCAAAGCTGGAATGAAGTCGCGCGTCAGGTTGTGCTGCTTGCCCAGTCGCTTAAGAAAACCGGTCTGAACAAGGGTGACCGCGTCGTGCTGGTATCTGAAAACCGGCCCGAATGGTTTATCGCCGATATGGCGATTATGGCGGCGGGATGCGTAACTGTCCCGACCTACACCACGAATACCGAACGCGATCATCAGCATATACTCGACAATAGCGGTGCCCGCGCAGTGATCGTGTCCTGCGCAAAGCTGGCGCAGCCCCTGTTGCCCGCCGTGCTGCGCAGCGCCAATGCGCATATCGTAATTGGCATGGAGCCGCTTAAGGTCGGGCAGGCCGGCCATTATAATATCAGTCATTGGGATGATATGACCGCAGGCGATGAGCTTGCCGAAACCGCCGCGTTTGAAGCAGTCAAAGCCGATATGGAAAATGTGACGCGCGGTGATACAGCGTGCATCATCTATACCAGCGGCACGGGCGGCGCGCCGCGCGGGGTGATGCAGCATCACGGCGCTATCCTGCACAATGTGAAGGGTCCGGCGGAGGTCATCGCCAATGATTTCGGCTGGGATGATGAAGTATTTCTCTCTTTTCTGCCGCTTAGCCATGCCTATGAACATAGTGCGGGGCAGTTTTTCCCGATGGGACTGGGCGCGCAGATATATTATTCCGAAGGGCTGGAAAAGCTCGCGAGCAATATCGAGGAAGTGCGGCCCACGATTATGGTGGTTGTCCCGCGCCTGTTCGAAGTGCTGCGCGCGCGCATGCTCAAGACGATCCAGAAACAGGGCAAGGTGGCCAATTTCCTGCTCGACCGGGCGCTCAATCTGGGCGACCGCAAACTCCGCGGCAAGGCAGGCATATTGAGCAAGCCGCTCGATATGGTGCTCAACCGTACATTGCGGCCCAAGGTACAGGATAAATTTGGCGGCCGAATCAAGGCGATGGTATCGGGCGGCGCGCCGCTGAACCCGGATATCGGCGTTTTTTTTCAGTCACTTGGCCTGACGTTGCTACAGGGCTATGGCCAGACTGAAGCCGCCCCGATTATCGCCTGTAACCGTCCCAGTACCGGCCTGAAAATGGACACGGTCGGCCCGCCGCTGATCGATACGGAAGTTCGCATTGCCGAGGATGGCGAAATATTGGTGCAGGGCGAACTCGTCATGCACGGCTATTGGCAGAATGACGAAGAAACGGCGCGGGTATTGAAAGATGGCTGGCTGCATACTGGTGATATCGGCCATATTGACGAGGCGGGCCGGGTGGTGATTACCGACCGCAAGAAAGACCTGATCGTCAACGATAAAGGCGATAATGTTAGCCCGCAAAAAGTGGAAGGCATGCTCACCCTGCAGCCCGAAATCCTGCAGGCGATGGTGGTGGGGGACAAGCGGCCTTATATAGCGGGCCTGATTGTGCCGGACCCGGAATGGGCACTGGAATGGGCACATAAGGAAGGCAAGAAATTCGATTTTGCTGAGTTGCAGGATTGCCCGCAATTCAAGGCATCGGTGCGCGAGGCGGTGGACCGCGTAAACAAAGACCTGTCCGTGATCGAAAAAGTCCGGCAATTCACCTTCTCCGATGAAGCCTTTTCGATCGAAAATGAGGAAATGACACCTTCCATGAAGATCCGGCGACATGTGATCAAGGAACGCTATAGCGAGCGGTTGGATGGGCTTTATAAGCGCTGAGTTTGCCGCTGCATATAAAAGAGAATTGGCGATTTGGCGGCGTCTATATTCGATAAAAGCGCATCGGAGTTCGACCAGCCTGCATAAGGGCACAAGACTCGGATAACGCTTTTGCGCTAAAGAGATGCAATGTCCAATTTCTACCTTAAAACGCAAAAACCAGCACAGAGCCATCAGGTTGCGATCTATTCAATCCTGGGTTTTTGGCTGTTCTATGCGATCCTTACAACGTTGCGATCAATTGTCCTTGGCTCTTTTGAAGAAGAATATCCAGCGCAAGATGCTTTGGCTATTCGCCGCGCAATTGTAACGGCATTGGGGATATTGGTTACGATAGGTCTTTATTTCCTGCTGCGAATGTTTGAAAGAAAACCGCTTTCAACGCGCATTTTTATAGCTTTTCTGGGAGCTATACCATGCGCATTTATTATCTCCGGCTTCAATTTTTATATATTCAATATCTATGATCCGGCGAGCCTGTTTGATGATCCGGACATGCTTGAGCAATTAAAGGCGGGCAATGCGTTTTTTCAGATATGGGAAGTTGCCATATCGCGCTATTTCTTTATCGCCTGCTGGGCTTCGCTCTATCTGGCGATGAGCTTTGCCAGCGAAGTACGCATGGCTGAACGCCGTGCAAGCCGCTTTGCGCAGGCAGCACAGCAGGCGGAACTGCGCAGCCTGCGCTATCAGGTCAATCCGCATTTCCTGTTCAATACTCTCAATTCGCTCAGCACACTGGTATTGCGCGAACGACCGGATGAAGCCGAGGCAATGATTATGAACCTGTCAAACTTCTACCGCAATTCGCTGTCCGGCGATCCGCTTGAAGATGTAACGCTGGAGGAAGAAGTCGAACTGCAGCGGCTTTATCTCAAGATTGAAGAAGTGCGCTTTCCAAAGCGGCTCAGGACCGATATTGATATTCCGGATGAAGTCGCCGATGCCTGTGTACCCGGCCTCATTTTGCAGCCGCTGGTGGAGAATGCGATCAAATATGGCGTGTCCCGCGCTACGCGGCCCGTTACGATATCCATTACGGCGCATGAAAAGCAAGGGTATCTGTTTATCACTGTGGCCGACGATGGCGATGTTATTCCAGATGATAGCGATAAGGGCAGCGGTATTGGACTCGCCAATGTGCGCGACCGGCTGGATACGCGTTTTGGTTTGGATGCCCATTTGCGCACTGAACAACCTGCGGATGGTGGTTACCGCGTGACTGTTTCCATGCCGCTTATCCACCAGTGCACGTAATGACTTGATGATGAGACGGATAGAATAATATGGATGAGACACCTGCTAGGCTACGCACACTGATCGTCGATGATGAGCCGCTCGCAGTCGAGCGGTTGCAGCTTATCTGCGCCCGGCTTGAGCAACTGACCCTGATCGGTACTGCGACGGATGGTCAATCCGCGTTGCGGATGACAGAAGAGTTATCACCTGACCTGCTGCTGCTGGACATCACGATGCCGAAACTGGATGGCATGGGTGTGGCGCGTGCACTTGCCAAATCGGCCCCGGAACAGATGCCGGCTATTATATTTGTTACGGCGCATGAAGAATTTGCGGTCGAGGCTTTTGACCTTTCTGTGATTGACTATGTGCTAAAACCTGTTGCGCAGGACCGTCTGTACCGTGCTGTAAGCCGCGTTCTGGAACGGCATCAGGAATCTTCCGGGCATAGTGATCCGGCAGCTAAGGATGAGAGTGAATGGGCGCAGGAATTCTGGGTGCCGCACAAGTCTGAACTCAAACGCATAGCCACGGATCAGATCGACAGGATTGAGGCGGAGCGGGATTATATGCGCTTGCACGTTGGTGCGCGCAGCTATTTGGTGCACGAGACTATCAAAGCTCTTGAGGCGCGCCTTGACCCCTCCCAATTTATCCGCTTGCACCGTTCCCACATCGTGCAGATTGACCGCATTGCAGGTCTGAAACATGAAGGCGGCGGTATCTGGCATGCGCGGCTGAGCGACGAGAATGAAATCCGTATAGGACGGACATTTTTATCCAATGCCAAAAAGATAGCAGGGCGTTGACTGTTGATTGGAAAAATAGAAAAGCCCGGCAGCTATGCCGGGCTTTAGGTCATATATCCTGAAGACTTAGTTGCCTACAATAATTTTCTGATTTGCGCTAGCAAGCGTCTGGCCAGCTCGCGCTTGTGCAAGAACAGTAATCATCGCTTTGTTGCCGCCCGTAATGGCTGTATTAACACAATTCTTGTAATCTTGCTGTGCGGCTAGACTGCGGCCAGGATTAGGTCCGCAAACTGATTTGGCTGCGAATCGGACGCGTGTCTCTAAGCGTTTTGCACCGGCTTTTGTGGTTAAATCCAAGTCGGCATAGGCGACTTCAACACTGCGTGTTTCATGAGTTTGCGCTACAGCAGGTGCGGCTACAGCAATGAGAGCTAGTGAAGATAGTGCGGTGGTTATGAGAGAGGCGCGGGGAGACATTTCAAATTTCCTTTCATCTGACAATAGCTTCCTGCAACCTGAAACGGGGATTTCGGTTTTGGAAAAGCTTGTTTCGTTTATCGATATGTAGCGGGCAATGTCGGCCTGGGGAGCTGTAATTAGCCCGCCACACTCCATTGTGATATGCGAAGTGGTTTTGGAATTCAGCAAGGGTTCGACTGGCTGCAACTTTCGTCGCTGAATGACCGACAACATCGACCAACGACATTTTCCTGTCGATGACTGTATTTATTTAAGAAATATGACGATTTGAAGACATAATAATATCAATCACATTAAGCATACGTAATAATATTACGGGCGCAGTTTGTCTTAAATCAATCCAGCAAGAGGACTTGAGGGGTCGGCATATTTGCGGCGGCCCATACGTCCGGCCAGATAGGCGGCGCGGCCAGCCTCAACCGCCAGCTTCATCGCCCGCGCCATTTGCACCGGCTGTTTGGCCTCGGCAATAGCGGTATTCATCAGCACGCCGTCACAGCCCAGTTCCATCGCAATTGCAGCATCCGACGCCGTGCCTACCCCGGCATCGACCAGCACGGGGACATTTGCGCCCTCGACAATCAGGCGGATCGTAACGCGGTTCTGTATACCCAGGCCAGAACCAATAGGCGCGCCGAGCGGCATGATGGCAACTGCGCCCGCATCTTCCAGACGTTTCGCGGCAATTGGATCATCGACGCAGTAAACCATAGGCTTGAAGCCTTCCTTGGCGAGTGTCTCGGTTGCGCGCAGGGTTTCATGCATGTCGGGATAAAGCGTTTTCGCTTCGCCCAATACTTCGAGCTTGACCAACTCCCAGCCGCCTGCTTCCCGTGCCAGCCGCAAGGTGCGGATCGCTTCCTCACCAGTGAAACAGCCCGCCGTATTGGGTAGATAGGTTACTTTCTTCGGGTCAATGAAATCGGTCAGCATCGGCGCGTTCGGGTCCGACACATTGACGCGGCGCACGGCGACAGTGACAATTTCTGCGCCCGAAGCTTCAAGCGCGGAAGCGTTTTCCGCAAAATCCTTATATTTGCCCGTACCTACAATCAGACGGGAGCTAAAAGTCTGGCCGGCGACAGTCCAGCTGTCGTTCGCTTGTAATGTCATTGGATTGCCGTTCCTGATATGGATTTTGATGTATTAGCCGCCGCCGACAAAATGTACAATTTCGAATTTATCACCTGCGCTGACAAAAGCTTCTTCAAGTGTTGAGCGCGGGACGATTTCAAGATTGCGCTCCACCGCCACTTTTTCGGGGTCAAGCCCTATATCGCGGCACAGATAAGCAACCGTGCTGCCCTCCGGCACTTCATGGGTTTCGTCATTGACGGTTACCGTAATCATTACATCATGTTCGTGAGTCATAAGGTGAATATAGATATTATGGCGCATGGTGGAAAGCCCTTCGCGCATAATATCTCTATAGCGGACTAACGAAGCTGTACTGAATTTAGTGGGTGGCGCGGTAGTTCAGGTCATGGCCCAAAGCAAGTATCGCCACACCAATAATCGTGAACAGAACCTCGCCGCCATCATGCGGCAGTTCCAGCGCACCCATCATGACGCCGATGCCGAGCGAACCGATCGCAAGCGGCATCATATAGCCATGTTGCAATGCGCCATAACCGAGCGCGATCGCGCCCAATATGATGGCAATGATTAAACCGACTTCATGGATAATTGGGTCCAGCAAAATACCGCCCGCAGAGGCCAGTACAGCAACAAATACTGCGCTGGCAATGCAATGCACAGCGCACAGGCCGGACAGCAGCATTGCCGTCCGGTCCATAAGGCCGTCCCGGTTGAGTCGATTGAACATGATTCATCACATAAGATATAATATAACATCGCGCAAGACGTCGCGCACTATTTTTCACGTCATGTTGCAAATAACACACTTGCGAAAAATGTAGGAAAACCGCACATAGCGGCTATGCAAGATACGCTAACACATCCTGTCGGTGTACATGATGCCAGATATAGGCCTATCGCCATTGCCAACTGGCTTATGGGCGTGGCGTTGCTGGTCTTTGCCATTATTGTGGTGGGCGGTATCACCCGGCTGACTGAATCCGGCCTGTCGATTACAGAATGGAAACCGGTGAGTGGGGCTGTGCCGCCGTTCAATGAAGCGGACTGGCAGGCGGAATTCGATCTGTACAAGACGACGACCGAATTTCAGACCGTCAACCAGTCGATGACGCTGGCGCAATTCAAGTTCATCTATTTCTGGGAATATATCCACCGCCTGATCGGTCGGCTGATCGGTGTCGCCTTTGCGGTGCCTTTTCTGTGGTTTGCCTGGAAGCGGGCCATTCCGCCAGGTTATCACTGGCGTTTGGCAGCTTTACTTGGTCTTGGTGCATTGCAGGGCGCAATCGGCTGGTGGATGGTGGCGTCCGGCCTGGTGGGCCGTACCGATGTAAGCCATTACCGGCTGGCGGTACATTTGCTGAACGCGCTGCTGATATTGGGCGGGTTGGCATGGACTGCGCTTGACCTGCGCCAATATGCCAGAGGAAATACTGTTCCGGCGCGGCTGACCGTGTTCAGCCTGTTTGTGCTGGCCGTGCTTTTTATCCAGCTGCTACTGGGAGCATATACGGCAGGTCTTAACGCCGGATATGTCTCGAATACATGGCCGCTTATGAATGAACGCCTGTTCCCGGATGGGATTGACTGGAGCTTCGGCATTCTGTCCGCGCTCGCCAATGACCCGTTTCTTGTGCATTTTGCGCACCGTTGGTGGGCATGGGCATTGGTGGCTGTACTTATATGGCTGGCGCGCCGTGTAAGGGCTGCGGGCTCTCGGCATGTATCGATAGCAATCCATAGCGCGTTCGGAGTGCAGATATTGCTCGGTATCGCAACGGTTATGACGGGCATGCATATCACGCTCGCCGTGCTGCATCAGGCAGTGGGCGCGCTGGTGGTGATGGCGACTGTGTGGGGCATTCATGTGCTGGGCCGCCGCACGCAGGCCGATACGGTTATTTCTAGACCGCTTCCTATCCATGGATAGCGGGGGACAGATCGCCATGGCCTATTGTCCGTTTGGCAGCGCCGATGAAGCAGCAAGAGTGGCACGGCAATTGGTCGAGGAAAGATTGGCCGCCTGTGCCAACATATTGGGCGCGGCAACATCCATATACCACTGGGAAGGCGCGGTGCAGACCGAATCCGAAACTGCCGCGCTGTTCAAACTCCCCGCTGATATGGCAGATGCTTTTATGGATAGGCTGACAGAGCTGCATAGCTATGACGAGCCTGCCATCGCGTGCTGGAATATCGACTCCGCGCCAGCAAGTTTTGCAAAATGGGTTCAGGGCCAAGTCACGAACAGCTGAAAAGCCGTATTTACCTTCCCGAAACTCCTATGAAAATCTGTAAGGTATTATTATACCCATTTTCTATGCCGCAGTTTTGCTTGACTTGCGCGTAATTAATGCGCATTAGGCCGCTTCCCTGATGGTTTTATGACTATCAGCCGAATCATGTAAACCATGCTACGGCTTGTTCGGTGCAAGCAATCGCTTTCTACTGATAGCAACCCGGAGCATTATCTGGAGGTTAGCCCGATGAAGGCGCTGCACAAAACCACACAGTCGGCCAAGCCGCACGAAGTGGAAAAGAAATGGCACATTATTGATGCCGAAAACCTGGTTGTTGGCCGCGTTGCCACGATTATCGCCAATATCCTGCGCGGCAAGCACAAGCCAAGCTACACCCCGCACGTTGATTGCGGCGACCATGTCATTGTTGTCAATGCTGACAAGGTGAAGTTCACCGGCAATAAGCTGAAGAACAAGAAATATTACAAGCATACCGGCTATCCCGGCGGTTTGAAAGAAACCACACCGGAACGCGTGCTGGAGGGTAAATTCCCTGAGCGCGTGCTGGAAAAAGCCGTTGAACGTATGATCCCGCGCGGTCCTTTGGGCCGTGACCAGATGCGCGCGCTGCATCTCTATAATGGCACCGAGCACCCGCATGAAGGGCAGAAGCCTGAAGTGCTCGACGTTGCTAACCTGAACCGCAAGAACAAGGTGGGTGCATAATGTCAGACCTTTCCGATCTTAAAGAAATCGCCGGCGACGCAGCCGAAGCCAATGCCGAAGCAGGCGCTGCGGTAGAAACCGTACAAGCCGAACCCATGCCCCTGCGTGAGCAGGAAATTGACGAGCAGGGCCGCGCCTATGCCACGGGCCGTCGTAAAGACGCGGTTGCCCGCGTATGGCTGAAACCCGGCAAGGGCAAAGTGACCGTCAACGGCCGTGACCAGGAAGTGTATTTTGCACGTCCGACACTGCGTCTGGTTATTGCGCAGCCTTTCGAAGTTGCCGAGCGTACCGGCCAGTATGACGTTGTCTGCACCGTAAAAGGCGGCGGCCTTTCCGGTCAGGCGGGCGCTGTAAAGCACGGTATCTCACAGGCGCTGACGAAATATGAACCGGCGCTGCGCGGTGTGGTCAAGGCCGCTGGCTTCCTGACCCGCGACAGCCGTGCGGTTGAGCGTAAGAAATATGGCCGCGCCAAAGCGCGTAAGAGCTTCCAGTTCTCGAAACGTTAATCCGTTTTGCCAGGTTACATACGAAAAGGCGGCTTTCGGGCCGCCTTTTTTATGCCCGGTCAATAATGACGCATCCGGTGTGAGGCGTGCGCAATATTCTGATAGCACGGCAGAGAAAATGCCAAGCCGCAAATTACTGCCACATCCGCTGTTTTGCAGGGCAGCCGAAGTGTGATATGCTATTTTCGTTATGAGAAATAGCTCAAAGTTAAAGCTGCTATGCTTCGGCCTTCTATTATGCTGCGCGGGCATGGCATTGGGTCTTGGTGTTTCCTCCATGATGGTGGGCGACGTTCGCGGCGATCTGGCCGCGTCTGCACCCCCCGTGCAATCGGCTATGGAAAAATATGAACTGGGGCAGGATCCTTCGGCTGGTGCTGTGCCTTTGCGCAAAACCGAACAATATACGCGCCGTGCACCTGCCGACACGTCTGCTGGTACAGGCATGCGCAACAAAAACGGCGCGCGCGTGCTTGTGCCGGGCGAACCTGCAATGAAAAAGGTGCGCATGGAACTGGAAAAAGGCCTAGATGACGGCGGTGCTGGCACGGAGTTTGCCGGGACCGGTGATATCGCGGAGATGCAGGACGAAACCTATATCGACGGCCATATCGTGACAGCAGATGGCCAGTGGCAAAACGACGCCAGGGCTGGAGGCGAGCCACGCAAACCGACACAGCCCCGGCCTGTAGAGAGCGCGCTGCGGGCAAAGCCTCCACTCCGCACAAATGAGACCGATTCCGGCAATGAAACACCGCCCGCAGTAACCAATTAAACGATTAGATTCGGGTGTTATCCCGCCTTGCGCGCTTTCATTAGTGTGCGGTTGCGCATCTCGACTTCGCGGAAGCCTTTGAACGGGGTGAGCTTTTCATTTTTCACACCTTTTTCCGCAAGCGCATAGAGCTGTCCGTAATACCAGTATTGCACGGCAAACCCGTCCAGCGCTTTCAGTGCCTGAATGCGCTTGAGGAAGCCCAGCCAGTCGGGGATGAACTGCAGCTCGTTTTCATGCGTGGGCAGTTTGGTGAGGCCATCAAACAGCTGTTTCGGCGCATCAGGCATGGTACACATCGGGCGGCCAATGCCGATCACGTCCGCCGCGCCGCGGCTCAGCGCATAGTCCATCGCTTCACGGCTGCGAAAACCACCTGTCACCATGAGCGGAATCTGCACTTTTTCCTGCATGGCGAGCGCGAAATCAACGAAATAAGCTTCGCGGGCGGCGGTAGAGGGCGCGACATTCTGCTTGGCCTCTTCTTCCATGCCCTCAATGCCAAGCAGTTTGGGCTGTTCGTAGTTGCCGCCGCTTATTTCGATCAAATCAACGCCAGCCTCTTCAAGCCATTGCGCAACCTGCAGGCTGTCCTCGAATGCAAAGCCGCCGCGCTGAAAATCCGCGCTGTTGAGCTTGACCGCAACCGGGAATTTCGCGCCGACCTTTTTGCGGACAGCGGCCACTGTACCCAGCAGCATCCGCGCCCGGTTTTCCAGAGAGCCCCCATATGCATCATCGCGTTGGTTCGCACGCGGGCTGAGGAAGGAGGATAGCAGATATCCGTGCGCAGCATGAATTTGCACGCCTGTGAAGCCCGCTTTTTTGACCGCGCCCGCCGCAATGGCAAAGCGTTCGACCAGTTCCTCTATCTCTTCGGCCGTAAGCGCCACTGGCTCGCCAAACTGTCCGCCGGGAAGACCCAGCTGCACGGGCGAGGGGGCTTTGGGTGAAGGGTTAACAATTTTCATGACCTGCCGTCCGCCATGGCTAAGCTGCGCCCAGAATCCGTTGCCGCCCCGGGTTGCCACTTTGGCCCAGTTTTTCAGCGCCGCCGCCAGTTTTGCATCGGGTTCGCCGTGTATAATGACATTGCCGGGCCGTTCCAAATGGTCGCGGTCGATAATGATATTGCCGGTAAGGAGCAGACCTGCACCGCCGTCCGACCATAGCCGGTAAAGATTTTCGAGTGCCTTGGTAGGCACGCCTTCAGCATCGGCGAGTCCCTCTGTCATAGCGGCTTTTGCGATGCGGTTTTTAAGCGTAGCGCCGCATGGCAGCTTCAATCGGGATTGGAGGTTGGAGGCCATATCTGTTCCTAAAGTGAGTGGCGATTTGCAACTTTGTAGCGTGTGAATAACCGGTAAGCAAGCAAGGTTTTCCGGGGGTTAGCATGAATATGGCGTGCCTGGAATTGTCCCTTGCACGATGTACGGACTCATGACAGAATTGATAATCGAGATGGGGTTAAAACGGCAAAAGCCGGGGGATGTAAAAATGGCAAAAACAGCAGACAAGCACGAGAGCTATTTCGACAGTGCGCAGCGTGCTGCGCGCGCGGATGATACGCCAAACTGGCAACGCAAGATCAGCAACCATATTGCCTATGCGCTGCTTGCTTACACAGGTTTGCAGATTTTTGTCGTGGTGGAGGCCATTGGCGGTCACGACAATGGGATATCGATGCTTCCCTATCTGGCACTTGTCGTGCTTGTCGGTTTGATTATTCCGGTATGCCGCAAGCTTGAAAAAATCTGGGAACACCGCATTGAAAGCGGCTGGTCGCAGCAGGAACTCGCGCGGCAATATACTATCGATCGGATCATGATATGGCTTACGGCCATCGGTTTCCCGTTCCTGCTCGTGGCAATATTCAAAGGCTTTTCAAGCCTCGGCTGACTCTATCCGCCCCGCATGACTATCGCTAATTGACGTGCGCCGCGGCGCCTCGTAATGCTTGGCCATGCTTACTCCCAATGAAGCGCAGGAACGCGCACATTCACTTGTCAAAGCCGCTGTAAAGTCAGGGGCCAGTACAGCCGATGCAGTCTATATCTGTGATGCCACGACACAGGTCGGCATGCGCCTTGGCGTGCTTGAGGATGTCGAACGTTCTGAAGGCGAAACCATTGGCCTGCGCTATTTCGATGGCCAGCGTTCAGCCACTATTTCCTCGTCCGATATGTCAGATGACGCGCTCACAAAACTGGTTGAGCGTGCGGGACATATGGCCAAAGCAGCGCCTGAAGATCCCTATGCAGGGCTGGCCGATACCGAATTGTTGATGACGGGGGCGATCCCTGATTTGGATTTGGGCGATGGCGGTGAGCCTGAGCCGCAAATCCTGCGCGATATGGCGTTGGAGGCGGAAGATGCCGCGCGCGCCGTGGATGGCGTAACCAACAGCGAGGGCGGCGGCGCCAGTGCGGCGCGCGCCTGCGTTGCGCTGTCGACCAGCCATGGGTTTGATGGCTGTTATTCGGGCACGGGTTACGGCCTTTCTGCCAGCGTTTTGGCAGGCGAAGGCAGTGATATGCAGCGCGACTATGCAAGCCACAGTGTGCGTCATTTTGCTGACTTGGAAAGCCCCGCCGATATTGGCCGCCGTGCAGGCGCGCGTGCAGTAAAGCGCATGAATCCGGTCAGCATCAAAAGCGGCGCAATGCCGGTTATATATGATCCGCGTGTCGGCAGCAGCCTGATCGGTCATTTGCTGGGGGCGATTTCCGGACAGGCCATTGCCCGGCAGACAAGTTTCCTGCTTGATGCACTGGATACGCAGGTTTTTGACAGTTCGGTCAGCGTGCATGATAATCCGCACCTGCCGCGCGGTTTGCGCTCAAAGTCTTTTGATGGCGAAGGATTGCCAACATCTGCGCGCAATATTGTCGATAATGGACGGTTGACGACATGGCTGCTTAATGCGGCCACCGCACGGCAACTGGACCTTGTCCCCACGGGCCATGCCACACGCGGCGCGGCCGGTTCACCCGGTACGGGCGCCAGCAACCTGCATATTGCTCCGGGCGAAGTCAGCCCGGCGCAGTTAATGGCGGATATCAAGCATGGTGTATATATTAATGAGCTGATCGGCATGGGCGTCAATGGTGTGACGGGCGACTATAGCCGCGGGGCGAGCGGTTTCCTGATTCAGGACGGCGAATTGGGTGCGGCGGTGAGCGGCATTACCATTGCCGGTAATCTGAAAGACATGTTTGCCGCCATGGTCCCGGCAGATGATCTGGAAATACGGCGCGCGGTCAATGTGCCGACCCTGCGTATAGACGGCATGACAGTTGCCGGTGACTGATTTCTTATGATCGACCATGACGCCCTGACGCGCATCATCCGTGAGGCCGGTGATATTGCCGCTGCGGGATGGGCGCAGGCAGGCAGCAATCTGAAAGTCTGGCAAAAGGGTAATGATACGCCGGTCAGCGAAAGCGATCTTGCGGTTGACCGGTTTTTGAAAACGGAGCTGGGCAAGTTGCTGCCTTCTGCAGCCTGGCTGTCGGAGGAGACAGCGGATGATCTGGTCCGATTGGACAGTGATCTCGTCTGGCTGGTCGATCCGATTGATGGCACGCGCGATTTTGTACGCGGACGGACCGGTTGGTGCGTGTCAGTGGCACTTATCAGTAATAACAGGCCGCTTTTTGGCATGTTATGCGCTCCTGCGCGCGCAGAGCTGTGGACCGCACGCGCAGGCGGGGGTGCTTATCGCAATGGCGACAAAATTCGTGCAAGCGCGCGCACCGAATTTGCCGGCGCGCGTGTGCCGGCGGCGGATTTGATGAAAATGGACCGGATGCTGACCATGGTCGAACAGCCCAACAGCATCGCACTGCGCATGGCGATGGTCGCGGCGGATGAGGCGGATCTGGTGGCGACTTTGCGCTGGGGCCATGAATGGGACATTGGCGCGGCGGCCCTGATCGCCCGCGAGGCGGGGGGCCGTGTCACCGATGCGCTGGGTGAGCCGTTCCACTATAACAGCCGCAAGGGACAGGCATTCGGCGTATTATGCTGTTCTCCGGCAATTCATGGCGAAGCCGTGGAGCATTTGCGCGAGCGGGCGCAAAAGGTTTTGGATAAAGGCTAACCACTGCGCCTCCTTTTGCGGATATTGAGGATGGATTGCCCGATGGTGAAACCCGCAAACTTGGCGAGTTGTTGCAGCCTATACGAATATGGCTGGATGAAAACCGCTAAGAGTGGGAGACATTGCGGATCAGTCCATACACAATCAATATGCCCGACACCAATCCTGATGCCGCGCCGATATAGATTAGAATATCGGTGGCCAGCTCATATGTGGCGGCCGCCGTATAACCTTCGCCTGCTATCGGTAACGAATTGCTCGCGCCGGTTGCGGCGGCCAATGTGATAGCGATCCAGATCAGGTACATGCTTGCTATGGAAGTCAGATAGGCAATGCGGCGCAGCGTGTTACCAAGCCTTAGCATGGACCAGATTATACCGAATATCATCAATGCCATCCCGCTTTGTACGGCGGCAAGATGTGCCGACAAGGCCATACGGCTGTTTTCGAAAAAAGGGATGGCGAAACCTTGCGCCAATCCCAGCAGAAACAGAAATGCTCCCGAGAATATGAGCCGTTGGCCCTGATCCGATATCTCTAATTTCACGCTGTAGCCCCGCTATTGCCCGAAATATTTATATTCCCGCCAACTTTTTGACATTCGATTCGTCTCGTGCGCCTGATGTGCCTTGCGACGCTTTCAGGTCATCCTCATCGATCCAGCACAGGTCGTTATGGGTGAGCACGCGGCCGTCATGGGCGTGGATGGCGATCTGTGCGATCGGTTTATGGTCACGCTCATCGGCAAGCACGGGATTGGAGGGCACACCGGTTTCCCAGCGTTCGCCCCATTGGCGTAGCGCGATCATGGCGGGCAGCAGGTCCAAGCCTTTTTCGGTGAGGCGGTATTCAATCTTGCGGCGGTCATCGGCGCACGGCGCGCGTTTTAATATGCCGCCCTCGACCAGCCGCGTGAGCCGGTTGGACAGGATATTGCGGGCAATGCCCAACTCGTCGAGAAATTCCTCAAAATGATACAGCCCATTGAAAGAGGCGCGCAAGATCATGAATGACCAGCGTTCGCCCATGGTTTCAAGGGCGAGGGGAAGGCCGCAGTTTTCGGCAAGTTCGTGTAATGGCTCACGCAGTTTCTTCATAATATCCATGCCTACTCCATAATCCGCAAAAGCAGAAACTTTTTTAAGTTTTAGGTTGCAACTTAAAATCTATTATATTAGGTAGTGATTCGCAACCTAAATATTTATCGCAACTGCGGTGCCTTTCTCCCGGGTGCTGCGCAACTTGAAAAGGAAAGAAAAGATGACCCCCCTCCCCATGTCTCTCTCAAATACCCTGCGCCAATTAATGTTCGTGATTGTCGCATCGCTGGGCGCGGTCACGATGTTTACGGCCACAACCGCCCATGCGGGCAAGACGGTATATTATGAAGCCACGCTTGCCAGCTCGGCCAAGGACAGCACCAAAGTTGTCAAAGGCGTGGTGTGGCACTGTAAGGACACGACCTGCAAAGCCACAAAATCACGTACACGCGATGCTTTTGTCTGTGCGAACCTGACCCGTAAAATGGGTGACGTAACCGAATTCAAAGTCCGCGGCGAAGCATTTGACGCGGCTGCATTGGCCAAATGTAACGGCAAGGATTAAGCCTTACCCTCTCCCCGCCCGTCTCATGCGATGCGGGCGGGGTTTTCCCCTGACCCATGGCGCGATCGCACGTACCACTGCCGCCTTCCCTATGCGGCGAATGTGCGGTCCGCCATGGGTATTTTTTGTGAAACCACCGTTTTCTCAAAAAATCCCGTGATTTTGCCAAGAAATTGATTGCATAGCATCGCCAAACACAACACATTTGGCGTGATGTTACGGCAATATGAACTTGTGGAGCGCGTAAAAAGCTATGATCCCGGTGCGGATGAGGATTTGCTCAACCGCGCTTATGTGTTTTCGGTGCAAAAACACGGCAGCCAAAAACGCGCCAGCGGCGATCCCTATTTCAGCCATCCGATCGAAGTCGCCGGTATCATGACTGACCTGAACCTCGATCAGGAAACAATCATCACCGCCCTGCTACACGATACGGTGGAAGATACGCTGACCACCGTGGAGGAAATCGAAAAGCTGTTCGGCGAAGAAGTCGCGCAGATGGTGGATGGCGTCACCAAATTGTCCAAGATCGAGGCGCAGACAGAGGATGAGCGCGCGGCGGAAAACCTGCGCAAATTTCTGCTCGCCATGTCAAATGATGTGCGGGTACTGCTGGTCAAGCTTGCCGACCGGCTGCATAATATGCGCACGCTGCATTTTATCAAGAAAGAAGAAAAGCGGCGGCGCATTGCCCGCGAAACGATGGACATCTACGCGCCGCTTGCTGAACGCATCGGCATGTATGAATTCATGCGCGAGATGCAGCTTCTGGCGTTTCAGCAGCTGGAACCGGAAGCCTATCAGACAATCACTACGCGGCTCGAACAGATCAAGCAAAAGGAAGATTCTGAAGTCGAGAGCATCGCGCTATCCATTGGCCAGGAACTGAGCGCCGCGGGTGTGAGCAACGAGATCAGCGGGCGTGAAAAGCACCCCTATTCGATCTGGCGCAAAATGGCGGAACGCCATGTCAGTTTCGACCAGATGACCGATATCATCGCATTCCGGGTCATTACCGACAATGCCGATGATTGTTACCGCGCGCTGGGCATTATCCACCAGAAATGGCAGATGATACCGGGCCGTTTCAAGGACTATATCTCCACCCCCAAGCGTAACGGATACCGTTCACTGCACACGGCGATCATTCATGACGGGTCGATGCGGGTCGAGGTGCAGATTCGCACCCGCGAAATGCACCAGCAAAGCGAATTTGGCCTCGCAGCGCATTGGGCCTACAAGCAAAGCGTGCTGGAACCGGATGGGCAGGCGGGCTGGGTTCGCGATCTGCTCGAAATCCTGGACACCAGCCAGGATGCGGAGGAACTGCTCGAACATACCCGCATGGCCATGTATCAGGACCGGATTTTCGTATTCACGCCCAAAGGCGCACTGCATCAGCTGCCCAAAGGCTCCAGCCCAGTCGATTTCGCTTATGCGGTGCATACCGATCTGGGCGATATGACAGTGGGGGCAAAGATTAATGGCCGCCATGTGCCGCTGCGCACCGAGCTTGGCAATGGTGACATTGTCGAGATACTGAAATCGGAAGGGCAAGAACCGCAATCAAGCTGGCTCGGCTTTGTCGTCACTGGCAAGGCGCGCGCTGCCATACGCCGCTTTGTAAGGCATAAAGAACGCGATGAAATGGCTGCGATTGGCCGCAAGCTCTATGAAGAAATCGCTGAACGATTGCCCACCAAAATTGGTAAAAAAGCTCTAAACGCTGCGCTCAAACGTCTTGATTACGAGCGCGAAGAAGATCTTATGTATGCCATTGGCACCAATAAAATCACGGACCGCGACGTCATGGAGGCACTTGTTCCGGGCAGCGCCAGCGATGATCCTGAACAGCGCGAATGGCCTACGCAGGACCGCGCCATCTCTATCCGCGGACTTACCCCCGGTGTGGCGTTTCAGCTGGCCGAATGCTGCCATCCCGTGCCCGGGGACCGGATCGTCGGCCTACGTCACCCTGGGGAGGGCGTCGAAGTGCATACGATCGACTGCCTGAAACTCGTCAACGGCGTAGATCAGGACTGGGTCGATCTGTCATGGGGCCGCGAATCTGACGGCGCGACCGCGCGGCTCAGGATCATCGTTTATAACCGCCCCGGTACGCTTGCGGAGATGACCGGCGTCTTTGCGGTGCAAAAGGCGAATATCGTCAACCTGCGCCTTACCAACCGTGATGACCCGTTCCATACATTCGAAATCGACCTTGAGGTGCATGACAAACAGCACCTCATGGCCATTATTTCGGCGCTGAGAGCGTCAGATGCGGTGGCGCAGACCGAGCGGGTTTAAATCCGGTACCTTCCGCGGGTATCAGCCGCAGTTCAGTTCACCCGAACCCACCACCGAAGAATCGCATTTGGCAGAGCCGGTGACACTGACATTGCCCGACCCCATAATGCTGGCTTCGACACTGCCGTCTGATTTGATGTCGGCATTGCCGCTGCCTGCGATGGAGACTTCCGCCGTGTCCGCGCTGAGCTGACGTCCGTCAAAATTGCCGCTGCCGGCGATAGATATTTCTACATATTCGCTATTGCCGCTAGCGGTCACATTACCGCTGCCGGCGATACTATTTTCCACGCGCGCCGCGTCCACGGCGCTTACCGTGAGATTGCCCGAACCTGCCATATTGATTTCGGCATTATCACCTTCAAGTCTTTCGACATCGGCATTGCCGGATCCGGCAACCGAAATGCCGGTGAGTTTTGGCATGGTGAGCGTGATAGTGGCGGCATCGCCATAGCTGCCGCCCATCCAGCTGTCGCTGTCCTTGCGGCCAATACGCAAAGTGCCGTCTTTCACTTCATAGCGGAGTTGTTCCAGTACATCACTGTCGCCTTGGGCAGTGACAGCAAATGCGCCATTTTTGACGATCAGATTATCGGGGCCAAGCAATGCTACTTCGGTAAAATTCTCACCGGAGATATCTGCACCGACAAGCGCCGGGCTATCGCTGTCAAATCCGCCATTACCGCCCATGGATATATTGCATCCGCTCAGCGCCAGTGCCATGGCCGCTGCACCCAGTCCGCCGATCAGTTTGAAATTTCGCATATCAATATCCTTATCTTAAGCCTTGCCCAGCTGTATTATCTATATAATACGCAATCCATCTCAGAACTCAAGAGACGATGCACTGCGGCGAGCAAAAAGGCCGCCCCGAATATTCGAAACGGCCCATTGGTGATTTCTAACGGATATGTTCCGGCTTATACCTTGTCCTCTGGCACGTCATAATATTTCGGTGCCCATTCGTTCAGGATTTCCAGAATTTTCGCAAGCGCGGTCGGCTCGTCGGTTTTCTCCATCGCCGCAAGTTCGCGGGCGAGGCGGCTTGAGGCCGCTTCGAAAATCTGGCGCTCGGAATAGCTTTGTTCGGGCTGGTCATCGGCACGGAACAGGTCGCGGGTCACTTCGGCGATGGACACAAGGTCGCCCGAATTGATTTTCGCTTCATATTCCTGTGCGCGGCGCGACCACATGGTGCGCTTGACCTTGGGTTTGGCTTTCAGCGTTTCCATTGCTTCACGCAGTGTCTTGTCCGAAGAAAGTTTGCGCATGCCGATGCTTTCGACCTTGTTGGTGGGCACGCGGAGTGTCATGCGCTCTTTTTCAAAGCGCAGCACGTATAATTCAAGTTGCATGCCCGCAATTTCTTCGTTTTGCAGCTCGATAACCCGGCCTACGCCGTGTTTCGGGTAAACCACATAATCGCCTACGTCAAAAGACAGAGCCTTGGCAGCCATATAAAAACCTTTCTTTTCGGGAGGGTGGAAACTATCCGGCGTCTTGCGCGTAGCGGATCATGCTTCCTTTCATAAAGATCAAATATAGGCCGCATGTTATGAATGCGACCTGAAAAACAATTGCAAGAGACGGTTTTCCCTTGCCTAAAGACCAATGTAACAGATTCGTCACAAAAAAGCGAGTCTTGCCATGATGGATAGCAATAAAGGCCTGTAATTATCTTACGGGCCTTTGATTAATAATGATTTGAAAGAGGGATAGCCGCTTAAGCGGGCGTTTTAATCACCTTCCCCGGGTTCGGCGGAGAAATGATCCTCAAATTTATTTTCCGCGCCTTTATAGTCGTCGGCGTCTTCGGGGGAGTCTTTCTTGATCGTGATATTCGGCCATTCTTCGGAATATTTGGTGTTCACTTCCAGCCATTTTTCCAGGCCGTCCTCCGTGTCGGGCAAAATCGCCTCGGCCGGGCATTCCGGTTCGCATACGCCGCAATCGATACACTCGCTGGGGTTGATGACCAGCATGTTTTCACCTTCGTAAAAACAATCCACCGGACACACTTCGACGCAGTCCATATATTTGCATTTGATACATGCGTCCGTCACCACATAAGTCATCTGGGGCTTACTCCTCACCGTTAGACATGTTTGTGCTATTGAGATGACAGCGATACGTCAATATGTCGTTTCGCATTGCGGCAAAGTTTTTTATTGGGGCGCGGTGAGTTTTGGTTTGTACGCCCGCCGGGTTTTTATTTGGACTTGCCTGATTTGCCGAGTTTCAGATCACCCAATATGGCGAACGGACTGTTGGGGTCGGCCTGTTTCTCGCGCACGGGTTTGCGGCCTTTCTGTGGTTTTTTGCCGCCCGGTTTACCGCCTTGCTTCGGATGTTTGGCATAGGCGGGCTTGCCGCGCGTCTTGATGCCGCGCCATGTCCAGTAATGGACGGGGGTAATGTTCTCTGGCTGCTGAGGTGCGCCTTCTACTTGCGATTCTGACTTTTGGGTTTCGGCAGGCACTGCCGCTTCTTTCGGTTTTGGCGCCGTAATTTGCGTCTCCACCGCTGGCTCCGGCACGGGCGGTGTATCCGCCGGGATTGTCTCGGCAGGGGTGTTGTCTTTTGATGGCGGCGCGGCCTCTGGGGTTTTGCTTTCCATTTCTTTGGCCGTTTCTTTGGCCGTGTCTTTGGGTGGTTCGGCGCGGCGGAAACCGGCATCCCGCATCATCTTGTGATAATTGGCCTGCTCGAAACCCATTGAGATCGGCAGGGCTTCATCAACAGCGAATGCTTCCCGGCTGTCGCCGCGCACCAGATGTGCCGCGCGGATCAATTTCTCCGACATATCAACGCGCAGCCATTGTGACCCATAGGCGAGATAGGCAGGCGGTGTTGCGCCTTTCTCAGGCGCAGCAACAATCGGCGCAAAGCTGGCTATGGCCGATGCATCCGGCACGGCGCGGTCATGATAGATGGCGGCGAGCATGGCAAAAACCTGCTGCGGCAGGGGTTTGATCATATAGGGCATGAACAGCGAAAAACTGCCCACCATAATGCCCGATCCGCGCAATTGCTGCCGCGCTTCGGTCTCCATGCTGTGCAGTATCTGCGAAACTTCTGCGCGCTGGACTGTACCGCCGCCTTCGATCAGCTGGACATAAAGCGCGCGATTGGAGGGCGGACAATTTTCGTCTTTTGTAAGGGCTTCCAGCTTTATGAGTGGCTCCAGCGCCTTGGCGATATGCGCCTCTGCTGCCGATGTCACATGCTGCACGACTGCATCGCGCGATGCGCCGGGCAGCAGTGCCAGTGAACGGTCGGGCGTAAACCGCGGGGACAGCAGGGAAGCGCCTTTTTCCGCGATGGCCACCACATTATCGCGCCACGTTACAACTACGCGGCCCGCTTCATCGGCTTGCAGGTTGAACGCGGCCGGATCTTCGCCGCAGAGTTCTTCCGCGCGTTTGGTCAGGATTGTGCCCAGATATTTCTCGGCAGCGGCCAATAACAGTTTGCGGTCTTCGTGTTTGGCATCGGCATCGACAATAAATTCAAAGCCTTTGAGCGAACCAATGGCCTCGCCATCGACTTTTATCACGTCATTTTCGTCCAGTGTGACAGGTAACAAACTTGCATCCTTCCCTAATTGCCGCATCAATACCGTGGTGCGGCGGTCGACAAACCGCTGTGCCAGACCATTGTGCAGCGCGTCCGACAGTTTCTGTTCAACGCCGCGTGCACGCTGCGCCATTTCCGCCGGATTGGCAAGCCAGTCGGGGCGCTGCGCAATATAGGCCCATGTGCGGATCGCGGCAATACGCCCGGCCAGAACATCTACATCGCCCTGCATATTGTCCAATTCGGCAATCTTGCGGGCCATAAAGGCATGAGGCAAATGGCCGTTGCCGCGTGACAGGTCGTGCCATAGCTGAGCCACGAAACGCGCGTGATGTTCCGCGCCCACTTTGCGGAAATCGGGCAGCGAGCATGCGGCCCAGAAACGGCGTACCAGTGCCTTGCCCTTCACGCCTGAAGCAATCGTGTCATCGGCGGCAAGCTGACGCAGCACGGCTAGGTCGACTGCTTCGGGGGCGGGGCGTAGCTCGGGGCGCAAAGGTTTTTTGTCGAGATCGGCCAGCAGGGCTTCCAGGCTGGATATATCAGGATCGGCCTCGCGCCAGTACAGTCTTGATATCGGCGGGAAACGATGCGCCTCGACTGCCTCAATCTCTTCGGGTGTGAGCTCATTTTGCGCGCGGTCGCCCGCCAGCGTGCCAAACGTCCCGTCGCGCTGATGCCGTCCGGCGCGCCCGGCAATCTGTGCCAGTTCGTTCACGCGCAGCCGCCGCTGTCTCTTGCCGTCAAATTTGCGCAGGCTTGCAAACGCAATATGGTTCACATCCATATTCAGCCCCATGCCGATGGCGTCGGTGGCGACCAGATAATCGACCTCGCCATTCTGAAACATTTCGACCTGTTTGTTGCGGGTGCGCGGGCTGAGCGCGCCCATCACCACTGCCGCACCGCCGCGAAACCGCCGGAGCATCTCCGCCACCGCATAAACTTCCTCGACCGAAAAGGCGACAATGGCAGAGCGCGGCGGCAGGCGGGAGAGTTTCTTGATGCCCGCATAGCTGAGCGTGGAAAAACGCGGACGGGTGATGATTTCGGCATCGGGCAACAGCGCATTGACCATGGGCCGCAGCGTCTCTGCGCCCAATATCATCGTTTCCTCCCGCCCGCGCGCATGCAGCATGCGGTCGGTGAATATATGGCCGCGCTCCGGATCCGTACCCAGCTGTGCCTCGTCAATCCCCATAAAGGCCAGATCGCGGTCCATCGGCAGAGATTCCATTGTCGCCAGAAACCAGCGCGCTTTGTCGGGGACAATCCGCTCTTCGCCCGTAATCAACGCGACCTGATGATCGCCCTTGATGGCACGCACCCGGTCATAGACTTCACGCGCAAGCAACCGCAGCGGAAAGCCAATCGCGCCGCTTGAATGGCCGCACATGCGTTCGATCGCAAGATGCGTCTTGCCTGTATTGGTGGGGCCAAGCACAGCGGTGAGTCTGGGATGAAAGGGAGAGGACATTATGTGTCCACCATCTGCATTTGCCGCTGCCGGTTCAAGCTGTTTGTGCGATGATTGTGAAATTTGTTCCCTGCATTACGGGAATCTGCCGAACATATGCCACGGATTATCGCAGCGGTGCCTATTTTGCGGCAATGTTAGTTTGACTTTAACCATATTCGTGCACAAGAATTGGCCACGTAACATAAACAGCCTGTTTTCATGAATATCTGCGGCATATGTCCATATGTTCAAGCTGGGGTGGCAGCGCAAAACACGGTGATAAGGGGTCCGTTTTGTACCAGCAAAATGCACGCAATATTCGCGCGGCGGCGCGGAAAAGCCATTCCGAAACAGCCCAGCCCACCGGCTGGCGCGCAAAACTTGCGGCTGTTGAATGGGCGCCTGACCTTGGCCAGAATATCGGCAGTATGAAATGGTTTCGCGGGCTTGCCACTATGGCATCGCTCGGCGCGATTGCGGTGTTTTTCTGGCCGGGTTTTGAACCCATTCGCGCCGCTCCTGCCGTACAGATGAGCGCAGCGCAGATCGATGAATTCCGGGCGCTCGCTATTACGCCTCTGGCCTATGGCGGCGATACGGGCCGCAAAATGCGGGCCACCGACGCGGTGATCGCGCTCAAAGAAAGCCCTGAACGGCCCAGCATTAATCTGTCCTCCACCTATGGCCGCGGTGACAGTTTTGCCCGCGTCCTGCAACGCGCCGGTGTGGGCGGGGATGAAGCATCGCAGATCGAAAACATGCTGGCCGGTATCATGTCGCTGTCCGAGCTGAGGCCTGGCACGCAATTGGACATTACACTTGGCCGCCGTGCATCGCGTGATGCGCCGCGTCCGGTCGACAATATTGCATTTCGCGCTCGTTTTGACCTGAACGTGGAAATTGCCCGCGAAGGCGCGCAGCTTGCATTGAAACAAAAACCGATTCTGGTCGATGACACGCCGCTGCGTATTCGCGGCACGGTGGGATCCAGCCTCTATCGTTCGGCCCGCGCCGCAGGTGCGCCGCCCAAAGCGATTCAGGCCTATCTGCGGGCATTGGGCAGCAAGATGTCAGTCAGCCGCGATGTGCGTTCGACCGATGAGTTTGACATCATCCTGAACTATAAACGCGCCGAAACCGGTGAGATTGATGTCGGCGACCTCGTCTATGCCGGGCTGGACCGGGGCGGCAAGCCCAAGGCACAGCTGCTGCGCTGGAAAACCGGCGGCAAGACGCAGTGGTTTGAGGCATCGGGCGTCGGCGAAAGCCGGGGCGAGCTGGCACGGCCGGTGCGCGGGGCGGTTTCGTCGCGCTATGGCATGCGCCGCCATCCGATTCTGAAATACCGCCGCATGCACAGCGGCCTTGATTTCAAGGCACGACACGGCGAGCCGATCTATGCCGCAACCGATGGCGTTGTCCAATATGCCGGGCGCAAAGGCGGCTACGGCAAATATGTGAAGATCAAACATGGCGGCGGCCTTGCCAGCGGCTATGCGCATATGAGCCGGATTGCGGTATCGCGCGGCAAGCGGGTGCGGCGCGGCCAGGTTATCGGCTATGTCGGTTCAACCGGCTTGTCGACAGGGCCGCACCTGCATTATGAACTTTATCGCGGTGGCCGCACCATCAACCCGTTGTCGGTGCGCTTTACAACACGCGCGCAGCTTTCAGGCAGTGAGCTCAGGAGTTTCAAGGCAAAGCTGGGCAGCCTGAAACGCGTCGAAGCAGGTGCGGCGCTCCGTTCAATTGCGAAAGTGGAAGAGGTCAAAGGACCGCAGCGCGAGATCGAGCGGATTGGTGGTAGTGGTGGTAGTGGTGGTATGTAATCCTATCACGCCGTTATCCTGAAACCTGTCTGGTATTCTACTTTTGTGCCAAGAGAGCGTAGTCATTCCCGCGAAAGCGGGAATCTATCTCACAGACCTTATATTCCAAAGCTACTGTGGTGAGATAGATTCCCAGTCCCCCGCCTTCGCCGGGGTAATGATGGTTGAAGGGCTGGAGGTACGACTTTACCCGTTCCTCTCCATTATTCATTTCTCCTCGTGCCCCTTTACCATATTCCGGTATGGCCGCCCTTCACCGCATCCACCCCTCCACCACTTGGCTATCGCCAAGCGGTCCCCCTCCCCAAGGCGGGGAGGAACTGGGAGTGCCATGCCCACACAGCTCTCAAGTGCTCCTGCGAAAGCAGGAGCCCAGGGCGACAGGCGCGGTCGTTTCATTGTTTCGCACTGGATTCCTGCTTTCGCAGGAATGCGCGTTACATGTTGCAATGGTATAACCCCAACATGTTTCAGACATCATGCATGAGCTTGTTTCAGTATCAGGATGACGGGCGGGTATCAGGACAGCGGCTCTGTTCAGTATAGCGCATTGGATATTCATCTGCTTCGAACCCACTTGGCGCGGCAGCTTTGCTCGGCTAAGACATGGCACATGCCTGACACACCTTCTTTTCCCGCCACCCGCCTGCGCCGCACGCGCTCTGCGCCCTGGAGCCGCGATCTGGTGCGCGAAACGCAGCTTTCCCCGCATGACCTGATCTGGCCGCTGTTCATCAC
Organism: uncultured Sphingomonadaceae bacterium; assembly: GCA_947493325.1. Classification (GTDB taxonomy): domain Bacteria; phylum Pseudomonadota; class Alphaproteobacteria; order Sphingomonadales; family Sphingomonadaceae; genus Alg239-R122. Next base: position 146,195 of record CANLQI010000002.1, on the reverse strand, counting down.
ATCGGGCAGGGATGCCGAGGAACCGGTGGCAAGCCTGCCGGGCGTATCACGCTGGTCCGTGGACAATATCGTGCGCCGCGCGCGTGAGGCAGCGGAGCTTGGCATTCCCTGTATCGCGCTGTTCCCGAACACGCCGCCGGACCGGCGCAGCGACGATGGCGCAGAGGCGCTGAATGCCGACAACCTGATGTGCACCGCGATCCGTGCGGTCAAGGATGCGCTGGGCGATGATATCGGCGTGCTGACCGATGTGGCGCTCGATCCCTATACCAGCCATGGGCAGGACGGGCTGATTGATGAAAACGGCTATGTGCTGAACGACGCGACCAGCGAAGTTCTGGTGGGACAGGCGCTGAACCAGACAGAAGCGGGCGCGGATATTATCGCGCCCAGCGATATGATGGATGGGCGGGTCGGTGCCATCCGCGGCGCGTTGGAAAATGGCGGTCATCAGGGTGTGCAGATCATGGCCTATGCCGCCAAATATGCGAGCGCCTTTTACGGCCCGTTCCGCGATGCGGTGGGTTCCGGCGGCCTTTTGAAAGGCGATAAGAAAAGCTATCAGATGGACCCGGCCAACGCGCGTGAGGCTATGCGCGAGATCGCCATGGATATTGCCGAGGGCGCGGATAGCGTGATGGTCAAGCCGGGCATGCCCTATCTCGACATTATCCGCAGCGCCGCGGACCGTTTTGACGTGCCGCTGTTTGCTTACCAGGTGTCGGGCGAATATGCGATGATTGAGGCGGCCGTAACGGCGGGTGCGGGTGACCGCGATGCATTGGTGTTGGAAACGCTGACGGCGTTCAAACGGGCGGGATGCAGCGGTGTGCTGACCTATCACGCGGCCTATGCGGCGAGGTTGCTGGGATGACGGATACGTCGATCATCACGCTGCACGGCAAGACGCCGAAAATCCATGACAGCGCCTTTATCGCGCCGGGGTGCCGGATTATCGGCGATGTCGAGATTGGCCCGGACGCCAGCATCTGGTATAATTGCGTCATCCGCGCGGATGTGAACCGCATCGTGATCGGTGCGCGCACCAATGTGCAGGATGGTACGGTGATCCACTGCGACAGCCCGAAACCGGGGCGTGAAGAGGGCTATCCCACCATTATCGGTGAGGATGTACTGATCGGTCATCTCGCCATGGTGCATGGCTGTATTCTCGAAGACCGCGCCTTTGTGGGGCTGGGTACGATTGTTATGGACGGCTGCGTGATTGAGGGCGACGGCATGCTGGCCGCAGGCGCGATGCTGACCCCGAATAAGCGGATCGAAAGCGGCCAGCTATGGACCGGACGTCCCGCCAAATATCTGCGCGACCTGCCCGAAGCAGCAATTGCCGAAATGCGCGCGGGTGTGGCACACTATGTCGAAAATGGCCGCGCGCATAAGGCGGCTATGGGAGATTCGGGCGATTAATCACGCCGCCATGCATGAACTTGTTTCAGGATACAGAGCGTAACACGCGGCGGTTGTGGTTGATGGGGACGGTGCGTTTATATCACCGTTTATGCCTGCCGCTCTGGCCCCCGGCCTGCGCCGGGGAACTGTATAATTATCCTTCCACTGAATTGAAGGAGATTCCCACCTTCGCGGGAATGACGGACCAGCGGAGGAGAGGAAAAGCCGCGGTCATCTCCTTCCGTATTGTCACCGCCGTGCATAGCGCCCGCGGTTTTCGCGGAAATTTACCACGCGGTAGCCGCGTTCGCGCATTTCCTTGGTATAATCCTTTTTCGCATCGCGGATCTCGTTATGATATTCCTCATACGCATCGCGGCGGTCCTCGGCGTCGGTGGCGCGGCGCAGGTCGCTGGCCAGCTCACGCTCGGCTTCGCTGATGTCGGTTTTATAATCCAGCCAGAAATTATTGCTGTCATTATTGGGCGATACCGGACGATAACTGCCACCGCGCACCACAATATCGCGGTCGTATGCGCTTTTATAATGCTTGCCGTGCCGCTCCGGCCCGGGATGTGCACTCAGCGCCGACATGCTGGCAAGGGCAGTGACGGTACCTGCGGCAAGGATATATTTTGCTATTTTCAGCGACATGAATTTTCTCCTATCTGTCAGCCCCCAGACGTTGCGTTTTACGCGGGGTCCAATGTCGCCCGGCCAATGTGAACGGCGGCCTACAAATCACATATTTGTCTGTCCGCACGTGCCTGTGCTGCGATAAAGCGTTGATACCCACATCTATTCATCGCCAGTTTCTGCAGTTTGACGCACGAACCTCTGCCTATTGCCGAGTCGCCATGTTGCCCCGCCGTCGGCCGATATCTCCATCGTCGATTCAAAACTGTCCGGGGTCACGCTATGCCGCGTAAAGCGCAGCATCATGGTGGTGCCGTCATCCATCGTTACATTGGGCGTGGTGCGCACTTCGCTGTCGTCCGGCCCGATCATCCGCCATAGCATCCCATCCGCCCCGACCGATGCCATTTCGATCTCACCGTCTTTCGGGCGCAGGAAAAACAGTATCGCTGCTGTCTGGTTCCATGCGGGAATGGTCGTCACGCCCGATACGATGCGATCCTCGATAACCCACTGAAATATATATGTGCCTTTGCCCGTGCCCAGCAGCGCGCCATCCGGTCCGAAAAAATCGGTCTCCGCATCCCATGTGCCAATGGCGTGGCGCAGCTGCTCCACGGCGACCGGGTTGGGCGTGGGCGGCGGTGCAGCCTGCGCCAAAGCGGGCGGCGTGCTGAGTAGCAGGATAAAAATATGGGTGACGGCCCAGAACCGCAACACTGCATGGCGCATGACATTTCTCCCCAGATTATACACTGCGGACATTTATCCGCGACACACCGTCCTGCAGCGAGCGCTTTTCGACTGGCGCATTCATGCTTTCGACAGAGGAGCGCCCCTCGCAGAGATCCGGCTCATGCAATTACCGGCCTTTTTGGGGCGGCGCCTTATTCAGCCTGAACCGCGCCGTGGTCATAGCTGCCGTGGTCATAGCTGCCGTGGTCATAGCTGTAGCTGCGCGTCAGGCGGAATTCGGTGCCGGTCCAGCGCCACATATGGATATATTGCGCGCCGCCCACCATCACTTCGGGGCCATCGCCGTTCTTTTCAAAAAACACATGGTAAGCCTGTTCCATCGCGCCCCATGAACCCATGGGACGCACGCTGCGGCTGCCCGGAACGATGGCGCGGCGTTTGGCATAGCTTGCATATTCACCGCCCGGCTGGCTTTTGGTGCACTCGCGCGCATAGTCGGCGATGAACTTTTCGGCATTATCTGCGACCAGCCCGCCCAGATCATGCACCATTGCAAAATCGGGGTCGAGCATTTTCGCGGCGCCCTCTGGGTCACAACCGGAAAACAGAATGGCAAACAGCCGTGCATCATGGTCCGCAATGACCGCCTCCAGCGCGTCACCCCGCGGCATTTCAGCAGAAGTGGCAACCTGCGTCGGCGCGGCGGCGAATAGGGTTAGAACGAGGGCGGGGAATAATGACATGTGGCGGCTCCTTGGCTGTATTGCCCGCACAATACGGCTGGCATGGTGATAGTCAACGACAAAAATTGCGGCGGACACCGTCAACTCGGCTCCCCCTATGTCACCCCAGCTCCCCTACGTCACCCCGGACTTGATCCGGGGTCCAACTCCTGCCGTTTCCACCCATTGCAAGGTCAGGAGTTGGATTCCCGATTTCGCGGGAATGACGAATTACGTGTTTGTATGGGATAATTACCAAACGAGTTCAGCATGACGGGCGTGGACATTTAGGGATTGGGCAGGCCATCACGGCAGTTCAGATCAAGCGGGCCATTACCCGCGATAAGGTTTACTTCGGTGCCGTCGCGTCCAGGTGCGCGGTGCAGATTTCCTCGACCCGGTCCAGCAGCATCGCCGTTCGCCCCGCCAGCCAGTCCAGCTCTTCGCGCGTGATGTCATAATGCGGGGAATAGCGCGCCTCGACATAGGCTTTTTTCAGCAGGCCGAAATAGCGGCGATACGGCTTGCGCGCGGGCCAGATATCGCGCAGCGCCGCCGCGCGGTCCTCCGCCATCGACCGCAGCGCCGACAGATTGTGCGTGGCGGGTGAATAGAGCGTGCGGGTGAGCAGGAAACAGGTATAGGCGCGCTCGACGGTCTGATGCAGCAGGAAAGCGGCGTGCTTGTGCTGCCCGTCATTGATCGCCTTGGCGGCAAGTTCGGCATTGTAGCGCGCATCGGGCAGATGCTGCTCAAAATAGCCCTGCGCCATTTTGTGCGCCTGCACGGGTTCGGGCTTTCCGGGTTTGGCAAGCTGATATTTCTTGTTGCCGCCCTTGGTCTCTTCCAGCGCATAGAGCAGGATGCCGTCCTCGATAATATCGGTGAAGAAATAGCGCCCTTCGGTAAGGGCGCTGTTCACTTCCTCCAGGCTGTGCACGATAAACTGCGGGATCGCGGCAAAGGGCGACAGGCCGTCACCGCTGCCGCCGCGCTGCGCCTCCAGCAACAGCCGGTCTTCGGCCGGGCCCCAATATTCGGCCATATCGGTAAATTCGCCGTCATTGACGATGACCAGCAGGTCGTAATCGGAAAAATAACCGCTCACCCGGTCCTCGGTCCATCCCATGGGATGCGCGCGCGATTTGCGGCCGAACACATGGCTGCCGAACAGGATGATTTTCAGGATGCGCGCCGATTTTTTGCGTTCGCTGGTGACGCTGACCAGCTTATCGGCAAATTCCTCCCGCAGTATCTGCACATAACGCGCAAGCGCCCGCCGCTTCCCCGCGGGCAGATGATCGATGCTGGTCTTCATGGCCACGGTTATGGGAGAGGCGGCGGAATGAGGCAAGGGGGAGTTTGGGGGTGGGGTGAGTTGTCACCGTGATAAGATGGTTTAACTCATCAGTAATAGCCATTGCGCTATTGTGCGGTATGGACAAGCACAGTGTGACACCACTTCATACACGCAGGCGGATACCGCCGCAGCTGCGTTTTCTGCCACCTGAGATCCGGCGGGAGCGGGGCATGGGCTGGGGCGCTTTTGCGGCGCTGACTGCTGCATTATGTGGTGCGGTATTTGCCGCGATCTGGCTTTATGACGGGCCGTTGCCGGTGCGCGCGGCGGGGCTGGTGGGGGATGTGGATACGGCTCCTGCGGCGGCGACTGATCCATACCGGGCGCAGTTTTCGGTCTGCGGCTTTGGCCCGCGCGTGAGCTGCGTGGTCGATGGCGACACAATCTGGCACCGGGGCACCAAGATCCGCATTGCGGACATCAACACGCCAGAGGTCAGCGACCCTGCCTGCGATGCCGAAGCGGCACTGGGCCAGCGTGCCACATACAGGCTGCGCGAACTGCTCAACGCGGGCGCATTTGATCTGGAAAGCATAGACCGTGATACTGATCGCTACGGCCGCCAACTCCGCGTAATAACGCGGGGAGGGGAGAGCCTAGGGGATACGCTGGTCGCAGAAGGTCTGGCCGAAAGGTGGCGAGGCTATAAGCGGAGCTGGTGTTAAGGGGAGGGTTATTTTTCAAGTTACTAAATCTAAGGGTAGATCAGAAATATCTCTTAATCTTTTGCCAGCAACCATTGTATCAAGTAAATCAAGCGTATCTTCTCTTTTTTGATCGACTAATGCTTGACGCAATTCAGGCAATGCAAAATGATATACGCAGTCAATATCACCTGTTCCAAGTGCTAGTGATGCAATGCGGCTTGGCATAGGTTCACCAATAATAACAGATATATGGGGCAAACGACCTTTCCTGTTTCGAACAAGATTTAAGCCTTCTGATCGCGCATTTTGAGCTCTATCGCTACGCAGCGTCCATTTACAGCTTAATGATGCATGCAAAATTGGGTGGTCTTGGTTAGCAGCTCTGAGGCTAGATAATAGGGCTGTTTCACTATCTACCAGTAACTCTTGCTTGTTTAAGGCTTCTTCTGATTCTGGTATCCTACCAACAACAATGTCGGGCTTAATGAGATAATCTGACCCTAGAGCCGTTGCTATTTCACGGTTCCCTTTTGCTATTGCTTGTAATTCATCAAGATGAGAATACTGATCAAATTCGGCGATTCCTCCGCCTTTCGTAACATAGAAATTACCAGGCCTTAAATGCCTTAAATGTGAAAAACACAACTCTATATATGCAGCACATACTTCTTCAAAACTAGCTCCAGCAGTTTGTCCTGGCAGCTTTTTTGCAGTTCGTGCGTTTCCAATTTGATTTAATATAGCAGTTGCAATTTCAACACTAGGTCGGCTGCCTTTATCAGCATTACTTGGAATGCCTGTTGCACTTTTTGTTAGAAGGTTGGCTAAGACTGTAGCATGAAATTCTTTTCTTGCGGAAGATATCCAGCCATTAGCCATCAGGCTACTGCCTTTACAGGAAAAACATGCTGCTGAGATAAAGCGGCCTTCAGATTATGTGCAACTGCCTTTGCGACTGGGGGCGGAAAAGCGTTGCCTACCTGACGATAGCTACTGGTTTTTTTGCCATAAAATTGCCAGCTATCTGGAAACCCTTGTAGTCTGGCAACCATACGCACTGTCAGGCGTGGTGTGCCGACAAAATCTGAATCAGGCGCTTCGTTGAAAAGGCTTTTGCCTTCTACACCTAAAGCAGCCCATGCTTTGCGTGCACGTGTAGGCCCCAGATCAGGCCCTCCATGTTTTTTGGAACCACCGACAATAGTCGGTGCAATATCATCTGCGTAATCGGCCCATTTTTTTGCCCCGCGCCAGCCATTTTCGGCCATCAGATCATAGAGTGTTTCCCCCACGGATGGGGGATTCTGCTTAAGTGCTGCGGGCCAGTCAAATGCTTCGATTAAGTCTTTGCGAATAGCGACGATTACTACTCTGGGCCGTAGCTGGGGCACACCGAAGTCGGAGGCATTCAATAGTCGCCAATCAGCATGGTAGCCAAGTTTGCTCAACTGTTTCTTTAGGCCGAGTCTATAATCTTCAAATACGGCAGACAAGAAACCACGGACGTTCTCAATCATTATGGCTTTGGGACGAATTTCGTCGATTAATCGCAGTGCAGCTGGAAAGAGGTTTCGTTCGTCGCGTTCACCCAACTGTTTTCCAGCGATTGAGAATGGCGGGCAGGGAAGACCGGCAGTTAATAATTCTGTACCTTTGAACGGAGTGCCATCAAATGAATTCATATCAGCGGTACGTACGTCCCATTGCGGACGGTTTAGTCGCAGTGTTTCGGCAAAATCGGGCTCAATCTCAACTAAGGCATTATGATGAAAACCGGCTTGCTCCAAACCCAAGGCCTGCCCACCCGCACCCGCACAAAACTCAATAGATTGCATAATATACGTCCCTTTTTACTGATATGGAACATATCATGAACAATTTATAAGTCAACCTACTCCGCCGCAACTCCTGCATCTTCAAACATATCCGGGCCCTCATCGGCCGCGATGTCTTCATTCGCGGGTTTGCTTTTGCGTTTGTCGAAGCTGTCCCAGACGTCGTTCCAGTTGCCGGTGGTGGCGGCCTTGGAATATTCGGTGGCGCGGGTTTCGAAGAAGTTGGCGTGCTCGACACCATTGAGCAATGGCGCGAGCCAGGGTAGCGGGTGGTCCTCGACCATATAGATCGGCTGGAACCCGAGCTGGCCCAGACGCCAGTCGGCGATATAGCGGATGTATTTCTTGATCTCTTTGGCCGTCATGCCGGGCACCGGCCCGTCCTGAAACGCCAGATCGATAAACGCATCTTCCAGGCGGACTGTCTTTTGGCAGCAGTCGATGATGTCCTCACGCACCGCCTTGGTCAGGCAGTCGCGTTCGGCGCAGAAGGCGTGGAACAGCTTGGTGATGCCTTCGCAGTGCAGGCTTTCGTCGCGCACGGACCAGCTCACGATCTGTCCCATGCCCTTCATCTTGTTGAAGCGCGGGAAGTTCATCAGCATCGCGAACGATGCGAACAGCTGCAGCCCTTCCGTAAAGCCGCCGAACATGGCGAGTGTGCGGGCGATATCCGCGTCATTGTCGACGCCGAATTCGTTCAGGTAATCGTGCTTTGCCGACATCTCCTCATATTCCAGGAACATGCCGTATTCGCTTTCGGGCATGCCGATGGTGTCGAGCAGGTGCGAGTAAGCGGCGATATGCACGGTTTCCATATTGGAAAAGGCGGTGAGCATCATCTTGACTTCGGTCGGTTTGAACACGCGGCCATATTTGTCGTGATAGCAGTTCTGCACCTCGACATCGGCCTGTGTGAAAAAGCGGAAGATCTGCGTCAGTAGGTTGCGTTCATGGTCGCTAAGCTTCTGCGCCCAATCGCGGCAATCCTCGCCCAGCGGTACTTCTTCGGGCATCCAGTGGATCTGCTGCTGCCGCTTCCAGAAGTCATAGGCCCATGGATATTCAAACGGCTTATATTGTGTGCGGGCTTCTGTAAGTGACATTTAAAAAACTCCAATCGCAGATTGACATATGGCTTCCTCCCCCCTGTGGGGAGGACGGGAGGTGGGGGCGGCTTTGCAACGCAAGGCCGGATTAAGCTTTTTTGCGGAGGCTGCCGCCTCCGGCCCCCATCCCAACCCTTCCCCACACGGGGGAAGGGCTTTTTCGATCAGGACAGATATACCTTCAGGGTTATGAAGGGCATCTTGGTTCCAGAAGCGGATAACCTTATAGCCTTCACCCTCCAGAAACTTTGTACGCGCTGCATCATATTCCTGTTGATGCGCATGGCTGTCACCATCAACTTCGATAATGAGCTTGGCCCGGTGTGATGCAAAATCGACGATATAATTGCCCATAGGCACCTGAAACCGAAAATGCGCTGCCGGAAAAGCCGCTTTCAGCAGTTTTTTCATCGCGCGCTCCGCAGGTGTTGCTGCACGGCGCAGCTTGCGTGCCCGTGTAACGGCGCTGGCAGGAAGCGATAAGCGTTTCATATCTCTACTCTGCACTCAATGATATTACTGACACGCCAGGCACTCGTCATAATCGGTGGTGCCCTGTGTGGTCATCAGTTCGACCTTTTTTGGGTCGAGCGTATTGTCCGCTTCGACGCCGCCGGCGGTGACTTCTGCCGGGGCTTCCTCGCTGCCCGCGAAACCGGCGCGCTGGATCGATTTCGAACGCAGGTAATAGAGCGATTTGATGCCCAGTTCCCATGCGCGGAAATGCAGCATCAGCAGGTCCCATTTGTCGACATCGGCGGGGATGAAGAGGTTGAGCGACTGTGCCTGATCGATAAACGGCGTGCGGTCGGCGGCGAGCTCAAGCAGCCAGCGCTGGTCAATCTCAAAGCTGGTTTTGAACGTGTCTTTCTCTTCCTGCGTCAGGAAATCGAGATGCTGGACCGACCCGCCTTTTTCGAGGATTGAGTTCCACACATTATTGCTGTCTTTGGATTTCTTGGCGAGCAGTTTTTCCAGATGCGGGTTCTTCACGATAAAGCTGCCCGACAGCGTTTTATGCGTATAGATATTGGCCGGGATCGGTTCGATACAGGCCGATGCGCCGCCGCAGATGATGGAGATCGACGCGGTCGGCGCGATTGCCATTTTGCAGCTGAAACGCTCCATCGCGCCCTGATCCGCCGCATCGGGGCAGGGGCCGCGTTCCTTGGCCAGCATCATGGAGGCTTCGGACGCCTTGCCCGAGATGTGCTTGAAGATTTTCATGTTCCACGATTTCGCCATCGCGCTTTCGAAACCGAGCCCGCGCGCCTGCAGGAAGCTGTGATAGCCCATCACGCCCAGCCCGACACTGCGTTCGCGTGACGCGCTGTATTTGGCGCGCGCCATTTCATCGGGCGCGCGGTCGATATAATCCTGCAACACATTGTCGAGCATGCGCATCACGTCTTCGATAAAGCGTTTGTCGCCGCTCCACTCATCCCATGTTTCCAGGTTGAGCGAGGAGAGGCAGCATACTGCGGTACGGTCTTCGCCGTGATGGTCCTTGCCGGTGGGCAGAGTGATTTCACTGCACAGGTTGGATGTCGAGACTTTCAGGCCGACATCGCGGTGATGTTTGGGCATCATGCGGTTCACGGTGTCGGCAAACACGATATAGGGCTCACCCGTGGCAAGCCGTGTTTCGACCAGTTTCTGGAACAGCGAACGCGCATCGACGGTGCCGCGCACTTCGCCGGTCTTGGGGGATTTGAGATCAAACTCAGCGCCGTCACGCACCGCTTCCATAAACTCGTCGGTGAGCAGCACGCCGTGATGCAGGTTCAGCGCCTTGCGGTTGAAATCGCCCGATGGCTTGCGGATTTCGAGGAATTCCTCAATTTCCGGGTGGTTGATGTCAAGGTAACAGGCGGCGCTACCGCGGCGCAGCGACCCTTGCGAAATGGCGAGCGTCAGGCTGTCCATCACGCGCACGAACGGGATGATGCCGCTGGTCTTGCCGTTCAGGCCGACCGGTTCGCCAATGCCGCGCACGCTGCCCCAATAGGTGCCGATGCCGCCGCCGCGTGAGGCGAGCCAGACATTTTCATTCCAGGTGTTGACGATCCCGCCCAGCGAATCGTCGACCGAGTTGAGATAGCAGGAAATCGGCAGGCCGCGTCCGGTGCCGCCGTTGGACAGAACCGGCGTGGCGGGCATGAACCACAGATTGGAGATATAGTCATAGAGCCGCTGTGCATGCTCCTGATCATCGGCATAGGCGTCGGCGACGCGCGCGAACAGGTCCTGATAGTCTTCACCGGGCAGCAGATAACGGTCAGTCAGCGTTTCTTTGCCAAACTCGGTCAGTTTATCATTGCGGCTGTCATCGGTGACGATGTTGAACCGGCGCGGATTGACTTTATGGCTGTCGCCCTTTTTGTCGCTATCCGTCTTTTCCGTCTTGGGTGCATCCGCTTCAGCGGAGGTTTCGGTTTTTTCCACTGCCCCGCTTTCTATTGTCCTGTCGTCGTCATTCACGTTCTTGCCATCCTGTCCGGGGGCAGCCTGGGCGGATTTGGACTCGGCTTTTGATTTAGTTTTCTGGGGCGCATCGTCCACGCCCAAATCAAGTGTATCGTTATCCATGCCTGCTGCCTTGCCTGTGTCTCTAAAATCCATGACGTCCCCAAATGTTCCTATTGTGTTCGATTCGGTAGGCCAGACCTGACCGAATAGCATTTTTATATCTGTGTCGGAGAAAAACTTATCACCAGTTTGTCCCCAAAGGACCGGGTTTATCCACTTGCAAAGCCATGCATTTTTTAGCGCAAAAAACACCTGCCGCGACATGTCATAAAAATCGCGGCTTTCGCCCTAGCTACTATCAGTAGATGTGCCCCCAACGGCCCAACACTACCTATAGTGCCTGAATCATTTTCAGACGCAAGGGGGTAAATCGCAAAATAAGACAAAAATATGACTCGGTTCGTCGCGCCCCTGATTCACTTCATCGCAGCGGCAAAATGTTGCAGCGCAGCGACGCGCCGACAAAGCTGGCCTTCATAAAATGCAAGGGGCCGGATCAAAATTTTCACATTTTTTTATCACCTGTGTAAAAATTGCACCGGCGCGGAAAACCGCCGTCTATTTTACGATATGATACAAATATGGTAAGCTGCCATCTCATAATCAAGTGCGCGGGCGTTTGCATATCAACTGCGTGCGGATCAAACGGGGGTGTCTTATGGCAGGTGATCTTGCGGTGGTATTATCGGGCGGCGGGGCCAAGGGTGCCTTTCAGGTCGGCGTGTTGGATGAGCTTATCACCCATCGCGGTGTGCGTGTGGATATTTTTGCGGGCGTGTCGACAGGCGCGATACAGGCACTGGGCGGGGCGATGAACGACATGCCCGGCCTGCTCGACCAATGGCTTACAATTGAGCGCAATAGCGACATATATCGCAAGCGTCCGCTGGGCGCGGCCAGCGCATTGTTCGGCGCGGATTCTCTATACAAAGCCACGGCGCTGCGGGAAAAGCTGCAAAATTACGCAGACCCTGAAAAATTGCGGCGCGCGCGGCGCAAGCTGCGTGTCGGTGTCGTCAATCTTGCCACCGGCAATTACGTCGATATTGACGAGCGAAATCCCAATATCGGCGACTGGGTCTATGCGTCGAGCGCGCAGCCGCCGTTTTTCGAACCGCTGAAATCACAGGATGTAGACGGCAGGATTGAACAATGGGTTGATGGCGGCGTGCGCGATATCACGCCGCTCAGCTCCGCCATGAAACTGCGCCCGCGCGCGTTGCTGGTGATATTGGCATCGCCGCCTGAGCCCGCGCGCGAACCGGGCAAAACCTATGACAATCTGGTCGATATCGGCCTGCGCTCGGTGGGTATTCAGACCAGCGAAGTGGCCCGCAACGATGTCGGCAATACGATGCTCATCAATGATCTGCTCGCGGCGCGCGAGATGCAGTTTCGAAAGCTGATGGACATGGGACTGACAGGACAGCAGCTTGCCGAAGCGATGCTGCCGCTGGACACGCAGCTGTCCCGCTATAATTTCGCGCCGGTCCGCATCCTTGCGCCGCCCGTGGGTTTCGAAGCCGCCGATACACTGGAATTCAAACCCGCCAAAATCCGGGCGGCGATTGAGGCAGGGCGGCAGGCGGTGAGGGACCAATGGCCGTCACTACGGATGTTTTTACAGGTATAGCTCGCTGTAAATATCAGGAGCATTGGCACGGATATATTGCACGCAGGTTTTAATGGGCGCGTAATTATGCGAGATGTGCCGGATGAAAAAAATCGTCCTGTCTCTTGTTCTTGCCGCGACCCTGCTGGCGGGCGGGCTTTACGTGTGGCGCGCGGCAACGGGCCTGAACGATGGCATGCACTATGCGCGCAGTGAAATCCATGCCGCCACCATGAATGACCGGATATATGTGGCGGGCGGTATCGGACTGTTTCGCGTGCTCGATTCTTGCGAATATTATACGGTGGCGGACGGGCGATGGAGCCGCTGCGCTGACCTGCCGCGCCCTCTGCACCATCTGGCCATGGCGGCGGACGGTGAGCGGGTGTTCGCATCGGGCGGTTATACGGGTCTTCCGTTTGTACAGGATGCGGATGCGGCTTTATTTGCGCTTGAACCCGGCGGCGATGCATGGCGTGAAATTGCGAAGCTGCCCGAACCGCTCGGCCAGCATGCGATGGTATACCGCGATGGCTATCTGTATCTTGTCGGCGGGCAAAGCGGCGTGCGCGACATTGCTGCTTTCCGGGCTTATCATCTGGCGACCGGTGATTGGTCGGAGATGCCGCCCATGCCCACCGCGCGTCATTCGCATGCTGCCGCGATCGCAGGGGATATGCTGTACGTGACCGGTGGGCGCAGCGCAGAGCACGGTATGCAAATAAATGTAATTGAAGCGTTTGATTTCAAACGAAACACATGGCGCAGCCTGCCCGCCATGCCGGTCGGGCGCGCCGGGCATGGCGCATATATCAGGAATAACCGGCTGCATGTCATTGGCGGGGAATCACTGGACCGCGGCGTGCTGCTTCCCGGGCAGGACATATTGGACCTGTCCGCCATGACATGGTTGGCGGGATCACCGCTTGCAAAGCCCCGGCACGGTTTTGCGGTTGGCGATGGCCCCAGGCTGGATGATATCTATATAATTGGCGGCGGCGCACATGCCGGTTTCGGGACGATATATTCCGTATCGGGTACGACGCAGGTCGCGGAACAATAAGCGCCAGCATGTTGTCACCGCGCGAAATAGTGGCGAACAAACTTGCCTGCTCCATCCATTTTCGCCAAAAGGCATATGTAATTTCCCAAGTGCCGGAGCCGTTCCATGACCACCATTATCAAAGAAGCCGATTTGATCGAAAGCGTGGCCGACGCGCTGCAGTTTATCAGCTATTACCACCCGATGGATTATATCCGCGCGCTGGGCGAGGCGTATAAGGCGGAAAAATCCCCGGCGGCCAAGGATGCGATTGCGCAGATCCTTACCAATTCGCGCATGTGCGCCGAAGGACATCGGCCGATCTGTCAGGACACCGGCATTGTGACCGTGTTCGTAAAATGGGGTCATAACTGCCGGTTGGAATCGGAAAAATCGCTGCAGCAGGTGGTCGATGAAGGCGTGCGCCGTGCGTATCTGCACCCCGAAAATCCGCTACGCGCGTCGATCCTCGCCGATCCGGCATTTACCCGTCGCAACACCAAGGACAATACGCCATCGGTGCTGCATGTCGAAATGGTGCCGGGTGACAGCGTCAATATCGATGTTGCGGCCAAGGGCGGCGGATCGGAGAATAAGTCGAAGTTCAAGATGATGAACCCGTCCGACGATATTGTCGGCTGGGTGCTGGAGATGATTCCGCAAATGGGCGCGGGCTGGTGTCCGCCCGGCATGCTGGGCATCGGTATTGGCGGCACGGCGGAAAAGGCGATGGTGCTCGCCAAAGAAAGCCTTATGGGCAGTATCGACATGGCGCAGCTCAAACAGCGCGGCCCGCGCAGCGATATTGAAGAACTCAGGATTGAGATATTCGACAAGGTCAATGCGCTCGGCGTTGGCGCGCAGGGGCTGGGCGGGCTTTCCACCATATTGGACGTGAAGATCATGGATTATCCAACCCATGCGGCATCGAAACCGGTGGCGATGATCCCGAACTGCGCCGCGACCCGCCATGCGCACTTCACGCTGGACGGCAGCGGGCCTGCTTATCTGGAGGCGCCGAAGCTGGATGAATGGCCCGATGTGAACTGGACGCCGTCTTCGGAAGCGAAGCGGGTGCAGCTTGATTCGCTGACACCCGAAGAAGTGCAGAGCTGGAAACATGGACAGCGGCTGTTGCTCAATGGCAAGATGCTGACCGGACGCGATGCGGCGCATAAGCGGATCAAGGACATGCTGGACAAGGGGGAGCAGCTCCCTGTCGAATTCAATGGCCGCGTTATCTATTATGTCGGTCCGGTTGATCCGGTGGGTGAAGAAGTGGTGGGTCCCGCCGGGCCTACAACGGCGACGCGGATGGACAAGTTTACCGACATGATGCTGGGCCAGGGTCTGCTCGCCATGGTGGGCAAGGCGGAGCGCGGGCTGGATACGATCGGCACGATTGCGAAAAATAAATCGGCGTATCTGATGGCGGTGGGCGGCAGCGCGTACCTCGTCAGCCGCGCCATCAAGGGCAGCAAAGTCCTTGGCTTTGCGGATCTGGGCATGGAAGCGATTTATGAATTCGAAGTGCAGGATATGCCCGTCACGGTCGCGGTCGACAGCGCAGGCGACAGCGTCCACCATCTCGCACCTTTGGTGTGGCGTGAGAAAATCGCGAAAGAGAGATTATTGGAAAATGAGATTTCTTAGAGCAAATAAAATATTAATACCTACACTCTTTATATGTTGTTCTTTGGCTGCCTGCGACGAGAAGGTGCACTATAGTCCAAGCAGTATGACTTCATTATTTGTTAATGGGACGTCGCAAGATTTGGAACGCTGCTATGCTCAGGCTATGACATTGCACGATTATGAAAAGCGCTTTGTTTTTAACGATAAGCGCCACTGGATGCGTGGCCCGCACGGTGTAGTTTGTGTCGAGGATGATAATGGGACTTACGTTGAGGCATACATAAGTACGAACGTAAGCCATGCGACTCATCGGTTCGTCGAAAATACATATTTTGGTATCTTCAAAAACCATTATTTTGAGGAAATTCCGCAGGGGAAAGTACAATAAGTGCAAACGATTTTTTCTGATTAAGAGACTTTCAGTTTTTCTGGTTTGCTTTCTTCGCCAAAGCACCAGAGATATATCCAGTACGTGATTTTACAGACATGTCAGGCAAGTGTGAATATAGCTCTGAAATATCAGTTATAAACCGGCGCACGTTTTTGCATCAGGGCGGCGACGCTTTCGGCGAAATCGGGGGATTGCAGCTGCGCTACAAACAATTCTCCCTCGGCCGCCATATGCGCGGCAATCCGGTCGCGTTGGTTGCGGATCAGTGCCTTTGAATGTTTCAGCGCATTGGGCGCGGATGCGGCAACATGGCCTGCGATTTCCTGCACCGCGCTGTCCAGCTCTGCATCGGCAAAGAGCCGCGCGACCAGGCCGTAATGGAGCGCTTCATCCGCGTCCAGTGTCCGCCCGGCAAGCAATATGTCATTGGCCATGGCCATGCCGACAGCCGCGGGCAATAGCATCGATGACCCTGCCTCAGGCACTAGGCCGAGTTTGACAAATGGCGCACCGAATGTGGCGCTTTGGGCCGCATAGACGAGATCACAGTGCAGCAACATGGTCAGCCCGACACCGATGGCAGGGCCGTTTACAGCGGCTATGACAGGCTTGGGGCAATCGCGTATCGCATTCAGGAAACGGCCAACGGGGGGCAGCTCTCCGTCTTTGCCGCCGCCCGTGGAGAAATCCTGTAAATCATTGCCGGACGTGAAATAATCGCCGCGGCCCGTGATGATGAAAGCACGCGCATTGTCATCCTCTCCATATGCGGTCAGCGCATCCGCCATGGCCGCATACATGGCCTGGCTGATCGCATTTTTCTTGTCAGACCGGTTGATGGTCAGCGTAGTGATCTGCGCATCGGTGATAATATCAATATGCTCGCTCATGCGGTTATCTTTTCCTTGTTAAGTGATTTTATGTTGGCGGTGACAATGGTGTCTGCATTGGCCGATGCATGGTGTAAAAAGCGTTCGATAACCGCACATTCTTCCGCCGAAAAAGGTTTCAGGAGCGCCGCGTTCATGCGTTTGACAGCGGCCAGGCTTGACCGGGCGATATCCGCCCCTGCAGGCTCAATAAAAATTTCAAAACTGCGCCCGTCAAGCGCATTGGGCGCGCGCCGTACCAATCCGCGTGCCGTCATGCGATCAATCAGCCCCGTGAGGCTCGATTTACCCATTTTCAATGTATCGGCGATTTCCGAAATTGTCAGACCGTCACTTTTCAAAAGCAGAAATAAAGTTGCCTGCTGTGTCGCCGTAAGGTCCAGGTTTTTTCTGAGCGCACTGTCGCACGCACGGAAAAGCGCACTGTGCGCCCGTTGCAAAAGATAAAAGATACGCGGCTGTTTCATGACATCCAATATATTTCATATTCGAACTATATTTAATTCATATGCGAATTAAATATGCGCGTCAACCGGGTAGAAATTGCAATCTATCTGTTGGAGATTGCCGAGTATGTGCCTAGATTGAAGATATGACACCATCCATCATCCTGATTTTTCTGTGCGGCGTGGCGAATTTTGCCATGCATAAGGCGACTATGGAAAGCCGGCATCCGATGGTCGAGCAGATGCGACGCTCCATGGGGGAAGGATTTGGCGGCTGGGCGGGATATGCGCTTGAGTTCGTTGTTCTGATCGCGGCCATGGGCTTTGCCGGAGCGGGCTCCACGCTCGCACTGTTTATGTACGGGGTATACACGCTGTTCAACGCCGGGGCGGCATGGATGATACTTGGTGGGCGTTTTTGATCTCACGATAAATCGCTGCGCGATTACCTCCGATGGGGCGCGGCAATAAGCCGCGGCGGCTGGTCGGCCTTGCCGAGTTGCTGGGCGCAACTCGGATCAGCGCCAAACGCTAGCTATTATGACGTCTCGGCAGAATGAGAGGTTGCGGATGGCGAAATCCGAACGGCTCATTGCCGTTCGCAAACGCGACCGCGCGCCGGGCCTTATTGGCCCGCCCCCGCCGGAGGTGTTCGCGTAGCGAACTGACCGTGAGGCCAAAAAGACTCCCTTAAACCGCCTTTAGCGCCTGATCGAAATCGGCGATCAGGTCTTCCGGATCTTCGACACCGATCGAGATGCGCACCAGATTGTCCGTGATGCCGAGCTGCGCGCGGCGTTCTTCGGATACCGACAGGTGCGTCATTGCGGCGGGATGGCTGGCCAGCGTTTCCGTGCCGCCCAGACTTACCGCCAGTTTGGCAATGCGCATGGCGTCAAGGAAGGCAAAACTTTCCGCCTCGCCGCCCTTGATAAACAGCGAGAAGGTGGAGCCTGCGCCGCTGCAGTGGCGATCATAGATATCCTGCTGCGACGCATCGTCGATAAAGCCCAGATAACCGAGGCCATCGACTTTGGCATGGTCTTTCAGGAAGGCGCAGACCTTCGCGGCATTTTCGCCCGCACGCGTCATGCGCAGTTCAACGGTTTCCAGCGAGCGCAGCAGCATCCATGCGGTGTTGGGGTCACAGATCGTGCCAATGGTGTTGCGCAGTGCGCGCACCGGGTCCATGAATTTTTTCGCCCCGATCAGGCCGCCCGCGACAAGGTCGCTATGCCCGCCCACATATTTGGTCAGGCTGTAGACGGTAATATCCGCGCCATGTTTGAGCGGCGTCTGCCACAATGGACCCAGGAACGTATTGTCGATGGCGATGGGCGGTTTGTAATCGGCATCACCATAGAGCGCGTCACGGCTCGCCGACACGGCCTCGATATCGACCAGCGCATTGGTCGGGTTGGCGGGGCTTTCAAGATAGATCATCGCCACCTTGCCGCCTGTTTCCGCCGCTTTCGCTTTGGCCTGGTCCAGAATATTGTCCAGCTCCGCACGGCTCGCGCCCGCCGGGAAATCAAGATAGGTGATGCCGAAGCGAGACAGGATTTTGGCCACCATGGACTCGGTTGCCGCATAGAGCGGGCCGGAATGCACGATCACGTCATTCTGGCTGGCATAGGCGAGGAACAATGTGGCAATGGCGGACATGCCGCTGGAGAAAACCAGCGCATCCTCTGCATCTTCCCAGACGCTGAGCCGGTCTTCGAGGATTTCCTGATTCGGGCCGTTGAAGCGCGAGTAGACGAGCCCTTCGGCGCCGCCCGGACGCTTGCCGGTCAGGCCTTCAAAATGGCGCTTGCCCGCCGCCGCGCTTTCAAATGCGAATGTGGAGGTAAGGAAGATAGGGGGTTTCAATGAACCTTCGGACAATGTCGGGTCAAAGCCATGCCCCATCATCAATGTCGCGGGCTTCAGCTTGCGTCCGCCGAGTTTTTCGACTTCGGGTTTCGGGTTGCGGCGCGGTGTGGGCTGCCCCACGGGTTTTACGGTGTCGGTCATGGATACCCTCCTTGATATGCGCTCTGCCCAATGAATGGCGGCGCGTGAATCGCTCCCAGGAAGGCAGGAGCCAGACATATTGCTTCGGGGTCCGAGATTCTAACCTCCGCAGAATCGTATCGCCTGAAACTATATGGAATGGATAAATTGAAACAGACGGAATGGGAAGGGGGTGCTGTATTTTTCATCCCCCCTTGATGGGGGAAGGATACGCAGCCTTATGAGCGCACGCGAATTAGGCGCAGTTGGATGGGGGTGCGGGTTCCTCTGGAAGCTGTGCCAGACTGAGAGATCACCCCCACCCACTGCGACTAGGCGGCAAGCCGCCAAGTCTCCATACCTCCCCCATCAAGGGGGAGGGGAAAAGTGGTGCTGTGAAATCAAACAAACGCAGCCATCGCCCATACCGCGCCAATCATGATCGGCACGCCGGCAATATCCAGCAGCAGTCCTGACTTCAGCATTTTCGGGAGCGCGATATGGCCGCTGGCCCACGCAATCGCGTTCGGACCGGTGCCCGATGGCAACATAAAGCCCCAACTGGCGGCCATCGCGGCGGGCATGGCGAGCAGGATCGGATCAACACCGAGCGCAAGGATCAGCGCGGCGACTACAGGAATAATCCCGCTCGCCGTGGCGACATTGGACGCAAATTCGGTGACAAGAATTACCAGCGCCACGAGTGCAATGGCAATCACGATCAGCGGCACGGCAGAGAGTGGCTCCAGCGCACTGCCCAGCCATGTATCAAGACCCGATGCGCCTATCCCTGCCGCGAGCGCAAGGCCGCCGCCAAACATCATGATGACGCCCCATGGGGCGCGGTCCGCCTCTTTCCATTCGAGCAGCGGCCGGCCCGTGCCATCGGGAATGATAAACAGCAATATGCTGCCGATAATGGCGATACTGCCATCGGTCAGCGCGCCGGGTACGGTGATGCTTTTCAGCAACGGCAGCGTCATCCATGCCAGCACAACCAGCGCGACGAGGGGCACAAGGCGTTTCTCCGCCGCGGACCATTCACGCTGTCCCGATATGGCCTTACGCGCCACCGCGACATCAAATGTGTCGGCGGACAGGTTCTGTATCTTTCCGATGATATAGGCGCAGACCGGAATGCCCATAATGACAGCGGGAATGCCGTACATGGCCCATGTCAGAAAATTGATATCTGTACCGAGCGTTTCATTGATAAGCCCCGCCGCAATCGCATTGGTGGGGGAACCGACCAATGTACCGATGCCGCCGATGGAAGCGGCAAAGGCAATGCCCATGATCAGCGCGCCGGCAATGCCGTCCGTCTGCCCTTCTTTCACGCCGCCCGCTGCCAATACCGCGAGCGCAATCGGCACCATGATGAGCGTTGTCGACGTATTGGAGATAATCATGCTGAGCACTGCGGTGGCGATCATAAACGCGAACATCAGCGGCCATACCCCGTCACCGCTGCGCGTGATAATCGCGAGCGCCAGTCGCCGGTGCAGCCCCACACGCTCAATGGCGAGCGCAATAAACGCGCCGCCCAGAATCAGGAACAGGATCGGCGAATAATAGGCCGAAGCCGTCTCCTTCGCCGTCAGCACGCCAGTGAGCGGCAGAATGATAAAGGGCAGCAGCGCCGTGACCGTCAGCGGTACCGCCTGTGTCATCCACCAGGTCGCCATCCAGAACACGAGCCCCGCTGTGTGCCATGCGGCCACCGGCATGGCTTCGGGCGCGGGGATCAGGAATGTGAGGGCAAAACCGGCAATACCGATAATCAGCCCGATTGGATTTTGCATGATCTGTTATCCCCCTGCGTCCAACCAGATCCGTTGGCCCTGATCCTGCCGAAGTCTTAGCATTTATGCACGTGCTTATAGCTGATACACGTCCTTCGACAAGCTCAGGACTAACGGAATAGGGTCAGGTTCGAGGTATTCATTTCGATGCTGCAATCATAAACCGTTAGTCCTGAGCCTGTCGAAGGACGTCCGGCATTACGCACGGCTTTTCGCCAGAGCTGAAATTGTTTCCCAATCCGATTTGCACAGGGCCTGTTTCTTGGCACGGCTCCAGCCCTTGATCTGACGCTCGGCTTCCAAAGCTTCGTATCTTGTCTGAAAATATTCTGACCAAACCAGTTCAACTGGTCGCCGTGTAAAAGTGTATCCTTTGACAAAACCGGCATTATGCTCTGCGACCCTGTTGTCCAGATTTTCAGTGTGGCCGGTATAAAAGCTGCCATCAGCACATTTGAGCATATAGGTGTAAAAAGCCATTACTGCTTATAACTGATGCACGTCCTTCGACAAGCTCAGGACTAACGGATTTTATTTCAGGTTTTGCGTATAAACCGTTAGTCCTGAGCTTGTCGAAGGACGTCCCGCTGTCTTGTGCGAGGAATATTGGTTATCCCTATCCCCTGATTCCGATCAGTGACACCTGCCGCCCATAGCCGGGTTCGCTTTTATGACACGAGCGGCGATAGCTGTAAAACCTGTCTGGCTGTGAATAGGTATCCTGTCCGAGCAGGTCGACGCGGGTTACCCCCGCAGCGGCGAGGCGGGCGGCGACATAGCCTTCGATATCGAACTGGTAATGCCCCGGCTTGCCTGCGCCAAAGAAACGTTCATTGGCGACATCTTCTTCCATAAAACGCTGCGCAAAACCTTCATCGACCTCATAGCTTTTCTGGGCAATGCAAGGGCCAATGGCACAGGCGATATTGCCGCGCTCCGCGCCGAGTTTTTCCATCGCGTCCAATGTGCTGTCGGTGACACCGCCCAGCGCGCCTTTCCACCCGGCATGCGCCGCGCCAATCACGCCGGCGCTGGCATCATGGAACAGCACGGGCACACAGTCGGCGGTCAATATGCCGAGCAGCAGGCCCGGCCGGTCCGTCACCATCGCATCGGCATGCGGCCGCGCATCCAGCGCAATCGCCTCTGTCACCGCAATAACATCAGGTGAATGCACCTGATGCACCATTACCAGCTCCGCCTCTGGCAATATTGCGTCACGCGCGATACGCCGGTTTTCCATCACAGCTTCACGGTCATCATCGGAGCCCAGACCGACATTGAGGCCTGCATAAACACCTTCCGAAACACCGCCACTGCGGCCCAGAAAACCGTGCGGAATATCGCCAAGTGCGGCGGAACGGAGAACTTCAGGGGCAAGGGACATGGGCGGCGCTTTCGTATCTGTTTCCCCATCTCTAAACCAGGCGGCGCAAAATTCCACCAGTCATTTGTCAGCTCAGGCATTTGCTTTATCTGCGCAGCGGTTTAAGCAGGTTTTATGGCAAGGCTTTTCATATTCGGTATGGGCTACACGGCGCGGCGGCTTGCCGAGCGGTTGCGCGTAGAGGGCTGGCAGGTCGATGGAACCGGCAGCCGGGGCAATGTGGATTTTGATGATGCGGATGCAGTGCGGGAGGCGATGGATGGGGCCGCGCATATCCTGTCCTCCGTGCCGCCTGACCGGGGTTGCGGTTCCGATGATGTTCTGGTGCGATATGGTGATGCCATTGCCGCGGCATCTGCGGACTGGATCGGCTACCTTTCCTCGACGGGTGTTTACGGCGATGTGGATGGGGCATGGGTTGATGAAAGCGCGCCTATTGGTGCAGGACGTCGCACGGCGCGGGCGGCGGCGGATGCGGACTGGCAGACGCTGGACAAAAGGGTACGTATATTTCGCCTGCCGGGTATTTATGGCCCGGGGCGCAGCGCGCTGGACCGAGTGCGGGAAGGGAAGGCGAAACGCATTGACCTGCCGGGCCAGGTGTTCAGCCGCGTGCATGTTGATGACATTGTGTCCGGCATAATGGCATCATTTGATGGCCCGCCGGGCATATATAATCTGTCCGATGACCTGCCCGCACCGCAGAATGATGTGATCGTAAAGGCATGCCAATTGCTGGGTATGGACCCGCCGCCGCTGCAATCGCTAAAAGAGGCCGATTTGTCACCCATGGCGCGCGGCTTTTATGCCGAAAACCGCCGGGTGGCGAATGGCAAGGCAAAGCGGGTGCTGGGATGGACGCCGCAATATCCCGATTATCATGCGGGGTTGAAGAGTCTTTTTTGATTTCACGGCTAGGCGCTACGCGCCAGCCTCCAAATGGGTTCCGGCCAATAAGGCCGGGCGCGCAGTCGCGCTTGCGAACGGCTGACCGCCGCTCGGGATTTCGCCCTACGCACCGTTTCGCGGAACTGCGGCAACATAAAAGCTATCGTCTTACGCTACCCGGTGTTGCGCCTAGCAGCACCGCAAGGCCGACTGGCCGCCCGGCCTTATTGGCCGGAACCCCATCGGAGGCGTGAGCGAAGCGAACAGGCCGTGAGATCAAAAGACTCCTGGAACCACTACAGCCGTTACCCCGTCGTTCTGAAACCCCACCGTCATCCTGAACTTGTTTCAGTATCAGAATGACGGCTTATTAAACACTATCGTCTCACACTGCTCCGAGTTGTGATCAGCCGTGAAATCAAAAGAACTTCACACAGGCTTTTTGCGCGCCTGCATCGCAATCAGCAGCCCCGCCATGGCGAGCCCCGCTCCGCCCATGGCCAGCGGTGACCAGACATAACCTTCGAAAATGGTCGACAGTGTCATCGCCGTGACAGGCACGAGCACGCTGGAATAGGCTGCTTTGGCGGCCCCGATTTGCCGGACCAGTGTGAAATAGAGCGGGAAAGTGACGGCCGATGCCGCGATGCCCAGCCATAATATCCCCGCGGTATATTCCCAGCGCGCGTCCCATGTCGGCGCGCCAACCGTGGCAAACGCATAGACAGCATTGATGAGCGCGCCCCATAGCATCGCCCACGCGAGCAGGGAGATGATCGGATAAACCTTCAGTGATTTGGCCGCCTGCATCACATTGGCGACCGATGCCGATAATATGCCCAGCACAGTGAAACCGACGCCCAGCGCGACGATATACAGCTCTCCGGGTGCGGCGCGATATTCATGGATAAACAGCATCGCCACGCCAAATATTGCGATGATCGAGCCGATTATAAAACCGGTCTGTATTTTCTGACCCAGAAATATGCGGCCCAATATGGCGTTGGGAATAATCAGCAGCGCGAACAGCACCGCGACCAGCCCCGATGTAATGTACAGTTCGGCGCGGTACACGAAATTGAAATTGAGCGTAAACTGCGCAACGCCCAGCAATACCGCGAATATCTGCCCCCGTGTGCCAAGGCGGAGCGGTAGCCTACGCCATGCGGCGACCGCAAACATGGCGGCGCCCGCGACAATGAAACGGTAGGTTACTGACCAGCTGGGCGGTACGACATTCAGCTGGTCACGAATGACCAGCCAGGTCGACCCCCAGATCAGCGAGACAAGCAGAAACGGCAGCAGGATGTGCGGCGCGAAAAAGCTGTGCTCCTGTGTTTCGGTACTTTCAGGCGGCGCTGTCGCAGGCGCAGGATCGGCGCGGTTCAAAGCGCACCAATGGCTTGGGCCAGCGGGGCGACAGCTTCGCTATCCTGATCCCAGCTGGTGACAAGGCGCACCTGTCCGTGGCCATCATCGGCGGGTGCCCAGTCGTAAAAGTCAAATCCCTGCGCGCGCAGGGTCCCGGCTTCGCCCGCTGTCATGCGCAGGAACACCTCATTGGCCTGCACCGGATAGACCAGCCGATCGCCCGCCGCCTTGGCAATAAGCTGCGCGCCCGCATTGGCGGCGCGGGCATTATCCAGCCAGAGGCCGTCTTTCAACATGGCGAGCAATTGCGCCGCCATATAGCGCCCTTTGGAAAGCAGGTGGCCCGCGCGCTTGCGGCGGTAATGCGTTTCGGCGGCCAAATCCCTGTTAAAGAAAACCAGCGCCTCGCTGCTCATCCCGCCGTTTTTGACAAAGCCAAAGCTGAGCGCATCCACACCGACCCGCCATGTGATATCGGCGGGGCGCACGCTGCCGGAGGCGACTGCATTGGCAAAACGCGCGCCGTCCATATGCAGGCCCAATCCGCGCTCCTTACAGACTTCGGAGAGTGCGGCGATTTCGTCCGGTATATAGGTCAGTCCATATTCGGTGGCATTGGTGATGGAGATCGCAGCGGCCTGTACCTGATGGACGTCATCGCGGATTGCACCAAGGTGATCGCGCACTGTGCCTGCACCGATTTTCGCGCCTTCGCCGGGAAGCAGCATTAATTTGGCGCCGCCCGTATAAAATCCCGGCGCGCCCGCTTCATCCTGCTCAATATGCGCCATTTCGTGGCAGATAATGCCCCCATGCGCCGGACAGAGCGCGGCCAATGCCAGACAGTTTGCGGCGGTCCCGGTGGGAACCCACAAAACGCTGACACTGGTTTCAAAGACTTCTGAAAATGCCGCGTCCAGTTTCTGGCTGAGCGCATCACCGTCATACGCGGTGTCGACCGCGTCCGCATCCATAATGGCCTGCATGACTTTGGGATGCGTAGGCGCTGCATTGTCGGAGAAAAATTTCATGGGCATGGAGTTACCGCACATGCCGTGTGGGTCAAGATAGAAGATGTTTGTGCGAATAAAAATTGTTGGATCTGGGTGATTGCAGGAAGCAAGTTATATGTACCCCGGCGCAGGCCGGGGTCCAGCGCAATAAATAGAGCGATTGTTTTGTGCCGCTCTGGATTCTGGATCAGGTCCGGAATACGAACCTATGATGGGCTAGGTTTATTCGGCTCGCGCTATCGCCTCGGCTATAGCGACGGTGCGACGGGCCTGTTCGAGATGCAATATTTCGGTCATCCTGCCATTCACCTTGAGCACGCCCTGCCCCTTATTTGCGGGTTCGGCGAAAGCCGCGATAATGTCGCGGGCATCGGCAATATCCTGCGCCGATGGGGAAAATATATCGTTGCAGCTTTTCAGCTGGGCCGGGTGGATCAACGTTTTGCCCTCAAAGCCCATGATGCGCCCCTGTTCGCACTCGGCGCGTAGGCCATCACTGTCGGAAATGTCATTATATACGCCGTCAATCGCGATCAATCCATGCGCGCGGGCTGCGCTCACGCTGAGTGACAGCGCGGTGTGAAAGGCGGCGCGGTCCGGTGTGGGGACGGCCAGCATTTCCTTGGCGAGGTCATTGGTCCCCATCACGAAAGCGGTGAGCCGTGTCGAGCGGGCCATGGCCGCGATGCTGGCAATACCCAAAATGGCGAGCGGCATTTCGATCATCACCCACAGGGCAAGGCTGTCATCCGCCCCTGCAGCATCCATCGCCGCATCAATTGCGGCAATATCTTGCGCATCTGTGACTTTGGGAATCAATATGGCATCTGGCCCGGCGCGCACGGCGGCCATCAAGTCATTCATGCCCCATTCGGTATCCAGCGCATTGGTGCGAATAACGACTTCCCTATGGCCAAAGGGGCGAGCCGCGACTTGCGTGCACACCGCGTCACGCGCGCTTTGCTTGGCCTCTGGCGCAACGGCATCTTCCAGATCAAGGATGATGCAGTCAGCCGCCACATTTTTCGCTTTCTCCATCGCGCGTGCGTTTGACCCAGGCATATAGAGGCAGGAGCGGCGGGGGCGTATATTGCTTATATCTTGTGCCATTTTCTGAACTGCCTCATCAAATTATCAATACCGAAATACTGCCATGAAGTTGCATATGTTACAATTGCACAGCTGCAATTAAATCTCTACGCTTACGCGCATGAATCAATGTTCCGCCTGTGTTGTCCGAAACCGTGCCATATGTTCCGATCTGGATGCCAGAGAGCTTCAGGCGCTGAACAAGATCGGGCGGCAGGCGAAAGTCGAGAGCGGGCAGTCGGTTATCTGGGAAGGCGAAGATTCGCTATTGGTTGCGAATGTTATCGACGGCGTGCTGAAACTCACCACGTCGCTGGATGACGGACGCCAGCAGATTGTGGGCATTGTCTATCCATCCGATTTTATCGGCCGGCCCTTTGGGCAGAAAAGCTTTCAGACAGTGACCGCGCTGACCGATGCGCAACTTTGTGTTTTTCCGCGCGCTTCGTTTGATGAATTTGCCAAATCACACCCCAAGCTGGAGCATAAACTGCTCGACAAGACGCTGACCGAATTGGACCGCGCGCGTGACTGGATGCTGCTTTTGGGCCGCAAGACTGCGCCGGAGAAAATGGCGAGCTTTCTGCTCGAAATGTCAGACCGGCTGGCTGACAAGAGCTGCGCTGATAATCCTGCCACAACCAGTTTTGAAATTCCTTTCGGGCGGCAGCAGGTGGCGGATATATTGGGCCTGACCATTGAAACTGTCAGCCGGCAGTTTTCCCGGCTCAGGAAACAGGGCGTCATCGACTTGCCCGATCGCCGTACCGTGTCCATTCTGGACCGCGAAACGCTTGTGCGCGAAGCCGAATTGCAATCGGCGTAAAACCCGCGGCATCACGCGCATTTGATGCGTTGATGCGACAGCGATATCACGGCTTTTTTGATTCAGATCAATGAAACGCTGCTGAAATCGCTGCAAGGCTCTTTCCATTGAAGGCGGAATCCCGCCGTCGATACAGGGAAAGACATTATGAATACATTGGTATGGAAAGCCGGCGGCTGGCTGGTTTTGGCTGCACTTGCATTTATGGCCATGGCGCTTGCCGCTGATGGCGGCTTTGCCGTGCATATGGGCATTATCATGGCGGCATGCCTGATCGGGCTATGGGTTACGGTCAGCAAGGCCGATTATGGCGCGATTGCGCGCGGTATTATCAACACGCCCGTGGATCAGGGCGTATATGATGACGATCCGATCCGCTGGTCCGTTATCGCGACGCTGTTCTGGGGCATGGCGGGTTTTGCTGCGGGGCTTTATATCGCGCTGCAGCTGGCGTTTCCGGCGCTGAACCTTGGCTCCGAATATACCACATTTGGGCGGCTGCGCCCGCTTCATACATCCGCTGTCATTTTTGCTTTTGGAGGCAATGCACTGATCGCGACGAGTTTTTACGTCGTGCAGCGCACCTGCCGGGCGAGGTTGGCTTTCCCTGGCCTCGCCCGTTTTGTTTTCTGGGGGTATCAGCTGTTTATCGTGCTGGCGGCCACCGGATATCTGCTCGGCATTACCGCGGGCAAGGAATATGCCGAGCCGGAATGGTATGTCGACATCTGGCTGACCATTGTGTGGGTCAGCTATGCGGCGGTGTTTATCGGCACCATCGCCAAGCGGTCCGAACCGCATATCTATGTCGCCAACTGGTTTTTCCTGGCGTTCATCCTGACCGTTGCCATGCTGCATCTGGTCAATGGGCTTGCCATGCCGGTCAGCCTGCTCGGCGCGAAAAGCTATAGTGCGTTTTCGGGTGTGCAGGACGCGCTGACGCAGTGGTGGTACGGCCATAATGCGGTGGGCTTTTTCCTCACCGCAGGCTTTCTGGGCATGATGTACTATTTCGTGCCGAAACAGGCCGAACGTCCTGTCTACAGCTACCGCCTGTCGATCATCCATTTCTGGTCGCTGATTTTCCTCTACATCTGGGCGGGTCCGCACCACCTGCACTATACGGCGCTGCCCGACTGGGCACAAACGCTGGGCATGGTGTTCTCAATCGTGCTGTGGATGCCAAGCTGGGGCGGTATGATTAACGGCCTGATGACACTGAACGGTGCGTGGGAGAAAATCCGCACCGATCCCATCATCCGCATGATGGTCATCGCGCTCGCATTTTACGGCATGAGTACATTTGAAGGCCCGATGATGTCGATCAAGGCGGTGAACAGCCTTTCGCATTATACCGACTGGACTATCGGCCACGTACATTCGGGCGCACTGGGCTGGAACGGCATGATTACCTTTGCGTGCCTTTATTACTTGGTACCGCGGCTGTGGGGCCGTCAGCGTCTCTATAGTCTGCGCATGGTCAACTGGCATTTCTGGCTCGCGACATTCGGCATTGTTCTTTATGCCGCGGCCATGTGGGTGGCGGGCATTATGCAGGGCCTGATGTGGCGCGAATATGGCGCGGATGGATATCTCGTCAATTCCTTCACCGAAGTCGTGACCGCGATGTTCCCGATGTATCTGATCCGCGCCCTGGGCGGCCTAATGTACCTCGCTGGTGCCATCATCATGGTGTATAATGTGTGGATGACCATCGCCGGCAAACAGCGCGATGAAAAATCAATGACCGAAACGCCGCATAATGTGGATGCCGACAAGCCCATCGTGGCACAGCCGGCTGAGTGAGGAGAGAAGACATGTCATCATTCACTCAAAAGCATAAGAAGGTCGAGCGTAATGTTACGCTGCTGGCGGTGCTCTCGCTGGTCGCTGTGGTCATTGGCGGTATCGTCGAAATCGCGCCGCTTTTCTGGATCGACAATACGGTTGAGGAAGTGGAAGGCGTGCGGCCCTATACACCGCTGGAGCTGGCGGGCCGTAATATCTATGTGCGCGAAGGTTGCTATACCTGCCACAGCCAGATGATCCGCCCGTTCCGCGATGAAGTCGAACGTTACGGCCATTATTCGCTGGCGGCGGAATCCATGTATGACCATCCGTTCCAATGGGGCTCAAAACGTACCGGGCCGGATCTGGCGCGTGTGGGCGGACGCTATTCGGATGAATGGCAGGTGCAGCACCTTATCGATCCGCGTTCGGTTGTGCCGGAATCGATCATGCCGCCCTATGCGTTTCTGGCCGAACGCGATCTTGATGCAGGCGATATGTCCGCGCATCTGACGGCGCTGTCACGCGTCGGCGTGCCCTATTCCGATGAAGCGATTGCCAAAGCCAATGAGGATCTGGCGACACAGGCTGACGCGACCGCGAGCAGCACTGACCTGCTCGCCCGTTATCCGAAGGCGCAGGTGCGCGATTACGATGGAAATCCTGACCGCCTGACCGAAATGGATGCGCTGGTGGCTTATCTGCAAATGCTCGGCACGCTGGTTGATTTTGAGGCGGGCGAAGCACAGGAGCAGCCGCGATGAATTACGAAGATCTGCGCCAGTTTGCCGATAGCTGGGGGCTGTTATTTATGGCCCTGCTGTGGCTCGGCTTTGCGTTGTGGACATTTCGTCCGGGCGCGGGGCGGCACCATGATGACGCAGCACAGATGATTTTCAGGGATGAAGAGCCGGGTCGCACCAATACAGACACATCCGAAGTGCGTGGTAATATAAAGGGGGATTTCGATAATGGCTGAGAACAAATATATCGACGAACCCACCGGAACCGAAACCGTCGGCCATGAATGGGACGGGATTGAGGAACTTGATACGCCCATGCCACGCTGGTGGCTGTGGACACTTTATGCCACGATCATATGGGGCATTGTTTACGTGATCCTCTATCCCGCGTGGCCGCTGGTCAACAGCGCCACTGAAGGTGTGCTGGGGTGGAGCAGCCGCGGCGATTTTGCGCAGGAAATGGAGGCGCGTGAAAAAGAGCTGAAGCCGATCCGCCAGGCGCTGGTTTCGACCGATATCAACAAGCTGAGCGGCAGCCCCGAATTGATGCAGACTGCTATCGAGGGCGGGCGCAGCGCGTTCAAGGTGCACTGTGTGCAATGTCACGGCACTGGCGCAGACGGTATTCGCCCGGGCAGCGGCTATCCCAACCTGAACGATGACGAATGGCTATGGGGCGGCGATCTGGAGGCGATTGAATATACACTGATCCACGGCATCCGTAATCCCGATCACGAGGATACACGTTTTTCGCAAATGCCCGCATTTGGCCGTGACGGCATATTGACCAGCGCCGAAATCAGCGATCTTGTGTCCTATGTCCGCAATATTTCCGGCAAGGAAAAGCAGAGCGCATCGGCGCAGCGCGGCGCGGCATTGTTTCAGACGAACTGTGCGCTGTGTCATGGTGCGGATGGCAAGGGTGACCGGATGCAAGGCGCGCCCAATCTGACCGATGCGATCAGCCTGTATGGCCTCGACCGCGAATCGCTGACCTATACGCTCACCAACAGCCGCTATGGCGTCATGCCGCGCTGGGGCCACCGTCTTGATCCGGCCACGATCCGCATGCTGACAGTCTATGTGCATTCGCTGGGCGGCGGGGAAGCATCGCCTGCTCTGGAGGAAGTGGCCCAGGAAACGCTGGAAGATATTCCTGCGGGCAGCGACGGGGCGGATACAGCAGACGATGCTGCAGCCGGGGGCGGCGGCGAAGGTAGGGAAGATGTCCAGTCCTAAGCCCGCCGATGGCTCCTATTTTCAGCTCTATGAAAGCCGCAAGGGGGTCTTTCCCAAGGCGACTGATGGTTTTTACCGCCGGCTGAAATGGGGCATCATGATCGTCACGCTGGCGATCTATTACATCACGCCATGGATCCGCTGGGACCGCGGTCCCTATGCGCCGGATCAGGCAGTGCTGGTCGATCTCGCCAATCGCCGTTTCTATATGTTCAGCATCGAAATCTGGCCGCATGAATTCTATTATGTGGTCGGTTTGCTGGTGATGGCGGGCATCGGGCTTTTTCTGGTGACGTCTGCCGTGGGGCGCGCCTGGTGCGGCTATGCCTGTCCGCAGACGGTATGGACCGACCTGTTCCAGCATGTCGAACGCTGGATCGACGGCGACCGCAATGCGCAGTTCCGGCTGCAGGACGCACCCTGGGGATCGCAGAAAATTGCCAAACGCTTCGGCAAATGGGCGATCTGGTTGTTTATCGCGTTCTGGACGGGCGGCGCGTGGATCATGTATTTTGCCGACGCGCCGACGCTGACAGTCGATTTCTGGACTGGACAAGCCGCTCCGGTTGCCTATGCCACGGTCGGCATATTGACCGCGATCACATTCATATTCGGCGGTTTCATGCGTGAGCAGGTGTGCATCTATATGTGCCCATGGCCGCGTATCCAGACCGCGATGATGGACGAAAAATCGCTGCTCGTGACGTATAAGGACTGGCGCGGCGAAAAACGCGGCAGCGTCAAAAAAGCGAAAGCCAATCCCGGCGAGTTCGGCGACTGTATCGATTGCAACCAATGCGTGGCGGTGTGCCCGACGGGTATCGATATCCGCGAAGGGCCGCAAATCGGCTGTATCACCTGCGCATTATGCATCGATGCGTGCGACAGCGTGATGGAACAGGTCGGGCGGCCCCGCGGCCTGATCGACTATATCACCGCCGATGATGCGGAGGCAGAGGCCAAGGGCGCGGAAACGCCCCCCACGTGGAAAACACTGCTGCGCCCGCGCACCATTGCCTATTTCCTGATCTGGGCCTCAATCGGTCTTGGCATGCTGTTCGTGCTGGGCAATCGCACACGGCTTGATATCGCGGTGCAACAGGACCGCAATCCTGTTTATGTCCAGCTTGCAAGCGGGGAAATCCGCAATAATTACACCGCCAAAATCCGCAATATGGAAAGCCGCCCGCGCGAAGTGGAAATTTCCGTTTTCGGCTTGGAAGGCGCGACCATATGGGAAGGCGGCACAGCGCGGCCCGCCCAGCAGACGAAATTCGTGACGCACGTGGCTCCGGACAGCGTTGCCAAAGTGCGGGTATTCGTGGTGGCACCCCCCGCTGCGCAGGAAAGCACATCCTATGTGATGCAGGTGCGCGGCGTGGGTGATGATGCAGAGACAGACAGCGAAGAGCTGTTTTTCAAACGCCCGGGCAATGAGTGAGGGAATGATATGACGCAACCCAAAGAAACAGGGCCTCGTAAGCACAGGAAATTCACCGGCTATCATGCGACATGGATGCTGGTTGCTTTCTTTGGCGTGATCGTCGCGGTCAATTTCACCATGGCGCGTTTTGCCCTGTCGACATTTGGCGGCACGGTGGTCGACAACAGCTATGTCGCCAGCCAGAAATATAATGAATGGCTTGCCGCCGCGCGGGCGCAGGACAGCTATGGTTGGGAAATTGGGAAGCCTGCGCGCGCGGGTAACAGGCTGCGGCTCACCATTGCCGATAAAACTGGCGCACCTTTAACAGGCGCACAAATTGCAGTGCTCGCCGATCACCCCGTGGGCCGCACCGAGCCTTTTACGCTGACCATGCAGGAAAGCGCGGCGGGCACATATGAAAGCAGCGGGGCGCTGCCCAAAGGCCGCTGGAAGCTGAAAATGCGGATCGTGCAGGCGGGCCGCGAATATAATATGCTGAGCGAGATCAGATGAACACAGTTCTTCCTCTACACGATGCGGCAGATGCAGCCGTGCGGGAGGACAGCCGCTTTGCGGTGCCAGGCATGCGCTGCGCGGGATGTATTTCGAAAATAGAGCGTGGACTGGGCGATATGCCCGGCGTGGCAAAGGCGCGGGTCAATTTTTCGGCCAAACAGGTCGCCGTTTCACACAGCGCGGATTTGAGCGAAGACCGGATATTGCGCGCGAT
Organism: uncultured Sphingomonadaceae bacterium; assembly: GCA_947493325.1. Lineage (GTDB taxonomy): Bacteria > Pseudomonadota > Alphaproteobacteria > Sphingomonadales > Sphingomonadaceae > Alg239-R122. Next base: position 112,938 of record CANLQI010000002.1, on the reverse strand, counting down.
AGAGAAACTGGGTTTTCAGGCGCAGATACTGGCCGAGAATCCGCTCGCCGAAGATCGCGGCGATACGGCGCGGTTGCTTCGCGCGCTCGCGGTGGCGGGGTTCGGTATGATGAACATCATGCTGCTATCGGTCAGCGTATGGTCGGGCGCGATGGGCGTTACCCGCGATCTGTTCCATATGTTATCCGCGCTCATCGCCATTCCGGTCATCGCCTATGCGGGGCATCCTTTCTTTGCTTCCGCTGCGATGGCGCTGCGTTATGGACGCACCAATATGGATGTGCCGATCTCGATTGGCATCATTCTAGCGACGGCGCTCAGCCTCTATGAAACGATCAACAGTGGCCCGCATGCGTATTTTGACGGCGCCGTGATGTTGCTGTTTTTCCTGCTGGCGGGGCGCGTGCTGGACGGCATGATGCGCGACCGCGCGCGCGAAGGCATATCGGCGCTGCTGAAACAGACTGCTCCGGGGGCGATGGTGGTGCAGGGGGATGGCACCACCACTTGGACAAAAACGGCGGATATCCGCCCTGATATGGTGATGCTGGTCGCGGCGGGTGAAAATCTGGCCGCTGATGGTGTGATCGAACAGGGGCGCAGCGGCTTTGACATGTCGATGCTTACCGGTGAAAGCGACCCGGAAATGCGCGGGCCGGGGGAACAGGTTCTTGCCGGTACCATGAACATGCTGGCCCCGGTGCATGTGCGCGTCACGGCCGCCGGGCGTGATACCAGCATCGCTGATATATCGCGCCTGATGGATGAGGCGGGGCAGCATCGTTCTTTTTACGTGCGCATCGCCGACCGCGCCGCACGCTATTATGCGCCCGCCGTGCATAGCCTGGCGCTGTTGGCGTTTGCCGGATGGATGATCGCGGGGGCGGGCTGGCACCAATCGCTGTTGATTGCCGTGGCGGTGCTGATTATCACATGCCCGTGCGCGCTGGGCCTCGCGGTTCCGGCGGCGCAGGTGGTGGCATCGGGCGCTTTGATGCGCAAGGGCGTGCTTATCAAGGATGGCAGTGCGCTGGAACGTCTCGCGGAGGCCGATTGCGTGCTGCTCGACAAGACTGGCACGCTCACCATGGGCAAGCCGCAGCCCGCCAATCTGGACATATTGTCACACACCGAAAAAAGGGTGGCGCTCGCGCTCGCGCAGTCAAGCCGCCATCCGGTGAGCCGCGGGCTCGCCAAAGCCCTGCGAGATCAGGATATCATCCCGGCGCAGTTGACCGATATCGAAGAAGAAGCGGGTGAAGGCGTTTCGGCGAATTGGCAAGGCATTGCAGTGTGGCTGGGCCGCCCAGGCCAGACGGATGCACAGATGTCGGTGGCGCTGATAATTGGCGAGAATGTGCAGCTTATCGAAATGGCCGATTTGATCCGCCCCTATGCGAAAAAAACGCTTGCTGAACTTGGCGAGATGGGCCTGCCCGCCTCCATCTTGTCCGGCGACAGGGCAGAGGCCGTTGCGCCCGTTGTCAATATGCTGGGCATTGATGCACAGTCCGGCGCACGTCCAGATGATAAGGTTGCGGCTGTACAGCGGCTGACAGACGAAGGGTACAAACCGCTGATGGTGGGGGATGGTCTGAATGATGGCCCCGCGCTTGCGGCCGCCTATGTATCTATGGCGCCAGGCAGTGCCAGCGATGTCGGGCAGCAAGCGGCGGACGCGGTGTTTACCAGCGATTCCCTGATGCCCGTCGCGCTCGCCATCAAAGCCGCACGGCGTACCAAAGAGATCGTGCGGCAGAATTTTATGCTCGCCATCGGCTATAATATTTTCGCCGTGCCGCTCGCGCTCGCGGGCATGGTGACGCCGCTGATCGCGGCCATTGCGATGTCGCTCTCATCTCTGATCGTTGTTGGCAATGCATTGCGCCTGCGCGGAGCAGCGAAATGAGCAGGCTGGTATGAGCGGATTGGCGGTCCTGATTCCCATTGCCCTGTTCATGGGGCTGTGCGGGCTTGGTTTCTTTTTCTGGGCAATGCGCAACGGGCAGTTTGACGATCTGGAGGGCGCATCACACCGCGTACTGATCGATGATGAAGATATGCCGGAAAAGGCGGATGGTGAGGAAAGCGGAGATGCATAAACTGACATATCATGCAGCCTGTAAATTACTGGCCGCACTTGCGATCACGGGCATGGGCGTTCCGGCGATGGCGGCGTCGCCCGAGATGTTGGTCATGGGTATTTGTGATCCCGGCGGTAAAATACGCACCGTATCGATTCCGATAGAGCGCGAAGGCGATGACGTGCCCGAAGATTGTGCCAAAGCCTGTCACGCCATGTGTTCGCGCAAGAAGAGTTCGGAAAACACGTAAGATAACAGGATCTGAAACACAAAAGCCGGACCAGTAAACTGGCCCGGCTTTTCTATTGCAGCCTGTATTAAAATCTACAGTTTGATACCCAGGCCGATGCCAACCACGACAGGGTCGAGTGAAATCCGCACCCGCTGCGTCCCGGCGGCGGTGGTATCGAGACGCGCTGTTGTGTCAATATCGATATATTTGACATCAAGATTAAGGAACATGCGCTCATTCAATTCGATATCCACACCCGCCTGCGCGGCCCAGCCAAAACTGTCGCTGAGGTTCACACGTGTTGCGCCCACAGCCGCTTCCAGCGCACTGCTCGCATCTTCTGCATAGAACAGCGTGTAGTTGATGCCTGCACCGACATAGGGCCGCACCTTGGCATCGGGCGCAAAATGATATTGCACTGTCAGCGTTGGCGGCAGCACCCAGGTCGATGCCAGTTTATCAAGCGAACCTGTGACGCCGCTTTTCCCGGATGCATTATGCTTTGTTGTGGCGGCAATCAGCTCGATTCCGATATTGTCACTCGCCATATATGTGATGTCGACTTCAGGCATGATGCTGTCGTTAACGCTGACCTGTTCGCCGGGAAAACCGGGCAATATGTCGCCGCTTTCCTCGGTTGGAATGACGTCGATAGCGCGTACGCGCAATATCCAATCGCCCTCTTTTGCCATTGCCGGACTGGCTGAAAACAGCATGGCTGCAAGCACTGAACATGTTAGAAATCTGTATTTGTGCGTCATAACGCGTCCCTTCTCATTGTCGATAAGGGAACAATATGATTGTGATACGGCGTTGCATTGATTTGGAGCAATAAACACTAAGAATGCGTATTATTTATTCCGCCGTAAATGTGACCGTCAGCACATCATTATATTTGCCCGCCGCTGGCAGTCCGGACGGCGCGGGGACAACGATTTCTATCGGTATGGACCGGGATGTGCGGGTCGGCGCATGGTTGATCCGGCCTGCGGATGATGATCCCGACATATCTATATCCTGCCCCTGAAAGCTGATCTGATATTTAATGCCGGGCGCGCCGGCATTATGCGCCAGCATGCCGTTATTTGCGGACTGAAACGTCACGCCGACATCGGCATTGCTCATGATATCGAAATCCACTGACCGGCGCGCTTCCCGCGATAAATCGCCCAGGTCGATATTGTTCTGCCGCGTGCCTTGCGGAAAATCAGGGGATTCTATCTTGAGCACGGACGCAACCGGCGCCAGGATCGCAAGCGGTGCCTCTGCGGCAAGCTGGGGCCCTTCATCACCGTCACGGAACAGGCGTAAAATCAGCTGTCCGTCATATGTGCCGCCACGTACAAACTGGTTGCCGGGAATGGACACATAAAGCGTCGCCGATTGTGATCCGCGTCCGTGCTGAAATTCGCCTTTGATACGTGATGTGGCTGTGCCGAAATATTCCTGGCTGATAACGGAAGGCCCGCTGGTGGTCATCAGCAGGTCATAATATAGCGGATCGCCAGGACCGGTCAGCGCATTTTCACCGCCGGTAATAGGCGCCGCGGTCAGGAAGAATTCACACGGCCTGCCTTCATGCACGATGGCGACGGAAACGGGTTCGAAAGACTCGCCGGATCCGAAAACTTCGTATCCGCGCCCATACAGACCGCGCCAGTCGACACTGTCATCAATACGCAGGTCCAGATTGCACGGCTGTTCCATATCCACGGCGTCCTGCGCTGCTACAGGCGGCGCGCTGACCATGCATATGCCCGCGATTGCGCCATATAGGCCTATACATGCGGCTTTGCTCATTAGGTATCTCATATCTCACCTTCCTTTTGCTGCCCCTGCTCATCATTTTCCCTCTGATTTTCCTGCGGCGCCTGCTCTTGCTGCTCTTCCGTTTCCTGTGTCTCTGCGCTCTCTACGTCGATGTTATAAACGATATTGCTGTCCAGCCGGTAAAGACCCGTGACGTCCTCTGGAACAGAAACGGATTGCGTATCCTGCTGCCCGTCTACTTCGACTGTAATGACGTATGTTTTGCCGGCCTCCACGCTTTCCAGGAAAAAGCGCCCCTTGGCATTGGTGAATAATTGCACGGCGGCACCGGTTTCATCACCATCTTTGCTGGCTTCACTGCCGCCCGCGGCGCGGGCATCGGCGGTAACATATACCAGCGGATCGCCATCACGGTCGGTCATATTGCCCACGATCGAAACGTTTTTCGCGTCTCCGACTTTCAGGTTGAAACCGCTTTTATAACCGGGATTGATCGAAAATACCTGTCCGCCCAGCGATGTGCCGACAGGTGCGTCGGGCGCATCCACTTCGATGGTCCGGTTGAAATAGGGGGTGAGCGTTGGCACAACCGCTGGCCCGAACGTACCGCTGAATGCAGAATAGCGCGTCTGGCTGGACCCAAAGCCGGTGCGTGGCTCGACGGCCAACTGATAATCGCCCGCTTTCTTGTCCGCGCGGACAAGGGCAAAACTGTCGCGCACAGGGCGGCTAAGGCCGAAATGCCCATCCGCCATCACGATCGCTGAACCGAATGTAAGCTCTGTGCGCAAGTCGCGCCTGCCACCGCCGGTGAAATAGTTGCGGGCGATTTGCTGGACAGAAGCTTCGAACCGGTTGGCGGTATAGCTGACACGCCCGAATTGCCGGTCGGTTCCATCGCGCCGCTCCGCCCCTGCGCTAAAGCCAAAGGAATTAACGCCAATTGCGGACAATTGATTATATTCGATCCGCGCCGCATTGTCCTCAGTCGTATAGGATGAGGTGACAGATGCGCGGCCCAGGGGGATGGTCATGCCAATGCGAAAGGCAGGGCCGCTGCGTTCCTCGGTCTTGCGATATTCCGCGCCGACGGACACCGAACCAAACCGGAATTGCCGCGAATAATTTGCCCCAACGAAATATGTATCGCCAAATGGTCCGCGCACTTTATTATAACCGCCAAAGATAGACAGGCGGGACTGTTCATCCAGCTTTTGTCCTGCGCGAATGCGAAATTGCTTGGCGATCAGGTTATCGGTAAAAATCTGGTTAAGCGTGCGATATTCCTTGCCTGTCAGGGTAATGATACCGTCAATCGAACGGTCCCGCGTCACGTCCGCATCACGCCAGCGATATTGCAGGGTGAGCTGGCTCTGATCCATCGAAAATTTGCGCGCATTGGTGGAGGCATTCAGGCCGAATGTGCCTATGGGAGAGGCCCAGACAGCCTCCGCACCGATCAGGTCGAAATCCTTGTCGCCTTCCCAGTTGAGGCCCGCTGTCAGTGTTGAGTTGATACCGTAACGGATATAGGCCGTGCCATTGTAATTATCGTCAAAATAATTGCGCCGGCCATTGTCATCATCATAAGGCACGCCGAAATTCACCGCAAAATCTATCAGCCCATTGGCAAGCAGTTCGAGGTCATAAAAAGCCGGGAAAGAGCGTATTTCGGTTTCGCCGCTGGCATAGGTGATGCGCAGCTCAATATCATTGCCTGCAGACGGGATAAGCGGAAAATCGCGCAGGCTATAACGTCCGCTGCGCAGTTCATAGGTACGGATCGGATTGCCGTTCAGCACAATCTCTACCCGTGCTGGGCGGTCCAGTTCAAATGCCTGTTCCGGCGTGGGCCGGATATTGCGGTACGGGTTGATATTGAAATTGCGAAAGGCGGAAAAACCGGCGATGCGCGGTGCATTTTGAAAAGGACGGCGGCCAATGCTCAAATCGCCCAGTTCATAGCGGATGAGCGAATCGCGGTCATCATACGTCAAGCGGATATCGCCGCGTGAAAATTTGCGCCCGCGGTTGTCATCATAGCGTATCTCCGCCTCTGCGACGACGCCCAATATGTTGACGGCCAAATCGACATCGGCGGCAAAACGGGTGAAGCCAGTTTCGCCGTTCGCGCTATCCTCGACAAAAGTAAGTCCGCCGCGCATGGATGCATAGGCGGAAAAATCGCTTTGCTCCACCAGGTCAATATCGGAACGATTGCGCAATGTGCGCAGGTTCAGACTGCGTACCGTGCGAATATTTGCAGGAATATCGATCCGCAGAACAAGCTGCGCCATATCAAATGCAACATCGATACCGAGCGCGCGTATCTCGGAAAATCCGACGGCATCACGGTCACCTGCCAATGCGTTGAGCTGGTCTGCGACTTCTTCCACCAGTACGGGCGAGAGTATATTGCGGATAAATGTCGCCTCGACCGAACCTTCTTTTCCGGCATCATTCGGAGTGATCAGATACGTGCCGACATTAATATCCTCAATCAGAACCGCGTAGTTATCCTGCGTAAGGGCAGGGCGTTCTTTTTTGAAAACCTGCTGGAAAATCTCATCTACCGAAGGTGTGTTTTCGCCGCCTGCCTCTGGTTCGGTCCCTGCCTCTATGGCGGTGTCCGGCTCCGCTTCACCCGAAGCCTCCTCACTCTGCACCTCTGAAGCTTCCTGACACCCGGCCGCGCACACAGACGCGCTGATGCCGGACAGCGAAGGAAGGATGAGAAGGAGGGAGGACATAGCGCATCATTGCCTAGTTAAAGACCGTATATTCTGTATTGAGTTCGCCGCTTACCGGCCCTGCTGGCAGACCTTCCGGCCATGGCAGGCGGACGATACGCTCATTACCGACCAGTATATTCAGATTGGCTACGGGTGCCATCGCCTCGCCTTCCAATGTAACCGGCTGTCCACCAGATGCAGGGGTAATGGTCAGGGTCGGATTGTCTAGAATGGCGCGGCGTGTACCTTCGCTGAGTATGCGCGCTTCCAGCCATGTTTTACCGCTTTCGTCGGTCACAGGGGTAAGGCCCGTCAGACGTGCAGATGGAACGGACTTGGGCGGGACAATATAAAGCGCGGCCTCATATTTGTAATTCATCGTGACATTAACATTCACATCGCCTTTTTTCTCATTCTTGAATTTGATCGGCAATTGCGTGGTAACGAGGCGGTATGCCAGTTCTTTTTCAGGGGCTGGATCGCCGACCCAGCGCACCTTGAAGCTTTGGCTGGAACCTGGCGCGACAACCATTTGCGGCGGTGTGATGATAAGGTCGTCATCTTCCGGCACACGGGTTTCGCTGCCATCGGGATTCTGCTTGCGTGCAAATGCGCGCACTTCGATCGCAATCGGCACTTTATGCGTGTTGGTCAGGACAAGTGATTGGGTGGCTCCAGCACCATTGGGCGCGAGCTGTATGATTATGGGTTTCAGGTCATAACTATGTGCGGGTGCAAATACGACCAGAACGCAAAGTGATAGGAATAATGCGGTGCGTTTGAATAATCTGGACATATTTCTTCTCCTGTGTTGCCCGAAAGAAATATGGCCGGGGATACCGGTGGGTATCCCCGGCCACGTGAGTATCACTATATCGCGGCAGGCTTAGTAGTTTGCTGCGAGTGTGATGGTCAGCGAATCTTCATATGTACCTGCAACAGCATATTCATTCAGGCTGTCGAAGCTCAGATCAAGATTGCCGGTACGTGTGCCCGCATTGGTCAGGATATTCTGCCAGTCATTGTTGGTCACAATCACCACAGGTGAGCCCTGCATATCCACAGAGTTTGTCGTGGTTGGTGAAAAAATGCCCAGACCCAGGAAGCTGGCTTCAACATCATAGTCGATGTTTACAGCGCCGCCGCTTTCCTGATGCTCCATGCCGCCATTCGCGGATTCAAGCGATACCGTATAAGGTGAGTTGCAAGAATAGAGAATGGTGAGCGAGCCCTGATCGCCTGTATTGAGCATATCGACATCAAATGTGCCGCTGCCTTCAGGGATCAGTTCACAGTTGCTTTCCACCGAACCGCTCAGGCCGATGACATAGGATTCGGAATCCTGTGCCATGGCGGGTGATGCGATCATCAGTGCCGGTACAGAAGCCATTGCTGCGAGTTTTACAAGATTTTTCATTTCAGTTTCTCCAAAATTGGGGTTGCCCCCGGTTTTATCGGTTTCGGTATTGAAACCGTTGTTTATGACCGAAAAACTACGGCTGCATCGCACGGTCATTTCTGCAGCCGGCGGGAGAAATTGGGTTTATGATAAGGTTTCACTGTCGCAAAAGAGCAAAAAAGCGTTCGCAAACTTGCAATTAACACTATTTTAGCACATTCTTGGTTAGTGAGGTTTCTCACAAACTGGGCAGCGTTCCCGCGAACCTGTCCGTCCGGCTCGTCAGCGATTTGACTCTAATCATTGTCGCTGGCGGGCCTCGTTATTTGAAAACCGGTCTCTTGGCTTTCAAAACTCTTAGATCATGTTGATATTCTCCCTGCATGGCTTTGGCCGCGATGTCTGTGCGTAAGTGCACAGACAGGCGCATGCGCCGGAAAAATATTGGATATGACTGCATGGCAGCATGCTTGCACAGACCCAGGCCTCCGCTTCGCTCGGACCCCGGACAGCTTGTGTGCCATGACAGTAATTGCGTGAGAATATTTTTGCCCCCACGCGGAATGCGTATCATTTCCGGCCATTTTTTGGGCCTGTAAAAATAACATTTCGTAAGCTCCTCTCTGCTGCACAGCCGTGCCACAATGAAACAAAAACTTACGACCCTGTTTAGTATAATCTTCTTTTACCGAGCGGAGGAACTCCGCCTGAAAAACATGATCCTTAATATGCGATTAATTATGTTACACAAATTTACATATGGCAAGGGGGCAAGGCAAAGAAAGTTAACGGTCACGATGATAGCCATAACCCATTTGTATACATGTGTTTATCGAAGCCATATTGCCATTGAAACCGAATAAAAAGCGCGGTTTTATAAAAAACACAGTGTCGATTTTATACAAATCTTGTGCACATACGAAATTTGAATGTGCAATACGCTCACAATTGATTCGTATGGCAGAAGAGCACTGCTGAATATGCGGCTGTTTTCACGAATATCATGCGTTGAAGCCGTGTTTACGAAAAATGGTGCTGCTGGAGAGAATTGAACTCTCGACCTCAGCCTTACCAAGGATGCGCTCTACCACTGAGCTACAGCAGCCAACCATTTCGTGCTCGCATATCGAGCATGTACAGCCGGTGGTGTGGGCTGGACAGACGCGCCTAATGGTCAAGGCCTGCGTTTTTGTCAAGCTATAAGCGGGCGATTATAGCGGATGGCTTGCAAAAGACCCGAAATTGCGGCAATCCGCAGGCGTTATGGCGAAAAAAGATACCAAGGAAGAGCGTGCGGCACGGCTGGCAGAAAATCTGCGGGCCAATTTGCGCCGCCGCAAACAGCAGTCGCGCGCAGTGGACGGCAAGAATGCGGCCACGGAGCCGCAAAAAGACGATTAGATTGCGCTGAAATCGGATTATCCCAAAATAAGGTCAGCGCTTTATAACAGTATCGCCCTACGCTTCGCCGATCGGTACACATGCATCTTCCAGCCATATCAGCGCGTCGCCTTCCAGTTGCGGGGCGATGATACGTACGACTTCCGCGTGATAGTCATTCAGCCATTTGAGCTCGTCTTCCGACATGATGGAAGGGTCGATCAGGTTGCGGTCGATCGGCGCGAACGTAAGCGTTTCAAAGCCCATCATTTCCTGCTCTGCGCCCTCGATCTTGCGTTTCTCGACCAGCACCAGGTTTTCAATGCGGATGCCATATTCATTGGCCTTGTAATAGCCGGGTTCATTGGAACAGATCATACCCGGGCGCAGCGGTTCGCTCATACCGCCAAAGCTGGCGATACGCTGCGGGCCTTCATGCACGGCCAGATAGCTGCCAACGCCGTGGCCGGTGCCATGGGCATAATCGACACCGTCCGCCCATAGATATTGCCGGGCCAGCGCGTCGAGCTGTCCGCCGGTGGTGCCTTTCGGGAAAACCGCGCGGTCAAGCGCGATATGACCCTTGAGCACCTGTGTGAAGCGGCGGCGCATCTCGTCTGTTGGTTCCCCGACAATCATAGTGCGCGTGACATCGGTGGTGCCGTCCAGATACTGCCCGCCGCTGTCGACCAGATACATGGAATTCATGGTGATCGGTTTATTGGTTTCCTCCGACACCTTGTAATGGCACAGCGCACCATTGGAGGATGCGCCCGAAATAGTGTCAAAACTCAGATCCTTGAGTGCAGGATTTTCTTCGCGAAATGCCTGTAATTTGGCGGCAACCGACAGTTCGTCATGGCTGCCTTCGGGCGCGGCGACAGAAAACCAGTGCAGGAACCGCGAAAGTGCCGCCCCGTCTCGCGCCTGCGCTGCGCGGTGACCGGAAATCTCCGCATCATTCTTGATCGCCTTGGCAAGCACAGTGGGGTCGCGGCGGCGGGTGATTTTCGCCTCCACCGTGCGTAGCCGCTCGAATATAGCGGCCGCGGCCCGTTCGGGATCGACGCCCACCTTCTTGCCTTTCAGCATTTCCAGCTCTGTTTCAAATGCGTCATATTCATGCAGACTTACCTGATTACCCAGATGCGCGCGCACATCGTCGGTCAATTTTTCGGGGGCCACGAACAGGTCGGCATGGCCGTCACTGTGCACAACGGCATGGGCCAGCGATACCGGTGTGTGGGTGATATCCTCGCCGCGGATATTGAACAGCCAGGCCACCGAATCGAGTGCATTGACCACAGCGGCGTCCAGCCCTTCGGATTTCAGCCATGTGGCAATTTCGCCGCGCTTGTCTTCGGCTGATTTGCCGGCATATTCCAGCGGATGAACCGTGAGCGGGGCGGGCGAGCGGTCAGGCTGGTCGCCCCAGATGGTATCAATCGGATTGGTGCTGACCGATACGGCCTCCGCGCCCTTGAACTTCAGCTTACGGTTCAGATCTTTCGCCCAGTCATCGGTGTGCAGCCACGCATCATAACCGATTTTCTGGCCTGGCTCGGCATTTTCTTTAAGCCATGCCAGCATCGATTGGTCATAGGTGCCGATATAGTCATAAAACTGTCCGTCCACCTGATCGCGCACCTGAATGGTGTAACGGCCATCGGTGAAAATCGCGGCCTGATCGCGCATTACAACGGCGCTGCCCGCGCTGCCCTTGAACCCGGTCAGCCATTCGAGTCGCTGTGCATAGCTGCCGACATATTCGCTCATATGCTCGTCGCTGATGGGGATGACAAATCCGTCCAAACCCTCGGCTTTCAGCTTGTCGCGCAGCGCGGTGAGGCGGGCTTCGTAAGTGGACATCAGCATGGCGGGCCTTTCAATTACCTTGAATTAATCTGCTTTGCTCTACATAGCTATTGTCGAACGGTTATGCCACCACGATAACGACGGGCGAAAGATACAGCCGTTTGTTACAAGGAGCCAGTCAGATGAAAATCTCTTTATTTATGCTGGGCGCTGCGGCGGCTTTGACGCTTATACCCCAATCCATTTCAGCTGAGGAAAATATGCCCGAAACACAGATCATACCGCCTGTCGCGGAGCAACGCCCCTATAGTTATGAAAGGCACGGCATCACGGTGGAGGATCCCTATTTCTGGATGAAGGATCAGAGTTATCCCAAAATCGATGACGAAGATGTGCTCGATTATCTGAAAGCCGAGAACGCCTATTTCGAAGCCCAGATGAAAGGGCAAGAGGAACTTGTCGAAACTCTGTTTCAGGAAATGAAGGGCCGGATCAAGGAAGATGACAGCTCTGTTCCGCAAAAGAATGGCGACTGGATGTACTGGGTCGAATATGAGGAAGGCGCGCAGTACAAGAAATGGTACCGCAGGCCTGTCGCAGGCGGTGACAAGGTCCTGATCCTAGATGAGACAGAGCTCGCCAAGGACAAGGAATATTTCCGGCTTGGTGCAATCTCAACAAGTCCGGACGGCAAGCTGCTTGCCTTTTCCTATGATGACAATGGTTCTGAACGCTTTGATGCGCGGATTAAAAATCTGGAGACCGGCGAATTGCTGGAGGACACAATTCCCGGCACACTTTCCAGTCTGGTCTGGTCGAGCGATTCCAAGTCACTGGTTTATGGTCTGGCCAATGAAAACTGGCGCACGGACAATGCGCGGCTACATATTATTGGCACGCCTTTTGAAAGCGATATCGAGCTCTATAAGGAAGAGGATGAAGGATATCGTGTCGGTGTGGGTCTGACGTCATCGGAGAAATATCTGGTGATTGCCACCGGTGACAATGAAACCAGTGAAGTGCGGCTGGTCGATGCCGCCAATCCGGCGGGCGAGCAAATCCTTATCAAGCCGCGCAAGAAAGGCGTGGAATATTCGGTCGAGGAGCATGACGGCACGCTCTATATTCACACCAATGACGACCATATCAACTTCCGCCTGGCGACGGCCAGTGTGGATGCGCCCGGCGAATGGACAACATTAATCGCCGGCAGCGATGAATTTTATATGACCGACATGGAAGCCTTTAAGGATTTCTATGTTGTGGAAGGCCGCGAGAATGGTCTCGATCAGATTCAGGTGCGCTATTATGACGATCCGGCGCGGGTCGAAAATATCGCCTTTCCCGAAGCCAGTTATAATGCGGGCCTTTCGAACAACCCTGAATATGATGTGCAGAAACTGCGTATTTCCTATGAGTCGATGGTCACGCCGGACACGGTCTATGACTATGACGTGGCGGCAAAATCACTCGAAACGCTGAAAGTACAGGAAATCCCCTCAGGCTATGACGCCAGCCAGTACCGCACCGAGCGCGTGACGATCAAGGCGCGCGACGGGGCGATGGTGCCCGCGTCACTGGTCTATCACAAGGATACCCCGCGCGATGGCAGCGCGCCGCTGCATCTCTATGCCTATGGTGCCTATGGCTATGCCATCCCGCCCAATTTTTCGACCACGCGGCTGTCGCTGGTGGATCGCGGATTTATCTATGCGATTGCGCACATCCGCGGCGGGGATGATCTGGGTCGGCAATGGTATCTGGATGGCAAGCTGAAAAAACGTACCAACACGTTCAACGACTTTGTGGACGTGGCGCGGGGTCTCGCCGCGGAAAACTATACATCGCTGGGCAGGATAACAGCCTCGGGCGGCAGCGCCGGAGGTAAATTAATGGGTACAGTCGTCAACAGTGACCCCGAAATATGGGGCGCTGTGGCGGCGCATGTGCCGTTTGTCGATGTGCTCAACACCATGCTCGACGAAAGCCTGCCGCTGACACCGGGTGAATGGCCCGAATGGGGCAATCCGATTACGGACAAGGACGCGTTTCTGTTGATCCAGAGCTATTCGCCCTATGACAATGTCAGCGCGCAGGATTATCCGCCGCTGCTTATCACTGGCGGTCTCAATGACCCGCGTGTCACCTATTGGGAGCCCGCCAAATGGGCCGCCCGCCTGCGCGCCACCAAAACCGACGACAATATACTGCTGCTCAAAACCAATATGGGCGCGGGCCATGGCGGCAAATCAGGGCGGTTTGACAGCCTGCGCGAAACGGCGGAAGAGTTCGCATTCCTGCTGTGGCAGATGGATATGACGGAGGAGTGATGCGCGCACTCAGCCTGCTTGCGGGCGCTTTGCTGGCACTGCTGTTTTCACACAGCAGCGCCCATGCGCAGGAGGTCAGGGTGGACGTGGTACGCGACGGGGACAGCTGGACAGCGACTTACCGTTTTGCGCGCTCCAGTCCGGGATGGGCGCTCATTCGCTCCAATCCGGCGCGTAAGACGCGGCGCAGTTGGCGGCTGGGCAGCTGGTCGGTGGAAACGCCCGGTGTGACGCTGGCCCGGTTTGGCGGACGGGATGTGCTGATAGCGGACAGGGGCCATGTTCCGCGCACGGTGCGGATACGCTTCACCCCTTATGCGGATGACGTGTTGGCGGGATATGACCCAGCGTTGAAGTTCAGCACTGGCGCCATCGCACTATATACGGGGCAGTTTGACGCCATGCCCTGGTCCGCTGAAAAGGGCGTAGACAGGGACAAGGCACAAAATGCGCAGGTTTCGCTGCGCGACCGCCGCGGAAAGGTACTCTTTGACGGTGTCCGCCGCAACGTCGCTGTTACCGACGGCCGTTCAAGCTATGCGGTGTTTGGCAATGCCGACATATTGGAAACCGAGTATCTGGCCACGTTGATCGACCCCGATCTGCCGGACTGGCTGTCGCAGGAACTGCTCGCATATATCCCGGCGACACTGGCATTTTATACGCAGCGCCTGGGCGCGTCCAAAAAGAATGGCAAGCCGAGCGTGCTGGTGAGCTGGAAAGGACCCACGCCCGGGTTATCCAGTCTGGGCGGCAGTGTGTTGCCGAACATGGTGGCCATGGTGATTGAGGGCGGTGCGCTGTCGAACAACAGCGACAGGGCGCTGGACAATGCGCGGTGGTTTATTGCGCATGAATCGGCCCATTTCTGGCTGGGGCAGACAGTCGGCTATGAAAAACGCGGCGATATGTGGATGACCGAAGGCGGCGCGGATTTGATGGCTGTACGCGCGGTGGCAAGTATCAATCCCGATTTCGATGTGCGCGGTGAATTGCAGCGTGAGCTGGACGACTGCATCAAGCTCACAAAAGACAGGCCGCTGGGCGATGCCGATCAGCGCAATGAATATCATGCCTTTTACGCATGCGGTGCGATTTTCGGCCTGGTTGCCGAAGCTGCGGCGGGCAAGAAAGGCGGCGATTTTTTCACTTTCTGGAGGAGCCTGATCGCGGCAAACAGGAAAGACGGGATTGTCAGCAGCGATGAATGGCTCGGCGAACTCGACCGGCTGTCTGGCGATAGAGCGCAGTCGGCGGCGATCCGTGCCCTGATCGAACAATCCAATAGCAACCCTGCGGCGGTGTTGGAACGATTGCTGGGCAGGGCGGGCATCGCGGTGCGCCGCGGGGCGGGCGGGGAGTTGCTGCTGCAATGAGCCGCAGTTTTGAAAAAACCTTCACCGCCGTACCTGCGCATATCGATGAACTCGGCCATGTGAACAATGCGGTGTGGGTGCAGTGGATTCAGGATATGGCGACCGCGCACTGGCAGGCAGTGGCCGACCCTGCGCATGTCGATGCCTATATCTGGGTCGTGATACGGCACGAGATTGATTATAAAGGCAATATTGCCGAGGGTGAGAGCGTGACGGGCCGCACCTGGATTCCGGGCGAACCCAAGGGCGCGCGTTTTGCACGCTCGGTGGATTTTGTCGGCGATCATGGCAAGGTCAAGGTGCAGGCGGTGACCTGGTGGGCGATGATTGACCGTGCCACACAGCGGCCCGTGCGCGTGACGCCGGAAATCGCGGCGCCGTTTGTGGCTGGATAATCCTCCCTATTCTGAAAGAATGGGGAGGGGGACCGTCAGCGTAGCTGATGGTGGAGGGGTGCGTGCGTGATTATGCAAAGCCAGATTATTGACGCTTTTGCCCCTCCACCACTCGCTGGCGCGAGCGGTCCCCCTCCCCGAAACTTGCGTTTCAGGGAGGATCAGGTCAACGCCGCGCTTCCAGAAATCGCCCCAGTCCGAAACCGGCCAGGAAAACGCCCGCATATATTGCAAACAGGACAAGATAACTTCTCACCAGCCCGGCCATGTCGGCCCCGCCGCCCATCATCGCACCGGCAATATAGCCGCCGCCCAGCAACAGCATCAACGCCGCGACCACGGCGATACCGGCAAAATGCACTGACCTAAGGTCTGCAAGCTGCGTCGCGGCACCGAATATGATGATAAGTACGAACAGGTCCATCGGCGGCCTAGTCTATTTTCTCTTCGGCACGCAGAGCTTTGCGGTCGAGCTTGCCGATCATGGTTTTGGGCAGTTCATCGCGCACGACAACACCCGCCACACGCTCATGCTTGCCGAGCTTTGCATTGAGCCATGCCTTAAGCGTGTCGCCATCAACATCCGCGCCTTCCTCCAGCGTCACGAATGCTTTGGGCATTTCACCGCGATATTCGTCGGGCACGCCGATGACGAGCACTTCCTTGATCTGTTCATGGTGGTCAGCAACTTCCTCGATCTGGCTCGGGAAAACCTTGAAACCGCCCACGGAAATCATGTCCTTGATGCGGTCGACAATTTTCACATAGCCTTCCTCGTCAATCACCGCGACGTCGCCGGTGCACAGGAATTTGCCGATAAACACATCTTCGTCCGCATCGGGCCGGTTCCAATAGCCTTTCATGACCTGAGGCCCGGAGAATATGAGCTCACCAGGCTCGCCTTCCGCGACCTGTTTTGAGGGGTCTTCCTTATCGACCAACCGTATTTCGGTGCCGGGCAGTGGATGGCCGATCGTGCCGGTTTTGCTCAGCCCTTCATAGGGATTGGTGGAGACAACGCCGCTGCTTTCGGTCAGGCCGTAGCCTTCGACCAGCCGCGCATCGGTGCGCTCCTCAAATTTGGCCTTGAGCTCCCCCGATAGCGGTGCGCCGCCGGAGATGCAGACGCGCAGGCTGCTGAAATCGGTCTTGTCGATCTCAGGGCAGTCGAGCAATGCCTGATACATGGTTGGCACGCCGGGCAGGGCTGTCACTTTGGCGCGGGTAATCGCCTTGAGCGCCTGCGCCGCATCAAAGCGCGGCAGCATCACGATTTCTCCGCCATTCAGCACCGTGCGGTTGAGCACGCAGGTATTGGCAAATACATGGAAGAACGGCAGCACGCCCAGAATGCGATCTTCATCTGTTGCATGATGTGGATCGACGCTGTTCACCTGCCGCGCATTGGCGGTGAGGTTCTGGTGGGTCAAAATCGCGCCCTTGGGCGTGCCGGTGGTGCCGCCTGTATATTGCAGGACAGCGGGATCATGGATGGGATCGATATCCGTAGCTTCATAATCGCCGTCATTGTCGATCAGATCTTCAAACATCGTAATACGGCTGTCATTTGGAATATCCGCTTCTTCGCCGCGTTTGAACAGGCGGTAGAGAATGGATTTGCCCGCCGGCAGTGCTTCGGCCACTGTCCCGACAATAATGCGTTCCAGCGAGCTGCATTCCAGCACTTTCAGCGCGTTTGGCAGCAGCGCCTTGGCTGATAATGTGATGAGCGTCTTGGTGCCGCTATCTTCCACCTGATGCGCCAGTTCATCGGGGGTATAGAGCGGGGAGAAATTCACGATCGTCGCGCTCGCCGCCATCGCGCCATAGTAAGCGGCGACATATTGCGGGACGTTGGGCAGGAACAGACCGACACGGTCACCGCGGCCGATACCCATGTCCTGAAGACCTTTTGCAACCTGTTCCGCCGTTGCGGCGACCGAGGTATAGCTATATTTGCGGCCCATGAAATCCAGCAGAGCCATGCCATTCAGCCGCTGCGCGCTGTCAAAAAACATCTCGGGCAGCGTCATCGGCTCAAAATCCTGCGCCCAATCGCACGGATGGTTGTAGCGGGTGTTCCAGATAGGGGATTGAGTCATAAATGAGCGCGACCTGTTCTATTTTGTAAATTTACACTGATGTAAATTGGATTCACTAACGGGGCAAGGGGTTAGGATGCGGCGCTGAACCAGCCGACGCCGTCTCTTGTTTCGATAGTGGCACGGCCCGTATGTTCAAGATGCCTGAGATGCGCCATTGCTTCGCCAGTCGCGAGTCCATATACGCTGTCGTCGATTTTGCGCGCAAACAGCAGGGCGAACGTATCGACCGCACGCATGGGTTTTTCCGCCAGTGCCTTTGCCAGCGCATCGAGCCGGTCATGATGGCCTGCGGCCAACGCATCCAGCCGGTTATGCGCCCCGGTAAACGGAAACCCATGTGCGGGCAGCACCAGCACGTCCTCGGCCAGCCTGCCGCGGAATTTGGCAATGCTTTGCAGCCATTCGCCCAGCGGATCAGCCATCGGCTCGCTGGTCATGACCGAGACGTTGGAGGTGATGCGCGGCAAAATCTGATCGCCCGCGATAATCACGCCGTTTTCTTCATCCACCAGACAGGCATGTTCGGGCGTGTGTCCGCCGCCGGTCAGGATGCGCCAGTTGCGCTTGCCTATTGTAATGACCGCGTCTTCATCCAGCCGCACATGGCTGATCGGGATTGGCGCCACCGCTTTGGCAAAATTGCCCCAACCGCGCGCGCGCAGGTTTTCAATCCGTTCTTCGTCCCAGCCAGCGAACCGCATCTGTGCAAGGGCTTCGGCGGGCGGTTCCTCGCGCACATCGGCGGTCAGCATGCGCGCCATCAGCCATTCGGTCCGGTTCATCCAGAGCCGCACGCCATGTTTTTCGCACAGCCAGCCTGCTGCGCCGACATGGTCGGGGTGAAAATGGGTGACAATCACACGTGTGATACGGTGGCCATCCAGATCGCCCGAAAACAGTTTTTCCCATGCCTTCAGGCTTTCGCCCATATTCAGCCCGGTATCGACAATCGCAACGCCTTCGCCCTGTTCGTCTTCGTCATCGAGCAGCCAGATATTGATATGGTTGAGCAGCCCCGGCACAGGCAGCCGCGTCCAGCCAATGCCGGAGGCGAGCGGAAACATCTCTCCATATGCGGGCGCATGGTCGCCGATTGGATAGGTGAGGCCTTTGAATTCCTTGGCATCCAGCCCGTGCTGGTCCAGATATTCCAGATCGGTGAGTGATGCGTCATGTGCGGGTAGCGTGCGTGCAGGTGTATCTGATGTCATGGCGCCAGCGTAGAATATTGATGCGCTAAGGTGAAGCGATTTAATCGGATGATTAAATATTGATCATGTCATCCTGAATTCGTTTCAGAATCCATTCGAAAAAATGTTCGCGGTGCGGGCAGTAAATGTAAAGCGATTGCGGCAAGATCCAGCAACTTATCGCAGATAACCGCTCTTTAATTGCACAATGGATCCTCAGACCAACTGACGGTTATCTCTTTGTGACAAGGAGGTTCCGTCATTCCCGCGAAAGCGGGAATCTATCTCATCAAACGCACACATATATGCAACTGTAGTGAGATAGATTCCCAGTCAAGCTGGGAATGACGGATTACGTGCTTGCGCGGTATAATCACTACACAAATTCAGCGTGACGGGGTTTTCCCGAAGCGCAACAGGCATGTCTGCCGATTGCGAATTATTCGCTTTCGTCCGTCGCCTCTGCCTGCGCTGGTGCATCGTCTCCGTCGGCATCACCGAACAGATTCGCTTCCTGGGCCTCCTTGGCTTCTTCGGCGGCTTCTTTTTCCGCCTGCAATGCGGCCAGTTCGGCTTCCTGCGCCGCTTTTTCGCGTTCGGCGCGCAGTTCCTCGATCAGCGCCTCGCGGTCGCCGCCCAGCTTGGTATCTTCAGGAATTTCTTCCTCAATGCCTGCTTTTTTGGCAGCTTTGGCGACCATCGCGTCCAGTTCACGCTGTGAACACAGACCCAAAGTTACGGGGTCCTTGGGCTGGATATTGGCGATGTTCCAGTGGCTGCGTTCGCGAATCGCGTTGATCGTATTGCGTGTCGTGCCGATCAGCTTGCCGATCTGGCCATCGGTAATTTCCGGGTGGTTGCGCAGCAGCCATGCGATGCCATCGGGCTTGTCCTGACGCTTGGACACCGGCGTATAGCGTGGCCCCTTGGTGCGGCGCACCTGCTCGGGACCTTTCGACATAACCAGCGCATAATCTTCGTCGGCCTGGCCTTTCTCAATCTCTTCCATCGTCAGCTCGCCCGCATGTACAGGATCGCGCCCGGTATATTTGGTGCTGGCCAGATCGTCGGCCATCGCCTTGACTTCCAATATGTGCAGCCCGCAAAATTCGGCAATCTGTTCAAATGTCAGGCCGGTATTGTCGACAAGCCAGGATGCCGTCGCATGCGGCATGAGCGGGGTAAGACCATCTTGGGCCATGCACAAATCTCCATAAAATAAGGGCCACCCCTCGCGGGATGGCCTGATGATGGTTTCCATGTAGGCGAAGATGTCTGCGCCCGCAAGTGGGCAAATCATCATGTGTTACGCCGCATCGCGGCGCATGCGCTTTATGGGCACCAGCGCGTTCAGGAACTGCTGCGTCGCGGTATCCCAGCTAAAAGTGCGGGCATGGTGGATACAATCACGGGGTTGTATCCATAAGGCGCCTGTTATGGCCTGCGCCAGGTTGGCGTCCATATAGCCACTGGCGGCGGAAAGAACATCGACTGGACCCTGTACCGGATATGCGGCGACAGGTGTGCCGCATGCCAGAGCCTCAATCATCACCAGCCCAAAAGTGTCGGTTCTGCTGGGAAATACAAATACATCCGCGCCGGCATAATAACCGGCCAATTCGCGTCCGCTTTTGCGACCCGCAAAATGGGCGCGTGGATATTTCGTTTTCAGCTGCTCCAGTGCAGGACCGTCGCCTACCACGGCTTTGCCGCCGGGATGATCGCATTCCAGAAAAGCCTCGATGTTTTTCTCGACCGCAACGCGGCCGACATAAAGCTGTATAGGCCGTTTAAGACGGGCGAATATTTCCGGCTGCGGTGCATCGGGGCTGAAATTCTCCAGATCCACGCCGCGACTCCAATGCTGCAAATTATGGACACGGCTTTCATGCAATTGCCGCCGGATACTTTCGGTTGCGACCAGTACCGATGCGGAAGCACCATGAAAGCGCCGGATAAATGGCCAGAAAATGGCGGGCGGCAGGCCAGTGCGTTTGGCAATATAATCGGGGAACTGTGTGTGATAGGCAGTGGAAAAGGGCAGCCGTTCGCGCAGGCAATATCGCCGTGCCGCATGGCCGAGCGGCCCTTCGGTGGCGATATGGATGGCATCGGGCGCAAATGCGTTAAGCCGCCGTGCCACCGGTGCCCCGCGCGTCAGCGCCAGACGGATTTCGGGATAGCCGGGACAGGGGACGGAGCGAAACTGATCGGGTGAGATAATCTCGACACCATGCCCCATGGCCTGCAGCCGTGAAACCGTTTCCATAAGCGTACGCATCACGCCGTTCACCTGCGGTATCCATGCGTCGGTGACAAGGGCTATTTTCATGGGTGTTCCTTTGTTGCGCCCTCTCCCATCGGGGAGAGGGCAACGAGACTTAGTGGCTATGCCACATAGTCGCAGTGGGTGAGGGGGTGTGCCTTACAGGCGGGCCGGAACCCCTCTCCAATTTCGACTAGCCATCAAAGATGGCAAGTCTTCATATCCTCTCCCCAATGGGAGAGGGTTCTAAACTGCACCTTCCCCCAAAACCTCAAAATTCCTGTCTTTTTCGCACGTTTCGCGCACCGCGATTTCATCGGCCCAGTTGAGTATTTCCATGCTACCGTCAAAATGTTCGACCAGCGCGTTGCAGCCTTCGACCCAGTCACCGTCATTATAATATTGCACGCCGTCGATGCTGCGTATTTCAGCCGTGTGGATATGTCCGCACACCACCCCGTCAACGCCGCGCTGCTTTGCGGCCCTGGCGACCAATGTTTCGAATTTACCGATAAATTCCACGGCATTTTTCACTTTATGCTTGGCCATTTTCGACAGCGACCAATAGGGCAGGCCCATCCAGTTACGGGCCTTGTTGACCACGACATTCAGCTTCATCATCAGCTCATACGCCCAGTCTCCGACAAAGGCGAGCCAGCGATGGCTGAGCATCACGGCGTCAAATTCATCACCATGCAGCACCATCAGCCGGCGGCCATCGGCGGTGTCATGAAAGGCTGCGCGCCGAATTTCGACCCCGCCGAAATTCAGCCCGGTAAACTGACGGAACATTTCGTCATGATTGCCAGGAATATAGACAATCCGTGTGCCGCGGTTTGCGCGTTTCAATATCCGCCACACCACATCATTGTGCATGGGCGGCCAGTAAAACTTCTTTTTGAGCCGCCATCCATCAATAATATCACCGACCAGATACATAGTGTCGCTGTCGACATGGTCGAGGAAATCAATGAGCATGTCCGCATTGCACCCGCGTGTGCCAAGGTGAATGTCGGAAATCCAGATGGTGCGATAGCTGCGCCGCTTTTTCGGTTTTTTCTCTGGGATCGCGAGCGGGGTGAGCGGAACATGCGGCATATGCGGCGATGTCACATCGTTTGCATTCGCATCGCCATGCTGCCCGGCATTTTTGAAGAGGTCTTCAAACCGCATTGTCCCGCCCTTCGATAGATATCGTCCCTCGGACCATCGCAGTGGCGGATTTATGTTACAGTTTGAATCGCAAACCGGTGACACAAATGTGACAATGTGGCGGGGTAACGGAATGGATAAAGGGCAAGATTCAACCCAATCAGACTTCCAGCACGATCTTCCCGAAATGGTCACCGCTTTCCATATGTGCGTGTGCGGCGGAGGCGTCTGTCAGGAGAAAGCTTTTGTCCATAACGGGGCGCAGGTCGCCCCTTTCGACGAAATCCCATGCATTTTTGTATATTTCATCGGCCAGCAGGGATTTGAATTCATCGGTGCGCGGGCGCAGGGTGGAGCCGGTCAGGGTCAGGCGGCGGCTCATCACCTGCGCCATATTAATTTCAGCCATCAACCCGCCCTGCACGGCGATGGTTACATGGCGGCCATCCTCGGCAAGGCAGTTGAGATTGCGCGGCACGTAATCGCCCGCCACCATGTCGAGTACGATCTCTACGCCTTTGCTGCCGGTAATTTTCTGGATCTCTTCGGCAAAATCATGTGTTTTATAATTAATCGCATGGGCCGCGCCCAGCCCAAGGGCCTGCCCGCATTTTGCGTCCGAACCGCAGGTCACGATAATGGTCAGGCCGAACAGCTTGCCCAGCATGATGGCCATCGTGCCGATGCCGCTGGTGCCGCCATGGACCAGCGCCGTGTCGCCTTCACCGGCATAGGCGCGTTCGAAAAGATTGTGCCACACGGTGAATAGCGTTTCGGGTAGTGCCGCGGCTTCTGTCATGGACAATCCCTGCGGCACCGGCAGGCAGTGTCCCGCCTTTGCAATGCAATATTCTGCATAACCCCCGCCATTAACGAGTGCACACACGCGGCTGCCAATCATGTGCAGATGGTCATCGGCCCCTGCCGCGACCACTATGCCCGATATTTCAAGACCCGGAAGCGGTGAGGCATTTGGCGGTGCAGGATATAGTCCCATGCGCTGCACCACATCTGGACGGTTAATGCCTGCCGCGGCAACTTTAATCAGCAGTTCGCCTGCGCTTGGCTGCGGTACGCAATGTTCGCCCGCAACCAATACTTCAGGTCCACCGGGCTGGCTGATTGAAATGGCTGTCATCATCTCTGGAATTGCCTGCATATCTGAACTTTCCTGCGTCATTCAGCCCCCCGGTACCGGGCATTTTTGCCCCTTGCCAATAGTTTCCACATTAATTTGGCCCTCTTATTGACAGCGGGCGGCCCTTGGTCAACATTATCCCGCAATAACCCGGCACCAGGAAAGGAGCAGCACAATGGATTTAGATGACGATCTGCCGCGCAAATCCATGGATGCAGCCCATATGCTGGCAAAGCAGGATCTGGACCCGTTGTCACAAGAAGAGCTGGATGTACGCATCGCACTCCTTAAAACCGAAATCACGCGGGTGGAAGCGCATAAAAAAGCGGCAGGCGCACACCGTGCCAGCGCTGACGCACTGTTCCGCAAGAGTTAGTACGAAAGGAAGCAGGGCGAGATATTCACATCACGCGGATGCTTCCTATATAAATAAAATCCGTGCGGGGAGATGGGGCCACACCGGACAGGAACTTCACGAGACCCGGCTCTTTCCGGGGCGTTACAAGAAGGGCAGCGGACATGCCGCTGCGGAGAAACGATATGCCATCATTTGCGGAATCGCTGGATAAAACGCTGCATCAGGCACTGACCAATGCAGCCGACAGGTCGCATGAATATGCTACGCTTGAACATTTGTTACTTGCGCTCATCACTGATGATGACGCCGCGCAGGTGATGAAAGCATGTGGTGCGGATCTTGACGAACTGTCGGGCACCGTCACCCATTATCTGGATAACGAACTGGACTCACTCAAGGTCGAGGAGCAGGCCGATCCCGCGCCAACATCGGGTTTCCAACGCGTGGTGCAGCGCGCGATTTTGCATGTCCAGTCATCGGGTAAAGATATTGTCACGGGCGCGAACGTCTTGGTCGCGCTGTTTTCAGAGCGTGAAAGCTATGCTGTTTATTTCCTGCAACAGCAGGATATGAGCCGTCTCGATGCGGTTAGTTATATCAGCCATGGTATCGGCAAGGGCGGCACGCCTGCCGAAGCAAGTCCTCCGCAAGGCGCGGAAGACGCGCAGGATCAAAAAGGCGAGGCCAAGCAGAAAAAAGAAAGCGCGCTTGACCAGTACACCGTCAACCTGAATGAAAAAGCCAAAGCGGGTAAAATCGACCCGCTGATCGGACGCGGACCTGAAGTAGACCGGACGGTGCAGATTCTGTGCCGCCGTTCGAAAAACAATCCGCTATATGTTGGGGAACCCGGCGTGGGTAAAACCGCAATTGCCGAGGGTCTTGCGCGCAAGATTATCGAGGGTGACGTGCCCGATGTACTTGATGAAGCAGTGATTTACTCGCTCGACATGGGGTCATTGCTGGCCGGAACGCGATATCGCGGTGATTTTGAGGAACGGCTGAAAGCGGTTGTGGCGGAGCTTGAAAAAATGCCGCACGCAATTCTGTTTATTGATGAAATTCACACAGTTATCGGCGCAGGTGCGACCAGCGGCGGGGCGATGGATGCGTCCAACCTGCTGAAACCCGCGCTCTCGGGTGGTTCCATCCGCTGTATCGGGTCGACCACATATAAGGAATTCCGCAATCATT
This sequence comes from uncultured Sphingomonadaceae bacterium, assembly GCA_947493325.1. Lineage (GTDB taxonomy): Bacteria > Pseudomonadota > Alphaproteobacteria > Sphingomonadales > Sphingomonadaceae > Alg239-R122. Next base: position 88,022 of record CANLQI010000002.1, on the reverse strand, counting down.
TCGAAAAGGACCGCGCTCTCCTGCGCCGATTCCAAAAAATTGATGTAAACGAACCGACGATTGATGATACGATCAAAATCCTGCGCGGGCTGCGCTCCGCATTTGAAGAACATCACAAGGTCAAATATACCCCGGACGCGCTGAAAACAGCGGTTGAACTGTCGGCGCGCTATATCAATGATCGCAAGCTGCCGGATAAGGCGATCGACGTGATTGACGAAGTGGGTGCGATGCAGATGCTGGTACCCAAATCCCGCCGCCGCAAGACGATTACGGCCAAGGAAATAGAGGCAGTGATCGCCACCATGGCACGGATTCCTGCGAAATCGGTATCGAAGGACGACCGCGCAGTATTACAGCACCTGAAACGCGACCTGCAACAGGTGGTGTTCGGACAGGACCAGGCGATCAATGTGCTGTCCAGTGCGATCAAGCTATCGCGTGCCGGTCTGCGTGATCCCGACAAGCCGATTGGCAATTATCTGTTCAGCGGCCCGACCGGCGTGGGTAAAACCGAAGTTGCTCGGCAACTTGCCAGTATCATGGGCATCCCGCTGCAACGGTTCGACATGTCCGAATATATGGAGCGGCACAGTGTGTCGCGGTTGATCGGTGCGCCTCCGGGCTATGTCGGTTATGATCAGGGCGGCTTGCTCACCGATGCGATTGACCAGCAGCCGCACTGCGTATTGCTGCTTGACGAGATTGAGAAAGCGCATCCTGATCTCTTCAACATCCTGTTGCAGGTGATGGATAACGGCAAGCTGACCGACCATCATGGCAAGACAGTCGATTTCCGCAATGTCGTGCTCATCATGACCACCAACGCCGGGGCCAGCGAAATGGCGAAGGAAGGCATGGGCTTTGGCGAGATGACCAAGGAAGACGCAGGCGATGAAGCGGTGAAGAAAATGTTCACGCCGGAATTTCGCAACCGTCTGGACGCGATTGTGCCATTTACCTATCTGACGCCCGAAGTCGTGGCGCGGGTGGTCGACAAGTTCATCCTGCAGCTTGAATTGCAGCTGGCGGATCAGAACGTGCATATCCGGCTTGATCAGGATGCGCGCGACTGGATGGCGGAGCGCGGCTATGACCGGTTATTCGGTGCTCGTCCGATGGGGCGACTTATTCAGGAGAAGATCAAACAGCCGCTTGCCGAAGAGCTGTTGTTTGGCAAGCTGAAAGATGGCGGCGAAGTCAATGTGCATATGAAAGACGGCGCGCTGGCGTTCGAAATTAGCCCTGCACCGCCGAAATCGCGTGCCAGGAAAAAGGCGAAGAAAAAGCCTGCTTCCGGCAAGGCGGGGTGACGGACGATTGATTTGCGCCATGTTGGCTTGCCAAATATATTTGGCTGGGCATAGTGGCACGGTTTGAAAAAGGACGGGGACCGAATTTGAAATCAATCATCTATATCAGCACAAAGGTGCATAATTTCAGCGGAGACGATCTGGACATACTCGTGGCACAATGCGCCGCGTATAATGAAGCCAACGGTATCACCGGTTGCCTCGTTTATAACGGCATGAATTTCATGCAGCTGATCGAGGGAGATGACGCGGCGATTGATAGCTGTATGGCGCGAATTTTGAAAGACACTCGTCACAGCGGAATTGTCACCATCCGCGGAAAAACCATTGATGTTAGGGAATGCCCCGCATGGGGCATGACGGGCCGCCATGTATCCGCGAAGCCCGGCAAAGAGGAGCGCACGCAAATTGCACAAATGCTGAAAAATGCCAATGATGATACACGCAGGCTGTTTGACAGCTTTAGCTCGCTATAGATTATCTCCCTTGCTGACATGGCGGATGCACCCTATTTAGAAGGGATGAGCGAGATAGCCGAAATCATTCTGACCCCCAATGCTGCCAAACGTGTGGCGGCCATTGCCGAAAAACAGGGCAAGCCCGCGATGCTGCGTCTGTCGGTCGAGGGCGGCGGCTGTTCGGGGTTTCAATACCGCTTTGGCCTCGCCGAAAGCATTGAGGAAGACGATGTGACGGCGCAGGAAGCGGGCGTGACGCTGGTTGTCGATACTATCAGCCTAGATCTGGTGCGCGGCTCTGCAGTAGATTACGTGGAATCGTTGGGCGGTGCAGCGTTTCAGGTTACTAACCCCAATGCCGCCGCTGGTTGCGGCTGCGGGTCGAGTTTTTCAGTTTAATTCTTTCGCCGCGCTGGTCATGTCATTGCAATACCGTTAGTCCTGAGCCTGTCGAAGTGCGTTTCGCGGTATTGATGCGCGTCCTTCGACAGGCCCAGGACTAACGGAGTGGAAAGTTTCGCCCATGCGTATCGCGACTTATAATATCAACGGCATTAAAGCCCGCCTTCCCCGCTTGCTCGAATGGCTGGAGGAAACGCAGCCCGATGTGGCTTGCCTGCAGGAAATCAAGACGATGGACGAGGGCTTTCCCATCGCCGCGTTCGAGAAAATCGGCTATGGTGCGATCTGGCATGGCCAAAAATCCTTCAACGGTGTTGCCATTCTGGCCAAAGGCAGTACGCCGCAGGAAACGAAACGCGGACTGGATGGTGAACCAGAAGACGAACATAGCCGTTATCTCGAAGCGGATGTCAACGGGGTTCGTATCGCCAGCATTTACCTGCCCAACGGCAATCCGCATCCGGGACCGAAATTCGATTTCAAACTGCGCTGGATGCAGCGGCTCAGGAACCGTGCAGCCGAAATCTGGGCAAAGGAAGTGCCCGCGGTGCTTGCGGGTGATTATAATGTCATTCCGCGCGACAATGATGTGTTTTCCGTCGATGCGATGGCATCGGACGCGCTTATGCAGCCGGAAAGCCGCCAAGCCTATCGCCGTCTGCTTGGCGACGGGTGGACCGATGCGATTGGCAATTGGCATCCAGATGGCGGCGTGTGGACTTACTGGGACTATCGCACGCGGGGATGGGAGCGGGATGCAGGCTTTCGCATCGATCATCTGCTGCTCAGCCCGCTTGCGGCAGACCGGCTTGCAAATGTAGGTGTCGACAAAGAGCATCGCGGCCGTGAAAAGGCGAGCGACCATACGCCGGCATGGATTGAGCTTTCGGATGCCGGAGCGGCGGACATATAATGGCGATGTTATTGCGGATTATCGCCGGGATTGCCGGCATATATCTGATTTTGCTGGTACTTGTGTACTTGATACAGGACAGTTTTATATACCATCCTGATACCAAAGCCTCGTCACCAGAAAAAGCAGGTCTGGAAGGTTTTAGCGAAATTAAAATCAAGGCCTCTGACCACATCCTGACATCTTGGTGGCATCCCCCTGCGGATGAAACAAAGCCTGTAATATTGCACTTGCACGGCAATGGCGGGGCGCTTGCGGGCCGTGCGAGCATATATGCTGAACTGGCTACGTCGGGTGCAGGTGTGCTGGCGGTCGGCTATCCCGGCTATGGTGGTAATGCAGGAGAGCCTCACGAGTATAGTTTTTATCAGGTAACAAGTCTGAATTATAAATGGCTGGGTGAACAGGGGTATCGCCCTGCACAGATAGTCATTGCCGGACAATCGATGGGAACAGGCCCCGCGACATGGCTTGCGCAGCGGACAAGGGTAGCCGGGTTGATATTGGAGGCGCCATATACCTCGCTGGCCGATATGGCCGCACGGCAAATGCCGATATTCCCGTCGCGCCTGCTGGTGAAAGACAAATATGACAATCTGTCGCGTATCGCGGAAATCGATATGCCATTGGCATGGATACACGGCGAAGATGACACATTAATCCCGGTCGAAATGGGCCAGCAATTATTCGACGCAGCCAAAGCCCCCAAATGCGCATTCCGCATCGAAGACGCAGGCCATAACGACCTGTGGCAAAAAGGTGCCCGGGAAATTGTGACGGAGCAGGCCTCGGCGATGGTGGGCGAAGGGGAATGTGAGGGTGCAGGATAGGTTTGATTAGATATCGAATCTCCGGGCAGAAAATTCAGCTTTTAAGCAATGTTCGCTATGGGGAAAAGCGGACGTAAAGTTTACTTCCATTAAAAGTATCTCACCTATGCCGAACTTAACTGCCTCTCTGCCTTTGTTCAAATACGTATGAGTTTGAGTAACTGGCCTTCACCATGCTTATATGACAGTCCTTATTGACAAATTCTTAAATTTCTGAAATAACAGAAATTAAGGAAAGCGAGTCGATTATGGTATTTTACGAGCATCCTGAAGTTCAGGAATTTATTCTTCATTGGGGGGAGATGGGAACGCATTGGGGGGCGAACCGTTCGGTGGCGCAGGTGCATGCGCTCTTGTATCTTTCCGACCGGCCGCTGAATGCCGAGGATATTTGCGAAATATTGGGCTTGGCGCGGTCCAATGTGTCGACGGCGCTGAAAGAGTTGCAGGGGTACGGCATTGTCGCGCGCGCGCACATGACGGGCGACCGGCGCGATCATTTTATCGCGGAAACCGATTTGTGGGAGCTGTTTATGGCGATCACGGCGGAGCGCAAAAAACGTGAAATCGACCCCACCATTGTCAAGCTTGCCGATTTGCAGGCGCGGCTGGAGGGACGGGGCGATATCCCAGGCCATGTGCACGAACGCATTGGCCGGATGCATGAATTTATCTCTGCGCTGACCAATTGGTACACACAGGTGCGCGGCCTTAAAAAATCGACGCTTATCACCCTGATGAAACTGGGCGCAAAAGTCGCGCGGTTCATTCCCGGCGGCGGTAAGGGCGAAGAGGGCGGAGGCCCGCGCATTTCAAGTTTCTGATTTCATACCCGATTATCAATCCGCACAAATAATCCCGATACAGGAGTTGCCCATGCCACCCGCGACATTCATTTAAGTATTAATTTCTCAAAATACAGAAATATCAGAATATATTGAAATATAGATATCGAAAGGACATATCATGGTTGTTGCAACCTATATCAGCTATCTCATTATCGCCGTTGGCCTCACCATCTGGGTCGCACATACGCTGTCCAGCAACGGGAAAGTCTTTCTCGTGCGCTGCTTCGGGCATGACGAGGAACTGGCGACCAGTATCAATCATCTGCTGGTGGTCGGCTTTTATCTCGTCAATCTGGGCTTTATCGCCATTGCGCTCAGCATGGCGAGCGAGCCGGTGACTGTTGCCGAAGCCATCCGTCTGCTCGCGTGGCAGGTGGGCATTGCGATACTCGTGCTGGGCGTGATGCATTTTTTCAATATGAGTGCGATCAGCCGCTATGGAGTGAAACTGGCTGGCTGGATTGACGACCAGCAAGTGATAGCGGCCGAACGTGCTGCGCCTGCTAACCGCAAAGAAAAAGATTATCTGCTGCGGTGATTGCGTAAGGTGAATGCCGGACAGGCAAGCGCAAGCCCGGAATATGCCGTTCTTCTAATCCTCCCTGTCGCGCGAGCGATGGGGAGGGGGACCGCTTGGCGCAGCAAGTGGTGGAGAGGCACCCATGAAAGTCTTACTTTCATGGGACTCGGTGGAAGAGTTGCCGCAATTAAACGCAAGGCTTTGTACTTTACCGCTTTCACCCCTCCACCATTTTGCTGTCGCAAAACGGTCCCCCTCCCCGAAGCTGTGCTTCAGGGAGGATTTGGATTATCTTACAAATCTTTCTCATACACCTGATAGGTCTTGTTCACTCTGCCATCCAGGATTTCACCAATGGAATTCATGCCCTGATTATCGTCCAGTATCCAGCCAATCTCACCGCGGGTGGTGCCGTATCTGGCCACTGCGTCACGGCGGATGAACTCTATCATCATGAACGCGAGCTGGCTGGCAAGCCGCGATCCCTGTAAATCCTGTACCACGCCCATTAACGGTACGCGCATCGTGCGGACCTGCGGTTTGCGCAGCCACCACAGCAGCTTGGCCCAGTTAAATGGAAAGAGTGACCCGTTATAGTCGATCAGCTTCTCATTAAGGTCCGGCAGCGTAATCATGAACGCGACCGGTTCGCCATCATATTCAGCGATACGGATCAGATCTTCGTAAACAATCGGTTTCAGCTTTTTGCCGACATGGGCAATTTCACTATCGGTGAGCGGCACAAACCCCCAGTTTTTCGACCAGGCATCGTTGAGGATGCCCATGATAAGCGCGGCTTCCTCGGCAAAACGGCTCTTGTTGACAGGGCGGATTTTAATGCGATCGTTTTTTTCGCCCGACGCGACAATCCGGTTGACCAGCTTGTTGAAACCGTCGGCAATATCGACTTCCCAGGTCATCATCTGTTTGATGGGGAGATAGCCCGCATTTTCGATCCAGAGCGCATATTCGGCGCGTTGATGCCCCATCATGACGGTGGGCGGGTGATCATGGCCGCTGATAAGCTGTCCCGGCTCGTCCCAGACGGACAGGCTGAACGGTCCCAGTGCACGGTGCATGCCCTGCGCGCGTAGCCAGTCTTCGGCAGCGGCGATCAGCGCGGCGGCAACCTCTTCCTCAAATGCTTCCAGCATGCCCCAATTGCCCGTGCCTGGCCCCATGCCCTGTTCAGGCGGCTGCTTAAGCGCCAACAGGTCGATATGCGCGCTGATGCGGCCTACGACCCTGCCGCCGCGCCGTGCCAGCATGGGCTGCACTTTGGCATGTTCGAAAAACGGGTTTTTGCCAGGAGTGAGCAGGGCATAAACTTCGCCTTTCAGCGGCGCGACCCAGTTTGGGTCGTCCGCATATATCGCCCAGGGCAGTTCGACAAAGGCTTTCAAATCCGCCTTGCCATTTACGGGTGTGATTACAATATCGGTCTTGGCTGTCATGCCGCCATGTGGCGCGGGCGCGGCGATAATGTCAAGAAATCGCATGCAGCTTTATGTCAAATATGATTCAGATCAGTAAAAACTGCCGCGAATGCCTCTATATGCTGCCATTATCTTGCCATCATGTTCTGGTTTAAGCCCTATTCAAATTGGATATATGTATGAATAGCAAAGTTTTAAAAGCCGAGACATTTACCGCGCCGCAGCAGCCTGCCGCAGGCGTAGGCGTGCGCGCGCCTATTGCGGATGACCCTATCGCGGATGATAAGGACATGATCCGCACGGCGGCAAAGCTGACACGCGACCTGAACGCGCCCAATGCGGGCATATATTGGGGCGATTTCATGGCATCGGTGATCGTCGGATATGGCGCGTTGTTCGCCGCCATTGCCGCGGGTAGCACCGGATGGATGATCGCTGCGGGTATCGTGTCGATGCTGGCGCTCTACCGCGCGGGCAGCTTTATCCACGAGCTTACCCATTTGAAAGACGGCTCGGTGCCGGGCTTTCGGCTGGGCTGGAATCTGCTCGTCGGGATACCGCTTCTTGTGCCATCCTTCATGTATGAAGGCGTGCATAATCTACACCATGCCAAGACACGCTATGGCACGGTGCAGGATCCCGAATATCTGCCGCTCGCGCTTATGAAGCCCTATACGGTGCCGCTGTTTGTCGCGGTTTCCGCACTTGCGCCACTCGCCCTGCTGCTGCGCTACGGCATTCTTGCACCGCTTTCGCTGGTCATTCCGCCGTTGCGCAAGCTGGTGGTCGAACGCTATTCGGGACTGGTCATCAACCCCGATTTCCGCCGCCGCATGCCCGAGGGCAAGGCGCGGCGCAACTGGATGTGGCAGGAAAGCGCGGCCAGCATATGGGCCATTGCCCTTATCGCGGGCGCAGCGACAGGCATTATCCCGCTCAAGGCACTTATCATCTATCTGGTGATCAGTGGCGGTTCGGTGATGATTAATCAGGTCCGCACATTGGTGGCGCATCTGTGGGAAAATGACGGTGAAGTGATGAGCGTGACCGCGCAATATCTCGACAGCGTCAATGTCCCGCCGCCCGCCATGCTGCCCGCACTCTGGGCACCCGTGGGTTTGCGCTATCATGCGCTACACCATCTGCTGCCCGGTGTGCCATACCATAATCTGGGCGAGGCACACCGGCGTCTGGCCGATGTTTTGCCCACGGAATCGGCCTATTACAAAGGCAATTATACCGGCCTGTTGCCGCTGGTCAGCCGGTTGGTACGCAGCACATTTGCGGGGCGTTCCGTTAAATAGGATCAGTTGTTTTTTTCGTCATTCCCGCGAAAGCGGGAATCCATCTCCCCAAGTTTGTGTTTATGCGGAGCTGTTGTGAGATAGATTCCCGATCAAGCCGGGAATGACGATTCTAATATAATGCGGCCCTATAACCGCAGTTTCTTCGCCACTCTGCCGAGCGCCAGTTTGTCCTCGGCATCAAGTCCAACCTTAAGCCCTAGCCACAGCAGTGGGAAGAATGCGCCCAGCAATATCGCAGGCTCAGCATATTTCCAGCTATCGGGAATGATATGGCTGAGTAGAGTGAGCAGACCGAATGTCACAACGCCCATAAACAACGCGCCCATGAAATGGTGGTCGAACGGGTTCAGACCATCGCTGAGCGCGAGTTCTGCGACAGCTGCCCAGCTGGCGAGAGTGACGCCCGCGGCCACGGCGATCGCCATGCCTGTCGCGCCCATATCCGGTACCAGCCAGAATGCGAGTGCGGCGGACAGTGCCAGGCCGAGCAGACTGTTCAGCAGCGGCAGGCCGCGGTGGCCGATCATTTCCACAATTGGTGTGGCGGGCCCCAATATGGCTTCCCCGGCGCGGCCGATCAGCAGGGCGATCAGCACCGGAAAAGCCGCAGCTGCTGCGGGGGTAAAGACGCTCAATATATCACGCGCCAGCAGCATGATAAGCCCGGTAAGCGGGATGACGATGATTGCCGATAGCCGGTTGGAAAAACGGTATAGCGGCGCGATTTGCGTGCGGTCTGCCGCGGCCTGCGCAGAGCTGAGCGGCGCGAGTACATAGAGGAACGTCTGCCGCACGATCAGCGGGATGGACGCGATCTTGCGTGCAATGCCGTAGAGCCCCGCCGCCACTGCGCCGCCATTTCCGGGAATCAGCATATTGAGGATGACCGGCGGCAGATCATTGAACGCGCGCCGCGCGAGATTGGGCGGCATGGTGCCCAGCCCGCTTTTCAGCATATCTGCGCGCAATGTGCGCGGCATGGGCGCGGTGATCAGCATGCGCCAGTCATAATAGCGGCCCAGCAGGTGCAGCGAAAGCAGACCTGTCACGATCAGCGACAATATATGCGCCACAATAAGCCCCAACACCTGAACACCCATCGCAAACAGCAGGATCGCAAAGCCGAGCCGGGCGAGCTGTTCCCAGAATATGCGCAGTCGTATTTCCGGTCCGAACGCCCGCCGTGCGCGAGCGGCGGCGGTGGCGACCTCCAGCAATATCCACAGCGGCAATGTCCATGCGAACAGCGATATCGCCAGCGGCAACTGTGCCATCTGCATTTCATTTGCGGAAAAAAACTGTGCCACGGGCGCCGCGACCAGAGATATGACGAGCGCAAATAATGCTGAGGGTATGAGCGTTGCAAGCAGCGCAAATTTGACCGCACCATGCGCTTCGGCTTCGCCGCGCGCGGTCGGCACAACACGTTGTAGAGCCTGCAGCATCGACAGGTCGAACAGTTTGGAAAGAATGTTGATGCTGGCCCAGAGTACGACATAGAGACCATAATTGGCGAGGCCGAACATCCATGTGTAAATGGGCTGCGCCACCACTTCGATCAGCGCGCCAAACCGGGAGAGTGCCGCAAGGCCAGCGCTTTTCGCCAGCTCTGCGCGCTCTATACCCGGCGCTGAAGTGCTTTCGCTATCGCGGCCGGTATTTTCGCTATTCCCCGGTGCGGAATTACTCTTCGGTTCGGACAAGGACCGATTCCCCGATCATGAAAAACAGCAGGAACGGCGCCCAGGCTGCGAGCATCGGCGGATAAGCGCCCAGATTGCCCATAGCCAGCGAGAAATTATCCGCCACAAAAAATGCAAAGCCCAGCGCCATGCCGATCACGGCGCGCAGAAACAGCTGGCCCGAACGCGCCAGGCCAAATGCGGCGACCGCGCCCAGCAGCGGCATTAATATCGCCGATAACGGTCCCGAAATCTTGTGCCACAAACTGGTTTCCAGCGTCTGTGTGGGTTTGCCCGCGGCTTTCAATTCAGCCACGGCAGACTTGAGCTGCATGAACGACATACCGTCGGGATTGACACTGCCCAGTGTGAACTGATCGGGCGACATGCCTGCGCCCGCTATATATTCACCCAGATCGGTTTCTTCACCCGTCGCCACGTCAAAAGCCTTCGCTCCGTCCATCCGCCATGCAGAACCGGTGTACACGGCTTGCTCCGCCTCTATGGTGCGGAGCAGTTCACCATTGCCGCTGCGCTCGTATATTTCGACACGGTTCAGCCGGGTATTGGCCCCATTGCCGCTCACAAACCCGGCATGAAACAGGCTATTGTCCTTGCGCGCCCAGATATTGGTGCGCGTCGTGGGGTCGTCCGGCACAGGGCCATATTCGGCCTTTTGCCAGAGTGACAGTGTGGAGGTTGCGCGCGAGACGATACGGTCGTTGAACGCGAAAGTGAATGCGGCCACCAGCAGGCTGGCGAGCAGCAAGGGCGCGAGTACCTGATGCGCAGAAAGCCCGGCGGCTTTCATGGCGACCACTTCGCTATTCTGGTTCAGCGTGGCGAGTGTGATGATTGTGGCGAAGAGCACCGAAAACGGCAGCACAAAATCGATAATCTGCGGCGCGCGCAGCGAGACATAACGCCACAGGTCCGCTTCGCTATTGCCCGGCGCGGCCAGGATATTGCCGCTCTCACCCAGCAGGTCGAGCGTTTGCAGCACTAGCACAAATATCGCCAGCACCGCCAAGATACGGATCAGGAACATGCGCGCCATATAAAAGGCGGTGGTGGGGGAGGGAAATAGTTCCAGCTTCATGACTGATGCCCCCGCTTCCTGCCAAAGCTGAGCAGTCCTTTCAGCCACGCGCCCGATTTGGCGAATATCCGTTCCAGGCTGCCAATCGGCTGTCCTCCGGGAACATGTGCCACCTGATAATACATCCAGAGTATCAGGGCCGCGAAAATCATGAATGGCCCCCATAATGCAATCAGCGGATCAACAATGCCGAGCGCGCCGATATCCTCGCCATATTGATTTATCTTATGATAAGTCACGATCATAATGATCGATAGGAATACCCCCAGTGCGGAGGTCGATCGTTTCGGCGGTATCGCGAGGGCCAGCGCCAGCAGCGGCATGAGCAGCATCATAACGACTTCAACCATCCGGTAATGGAAATTGGAACGGGTTTCATTGCGTTCCTGCTGCGACACATCCGGGCTGCTGCCGATGCGGACCAGTTCGGGTAGGGTATATTCGCGGTCCTTGCCGCCGCGGCTGCGAAATGCCTCAATCTTAGGCAGGTCGATCGGCAGGTCATGGCTGCTGAAGCTGAGCACGCGCGGGCTTTCGTAATTCGGTGCATCATGGGTAAGCACGCCTTCGGTCAGCCGCAATATGATGGTGTCGGGGTCATCGGTTGCCATAAAACGGCCCTTATTGGCGGTCACCGAAATTTCAGTGCCATTCTTGCTTTCGGCGTGCACGAAAATGCCGCTCAGATCACGGCCCTGATTCTCGCTTTCCTCAATCCTGAGCGTCATTTTTTCGCCAAATTTGGTGAATTCACCCACTTTGATCGATGCGCCAAGCGCGCCCGAGCGCAGTTCAAAGCCCAGCTCTTCATAGGCATAGCGTGCCTGCGGCTGGATAAACCCGACCAGCGCTAGATTGACGAGCATCAAGCCGATGGCAAACATATAGGGCACGCGCAGCAGCCGGCCATATCCAAGCCCGACCGCGCGGAATACATCCAGCTCCGATGACAGCGCAAGTCCCCGGAAAGCCAGCAAAATCCCCAGTAAAAGCCCGATCGGAATGCCGAGCGAGAGATATTCGGGAATAAGGTTGGCGAGCATTCGCCACACGATGCTGACCGGTCCGCCTTCCGCTGCCACAAAATCGAACAGCCGCAGCATTTTGTCGAGCACCAGCAGCATCGCCGAAATAATCAGCGTCGCAATGAGCGGAACGGTGACCCGCTTGGCAATATAACCGTCGATGGAAGTGAGGAATTTCAACTTATTGACGCCCTGTCACCCTATTTTGGCCGCAAACTTTCCCCATACATAGAATCATAAAGGGGGCGTTACATGCCGGTTCATGTGTTTGACATGGCCAGCTATAGACTTTTGGAGACGACACGTCATGTTCAAATTTTCAAATGTCGCACTTGTTGGCTGTACCGCAGCAATGGCTCTGGCCATGGCCGCGACCCCGGCCAGTGCGCAACGTGAAAAGATCAGCAATAATCTTAACCAGTGCAGCACGGGCAATGGCCCCGCCGTATTGGTTGAAGTGCGCGGTTTCAAAAAAGCCACGGGCCGTATCCGCGTGCAATCCTATGAAGGCACCAAGACAAAGTGGCTGAAAAAAGGCGCATGGATCAACCGCATTGATGTGCCGGTGCGCCTGAAGGGCGGCAAGATGCGTTTCTGCATGCCTGTGCCCAAGGCTGGCGTATATGGCATTGCTGTGCGGCATGACATGGACGGCAACGGCAAGTCCGGTTGGAGCGATGGCGGCGGCTTTACCGGCAATCCCAATATTTCACTTACAAACCTGAAGCCCTCAATCCGTAAATCCGCAATTCGTGTGGGCAATGGTGTGGCGCGCGCAAACGTCGTGCTGAACTATCGCAGCGGCCTCAGCATCAAACCGATTGGATGATATGAATGGCACTGGTCGCGCTCCTTTCCAACCCGCGTTCGACTGGCAATAAGTCCTTATTGCCGGACGTGCGGAGCTTTTGTGCGGAGCATGCCGATATATTCCATTACGAAGTCGAACAGGTTGACCAAATCGCCAAGGCGCTCAAAACCATAGCCCGCGTCAAACCAAAAGTTATTGTCATCAATGGCGGCGACGGCACGGTGCAGGCGGCTCTCACTGAATTGCACCAGGGCGGCCATTTCGGCGACAACCCGCCCCCCGTCGCAGTGCTGCCCAATGGCAAGACCAACCTGATTGCACTTGATCTGGGGGCCAGCGGCACTGCGCTGTCCGCGCTCAAGAACATATTGGACATTGCGCGCAGCGATGATCTGGATTCGCATATTGTGGTGCGGCAGATGATCGCATTGTCGAGCGGTGCCAATGACAAGCCGGTGCTGGGCATGTTTCTGGGCGGGGCTGGTTTGGCCGAGTTCATTCTCTACTGCCGCCATAAAATCTATCCGCTTGGATTGCCCAATGGCCTCAGCCATGTGCTGGCCGGTATTGCGGGGTTCATGTCGCTCTTGCTTAAAGCGCCTTTCAAGTTCCTGCCGCGCCGGTCACAGCCGCTGCGCATCTCACTGATCCGCAATGGCGAAGTGCAGGGCAATTATGCACTGCTCGTTGTCACCACGCTTGAAAAACTGTTGCTCGCGGGCAAATCGGGCAGTTGGTATAGCAGCGGTGACCGGCTTAAATTCTTTGCTGTCGACCAGAATCCCGGTGTTGTCATGCGCATGATCTGGGCCGTTATTTTCGGCAGGATGGGCAAGGAAAAAGTAGATGGCGTGCATATCGAGCAGGGCGATGAAATCCGCATTGATGGCGACCATAGCAATGTTATATTGGATGGAGAGATATTTGAGGCGAATACAGATTCGCCCATCATCCTGCGTTCGACAGCGCCTGTGCCCTTCCTGAAAATCGCGGCGTAAATTCCGGACGAACCCATGCCGGATAGCGCCCTAATCAAATGTATCAAGGCGGAATTGGCCGAGCCGGTTCATCCGCGCGTTTCCGCCTTTGCCGCCCATATTGCCGCGCAATATGGTGATGCGGCGCGCGGGGTGCTGTTTTATGGTTCCTGCATGCGCAGTGAGCAGCTCGACGGACAGATGCTCGATTTCTACCTGATCGTGTCGGACTATACGGCGGCTTTTCCGAATAGCTGGAAAGCGAAGGCCAACCGGTTGCTTCCCCCCAATGTATTTCCGGCGCAGCATGATGGTTTAGCGGCGAAATATGCGGTTCTTAGCGAAGAGGATTTCCACCGCCTCAACCGCCGGGAGGCAAGCGCGGTGAGCGTATGGGCACGTTTCGCACAGCCTGCGCGGCTGGTGTGGCAAAGCGATGACATTGCGGCGGATCAGGCGGCTCTCGCCATATCCGGCGCCGCGCCGACGCTGCTCAACGCTGCGCTCGCGCATATGCCGGATGCGCAGATGGATATAGAGCAGCTCTGGGAAACAGGCTTTGCGCTGACATATGGCGCGGAGCTACGCGCGGAACGTGGTAACAGACCGAGTTCGGTGGTTCAGTTCGCGCCGCAGCGATACCGTCTGTTCGGCGAAGCGGCCCTGCCTTTATGCGCGATCAAGAACGAGATACAGGGCGATAAAGTGATGCTGCTCCCGGGGCAGAAAAAGGAAATATGGGCGGAGCGCAAACGCTGGCCCGGCCTGCGCCGCCGCGGCAAGATGCTGACGCTGGCGCGGCTTGCGAAAGCGACCGGCACCTATGCGGGCGGCATCGACTATATCGCATGGAAGATCAACCGCCACGCCGGCACCGATATTGAGGTCAAGGAGTGGCAGCGCCGCTGGCCGATATTGGGCGCGATCGTGATGCTGCCACGGCTGATCTTGCGCGGGGCAGTGAAATAGGGGCATAGCGGAAGAGGGGTAAGGCAGGGAACTGGGGCACGGTAACCCGGCTATTTCCTGTGTCTTCTCAGGCTGTTCTATTTCCCGCCACCATTACATCGTCCCCGCCCCATTGCGTCATCCGCGCTTTCCAATCGTCATCCCCGTGCCCCTCCCAAGTGCTACTGCTTTCGCAGGAATACGGCTCTACCTATCTACTTAGCGTAGTTGCCCGAACCAGAGCCATACCATGGACCAGAGCTAAAGCTCACCCCGTATCCCGGCGTAGGCCGGGATCCATTGCCGCCATCATGCCCGCCGCTCTGGACCCCGGCCTGCGCCGGGGTACGGCTTCAGGCAATGCCTGAGTTTATCCGAGCGCTGCCGCAGGCATGCAGCCGAAGGACGGGGGTGACGGGCGTATATGCGCCTTTTCCGGTTGGATATGCTATATGGCATGTAGCAAAGGAATTATATGATGCCCGATAACCTCCAGAAAAATCCCGTCCACTTGGGCCTTGGCGCCACCGCGGTCGTACAGCCGGAGATGACCGGCGATATGGCGTGGTACGGCGGCTATGCGCAGCGCCACGGCGATGACGGGCGCGAAGGACGGCTGGTGTCCATGTACACCTTTACCGAAAGCTGGGACGTATGGGAAATGCACCCCAAGGGCAGCGAAATGGTGCTGTGCACGGCGGGGCATATGACATTGGTACAGGAAATGCCGGACGGTTCGGAAAAGCGCGTCACGATTGGTGCCGGCGAATATGCCATCAATGATCCGGGCATGTGGCACACGGCGGATGTGGAAAGTGAAGCGACGGCGGTGTTTATTACGGCCGGTGAGGGCACAGAGCATAGAGAGCGCACATAAAAGCAGCCAAGCATTGTGCAAGGCGGCTTTTATTTGCGTGTTGCAGGAACTTAGCTCTCTTCGCTGCTTTCTGCTGTGGTGTGGCAGGTAAAAACACCAAATAAGTTCAGGATGACGAGTTACTAAATTGTGGGAAAGGACTGTTAATCCTCTTTCTTGGCCACCGGCGGATTGTCGCCCAGATCTTCGAACCAGGCCTCTACCGGACCGCTCAGCTTAATCGTCAGAGGATTGCCCTTGCGGTCGAGCGTACGGCCCGCCTGCACACGAATCCAGCCTTCGGAAATGCAATATTCCTCAACATTATTTTTCTCCGTGCCCTTGAAACGGATGCCAATGCCGCGTTCGAGCAGTTCGCCGCCGAAATGCGGGCTGCGCGGGCTGATCGCCATACGGTCGGGCGGTGTGTCGGATTTTGTGTCAGTCATTGTTGTTACTCCAAATATACGCCCTATTTGCCGACAGCCGCCGCAAAATCAAGCATGATAATTATATGAAACTCACCCGTTCCCGGTATCCGGGTCGATCAGCCATTTGGCCGTGGCGGCTGCGCATAGCGCGCCCGCAAGCTGGGCGGCGATAAACATCGGTACATCGGCAGGTGCGATGCCTGCAAAACTGTCTGACAGACTGCGCGCGATGGCGATGGCGGGGTTGGCGAAGCTGGTCGAGCTGGTGAACCAATATCCCGCCGTGATATACAGCCCCACCGCGGGTGCGACCCAGTCGCTACGGAAACGCACACAGCCCAATATGGTGAGGATCAGGCCGAATGTGGCGACAAATTCGCCCGTCCATTGGCCGATGCCGGTGCGCGGCTTGGTGGAAAATTGCAAAATGTCGAGGTCGAACATCAGGTGCGCCGCAAAAATACCCAATATGCCGCCGGCAAGCTGTGCCAGCACGTAACAAATAAAATCGCTGGCGGTGAGTTCTTTGCGCAGCCAGGCCACCATGCTGACTGCCGGATTAAAATGCGCGCCCGAAATCGGGGCCAGGATGGTGATCAGCACGAATAATATCGCCCCGGTCGCCAATGTATTGCCGAGCAGCGCAATGGCGACGTTTCCGCCCGCCAGATTTTCCGCCATGATGCCGGAACCGACGACGGCGGCAAACAGAAAGAAACTGCCCAAGGCTTCGGCGGCCAGACGGCGGCTGCGGTTTTGCCTTGGCTCAGTGCGCGATGGCACGGCGTCGCTTATCAATTCTTCGCTCATACGCCCTTTCCCCGGGTATCAATATACATCGCAATAGACCTGTGTGATCAGGCCGCGGCGGATAAATTGCTGGAAAAACGCGGTCGCCTCGCCCGTATTGCCGATCGGGCTGGCACGGCCGGGTTCATCCACATCGCCGCTCGCATCAACCAGCCGCTGGATTGCCCGCGGATCGGTGGTCAACACGCGTCCGCGCCGGTCGGTCGAGGCGGAGTTAATCCCCACAACCTGCCCCGCACGGTTGAAAGTCGGCCCGCCACTGATCCCGCCCAGCGGATTGTTGTTTTGCGGAATGCGCGCAATTTCGGCCCAGGCATAAATCGGTTCGAACCGCCGCCCCGAAAGCCCGCGCTGCGCCTGCGCCGCGCCGATAAAGCGTGACTGCACGATCAGCGGCTGACCACCCGGATAGCCCATATGATAGCCGATATCCCCGCTGCGTGGCCGCGCCATGCTGAGCGTGAAGGACGCATTGCTGGCCGGACCGTCGCGGATAATGGCAGCATCGCTTTCGCGGCTTTCCAGCACCCGGGTCGCCAGCATCACGCGCCCGCCGCGCAGCACGCCGATACGGTCGCAGCCGCTCGTGACATGTTCGGCGGTCAGCCATATTCCGTCGGGATCAACCGAGAATGCCGTGCCCTGACTGTCCTGCATCGGTCCAGGATCATCGATAATATAACGTTCACCGCCGCGCGGCATCGGCCGACGGGGACTGCGTGCACCATCACCCCATGCGCCCGGATCATATTGTTCGACCTCGACACCCGGCCCCGGCAGATCATCGGTATCCAGCCACATCAATACGAGTATCAGGCCCAGAAACAGGGGCAGGCAGCCCTTGCGCATTATCCCGAAACAGCCGCTGCGTTAAGCGCGGCAATGGCGAATTTGGTCATGGCCAGAAATATGGCTGCCGCGCGCTCGTCATTCTCGATCCGTTTGGGAAGCTCTTTCAGCATGAAATCAAGCACCCGGAATGCGATAAGCTGTAAAATCAGGATCACACTGCCCCAGATCACGACATCTCAGACATTGACCGACGCACGCAGGCAGAATGCGAGCGGGACGGCCAACCCTATGGCTGCGCCGCCAAAAGAAATGGCCGCCGCCTCGTTACCCGCGCGGATCAGCGCCAGTTCGCGGTGCGGCGTAATCCAGATATATAGCAGGAGCGCCGCCGCCCATACGGCAGTGGCGCTGCCCAAATGCAGCAAAAGCACCGGCAACCCGGCAATCAGGCTTTCGAGAACGGGGGTAGGATCAGTCATGCCGAGAGCCATGCCGCGAAAAAGCCGTAAAATCAAGAAAAGCCGGTGAATTTGCTTTTAAATTTTTTCCTGCCGGTTTTACTTGAAAATTATTCGCAAAAGAACGATATATTAGGTATCCGGCCTCAGTTTTTTGAAGGATATTGCCGGGCAAAGGAGATTTAATACTATGGCAAATTGGCCAGATCCCCGTGCCACAAATGCGCCGCGTACCGATTTTGGTACTGGCCCCGGCACAATTGACAGCGCGGCCTATGACGCAGGCCTGCGTTCGTACATGCTATCTATCTATAATTACATGGCAAGCGGCATATTGCTGACCGGTGTGGTCGCAATGCTGTTCGCCAGCTCGGGCATGGCTGCACAGGTATTTGGTGCTGGCGGCTTTTTGCCCTGGGTCATTATTCTGTCTCCCCTCGCCATTGTATTTGCGATGAGCTTTGGCGCGAACAAAATGTCGACTTTCACACTGCAGTCGCTTTTCTGGGGCTTTGCGGTCCTGATGGGGCTTAGCCTGTCGACCATTTTCCTGCGCTACACTGGTGCTTCGATTGCGCAGACATTTTTTGCGACATCCGCCGCTTTTGCGGGGCTTAGCCTGTGGGGTTACACCACCAAGAAAGACCTTTCCGGCTGGGGCAGCTTCCTGATCATGGGCGTTATCGGCCTGTTGGTCGCGATGATTGCGAACTGGTGGCTACAGTCACCCACGATGCATTATGTCATCAGCGCGATCGGTGTGCTTATCTTTGCGGGCCTTACCGCCTATGACACACAGCGGCTGAAATCCATGTATGCCCATGTGGCGGGCACGGACATGATGGGCAAATATATCATCATGGGCGCGCTTAGCCTCTATCTGGACTTTATCAATATGTTCCAGTTCCTGCTCAGCTTTCTGGGCAGCAGCGAATAATTGCATCTGGATATGAAAATCGGGCCCGGCGGGAAACTGCCGGGCCTTTTTTATGGCCGGGATGCCATGTAAAACTGCGGTCTGTCGCGCCTTTCGCACATAATATGCAAATATATGCAAATTTTCGACAAACATATTTGGCCTTTCCCGTTCATCGCGCTATCAGCATGGATGATGTATAGATAATCGGGACTGACCCACAGAACGGGACAGAACCTGCAGATAATAGGGATGGGTAGGATGCCGCACAAAATTTTGTCTCGTTTCGCCATATTGGGCGTTTTGACCGCACTGGCAGCATGTGCCAAGCCTGCTCCGCCGCCGGTAGTGGTTGCTCCGCCTCCGCCGCCTCCCGTGGTTATACCGCCTATGCCGACACCCCCGCTTTACGCGGCGACAAGAATGGCCATTCCGCCCATGGGTGTCGACGGCCGCAGGATTACCGTAAATAGCGGTATCGGAGAGCTGGAGACATTATGGCATCTGCGCTCTGCACTAAATGTGGCTGCTCTCAACTGCGTGCAACCCAAACATTATCAGCTCGCAAATGATTATAACACGTTTCTGAGCACACATAAGAGAACGCTCAGTAAGGCAAACCGGGCGATTGAATCCAAGTTCCGCAAGGAAAACGGGTCCAATTACCGCCGCGTTCGCGATACGCACAGCACCAGGGTTTATAACTTCTTCTCCCTGCCTCCGGTCAAAAATGAATTTTGTGATGTTGCGCTGACCGTGGCCCGGCAGCTAACCGTGACACCCAAGGACAGCGTAACCACCTATGCCTATACCGGCCTTACGCAGATTGAGAGTGTATTTAACCGTTTCTTTTCCGCTTATGAGCAGTATCAACGCGACCTTGCCGCATGGAATGCAACTTATGCGCCGCAGCGGCAGGCTAGCTCCTTCACCCGTGCAGGCTCATCTTATAACAGTACCGTGACGGCGCAGTCGCCCGCCAGCGCAGGCGGATTGGTCAACAGCCGCAACACTGTGCCCAGAAGCGGAGATGTGACGACAACGACCCTGCCGCCATCCAGCGTGAATAATACGCAGCCGGATACCGGCTATATTCCGTCTGAAACACCGCAATTTGACCCTAATGCGACTGTGCAGCCGCTTCCGGGTTCAACCGTTCAGGCAGTTCCTGCGGCGCAAACGACGCAGCCTGCCGCAACTACGCCGCCGATTGACGGATATACGCCATCAGTGTCTGCGCCCGGCAATTCAGGTGCGGTGGTGCAGCCCATTCCAGCAACCGAAACGGCACAGCCGGCGGAAAGCGGCTCTGCTACTCAGGCCAAGCCCCTGCCGCCGCTGCCCGAATATGACCCGAACCTGACCGTGCAGCCGCTTCCCGGAAGTGAAAACAGCGCATCCGATACGGGCAATGACAACGCAGAGGGCAATACACCCTCTGAATAAGAGTCACCTGCGCCGTACATTATACCGTTCTGCACCGGGATTGCTGCAAAAGAACTGGCAAATGCGCCCTATCGCGCCTAAATGCGTGACATGCATTTTTTAGACCAGGCAAAAATATACCTGAAATCCGGTACAGGCGGTAATGGTGCGGTGAGTTTTCGCCGTGAAAAATATATCCAGTATGGCGGTCCCGATGGCGGCAATGGCGGCAAGGGCGGCGACATTGTGTTTGAAGCCGTCGAAGGACTGAACACGCTGATCGACTTTCGCTATTCCCAGCATTTCAAAGCAAAGCGCGGCACCGGCGGCATGGGCCGCAACCGCACTGGCGCGGGCGGCGAGGAACTCGTCGTCAAAGTGCCGGTGGGGACGCAGGTGCTAAGTGAAGACAAGGAAGAAATTCTGGCCGACTTCACCCACGCCGGGCAACGCGTGACCATGCTTGTCGGCGGCGATGGCGGACGCGGCAACATGAGCTATAAAAGCTCCACCAACCGCGCGCCTCGGCAGCATCAACCGGGCTTTCCCGGCGAAGAAATGTGGGTATGGCTACGGCTCAAGCTGATGGCCGATGTGGGGCTTGTCGGCCTTCCCAATGCGGGTAAATCGACATTTATCAACCGCATCACCAATACCAAGGCGAAAGTGGGCGACTATCCGTTCACGACGCTGCGCCCGCAATTGGGCGTGGTCAGCCACAAAAAGCGCGAGTTTGTGATTGCCGATATTCCCGGCCTGATCGAAGGCGCGGCGGATGGCGCCGGCATTGGTGACCGATTTTTGGGCCATATCGAACGTTGCCGCGCGCTCATCCACCTGATCGATGCAGACGGCGATGACCCGGTCAAGGCCATGCATATCGTACACGGTGAGCTGGAAAATTACGGCGAAGGCCTGGCCGACAAGCCGCAGCTGATCGCGCTCAACAAAATCGATCTGGTCGATGACGAGCTCGCAGATATGTTGATCTTTGATCTGAAAGAAGCAGGCGCAGGCCGGATATTCCCGATTTCGGGCGCGACCGGCAAGGGGCTGGATGCGTTGATGGACGCGTTTCTGGAGCATCTGCCTGAAATGACAGCGACCGAGCAGCCCGCAGGCATTGATCCCGAAGCGGATGAAGACGAAGCGACATGGCAGCCAATCTGAATACGGTTTTTGCGCCAGAAAACTGTCCGCGCCTGATCGTTAAAATCGGGTCTGCGCTGCTGGTGGAAACGGACGGCACGGCGCGGCGGGCATGGATGGAAACACTTGTCGCCGATATTGCCGGGCGCATCAGCAAAGGCCAACAGGTCATCATCGTATCATCTGGCGCCATTGCACTGGGCGCGCGCAAGCTTGGCATGGTGGGCGGCGGACGCGGCAGCCTGTCCGATGCGCAATCGGCGGCGGCAGTGGGGCAGATTGCCCTGTCCGGCCTTTGGGCTCAGCTGCTCGCGGGTCATGCGCTTACCGCCGCGCAAATGCTGGTCACGCTGGACGCGCTGGAGGACCGGCGGCGCTACCTGAATTTCACCGGTACGCTGGAACGGCTTCTGGAGGTGGGTGCGGTGCCGGTGATGAATGAAAATGACAGCCTCGCCACGGACGAGATACGTTTTGGCGACAATGACCGGCTCGCCGCACGCATCGGTCAGGCGGCGGGTGCGGACGGGATGATATTGCTGTCCGACGTCGACGGTTTATACGACAAAAACCCCGGCAAACATGACGATGCACAGATCATCCGCGAAGTGCATGGCATGAATGACAGCATATTGGCGATGGCCGATGACAGTGCGGGGTCAGAAGTCGGCACGGGCGGTATGGCGTCCAAGCTGCTGGCCGCAAAGATAGCGGGTATGGCGGGCATGAATATGGCGATCATATCGGGCGCCTATGACCATCCGCTACAGCGACTGAATGCCGGACATGGCACGGTATTCCATGCCGACCGCAATGAAAGCAGGCGTAAAGGCTGGATCGGCGGATTGCAGAATATCAAGGGACAGCTTAGCGTTGACACGGGCGCGGCGGACGCGATCCGTGCGGGTGGCAGCCTGCTTGCGGCGGGGATCATCAAGGTACGCGGCAATTTTGAACGCGGCGATGTGGTCGATGTGCTGGATGCAGATGATGCGCCCATTGCACGCGGCCTTGCCGAATATGACGCACTGGAAAGCGCACGTATTATCGGCCATCAGAGCAGCGAACTTCAGGCCATTTTGGGGTACAGCCCGCGCAGCGCCGTTATCCACCGTGACCGGATGGTGATGTTATGAAACAGGCCATCGCACTTACCGGCGGAACGGGCTTTGTTGGCAGGCATGTCATCGATATTGCGCGCGCGCAAAACATGGCCGTGCGCGCCCTCACCCGCCGTCCGCAAAAACCGCAGCATGGCGTCACGTGGATCGAAGGATCCCTGTCAGGCAGTGATAGCCTGAAGCAGCTGTGCGATGGTGCGGACACCCTCATCCATGTCGCGGGCGTCGTCAACGCGCCCGACCGCAAGGGTTTTGAGGATGGCAATGTCGCTGGCACGCTTGCGATGGTCGATGCCGCCAAAGCCATGGGGACACAGCGGTTTGTGCATGTATCGTCACTTGCGGCGCGCGAGCCGGACCTGTCCAACTATGGCTGGTCCAAGGCCAAGGCGGAAAAAGTTGTCGCGGCCAGCGGGCTGGACTGGACTATCATGCGCCCGCCCGCCGTATATGGCCCGGGTGACGGTGAAATGCTTGACCTGTTCAAAATGGCGCAGCGCGGATTTGTGATGCTCCCGCCCGAAGGCCGCCTTTCGCTGATCCACGTCACGGACCTGGCCCGCCTGCTGGTCGCCCTGCTGCCTTCCGATGAAACCGTGACTTCGCACATATTTGAAGCCGATGACGGCGTGGAAGGCGGCTGGACACACAAGCAGTTTGCACGCGCCATCGGCACGGCATTGGGCCGCAGTATCAAGCCGTTTTCGATGCCGCCCGCCATGCTGAAACTCGCATCGAAAGCGGATCTGGCAGCACGTGGCGGCGATGCCAAACTGACTGCGGACCGGGTCAGCTATCTGTGCCATGATGACTGGACTGTGGATCCCGCAAAACGTCCGCCCGGCAATATCTGGCAGCCGCAGATAGATACGCCAGACGGCCTGCGCCAGACGGCGCTCTGGTACAAAAAATCGGGCTGGCTGTAAGTAGCGGCTATGCCGTCAGGAACGGTCCATAGAACTGCTCCGCCACATAGACCGCAAAGGTGAGCGTCAATCCGGTGATAAACACGCGGTAGGCGATGCCCAGATAGAAATATTTCTTTTCCGCGAGCACGGACCCCATCTGGTAAATATCGTGCAGCATCGCGCGAAACGTGCCTTCGGTGCTGCTGATCTGGCCTAGCACATCATCGGTAAACGCATCCTCATCCATGCCGGAGAACACACCGAAAAACAGCGGATTGGGCCGTGCGCCCGCCTTGGGTCCCGCCGACGGCATCACGGCCAGTGCAGCCAGGCCCGCCGACAGGAAAGACGATATCGCCAATATCAGCATCGGCATGGAGGCATTGCCGCCGCCGCTTTGCGCTATCGCAAGCGTAAACACCACGAAAGTGGCGCCGATCAGCATCGATGCTTTTTGATCCGCCATGATGCTAAGCTGCACATGATGCTGCTGCACCGTGCGCAGCAGCTGGATCGACTGCATCGGCCATTCTTTTGTCTCGTCCCATTTTTCAGGGCTGTCACTCTCTGCAGCAGGCATAAGATTTCTCCCTTTTTGGCGCTGAAACAGCGCTTCACCTTGCCGCGACCCATATTTTTGCATAAGCCTGTCACATATGTGACAGAGGGGCAAGTTTTGCGCGCCGGTTTCGCCCAATTACCGCCGCAATCCGCTGTTAAACGGGCATGAAGTAACGATAGGACTGAATATATGAGCAACCACGATGCCACCAAGGCAAAAATCCATGAACTCATCGCACCTTTTAATGTGAAGGATGCGGAGTTGAAGGATGAGGCCACCTTTATGGGCGATCTGGAATGGGACAGCCTGACCGTCATGGACTTTGTTGCCGCCATCGAAGATGAATTCGACATAATCATCACCATGAATATGCAGGCCGAGATTGAAACAATTGGCCAGCTGGTGGATGCCGTTGCGAAATTGCAGGACCAGTAGACGAATGTCATTCCCGGCTTGACCGGGAATTTATCTCACAATCTTGGAATATATATGCAACATTTGTGAGATAGACTCACGCTTTCGCGGGGGTGACGTAACAAAGGGTATATTATGACCGACCTCCTTTCCAAATTCGACCCGCTTATCAATGAGCGTGAGGCGCTGCTGTCGACCGGCGTGCGCGATCCCTATGCGCTTGTCATGGAGGAGGTGAAGTCCCCCACGCTGGCGATCTGCAATGGCAGGGAAACCATCCTGCTGGGCACCTATAACTATATGGGCATGACGTTCGATGACGATGTGCTGGCCGCGGGACATGACGCACTCGATAATTTTGGCGCAGGCACCACCGGCAGCCGTGTACTGAACGGCACGTATCAGGGGCATAAGGAATGCGAAGAGGCGCTGAAAGAATTTTACGACATGGATCATGCCATGGTTTTTTCAACCGGATACCAAGCCAATCTGGGCGTGATTTCAACGCTCGCAGGCAAGGATGATTATGTCATCCTGGATATCGACAGCCATGCCAGCATCTATGACGGCTGCGCGATGGGCAATGCGCAGATTGTCGCATTCCGCCACAATGATGTCGAGGCGCTGGAAAAACGGCTCAAACGCCTTCCGCAAGAAGCTGGCAAGCTGGTTGTATTGGAAGGCGTCTATTCGATGCTGGGCGATGTCGCGCCGCTGAAGGAAATGGTCGCCATCTGCAAGAAACATGGCGCGATGGTGTTGGTCGACGAGGCGCATTCGATGGGCTTTATCGGCGAAAACGGCCGCGGCGTGTGCGAGGAACAGGGCGTGATCGACGATGTCGATTTCATCATCGGCACATTCAGCAAAAGCGTCGGCACGGTCGGCGGTTTCTGTGTTTCCAACCATCCGAAATTTGAGATTATGCGTCTCGTCTGCCGCCCCTATGTATTTACCGCATCTCTGCCGCCTGCCGTGGTGGCGACATCCGCCGCATCGATCCGCAAGCTGATGCACAGCGGCAACAAGCGCGCGCATCTGTGGGAAAACAGCAAGCGGCTGCATCAGGGCCTGCGCGATATGGGCTATACGCTCGGCACGCCCGAGGCGCAGAGCGGCATTATCGCGGTGATTGTCGAAGACATGATGCAGGGCGCACTGCTGTGGCAGGAACTGCTCAAAAACGGCCTCTACGTAAATCTCGCCCGCCCCCCCGCAACCCCGCACGGCGTCACGCTGCTACGCTGCTCACTCTGCGCCGAACACAGCAGCGAACAGGTCGGCGAGATCCTGAAAATATTCGAGAAAAGCGGCAAGGATATCGGGGTTATTTAAGCCGCTACACCAATCGGCTCGACCCCATGGCTCCGTGCGCCTGCAAGTTTATATGCTGTCTTATCCGGCACAGCATATCGGCTTTCAGCCCGAATGCCTTTTCAAAACGGATCGCCATATCTTCCGTCAGCCTGGCATGGTTACTGCCCGCATCAACAGTTTGCCAAATCATTCCGTTTTGTCCTTGTACAAGAATCTACAATTCCGAAACAGAAAAAGCCCGGCAGTTCCTCGATGGATCTGCCGGGCTTTTCGCTCCCCAAGCGTGAACATATTGCTTAAAAGCGCGTGCCGATCGACACGCCATAAATGCGCGGTTCGTTGACGAAGCCGGTCAGGTTGTTGAAGTCAATACCGCCGACCGCGCTTTTGTCATTGGTGATATTACGCACAAATGCGGCGATATCGATGACTTCATTATCGCTACGATAGCCGAGGCGCAGGCCGCCTTCGAGCAGGCTATCATCGCTGAATTCGACGGAGTCATACAGGAAGAACTGGATGCGTGAGCGGTAATACCAGTCGGTAAAGGCGTATATTTCACCTGCGCCCACGGGCACGGCGTAACCCATTGAACCGCTGACAGTCCATTTTGGCGATTGCGGCAATGTGTTGCCGTCGATCGAGAAAATACCCGGGCTGCCCGCACGCTGTGGATCAAGCACGGTACATGGCGCGCCGCATCCTGCGGTAAACAGGTTGGGGTCGTTGATTTCCGTATCGTTATAACCGACGCTGAGCGCAATTTGCATCCCGTCGACTGGCGCGGCTTCAAACTCGGCCTCAATACCATAGCCATCGACATCGGCTGCGTTGATCAGCGTGGCAAAGTTGGCCGTGCCGCCCACTGCGGTCAGTTGCAGGTCTTCGGTGGTGAAATAATAGCCGGTCAGGTTAAACCGGACGCGGTTATCGGCAAGATTGGTCTTGAAGCCCGCCTCATAGGACATGGTGCGCTCCGATTCCGCGACGGAGATGCTGCGGCCAAAGGCGAGGCGCCCCTGTATGGATGGCGCACGGTAACCGCGGGCCACGCGGGCGAAGAGATTGACATCATCGCTGACGGCATAGCCTGCGCTGACATCCCATGTGATCACATCATCTTTGATGGTTGTCGTGATCGGCGCAACGGGGCCGCCAAAGCCAAGGAAGCCAGGACGGTTGTCGAACGGGCGTGCCGCCGTGAAATCACGTTTGTCATCATTATAGCGCGCACCGGCTTGCAATTTCAGGCCATTGTCAAACTCATAATTGACCGAAGCGAAAATACCGAACGCGGTGCTGTCCTGGTCCTGCACGGCAATGGCCGCGGGGGTGATATCTGCCGGTCCGCCAAAGTCGATTGTCTCAATTTGCAGGCCTTCGTCAAAATAGAAGAAGCCGACCTGATAGCCAAGGCCGCCAATATTGTTCGACGCGATACGAAATTCCTGCGTGAACTGTTTCAATGAAGGTACGTTGTCCTGTGTCTGCGCGGAAAACGGAATAAAGCCCGGGCCGCCTTCGGGAGTGAAAGGCAGCGCATTGCTGAAGCCGCCATCGATATCGCCGCGGCTTTCCAGATCACCGCTCCAATGGGATGTGATCGAATAAAGCGTCACGGGGCCGAAATCATATTCCAGGTTCAGGCCGAAATTATAGACATTCAGCTTTTGAAAATTCAGGCCATCGGCGCGCACTTCATCACGCTTGAAAGGTGTGCCGGGACCGGCGGCGCCGTTCAGGTCGTTGCTGCCCGTCTGGAACGTATTGGCCCGGAAAATAACCGCGCTGCCGTCATAGATACGGACCTGGCCAACGGCACGGCCCACGAAACCGCCGGATTCATATTGCACCTGCAACCGCGCGGCAATGTCATCATAGCCGCCCTGGTTATTTTCGCCCGGCGCATCCAGATTGTCGATCCAATTGTTGCGGCCCTGATACAGGCCGGACATACGGACAGAAAGGCCGTTGTCGTCGGCGGCACCGGCGGCAACTTCGACTTGTGATGTCCCATATGTGCCATAGCTGGCACGGGCAAAGCCACCATTTTCACCCGGCTTCACGGTGTCAAATTTGACGATACCGGCGGGTGTGTTGCGGCCAAACAATGTGCCCTGCGGTCCGCGCAACACTTCAATGCGGTCCAGATCGAAAACAGGAAAGCCTTTCAGGATCGGGTTTTCCAGCACCACATCGTCATAGACAACGCTGACCGGCTGTGAGGCGTTCAGATCAAAATCGCCATTGCCCAGACCGCGGATGTAAAAGCGCGGGAATGTCCGGCCAAACGAACTTTCGACGTTGAGGCTGGGCACACGTCCCGCCAGAGCGCGCACGTCAGAGCCGGTCGAAGTAATGGCATCCAGTGTATCCCCGCCCAGCGTGGCGACCGATACAGGTACTTCCTGAAGGTTTTCTTCACGCCGCTGTGCAGTCACGACGATGGTACCAAGGCCGCTGTCATCTTCGGCGGTTTCCCGTGTGTCCGTGTCTTGCGCAAGAGCCGGGGCCGCGGCAAAGGCACCTGCAAGGCTGACAGCCATCGCGGCGCGCGAAATAAATGTCATGGGGGATTTGATTTTTTGGAAGCGGGTCATCGGAAATAACTCCTGAAATTGGTGTGGAAGCGTGACGATGTGATTTACAGAATCGATTTTTTCGTTGGCGCGTTAAAAGCCGATACAAGGCTCCAGGTCAACGTAGAACCCCAGCTTTTCTGCGCTATTTCTACATAGTGTTGCGTATATGTGACGCATTTGTGACTATATCTGGTATCCAGAGACCCCCAGGGCTAGAAACTCATTTCGTCATAAATCCGGCTGACATCGCCGTTCCAGGCCCCGTGATAGCGGTCCAGCAAATGTTCGGCGGGGGTTTTGCCGCTGCTGACGATTTCGCGCAAGGGATCGAGAAAGCCGCTTTCATTGTCGCCGCTGCTGTTCAGCTCACCGCGCGCGGTGAGCCCTGCTGACGCGATGTCGAGCACTTCACGGGCAATATCGAGCAGTTTGCCGCCGCCCGCTATCGGTGCATTGAATCCGAGCCTAGGCACGCTGTCGCGCAGTTCCTGCCGTTCATCCAAAGTCCAATCCCTGACCAGATCCCATGCCGCATCCAGCGCGGTCTGGTCATAGAGTAGCCCGACCCAGAAAGCGGGCAGCGCGCAGATCCGGTTCCACGGGCCGCCATCTGCGCCGCGCATTTCGAGAAAGCTTTTCAGCCGCACTTCGGGAAAAGCGGTGGACAGATGGTCGTTCCAGTCATCCATAGTGGGTTTTTCGCCCGGCAGAATGGAGAGTTCGCCTTTCAGGAAATCCCGAAAGCTCAGCCCCGCTGCGTCCAGATATTTGCCGCCGCGGTAGACAAAGTACATCGGTACATCGAGCATATATTCGGCATATTGCTGATATCCAAAACCGTCTTCGAACACGAACGGCAGCATGCCGGTGCGTGCCGGATCGGTGTCGGACCAGATATGGCTGCGATAGCTGAGATAGCCGTTTGGCTTGCCCTCGGTGAAAGGCGAATTGGCGAATAATGCAGTGGCCAGCGGTTGCAGCGCCAGCCCGACCCGGAATTTCTGCGCCATATCGGCTTCGCTGCTGTAATCGAGATTGACCTGTATGGTGCAGGTGCGCAGCATCATGTCGAGGCCCAGATTGCCGACTTTCGGCATATGGTTCATCATGATCTTATAGCGCCCCTTGGGCATGATGGGCAGGTCGCCGCGTGCCTTGTCGGGCCACATGCCCAGCCCCAAAAAGCCCTTGCCGGTTTTCGCCCCGATCGCTTTCACCTGTGTCAGATGGCGGCCCGTTTCGGCGCAGGTCTGATGCAGGTTGGTAAGCGGTGCGCCGGACAGTTCGAGCTGGCCGGCAGGTTCCAGACTGACATTGCCGTCTTCGCCTTTCAGCGCGATGACATTGCTGCCGCCATCCTCGCTCTTCTCCTCTACCGGTTCCCACCCAAATTCGGTGAGCGCGTTCAGCAGGTCACGTATGCCGCCTTTTTCAGTATAGCTGGGCGCATGATAATCGCCGGTGCAATAGACGAATTTCTCATGTTCAGTGCCAATGCGCCATCTATGCCTGGGCTTTTCACCGGACTGCATGGGCTGCAAAAGTTGGTCAAAGCTTTCAATGACTGGATCGTTGCGATCTGAAACTGATTTTGTGGTCATTGCACCGGTCTATAAAGACAGGCGGGGCAATGCCAGCAAAAAAGTCTGTGGGCGGTGAAAGCAGATGTGTTCGACCCTATATCGCCATTCCTGTGTACGTCATTCCCGCGAAGGCGGGAATCTATGGCTATCTGGCGCTCGATTGCCTGAGATTCCCGCCTTCGCGGGAATGACGGAAAAATATAGCAGAAATGGCAGGTGGAAAGGGCGGAATGACGTGTAAGGCAACGTTAGGATAGATAAACATATCCTCAACTCCAATCCCCGCGGCCTGCCATCCACAGGCTTACCGCCGCGACTGCCGCCGTGTCAGCGCGCAGGATGCGGGGGCCGAGTGACACCGGCACGGCTTTGGGATGGACGCGGATCATCGCACCTTCTGTGTCGGTAAACCCGCCCTCGGGCCCGATCAATATGGCGGCGGGTCCATCATGCGCCACCAGCGCCTTGCGAAAGGAACCTTCACCGGTTTCATGCATGCGTTCGTCGGCGAAAAATATATGCCGGTCATCGGGCCAGTCTTTCAGCATATCGTGCAGTTTCACCAAATCGCCGAGCTGCGGCAGGCTGGAACGTTCGCATTGTTCCGCCGCCTCGATCATATGCGCGCGCAGCCGCTCGGGCTTGATTTTATCCACGATGGTGCGCTGCGTCCGCATCGGTATAAAGCGCCGCACGCCCAGTTCGCATGCTTTTTCCGCCATCCAGTCAAAGCGTGCGCGCTTGATCGGCGCGGCGCACAGCCACAGGTCGGGCACGGTCTCGCGTTCGCGCAGCTTTTGCGTGAGTGTGACGGTGACGCTGCGTTTCGCGGCGCTGCTGACTTCGCCCAGATATTCCCCACTGCGGTCATCGAACAGTACTACAGCATCGCCGGATTTCATGCGCATGACATTGGCAAGATAATGCGCCTGCGGTCCATCAATCCGCACCTCCATGCCGTCTGACAATTCCTCATCGATAAACAGACGCGGCGCGCTATGCGGCGGATAGGCAGGGGTGGCGGGCATGGTTAGGTGCTAGCAAGCGGGGTCCGGCATGGGAAGTATGAAATGTCGCGCGGGGATAACGGAAGGGGGCGGGGAGGAATATGTGATACAGTATTCCTGCGAAAGCAGGAATCCAGAGCGGCACAATGCCGCGACCGTAGCTACCGCCCCGGGCTCTTGCTTTCGCAGGAGCACTTGACTGGGTGTCAGGTGCGACACATTAGGTTCCTCAGCTACCAGTACCCCGGCGCAGGCCGGGGTCCAGAGCGGGACTGTACCATGTACCCCGGCCTGCGCCGGGGTACAATGCTGGCTTATAATAAGGCACATATTTTCCCGCCACTTTCCCGCTTTTCGTGCATGACGCGCCTGCCCGGACACGATATACCGGTTTCATGCCATCCGAATCTCCCCTCGTGACACCCGACACACAGATACGCGGCCTGATGGGCCTGCTCCCGGCAAGGGCGCGGCCCTATGCGCTGCTCGCGCGGTTTGACCGGCCGATTGGCTGGTGGCTGCTGTTCTGGCCCTGCGCATGGGGGCTGGGCCTGTCGGGTGAGGTTATCCGCCGATGGGATTTGCTGCTGTGGTTCCTGCTCGGTGCGATTGCGATGCGCGGCGCGGGCTGCGTTTATAACGACATAATCGACCGTGATCTGGACGCACAGGTCGAACGGACCCGCAATCGGCCACTGGCAAGTGGAGCCGTGTCGCTGAAGGCTGCGTGGTTCTGGCTTGCGAGCCTGTGCCTGATTGGCCTGGCTGTGCTGCTTCAGCTGAAGCTCTTTGCAGCGGGTGTGGCACTCGGCAGTTTGGCGCTGGTTGCCGCCTATCCGTTTATGAAACGCATCACATGGTGGCCGCAGGCATGGCTGGGGCTGGTATTCAGCTGGGGCGCGCTGGTGGCCTGGGCTGCGGTGGAGGGCGAACTCTCGCTGCCTATCCTGCTGCTCTATGCGGGCAGCATATTCTGGGTCATCGGCTATGACACCATCTATGCGGTGCAGGATGCCGAGGATGACGCGCTGGTTGGTATCCGTTCGAGCGCAAGAGCCTTGGGCCGCAATATCAAACCAGGCGTTGCGGCATTTTACCTGATCGCCATCGCGCTTTGGGCCGCTGCCTTCTGGCAGATACGCCCGCAATGGATAGTCATGGCCGCACTCGCGCCCGCCGCGCTGCACCTGCTATGGCAAGTCATCACGCTCAAAACCGGCGACGGCAGCGACGCCCTCACCAAATTCCGCAGCAACCGCACAGCCGGTTTCCTGATGTTTTGTGCGTGCGCGACGGTGGGGCTGGCGGGATAATCGGCAATTTAATCGAAAACGTCTTCTATGTCGGCCTGACTTGACCCCTTGTCCCATTTTTTCTGAAAGCTGTAGCGAAGATATATAAATATGATAGCTGCCGGTATCAGGTATAAAATGATAATCCGGCTGAATACAGCCATGAATATGTCAGATTCGATCCATCCTCAAAAAGCATAGCTTCCCACCAGGCTACATAAAATCCATGCTGTAGCCGTTGTATACAGCGCGCGCTGAAGCGGCATCTGTCTCTTGAACATGAACCCGCTTATGCCAAAGGCAATCAGGAACATGATCAACAACCCCAATATAAACGAAATTACTATGCTCATATGTCTCTTTTTATCATCTAATACCTAATTATAGCACACCACCTCAAACTCAATGCCATTGCTATCAAAGAAATAGAAACGCCGCCCCGGCTCGTAGTCGCCATGGCTGAATGGTTTTAGCCCGGCGGCAATGACTTTCGCCTCGGTGGAATCAAGGTCGTCCACCACGATGCCGATATGGTTAAGCGGCACGCCTTTGGTGAAATGCGGCTTTGCGGCGCGCACCTCATCATTGGTGTAGAGTGCCAGATAATCCTCTTCACTGCCGACATGAACGGTATGTCCGCCCAGCATGGAGGGGCCTTCCCAGCGGATACGCCAGCCGAACAGGTCTGACATAAGCTGTGCGGATTCCTGTGGATTGGCCACAGTCAGATTGGCATGTTCGATGCGGGCGTTGGATGTTTGGGTCATAATTCCTCCGATTAAACATTTAAAAAATAATGCAATATGGTCATTCCGGCAGTGATTCGAGCCGCCTTATTGATATTTCTACAATCTCAAGTTAAATTGAGGTCAAGCTATATTTCACATTGTCTGATACGGACTCTTCGCAAAGGCGAGTTTGCTCTGGTCTGGCAATTCACAGGGGTTTGGCAATTCACAGGGGTTTGGCAAATTGCAAACCCAACATTGCGCGCCGGAAAGTCCAACAGGATTTCCCCGGATTGGCACAAAATAAAGCTTCCTAGGTGCGAAGCTATGCGAAGTTAAGAGTTGGACGTTGGAACGGGAGACGGCATGAAACAGCCAAAATTGCTGCAGATCGGTGAGCTTGCGGCGCGGACGGGGCTGTCCGTATCGGCCATCCGCTTTTATGAAGAAAAAGGGTTGGTCGAGCCGCTACGTACCGGCGGCGGGCAGCGCCGCTTCCTGCGCAGCGATATCCGGCGGCTCTCGTTCGTCCTGATCGCGCAGCAGCTGGGACTTACAATCGGCCAGATTGAGACCGAGCTGGCCAGGCTACCCCAGGGCCGCAATCCGACCGCGGCCGACTGGCGCAAAATCAGCACAGCGATGCGCGGCAGCATTGATGCGCGCATCGCCGAGCTGGAGCGCACCCGCGACCGGCTCGACGGCTGTATCGGCTGCGGCTGTCTGAGCCTCAAAAAATGTGCGCTGTATAATCCCGATGACAGAGCGGGATTAACAGGGCCGGGGCCGCGATATGTGCTGGAAGCGACATAGCATTCGTCACTCCGCCGCCAGCAGTTCTTCGGCGCCGCCCAGGTCGACCGAGACCAGCCGCGAAATGCCCTGTTCGATCATCGTCACGCCGAACAGGCGGTGCATGCGGCTCATGGTCACGGCATTGTGCGTGACGATCAGATAGCGGGTATTGGTTTCGCGGGCCATGGCATCAAGCAGGTCGCAGAAACGTTCGATATTGGCATCGTCCAGCGGCGCATCGACTTCATCGAGCACGCAGATCGGGGCCGGATTGGTAAGGAAAAGCGCGAATATGAGCGCAATGGCGGTCAATGCCTGTTCGCCGCCGGACAGCAATGTCAGCGACGCCAGTTTCTTGCCCGGCGGTTGCGCCATGATTTCCAGGCCTGCCTCCAGCGGGTCATCGCTGTCGATCAATTCCAGATGCGCTTTGCCGCCGTTGAACAGCTGCGCAAACAGCCGCTGGAAATGCGTATCGACATCTTCAAACGCCGCAACCAGACGCGTCCTGCCTTCGCGGTTCAGACTGCCGATCGACCCGCGCAGGCGGTTGATCGCTTCGGTCAGTTCGGCATGTTCGCTATGGCCCTTGTCGATCTCCGCCTGCGTTTCTTCCAATTCATCGGCGGCGACCAGATTGACGGGGCCAATGCGTTCCCGCGCGGCAGTCAGCTTTTCATGGGCGGTGCGTTCATTCTCCACATCCAGAACCGTGTCCTCGTCAAAATCCATTTTCTCCGGTAATAGCGGCGGCGGGCACGCAAAGCGCTCGCCCGACATGCGGTTCATTTCGGCACGGCGCACGTCCTGATTTTCCGCGCGGGCGGTTGCACCTGCGCGTTCTTCGCGGGCGGTGCTCAGGGCTTCGGCAGTTGCTAAAAGCGCGGTTTCATGGGTGCGCAGGGCGCTTTCGGCTTCGACCGCGGCCGTTTCCAATATGTGCAGACTTTCTGCCTCCTGTGTATGCCGCTTGCTCTTTTCGGCGATCTGCTCCTGCAATGAATCCGGTTTGGCGGCGAGCACTGCGCGCTCTTCGGTAAGCTCCCCGGTGCGCCGTGCCATATCAGCCATGCGTGTGGCGGCTTCGGAAGAACGTGCCTGCCAGCCGCTGATTTCAGCGCGGATAACGGCCCCGCGCTCACGTGCGGCGGCAAGCGACTGATCGAGTGACGACAGGGCCGCCTGCGCGCTTTGCATGGCGGTGCGGGCAGCATTGTTTTGCGCCTGCAGTTTTTCGGTTTCTGCCTGCTGTTTCATGCCGTCGGGCAATGCTGCACGTGCGCCGCGCGCCGCTTCCAGCTCTGCTTTTGCATCCGTCAGTTCGGCTGTCGCTGCCTCGATTTGCGCGGTGAGTTCTGCGCGGCGCTCCTGCGCGGCGCGGCGGTTATGTTCGGCTTGGTCCAGTGCGCGCAATGCCTCACGCTCTTCGTGCGCGGCAGCATCCAATGCAGTGCGGGTTTCACGGATATCGTCCTGCAGTTTGGCAAGCTGCACATTGCTATGTGACAGGGCAGCCTCAGCCGTATCTGCTTTGCTTAAAGCCTCTGGCACCAGTTTCTGCAGTTCCTGCATCCGGTTGCGCCGCGCCAGTTTTTCTGCTGCTGCCGCCCCGTCGCCGCTCGCCACAAACCCGTCCCAGCGGCGCAGGCGGCCTGACAGCGTTACAAAGCGTTCGCCCAGCTCCAATGGCGTATCATCGTCTTTATCCGCCACCCAGATATGCTGCAGCCGCGCCGCCAATGCCGCGGGCGCATCCACATGATCGCTCAGCCGTGATGCATTACCGTGCGGCTTTGTCTGCGCTTGAGGCGCGTTTGCGCCGGTCCAGAAATGACCATCGCCCCCGGCTTTTCCGATGGCCGCATTCAGGTCATCGCCAAGCGCCGCGGCGAGCGCGACTTCATAGCCGGAATTGGCCCGTATCTGATCGAGTGCCTTGTGCCGGCTTTCATGTGCGGCAAGATCGCGGGTGAGCGCAGCCAGTTCGCGTTCCAGTGCCTTGTGGTCGGCGCGCGCGGCGGACAGGGCGGCTTCGCTGGCCGCGCGTTTTTCGGTCAGGCCGCTGCGCTGTGATTCCAGCTCCGCAAGCTTATCGCGCAATCCGGCGCGCGTCTTTTCCGCCCCGGTTTTGCGGGCTTCTGCCTCAGTAAAGGCGCGTTCCAAATCCGTAGTTTCGCCCTGTCCGCGCAACTGTTGCTGTGTGCGGTCCAGACCGGCGGAGAGGCGGTCGGTCCGTGTCTGTGCCGCGCTCAAGGCCGCATCCGCCACCCGTATCTCGGCCTGCACACGCGCCTGTTCTGCAACTGCCTTGGCGAGTTCCACTTCGCTGGCGCGCGCGGCGCGTTCGGCATTGTCATAGGCGCGTTCATGTTCGGGTCGTTGGCCTTCCTGCGCCTCGATATCGGCGGCAACGCGTGCACGTTCCTGTTCGAGCCGGGTGAGCGCGGCGGCGGCATCATGGGTGAGCTGGTCTTCACGCGCGCTGTCTTCGCCCAGACGGGCGGACTGACGGTCGAGATCGGCAATCCGCTGATGCACATTGGCAAGCTGCCCCTGAAGCGCTTCAATCTGGTGCTGCAGCGCGTTTACATTATCGCGCTTGTCCTGCAACGCGCTGCGCGCCTCGGCCAGCTTTCCGGTGGCCTCTGCCTGCGCGTCCTGCGCATCTTTTTGTGCAGTCTGTGCAGCGGCGACACGCTCTTCTGCGCGCTTGGCCTGTTCTTTCGCTTCGGCTGCGGCCGCGGCGGCATCGCGCCAGCGGGCATAGATCAGGCGCGCTTCGGCGGTACTGATTTCACTGCTCAGCCTGCGATAGCGCTCTGCCGCCTTGGCCTGCCGCCGCAAATGCGCGGAGCGGGCGTTCATGTCGGCCAATATGGTGTCGAGCCGGTCCAGATTGGTTTCGGCGGCGCGCAGTTTCTGTTCGGCATCCTTGCGGCGTACATGCAATCCGGCAATCCCGGCGGCTTCCTCCAGCATCTGCCGCCGTTCGGTGGGTTTGGCGGCGATGACGGCCGCGATCTTGCCCTGGCTGACAAGGGCGGGAGAGTGTGCGCCCGTGGCGGCATCGGCGAATATTAGCGCAATGTCTTTGGCACGTACGTCATGACCGTTGACGCGGTAGGCGCTGCCCGCGCCGCGCTCTATCCGGCGGATGACTTCCAGCTCCGCATCCATATCGCCCATGTCTTTGGCACCAGCGAGATTGCTGACATGTTCGCCCCTGTCGGCCTCTGCAAGCAGGGTGACTTCGGCAAAGCTGCGTTCGGGCCGGGTGGCGGTGCCGGCGAAAATCACATCCTCCATACCGCCGCCGCGCATGGATTTGGGGGAGCTTTCACCCATCACCCAGCGAATGGCTTCGAGCAGGTTGGACTTGCCGCAGCCATTGGGGCCGACAATTCCTGTCAGCCCCTTTTCAATACGCAGGTCGGTGGGATCGACAAAGCTCTTAAAACCCGAAAGTTTCAATCGCTTTATCTGCATTTACCTGCGGCCTCCCGGTGGTGCTAAATGTTTAGCGTGCGCCCATATCCTGTAGCTGTTTTTCCATGGCGTTCCAGCCTCCGTACTGAATGGTCTGACCATTGATCAGGAAAGTCGGTGTGCCCGATACATTGAAATCCTCAACGGCTTTTTGCGTGTTGTCAGCCAGCGTCTTGGCTTTGGCAGGATCCGCGAGGCATGATGCGGCCTGATCACGCGAAACACCTTTGGTGGCGAAAAAGTCGATCAGGCCCACGGCATCTGCCAGTGCCATATAACGCTGTTCTTCCGGCAGTTCGATGGCCGCTTGCAGTTTGGCACCTTCGCTCTGCATGGATTGCAGCATATTCTGCTGATTTCCAAAAACCGCTTCGGTCAGTGGGAAAAACGCGGTGTCGGTACCGCACTGTGTAAGCATGGCAGCCGACAGATCAATCGGGTCGCGTACAAAATTGCGGAACTCCAAGCTGACGCGCCCGGTGGGCACATAGTCATTGCGCAGCGGTTGATAGCCTTCCTCAGCAAACGCGCCGCAAGCCGGGCAGGTGAGTGAGGCAAATTCCACGACTTTAATGGGGGCATCAGGATTGCCCATCAAATAACCGCCATGTTCGGTTTTGGTGACAACATCGCTCCACTGCTGGCCTTCGGGTGGCGCGATATTCTCGATCGGTTCGCCCGACAGCTCGGCTGTTTCGCCAGTGCCGCTGCCGCAGGATGCCAGGGTCATGGCAAATGCAATGCTCGTCACGGATACTATTTTACGCATGGGGATATGTCCTTTGTCTTAGTCTCGTTAACAACTGCCTTATCCGCACATTTGCTGTGTTTCCAGCATTTTTCGTTAGCGGTGGTTATCGGCTGCATCATTTTACTTTGGGCAGCCCCGAATCTTTCTCGTCCGGTGTCTCTTCATCCGCAATTCCGCGGGCCAGCGATTCCAGCACAGCGAGCAATTCGGGATCGCCAATGTCGCGCAAACTTTCGCCAAGTTCCATCGGAATCGGTTTCAGCGATGGCGGCGGCTTCGGGGTGGTTTCCTGCGTTTTGGGCGGAGCCACCACGCCTTGCCGCATCTTGACTTTGCTGACGGCGTTATAGCCGAAAAACCGGTTGACCCGTTCGATAATTTCCGGCGTGACATGCTGCATCAGCACGGCATGCGCGCCCGATACTATAAGGTTCAGCGTGCCATCCGATTTCTGCCCCTGCGGAAAACGGATCGATTCCGGCAGCGATATCGCCGCGTAACGCTCCCCCGCAATTTCCGGCCAGCGGGTGACGATGGAACTTTGCACAAAACCGAATTTGCGGAATGCCGCGCGGCCGATTTCGGGCATCAGATCGGAAATGGATTTCGCCGCCCCGCCGCGCGGGCGCTGGTACGGTTTGGCTTTTGGCTTGGCCGCCTTTTTACGCGCCGCTTTGGCGGGCTTTGGCTTATCGGATTTATCACGTTCCATTTCGGGAAAGACCATGGCATAGCCGCCCTATGGTCGCCAAGGGCAAAGCACCGATTGTGGAAAAGTCAGACACCGTCGCCGCGCGTCTTTTGCGCTGGTATGACGCGCATGCACGCAAACTTCCGTGGCGGATGATGCCAAGGGAGAAACTAGCAGACCCATATCATGTCTGGCTGTCCGAGATTATGTTGCAGCAAACCACAGTGGCGGCGGTCAAACCATATTTTGCCAAATTCATTGCCCGCTGGCCCAGCGTGGAAACGCTTTCGCAGGCAAATGATGCGGATGTGATGGCGGCGTGGGCAGGGCTTGGATATTATGCGCGCGCCCGCAACCTGCTGAAATGCGCGCGGGTTGTGGCAGGTGATCTGGATGGTACATTTCCCGGCAATGAAACCGATTTGCGCAAACTTCCGGGGATTGGCCCCTATACCGCGGCGGCGATTGCGGCGATTGCGTTTGGACAGCGCGCGGTGGTGGTGGATGCCAATGTCGAACGGGTCGTGTCGCGGCTTTTCGCTATCGACACGCCGCTGCCCGCCTCAAGGCCGCATATCCGCGAGAAAACCGATGCAATTACGCCGGATGCGCGCGCGGGCGATTTTGCGCAGGCGATGATGGATCTGGGCGCGGGTCTATGTGCGGTGCGTGATCCCGCCTGTGCGCTATGTCCGCTACAGCATGACTGCATGGCTTTCGCGGCAGGCACACCGGCGGCTTTCCCGGTAAAAGCGCCCAAAAAGGCAAAACCGCTGCGCGCCGGAACAGTTTTTGGGGTTATACGGGAAAATAAAATCTGGCTCGTTCGGCGCAAAGATACAGGAATGCTTGCCGGAATGCGCGCATTGCCATCTGACAATTGGTCAGCACGCCGTAGCGGAAATGGCGCGGATTCATCCGAAGCGCCATTGCATGGGCCATGGGAAATCGTACCGAAAGCGGTCCATCATACGTTCACGCATTTCTCCCTGACCCTTGATTTGGCCGTCTATCAGGGTAAAGATTTTGAAATGCTACCTAGTGCGGGGGAATGGTGGGCATTGGATAATATAGCAGATGCCGGATTGCCGACATTATTTGCCAAGGCCGTAAAGGCTTATGAGAAATATCAAAAAGCACGCCAGTAAAGCACGCAAAACGGAGAGTGAGATGCCGAATTCCAAACCTGATCTGAAACTGGACCTGAGCCGCCGTAACTTGCTGCGGTCCGCAGGCCTGATGGGGCTATTGGTCGCAGCACCGGGCTGTGCCGGCGCGTCGGCAGCGACATCATTGGCAAGTGCCAAAACAGGCATGCTGGCGTTCCCGCTTCTGACAGCGGAAATGCAAAGCTATGTCGCCGAAAAGAAAGTGTCGGCGATGATGGCGGCCATCGGCTTTGGCGCGGGAGATCCACAGTATATCAGCGAAGGCACGATCGCGATTGATAGCGCAGTACCTGCGGATAAAGATACGCTGTGGCGCATCTATTCGATGACCAAGCCGGTGACCGGCATGGCGGCGATGATATTGATCGATGAAGGCAAGCTGACACTCGACATGCCTGTCGCCGAGATCCTGCCCGAATTTGCCAATATGAAAGTGCTGACCGATCCGGCGAAGAGTCTGGATGCAGTCCCTGCCAAAACGCAGATGACGGTGCGGCATCTGCTCACGCATACGGCGGGTCTGGGGTATAATATCATTACCAAGGGGCCTTTGCTCAATGAATATAACCGGCTCGGCATCGCGCCAGGCGTGGTCAGCAAACAGACGCTTCCCGGCTTTCCCGTGCCTGCGCCGACACCGTCCATTGACGAATTTTCAAAGCGTGTCGCGTCGCTGCCGCTGATTGCGGAACCGGGCAGCACGTGGAGCTACTCTATCGCGCTCGACTTGCTTGGCTATGTCATTCAGCAGGCATCCGGCATGGAGTTTGGCGCATTTCTGCAATCCAGAATGTTTGACCCACTGGGCATGACCAGCACGTTTTTTCAGGTTCCCGAAAGCGAGACATCGCGGTTTGCCACCAACTATGCGCCTGTTGGTCCTGTGCTGTTCCCGATCGATCCTGCAAGCGACAGTATTTATACCGAAAAACCGGCATTTCCTTTCGGCGGTGCGGGGCTTGTGAGTTCGGCGCGTGACTATGACCGTTTTCTGGCCATGCTGCTGGGCAAAGGCGCGCTGGGCGATACGCGGATCATGTCGGAACGTGCGGCCGTGCTCGGTATGTCCAATATTCTGCCCGAGGGTGCCGACCTGAAAGGCACATGGGTTGAGGGACAAGGCTTTGGTGCGGGCGGCCGTGTCGGCCTTGGCACTGCCAATGGACCAAAGGGCACATTTGGCTGGGGCGGTGCGGCCGGAACAGTTGCTTTCGTGGATAATGTGCGCGGATTCCGCGCGGCGGGCTATACGCAATATATGCCGGCAGATGCCTATCCGTTCCAACAGGAATTTGGCCAGCTTGTCTATCGCGACCTGATGGGCGGGTAACATGGCTCGCGCTCCCGCAAATCGTGCTCCTGCGAAAGGAGGAGCCCAGAGTGGCACGGCGTTTTGCTGCCCTGGATTCCTGCTTTCGCAGGAATACTGAAGCCGTGCCTGTTGATAATATGACCTTTTCCACCCCCGGCCTGACCGGCGCGACGATAGAGCGCGCTGACCAGATACGCATGGACCCGAACAAGCTTGCTAGATTGATGACACTGCGCGCCCGTCTGCTCAAAATGGATGGGTTGGAACCGCAGTTTGATCGCGATGGCGGTCTTGCGTGGGTCAGCCTAGCCGATGCGGCAGAAGACAGTGATCTCGTTTTTCTGGGGCTGGACGGTGAGACGCCTTGTTTTGCCGAAGTGCGCGCAGGCGGTAACGGCGGCGCAGGGCCTGCAAATCCGCGGCTATGGCAGGGGCTGATGGCGCTGCCACCCGAGCAGCTGGCACTGTTTGGCGGCGCGCGATCGGTGGTGGACTGGCATATGCGGCATGGCTTTTGTGCCAATTGCGGTAACCGGACTGTGCTCGCCAAGGGCGGCTGGGCGCGGCATTGCCTGACGGAAAGTGACGGTTGCGGCGCAGAGCATTTTCCGCGCGTTGATCCGGTGGCCATCATGCTCGCCGAACATGACGGCAAGGTGCTGCTGGGCCGCCAGCCGCGCTTTCCGGTCAAGCGTTTCTCTGCGCTCGCAGGCTTTATCGAACCGGGTGAAAGCATAGAGGAAGGCGTGGCGCGTGAGCTATGGGAAGAGGCGGGCATCAGGGTACGCGATGTGCGCTATATTGCCAGCCAGCCATGGCCGTTTCCGTCCTCGCTCATGATCGCCTGCACCAGCATCTGCGATGACCCGGCACTGACGCTCGACACCACCGAAATTGAGGAAGCAGGCTGGTTCGGCGAAATGGATGTCCGCGCCGCGATGGCGGGTGATACGGACGCGCCGTTTATCGCGCCGCCGCCCTTTGCCATTGCGCACAACCTGCTGGAACATTGGCTCAGCACACGTGGGTAGTATTATGGTGCTGTC
Organism: uncultured Sphingomonadaceae bacterium; assembly: GCA_947493325.1. Lineage (GTDB taxonomy): Bacteria > Pseudomonadota > Alphaproteobacteria > Sphingomonadales > Sphingomonadaceae > Alg239-R122. The sequence goes on along the minus strand of CANLQI010000002.1, from coordinate 45,852 downwards.
CAGCTCTGTCCGTTATTTTAGCCCCCGGCTTTCATCCCGTCATTCCAGCGAAGGCTGGAATCCAGATGCCCATTTGTATGGCAAAAGGTCCGCGGCCAATGGTAAGCCGCTTCATTGATGTATACGGCTATATTTATAGCTAACAGCCTGTACGCACCGTTATCTGGACCCCAGCCTCCGCTGGGGTGACGGCAAGTGCTGGAATGACAGAAATGTATAACGATTAAAGACAATGGAGAGATAGCCATGACCCAGAAACTGCGTATTGACATCGTTTCCGACGTTGTATGCCCGTGGTGCATTATCGGCTACCGGCAGCTTGTGAAAGCGCTGGAAATTGTGGGCGATGAAGTTGAGCCTGATATCCTGTGGCATCCGTTTGAGCTTAATCCCGATATGCCGCCCGAAGGCGAGAATAGCGGCGAGCATATCCAGCGCAAATATGGATCCACAGCGGAGCAAAGCGCACAGGCGCGGCAGCGCATTGCCGATATGGGTGCAGCGCTGGGGTTCGAATTCCACTATGCACCGGACGCACGGATTTATAACACGTTCAAGGCGCACCTGCTGCTTAGCTGGGTGGGGAAAGATATGGGCGGTGCAAAACAGACCGAGCTGAAGCTGGCGCTGTTTGCAGCCTATTTTCAGCAGGGCCGGGATGTGAGTGACAGCGAAGTGCTGCTCGATGTGGCGCAAAGCGTCGGGCTTGACCGCGAAGAAGCGCGCGTCAAGCTGACCGATGTTGATCACGCGGTGCGCATACGCGCCGAACAGAATTTCTGGCGTGAGCGTGATATTAACGGCGTGCCCGCAATTATCTTCGCCGAGAAATTCATGGTACCCGGCGCGCAGGATGCCGAAACATTCGCGCAGGTGATCCGCCGCGTTACTGCGTCGCCAGCATAGGCAGGCCGAGTGCGAGCGCGTTGTTGATGACATGCATCGCGATATTAACGCGCAGCGAGCCTGTCTTGTAATAGAGATAACCGAAAGCCGCGCCCAATGCCGCCAGCGCGGGGAAGGCATAGAAATCGAAATGGATAGCTGCAAATATGGCCGAAGCCAGCGCAATGGCGGCAAAAGGCGGCATATGATGCATCAGGCTGTTTTGCAGGAAACCGCGAAATACCAATTCTTCGGCTATGGGCGCCAGAATGGCGACGGCGACAAACAGCAGAATCTGGTTACCGATAGTCTGCGGAATGGCAGCGAATAATTCCCTGAGACCCGCCTGCGCTTCGATATGTGGGATAAGATAGGTTGCATATATGTGCGTGAAAAGCATGGCCGCACCCAGCACAAGTACAGTGAGCAATATTGTCCGGCCAATGCCAAAATTGCTCCAGCGGTCCATCCCCACTGCCGCCATGCGCTCGCCATGTCGCAGATAGAATAGCGAAGCCAGAATGACGACTATATTGGAAATCACCAAAGCCCATATCGACGGCAGCGCTATAACCTTCATATCATTCATCATGTTAGTCAGCTGATCGGATGGCACCCCTTCCCCAGGTGCGGTTGCAAATATAAAACCGAAAACAGCGATGGTGCTGAACAGAATCTGAAGACCGAAAAACAGCAATATCCATATGGCGCTGTTCCAGACGGAAGGAAATTTTCGCGCCGGTTTTATGTGCGCTTGCGGAATGTGCTGTGTTTCTGTGTCTGTCATGGAATGCCCTTTATCTGGCTTCTCGCTAAAGCAGCTCTCAACTTACCGCAAGCATAATAGGAACGGGTTATATCAGCCCCAATTTGGTAAGCTCGCCCAGCATGCGCGGCGGCATATTGTCGCGGCCATCGGCTTCCACGCTGTCCAGATCCGGCGGTGCATCGGCCTGTTCCAGATAGCGCCACCCCTGATGCGCACGGCGCGGGACGGGGCGGACGGCAATCAAGGTGGGCTCCAGACGTATCCAATGTCGCCCTTCACCGTTTTCCATAAAGCCCAGGATCGGACTGCGGCCGACAATGGTGCTGGTGTGGATCCAGTAGAGCGAGCCGCCCTCCATATCCGCATGCCGTTTCGGCATATAGCGTGTGGTCAGCCGCGCCTCGCCCTGCTCGGCATGCGATTCCAGCCAGCGCCTGAGCGTGGCCGGGCTTTCGCTGCGAAACGCGATTTTTGTCATATGAAGCGGCATGGATTTTAGATGTGCCTGTGGTTGCGGTGAGTCAAGTAGGGCATGCGGCGCGGTGTATTGATCTGGAGCACTTCTGCCAAACTGCCAATCAGGAAGATAGTTGACAAAACTAAAAAACTAGTTATGTAGAACTCATGCAAAGAATGAATGACGATACCGCTGCCCGTCTGTTTGCCGCCCTGGGCAACCCCACGCGGCTCACCGTTCTGCGTCTTTTGGTGCAGGCTGCGCCGCTGGGGCTGACAGTCGGGGATATTCAGTCACGGCTCAGTGTCCCGGCATCTACTCTCGCGCATCATCTGATGAAAATGGAGTCGATCGGAATTATCGTGCAGAAAAAACAGGGTCGGGAAATTATGAACAGCATAAAATTTGAAGTCCTTCAGGCCCTTTCCGACCATTTGCTGAAAGACTGCTGCGCAGGATTGGCGGAGGTCCAATAGCCTTAAAAAATTTGCCCAAAAATAACTAGGAAACTAGTTTTGTAACTTTACAGAAGGATGAAAAATAATGACGCAAATGCAGAACACAAAAAGACTACATGTCCATATTTCAGTTGCCGATCTCAACAAATCGATTCGCTATTATACGGCGCTGTTTGGAGTTGACCCCAGCCGGAAGAAAGAGGGTTATGTGCAGTGGCGGCTTGATGATCCAAGCGTCAATTTTGCAATATCCCGTTCCGGGGATGGTAAGTCAGCTATTGGGCATCTGGGCATAGAAGTGAATGAAGGCGCTGCGCTGGAAACACTTAACGCCCGCCTGCTGACCGCTGATGACAAGCCGGTGCAGGAGGCAAATACGACATGTTGCTATGCCCGCAGTGATAAATACTGGTCACGCGATCCCGACAATATTGTATGGGAGCTGTTTCATACGCATGCAGATGTGGAATGCCTGACGACGTGGCACCTATGATAGAGACCCAGGCACAGAAAAAAGCGGTGGATTCAGCTTGCTGCTAAACGGGTAGAAAGCTTAAAGGCTGACAAGACCGCTGGCGACAGCCAGTCCGAGAAACGCGAAAAAGCCCATGGAATCGGTGATCATCGTGACGAATACGGATGAGGCGACTGCAGGGTCCTGGTTCATGCGCTCCAGCGTCACCGGCACCAATACGCCTGCCATACCGGCCACAATAATATTGATGAGGATGGCGAGCGCAATCACGATACCCAGCATGGCATCGCCAAATATGACTCCTGTGCCGACACCGGTAAGGAGTGCAACCGTTAATCCGTTCAGCAAGGCAACGCGCAGTTCGCGCAGCACGATGCGCCGGGTATTGGAGCGGGTAAGCTGATTCATGGCCAGCGCGCGCACGGCAACGGCCATGGTCTGCGTACCGGCATTGCCGCCAATCGATGCGACAATCGGCATCAGCACGGCGAGCGCGACCAGTTTTTCAATCGCGCTGCCAAATGCATAAATGATAAAACTGGCCAGCAGCGCCGTACCCAGATTGGCGATTAGCCAGCGCACGCGCGAGGTATAACTGTCGCGGATCGGTTCGTTAATATCGCCTTCGCCTGCGCCCGAAAGCCGCAAGATATCCTCACCCGCTTCTTCCTGAACGATATGGATGATGTCATCGACGGTGACCTGTCCGACCAGACGGCCATCCTCATCCACCACGGCGGCCGAAATAAGCGCGTATTTCTGAAATCGCAGCGCGACTTCTTCCTGATCCATGTCGACAGGGATTAATGTCTGGTCGCGTTTCATCACGTCGCCCAGCATGATGTCGCGCGGGGTGCGCATGATCCAGCTGAGCTGGCAAGAACCGATTGGTTTATGTGACGGATCAACGACGAATATTTCCCAAAACTCAGTGGTCAGTTCGGTGTGCTCGCGCAGATAATCGATTAACCGCCCGACCGTCATATGCTCCGGAACAGCGACCAGGTCGCGCTGCATAAGACGCCCGGCGGATTCTTCAGGATAGGACAGCGCATTTTCAATGGCGGCGCGGTCTTCGGCGTCCAGCTCTGCAAGGACAGCTTCCTGATCGCCTTCATCCAAGTCTTCAATAATCGCGACGGCGTCATCGGTTTCCAGCTGCCCCGCAAAATCGGCCACCTGCTGTGCGGGCAGGAATTCGATAATGTCTTCGCGCACATAATCGTTGAGCTCGGCCAAAACATCCGCGCCCATAAGGTCGGTGAGCGCAGCTGCCAGCAATGGGCGATATTCCTTGTCGACCAGTTCGAACAGATCGGCGATATCGGCGGGGTGAAGCGGTTCGACCAGCTCATACGCCTGTTCACCATTGCCGTTTTCAAGAGCATCGGTAACACGCCGCACGAATTCGGGGCGCAGGCGGTTGTCTTCGTCGAAATTATCGAGCGCTTTTTCGGGCACGGCATGTGCCGTGTCGTGATCGCGTATTGTAAGATCATCCGATTGATCCGTCATCCGCGCGCCCTTTCTTCGCTAAACTGCCCCTGATTGCGCTGTGTTTGGCTTAGGAAAGGGTAAAGTGCAAGCCTGTAATAGGATTTGTAGGGCCATGGCATAAAGGCCGCATGATGGTTGAAGGGTGACATTTGCGTATGCGCGCCTATATCGGCTGCCAAGACTTAAAACCCGGAAAGGAAATTTCTACATGTCCGATACATTGACACTCAATCTCGACAGCGGCGACGTTGTTATTAAACTGCGTCCCGACCTTGCGCCCAAGCATGTTGAACGCATCAAGGAACTGGCGAGTGAAGGTTTTTACGACAACGTCAAATTCCACCGCGTAATCCCCGGATTTATGGCGCAGGGCGGTTGTCCGGACGGCACCGGCATTGGCGGCAGCGACAAGCCTGATCTCGACCAGGAGTTCAACAGCGAGCCGCATACACGTGGCACCTGTTCCATGGCGCGCACGATGGATCCGAACAGCGCGAACAGCCAGTTTTTCATCTGTTTTGAAGACGCCGAATTCCTTGACGGCCAATATACTGTATGGGGCCAGGTCGAAAGCGGCATGGAACATGTTGACGCGCTGCCCAAAGGGGAACCACCGGCAGAGCCCGGCGTGATTAAATCTGCCAAAGTCGGTTAATCGTTCCAAAACGATTGGCCACCAGAGCCTGTTTCAACGCCGTTCGCATGCAAGCGGGGGCGACGTTTGGTCTTAAACCTCGGTTTTCACGAGCCAGTCATGGAACAGGCGGACGGCCCGCGTTTCCAATGCGCGTGGTTTGCATACGAACCAATAGCTATAGGGGCTTTCGACTTTGATGTCATAGAGCTGCGCGAGGCGTTTATCATGGCTGCGGCTTAAATGGTCATCATGCAAGATGGCGATGCCCAGTCCCTGCGCGGCAGCCTCCAGCATTAACGGCCCGCTGTCAAAATGATCGATAGCTGCCGGAGTGAGGGCATTCAGGCCGAGCGCCTCTTTCCAGCTTTCAAATGATTCGGGCATATCGGCGTGAATCAGGAAAGTCTGTTTGGCCAGCAGGTCAATATCGGGTGTGTCGCCCAGTTTTTCGGATAGCTCTGTCGATGCAATGGCATATACAAAATTATGGTCGAGCCGGTCCGCATGTAGCGCCGGATCAACCTGTTTGGCCAATATAATGGCCGCATCCAGTGTATCGCCCAGAAAATTCTCGCTGTGCCCGGTCGTGACAGTGTCGATATGCAGCAGCGGATACATGCGGCGCAGTTCGGGCAAGTGCGGAAACAGACGCTGGCTGGCGAACAGCGGCAGCACACCGAGCCGTAGCCGGATGTTGCGGCTGTCATCCATATGTTCATGCACAGCCTCGGCCAGACTCTCCAGTGCAGGCGCAACTGTTTTGAATAATGATTCGCCTTCATCATTGAGCGCGAGAATCTGATTTTGTCGCCGGAAAAGCTTTTTCCCCATGAAATCTTCCAGTGCACCGATACGCCGGCTGAGCGCGGATGGGGATAGTGCAAGCTCGCTGGCGGCGGCCTTGGCGCTGCCCAGACGTGCTACACGTACAAAAGCCTCAAGTGAGCGGAGCGGAGGTAAACGGCGCAATTTCAGGTTCCTTCAACAACAATGACAGACAGGCGTATTATTGCGGTGCACAAAAGCATCTTTGTTACAGATGTAACCGGAAGCCGCATATAACATAGGCCAGCATTGCAAAATTTGCAACTCACTCTGTTCTTTTCGCACTTGCACAATAGCCGGTACGACTGCATATAGGATGAGCCTTTCAGGCATCCTCTCCTAAAAACTTTTAAGGGGTCAGTGTTCGCACTGACCCCCTTTTTTGCTTTGAATTCACCTTAACCGCTCGATTAATTGCATGCAATAACAGAGTTATGTTTGCGGTGGTTTTGGCTGCGGGCTGCAAATTAGCAACAGTAATTTACCATAGATTTGGGCAAGCGGTGCGTTCAGGGTTTGCAATGCGCGTCCGCAATTCCTAGTTTGATTTTTCAATCCTTTTCCAATCTGAAAAAATCAGCAGGACAAATATATATGCCAGCAGACACAGCCGAAGGCCGTAAGCTCCAAGTTGCCAATGCGCGGCCCGCAGACAGCGGACGCGGACTTGCGCGGATGAGCCGGGATATCATGGCCGAAATTGGCGTGATGGAAGGCGATGTCGTTGAAATTATTGGCAAGCGTTCAACGCCGTCGCGCGCTGTTCTGCCTTATCCAGAGGACGAGGGGCTGGAACTTATCCGCATCGATGGCTTGCAACGTGCGAATGCAGGCGTGGGTTCAGGTGATTTTGTCCAAATCAAAAAATCCGAATCAAAACCGGCGAAACGCGTGGTGCTGGCCCCCGCGCAAAAAGACTTGCGGCTACAGGGCAATACCAACGCACTTAAGCGCACATTTGCGGGACGTCCGCTAACAGCGGGTGATTTTGTCGCCACGCATGGACAACAGAAAGTGGATCGCGGCGATATGCCGCAGCAACTGCAGCAGATGCTGGCCGCACCCGCCTATGCACTTGCTGAAATCCGGCTGGTCGTGGTTTCGACTGCGCCGCAGGGTTTCGTGCATATCGATGCCGATACCGAGGTGGAGCTGCGTGCAGAATATGAAGCGGCTACCGAAATGCGCCGCGCCGATGTCACTTATGATGATATTGGCGGTATGGTGGAAACAATTGACCAGCTGCGTGAAATGGTCGAACTGCCGCTGCGCTATCCCGAACTATTCACCCGTTTGGGCGTAGATCCGCCGCGCGGCGTGCTGCTGCATGGCCCGCCAGGAACCGGCAAGACACGGCTGGCGCGCGCAGTCGCCAATGAAAGCGATGCCAATTTTTTCCTGATAAATGGCCCGGAAATTATGGGTTCCGCCTATGGCGAATCCGAAAAGAAACTGCGTGAGATATTTGAGGAAGCCTCAAAGTCCGCACCGTCCATCCTGTTTATCGATGAGATTGATTCGATCGCGCCAAAGCGGGAAAATGTGCAGGGCGAGGCAGAAAAGCGTCTTGTCGCGCAGCTTCTGACACTGATGGACGGGCTTGAATCGCGCGTCAATCTGGTTGTTATTGCCGCCACCAATCGCCCTGATGCAGTTGACGAGGCGTTGCGCCGTCCGGGGCGTTTTGACCGCGAGATTATTGTAGGTGTGCCTGATGAAGCGGGCCGCCGTGAAATTTTCGCGATCCATACCCGCGGCATGCCGCTCGCCGACAATGTCGACCTGAAAGAACTGGCGCGCACGACATATGGTTTTGTCGGCGCAGATATTGCGGCCCTGTCGCGCGAAGCGGCGATTGAGGCGGTGCGCCGGTTAATGCCCAAGCTCAATCTTGAAGAAGGCACGATACCGGCAGAGGTGCTTGATACACTGAGCGTGACTCGCGAAGATTTCATGGAGGCGATCAAGCGCGTCCAGCCATCGGCGATGCGCGAAGTCATGGTGCAGGCCCCTGATGTGGGCTGGGGCGATATTGGCGGTCTGGATGATGCGCAGGCGCAGCTCAAGGAAGGTGTCGAATTGCCGCTGAAAAACCCCGATGCATTTCACCGTCTGGGTATCCGTCCGGCGAAAGGTTTTCTGCTGTATGGCCCTCCTGGAACAGGCAAGACTTTGCTGGCAAAGGCTGTGGCCAAGGAGTCAGATGCCAATTTCATCGCCACCAAATCATCCGATCTGCTGTCGAAATGGTATGGCGAAAGCGAACAGCAGATTGCGCGCCTTTTTGCGCGGGCACGGCAAGTTGCGCCCTGTGTGCTTTTTATCGACGAAATAGATTCGCTTGTACCGTCGCGGGGCAAAAGAGGTGCGGCAAGTTCAGGTGTAACCGACCGCGTGGTCAATACGCTATTGTCTGAGATGGACGGGCTTGAGGAATTGCAGTCGGTGGTACTGATCGGCGCCACCAACCGCCCCAATCTAGTCGACCCGGCATTGCTGCGCCCCGGCCGTTTTGATGAACTCGTCTATGTATCGGTGCCCGATGAAACCGGACGCCGCCGGATACTCGGCATTCACACCAGCGAAATGCCGCTTGCAAAGGATGTCGATCTGGACAGCATCGCCGAACGGGCAGACCGGTATACTGGCGCTGATCTGGAGGATCTGGTGCGCCGTGCTGGCCTGTTTGCACTGCGTGAAAATGGATCGGATGTCAGCGAAGTTGCGATGTCGCATTTTGAAAAAGCGCTGGAAGCTTCACGCGCTTCGGTGAGCCCGGAGATGGAACAGGAATATGCGACCATCGAAAGCAAGCTGCGCGAAAAAGCGATGCGGCCCGACTCCATGGGCTTTATTTCGCCTGGCATGCTGAAGCCGACGCGCAAGAAAAAGCATTCCGATTAATAATCTGGTACATGGTATTGCCCCGGTCTTTTGCCGGGGCCATTGCTGCTAACCCTCGATAACCTTGGTTTCGGGGTGGTGTTTGTCCAGATGTTTGCGGATGATGCGCAGATTTTTGGTGTTTGACCGGTATAGAAAATCGAACAGGTCGCCAGCCAGCGGCACGGCGCCCAGCAGTGTATCAATGCCGACATTGCCTGCCATGCGTGCCATCTGGAATTTCGACATGCCCAGATTGCGTGCTTCCCACACCATATAAGCGCCCATGGCCGCGGTGATGATATCGCCCACGACCGGTACGAGACCGACAATCGAATCCAGCCCGACATGACGGTTGATGCCCGGAATAACAAAACTGCGTTCCAGGACGACTTCCAGCGCCTCGACGCGTTTACGGATAGATGCCGGATCCGTACCGAGCTGCGGCAAACTGGCCTTTAGCTGATCCATCTGCTCCTGACTGACATAATCAGTCGGTTTATTCATTTTTTCGGGGCGTATTGCCATCCCCAGTCTCCCAAATACCCTGCCTTACTCTCTATTTGGGGATTTGTGCGAGCGAGGGCAAGGGGTGATAGCCGAGTGGATTGAGGGCAAAGCCTTCATAATCCTCCTTTATCAGGCTCCACCGTATCGGCTGTCCCAGCACGATAAAGCTGTGATAATTGGCCATACTTTCCTCAGCTTCCGACATAAGCGCCGCCCGTTGGGCAAGATCTGCGGCGGATTTGGCCTGTGCGAGCAGCGCATCGCCTTTTTCATCGCACACTGTCCTGCGTCCGCACGAAAGCTGGTTCAGATACCATGCAACACCATTATAGGCGGCGACTTCATCAATCAGCCGTAAGTCGGCATTACCGCCCAGAGGCACGCGGACTGTGTCCACACCTATGGCGCTGAGATCGCCGCGCACGGTGGCGTATAACAGGTCTGCTCCCGGTCCCGCAGGCATGGCGATGCGCAGCTCTGGCACTGTGCCGTTATTGTTGTTCCACCCATCAATTCGCCGCTTGGCGATGGAACGGCGGGATGCCATCGGGAGGTCGCCCCAGGGTTCTTCGGCCAAGCTTTCAAAATCCTCAACAAAAGCGGGTACAATCTTATTGCTGGCGGCATCTTCCTGAATGTTGAGCGCGGCGCGGAAGCGGCTGCGATCAATGGCCATGGAAATGGCTTCACGGATTACGCCGTCCGAGAGGAACTCGCTGTCTTCGACGAACATCAGTCCGAAGAGGCCGGATGCAGGATTAATGCGTATCTCGCTGCGGTTGACATCGGCAATATCGATAAGGGGAAGATCCTGAAACCGGCCACCGGTCACTATTTCGGCAAAATCCATCTCGTATCTGGCGATGGCCCGGGCCGCGGTTTCCGCGCGCAGGGTTATAACGGCGCCGCTTTGCGCTGCCTCTTCGGCATCATCGGCACTTTCATCGGTGGGTATCGTGAATTCGATATGATTGCCTTTGGTGGCTTTCATGAGCGGCCCGGTGCCTGCTCCGTTGCGGCTGATCCCCATTTCGGGCTGCGCGAGTATTTGCAACAGGTCGGGATTCGGGGATGTCAGGCGGATTTCAACAACGCGTCCAGTCATCGACCGGACATCGCGTATTTCAGTCAGGTCGCGGCCCAGCCGCCCCTGCCGGGCCATACGGATACGCTCGCGCAGTGCGCCCGCGACCTGTTCGGCGGTGACTTCCCGGCCGTTGGGCCATGTTGTGCTGCGCAGGCGGAAAATAAAACTCTGCCCGTCATCTGTGACGATCCAGCGTTCGGCGAGAGCAGGCACCAGCTGCCCCTCGGCGTCATGTGCGACCAGACCTTGCGCAGCCGCGTTACGTACCAGACCTGCGCCCTGCGACAAATTGCTTCTTTCGATATTGAAAATCGAAGAATCGCTGTCGATTACGGAAATGTCCAGTGTCTGGTCGGCGGTGCTACCGCATGAAGCCAGCAACAATGCCCCGGCACCTGTCAGCAGGCGCTGCGCTATGGATGGGGCATGATCAGGCGGCATAATATGTGCGTTTTCCTTCGTCACGGATTGCTGGACAGTGATAATGTCGCGCTGGGGTGAATATTGGAAGGGTTATCTTGCCATCCCTGTACACGCGGCGCGACCAATGTGCGGGTGAGATAGTAATAGAGGGGGATCACAGGCGCATCCTCGATCAATATTGCTTCGGCTTCCTGCATTCTTGCCACGCGTTTTTCAGGATCAGGTTCCGCCATGGCAGCGGCGAGCGCGGCATCATAGGCGGGGTTAGCATAGCCCGAATAATTGCTGGGCCCGCTGTTTGATACATGCACGCCCAGAAAATTTTCCGCGGCTGGAATATCGGCGATCCAGCCCGAACGCGCCATTTCAAAATCACCGCGCCGCATACTGGCGAAATGGAGTGCTGCCTCGCTGTTGAGAATGCGCGCCTCTGCGCCAATCTCTTTCCACATCGCCGCCAGCGCCACCGCCATACGGCGATGTTCGTTGGAGCTGTTGATACGGATATCGAAAGTGAGCGGATTTTGCGGCGAATAACCGGCTTGCGCCAGCATTTCGCGCGCGATCTGCCGCCTGCTCTGAACCGGTGTGCTTGCCCAATCGGGTTTGGCTTCTGCACCGCCATACAGTGCGGGCGGCACTACGCCGTAAGCGGGCGGGCTGTGCAATATCGACAGTTTCTGCGAAAGCCACTGCCTGTCCACCGCCATCGAAAGCGCGCGCCGCACGCGCGCATCGTCAAATGGGCGTGTGCGGGTGTTGAGAGTGAAATAATAGCTGCCCAGATACGGTCCGCCGCGCACTGCATCGCCCAGTCTTTGCTGCAGCCATTCGTGACGGCTTTCGGGATAGTTGCTGACAATATCTGCGCCGCCGCTCATGAATATACGCATCGCGGTCAGACTGTCCTCGACCGGCCGCCAGATCACTTTGGGAATGGCAACAGGTGCGCCATGCCATTTTGGATTGGCGGTCATGTGCAACTGGTCGTTCAGCCGCCAGTCGGTGGTGCGATAGGGACCGCTGGTGACGAGCGGGCGATCCGATGTCCAGCCATCGCCTTTTGCCGCGATAATGTGCAGCGGCAGGGCCGCCATGGCCGGATGTGCCATAAGAGCCGGAAGCTCGGGCGAGGGCTGTTTCAGCCGCACCATGACTGTGCTGTTATCAGGCGCGGAAATACCCTCAATCACTGCGAATAGTGACAGATGCGGTGATGCAGTCTCGGGCGCTTGCAACCGTTCCCAGATGCGGGGAAATGTCTGCGCGGTGATAGGTGTCCCGTCCGAAAAACGCAGATTACCGCGCAACGTGAATGTCCATGTCAGACCATCAGCCGACACCGTCCAGCTTTCCGCCAGTCCAGGCACGGCTTTTTCGCTGCCATCAAACCGCGTCAGCCCTTCAAATTGTTCCATCGCCACGCGAACGCTGGACAAGTCGCTGTATTTTTGCGGGTCCAGTCCGCGTATTTCGGAATCAGCCAGACGGATAAGCGTATCGCCGGGCTTGGCGGCCTCATTGACCGGGTTGCTGCATGCGCCGAGCCATAGAACCGCAAGCATGCATAATATGGCAAGGCGCGTCATCATATGCGCGACATTAGTGTCTCTGTGCAGCTTTGGCTATGGCGCTGACGTGATTTGCAGAGGCTGTATTGCTTGTCACCGCGTCCGTTAACCCGCCTGTGCCAGCACCCGCTGTGCGGCTTTGAGATGTGGGACATCGAGCATTTTACCGTCCAGCCCGACAGTACCGCTGCCGGGGTTTTCGGTGAATGCCGCCACCACACGGCGGGCATGGTCTATTTCTTCAGCGGACGGCGTGAAGGCTTCGTTGATGATGGGAACTTGTGCAGGGTGGATTGCCATCCGCCCACTGAACCCCTCGCTACGCGCGGCGAGGCAGGCGGCACGTAAACCATCACTGTCGCGGAAATCCACGTAAATTGTCTCGACTGCCTCGACGCCGCTCGCATGTGCGGCCATCAGGCAGAGCGAGCGCACCAATTTATAAGTGAATGCCCATTCCCCATCCGGTCCCAAATTTGTACTGGCACCGAGCGCAGCAGCGAGGTCTTCCGCGCCCCATGTGAGGCCGTAGAGGCGGGTCAGGCCCGCATCCGCATATGCGCCAAGATGGAATGGGGCGATGGCGGTTTCGGTGGTGAGAGGCAGGATTTTAACCGCGCCTGCGTTCAACCCTTCATCGGATTCCATAACGTCCAGCCATCCGGACAATGCGGCGACATTGGCCGGGCTGTTCGCCTTGGGCAGCATAATACCATCGGGCGCGGCAGCGATAACGGCGGCAAGGTCATCTTTCGCCATACCGCTGTCCAGCGGATTGATCCGCACCCATAGTTGGCACACACGCTGGGCGGGCGGGCGTGCGGTCAGTGTCGCTGCAGTGCGTTCACGCGCCACGGCCTTGTTTTCCATCGCCACAGCGTCTTCCAAATCAAGGATAATCGCATCGGCACCTGTAGTGTCAACTTTGGCGAGTTTTTTCTCGCTGTCACCGGGAATAAACAGGAATGAGCGGATGGGTTTCATATCGTCTGCCATGCTGCTTATACCTCCGGTTTTTTGCGTTGCAGGCCGGAACGGATGCAGCTTGCCACAAGTTCATCATGCTGATTATAGGCGCGGTGCTGGAACTTGACGATGCCCTGATCGGGCCGCGATTTGCTTGCCCGGAGCTCGATGACCTCGGTTTCTACACGGATCGTGTCGCCATGGAATAATGGTTTGGGGAAGCGCACTTCATCATTGCCCAGATTAGCGACGGCGGTGCCCAGCGTGGTGTCACCCACTGAAATCCCGACCATCAGGCCGAGCGTGAAATAGCTGTTGACCAGCCGCTGCCCGAATTCGGTTTCATTTTTGCAATATTCGTCATCCAGATGCAGCTGCGCCGGATTATGCGTCATCGCCGTGAACAGCAGATTGTCGGTTTCCGTGAGTGTGCGGCGGATATCGTGCTGGAAAACCTGCCCTACCTCAAGTTCGTCAAACCATTTGCCCGGCATTTTGTTGCTCCCTTAGTTTACGCGGTCCGTGATATGGGGTGAGGTGAAGATAATCAACACCACTGTCATTCCGGCATTGTACTAAGATTATCCACGTCCCCTTCGACTGACTGCTTGCCAAGCAGTTGCTCAGGACAGGCTTCAACGGGTTCAGAACCAACGGATTTGGTCACTGACACTGCGGCGAAATCACGTAATTGTCATTGCCGTCTATCTGTGCGGTATAGGGCTGGGTGCGCGGCCGCCATGCCTGTAATTCTGCGCTCCCCATTGTGAAATCATCGCGTTCGGCATAGACCTGCGCCTGTGCCGATACCGGATTGACTTTTGTGCCGTCGGTATAGGTGAGCGCCGGGCGTTTCTCGCCGGGACGCAGCGTGAGTGCGCCCTGTGCGGCAGGCCCGCGCGCCTGCATGCGAATATATATACGGATCGGATAGGCACAGTTATTGTGCACGGCGAGACCGGTATCTGCGGTCGCGCGTGTTTTTTCCTCAAACGCCGACAGCGCGACATAGCCAAGCACATTGTCCTGCTGCGCATCGATAATTTCGCCGTATCCGCCCGCGACTTCACCGACATAGGACACAGTGCGTCCCGCCGGCACGGTGCCGATTATGCTGCCATCGGGGCGGTCGAGCAGCGGCGTGTCTTCCTGTATCTCGCGCTGTACATTGGCATAGGTGATGAATGTGGGCGGCGCTTCATCGGATGGGGTTTCGGCATAGGAATAGACATAATGTCCGCAATTTTCGCCCGACACGATCTGATACCAGTTTTCCTGCGATTTATCGCTGGCGCGGCGCAGTTCAAGGGGCTGACCGCGTTTGACAGTGCCCATTTTGCGGCTGGAAACACCCGCGCCCGCACGAATATTGGTATCGCGGTCGATATAGAGCCGTTCTGCCTGACGCAGCATGGGACGGCTGACATAGCCTTGCCCTGTATTGGTGCAGATATTGGGCAGGCGCCCATCTGCAGCCACTTCATTATCGGCGCCGCTGAAACTGCCGTCTTCCATACACTGGTTGATCATGAATACGCACAGCAACAGCGCCAGTATGATGCCGATATTGCGGCCGGTTTTGCTTTTTTCCGGGGGCAACTGCATTTCCGGAATGATCGCGTCGTTGGGCTGTGGTACCTGCGCATAGGGTGTATCCGGCTCCGACTCTGTTTCCGGTGCGGCCAGTCCTTCCAGCACGCCCTGTTCCAGCAGCTCCCATCCATCCGCGCCCTTTACCATTGTGGCAGGTCGCACCAGCTTTAGCTTTTCGCCGGGGATCAGCAGAAAATGATGTACGAACGGACTGCTTGTCTCGCGCGTACGGTATCCGTCCCAGTTGATATGGCTGTCGCTGCCGGGCACCAGATACGCCTTATGGTCCGCATCATCATCGGGGATCAGCCAGAACCGCGCGCGCTTGTCCTTGTGCAGCTCAGCCGCCGTATCGCTGGCACGGTTGCTAAGTGCATAGGGCAGGTAGCTTTCATCGAAATCGAGCAGGTCGGCGGGTGTTTTGATATCATTATAGTCGGTGACGATCTGGGCCGCATAATCCCGCGGCTGCGTCTGTGAATTTTCCGAGCCAGCCGGGTTTTGCCAAGGCGATGCCTTGGTTTTGGTCGTTGCAGAAGCAGGCTGTTGCTCTGGAGAGGGAATTTCCTCTTCCGGGCGCCCGAATTCTTCCAGCAAATCGGTCAGTATCGGGCAGTCGCGCGCCGTCATTTGCGCGCGGTGACCCAGGCTGGCTTCGTAAATAATGCGCGTATCGTCTTTTATGTCGCCCAGCCGTACCGCCGTTTTCAAATCGCCATCATGGTATAACCGCCTGTTATGGCGGCCAATCTTTACGGTAACGGCGGGATAAAGGCTGGTTTCATCGGACATATTTGACTGTTCTTATATCGCTGCAAATAAATTTTGCGAATCTTATCTGTATTGTCTATGCTATACACCTAGGCTGCACAAAGCCCGGGCAAGGCACATGCAGGAAAACATATATTTTGGCACGACAAAAAACAAAGAAAACGACATCACCCCTGCCGCTTATCCTGATCGTTTTGGCCGTAGTGGTAGCTATTGCCGGCGCGGCGGCATTTTATTTCCTCGGATCGGATAAAGAGGAATTGGCTGAGGCGCCGCAGCAGTGTGTACCTGCTCAAGTGCAATCGATACTGGGCAGGAACGGCGAGATCAAAACTGCCCCCGAAAAGATCAATATCTATTTCGATGGTTCGGGCGGCATGGCGGGCTATGTCGCGCCGGGCCTGGGGAGTGCCAATGCGATCGGCAACCTGATCAGCGCCACGCGCAATTTTACGCAGAGCGGGCTGTACCGCAGCGGCAATTATCAAAGCGGGCAGGGCGATATCGTGTTCCGCAGTTTCGGCACAAAGGTCAGCGACCCGATTGAAAGTCCCGAAAGTTTCGCGCGGCCCGCCGCCTATCGCTGTCCGCAGGGCGGCTGTGACAATCAGGAAACACGCATCGACACTTTGCTGCGCCACATCAACAGCGAGCGCCGGAATGGCGATGCCGCGCGTACCAATCTCAATATCATTGTCACCGACCTGATGCTGGATAACAAGGACGCAGTCGACAGTTTTGAGGCATCCGTAGGCGGGCAGCTGCGCACCGCTGTGATCGAGGAGAACCTTGCGGTCGGCATTATGGGTGTACAGACTGGTTTTAACGGCAATATCTATCACGAGGGGCAACGTTTTAACGCGAATGTGCGCCGCCCGCTGGTGATGCTGATGATCGGTCAGCCCAAACATGTGCGTGCCTTTTATGACTATCTGCAAACTTCCGAAATTCCCGGTTTCTCTGCTGCCAACGCCGAGCAGGGCGACCTTGCCTTTGCGTTGTTCGGACAGGAAGCGGGCACGATGCAGCTGACCCAGCCGCAGGTGCGCAAGACCGGCAGTGGTTTTGCCAAGACGCGTGTGACCAAGGACGAGCGGTTGCTCGGTTATTTTGGGGATCTGCCGCAATATGGCGCGCGCAAATCCGATGCGGGCGGTGATGCGGAGGCGGGCCTTGCGCTTAAACTCGCCGCCAATGCCAATGTCGCGGATTATGAAATCATCGGCAGCGAGCCGCGTTACACATCATCCGTTTGGCGGCTCAACGCGAATATGGCGGACAGCGCCGCCTGTGCGCCGGCTGCGCTTTGGTCGAAAACTGCCGCGCTTCCGCCCGCTGGTTGGATTGTAGAGGGGCAGGATGTGGGCTATCTTTTATCCATGGACAGGCTCGATACATCATCCCTGCGGGGTAAGGGCACTTATCTGGTGCAGCTGATCGCGGGCCAGTCCGGCCTTCGTGTGCCGCATAAAGCGGCGGCATGGATGGATGACTGGGCGATGACGCCGCAGCAGATTACGGCGAATTTGCAGGGCGGAAAGCCGAACATTGGCGCGCCGGGTCTGGCGCGGTTACGCCGCATACTCGAAACCGAACTGGATACGAAGGGCAAGGACTCCATCCCCCGTTCGGCGACGCATTTCATACTCAGGGTTGAGTGATTTAATTTACAAGGGAGACGCTTCGCATGGCGACAGCAGCAGCTAAATATCTCGGGGTCTGGTTTACGGTCATAGTGATCGGCGCGGCGCTGATATTCTTTACGTCCGGTTCGTCGTCCATGCTCAATCCCACGGTCAAGGTGCAGTATGAAGAAAACTGCGTGGTCGGCAGCGGTGGTTCGGGCGGCGGTTTTTTTGATGACAGCGCGGGCAGCAGCGATGACTGTTATGACGCCGCCGAGCGCGCGCTGACGGTCGAGGCTGAACAGCAGCGCGGCAATGTCATGTCATGGTATTTCTTTGCGAGCCTGATTCCCCTGTTTCTGGGCATAGCCTTTGCGGTGCAGGTGGCACTGGCCGAGGCAAAAGCCGCGACGCCGACAGCCTTTGCTGCGCTCAAGCCGAAATGGTGGCTTTATTTTGGGCTGATTACCGTGGGCGGCATCATATTTGCGGTGCTGGCACATTTTACGGCTACATTCGATGCATGGGGACCAAAGCTGACCGCAATGCGCGGCTGGGGCATTCCGGTCCTGTTCATCCTGCTGTCATGGCTGGCTTATTGGGGCGGGACGAAATGGGCGACGCCGGAAAAAATGCAGCCATCATTGCCATTATAAACCGCGCAGGCCGCAATCAGGAATTATCCGGACGCAGTTTCGGGCATAAGAGGATAGAATATGGACATTATCATTGGCGTAGGCGGGACAGGCGCAAAAGTCGTTGAGGCCGTGGTGCAGCTTGCCACCATCGGCATCGGCCCGACGGATCTGCGCGTCGGCTTTGTCGATCAGGACAAAAGCAACGGTAATCTGAACCGCGCGCAATATGTGCTGTCCAACTATATGGAAGCGCGGGCGGCGTGGCGTGGACCAGAGGGCAGCCACAAGCTGCACGGCACCGAGGATTGCCCCATATTGCGCACCAACATCGAAACCATTGATGGCGGCAGTGGCCTCTGGGTACCGGATGAGCGCAGCGGATCAACGCTCAGCTCGATTTTCGGGGCGATGCAGGAGGATAAATATCTGTTCGATGCTTTGTTTGAAACCGGCAAGGTGGAAAAGGACGAAGAGCAGGACATGCCGCTCGACGAAGGCTACCGCGGCCGCCCGCATCTGGGCGCGGCGGCAATATCCGCGCGGGCGGGTAGCGGCAGCGGTTTTTGGGATGCGATTACCGAGGCAATCAAGTCAGTGGGCTCCGGCTCGCGCGTCAATATCATGATTGCAGGATCGGTATTCGGCGGCACAGGCGCAGCGGGCTTTCCGACACTTGCGCGTATCATCCGCGACCGGCTGCGCGAGGAAAAGATCAGCTCCAACGTCAATATCGGCGGTATATTGATGCTGCCCTATTTCGGCTTCCCCGATCCCGATGAAGACGAAAACCAGAATGTTGCGCGCGCCAATGAGCAGCTGATGCAATCGCGCGGCGCGCTGCGGCACTATGAAAATATGCTCAGCACGCAGCATATTTTCGACCAGCTCTACCTGATCGGCTGGAGCCCGTTTTTCGTAATGGACTATCATCAGCCGGGCGCAGGCGATCAGCGCAATCCGGCGCTGCTCCCCGAAATGCTGGCGGCGACGGCCGTACACAAATTCTTTACCGTGCCCGCCATGCCCGATGCCGAAGGTGTGCAGCAGATCAATGTGTCGGCGCGTGCCCGCGAAGAGTTGCTTGGCTGGCCCGATATTCCGGCCATTGGTAAGAGCGGTTCGCGCGAATTCCATGAGAAATTCGGTCAGTTCCTACGCTTTGCCACCGCGTTCAAATATTGGAAAGCGCATCTGGGCGATGACACCAGCCGCAAGGCAGTGCGCAAACAGGCTTGGTATAAGGCGCAAGGCCTCGACCAGCTTGACTGGCAGAATAACAGCCCGTCCGAAGCGATTGCGAAGCTGGACCTTGTCGTCGATGACTTTATCCGCTGGTGCGCGGCCATGGAGGCTTATGCACGCAAAAACGCCAATTTCAGTTTTAACCTGTGGAACGTGCTGGGCATGGTCAAGGGTGTGGATTTCAAACGGCCCAATCAGGATGCGGAAGTCGCGATCAGCCTATCCGATGGCGACTATGCGCAGTTTTTCGACAGTATCGTCAGCAGGCACGGGTCATCCGATGATCCGATGCCGGACTCTGCCGAACTGGCGGATGGTTTGACTGAGGATTCATTCGAGGACGAGCATGACGGCATGGGCAGCATGATTGCCGCGCTCTACACTTATGCATCGGTCAAGGAAGTTTGAATGCAAAGGCTTATGCACGCACTTCGTGCACGAAAAGACAATTGAAGGACGTAAAAACACATGGCGACATATAACCTCCCGCCGCTCACCAACGAGAAATTTGCCGATCCCGATGTGACGGGCGTGTGGGAGCCGTCGGGCCGCCTTGATGACATGGCGGATTCGCTGGTGATCGCGGCGGAGGAGGTCGATATCGATGGCCTGAAATCACTGCCCGATCCGTGGGCGCGGCCGCTGTTGTTCTCTCAGGCATTGATGACGCAGGGCCATGTTGCTGCGAATGATGCACGGGCGCAGTGGCGCGGGCTCATAGCGTTGCTGGCGCTGCGCAATTTCTTTCGTGACAGCTATATTCTGCAGGTGATGAATTACGATCTCGAAGATACATCGTCGGGCAATCCCGCTTTCCGCCGCATGCTGCGCCAATTAATGCCGCATGAGACAATCAGCCGCGAGGCGAGCTGGAGCAAAATGGGTGTCATCACGTTTCAGGCGACGTCACAGGATGTGTTTGCAACGACCGAACCGAAATCTATCGGGCTGATGGTCCCCAATTGTCTTGTGGCGCCCGCACGGGGCGCCCGCAAAGTCATTCATGCCGATATCCCGTGGATGCGCGGCGGGCTGGATGATCCGATCCACAGCGACGGCATGTCGGGCGATCACTGGATGGCGCTGCATGATTATCTGGGCAAGCTGTTCCTGCATCTCAATCAGCCGGGCCTGCCCGAAGATGCAAAATTCATCCGCGATCAGATCCGCGACTTTGCTGAGGATTGTAAAACGAAAATGGCGGAGGCAGGCACAGCGCCGTACGAGCTGGAATATGAAACCGGCACGGATGTTCTGCCACACGCATTTTATGCGCCGCTCAACACTATTCCAAAACAGCCCGATATTAGCCGCGGGCCCAAGTCACAGGCATTGCTTAAACCGCGCATGCGCGATGATGGGCAAGATATTGCGAAGGACATTGCCAGCGGCATCATCCTGATCGACCCCGATTTTGCCACGCGCACATTAGGCCGTCCGGCGCAGGATATCCGCGTCTGGGCCAATTACACATTGCGCGATGCGGAAAACCCAAACATCCTCGCCAAAATCACTGAAGACGCCGCGCGTGAAGGTTATGCGGTCATTACGCCCGATGCGCTACTCACGCACAAGCTCACCAGCATCAACAATGACGGCCGCGTCGATGCGCATATGAAGGAATGGGCGAATTTCTTGCTGCCGATCAGCCCGGCAGCGTTGCTGCTTCTGGGCCGCGAAAATCTGGGTAATCAGCTGCGCCTGATTGACAAGGGTGACGCGTATGAAGTTCAGCTTGATCTGGATGTCATTCCCGGCAGTCCGCGCGAACCGGCCATGGTACACACTGTCACCCGCCGTTATGACAAGAAAGACGCCATGCTGTCGAAAGGCATTAATGAGGACCTGATCTTCTGGCCGAATATCAGCAATGCCGATTGGCCGTGGACATTCATGCGCTACAGTTTCAACCCGAATTACGACATGCGCCCACGCTTTGCAGTGTCGGGCCGCAGTCTGGCCGAAATGATCGGGGTGCGCGCGAAAGACAACCATTCAGGCGGCATTTCGCTGCTACGCGACCTAGCCTCACCGGATGATCTGGTGGCTGAGCGCGGCGACGGTTTCTTTGCGGGTGACATGGGTGAGATCAAGGATGCCGATGGCAACCTTATCATGCACCGCACCGCCTTTGCCGACCTGCAAACCGCAGTTGGAGAGCAGCATATATTGGGCAAGGGCGCAGAAGCATTATTCTTTGCCGCGACTAGTGACGATCAGGGGGAACAGGTTCCTGCTGGCTGTATATTACTGCCCAAAAATACGCGGCCTACACAGCAGGGCGAGCTGCACGTTGCAATCGATTTCGGTACCACTAATACAGTGGTTTATTCCAGTTCAGGCCGTGATGCAGAGCCGGTCAGCTTTGCCAACCGCGTGGTGAAACCGTTCAGCCATATGGGCGCCGAAAATGATGTGTTTGCTCTTGATTGTGTCGAATTTTTCCCGGCCCATGAACAGGAATCGCCATTTCCGACTGTAATGAAACGCCGCAAGTTCGACATGCAGGGCGTCAGCAACGTACAGCGGCTGGCAAGCTTTCCCTATCACGGCATGGCCGACATGATTTTCTTCATGCCCGAAACCGAGCATAAGCTGAAAGAAACGCTCAAGATGATGGAAGGCGACAATCTTGTCTTTCAGCTGAAATGGGACACCGACCCCAAGGTGCGCCGTATGGTGAAACGCTTCCTGCGTCAGCTTATCCTGATGTCGAGCGTTGAGGCGATGGACAAGGGCTATCTGCCCGAAAATATCAAATGGCATTTTTCCTATCCGCAGGCATGGCGCAACACGCAGGCACATGATTTCAAAAACTCCGCGACACAGGCGTGGAAGGATATTATGGGACCGATCTGCGGGCCCAAGGCGCAGGCGAAAGACTATCTGAATTTCGAAACCGAGGGCGCGGCGGCGCTGCGCTATTTCGTCAATGTTGCCGAGCATGCGGGGCAGGCGGGCAGCATGGTCGCCATGTTCGACATTGGCGGCGGCACCACCGAAATTGCGCTGTTCAAGGATGAGCAGACGATCTGGCGCAGCTCTTTCCGTATTGCTGGCGGTCATTTCTTCACGCGTTTCCTGGCCAATAACCAGGAAATTTTCGATGAAATGGGCGACAGTGAATTTGGTCAGGCCATGGAGAAATATGGCGCGGGTAAAAGCATGCAGGACATGGTTGAGCTGCAGGTCAGCCAGACCGATTTCAACGCCAAATTCGACCAGAGCTATACTATGTTCAGCGACACCGATATCGGCAAGGGATTGCGCTATTCGGCTGCGACGGCGCTGGCGGGCATGTATTATTATACCGGGCTGGTATTGCGCAAATGCCTGGCCGACGGCGTGATTGGCGAACAGGATGTGCGCGACATCACCATCGCCTTTGCCGGTCGCGGCGCAAGCTTCTATCGCCAGCTTGGGGATGTACGCGATGGCGAGAGTTATCTGGGGCAATTGTCGGCGATTATTTCCGATGCCGCCTTGGCCGGGCGTGCTGGCAGTGACACATGGTCTCCCTCCAACGCCCGCCTGACCGGGCTGTTTTCATCGCAGCCCAAGCATGAGGTCGCCAACGGAATGCTGTGCGATCCGCTTGATATTTCGCACAGCCGCGTCACCAACGCGACACCGCTGGGCGAATATATCACGATGACACAGGATGATGTGCGCAATGAAATGCCGTCCACTGCCGCCATTGAGCAGATTGATAAGGATGCGCGGCTCGATATGCTGGGCGATGCGGAGTTTTTGAACTTTATCGCACTGCTCAAGCTGCGGCTCGGCCTCAATATCGCTCTGGACAGTAAAAACGGCATTGCCAAGCGTGAGATTGACAATAAGGCGCGGCGTGAACTCAACCGCAACCTCAGCGATCTGGCCCGCGATATGGATGACGAGGATGCGGAGGATACGCAGGAAATCGAACCGCCATTCATCTCCAAGCTGGGCGCACTGGTCGAGATACTCGCCAAACCGGTCGAAGAGCGAAAGGAAATGTTGGTCGTCAAACATGGTGATCCGCAGTGGTAATGCACAGGCGGTTGTGGGAATGAGGGAGCGTAAATAATGATGCAGGCCCGTAAATTACTTTTGGCTCTGGTCAGCGGTGCGGCTTTGTGCATTACGGCATGCAGCGGCAGCGCCAATGCACAACGCGGTGACGATGCGAATGGGGCGGAGATGGCCCTGAGCAACGCGCAAAGCAATCCTGATATGGCTGCGCTTGTACAGCAGAATGAGGCGCTGCAGGAACGTGTCGATATACTCGAAGACGAAGCCCGCGCTGCGCGGGAAGCCTCCATGCCGCTCAGCGACTTGCTGCTGTGGCTGGTTGCGCTTCTCGGCCTGGCGGCAGGCATATTTGCCATGTTGCGGATGCGTGGGGCGCAGGAGGAAATCGACCGGTTGCGAGCCTCCAGGCAAAAGACGCGTTCTTCCCCTGACCCGCCATCGGACCTCCAAAAAGACCTGAATGCACTCAAGGAACAGGTGCGCAATATGTCGTCCGATTATCTGGACTTCAAGCGTGACACACTATCGAAACTGTCGGCAGGCGGCGCTGTCGCCGCTGCAAATACAACGGATACGGAGGAGGCGAGTGCCGCCAAATATGCCGCCGTCGATACAAGCCGGCAAGCGAGCTCGCCAACGTCTTCAGGGGATGCGGCGGCGCAGCCGAAACCGGATGATGGGGCGCTGCTCAAAAAAATCGTGAGCGCGTTCAATGCCATCGAAAAGCCGGAAGATATTGCCGCGTTTGAAAAAGAATTCACGCCCATGTCTTACACCAATGATCGCAACAGCGGGGTGGCCCATATCTTCGAGGATCGCCGTGCGCGCTTCTGGCTGATCAAGAGTGCAAACTTCCAGGATACAGCCTATTTGATACCAGGTGCAGATGCCAAGAAGAATTGGTTGAAATTTAAAGATAAAACCCCGGATCACCCATTCGAACATCATTTTGCATTGCACGCAGGCGCAAACTTACGCCTGATAGAACCGGCCGTGGTTTCACAAGCCGAAGATGGCTGGGAAGTCCGTACACAGGGCCAGATAGAAGGCGTGCAGTAATTTTTAGGCAGGGGGAGCCATAATGTCCGGCGGTACGCTGGTTTTTACTGGTCTGTCGGCTCTGTTCTTCATGGGTTTGGTAGCCTGGTTCTCCTACGCAAAAACACGCGGGGAAGTCGATTCCAAAGACGGCTACTTTCTGGCGGGGCGCGGGTTGGGCGCGACGTTTATCGCCGGATCTTTGCTGCTTACTAACCTGTCGGCGGAGCAATTGATCGGCCTGAATGGTTCTGCCTATGGCTATAATCTTAGCTCAATGGCTTGGGAAGTCACGGCGGCAGTGGCTACAATTGTCATGGCGCTCATTTTCCTGCCGCGCTATCTTGCCGGCGCCTTTACGACATTGCCCGAGTTTCTCGACAACCGCTTTGATGCCGATGTGCGGCGGCTGTCGGTACTGCTGTTCATGGCGGGCTATGGTCTCGTGACGATCCCCTCGGTACTCTATTCAGGGTCAGTGGCGGTGATGCAACTGTTCGATGTTCCAGGCCTCACGGGCCTTGCCTATTTCCCCGCACTGGTGCTGACTGTTATTGCCATTGGCGTAAGCGGCGCGCTTTATGCCATTTTCGGCGGCCTGCGCGCGGTGGCGGTGTCGGACACAGTGAATGGCATCGGATTGTTGTTTATCGGCATATTGGTGCCTGTACTCGGCCTGATTGCGCTGGGCGGTGGCAGCTTTACCGGGGGCCTGAGCACTATAGTGACGCAGGACCCGCAGAAGCTCAATGCCATTGGCGGGGCGGATGACCCGACACCGTTCGGCACGATTTTCACCGGCATGCTGTTTGCCAACCTGTTTTACTGGTGCACCAACCAATATGTGATCCAGCGCACGCTGGGCGCAAAATCGCTCGCGGAAGGCCAGAAGGGCGTGCTGCTCAGCGGTTTTTTCAAGGTGCTTGTGCCGTTCATGATGATGATACCGGGCGTCATCGCGTTTCACCTTTATGGACCGGGTCTGGGCTCGATCGATCAGGCCTATCCGCAGCTTATCCGCGATGTGTTGCCCGTTTATCTGACCGGGCTGTTTCTGGCCGTTCTGCTCGGCGCGGTGTTCAGTTCTTTCAATTCGCTGCTGAACAGTGCGGCGACGATGTTCACGCTCGATATCTATGCCCCGGCCCGCAAAACCATGCCAGATGATGCCAGCCTGATCCGCACGGCGAAAATCGTCAGCATCATCATCGCGCTATTTTCTTTTGCCGCTGCGCCGATGCTCTATTTTGCCGAAGAAGGACTGTGGCAGGTGATCCGCGTCTTCACCGGTTTTTACAATATCCCGATGGTGGTGATTGTCATCATGGGGCTGTTTACGGGACACATCCCGGCGATCGGCGCGAAGATCGTGATTATATTCCATGTCATTGCTTACGGCCTGCTGCGGTTTGTGTTTGATGAGGCGATGGACCTGCATTTCCTGCATCAATATGCGATCCTGTTTGTGATTGAAGTCGCGATCATGCTGGCGGCAGGGCGGATTGCGCCGCGGGCCTCGCTATATGTAAGGCCCGACAATGCGCGGGTGGACATGCGGCAATGGCGCTTTGCCTATCCGACGGCCTTCACATTATTTAGCTGTGTTGCCGGATTATACCTGTTGTTCTCCGACATCGGACTTGCTGCGGGGCAGGGTTTTCAGCCGCTGTTCCTGACGCTCGTATCGGCTCTCGGCGCACTTAATCTGGCGATCTGGATATGGTCTGCGCTGCGCCCCCGCGCTATTTGACAAGCGACGCCAGCACGCGTCGTTTGCCGACAAATGGCCGCCGCCCGTGCATCACGAGGAAATTGTCGATCAGCGCAACATCGCCTGCCTGCCAGTCCAAATCATAGCTGATCTCGTCGGCAATCTTGATAGCCAGCGCCATGTCCGCGGCATCAATCGCACTGCCGTCGCCATAGGTGATCGATTTTGAAGTGTCATTGCGGCTGTCGGCCCAGCCGCGAAAGGCGGCGATAAGCTGATTAAAGAAAACGCGGCGACCATCGGGTAGCGTGCGGATGGCATCCAGCACAGGTGTGGTGGCTTTCAGGATATCACCGTCCAGCCAAACCCCATCGTAATCCAGTGCATCCAGCCGCGCCTCCGCCTCTTCGCGTGTATCCACGCCGAGTGTGCTGCGCCAGCTGCGCCCTTGCCCGGAACCACTGTCATTTTCAGGCGGCATCACATTGGTATAGCGCACGCCCTTGTTTGCAAAACGCGTTGTGAGGGACGGATTTTTCCGCTCCAGTTCCGCGAGCAGTATATCCGATCGGCACAGCGGCGTTGCTCCGCCTGTATCTGCCGCTATCTCACAGAAAAAGAACAGCTTGGAGGGATAGATCGGCGTCTGCGCCATTTCGTGGTGCAGATAGATGCTGGTTTCCGGCGGCGCTTCATTGGCGGTGAAGACGCGCGGGGTCAGATTGACCCGCACTGCGTTGGACAGCGATTTGGCATAGGGAAAATTCTTTTCGCCATAGCTTGTAACGACGGCGTCAAATGCGCTGGCATCTGCAATTCCGAACCCGCGAAACAGTACGGCTCCCGTGGCCGCAAGCGCGGCGTCAATTTCATTTTTATACGCACGCATAACGGTAGACAGCGAAGCATCCTTGTCCGCTACAACCAGCGCCGGAAAAGCTGTGCCGCCGTAATTTTGCTGATGCGCAGCGTTGGTAAATTCCAGTAATTCCAGTGGCTCGCTCAAACTGTCTCTCCAAAATCGAGCGCGATCGGTTGGCCCGTTTCAATCGATTGCTGCGCCGCCGCGCCCATCTCTACCGCGCGTAACCCGTCGCGTGATGTCACTATGGGCGGCAAATCCTGAACCAGAGCGGTATGGAAATCGCGTAGCTGAAAATAGGTGGCACCGTGATGGTCTCCCGCACGCATGGCATCGGCGGGGACGTCAATATGCGTGTGCACCGGTCCCGGTTTATCGCGCGGCGACCAGATGATATCGCCGGAAGGGATTTTGACTTCCATTTTTCCGGTAGCACCAAGCGCGTAGATTTCTTCCTGCTCCTTCGACCCTTCCGCAAACATGCACAGATCGAGCATGGCGCGCGCACCGCCCGCAAAATCGGCCAGCACATAAGCGTTGTCGAGTATGTCGGGCGTTTCGCCATGATAGCTCTCATCCAGATGGTTCACATCCTGCGCGCCACTGGCAAAAATGCGCGCCGGTTCGTCCTGTAAGATCAGGCGCATCAGGTCAAAGAAGTGACAGCATTTTTCCACCAGCGTGCCGCCGCTATTGCGGTTGAACCGGTTCCAGTCTCCCACCTTGGGCAGGAAGGGGAAGCGGTGCTCGCGGATAGAGAGCATATTGACTGGTCCGGTTTCGCCCGCGTGTACCCGTTTCACAAATGCGGTGATGGGCGGCATATAACGGTATTCCATGCCTACCCATAACAGCGGCTCATAATCTTGTACCATCGCGTGCAATGCGCGCGCATCTTCGACCGTGCTGCACATTGGTTTTTCCAGCAATATGGCCGGGCCATGCGGCATGACCTGTTGCATGACATCAAAGTGTGTGTGATTGGGAGTGGATATGATGACTGCATCAGGTCTCTGGGCTGTCAGCATTTTCTGCGTATTGGCATAGCAATTTGGTGCAGCGCCGAGCTTCTGTGCGAGCAAAGCCGCGGTGGTTAATGACTCCGGATGAGTATCTGCCAAGGCGACTAGTTCTGCGTCATCCAGCAATGCCAGATTCTGTATATGCTCGCGGCCCATCATGCCTGTGCCGATGATGGCATAGCTGCGCCTGCCGCTCATATATTCAGCATTCCACCACATTGACAGCGAGGCCGCCCTGGCTGGTTTCCTTATATTTTGTGGACATGTCCTGTCCGGTCTGGCGCATGGTTTCGATGACCTGGTCCAGACTCACCCGCAGCTGCTCTGGTGCGTGCAAGGCAAGTCGCGCGGCGTTGACAGCCTTCACCGCGCCGATGGCATTGCGCTCAATGCACGGGATCTGAACCAGCCCCGCAACCGGATCGCAGGTAAGGCCCAGATTATGTTCCATGCCGATTTCGGCGGCGCTGGTGACTTTCAGCGGGCTTGCGCCCCAGATTGCGGCGAGGCCGCCCGCGGCCATAGAGCAAGCCACGCCAACTTCGCCCTGACATCCCATTTCCGCGCCTGATATTGATGCGCGCTGTTTGTACAGCAGGCCAATGCCGCCCGCAGTCAGCAAGAACTTGCGCGTGGCCTTGGCATGGCTGGCCGCGTCCAGCCCGCGTTCGCGCCGGCAATAATGGCGGATGACGGCGGGAATAATGCCCGCCGCGCCATTCGTGGGGGCCGTGACAACCTGTCCGCCACTGGCGTTCTCTTCATTCACCGCCATCGCATAGACGTTGAGCCAGTCGAACAGCTGTTCCTGTTCATTAGACAGCGGGTTGGTACATAGTTTCGACCACATGGCGGGCGCGCGGCGTTTGACTTTCAGGCTGCCGGGCAAAGTCCCCTCACGGTCCAGCCCGCGGTCGATGCACCCCATCATGACTTCAGAGACCCGGTCCAGCGCCGCATCGGTTTCGGCGCGCGACCGCATGCTGTCTTCATTGGCGTAGATCAGCTCGTGTATGGCAAGGCCGTGGCTGCTGCAAAGCGCCAGCATCTCATCGGCGGACCCGAATGGATAGGGGACGGTGTTGCCTGCATTCACCATGTCATTTTTGACAGGCACTTCCAGCTGTTTCTTCGACGCGATAAAGCCGCCGCCGGTGGAATAATATTGCCGGTCGCGAATGGTTTCGCCTGCTGCGTTATAGGCAATCATGCGCATGCCATTGGGGTGCAGATCGCATGGGGCATCGAAATCAAAGATGATGTCCTTTACTGGGTTAAAGGCGATTTCGTACTTTCCGCCAAGAAGCAGCCGCTGTTCAGCGCTGACCTTGGCCACATCATTGTCGGCTGTTTCTGAATCCATGGTCTCTGGTTTTAAACCCATGAGCCCCAGAATGGATGCTTTAGGTGTGGCATGACCGTCACCCGTTAATGCCAGCGAGCCCTGCAGTTCTACACGCACGCGGCTGACTTGATCGAGTAATTTCCGGCGCTTCAAACCGTTCAGAAAGCGTGCGCCAATTCGCATCGGACCCACAGTGTGGGAACTGGACGGGCCTATGCCGATACGAAAAAGATCAAGAACGGACAACATGATTGGCTACGGCTTTAGCGAAAAGGTGATGAGGCGGCAAAGCTTAAAGCAACTGTTTCCCCAAATATCGGCTGGCAAAGATTGCAAACCCGCTATAACCATCAAGTTTCGTCAAAAAGAAAGCCGAATTCAGATAATGCTTCCGTTGCCAGTTGATCATATTCTACAACCTGAATTAACTCAGTTGAACCGTCTCCCCATGCGGGCTTCATGCAAAGCATTTCCGGTTCTACCAAAAAACAATACAGACACGCCGTGGCGGATATCGCTGGATGGTACATGGCAATTTCAACTGTTTGAAAAGCCGGCTGACGCACCTGATAATTGGCTGACTGATAGCGTGTCTTGCAATTGGCGCACTATTCAGGTGCCTGGTGTATGGACGCGCCAGAATACTTGGGATAAACCCTATTATACCAATGTCATAATGCCGTTCGAATGCCCTAAGCCTCCTGATGTACCGGCGCACAACCCGACAGGACTTTACCGAAAGTCATTTGATCTTCCTGCAGACTGGCAGGACAGATCTACTATTATCCATATAGGCGGATTTGAAAGTGTCGTTCTTGTTTGGTGCAATGGCACATTTATAGGCATGGGCAAGGATAGCCGTTTGCCGTCGGAGTTCGATTTGTCGCCCTGTCTTGTGCCGGGCAAAAACCAGATAGCAATCATGATCATTAAATGGTCGGGTTCGACATGGATTGAGGATCAGGATCATTGGTATCATGGCGGCATACACCGTTCAGTATATCTGGAATCGCGCGGTCGAACCCATATAGCTGATATTTGTGTTAAGGCCGATTACAATCCCGACAAGGCTGCTGGATTGATTGACGCCACAATAAGGGTCGATGGGCAATCCGAAAAATGGAAAGTGCGGGGCACTTTGCTGGATGCGGATGGCAAGGAAGTGACTAGGTTTGACGCACGTGAGATAACTCAATTCCATGACGGCACTATTCCCGAACAAATGGAGGCAACCTACTTTTTCCCTGGGAATCAGGCGGAGCTTGCGGCGGAAATCCTGAATGTTGTGCCATGGTCCGCAGAAATACCGACCCTTTATCGTCTGGAAATCGAGTTGCTGGATGCGGACGGCAATGTTGCAGAAGCGCATGTGCAACCGATCGGCTTTCGCCGGGTCGAGGTGAAAGACCGGCGTCTGTATATTAATGGCAGGCCCATCATCATACTTGGTGTCAATCGGCATGATCACCATCCTGAAACGGGTAAAACGCTGAGTGTGGAAGAAATGCGCAGCGAACTCATCGCTATGAAGCGCCACAATATCAATGCCGTGCGTACTGCGCACTACCCGAATGATAGCCGGTTCCTGGATTTGTGTGATGAACTGGGTCTTTATGTAATCGACGAAGCCAATGTCGAGAGCCATGCGCGCTGGCAAGCTGTGCCAAATGATATTCGTTACCAAAATGCCATCATCGACAGAGTCATGCGTACGGTCATGCGGGACAGAAATCATCCCTCTATTATCGGCTGGTCATTGGGGAATGAGGCAGGTCACGGTCCGGCCCATGACGCTGCAGCAGCGTGGGTGCGCCGTAATGACCCGATGCGGTTTGTGCAATATGAAGGCGCGTTGGCAACGCGCTTTAATAGTTTTTTTGCCGAACCGCCTTATTCAGGAGCAAAAACTGCGCCTGACCGTTCTGAACGACTTGTGACAGATATTGTGTGCCCGATGTATCCATCAATAGACCAGATTACGGCGTGGGCGCGCTGGGCTGAAAAGACTGGCGAAGATGACCGGCCGCTTATCATGTGCGAATATTCGCATGCGATGGGCAATAGCAATGGATCTCTCATCGAATATATAAACGCATTTTTTACGGAACCTGCGCTTGGCGGTGGTTTTATATGGGAATGGAAAGACCATGGCCTTGCAGAACAAGATGCACAAGGCCGGTCTTATTGGGCCTATGGAGGGCATTACGGTGAAGATCCCAGCGATGTGAATTTTTGTTGCGATGGCATGGTTGCGCCCGATGGCAAGCCGCATCCTGTGATGCGTGAACATCAATGGGCAGCGCGGCCCGTGGTCGCTGAATATATTGACAGTAAAACTGTACGATTAACAAATCGCAGGACGTTCACAAACACCGATGATTTGGAGCTGCATTGGTCGCTTCAGAAAAACGGAATAATCGTGGAAGAAGGCGTATCTGATATATTTATAGAAGCAGGGGAAACGAGCGATATCAAGCTGCCTTACCAGACTGTATTGGATCACAATAACGATTGGCATGCGCTGATTGAGTGGAAGCAAAATAGAGAAAATGCCGTTTTCCCCTTCGGATATGTAGTAGGTTGGGATCAGTTCGAACTTGCTGCAAAAACGCATATGCACATGCCTGCCATCTCGAATAGCACCGGGAAATTGTCACACGGAGCGGCAACAGATAGATCAGTATTACACAGGTCGGTAGTACAGGGTCCTTTCAACATACAATTTGACGATATCGGACGAATTGACTCTGTTGCTCTTGATGAACTGACCGTCATTAAAGGGGATGTGACTGGTAGCTTGTGGCGTGCGCCTACAGACAATGATGGCGGTAAACTTGGTTGGCGTATGGATGCGCCCAGCAAACGGCGGGACTGGATGAAATTGGGTTTGAACAGCCTGAATATACAAGCAAATCCAGCAAACATTATTATTGAATCTGATCGAACGATATTGCAGTTCGAACGCAGGCTGGAAGGTAAGAATGCGCAATATGCAACACATCACAGTATCTGGACATTGGATGAAAACGATGTGTGCATAAATGAACGGATTATTGTTCCAGAAACATGGCAAGACATTCCGCGTGCAGGGATACGGTTTGAAATGCCTGCCGGCTTTGAACAGCTGGAATGGTATGGTCTGGGTCCTGACGAGAGCTATCCGGACAGACGACATGCACAGACACATGCAGTCTGGCGCAGCACCGTGGATGACCAATATCATCCTTACGCAGTACCACAAGAGCATGGCAGCCACTTTGGTGTGCGGGCATTTTCACTGACACGTAAAGATGGCAGGGGATTGGCCATAGAATTTTCGCGGCCCATGAGTTTTGCAGCACGCCATCATCATGATGTTGATCTGGATAAAGGTACAACACTGGCTGATCTGGTGAGGCAGAACACAGTCGAAGTGCATATTGATGCTGCGATGCGCGGGCTTGGCACCGCTGCGTGCGGCCCGGATGTGCTTGAAAAATATAAAGTGCGGTCAGGCATATATGATTTTAACTGGTCTCTAAAACCTATACCGTAAACAAAACTGTAAGGATTAATTTGCGGCATAACATTGCAGAAACATATCAACAGCATTTGTCACACGTTTGTGGGCCTCTACATGCCGTGTCTTAGGGTTTAACTGGCCCATCCTGCGTTCGAGGTCCGCCATACCCTTGATCATTCCGGCGAGCTGTTCGGCCGCGCCCATAGTGTCATCTATGTCAAGCTTTCCGGATTCAACTGCTTTATCCAGCAGGCCTGAGAGCGAACGGTGCATACGCCGCGGTCCTGCTTCAAGAAACAGCCGCCCGATTTCCGGATTATGCTCAGTCTCGACCGCCAGATGACGTTCAAAACGGATCATCTCGTCGCGGTCCAGAAATGCATTCATATTGACGCCAAAGTCAATCAGCGCATCACGCAGGTTGATCGCGGCGACATCGGTAAAATCGAGCGCATCGCGCATGGAATCGCATTCATATTCAACCGCCGCCACGAACAGGGCTTCTTTGGTACCGAAGCGGTTATAGACCGTTACTTTCGATACACCCGCACGTGCCGCAATGGATTCGATACTGGATTGGGCAAAACCATGATTGAAAAACTCGGTGCACGCGGCTTTGACAATTGCCACGCTTTTGCCAGCATCTACTGGACGCCCCAGAGTATTTTTTACTTTATTATTAGAATCTTCAAGCATTATTGAACGGTTCCGTTTAATTAAACGTTGACGTTCATTATGTCCGTTTGTATGTGAGTCGGCAAGCAAATTAAGTGGAAAAGAGGCATATCTCTATGACTTGGATCGCGATACGCATGCTGACCGGAGATAGGCAGAAATTTTTCGGCTTGCTGTTCGGCGTTGCCTTTTCTGCGCTGCTGATTACGCAGCAATTGACGATTTTCGTGAACCTGATCGAACGCGGCGCGCAGGGTGTCTACAACACGCCCGCGGCCAATGTCTGGGTTATGGATCCGGTGACGCGTACCACAGATGTGGTGCTGCCGCTGCCATCCACGGCGCTGGATAAAGTCCGTTCCGTCCAAGGCGTCGACTGGGCGGTGCCGATGCTGCGTTCCAACGCCAATGTCCGTACCGCAGAAGGTGATCTGGAAGGCGTCGGCATCGTCGGGGTCGATGATACGACATTGATCGGATTTCCCGACAAGATACTGTCCGGTTCACGCGAAGCGTTATATGAGCCTGACTCGGTGTTTATCGATGAGGTCGGGGCGGCAAAGCTACTGCCGCCAGGTACCGATCCCATCGGCGTACGGCTTGAGCTGAATGACCGGCGCGCCGTTATCCGCGGTGTGGTTGATATCAATCCCACTTTCACAAGCCAGGTGGTTTTCTACACGCGCTATTCCAACGCGCTCGCCTTTGTACCTGGCACACGCAACCGGATGAGCTTTGTATTGGCACGTGCGGCGGAAGGACTGACACCTGAAGAAGTTTCGGCCCGTATCACAGATGCAACTGGCCTGAAGGCTCGCACCCGCGATGAATTTGCGCGTGACGGTGTGGATTTCATTATTGAAAACACCGGGATTCCGCTGAATTTCGGTATTACTGTCGCGCTCGGCTTTATTGTGGGGGTGGCTATTGTCGGTCTGACGTTCAGCCTTTTTATCCGCGACAATATCAGACAGTTCGGTGCGCTCAAGGCCATTGGCGTCACGAACAATAAAATCCGTATGATGGTGGCGGCGCAGGCGCTCCTCGTGGGACTCATCGGCTATGGTTTTGGCGTTCTGGCCGCTGTCTTATTTATCTACGGATTTGAAAACTCACCGGATTTCAAGGGCTTTTATATGCCCTGGCAGATACCCGTGCTGACAGCGACGGTCGTGATAGTCATGATTTTGCTGACGGGCTGGTTGGCACTGCGCTCGGTTCTCAAGACCGAACCGGCGGAGGTGTTCAGATGATCGCGCCGAAAACCGATACAGCAGATGCGGCGATTTCACTGCACAATATCGTCAAGGAATTCGGGGCCGGGGATCAGACGATCCGGGTGCTGCATGGTATTGATGCGGATATCCGGTCAGGTGAGCTCACATATCTGGTGGGCGAGTCCGGCTCCGGTAAAACGACGATGATCTCAATTATCGCCGGCATACTTTACCCCACCGAAGGCAGCGTGAATGTATTCGGACAGGATATTTACAGCCTGTCAGACAATGAATTGGTCAAATTCCGGCTCGATACGATAGGTTTTATTTTTCAGCAGTATAATCTGATTCCCACACTGACGTCCGCTGAAAACGCAGCGGTACCGCTTGTGGCGGCAGGCATGGCGCGCGGTGAGGCGGTGGAACGCGGACGCGCCATGCTCGACAAACTCAATATTGCCGACCAGGCCGACAAGCTGCCGCGCCAGCTTTCTGGCGGACAGCAGCAGCGCGTGGCAATCTCCCGCGCATTGGTCCACGAACCGCGTCTTGTGGTGTGCGATGAACCGACCGCGGCGCTGGATGCAAATTCGGGGCGGCGGGTGATGGACCTGCTGCGTGAAGTGGCGTTGGCGAAGGACCGCGCCGTCATCATCGTAACCCATGATAACCGCGTTTTCGATCTGGCCGACCGTATATTGGTGATGGAAGATGGCCGGATCACTCACGATGGCACGGAAATGCCGGACCATTAACTTACAGGATATAGAGGTAAACATGGCATCATTTACAGACCGGCTTCGCAGCATAAGTTTTTCGCGCAATGTCCTGCCGCTGCTAGCGATTATCGCGATTATAATTGCGATCATGATTGTTGTGCGCGGACAGCCTGACCGCACACAGGAAAATGCCGTGGAAACACCGCCCAAGGCCAGTTCCGCATTCGGTAATGCGCCCAGTGTGGCAGGTTCCGGGATCGTCGAGCCGTCGAGCGAAATTATCGAAATCGGTACCAGTCTGCCGGGCATAGTCACCAGAGTGTTTGTCGAACCAGGGCAACAAGTGGGTCAGGGTGAGCCTTTGTTCGCCATAGACGACCGCGCAATCCGGGCGCGTATTTCCGAAGCCAATGCGGCCATCGCCAGTGCCCGTGCCGCCCGTGAAACGGCGCGCGTCACATTGGCGACGGCGCAGCAGCAGCGAAGATTATATACCGGTATCGAAGACCCGCGCGCCATTTCGCGGCAGGAAGTAATTGGCAGTAGTGGCAATGTGCGCGCGGCCCGTGCGCAGCTTGCGCAGGCCGAGGCCAATATCCGCAGCGCAGAAGCAGCCCGCGCCAGCGCGACCACTGATCTGGGCCGACTGGTTGTGCGTGCACCCATTGCGGCCGAAGTGCTGAGCGTCAACGTTCGCCCGGGCGAATATGCGAATTCGGGCGGCCCGCAGGGCGGGGGCGCACAGGCATATATGGAGATCGGCAATACCCGCCCGCTGCATGTGCGGATCGATATTGACGAAAATGAAATTGGCCGCACTGATATCGGCTCAGAGGCTATTGTCAGCCCGCGCGGCAATAGCGACAAGCGGGTAGAGGCGAGCTTTGTGCGCGCAGAGCCATTAGTGACACCCAAAACTTCGCTCACCAATAGCAGCAGCGAGCGCGTGGATGTACGTGTGCTTCAGCTGATCTATCAAATACCGCCCGATGAAGGGTTTTTTGTCGGGCAGCAGGTGGATGCATTTGTACGCGCCCGAGACGGAAAATCCGCGCCCGCCAATAAATCTACTAATAAACCCTCCGGCGAAGCTGTGGCCCCGGGTGCAGCAGAAGCGGATGATGCGTCATGAGAGCGTCGGTAAGAACTTGTCTGCTTTTGACAGCACCTGTTTTGCTGGCAGGGTGTGCATCAATGAGCATGCCCGCGGCTGATCCAGCGCTTGACCCCACAGCTCTCACATTGCCGGCTGACTTCACCATGGCGGTAGATGTGGTGCAGCAGGATCGCAGCGCATTGGAGCAACTACTTCCGGCGGGCGACCCCGCGTTTCAGGATTTGCGCGCGGCGGCAATGGAAAATGCGCCGACACTGGCGGCGGCGCTGACGCGGATTGACGGCGCCCGTGCCCGTGCAGGTTTGGCGGGCGCAAATCGCAAACCGAATATCGGTGTGGATGGCAATGTAACAGGCAGCCGCAACAATCCCGACAGTTTTGGTGGTAATTTGCCACCCGGGATTAGCATCGATCGATACCAGACCCGCTTTGGCGCGAATATTACCGCAGGTTGGGACCTTGATATATTCGGCGGTCTGCGCGCTTCCGAACGCGCAGCGCGCATCCGGGTTGATGCGGCCAGTGCAGATGCGGCTGCAGTCCGGCTTGACCTTATATCAGCCATTGCCGCAAGTGTGGCTGATTGGCGCACATTGCAGCAGCGTGAAATCGTCTTGCAATCTGATCTTGATGCAGCGCGGGATCTTGCGCGTATTGCGGAGCAGAGGGTATCTGCGGGCCTTGCTCCTGGATTTGACAGTGTACAGGCGCAAAGTCTGGCTTCTGATACGCAAAGCCGGATTGAGGCTCTGTCCGCACAACGGGCACAGATTGTGGGCAGTTTGGTGACATTGACAGCCAGTGATGCGGCGACAGTCATGGCAAGCCTGAACAAGGCTTACAGGCGCGATGATGCGGCCAGCTTGCCAGCCACTACACCTGCAGAATTGCTGCGTGCCCGCCCTGATATTGCCGCTGCCGAAGCACGACTTGCCGCGGCGGATGCAGATATTGTCGTGGCGGCCCGCAAACGCTTTCCCAAGCTGACGCTGTCAGGCGCCCTCGGGCTGTTGACCTTTGCGCTGGGCGATGTGTTCAGCGCGGACACTCTGGTGGGTAATCTGGGCGCTTCTGTCGCTGCGCCTCTGCTCGATTTTGGCCGCATCGATGCGGAAATCGATGAGCGGCAGGCGGGTGCGAAAGAAGCATTTGCAAATTACCGCAGCATTGTATTCGGCGCGCTGGGTGATGCGGAGGCGGCCTATGGGCAGGTCAGCGGTACGCGCGATGAACTGGCCGCATTGGAACGTCAGTTGGCTCTTGAGAAAGACGCTGAGTATCTCGCCTCCATCCGTTACCGCAATGGCCTGAGTGATTTTTCGGCAGTGCTGAATGCACGGCGTAGGCTGAATGGCGTACGTACCGGTGTGGCGCTGGCGGCGGGCCGCTTTCAGCGTGCACAAATCACGCTCTGGCTGGCACTCGGGGGCAGTGAAACATACCGGTAAAACGTTCACTGGCACTCTATTTACATAGGTTTTGGTGTATCTATCGTATTGTGCTGCACGATAAGTTCTGCGCGCGACGACACGCCAAGCTTTTTGAAAATACTATGCATATGGGCTTTGACTGTGCCTTCGGTCAGATTGCAGTGTTTGGCAATTTCAAGATTGCGTAAGCCTTTGCATGCTAGCTTTGCGATGGTCTTTTCACGGGGCGTTAATGGATTAAAGTGGCCGGAAACGGCCTTCTGATCCTGTGCTTCATTTTTTTGGGCCCGCACCAGAATATCGGCGCGATAATCGGTGCCGTCAGCCAACACAGTGTCAATGATTTTGATCATTTGCCGCGCCGTGCTGCTCTTTGGTGCCACTGCACGCACGCCTAGATGCATTGCTCTGTTCGTCAGTTCGGTATCAATATGTGTGGCCAAATATATACTGCGAATATTACTTGTTTCTTTAAGGTTTTCGAGCAATCTTAAACCGTCACCGCCTTTTACGAAAACATCAAAAATCGCAATATCCGGAAGATTATATGCGAGCAGGGCAAGTGCACCTGTAGCATTTTGAGCGGTAGATACGCTGAACCGGCCTGTATCGTTAAGATATTGTCTGAAACCATACAGGAAAAACGGATGCGTATCGACAAGAAGGATATTGTGCATTTTAATATGACCGCCCTGAATTTTGACCGTTCGGTTTTTGTCAGCAACCTCTGGGAGCATCAAGCGCCAAAATTGCGCCAGCCAATGACAATACCATGTTAGAATTGAAATCTAGTAAGCTGGTCTGTCCTCATGTCCGATTAACTACGACTGGTGTTGCAATTCCGGCATCACATAATAGCTGGCTGATAATTTGAAACCGTATCGAAAGTTAGCCTGAGGCGTAATTTTGTGATTCGCAACCAAATAAAGCGAACATTGATGTCCGGCTATGTCAGCAATTTCGGTAACATGTTGTAAAAATATATAACTTTAGTTATAAAAAAATAGCTTTATAACGTGATTGATGGTTAATCTTCCAGAAGTTACTTGCCATTAGAGGGGTGGTTATGTTTTTAACAGGTAGACGAATCAATTGCCAATTCACACATCCGGGTCGCTCAACCGTCTGGATTGGTAATTCGGGAACAGAAAGTTTTGGTTTTCGGATAGATGCGTTTTAAAATTGGGCGAGTTCATTATCTGCTGATAGATGTGCCGTAGGACATTCTTAATGTTTTCCGTGCACATAGCTTCCCCAAACATTGTTGGTTTTCTGATATTCCGGGCAGGTGCCCAGAAGTCAAACTGAAGAGGATACAGGTCACATGGATTATAAAGATCATAATGCAGACAATAATGCATTTAATGGCGAATCCGATGAGAATAATTTTGCAGATGCAGAGTCAGAAGTGCAGGGAGCCGGAAAGGCTGTTGGCAATTTGGCTGCGTCGATGCAAGGCGGGCCTGCTATCCTTGAAGCGAATGCGCAGGGGGTTATTGTTCTTCCAGCGGGTGTGTCGCTAAATGATATACGCGCTGAGGGCCGTGATCTTGTCATTACCCTGCCTGATGGCCAGATAATGATTATCCCTGATGGAGCGATCATTGTTCCTGAGCTGGTGATTGATGGCGTAGCGATTCCATCTGAAAGCGTCATTGCCCTTCTTATCGAGAAAGAAACTGATACGGATGCCGGGCGGCCACAGAGTTCAGGGGGCAATTTTGCTGGCGACGAAGGTGAGCTTCAGGATGCATTTGCCATTGGCGACCTGCTGCCGCCTACTGCATTCGGATTTCCAATTCGCGAAGAGCGTGAAGTTATTCCGGGCGGTGATGATAGCGAGCCAAGGATTGGCCTTGTTCCCGGCACTCCCGACGGTCCAGATGATGGTCTTGGTGTAAGAGAACTTGTACTTAGTGTCGATGAATCCGGGCTTCCTCCCCGGGACGGTGAGCCTGCGGGTACAGATGAAGAGTCTGACTCAGAGGCGACCACAGGAACGATCGTTTTTGAAACTGATGATGGTCCTTCTACTATAACCATCAATGGTGAGCCTGTTACAACGGTTGGCCAGGAAATTGAAACACCCAACGGCACATTAACGATAACTGGCATCACCGACGGACAGATTACATATGAATATGTTCTGGAAGATAATACCAGCGGTGATGATACATCGGACGAGTTCACCATTACTATCACTGACGGTGATGGTGATACTGACACCGCTATCCTTACTGTTGAAATTATAGATGATGCACCGATAGCGAATGATGATGTTGCCGGAACACCCGAAGACACGCCCGTAACAATTGATGTTTTTGAAAACGACATACCTGGTGCCGATGGTGTTGATGTGGTTACAGGTGTTCAAATTGCCACTCAGCCTGAAAAAGGCACAGTTGTATATAATGAAGATGGTACATTTACCTTTACACCAAATCCTGGCGCAGAAGGTGAGACCACATTCACATACACAATCACTGACAGTGATGGCGACACGTCTACGGCAACAGTTACAGTTGTTATTGAACCTGATTCTGTTCCCACAATTGGTGTTGTTGATCCCGAAGTTAATGAAGCAGGTCTTCCTGGCGGTTCCGATCCGGATTCGGATTCCGAAAACGCCAGTGGTGAACTGAACATCACTACAGGTGATGATACACTTGCCTCACTTGTCATAAACGGCGTTGATGTCACCAATGGTGGAACAGTGCCGGGCGAAAACGGTACATTGGTGGTAACTGTTACCGACGGTGTTTATACGTATGAATACGAATTGACCGATCCGTCGTCAGGTGACGATACAAGTGATGACTTCACAATTGTCGTGACGGACAGCGATGGTGATACAGCCAGCGATGTACTAAACGTTAACATCATTGATGATGTTCCGACGGCAGTGGACGATACAGATATAATTCCTGCGGGTGAATATGGCCCGGCGGATGGCAATGTCATTACCGACGCAGAAGGTGATGGTGGTGCGGATACGCCTGGTGCGGATGGCGCTGTCGTGACCGGCATTGCTGCGGGTGATACAGGCGCAGATGTTAATGGCGGCGTCGGCACTGTTGTGCAGGGCACCTATGGCGTGCTTACGCTCAACGAAGACGGTAGCTATGCATATACCCGCGATCCTGGCACACCGGGCGGCGTTACGGACACGTTTACCTATACGATTACGGATGGTGATGGCGACACATCGACGGCGACGCTCACCATTGAGATAGAAGATAGCGGTATAGAGATTACTCCGCCTACGCCGGGCGATCCAGGTGAGCCTGATGATCCAAATGACCCTGATGGCCCTGATAATCCGAACCCGACTGCGGGCGATCCTGGCACACTGGTGAATGAGGCGGGTTTGCCCGCGCGCGGCGGCGAATCAGAAGGCTCGGATGAGCCGTCCGACAGCGAAACGACAGCGGGCACACTTACATATGTCGCGCCTGATGGTCCGGCTGCAGTAACCATTGGCGGTGTAGCGGTTACGGCCGTGGGGCAAACGATTCCGGGTGCGAGTGGTACGCTCACTATCACCGGCATTGAAGAAGGTGTGATCGAGTATAGCTATACGCTGACGGACAATACTTCGGGTAACGATACCCAGGAAATTTTCGATGTAGTGGTCACCGATCAGGATGGTGATACCGGCAGTGCGGAAATTGTCATTAATATTCAGGATGATGTTCCGACGGCAATTCCGGATGAGGATTTTGTTACGGAAGACGGTCCTGTAGTTGCGGACGGAAATGTCATCACGGCGACTGGCGGCAGCGATGAAAATGCTACTGATGGTGTTGCTGATACTCAGGGCGCTGATGGTGCAACGGTTACGGCTGTCTCTTTTGGTATGACCGCAGGAACGGTCGGTGCGCCTTTGGTTGGTGAGCACGGCACCCTGACTCTTAACGGCGATGGTAGCTATACCTATGTCTTGGATAACAGTAGCCAGCCTGTCCAGGGTCTTTCTGCGGGCGATACGCTCACCGAAGAATTTACCTACACCATCACGGATGGTGATGGTGATGAATCCACTACCACATTGACCATTACGATCGACGGTGCCGATGATGGCATTGTGATTGAAGGCCTTGACGGCGACGGTTCTGAAGTGACCGTGGATGAGGACGATCTCCCTGATGGCAACTCTCCCGACCCGGCGGCACTCACGCAGGGCGACAGTTTCAGCATTACGGCAGTTGACGGGCTTGCTGATGTGACTGTTGGCGGTGTCACGGTTGTGACTGGCGGCGTATTTACGCCGCAGGATATCGTGGTGGCTACAGGCACGCTCAGCATCACCGGCTTTACGCCCGTAACAGGCGAAGACGGCTCGGTTATTGGCGGCACATTTACCTATAGCTATACTCTTGACGACAACCGCACGGATCATGGCGCTCCGGGTGAAGATACGGTTATGGACAGCGTGCCTGTAACCGTTACGGATTCCGATGGCAGTGTTGCGTCCGATAATATCGACATTACCGTCATTGATGATATTCCTATTGCAGAGGCTGCGGCGCCTGTTGTGGTTCAGGTGGATGAGGATAGTTTGAATGATCCTGCGTCTCCTGCGGCGGCGGATGCGGTGAGCGCGAGCGCGACGATCACGGCAGCGGATCTTGCAGGCTTGGTGAGCTTTGGCGGCGATCAGCCTGGCACGTTTAGCCTGAATGATGACACGTCTGGTCTTCCTGCTTTGACATCGAATGGCGTTTCAGTGATCTATACCGTTGTCGGTGGCACTCTGACGGCGAGTGCCGGTGGCACGGACGTATTCACTTTGGTAGATGTGAATGGTGATGGCAGCGAGTTTGAGTTTACGCTTCTGGCACCTGTGGACCATCCTGTGGCCGATGGCGCGAATGATGCGGAGACGCTGTCGCTGGATCTCTCGAGCGCACTAGTTGCGACCGATGCGGATGGTGACAGTGTTGTACTGGACGGTGGTCTGACGGTTACGGTGGGCGATGATGTTCCTGTAGCTGCGGTTGATGGTTCGGGTACTGCGGTTATG
This sequence comes from uncultured Sphingomonadaceae bacterium, assembly GCA_947493325.1. Taxonomy (GTDB): domain Bacteria; phylum Pseudomonadota; class Alphaproteobacteria; order Sphingomonadales; family Sphingomonadaceae; genus Alg239-R122. Next base: position 2,865 of record CANLQI010000002.1, on the reverse strand, counting down.
ATCAGCGGCAGTGTTGCGGAAGATGCGCTGGGCAATGACACGGGCAATGCGGACAATAATGTGGATGCGGACCTGTCGGTGGGCAATGCGGAGATGGGTACGAGCCCGAGCGATCAGGCGGGCAGCACGGGTGCGTTGACGGGCATGTCGCTTGCGACATTGGTGTCGGTGGGTGCGGATGCGCCTGGCACGTTTAGCCTGGTGACGGATCCGACTGTTCTTGCGGGCAGTTTGCCGGCGTTGCTGTCGAACGGAGATGCGGTGACCTATAGTGTTGCCGGAGGTGTTTTGACGGCGAGTGCGGATGATGGCACGGGTGCGCGTACGGTATTTACGCTGACGGTTGATGCGGCGACGGGCGACTGGGTGTTTAACCTGGATGACCAGCTGGATCATGTAGCTGCGAGCGGCGATGCGGGCACAGCGTTGCAGACTGTAGGCGGGGGCAGTGTGCCTTCGATTGATTTTTCTGCGGTGATTGAAGTGACGGATGCGGACGGTGACGCTCTGAATCTGTCAGCTCTTGGCGGCGGTGCCGGCACGTTTACGATCACGGTAGAAAATGATGTACCTGTGAACAATGACACGGGTGTGTTGGATGTATCGGTTGATGAGGACAGTCTGAATGCCGTTGGTTCGCCGAATGCGGCGGATGCGGTAGCTGCGAGTGCGACGATTGCCTCGGTTGATCTTGCGGGTTTGGTGAGTGTTGGTGGTGATGAGCCTGCAGCGTTCAGCCTGAACGCAGGTGTGATGGGTGCGGTTGTTGACAGCACGGGCACTGCGGTGACCTCGAATGGTGATGCGGTGACGTATAATGTGAACGGGGCTGTGATTGAAGGCGTTGCGGGCGGCCGTACGGTGTTTACGCTGACGGACAATGGCGACGGTACGTTTACGTTTACGCTTGCGGATCAGATTGATCATCCGACAGGTGACGGCAATGATGCGGAGACGCTGTCGCTGGATCTCTCGAGCGCACTAGTTGCGACCGATGCGGATGGTGACAGTGTTGTACTGGACGGTGGTCTGACGGTTACGGTGGGCGATGATGTTCCTGTAGCTGCGGTTGATGGTTCGGGTACTGCGGTTATGATCAGCGGCAGTGTTGCGGAAGATGCGCTGGGCAATGACACGGGCAATGCGGACAATAATGTGGATGCGGACCTGTCGGTGGGCAATGCGGAGATGGGTACGAGCCCGAGCGATCAGGCGGGCAGCACGGGTGCGTTGACGGGCATGTCGCTTGCGACATTGGTGTCGGTGGGTGCGGATGCGCCTGGCACGTTTAGCCTGGTGACGGATCCGACTGTTCTTGCGGGCAGTTTGCCGGCGTTGCTGTCGAACGGAGATGCGGTGACCTATAGTGTTGCCGGAGGTGTTTTGACGGCGAGTGCGGATGATGGCACGGGTGCGCGTACGGTATTTACGCTGACGGTTGATGCGGCGACGGGCGACTGGGTGTTTAACCTGGATGACCAGCTGGATCATGTAGCTGCGAGCGGCGATGCGGGCACAGCGTTGCAGACTGTAGGCGGGGGCAGTGTGCCTTCGATTGATTTTTCTGCGGTGATTGAAGTGACGGATGCGGACGGTGACGCTCTGAATCTGTCAGCTCTTGGCGGCGGTGCCGGCACGTTTACGATCACGGTAGAAAATGATGTACCTGTAGCTGCCATTACTGCTGTCGCAAACAGTGACGTAACCATTGATGAAAGTGCAGGTATCAACGCCGGTACGGACGAAACAACCGACGCTGCAGTTTCCGCGTTGTTTGCTGGAGTAATAACTCCCGGGGCAGATGGCGCCAGCTTCCCGCAGTACGCGCAAAGCGCTGCAGGGATTGTAAGCAGCAACAGTTCGATCGGAGCTGATGAAACTGGCTCGCAAGTCTTCTCTCTAGAGGTGAACGGCAACGGCACCACAACGCTGACTACAACGGATGGCCAGGCAATCGTACTGACTCTGGAAGGCGATATTATTGTGGGTCGTGCTACAGGTGGCGGTGCAAATGATGGCGAGGCAGCTTTTGCTGTTACCATTGATGGCACAACAGGCGTTATCAGTGTGGCGCAATATCTTTCACTCAACCACTCTGAAGCACATGATGGTACGGCAACCGGTTCGAGCTATGATGAAGCTATTGATCTGGATGGCCTTATTAATGCTGTGGTAACGGCTACAGACGAGGATGGTGATGTCGCCACCGATTCTGTTGCTGTGGGCGATCGCATTAGCTTCCTCGATGATGGCCCTGGAGCAAATATTTCTACAACAGGTTCGGTCATTACGATTGATGAAACAGACGATGCCGACAATCAGGCACCGGTTGTTGATCCTTTTGCAGCGAGTGCCTACGGTACATTGCTGGGAACCGATTCTGCTAACCTTGTTACAGCTGATAGCGGCCTTGCCGGCCAGGATAATGAGGGCGCTACCGCCTTGATAAGCCTTTCTATTCCGGCGGATGGAACGGACTCGGGTGTCAACACATCTGCTGGCGATGATGTCCTGCTGTACGAAGAGGCAGGCCTGATCGTTGGCCGTGCTGGCAGCGCCACAGGCCCGGTCGCATTTGTGATTAGTGTGGATGACACGACGGGTGAAGTAACCGTTGCTCAGTATCTGGCATTGGAGCATCCCGAACAGCATGATGGGACAACAACTGGGTCGAGCTATGACGAAGCGATTGATCTGAGTAATGCCAATATTACAGCGGTTGTGACAGTAACCGATGGTGATAACGATGTTATCACACAAGACGTGAATATTGGCGCATTGATCAGTTTTGAAGATGATGGTCCGAGTGCAGCGGTAGATAGTGCAGTGACGGCGCCGATGCTGGTATTGGACGAGAGCCCGCTG
>CANLQI010000001.1:252500-1916977 GCA_947493325.1 uncultured Sphingomonadaceae bacterium | reverse complement strand
TGCGGATGGGGATGCTGCGACAGCAGCGCTTGATCTGGGCGCGGATGTGTTCAAGATTGAAGATGATGGTCCGAGTGCAGCGGTAGATAGTGCAGTGACGGCGCCGATGCTGGTATTGGACGAGAGCCCGCTGCCTGCAGATGGTGATGGCGTGCGCAGTGTGAGTGCTGTATTTACGTCCAACTTTGTGACGACGGATTATGGCACGGACGGAGCGGGTTCTGTGGCCTATGCGCTGGACCTGCCGGCTGCGAATACGGCCTCGGGTCTGTATGCGCTGGATGCGTCGGACACGGATGCCACGGACGGAGACGGCATTGGTCAGGGTGATGAGATCGTACTCAATATTGATGCAGCGGGTCTGATTACGGGTTCCGCTGGTGGTACGGACTACTTCACGATTGCAGTTAATCCTGCGACGGGCGAGGTTACGTTCACGCAGCTTGCGAACATCTGGCATGATGATACGGCGTCTGATGACGAGAGCAATGCGCTGGCCGCGGCCTCGGGCGCGCTGACGCTGGTGCAGACGGTGACGGATGCGGATGGGGATGCTGCGACAGCAGCGCTTGATCTGGGCGCGGATGTGTTCAAGATTGAAGATGATGGTCCGAGTGTTTCAGCAAACGATACAGTTTATCTGGATGATGAAACGGCGACTAACACTTATGATACGCCGAACCTTGGCGGTGTTGATGATTATGATGGTGTGACGCCTCCGCCCAATACCACAGGTACATTGGGTCTGGATTTCGGCACGGATGGTGAAGGTTCCGTGACATGGCTTGACACAGGTGCGCCGACGTCAACTGCCGGTAATTTCACGTATACGGTGAATACTGCAGGCGATGTGTTGACGATTAGTCAGGACCAGAATGGCACGCAGGTAGATGTGATCCAGGCGACGATTACGGATACCCCCACAGGTGCCTACACAGTCGAACAGCTTAACCCTGTTTTCCACCCGACTTCTCAGGTTGCGGAAGAAGAACAGGACTTTACGCTGAACTATCAGGTTCAGGATAGCGACGGCGATGTTGCCAATGGCACGCTCGATATTGTCGTGGATGATGATACGCCGGTTTTGGCTACTCCGATACTCGGCAGCATTACAGAAACAGGCAGCCTGACAACCAACGTTATGCTTGTTCTGGACGTTTCTGGTAGTACGGGCTGGGTTTCCGGCTTGGAAGCTCTCAACCGTCTTGAACTTCAGATCGAAGCTGCAAAAGAGCTGCTCGCTCTATATGAAAATATTGCCGGTTCTGGAGATACGGTGAATGTAAATATCGTTACATTTTCCAGCGCGTCTAACCAACAAGGTGGTGGCTGGGTTGATTTGGACACCGCTATTACCATTCTTGAAGGTCTTACAGCAGGCGGCGGCACCAATTACGAAGCGGCTATTACAGAAGCAATTGACGCTTATCCGGGCGCTCCGGCAGCTGATCAGGACTTTGTATATTTCCTATCGGATGGACAGCCCAATCCGGGCGCTGAAATCAGCGCTGCGACCCGTGCTGACTGGATCGACTTTACGAACGCCAATGATATTACGGCCTATGCATTGGGTCTTGGCACGTCTGTTCCGGCAGGCCCCTTGGCAGATGCAGCCTGGGATGGTGTGAACAACCAGCCCATCGATCCCATTATCGTCAGGGATTTTGCGCAGCTGGGCGAGGTTCTGGGCGATACCATTCCGCAAGCCACGACAACAGGTAACCTGTTGCAGGATGCAGCAAGCGGGCCTTCGGCATTTGGCGCAGACGAGGGATATCTCCACTCCGTCACCGTGTCCGATATCACCTATGTATATGATGCAGATGCAAATACGATATCGCCTGAAGACGTTAATGGTAATCCAGTTGCTGGCGATTTCTCTTTTGACAGCGGTACGGGCATATTGACTGTTAACGCAGACAATGACGCGATGCTGGAAGTCCAATTTGGACAAGGCAATGCCAACGAAGGTGATTACACATATACTGTACCACCTTCCGTCACAGCGGATTTCACCGAAGGCTTCTCTTTTGCGGCCATAGACGGTGATGGAGACCTCGCCAGCGGTGCATTTGAAATAGATGTCACCAATGTCGACAAGGAGCCTATTCTTCGGGCAGATCGTGTGATCACCAATATTGATAATAATGGCGGTGCGGAAACGATTGAAATTCCCGATTATGCTCTGCTTTACAATGATTTTGAACCCGATGGTCAGCCTATCTCGATTACTTCGGTGCAAAATCCAAGCAGCCTAGGCGCAACGCACGACACCGGAACTGAAATTGTGACAGTGACGGACGGAGCCGGTGGCGGTAGTTTCGAGTATACGGCAGGCACTGTCAGCCCGCCTGCCAGTGATACGGCCACCGTTGATGTCGATCGCGATCAGGAAGGTGAAACTGATCTTGACGGAACGGGTTTTGCTGACGTGTTGATCGGCCGTGACAATGATCGTGACGTAATTAACGGATATGAAAGTAACGATGTCCTGATTGGCGGCGCTGGCGGGGGTACTGCAGCTCTTCCTGTTACGACCAGAATATCGACATTTGGTGATTTTGATCCTGATTTCTATGCTGGTACGCTGCGTTTTCAGTTTGATTCAGGTAATCCGTCCAGTGACTTTATCGAAAGTATTGTAATTGATCTGGAGGCTAATGGAGATCCGACAGCAGGGTTCGATATTGCCGAATTCCTGGAATTCAACAATCTGTTCGGTATATCAGAGTCTGATATTACTCTAACGGTGACGAATACCGATCCTGGAAATGACAGCTTTGCCAATCAGCTGACGCTTACATTTGCCCCCGGCACATTCAGTGTTGGAGACAGTTTTGAACTGCTCGTCGACATTGATGGACTGAACAGCAACCAAAATGAAGCTGAAGAGTTTGGTATAGTAGATGTCGAAGCAACTGTTACTTACGAAGGCGGTGCGACGCAAACCGGAGAATTTAATACAATTAGTACCGGTGGACCTGGCGCCTCCGATCTGTTCCTGGAAAGCACCGGAGCTGATCAGTTTGAGGATGTTCTTATCGGCGGACGAGGTGACGATCTGCTCGTTGGCGGCGGTGTCGGTACGGGACCTGCGGATGGTGCTGACCTTCTCCTTGGCGGTGAAGGTGATGATATCCTGCGCGGCGATGGCGGTGACGACACGCTTTCCGGCGGCACGGGTTCCGACGAAATGACGGGTGGTACCGGCGCGGATACTTTTGTGATTGATTCGGAAAACATTAATGGAACAGTTGAAGATGTCATTACGGACTATGATGCCGCACAGGGTGATGTCATTGACCTGTCCACACTCCTTGCCTCTCTTGACAATCCGCCAGTGACGGCCGCAGAAGCCGAGGCTGTCGTCAATTTCAGCAATGACGGCACCAATACGGTGATCAGCGTAGATGCAGACGGTGTTGGTGGTGCTAACACATTTGTAGATGTCGTGACATTGAATGGTGTGATTACGACTATTAATGTTGATACGGGACCTGCTGGTATTATTTCCCTTGCGGCGCCTATTGTTCTTGATCTCGACGGAGATGGCGTTGAGTTTATCGGTCTTGATGCAGGTGTGACCTTCGATTACGGCAACGGTGTCGTATCAACGGCATGGGCTGCGGCTGATGATGGTTTCCTGGCGCGTCAGACTGCACAGGGCATTGACATCAAATTTACGGATGATGCCGCAGGCGCCCAGACAGACCTTGAAGGCCTGGCGATTGCTTATGACAGTAATAGCGATGGATTGCTTACCAACGCTGATTCTGACTGGTCAGCCTTTGGCGTGTGGCAGGACTCTAATACCAACGGAGTTGTTGATGCAGGTGAATTTACCTCGCTTGATGCAATGGGCATCACTTCCATCAGCCTTGTAAGTGATAATATCGGTTATGATAGCGCTGACGGTGATGTGCAGGTGTATGGTGAAGGCACTTACACCCGGATTGATGGAAGTGAAGGGCGCTTTGCCGACGCGGCATTCAGCACGGTACGCGAGACCCAAGTTCGTTCTGCCAATCAGAACGGTATGTCCATGGCCGCCGCTGTTGGCGCTGCGGGCATGGTGTCCGCTGACTTGTACAACGAGTTCCAGCTGTTGCCGCAGGAGCATACCAATAAATTTGCTATCGAAGATGTTGCGTTTGAGACAAGCGTTGAGCATTTACCTGAATATCAAGGACTTGAAACAGTCACATCATCCATGTTTATGCATGATGATGTGACCGGTGACACAATTGCCAGTGATTATACTGGTAGTTACCGCAATGAGCTTGATATCAGTCTTGATGAAACAATTCAGGCCATTGAAGAGCGTGAAGTAACGATGCAAAGCAACACCGAAAACGATGCTAAGGCCGAAGGTGCTGGCCTAGATATCGCAGCCGGTTCTATGGATGTCGATAGTGCAGCCATGATGGAAGCACTGTTGATGCATGCAAATGCAGCCACTGGTATCGAGAACGAATTGGGTGAAGCGGAAGTTGCTGCCGCAATTTCTGACGCTCTCAAGGAAGGAAGCAGTCTGGAGCAAGTTAACGAAATTATTAACAGTTTCGTGAATTCCAACGATAGCGGCCCTGAAAATGCTTCCTTTATTGAGCTTGCTGACATTCTTGATGGAATGCTGGGAAGTGACGATTATGCGGCATCACGCGATATAATGCCGGATCTTACGGCAGAGCTACAGGCACTGGCAGCAGCGAATGCGTAATGATAAAATCAATCAGGACTATGGTTTTTACTGAATTTTATGAGTTAATTATTGGGGGTTAATATGAAAAAAAGAACGATCACCACGTTTGCCACAGTTCTTACAATGAGCTTTTCCGGTACTGCCATGGCACAGTCAGATAATCTTGTGTCACTTCCTATGGATGACCTTCGTAGTGAGCTTGAGCGCCGATATGACGAAGCTTTGGCTAAGACTCTGGACCCACAGGTTTTGGCTGGATTGGACAATGTTCATACCTGGGCTACTGAAGCGAAAATCCAATGTGCCATTGCCATCGGCTATACGAAATCCGGCACGCGTGATGAGGAAAGCATCAACAAGTGCGATCGTTTTTACCAGCGGATGCAGTATACACCGCCGCCCGCACCTATACCTACGCCGCCCACACCACCTGCATCATTATGTAATGATGAAGTGCCGGCAGCTTTCTTCTTTGAATGGGATTCCGCCGTACCAATGGCGGCTGCTTCTGAAAAAATAGCATTCATTAACCAAAACCGTTTGGCATGTAACTGGAGCTCCATCGGGGTGGTTGGCCATACTGACCGTTCGGGACCTGACAGTTACAACTATCCACTGTCGCTTGAACGCGCCAACGCTATTGCCGACTTGATGCGTCAGGCAGGCATTCCTGACTCCATGATCACTGTGGATGGCAAGGGTGAAGATAATCCGCGCGTGGAAACACTCGACGGAGAGCGCAACCCGGCCAACCGCCGCGTTGAAATCACAATTAACCGTTAATCGGGAGGGTATAACATGAAGATCACCACTAAACTTGCAACTGTTGTCTCAACGCTTGCGCTCGTGGCGCCTGGCATTGCTTATGCAGAGCCCGTGACGTTGCAACAAGCTATTGAGATTGCACTCGAGTCCAATCCTGAAATCAATCAGGCCGTTGCCAATAAGGAAGGCATAGAGTTTGAACGCGAGCAGGCACAGGGTCTGTATCTGCCGCGCGTGGATATTGAAGCTGCTGCCGGCATCCGCAGGCTTGAAAACAATACGCGGCGCTCGCTGGGCATTGCGAATAATGAGCTATACCCACGTGAAATTGGTATTACGCTGGATTACACTCTAATCGATTTTGGCCGCCGCCGCGGTGAATTGCTGCGGCAAGCCGCACGCACTGATGGTGCCGCTTTACGTGTACTGGAGCGTTCGGAATTTATTGGTCTGCAGATTACGCAATTATATTTCGATATATTATTGCAACAGCGAATTGCTGCAGCAGCGGAAGACAATGTCAATTTCCACCGTAATCTCGTCAATAGCCTGGGCGAAGGCGTAACGCAGGGTTCGATAAGTATTGCCGATCAGCAACAAGCGCAGGAACGTCTGCAGTCTGCCCTGGTACGCAAGACTGAATCGGATGAAGCTCTTATCAACGCGCAAATTGATTTGCGCGTGCTGACCGGACTGACGGTTGATGAACTTGTCATGCCACCAGAAGTGCGCGCCTCAATGGCCCCTACTCTGAATGATGCCGTCAGCATGGCGCGTCAGCGCAATCCGCTTGTCCTTGAAGCCATGGCTGACGTTGATGCGCGTAATGCTGAAGTTAAGAAAGAGCGGGGCGATCTATACCCAACCATTGGGATTGAGCTTCGCGGACGTGCCGGCGAAGATATTGATGGTTTCAAGGGGGAGACCAATGATATGCAGGCCCGCGCAGTGTTGCGCTGGAATGTATTTGATGGCGGCATTAATCGCGCCAAGCTGCAGGAACACATCCGTTGGGCAAGCCAAGCGCGTTTCCGTTTGAGCCAGATTACCCGTGATGCAGAAGCAGATACACGCCGTGCCTGGAACCGCTGGACTACACAAAGTGCTATTCTTGACGAATTGGTAACACAAAGTCAGGTATCAGATGATCTGCTGCTGTCATACAGAGAGCAGTTTAATGTGGGACGAAGGTCTTTGCTTGATGTTCTTGATGCACAAAACACACGGTTTAACACGCAGGTACGTACGGAAACTGCACGTTTTTCAAAAATGTTTGCAGAATATCAGATACTTGCGGCAACCAATACGTTGTTATCGACATTGAATCTTGAGGCAAACCCGGCTTATAAGGTCAATGCGCGCGAGCGGTTTGACTATGGCCCGCCAAAACCGGCTGAGCGCCAACGCCGCGTTTACCCAAGGTAAACGTGACGGCGAATGCCGAAAGCTAATTAGGGAACTGAGTTGAATTATAACGCGATAACAAGCCCGGAACCGGGCGCTATTCTGCACGACCCGCTATTAGCCTGCATTCGCAATGTGGCGCAGCATTTCGGGATGGCAGCGCCTGCCAGTGTGTTTTCCACACTGGCGCTGGATCCAGACGGCTCTCTGCCTTTTCATCAGGCAGAGGCCGCTTTGGATCTATTGGGTCTGCAATCTTTCCCCCTGACGAAAAAAGCACTGCCGAAAAAGGACAGTGACCTGCCTGCCATTCTTTCCATGGCGGATGGCGGTGCGGCTGTACTTTATGAGCTGAACGAAAAAGATGGTCTTGTCTGGTATCCGGAAACCGGGGAGGCCGTATGGCATCCGCTGTCTGATATAGCCACCGGTTATGCCGGGCAGGCGGTATCGGTTATCCCGATCAGCCAGAGCGGCCAGGAAGAAGAAAATCACTGGGACGTAAAAAGCCGCAGGCACTGGTTCTGGCAAGAACTCGCCAAAATGAAACCGGCTTTTTACCCGGTACTCATTGGCGCGTTTGTGATTAATATTCTCGGCTTTGCGCTGCCGCTTTTTACCATGAATGTCTATGACCGGGTCATTCCCAATAAGGCTGTTGCGAGTCTGTGGGTGCTGGCAATTGGTGTAGGTCTTGCATTTATTATCGAATTCATGCTGCGTCTCGCGCGTGCTAATCTGCTTGATGATATCGGACGAAAGCTTGATCTGCGGCTCTCGCAGAAACTATTTGGCAAAGTCCTGAACATACCGATGGCCGAACGTGTCGGCAGTACCGGCGGCCTTGCGCGCCGTGTGACTGATTACGAGATGGTCCGCGACTTCTTTGCGTCGACCACTATCGTCCTGATCGTTGATTTGCTTTTCATGTTCCTATTTGTGGGTGTGATTGCACTTCTGGCGGGCTGGCTTGCGGTGGTGCCGGTTATCACGATTTCCATCATGATAGCTGCCGGATTTTTCCTGCAACGCAAAATCGCCGACACGACGCAGGATGCGCAAGCCAATGCGAGTCTGCAAAATGCCCTGCTGATTGAGTCTATTTCGGGTGTGGAAACGCTGAAGTCCTGTTCCTCCGAAGGCGTCATGATGGGCCGGTGGCGGCAGATTGCCCAGACCAATTCATTCGCACAGGAAAAGCTGCGCAAACTGACTTCCACCGCTGTAACGCTGGCCTCTTTGTGTCAGCAGGTTACGAGCATCAGCCTCGTGATCGGCGGCTTCTATCTGTTTTCTGCCGGTACGATATCGATGGGCGCTATTATCGCTATTGTGATGCTGGCGGGGCGCTCGCTCGCACCCGCTGGACAGTTTGCGTTTCTTATCACACGCGGACGTCAGGCCATGCATACATTGGAAAGCCTGCAGAGTATGATGGAGGCAGGCGACGAACGCAAAGCGGGCGGTAATAATATTATCCCGACGATCCGCAAAGGACATATTCGTTTTGAAGACGTCCGCTTCAAATATCCCGACACCGAAAGCTATGCACTGGACGGCATCAGCCTGAATATAAAGCCGGGTGAGAAAATTGCTGTGATCGGCCGGGTGACATCTGGCAAGTCCACACTGGGACGGATCATGTGCGGGCTATATGCACCCGAAGAAGGTGCGTTGACGATCGATGATATCGACAGCCGTCAATATCACCCGCGCGAAATCCGCAGCGCACTACGGTTCGTGGGTCAGGATTCTGAACTGTTTTCGGGCAGCATCAAGGATAATCTGCAACTTGTGGCACCCGGCGCCAGCGATGACGAATTGATTGACGCGCTTCAGAAAGTTGGCGCCGACCGTTACCTCAGCCGCGATGCAGGCGGTTTTGACCGCGCAACGGGCGAAAAAGGCGCAAAACTCTCTGGCGGCCAGCGCAGCTTTCTGGTGCTGGCGCGCGCACTGGCGAGCGATACCAAGGCGTTATTCCTGGACGAACCCACGGGGGCCATGGACACGCAGACGGAAAAATTCTTTATCGACAAGCTGTCCAATGCTGTGCGCGATGACCAGACACTGGTAATCTCCACGCACCGCCACGCGATTTTTGAAATAGTCGACCGGATTATCGTCATGGATGCCGGTAAAATTGTGGCCGATGGCCCGCGTGATAAAATCATGGCGTCCATACAAAAGCCCGTTAAGGCGAGGGCATGAGGCATGACGATGAGTGATCATAGCCAGTTTACGCCGCCTGCGGCGCCGGACCCGGATGATAAGCCGCAGATGCAAACCAGCCGCTTTATGGGTATTTTGGCGTTGATAATCTGCGCCAGTCTGGCGCTGATATACGCCGTCAATAATACGTCAGTATCTGCATGGTTCAGCGATCTTATGAGTGGCGGCTCTACAAGCGCGCAGGCAGATGGCACTGCAGTCAAACTACCGCCCGCCCAGGCAAAGCTTGTCCGTGAAGTCGAACAGCTTGAGCAATTGCCTGCGATCACCGGCGATACGGCGGAAGAATTGAATGCGGCAAACCCGTTTGCCAATCTGCCGCTTGAGGCAGCTTCCAGATTTAATATGGCGAGCATAGGCGCTGCCAATAAAAATACCGCGCTCCGCTGTCTGACGCAGGCAATTTACTATGAGGCCGCGAACGAGAGTGAAACCGGCAAGAAAGCGGTGGCACAGGTCATTCTCAATCGGATGAGTCACCCGACCTACCCCAATAGCGTGTGCGGCGTTATCTATCAGGGCAGCACGCGCCCGGGATGCCAGTTCAGCTTTGCCTGTGACGGTTCGCTGTTCCGCGCACCGTCCAAAAACGGCTGGCAGAATGCCCGGCGGATCGCACAGCAGGCACTTGCAGGCGGTGTGGAACCTGCCGTTGGTATGGCAACGCATTATCATGCCGATTATGTTTTTCCGAAATGGGCGAAAAAATTGCCCAAGGTGAAGCAGATCGGCACGCATATATTCTATCGCTGGCCCGGCAATCTGGGCCGCCGCAGAGCATTTGTGAGCAGCTATAGCGGCGGTGAATATATTCCCGATCCGCGCACCCGCTATAATATGAATGCCATTACCGCGGCCACTGTCCCTGAAGAAAATGTTGAAGAGGGCGAGGAAATTACCGCGCCCGTGCTGCCTGTCGATCCCACCGACCGGCGCGCGGAAAATGACGTCGGCGGCCGTCTGGATACGTCCAAATCATGGCGACTGGATATACCTGATCCTACTGAGACACAGGGGGAATTTAAAAAGGCACTGGGGGAACAGGGCACTACGGATGAACAGGAATAATTGAACCTCATGTCAAAACTTTTCTCTTTCTGGCACGATATGAATGGCGCACAGCGCATCATCTTCGTGAGTATTGTTGGCCTCATCGTGTTTCTTGTCTGGGCCAGTCTGGCACAGGTGGAGGAAACTGCGCGCGGACAGGGGCGGGTAATTCCGTCCAGTAAAGTGCAGGTAATCCAAGCCGCTGAACCCTCAACTATCGAAGAAATACTGGTGCGCTCCGGTCAAATCGTCGAGAAGGGACAGCTTTTGGTCAGGCTGGATGATACAACATCATCATCCGAATTGGGGCAGTTACAGACCGAAAATGACAGACTCTCGGCACGGGCTGCGCGCTTGGGCCGTGAGGCCAATGGCGGCGCAGGCAATTGTGCACCAGGTTCGGCCTGCGCAGAGGAATCCCGGTTGCAGGCCGTGCGTCAGTCAACTTTGCGCAGTCAGCTCAATGCGCTCAGGGCGGCGGTTGAACAACGCCGCCGTGACCAGCGCGAAGCCGAGGCTACGGCGCAATCCCTGCAACAAAGCCTGAAACTCGCGCGGGATCAGGTCAATATGCTGCAACCGCTCGCCGAAAAGGGCATTGTACCCCAGACAGAATTATTAACGGCACAGCGCGACGTCGTTGACGTACAGGGCCGCCTGGCCGCCGCGCGGCAAAGCGCGCTGCGTTCCAGTGCGGCAGTCCGCGAAGTACAATCGCAGATTGCCCAGACACGCTCTGAATTCCGGCAGGAGGCGCTGAATGAACAGAGCCAGGTTGCCACGCGCATTGCCGTCAATCAGGAAACGATACGCGGCGCAGAGGGCAAGCTTGAACGCTCCGAAATCCGCTCTCCTGCCGCTGGCATCGTTAATGACGTGCTGATTTCAACCGTTGGCGGTTTCCTGAATGCCGGCGAAAAAATCATGCAGGTCGTACCGCTGGATGACAAACTGCTCGTTGAAACAAAAGTGTCCCCCAATGACATTGCCTTTATTCGCGTGGGCGACCCCGCGAACGTCAAGGTTACAGCCTATGATTTCTCCATCTATGGCGGCCTGATTGGCGAGGTGGTCGAGATTTCAGCCGACAGTATCTATGACGAAGTGGAGCAGCAGACCTATTTCAATGTCGTTATCGAGACTGATAAAGCGTATCTGCTGGCGAACGAGAAAAAATTGCCGATTACTCCGGGCATGATATGCGATGTCGAAATTATCACGGGCCGCAAGAGCATTCTCAACTACCTGTTGAAACCTGTTATCAAGGCACGTTCCGAGGCATTGTCCGAACGCTAGGCAGGACCGAAAGGCCCCGCTTTCCAGGCCTCTTTAGTTTCAATCGCGTAATGTGCGTGGTTTTGTAGCAGTCACCCTAGATTCTGCCTGGTACAGCTTAAACTCATCATTTGCGATCCTGAACTTGCCCACATTCACGTAGGCTGGTGTAACGACAGGTCGATCGAGTTTTGTAACTACTTCGGCAGGATCAGGGTAGACGTTTATGGCTGTGGCGCCGACGTTAGATCGCTTGCCTGTTGTTCCTAAATGCGCAGGCAGCGCGCTCCTGCGAAAGCAGGAGCCCAGGGCGGTATGTCTGGACAGCTGTGCTTCTCGCTCTGGATTCCTGCTTTCACAGGAATACTTTATATGTATGGAATATATATGGAAAGCGGATGCCGTGCAATCATCTGATTGTATGGAAATTTATGCATCAGGGCAGTGCGGATAGTTTTCAAGCTATATCAATATAACCCCAGCAGAGAGTTTTACCGGCTGGCGAGCTGCACGGGGGCCGTTTGCACGTTTGGCTGATAACGGCGGCCATGCATCCATTTCTGGTTGCCGCTGAATGAAAATACGGGGACATAGTCATGCCTCTGCCGTGCATCGACCATCCGGTCTGTATTATTGTCGAGCAGCAGCATCTGTCCGTCCACTTTAACGACCAATATGGCATGGCCGGCGCGGCGGATCAGATCGCGGACTACGACAAGCTGCATGTCTTTTTCGCTGACACCCGCCGCCATCAGCATCTGCATTTTGACGATGGCATAATCTTCGCAATCGCCTCTGCCCCGCTGCAGTGTCTGTAGCGCGGGTGCCCATGAATCGCGTTTACCCGATAGTGTCAGGTCATCGGTATAGGTAACCGCTGCATTCACCCTGATATTAACGCTTTTGATCAATTCCATTTTGCCCGCACCGCGATTGACGCCTATTTTCTGCATCCACTGACGCAGCGCAGGTGCGGCGCTGTTCTTTGCCGCAAATGCGCTGTTCCATTTATAATCCATCGGTGTACGGCGGATGGAAACAGCGGCCATGCCCAGAATATCATCTGCATGGGTGTATGAAACGCCGGGTTTTGTAACGCGCAGTGCGTTTTTGACATCTGCCAGCCTGGCCTTTCTGCTTGCGCTGTACGCCGGTTTGCATGGCTGCGCAGCATTGGCGCGCAGCCGCACCGAACGTGTCTGCGCAGATGAAGCATAGGGCCGCGTGTTTTGCGAAGGGATAAGGCTGGCCTGCTGTTCTTTCAGCATTTCCAGTTTGCTGGGTGTGCCACCCAATATCCGTGCCGATTTGCGCTGCGCGGCACCACTGGCTGGCAGCAGCGGATTGTAACTTGTGTCCGCCGTGCAATCGGGCTGTGCCTGCGACGTTGCATTTGATGCGGTCGCTGCATCTGCTGGCGCGGAAAGAGTGAAGGCCGTTGCTGCTGCAAGCAAAGTTGCAATAGCGTTATAGCCGGTGAACCATGTGTGATTATGTGCTGTCTTTGTCATGGCATCAGGGATAGGCCCGTGATGCAAAGGTTCATTTAAGCGTTAGAGTAAACCGGCGTTTAAGGATTGTTACGAATTGGTTTACGCATCACGCGCGCAGATATGTACCCCGGTGACCAGGAAGAAGATGGTTGAAAAGCATGCAGGGAATGGAAATGGTGCCGCTTAGAGGACTCGAACCTCTGACCCCATCATTACGAATGATGTGCTCTACCACCTGAGCTAAAGCGGCTTACCATTGCCTGCCCGTTACCAGCCTGTTTGAGCGCTGGCAAGGCTTGGTGTGGATTTTGCCTTATTTATAGAGCATTTTGGCATGCGGCCTGAAGCACATATATTCCCGTCAGAATCAATTCCCGTTTCGCTTAACCAGTTTTTTACCATGCCATGTGAAAAGGGATCAGATGGATTGCGAATCCGAAAGGTGAATTATGTCTGACACAGCGAAAATACGCGCAGGAAAAACGGGCCCGGGCGCGGGACATGCCGATTATATGTCGCATGAATATATTGATGACGATTACGCCATTGCCGACATGCCGGTGGGCGTGCGCACCGATGAAAGGCGATTGCATGTGCAGGCCTATAATTACTGGTCATCCCTGCTTGGGGATAAGAATTATCCGTCGATACGCGATATCGACCTGGATGCACTGCCGGATTTCAAGACGCAGAGCATATTGCTGAATTTCAAAAATGGTGAAGATAATCCGTCCATTGAATATGTGGGCGCTGCCCTCGCCGATCAATGCGGTATTAGCCGGACAATTTCCTCGATCAGCGAAGTGCCTTTCCCATCAATACTTTCGCATATCGGCAATCACTATATGCAGATTATCGCGAGCGAGGCGCCCGTCGGATTCGAGGCGGAGTTTGCGAATAGCGACAAAAAGAAAATCCTGTATCGCAGCATCTTGCTGCCCCTATCCTCTGACGGTGAAACCATCGATTATATTTGCGGTGTCATTAACTGGAAGGAACTGGCCAACCACGCGGTGACACGGCAAATCATGCATGAAGCAGAACGGGCCGCGGATTCAGGCAGTGGTGAAGTGCGCAAGCGGCTGGGTTGGACCAGCGCAGATGGAACGATGCCGCCAGATATTATCGGCGAGATACTGACATATTACTGTCCGCAGCCGAACGCGTAAAAAAATGCGCGGCGTTATAATAAAATTACGCTTCAACATCATGACAGGACTTGAGCATTGGCTTTGAGTGGCGCATAGTATACCCAGTAACCGGATGGAATGATCCGGCCTGACCGGGGATATTTATGGCCAATGCTTCGCACAAGAAATCCGCCTCTTCGCTTTCCAAACATGACAAGACACTCCGCGATGCCCTGACCGCCGCATTCCGTCACGGCGCACTGCCGGGCGAGAATGAAGGATTTGGCGATGAAGCCTGCACGGCGGCGGCGGAATTTGCATTGAAAGCGGCGCGCATGCGCAAGGGGAATGATCCGGCAATCAAACTGGAAAGTGTGCGCGGCACGGGCGGCCGGCGATTGATGCGGGTTGTGGTCATCAATAATGATATGCCGTTTCTGGTCGATTCGATTGCAGCGGTAATTACCAGTTTCAATCTGGCGATTGATCGCATCATCCACCCGGTTCTGGCGGTGCGCCGTGATGCGGATGGCAAATTGCTCGAAATATGTAAGGGCGACGACAGCAGCGGTGAGCGGCAGGAGTCGCTGGTCTATATGGAAATCGATCGCGCGGATGCAAAAGAAAGACAGCAGCTGAAAACCGCGTTGATGGCGAGCATGCTGGATGTGCAGGCGGCGGTGACCGACTGGCCTATGATGCAGGCGGCATTGGCGCGCGATACAGACAATCTGCCGGATATTGAAGGCGCGGCTCTGCTCCGCTGGTTCCTGGACCGCAGGCTGACACAGCTTGCACATCTCGTCTATGACCGGGACGGCAAGATTTCGGGTGAACTTGGCGTTGCGCGTTCGGGTGACAAGGCATTGCTTGCGAAAGCTTCGCTCGACAAAGCGTTTAAATGGTTTGAGGATGGCGGCCGTTCGCCGCTCGTCATCAAATCGAACCTGATTTCCACGGTGCATCGCCGTGTGCCAGTCGACCTTATCATTGTGCCGATTCTGACCGACGGCAAAATTGCGACACTGTCTGTACATGCGGGCATATGGACCAGTGCGGCCCTGGCCGTCAGTCCCGATAAAATGCCGGTGATGCGGGCGCATCTTACCGCGTTGATGGAAAAATTCGGGTTTGATCCGGGCGGCCATGCCGGCAAGGCGCTGGTGCATGCGCTGACAGCATTGCCGCATGATATTCTGACAAGTTTCGGAATTGATGATCTGGAGCGGGTTGCGCTCACCGCCATGTCGTTGGCGGACCGCCCGCGTCCAAAGCTGCTCACCGTTGAGTCTGCGCTGGCGCGGCATCTGTTTGCTTTCGTCTGGCTTCCACGTGACGAAGTGTCCACCGCGCGCAGGCTGGAAGTGGAAAAAATGCTTGCCCAGGCATCGCATGCCACGATCCTCAACCGCTCGATCACACTGGAAGACGGCGAAGTGGCGCTACTGCGTTATACACTTGACCTGCGCGATGGCGGTGTTGTGCCCGACAGCCAGCGGCTGGACCGGCAGCTCAAAATGATGGTGCGCGGCTGGGTTCCGGCGGTTGAAAGCGAGCTGGCCGAGCTTGGTGAAGAGAGCCGCGCTGCGGCATTGGCGGCACGTTATGCCGAACGTTTTCCGCAAAATTACCAGATGACATATGGCAGCGCCGAAGCCGCCACAGATATCATGCGTTTGCACAAGCTGGAGAAAGAGGGTGAGCGCACATCGCGGCTGTACCGTCTTGCGGATGATGCCGACAACCATTTGCGGCTGAAACTTTACCAGCTGGGCGGCGCGATTTCACTGTCCGATGCTGTGCCTGTGCTGGAAAATTTCGGTTTCGATGTGCTGGAAGAAGTGCCAACCCCGCTGGGCGAAGGTGAGCTCGGCTATATTCACGATTTCCTGCTGCATGTGCGTGACGCGGACAAAGCAAGTGCACTTATCAAACGCGCGGATATTATTGAAACGGCCATCACCCGCGTTCTGCGCGGACAGGCGGAGGATGATCCTTTCAATCAGCTCATTCCCGCAGCGGCTCTGGATCAGCGCTCTACGGTCTGGTTGCGGGCATGGTTCCGTTATTTGCGGCAGACAGGGCTTGCCTATGGCATGGAAACCGTTGTCGATGCGCTGCGCGATGCGCCGGCCATCACCCATGCGCTGATCCGTCTTTTTGAAGCGAACCATGACCCGGACTTTGCCAAAAAAGACGATATGGCGGCGCGCGAAAAAGCGGCGCATGATGCGTCGAATGAAATCAAGCGCGGCCTGACCAAAGTGTCGGCCATTGATGATGACCGGCTGCTGCGGCTTTTCCGGTCGCTGATTCAGGCGATCCTGCGGACCAATGCGTTTGCGCCCGCAGCCATGGAGGCATTGGCTTTCAAGATTGACAGTGCCCGGGTACCCGGCCTGCCGGCACCGCTGCCATGGCGCGAAGTATTCGTATATTCGCCCGCAGTGGAGGGCATCCACCTGCGCGCCGGACCGGTGGCGCGTGGCGGACTGCGCTGGTCGGATCGCCGCGATGATTTCCGCACCGAAGTTCTGGGCCTGATGAAAGCGCAGCGTGTCAAAAACGCCGTGATCGTACCGACAGGCGCAAAGGGTGGCTTTTTCCCGAAAAACCTGCCCAGTCCGGCAATCGACCGCGATGGCTGGCTGGCACAGGGCAAGGCGGCGTATCAGACATTTATCCGCACGCTGCTGAGTATTACGGACAATATCGTGGATGGCGTCGTTGTGCATCCCGATTCTGTCGTCGTGCATGACGGCGAGGATCCCTATTTTGTGGTGGCTGCTGACAAAGGCACGGCGAGCTTTTCCGACGTTGCCAACGCCATCGCGATCGAGCGTGGTTTCTGGCTGGGCGATGCATTCGCCAGCGGCGGCAGCGTGGGATATGACCATAAGGCAATGGGCATCACGGCCAAGGGCGCATGGGTTTCTGTCCAGCGTCATTTCGCCGAGATGGAAATCGACGTTCAAAAAGAAAGCATCACGGTCGCAGGTTGCGGCGATATGTCGGGCGATGTGTTCGGCAATGGCATGCTGCTGTCCAAAGCGATCAAGCTGGTGGCGGCGTTCGACCACCGCCATATTTTCATTGATCCCAATCCCGATCCGGCAAAGTCGTGGAAAGAACGCAAGCGGTTGTTCGACCTGCCGCGTTCCAGCTGGGATGATTATAACAAGAAACTGATATCCAGGGGCGGCGGCGTATTTTCGCGCGACCTGAAGAAAATCAAACTGAACGCGCAAATGCGTAAATTGCTGGATACCGAAGAAACGGAGATGGAGCCAAGCGCCGTCATCCGCGCTATCCTGAAAGCCGAAGTCGATCTGCTCTGGTTTGGCGGTATTGGCACATATATCAAGGCCGAAGCCGAGAATAACGTCAATGTGGGCGATCCGGCGAATGATGTGCTGCGTATCAATGCCAGTGAGCTGAATTGTAAAGCGATAGGCGAGGGGGCCAATCTGGGCACGACACAGGCAGGCCGGATCGAATTTGCGATGCACGGCGGGCGCGTCAATACCGACTTTATTGACAATAGCGCGGGCGTTGATTGCTCGGACAATGAAGTCAATATCAAGATTGGCCTGAACGATGCCGTTCGCTCGGGCAAGCTGGACAGTGATACGCGCGTGAAATTGCTCGCGGATATGACAGATGCTGTCGGCAGCCTCGTTCTGGAGGATAACCGCCTGCAGGCACTGGCGCTCTCGATTGCGGAAATCGGCGGCGCGGATGCGATGCCGTCATTTATCCGTCTGATTGAAACATTTGAGGATGCGGGCCGTCTGGACCGCCATGTCGAAGGACTGGCGGGCAATGAGGAACTGCAGCGGCGTGCACAGGAGGATCGCGGTCTCATGCGGCCTGAACTGGCGGTTCTGCTATCTACGGCAAAGCTAGCATTGCAGGATGCGATAGAAAACAGTGTCATTGTGTCCGATCCGACGATGGATCCGGAAATGCTGGCGGCATTCCCGCCGCAAATGCGTGAAAAATATCAAAAGCAGATCCTCAATCACCAATTGCGCGGTGAAATCATCGCCACGAAACTTGCCAACCGCATCATCAACCGCATGGGCCTTATCCATCCGTTTGAACTGGCCGAGGAAGAAGGTTCTTCACTGGCGCATGTTGCCGCCGTATTTGTGGCGGCGGAGCGATTGTTTGATATGCAGCCGGTATGGGAAGCGCTTGACACCGGCCATATGCCGGAAACAATCCGCCTTGTCCTGTTCGATCACGCCGCAGAGGAACTGCGCTCGCAAATGGCCGACCTTTTACGCTCGAGCCAGGAAACGACACCGCCGGGCAAAATGGTTGCGGAACTGACAGATGCAGTGCATCAGCTTTCCGCACAGGCGGATACGCTGATTTCCGCAGAGGCGCAGCAAGAATCGAACCGTATCATAGGCTATCTGGTTGAAATGGGCGCGCCAAAACAGCATGCGGAGCTGATCGCGCATCTTGTCAAAATGGATGGCGCCGTGGGGCTTGCCCGCCTGTCGGGCAGCAGCGGTGTAAAGCCGGAAACGGTGACCGAGGCATTTTCGCAGCTTGGCGCTGTACTGGGTCTCGACTGGACGCAGATGATGGCGGCGCGCATGTCACCCAGCGATCCGTGGGAGCGTTTGCTGGTTGCTGGTCTGGCCCGTGATTTTCAGCAGATGCGGCTTGATTTTCTGGATCGTTCCGGCACCAAAAAACCTGTCGAATATGTACAGAAATGGTCGAAGGAAAATGTGCAGCGTATCGACCAGTTCCGCAAATTGGTGTACCGCGCGCAACAGGCACTGAAACCCAGCGTGCCAATGCTGGCGCAGATTGCCAGTCAGGCGCGCATTCTGCTGGGGCGCTAGCGCCCGGGCGCGGTATTCAACCGACCCAGACAAGAATGGTGTGAATGGTCAGGCCGACGAGGCCGCCTACCAATGTACCATTGATCCGGATAAATTGCAGGTCGCGGCCAACAGCGGTTTCTACGCGGTCGGTAATGGTCTGCGCATCCCAGCGGCGGACCGTTTCGCTGACCAGCTGCACGATCTGTTCGCCGTAACGCGTTGCCACGCCGACGAGTGTCCGGCGTGCGAACCGGTTGATAAGCGTCTGCATGCGCTCGTCGTTTTGCAGGTTTTCGCCCAGCTGGCGGATGTTATCGCCAAATGTACCCGAAAACGCACCATCGGGATTGCGCGCAGCCTCTAGCAATGCTGTGCGTGCCCGCTCCCATAGGCCGTTCATCCAGCGCGCCATCGCGGGGTTGGCGAGCATTTCTGCCTTGATGTCCTGCACCCGCTGCTGCGTCTTGGGATCATGAACCAGATCATGTGCGAGCGTTTCGAGGCCTTCCTCGACTTTGGAACGTAGCGGATGTTCGGTATCATTCGCCATATCATCCAGCAGCTTGTGCAGCCCGCTCACAATCGCGTTGGCCAGTCGTTCGTCAAGGCCGGTAAAGCGCATGATGCCATTGGCTTTTTCATGGACCATATCGCGGATGAGCTGTTCATTGGCCTCCAGCGTCTTGGCCGACCATTTCACGATGGAGTCCATGATCGGCAGGTGCCTGCCATCGGCAATGGCCGCATTCAATATCTGCCCGAGCAATGGCGCGACGTCGAGCTTGTCGAGCTGGGTACGCAGCGAATCCTTGGCCATGCCGCCAAGCTGATCCTGATCCAGCGATTCCAGCACATCGGCAATCAGGTTCGATACGCCAAGCCGCAAACGGCCTTCACCGCCAGTTGGCCTGACAAGAAACTGCCCCGCTGCGCCCGCTACATTCATATGCTGGATCCGGCGGGCAATAACGGTGGGGATCAGGAAATTTTCCTGCAGGAACTGCGCCATGGTATCGGCGATACGGTCCTTGTTCGTCGGGATGATGGCTGTGTGCGGAATCGGGACGCCCATAGGATGGCGGAACAGCGCGGTGACGGCGAACCAGTCGGCGATGCCGCCCACCAGCGCAGCTTCGGAAAACGCGATGATGAAACCCCATGCCGGATGATCGGTCTGCATGAAATGCGCGGTGATGAATATACTCGCCATCAGGACAAGCAGACCCGTGGCGGTGCGCCGCATACGGCGCGCCTTATCGGGCGTGACCGTTATCGGCTGGAACAGATTTGCCGCAATTCCCCAGTTCGCTTTGCGGCGCATATATGCGTCATTACTCTGCAGGTTCTGCCCCTGGTTCCGGATCAATGCGCGTGGCAGGCTTTGCCGGTTTAGCCTGTGCCGGTGGTGGCGGCGCAGCCACAGTCGCCGCCGCATGGCCTGTTGCACCGGCCTGCCGCGCTTTATCCTCTGCATCATCGCCGGGTGTGTACGTCAGCAGCTTGCGGCGCATCCATGGGCCCATCCGTTTTTCAAGACCGTCCGCCAGCGAGAAACCGGCCGGCACGATCAAAAGCGTCAATACCGTCGAAACGATAAGCCCGCCAATCACCACCGTCCCCATCGGCGCGCGCCATGCGCCATCACCTGACAGAGAGAGTGCGGTCGGGACCATGCCTGCGGTCATGGCCACCGTGGTCATGACAATCGGCTGCGCACGTTTATGTCCAGCTTCCATGATGGCCTCAAACTTTTCGGTTCCGCGCGCCATTTCTTCAATGGCAAAGTCAATCAGCAGGATCGAGTTTTTACTGACGATGCCCAGCAGCATCAGCACGCCGATCAGCACCGGCATGGACACCGGCTGACCCACCAGCCAGACGAGGAAAATACCGCCCAATGGTGCCAGCGCCAGCGACCCCATATTGACGAGCGGAGACATGAGCCGTTTGTACAGCAGTACCAGCACCGCGAATACAAGCAGTACGCCCGAAATAAGGGCTATCATAAAGTTGAAGGCCAGTTCCTGCTGCCACTCTTCTTCACCAACGGGCGCATTGGATACTCCGGTGGGCAGATTTTTCATAATGGGCAGGTCATAAATCTGCTTGTTAGCAGTGCCTTTCACGACATCCGGGGCCAAATCAGCGCCCACAAAAACACGGCGGCTCTGATTATAGCGCTGGATAGTGGTAGGGCCGGAGCCAAACGATATATCGGCAACACGTGACAGCGGCACTGTACCACCTGAGATGGTTGGCACCGGCAGATTGGAGATCGTCTCCAGGCTTTCGCGAGATGCTTTGGGTAGCCTCACATTAATCGGAATCTGCCGGTCGGAAAGTGAGAATTTGGCGGCATTCTGCTCAATCTCGCCCAATGTGGCGATGCGGATCGTCTGGCTAAGCGCGGCCGTGCTGACGCCCAGCTCCGCGGCCAATTCCGTACGCGGGCGAATGATGATTTCCGGGCGGCGCATATCCGCGTTGACCCGCGGGGCGACAACCGTGTCCAGCCCTTTCATCTGCTCGACAAGTTCAGTCGCTGTCTGTTCCAATACTACGGGGTCGGAACCCGCCAGCATGACGGTGATATCACGGCCGGTACCGCCGCCACCCGATTGCGACTGAAAACGCACCCGCGCATCGGCAATCTGTGATAATTGCGGCGCAAGATTGCGCTCAAATTCAATAGACGTTTTTTCGCGGTCTTTTTTCAGCGTGATATAAATGGAAGCATTGCCGACACGTACACGTTCAAGAGCGCGCTCTACCTCCGGCTGCTGATACAGCAGGTTTGCAACTTGGTCGGCCACTTTTTCGGTCTGTTCGAGTGTTGTGCCCGGCACCATTTCGATTTCAACGCGGCTGTTGTCATCGTTGATCGTTGGCTGAAATTGCGAGGGGGTAATCATGAACAGCAGAACCGTTAATGCAAAAGCGGCAAAGCCAAGACCCATCATTTTCCAGCGGTTATGCAAGGTCCATTTCAGGATCTTCATATAGCGGTTCATCATCGGGCCTTCGCCGTGGTCGGCATGGCCCTTTGCGCGCAGGAAATAGGCCGCGAGCATCGGCGTTATCATGCGCGCCACGGCAAGGCTCATCAGCACGGAAATAACGACGGTAATACCGAAGTTTTTAAAGAACTGCCCGGAAATGCCCGGCATCAAACCGACCGGAAGGAACACCGCAACAATACAAAATGACGTCGCGACAACAGGCAGTCCGATTTCATCGGCGGCGTCTATCGATGCCTGATAGGCGGATTTGCCCATGCGCATATGTCGTACGATATTCTCAATCTCCACAATGGCATCATCAACAAGGACACCAGCCACCAGACCAAGTGCCAGTAGCGAGAGGAAATTGAGGTTAAAGCCGAGCAGGTCCATGAACCAGAATGTGGGAATGGCGGACAGCGGGATGGCAATGGCGGATATAATCGTGGCCCGCCAGTCGCGCAGGAAAAAGAACACGACGATAACCGCGAGCACAGCGCCCTCGATCATGGCCTTGAGCGAGCTTTGATACTGGCTTTCGGTATATTTGACAGTGTTGAAAAGCGGAATAAAGCGCACGCCGGGATTGGCCTCTTCTATTTCCGCAATGATTTCTTTTGCTTTATCAAATGTGGTCACATCGGACGCGCCCTTTGCGCGCGACATGGCAAAGTTGACGACTTCCTTGTCGCGTACCTTGCTGATCGATGTGCGTTCGCTGAAAGAATCCTCGACGGTTGCAACATCAGAAAGCCGAATTGTCTGGCCGTTTGCCAGACGTATTCTGGTCTGTGCCAATTCAAATGCAGTGTCATTGCTGCCCAAAACACGCACCGATTGACGCACTCCGCCCACTTCTGTACCGCCGCCTGCCGCGTCGATATTGGACTGGCGCAGCGCGGAATTAATCTGCGTTGCGGTTACGCCGCGCGCCTGCATTTTCGCAAGATCAAGATTAACGCGAATTTCGCGGTCGACACCGCCGAAACGATCCACTTCAGCCATGCCTTCGACGGACAATAGCCGCTTTGCGACTGTGTCATCGACAAACCAGCTCAGCTGTTCAATTGTCATGTCATTGGCTTCAACGGCATAGATGCCCAGGAAACCGCCCGCCACATCGACTTTGTTGATGCGCGGTTCCAATATACCGTCGGGCAGGCTGCCACGAACCTGATCCACAGCATTTTTCACATCATTCACGGCCTGATTGGCGTCGGTGCCAATGCTGAATTCCACAAATGTCCTGCTGTTGCCTTCACTGGCTGTAGAGGAGATGGTTTTGACGCCATTGAGGGAACGTACGGCGGATTCGACCCGCTGTGTAATCTGATTTTCAATCTCTGTCGGCGCGGCACCTGGCTGCGATATGGAAATGCTGGCTGCGGGGAATTCAATGTCGGGGTTATTCACCACGTCCATACGGTTAAAACTTAAAATTCCGGCAAACAGCAGGGCCGTAAACAATACAAGAGGAATAACCGGATTACGGATGGACCAAGCGGACATGTTCCTGAAGTTCATAATGTTATCCTCATTTTAATCCGTTGGCCCATTATCCAGCTGGTTCAGCCTGCGCTTCCGTATTGTCGATAGTGGCCGGCTTCGCGTTGTCGTTCGCAGGCTCTGCGCCTGTGGCACCGGCGTCATTTTCAGCCTTTTTCACAACGGGTTTAACAGTTTCGCCGGGATTCAGGAAGCCTGCCGCATAGAGTACGATGCGCTCGCTGCCATCCAGGCCGCTGTTAATGGCGATGCCGTCGGCGGTGACCACGCCTGTTCCCACATCGCGGCGTTCGATTTTATTATCCTTGCCGACAATATAGACATAGGCGCCTTCATCGTCGCTCTGCACGGCTGATTCAGGCAGCAACGGTGCCACGCTTGAACCGCTGGCAATATTGGCACTGGCAAAGCCGCCCGGGCGCAAAGCCGCATCATAGGGCAGGGCGATGCGGGCAATACCCTGCCGTGTCTGCGGATTGATGACGGGGGCAATCTGCCACACCTGTCCGTCAAAAACTTTTTCGGAACCCACGGGTGTCACTTTGGCGCTCACGCCTGTGGAAAGGCGCGAAAGATCATCTTCGCTCAGCTGCGCACGAAGCTCCATCTCACCGCCCTTGGCCATGCGGAACAACACGCCGCTGCCCGCGCTCACAACCTGTCCCGGCTCGACATTGCGTTCCAGCACAAGGCCAGCGGCAGGTGCCGTGATATTAAGGCGGCGTGTACGTGCGCGCAGTTCGTTTAGCTGCGCGCGGGCCACGTTGACACGGGCGCGTGCCGCATCGCGGGTTGCGGTCTTGCGGTCAATATCGGCCTTGGAAATAAAGCCGCGCTCCACCAGCTTCAATGCACGGTCGAGTTCGGACTGGGCAAGCTCTGCATCCGCCTGCGCCACGCTTATCTGTGCCGCTGCCGAATTGGCCTGCTGCGATTGTACGGACTGGTCGATCGTAGCCAATACCTGGCCCTGTCTCACCCAGCTGCCGGGTTCGACCAGCACGCGGGCAACCTGTCCGCCCTCGCCGGCAACACCTACGGGCATTTCGCGGCGTGCGGCCAATGTGCCAGTGGCGGAAATCATGCGCGCAATGTTGCCGCTACCCGGAATAACCACCGTGACAGTCGGTATCTGCCCGTCACCGGCCTCTCCTTCAGCGGCAACGGCTTCTTCGCCGGCTGCATCACCGCCGCCGCGAGTCATAAAATATCCGGCCGCCGCCAGCACTGCCAAAATCAGGACAATGCCGATGACCCAGAAGCGGCGCGAACGGCCTGTGCCGGTTTCCTCGTCCAGAAAGACACCATCTGCATCTGCTGTTTTATGAGCCGTCTCAGCCGTTTTATCGGCAGTAAATGTGGTCTCTTGATCCATATAGTAATCGTCCCGGGTCCAATAAGCTTGCGGATATTCCATAAGATATGGAAGAGTTCGACAGCTGTATTAGTGTAATAATGCACCTGCTGCAAGCCCTATTGCAGCACTTCGGATCATTATTAAGCGTTTAAGCGGTGCTTTGCAATTTGGTAAAGCGCCATTTTGCACGCTTTATCGAACATAAATGCAGTTCGTGGCATATGCCGGGCACAAAAAAACCCCCGCCCATTGGAGCGGAGGCTTTCCCGTAATTGCTTCAGTGTGTCTTAGCGAACGCGACCACGCTGGATCAAGTTAGCGACAAGCAGTAATATTATAGCACCGATAAATGCGGTGATCAGGTATGAAAGCCATGCACCGCCAGGTGCAAGAAAGCCGAGCTGTGTACCGATAAAGCTGCCGATAACACCGCCGACTACGCCCACAACTATGTTGAGCAAGATACCCATGGAAGCATCACGCCCCATAACCATGCTGGCAAGCCAGCCTGCGATACCACCAATTATAATCGTTGCGATCCAACCCATAAATTCCTCCTGTTATTCATTAAAAGCACATAACCTAACTATATGCCGGATATGTTGACAACGGCCTAGCACAAATAAGGTTGCAAAAACAAACCACAAAATATTGTAAAAAAAAGTGCAGTAAATATATGCATTTATGGCGTAAAAGCCGCATGGCCAGACTTTAACAGAATGGGAATGTCAGTATTTTTGCCGCCGTTCATATAATTCGCGATAAAGCTGAACGCGTGTGACCCGTAAGCCGGGCATGCCGCTGCGGTCGATTGCGCGCTGCCATGAAGCGAATTCTTCCAGCGTGAGACCATAACGTGCACATGCCTCATCAATGCTTAACAATCCGCCATTTACAGCAGCCACGACTTCCGCTTTGCGGCGCACAACCCATCGTTTGGTGTTGGCCGGTGGCAAATCTTCCAATGCAAGTGGCTCGCCGAGCGGGCCAATAACATAGGCCGGTCTAATATCCTGATTTTCTAACATCTTTATCCTCTGTCTGCCGTATCGTCATTGTCATTTACGCCCCGAATCCGTTCTACCGGCATAGCGATATCAATCGGTGAACGGCTTAGGTTAACGGACGGCTTACCTAAATCTGGCATTATGCTGTTGCTGTGCGCCGGGGAGAAACTTCCCCTGGGTGCAGGTATGATAGGCGCAGGCATAATATATGTGGCCGCATCTACATGCGGTGCACGTGCAAAATGATTGATGTGACGCTTTGATACAGACATTGAGGTATCGTGCGCTTTCTCAAATATCGGCTGATTTTGACGGGCATATTTTTTGTGCGCATCTGCCGAAAGCTGCACAACCTGATCCAATGTCACATCTTTAAATTCCTGTGCTTCCTGACATTCATGTCTGGAGATCAAGCCGTCGGAGCGATTGCGGGGGAAGTTCATATCCATGCAGAGCTTTCTACACGCAACGCGATAAATATTGGTAAAGGCGGCGTTTACGGTCCATTAGCTTTTGCCAAATGGCATGACACATAAAGATAAGCGTGCTTGATTTGTGGCAGGACGCGCAGTGTGCTGCTGTGCACTCATGCAAAATGCTGGCATGTAAAAAACTGGCATTTTTGCAAGAGACACATTAAGTGCGGCGGCATGAATGCAGATTTTCAGCTCCCATCGCCTATCAAGGCGCGCAGAATCGTGGTCGCCATGTCCGGCGGTGTCGATTCCAGCGTGGTGGCCGCGCTTGCCGCACGCACGGGCGCGGAGACCATCGGTATCACGCTGCAGCTTTACGATCACGGTGAGGCAACCGGCCGCACCGGCAGCTGCTGCGCAGGGCAGGATATCCGCGACGCACGCGCAGTGGCCGATAAACTGGGCATAGCGCATTATGTGTTCGACCATGAAAGCCGTTTCCGCGACTCTGTGGTCGAAAATTTCGCCGATGAATATATGGCGGGCCGCACGCCCATTCCGTGCATCCAGTGCAATATGGGCGTCAAGTTTACCGACCTGCTGACCATGGCACGCGATCTGGGGGCTGATTGCCTTGCCACCGGCCATTATGTGCGCCGCGTGATGGGTGAAGGGGGCAAAGCGGAACTGCACCGTGCGCTCGACCCTGCACGTGACCAAAGCTATTTCCTGTTCGCCACCACGGACAAGCAGATTGATTATCTACGCTTTCCGCTGGGCGACCTGCCCAAATCACAGGTGCGTGAGATTGCGAAAGAAATGGGGCTCGCGGTGGCGTTCAAGCCCGACAGCCAAGATATATGCTTTGTGCCCGATGGCGATTATGCGAAAATTGTCCGCAAGGTGCGCCCCGATGCCGATGATGATGGTGAGATTGTACATATTGATGGCCGCGTCATGGGGCGGCACAAGGGCCTGATCCACTATACAGTGGGTCAGCGCAAAGGCCTTGATATCGGCGGCCAGCCGGAACCGCTGTATGTGATTCGGATTGAAGCCGAAGCAAAGCGTGTCATTGTTGGGCCGAAAGAAGCGCTGGCCATTCGGTCTGCGCGGATTTCCGACATGAATTGGATCGGCGAAAGCTATCAGGGGCCATTGCAGGCCAAGGTACGCAGCCTCGCCAAACCGGTGCCCGCGCGGATGGAGGGCAGCCAGCTTGTATTTGAAAATGCAGAATATGGCGTTGCCCCCGGACAGGCGGCGGTGCTCTATGCGGGTGAACGCGTGTTGGGGGGCGGCTGGATCCAGGAAACCGAAGCGGTGCAACTGGCGCTTCTGGATTAGAGACTGTGATTATTAAAATTGCATTTTACACAATAGTTTCAATATCCAATAATTCAGTATCCGGTGCAACATAGCCCGCTTTCATAGGTTCCTGCCGGGACAGATCGGTGGACAGATATTTCACATTGCTGTCGGCAAATACGGTCGCCACCGCGCAATTGTAGCAGTCCAGCGTCATGGCGAGTTCTATCGCGGCGATCAGGTTCGCGCCGCTGGAAATGCCGACGCCCAGGCCAAATTCACCCGCCAATTTCTGCGCCATCAATATGCTGTCTCCATCATGCACCGCCATTACATCGTCAAGCTGGTCCAGCTTGACGATCTCCGGAATAAACTCGTCCGAAACGCCCTGTATTCGGTGATGTCCAACTTTATGGCCGGTCGACATGGTCGGCGATTCCACTGGCTCCACGGGATGCACTTTAATAGAGGCATTGCGCTCTTTCAGAAAGCGTCCGCAGCCCATGACCGTCCCGCCTGTGCCGACGCCGGCTACAAATCCGGCCAGATCAATACCGAGCGCCTGCATCTGCGCCCAAAGCTCTGGTGCGGTGCCGTTATAATGTGCGGCGACATTGCCAGGATTGGAAAACTGACAGGGCAGGAATGCACCGTCATCGCGGCCCATCGCCTCGGCATTGGCGATGGAGCCTAGAAAACCGCCTTCTTCCTTACTTACCAGCTTTACAGTGGCGCCATGGCTGGCCAGGATATGACGGCGCTCCACGCTCATCCAGTCGGGCATGAAAATAGTGACCGGATGCCCCATGGCGCGGCCCAGCGCGGCAATTGCGATGCCGGCATTGCCGCTGGTTGCTTCGGCAATCGGCTGGCCGGGCTGCAACATTCCGCTGGCCCGCGCCTCCGTCAGGATCGACAGCGCCATGCGGTCCTTGATGCTGCCCGATAGATTGTACATCTCTGCCTTGGCATAGACGGTAAGGTCGCGGCCCTTGTGGCGCAGTGATATCGCCAGCAATGGCGTATTGCCAATAAGCGGTGCAAGCGCAGCCGCGCGGCATTTGGCATAACGTCCGGTCATATCGTGCATGTGCAGTTTCCTATTCCCATTGAATATGACAAAATTTATGATACCGCGGTTCAAAAATCATCATCATAAATTGAGATATTTCCTGGAAAAACAGAAAATATTTTGATACATATTCCTAATGATAGAAAATATTGATGAAAATGACCGTAATATCCTAAAGGCTTTGCAGGCCGATGCCTCCCTATCGCTGGAGAAGCTGGCCGAAAAGCTCAGCCTTTCCACCAATGCCTGCTGGCGGCGGATAAAGCGGTTGGAGGAAAGCGGTGTCATCACGCGGCGTGTGGCGATTGTTAATCCGGAAAAACTGGGCATTGCCATGACGGTGATGGTCGCAGTCAAGACCAACGACCATAGCCAGGCATGGCTTGATAAATTCGCCCGCGCCGCCGCAGCCATCGATGAAGTCACCGAATTCTATCGCCTGGCCGGCGATGTCGACTATCTGCTCAAAATCATGGTTCGCGATGTGGCCGATTATGACCGCGTCTACAAAAAACTGATCGCCGCCGCGCCGCTATCGGATGTCTCCGCCAGTTTTGCGATGGAACGGATCAAATATGAAACCGCGGTGCCGGTGAAGCGATAGCTGCCGGATGTTTGCCCGTATTAATCTATGAGTCATTCTCACCCACCACGCGGCGATACAAATGCCAGGTTGCATGTCCCAATACCGGGAGCGCGATGAACAGCCCTAAAAATAGCGGGAGCATCGCGGCGAAGAGCGTAATTGCTATAATCGCTGCCCAGGCCAGCATAACGAATTTGTTCGACCGCACCGCGGCGAGGCTCACGATGATGGCGGTGATAAAATCGACTTCGCGGTCGACCAGCATCGGTAGGCTGATGACCGTGATTGCATAAAAGGCGAGGGCTATCAGCGCGCCCACGACACTGCCGACCAGCAGCATTATTATGCCTGCGGGGGTACGGAACATCTCCAGCGATTCTGATCCTGCGCCTGCCTCTGCCATGAAAACCGCGAAAATGCCGTGTGCGATCATGAGCCAGAATGCGAAGGCGACGAAAAGAATAACACCCATGCTCAGTATCTGTTCGTCGCCGTGCCCGCGCATCGCCCCCAGGGTCGCGCGCCAGCTCATCGGCAGGCCGGCTTCGCGGCGGCGGCTGACTTCATACAGCCCCACGGCCACAAATGGTGCGAGAAGAGGGAAACCGGCCGCAGCGGGGATCAGCCATACGATCTCTCCGCGTTCAAAAAGCGCGAAATAGAAAAATATGCCTGCAATCACATAGATCGCCGCGAAAAACAGCCCGAATACAGGGTTTGCCTTAAAATCACTCCAGCCGGCCGCAAGAGCGGCGCGCAAGTCACTTAACTTGAGATCGCTCGCAACGGCACCCGGTGCGATTTGCGCTTGCTGCCCTGTGCTCATGACACTTTCTCCCGCAGAAACATTGGGCAGATAGTGCAACAAATGGCGCGTTACATCAAGTTATGGCATCCAACCGCGCGCATCTGCGCGCAAATTGCTGCATATCCTTCAACTGTCATGTCCGAACTCCACACTGCCTTTGTTATACAGCTTTGCTATCAATGCGGTTACAGCTTCTGACTGCAACATTTCTGAACTCAAATGCATGGTGTTACGAGAACATATTTCTTCGGCGAATAAAACCATATCCCCGCTACAGTCAAAATGATCGCCATCCACGAATAGAGACAATGAAGTATTGCCATGCCGGATAAAAGAAAAACGGCTGGCCGGGTTGCGGTATAAGGGCGCACCGCCGGAAAGAGCGGCGACGATATCGCGCTGTGGCATGGGCTCTTGCGGTGTCCATTCCATATCGGGATATTTGCGGGTGCTGTTATACCCGCCAAACCAACGCGCAAAAGCGGCCCGGTCGCGCATTGTGTCGGTGAGCATCTTGTGCAGCCTGTCTATCGCTGATGCGGGTATCTCGCCCGGATTGCTTTGCAGCTTTAGATCTGGGTCGCCGTAACGGTCATCCTCGTCCAGATGCTCCAGCATATCGTCGCAATAATCGGCAATCAGTTCAGCGCGTGATGGCGCGCGAAAACCGACGGAATAGGTCATGCAATCATCGCCTATCGCGGTGCCGTTATGCGCGATGCGCGGCGGCACATATAATATGTCGCCCGGCTCCAACACCCACTCATCTGTCGGCTCAAATTCGGCAAGCTGCCGCAAGTCGCTGCCTGGCAACATGGGCGTGTCCGAATTGCACATTGCGCCAATCTGCCACTTACGCTTGCCCAGCCCCTGTATCAGGAACACGTCATATTGGTCGAAATGCGGTCCCACACCGCCGCCATCTGCGGCATAGCTGACCATCACGTCGTCAATGCGCCAGTTGGGGATAAAGCTAAACGGTTCAATCAGCGCGGCAACTTCCGGTACATAATGATCGGCGGCCTGCACCAGCAGGGTCCAGTCTTTTGTGCCAAGCTCGCCAAAACGCGCTTCGGGCAGGGGACCGTTCTCAACGCTCCATGTCGCACCCGCCTGTGCGATCAGCCGCGATTCAATCTGCGGCTCGCATGCCAGTCCGGCAAGTTCATCAGGCTCTATCGGATTGTCCCATGCCGGCCATGCGTTTTTGATCAATAGCGGTTTTTTCTGCCAGTGTGCGCGCAGGAAAACATCAATATCAAAATTCTGCAATTGCATATATGGTGGCCCGGAAAATATGGTTCGCCTGCTATTTGGCATCGTCAGGTTAGACACATGACAGAACGAAAGATGAGACAGCAATGCCGCAGTTGATCCTGTTTAACAAGCCATATGGCGTGCTTTCGCAATTCACTGATCGCGGCACGCAAATGGCGCGTGCAACCCTCTCCGATTATATTGATGTACCTGGCGTGTATCCTGCAGGGCGGCTGGACCGTGATAGCGAAGGGCTTTTACTGCTGACGGACAATGGCAAATTACAGGCGCGGATTGCCGATCCTAAATTTAAAATGCCCAAAACCTATCTGGTGCAGGTTGAAGGGGATGCCGGGGAAAGTGCGCTTTCCAAACTACGCCGCGGCATTGAATTAAAGGACGGATGGACACGGCCTGCCGAGGTGGAACGGATTGATGCACCCGATTTATGGGACCGTGACCCGCCGGTGCGGTTTCGCAAGACCGTGCCCGATTGCTGGCTGAAACTCACCATCTGCGAAGGCCGCAACCGGCAGGTGCGCCGTATGACAGCGGCGATCAGTCATCCGACACTGCGGCTGGTGCGATGGCGTGTCGGCGACTGGAGCCTTGAGGGTGTGGAGCCGGGAAAGTGGCTGAATGGATAATTTGATCTGGCCATATCGCTGTGGTCAGCTTTTCAATCTTTCCCATGGTCCCTCAATCGCGAGTGTGAAGCCCGGTTCCTGAATATTGACGAACATCACTTTCCCGTCGGGCGAGAAACATGCCCCGCAAAATTCGCTTTTTTCCGTATGTGCGTTCCGGGCGATCTCGTAAATCTGCCCCTCTGGCGTAAGCCCGCGCAGATACTGGTCACCGCGGCCGTCTTCGCACAGGATAAGGTCACCCCATGGCGCGGCCACCATATTATCACACATGTCGAGCGTGTCGGCGCCCGGCGATTCATACACGAGTGTCAGCATGCCGCCCGAAGCCGCACCAGGTGTGTAGCGCCATACCTGCCCCGTGCCCATGGTACCGCCCTGTGTGCAGGTGAAATAAATATCACCGGTTTTGCCATCGGCGCGCAGGGCATAGTCCATGCCTTCCCCGCGGCAGAATTGCGCTGCGCCGGCAGCATGTCCGCGTTTGGCGAGTTCATCGCCCGGCAGTTCATAGTTGGCGGCATCTTCCATATCGATCCAGCTGGTTTCGAATTCGTCACCGGCTTTATACATATCCGGACCTGGCCCGCCCCAGTCTTTCGGCCAGTTATTGGTGACCGCCGACGGGCGGCCCTTGATGGCGAGTGCCTGCAACTTGCCGCCCCTATGCAGTTCACCCGGCACATCGGGGATATAGCGGTAAAAAAGCCCCCTGCGGTTGTCCTCTGTCATGTAAACAATACCGGTTTGCGGATCGACAGCAGCGGCTTCGTGGACGAACCGGCCCATCGCAGTAATCGGTTTCGGATCGACCGGACCGGTGGCGGAGGCGGGAACTTCAAATACAAAGCCATGGTGTTTGTTCGCGCCATCTGACGGGACAAGTGCGGATTCCTCGCAGCTCAGCCATGAGCCCCATGGTGTCGGCCCGCCCGCGCAATTGGCCGCCGTACCGGTAAGAACAAGAAAATCCTCGACCATTTCCTTTTTCTCAAGGTCATAGACCAGTTTTGTCACGCTGCCAAAAAATGGGCGTCCGGTGGTTTTGGTATCATATAATTTACCCTTGGGAAGCTGGCCCAGCAATTCATCATTATCGCCAAAAGGACTTCCGCTTTTCGTATCGGGCCAGTTTTCATGGTTGCGCATCAATATGCATTTACCCGCATCATCTGGGTGCGGGAAGCAGGCCATGCCATCTGCGCGGCCAGGTCGAAAAAAACCGTCGGACATTTTGTCGCCTGCCCTGGATATCAGGCGATAAGTAAAACCTTCTGGCAGGTCCAATATGCCACCCGGATCGGGCATGAGCGGATGTTTATCTGTCTTTTCAAATGCCAGCGCGCTGCCGCTCAGTGACAAAGAAGCGTAAAAAATACCTGCGGCCTGCGCCTTTTTGATGAAATTGCGTCTGTTGAGCTGCATGATATTCCCCTTGCCAAATATTTGCCGGGCATGAGTGAATAGGCATGACGCGCCGGAGTCAAGCATGTGTGCACAAGGCGAATAATATATTCGACAAAAACCATGCCGCTGATATGAATGGTTCCAAATCTACGAAAGGTTATTCCCCATGAAAACACGCGCTGCCGTTGCATTTGAAGCGAAGCAACCGCTGGAAATTGTCGAACTGGATCTGGAAGGGCCAAAAGCGGGGGAGGTGCTGGTCGAGATTATGGCAACGGGTATTTGCCATACCGATGCCTATACGCTGGACGGTTTGGACAGCGAGGGTAAGTTTCCGTCTGTACTGGGTCACGAAGGCGCAGGCATAGTGCGTGAAGTGGGGGCGGGGGTGACTTCTGTCGTGTCTGGCGACCATGTGATCCCGCTGTACACGCCCGAGTGCCGGCAGTGTAAAATGTGCCTGAGCGGCAAGACCAATTTATGCAGCGCCATTCGCGAAACACAGGGGCGCGGGGTGATGCCCGACGGCACCAGCCGTTTCAGCTATAAGGGCGAGGCCATTTATCATTATATGGGCTGTTCGACCTTCTCAAACTTCACCGTATTGCCGGAAATTGCAGTGGCGAAAATCCGCAAGGATGCGCCGTTTCAGACCAGCTGCTATGTCGGTTGCGGCGTGACAACCGGGGTCGGCGCGGTCGTTAATACCGCGCAGGTCAAACCGGGCGATAATGTTGTGGTATTCGGGCTGGGCGGCATAGGCCTGAATGTAATTCAGGGCGCGAAAATGGCCGGTGCAGACCGGATTGTCGGCGTGGATGTCAATTCGGGCAAGGCGGAATGGGGCCGCAAATTCGGAATGACCGATTTCCTTAATCCAAAAGTGGATGGTGACATTGTGAAAGCGGTTGTCGAGATGCTTGATGGCGGCGCCGATTACAGTTTTGACTGCACCGGCAATACCGATGTGATGCGCGATGCGCTGGAATGCTGTCACAAAGGCTGGGGCACCTCCATTATCATCGGTGTGGCCGAGGCGGGAAAAGAAATCGCGACGCGGCCATTCCAGCTGGTAACGGGCCGCAATTGGCGCGGCACTGCATTCGGCGGCGCAAAAGGACGCACGGACGTTCCAAAAATTGTTGATTGGTATATGGATGGCAAGATCGAAATTGATCCGATGATTACCCATGTACTGAAACTTGAAGAGATTAATAAGGCATTTGACCTGATGCATGCAGGGGAAAGCATCCGCAGCGTGGTGGTGTTTTAGGGATAACGGGAAATATGACAGGAGAATGATATGAGTATGTTTAGCCATGTGATGCTGGGCGTTGATGACATCGACGAAGCAAAGAAATTCTATGATGCCACTATGGGCGTGCTGGGATACCGCGAGGGTGTGATCGATCCCAAGGGCCGTCTGTTTTACTATGATAAACGCGGTACATTTGGTCTTAGCATCCCGATCGATGGCAACCCTGCAAGCTGCGGCAACGGCAGTACAATCGGCTTTGCAGTCGATGGCCCTGAAATGGCCGAGGCATGGCATAAAGCAGGGCTTGAAAATGGCGGCACGGCTATTGAAGATCCGCCGGGTATTCGCGAAGGCGGCGGCATGAAAATGCATCTCGCCTATCTGCGCGATCCGGCGGGCAATAAAATCTGTACCCTGAAACGTATGTGAGGGTGATGCGGTCGTTCTTATCGGGGAGGCCATATGGCTGAGTCACCATCATGGATATTGACGTTTACATGCGCTGACCGTGTCGGAATTGTTGCCGCAGTCACAGGTGAACTGGCGGAACTGGACGGCTTTATTATTGATAGCCAGCAATATGCCGATCTTGAAACCGGCAGATTTTTCATGCGCGTGGTATTTCAGGCGGCAGGACGCAATTTCCCTGTCAGCCTTGAAACGCTGTATGCAGCATTTGACAAGATAGCAAAGCGGTTCGGGTTCGAATGGACACTGACATCCACTGCCCAGCGGCCGAACATCTTGATTGCGGTATCCAAGGGATCACATTGCCTGAATGATTTGTTGCACCGTTGGCGTACGGGCACATTGCCGGTTAATATTGCGGGTGTTGTATCCAATCATGAAACCATGCGTGACCTGACTGAGTGGCACCGAATTCCGTTCCATTACTTATCGGTAAACAAGGGCAATAAGGCAGCCCAGGAAGCGAAAATCATGGAGCTTTTTGAACAATCCGATTCAGAATTGCTGGTATTGGCGCGCTATATGCAGATATTGTCCCCGGAAATGTCGGCGCGTTTGTCTGGTCGTTGCATCAATATCCATCACAGTTTCCTGCCTGGTTTCAAAGGCGCACGGCCATATCACCGGGCGCATGCGCGCGGTGTGAAGCTGATTGGTGCTACCGCACATTTTGTCACCGATGACCTTGATGAGGGGCCAATTATAGAACAGGCTGTAGAAAGGATAGACCATCGCTCTTCAACAGATGACATAATTCGCATCGGCCGCGACATTGAAGCACAGGTTTTGGCACGTGCAGTGGGATGGGCCGCAGAAAAGCGTGTGCTGCTCAATGGCAGACGTACAGTGGTTTTCCGGTGACTATGGAAGTGGTGTCACAAAACATATCATTTGGCGGCGTGCAGGGCGTGTATCGCCATGCATCCGCCGAAACCGGCACAGACATGACTTTCGCCGTCTATGTACCGCCGCATGAAACGGGCGCGAAGCTACCGGTAATCTGGTATCTATCGGGTCTGACCTGCACGCATGAAAATGTAATGGAGAAGGGCGAATATCGGCGCGCCTGCGCAGAGCTGGGCCTGATATTTGTTGCGCCCGATACCAGTCCGCGCGGCACAGATGTGGCGGATGATGATAGCTATGATTTTGGCAAAGGCGCGGGCTTTTATGTTGATGCGACCAAAATGCCATGGGCACAGCATTACCGGATGCGTAGCTATATCGAGCGTGAATTGCCCGAACTTATCGCAGCCGAATTTCCGGCGGATATGTCGCGGCATGGAATTATGGGGCATAGCATGGGCGGGCACGGCGCGCTTACAATCGGTCTGCGCAATCCGGCGCGGTTCAAATCGATTTCAGCCTTTGCGCCAATAGCATCGCCGATGAATTGCCCGTGGGGGGAGAAAGCACTGAGAGGCTATCTGGGCACAGACCCCAGCATTTGGCGGGAATATGATGCCTGTGCATTGATAGAGGATGGCGCATATATGCCTGAATTATTGGTCGACCAGGGTATGGGCGATAAATTTTGTGCGGAACAGCTAAAACCCGAATCACTTGAGAAAGCGTGCCAGTCGTCTGATATCGACCTTACGCTGCATATGCGTGCAGGCTATGACCATAGCTATTATTTCATATCGACATTTATGGACACGCACCTGCGTTGGCACGCAGAGCGGCTCTAAATATCTCTGTTTATAAAGGATAGTAAAAGGAAAATGCCGCCCTGTTGCGAAGAACAGAGACGGCATTCCCTTTGCCAGAAATAAAACGCCGGGTCGCAACCGAGTAAATTTCTGACCTGTACCGGATGTAATCAGCTTTCACGAACTTGTCCGGATAAGTGACCTTATAACATCAAAAATTTAAAAAACTGTGATGATCTTCACAATTCGCGCCGATTTTTACAACTGTTTTCAACTGTGACAATTGTTACACGTGCCCCATTTACCAGATACGGATCCGTTTCTCTGGAGGCAGGTAGAGTGCATCGTCTTCGGTAATATTGAAAGCTTTATACCATTCGTCGAAATTGCGTACCACGCCGTTTACGCGGAATACGGGCGGCGAATGTGGTCCCGTATTCAAATGGCGCCGCAAAAATGCCTCGCGTGATTTGCTGCGCCATACCTGCGCCCAGGCCATGAAAAAGCGCTGATCACCGGTCAGACCGTTGATAACGGGCGCCTCTTTACCGTCCAGTGACATTTTATAGGCGCGATAAGCCATGGAAAGCCCGCCCAGGTCGCCGATATTCTCACCCAGTGAAAGCTGTCCATTGACACAGGTTTTGCCATCATCCAGTGGACAAAAGCCGTTATACTGCTCCACCAAGGCACTGGTCAGCTTGTCAAAATTGGCCTTGTCTTCCTCTGTCCACCAATTGCGCAGTACACCATTGCCGTCCGATTTCGAACCCTGATCATCAAAGCCATGACCCAGTTCATGCCCGATAACACCACCAATGGCGCCATAATTCACGGCAGGATCGGCGCTCAGGTTGAAAAACGGCGGTTGCAGGATGGCCGCCGGGAACACGATTTCATTCCGATTGGGTGAATAATAAGCATTCACGGTTTGTGGCAGCATGAACCATTCGGTCTTGTCAATCGGCTGGCCAAGCTGTGCGATCATGTCTTTCCAGCCCCACTTTTGCGCGGCCAGTACATTTGCAAAAGCACTGCCGGGTGAAACATCCAGCCCGTCATATGTCTCGAATTTCTCAGGATATCCGATTTTCGGCGTAAAATTGGCGAGCTTGTCGCGCGCTTCCACCTTGGTTTCATCCCCCATCCAGGTCAGATCGTTCAGGTTTGCCGCCATGGCTTTGCGCAGATTGGCAACAAGTTCATCCATGGCTGCCTTGTTTTCCGCCGGGAAATATTTGTCGGCATAGGCTTTGCCGACGATTTCGCCCAGTGCGCCTTCGGTGGCACCGACCGCGCGTTTCCAGCGTTCACGCTGCTGTTCCTGACCCGACAGTTTCTTGCCGTAAAAATTGAAATTCGCTGCATCGATATCGCTTGGCAAAACAGAGGCAAAGCCGGAAAGAAGGCGTACTTTCATATAGGCCTTCCACGTTGCCATGGGGGCCTCATTGGCCACGCGAAAGAGTCCTGCCACGCCGCCGCCCAGTTTGGCGAGCTGTTCAGGCGTCAGTTTTTCGGAAGCGATTTCCTCGGCCGTGGGCGTTACCTGCCGCACGACAAAATTTTCCTGATCGGCAATGCCCATGGTTTCCAGAGCGGCCTCTACCGGGAAATCGCCTGCCATGGCCAGCAGTTCTGCCTTGCTCATCTTGTTATAGGTCAGATTGCGATTGCGGCCCTGGGCGCGGTCCCAATGCTCCGCTGCAATCTGTTTTTCCAGGCTGTATACAGCTTCGGCCGCGGCTGCCGTATCGGCATAGCCTGCCTTGCCGAGCAGGAACGCCAGATATTCTTTATATGCAGCCCGGATTTCGACGTTCTTCTCTGTATCTTTCAGGTAATAATCGCGGTCGGGAAGACCGAGACCAGCCTGTGTGATATAAAAGATATATTTGTCAGTTTCCTTGCTGTCGATGTCGACAAAGCCACCAAAGG
Organism: uncultured Sphingomonadaceae bacterium; assembly: GCA_947493325.1. Classification (GTDB taxonomy): domain Bacteria; phylum Pseudomonadota; class Alphaproteobacteria; order Sphingomonadales; family Sphingomonadaceae; genus Alg239-R122. The sequence goes on along the minus strand of CANLQI010000001.1, from coordinate 1,878,396 downwards.
GCGAGGCAAAACCGGGCGAGGCAAACAGGCGCGCCAGATCAGCGCGGGTTGTGGCGGCATCAATCTTGTCCATATGGCCCTGAATGGGGGCAAGACCCGCGGCATTGATCGCATCCACATCCATATAGGCGTTGTAATAGGCGGCGACCTTGCCTTCGAGTGTGGATGGGTCGGGCTGTGCTGCGGCCAGACCTTCGATAATATTGCGCACGCGCTGTTCTGATTTCTCGGCCAGCAGCGTGAAAGAACCATAACGCGCGCGATCGGCCGGAATCTCGAATTCTTTCAGCCATGTGCCATTTACGAATGCATAAAAATCATCACCCGGTTTGACGCTTGTGTCCATTTGCGACAGGTCAATACCCCAATCACCCCAGTAATCGCGTGCAGTCGTCTTGACTTCGCGTGTCTGGGTTTCGGTTGCTGCATCGTCCGTGTTGGCCAGCGCAGGTGCGCTGAGACCGGTGACGGACAAGGCTAGCGCGGATGCGGTAATGGTGAATATTTTCATGGATAGGCTCCCCTGATTGATTTTCTTGTGCGGCTTTCAGCTAATTCTGATGCTCTTTCAGCAATGGAGTGCGCATAGTGGCAGATCACAAAAAGCGCACGCGCAAATCCACAGGCTGTTATCAGCTTTCGACAATCTTCATCATTATACCGCCAGAAAGGATTGGCGCAAAATGACGTGCAGTAGGGCAATTCCCGTCTTGCGTGATGCGCAGCTCGGCTGTAACCTTGCCCTCATGTCTGATACCAAACGCAATATCCTCATTTTTCTCGCCATGATCCTCGTGATCTTGGGTGCGCTCGTTTTTTATTTTGTACGCGGTGACACAGCCCAGCTTACGACCGAGCAATTAAGTGGTCCTTCGCCGGTTATTACAGAGCCGCGCGAGGAGATATTCCCGACAATCAATGTTGCCGCAGTCTCCAGTTGGGCTGAGGGTGAGCAACCCACGCCTGCCCAAGGCTTAAGCGTAAGCCGGTTTGCCGAAGGGCTGGACCATCCACGCTCCATGCTCGTGCTGTCCAATGGAGACGTACTGGTGACGGAAACCAACAGCCCTCCGCGCGAAAATAAGGGTATCGAAGGCTGGATCATGCGCAAGCTGATGAACCGTGCAGGTGCCGGGACGCCATCGGCCAACCGTATTCGCCTGTTGCGTGATAGCGATGGCGATGGTGTGGCGGAATCCAATGAAGTGTTTTTGGATAATCTGAATTCGCCGTTCGGCATGGAAGTTATTGGCAATACGCTATATGTTGCCAATACCGATGCCCTGGTGGCCTATCCGTTTACGGTGGGCGACACGAAAATTGCAGGCGAAGGCGAGAAAATTGTCGATCTGAGCGCCAGTAAGCCGAATAACCATTGGACCCGCAATATCATCGCCAGCGAGGACGGCACGAAAATATACGTGGCTGTCGGTTCCGCAACGAATATTGCTGAAAAAGGCCTGGACGTCGAAATGGGCCGCGCGATGGTACTTGAAGTTGATCTCGAAACGAAAAAATCAATTCCCTATTCAGTGGGTCTGCGCAACCCCGTTGGCATGGACAGGCATCCGGAAACCGGCATGCTGTGGACCGTGGTGAATGAGCGCGACATGCTGGGTTCTGACCTTGCGCCCGATTATCTGGCTCAGGTGGAAATCGGTACGCATTTCGGGTGGCCGTGGATTTACTGGGGCACATATGAGGACCTGCGCGTTGTGCCGCGCCGTGCCGACCTGATCGAATATGTGCGGCGCCCTGATTACGCTCTGGGCGCGCATACAGCGCCGCTGGGCCTTGTTTTTTCCGAAGGTGCAACGCTTGGCGCGCCTTTTGACAATGGTGCATTTATCGCGCTGCATGGTTCGTGGAACCGCAAGCCGGCAGCAGGCTATAAAGTTGTTTATGTGCCCTTTAACGAAAATGGACAGCCTGACGTAGAGCGTGACGAAGAGGGCAATGTGACGAGCGGTTTGCCCGTTGATGTGTTGACCGATTTTCTGAACAATGATGGCGACGCACGGGGAAGACCCACAATGGTTGCAATTGATGCCACAGGAGGCCTGCTGGTGACCGATGATGTCAGCGGCATTATCTGGCGCGTGCAGGGCAGCGGAACAGCCGCATCCGATACGGAAGCTGCTGCCCAGTAATTCTGGAAATTCGCTTGGCTAACGCTGGCTGAACTTATCCGGAAAGTTCATCGCCAGATAACTGGTAGAGCAAACCTGCACCATTGACAGCGGCCGCTTTCAGGCCGGATGCTTCCGGAACCATATGGTTCAGATAATAGCGCGCCGTGACCTGCTTGGCTTTCAGGAAAGCGCCATCACCTGCACCCGCCGCCAGTTCCGCGCTGGCTATACGGTGCTGTTTCAGCATCAGCCAGCCACATGTGAGCACTGACAGCATCGTGAGCAAAGGATAGCTACCCGCCATACGGTCATCGGCGGATGCATCATTTTGCATCCAGTTCACGGCTTGCTCTACATCGCCCAGTAATATCTGTAATGCACTTTCACCGTCCGCATCGGCGCGAATATCGCTAAGCAGGCTGGCAATGACTTTGCCGCCATCCATCGGCAATTTGCGCCCGACAAGGTCTGCGGCCTGAATACCGTTCGTGCCTTCATAAATGGGTGCAATGCGAATATCGCGGTAATGCTGCGCCGCGCCGGTTTCTTCCACAAAGCCCATACCGCCATGCACCTGCACGCCCAATGATGCGATTTCGCAGCCTATGTCGGTGCCATATGCCTTGACCAGTGGGGTGAGTAGCTCAAGCCGAGCCTTGGCCGCTTCATCGCCGCAGTTTTTGCGGTCGACCATCGAACATGCATAATAAAGCAGCGCGCGCGCCGCCTCGGTCCCTGCCTTCATGCGCAGCAGCATGCGGCGCACGTCGGCATGCTCGATAATCGCGACACTGTCACGGCTTTCGCTGCCTGCCTTGGCGGACTGGATACGTTCACGTGCATAGGACATGGCCTGCTGCGTGGCGCGTTCGCCGATCTGCACGCCCTGGCTGCCGACATTCAACCGCGCATTGTTCATCATTGTGAACATCGCGCGCATGCCGCCAAATTCCTGCCCCACCATCTCGCCCACACAATCATCATTATCACCAAAGGACAGCACACATGTTGGCGAAGCATGAATACCGAGCTTATGTTCGATGGAAACGCAGCGGACATCGTTTGCATCATTGATATTCCCATCCGCATCCACGCGTTTTTTGGGCACGATGAATAACGATATGCCGCGCGTACCTTCGGGCGCGCTGGGGGTACGGGCGAGCACCAGATGGATAATATTTTCGGTCAGGTCATGCTCGCCGAAAGTGATGTATATCTTGGTCCCCTTGATTTTATATTTGCCCGCATCGGGGCCGTCGGTGATGGGTGTGGCCGTGGTGCGCAATGCGCCGACATCACTGCCCGCCTGTGGCTCGGTCAGGTTCATGGTGCCGGTCCATTCTCCGGTCAGCAGTTTGGGCAGCCATTTCTCCTTCTGCTGCTGTGATCCATGGGCGATCAGCGATTCAATCGAACCGGGGGTCAGCATATTGACGAGCGAAAATCCCATATTCGCGCTGCCCAGATCCTCCAGCGCCACAGCGGCCAGCGTAAATGGTAGATCCTGCCCGCCAAATTCTTCGGGGCCATCGATCGCGCCAAAACCGGTGTCGACAAACGCCTGATACGCCTCACGAAAACCCGGTGGCATAGTGACTGTGCCATCGTCCCATTTGGCCCCAATCGTATCGCCGTCGCGGTTCAGCGGCGCATATTCCTGCGCCGCAAACTGGCCCAGCCCTTCGGTAATCACTTCCACCACGTCAGGCGTGCTGTGGACGAAGCGGTCATACTGTGTCAGCGTATCAATTTCAGCAATATGCTTAAGAACGAAAAGCTGTTCTTTTACGGGGGGCGTGTAATTCATAAATATCCTGATCCGCTTCTGTCATTGATGTTTTGCGCGTATTGGTCAAAGCCTCTATAGCGCGTTTATGATGACAGGTTCAAACCCTTATGATGCGCCAAATATCCGCGATGTAGACGAAGCTGCATTGGCAAAAGCCGTACAGATATTACAGCGCGGCAGGCTTGTCGCATTGCCCACCGAGACAGTCTATGGCCTCGCTGCCGATGCGGGTAGCACGGATGCCGTAGCGTCCATTTATGCAGCCAAGGGCCGGCCCGGTTTCAATCCGCTCATTGTGCATGCCGCGAATTTGGAAATGGCGCGCGATATTGCCAGTTTTTCACCGCTGGCTAGTGCGCTTGCACAGGAATTTTGGCCCGGACCGCTGACGCTGGTTTTGCCGCTCAAAAAAAATGCGCGAATCGCGGCGGCAGTGACGGCAGGTCTGCCCACCATTGCCATCCGTGTACCTGCCCATCCGGTCATGCAGGCGGTGTTGCAGGAAAGCGGACTGCCGCTGGCCGCGCCCTCTGCCAATCGCAGCGGCGCGATCAGCCCGACAACCGCGCGTCATGTGGCAGACAGTCTTGGCGCGCGTGTTCCGCTTATTCTGGACGGTGGCGCCTGTGAGGCGGGCCTGGAATCCACTATCATAGCCGTGCGTGAAAATGACATATGGCAGGTCTTGCGCCCGGGCCCCATAACAGCAGCGCAAATCAAGGAGTTTTCCGGTGCACAGCCTGCGCAGCTTGCGGGCGATAAAGTGGAGGCACCGGGCCAGCTCACAAGCCATTATGCGCCTTCAAAACCAATACGGCTGAATGCTTTGGCTGCAGAGGCGGATGAGTTTCTTATCGGCTTTGGCGCCCGCGAGGGTGATTTCAACCTGTCTGCAGTCGGCCAATTGGCGGAAGCTGCATCGCGGCTCTATGCGGCATTGCATATTGCGGATGCCAGCGAAAAATCATCTATCGCCGTGGTGCCTGTGCCGGATACCGGCTTGGGCCGCGCTATCAACGATCGTTTGCGCCGGGCAGCCGCCTAAGTAATTATACGCAATGCATTTCATATAATTTGACATCTATTTACAGCGGTGAGCAGTGAAAATTGCTATCGCAGCGGCAGTATAAACAGGGAGGAAAAATTATGTCTATCATGCAACGTAGTCTGGCCGAACTATTCGGCACATTCTGGCTGGTTTTCGGTGGTTGCGGCAGTGCAGTACTGGCCGCTGCCTTTCCAGAGCTTGGTATCGGTTTTGTGGGTGTGTCGCTGGCATTTGGCCTGACGGTTCTCACGATGGCATATAGCATCGGTCATATTTCCGGCTGCCATCTCAATCCGGCGGTGACATTTGGCCTGTGGGCAGGCGGACGTTTCGATGCGAAAGACATTCCGGCTTATGTGATTGCGCAGGTTATGGGCGCGGTTCTGGCGGCGGGCGCGCTTTATGTGATTGCATCGGGCGCGGGCGAAGTCGGTGGGCTGGCGTCCAATGGCATGGGGGAAGCATCGCCGGGCGGATTTAATATCCAGTCAGGCCTGATGATTGAAGTGCTGCTCACCTTTTTCTTTCTGGTCATCATCATGGGATCGACCGATGGCCGCGCACCGGCGGGGTTCGCGCCGATTGCCATTGGTTTGGGCCTTACGCTCATCCATCTGATCAGCATTCCGGTCACCAATACATCCGTCAATCCTGCGCGCAGCACGGGGCCGGCTCTATTTGAAGGTGGTATCTATCTGTCGCAGCTCTGGATGTTCTGGCTGGCGCCCATTGCGGGCGGCATAATTGGCGGATTATTTTATAAATTCCTGGGCGAAGACAAGAGCGCTAAGCCCAATATTGAAGGCGATAATCTGCCTGAATAAGAGAATTTCATAAAACTGTTTGCGGCTGAACGGAACGGTCGAAGCAGATAGACAGAGGCCGGGATCAGAGATGATTCCGGCCTTTGCTATTATATCGTGTTATTATATCGCTGGGTAACTGGCTGAATTATTCAGGCAGTTTGGCGCGCTCAAGGTCAAGATCAGCAAGGGCTTCGCAATCCTTATGCCCGGGATCTTTTTTACATTTCTTGCGCCATTTTTTCTCATTTTTTTCGGCCATACGCAGCCGTTTGCCGCGGTCTTCGTCGGCTTCTTGCTGTGTTTGCGTGGCGGCATCAACGGCAGTTTCCACAACCGTTCCGGCGACTTTAAATGGTGCCGTCACAATGCTGGAGACACAGCCGCTCGTGAGCAGTGCGGCGGTCAGTACCGCGCCGAAATGAGCTTTTTTAATCATCTGCTATCTCCTACAGCCCCCTGCTGAACATCAGTTTAACGACATTATTCGTTAAGCAGACTCACGGCCATGTCACGTACGCGGTCGCGCATATCTTCGCGGTCCAGTGCCAGTGCGAGATTGGCCTCCAGATACCCGGCTTTGGACCCGCAGTCGAAACGGCGGCCCTCAAATGTTACGCCGTGAAAAGCTTGTCTGCCAATCATCTGCGCCATCGCGTCGGTGAGCTGTATCTCCCCGCCTGCACCTGCTTCCTGTGTTTCCAGGATTTTCATAACCTCAGGCTGCAGGATATAACGGCCCGGCAGGATCAGGTTGGATGGCGCAGTACCGGGCGCGGGTTTTTCGACAAGACCTTTGACTTCGGTAATCACGCCATCGCGCTTGCCGGGATCAATCACGCCATAGCTGGATGTTTTTTCCATCGGAATTTCAAGCGCGCAAACCAGATTGCCGCCAAGTTTTTCATAGGCGTCCACCATCTGCTTCATACAGCCCGGGCTGCCGTGCATAAATTCGTCGGGCAGCAATATCGCAAACGGGTCATCGCCCACGATATCGCGCGCGCACCAGATGGCATGGCCTAGCCCGAGCGGCTCCTGTTGCCGGGTAAAAGAGGATTTGCCGGGCTTCAGCCGCGTATCGTGCAATATGCTTAAATCCTTGCCTCGCGCCTTCATCGTGTCCTGCAGCTCATAGGCAATATCGAAATGATCCTCGATAATGTCCTTCCCGCGTCCGGTGACAAACACCATATGCTCGATGCCTGCCTCAATCGCCTCGTCGACCGCATATTGGATGAGCGGTTTGTCAACGATAGGCAGCATTTCCTTCGGCACCACTTTGGTGGCGGGCAGAAAGCGCGTGCCAAGGCCCGCAACGGGAAAAACGGCGGTGCGGATCGGCTTCATATGGGCGTATCTCCGTTCAGGATTTCACTTTATTCGCAAAACTCTTGCGCAGTTTTTGCAGCTTTGGCGGGATAATGGCAAGGCAATATGGATTGCGCTGACCTTCGCCTTCCCAATATTCCTGATGATAATCTTCTGCATCATACCAATTGCCGGCATGTTCGATAGTGGTGACAATGGGGGCGGGCCAGTCGGGGGCGGCGCGCTTGATCGCGGCTCTTGCCTCGGTTTCCTGCGGCTCATTTAACGGGAAAATGGCAGAGCGGTACTGTGTGCCAACATCGTTACCCTGCCGGTTCAACTGGGTTGGATCATGCGTGGCGAAAAATATGTCGAGCAGGTCGCCGTAACTGACTGCGCTGCTGTCATATGTGACGCGGATAGCTTCGGCATGGCCTGTATTACCGCCGCATATCTGCTTGTAAGTCGGGTTTTTGGTTTCCCCGCCAATATAGCCGCTTTCGACTTTACTGACGCCGATCACGTCATTGAAAACCGCTTCGGTACACCAGAAACAGCCGCCTGCAAGGATTGCCTGTTCTTCGCTCATATCATGTCCTTTTTCGTCTCCGCACGATGTAAGTTAGGAAGGCACGGTGAAACGGACAAGTGCTGCCCGGGCGGCCTGTACGGCTTATCCGCTGTGCCCGGTTATCAGCTATGCAATGTCCATAACATCTCGCGTGATATCGGCGGGGCAGGGCGCAGTGCCTGCGTCAAGGCCCGCGCGACCCATGCCGCTTTTGATGCTTTGCTGGTGAAAATACGGTGGTCCCAGGCGTGCGCGCCGCGGGCGCGCACCTCGCGGGCAATATCGCCATATATGCCCGCCGCGGCCAGTACTGCCCAGCGTGAGCGGAACGGCAGGCGCGCGGCCCCCACGCGCGCCGAGGCTTCGTACAGCTCCGCACCATCGCATAGCCTGTGCGCCAGTATCACGAGCCGGTCGCGAAACGGCGGTTTCATATGCTGGCCGGGCGGAATGTCCATTTCGGCAAGCCATTCTTCGGGCAGGTAACAGCGGCCTGCGGCATCATCTTCCTCCAGATCACGGGAAATATTGGCGAGCTGAAACGCCAATCCCAGATCGGTGGCACGGTCGAGTGTAACTGTATCGTCCGGCGCAACGCCCATGATGATAGCCATCAAACGCCCGACAGCGCCAGCGACATGATAGCAATATTGATAAAGGTCATTTTCTGTGCGCGGCCGCCAGTCGCGGGCATCCAGCGCAAAACCTTCGATAACATCATCGATATAGGCATGGGGCAGGGCGCATTCGCTTGCGACCATGCCGAGAGCAGTGAACGCCGGATCCTGGCATGGCTCGCCGGAAAGCGCGCGCTGCGTCTCGCGTTTTATTTCGGCGAGCCGCGCTTCCGGATCCGCCACCTGCGACATGCCGTGCCCCATATCCTGCCCGTCAGCCAGATCATCGCAGCGGCGGCACCATGCATACAGCAACCACGCATGCTCGCGTGTCCTGGGAGCAAACAGTTTGGAAGCAAGCGCGAAGGATTTGGAACCCTTGGCTATACTTTCCCGCGCATGGGTAACTATGTCCGCCCGCGTCACTTTGAAAAGCCCCTCTTCTTTAGAAGAGGGGAAACGGGTGGTGGCGGATTGCAGCCGAGTTCATGTAGCGATGTTGAGCGCTGTTTGTGATTGACAGCCCCCACCCCAAACCCCTCCCCTGCAGGAGAGGGGCTTAAGAATGTCAATCCTACAACCCTCACAGATCATCCGCTTTCATCGCAAAGATCGTCTTATGCGGCTTATAGCTTTCCATCTGTGCCAGCAACCCGTCCAGACTGTCATCGACCAACATGATATTCCTGTGCTGCGGCCGCACAAAACCAACCTCGGCCATATGTTTGTTAAAACGGATCAGATGATCGTAATAGCCGCCCACATTCAATATCCCGACGGGTTTTTGGTGATAGCCAAGCTGTGACCAGCTGATCGCTTCCCACAGCTCATCCATAGTGCCGACCCCGCCGGGCAGGTTGATAAAACCATCGGACAGGTCCGTAAACATCGCCTTACGCTGATGCATATTATCGACCACGTGCAGCTTCGTGCAGCCGAGATGCGCGACTTCCGCGCCGCGCAGCGCCTCTGGTATCACGCCTATGACTTCGCCGCCTGCTTTCAGCGCGCTATCCGCGACTGCACCCATTAGGCCGAGCCGTCCGCCGCCGTACACCACGCCTATGCCACGTTTGGCAAGGCCTTCGCCCACCGCCATCGCGGCTTCGATATATGTGGTATCCTCGGGCGTTGCCGATCCGCAATAAACCGCAATTCTTTTCATCAAAGCATATCCTCCAGCATCAATTGCGCGGTCGCTTTTGCGCTGCCAACAACACCCGGTATCCCGGCACCGGGATGCGTGCCTGCGCCTACAAAATACAGGTTGGGGATCACATCATCGCGGTTGTGCGTGCGGAAATAAGCGCTTTGTTGCAATGTCGGCTCCAGGCTGAAAGCGCTGCCGAGATGGGCGTTTAAATCCTGCCCGAAATCCTTGGGCGTGTAATGAAATTTGGTGACGATACGGTCATGGATATCGGGAATAAGCCGCCTGCCGATTTCGTCCAATATGCGTTTTTCGAGCACAGGCCCCATTTTATCCCAGTCGATTGGCAGTTTGCCCTGATGCGCCACCGGTGCAAGCGCATAAAATGTGCTATGGCCTTCGGGCGCCATATCGGGGTCGGTCACCGTGGGATGGTGCAGGTAGAGCGAGAAATCCTCCGGCAACACGCCATGTTCGTAAATATCCTCCAACAACCCTTTATAGCGCGGACCGAACAGGATCATATGGTGCGGAATGCCCGGCCATGTACCCTTGACGCCGAAGTGGACGACAAACAGTGACGGTGAATATTTCTTCTTGGTGAGCGATTTGGCCGCCTGCGCGCCGCGCACTGTACCGCTCAGCAAATCGCGGTAACTATGGACTATATCGGCGTTTGAGGCGACCGCATCAAATTCCTGTGTCCACCCGCTTTTGGTGGTGAGGCCAGTAATTTTATCACCCAGTGTCTGGATACCGGTCACCGGATCAGACAGGCGGACCTTGCCGCCGATGCGTTCGAAATGCGTCACCATTGCCGCGACCAGACGGTTCGTGCCGCCCTTGGCAAACCATACCCCGCCATCTTTTTCCAGCTTGTGGATCAGCGCATAGATGGCGCTGGTTTTCATCGGACTGCCACCGACCAGCAGGGTGTGGAATGACAGCGCCTCACGCAGTTTTTCCGACTTTACGTAGGAGGAAACCATCGAGTAGACGGAGCGCCATGCCTGATATTTGGCAAGAGCAGGTGCGGCCTTGATCATGGTTTTGAAATCAAGGAAAGCCTTGGTGCCGAGTTTCACATAGCCTTCATCATGCACACCCGCGCTGTAGCTTAAAAATTTGTCATATCCGGCGACATCTTCGGGATTGAGCTTGGTAATTTCCTCACGCAGCTGTTTTTCATCATTGGAATAATCGAAATTGGTGCCATCGGGCCAGTTTAGCCGATAAAATGGCATAACGGGCATCAGCTCGATATCATCAGCCATATCATGGCCTGACAATTCCCATAATTCCTTCAGGCACGGCGGATCGGTAATAACCGTGGGCCCTGCATCAAAGGTGAAACCGTCTTTTTCCCAGAAATAGCCGCGGCCGCCCGGTTTGTCGCGGCCCTCTACGATGGTTGTCTGGATACCCGCGGACTGCAGGCGTATGGCGAGTGCCAGTCCGCCAAACCCGGCACCGATTACTGCTGCTGTTTTCAACTGTCTGTCCCTGTTCATCTCTTGATCGTTCATCGTTTAAGCAATGCCGCAATGGCGCGTGTTATAGATACGGGCGGTTTGCCCGTCAGGACGCGCAGTTTGTCAAATAATGTCGATTGCCCTGCATAAAACCGCCTTATCAGCTTTTGCGGCAGGGTATAGAATCTTTGTAAAATTATATAGCGCTTGTCCGGATCGGCGGCATCGAACAGCATGGTCGTCAGCATCCGGTAGAAACCGGCCCTTTCCCACGCGTCAGATGCAAAGCTGTGGCTGGCCGATGCAAGTGCCGGGCCGGACAGATCTTTTTGCGCCGCGATAAAATGTGCGAAGCGCACGGCATCGGGCAATGAATAGCTGGTGAGCGGGTGAAACAGCCCGCCGCGCGCGCCAGCCTTCGCTATATCCGCCCCGCTCGACCTCCAGTATTTTTCAAAATCACCGCCTGTTACAACGGGCAGCACGCCGGTTTCGCTGCGGTCCACATTGGCGACATCCCAGCCCTGCTGCGCCGCATAATCCGATATGCGTGCAGAAAGCGTCTGGGTGTCGAGGTCAGGGGTGTCGCTATAATATGTATCCTCGACAAAAACTTCATTGGGACCGAAGGGCAGGCAATAGACGAAGCGATACCCATCAAGCTGCTCGACGCGCACATCCATGACAATGGGTTTACTCAGGCCATGCGGACCGGTCAGGCGCAGGCGCTGTCCCATAAATTTCTGCCACCCGCCTTTTAACGTGCTGGCATCACCTGTCCCGCGCGTGTCGATAACCCCGCCGGCTTCAATAATTCCGCCATTGTCCAGAGTTACGGATGTGGGCGTGGCAGCTTTGACATTCTGACCCGTCAGCAGCGCGCTTTGCGGCAAAGTCTTGCGCACGATTTCATCCAGCCGTTCGGATGTAATGCTGTTATACACGGCGTGCAGTTCGCGGCTATGTGCCGGGAAATGTACATCATAGTCCCGCCAGCTATGGCATATCAGCGGCTCTACAAGCGCCCGGTGCTGCGGCGCGATATCGCTGTCGAAAAAAGACCAGATATGGTTGCCGCCGAAATTCGCGCCGCTTTCGATCAAAGCGACTTCCAAATCGGGACGTTGATGTTGCAGCGCGAGGGCAATCAGACAGCCGGAAAGCCCGCCGCCCAGTATCGCCATGTCGCATTGCCTTGCATCCATATGCACCGCCTAGCGCAGCATCATGGCAAGGGAAAGCCGCAATTGCACGCAATTGTGCTTTACGCGGGGAATTTGGATAGGCTAGGCAATCGGTATGGACATTCTCATCGCCATTATCGCTTCCACGCTGGGCATGACACTGATCGTCGGGGTGCGCTATCTGCTCACCAGCGGGGGCTTTGCCTGGCTGACCCGTCTGGTCCGGCCCGGACTATATAATGGCCTGCGCCCGCAGATTGATCGTGAGATACGCTGGTCGCTTTATTCGGCAGCAATTTACGGTTTGCCTGCAGGCATTGTCGCATGGGGGTGGCAGAATCGCGGATGGACACAGATTTACGAAAATGCGGGCGATTATCCGCTCTGGTATCTGCCGGTATCGCTTTTTATCTATATGTTCCTGCACGATACCTGGTTTTACTGGACACACCGGTGGATGCATACACCGAAATGGTTTCGCATCGCGCACGCAGTGCATCATGAAAGTCGCCCGCCGACAGCCTGGGCCGCGATGAGTTTTCATCCTGTCGAGGCGCTGACCGGGGCGGTTGTCGTGCCTTTGCTGGTATTTTTTGTGCCGATCCACATCGGCGTACTGGGCCTGGTGCTGTTCATCATGACATTCATGGGCGTTACCAATCATATGGGCTGGGAAATATTTCCGCGCTTCATGGTTCATGGACCGTTAGGAAAAGGCGTGATAACAGCAAGCCATCATCAGCGGCATCATGCGGAATATAAGTGTAATTATGGGCTTTATTTCCGCTTTTGGGACCGCGTATGTGCTACGGACAAGGGCGTGGGAGAATTTCCAGAACCCAAAATACAAGAGCAATCGGCATAGCTGCCAAAATATCAGGGTCAATATATCAGGGTGAACATATGACGGGGAAATATGTGAAAAAGGGACGAATAGTCGGCAAATCCGCCGTGGCAATATTGGCATTCATGTCATTGCCAGGTGCTGTGCCAACAGGCGAACTGACCATTAATGTGGATCAACTGCGTTCGAGCAAGGGAACCGTGCAGCTTTGCCTGACGACGCAGAAAAAACATTTTCCCGATTGTGAAAAAGACCCGAACGCGCGCTTTGCGACCGTAAAAGCCTCTGCAGCGCAGGCAACATTCAGGAACCTGCCGAAAGGGCAATATGCACTCGCCGTTTTCCATGACGAAAATGCGAATGACAAGCTGGATACTTTTGCGGGCATCCCCAAAGAAGGGATCGGTTTTTCACGCAACCCGAAGTTCACATTCGGTCCGCCCAAATTTTCCAAAGCCATTTTCAGCGCGGAAGCGGGCACAAATGTACAGAATGTGCGGATGAGATATTTCCTCTAATCCCCGTTTCGGTGTGGCGGCTTGCAACTTTATGCGCCATGCAGCGTTAATTGCAGAGAGTTTGCCATTCCGGAGGAATTTCATTGAAAACCATAGTTTCAGTTATCGCCATAGCTTTGCTGATGGGCACAGCGCCCGCATATGCACAGGATGCAGAGACACCTGACGCTGCGGAAATTGCAGGTGCACCTGATGGCAACAGACCGGAAACCGTGTTCGACGGCGACTATGTGACGCTGGGCATTGGTGCGGGGATCAGTCCCTCTTATGACGGCTCCGACAATTATAATTTCTTTCCCGCGCCATTGATCCGCGGCAGTGTGGATGGATTCGAATTTGCAGCACGCGGCCCCGGCCTGTTTGTCGATCTCGCGCGCGATAGGGACGGCGCGAAAGTAGATATAATCGCCGGTCCCATGGTACGGGCGCGTCTGGATCGTGTGAACAATATTGATGATCCGGTGGTGCGCGCCCTGGGTGAAGAGGATGTCGGCATAGAGATAGGCGGCTCGGTCGGGCTGGAATTCAATCAGATACTGCATCGCTTTGATTCGATATCGGTGCAGACAGACGTTTTGTTCGATGTCGCGGGCGCGCATGATGGCACTGTCATCAACCCGTCGATAAGCTACAGTACGCCGCTTAGCCCCGCCACTTTTGTCATCCTGACCGCGTCGGCAGAATGGGTCGATGACAATTATGCGGACACCTATTTTTCCATCACACCGGATGGAAATGCCGCGAGCGGGCTGCCGGTGTTTCAGGCGGAAGGCGGCCTGAAAAGCATCGGTGCATCACTCATCGGCGCCTATGACCTGTCGGGTGATGCCCGCGATGGCGGATGGGGATTGTTCATGATCGGCAGCTATTCGCGGCTGCAAAACGACTTTGTCGATAGCCCGGTCACGTCCATTCGCGGTGATGCCGATCAATGGTTCGGCGCTGCGGGTGTGAGCTATACGTTTTAGGTTTGATTTCCTCACGGAAATAAATCGGCATTTTAATTCTTATTTGACCGCCTCACGGCGGTAAGTCTGTTCCATCCCGCTCCCCCGCCCAACCTCCCGACATAATAGTAAACTATCGGGAGGTTGGGCGGGGGAGCGGGATGGAACAGACTTGCGAACGAGAGTGAGCCAATAAAGAATCTGAGCGAGAGCGAACTGGAGGCGTAGCCGACCCAAACAAAGGGCTATGAGCGGGCCGGTACCGACTTATGCCCGTGAGGGCATTAGATACAAGACTCTAATCAGACAATTGGACCTATCTAAAGACTTTCACTCATCCCACTTTACGCACAAACACTGTCCCCGCCGAATAGCCCGCGCCGAATGAGCAGATCAGGCCGATATCATTCGCAGCCAGATCATCGCTATGCTTGTGAAATGCGATAATCGACCCGGCTGAGGATGTGTTCGCATAGGTATCCAGTACCGTCGGGCTTTCGTCTGCGCTGGTTTCATGGCCCAGCACTTTGGATGCGATCATTCGGTTCATATTGGTGTTGGCCTGATGCAGCCAAAGCCGCCGCATATCGCCGCTTTGCAGATCGAAACGCTGCATCTGGTCCAATATCATCTGCGCGACCATCGGCACCACTTCCTTGAACACCTTGCGGCCTTCCTGAACGAACAGCTTGTCACTGTCATCACGGCTTTCGGGGTGGGTGCGGTTCAGAAAACCGAAGTTATTGCGGATATTGTTTGAAAACTTTGTCTTCAGTTTTGTCCCCAATATTTCCCAGTGCGATGCGGGCGCAATATCCTTTGCTTCAACCAGTATCGCGGTGGCGACATCGCCGAAAATGAAATGGCTGTCGCGGTCGCGCCAGTTCAGATGGCCGCTACAGATTTCGGGGTTGATGACCAGCACCGATTTGGCGCTGCCCGACCGGATATAGTCTGCCGCGGTCTGAATACCGAACGTGGCGGAGGAGCAGGCGACATTCATGTCAAATCCGAACCCGTCCTCCATGCCCAGCGCATCTTGTATCTCCACCGCAATGGCGGGATAGGCGCGTTGCAGGTTGGAACAGGCACACAGCACCGCGTCCACGTCCTCAATCCTGCGCCCCGCGCGTTCCAGGGCTTCACGCGCGGCAGCTACGCCGATTTCCGCCAGGATGCTGATCTCGTCATTGCCGCGTTCGGGCAGGCGCGGGCACATGGTTTCAGGATCCAATATGGGTTCTTTGGACAGCACATAGCGCGATTTGATGCCGCTCGCCTTTTCGATGAATTCGGTCGAGCTATGGTCAAGCGCATCGATTTCGCCCGCCGCAATGGCGTCCGCGTTTTCGCGGTTATGCAGGTCGGCATAGGCATTATAGCTGGCGACCAGTTCTTCGTTGGAAATGCTGTTATCGGGCGTAAACAGACCGGTGGCGGAAATAACGGGGATGGCGTTCATGGGAAATATCCTGCTTATATCGGGCGTATAGCCTGTGTATGGTCCATCTCATATCGCGGCGCCGCATGTGTGACAACCATATCCATCGCCGCTATCCACAGCGTGGATTGCCAAACACAGCCTGCGCGTTCTATGCGTTGGGGAAAGATAATCGAGGAGGATGCCCGCCCCATGGCAGAGGCAGAAAATAATACGCACGGCGATGCGCCGCCCAGCTTGCTGTCGCGCTTTATGCGCCGTACATTGCTGTGGTTTTACAGGCGGCAAAAATGGACCGCAATGGGCGAAGTGCCGGAGCCGCGCCGGTTTGTTATCGTGGCCGCGCCACACACCAGTAACTGGGATTTTCTCTATTTTGTCGGCCTGACGGAAGCGGTTGGAATCCGCTCGCATTTTATGGCGAAATCGTCATTGTTCAAATGGCCGTTCCGCAATTTTCTGCTGCAAATGGGCGGTATTCCGGTCAAACGGAAAAGCTCGCACAATTATGTGCAGCAGATGATTGATGAATTTGACAAGCGCGACGAATTTATCCTGACCGTGGCGCCAGAAGGTACGCGCAGCAATGTGGCGCAGTGGCGCACCGGTTTCTATCATATCGCGCACGGGGCAGGGGTGCCGATCGTGGTCGGGATGATGGATTATGGCAAAAAAAGAGGCGGTCTGGGCGAAGTCATTATACCAACCGGTGATTATGAAGCGGATATGAAGAAAATCAGCGCATTTTATCATAGCGTAACGCCGCGCCATCCCGAAAAAGCGATGGACGATATCGTGGCTGTGGCGCTGAAACAGAAAGAGAAATCAGCATGAGTGTGGTGGAAATTCTTTCATTTCTCGGCATAAATTTTGCAATGCTGATGGGCATTATTATCGGGCTCTGGGGATTGTCACTGGTGCTCAGGGATGTGTCGTTTATTGACGCATTCTGGGCATTTGGCATGGTGATACTTGCAGGGTTCAGCTATCTTCTGGCGATCCGCAGCGAGGGTGATACGGCTATCCATGCGGCCACGCTACTGGCGCTTACCATGATCTGGGGCCTGCGTCTGGGCGGGCATCTGCTTACGCGCTGGATGAAGGAAGGCGAGGATCCGCGGTACAAGAAAATTATCGGCGGCGTGATGGAAAAACGCGGATGGAGCTTTGCCATCACCTCGCTCATCATGGTGTTCCTGATGCAGGCGCCGCTGCTGTTTATCACCAGCCTGCCGGCGCAGATTGGCATATTGGCGGATGATGGACAGGCTTTGGGGGGCATCGCGATTGCGGGCATCATTCTGTCCCTTATCGGCATCGCTTTTGAAACCATCGGTGACCATCAGCTGAAGACCTTCAAGAATGATCCGGCGAACAAGGGCAAGGTGCTCGACACCGGCCTGTGGCGCTATACCCGGCATCCCAATTACTTCGGGGATTTTTGTGCGTGGTGGGGCATATGGCTCGTGGCGCTCGATATCGATATATGGGTCGGACTTGCCAGCGTGATCGGGCCGTTATTTCTCTCTTTCACCCTGATGAAATGGAGTGGGGGCCCATTGCTGGAACGCGGCATGAAAAAAACGCGGCCCAAATATGCCGATTATATAAAGCGCACATCAGCATTTTTCCCGATGCCGCCGAAAAAGATATAATGAACGAAAAAGGTGCAGCAAAGATGCCGTCATTCCCGCGAAGGCGGGAATCTTTAGCAGTTTATGCTAGGTTGGCAGCGATTCCCGCTTCCGCGGGAATGACAGTTGTTGTCGCAAGGTTTTTTTAAGGTTCAGGCCTCTGCCATCTGCCGCAGCATCACTTTGCGTTTCTGGCGTAGGTCCAGGCCGGCATCAAGTAGCGGGGTCTGTCTGTTTTCGAACTCTGCGGCTGTCATGCCAATAAATTGCCGGAATTCGCGGATCAGGTGTGACTGATCGAAAAAGCTGAGCTCGGCCAATTCGGCTTCACTCGGCGTGCTCAGCCCGCGCAGCATCGCGGCCATATCGAGAAAGCGGCTGCGGCGCATGATCATCTTGGGCGTATGTCCAAAATGTTTGAGGCAGAGCCGCTCGAGTTGCCGCAGCGAGAGGCCAAGCTCGCATGCAATGTCTTCCACCTTGCGGGTGCTGTCACTAATCACAATAGGTTCGAATTTGGCCAATGCTTCACAGGCTTTGCCATTTTCCATTTCCGCCTTGCGTGCGCGTACAGCCTCCACCATTGTTGTCAGTATTGTATCTTCGTCGTCGTTGGCGGCCATGATATCGGTGTAAAGCTGTCTGCCAGCATTGCCCCATATTTCATGCAGGCCAACCATCTGGTCTGCATATTGGCGTGCGGGTGTATTGAACAGCTGGTTCCATCCCGAAGGACGCAGGGCAAAACCGATTACCGTAAATGGTCCTTTGACCCGCACATGCATCGGCCGCGAATTGGCGCCAAATAACAGCGCGCCGCTATGTGGATACCAATCCCCGTCCACGGCCATGGCTTCCCAGCTGCCGCGTGCCAATATGCGCACAAAACCGGTTTCGGACAGCAGCCTGTCGGCCATCAGCATATCCTGCGGCAATTCCGCTGCCATCACATAAAAGCGCGCGACACATGTGGCCAGATCGTCAGGTGGCGGAAAATTACGTGAAATCAGCATATATACAGCGGCCCCATTTCCTCGGTTTTTCTTTAACTATAACATAATTTGGTGCAATATGTGAAAAACAGCACAATAGTTCACATTTATGAATATGCTCGCCTGCAAAGCGTGCGTTTGACTGGAGAAGCCATGAAAATCATACAGATAGTTTCCGTCTCGCTTGCATTGGCAATTTGCGCCGCATGCGCACCTGAACCACAGGAAACATCGAGCGAAAATGCGACAGAAAATGCACAGGCCGCCTTTATGCAAAATCTGCGCGCTCTGTGTGGAAGGGCCTTTGCAGGCAAAATGGTGTCCAGCGACGAGGCCGATGCCGATATGGCGGATGCGGACATGGTCATGCACGTGCGGGAATGCAGCGATGATGAAGTACGCATCCCGTTTTATGTCGGCGATGACCGTTCGCGCACCTGGGTCATAACCGAAACGGGCGGCGGCCTGCGCCTGAAACACGACCACCGCCATGAAGATGGCAGCGAGGACAAAGTAACCTGGTATGGCGGCGATACTGCGGATATGGGCACGGCAACGCGCCAGACATTTCCGGTTGATCAGGAATCGATTGACCTGTTCAAGAAAGAGGGGCTGGACCAGTCGGTCACAAATGTCTGGGCAGTCGAAGTGACGGACAGCATGTTCGCCTATGAGTTGACCCGCGAAAACCGCAATTTCCGGGTGGAGTTTGATACGGCCAAGCAGGTCGATACGCCGCTTGCACCATGGGGCAGCGAGGATGACGCAGGCGATGAGTGATGCGATCAAGCTGCATGACAGCTGGAAAGAGCCGCTGCTCCCTGAATTTCAATCACCTTATATGCAGATGCTCAAGCAATTCCTACTTAAGGAAAAGGCGGCGGGCAAAACCATATATCCAGCAGGTAGCGAATATTTCCGCGCACTCGACCTGACACCGCTGGACAAGGTGCGCGTGGTGATATTGGGGCAGGACCCCTATCACGGCCCCGGACAGGCGCATGGGCTGTGTTTCAGCGTGCGGTCCGGCGTGCGTCCGCCGCCTTCGCTGCTGAATATCTATAAAGAGCTACAGGATGATGTCGGTATCGCTCGCCCGAACCACGGCTTTCTGGAGCATTGGGCGAAGCAGGGCGTATTACTGCTCAACAGCGTGCTGACGGTGCGTGCGGGTGAGGCCGCCTCGCATCAGGGGCGCGGATGGGAAAAGTTTACCGACGCCGTCATCCGCCGTGTTGCGGCGCGCGATATACCGACGGTGTTCCTACTATGGGGCAGCTATGCCCAGAAAAAAGCGGGGTTTGTCGATGAAACCAAGCACAAGGTGCTGCGCGCTGTGCACCCTTCGCCGCTCTCCGCACATCGCGGGTTTATGGGATGCAAACATTTCAGCCAGACCAACGCGTTTCTGGAAAGCCAGGGGCAGGCGCCGATCGACTGGAGCGTGCCGGATATTGCCGCGGGTTAAGCGGTTTCAATAAACGCGGCAATTTCCCGCACCACCCGTTTGCCTTCGCGGATGGGAAGCAACATCCAGACGTGAAACATATCCCGGTATTCATGATACTCCACGGCGGGTGCCGCCGGAGTGGAATCTGCTCTTTCTTTCAGCCTTTGCGCGTCGGGCAGCAGGATGTCCGCAGTCCCGGCAAACATCTGAATGGGCGGCAAGCCATCCAATGATCCAAACAGCGGGCTGACCCGCGGATCGGTGATAGGCAGATCGCCTGCATACATTTGCCCCGATGCTTTCAGGCCCGCGACTGCCAGCAGGTTATCCCGCTTTTCAAGCTCTGGTTGGTCCGGATGCGTGCCGGTGGCATCCAGCCATGGCGATAGCAGCACCAGCCTTGCGGGCGGCGGATCACCCGTGTCACGCAGCATCTGCGCAAGCGCCAGTGTCATGCCGCCACCCGCGCTGTCGCCCATGATCGTCATATTCTGCGCGCCATATGTGGCGGTGAGGTCGCGTGTGAGTTCCTGCATCTGCGGCAGTATCGTGGCTGCCTTGTTCTCCGGCGCCAGCGGATAAAGCGGCACGCTCACCGATGCGCCGAGCGCGCTGCAAAGCCGCATTATAAAGCCCCAATGCGGCCCGGCAATATCCATGATATATCCGCCGCCGTGCAGATACAATATGTGCGGCCCACCTTGTTCCACGCCTCCCTTTGGCGATACTGTATGGACCGGATAGCCGCGATCATTCTGCACGCTGATATCATAGGCCCGATGCATCCGCGCAGCCGGGAGATCGGGGCCTTTCAGACGCATCTTGCGCAGGCGCGCATCCATCTTCTCCGGCTCCGCAAAAAAGGATTTGACGCCCAGAAGCGGGAGCAAGCGGTTGATGATACGTGCGGAAATGCTGGCCATTGGTGCAGGCTATCAGATGGTCCAGCGGATGGCGATAGCGGATAATATTTGGCTTTGCCGCGCGCGCGAGCTAGGCTTGCCCCATGGTTCGCTATTTCATCCGCATATTGCTGTTTTTCTTCGTCTTGGCAGCGATCTATTTTGCCATCGACTATCTCCCGCTTGGCAACGAGAAGGCTCAAGATAATCTCTCACCCGGGGGCGCGGCGGTGCGCGCAATAGATGGCGACAGTTTCCGGATGGGCGCGGATGAACTCAGGCTGGCGAACATGGATGCCCCTGAATACCGGCAAAGCTGCACCGACGCCGCCGGGAATGCGTGGGACTGCGGCAAGGCGGCGCGCAATACGCTCGCCGCGTTGCTGCGTGAAGAGGGGCTTAACTGCACGCTCAGCGCGCGGGACAATTTCGGCCGCGGCATTGCGACGTGTAGCACGGACCGCACCTATGACATCGCCCAGACCATGGTGCATCGCGGTATGGCGCTGGCCAGCGGCGGTGAATTCGCGGGCGGTATCATGGGCGCGGTGCATGCGGAGGCCGAACAGAACGCACAGGCGGCAAAGCGCGGCATCTGGCAGGGCAGCTTTACACCGCCGCGCACATGGCGCGACGAAAACCCGCGCATGTTGACGGGCAAAGCCGATTAAGCGCCGCGTCCGCATATTTTTCCGCTGGCTGCTGGTGCTATTCTATCTGGTTGCCGGGATTGCCCATATCCGTTCACTTGGTGGCTTTTTGGCCATTACGCCGGACTGGGTGCCCTATCCGGCGCAGGTGGTTTTCCTGACCGGTGTGGCGGAAATTGCGGGCGCGGTCGGTCTGATGACTTCGCGTTTCCGGTACGCCGCAGGTATTGGTCTGGCGCTATATGCACTGTGCGTTTGGCCTGCGAACATAAACCATGCTATCAACGGCATCGAAGTCGGCGGGCGCACGCTCGGTTGGGGCTATCACGCGCCAAGACTGTTGTTGCAGCCTGTCATTATCTGGTGGGCGCTATGGGCAGGCGGCGTCACGGACTGGCCTTTCCGGCGGCGTAAAAGCGGGCATGATTAATCCTGCCTTGCGGACACAGGCGGAACCAAAACCGGCCCGGCGGGTTGGGCATATATAGAATGGAGCAAATTATGGAACGCCACGGAGACGAAGTCGAAGTAGAGGAAGAAGAAGCCAGCGCAGGCACAAAACGCCACAATGTGCGCTATGTGCTTGCGGCCTCGCTGTTGCTGGCCGTTATCGCCATGTCCGCGGTATGGATTTTCCCGGCACTGATGAACTAGGCCCACATGCCCGCAAAACATTCAAAATGGCTGCTGACAGCGGTAGCGGTCACCGCCTCTCTTGCATTGGCGGGCTGCGCCGCGCTGAACAAGGGCCCAGTCGGCAATGCCGCCGTGCCGCAGCCTGCAAAACCGGTTGATCTCACCCGCTATCTGGGCCTCTGGTATGAAATGGGCCGCTATGAAGCACCGTTTCAGAAAGGCTGTGAAGCGGTTTCGGCGCAATACACCCTGCGCGATGATGGCAATATCCGCGTCCTCAACAGCTGCACCAAAAACGGCAAGATCGACACCGCCACCGGCAAAGCCAAAATTGTCGAAGGCAGCAATAACGCGAAATTGCGGGTCTCGTTTTTCGGCCCGTTTTATGGCGATTACTGGGTGCTCGACCGCGCCGATGATTATAGCTGGTCGATCGTCGGCGAACCCAGCGGGCGTTACTTGTGGATGCTGACCCGCGAGGCAAATCCCGATGCCCAAACCCGCAGCCTTATCCAGCAGCGCGTGCAAGAGCTGGGCTATGACTGGGATCTGGTGCGGATGACGCGGCATGATGTTAATTCCAATCAATAACGTCACCCCAGCGAAGGCTGGGGTCCATATAAGGATGCACACTGGACGCCAGGGGGTATGTAGCCGCAGCGTGTTCGTTGACGCGGCTCGCCAAAGCCATGCAACTACCGCCATACGATAGGGCGGCTGGATTCCAGCTTTCGCTGGAATGACGCGGCGTTGCACCCGCTCTTGCATATGGCCTTGCTGCCACCGCATCATCGCCTTGGCTTAAGCTGGATAAACTCTCTATTCCCGCACCCCCTCCACCTCGGCCATCCATTCTGCCGGATATGGCTCCACCAGTCCCTGCGCCACGTCCCACTCGGCACGCAGCCATATATCATGGTCCTCCGCGCGCAATATCACCGGCATCGCCCCCGGGTTGACCGCATCGATCATTGCATTTGCATCCACCGTAATCACTGCAAAACTTGGCACTTCGCTGTCGCGCCAGATACCGGCAAATGCGAATACCGGCTCGGCAGGCAGATGGAACCAGTGCGCCACCTTACGCCCACTGCGCGGATCGGCATGCTGCGACCAGACCTGAAACCGTGTCACGGGGATCAGGCACCGGAACTCGGTATGCCGCAAATTCCCGATCCAGAACGGACTGTCCAGATTGCGCGCCGTGGTGACGGGGCGATACTCACGCGGGTCAGCAGAGGGGACATTCGAAAACGAACTCGGCGGCGGCACGCCCCACATACGCGGCGTCATATATCGGTCCCCATGCCGGTTCCGCACAATGACCGGCGCAGGCCGCATCGGCGCAATATATCCGCCCGCCCACGGGTCCTTCCCCGCATCGGCATCAAACGTATCGGCAATCTGCGCAGCGGCGGCGTCCAGGCGGTAGAGATTGATCATGGGCAGAAGCATAGCCGGTATTGCCGGACGAATATAGCGCCGCAATGACCATTTCCAACTCTTAGCTTCGCATTGCTTCGCACCTAGGAACGTCTTGATTCAGCCATTTTCCGATTTTTCTGTTGGATTTGCCGTCATGTTATCTGTGTCCGGCTCATCCGCTTCTTGGGCCGTCTTTTCCAGGACGCTGTGAAAAGCATCGAAACATTTCTGCTCCACCTCCACCGGTTTTTCATTATCCACCAACTCGTCCAGCGCTTCGGGCATGGGGGACATGCCGGCCTGCCATTCCTCTGCTTCGGCGCGCTTTTCGATGCTCAGCACTTTTTCCCTGCCCACGCCATATATGTCGCGGCGGTGGTGGCGCAGCAGGAACATTAACAATCGGTCGTTAATCTTGTGGTTCGTGCCGCACATATTGCCGTGCTTGTCGAATACGGGCGTGGGCTGGCCCTTTATGGCGCGTTGGAAAGCGATGTCGGTCAGTTGGCGTGTGGCCTGCGCAATGGCCATTTCCCATGCATGTGCAAATGATTCCGCGCCCGGAGCCCGGCGAAGCTGATACGCACTGCGCGGCGTCATGCCCGCCTCTGCCGCGGCTTCCATAACTAATCCGGTGTCGGCGAGCGTTGTAATAAATGTCCGCTGCCGCTCTGCCGTCCACCCGGATTCGCATTTTCGCTGACGCGGGACAGGTGCAAAATCGGGCGCATCGCTGGGCGGGGCGTCAGGCGCAGTATCCGGCTGCGTTTCCGGCGGCGCGCCGGTAAAGCGATCGGAAGGATCACCGCCATCAAACGGATCAAAATCCTCTGGCACAGGGGTGGAAGAATCAGGGCGAGCGGGTGCATATGGTTTTGTCATACATAGCATATAACCTATATGGTTGTATGTAGGAAAGCGGATATATGGCGGGTATTATCGCACTCAGCGTTATGTCGATTTAGCCGGGGTGATTGCAGTGGGTGTTTAGGGGGTTAAGTAAACTGTTGCTGTAATTATTACGTAATTCCACACCGTAATCCCGAAATCTCAATTTTATCTTGCTTGTATTGTTCCTGGCCCATAATAAATTGATTGTGCAAATACCTCGCCCAAAACCGTGTTTTTTGGATAAGTGCGAAAGCCTTGGTGCGATTAATGGCGAGAAGCGTTGGCGGAGTCCGGATAAGAAACGCCTATACACTTGGGATAGTCTGCATGGTGAAATAGAAGTATTTAATCCAAGAGGATTCCACATAGCGGCAATTCACGCTGTAACGGGCCAACGCATTAAATCAGCCAAGAAAGGGAGAAGAATCGATGTCTAATGATCCGTCATTTATTGACCGTGTCCTTGACGGTAGCGTTCTGACATTTGAGATCGACAATTTTGTCCGAACTTGGCATGAAGGAGACTCTTTAAAAGAACTTCACGAATTTCTTGGCTTCACCGAA
This sequence comes from uncultured Sphingomonadaceae bacterium, assembly GCA_947493325.1. Lineage (GTDB taxonomy): Bacteria > Pseudomonadota > Alphaproteobacteria > Sphingomonadales > Sphingomonadaceae > Alg239-R122. Next base: position 1,853,425 of record CANLQI010000001.1, on the reverse strand, counting down.
GAAGAGTATGATCTTTGGGTAGATAGTCCGGATTTTCTTGAATTAATTATTTACTCGAGGGTGTCTCAGACTCCATTGGCTGAAATCGCCAATGACAATTTTATGGAGAAGGACCGTGTTGCCGCCCGGGCTGATGAAGTGTGGGTGGTGGACAGACTCAAACAATGGATATTGAAGCACAGCAGTTAGATTGAAACCGGAAGAAAAAATGGCGCACCGCCTTTCGGAGTTGCACGGCCTAACTCCACCGGTTGATGTGCTGGAGCTCGCTCGCTCGTTAGCTGATATTAAGCAGCTGCATTTTCCTGATTGGGCAAATGCAGATGGCTTAACTCTGAATTTGAAAGTGCCAAGCCAAAGACCGCTGATACTCCTAAATCAGCGGGCCAATGAATTTCGACAGCGATTCACCTTGGCTCACGAAATTGGGCATGTGATAATTCCTTGGCACATTGGAGATATCGTAGACGATTTGAACGCAGCAAATAGCCCTTCCAATTCGCGATATCGTAGACTGGAAGCAGAGGCCAATCGATTTGCGGCGGAACTTCTAATGCCTTCCAGTTGGACTGAGAGAATTTGCAATGAAGTCGAGCACCTCCGTGGCGCTGTGATAACTGTTGCTGAGGTTGCCAGAGTCTCACTAGTAGCTTCAGCTCTTAGAGTCTTACAAAAGGGACCTCCTGGATACGTTATCGCTTACACAAAAGAATCTCTCATTGAGTTAATTGGTCAAACTGGAGGAACGAAAGCAGTCCTTCCTAAACAGGTGGCGTCGGTAGATAGCTTGAAAATGACTGCATTTGAGCCACCACAAATCTATCCGAAAGGTAAAAATGCTATATTTGTTTGGAAAGAGCTAGAAACCGTAGCCCCACCCGGATGCCCACCTGACGATTGGAGAACATTGCTAGCCAATATTTTGGAATCTTTTCCCACTGAGCGCAGAAAAGCCTTACAAAACCAGCTCAACGCCATAGTTGGCTATAGGATAGGAAAACATCTCAAAGGCACAGATGTGGAGGTGATATACAAAGATATTCTTAAAGCCTTCGAGCACAGGACAGACCACAATCAGGATATCCAGATTGCGCGAAAGCATCAAGATTTTGAAGGTTATATTATTGCAAGGGTCTATGAACGCGCTGATCCTTAAGTTTAAAATCACAGCGGAATTACAGTGACAGCATTACTAAATGCACCTAATTCACTCCACCTCATCCGCCGGCAAATACAGCTCTTCGCCCTCTTCCTTGAACTTCTCGCTCATCTCCCGCATCCCTTTCTCCGCCGCCGCCTTGCTTGCCCCCGCTATATCGACACCCAGCTTTTCTGCCGCGATTTAGCGTATAAATCTCAAGCCGCTCTCGGGGCAGGGACGCCTCTTAGCAAACCTTCCGTGCTTAAGTCTTCATCGATATCGGGCCAGTGGATGCCATAGCCGCCGCCGGACAGTTCCCAGTGGGCGCGCTGTTTTACCGTGGCGCCGTGCAGGCGTGGATACCAGGCCAGCGGAACAGAAATGCTTCGCCCGTCCATCAGGTCGACGATCAGGCTGTCATCGCTGCACCGGACATTCGCGACGCGCTCGTCGGTGATTTTAGCTGAAATGTTCATGCCATGCCTCCAAAAAAGCGGTGCGGTTTTCCTCCACCAGCTTCAATATGCCATTAATTTCATGCGCGCGAAAGCCAATATTGCGGGCGAGCGCGACTGGTTCAAGCCACGCCTTTAGCGAATTGGAGCTTTTATCGACATGAATATGCGGCGGCTCATTGGGTTCGTGACTGTAAAAATAGAAACGATAGCCCTTGATCCGTAACACTGTAGGCATGGTTTACTCCGCCGGTTCGTCCACCTCATCCGCCGGCAGATACAGCCTGTCGCCTTTCTCCTTATACACCTCCGCCATCTCGCGCATTCCCGCCTCAGCCGCAGCCTTGCTCGCGGCTGCGGTTTCGCTGCCCAACTTCTCCGCTGCCAAGAACCCTTCGGCGCTTTGGTTTTGTTTGCTGGCGAAGTCGCGGACCTCCTGGCTGATTTTCATGCTGCAGAATTTCGGCCCGCACATGCTGCAGAAATGTGCGGTTTTGGCGCCTTCCGCCGGGAGTGTCTGGTCGTGATATTCCTCCGCCGTGTCGGGGTCGAGCGACAGGTTGAACTGGTCGCGCCAGCGGAATTCGAAGCGGGCTTTGGATAACGCATCATCGCGGACCTGTGCGGCGGGATGGCCCTTGGCAAGGTCGGCGGCGTGCGCGGCGAGTTTATACGTCACCACGCCCACTTTCACGTCATCGCGGTCGGGCAGGCCCAGATGCTCTTTCGGCGTCACGTAACACAGCATCGCCGTGCCGTACCAGCCGATCTGCGCCGCGCCGATGCCGCTGGTGATATGGTCATATCCGGGCGCAATATCGGTGGTGAGGGGGCCGAGCGTGTAGAACGGCGCCTCTCCGCACACTTCGAGCTGCTTGGTCATATTCTCCTTAATCTTGTGCATCGGCACATGGCCGGGGCCTTCGATCATAACCTGCACATCGGATTTCCAAGCGCGGTGGGTCAGCTCGCCGAGCGTGTAGAGCTCTGAAAACTGCGCCTCGTCATTGGCGTCGGCAATGCTGCCGGGGCGCAGACCATCGCCGAGCGAATAGGCGATGTCATAGGCTTTCATAATCTCGGTAATGTCATCAAAATGTTCGTAGAGGAATGACTCCCTGTGATGCGCGAGGCACCATTTCGCCATGATCGACCCGCCGCGTGAGACGATGCCGGTGACGCGCTTCGCCGCCATCGGCACATAGGGCAGGCGCACGCCCGCGTGGATGGTGAAATAGTCGACGCCCTGTTCGGCCTGCTCGATCAGCGTGTCGCGGAAAATTTCCCAGGTCAATTCCTCGGCAATGCCGCCCACTTTTTCAAGCGCTTGGTAAATCGGCACGGTGCCGATCGGCACGGGCGAATTGCGGATGATCCATTCGCGCGTGTCGTGGATATTGCGGCCGGTGGAAAGGTCCATGACGGTGTCCGCGCCCCAGCGGGTGGACCAGACCATCTTGTCGACTTCATTGGCAACGTCGGATGCCACCGCGGAGTTGCCGATATTGGCGTTGATCTTGACCAGAAAGTTGCGGCCGATCGCCATCGGTTCGGTTTCTGCATGATTGATATTGCTGGGGATGATGGCGCGGCCGCGCGCGACTTCATCGCGGACAAATTCGGGCGTGACGTAATCGGGGATGGCGGCGCCGAAACTCTCGCCCGAGCGATTATATTCGGCGAGGCGTTCGCGGCCCAGATTCTCGCGCTCGGCAACATATTCCATTTCGGGCGTGATAATGCCCTGCCGTGCATAGTGCATCTGGCTGACATTCCTGCCCGGCTTGGCGCGGAGTGGCCGTGTGACGGGATGCGGGAAAGGTTCGACACCGCCGCTGCGGTCAGGGCCGAGCTGGCCATTGTCTTCGGGCTTGATCGCGCGGCCATCGTAAGCTTCGACATCGCCGCGGTCCATGATCCAGTCCCGGCGCAATTGCGGCAGGCCTTTGTGAATATCAATACTCGCTTCGGGGTCGGTATAAGGCCCGGACGTGTCGTACACACGCACAGGCTCTTCGCCGCCTTCCAGATGGATTTCGCGCATGGCGACGCGGATGCCGGAGCCAGATTTGGCGGCAACATGGATTTTCTTTGATCCCCGAATGGGGCCGGTGGTCACGCCGATACGGCCATCATCCCTTATGGCTTCTTTTTCGGTTCTTGCGGGTGCGTCGCCCATGGATATTCTCCTTAGTGCGGCGGAGAATTTGGGACGGTTTTCGTGTGGCGGAATGTCTGGGCCACAAATGCCGTTCCCTCCCTCCGCCAGTGTTAGCTGGATCAGGTTCAACGGGTCGCGGCAATTTCCGCTCTCAACCTGCGATCACAGGCTCCCCGGGGATATGTATGCAATATAGGACCATATGCGCGCAATGTCATGCGGATTCTTGTTTTATGTACAATTGAAAGGGCGCGGTTTTCTTGCCAACCACCGGGTTTTGCCATAGCCTGAGGCAATATAAATATTACAGGAGTAAGGCCTATGGTGTTCCACATGATGACAAAGTGGTTAGCCATATCGGCATTTCTTGTGGCTTCTTCGATCCCCGCAGCCGGCATGGCACAGGAATTGGAAAAGCATATTCCCGCCCTGTCCGGCACGGAATATTTTCAGCATGACTCCGATATTACCGGCACCACATATCATATTTTTGTGAAAACTCCGGCTGATATTCCTGCTGACGGAAAGAAAATGCCGGTCATATACATGCTGGACGGGGACACGACTTTTCCGCTGATTGCGGCCTATTCGCAATATATGCTCTTCCCCGGCGAAATGCCCCCGGCAATCATAGTCGGCATCGCTTACGGAACACGGGATCCCGCCGTAAATATGCGGAACAGGGATTTTACGACTCCTGCCGAAACCAATCCGCAATATGGCGGTGCAGACCGCTTTCTCAGCGCACTTGAGAATGAAATCATGCCAAGAGTCGAGGCTATGGCCCCCGCTGATCCACAGCAAAGGATTATCGTCGGGCAATCACTTGGCGGACAGTTTGTTTTGCATACCGCATTTCAGCGACCCGGTCTTTTCGACTTGAGCATCGCCGTAAATCCGGCGTTGCATCGCAATCTTTCCACCTATCTACAGGCATTGGACAATGCAGCGGAGACACAGCAGCAATCCAGCCTGTATGTTTCCTCTGCACAATATGATGCAAAGGTTTTCCGCGGCCCTGCCCTGGAATGGATCGGCGCGGCCAGCCAGAAAGATGCTTTGCCATGGTATTTCAAGGCCGAGATACTCGACAATGAAACGCATCTGTCGAGCCTGCCAAGGGCATTTCGCAACGCCATGATTTGGTATCATGTTGAAAATAGCGGAAGAGAGGCGGCTGAATAAGGTTGGTGTTTATACCTTTCGGGCAGGTAGCCGAATATCAACTATAGTAACTTTGTCCCCCCGGATTTGTCTGCCCTCGCGAAGGGGGGATCCGGAATCCAACTCCTGCCGTTTCCAATATCTGCAAGGTCAGGAGTTGGATTCCCGCTTTCGGGGGAATGACAAATTACATATCCGTATGGGGTATATGCCAATAAGGTTTATTGCAGGCCGCGCGTCCGCTGCGGCTTTAGCTATCTGGATGCGCCTGTTTTTACACCTGCGCGTTCAAGTTCTGGCCCCAGCCTGTTTGTAAGCCAGAGGAAGTACATTTTGAAATCCGCCGCCAGTGACCAGAGCGGATAGGTGAACGTTGCGGGGCGGTTTTTCTCGACCGTGAAATGCGCCAGCCAGGCGAAGAAATATCCGGCCAGTGGCATGGCAAGCAGCCACAGCCATTGGCCGGTAATGATGGCGTAAAGTGCCACCGCGATCACCAGTGTGGAGCCGATATAATGATAGGCCCGGGTGCGCGGCTTGCTGTGTTCGCGCAGGTAAAATGGCCAGAATGTTTCAAATGACTGATATTCGCGCATGGTGTCCTCGTGAGTTGTGCGAGGCCAGTATACCCCTAAATGCAAAGAGCGCAAAAGGCCTAAACTATCTAAAACACGTCACCCCGGCGCAAGCCGGGGTCTCCTTTGCCGTTAATATGAATGTCACGGGAAAGGCGAGGAGATTCCGGCTTTCGCCGGAATGACGGTTTAGAGTTTAGCCGTTGCCTTTGTCGCTACCATGCGGTTTCGTGGCCTGCCCGTCCGATTTTGGCGCAGCTTTTTTCTGCGGGGTAGAGGACTGCTTGATCTGGGGCTTAGCCGCGACCGGCTTGGCCTGTGCAGGCGATGGCTTGGGCTCTGCCTTCGGCGCATCCTTGGCGCTGTTATCACCGCTGTTAATTGTCGCACCGGCGACCAGAGTGTCGAGCGACTGGCCATCCAGCCCCAGCTCTTTCATCAATCCGTCGATAACGGGGGCCTGCGCGCGGTAGGAAAGCGCCGCAGCCACGGCGTCGCTGGCAAGATTGCCCGAACCGCCTCCATTACCGCCGCTGTTTCCCGATCCGCCGCCGGAACCGCCGCCATTTTGCGTGATGCCATCGACCTGTACGATCTTGATCGAGTCAATCGCCTCCATCGGTTTCGCGGCTTCCTTGACCACTTCGGGCAGGACATTCAGCAACGCCAGTTTGGTTTGCAGCGATATCTGGTCGGATGACAGAATGTTTGCGGCTTCATTGACCGCTTTCTGACCTGCGGCATCCACTTCAAAGCGGACACGTGCGGCTTCGGCGCGGAGTTTTTCGGCCTCGGCATCGCCCTGTGCTTCAAGGCGGCGGGCCTCGGCGCGGTTGGATGAGGCTTCTTTCTCGGCTTCGGCCTCGACCTTCACAGAGATGGCTTCGCGTTCCGCCTCTTTCGATGCCTCGATCAGCTCGATCCGCTTGGTACGATCGGCGATCTCAGTCTCCCGTGAGGTCGTCACCTGCTCTTCTGCGGCAACGGCAGTGGCGCGGGCTTCATCGGCCTCTGCTTTCGCCTGGCTTTCCTCACGCGATTTGTTCTGAATCGCAATCTGCTGTTCCTGACGCGCTATCTCGATGGCCTGTTGCTGCGAGATTTCCGCCTCTTTAACGGTGCGGTCGGCTTCAATCTGGCGCGAGTCAATCTGCTTCTTCGCCTCGATCCGCGCTTCTTCTGCCTCGCGGTTTCGGATAGCCTGCTGGCTGGCGACTTCGGACGATTGGGCAGCGCGGCGAACCTCGACTTCGCGTTCCTGCTCCAGGCGCGCAAACTCATTGTCACGGCTGATCTCGAAAGACTTTTGATCGGCCTCCAGGTTTTTCGTTTCCATCTGCACGCGGGTATCCTGCTCGATGTCGTTGCGCGCTTTCTTGCGCAATTCGATCTGCTCGGTCAGCTTGGTCAGGCCCTCGGCGTCAAACGCGTTGTTGGCGTTGAAATGCTCAATGCTGGTCTGGTCAAGGCCGGTCAGCGATACAGACTCCAGTTCCAGACCATTCATGGCGAGATCGGCAGAAGATACCTGCTGCACTTTTTGCACGAAATCTGCACGCTGTTCGTGCAGCTCGTTCATTGTCATACCGGCAGCGACGGAGCGCAGCGCATCGACGAATTTACCTTCGACCAGATCTTTCAGCGCCTCGGGCTGCATGGTGCGCAGGCCGAGCGTCTGTGCCGCCATGGCGAGCGCTTCGCTGTCGGGGCGCACGCGGACGTAAAATTCGGCTTTCACATCAATCCGCAGACGGTCGAGTGTGATCAGCGCGTCGGCATTCTTGCGTTCCACAGCCAATCGTACTGTGTTCATATTGACCGGCATGGTTTCGTGCAGCACGGGCAGCACCAGTGCGCCGCCATTCATCACGACTTTCTCACCGCCCCAACCGGTGCGGACAAAGGCAATTTCCTTGGACGCGCGGCGGTAGAGCCGGGTGACGATAATCGCCAGTATGACGATAACTATAATGGGGACAGCCGCGTAAATCGCCAGCGATGATATATTCTCAAGCATATTTCTCTCTTTCATTATGGCCTGTTCGTGCGCGATTTTCCGTGGAATTTGGCCAAGGGAATCGGTGCCGCGACAGGCGGTTGTGGGTAAACTAACAATTTTCGGTGGCCATGCGACTCTTAAATCGCGTGACCGGTTCTGGTTGCCGCTTCGGTCAGATCAACCGGTGCGGCAATATTGGCGGGCGTCGTCAATCGCCCGTTTCAACCACTTTTTAATCACTCAGCTGCGGCACATTGGCATTGCCGCGTGAGATAGCCCGGAACTTGCGTCCTTCACGGGCGGTAAGGAGCACTTCCTCACCTTCATTCAGTATCTGCCCGGCGTTGTCAGGCTCGACCATTATATAATGGTGATGGCCATGCACATCGGTCACTTTGGCGCGGGCAGGGGAGCCGGTCTGTGCGCGTCCTGTCTGGATCACGGCAAAGCGTCCTACCAGTGTGCCGATACCAACCGCAGTCGTTTCATCCTGCGGAATGATACGCGACAATGGCCGCGATAATAATCCCGTCAGCGGCAATGCCGCGACCAGAGCGAGCGGTGCCGCCAGCCAGGCGCTCAATACGCTGCCCGTCATGCTTTCGATAATCTGCTGCCCCGCAAGCCCAATGGTGCCGAACAGCGCAAGGAATAATACCAACAGCATCATTAGCGGCATACGGCCAAGGCCCAGCATGGCGAGCAAGCCATCAGCCGCCCCGCCTGCATCAATATCGGCGTCAACATCCATATCGAGATCAACGTCCAGATCCGGGCTGAATTCCCCCAGACCCATGGCCTGCAATATGCCGAGTGCGAGCATCACCAGCAACGCGCCGATGAAAATCAGGTTTTCATCGAGCAGCCAGAAGTCAAACATGTCCCTAACCCTTTCCAATCGTGGCGCTTATGTCGCCTATCGTTAATATTAATATGGGATGAATAGGGGGTGTTTTCAAGATATGGGACACCGATTTTCGGTGAAATCGGAACGATTTTCCTCAAGCGGCGTTACCAGCATAACGCCTGTATCAGGCGGCACTATATTATAATATAACCACATGATTCGCTGTGCCCTGCAAAGGGCGATGCTGAAATTCAATAGGGGAGTATCCATATGAAACACCACGCCACTTTTGCGGCCATCACGGCCCTGTCTGCACTCGTTATAGCGACGCCTGCGCTGGCCCGGCCGATGACACCGGAAGACATCCTGAAAGTCAAGCAGGTGGCCGATGTTGCCGTTTCCCCTGATGGACGCAGCGTCGCGGTTGCGGTGTCACAGATGCCCGATATCACAAAAGGAGAGGAAAACGGCACGGCCGAGCGTACACTGCACGTCACCACTGGTCCGGGTAGCGCGCGTGCGTTTCTGCCCGATGATATGAATGTTAGGGCACTGGAATATTCGCCCGATGGCCGGATGATAAGCTTTCTGTGGAAAGCAGACGGTGATGATGCGAAAACGGCGCTCTACGCAATACCGGTTGATGGCGGCGGTCACAAGAAACTGGCCGGGATCAAGGACAGCAATGTCACCGGCTACGCCTGGGCTCCAGACTCCCGCACAGTTTACATGATGGCCAGCGCCGCGACCGACAAGGCGCGCGAGAAAGAAAGCAAGGCCGGTTTCAACGCGGTTGTCTATGAAGAAGAGCAGAAGTTTACCCGGCTGTTCGCGGCCAGCGTGAATACATCTGCGACTGCGGCAGATAATGATGTCGAACCGCGTGAGATAAAGGTTGAGGGCGATATGACCGCGATGCGTGTGTCACCTGACGGGCGCTGGCTGGCAATTGCCGCGGCGCCGACCGTACATGTCGATGACGAGCTGATGAAAACGCGTATTCATATTGTTGATGCAGCGAGCGGCGCGCGCAAGGCGCTAGTCGAGACCGGCGGCAAGGTCGGTGACTTCGAGATTGACAGCAGCGGCAACACCCTGTCGATGATTGCCGGTGTGGATCAACATGATCCGGCGGCAACCACGCTGTATCTGGTCGATGCCGCAAGCGGCGCTTTCCGTGCGGTGACCGAAGGGCAGGCCAATGCCGCCGTGGATACCGAATGGATGGGCGATGGACGGCTGGCAGTGGTGATGCATGTTGGCGCACAAAGTGAGCTGCGCATGTATGATCGAGGCGGCGATCTGCGCGATACGATTGATCCCGGCGCGCTGATCCTGCGCTCAATTGACGCGAATGGCGGCAAACTCGCGGCGATTGCCGACGCGCCGCAGCATCCGCGCGAGCTGTTTGTACTGAATGGCAACAGGTTCACGCGCTGGTCGGACCATAACCCGTGGCTGAAAGACATCAGCATGGGAACGCAGCGCACCATCCGCTACACGGCACGTGATGGGCAGGAAGTCGAAGGTATTGTGATCGAGCCGGTCGGCGGTGCGCCCTCAGGCGGTGCGCCCACGATTTTCGATGTGCATGGCGGCCCCGAAGCGCATGAATCCAATGGCTGGAACACCAATTATGGCGGCCCCGGCCAAGTCGCAGCGGGCAAGGGTTACACGGTGTTCCTGCCCAATTACCGCGGCTCAACCGCCTATGGTACGGCCTTTTCCAAACAGCATCAGAATGACTATGCGGGCAAGGAATTCAACGATCTTGTCGATGCTATTGAACCGCTGGCGGCTGCGGGTCTGACCGACAAGGACAAGGTCGGCATTACCGGTGGTTCCTATGGCGGCTATGCCTCGGCATGGGGCGCAACGGCGCTGAGCGAACATTTCGCGGCTTCGGTCATGTTTGTCGGCATTTCCAACCAGATTTCCAAATTCGGCACGACGGATATTCCCAATGAGATGTTCCTGGTTCACTCACGCAAATGGCCATGGGAAGATTGGCAGGGGATGCTCGAAGTCAGCCCGATCTATCATGTCGACAAAGCGAAAACGCCGATCCTGATCCTGCACGGTGCAGAGGATACCCGCGTCGCGCCGAGCCAGAGCTACGAACTCTATCGCACGATCAAGGTGCGCCAGCCTGATACGCCGGTGCGTCTCGTGCTTTATCCCGGCGAAGGGCACGGCAACCGCAAGGCCGCGGCGCAATATGACTATAATATCCGCATGATGCGCTGGATGGACCATTATCTCAAAGGCCCTGGCGGCGAAATACCGCCTGCGCGGTTTGACCTGCCCGAAGGCTTTGTAGGGACAAAAACGAAAGAGGCGGAATAGTTCCCGTATCGAATAGTCCCGGTATCGAGATGTAAAGGCGAGAGCGACTATGCTCTCGCCTCATCCGCATATCTTTATCCACCCCCACCGTCATTCCCGCGAAGGCGGGAATCCAGCTGAGCTAAATGGTGGCGGGGAGATTTCGGATACAGAATTGCCATAGCCAAATACGCTGGATCATGCGCAGTGCTGTCTATCAATTGAGAGCCTATCTGGACTCCAACCTGCGCTGGGGTGACGACCTTTTTGCTGGTGTCAGACCCATTCAGGCCCGCTCACGCTTTCCGGTTATAAAATGCGATTTCGATTTCCACATCTTTGTCAACTTCCAGGTGATGTGGCACGCTGGGCGGGATGACAATCGCGTCCCCTTTTGTAAGCGCACGCGGCGCTGTGCCATCTTCCCAGACAAAGCCGATATCGCCGCTGCGCACTGTCAGTATCGCCCAGCAATCATGCTTCAGACTGTGACTGGAAAGCAATGGTGCGGGGATAAGATGCCGGGCAAATGGCCCGATCTTGCGATAGCAATGGGCGTTGTCGGGCAGCGGCTGGCCGGTGTCGTGAAAAAGGGACATATCATCGTGCTCCGCAAATTATCGCAATGCTGACCCCGAATAGAGCAAGCATGGCGGGCACAGTCAATATCTGGATAGCGGCAGAATTCACGGAAAGCGGCCCCGTCCACGTTTCGATGACCTGCGGCGGGAATGATTTTTTATCTTCAGGCTGTTTTTTGATATTCACAAGCACTGCGGCAGTCCCGAAATACATGACGGTATAGGCAATGCTAATCGCAATCATGAAAACCGTCTTGCCATCATGACCCGTGGCCATTGCAATAGCCGCGAAAAACACAGCATAGGCGGCAAACATAAGACCCCATATCCAGGGTGGGTATTCGAACCGACTGTGTTCAGAATGAAATTCGGTCTCATGTGCCAAATTATCTGGTGAAAAATCATACTCGCTTTCGGTCAGGCCGTGGATGTCGAGTTCCTGTAACATATCAAAACTCCTTTACACTGCGCGCGCCGGTTAATCCGTCACGCTGAATAGCGATGCCGTTCATCAGGCTGTTGGCGATCATGCGGGCGCGTTCATGGACATGTTCCGCGGCTTCGGGGGAGGCGTCTATGTCCGCAAGTGTTTCGCGAAACAGGTCCAGCCAGTGTGCAAAATGCGCCTGGTCCAGTCCCGGAATGGCGAGGTGCTTGACCATCGGATTGCCTGAAAACGTGCCGCTATTGTGCAATACGGACGCCCAGAAACTCTTCATGCGGGCAAGATGGTGCGGCCAGTCATTGACTTTGCGCGCAAATATAGGCCCCAGCATTTCGTCCCGCTGGATCGCGGCATAGAAAGTCTCCACAAGGCGGGAAATAAAGTCGGCATCGATACCGATCGCTTCAGCGGCCTGTCGCTTTTGCAGGCGCGCTTTGGCGGCATGGTCTTTCACATCCTGTGAAGGCGTAACAATGTTCTTTTCTTTGGGTTTTTCCATGGGAAATCGAGTGACTCATTATTAAAAGATGTATTTTATATATATGTTTAAGAAATGCTGTCAATTAAAGATTTATCTGATATATATCTTTTATGCGATTAAATCTTCACACTGATTATGCTTTACGCATGCTGATGCTGCTTGCTGCACGCGGGGAGCAGCTTTCGATTGATGAAATCGCGGCGCATTACGGCATTTCGCGCAACCATCTAGTGAAAGTGACAGGCGGGCTGGCGCAGATGGGTCTGGTCAATGCCAAACGCGGGCGCGGTGGCGGCCTGACGCTGGCGCACGCACCACGCGACATTAATGTCGGCAAAGTGGTGCGCACAATGGAAAGCTTGGATGGCTTTGTGGAATGTTTCGATGCGTCGGAAAATACATGCCCGGTGGCGGGCGCATGCGGTTTGCAGGGCGCGTTATCGGCGGCTCTTTCCGATTTCCTGAAGCGGCTCGACAGTTACAGCCTCGCCGATATTCTGCCTGACAAGAACAGATTTATGGCGCAGCTTGAGGCCGTCAGCGCCTGATTATCCCGCCTTATCCTCTGTGCCGTGATATTTCAGCTCCAGATAGCGTTCGCGGACCGCGAGCTGGTCGAGTTCGCCGTTGGCGATTTTGCGGGTCATGCTGTCGATTTCATGCTCAATGGTTTTCAGCCCGCCGATCAATTGCTCTTCGGGGGTGCGGCCATTGCGTTCTTCTTTCTGCAAATGTGGGGGAATACGCTGAAAACCGGTAATCAGCTCGGGCAGATGCTCACCCACAAGCTTGCGCACCTCCATCGCGGCGGGTTCGCGTTCGTCGAGCCGCTGTAGCTGCGGCGCGAGCGCGTCGAGCTGCACGCCAATGCCGTCGACCAGCTTGGCCGCAGGTGCGGGGAGCGCGGGGCGCTGCGCTTCCAGCCAGATTTCGGTCTTGCCCGCCAGCACATCCAGATTTTCGCGTGATAGATTTTCGGCGCGCGGCACTTTCATTTTCGGATAGTTGCCAAAGACAAACAGCGCGGCGGCAACCGCCAGTCCGGTTGCCATCACACCGGCAAAGCCCAGGCCATTGATGATTGTGCCGATGATGCCCGCACCCACGAGTATGGCCCCGGTGGCAATGGCCATGCGGCCCAGCTTTTTCCAGAAATGATTGCGTTTCAGCGCGCGGGATTTCATGCCGATGGACCGGTCCTGCACCTGCCGGTTCAGCGCCTGCTTTGCCTCATACATGATCTGGTCGGACTGATTTGCCGTATTCACGTGTTCATTCTCCATGCCCCTGCCCGGGGGTGGTTTTACATTCGTAGCCCCTGCGCGGGCGGGGGCCGACTAACGGGTAATATTTGTCTATTATGGCTCTGCGGCCTCTATTCCTCTGCCAGCGATGTCAGGATTGATTTCTCTTCACTCTTCGCATCCAGCTTGGCCTGCTCTGCGCCTTCCGCGCGGGCGATATAGCCTTTGGACTTTTCGACTTCGTCCGACAGCGTGTCGACCGTGGTTTTCATGCTGTCGAGCGCTTTCAGTTTGAACTCGTCAATATTGTCCATGGTGTCATAGATATTCTGGAACGCGCGCTGCAATGTTTCGAGCGGGATGGTCGAAGACGCGGCCTGTTCGTGGATTTTCCCAGTCTGCTCTTTCAGCATGGTACCGGTGCCATCGATAATGTTCGCGGTGGTGGTGTTGAGCGCGGTAATCTGATCGAGCACCAGCTTCTGCCCCACCAGCGCCTGCGCCACGGTCACTGCAGTGCGCAGTGCGCCCACGGTGGTGGTGCTGGCGCGGTCCACACCCTTGACCAGCTCGACATTGTTTTTCTTGACCAGATCGAGCGCAAGATAGCCCTGCACCGTCACGGCCATTTGCGTAAGCAGGTCCTGCGTGCGCTGACGTACATAGAACAGCGCAGTTTCGCGCAGAGCCTTTGCTTTGGCGGGGTCCGTGCTATCGAGATCGGCGGCTTTCTCCTCCAACCGTTTGTCGAGCGTTTTCGATACATGGATCATCTGTTCGAGCCGCCCCATGGCGCTCCACAGATTCTGCCGCTCGACATCAATCGCGGCATTGTCCATCAGCAGTTCGTCCTTGCCGCCCGCCAGCCGGGCAAGGATCGTCGAGATATGGCTTTGCGCGCTTTTATAACCGTCAAAATAACCGCGCAGTTTATTCCCAAACGGAATAATGCCGAACAGCTTGCGCGGGGCGAGCAGATTGCCTTTCTTGGAAGGATCAAGGTCTTCCACCGTGCGGCGCAGTTCGGCCAGGTCCTGACCCACCTCATTGTTCTCATCCATCGCCCGCACCGGGCGGTCGAGGAAACGGTTGGACTGGCCCGCCGCATCCTGAATTTCCTTGCGGCCCATATTGGTGAGCTGGTCAACGCGCTTGCCAAATTCGGGGCTGTTCACATCCTGCGCGACCAGATCCTCGATATAGCTGTCGACTTTCTCATCCAGCTTGCTTTTCTGCTCTTCGGTAACAGGCACCAGACCGGCAGCTTTTTCTGGCTTGACCGCGGGCACGGGTGAAGGCGCGTCGAGTTTCAGTTCATCAGTATCAGTTGCGAATTTTGTCGCGGTTTCAGTGGCCATATCTCTACTCTCTCCATACCCTCGCCCGTGGCGGTGTTGTTTCCCCACATAGATGGAGGGAAATTAGCCAATTTTCAAGGCTATTGAAAGGGTGTATTAAAAATATAATACAGTAACGGTTATTATCCACGTTGCTTGGTTGACGTTTGCACAATTGCAAGCGGTTAGGATATGTACTGCTAATTGCTATTTGATAAGACCGATTGGAGAAATCGGAGCAAATATTTTCTACTGGCAAACGCATGGATGTGGACATTATGCCAGCAAACTTGCACATATACGTTTGATAGCGCGTATAAAATCGTGCAAAATCGGTAAAATATATAGAAAGCATAGAGTTATGGAAAAAACAAATGTCTGGGGTCCGCTCGCTACATTCATATTTACGATGATGATTATCAGCGCATCTGCGTTTTCGCAATTTGCCGCTGTATTCTGGTATTCCGAAAACAGCGGATCCGGATTTGATATTGACAGCTTTAACAATGCCGAAAGTGCGATGAACGACGGAAGCATGACATATTGGGCGGTAGGATTGTCGGCCATTGTCTGCACTGCGCTGACATTACTTGTCATAAAGCTGAAACGGGGGTCGATTTTGAAAGAGTATCTTGCTCTCAACCCTGTCTCGTTAAAAAGCCTTGTAACGTGGATCGGTATCGGGGCAGTCGTTCTTGTACTGGTTCAAATTGTCTTCAGCATCATACCCCAAATGATGGGAGTCGAGATTAACATAGGCGATGTCGCAGCCGAGATGGGTTCTGCGGATATTCCGTTTCTTTACGTTTTCGCGATCGTCATTTTGGCACCTTTGTTCGAAGAAGTGCTTTTCAGAGGTTTTCTTTTCAAAGGTCTGATTTCCACGCGGCTGGGCGCTTTCGGAACGATCGCAATAACGGCATTCATATTTGCAATCATCCATGCGCAATATGATGCGATTGTCCTGGCCAATGTGTTTACAATCGGTCTTCTGCTTGGATATGCACGCTATAAAACGAATTCGCTGTTAACGCCTTTGATACTGCATATTCTTTTGAATGGCGTATCCATGATTCCGGCATTTGTGTAATTTGTTTATTCTGTGGCTTCGGATCGCAAAAGACAGGCGCTATAGATATGTCGTCAGATATGTCGTCATATTCGGCCTTAACCAGGGGATGAGCCCAAGACCATGAGAATGGGGAATAATAAAAGGAAGCGATAATGATGATGAGATTCTTTGGTGCGCTTGCATTAATCGCTTGCGCCTCTTGCACGACCGAAAATGATGCGGGCGACGAGCTTTCGAACGCTGGAACCGGTGATATCGAAGTGTTCAATATTGCTGCAAATACCGCCGAATGTGTCGGGGTCGCGCCAATGCGCTGTCTCGTCGTAAATGGTGACCTGTTTTATGATGATATTGAGGGATATGACCATGTCGAAGGCGAGTCCGCAAGGATATGCGTATTCAGAACGTCGCGCCCTGAACCGATCCCTGCTGACGCAAGCGCGTTTGAATATACACGCACATCCTGTCCATGAAAGACTAGATATTAGGGTGGCGGGCTGCGATAGTGTGCACCTTGCGAACTGGTCAACACTATCCTGAAACCAACGCCGGGGCTACGCGCAACCATCTTTAGGTAAGTCATTCCATGTCATCCATATTCGAACCTTATATCGACCGCTACCTCTCGCCATCGGACCAGCCGAAGGGCACCTTGCTGCGCTGGGTACTGGCGATCGTCGCCAGTAGCATCCTGACGCTGGTTTTGCTGGCAATCATCGCAATTGCGTTGAGTTTCGCTGGTCCGGCAATTGGCATTGATCTCTCCGTCTATTTCCCGGAGGATATGTCGGATCAAAACTGGAACACGGTATCCGATGCAATGGCGTTCGGCGTTCTGGCGCTCTATGTTCCGGCATTCATCCTAGCGGTCCGTATCGCCGACGTGAAATTTGCCGATCTGGTCAATCCGTGGCGCACGGGTATCTCGTACAGGCGTATCGGAGTGGCGATAGCGCTGACAATAGGTATCTATGTCATCGCGCTGGTGCCGAGCTTCTTTCTGAAGGACTCGATCGGTTTCCGTCCTTGGACGACATCGGCTCTCTGGACGGCGCTAGGATATGGTTTTTTGATCCTGTTTCAGGCGTCCGGCGAAGAATTGCTGTGCCGTGGCGCGCTAATCCATCTTATCGGCAAGATAACCAGAAATTTCTGGGTTCTGCTGTTCATTCCGACATATGTGTTCTGGGCGATGCACGGTCAGAATATCGAACACGAATTCGTCGACCCGATCTTTTTAAACGGTTTCTACATTCTGATGGGATTAGTCTTGGGCGCACTGGTGCTGCTGACCGGAAGGCTGGAATATTCCATGGGGTTGCATATCGGCAATAATCTGTTTGCTGCGACCATGATGGACAATATTTCCAACCCAGAGCTGTCCAACGGGATCGGCTTCATCACAGTCAATACGGGCCCGACATCCATCGACCTGGTGCTCAATGCATTCACCGTGATAGCGCTGGCATATTTCTTGCTGCGATATGATCGGGCGCTGAAGGCGAAGGAGGAGCATTGATTCTGAACTGTCTTCAGGACAGCTGTTGGGCTCGGCAATGAACGCCATTAGTCTTACACCATTAAACCAAATCGGAAAAATCTATGTCAGACAAAAACGCATCATATGCGCTCGCGCTTCATGGCGGGGCCGGGGCCAAACCGGGGGAAGATTATGCGGTGGTTGAGGCGCATTTGCGCGCGCTTGCGGCCCGCGGTGAAGCGATGCTGGCAGATGGCGCGGCGGCGGTTGATGTGGCGGAGAAAATGGTGTGCGAGCTGGAATCCTGCGGGCTGTATGTGGCGGGCAAAGGCTCTGCGCCCAATGTGGCACCGTAGGATGGTGAAAATGATGAAACCCTTTTGCAGGCAGCTGATCTTTCGCTCTACCGCGCCAAGCATGAAGGACGCAACTGTATACGTTTCTACGAGCCAGATCTTGATGTCCAGGTGCACGAACATATCATGCTGTGTCTCTCCATACCCTTCGCCCGTGACGGCGTTGTTTCCCCACATAGATGGAGGGAATTTAGCGGGTTTTCAAGGCCATTGAAAGGGTGTATTAAAAATATAACACAGCTGGTGGCAAGAATATCTTAACTTTTGCTGCCTAGATACCCGTATCACCTGCAAACATACTGGGAATCTAAGAAGAACCGATGCCGTCCGACACATTATCCGAAACACATGTCGCCGAGCGAAAAAGGCTCTCGGCGCTGCGGGCGCTTGCCGTGCTGGATACACCGCCCGTATCGCATTTCGATCACATCGTACACATGATGCGCGAATTGCTGGATGTACCGATCGCGCTTATTTCACTGGTCGATGAGGAGCGTCAGTGGTTCATGGCGAAATGCGGCCTTGATGCTGACGAAGCCGAACGCGAAATATCTTTCTGCACCCATGCCATACAGCAGGATTCCATTTTTGAAATCTGTGATGCTGCAAAAGACCCTATGTTTGCCGATAATCCGCTTGTCACGGGCGAACCGTTCATCCGCTATTACGCGGGTCAACCGCTGCGGCTGTCGAACGGTCATACCATTGGCACGCTCTGTGCGATCGATACGGTGCCGCGAGCGGCGCTCGGCGACCGGCAGCGCTACCTGCTCAGGGGACTGGCCGATACGGTGGTACAGCTTTTCGAGCTGGACCATTCACGCGCGCTCGAGAAAATCAGCGAGGCGATTGGCAAAACCACTGGCGATGGCGTGCTGATTTCCGATGAGGACGGGCGGATCATTGGCTGGAACCCGGGCGCGGAGAAAATGTTTGGATGGAAACTGGACGAAATCCGGGGGCAATCCATCAGCAGGATCATGCCCGAGCGTTTTCGCAAACAGCATATAGCGGGTATGCGGCGGGTGGTGAAAACGGGAAAGCACAAGCTTTCTGGGAAAACCGTGGAACTGGAGGGACTGAAACGCAGTGGCGAAGAATTTCCGATCGAGCTTTCGCTGACCAACTGGAAAGTGGATACCGGCCACCGCCGTGCCGGTTTTGCGGCGATCGTGCGCGACATCAGCGCGCGCAAGGCGCTAGAGTACGAGACAAAACGCACCAAGCGCTTTCTCCAGGCCGTTGTCGACAATCTTCCGTCCATGCTGTTTGTCAAGGACGCCGAAACGCTGGAATATAAATACTGGAACAGCGCCGCCGAAGAACTGACCGGACTGAGTGCGCGTGAAGTGCTGGGAAGTACGGACCGCACACTGTTTCCGGATGAGGCCGACGGTTACGAGCAGCGCGACCGCCAGGCCATCGATACCGGGGAAGTGTATCTGCACGAAAGTGTATTCACGCCCCGTGACGGCGCCGAAAGACGCGTGCGTACCAAACGCATCGTGTATACCGGAGCGGAGGGGCGCCCTTATCTGATGGGCATCAGCGAAGATGTCACCGAACACCACAAGGCACAGAGCCAGATCAAGTATCTGGCGCATTATGACAGTGTAACCAAAATCCGTAATCGCAACGGTTTCCTGAAAGAATTCCGGAAAAGCATGAAGAACAGCGAGAAACTGGGTATCCTCAGTGTCGATCTGGACCGGTTCAAAGTCGTGAATGACGCCCACGGTCATGCGCCGGGCGACAAGGTGCTGCATGATGTGGCGCAGCGTATGGTGGGTATTCTCAAGGATGATGAAATCGTATGTCGTTACGGCGGTGACGAATTTGCCGTCATCTGCGTGGGAGATGATGTGAAAACGCGCGCGGCCCGGCTCGGCGAGCAGATCATAGCCGTCATGGAAGACCCGTTTCTTATCAACGGCAAAGCCGTTTTTCTGGGCTGTTCGATCGGTGTCGCGCTGGCGCCGCAGGATGGTGATAACGATGAAACCCTTTTGCAGGCAGCTGATCTTTCGCTCTACCGCGCCAAGCATGAAGGACGCAACTGTATGCGTTTCTACGAGCCAGATCTTTATGTCCAGGTGCACGAACATATCATGCTGGAAAACGACCTGCGCGAAGCGGTGCGCAGCCGCGAGCTGACTGTAGCATATCAGCCTATTGAAAATCTGGACGATGGCACAACAGCCGGTTTCGAAGTTCTGGCGCGCTGGAATCATGCCGAACGTGGTGCCATCGGACCCGATGTGTTTATACCGATAGCGGAGGAGAGCAATGTCATCTGCGATCTGGGTGACTATGTGTTCGAGACCGCGCTTGCCGAGGCTTCAGCCTGGGACAATGACCTTTATCTGGCCATCAACCTTTCCCCCGTCCAGTTCGCGCATGGCAATATTGTGCGGCGTATTGAAAAGGCGCTTTCGAAATTCGGTTTTGATCCGGCCCGGCTCGAGCTGGAAATTACTGAAGGCGTGCTGATCCACGACCGCGACCGGGCGCTAGACAAGCTGCGTGACCTTAAAGCCATGGGCATAAAGATCGTCATGGATGATTTTGGCACAGGCTATTCCTCGCTGAGCTATTTTCAGCTGTTCCCGTTCGATAAAGTAAAGATTGACCGCAGTTTTGTGAGTTCGATGCACGAAAACCGTCAGGCAAAGGCAATCGTGAAAGCCGTGATCGGCCTGGCCGAAGCACTGGACATGCCCGTCGTTGCCGAGGGCATAGAGCATGACCATCAGCTCTCTTCCCTCCGGCAGCAGGGCTGCGTTCTGGCCCAGGGCTATCTGATGGGGAGGCCAGGACCGATCGAATATTTCAGCCATCTGATATACCCGCAGGACAGTCTGCCGGTGGCCAGGCGTGCATGAATGCATAGCGTGGCAAGGGGACCCGTCCAATGCCGCTCATAGCCTTGGGCTTGCCATCGCAATAACATACCGCGAATTTTGACATTGCGCTGCGGCAAAGCTGTGGTACACAGCCGCGCATTTGCTTTGGTTCATTCAGTCTGACAGGTATATCCGTGCTGCGAAACATTTTTACCATCATCCTTCTTTTCCTTTTGCTGGGCGGCACACCTTTGCACGCGCAGGAGGAACTCGAGATTCCCGAAGCGGAACCCGCGCTTGCGGTGGACGATGTACGTGCCGCTCTGGAAGAGCTGATTGCAGAGGAAGGCGGTGATGCGGCGCAGGCTGTCAGCACCGCCGATCCGAATGTGGATATAGCCGCGCTCGATATTCTGCTGGAGCCGCTGACTGCCGATGACATGCCGAATGAAGTCGAGGGCTGGCTGGCGATATTGCGGGGATCGATCGAGCAGCTCGCCGCGGCGGAGATGGAACTGTTCAAGCTCAATCAGGCCGCCGCCGCGGAGCGCAGGGCTGCGGGCAAGGGAATAACCGAGAAAAAAGTGACCCCCGAAATGCAGGTGCTGGTGGAGCGTATCGCCGAGCTGCGTGAAATCCGCACTGCGCGTGCGGACCGGCTGCGGCATGTACTCGACGTCCATGTCGCGCGCGGCGGTGATCCGGAGGATCACGCCGAAATCCGCGCCTATCTGTCCGACGTCGGCGGTGTCCGTGTCGACACCAGCAACCTGAAAACCACTCTGCTGACATTTCAGGAATGGGTTTTTTCAAAAGATGGCGGTGGCCGCGTATTGCGCAATATCGGCATTGTTCTCGCCGGGATGGCGAGCGGTTATATTATCGGCTGGATTATCGGCTTTGCTGTATCCACGGCATTCCGGCGTTCCGACCGGGCTTCCAAGCTGCTGAAAGCCTTTATGTCCAAATGGATCGCCCGTATCGGCGGTTTCATAGGCCTGCTGGCCGGCCTGTCATGGATTGGCACCAATATGACACCTCTACTTGCGGCACTGGGCGCAATGGGTTTTATACTCGCCTTCGCGCTTCAGGATACGATCAGCAATTTTGCCAGCGGCATATTGATCCTGTTTCAGCGTCCGTTTGATGCGGGAGATGAAATCGAGGCCGCCGGAATGGTCGGCATCGTAGAAAGCGTATCGTTATTTTCCACGCACCTCAGCACTGACGAGAACCGTAAGGTGATTGTTCCCAACAACATGATATGGGACGATGTCGTCGTGAATTCGACAGGGGCCCCGACGCGTCGCCTTTCGATCGAAGTGGAAGTGAATGCGGAAGAACATGATATCGAGGAGTCCGAGGAAATACTTACCCGGATCATGGAAAGTCACAAAGGCGTACTGGATGAACCCGAACCCGAACTCACGTTGACCGGAGTCACTGCGGATGGCATCACGTTTACCTGCTGGCCGTGGGTTGAAACTGAAAACAAGGACCGAATCCGCCGCGAACTGGTGGCGCGTTTCGGCCGTGAGCTGACCGTGCTCAAAGGCGTCGCCAAAAACCGCTGATATTCAGGGACCGCGCCCGCCGTATATCAATCAGGTAGATTTCCCCGGGACTGCCCCACAGCTGAACGCAGGCAATACAACCGGCTTGTGCAGAGCCGATTTTTCTGTATTCCGGTGTGCACAAAGCAACATTGTGTTCATCACTCTTAAGCAGACCGGAAATATCTATGCCAGAGCAAGCCGCAAAATATGCCCTGGCCCTGCACGGCGGGGCAGGCGCAAAACCAGGAGAGGATTACACCCAGGTCGAGGCGCATTTGGAGGAACTGGCTGTGACTGGTGAGGCGATGTTGAAGGGCGGCACCGCAGCGGTTGATGTGGCGGAGAAAATGGTGTGTGAGCTGGAATCCTGCGGGCTGTATGTGGCGGGCAAAGGCTCTGCGCCCAATGTGGCGGGGCAGGTTGAGCTGGATGCCAGCATAATGGATGGCGCGACCAAAAATGCGGGCGCGGTGGCGGCGATCCGCGATGTCGTCAATCCCGTGGCCGTGGCGCGCGGCGTGATGGAGCATTCGGCCAGTGTCATGCTGGCGGGTGAAGGCGCGCGCAGTTTTGCGCTGCAGCAGGGGTTTGCAACGGTGGAGCATGCCGCCAGTTACTATGTGCTGCCCGTGGGTGTCAGCGCCGATGATGTGGCGGTGAATGAGATGCAGCACGGCACAGTCGGCGCGGTTGTGATGGATATGCATGGCAATCTGGCGGCGGCGACGTCGACGGGCGGGGTGTTTGGCAAACCGGCGGGCCGGGTGGGCGATACGCCGATTGTCGGCATCGGCACCTGGGCAGATGAGGACGTGGCGATTTCCTGTACCGGCACCGGCGAGTTTTTCATCCGCGCGGGCGGGGCTTTGACGGCGGCGAACCGTTTCAGACTGGCGGGCGATACGCTGGCCGAGGCTTTATGGCATATGCTGGATGATGTCGCGGGGCTGGGCGGGGATGGCGGAGTAATTGCCGTGTCACAAAGCGGCGAGATCGCCATGGCCTATAATTCCGATGGCATGAAACGCGCGTCTGTGTCCAGCGGGCGGAGCCCAGAAGTGGCCGTGTTTGAACCCTGCCGCTAGGCGCGCTTAATTCTGAGCGGCGCGGATAAGTTCAAACACCTCGTCGCGGTCGGCCAGCGCAAGCAATAACGCGACATCGCCTTCGGCTATTTCATCCAATATATAGCGCGTGCCCTCCACGGAAGAGGAAACGTGCCGGACCGCGCTTTCCGGAATGCCGTTTGCGGTGCAGGCGGCTTCAATGACGGCGGGAACTTCGCCGAGTTCGCGGCCGCGCAGATATTCTTCCAGTTCCACAATAACGACCTCGTCAGGACTGAAACCAATCGCGCCTTTTGTAAGTTCGCGTATCTCGTCATCTGACCGGTCGCCGGCCTGACAGACCAGCAGGAACTTGCGCTTTGCCGGTAGGTTTTCGATCAGGCTCGACATGGCGGCGATGGCGTGCGGGTTATGTGCAAAATCGACAAACAGGCGTGCGCCCCTGGCTTCAAATTCATTGCAGCGGCCCGGGTTGTCATCGGGCGATGCGGCAAATGTGGTCAGCCCTTTTTCGATCGCTGCATTATCCAGCCCCATGGCCTTGGCAAGGCCAATTGCGCCCATGGCGTTCTGGACATTGAACCGCGCCGCGCCGCCCATGGTGATGGGAATGCGATCTGCCGCTATCGACAGCGTAATATCGGTGCCGTCAAAATAACGGATCATGCCATCCTCACACCAGCAGCACGGCTGGCCTGCACTGCGCGCCTGCTGAATATGCGCATTGCCCGGTGATAGCGAGAACCAGCAGATGGTCCGGTCAAATTCCAGGCCATTGGCCACCACGAGTGGATCATCGGCATTGAGCACGAGTACGCCATCTTTGGACACCGCGCGCGCCACCGCGAACTTGGCCTGTGCCAGTGCTTCCACCGTATTGACGCCATATTGGCCCAGATGATCGGCGGCGATGTTGGTGACAAGTGCGGCCCGCGCCTGTGACAGCGGCAGGCCGCGCCGCAATATCCCACCACGCGCGACTTCCAGAAAAGCAATCTGCAGGCGTTTGTCGCGCAGCAGCATGCGCGCGCCGCCAGGCCCCGAATAATCGCCATAATCGAGCACATCATCGCCAAGTTTGACATAGTCGGTCGAGGTAGAACCCGCGACCAGCCCGGCTGCCTCGCCGATGGCTGTGGTCAGCCGCACACTGGTCGATTTGCCATTGGTGCCGGTGATAAGCGCAACGGGCAGGTTATGCAGCGCATCCCAGTCCACTGTGTCCGGCGCGGGCAGGGCGTCCACGTCCCAGACCTGCGATCCCGTGCCATGGCCGAGCGAAACATGATCGTCATCGCACAGCATGTCTATCGACCGCTGCGCCACAGCCTGTTCCAGCTCTATCAGCGCCGGATTGGCTTCCATGGCGATGACCTGTTCCAGATCCGCGATCATGTCATCGAAATCACCGGGATTGCTGCCCAGAAGTTTATGCGCGGTGAAATGCCAGCTCGTCTCAATGGCAAAAACGGCGGTGTAGAGCAGGTCGGTTGGCGCGGAGATAAGCAGCGTCACGCCGTCTTCGAATATGCGCGAAGTGACCCTGCTATCCTGCCAGCCGAGCGCCGCCAGCACGCGGGCAATTTCCGTTTCCCAGGCCGCGACGACTTCGGCCTTGTCGAAGCCTTTGATAAGGATATCGAGCAACGCCCCGCGTTTGTCCCAAATCATTCCGGGGCCAGTAATACGGCGGCTGTCATCCAGGATCAGCCTATCCGACTCCGGCATCGCGATAGCCAGATAGTTTTCAATTGTTTCTATATCGGCGCGCATTGCAGCGGTCTCCTCAATCGCCATCCTCGTCTTCATGGCGCGCCAGCCGCACGCCGCGGTCATCGCTGATCAGCGATTCATCGGCGTCGATTAGGTCCTCGAACGGTTTTGCCTTGATCTTTGTATTGCTCTGTTCGGGCTCTGCCTCTTCCTCGTCATCATCCTTGTCAAACCGGACAATCTGTTTCCACGAACGCGCGACATTGTCGCCGATGACCAGCAAAAGATCCTTTTCTTCGGATGTTTCCAGCGCGTGCACGATGGCTTCCTGCTCATCGGGAATAATTGTGATGGCGTCTTCGGTCACGCCGTTCTGCATCAGGCCGGTTTTGATCATCTGCGGAATTTCGTCGTGGCCGCGCCCGCGCCGGTTATCATCGGCTTTCAGGATATAGCGGTCATAATGCCCGGCCAGTATCTCACAGGCCTCAAATACATCTTCATCACGCCGGTCGCCGGGGCAGGAGACCACAATGGTCTTGCGGTTGTGGTTTTCCAGCTTTTCGACAAGGTCGGTAATCTCCTGAAATGCCGATGCGTTGTGCGCATAGTCCAGAATGACCCGGAAAGGCAGTTTGTCGAATACATTCATACGGCCCGGCGCCTGGGAAAAGGTCGTGTTGAATGACCTGAGTGCCAGTTGAATCTGGTCTGCATTAATGCCGAAACTATAGGCCATTGCCGCTGCAAACATGGCGTTTTGCACATTATGCATCGCCTTGCCTTCAATCGTGGCGGGGATCAGGTGCGTCCAGATCACGGGAATATGCGTGCGGTTGTCATATACGGCGATCATGTCGCCATTCATGCCG
Source organism: uncultured Sphingomonadaceae bacterium (assembly GCA_947493325.1). GTDB lineage: Bacteria > Pseudomonadota > Alphaproteobacteria > Sphingomonadales > Sphingomonadaceae > Alg239-R122. The sequence goes on along the minus strand of CANLQI010000001.1, from coordinate 1,827,711 downwards.
TGCTCCAGCACGACGGCCTTGCCGCCCGCGTCGATATGCTGTTTCACCAGCGAATGGTCACGGTTCATCGTGACATACAGAATATGTTCCGCATCACAGTAATCCGCCATCAACAGGCAGTTTTTATCGTCGGCATTGAGCACAACTGTATCTGTTGCCGCTTCAGGCACAATCCGCTTAATCTTGGCCAGTTCCTCCAGCGTATCCACTCCGCCCAGACCCAGATGATCCGACGCGACGTTAAGGCATGCGGCCACATCACAGCTTTGATAGCCGAGACCACTGCGCACAATACCGCCGCGCGCGGTTTCCAGTACGGCGAAATCGACAATCGGGTTGCGCAGTACCATTTGCGCTGATTGCGGGCCGGTGGTGTCGCCTTTCATCAACTGCGCGCCATCAATATATATGCCGTCGCTGGTCGTCAGGCCAACGACATGGCCCACATTTTTCATGATGTGCGCCAGCATGCGTGACGTTGTCGTCTTGCCGTTGGTTCCGGTGATGGCGGCAATCGGGATGTGACTGGGCCGATCCGGCGGGAACAGCATGTCGAGCACTTTGCCCGCGACATCACGCGGTTCACCTTCGCTGGGCGCCACATGCATACGGAAACCGGGCGCCGCATTCACTTCGACAATACCGCCGCCGATACTGTTATAGGATTTGGAAATATCATCGGTCAGGAAATCGACACCGCCCACGTCAAGGCCGACGGCACGTATTGCGCGCACTGCCATATCGCGATTGTCGGGATGCACGCTGTCGGTCAGGTCGATGGCCGTGCCGCCGGTGGAAAGGTTCGCCGTATCGCGCAGATAGAATATCTCGCCTTTGGGCAGAACGGTTTCAGCCGTGTGGCCCGCGCTTTCCATAAGGCGCTGCGCCTGATGATCCAGTTCCAGCTTGGTCAGCACTTTTTCATGGCCAACGCCGCGGCGCGGGTCGGAATTTACTTCCTCGATAAGCTGTTCGATGGTCTGCTTGCCGTCGCCCACCACATGTCCGGGGACACGCTTTGCCACGGCGACCAGTTCATTGCCGACCACCAGCATACGGTGGTCAAATCCGCTGATATAGCTTTCGACCAGAACAGCGCGGCTTGTGCCATGTTCGCTGGCGACATCAAATGCCGTTTTTACCTGTTCGTCCTCGGTCAGGTTGATCGAAACACCGCGGCCATGGTTGGCGTTCAGCGGTTTGACTACCACGGGATAGCCGATTTTCCGCGCGGCGCGTGCTGCCTCACGCGGGCCGTAGACCATATGCTGCTGCGGCACGGGCAGGCCAAGGTCATTGAGCAGGTTGCGGGTATCCTCCTTGTCACAGCTGATTTCCACCGCGATATGCCGCGTTTCGCTGGTAATCGTTGCCTGGATGCGCTGCTGGTGCTTGCCATGGCCGAACTGCACCAAGCTGTATTTGTTGAGCCGCAGCCAGGGAATATTGCGCTCTTCACCGGCTTTGATAAGCGAAGCCGTGCTGGGGCCGAATGCGTGATGCTGCGCCCGCTTGATAAAGCTGCGCAGTTCCTCTTCCCAGTCCCAATCCTCGTCCAGATCATAGCCGGTCTGTTTCTGCACATCTTCGGGCAGCAGGTGCATGAGCAGCTTGATGGCAAGTTTGCCCGCGGCAAGGCCGACGTCGCGGTGGATATAGGCATAGACCATATTATAATGGCGCGGCTCGCCAGTGGACCGGGTGCGCCCGAATGTGACTTCATTGCCGGCCACGCATTGCAGCTCCAGCGCAACATGCTCAATGATATGCGCCATCCATGTACCTTCATCCTCGCGCAGACGCCGGACAAAGCCGCCGTGCGTGCGATAGGAACAGCCATGTTCGTGCAGACCGGGCAGCGCTTCCAGCAGGCCATCGATAAAATCTGTGCCCAGTTTGGCGGAAGGCCATTCCTCCAGCACGCCAATGTCCAGCACGTGCCGGATGACACGGAATTTCGCATATTGATTGGGGCCGACGTAAAGGTTGGTGCTGAGTATTTTCATGATTGGCCCCTTTGAGTTGATGTTCAGTTCGTTTTACAGGCTGCAGACATTCTGCGCTTCATTGGTGGGCGGGAAAGCCTCCCGCATGTTCAGGTCATAATGGCATCCAGCGTGCAGTATATCCATCGACAGCCCCAGCATGCCGATACCCTGATCGGTGCGGGCCGAATGCGCGGAACAGTAATTCATATTCTGCCCATCCACAATTGTGATGGTGCCGCTGCCGACAATCTCGACCAGCCCGTCAGCATCGATAAACGCGCCGGTATCCTCGTCAATTCCCATGCCCAGCAGGAAGGGATTGAGCGCAATGGCCGACAAAAGCCGCCCAAGCCGGTTGCGCTCGGAAAAATGCTGGTCAATGACCGCCGCATTGGTCAGGCCAAGTCCAGGAGCAAGCACGGCGCCGCCTTCAGACGGGCTGGCATCCGCTTCACCGCCCGCCATCATATGCTCCGACATAATGGATGCCCCTGCGGAAGTTCCGGCCACGGGCACGCCCGCCGCATTGACGCGCCGTATCGCCTGCGCGACACCGCTGCCGCCCAGTATCGCGCTCAGGCGAAGCTGATTGCCGCCGGTGATAAAAATACCGCTGGCATTGTCACAGCGTTCGGCAAATTCGGGATTGTTGCAATCTTCGCGGGTGACGATCGGGATTGAGCTGACTGTGTCGGCGCCCAGTCCCTTGAAGATTTTTTCGTACATCGGCCCGGTATCTTCAAGCCGCGAAGCGGTGGGCAGCACCACGATATTGGCGCTTTTGCCGCCGGAAAGTTCGACAAAGCGTTGTAAAATAGCCGGATTGGCATCCTTGTCCTCTCCGCCGCCAATGGGAATGATATATCCCCGTCTTTCCCCGTCACTTACTGGTGCTGGGCACATAGATTATCCTAACTCACGTCTTGCTTAAGCTATATCGGCAAAAGACTGTCAGAGCATTGCAGACATGAAAGAGTCAACAAAAACCTGCGTGAACCGTGAATTCGCGCGCTCCGGTGTAATCGGCTGTCCGGGGCAAAGAAGAAAACGGTTGGCAATATGATGCCACGCATTATGCTGTGCGCTATCAATGATGCATGTATTTTCCAACGGATTTATGGGGCGGTGAGCGTTATTTTCAGCCGCTGTCATATTCAGTTCTATGTGCCGGGATCATGGCGCTATGTCTGAAAATCCACAATCACCGCCGCAAAAGATTTTTATGCTGGGGGCCACCGGCACCATAGGGCAGGCCGTTGTCCGCACACTGGTGGAGCGGGGCCATGAAGTGACCTGCTTTGTACGGCCCAAGGCAGGCCGGGATAGCGCAGGCTTGTCAGGCGAAAATATGCGCCTTTTTGCGGGTACTACACTGCGTTTCGGCGACGTGACGAGGGCTGAATCTCTGATCAAGAACGGGTTTCGGGGTGAAAAGTTCGATATACTCGTCTCCTGCATGGCTTCCCGGACAGGGATCTCTGAAGATGCGTGGGCGATTGACCATGATGCGCATATAACTGCACTCACTGCTGCACGGGCGGCGGGCGTATCGCACATGGTACTGCTTTCCGCGATCTGTGTGCAAAAACCGCTGCTGGCGTTTCAGCATGCCAAGCTGGCTTTTGAAAAAGCGTTGATGGATTCCGGCCTGACCTATTCGATCGTGCGGCCTACGGCGTTCTTCAAATCGCTGTCGGGCCAGGTCGATCGCATAAGGCGGGGGAAACCCTATCTTCTATTTGGGGATGGCCACCTGACGGCGTGCAAGCCGATCAGCGATGATGATCTGGGGCAGTTCATATCCGAATGCATTGATGATCCAAACCGCCATAACCGTATCTTGCCGATAGGCGGCCCGGGGGATGCCATCACACCGAAACAGCAGGGGGAAAAACTGTTCGCGCTGCTGGGCCGTGCGCCACGCTTCAGACACGTGCCGGTCAGCTTGCTTGACGCCATTATCGCCGTGCTCGGCCTGGTGGGCCATATCATTCCTGCGGCGAAGAAAAAGGCCGAACTCGCGCGTATCGGGCGCTATTATGCCACAGAGTCCATGCTTGTCCTGAATGGTGAGACAGGCCGTTATGATGCAGATGCCACGCCTTCGGCGGGCTGCGAAACCCTGTTCGACTTTTATGCGGAGCTCATCAAAGATGAAGCCTCTGTCTGGCGCGGTGATCACACAGTATTCTAAAAGAAATCCATCGGAACCCAAAACAGATACAGAAATATCAGTAATGGTGACCCCTACGGGAATCGAACCCGTGTTTCAGCCGTGAAAGGGCCGCGTCCTAACCGCTAGACGAAGGGGCCATACCAATCTGCTTGGTCAGCGAACTGCGCAATTAGGGGGTCGGCGCGCGCAGGTCAAGTGATTCTATCGGGTTTTTTCGTTTTTGTCGGGAGGGCGCGTGATAAGATGTCAATCGTGTTTTCTTTGATTCTCTGATCAGTGTACAATGATAAGCCTATATTACCCTGTGGGGAAGTTTTTGGCTCGCTCTCGCTCACGTAATTATTTAATGCTCTCTCGGGCGTAGAGCAGCATCGGCCCGCTTCCCCCTCCCAACCTCCCGATAATGTACCCCGTTAGTGTAGGGGGAGCGGGCTGGTGCCGCGTTTCCGCAAGTTTTTCGCGTCAGCGAAAAACAGCCGTGAGGGATATTAACTGGCGCTGGCTATCCCCGTGAGGTGATGAAATACAAAGACCTATCGATTTATCCCGGCAAGCATCCAAATGCAGTGCGGCCAAACCAAAACAGTGTTTTCATTCCACCCAAGCCGCATCTTCCAAATGCAGTTCCGCGGCACGGCGGCTGCCCCAGTCGTCAATTTTGGCGCGCCCGGCGATCCACAGTTTGCGCTCGCGCGGCGCGTTCAGCAGGGTCTGTCCCAATTCGCTGTCCGCCTGCCGAAAGGCAATGGTCTTGATCGAACGGCCATCATCGCCCGCTACAATGGTGCGCAGGTGATTTGTGCCGACCACATCGCATTTCACGATCCGCACGGGGCCGGTGGCAATACGCGGGCTGGGCCAACCCATGCCATAGGGACCGGCGGTGTCCATAGCGGTGACAAGATCAGGTGTCACGCCGCCGGGCGCCACCACGGCATCAAGCAACAGTGATTTGTGCAGGGACGCAGCGCCCACATCGCTGCCCAGACGATCATCCAGATAGTCGGCAAAGCCTTCCAGCCTGCTCTCTTCGACAGTCAGGCCTGCTGCCATCGCGTGGCCGCCGCCCGCGACCAGATGGCCTTCATCCTTGGCCGCGATAATCGCCGCGCCCAGGTCAACGCCATAGATGGAACGGCCCGATCCCTTGCCAATGCCCTCTTCGTCCACCGCAATGACAAGCGAAGGCTTGCCGGTCTTTTCCTTGATGCGCCCCGCAACAATGCCGATCACGCCAGGATGCCAGCCTTTGCCGGACAGCACCATAACGGCACGGCCCCGCTGACCCGCCAGCATTTCTTCGGCCTGTTCCTGTACATGCGCCTCTATGGCGCGGCGTTCCTCGTTCAGGCGATTCAGCTCGCCTGCAATCTGCCGCGCTTCTTCCGCATCCTCGGTGGTGAGCAGGCGCACGCCCAGATCCGATTTGCCCACACGTCCGCCCGCATTGATGCGCGGCCCGAGCGCAAAGCCAAGATCGGAACAAAGCGGTGCGCGGGTAAGGCGGCTCGCCTCGATCAGCGCGTTCATGCCAATATTGCGGCCACCGGCCATCACCTTCAGACCCTGTGCGACAAACGCACGGTTCAGGCCGTGCAGCTTCGCCACATCGGCCACCGTGCCGAGCGCCACCAGATCAAGCAGTTCCAGCAGTCTGGGTTCGGTGCGATCCTGAAAATAGCCATGGCCGCGCAGGGTACGGATGAGCGCTGCGCCCAGCAGGAACGCCATGCCAACAGCGGCCAGATGGCCGTGCACCGCACCCGCGTCGCTTTCATCGAGCCGGTTTGGATTGACGAGCGCATAGGCTTCGGGCAGATCAGCCGCGCACTTGTGATGGTCGACCACCACCACATCCACGCCCGCGGCCTTGGCCTGCGACAGTGCATCAAACGCCATTGCGCCGCAATCAACCGTGACAATCAATGTAGAGCCTTGTTCGGCGAGTTTGACGAGTGCCGCGCCGCTCGGGCCATAGCCTTCCATCAGCCGGTCGGGGATATAAGCTCCAGCCTGCAAGCCCAGTTCGCGCATCAGGCGGATGAGGACAGCGGCGCTGGTCGCGCCATCGACATCATAATCGCCGTAAATCGTCACTTTTTCCTGCGCCAATACAGCCTGTGCGAGCCGTTCGGCGGCGCTGTCCATATCCCGAAAGACCGACGGGTCGGGCATAAAACCGCGTATCGTGGGATTGCGGTGCTGCTCCAGCGCATCGCGCGGCGCGCCGCGGCTGAGCAGCAATTGCGTGACCAGATCATCAGGCCGGAAGTCCTGCGCCGACCGCACATCGCCATTCCCCCCGCGCCACCGCCATGTCTGGCCAGTGATGGAATGGTCGATATCGAGCGCGGCGGGGAGGGTGTCTTGCAAGCCTTTATTCATTTGCAAAAGGTTACAGAGGTTACGTGAAACGGGGGGTGATTGAAGATGAAGTGTTTCATGTCAGCGACGAACGGTGGATGATAAGGATGTTGTGTATAAATGGCCATAACATGGCGATAGCAAGCGGATTCCTACATTGAAAGCGGGGATTGACGATTGTATTCAGCGCGCAGCACCTCTGTTTCCCCCCATATGAAAAAGTTGCAGTCAAACACCGCAAAATTCCTCTCCGCCCAACCCGTATCCCGGCGCAGGCCGGGATCTATTGCGGACAGTTGCAGCATTGGTGTCTGTCGCCTGTGGACCCCGGCCTGCGCCGGGGTACAGATGGCTCGCCGGGGTACAGCACTGCTCATTTCCCATGCTGGAGGAGCTCAAAGCATCGTGCTCAGATGCTCACAGGTGCTCCTGCGAAAGCAGGAGCCCGGACAGCAGACGCTGCCGTCTCACTATACCGCTCTGGATTCCTGCTTGCGCAGGAATACGGCACTCTGGCGGTCATTATGGTGCAGCGACCGAAAGCTATACATCATATCCCGCCAGGGTTTCGGCCCACACATTTCATCGCGTTCCAATGCCCCGCCTCGTTTCCAGATAGGTGGCGAAGCTTGCGAGCCAGTGGCTGCCGGCGTAATGTTCGTCGCTGACAGCGGCGATACCGGTTTCCTTATGCTGGGCGGCAGCTGCGCGTAAAGCCGCGCGGCGGGCGTCGGTTTCGGGCAGGGCGGAGGCAATGCCTTCCAGTGCCCAGGCGCGCGATAGATTGACGCCGTCGAGATGGACCAGCTTGCCGTCTGTGGCGTCGCGCACGATGCCGGGCTCCAGCCAGTCTGCACTGCCGCCCACAGGAATATCGGGCAGGAATTTGGTGAGCCATGCGCGATATTCCGCGCTGTCCATAACGCGCCGCATCAGGTCTGCCTCCATCAGGCAGGGGGAGAGGAAATCCTCGCCCGAGGGTTCATAGGCGAGCGGGCAATTTACGTCCTCCAGATGAAATTCACGCGCCTTGCCGACGAGCGCGCTTTCAAGCTCCGCATTGTCCACGGTGCGCGCATAATCGAGCATCAGGCCGAATGCGAAAGCGCTCTGGTTATGCGTGCCGAGCCGGATCGGATAGGCGAGTTTGGGCAGCCAGCCGCTGACCTGATCCACAATGGCCTCTTCCAGAGGGCGTAAGGTTTCGCGGTATTCCTGCAGCTTCGGATCATCACTTTCATGTAGCTCTGCGACCAGCTGCAGATACCATGCGATGCCATAGGGCCGCTCGAAACTGGCGCGGCCTTCGGCCGTATAATAGGCCGTTTCGGCAGCGATGTTGTCATCGGTAAAGCTCTGGCCGAGCGCGGCCATTATGGCATCGCGCATCGGGCTGTCGGGGTCGGTTTTCAATATGCGCGTGAGCAGCCAGTGGCCGTGCACCGAGCTGTGCCAGTCGAAACAGCCGTAAAACGCGGGGTAGAGCTCGCGCGGGGTTTTCGCATCTTCGTCCGCCGCCAGCACATGGCTGATCTTGTTCGGATATGGACGGTGCACGCATTCCAGCGCCATTTTTGCAAAACGGTCGGTGACGATGTCGGCGCGGGGTTCGGGGATTTCCATAGAAGCGGGCTCCTGTTCGGGCGCCTGTGTTTTTTGGCAGCCCATAAGGACGAGTGCAGCGCAGCCGGATAAAAGCCATTTGGATAAGGTGGTGCGCAGCATTGTCAGATCCTTTTTTGTGCCATCATGAATGCAGCCTAGATGGCGGGGGAGGGACAGGGCAAGCCTTAAAACCATTCCCCTCGCGGCTCTGTTTCTGATACGCTGTCACTATAGTCAGGAAACATGGGCCATGAAAAAGCTGCTTATCATATATTACAGCAAAACCGGCGGCAGCGAAGCGATGGCGAACGCCGCGGCGCAGGCGGGTGACGCGGAAGAAGGCGTGCAAATTGTGCTCAAGCGCGCGGAAAAGGCCGGGCCTGAGGATATGCTGGCGGCCGATGGCTATATTTTTGCCTGTCCCGAAAATCTGGCCGCGATTGCAGGGGGCATGAAGCTGTTTCTGGATGAATGCTATTATCCGGTGCTGGGGCAGATAGAGGGCCGTCCCTATGCGGCGATGATCTGCGCCGGATCAGAAGGGGCAAATGCACTGCGGCAGCTGGAGCGGATCGCCACGGGCTGGCGGCTGAGGAAGATTGCCGATACGCTGATAGTCTGCACCCATGCGCAGACACCCGAACAGATATTGGCGCCCAAGACGATTGCTGAAGCTGATCTGAAAAAATGCCGCGAGACCGGCCGCGCGCTGGCCGCCGGGCTGGTCATGGGCGTGTTCTAGCATATTCGGCTTATTCTGTTTTGGATTTTTCTTCCATACAGATATCCGCGCCTTCCGCTTCTGCCATAGGCTGCAGCCGGAACACATAGCCCAGATGTGTACGCACCCGGTTCGGGTTTGCCCCGCGCATGCCGTTTTTGACGACCGCCTTGAAATCGGCGCAGACAGCGGCGCTCTGGATAAAGTCGGAATGGCCGAAATTGCTGTCGCTGACTTCGGTGGTGTCGACAATGGTCATGCCGCGCTTGGCGGGCGGCGCATCATAGGTGGCCTCCAATGCATAGCAGCGTTCGGGATGGCCATTGGCCTTCAGCTCGGCGGCACGAAACGGGTCGAAACAATAGGGCGTGCCAAGCCGCGGGTAGCCATGGATGCGGCGTGATGTTTCCAGTGCCCGGTCCTTGGCCGACACATATACGGTGATACGCCGGTCATTGTTGACGCGGCGGGCGGACAGCACTTCTTCGGCGATATCGCGCTCGAATTCCTGCCGGTCGATATCGGGCGAGGCGAGGATGATATTGGAGATGTTGCTCGAATCCGCGCTGGATGAGTTGCGGTCGACATAATCCACCGCGGGCAGCACAAGCCGTGCACCCATGCTGTGCGAGACAAGCACGATTTCCTTGATCCAGGGCTGGCGTGCCATTTTGTTCAGGAACCGCCGGAAATTGCGCTCGTCCCAATACATATTGGCCTCATCGACAGCATAGCTGAGCACCGAACCATGACTCGGCCATGTATAGAGCACGGTCGGCCCTTCAAACTCGGTCAGCCGGGCAATCTGGATTGTGTCCTGCGATGTAGTGTGGAAGCGTTCCTTATAACCATGCACATAGAGCAGGACGCGGCCGTTGCTGCCCGCATGTTCACCCAGCGCCGTCCACCATGCGGCTTCCGGTTCGAAAGCGACTGGCACGATTTTTCGGGCCTTGCCCTTTGCATTCAATGTTTTTGCGGCGGGACCATAGCGGCCAAAGCGCATCTGGTCCGTCCGCTTGTTGGTGAGTGTGATATTGGCGCTGCGGCAATCCGGCAGGCGGGTGGTGGCAAAGAAATAGTCCTTGCCGCCCATCGCAGCCGTATCGGTAGAAACCGGATTGCACCGCGGCGCAGCGACAAGGTCACCATGCGGTACCGGCCCGTAATCGACGCCAGAAACGCAGGCGGACAGGAACAGCATCAGGGCGGCAACAGGAGCTATACGCATGAAGGAAAAATTTATCTGCATGGGCCGCTCTTTAATATATTGCCGCATTGCTGCACGCTGAACAGCCTAAATCCGGTGCTCACCCTTGACCCAGCGGACAGTGCCGCTGGAGGCGCGCATGACGACGCTTTCGGTGGTCATGACGCCGCGGCGCAGTTTTTTGACACCGTCGAGCAGTGAGCCGTCCGTGACGCCGGTGGCTGCGAAAATACAGTCGCCCTTGGCCAGTTCGCTGAGGTCATAGACTTTGTCGAGATCCTCAATGCCCCATTTGGCGGCGCGGGCGCGTTCGTCGTCGTTGCGGAAGAGCAACCGGCCCTTGAACTGTCCGCCTACGCAGCGCAGTGCTGCCGCAGCCAGAACGCCTTCGGGTGCGCCGCCGCTACCCATATACATGTCGACAGTCGTGTCTTCGTCAGTGGTGGCGATGACACCCGCGACATCGCCATCGGGAATCAGCATGATCCCGCAGCCAATATCGCGCAGTTCGCCAATCAGCTTCTCATGGCGCGGGCGGTCGAGCACGCATACAATGATATCTGCCGGTGATACGCCTTTTTCCTTTGCAACCGCTTCGACATTTTCCTGCACGGATTTGTCGAGATCGATGATATTCGGAGAATAGCCGGGGCCGACCGCCATTTTGTCCATATAGACATCGGGTGCGTTGAGAAGATTGCCTTCCTCTGCAATCGCAAGCACGGCCAATGCGTTTGGCCCGGCCTTGGCGGTAATCGTCGTACCTTCCAGCGGATCGAGCGCAATGTCGATTTTCGGAGCCTTGCCCTGACCTGTGCCGACTTTCTCGCCGATATACAGCATCGGCGCCTCGTCGCGCTCGCCTTCACCGATCACGACTGTACCGTCGATATAGAGCTTGTTGAGCGACGCGCGCATCGCCTCCACAGCGGCGGCGTCGGCGGCGTCTTCATCGCCGCGGCCGATCAGCTTTGCGGCGGAGATCGCAGCGGCTTCGGTGACGCGCACCATTTCGAGGACAAGGACGCGGTCCAATAGATCACTGGCGGACAGGTTTGATTCGTTGGTCATGAGATTCCATTCATCTGGCGTTACGCATTGCCACTATACGGTTGAAATGCGGCAATCAAATATGATGCTCTTTAGGGGAGGGATGTGGCCTTGTCGAGATTACAGATTGGGTCGAGATTACAGATTGGCATCGTTGGCATGGCGGCACTATTGCTTTGTACGGCGGCACAATCCTCCGACCGCGAACAGGCACAGATCGATGACGAAGTCGCCGAAATGATTGCCAACAGCAAAGCGCGCACTTCTGCTATCAGGGAAAGATGCCGGCCTTCTGAAGACGGAGAAATCGTTATTTGCGCGGACCGAAATGTCAATACACGGTACCGGCAGGCAGAGGAATTCCGGGAAAAACGAACAACCATTAAAGGCGGCGTACCTGATGCGCCGGATGTTTTCGGCCTGCCGCCATGCGGTTCGAGCGGAGTATGTGCGGGTTTCGGCGGCGTGCCTGAGCCGATTATACCCTATACTGCGGACCAGCTGCCCGAAGTTGACCTGGAGTATGAAAGAATGGCGGCCAAGGCCGAGGCAGAAGAGCGCAGGCGGCAAGCGGGCGGTGAAACCGAGCCTGAATAATTCCCTAAATCCCTAGGTAAGCATCCCACCCAAGCAAAGAACGGCACTTTTGGTTATAAATCCCGTCATTCCCAGCTTGCCTGCCCTCGCGCAGGCGGGGGACTGGGAATCTATCTCACTACAGTTGAATATATATGCAAGTCTGATGAGATGGATTCCCGCTTTCGCGGGAATGACGATGCTATCTTGACGCAAAGAGATAGATATTGAGTTGCTACGCTCATGCCCCCAATATGTGAATAACCATCGGGTCGCCGCGCAGGCTTTTTGAATCTTTCAATGCATCCAGCGTCGCCGTGATATTGGCTTCGGGCCCCTTATGCGTGACCATGGCCACTAACACCGTACCGTCTTCACTACGGCCTTTCTGGATCAGGCTTTCGATCGAAACATCCGCATCGCGCATGGCGGCGGTGATTTCCGCGAGGACGCCCGGTTTGTCGCTCACTTCGAAACGCAGATAGGCTTTGCCCATCCGGTGGCCGGATGCGGCTTTATCCATGGTGTCGAGATCGGCCACCGGCATCGAAAAGGCCGGACCTATCTCACCGCGCGCAATATCGATAATATCGGCCACAACAGCCGATGCGGTCGGACCATCGCCTGCACCGGCCCCCTGAAACAGCAACCGCCCCGAAAAATTACCCTCGGCCACAACAGCGTTGGTGGAGCCGGAAACATGTGCGAGCGGATTGGAAAGCGGTACGAGATAAGGGTGCACACGCTGGAACAGGGCATCTACGCCGCCCTTGCGGTCAATCTCGCCAATACCGATCAGGCGAATGCGATATCCCAGCACATCTGCCTGCGCGATATCCGCGGCTATTATCTTGCGGATACCCGTTTGCTCTACCGCATCAAAATCAATCTTCGTCCCGAAAGACAGGCTGGAAAGGATAGACAGCTTGTGCGCGGCATCGACGCCGTCAATATCAAAGCCAGGATCGGCTTCGGCATAGCCCAGTTGCTGTGCTTCGGCCAAAACGTCATCAAAGCCGCGGCCCGTTTTTTCCATGGTCGAAAGGATATAATTGCACGTACCGTTCAGGATTCCATAGACACGTTCAATCGCATTGGCCGCGGCGCCTTCACGCAGGCCTTTGATAACCGGAATACCGCCTGCAACGGCGGCTTCATATTTGAAAGCCAGGCCTTCATCTTCCGCCATCTTGGCAAGTGACAGGCCGTGATGCGCCACCATGGCCTTGTTCGCGGTGACAAACGACTTGCCTGCTGCAAAGCTGGAGCGCGCAAGGGTGAGGGCAGGGCCGTCGGAGCCGCCAATCAGTTCGGCGACGATATCTATGTCATCGCGGTCTGCGAGCGCGGTCATATCATCTTCCCAATCATAGGCGGAAAGATCGACACCGCGATCCTTTGACCGGTCACGCGCCGTAATCGCCTTTATCCTGACGGGACGGCCTGCGCGGCGGGTGATCAGCGCGGCATTTTCCTCAAGCAGGCGGATGACGCCTGTCCCTACAGTGCCCAGTCCTGCCAGCGCGATATTCAAATGTTCCGCCATATATACCATCCTGCTGAATCCGCGACTCATCTGCGCCGCGCAAATAATGCGTTCGGCGCTCAATAACGCATGGACCGGCGATTGCCAGCCTTGCATGGCTATAATGTGCAGTTTATAGGCATATGTATTATTTCATTGCGCATGCGGCATTAAAAGTTGCGCACTTGCATTCTGCGGAGGCTTTCATGTCACAAACCCCAACCATTTTGATTCTTGCCGGCAAGCGCGATGGAAAGCTGGATCCTCTGGCCGAGCGTGCGGGCGTGAGCCACAAATGCCGCGTACCCATTCGCGGTAAACCGCTGTTGCAATGGGTGTTGGAGGAAGTGGGGCCGGCCTATCCGGAATCCAAAATCATCATTTCGATCCATGATCCCGATGTTATCGTGGATATTCCGGCGGTGGAGGAGCTCATCAAGGCGGGCCGTCTGCACATGAGTGTTGCACGCGCGAATATTGTTGAAAGCGTTGAGGGCGCGATTGCGGATACGAACGCAGATTTTCCGCTTCTGATTACCACCGGGGACAATGTTCTGGTCACACGGGAAATTATTCGCGAACTGCACGAGGATGCGCTGGCTGTTGGCGCAGATGCAGTTCTGTCACTCGCGGAAAAATCCAGTATTCAGGCGGCGCACCCAGAAGGGCAGCGTAATTTCTATGAATTTAGCGATATAGCTATCGCAAATTGCAATATGTACTGGCTGCGCGATGCCAATGCGCTGAAAGCTGCAGAAGCATTTCGCGAGGGCGGTCAGTTTATGAAAAACCGTGCGCGCATTGCCAATGCCTTTGGCCTGCTGAACTTGCTGCGCTTCCGTTTCGGCCTGTTTACATTGCGGGGCGCCACCCAAAAAATGTCAAAGCGTTTTGGCGTCAAAGTACATGCGCATCTGTTTGAAGATGGCGCCTATGCCGTCGATGTCGACAATGAGCGCACATATGATGTGGCTGAAGAATTGCTGGCCAAACGAAAATCTGCATGAGTTTATGTTGCGCAGGTCCCCAGCTGTTGCCGCACGAATTGATAATCATTCCGGGCCAAATCATTGGCGCGTGCATTATCGCTTACCAGTGATTCATCGGGCAACCGTTCAGGCAGGAAACAGGCAAGCTTGTACCATAAAAGCGTATCACGCTGCGGTATACGTGCGGACTCGTCGACAATATCACTAAGCGATACAGCCCATTGCGGGCGCATCCCCGGGCGGCGCAGCACGGTAATAGAGGCCGGATCGCCATTGGCTGTTTTCAGGAAAATCTGCGTTTCGCCTTCACCTTGCAGATTGCCAGGCACGTGTAGTGCCTCACGAATGCCGGTAATATCCGGTGGCGAATCGGGACTCACGATTTCACGCAATACGGACCGGGTGCGCTGCTCCACATCGGCGCTCCATGTGACATGGGCATTATCACCTATCAGTTGTATTTCGCCAGGGCGGCCCGCTACGGTGCGCGCAAAGATCAGAAACTCACGCTTTTTGTATTTGGGGGCTTTGCCGCGTGCATTTCTGGGCACGTCCACCAGATAGCGAATCGATTCGCCAATTCCGCCACGTCCCCGGATCAGGGACATGACTTCGGCCTCAATATAGAGCCGGACATCTTCAGGTGCGACGCCGCGTGCGCGCTCCGCCGGCACGGGGATAGAGCGCTTTACAACAACCCGTGCAACCAGAGGCGCTTTCGTGCTGAGCTTCGTCAAAGCAATATAATCGGGGCCCTGCGCAACGCTTTGCGCAAGAACGGGCGGGGTAAAAATTATCAAGGAAACACAACACAAACTTGCAGTTAGCACCCTATTAATGTATTTGTATATCATTACATTTTGTTCCGCTTTTATATGACTTTAACAATCCGGTTAAGGCGTATTTGCTTAATCGGCCGTGAACTGGAGTGGGAGAGTATAGAGGCGCTGTTTGACAAAGAATATCATTTGCAAGCAAAAAAACATAAATAATTTTCTTGCGGTCAGGTTGGATATTTTGTCATAACGAAATTTGCGCGGTCTGATGTTACCTATAAAATAATATAGCGGGCATCGGGTCGATAAACGAAATAGGGTAAGGAGTGACGTTTCTGAATGGCTTATGCTGATCAAGAGATGAGTGGGAGCAAAGTTGTCTCCCTTATAGTCGTTGCACTGTTACATGTTGTCATAGGTTATGCCTTTATATCAGGTTTGGCTTACAAGGCATATGAGACAGTCAAAGAAGAAATAACCACCATCGAAATTACTGAGGAAGAGCCGCCGCCGGAAGAAGAGCCGCCGCCGCCTGAAGAAATTCCCGATGTGCAGCCGCCACCTGTGGTGGTTCCTCCACCTCCTATTCAATTGCCGCCGCGACCAGCGCCGGTAATTCAGCAGCAGCGTGATATTCCTGACACTGCCCCAGTCGTGCAGCAGGCAGCACCACCTGCACCGCCGCCACCTGCGGCTGCACCACCGCCACCGCCGCCACCGCCACCGCCTTCTCAGGCCAAAAGTGCGACGCCGCGTGGAAATACCGGGCGTTGGGGTGCCCAGGCTCAGAGCAGCTATCCTTCACGCGCCATTCGCGAGGAACGTGAAGGTACGGTCGGCTTTCGTCTTACTGTCAGTCCAAGCGGGCGAGCTACTGATTGTACTATTACCAGCTCAAGCGGGCACTCGGATCTCGACGCTGCTGCATGTAAGGCTATGCGCCGTGTTGCACGGTTCAGGCCAGCTTTGGACGATGCCGGTAATCCGACGACAGGCAGCTGGAGTAGCCGTGTAAGGTACGAGCTGGACAATGTTCGGTAATGCCAGGGTCCGGTAATAGCCAGGGTTCGGTAATACCAGGGTTTTTTGATTTTGATTTTCTTGAGAGGTAAAAATTATGTTTATTGAAATACTAGCCGCCGGCGCAGAAGTCGCTGAAGTAAAAAGCCAGTTTGGTTTTTGGGAAGCGTTGAATGAAGGCGGCGTGATTGCATATGCCACATTCATTATCTTGCTTATCATGTCCTTTGGTTCATTCTATATTCTGTTCACCAAATTGTTCGAGCAACAGAAAATCTACAAACAGGGCCGCGCGGTGCGTTCTACTTTCTGGCGTTCAAACAGCCTGAAAGAGGGTGCTGCGAAACTGGACAAGAACAGTGCCTATCGTCAGATTGTCGATGACGGCATTCAGGCGCAGGAACAGCACAGCAAGCTGACTGATCCGGTGGAAGCGCATGACTGGCTACATGGCTCACTGGCACGTTCTGAAAATGCAATTAATGCCAAACTGGCCGGCGGTCTTCCGTTTTTGGCCACTGTGGGTGCAACAGCGCCATTTATCGGCCTGTTCGGTACGGTTGTCGGTATTTACCGTGCCTTGATCAAAATTGGTTCCAGTGGTTCGGCATCGATTGATGTTGTGGCCGGTCCGGTTGGTGAGGCGCTTATCATGACAGCACTTGGCCTGGCTGTGGCTGTGCCTGCCGTGCTGGCATATAACTGGCTGCAAAACCGCAACAAGCAGCTTGCTCAGCAACTTGGCACATTCTCCAACGATGTTCTTGGTTACATGGCATCGGATGGATCCGTGAAGCCTGTCGTTACAGCAGCGCCTGCCGCAGCTAAAAAACCTGCGCCGGCGAAACCTGCAGCAACAACAGCTGGCGGTGTTAAAACTCCGCCAAAGAAATAAGTCAATCAGTCATGGGAGCGCTTGCCTGTTGCAGGCGCTCCCGACAGCTTGAATTATGACAAATGGCCTAAGAGTATAGATTATCGGATTGTTACAGTCGCCTAATTGATGGGCGTACAGCAATCCGGGGATAGGATAGAAACACAATGGCAATGAGTATGGGCGGCGATGGCGAAGAAACGCCGATGTCAGACATTAACACGACTCCTCTTGTGGACGTCATGTTGGTTCTGCTCATCATCTTCCTGATTGCAATTCCTGTGGCAATTCAGAATGTCGAGAAACTGGAAATTCCAATTCTGGAAAATGAAAAATCCGATGACAGCGCTGAAAATGTGCTTTTGTCTATTACTGCGACTGATGAAGCCGGCCGCGCACCCAATACGCCGGGTTATACCGGTGCATCACAAAATGGTGAATGTATGGTCTATTTGCAGGTAACTCCTGTGGATTCTCAGAAGTTGTACGACTTCAGTCTGAAACGGATGGAAAACTTCATCGAATCCCGTGGCGGTCCGGATAATATTGACCCTGACGATATTCCTGAAGTGCATGTGCGTTCCGATGTAAATACGCCATGGCAGTGTATTGGCGGTGCGATCTATCAGATGCAGGCTGCAGGCTATCCTGCCGTTGGATTTATCTCCAATCCGCAAGACCCCAACCCAACGGGTTGATTTAACCACAATAGTGGTTTCGTATGATATTTAGAGTTATTTAGGAGTATTTCATAATGGCAATGAGCGGTGGTAAAGACGACGGCCAGCCCATGATGGAAATGAACACAACGCCTCTCATCGATGTGATGTTGGTGTTGCTTATCATGTTCATTATCACCATCCCGATTGCGACACATGCTGTCAACATTCCGCTTCCTGTAAGCGATGATTCCGTGAATGATCCGCCTGTGGACCCTGTCAAAAACAAGCTGATTATTGACACAAACAGTCAGCTTTTATGGAACGGTGAAACGATTGACCAAGGTGCATTGCAGCGTCTTTTGGCGCAGACACTGGAAATGTCGGTTGAACCTGAATTGCAGTTCCAGCCTGAGCCACGTGCGCGCTATGAACTTGTAGCACAGACATTGCGTACTATCGAAAATTCAGGCGTCAATAAATTTGGTTTTGTCGGTAACGAGCAGTATCGTACATTTAGCGCACCGCCTACACCCGGCGCATAACCACATAATTTTACGTTGAATAAAGGGGCTGCATGTGCGGCCCCTTTTTATTTGCGAGCAGGACATGGCCGCCAGACCACTGGTACTGCGTCCGTCTGAAGATGTCTATTTCAGTCACGGGCCGTGGAAATGGTCAGGAAACACGGTTTCTGGTCGATAGTGGCGTCATAGATGGGATCGCACCCTCCAAGGCCGAACGGCTCGGCCTATAGATCGATACAATGTTCGCGATACCGATTCGCACGGCCAATGGAGAAATCACAACGCGGCGTTCATGCATAAAGGCACTCGAACTGGAATGGTCGGTTCCAAAAGACCATGGGATGCTGGTTGTCATTGACGCAGGACAGCTATCATCAAACAGCTTGCCATTTCGACAGTGCAACGGCTGTCCGCGTTCAGCATCTGCTATTCAAATCCGCCTGATATGGTGGGAATGATTGAGTGGCGCTCATTTCAAACAGAAAATTCTATACGGCATTACAGTAAAATATGCACTTTGCACTAAAGCGCGATGCCCGGGAGCGGTTTTGCTGTGCCTTCAGAAACCTATCGGATATCTCTCATTTAGAAGCTTCACTGTCACTAAACTGCAGGCTTGCGAGCCGTGCATATAGGCCGTCACGCGCGGACAGTTCGCTGTGCGTGCCCTGCTCGACGATACGGCCGTCTTCCATCACGATAATGCGGTCTGCCGTGCGGATAGTGGCCAGGCGGTGCGCAATGACCAGCGTAGTGCGGTCCGCCATCAGATTATCGAGTGCATCCTGCACCAGTTTTTCACTTTCTGCATCCAGCGCGGATGTGGCTTCATCAAGCAGCAGGATGGGCGCATTGCGCAGCAGCGCGCGGGCGATCGACATTCGCTGCCTCTGGCCGCCCGATAGCCTTGCGCCAGCCTCGCCCAGATAACTGTCCAATCCTTCAGGTAGCGCGCGCAGGAATGCCGTTGCATTCGCCGCATCTGCCGCTGCCCAGATTTCTTCGTCGCTGGCCTGCCAATTGCCATAGCGCAGGTTGTCACGCGCGGTGGCGGCAAATAATATACTTTCCTGCGGCACAAAAGCCATGCGCTGGCGGATATCCGCCGGATCAGCGGAGGGCAGGGCGACGCCGTCAATACGCACGCTGCCGACCTGTGGATCATAAAAACGCTGGGCCAGCTGAAACAATGTCGACTTGCCTGCGCCCGATGGCCCGACAATGGCCACCGTTTCCCCGGGGGAAACGGTCAGGGTGAAATCCTCCAGCGCCGCGATATCCGGGCGTGTCGGATAGGAAAAAGAAACGTTCCGGAAACTGATCTGTCCGCGCGGCGGAACGGGCAGTTCCACCGGTTTTTCTGGCGGTGCAATACCGGGTTCTTCCTGCAACAGCTCGGCGAGTCTGCTTGCCGCGCCTGCACCGCGCAGCAGATCGCCATATACTTCGGTAAGCGCGCCGAATGCGCCCGCGACAAGTCCGCCTGTCAGCACAAATGCGGCGATCGTCCCGCCAGTCAGGCGTCCTTCCGCAACATCAATTGCGCCTTTCCACATCAGCAGAGTGATTGCGCCGAATATAAGCGCAATGACGATGGATGTCATAATGGCCCGCAGCCGGATACGTTTCTTTGCCGTATCAAATGTTGCCTCGGCTGCGCCTGCAAACCGTTCGGATTCGCGCTTTTCCTGACCGAAAGCTTGCACGATTTTCATGGCGCCCAGTGTTTCGGCAATCATGGCGCCGACATCGGCGACACGGTCCTGGCTGGTGCGTGAGACGTTACGCAGCTTGCTGCCGAGCAGCACTATAGGCAGGATAATAACCGGAATGCCGATAAGGAGCGCGCCCGTCAGTTTGGGGGCGAGCGTAAACAGATAGATGATCCCGCCAACTCCCATCACGATATTGCGCAGCGCAACCGAAAGCGTTGTCCCCACAACCTGTTCAATAATCGCAGTATCGGAGGTCATGCGCGATGCAATTTCGGAAGGCCGGTTTTGTTCAAAAAAGCCAGGTGCGAGGCGTAGCAGATTTTTCTGCACCGCGAGCCGGATGTCTGCAACAACGCGTTCACCCAGCCAGGATACAAAATAGAAACGGAAAGCGGTGGCGATCGCAAGCACCACCACAATCATGAACAGATAGTAGAAATATTGCGAAATATCGCCGCCCGCGCTGCCGAAACCTTCGTCAATAACACGTTTGAAACCCGCAGGGATTGCCAGTGTGGCCAAAGCTGCGGTGAGCAATGCAATCATTGCGAATATAATCTGCCGCGGATAACGGATCGCGAAATCCCATACCATACGCAAATTGCCGATGCGCCGTACCGGGCTCTCATCCAGCTTTTCAGAATCGACAGTTTCTAATGGTTTGGTTATATTCTGCAAATCTGTCCGGGAAATTTTTTCTGTATCGCTCATATTGTTCGCGTAGCAGTCTAATGCGGGGCGCTCAATCACTTTGCACATGACAATTTGGCAATGTCAGGTGCGCGAAGCAGGTTTTCTATGGTGCGGTGCAGCATCATCTGCTATCGCGGCTGCAAACGCGCGAAATGCGCAAACAGGGATTTGAAAAAACATGCTTTATAACGGATATGAAATGCAGCGGACTCTGCTGGCTACAGCCAGCACGTGGGCGAGCATGAACGCGCAGTTCCTTAAAAATCCAAGCAATATCTTCGGATATATGACAGGCGGTCCCGTGGTGGCGTCTGCTCTTGAAGTTTTTGCGCATGCCGCCGCGCCGCGCGGAAAACCTCCATTTGGCCTGGATAAAGTTGAATATAACGGTACTACACTCAACGTAGCAGAAGAAATCGTGCTGCAAAAACCATTCGGCCAGCTTAAGAAATTCAGCCATGCTGGCAGCGAAGGCAAGCCGCGCCTGTTAATCGTTGCGCCTATGTCGGGCCATTATGCGACATTGCTGCGCGGTACGGTCGAGCGGATGATTCCGGAACATGAAGTCTATATCACGGACTGGCGCGATGCGAAAAACGTGCCTTTGTCGGAAGGTTCGTTCGATCTGGACGACTATATCGACTATCTGATTGCGTTTATGGAGCATATCGGTCCGGGCGCGCATATGCTCGCGGTATGCCAGCCTTCGGTGCCCTGCTTTGCCGCAGCGGCCATCATGTCGGCGGATAAACATGCATGCCGCCCGAAAACGCTTACCATGATGGGCGGGCCGATTGATACGCGCGAAGCGCCGACTGCGGTCAACACCATGGCAACGCAGCGCCCGCATAGCTGGTTTGAGCAGAATGTGATTGCCACGATCCCGGCACAATATCCTGGTGCAGGGCGAAAAGTCTATCCGGGTTTTCTGCAACTTGCGGGCTTTATGTCGATGAATCTGGGCGGGCATCTCAACAGCCATTGGGAAATGTTCAAACATCTGGTCGAAGGCGATGGCGACAGCGCCGATGCGACCAAGGAATTTTACGACGAATACCGCGCGATATGCGACATGACTGCTGAATTCTATCTACAGACTGTAGATCTGGTGTTCCAGACGCACGCGCTGCCAAAAGGTGAAATGACCCATCGCGGGCGGCCCGTTGATCTGACGGCCATCAAGGATATTGCACTGCTGGCTATCGAAGGCGAACGCGATGATATCAGCGGGCTTGGCCAGACCAGAGCGGCTTTGATGGTCACGCCGAACCTGCCGAAAAAGAAAAAGAAATATTATATGGCCGAAAACGTTGGCCATTACGGTATTTTTAACGGCAGCAAGTGGCGTACGAAAATTGCGCCTGTCGTTGAGGAATGGATATTGGCGCATGAAAGCGCCGCTGTGCGCAAGCGGGCAAAGGTTGCCAGGGTCGATGCAAAAAAGACGAGCGCACCCCATCTTGAGGACTTGCCCGAAGGGTCCGACTTCGCCTAAACAGTCGGCCATGATCACATTACAATCAGCTCATGTCGAACGCTTTGCCGTGGATGGCGCGTTCATTATTGCACGCGGTGCGAAAACCGATGTCGATGTTGTCGTCTGCGAAGTCACCGACGGCACGCACGTTGGCCGCGGCGAAGGTACGCCGATATATTATGAAGGCGAAACCGCGGAACTGTGCGTCGAAGCCATTAACATGCGTTGCAAGCAGAACCGGGCGCTCAGCCGTGAGGACCTGTTGGACAGCATGATGGAAGGCGCGGCCCGCAATGCGCTGGATTGCGCGCTGTGGGACCTAGAATCGAAACAGACCGGCAAACCGGTATGGGAGCTTGCAGGGCTGCCCGAACCCAAACCGCTGGTCACAGCCTACACAATCTCGCTGGGCGAGCCCGAGGTGATGGAAGCCGATGCGCGCAAGGCGGCGGAGACTTATGCGCTGCTTAAGGTCAAGCTGAACGGTGAGAATGACCGTGCCCGCGTCGCTGCGGTGCGCGCCGGTGCACCGAATGCCCGCATTATCGTTGATGCCAATGAGGCATGGGATGAGCTGGATATCATGAGCGAAGCCATGGCCATGCATGAGCTGGGCGTAGAGCTTATCGAGCAGCCGGTATCCGCCGGTTTTGAAGATGAGCTAATGGGTGTGGAGACGCCGGTGCCTTTATGCGCGGACGAAAGCTGTCATACATCCGAAGATATTGAACGCGTGGAAGATTGTTTTCAGGTTATCAATGTAAAACTTGACAAGACAGGCGGCCTGACTGAGGCGCTGCGCTTGGTGGAAAAGGCACGTGAAGCCGATATGGGAATCATGGTTGGCTGTATGCTCTCCACATCGCTCGCGATAGGCCCTGCATTTGCATTGGCGCAGATCGCCAATTGGGCGGATCTGGATGGTCCCGCCCTGCTCAAGAAAGACCGCGAAGACGGTTTCAGGTTTGAGGGCGGGATGATTCATCCGGGCTGAACATTACAGATAAAAGTAAAAGCCCTCGCAGCATTGCGAGGGCTTTTTTATGCTGTAGATTGATAATTACATCGTCGTTTCGAGGTGATTGTCTTCCATCTTTTTCTGGTCAATCGTACCGCCGGTCAGGAGTTTGAAGATGCCGACCACACCCATATCGGCCTGCCACATCTCCGCATCATCCAGATCCATGCGCAGCATGACTAGGTCGGGGTCTTCCTTGCCATTCTGATACCAGGCTTCGACACTGTTGGACCAGAATTTATCAATCAGGTCACGGTCCGTAGTGGCGCTTAGCGTACCGGACAGACAGGCGAAAAAATCATGGCCCTTGGATACAAACTGCACCATGGCCCTATTCTGTTCCGGCAACGCCTGAAACGCGCGATTGTCGCGGCTGGTGTAGAAAAACAGCGTGTTCGGAATATCGTCATCAAATACAGCGTTCATCGGCATACTGTGCGCGGCCTGTGCGGGAATACCGAGCATTACAAATGGGCTGTCGTCCAGTTTTTCCCAAAACTCGCTTAAAATTTCCAGTTTATCTGTCATTTCCATCTCCGATCTTGTGTTACGTTCACACTATCTACGGATGTGATGGCTGAATGTTCCGATAATGCGGCGAACGTGTGAAAGCTGCGGAATAATTCTACGCTGTTGTGTCGGGCGGCGTACCCGCTATTCCCATCGGGCGGTCCAGTGCCGCGCGCTCCCACCCGGATGTATCGGCAGCGGCTTCATAGCTGGACAGCAGAAAGGCCCGCAACATAGCCTCCGGGTTTTCGGCAGACTGCACCGCGGCATAGGGCAGAATAAACTCCCCCAATTCCGCGTGCCAATATGCCGGTTTGGGGGTAATTGCCATATCGGGAAGATTTTCCGGTGATGGATAGGCATAGGTATAATATGCCGCTTCATCCAGGCCGCCACCGCCTGGCCAGAAGCCGGAACTGATCACTTCATGCGAATATGCCTCACGGGTTACATTATCGGAAAGGTTTGGAAAACCACCCGGATGCGGCGGCGCGGTTTTGCCCGAAAATCTCGTAATGGCGAGGTCAAATCCGCCCCAGAACAAGTGGCTGGGACTGGATTTGCCGATAAACCCTGTACGAAATTGCCGGAAAACACGGTCACTGCACAGAAACGCGCGGTGCAATCGCTGCACAGTTTCGTCATGCCATGTGCGCGGGCGGTCATCATCGGCAAAACGGATTGCCGGGTCCACTTCATTGGGTGCACCGGACACAACTGCGTCCGCCCGCACAGTTTTCAGCGTCGCATTAAGGTCATGCAGAAATTCCTGCACACTCTGCCCTATGAGCGCAAAACTTTCCCGGCAACCGTTGGAGGACACAATGATGACTTCCGCACTTTGGCAGTCGAATGTTATCTCCACTTCATGCGCGCCTATGGGGAGCGGATAAGTACGAAATCCGCGCGGCGTAACCATAAGTGCCACATGCCATCCGTGATTGAGCCATGGCAAATAGTCGACACAAACCTGTCCAACGACCTGCAGATACGCATGCATGGTTTCATATACCGCGCGTTCGCCAGTGTAGTCGAGCTTTGGCCAGATATGTGCAATAGGAAGCGGATCAAGCATAATTTTGCGTAATCTACAGCACCTCGAACAGTCCCGCTGCGCCCATGCCGCCGCCGACGCACATGGTAACAACAACATGTTTTGCGCCGCGGCGTTTGCCCTCGATAAGGGCGTGGCCGGTGCAGCGTGCGCCCGTCATGCCATAGGGATGGCCGATCGAGATTGAACCGCCATTGACGTTGAGCAGCTCGTCCGGGATGCCAAGCGTGTCCTGGCAATATAGCACTTGCACCGCAAAGGCCTCATTCAGTTCCCAAAGGCCAATATCGTCCATTTTGAGATCAAAGCGCTCAAGCAGCTTGGGGATGGCATAGACCGGGCCGATGCCCATTTCGTCGGGCTTTGTTCCTGCCACAGCCATGCCGACATAGCGGCCCAATGGGGTCAGACCAGCTTTTTCAGCGGCTTTGGCCTCCATCACCACACAGGCAGAGGAACCATCGGACAGCTGCGAGGCATTGCCCGCGGTAATCACGGCATCGGGGCCCATGACAGGGTTCAGACCGGCCAGACCTTCCAATGTGGTGGTCGGGCGGTTGCCTTCGTCCTTTGTAATTGTGATATCCCGCATGGAAACTTCACCGGTTTCCTTGTCCATCACACCCATTGTGGTGGAGACAGGCACAATCTCATCATCAAAATAGCCCGCTTCCTGGGCTGCGGCGGTGCGCTGCTGCGATTGCAGGGCATAGGCGTCCTGACGTTCGCGGCTGATATTATAGCGTGAAGCCACGGTCTCGGCTGTTTGCAGCATCGGCATGTAGATATCATCATGCATGGCAACCAGTTCCTTGTCCGGCTGCATCCGCATTTCCTTGGTCTGCACGGTTGAGATGCTTTCCTGCCCGCCCGCGACAACGCAGTCCATCCGGTCAATCACGACCTGTTTGGCGGCGGTGGCGATGCTCATCAGGCCAGAGGAACACTGACGGTCAATCGTCATGCCCGAAACCGAAATCGGCATGCCAGCGCGCAGGCTGACGTTACGTGCCAGATTGCCGCCCTGCGACCCCTGTTGTAGCGCGCTGCCCCAGATCACATCGTCGATGCTTTCCGGGTCAACGCCCGCGCGCTCTACAGCGGCTTTGAATGAATAGCTGCCTAGTGTCGGGCCGAGTGTGGTGTTGAAACCGCCCTTATAGGCGCGGCCGATAGGAGTGCGAGCGGTGGAAACGATGACTGCATCACGCATGATTGGGGGTATCCTTATGGTTCTGGTTGTAAGCGTTTATACGAAAAACTGGCTGATCCATTCGGCCATGAGCGCAGGCTTGTCCTCGCCTTCAATCTCGACCGCGAATTCCAGCGTCTGCTGCCATTGGCCGGGCCGTTTTTCGGTGAGCTCGAGTAGTTTGAAATGGCCGCGCACCCGTTTCCCGGCGCGCACGGGAGCAAGGAAGCGGACTTTGTTGCCGCCATAATTGACGCCCATTTTAACGCCTTCGACACGGGGCATATCGGACTTTGCACTCATCAGGGGGAAAAGGGAAAGTGTAAGGAAGCCATGGGCAATCGTCCCGCCAAACGGTGTCAGCTTGGCCTTTTCCTCGTCAACATGGATAAACTGGTGATCGCCGGTTGCGTCCGCGAATTTGTTGATCATGTCCTGATCAACCGTGATCCATTCCGATGAACCCAGTGTTTCGCCAACTTTTGCGGTCATGTCCTGCGGTGAGATTCCAGCCATGTGAGAGCCTTTCCTTTCCTGATAATTTAATTGTTCGCTTAAGCTTTTGCCGTGTTTGCGCTGTGCATACAAGGGTGCAGCCATTGCCGCTACGGCATGCTGAATTATATGTATATCCAGGCCGCTATAACTAGCACAAAGCCTGTATTGATGCGAATCATCCGGCTTTACCGGAAACTCAATCCTTGTCCTGTACCGCGCCAAAACCGCCTTCGGGATAGGGCATGATCATTGTGCCGTCGGGGGCAGATGTAAATGTCGTCTGGGTCGGATAGGCAAATTCATAGCCGAGGTCGTTGAATTTCTGCAGCACTTCCAGGCCGATCACATGACGGCCTTGGTAAACGATTTCATAATCGTCGCTCATAATATCGAAATCGAGTTCGAAATTGATTGAGCTGTCACCAAAACCCACAAAGCCGCAGCGCACGAATCTTGCGTCATTGGCTTCGACAATCTCCCGTAATATGCCCGGTATCTCGCGCGCTTTTTCAGGTGGTGTCTGATACACGACACCAATGGCAAATCGCGTGCGGCGGCGTTCCAGGCGTGTGAAATTAATGATTTCCTTGTCGAGCAAATTGGTGTTGGAAATAACGATTTCCTCACCGTTGATTGAGCGAATCCAGGTGCTTTTCAGGCCAGTTTTTTCAACTGTGCCGACAGTATCATCATATTGGATGGTCTCACCGCGCTTGAACGGCTTGTCAAAAATAATGGCGAGCGCGGCGAACAGGTCCGCAAAAATGCCCTGCGCCGCCAGGCCGATGGCAATGCCGCCAATGCCAAGGCCGGCGATAAGCCCGGTGACATCAACGCCCAGATTATCAAGCACGACAATTGAGGCAATGGCGAACAGCGCGATGGTGACGATCAGCTTGATAATCGCCATCGCATTGGCGAGTGTTTCCGAACTGCGGTCCTCGCCGTCGGATGCGCGGCGTTCGACAAAGCCCAATATCAATTCGCGCAGCCAGATCGCGACTTGATAGGCGGCGGCAACGACGAACAGAAAGGATATGATGGCCTCTAGCGGCTGCGGCGTATTGGCAAATCCGGTGACAAGCCGGACCGCGAGCATAAAGATGAAAATATAGCCGGTTTTGCCGATCGTGCGCCCAATGATGGCCCGGAATCTGAGCGGATCATCCAGCTTTGCCGCGTAGCGTTTGGCATATTTGCATAGGAAAACCAGCGCGAAATAGATGGCAGTGCCGATCAGGACAGCAATCATGATTTCAAACTGGTTCTCGACAACCCATTGCTGTTTCGATGTGAAAAATTCCGCCACATCGCTCCACGCGAGCGGTGGTTTGCGTGTTTCGGTTGCGGCATCGATGGTCGCTGTGACAGATTTTTGTATCATGAGGGCTAGCTAGGGTGCGCCCGGCGATAATGCAAGGCGGAGCGGAATCTGACCAGCTCGCTCTGCCACCCTGATATCACCATCAGATATCCTCATCCTCCAGGCTGAGCAGGCTCGCGTTACCGCCCGAGCTGGTGGTGTCGGTGGTCGTGACGCGCTCTGCGCAGAAACGTTGCAGATAATGCGGCCCGCCCGCTTTCGGGCCTGTGCCGGACAGACCTTCGCCGCCGAAAGGCTGGCTGCCCACAACGGCGCCGATCATCGAACGGTTCACATAGAGATTGCCAACGTGAGTGCGTTTCTCAACCAATTGCCCCGCGCGCGCGATCCGGCTGTGCAGTCCCATCGTCAGGCCAAACCCTTTGGCATTTACAGCTTCCACTGTGGCTTCGAGCTGCCCCGTTTTCCAGGTTGCGACATGGATGAGCGGGCCAAACCACTCGGTATTGAGGTCATCCATGCTGTCCAGACGGATAAGCGTGGGCGGTACGAACAGGCCTGCGCTGGGCACGTCCACCGTTTTGATAATCCGGTCCTGCACCGATGCGCGATAGGTAATCAGCTTGTCATAGGAAGGATGGTCGATCACCGGGCCGATATCCGTGGAGGAAAGCGCAGGATCGCCGACAATCAGCGCATCCATCGCGCCCGACAGCATTTCCAGCGTGCGATCGGCAATTTCCTCCTGCAGCAGCAGCAGGCGGAGCGCGGAACAGCGCTGCCCGGCGGACTGAAAACCGGAAATCACGATATCGCGCACCACCTGTTCGGGCAGCGCGGTGGAATCGACCAGCATGGCGTTAAGCCCGCCGGTTTCAGCGATCAGTGGCACGATCGGGCGATGGTCGTCGGCCACCAGCGAGCGGGCAATGGCTTTGGCCGTCGGTACGGATCCTGTAAACACCACGCCGTCAATGCCGGTATGTTCGGTGAGCGCACGGCCCATATCCGCGCCGCCTATGGCGAGTTGCAGCACATCGGCAGGAATGCCTGCTTTATGTGCGAGACTGACGGCATAGACCGCGATTTTGGGTGTCTGCGGCGCGGGTTTGGCAATCACGCAATTGCCCGTTACGACCGCTGCTGTGACTTGGCCCAGAAATATGGCGAGCGGGAAATTCCAGGGCGCAATCGCCGCCCATATGCCGCGTCCGTCCATGCGCAGCACATTGGTTTCGCCGGTGGGGCCGGGAAGCTCGACCGGGTGCATCATCCGTGCCTGATTGGCGTAATAATAGCAAAAATCAATGGCCTCACGAACTTCGGCAAGCGCATCGGGAATCGTTTTATACGCTTCCTGCACGGCCACAGCCATAAGCGGGCGCTGATGCTCTTCGAGCAACGCGGCGAGGCGGTCGAGACATTCCGCGCGCTCTTCGACAGGCGTTAAGTCCCATGCGCGAAATGCCGCCTTGGCTTTGCCGACCATAGTGTCAACATCCGCGCTTTCGGGCACGGGGATATCGACCTGCTGCTGCATATCTTCGGCCACTTCAGCGAGTATCTTGCGGTCATCCAGGTCAATGCCGCGGCTGTTGTCACGGCTTGGCCGGAAAACATTGCGGGGCAGGGGAATACTGGGATGGCGCTTGCCGCCATATTTGACGACTGTGTCGAGCGGATCGCCGAGCAGCTCGACATCGCTTTTGCTCTCATCGGCGAGCTGATGCACAAAGCTGCTGTTCGCGCCGTTTTCCAGCAATCGGCGCACCAGATAGGCGAGCAGGTCGCTATGCCCGCCCACAGGCGCGTAAATACGGCAGTTATAGCCATCCTGCCGCACCATGTTTTCATACAGGCCTTCGCCCATGCCGTGCAGACGCTGAAATTCAAAACTTTCCTTGGGCGTATCCTGCTCATTGGCCCAGTTGATGATGGTGGCCACCGTCTGCGCATTGTGGCTCGCAAAGGCGGGTTCTATATGTTTGTAATCCAGCAGGTCGCGCGCGCAGGCGAGATAGGATACATCCGTCGCCGGCTTGCGGGTGAATAACGGATAGTCGCTAAGGCCCTGTTCCTGTGTATATTTTATCTCGCTGTCCCAATAGGCCCCCTTGACCAGCCGCACCTTGATGCGTTTGCCCGTATCCTTGCCCAATGCGTTGGCCCAGCCGCATACCGCGCGGGCGCGTTTGGAATAGGCCTGCACGGCCATGCCAAAGCCGTCCCAGCCTTTCAGGTCAGCATGTGAAGCCGCGCCCTTGATGATGTCCAGGCTCATGATCAGCCGTTCGGATTCCTCCGCATCGACGGTGAGGGCAATATCATGCGCCTTGGCTTTACGGCCGAGATCGACAAGCATGTCGGTAAGCGCCGGCACGCAGATATCCGACTGCGATGCTTCATAACGCGGGTGCAGCGCGGACAGTTTGACCGAAATACCGTGCCCGCTCGCGCTTTTCTCACCGATGGCGTCAATCGCGTCGGCATAGGCATTATAATAACGCTCTGCGTCCGCATAGGTGCGTGCCGCTTCGCCCAGCATATCAAAGCTGGCGGTAAATCCGCGATTGGCCTTTTTGTCCATGCGCTGCATGGCTTCCTCGATGGTGCGGCCCATCACGAACACTTCACCCATAAGGCGCATGGCCGCGCCCACAGACTGTCGCACAAAAGGCTCGCCGCTGCGCGAAATCAGGCGTTTCAGCGTGCTGGCCTGTGGATCGCTGGATAGAACGGCGCGGCCCAGCACCAAACCCCATGTCGCGCTGTTGACCAGTGCGCTGGATGATTTGCCGCTATGCGAACGCCAATCGGCATCGCCAATCTTGTCGGCAATCAGACGGTCTGCGGTTTCCGGGTCCGGCACACGCAGAAACGCCTCCGCGAGCGAGAGCAGCGCAATGCCCTCTGCGCTGTTCATCCGGTATTCCTGCAGGAACTGATTGACCCAGCCCGACGATTGCGCGGCGCGCAGTTCGGCGAGCAGGCCATAGGCAATATCGAGCGTTGTAGCCTCGGCTTCTTCCCCGTTGCGCGCACGTTCGACCAGCGGCATCAGCACATCGGGTTCGGGCAAGCGGTGCAGGCGGCGCATTTCCGCGCGCGCCTCCGCCATGGAGGAAATCGGGTAGGAAATGGAAGATGACATAAGCGACTCGCAGGAAAATGTTACGCCCGCCGGTAACTTTTCCGCTGCTATCAGCTATCTGGCATAGCGCGCAACCATAGTGTGACGGACGTTACGGAATATTCCGGTTGTAGTGCATCTATGGTCCATTCATAAGGGCGGATATGTCCCGTTTTCTCGCCTGTCTTGCGCTATTGTTTTTCTTCGCGCCTTTCCCGGTTTTTCAGCAGCAGCAATTATATTGGAACAATGCGCGGGCCGATATCCGCCTTACAGCCATAGCGCTTAATGAAGAAGATCCAGCCGATGTGCAGGTCGGCGATCTTGTATTTTTGGGCGGATGGCACCTGACCAGCAAGAACCGGCATTTTGGCGGGATTTCTTCCATGCTCGTCCGGGGCAAAGGGCGTGTCCTGATGCTGAGCGATGCAGGAAGGATGTTTGCATTTACCTTACCACATCATGAAAATCTGGAGGAAATGCGCGATATTCCCATGCAAGTCCGGTTGCTGCCCGACCTTGCCGGTCCGGAGTGGGATAAATCGAGACGCGATTCTGAATCGCTGGTTTTCGATCCGAGCACAGGTAGTCAGGGTACGGGGCGCCACTGGGTCGGTTTTGAAAATGACAACTCCATTGCCCGCTATGATGCCGCTTTTACCAGGATGGAAGCGCGCGCCAGTCCTGGGGCGATGCGGCATTGGCCCCGCAATGGCGGTGCCGAGGCGATGCTGAGATTATCTGACGGGCGGTTTGTCCTTTTTGCCGAAGCTGCTTTCGGGCCGGATAACAGCCATGAAGCACTTTTGTTTTCAAAAGATCCCTTGAGCAATGACACAGAAACCCGGCGCTTCGGTTACCGGTCCCCCACAGGATACCGCGTCACCGACGCGGCAATTCTGCCGGATGGGCGCGTCATATTGGTCACGCGGAGATATACATTTTTCGAAGGTTCTTCTGCCATTGTGATGATCGCCAATCCTGAAGATATTGCACCGGGAAAAGTTTGGACAGGCCGGGAAGTGGCCAAACTACAGCCGCCCTATAGCACTGACAATATGGAAGCGATTGCTGTCACACAGGAAGCGGGCCACACTATAATATGGCTTGCGTCCGACGATAATTTTTCGTCGCGGCAACGTACATTGCTGATGAAATTCCGTTTGGAAACCGGTGCGGTGTCCCGGTAAGCGCGCTACAGGCAAGAAAAATCGCGGCAGTTATTCAAACTACCGCGATTCGCGTAATTTCAAAAACCTGTGAAAGGTTTAGGCTGCAGCGTCTGCTTTCTGCAGCTCGCGCTTCACTTTCAGCGCGTTTTTGCTGAGCTTGCTATCCGCTGTTTTTAGCAGCCAGTTGTCGAGGCCGCCATTATGCTCGACTGAACGCAAACCCGCAGTAGACACGCGGAATTTGATACCGCGGTCCAGCTTTTCGGACAGCAGCGTTACCTTCTGCAAGTTGGGCAGGAAAACCCGTTTTGTACGGTTATTGGCGTGTGAAACGTTGTTACCCACCATACGACCTTTGCCGGTCAGTTCGCAAATACGCGACATTGTTCTAATCCCGATAATCTGTGTAAGAAAGAGCGGTCCAATACCGCCGATGCGTGCTGACGTCAATATCCAATAGCCGGAAATTCTCGCTTTTTGTAAATCTAGAGATATGGCTGGCCTGCATTAATTTTAGGCTTTATCCTGACACGCATGCCGCTCAACCAAGCCCGAACCATGATGCAGCTTGCCCTTGCCGAAGCCCATAAAGCGGCTGTTGCGGGAGAAGTGCCGGTGGGGGCGCTTGTCGTGAAGAATGGCGATGTCATAGCCGCCGCGCACAACAGCCCGCGCACTTCTCATGACCCCACCGCGCATGCCGAAATCGCCGCGATGCGGATGGCAGCGCACGAATTAGGCGATGATAGGCTGACAGATTGTGATCTATGGGTGACGCTGGAGCCATGTGCCATGTGCGCAGGCGCCATTGCCCATGCACGTATCCGGCGGCTTTACTACGGCGCATCCGACCACAAGGGCGGGGCGGTGGAGCAGGGACCAAGACTGTTTGAACAACCGACGATATTGCATGTGCCGGAAATCTACAGCGGTATCTGCTCAGATGAGGCGGCGGCTTTACTCCGGGAATTTTTCGCGGCGCGGCGTTAAGGCTTCAAAGAAAAACCTTTAGTGCACAAAACGCGCCACCACATCGCGGTAGCTGCGGCTGACCTTAACCTGCGCGCCTGATTCCAGGATCAGGAAACACTCGCCATTGGTATGTGGTTTCACCTGCCGCACTTGGCTCAGGTTAACAATCGTAGAGCGGTGCACGCGCTGAAAATGGCGGGGGTCGAGCCGTTTTTCGAGGTCCTTCATGGTTTCACGCAAAATCAGCGAATTATCGGCTGTATAGATACACATATAGTCGCCGGCCGCGTCAATGCGCTCGATTGTGTCCACATCCACCCGAAAAATCTGGCCGCGGTCCTTGATATTGATAAGCTGCTCATAGCGGCTCGAGGTTGCCACTTCGTCTTCGTCCTCGAATTTCTCCATTTCCTCCGGCGCAACGGCGGCCAGCACGTTTTTGAGCTTGTCGACTTCTTCTGCGCCGCGTTTTTCCGCAATACGTACCCGCACCCGCTCCAGCGCATCGGCCAGACGGTCATCCTCAATCGGTTTCATCAGATAATCGACCGCCTCTGCTTCAAACGCGCGCAGGGCGTGGTCGGAATAGGCGGTGCAAAACACGAACAGCGGCGGTTCGATCTCCATTACGCCCTTTACCACGGAAAACCCGTCAAAACCGGGCATCTGGATATCCAGAAAGACCAGGTCGGGCTTGAGCGTCTTGATTTTGCGAATGGCTTCGCGGCCATTCAGGCAGGTGTCAATAATCTCGACATCTTCATATTTTTCCAGGCGCAGCTCCATGCCCTGAATTGCGAGTTTCTCATCATCGACCAAAATCGTGCGTATTGTCATGTCAGTTGCCTTTGTTCCCGCGTTTCAAACGGAATTTCTATAATAACCGAAAACCCGCCTTCGGGGGAGGAGCGGGTATCGAATTTATGGTCCTCACCATATGCCTGTGACAGCCGGTCCCGGATATTGGCGAGGCCTACACCTGTCGAAGCACCTTCATAAGGAACGTCGTTAGCAGATTTCATCATGTTCTGCCCGCCCTTCTTTTGCAATCCGGGGCCTGTGTCAGAGACGGTAATGCGAAGTGTCTGCCCGATAAGCTGAGCTATCACATGGATATCCGCCCCGCTTTCCTGCGGCGTCACCGCATATTTAATCGCGTTTTCCACCAGTGGTTGCAACAGCAGCGATGGTAGCAATCCTTCTTTTGCGGCATTGTCCACTTCGAAAAAAGCGCGCAGGCGATCTTCGAATCGCATCTTTTCTATATCGAGATAGAGTTTGAGAGTTTCAACCTCTTGCGCGACGGTGACGCGGCCGGTGGGTTCGTTGACGAGCGTATAGCGCAGAAAAGATGACAGCCGCGACAGCATGGCGTTGGCGGGTTCGGTCTGCTTGAGCAGCACCAGCGTCGAGATACTGTTGAGCGTATTGAAAAGGAAATGCGGGTTCAGCTGATAGCGCAGCATGGCGAGCTGCGCGCTGGTGGCCTGATTCTCCAGACGCATCAATTGATCGGCCTGTTCCTCGACCTGCAGAAAGAAATTGATCGCGTAATATAGCGCGGACCATGCGCCGAGTAGAGTAAGGTTGAGATACATGGTGCCGAGCGCAAATCCTGTAATCGTTATCTCTGATTCCGGTCTGTAAATTGTCCACACCATGGCATCTATAAATGAGCTGATCGCCGACATGATAATCAGGACAATGCCGGTAACGCCCCATGTGACCAGTGGACGGCGATTGATGAGAAAGCGGTAAATCACAGCCATAATCAGGCTGGCTGAATATCCTGCTATTGTGGCAACCACAACGACCATAAGAAAACTGACCGGCTGCCCGTTTGCTATGCCTTGCGCTGCGCGCAGCACCATCGCCCCAGCCCAACCAGCAGATTGCAGATACCAGAATGCGCGATTCTTATCGGCAAAAAACGGTGTTGGTTGAATGGGTAAAACGGCCATAGAAGAGGCATAGCGTCTTTTTGGGAGATGCAATAGATTTTGTCGCGCAAGTTTTGCCGATTTTACGCTGGATGGTCAGGAACAGTGCGCGGAAAACTATTCAAGATCTGCAAAATCACTTGTCAGCAGTGGCGGCGCATATCCTTGTGGGCCGCGGCCTGCGACAATCATTTTGGCAATTTCTTCCTCAAACAATTTGATCCGTTTCTTGTACCTGTAATGCGTCGGTGCGGAAAAAATGCCCTTGCCATGCTCTTTGCCATAGCGGTTCCAGAAACGGATTGCGCCCTGCGGATCATATCCGGCATTGGCCATAAGCCACACGGAAAGCCGGTCCGCCTCGATTTCAGTCTGTTTTGTCAAACGGCCACTGCGGCCAAACGCACTGAACAGACCGTCTGTATGGCCTGCGCCTTCCAGCCGCTGTAAATGCTGCAATAGATTATGGGCAAGTTCA
Source organism: uncultured Sphingomonadaceae bacterium (assembly GCA_947493325.1). GTDB lineage: Bacteria > Pseudomonadota > Alphaproteobacteria > Sphingomonadales > Sphingomonadaceae > Alg239-R122. Next base: position 1,792,478 of record CANLQI010000001.1, on the reverse strand, counting down.
TGTGCCACCACCGCTGCCAGTTCATCTTCATCGGCGGTATATGACATCATTCGCGTACTTATACTCACAAGTCGGCCATCTGCATATGCTTCAAATTTCTTGCTCGGTTTAAGCTGGAACCTGCTTTGACATGCCTTCACCGGTGTAATCGATACTGTTCGTGATGTGTTGGTGCTATCTGAGTTGGCATCCAGAGTGACTGTTACCTCCCCTGACTTCAGTGCAGCTTCCCAGCGATCACGCATCTGTACAAAACGGGCAATGCTCTTGTCGCCATTCCATTTTTGCATAGGCGTAATGTCGTTTAAAATATCGGTATCATTCAGGCGGAATATGGCGTCATTGGTCCTGATCCCTGCCTGATGGGCGGGACTGCCCTCCACCACCGCGAGGACAGCAATGTCGTTTTGAAACCCATATGCCGCGCGGGCAGTTTTGCGGTCCCGGTATTGGGCGATATCGTGCAGGGCCACCCCGGCGCGCATTTCGGTATCGCGGCAAAAGGCCGCATTGCCGGTAACCAGGCGGTAGCCTGTAGTAAGAAGACGGGCATCCTTTGCCTGTAGCGATTTATAGCTTTCCACTGCCGCATTGCCGAAAGCGGCCGCGCTGGACCCGCATAGCATGAAGACAGCTGCCAAAAGGCCAAAGCCAGTATTTTTGAAAGCCATATTCATAATCTTGAGTTTGTTTATGTACCAGCCTTGCTGCTGCGTGCTTTGGCAATAGCGTCTTTCAGGCCGTCTACACCCAAAGCGCCATTATACGTCCGGTCGCCGATGACCCAGCTTGGCGTGCCGGTGAATTCAAGCAGCTGTGCAGTCTGAAGGTTTTTCTCCAGTAGCTGGCGGGCCTGCGGTCCATTTGCGAACGCGCTGGCTGCGGCAATATCAAGCCCGGCGGTGCGAGCCGCACTATCTATAGTCGTCTGGCTAGGCTTTCCCGCTGCGAATAATGCTTTATGGAAATCGTAAAACTTGCCCTGTTTCGCAGCAGCCAGAGACCATGCGGCGGCCCGCGCACTTTCTTCGGACAGGATCGGAAGTTCGCGGAATACGACCTTCACATTTTTATCCTGCGCCAGTATCTGGCTGATATCACTTACACTTTGCGCGCAATATCCGCAGGCATAGTCCGAATATTCAACGATGATGACGTCACCATTGGGATTCCCGGCCCAGGCACTTTCATATGGCGTCTCGATTTCACTGCGCACCTGTTCAAGTCTTTCGGCAGTCTGCCGCTGCCGCAAAACTTGTACCGCCTCGGTAATGATTTCGGGGTTTTCCAGTATATATTCGCGTACAATGGCCTCGACTGCGGCGCGGTCCTTCTGGTCCAAACCTGCGGCTTTTAGAGCGGCGCTGGCATCTACTTCATCCGTTTGCGCATTGGAAGCGGTTCCACATGCGCTAAGGCCCATTATGGCCCCTGCAAAAAACAGAGTAGGCAGGGCAGGTCTGCGGGTTTTGAATATTCCGGTCAAATCATAGGTTCCTGTATTAGCAAACTAAGAAGCTATCCTAGCGCCGTTTACGCCTCTCCTCAACCGCAACGCGCGCAAGCATGGCAATATCCTGCGCTCTTATCCAATCTGCGCTGCCTTCGGGTAGGCCCAGCATAGCGGTTTCTGCATTGCGCAACGCCAATGGAGCATTGCGCTGCAGCACAAACCCTTCGGCAGAGGCAAGCCGTGCGCGTGATTCATCACCCTGATTCGAGTAGATCACACCTAATTGATACCATGCGAATGGGTTTTCATTGTCTTTTGAAACAGCAGCTTTGAGTACTTTGGCGGCTTCGTCAAAATGTTTTTTATCTTCTGTAGCGATAAGGGCATGACCAAAAAGTGCAGCGATAAGCGGCTGATTATTGGTTAGAAAAACCGCCTGCCGCAGTGGATTTATTGCGTCTTGTGGACGACCTGATTCAAGCAGTATCTGTCCTTTGAGTTCAAGGAAATACGGATCTTGTGGTGCCATCGCGAGAAGCGCTTCGGCTTCTTCCAGAGCTTTGTCCGGATAGGCTGATTTATGCCAAGCATAGGCACGTGCGTATCGCGCAGATACGCTTTTGTCATATTCAGGATAATCGCGTAAAGTTGCAGTAGGCTCCGACACAAAGCCTTTCAGTTTGGCTTTAACACGTTGAAACCTGTTTTCAATTTCCGGGTCGCCCGGTGTTTCCCACGCAGGATCGTTTTCATAAACTTCCTGGAGCACAGTGATACGCTCCCCCGACAAAGGGTGTGTGCGGCCATAGCTGTCCTCCTGCGGGATGGCGAGGCGGAATTCGAGGTTCTGTAATTTCTTGAAAAACGCAAGTGACCCGCGGCCACTTATACCAGCTTTGGAAAGATAACTTGCGCCAGCAATATCGGCGCTTGATTCCTGAACGCGTGAAAAGGCCAGATATTTGCCTATTGCAGCCTGCTGCCCGGCGCCGATGATACCCAAGCCTGCCTCACCTGCTCCGGCGGCAATGGCAGCTGCGCCCAATACCAGGCTGAGCAAAGTAATACCTGTTGCTTCTTTGATACCGTCGCTGCTGCGGATAACATGCCCGCCAACGATATGGCCTAGCTCATGCGCAATGACCCCTTGAACTTCGTTGGCATTATCAGCTGCCTCGATAAGACCGCTATGCAAATATACCTTTTGCCCACCAGCCACAAAGGCATTGATGCTTCTGTCACCAATTAATACGATTTCAACATTGCTCGGATCAAGACCGGCAGCTCTGATAAGCGGCTCCGACATGTCATTAAATAATTCTTCCGTCTCCGCATCGCGCAATATCGATTGCGCGGCGGCGGGTTGGACAGTGATCGCGATTGCAAGGAACAGGGCGATGATCTGACGCATATAGCGCGCGATATTCTGATGCGCAGACGGCGATATGCTGGAATGTCCGGATAATTTACTGGTCATGATATGCATGTGTCCCATTGCGCCTGAACCGAATATGAAAATATCTGCCTGACGCCAAGATAAACGATAGGATCGCTTTTGTCAGACGAAATCTCGTCCAATCTCTATTGATCCATCTGTTCGCGCATGAACGCCACACTGTCGTCCAGCACAGAGGCTTGGCCGCGAAACGGGCGGGAGAGGGCCATAACGATTTGATAATGATCAATACCCTTATATTCGGTATATTTCGCGCTGCCGCCCAATTCATTGGTTTTTTTCGTAAGAGATTTACTATTGCGTGGTTCGACGAGCGTATCTTTGTCGCCGCTTGCCAGCCATAGCGGCGGTGTGCGCGGGTGCGCGTAGTTGATTGGCTGTGTTGTTTCCGGCCGTGATGCCTTGCCGAAACTGGCTTTTGCGGCATCAGAGCTAAACGGATAGAAATCATAGGGGCCGGCAAGGCCGACAACGCCCTTTATAATATTGTTATCCTTGCCCAGCCGACCGAGCCATTGCGGGTCAAGGGCGGGCATAACGGCATTATAGGCGCCCGCGCTATGACCGGCCACAAAAATATTGTCCGGGTCACCGCCATAGTCCGCGATATTGTCATGCGTCCATGCAATCGCCGCCGCGCTGTCCTCGATCATGGCGGGGAAGACGGTTGCAGGGTATAGGCGGTAATTGGGCAGCACCACCAGAAAGCCTCGTGCCGCATAAGCTTTGGCCGCAAAGCTGTAATGATCTTTCTCACCGCTGTTCCACGACCCGCCATAGAAAAATATCAGGACAGGTTTCGGGGCATTGGTGCTATTTTCCGCATCCCAGATATCCAGATCATTGCGATCATTCTCGCTATAGGCGATATTATCGGCCACCTGTTTATAGCTGGCTTCATTGCTGAAAAAACTGTCAGCCGTGTCCAGCTGTTTCGCGGAGGGAAGTGAGGTAAACCACAGGTAGGCGGCCCCCAAAGCGGCAAAAATAACGGTAAATATGATGATCCAGCGCATGTGTTTTCAATGCCGAACAGGCGCCCGGAATTCAAGCAATTTAATCTATCAATTAATAAACAGCATCGCGCCCGCAACTATCAGCAGCACTGCGCCGCTGACCCGGCTTAAATAACGGGCGCGGCCTGATTTTACCGCGAGTTGCGCTGTGCGTGCGGCGATAATTGCGTAAAATAGCAACCCGAATGTCTCTGTGAATATAGTGATAACCGCGAGGATCAGGATCTGCGGACCAATTGGACTATCGGGGTCAATAAATTGCGGCAGAAACGCAGTGTAGAACAACAGCGCCTTCGGATTGGACATATGCACGGCAATTCCGCTGCCAAAACCTTTAACAAAGCCCAGTGCACCGCTAGATACTGCGTGCGGTTTGCTTGCTGTAATACTGTCAGCGCGGATCATGGCGATGCCCATCCACACGAGATATATCACGCCCGCATAACGTAGAGCTGTAAACATGTCTGGCGTAGTGGTGGCCAGTGCGGCCAGACCCATGGCGGACAGGGCGTACCAGATAAAATTACCCACATTAATGCCCACAATCGGACCCCAAGCATTTCGGAATCCGCCCGTCAGGACATGACTAACCGTCACCATGGTGGCTGGCCCTGGCATCAGGCAGAACAATAGGTCAATAATGATAAAAGCCAGGATGGTTTCAATCGCCATCATACGGCTTTAACGCCAAATATCTTTTTCCGATAGCGTCTGCCTTTATTGGCTCAGCAATTATTCGCCGGAATCCAGCATGGCGGTAATCTGTGCATTGGTGGGCCGCACTTTATAGTCGGTGGAGACAGTGCGCGCCTTAACCGTGCCATCGGTGTCCAGAACAAAGATGGACGCATATGGATAGCCGTCATATTTGGTTTCATGGCCTGCCGGATCGCGTATGCCAAAAGCGTCGATCATCTTTGACCCCTTGTCGGACAGCACTGTGAAAGTCAGGCCCTCCTGCTGCGCAAATTCCTTTTGGATTTCGGGCGTGTCATAACTGATGGCGGACAGCGTATAGCCCTGCGCGGCAACATCATCGGCAATGCCCTGCAATTCTTTCAACTGCGCCTTGCAAAAGCCGCACCAGTCGGCGGAACGGAAAAAGACCAGAACAGTACCATTTTCACCCGCAATATCGGCGATCTTGCGGCTCTCGCCACCGGCATTTACCAGCGCCATATCAATCGGCGCGGCGGTGCCGATGGCAGGGCCAGCTTCGGCCTGCGTGGCGGTTGTTTTCTGCGCTGCCTCTTCAGTATGTGTGCGATCTTCCTTGCCTTCCTGCACTCCGCAGGCTGAAAGAAACAAGAGAACGAACAGGGCAGCAATGGCGATACCGGTTTTTGGCATGAAGGAAATCCTTTTGATATATCGTATGTGTATTCGCACGATATCGCCCGCCGGTTACAGCTTTGCCGCCTAAAAATAAACAGATTTAATCCTGTTCGGGATAGCGTTCAAATTCGGGCAATTCGTGCGCGATTTTCATCCACGACATGCGCTCTGCTGTCTGAATATGTGCCTGCGCCGGCAATGCATTCGGATCGTCGAGCGTCCCTGTCTGCACGTCTATTAAATCGGGAAGCATCGCCTCGTTGGTGTAAAACAGCCCGGTTCCGCAATCCGCGCAGAAATGGCGGCGGCCATGTTCCGAGCTCTTATAGATTTGCGGCTCACCTTGAATTTTAACAGTTACGGCCGGCGTCATGGCCCATCCAACCATGGGCGCCCCGGAATGGCCGCGGCAGTCATTACAGTGGCATAGCGCGTGATTTATTGGCTCTGCATTGATCGTATAGCTAATCGCGCCGCAATGGCATTTTCCTGTGAGTTCAGGCATAATATTCCCTCCCGTGATTGCAGGGAAAAGCTATCCGAGTGGAGTTTGAAACGCAAATTCAGCATTGATGCCCGGCGCAATCATTGCCGTAGCAGCTAGGCCGTTTCGTCTGTTTCCTTCATGGTTTCAACAATTTCACCGACCTCCTGCGGAGAAGCCAGATTTATCCCCGCCAGAAAATCCTTGCCCTCGTCAAAAGCCGGTCCGGTCCATATTGGCACTCCGGCATCACGGATAGCGTCTGCTGCCACAGCCTTGATACCGCGCAGTTTCTCGCCTTCTGCCGTACGAATAAATACCGCAGCGATGCGTGCAGAGTCGTTTTTCACAATCTGTGCAAATGCTTCCGCGTCGCCCTGTGTGTAATCACCGATCAAAACAAAGCGCATGTCCGGATAAAATTCCAATATGCTTTCTATCTGCCGCCGCTTGTGTTCGCCGTGGCTGCTATTGCCCAGTGTTTTCGGGCTGAAATCCCAGTCGCGCAGCATCAGGACACCGGGCGGAATATTGTTTATCTCCATAAACCGCGTCAGAAAGCCGAACAGATTCCACGGGCTGGAGGATACGTAGAAGAATGGCCGTGTCAGTGGCGCGTCCATATCCGGTTTCGACGCCGCGCCTAGCGTCCGATACATGTCCGCTGCACCTGGCACCATGATGCGGTCGTCGGGAAGCTGTACCAATACGCGCCGCCAGTTGCGGATGAAATCGGTCGCACCGGTTTCGATGATCGTGTCGTCAATATCGGAAATTATGCCCAGCCGCCCATCCGTGCCGGGGACCAGAACAGGCGCAGGCACAGGAACATGGTCTTTTGCGGAAAGCGAGAGAGTGACACTTTCCCATTCCGCATGCAAAGGCAGGGGGATGTCATCCAAATCAATTTCGAAATGGACAAAGCCCTCATCATTCGCGGCCTTGGTGACCTCCTGCCCATATCCATGCAAGGTGACTTTTGCATGCGGAACTTCATCGGATGCATAAAGGCTGAGCAGATGTAGAAACTTGGAAAAGCTATTCTTGGCGGCTTCACGCTCCGGTCGCTGCCGCAATACCCGGGCGCTCACATGCAGTTTTTCGGCATTGCGATAGCCGGTATATGGCGCGATGACCGTCTGGCGGCGATTGAATAGATTTAACAACATAAAATATATGCGCACGAGAGACAGAAAAGTTCCCGCCCGCGCATATTAGATGTGGTTACAGCACATATTTGCTCAGATCCGTGTCCTTCGCAATGTTGCCAAGTTGCGCCTCGACATAATCCGCGTCGATTTTGATGGTTTCGCCGACTTTTTCCTCGGCGTTGAAGCTGATTTCCTCAATCAGTTTTTCCATCACGGTCTGCAAACGCCGCGCGCCGATATTTTCGACTGCTTCGTTCACGTTGGCTGCTGTTTTGGCGATCGCGGCGATGGCGTTTTCGGTAAACTCGATAGTCACGTCCTCTGTGCCGATTAGCGCTTTATACTGCTCCGGCAGATTCGCCTTGGTATCGGACAGAATCGCGACGAAATCCTCTTCGGTCAGCGCGCGCAGTTCGACGCGGATTGGCAGGCGGCCCTGCAATTCGGGTAGCATGTCGCTGGGTTTGGCCACATGAAATGCACCGCTGGCGATAAATAGCACATGATCGGTTTTCATCGGGCCATATTTGGTGGCCACCGTTGTGCCTTCGATGAGCGGCAGCAGGTCGCGCTGCACACCTTCACGGCTCACCGAGCCGCCGCGCACATCACTCACGGCAATCTTGTCAATCTCGTCCAGGAAAACAATGCCATTGGCCTCTGCATCGGCGAGCGCGACGCGGGCCACATCATCCTGATCCATGCGCTTTTCGGATTCTTCCTCAATCAACTGGTCCCAGGCGTCGGCAACGCGCATCTTGCGGCTTTTCATCGGTTTATTGCCAAATGCCTTGCCCATCATATCGCTGAGGTTGATCATGCCGACCTGTCCGCCCATGCCGGGAATCTCCATCGGCGTGTTCGGACTGTCCTCCAGCTCGATTTCGACTTCCGTGTCATTAAGATGGTTGTCGGTGATACGTTGGCGGAAACTTTCGCGTGTCGCTTCGCTGGCGTTGTCGCCGACCAGCGCATTGAGCAGACGCTCCATCGCGGCTTCCGATGCCGCTTCACGCACGCTTTCACGGCGGCGGTCCTTTTCCAGCCGCACCGCGTCTTCGACCAGATCACGGGCAATCTGGTCCACATCACGGCCGACATAGCCGACTTCGGTAAATTTTGTGGCCTCAATCTTGATAAACGGTGCGTCAGCGAGTTTGGCGAGGCGGCGCGAAATTTCAGTCTTGCCGCAGCCGGTGGGGCCGATCATCAAGATATTCTTGGGCGTCACTTCATCGCGCAGCTCTTCGGGCAACCGCTGCCTGCGCCAGCGGTTGCGCAGGGCCACGGCGACGGCTTTTTTCGCGTCTTTCTGGCCAATAATATGTTCGTCGAGAGCGGCGACAATCGCCTTTGGGGTGAGTTGCTGTGTCATAATGTCCAAATAATGATAGTTTCAGAACCCCGATTTAGGGTTTAATATCGAACTATCAAGCACAGCGCATATTATCAGCGATCATGCGGTGACGGTTCAATATGCTTTGTGAGGCGCGCGGGTCGGGCGTAAGGTCAGTTGCGCCTTCGTCATGTGTACCGCCTAGCACGAGTCCGTCAGAACGCGGGAACATATAGGCGCCGTTATAGGCGACATAGGCATAGTCAATCTCTGGTTGCGGGACGAGTATCTCAAGCTGGCCGCGCACCGGCGTCAATTCGGTATCGCCGAATAGCTTGGCCGCGCCCAGACCGGTGCAGTTGAATATCGTGCCTTCGCTGAGCGCCGCCAGTTGCGCTTTGTCATCAAAATGACGTACTTCGATTTTCCCGCCCGCTATCAGGATATCACGTTGCAGCGCCCGCAGGAAACGGCTCGGTTCGATATACATGCCCTGCCACCTGCGGGCATAGGGCGCGCCGAACGGGCTTTCATCGCCGGATAGCGTGCGCATGTCGGGCAGCATGGAGGCGACCAGGCTGTCAATTCTGCCCATGCGCGGCTTGCGGCGGGACAGATCGTAATTGGTGAGCCAGCGCACGCCATATTCTTCGCCTGTCATAATCTGAAACCGCTGATAGCTATAGGCCGCGGCGCGCACGAACTGGTCCAGAAATGCGGGCGTGGCCGCCGCGTGCCGGAAAACCGAGCTGGGATACCATTGTCCGCCCGCGATATTCGATGTGGTGTGCGGGGTAAGCTGGCTGGTGTAGATCGTGACTTTGCGCCCCGCCTCCTGCAGCAGCCGCGCGGTGGTGAGGCCCATGATACCCGCACCCAGAACGGCGACCGGGCCATATTGCTCCTGCAGGCTGAGATCAACAGCCAGGCGTGAGCTGCCCCAGCTCAGCGTGATACCGCCGCCGCCATGGCCGTAATTGTGAATGATATGCTTGTCGCCCAGCAATTCGCGCCGCACCACAAAACCGGAGGGGCGGTAGGGACGCAGGCCCACCAATTGGCGTATCACCCGGCCTGCGCGTGCTTTGACCTTGGGAAGGCAGGGAGCGGAAGCTATTGCAGGTGAAATTGTGCCCGTAGCCGCACAGCCAGGCAGCAAAGCAAGCCCGGCGAGCGCGCCTCCGCCTGCAACAAGTGTGCGGCGGCTTAGATGATGCGGTGCTCCCATGGGATCACCGATAATATCATCAATCGGCGCTGTCCATCACTTCGACAGTGAGCTGGTCATTGGTATAGACGCATACATCGGCGGCAATGCCCATGGCTTTGCGCGCGATTTTCTCTGCGTCTTCCTCATACTCCATCAGCGCGCGGGCGGCTGCGAGAGCGTAATTCCCGCCAGAGCCTATCGCGGCAATGCCATCCACCGGTTCCAGCACGTCGCCATTGCCCGTGAGGATCAGGGTGACTTCCTTGTCCGCGACAATCATCATCGCTTCCAGATTGCGCAGATATTTGTCGGTGCGCCAGTCCTTGGCGAGTTCGACAGCAGCGCGCAAAAGCTGACCATTATGGCGCTCCAGCTTGCCTTCCAATCTTTCAAACAAGGTGAAAGCATCGGCTGTCGCGCCTGCAAAACCCCCGATGACAGAGCCATCGTGCAGTTGCCGGACCTTTTTGGCATTGGGCTTCATGACTGTTTGACCCATGGAAACCTGTCCGTCACCTGCAATGACAGCTTTGCCATTTTTGCGGACGCCGATAATTGTTGTGCCATGCCAGGCGGGCATGGAGCTTTGTTCATTATTATTCATGCAAAAGGATATGGGTTGATTGTCCTCAGAGTGCAAGCAGGAGCTTTAAACGCCATGATATTGGCGGTACCACTCAACAAATGCCGGCAAGCCTGTTTCAATGGATGTGGTCGGCCTATACCCCAAGTCCCGGGTGATCGCCGTAATGTCTGCGTAAGTTTCATACACATCGCCCGCCTGCATCGGCAGATAATTTTTCTGTGCTTCAATGCCGCAGGATTTTTCGATAACGGCAATCATATCGCCTAATTCTTCAGGGCGATTGTTACCGATGTTATATATCGCATGTGCATTGGTACTGCCGCCTGGTTTTTCCTGACCATCCTGTTTCGGCGGATTGTCCAGAGCGGCAATTATACCGCCGACAATATCATCAATATAGGTAAAATCGCGGCGCATATCACCATTATTATAGACTTCTATCGGTTCACCGTTCAGGATAGCTTTGGTGAACTTCCAATAGGCCATATCCGGCCTTCCCCATGGGCCGTAAACGGTAAAAAAGCGCAGGCCTGTCATCGGCACACCATATAGGTGCGCATATGTCTCGCTCATCAATTCATCGGCTTTTTTGGTCGCCGCATAAAGCGATATCGGGTGATCAACCCGGTTGCTTTCGGCAAGAGGCAGCCTGTCAGCCAAGCCATAGACTGACGAGGAAGAAGCATAGACCATATGCGCCACTTTCTGCTCGCGGGCGGCTTCCAGAATATTGACATGGCCGGAGAGGTTGGAATGTACGTAAGCACGCGGGTTCTCAATTGAATAGCGCACACCTGCCTGCGCCCCCAGATGCACAATCTGCCTGAATTCATAGGCTGCGAGAATGTTATTCAGGGCGGCATGATCTGCCAGATCGACTTGGTGAAAGGCAAATGTGCCTTTTTTGACGCTGTCAATATCATCAAGGCGGGCCTGTTTCAGGGCAGGGTCATAATAATCATTAAGGTTATCAATGCCCACCACTGCCTCTTCGCGTGATAGCAGGGCTTTTGTAAGAGCATGACCGATAAACCCGGCGCTGCCAGTGACGAGGATTGGCTGAGACATATGTGAACTATAGCTTGCTGTAATTATTATCCAAGTTCGATGTTATGGTGTTCTTTGAGGATATTTGCTATCCTAAAGCTTGTTTTGCCATCGCCGAATGGATTAATGTTGACAGGCCATTTCACTATAAGCCACCTTATCATCCAACAGGCGGAATGTTTCAGCTACGATATGACTGCTGTCGGTTCCTATTAATCGGGCGGTGCCAGCTTCAACGGCTTCGGGCCGTTCTGTGGTATCACGCAATATTAAGACCGGCGTGCCAAATGTCGGTGCCTCTTCCTGCACGCCGCCACTGTCGGTTAAGATGATATCGCACCGCTTCAGTAAATGAACAAAATTGGGATAATCAAGCGGATCTATCAGGGAAATATTGTCTATATCCCCCAATTTATTCTTCACGAGCCCTGAAATAGCAGGATTGGGATGGACGGGTAAAATAATCGCAATGTCATCGCGCCGGGCAATTCGGATGAGTGCATCCGTAATATTCTGCAGGTTTTCTCCCAGATTCTCATGTCTGTGGCAGGTAACGCCAATAATACGGCGGCCTTTGAAAGGATGAACAGATGCTTCCAAACTGGAAACGATTGCCGGTTTCGTCTTTATTCGTTCCTGCATCCATTGCAATGCATCCACCACTGTATTGCCAACCACGTAAATGCTTGTTTCATCAACAGCTTCCCTGCGCAAAGCTGTCGCGGCTGTCTTGGTCGGCGTAAAATGCATATCGGCAATATTGCCTATAATCTTGCGGTTTACCTCTTCTGGCTAGGGATTATAGATATCGTGGCTTCGCAATCCTGCCTCAATATGTCCTACGGGAATCTGGCGATAATATGCCGCCAGCGCGCCGACCATGGCTGTTGCTGTATCACCCTGTACCAAAACACGGTCGGGTTTGTGTCTGTCAATTACCTGTCCGATGCCTGTCAGCAGACGTGCTGTCAGCTCATCTAGGGATTGTGCTTCGCGCATGATATCAAGATCATAGTCAGGAACAATTCCGGCTATATTCAGAATCTGATCGAGCATTTCTCTATGCTGCGCAGTAACGCATACGGCACTATCGATTTCGGCAGTACTGGAATTGATGGAGCAGCGGGAAAAACTTGATCGCTTCCGGTCTCGTCCCGAAAATACTCAGAATTTTCAATTTCATTGGTTCGTTGCCGCTCTCATACCAAAAATATCAAAACAATTGCTATTTTAGAGTATATTGCGGCAGCTGCAAAGCTAGGAACGTATTGATATTATGCAGATTGCACCACAGTGAATGTAATATAGGCAATATATATCAGCAGGAGCAGTATCCCAAGGTAGCGATTGATAGACTTGGCGAAAAGAATAATGGCCAAAAGGCCCAAGCTTGATGTGAGCAATATTATGAAATCAAATCCGACTATTGATGCAGGGAAACTGCCTGGGCTGGCAATCGCTGTAGCACCGCCGATGCCAAGAATGTTGTAAAGATTTGATCCGGCTATGTTGCCCAATGCGATTTCCCCTTCGCCGCGCAACGCCGCAATGACGGAGGTCACCATTTCAGGCAAAGACGTGCCGATGGCAACTATAGTAAGGCCGATAACAGCTTCTGACAAACCAAGAAAAGTTGCAATTTTGACTGCACCGTTGACGAGCAGATTACCGCCCAGAACGAGTAGTACCAGTCCGCCTGCGACAAGAAGTACAGGCTTGACCAAGCCCGTATCTTCACTCTCTTGTTCCGGGATATTCAGCGCATGCGCTGCGCCTTTATCATAGGCCGCGCCGTGTGTGACAAGCGTTTCCTGTTTTTCTTCCCAATAAGCATATCCTATATATACGCACAAAATCGTGACCAGTGTAATGCCGGTAAATACGGATATATTCCCTGTATAAGCGAGAAAAAACAGGAATAATGATGCTATCACACCAAAACCCGCATCACGCTTCAGGCCGTCTGACTCTATAAGCATAGGCGCAGTTGCGGCAGCTGCACCGAGTATCAATATGGTATTGGAGATATTGGACCCGACAATATTGCCCCATGCCACATCTGGCGTGCCATTTATAGCTGCCTGCAGGCTGGTCACAAGTTCTGGCATGGATGTTCCGAACCCAATTATGACAAGTCCGATAAAAAGCGGTGTCATACCTATTTGCTTGGCAAGCTGAACGGCCCCACGCACCAGTATTTCACCGCCGCCGTACAATGCTACAAGCCCTGCTATTACTGCTAAAATTGGCATTGCCATGGTAAAAGTGTCTCAATATTTTTGTTGGTTTAATGTCAATCTGGTTGTAACAAAGACGTACTCAGACTGATTTGGGTTGGACCGGCTATACGCACAATGGCTTCTTGTTCACAAGAGGCTAGTAGGATTGTATGAATACAGGGAAGCCGCATGGTTACCAATATACCGCTAAACTGTTTTGCATTTCTAAAGAATATATCATACCGGTTTTCAGGTTTGAAAGTCATGGCGACTGTGTCGCGGTCACTTGCTAAAAATTTATAGCGCAATTATCTAGCGCCGGGTTTAATCAAAATGTTTGAGATCTACTATAAGGACAGAGTGCACCTTGCTTGATTATTTTTCCCATTTCCTAAGTGGTTTATTAGATCTCGACCGCTGGATAAAGCGTGCCATTGTTATCGCGCTGGATGCTGTCTTATGTGTTTTTGCCGTATGGATAGCATTCTCCCTCCGGCTTGGAAGCTGGATGCTGTGGAATGACTCGATTGCAATTACAATATTGCTTTCACTGCTTTTCTGGCTACCGATATTTTTCCTTTCTGGCGTATACAGAGTCGTATTTCGTTTTGCAGGTGCTGGAACAATTTTCGGTCTAGCGAAAGCTGTGGCCGTCTTTACTATCCCAATGCTGGTTGTCTTTGGCTTTTACGTGATTCCGGGGGTCCCCCGTACAATAGCACTTTTGCATCCTATATTGTTTTTCTTTCTATTGGCGCTTAGCCGAATCGTGATTCGTTACCTGTTGGTAGATATATTGAATATGCAAACCTATCAGGGCGTTCGCAGAAACGTGTTGATTTATGGCGCTGGCAATTCCGGACAACAACTTGCAGCTTCTTTGCGTGGAGAGCCTTCCATGATTTTGAAAGCTTTTATGGATGACAATGAAAATCTTGCCGGACAAAAATTAAATGGAGTTCCGGTTTTCTCATCCAAAATGCTTGAAAAGGTTTTGCATCGTTACAGCATAACTGATGTTTTGCTTGCTTTTCCGAATGCTTCCAGGGCCGAGCAAAAACGAATCATCACTTCCATGAGTCAGTATTCGCTCAAAGTGAAAATGCTGCCAAGACTTTCGCATATACTGGACGACAAAGTTTCCATAAGCGACTTACGCGATGTTTCGGTTGAGGATTTGCTCGGTAGAAGCTCGGTCAAGCCCGACCTGTCACTTATGGTTCATACTGTAGCGGGAAAAACCGTGATGGTAACTGGTGCAGGCGGTTCGATTGGTAGCGAGCTTTGTCGACAAATATTGAAACAGAATCCCAATCGTTTGATATTGGCAGAAATATCTGAGGTTGGCCTTTATTTCATCGATCAGGAACTAACAGATGAGGTGGCAAGGTCAAATGATAAAATCCAGGTCGAGATTATTCCTGAATTGGTCAGTGTTGTAGAGCGCCCGCAGATGAAGCGCCTGTTTGAAAAATGGCAGCCGGAGACTGTTTTCCATGCTGCCGCATACAAACATGTACCTCTGGTTGAAGCCAACCCACTCGCAGGACTTAAAAATAATATCTTTGGCACCCTGAATGCTGCGCTTGAGGCAGAGTTGACGGGGGTCGCCCACTTCATACTTGTCAGTACCGACAAGGCCGTAAGGCCGACCAACGTAATGGGGGCCAGCAAACGCTGTTGTGAACTTGTGCTGCAAGCATTGTCTCACAGGGGAAGTAAGACGCGATTTGCGATGGTGCGTTTTGGTAATGTATTGGGGTCAAGTGGCTCTGTTGTTCCACACTTTATGCGCCAAATAAAACAAGGCGGACCGATAACTGTCACACATCGTAATATTACTCGATACTTCATGACCATACCTGAAGCTGCACAACTTGTCATCCAGGCAGGTGCTATGGCAAAGGGTGGAGAAGTATATGTTTTAGATATGGGTGAATCTGTTCGCATCATAGATTTGGCTGAATCCATGATAAACCTTTCGGGACTTTCCATAAAAAATGCATCGAATCCGAATGGAGATATTGAAATAATCGAAATAGGATTACGACCCGGTGAAAAACTTTACGAAGAGCTCTTGATCGGAGACAATCCTCAGAGCACGGCCCATAAAAAAATCATGAAGGCTGAAGAGAGTTTTTTACCTTGGCCAGAGCTCGAAGATCATCTCAAAATCATGCAGAAAAATCTTGCTGAAGGAAATAGCGAGGCTGCAATATCATTGTTGAAAACATTAGTCCCTGAGTTCATGCATAATCGGGATGGTTATTAACTTTGTAAAAAGCATAGGTAAAAATATCGCATAGCACCATAATTCTAGAATGGTCCCGCTAGCATTGCTATTTATTAATTCTTTAGAAGCACGGACAAAACATGCCAATCAAAAAAAGACTGCAAAGTCTGCACTCCTCTCTTGTTTCACCAAATGCTCGCTTCTGGGCATTGGCTGTATTTCTGGTCATAGTATTTCTGACCGGAGGTGGCTCAAGGGATGATATCCAATCCCTCATTGTGCTTAGGCCGCTCGCAGCTTTATTCGCGGCTTATGCTTTGGCGACTGCCAGTTATTCGGAGTGGAAAGGGCGGCTTGCGTCGCTATATTTGATGGTGGCATTGGCATGTCTCATGATAGTACAACTTATACCGCTTCCTCCCTCAATTTGGACGACTTTCCCAGGCCGTCAAGTTTTCGCTGATATTGCTGTAATCATAGGAATGGAGCAGCCATGGCGACCTATATCATTATCGCCTTCAAAGACATTGAATGGTCTTTATTCTCTACTAGTGCCAATGGCGACGGTTTTTCTGTACCTCAACTTAGAAAAAGAGCATCGCAACAGAATTTTGAATATTCTAACTATTTTGATGGCCGCGAGCGCAGCTCTTGCAATTTTGCAAATTTTAGGCCCACCACGCAGTCCTTTATATCTTTATCAAATTACAAATAATGGAAGTGCGGTAGGGTTTTTCGCAAATCGCAACCATCAGGCTGTGATGTTGATAATACTCATAGTCATGCTTGGCTGGTCTGCTGGCTTTTCTTCAAGCGACTCGTATAAATCCAAGATCAAGTTGGCGATTTCATTGGGTAGTATCTTCATTCTTGTACCATTGATTTTATTAACGGGTTCCCGCTTTGGTTTAATACTGATGTTTCCATCGCTTGTGATGGCTTTGGGGTTAATATATTTCGCAAAATATGGGCGGAGCAAAGCACTTACCAGCGGGCGAGCACTTGGCAAATTAAGTTTGAAATCACCGACGGTACTTATTGTAATTATCGGCGGTGCCCTGCTATTACTTACTGTTCTTGCCATCATGCTCTCTCGGTCCCTTGCTTTTGATAGGCTTTTTGCAGATAATAATATTGAAGAATTGCGCGTGCAGCTGTTTCCATTCCTGCTATCTATGGCCAATGATTATATGCCTTGGGGGATTGGGATTGGTGCTTTTGAAAATGTATATAAAATTAATGAACCTCAAGAACTATTGAGGTCGCAATATTTAAATCAGGCTCACAGCGATTGGTTGCAATTTGTCATTGAGGGTGGATTGATGGCAATTATTATTATTGCTGTTTTTCTTGTTTGGCTGTGTAAATGCATTTTTAGCATTGTTACAATACGGAAGGCGGCTGGGCATCATAAATACCTGGCTGTTATGATTATTTTCATTTTGGCTGTAATTGGCGCTGCCAGTGTTGCTGACTATCCACTCAGAGTGCCCATTACGATGTCTATAGCTTCCTTATTGCTTGCTCAGTTCCAAGATTCTGTACGGCACATTCAGTCCGGTTTCACAGCAACCCGTCGTTAGAAGCCAAAGCGTTGAGAATTGGAAAATTACGAAAACTTTCAGCTATTTGATTCATGTGGTTTACCTGCAGTTAGACTTAGGCTAAACCCTTTTGAAATTATTCAGGAATAAGATTGTTATGAAATTTTGGTTGTTTTGCTTGCCGCTACTGTTTCTGTTGAGCGCATGTGCTGCCAATAGAGTTATTGGTGCGAGCCCTGATGTAACGGTGCTCGAATCCAGCGATCTTCCCCAGCCCACTCGTGTGGATTTGGTAGCAGCTAACCGCCCATACCTTATTGGGCCTTTTGATAAACTAAAAATTGATGTCTTCGGTATCGAAGATTTAACGCGCGAAGCCCAGATTGATGCTAGTGGGAGGCTCTCATTTCCATTAGTGGGTGTTGTAGAGGCTGCAGGACTTACTCCTGGAGAACTGGCTATTGAATTAGAGGGCAGGTTAAAGGGGCGATACATTCGCAACCCTCAAGTCACTGTCAATCTAGAGGAAACAGTAAGTCAAGTCGTAACAGTTGACGGTCAAGTTGATAGACCTGGCTCTTACCCTGTCGTCGGGAAAATGACCTTGATGCGAGCTGTCGCAAACGCCGGAGGGACCGGAGAATTTGCAAAGTTGGACGATGTGGTGGTTTTTCGTACTGTTGATGGTCAACAATTGGCTGGTATATATAATTTAAAAGCCATTCGTAGAGGTAATTACTCCGATCCAGAAATTTTTGCCAACGATGTTGTTGTTGTTGGTGATTCACAGGCACGGCGTTTGTTCCGTGATATTATTACAGTTGCTCCACTTCTTACTTCGCCGCTGATTGTATTACTTAGATAAACGCCCAAGAATTAAGAGATATAGACTAATGAATGATGCTAATCAGGTTGTCGTAAACATGGATGAGTCATATAATGATGTCATGCACGAGACGCCAACGTTGCTACAATATTGGCAGGCTGCTTTTCGGCATAAGATTGCAATTGCCATCATTTCGGCGCTTTGCCTTATTTCCGGTGTCATAGCTACGTTGTTGGCAACACCGTACTATACCGCGTCTTCCAGAATTGAAATTAGCCGAGAG
The DNA here is from genome assembly GCA_947493325.1 of uncultured Sphingomonadaceae bacterium. Lineage (GTDB taxonomy): Bacteria > Pseudomonadota > Alphaproteobacteria > Sphingomonadales > Sphingomonadaceae > Alg239-R122. The sequence continues at coordinate 1,774,299 of CANLQI010000001.1, read as the reverse complement.
CAAGACAATATCACGAATGTTGAGGGTTTGGAGGCTGAAATGGGTGGTCAGAATCTAGAATTCTATCAGACGCAATATTCTTTATTGGAGGCCAGGTCTCTTGCAGAGCGTGTAGCTCGCTCTCAGCGCCTTGCTGCCGATGAGCGCTTTTTTGAGATTTTTGGTTTAGACCCTGATGGTTTAGGTGTGCTGGCTGGTGAAAGCAATCCAAATGGTGGCCTATCATCCAGGGGGCGTGGATACAGGCTTAGGCTCGCTACCGATACCCTTCTGGAGAATATAAATATCTCTCCAATACAGGGGTCCAGTCTGGTTGATATTAACTTCAGCAGCCCTGATCCAACAATCTCGGCAGAAATTGCCAATGCATGGGTTGATGAGTTTATTGCTTCTAATTTGGATCGACGTTTCGGGTCTACTGCAGAAGCAAGAAAGTTTCTCGAAGAACAATTAGCGACGTTGAAGCAACGTTTAGAGGATTCCGAAAGAAATTTAGCTACATATGCAGATAATCGTGAGATTATTACATTGTCTTCAGAGCAAAATGCCAACGGTCGCACTGTTTCGCAGAAAACCCTTGCTTCTGCCAACTTAGAAGCCCTCAACAGTGCTCTTGCACAAGCTAAGGCAGAGAGGATTGCCGCAGAAAGTGCGGCGCGGCAATCTTCAGGCAACCAAAATGCCCTTTCTAATTCTGCTTTGAATAATCTTCGTCAAGCGAGGGCGGGTGCACAAGCTGAATATGACAAGTTGATGGTTCAATTTGAGCCTGGATACCCTGCTGCACAGGCTTTAGCCTCGCAGATTGCCTCTCTTACAGAAAGCATTGTAGCAGAAGAGGCTAGATCTAAGTCTGGTACAGATGCACGTTATAAGGAGGCCCTAAGCCGAGAGCGCGAGCTTCAAAGAGAGGTAAACAGTTTGAAGAGCGAATTCAGTGGTGAACGGCGCGATGCTATTCAATATAACATTTTCCAGCGGGAAGTAGATACAAATCGCCAGCTTTATGATGGCTTGCTTCAAAGATATAAGGAGATAGGCGTTGCTGGCGTCGGCAGCAATAATATTTCCATAGTGGATAATGCACAGCCTCCTCAGCAGCCGTCCAGCCCGAATCTGTTGCTTAACTTGGCTTTGTCTATTTTGGCAGGTCTCGGCCTCGCTGCAGCCTATGTATTCGTTGTCGAGCAGATCGATCAAACTGTTAAAGATCCATCAGATCTTAAACCTAAACTGGGTATTATTCCGCTTGGTGCTGTACCTGATATGGAGAAAGCTGATGTTGTTGAGAGTCTCAAAGACAAAAAGTCGATGGCATGGGAGGCTTATCTGTCAATTCGGACAAGTTTATCATTTTTGACAGATCACGGTGTGCCGCGCTCATTCCTGCTCACCAGCACCCGCCCTAACGAAGGAAAGAGCACATCTGCTTTCGCTTTAGCCGCTGTATTGGCCAGCGCTAATAGGCGTATTTTGCTTATTGATGGTGATATGCGTAATCCGTCCCTGCATCGGATTATTGGCACTGACAACGAAGTTGGACTTAGTAATTACCTGACTGGTGACGATAATGTGCAATCCATGGTGTTTACAAATGAAGAGTATGGTTTTGATGCTTTAGCAGCTGGTCCAATACCTCCTAACGCAGCTGAATTGCTAAGCGGTGATCGGATGGTATTATTGATAGATAATCTCAAGAGCACTTACGACGTTATCATTGTTGATGCTCCACCTGTACTTGGTCTGGCAGATATACCACTACTCGCTGATACAGTTGAGGGTGTTATCTATACTATCGAAGCCAATGGGGTGAAGCTCCGCAACATACAATCAGCCATTAGGCGAATACAAGATTCAAAAACACCAATCTTTGGTGGGATTGTTACTAAGACAACTACGCAGCGTTCCGGCTATGGTTACGACTATGCCTATGAATATAAGTATGGTCGGGGAGATTTTGCCCAAGAGTAGGCGGCTTGCGCTATTTGATAGAGAGTAACATACCGTGAAGAATGTAATCATCTGGACCATCGCCCTTTTTGTTGCTTGGCTATCAGCCAGCAATAGTTTTTCCGGAGTAGCGAAAGATAAGGCACCTGAGTTGGCGCTCACAAGTTGGCCCGTCAACGGCTTTGCTCAGGAGAATAGTGTTGCGAGAGCCATTTTTGCTTCTTGGCAGGATAACAAAGACATCCTGCCTAACGATATTAAGCGTGCTCAAACGGCTTTTATAAAAGAACCCACTGCTGCAAAAGCGATAAGTGTTCTTGCCTTGGGTTCCAATACTGAGAACCGCAGGGAGCTGATGACCCGTGCACTTTCAGTATCAAGGCGAGAGCTTTTTACTCTTGCATGGCTTATAGAGGATGGCCAAAATTCAAATGATATTGAAATTTTGCTGAGCTATTATGATATTTCAATGCGGGTCTACCCACAGACCAAGCCTACTTTATTGCCTCGGTTAGCATCAGCAGTACAATTAGAGGCTTTTCTACCGTATATGAGTACGTTGCTTAAAGATGGGAAGCCGTGGGCCTATAGTTTTTGGCAGGAAATAATAAGAACCCCTCATGCTTTGCAAAACGCCACCATTCTAAGAATGGAACTAGGCTCTGATATTCCAAATCACGCCGCCTCGCATGACGCAGATTTAATCGAATCTTTGGTGAGAAATAATCAATATCAGACTGCTAATAAATTATATTTGTTCCTGCTGGGTAAGAGTGCTCAGAACATTTTGATTCGTAATCCTGAATTTAAAGAAAATTCTAAATATCCACCATTGGATTGGCAGATATTCTCAAATGGCGAATACGGTGCTGTAATAGTAGATGGGGGATTGTCTATTAGCGCTCTTGGCGGTTCTGGCGGCATGGTTGCAAGACAACTTGTTCGGCTTCCTGCAGGTCTTTTTAAAATTGATGTTGCCGCGGGTGATTACTCTACGGACCAAGGCTTGTTGACATTATCTTTAAATTGCGCGGACAAGAATTCTGATCAGCAAGTTCAATTACGTCTACCAATCAAGCAAGATAACATAAGTGTTCAGGTGCGTAATCCGTCAACTAGCTGCGAATATTTCTGGCTAACCCTGACAGGTTCAGCAAATGAAGGTATTACTGGTTTTGATGCAGTTGTTGAATCCATAGATATAGTAAAACTGGAATCATAGAATATGAAAAGATGCTTGGACATATTCATATCCGGATTGGCTCTTCTTTTTCTTTTTCCAATACTCATTCCCACCATGTTTTTGAGTTGGTTTTTTCTAGGCAGGCCTATATTTTTTGCCCAAAAACGCCCTGGAATCAACTCAATACCATTTTCGATGTACAAATTTAGAACCATGACAGAAGCGCGAAATAAGCAAGGAAGCTTGTTACCAGATAACCGTCGACTTACACCCTATGGCCAATTCTTGCGTTCTACAAGCATAGACGAATTACCCGAACTTTGGAATGTTTTAATCGGCGAGATGTCAATAGTCGGGCCGCGACCGCTCTTAATGGAATATGTTCCTTTATACAATAAGGAACAGATGCGGCGGCATGAAGTGCGACCTGGCATCACGGGGTGGGCCCAGATTAACGGACGAAATTCGTTGAGCTGGGAAGATAAATTTGCCCTTGATGTTTGGTATGTTGATAATCATTCCATATGGCTGGATTTAAAAATTATTTTTCTTACTTTGAAAAAAGTTGTTTTGCGAAGTGATATAAGTGCTGATGGCGAGGCAACCATGCAACGCTTTAAAGGTTCAGAATGACTATGGAGCAGACGAATTAATAAGCGATATCGGGAATATAGAATATCAATATTTTAAATAAATTTATAACGTTGCTTGTCTAAATACATTGCCAATGGTTTCGCAATATGCAGCTATTTGCTGCTCATTAATTGATGGGTGTGTAAGAAACATTACACTAGTTTCACCTAGCTCTTTAGCTGTTGGAAGACGTTGTTTTGGACGCCATCCGGTATTGTCGAATGCTTTTTCTAGATATACTTCACTACAACTACCTTGAAATGCAGGAAACCCCAGCGCATTAATTTCCGAAACGATGCGATCGCGTGTCCAGCCAGATTTAAGACCACCCATTCTTATATAGCCATATTGCTTGTAATAGGCATGCTGAAAACTTTCAAGCGGTACTGGTACGCGTACCGAGCTCTCGAAAGGAGCCAACGCGGTCTGTATTGCCTGCGCGTTACGAGTACGAATTTTATTCCATACGGCCATTCGCTTTAATTGAATACGTCCAATTGCGGACTGCACTTCCAGTATACGCCAATTGGTTCCAAAACTATCATGAAGCCATCGAAAACCTGGGGGATGCTCTTGTTCATATACAGCATTCCAGTTTTTCCCATGATCTTTATATGACCACATTCGTTCCCAATATTGGGAATTATTTGTTGTTACCATGCCACCTTCACCACCAGTCGTCATGATTTTATCCTGGCAGAATGACCAAGCGCCAATATGCCCAATAGACCCAACATGGCGCCCATTGATTTTGGCGCCATGCGCCTGTGCACAGTCTTCAATAACTGAAAGTTCATGCTGGTTTGCCAAAAGCATGATGCCATCCATATCGCATGGCCAACCAGCCAAATGGACTGGGATTATTGCTTTGGTGCGTTCACTTATCACATTTTTTATTGTCGTAGGGCTAATATTCCCGCTATCTCTATCGACATCTGCAAATACAGGAATGGCGCCGGCCGTTACGACGCACGATATGGATGCAATGAATGTCCGCGGTGTTACTATGACTTCATCCCCCGGCCCGATATCCAAAGCTTTTAATGCAAGGTCCAGAGCAAGCGTACCATTGGCAACAGCAATCGCATGTTTTACATTGGTCCAAGCAGCATATTCTTTTTCGAATTCTCGGCTGGTTTCCCCTGTCCAATAGTTAACTTTATTGGATAATATTATGTCGCGTGCGGCATTTGCCTGTTCTTCATCAAAATTTGGCCAACTGGATAATGCTTTTGTCAAAAGTACGCCTTTTCTTATATTGCAAATGATAGAGTAAGGTTAATGCCTTGGAAAGAAGATGGGGCCGGTATCTGCATAATTTAACGCTATTTTCAATCATAAAAATAGTACTATGTAAAGCATTGATTGCTGATAACGATATGCTATAGGGCTTGATAAATTGCAACAATAATCCAAGTCAATTGATTATTATTCTGGTAGCTCAATATGTATATCACATGGTTTGAGTTCTTGAAGTAAGAGTACAATTCTACTGCTCGCGTCAAGCCGAAAGTATATTGCAGAATGGCAGTTATCTGTCTTTGTTTCTAAGTTGTAAGGGCTATCAATGAAAATTTTAAGCGTTTTTGGAACAAGGCCTGAAGCAATTAAAATGGCGCCTGTGGTTAAGGCTCTGGAAGCAGATGAACGATTTGTTTCAAAGGTATGTGTGACTGGTCAACATTCAGAAATGTTAGAGCAGGTGAACACGCTATTCAATATAGTACCAGATATTGATTTGAAGGTTATGAAGGCCGGACAGGGGTTGACACATATCACCACTGCAGTTCTTGAAGGAATGGAAAAGGTCCTTACAGAATATCGCCCGGATTGCGTGCTGGTTCATGGAGATACGACGACTTCTACTGCTGCTGCACTTGCAGCATTTTATGCAGGGGTTTCTGTGGGGCATGTTGAGGCGGGTCTTCGCACCCACAATCTTTTATCACCTTGGCCAGAAGAGGCTAATCGGCAAATCACAGGCCGTCTGGCCAATATTCATTTTGCACCTACTGAGCTGTCACGCAGTAACCTAATCGCAGAAAATGTTGACGAAACAAAAATTCATGTAACTGGTAACACTGTTATTGATGCATTGTTAATGATTAAAAGCCAGCTGGATAGTGATGCTGCATTAAATGAAAAGTTGGCAAGTCAGTTTCCGTTTTTGGATCCAGCAAAGCGGCTCATTCTGGTTACTGGTCATCGTCGCGAAAACCAGGATGGCGGAATTGCAAGTGTTTGCAGGGCATTGGCAGACTTAAGTAAGCGAGATGATGTACAAATTCTTTATCCAGTTCATCTGAATCCCAAAGTTAAAAAAGTGGCAGATGAGATTTTATCTGGAGTGGAAAATATATTTCTTATAGACCCGTTATCCTATCTACCTTTTGTTTGGGTTTTAAATGCATGTTCTCTTGTGGTAACGGATTCGGGCGGACTGCAAGAGGAGGCACCGAGCTTTGGCAAGCCTGTTCTTGTAACTAGGGATACGACAGAGCGTCCAGAAGCCATTAACGCCGGCACCGTTAAGTTAGTCGGCACCGAAACAAGCAACTTAATTAATAATATTAAAGAATTGTTAGACAATAACCAAATTTATTCAGAAATGGCGATGGCGCATAATCCATACGGTGATGGCCATGCGGCTTCACGTATTTCAGATATTCTTTCGAATATAAAATAAATACCTATTTTAAAATTTCATTAGATTCTAGGAATAATAATGCAAAAAATTTCTGTTCTTGGCCTGGGTTATGTGGGCCTTCCGAGTGCTGCTGTGTTTGCGGATTCTGGCTTGCAAGTTATTGGTGTTGATATTGATCAAAAAGCTGTTGAGACCATTAATGGAGGCAAAGCCCATATCGTTGAACCGGGCTTAGATGAGCTGCTCAACAAGGTTGTAGGCAACGGCAATTTGCGTGCATCAACAAGCGCAGAAAGCGCGGATGTGTTTATAATCGCAGTGCCGACGCCTTTCAAAGAGGGGAGGGCACCCGATCTAAAATACATCCAGTCTGCAGCTAACATGATTGCCCCGCTTTTGCGTCCGGGCAATTTGGTGATACTTGAGTCTACTTCACCGGTTGGAGCTACGGAGCAATTGGCCTCTTGGCTGAAAGATGCCCGCTCCGATCTTATTGTCCCCGATTTTGACGGGGCAGACGGAGATATCTTTCTTGCCTATTGTCCAGAACGGATTTTGCCTGGCAAGGTAATTCAAGAAGTAGTCGAAAATGACCGCGTTATTGGTGGTATAACGACTAAAAGCAGCGAGCTCGCGGTGCAATTCTATAAAAATGCGGTGCGAGGCGAGTGCCATGTCACCAATTCTCGCACGGCCGAGCTTTGCAAGCTGTCTGAAAACTCATTTCGGGACGTTAATATTGCTTTTGCAAATGAACTTTGCATTATTTCTGAGAAGCTTGATATAGATGTATATGAATTGATTGAGCTCACAAACCGGCATCCACGGGTCGATATCCTGCGGCCTAGCACAGGTGTTGGGGGCCACTGTATTGCTGTTGACCCTTGGTTCATAGTAGATACTGCTCCAGAGGAAGCGCGCATTATCCGCACTGCACGCGAAGTAAATGACGCAAAACCACGTTGGGTGGTGGGCCAAGTTGAAGCGATTGCAAAAAGTTACGAGAAACCAGTGATTGCGTGTATGGGATTGGCTTATAAACCAAATGTTGATGACTTACGAGAAAGTCCCTCAGTAGAGGCTGTTAGAGAGATGGCCACACGTAATTTCAGTGAAATTTTAGTGTGCGAGCCTTTTGTGGAAGGCCTTCCTGCGCTTCTTACAGATTTGGGCCTGCGAAATTATGGTATTGAGCATGCAGTGGATAATGCTGATATCATAGTTTTTCTCACGGCACATGACCAGTTTAAAACTATCTCCAAAGCTTCTCTTGATAGTAAACGTGTATTTGATGCATGTGGTTTGACGCGATAGGCCTGATTTAAGGTTGATTAGATGCAGATACTTTATTTCCACCAACATTTTTCTACGCCGCAAGGTTCGGCTGGAACACGTTCTTATGAGATGGCAAAGCACTTGCTGTCTGCTGGCCATCAAGTGACAATGGTATGTGGCTCCTATGTCAGCGGGAAAACAGGTTTGATCGCACCCTTTGAGCGAGGGCGGCGTGAAGGGGTCGTGGATGGGATCCGAGTAATTGAATTTGACCTCGCTTACGAAAATAAAGACGGGTTTCTAAAGCGCACTTGGTCCTTTCTGAAATTTGCAATGCGCAGTATATTTGTGGCTCTCAAGGAACCCACCGATGTTGTTTTTGCAACTACAACGCCATTGACTTCTGGTATTCCGGGCATTTTTGCAAAATGGTTACGACGCAAACCCTTTGTTTTTGAGGTTCGTGATTTGTGGCCAGAATTGCCGCGTGCAATGGGGGTTATTACAAATCCTATTGTTTTGGGCGCAATGTCTGTATTAGAATGGGCTAGCTATAAGTCTGCTGATCGCCTTATTGGGCTTAGTCCCGGTATTGTTGAGGGAATCACTCGTTATGTATCAGATACTAGGAACGTCGCGCTTGTTCCAAACGGCTGTGACCTAAAACTCTTTAATGGTACCGTGAAACCATGGCGACCGGATGGAGTAAGTTGTAATGATTTTATGGCGATATTCACCGGTACGCATGGTAAAGCGAATGGGCTTGATGCTGTTGTCAATGCTGCGGCAGTATTGAAGAAATGCAATATAAGCGGTTTGAAATTAGTACTGATCGGTGATGGAGTAGAGAAAAATGCTTTAATAAAGCGAGTTGAAAGTGAAAGTTTGGGCAGCATCATAATATTTCATAAACCCGTTCCAAAAACTAAGCTGGCTGGATTGATGGCATCGGCCGACGCTGGCTTGCAAGTTCTGGCTAATGTTCCAGCATTTTATTACGGGACATCGCCCAATAAGTTTTTTGATTATTTGTCCGCTGGTTTGCCGGTAATTACAAATTATCCTGGATGGATTGCGGACAACATACGCGATCATGATTGTGGCATCTCTGTGCCACCTGAGGATGCGGTGGCATTTGCAAATGCACTGATTGAAATGAAAAATGATACAAACCGTCTAGTGAAATCGGAAAATGCGCGGATGCTTGCAAATACAAAATATTCACGAGAAATGTTAGGTAAACTGTTCCTAGAGCAGTTTGATCAAATTGACTTAAATTTAAAAAAAGGCGCTGGCGGCAAATCCAATGATATTTAGTCACATTAATCCAATACTTATTGTAGTACCGATAATTTTCTCTCTCATTAACATGTTGGAATTGACTGCAGTATTATCGCGCTATGCTGGCATCCAGATTTCTCAGCATATGATGGGATATTCATTGCAGCAAGCAGTCTATATTTTTACACGCTTCTTAATTGTGCTTCTGATGCCTCTATTAGGTTACTTAACAGATATTATGATTGACTCTAATTCGTTTATTAACATGGCATCATCCAGTTTGTTTCTGTCTTTTCTAGTGGGAATGTTTGTTTTTTTAGTATCACCTATAATCGTAAAATATTATATTCGGGTGATCAATCGTTATTCTATGTCAGGTAGTTTTGTAGGCGCCATGCTTTCTTCGATATTCAAAAGAAGCAAAAAATCGAATAAAGTTCATATCTTGCGAGAATATATAACTGCTTTGAAAGATAAAGAGGTACTAAAGATCACTCTTGTATCGAGCTGTATTTTCGGGATCTATGGCTCTGGTATTTTCGTTGCTTTCTACTTTTCTCTGCAATTGCCGGAATATCGCGCGACCATTAGCCAGATGTCTGGCATAATAAATGCATTCGGCGCTGTATTGCTAACATTTATTGTAGAGCCTCTGCTAGCTAAGCGTATAGATCAAAATAGTGATAATGCGGCTCAGTTAGTCATCGGTATATTTGTTGGTCGCCTACTTGGCCTTCTGCTGGTTGGGCAGGCAATCTTGTTGGGAGTGAGGATAATATGAGCGATAGTGTAAAGCTAATTTTTCTTGCTAATTCGAAAAGCCCTCACGTACATCACTGGATTGAAATATTGGCTGGAGAGGCGAGTATAACAATAGTGGATATTTGCAGGAAAGCTGAATCTGTAGCGACTGCGCCGCACGTGCAAATAGTTACGCCGCTTCCATCTTGGAGTGCCAATCTTCATATGGTTTTACAATATATTTTATTGGGCCTATGGATGCGCCTTTATTTTCGCGATGCTGGTCATTTGCAGGTCCATAATGCTTCGGGTTTCGGACTTGCAGGGTTAGTATCTGGACATAATTTTTCTCTTGTAGTCTATGGTAGTGAAATCTACGGAATTCAAAAAAGATCTCTTTTTTATAAAGAATTGATTGGTGCAATCTTAAGGCGATCTACACTCATATTAGTTTCCTCTTCCGCCATGATTCGGGAAGTTAAGCGATTAAAAATAGACGCTGATAAAATCATCCATTTTTCAAATGGAGTTGCTGATAAATTTTCGTCGAATAGTGTGCCAAGAAATGGAAATTCTTTAACATGGGTGGTGAATCGCCGTGTTCACCCGCACTATAATACGCGTGAGTTGCTTATCGCCTTTTTGGCATATCTTGATGCATCTGATCGTAGGGGGCGATTAATTGTAATGGAGGGTGATAGCGATAAAGGTTATTATAAGCAGTTGCGCAACGAATTTGGTGCACAAAAGGGGGTTGATTTTATCGATGGTTTCCTGAGTCAGCAGCAGTTGATTAAAATACTTGATACAGCTGATTTCTGTATATCAGTACCTGATAGTGATCAACTTTCATCATCGATTTTGGAGGGTGCTGCACGCGGCAGTATTCCTGTTTTAAATAACTTGGCAGCATATGATGAAATACATGAAATTGGAATTTATATAGATGAGAAAGTAAGTGTTCAAAGCCTCCAGGAAATGTTTGTTACCACAGCTGCAATAACTGATGAAGATATGGCTCAAGCCTCGTTGAAGTGTATTAATTTTATTAAAAGTAAATTTTCAATTAAATCAGTGCGTAGCATTTATTTGACTGCACTTACAAAAATATAAAATGTTTGTATTTCATAACACCATTGCAGTGGGCCTATGTATTTATGTGACCCATTGACTTGGGTTAAATAAGTTTTTATAAGATAGGGGCGAAACGGAGTCCCTACAATGAAGAAATTTGATACGCTTTTTGAGATGATAGAAGCCTTCCCAGATGAACAATCTGCGATAGATCATCTGCGCGAAATTCGCTGGAAAGATGGGGTTTACTGCCCACACTGTGGAAGTGATAAGATTTATTATTTTTCTGACAATAAGAATCACAAGTGTGGCGATTGCCGCAAACGGTTTTCAATCAAAGTTGGCTCAATCTTTGAGGATAGCAAGTTGCCGCTCCGCAAGTGGTTCATGGCTATCTGGCTAATCACTTCGCACAAAAAAGGGATTAGCAGCGTCCAGTTGGCCAAAGACATTGGAGTCACTCAAAAGTCGGCATGGTTCATGCTTCATCGGCTGCGTCATGCGGCGCAAGCAAAGTCGTTTACCCGCCCTTTAACTGATGAAGTTGAGGCTGACGAAACCTATACTGGCAGCAAGGAAAAGAACAAGCATGCCAGTAAGCGCAAAGGCTGCATGCAGGGTGGCACTGGGAAAGCGGCTGTTCTAGGCATTCTAGAGCGCGGCGGTGAACTTCGCACAATGGAAACGCCTAACCTTCGCGCCAAGACTGTGCATGACGCTATACGCCAGAATGTCCAAGCAGGAACATCTATAATGACTGACCAGCATGGTGCATTCATTGGCCTCGACGGATATCATTTCCATCACCGCGTGAACCACGGCAAGGGCGAATATATCCGTCATTTCATCCCGCACACAAACGGAATTGAAAGTGTCTGGGCTTTGTTCAAGCGTAAAATTACTGGAACGCATCACTGGCTTTCCCGCAAGCATCTCAACCGTTATCTGGCAGAGATGACATGGCGCTTTAATCGTCGTAGCATGGACAAAGGCGAGAGGGTCATTCTCTCTTGGAAAACTCGAATGGCAGACTCACTTACAAGGCGCTGATAGCATGACCGACAAGAAAGATTATGATGAAGAATTTGGCGTTGATATGCCTTTTGAAGAGGCATTGCAGCGTTTTGGCACGGTGACAAAAGAAGAGTTGGACGAAGCTACCGAAGGAAGAACCGATATTGTCCCAGAGGGGCAGTATGAAATCAATCTATTCCGTAAGCAAGAGATACGTAAGGTTCACCACAATGATGAATGGATGTTCTCAATTGTGGACGTTATCGGCGCGCTTACGGACAGTGACCGACCTAGCAAATACTGGACAGATTTGCGTCAGAAACTCGAAAAAAATGAAGGGTTTGATGAACTTTCCGACAATATCGGAAAGTTGCCGCTACCTAGAACAGGCGGGAAGATGCGCGCCGCAGAGGTGGCCAATACCGAAACACTGCTCCGTATAATTCAGTCCGTTCCCTCCTCTAAAGCGGAGCCGTTCAAGCGATGGTTGGCCAAGGTCGGCTATGAGCGCATCCAAGAGATGCAAGACCCCGAAATTGCCATCAAGCGGGCTATTGTTACATATCAGATTCAGGGACGAACGGATGACTGGATTGAAAAACGGATTCGCTCAATTGTTGCCAGAAAAGAACTGAAGCGCGAATGGGCCAAACGCGGTGTCAAAAAGGGGCAGGAATATGCAATGCTGTCTAACATAATCTCGCAGGAAACTTTCGGTGTAGGGGTGGTGCGGCACAAGCGCATAAAGGGGTTGTGCAGCCAAAATCTCCGCGATCACATGGCCGATCTGGAACTGATTTTGACTATGCTTGGCGAGACTTCGACAACTACCATAACCAAACAGTGTGACAGCCAAAGTCTTAACGAGAATGCGGACGCGGCTAGAGCGGGCGGCGCACGTAAGCAGATTGAACAGGAAGCAGGCCAGAAGGTTGCTTCGTCTCAAAATTATCTAGGGAACCGTAAGTGGAAAGCTGATCCAGAACAACTTACTATGAAAAGGAAAAAATAGGAGCGGGAATGCGCTTCAAACTATACTGGGTCACATAAATATATAGACCCCTTGCACTGAGTGATGTTATCACGAAAGATATATAGTTGGATAAATTTGGGTGGAGTCCTTACCAATTTCATTATCCACCAAATAAATATATAAAATCACAGGAATATATAGATGAAGAAAGCTGGTAATAAATATGGATATCTGTTTCATATAATTATTTTATTCATGATGATGACGCCGATATTCTTTGATGATGGAGGAATTTTTAATTCTTTAGGCTACGAGTCAAGGGGGTACCCCATTTCATTAATGATTGCACCTCTGTATTTGTTATTGTTTCTTAATGGGCGTGCATTGATACATCATGTAAATTTAATTATATTAGCAATATTATTTATAATTCCATTCATTATTTTCAATATAATGAATAATATATATTTTTCCACAATCCTGATTGGAATTTATATTCTACCGATGATTGCGGGTTATGCAGCGAGTGTTATATTTCGTAATATAATATCGGAAATTGGTTTCCAACGGTTAATGGTATATGCTTGCTTCCCCGTTAGTGTAATTACTATTATATGGCTGAGCTTTCAAATTTCTAATATTCTGGTAGTGGGTAGAGCTGATGGTTCAGTTTGGGATATTTTTGTTATTTATCAAGTGTATGTGTACTGGCCTACTGCGCTAGCAATTTTTTTATGTTTGCAAATTGGCTATAAAGGAAAATTAGCCACTTTCAATTTGATTGTGATGGGCTTGGGAATACTAGCAACAGGAGCACGTGAGCCATTGCTTTTCTGCTTTGCTTACATTTTCTTTGCATTTATCTTTATGCGTGATATTAAACGCCTTAAATTGCTTGTTTTCTGGCTAATTATTATCACTTGTGCCGCAGTTGTTTTATTTATTTATTTCCCTGATACAACGGTTGTATTAAAGATTATGCGGCAACTTTCTGGGGAGCAGGGTTTGACGGCTGGTAGACTCGAAGTGGCGGTGCAATTTAATTGGTCTGATATTTCTCCATTTATTGGTACAGGTTTCTCTGAAGCTGGCATTTTTGGAACTCCGCATAATCAGTATCTAGAACTATACTATCGGGGCGGTTTTATCGCGCTGTCTAGCCTTGCTCTTGTTGTTAAAAATATTGTATTTTCAGAATATAAAAGTCATAGCGTTAGAGCTGTATTATTCACAATCATGATAATAAGCTTCAATATTAACACCCCTTTACGATCTCCATATATAGCTGTAATAATTTGGTTTCTTTTCTTTTCAAACATCAAATTTTTATCCTGGAAAAAATATAATGCAACAAATTATTCAAGACCTTTCATCAGGCGAAACTCGCATTATCGAAACCCCAAGGCCAGCGGCTAAAAAAGGATCACTGGTAATTGACACCCGCACTTCGTTAATTTCGGTCGGCACAGAAAGAATGCTTGTCGATTTCGGTAAGTCGTCATTACTCTCAAAAGCACGGCAGCAACCTGACAAGGTCAAGCAAGTTTTGGATAAAGTCCGTACCGACGGTATTGTAACAACATTTGATGCAATCCAGTCTAAACTCTCACAACCAATACCATTGGGTTATTCAAATGTCGGTGTTGTAGCAGATACCGGAGCTTGCGATGGTTTCAAAAAAGGCGACAGAGTTCTGTCGAACGGGCCTCATGCTGAAACTGTACGTGTACCTAAAAACCTGTGCGCACTTATTCCAGATAATGTTTCCGATGCTTCTGCCGCCTTTACTGTAGTGGGTAGTATTGGATTACAAGGCGTACGACTTGCGCAGCCGACTATCGGTGAATCTATTGTTGTAATGGGTGCTGGACTTATCGGCCTTATGACCATTCAAATATTGCTTGCTAATGGTTGCCGGGTGCTGGCAATTGACTTTGATCAAAGCAAGCTGGATCTGGCTCAAAAATGGGGTGCTGAAACTTGTAATTTGTCTGATGGGGTGGATCCTGTTGAGGCTGGCATGGCTTTTTCTTCCGGGTGCGGCGTTGATGCTGTGCTCATAACGGCATCCACTAAATCGAATGATCCTGTAACGAATGCCGCGCGAATGAGCCGCAAAAGAGGGAGGATCATACTTGTTGGTGTAACAGGATTGACGCTATCTCGTGATGATTTTTATGAAAAAGAGCTTAGTTTCCAAGTATCATGCTCATACGGGCCAGGTCGTTATGACAGTGAATATGAAGACGGGGGGCAAGATTATCCTATAGGATTTGTCCGCTGGACTGAACAGCGTAATTTTGAAGCTGTGCTTGGTTTAATGGCCATGGGTAAAATAGATGTTTCTGATATGATCAGCAAACTTTTGCCATTCGAGGATGCACCCGATGCATTCCAAAGCTTGGGTGAGGATAATAGTTTGCTGGGCGTTGTTTTAACATATGATAGCCCCGATGAAGCCCGTATCACCCGCACGGTTGAGCTTGAAAGCGAGCTCCCTTCGATTAGCGAGCCTGTGATTGCGATAGTAGGAGCTGGCAATTATGCGTCACGTATCCTTATACCTGCGCTTGCCAAAACGGGTGCTAAACTTGGCCCGATAATTACGTCTGCTGGGTTGAGCGGTACTTTGGCCGGTGAGCGTCATGGCGCCACTCAGGCGAGCACTGATTTATCTATTGTGACGGAGAATGATGATATCCCGGCTGCTGTAATTGCAACGCAGCATAACAGTCACGCCAGCCTGACTTCGCAGTTGCTGAGATCTGGCAAAGATGTTTTTGTTGAAAAACCGCTTGCGATAACGCGCGACCAATTAGCGCAAGTTCGCGATGCTTACGAAGAGGCCTCTAGAAAAGAGCGCACTCCCAGACTGATGGTTGGTTATAACAGGCGCTTTTCACCATATACAGTTCAAATGAAGAAACTTTTGGATAAAGTTCAGGTCCCCAAATCGTTTCTGATGCTAATGAATGCAGGTGCAATTCCAGCGGATGTATGGGTACAAGATAAAGACATTGGTGGTGGTCGAATTATTGGAGAAGCCTGTCATTACATTGATCTAATGCGTTTTTTGGTGGGACATGAAATAGTTGAAATAAAAGCACAGAAGATGGGCGATAGTAATGCCGAACCTATTACTGAAGACAAGGCAATAATACTCATACGCTTTGCTGACGGCTCACATGGTTCAATCCACTATCTTGCTAATGGAGCAAATAGTTTTCCGAAAGAAAGAATTGAAGCTTTTGCGAGTGGTGGTACCTTGCAACTGGATAATTTTAAAAGTTTACGAGGCTATAATTGGCCAGGCTTTAAGAAAAGCAGTGGCTTTCAACAGGACAAGGGACAGAAAGCATGCATAGGTGTTTTTTATCAAGCAATATGCGATGGTTTACCTAGTCCTATTCCCATTACTGAAATATTTGAAGTTGCTGAAGCCACTATTATAGCTGCAGAAATTTTGCGAGCGCAGGAATGAGTCTGCCAACCAGACTGGCAACTTATTATAAATTGGGTTTACGCAGCCTGTTTGACGTTGGGATTTATCGAATTGGGTTAAAAATCGGCCTGCATCCAGTGTTGAAAATTACTCCATCCAAGATTAGGGACGGTGATTTTTTTGTATCTGTTGCTGAATCTTTGAATCAAACTCTATGCCCGACTGAGATATGGCAAGATCGCCCCTGGGCTTTTGGCAAGCCAGTCGGAGAACCTTCCGATGAACCGCCTGATTGGCATACCAATATTATTACCGGTGCAAAATGCAATAATGTAGATGCGCATTGGGCTAACATATCTGCATTTTCTTCTGACGTTGAAGACATTAAAACTGTGTGGGAAGCTTCGCGTTTTGATTGGCTTCTAGCGTTTTCACAGAATGCAAGGGCTGATATAGCGGATGCACTAAAGAAAATTAATGCGTGGCTGACAGATTGGAATTTACATAATCCAGCATATTACGGGCCAAACTGGATATGTGGCCAAGAGGCCAGCATACGAACCGTGCATCTTCTGATCGCGGCATATATCTTGGACAATGATATTCCTATATCTTCGCCGCTAGAAGCGATGCTGCTAACACACTTGCGCCGTATCGCTCCAACCATCGGATATGCGCGCGGTCAAAATAATAATCATGCTACATCAGAGGCAATGGCGTTATATGTAGGTGGTTTGTGTCTCTCAAAGCGATCCAAAAACAAAGATACGATAGATGAGGCATTGAATTATATGTCTATTGGACAAAGCCTTGCAGAAGAGAGGGTAAATGCACTCATTTTCTCTGACGGCGGATTTGCCCAATATTCTTTTGTTTATCACAGGCTCATGCTTGATAGTTTATCAGTGATGGAGCTTTTTCGCGAGAAGCTGGGCGCTTCAAAATTCCACAGCACTTATTATGATAAAGCAAAACTGGCGTCGCAATGGCTCCGTTTTTTTACAGATTCCACAACAGGGGAGGTCCCGAATATCGGGTCTAATGATGGGGCCATGTTGTTACCGATTGGTAACGTGGAATATCGTGATTTCCGAGCTAGCTGTGCTCTGGCATCCACTTTGTTCGAAGGGCGGACCTATTTTAGTGAGGCAAATTGTGTTGCAGATATGTTGGGATGGTTGGCTGTCCCCATTTCCAATCCCAAAGTAAAAGAAAAAACACCCAGAGTTAAAATTTTTCCTGACAGCGGACTAGGTGCCTTATCTGACGGAGATATTTGTATTTACCTACGTCTGCCAGGCTATAAATTCAGACCACATCAGGCTGATGCTCTACATGTTGATATTTGGAAATCAGGCGAGAACCTGTTTTGCGATAGTGGAACATATAGTTATGCAAAAGAGGGTTGGGAGTATTTCCCATCTACGGCTGCACACAATACTGTTGAATTTGATCGTCGTGACCAAATGCCACGCATATCAAGGTTTCTATATGAGAAGTGGACTAAGCGTCAAACTTTGGAGAGTGTAGAAAACGATGATTTTTCTTCGCTTTCATCATCTTATACAGACTATAGAAACATGCGGCATAAACGCACTGTTCTATTGTATAGTGATCGAATTATAATAAAGGACTCGCTATCAGGTAATTTTAAAACAGCTAGTTTATTCTGGAGACTGGGCACGGCTGCCAACCCGATGGAAAGTAAAAGCTCTAACCAGCAGCTTGAAATCAATGTTAGTTTGAAAGGAAAGAACATAGAGCCTGTATTAAAAAAAGGAAAAACATCACTCTATTATTATGAATGTGAGCGCATAGATTTAATGGAGTATATGGTTCTGGATAAATCAAATATTACAACAGAGATAAAAGTTTAAATGTAGTATTGTTATAACTATTTCAATACAATAAAGCTGGTTGAAAGTGATTAACGCGCCAATGAATTTGTATCGGAAGAATGTGTGTAAGTGAATGTTTATCATCAATAGGTTATTTGTTTGATGCTGTTCATGTTGCATCCCGTGTCAAGCTTTCTCTCAGGCTCAATCATACGAATACAGGTACTGGCTTACATCCAGAAACCAAAGATATGGGTAAATTTATCGAGGACAAAACTAGCGAATTTATAGCGCATGCCGTACTTGATGCGTAAGATACGAGGATGATTTAGTCTGAACGTTATCTTGGTTGATGAATAACGATTCACTTAAGGAATCTCTACTCACAACTGCGTTCTCAAACAGGTAATTTGGCTACTTGTCAGAATCAGCGGCTGACCGTAGAGGCTGAATGAGATTATAGAAAACCTCCCAAATTCGCAAAAAATTATTAATACCAATACCATATAATGGTGAGCCCTGCTGGGTTCGAACCAGCGACCTACTGATTAAAAGCATGCCTTGATGTCTTTGCAAGCCATTGCAAATAATGGTATATTCTCCATAATTTGTTGAAATCAAATTTCTTTGAGGTATCACGTTGTCTCAGGGCCTTTCAGGTCAATTCATGCAATTGCAGGCGTCTGATACCGCCACGGTACCGCGATCAATAATCTTAGTGAGAACCCAATTTCTAGAAACTGTGACCTAGCACTTGGTGCTATTTAGGGCGGGAGCTTTTGGTCCAAAGCACCCCCCGGTCGATTGCACCCCATCCGGAAGGTTGCAGACTGAACTTTTCCGCTTCAGGTCGTTCCAATTCTAGGAATTTCTTTGAGATAACCCGAAATCTGTGATTATTGGAATGTCATCAAAAGGATGACACTATGCGCAAAGCGCTAACAGACAAGACCGTTGCAGCACTTAAAACCGATAAGAAATCTCAGGAGTTCCGTGATCTTCTGCTGCCCGGATTTGGTGTGCGAGTATATCGAAGCGGTAGGAAGGCATTCACCCTTTGCTATCGCTATGGAACCAGTCAAAGACGGATGCATCTGGGTAATTACCCAATCACCAAACTGGCAGATGCTCGCGCCAAAGCGATGGAAACCTTGCGGTTGGTTGGGGAGGGCATTGATCCGTCAAAAACCACGCGCAAATCGATTGTTTCGACCCGCGAGGCTGTTGATAGCTTCATTCTGCAATATGCAAAGCCGCGTAATAAGAATTGGCGCGAAACCAGTAATGTCCTCAAACGTGAATTGGTATCCCGTTATGCGGAACGCGGCATAAAACAGATCGACCGTCAGGATGTTTTGGAAATTCTGGATGCAGCGATTGAGCGTGGTGCTAAATATCAGGCCAACCGCATCCATTCGATGATACGCAAATTGTTCAATTGGCTAGTTGAAAGGGGCATTGTCGACAAAAGCCCAATCATCGGTTTGCGAAAGCCGTCCAAAGAGCATTCGCGCGACCGTGTTCTGTCCGATGAAGAAATCGCGTTGGTTATCAAGGCATGTGAAGCGGAAGCGTTTCCTTTCGGTCAGTACACACTGATGCTGCTTGCTACTGCACAGAGACGCAGCGAAGTGGCCAATATGAAATGGTCGCAGATTGATAGGGAAAAGCAAACATGGGAAATTCCGTCAGAGCTTTCCAAAAATGGTAAGCCGCATCAAGTGCCGCTGAATGATTTCGCAATGAAACTGCTGGATCAAATCCCGATGTTTGCAGATTGTGATTTCGTTTTTTCAACGACGGGGTACTCACCCATCAGCGGGATCAGCAAAATGCTCAAACGTATTCAGGTCAATTCCGGCACAAGTGGCTGGAGATTGCATGACCTGCGCAGAACGGCGGCTTCAGGCATGGCCAGAGCCGATGTGGCTCCTCATGTTGTCGAAAAGGTGTTAAACCACATTAGCGGAACCATTTCCGGTGTGGCTGCTGTCTACAACCGATATGGCTATGATGCTGAGAAGCGTGAGGCGCTGAATAAATGGGGGAAGTTTCTTGAGCAACAACGATGAATCGCGCCAGTCAATCAGTCGTTACTTACCTCTCTTTGATGCAGCTTGTTTGCTTGGCCAAAGGCGGTTTCCGAAAGAATGGATCGACTCAAATATCGAGCTGCTCGAAAATAAACGGGCGGAGGTCGACAATTTTAATGACTGGGATTGTGCCGCTAATGTTCAATCGCAGCTTCAAAAATGGATTAGCTGCGGCGAGCTTGAAAGTTACGGCGTTGATGATGAAGGGCGAATTTCCAAAATAGAATCAAAATGGAACACCACGCCATATTTCGAAATATCGATAGCCGCTGGAACATTCAGGGTATTCGAAGATTTGTGGGAGCCCATCCTTGTTGATCGTTTTCAATTGGTCGAAAAGCTTGATGGGATCAGGCGCCTGCGCCCAAAAAAGGAACAGGTCTTTGACTGGAAGGCCGTTACCAATCAAATGTGGAAGATTGCTCTTGATTTGCCACTACCAAGAACAGCATCCGCACTGATCGGGGCAACATTACAATGGCATATTGATGAGACCGACCACGAACCTGACCCAGAAGAGATAAGAGAGCTTGCAAACGAGATCATTGATCATCTTGGTGCGAGAAAGCTGTCAAAGGAAGAATTTGAATCAGATTCGGACCGAGATGCAGTTGAAACTATGACCTAGCTGATTTGGCTTCACAAAAATGGAGCCTAAAATGTCTAATCCGATACTCTACAATCGCTGCGACCTTAGAAATCGCGGTATTAAAATTTCGAACAGCACTCTGCTTCGGTTGGAAGCATCAGGGCGCTTCCCCAAACGCGTCCGTATTGGCGACCACACCGTTGCTTGGATGGCGTCGGAAGTTGATCAGCACATTCGTGATCTCGCCAATGCGCGGGGAGGTCAAAAATGAAAATCCTCATTCGTTGTCCCTGCATCGACCCTGACACCGGCGAACATTGGACCATGGAGCGTTTTGTTACGGTCAAATCCCGCCAAGAGTTCAAGGCGCTGTTCCTAGAATATTTGGCTCAAGATGTGATCTATAAAGCGAAGTCACAGGCATCGGGAGGTAGCGATGCGATCCACTAAATTGCACCTAAACTTTGATCGCTCGGCATCTGTGCTTGGTATGATGGAATGGTTTGCGGGGCAGGGTATTCCTGTCCTGCCCATACATGGAATCACCGATGGTCGCTGCAATTGCAGTCGCATAGATTGCGAAAGTCCGGGAAAGCATCCGATCAGTGAACTGGTTCCCAATGGCGTGAAGAACGCAACTACCAGCTTAAAAAAGATACGCAAATGGCACCGCAAGCATCCAGATATGAACTATGCGGTGGCAACCAAGGGGCTGGCGGTAATCGACTGTGACAGTGCGGGTGCGCTTCGAGAATTTCGCTCCCGCTATCGGCCTCCAAAAACTTTTGTCGTTCAAACGGCGCGTGGCCCTCATTTCTATTTTTTAGGGGAAATGCTCTCTAGAAATGGCGCCTCTGATAAACTGGACGTCAAAAGCGGGCCCGGTTGCTATGTCATAGGCCCCGGTTCTATGCATGTTGCAGGAACGATCTATGCGGTATGGGACGACAATCCGATTGCGGATTTACCTGCCAACATCTCCGGGATCACAAAGTGCGATGACAAAAAACCTGAAAAGGTGAATAGTAACCCTCTGCCTGTGGGCCTTCGCAACGATACCTTGACCAAATTTGGTGGCTATCTGCGTTCAAAAGGGGTTCCACAAGACTCTATATTGGCAACGCTGATGACGCTCAACCAAAGTGTGTCTGAAAAGCCTTTGCCGGATCGTGAAGTTCGGAGCATTGCGCGCAGCCTGTCGCGTTATCCAGCCAAAAAACTGCCAACGCTTATTCCTTTCACAGATATTCCTGACGAAAATTTGGATTGGCTTTGGTATCCTTATGTCTGTCTAGGCACGCTTGGCCTGTTGGACGGCGATCCTGGCGATGGGAAAAGCCAATTTTGCGTCTGGCTATGTTCACAAGTCAGCCGGGGTGAAACATTGCCCAATGGCGATAAGATTAAGCCGGGTGATTGTTTTTTGTTCAACTTTGAAGATTTGCCCGGCGCAGTGATCAAAAAGCGCTTGCAGGCGAACGGAGCCGACCTGTCGCGCATATTTATCCAATCGCGCCGGTTTCAATTGTCTCAGGAAATGGTCGACTGGTTGGATGGCGAATTAGAGGCACACGATCCAAGATTAGTGATCCTTGACCCTATACAGGCTTTTATAACTGGCAATATCGATTCAAACAGCAATGTTGATGTCCGCGAATTTATGACACGGTTGGCTGAGATCGCGGAAAAGCATCGGTGCGCTATCATCTGCGTCCGACATTTCGGCAAAGGTCCGCAAGACAAGGCCATGAAGAAAGGCATGGGCTCCACCGACTTTGTCGGTATTGCACGCAATCAATTTGGTCTTGCCCGGCGCGATGATGATACTTGTGGTTTCGTTGTGTTTCATCTGAAAACCAATTTTGAGAAGGGTGAGGCGATGTTGTTCAAGATGGGTAATGCCAATGGGCGCATTGGTGAACAGCCGACAATAACATTTGATCAGTTTGCCGATGTGGATGCTGACTTGTTTTTCTCCAGCGGAACATCATCACGGGGGCCGGATCAGGACGAGCGGCAAGTTGCAAAGGAGTATTTGCTCGAAACTTTGGCAAATGGTCCAAAGGCGGCCGCATCGGTTAAGTCCCAAGCGGAAGCACGTGCTATTACCGCATCGACATTGGATCGCGCCAGAAAGGAACTTGATATCAGCACGATGCGAGACGGAAAGACATGGGTTTGGTCTTTGCCGTCCAAATGAAATAGCTTTTCAGGTTTTCAAGTATTCAATGCTACCAATTGGCGGTCACTATATACTAGAAAAATGACGATCACCGGCTCCTGAAACGTGAAAACCTGAAAAGTAACTTCGGTTGTTTATTTTTGGTTGATCGAAGTCTTCAAGGCTGCTTTGGCCTCATCCAATGCCTTTGATCCTGCATCCCATCGCCAAGGTTGGCGGGGGATATGGGTTTCGGTTAAGGCGGGATATTGGCCTTTCTTGCTTATAGCCAACCGCAACATCATACGAGCTTCGCGCGGTTTGATTTTAAGTTCTTTGCATAAGTCGGCCAGCGTAACGATATCGGACGTCTGCGGCGAAGGATTGGATTTGATGGACTTGACTGTAAGTGTCTTTGCTTTGGTCATGATGGTCACTCCTATTGTTGACCATCCAATCCATTAAGATAGGTTTCTGACGGATGTCAGGGATAATCCCAATGCGGAGCCCTATTTCTCCAATAGTAACGACCTACTGATTTTGGCGTTGTTTGTATTTCGTCTTGGATGTCACACCGGCGTTGTCCGGAAATCTTCCAACCGACCCACTGATTGCAAATCAGGCCATTTGGCAGTCTTGGAGCGCAGTTTTGCGTATCTTGTTCGGGAAAGGTTCGGGTTGTCGGTACCGTGTAGGTACCAGACCGTTTACTTGGTTCTCGCTTTCGGTGTGGCAAACTTCTTTTGGTGCCCCTTAACGCGGCGAGCGCTCGCACAAATCTCCTTTGAAAGATCGATAGCTTCTTCAGAAAGATTTTTGATTGCGTTATCTGCCTCAGAAATCGAAAATGCGCCACTCGCTAGTTTGTGCACAAGATCGTTTCTACTCTTTGTCCAAATTTTGAGGTCAGCTATCAGGGTAGGGTCTAGAGTGTGTAGATAAGGCCATTTGGGAACCTTTTCATATTTGCCGGATTTTTTGTTCCGTTTCCGTTTGCCGTTAACAAGCTTATTCTTCTTTTCCTCCAGTCGTTTTTCAATCAACTCGATTTTTTCATTTATTTGTTTGCCATAGCCCGTTCGGTCGCCAGAATTTTGGACAATGCTTCTAGTTCGATCTTCAAAAATTGCATGTGCGAACCAACAGGCCTCGTAAAAGGTGCCACATTTGTGCGCTTTTACCTGACGTGCAAGTAACTGCTCATAAAGTGCTTTTTTTGGGGGCATAACCGTTAAGAGCTTATCTGATGAAGAATGAGATCGCAATCAGTGAAAGGCGGGCTTCGATTTCAGGGTTTGTCGCTGCAAAGATTGAATAGTCGCTCCCGATATAGCTCTTGAGCATGAGATTTAGCGCAGTTGAGCCTTTTGATCTTGCGGCGTCTATTTTGGCCGCGCGGTCGTTTATATCGGATATCACCGTTGATCTGCCTATGCAGCTTGACGACATTGCGGCGAGCACGGGAAAGCTGGTCTTGGCTTTGTGAGGTGTAAATGAGTTTGTGCGCTCTGCGCGATGCCCAGCAGCCATCAGCAAAGAAAAGCTGTTCGCATCGCTTCCCATCCAATGGGCACAGAAAATAGCATCGATAGCCACCATAAGGGCAAGGGACACATTCTATGGCTGCTCCAAATTTCTGCGGTATCGTGGCGGTATCAAACAGGATTTTTAGATATGCATCGTCAGTATCGCTCAAATCGATAAAAATTCGCACACTGAGCTGCTCTAGGCCCTGATTTGACCAGCATAATGTGTCATATGTACATTCGCTGAAACGAAGCAGGCCAGCGCGTTTTAAAATGCGCAGGTCGATGGATGGAAACTGCTCAACCGCTCCGCGATTGGTCGAGCGTTTCTGTCCGGAGCCTATACCTCCCATGCTTTGTCTCTCTGGCTGCTAGAAAAAGCACATTTTACGAAAAACTCTGAGCTAAGTCAGGCAAAACCCCGGCTATACAGCTTTCCATTGCCTAAATGCTCTACCTGTCCCATACAGCTTAGCGAACCACTACGCATGGTTCCGGGGCTTAGTAACCCTTGAGATAACCGGTCGGTGCTGACCGAAATAGCACCACACTCCTTGCCTTAGGGTCGGGGAGCCTGTGACGTATGTCCAGGACTCTCGGGTCTAAAGGTTACAGGGGCTGGGTTATCTCAGTTTACTAACTCCCCGATCACCAAGGTTAGGTGTGAAGTCGAAAGCGGGGGCGTACCGCAGACGACTTCCGGGGAGATACCCGAAATGCCGATGGGAACACGTCACACCGTGACCGGCGTGCTCGGCCGCGCGCCATTGGGTTATAAGCTAGAAATGGAGGGCGGCGGGTTCTGGGAACTGGATCTAAGCGGCAATGTCAAAAAGCTGGTCGGGAAGAACATCACTGTTGAAGGTACCCGCATGGGCTTCAATCTTATCTTTGTCGAAAAGCTTTGGTTTGAGGGGAGACGGTGGAGGTTGGGGACTGTGATGCAGGTTGAAAGATGGCTGTTGTTGGCGGCGATATCGAGTAGCTTCCTTGCCTATTGGATCGACTGACCTACCTTCCGCTCAAGGCTAAAATTTGCTTCCACCTTAGCCACGTCAATTGCATGCTGGCGGGGCTCAAACCTGCCAAGCTATTGATTGGGCTCTTTCAATTCACACGGAGCATAAGTTTCTGTTTCCTTGTCTTTTAAGGCAGCAAATCCAGCCCAAGCTCTCTCAAAAATGCATTGTGCTCAGCGGTTGCTTTTTTGATCTTCGTGTCAACCTGTTCCAGTTTTGTATGAACTTGTTTTAGGTTGATAATCGGTTCTGGTTCCGCCGTGCTGACATAGCGAGAGATGTTGAGGTTATAGTCGTTGGTCTCTGACGCTATCTCTTCCATTCTCACACGCCGCGAGAAGCGCTCCTCCTCCCGCCGAAATTGATAGGTCTCAATAATGTCTTTGATCTGATCCGGGTTCAGAGCGTTCTGTCGTTTGCCGGGATCATAGCGTTCACTGGCGTTGATAATCAGCACATCATCAAACTTTTTGCATTTCTTCAGAATAAGAATGCAAACCGGAATGCCGGTTGAGTAGAAGAGGTTTGACGGCAGGCCAATCACCGTGTCGATATGGCCATCCTCTAGCAGCTTGCGCCGTATCCGTGCCTCCGCGCCGCCACGAAACAGAACGCCATGCGGCAGAATAATTGCCATCGTGCCTTCATCTTTGAGATAGTGAAAGCCGTGCAGCAAGAACGCAAAGTCAGCCGCTGATTTAGGCGCGAGTCCATAGTTCTTGAAGCGCATATCATCGCCCAGAGCATCGGTCGGTTCCCAGCGGTAGCTGAATGGCGGATTGGCGACGACCGCATCGAATTTTGGTTTCCTGGCCGGGTTTTGATTTCTCAGAATGTCCCAATCGTTTTTGAGCGTGTCGCCGTGGAATATCTCAAATTCGGAATCCTTCACCCCGTGGAGCAGCATATTCATGCGCGCGAGGTTGTAGGTTGTTACATTGTTTTCCTGCCCGTAGATTTTGCCTATGCCGTGCTTGCCCAGCTGATTGCGGACGTTGAGCAGCAGCGAGCCCGAACCACAGGCAAAATCAAAAATACTTTCCAGGCGCTTTTTCTTGCCGCTGGACGGATCTTGGCTGTCCAGCGTGACGATGGCAGACAGGATCGAGGAAATTTGTTGCGGCGTATAAAATTCACCGGCCTTTTTGCCTGAACCGGCGGCAAACTGGGCAAGCAGATACTCATAGGCATCGCCCAGTGTATCGGTGGACGTTGAAAACTCATTGAGACCTTCGGCAATTTTGCTGATTATACTGCAAAGCCTCTCATTGCGGTCCGGAAGGGCTTTTCCCAGCTTCTCCGAACCCAGATTGATCTCTGAAAACAATCCCTGAAATGTGCTTTCAAAAGATTCGGTTTCGATAAACTTGAAGCCTTTTTGTAGCGTATCGAGCAAGTCACCATCCTGCTTGCGGGCCATTTCTGCGATGCTGTTCCAAAGGTAGTCAGGTTTGATGACATAATGGACTCTGCGGCGCATGAGGTCTTCAAAGGCTTCTATGTCCGCTTCATTTTCTTCATACCAAATCTGTAATGGCGTCGCGTTCACCTGAGCCTGCACATCAGGCAGCATTTCGGGATAATCCGCCCCCAACTCCTTTTTCGCAGCGGCTTCATAGTTATCCGAAAGATACCGCAAAAAGAGAAAAGACAGCATATAATCGCGGAAATTATCGGCATTCATCGCCCCGCGCAGCTTGTTGGCGATTGACCAGAGAATTTCTCCAAGCTTTTTCTGTTCTTGCTCTGTCATTGTGCGGTGTCCCCTTCTGCCCGGATAACTTCAGGGTTGAACGCATAGCGATCCAGAAATTCATCCAATATTTCACCAAAAACCTGCTTGTTATCTTCTAGCATTTCGCGCGGTTCGTAGAGAGAATAGTTGCCATGGCTCAACAGGTTCACAATCCTGCTGCGCAAAGCATCGTCCTGATTGCCATCGCCGCTCTCAAAACAATCTGAGAACTTTTTAAACCCGTGAAAGCTGGCTGATTTTTCCAAGATGGTGCGCAGGGTGTTGAAGTGATGGGTGTAGAGAGTGCCATCATTTCTCGCCTTCACCAGTTCCGCGAGCGAGGCAACATGATGAAAGAACGGCGTGTCGCCCGTATCCTGCATCACGAATTCCCCTGAGCCGCTATCTTTGTGAAGAAAACATCGCTTCGCCTTTTTGAGATCATTGCACAGCACGTTGAAAAACAAGGTGTGGTGGGATGAGATTACCGCATGAAGGCGATCCTGCCCCTTCAGGAGTGTGGACAAGGTAGTCGCAACAGCAATGGCGTTGTGTTCGTCCAGAGAGGATATTGGGTCGTCGATATAGACATGCTTGACCCATGCATACACTTCCGCGCCATCGATAGCGAGTTGCAGGATAGCGAGGAAAAAACACCAGATGAAGATATTCTCTTCACCGCGCGACACTTTGATATCGGTAATTGTATCGCGACCTGTTTCACTCTCGTCACCTTCGATCTCGCGCGAAAAGCTGACGGCCCAATTGTCATAGTCGATGGTGAAATCGAAATCCGCAAAGCGATCCAAAAATGCGCGGATGCGGGTGTCCATTTCCAGTTCTTCCAGCCCCGCAAAGAACTGGGAATCGGTATTCAATTGCAAGACGCGCGTACTGTCGCTCTCAAGGTCATTGTCCCATGTAAAAAGATCTTCGGTGAAGGCGTTGAAGTAGAGCGTATCTGCTTCACCATCCTGCTTACCGATATCCTTAAACTTCATCGAAAGCCGGGTTTTGCCGGTGCCATTATAGGCGAACAGCAACAGATATTTCTTTTCGGCAGACTGATTGCGAAGCTCCGCCGCGAGTGCATCAATATCGGCAAATCGCGTCATGCTTTCACCTCATCCAGCGATGGAAAAAGCTGCTGCATCAGGCCCTTTTTGTGATTCTTGAGGGCAACAATCTTGGCTGACTGATTTTGCAAAATCATATCGAGCGATGCCAAACAATCGGTGACTCTATTCTGCTCATCTATGCAAGGGAACAGTGCCAGAATGCTCTCAATCGTAGATTTATTGACCGATGGAACAGCCCCGCCGGAATATTCCGCCAGCTGAATTTTTAAGAGTGTGTAATAGAGAAACAAATCTGTTGCCTCCCCCTTTATACGCTTGAGCCCAGCAACATTGTTATCAATAATACTGGGCTGCGAAGTCATTACTCTTCTGTTGAGACGAATTGCCTCCCCGATTTTCGCAAATATAGTCGTTCCCGAAGGGAGAGCTTTAGCGCCCAGTATATTGAGCGTAGGCTCATCAATATAGTTCGCTGAATCAGATATGGAGACATGGCCATCTAGGACCGCTGTTGAGATATCACTGACTTTATAGAAGGAATATTTCCCCTCGGTTCTGCCCTGATATTCTCTGGGAAAGCCGAAACCGGGCAAGACTTTCGCTACCTTGCTCAATGGCTTCACCCCCCAGTCAGCTGTATCGCGAAATTCAGGGAAGCGATATTCTGGCACTGTTTCGCCTTGTGCCGGGAAGAGCTTTTGCAGCAGGCCTTTTTTGTGATCCTGAAGCGCTTCCAGCTTTTGCTCTTTCAGTGCGATCAGAATATCAATGGATGAGAGACAATCGGCAATTTTTTGTTGTTCGGGTTCACCCGGTAATTGCAGCTTCAGCTTGGCAAGTTGCTTTTGATAGAGATGAACGACGGCATTGCCTTGCGCAATTTTACTGATTGCTTGCTTTTGTGGCCCATTCAATGCGTAGCTGACGAATACTCCGTTATGATTTGACCGAATAACATTCAAATCACCCCCCAAAGCAACACCGTCCAGCATTACACATGACGCCGTAGAGATGTCCTCCTGCGTCTCACCAGATGCTGGAATGATCACATCGCTCTTTTCACTCAAAAAGAGCTTGTCAGAATCAATATTGGTTTTCGAGGAAACCTTCGAGATCACTTCGCCATAGTCAGTGTATAGCTGGCCGTAGCGTATGCATGGGGTCAGGCCACTAGGGTCAATATCCGCCTTTGATATTCCTTTGCCTTTGAACAGTTCACCAAAATCCTCGTCTCCGATGCGCTGTTCCTGCCATTCCGGTTCATTCTCAAACTCGGGAAATCGCAGCTTCGGTACTAGAGTTTGGCCAACCTTCTCACTCATAAGCGCTCAACCCAGATATCGAACGCCCGTCGGCGAGCTTGTTCAGCAACGGCCCCAATTCCTCCATCAGCTCGAGCTCTTTTTGGGTGCGGGCTTTCCAGCCTAGCTCCAAAGGAGCCAGCAAGTCGGTCAAAAGGCTGCTATCAAAAATCAGCCGCTGGATCGTAATATCGACAAATTCCTGTAAGGGTTCATTTTTCAAGCCATATTTGCCAGCAATCGCGGCCAAGGCATCGGCATTTTTCTGATTCTTGAAAGCTTCATAGCCGCCGCGAATGCCTTTCTCGCTCAGGCCCCCACCGGCTTGCAAGGAATTGATATATTCGGTGATGTCCTCGCGCTCATCCATGAATTTTGCGTCAGATTGGATCAAGCCGATCAACTCTTGGCGCGTCATCTTCTGCTTGCCGGGTTTTTCCTGCGAGTAACGGGCGATCAGCTCCATAATGTAGTCATAATCAATCACGTTGGAGGCAAAAAGCACAAACTCAAAATCAAGCTGGTCAACTTCTGATGAGGTCTCCGCACCGCTCTTGCTCTGTTGCGCCTTCAATCGGTGCGCTGTTTCCAGATATACACCTTTGAACCCTTGCAGCTGTTCCTTGGGAATGATCTGCTCTATGCTCTCGGTGTTTTCCGGCGTGAGATCGGTGTATTGATCGAGCTGTGTTTTTAGGCGCTGCACATTCTTAAACAGGTTGATAAACTGACTCCGCGCTGCATCACCCTTCAAGTTGGGAACCGCGTCCGGTTTGGAAGCCAGCCCTTGTGATTGCATAAAGTCATCCAGCTTTTGTACCGCACCGTCTAGCTTCTCGATAACGACCGGTGCTTTATCGACTAACCAGATTTCTTTCGCGTTATCGCTTTGCTCACCCGAGAATAGCGCGATGGCATCTTCCACCGCATCCTGCTGCTGTCGGAAATCGAGGATATTGCCATAAGGCTTGGTATCATTGAGGACGCGATTGGTGCGCGAGAAAGCCTGTATCAGGCCATGATATTTGAGGTTCTTGTCAACATAGAGCGTATTCAAAAATTTGGAATCGAACCCTGTCAGCAGCATATCGACGACGATGACCACATCGATTTTTTCGGAGTGCGGCAGATCGCGATTGGGATATTGCTGATCCTTAATACGTTTCTGCACGTCCTGATAATATAGATCGAACTCATTGATGCTGTGGTTCGTGCTGTAGCGTGCATTGTAATCAGCGATGATCTCTTTGAGCGCAGCCTTTTTCTCGTCGGGCGCCACCGAGTTGTCGGCTTTCTCTTGCGGCAAATCCTCCTGTATCTGCCGTGCATCCGGGGGAGAGAACACGCAGGCAATGTTCAGCGGTTCAAATTCCGGGTCTTGTGCAGCACGTTCCGCCTGAATCTCGCCAAACATCTTATAATAGGCGATGGCATCATTGATGGATGCCGTGGCCAGAATGGCGTTGAATTTTCGGCTTGCCGTGGCCGCGTCATGCTTTTCAAGAATGGCTTCGACAATTGCCTTCTTGGCGAGCGGCTCGCCCGGCTTTGGCGCGTTCTTTCCTTCAGGCTTGAAATAGTCGACATGGAAACGGAGGACGTTGCCGTCCTCAATTGCATGGGTGATCGTATAAGCGTGGAGCTCCTGCTGAAAGATGGACTCTGTGGTCTTTAGCGATGCCTGCTGCCCTTCAACCTGCTGGTAGCTCGCGTTTCTCTCGAAAATCGGCGTACCGGTGAAACCGAAAAGCTGAGCATTGGGAAAAAACTCTTTTATTGCTTTGTGGTTCTCGCCGAATTGAGAGCGGTGACACTCGTCAAAAATGAACACCATGCGTTTGTCGCGCAGCCGCTCGAGCTGCTCTTTGTAGTTGCGCTTGTTTTCGCTATCTAGCGCCAGACCCAACTTCTGGATCGTGGTTACAATGACCTTGTCGGCATAGTCATCTGACAGCAGCCGTTTAACCAGCGTACTGGTGTTGGTATTCTCCTCAACACAGCCTTCTTGAAAGCGGTTAAATTCCTCTCTGGTCTGTCGATCCAAATCCTTTCGATCAACCACAAACAGGCATTTTTCGATATTCGGGTTGTCTTTTAGCAGGGTCGAAGCCTTGAACGATGTCAGCGTCTTGCCGCTGCCAGTCGTGTGCCACACATAGCCATTGCCGCAATTTTGGTGGATGCTTTCGACAATCGCCTTGGCTGCATAAATTTGGTATGGCCGCATCATCATCAGCTTCTGTTCGCTGGCGACCAACACCATGTAACGGCTGATCATATTTCCGAGCGTGCATTTGGCCAGAAATTGCTCCGCAAACTGATCGAGCTGAGTGATTTTTTTGTTATCTTCAGAGGCGTATTGATAGAGCGGCAGGAAGCGTTCATCTGCGTCGAAATTGAAATGCTGCTTGTTGTTGTTAGCAAAATACCAGGTGTCATTCCTGTTACTGACGGCAAAGAGCTGGATGAAGCACATCAGAGTTTTGC
Organism: uncultured Sphingomonadaceae bacterium; assembly: GCA_947493325.1. Classification (GTDB taxonomy): domain Bacteria; phylum Pseudomonadota; class Alphaproteobacteria; order Sphingomonadales; family Sphingomonadaceae; genus Alg239-R122. Next base: position 1,742,258 of record CANLQI010000001.1, on the reverse strand, counting down.
CGTAACCGTTACCTGGATCGTTTTTGTAATCGACGATTTGCTGCATCGCCCGCCGTGGACTGATAGCCAGTGCTTTTAGCTCGATCTGAACAGCTGGTATGCCGTTAATAAGCAAAACCACATCGTAGCGGTGATGGCTATAGTCTGTGTTCATGCGGAGCTGACTCACCACCTCAAAGGTGTTTTTGCACCAGTCCTTTATGTCCACGAGGGTGTAGTTAAGTGGCGTCCCATCTTCACGCTCAAAGCTGTTACGCCCACGCAATATCTGGGCAGCCTTGAAAGCATCTGGAGTTACGATTTCATCTAATAGCCGCGCGAATTCAGAATCAGTCAGCTTGACTCTATTTAACTCTTCAAATTTTTCTCGGAAATTTGCTTCTAAAGAAGCGCGATCATAAATGTCTTTACGGCGGGCATATTTCAGATCAATCAACTTGTTGATCAGTTCCTTTTCAATTTTCAGTTCTGTCATTAACACTCTGCCCAAAAGCTGATCACTTACGTGTGACTTGTAGGTATAAATGGATGGCCAAAATTAGCCAGCATATAAACGAACTGGCAACGTGCTAACGGATGTTCCGCCAACGGGGCCTAGGGCGCAGAGCAGAAATTGATAGAATTTAACAGGATCCCGCTTAGTGCAGCTCTGGTACCTCATTGGTACCGCGAACGGATTTTCGCGGCAGAAATTGCCGCTTAATCAACCATAAACCATTGAAATAATGGTGAGCCCTGCTGGGTTCGAACCAGCGACCTACTGATTAAAAGTCAGTTGCTCTACCGACTGAGCTAAGGGCCCCATATCGTGCATGGGTCATGCGCCATGCGTTGGTGCAGACGCTCACCTAGTCACGCTTTGCCTGCGGGTCAAGCGGCTTTACCCATTTTTTGCAGAAACATGAGCTGGCGGACTGTCCGGCCCGTCACCGGGTCACGCCATCCGGGCGCGATTTGTGCGGCGGGTTCGAGTACAAACGCGCGGCTGCGAAACGCGCGGTGCGGCACGGTGAGCGGGGCTGCGCAGGATACCGCACCATTTGCCGCGCGGCGGGGGGCGGGCCATATACCGCCGCTCCACAGGATGATATCCAAATCAAGCACCCGGCTGCTCCAACGCTGTCCGCGCCGGGTTCCGAATTCGCGCTCTGTGGTTTTAAGCGAAACCAGTAACGCATCAGGAGCCTGATTCGTTTCGATCACTGCGGCGGCGTTCGCGTAACGGCGCTGTGAGGGGCCGATGGGGGCCGTCATGATCGTGCGCGATACGGCATGGACCTGATATTGACCGTCCAAAGCCTCTACCGCGCGTGCCAGCACCGCACGCGGGCCGCCATAAAGCGCGCTGCGCCGGTTCGATCCCAGCGCGATCAGATAGATATGCGGTGTTGCATGGCTCATGACGCTGTGCCTATCCTAAAGCCATGTCTTGCAAAAGCCTCATCTCCATGCCGCTCCCCAAAACCGAACCGCCGCATGATTGCGCGCAGTGCCCCCGGCTGGCCGCATATCGCGCCGAGATAGCCGCTGAGTTTCCGCACTGGCACGGCGCGCCGGTGCCCGCATGGGGTGACCCGGCGGCCTGGCTTGCCATTGTCGGCCTGGCCCCTGGCAAACATGGCGCACACCGCACCGGGCGGCCCTTTACGGGGGATCAGTCGGGACAGGTGCTGTTTGATACGCTGGACCGTTTTGGCCTGAGCAGCGGCGCGTTTGCCAACAGCGCCGATGACGGCGTGACGCTGAACGGTGCGATGATATTCAATGCGGTCAAATGCCTGCCGCCCGAAAATCGCCCGACCGGGGTGGAAGCGAATAACTGCCGTCCTTACCTGATGCGACAATTAGCGGCGCTCCCAAACCTGCGCGTCATAATAGCGCTGGGCAAGGTGGCACATGACAGCTTGGTGCGGGGATTCGCGATGCGGCTGGCAGAGCACCGGTTTGCGCATCTTGCTGAACATCAGATGCCGGCTGGCACTATCCTCCTCGATAGTTATCACTGCAGCCGCTACAACATGAATACGGGCCGGCTGACGGCTGGAATGTTTGGTGGCGTTTTTACCCGTGCCCTGCAATTAAACGAAGCCGCTGCGTAATTTTATTGCGACAGTCACGAAAGTCGCACCCCCTACCAGCTGTCCTGACGGATGTAGATTTACAACAGAGAGTGTGCGGTGCAAAAAACGGCGATTGTACATTACTCCACCATAGCGGAACGGATGCCGTGTAGGACAGGGTTTTCTGGGACTGATATGCTGCGCAGATCCAGTGGGTTCAACCGATAAAGGTGCGCCAAGTGAGGTCCGGTTCTTGCCAGGCTTTTTGTCGCAGATTTCGGGCCTGTTCAGCATCCATGCCGCGTATTTCCCGGTGCCAGCGTTCAAAAAAGGCTGAGACACGGTAATTGGCGATGCAGTGGACATGGACGGGTTGGTCGCTCAGTTCTTCCATAGCTTCACAAAACTGCCCGAAATCTTTGTTAGTCGGGTTTTTGAAATCAACCGGAATATAGACATATTCCATATTCAGCTCAGCCACACTAGCCGCTTCATCGGGCAGGGCATACTCATGGTCGTGCGGGCCAAGGTTGATGATATGCTGGACACCCAATTTACGGATTTCGGCAAGCTGCGCTTCGCTTGGCTGTCCCGAGGTCGTGATGCGTTCTGAAAGGCACAACCAGTTATATATGGCTGTGGGGTCGGCCCTATTCATTTTACCTTGTTTCCGCGCATGTCACGCTTTCCCAGCATGATTTCGTATATTTCTCTGATGCGTTTTGCTTGTGTCGGTGCGGTTTTTGCACTGGCCACACGGTGTGCCAGCGCGCGCTTTTTACCCGCTGTCAGGTTATCCCAAAGGGTTTGCATATGCGCATCGCCTTGCAATGCATTATCCAGAGCTTCTGGCACGGTGACAGCATCCTGGTCAGCGATTTCGAAGCGGACAGACACTATGTCATCCACATTTTTGCCTATTTTCGAAAGACTTGCCCGGGAAAACAGAATATACCATTTGCCGCGAACCGGCGTAAGAGCCGCCTCAAAAGGCAATTCGTCGACTTCTCCGTTGATGCGCAGCCGCGGATACTCGCCAAGGGGTAGTTCGGTCTTCAGTGCATCGGGCAGATAAACGACTCTATATCGGTATTTGTCACTGCCGACATCGTGATGGCATATTGGCGCCTCAAACTGGTAAGGGTAAAAATTCGTCATCGCTCATTATCTTATCTATCCTCCGCCAGCCGTTCGTACAGCTCGGGCCTGCGGTCGCGGAAAAATCCCATGCCGGCGCGGTGCTTGCGGGCCTGGTTCAGATCGAGTGTGGCAACAAGCACGCCGGTTTCTTCCGCGCCATATTCGGTGACCAGGTCGCCCCATTCGTTGGCTATAAAGCTGTGACCGTAAAACGTGCCGCTGTCCACATTGTCGCCTTTTGGACTTTGCACCTCGGTCCCGATGCGGTTGCTGGCGATAACGGGCATGCAGTTGCTGACTGCATGCCCCTGCATCGCGCGGCGCCACATTTGGCTCGTGTCTAGGTCCGCATCATAGGGCTCGCTGCCAATCGCGGTGGGGTAGAATAGCAACTCTGCGCCCATGAGCGCCATGGCGCGCGCGCATTCGGGATACCATTGGTCCCAGCATATGCCGACGCCGATACATGTGCCCATCACGTCCCACACCTTGAAACCGGAATTGCCGGGGCGGAAATAGAATTTTTCCTCATAGCCTGGACCATCGGGAATATGCGATTTGCGGTACACGCCCATCACCTCGCCATCGGGGCCAATCATCGCCAGAGAATTATAATAATGCTGTCCATCACGCTCAAAAAAACTGGTGGGGATGGCGACGCCAAGCTGCTTTGCGAGCTTTGCCATGGCACGCACGGAAGGATGCTCGTCCGTAGGGCGGGCGAGCGCAAACAGTGCCTCATCCTCGCGCGCACAGAAATAGGGGCTGGAAAACAGCTCGGGCGGCAGGATGATCTGCGCGCCTTCATGTGCTGCGCGGGCGATAAGATCGCTGACAGCGTCAATATTTTCGGCTTCGCTGCCATTCAGAGACAACTGCATCGCGGCGACGGTAATATCGGTCATGAAGAGTGCTATATAATCATATCAAAATGCGCGGCAAGGGCTATTGCCGAGGTCCGGGCCACGCTTCCATGTTTTATGCGCGCCCCGCTATTTCGGCGTCAGCGCAAATTGCACCTTTACCCGCACGGTGTCGACATTTGTGCCGCCATATACGGGCGGGTTGGCGACTGGCGATGGTGCGGCCTGTTCGGCCATTTCATAGGCGGCATCTTCTGGGTAAGGATAACGGCCATTCATATTGCTGGCATCGGTGATGGTAATAACGCGCATTATTTCCATACCTGCCGCTTCGGCATAGGCCTCTGCCTTGGCTCTGGCCGCCTTGTATGCCGCGCCATGGGCGGACAGTTTTGCGGCCTCGGGATCGGATTGTGTCAGTGATGGACCGCTTAGCACGTTTGCACCCGCTGCGGTGGCTGCACCGATTACTGCACCCGCATCCTCCACCTTGCGTACGCGGACGCTGACCTGGTTATTCGCTTCAAACTTCCCTTTGTTGCGGCCGTAATCGATACGTCGAACCGAGACATTACGGGTCTGGATATCCTTTTCCTCCACGCCTTTTTCGGCCAGCGCGGCGACGACTTTCTGCATCGCCTCCGCATTGGCCTCATTCGCATTTTCTGCACCGCCGCGAATGGTGCTGATCCCGGCGGTAAAGCGTGCCTGATCGGGCTTGCTTTCCGCCTTTCCGGTGGCGCTGATACTCAGCAGCGTTTCGTCACGCTCGACCAGCCGATCGGTATTCGAGCAGGCGGAAAGGACCAGCGCGGACATGGTGGATAATAACAGCAATGATTTACGCATCATGGCTCTCCTGAGTATTAAACAGATGAGTATAAATGAAATGTTATGTTATCCTATAACATAAATCATTGTTTGGCTACTTTGTATTAGGACGCTTTTTTGAACAGCAATGTCATTCGGTCAGACTCGCCAATCGCTTCATATTTGGCTTTGTCCGCAGGATTTTTATCGGCGGTCGCAAGGCGCGGCGGCAGGGTCCATACGCCGATTTCGTAATCCTTGGTATCTTTCGGATTGGCATTGATTTCAGAGGAATTTACGAGTTCGAAACCATTCATTTCAAACAGCGCAATAACATTTTTCTGTTTCAGATAGCCTTTGGAGCCGTTGGAACGTGCAAACGGCGCATCGGCATCGGCGCGATGCTGAACAATGCCGATCATGCCGTCATCTTTCAGCATCTTGCGCAGCGACTTCAATTCGCTGTCCGCGCGGTTGCCGTTCATCATGCCGTGCAGCGAGCGGAAAATCAGGATACGATCAACGGTGCCCAGCATTTCTTCGGGCATTTCATCGCTTTCGAATGCGGTGATTTTATCGGCATCGACGCCGGTCCATTCGGCTGCGGTGGCGGGGAAACGTTCGGGCCAGCTTTTGGTGCGGGCTTCACGGGCCCGGTCGCTGAAATTAAACACATCGCTGTCGGTGCCCACCGCGATATATTTTCCCACGGGCGCAATATAGGGCAGCAATACGCGGGTGTACCAGCCGCCACCAGGACCATATTCAACCACCGTCATATCGGGCTTTACACCGAAAAACTCCAGAGTTTCCTTTGGGTTGCGATATTTGTCGCGGGCGGCATCTTCTGCGCGGGTTGCATTGGCAAGCACATTGTCGAGGCTGTGGGCTTCACCTTTCGCATGATGGTCAGCATAGACAGGCGATGCAAGCAACGCGGTGGATGCAATAATTGTGGTGGCCAGTGCGGTCAGGATAAGTGATTTTTTCATGTGTATGTCCCCAGTTTATGATTGATGTATAATATCTTCAGGCTCTGCCGTTGTTCAGATTGCAAGCCCGGTCAACCTGCCTGTGTAACGCCGGAGCCACGATATCGTTCCAGTATCCCGGGGCGCGGGTGCAATTTGTCCATCGGGATGGAACGCCCGTCATCCTGCACGATACGGATATGCTTGCGGCGCAGCCCGCGCGGCTCTTTGACGCCGCAGCTATGCGCGATGACCTCGACTTCATGTACCAGGTTCCGTTGGTAATGCATCACGCGCACTTTTTTCTGTGTGGGATCAAGCCCGTCCTGCAGGCTGGGATCATGCGTGGTGATACCGGTGGGGCAGGTATTTTTGTTGCATTTCATTGCCTGAATGCACCCCAGCGAGAACATAAAACCGCGTCCCGAATTTACGAAGTCCGCGCCGGCACAAATCGCCCAGGCGACATCGGCGGGGGTAATGCGTTTGCCCGATGCGACAATCTTTATCCTGTCGCGCAGGTTATAGCTGTGCAGCACGTCGGACAGCATTGGCAGGCTTTCGTCGATCAGCAGGCCGACATTGTCCATCAGCGGCATGGGCGCCGCGCCGGTGCCGCCATCGCCGCTGTCCAGCGTGAAGAAATCGGGCGCGCTTTGCGGTCCGCGTTCATGGATTTTCTCACACATTTCCTCGACCCAGTCGGTCGAACCGATCACTGCCTTGATACCCACCGGCTTGCCGGTGACTTCTCGGATACGGCCGACAAAATCGAGCAATTCGTCAATATTGCTGACTTCGGGAAAGCGGTTGGGGGAGATGCTGTCTTCGCCCTGCGGAATGCCGCGTGTCTCGGCGATTTCGGCGGTAACTTTCCTGGCGGGGAGTATCCCGCCCTTGCCGGGTTTGGCGCCCTGTGACAGCTTGACCTCGAACATTTTAACTTCGGCATGTGCGGCCACTTCGCGCAATTTCTCGTCGGACAGATTCCCGTCCGCATCGCGCACGCCATATTTGGCGGTGCCGATCTGGAATATGATATCGCATCCACCTGACAGATGGTGCCTGGACATGCCGCCCTCGCCGGTATTGAGCCAGCATCCCGCCATTTTCGCGCCGTGCGACAGTGCCGTGATGGCGGGCGCGGACAGCGAGCCATAGCTCATCGCGGAGATATTGAAAAAGGACGGCGCCTCATAGGGCTGGCGCGCATGCGGGCCGATGACCATCGGCTGCGTTTTTGCCTTGTCCTTTCGCATGGTGGGGAAGGGGGCATTGACGAAAATCGGTGTGCCGACATCTTCCAGATTCTTGGTGGACCCGAAAGCGATTGTGCTGCCGCCATCCTCGCACGCATGCTCCACCCAGTCACGCTCGGCGCGGTTAAAGGGCAGCTCTTCACGGTCCATGGCAAAGAAATATTGCCGGAAAAATTCACCCAATTCTGTGAAAAGCGCACGGAAGCGGCCAATCACGGGATAGTTGCGGCGCACCGCGTCACGGGTCTGGGTGATATCGATGATAAACATCACGGCGATGGCAAGCAGCGCCAGCCCGAGACAGAATACGAAAATATAGGCAAGAGTGCCGAGCACCCAGGTTACTGTTTCGGCCATATATTACGGCTCCCCTAAATCATTATGCCTAGTGATATGGACAATGGTTGCGCGGGGCAAGGGTGTTGGGTGTGCTGGGATGAACCGTCATTCCCGCGGAAGCGAGAATCTATCTCACTTAAGTTGCACAGTATAACAGCTTTCGGGAGATAGACTCTCGGTCAAGCCGGGAGTGACGGTTTTCTATGAAGTTGGCATTTGCTGGCTGGCGCAGTGGAAACTGCCGCCGCCGGACAGTATCGTCCTTGCAGGCAGGCCGATCGTCTTACGGTCCGGGAACAACATGTCGATGGCCTGCAGTGCGGCATCGTCATAGGCTGTGCCATAGACTGGCACGATGACGGCATGGTTGCCGATATAGAAATTCATATGGCTGGCAGGTTGCACTTCATCATTATGCACAACGCGGCCGGGGGAGGGGATAAGCACAGTGTCCATCCCAAAGCGCGCAGCACGCGCCTCAGCATCGGCATAGATGGCGGCATTGGGGTCATCTTCCCCCGATGCGGCGGGCAGGGCGAGCAGGTTCGGTCCCACAAAGCGTGCCAGATTGTCGACATGGCCGTCGGTATGGTCACCCTGCAGCCCATCGCCCAGCCACAATATGCGCTCCAGGCCCAGGTCGTCGCGCAGCCGCGCCTCAATATCCTCACGTATCAGCTTCGGGTTGCGGTTGGGATTGAGCAGGCACTGCGCCGTCGTGACTGCGAGCCCGCTGCCATCAACATCGATTGCACCGCCTTCGAGCACCCAGTCCGCTTTGCGCGTGGTCAGCGCCGCCTCGCGAGCCATTGCCGCGCCAATGTCGCGGTCGCCTTCCATGTCATATTTGCCGCCCCAACCATTGAAATCGAACAACCGTGCCTCAATGCACCCGCGCGCATCCTGCACTACCAGCGGCCCGGTATCGCGCAGCCAGATATCACCATAACGGTGGATACGGATATCAACCTTTTCATCCACCAGCGCGCGCGCTGCATCGGCATTGGCCGCGTCCCGGCACACAAGCCGCACCTGTTCGCCGCTGTGCTGCACGGCATTGGCAAAGGCGGCGATTTCACCCTGCGCGTTTTCAAGCTGCTCGGGCCATTCCGTGCTGTCATGCGGAAAACCGATCCAGACAAAATCATGCGGAGCCCATTCGGGTGGCTGGCGATAGGTCATGGTGATATGTTCCAAAAGGTCGCGGGATATGAAAACGCCGTACTGACATGATATCAGCACGGCGTTTCCGTTCCAATAGTCTGATATCTATTCCGCCGGGCGGCTTTCGTCGCGCTTGGCTTTGAATTCGTCACCTTCAACCCAGTTTGGCCAGCTGTCCGACATGGCCAGCATGCGGCCAAGTTTGTAGAACAGCTGGACATCGGCCATTACGCCGTCCCAGTTCCAGTTCGGGTCAAACTCGTCCTTTGGCCCGTGGTAGCGGTTATCGGTGTAATCCTTGGCCACGGCTGCGCCAGCTTCCACGCCGCCATCGACCAGGTCTTCGCCGCCATCGACATAGAGCATTGGCACGCCCTGTTTGGCAAAGCTGAAATGGTCGGAGCGATAATAAAAACCTTTTTCCGGTGTCGGTTCGGGTGTCGCTGTGCGATCCATGGTTTTCAGCGCAGCCTCAAGATACTGGTCCAGTTCCGACTTGCCGCCGCCCACGACCATCACGTCATTTGCAGGGCCCGCCATCTGGAAAGCGTCCATATTGATGCCGCCCACTGTCTGCGACAGCGGATAGACTGGGTTGTCGGCATAATATTTCGACCCCAACAGGCCGGATTCCTCGGCGGTTACGGCCAGAAATACAATGCTGCGATCGGGTGCGCCCGCTTTCACAAATGCTTCGGCAAGAGCGACCAGAGCGGCTGTGCCAGTGGCATTGTCGACCGCGCCGTTGCAGATATCGTCACCATCGGGGGCCGGTTTACAGCGGCCCAGATGATCCCAGTGCGCGGTGTAAAGCACATATTCATCCGGGCGCTTGGCACCCGGCAGAATGCCGATCACGTTTTTCGATTCCATCTTGGACATGGTGTTGTCCATGCTGAGTGACGCTTTCACGCCCAGATCCACTGCCTTAAAGCCTTTCTCTTTCGCATCGGCCATCAGTTTCGTGAGATCCTGTCCGCCCGCGGCCAGAATTTTCTCTGCCACTTCTTTCTGAACCCAGCCGTTGGCTTTGGTCTGGTCACTGCCGCCATTTTCGGTCTGCGGATAGAATTGCTCGCCGGTCCAGCTCGATTCCACAACATTCCAGCCATAGGCCGCCGGAAATTCGTCATGTACGATCAGCGCGGCAGCGGCGCCCTGACGCGCGGCTTCTTCATATTTATAGGTCCAGCGGCCGTAATAGGTCATCGCCCGTCCACCAAAATCGCCTTCAAGACCCTCGGTCTCATAATCGGGATCGTTGACTAGGATGATAACGGTCTTGCCCTCTACATCGACGCCTTCATAATCGTTCCAGCCGCGTTCCGGCGCATTAATGCCGTAACCGACAAACACGATGTCGCTGTCTTCGACGCTGATGCTTGCCTGCTCCTGATAACTTGTGGCGACATAGTCGCTGCCATATTCAAAGCTGAGATCAGTGCCTTCGCCGCTTATCGTGAGCGGGGACGAGTTGGTGGCCGTGATGCCGACCAGCGGCACATCCTGAAACCAGCTGTCGCCATTGCCGGGTTCAATACCGGCCGCGGCAAATCTTTCGGTCAGCAATGCCAGTGTCTTTTCTTCGCCAATGGTACCGGGCATGCGGCCTTCAAACTCATCCGAAGATAATTCCCTGGTAATGTCCCGCAATGTATCGACCGAAATTTCGCCTTCGGTAACTTCGGGAATGTTCATTTCGGCGGTTTCTGCTCCGCCGCCCGCGCTGTCCGTATCAGCGTAACAGGCGGTGAGAGCCATGATCGGAGCGAGGCCCCATAAAATCTTGCGCATAATAATCCTCTATTCCTAATTTCTGGCGCAATGTCTGGCAGAATGGCGGGCGCATGGCAAGTTGGAGATGCACCTGTCATGCCTTGCCGCGCAAACTTATGGCTGTTTTTACCGTTTCTTGGATGAGAATTGAAATATCTCTGGCCGGGGCTAACTCTAGTCATTACATGGTTAGTGTCTTGGCGGAGAGATTCTATAGCAAAATCATCATCATCGAATGCGAAAGCGCAAAAAAAGGACATTGAAACGCTGTCCGATGCGGCGTTCAAGCATGAGCTTGGCGAGACGATTCCGCATCTGCGCGCCTATAGCCGCTCGCTCGCGGGCAGCGTCGATATGGCGGATGATCTGGTACAGGAAGCGATGCTGAAAGCATGGAATGCACGGTCGCGCTTTGCGGCGGGCACCAATATGCGGGCCTGGACATTCACGATCCTGCGCAACGCTTTCCTGTCGCAGATGCGCCGGGCGAAATTCAAGGGTGAGTGGGATGAACATGCGGCGGACAAGATATTGTCGACGCCCGCTGCGCAAGACGGAAAACTGCATCTGGGCGATGTGCAGCGCGCGCTCATGATGCTGCCCGATAGTCAGCGCGAGGCGTTGATACTGGTGGGGGCGGGCGGATTTTCCTATGAAGAGGCCGCCGAAATCTGCGACGTCGCCATCGGCACGATCAAAAGCCGCGTGGCGCGCGGGCGCACTGCATTGGAAGCGATTGTTGAGGGGGATGAGCTGGATGCCCGGCCCGACAGCGCCCCTGACATTGCCGATCCGATGGGGGAGATATTGGCCGAAGTCGATGAACTGGCAGAAGGGCTGGAGGATAAGGATTAGGGGCTTGATAGATGCATGACCTGCAAAACGCCCTTGACCGCGCGCGCCGCCATGCCCCTTTTCTGGCGCAGTCCCTGGAAAAGCTTCCCGACATAACAGCGTTACTGGAAGCAGGCGAACTGGATCAGGCCTATGACGCTGCGCTAAGTCATGGCGCGCGCGATACAGTACCTGCTGCGCTTCGCAAACAGTGGCAGGCATTGGCGCTGGTGCTGGCCATTGGCGATTTGGCAGGCGTTTATGACTTTGCGGAGGTCACGCAGAAACTGTCTGATTTCGCCGATAGTGCATGTGACCGCGCTCTCGCCCATGCTATCCAAACGCGCGTGCCCGACGCCGATGTGCAGGGATTTGCCATTATCGCGCTTGGCAAACACGGCGGGCAGGAACTGAATTATTCGTCCGATATCGACCCGATTTTCCTCTATGACCCCGAAACACTGCCCCGCCGCCCGCGCGATGAACCGGCCGATGCCGCACAGCGGATCGCGCGCACATTGATTGAGACACTGTCGGCACGTGATGAACATGGCTATGTGTTTCGCGTCGATATGCGGCTGCGCCCCGCATCTGAAGTCAGCCCGCTTGCCATACCGGTGGATGCAGCCCTGACGCATTATGAATCGAGCGCATTGCCATGGGAGCAGGCGGCTTTTATCCGTGCGCGTGTTGCGGCGGGCGATGACACGCTGGGCCAGTATTTTATGGACAATATCCGGCCCTTTATATGGCGGCGTTCGCTGGATTTTGGAACGATCCGCGAAATCGGATCGCTGACATCGCAAATCCGCGACCATTATGCAGCGGGTCAAAAACTGGGCGGCGGGTTCGATTTGAAACGCGGGCGCGGTGGTATCCGCGAGGTCGAGTTTTTTGCGCAGGCGCATCAGCTAATCCACGGGGGCCGCAATCATGACCTGCGTTCCTGCCGCACGGTGGAGGCGCTGTCGTCGCTGGCGGATGCAGGCATCGTGGATGCCGGTGAGGCGGCGGAACTCGCGGATCACTACCGCCTGCTACGCACCACCGAACACCGGCTGCAAATGGTGAACGACCGGCAAACGCATGAATTGCCGCAGGATGAAAGCGCGCTGGACAATGTTGCAGGGCTGCACGGACTGGATGATGGTGCGGCCTTGATCGCGTTGCTGGAAGGACCGGTGGAATATGTCGGCCAAGTCTATGACCGCCTGATCGCTGCCGATGCAGAAGAAGAGGTCAAACAGACAGGATTAAGCGAAGATCGCGCTACATTATCGGCAGAGCTGGCGAAACTGGGCTTTGCAAATAGCGACGGCCTTGCCGCCAATATAGAAAAATGGCGCGGCGGGTCGATCCGTTCTTTGCGCAGTGCACAGGCCAAACGCGCTTTTGAAACGATCCTGCCGGATCTTATGGCCGTGCTCGGCCGTGCCGCTGATCCCGACAATGCTGCGCTGCGTTTCGGGCAATTGATCGCGGCTTTGCCCACGGCCATCAATTTTTTCCGGCTGCTGGAGGCGCGGCCCGCGTTGATGCACATGCTGGAGGATATTTTAAGCCATGCGCCTGTGCTGGCTGACGAGCTTGCACGGCGGAGCGATCTTCTGGACGGATTGATTGACGCGACGGCTTTTGATCCGCTGGGCAAAGTCGATGACCTGGCGGCAATATTCGCGCGTGCAGAGCCGGGCGATGATTATCAGCGCGTGCTCGATAATGTGCGGCTGCGCGTGGGTGAGAAACGGTTTGCGCTGGGCGTGCAGATGATTGAAGGCCGCAATGACCCGCTGACAATCGCCAGCGGTTACAGCCATGTGGCCGAGGCTGCCTTGCGCAGCCTGACCGATGCGACAATCGCCGAATTTGAAGCCACGCACGGACAGGTGCCCGGCGGCGAGTTGGTGATACTCGCGCTCGGGCGTCTGGGCGGGGAAGCGCTGACCCACGCGTCTGACCTCGACCTGATATTCCTGTTTACCGGCGATCATGGCAGCCAGTCGGACGGGCGCAGGCCGCTTGGCGCAACACAATATTTCAACCGTCTGGCGCAGCGGGTCATTGCCGCGCTGTCCGTGCCAACCGCATCGGGCGCATTATATGAAGTCGATACCCGGCTCCGGCCATCGGGGATGCAGGGGCTGCTGTGCGTTACGCTGGACAGTTTCTGGCAGTATCAGCGGGAACAGGCATGGGTATGGGAACATATGGCGCTGTGCCGGGCGCGGCCGGTATACGGGCCGCAGGCAATATGTGACACGGTGGCGCGCGATATCGCGGCCTTTCTCGCGGAGAAGCGCGGCAGCGATAAAATACATATGGATGCTGCGACAATGCGGCGCGATATCGCCTCGCACAAACTGCCCAAAGGCCCGCTGGATGTGAAGCTGGCCAAAGGCGGGCTGGTGGACCTTGAATTTATCATTCATGCTGCGCAGCTCACGCATGGGCATGGACTGCACCCCGCGCTGGGCCGGGCGCTTGCGGAGCTGGGCGAGGCGGGGCTGTTATCGCCTGAGCTTGCGCGGGCGCATGCATTTATGACGCGGATGCTGGTTGCCGTGCGCCTGGTTGCCCCCGATTGTGCCGTGCCGCACGAGGCGGGCCGGGAACTGATTGCCCGCGCCTGCCAAATGCCGGACTGGCAAACCACGGTGGAAACACTAGATATCATGCAACAGATGGTAATATACGAATGGGAACGTACATTCGGCGCGCCGCCTTATGACGTTAAATAATATGAGGATAATGATATGAGCGAAGATACCCGCATTGGCGAAGGCGACAGCCTGCCGCAAATTGACATGGTGCGCCCCGATGGCGCGCTGGTAAAACCGCAGCATTATCACGGCAAGCCGTGGGTGCTCTATTTCTACCCGAAAGACGACACACCGGGCTGTACCAAGGAAGCGTTGCAATTCACCGAACTGCGCGGCGAATTCGACAGGCTGGGCGTGGCGATATTGGGCGTTTCCAAGGATCCGCCTGCCAAACATGTGAAGTTCACGGACAAACACAACCTGAATGTGGACCTTGCATCGGACGAGAATGAAATGGCCGAAGCGCTGGGTATCTGGGTCGAGAAAAACATGTATGGCCGCAAATATATGGGGCTGGAGCGCACGACCTATCTGGTGGATGCGGACGGCAAGGTCGCCAAAGTGTGGCGCAAGGTAAAGGTCAAGGAACATGCCGAAGCGGTGCTCGAAGCCGCGAAAGCTCTTTGAATAAATAAGCCCCTCTTCTTTATAGGAGGGGGAAGGGGTGGTGGCGATATTTAAAAATATCGCTCGCGCAGCGAATTCTTTGACAGTGAATTCTTTGACTTGGCACTTACCGGATAGGCCCCACCCCAAACCCCTCCCCTAAAGGAGAGGGGCTTAAGATATACGTATAATATTTATGACTCAGAAACTTACAACAATCGGGCAAGGCGCACTCGCCGTTCTTGAGAGCAGCGATATGCTCACTAAAGTCAAAACGGCGCGCGCCGTGGCCCGGGCGTGGCGGCGCGGCACGCTTGCGCATGAATTTGACGCCGCGCTGCCCGATGAACCGGCGCGGCCCGGTACGCCTGAGTTACTGCCGCCTAATAAAATGCCGCGGCGGGGCAAGGGCTCCCTGCATGGACGGATTGCGTTGCTGCACGCCCTTGCGCATATCGAATTTTCGGCGATTGATCTGGCGTTTGACCTGGTCGGCCGGTTCGGTGCGCATTTTCCGCGCGAATTTGTCGATGACTGGATTAGCGTGGGCGCGGATGAAGCGATGCATTTCGCCTTGCTCGACCGGCGGCTGAAACAGATGGGCAGTCATTATGGCGCACTGCCCGCCCATGCCGGATTATGGGAAGCGGCCTATGACACCCGCAATGACGTTTTGGCACGTCTCGCAATTGTTCCGATGGTGCTGGAGGCACGCGGGCTCGACATTACACCCGCCACGGTCACCCGATTCGAAAATCAGGGGGATTTGCCCTCTGCGAAAATTCTGACTCGGATCTATCATGATGAAATCAGGCATGTTTGGTTCGGAACGCGCTGGTTTGAATTTGGCTGTCAAGAGGCAAATCTGGACCGCCATAAAACATGGCAAGCACTTGTTAATCGGCATTTCAGAGGGTCACTCAAGCCGCCATTTAACAACTCGGCGCGCAAGTCAGCCGGTTTAACGCGGGATTATTATATCGCGCTTGCTAAAACCGTTTAGATGATTTTACATAAATGCATGAGGTCGTTCCGGGTTCCGCCCGGTGAAAATAAATATGGTTGTACCGCATTTTTCCGGGGGTGGATGGAAATGCCGGTAAACCATTTTTTAAGTTTGGGGTGATACTCAGACTTAAATTAAAGAAGGGATTTTCGTGATTACATTCTCCAAAACCATTGCCAGGTTATCCATTATCGCTGGCGCAGTTATAGCTATGGCCGCGACCCCCGCCGCCGCGAATAGCTCTGCAGAAGTTCCCGCAGTACGCGATACGGTGACCAAAGATGCCAAAGCAACGGCTCTTGGCGAAGCCAACGGTGAGTTCCGGACGCTTTTTGCGGACTGGAAATCGCTTGACACGTCAGAGCGCGGCGTTGTTTCAATCCCTTCAATCATGCCGGTGCGCGGCGTACGGACGACCAGCAATTTCGGCATGCGTTCAGACCCTTTCCGCGGCAACCGCCGCAGGCACAACGGCATCGACCTTGCCGGCCCCATTGGTACACCCATTTATGCGACAGCGGACGGTGTTGTCTCCAAAGCGCAGTGGTTTGGCGGCTATGGCCGTTATATCCAGATCGAGCATGGCGGCGCGATGCAGACACGTTACGGCCATATGTCGCGCCTGAATGTTCGTGCGAACCAGCGCGTGCGCAAGGGTGAGGTCATCGGCTATATGGGGTCTTCGGGTCGTTCCACGGGAAGCCATCTGCATTATGAAGTGCGGATCAGCGGCAAGCCGGTTAATCCTTTACCCTATATGCAGGGCACCAGGTATGTTTCAAATATTGAGCAGCGCCTCGCTTTTGAAGAAACAGTCAAGGCGCAGGGCGGACCGGCCAAATAAAACAGGTTCTATTTCAGATAGAAAGGGCCGCTGTGCAGCGGCCTTTTTTGTGCGTGCGTCATTGAGCGCAATTTTATTTAATCGCGTGGTTAAATCCGCTATGCTCCGGGGAATCGAAAGAGCCTATCAATAGGCCGGTTTGACAGGAGAGAAAAATGCATCCCAAAATGCATGCCGAAACGCAGGGCGACAAACCAGCCGTTATCATGGCGACAAATGGCGAAAGCATCAGCTATGCCCAGCTGGACCGCCGTTCGAACCGCGCCGCGCAATATTTTCGCTCCATCGGGCTGAACGCGGGCGATACCATTGCCATCTGCATGGAGAACCATGCGCATTATTTCGATATTGTCTGGGGTGCACAGCGCAGCGGGCTGGTCTATGTGACGGTATCAAACCGGCTGACCGCGCCGGAAATGGCGTATATTCTGGAAGATAGCGGCGCGCGGCTGCTGGTAAGCTCCTCTGATATGGCGGCGCAGCTTAGCGAGCTGCAGGATATTGCGCCCGATGTCAGCCAGCTCGTCTATGGCGGCGAAGGCTCCGGCGATGCAGAGGGTGATGCAGAGCAGGTGCTGTCCGCAATGCCGGGTGATCCGATTGCCGATGAACGCGCCGGTACGGATATGCTCTATTCGTCCGGCACGACAGGCCGCCCAAAAGGCATCCGCTTGCCGCTGCCCGAAGACGGCGATATCGCCGCGACCAATCCGCTGGTCATGCTGGCGCAGGGGGTGTTTGGCTTTAACGCGGACAGCATCTATCTCTCGCCTGCGCCGCTCTATCACGCTGCGCCGCTGCGCTGGTGCATGACGGTGCACAGACTAGGCGGGACGGTGATTATCATGGATAAATTCGATCCCGAACGCGCGTTGCAGCTGATTGAGAAATATCAGGTCAACACCAGCCAGTGGGTGCCGACGCATTTCGTCCGCATGCTCAAGCTGCCCGAAGAGGTGCGGGCCAGACATGATGTGTCTTCGCTTCGATCCGCAATCCATGCCGCCGCGCCATGTCCGGTGCCGGTAAAGGAGGCGATGATTGACTGGTGGGGCCCGGTGCTGATGGAATATTATGCCGGGACCGAGGGCAATGGCTTTACCTTTATCTCCAGTCAGGATTGGCTCGAACATAAAGGCTCTGTCGGCCGCGCGCTGCTCGGCACCATCCGCATCTGCGATGACAATGGCGATGAAGTGCCGCCGCGCACCGAAGGGGCCGTCTATTTTGAGAATGGACCGCAATTTACCTATCATAACGACCCCGAAAAAACCGCAAAGGCGGCCAACAAACATGGCTGGACCAGCCTGGGCGATGTGGGGTGGCAGGACGAAGAAGGTTTCCTCTATCTGACCGATCGCAAATCATTCATGATTATATCGGGCGGGGTGAATATCTATCCGCAGGAGATTGAAAACCTGCTGGTAACGCACCCCAAAGTGGCGGACGCCGCAGTGATTGGCGCACCGGATGCGGATCTGGGCGAGAAGGTCGTGGCTGTTGTGCAGCCGCTTGATCCTGAAGGCGCGGGCAAAGAACTGCGCGGCGAACTGGATGCATATATGCGCGAAACACTGTCGGGCGTGAAGCTGCCCAAACAGATAGATTTTCGCGATGAGTTACCGCGTCACGCGACGGGCAAGCTTTATAAACGCCTGCTGCGCGATGAATATTGGGGTGAAGGTGAAGGCCGGATCGTGTGATTTTTCAGACGTTCTACCAACCATCATCGTCATTCCCGCGAAGGCGGGAATCGCCTGCAACCTAACGCTTGATTGATGGAGATTCCCGCCTTCGCGGGAATGACGATAAGAGAGGGCTGGCAATTGCAATTATGCACCAAGCGCCCATCTTGATAGACAGATAAACCAAAAAGGAAGCAGATATGGTGACGCAGTATAAGAACCTGATTAACGGCGAAATGGTGGATACCGGTGAATGGCTCGATGTCGTCAATCCAGCCAATGAAGAAGTCATCGGACAGGTGCCTGCCTGCGGACAGGATGAACTTGATACTGCTGTTTCTGCTGCACGTGCTGCTTTCAAGACATGGTCGAAAACGCCCGTGGAAGAGCGCCGTGCCGCTGTCATGGCGGTGTCCGCCACGATCAAGGAAAATGCCGACGAACTGTACCGCCTGCTCACCAGCGAGCAGGGCAAGCCGCATGCGCAGGCCAAGGGCGAGATTTTCGGCGCGGCTGGCATGGCGGCGGCGCAGTCTACACTGACGCTGGATGATGAAATTACCGAGGATAGCGAAAAACGCCTGAGCCGCACACGCCGTGTACCCGTTGGCGTGGTGGGCGGCATTGTGCCGTGGAATTTCCCGGTATCGATGGCAGTGCAGAAAATCGTGCCCGCGATGCTGTCGGGCTGCACCATCGTGCTCAAACCTTCGCCATTTACGCCGCTGGCGACATTGCGTTTGGCGGAGCTGATTGCAGATAAAGTCCCCGCAGGCGTGGTCAATATCATCACCGGCGAAGATGATCTGGGGCCGATGATTACTGCGCATCCAGATATCGACAAAATAACGTTTACTGGCTCAACCGCGACCGGCAAGCATATCATGGCGGGCGCGGCGAAAGACCTGAAGCGCATCACCCTCGAACTCGGCGGCAATGACGCCTCGATCGTACTGCCCGATGCCAATGTCGAAAAAGTGGCTGAGCAGCTGTTCTGGTCAAGCTTTATGAATGCAGGGCAGGTGTGCATTGCGGCCAAGCGCGTTTATATCCATGAGGATATTTACGACGAGCTGTCCGCCGCGATCGCCGAATATGCAAAAACCGTGAAAGTCGGTGATGGGTCGCAGCAGGGCACCGCTGTCGGGCCGATTCAAAACAAAAAGCAGTATGAACGCGTACTGGAGCTTATTCAGGATGCGAAAGATAATGGCTATAAATTTTTGGTTGGCGGAGAAGGGAAGCAGGATGATATTCCCGGTTACTATGTGCCAGTCACCATCCTCGACAACCCGCCCGAAGATGCGCGGATTGTGGCCGAAGAACAGTTCGGCCCGGTTATGCCGCTGATGAAATTTTCGACGACCGAAGAAGCGATCGCACGCGCCAACGCCAGCGAATATGGCCTGGCCGGTGCAGTCTGGACCGCCGATCCCGACAAGGGCGTGGAAGTTGCCGAGCAGCTTGAGACGGGCACGGTGTGGGTCAATGAATATCTGCACCTGTCGCCATTTGCGCCCTTCGGCGGGCACAAACAGTCGGGCTTTGGCGCGGAATACGGCAAGGAAGGCCTCACCGAATTCACCTATCCGCAGGTGATTACGGTGAAAAGGGATAATGTGCCGGTGTGAAGCCTGTAGTATTCCTGCGAAAGCAGGAATCCAGAGCGGTCAGGTACAACTGCTGCATAATGTAGCTCTGGGCTCCTGCTTTCGCAGGAGCACGGCGCGTTATGAATCTCCCCCATTGACCCACTCCCGCACATAATTTAATCAAACGATTAAACCAAAAAAATGGAGGGCGAGTCATGGGCGCAGCCTATATTGTTGATGCGGTGCGGACAGCGGGCGGTAGGCGGGGTGGCCGGCTTGCCGGTGTGCATCCGGTGGATCTGGGCGCGGCGACGCTGGATGCGATTGCGGATCGCAATGATTTCGACCCGGCGGCAATCGAGGACGTCATTACCGGCTGCGTGATACAGGGCGGCGAGCAGTCGGGTGATGTCGGGCGCAACGCCGTGCTGGCATCGAAACTGCCTGACAGTATTCCTTCGGTATCGATCGACCGTCAGTGTGGCTCTTCGCAGCAATCGATCCAGTTTGCGGCGCAGGCGGTGATGAGCGGGACGCAGGATATCGTGCTGGCACATGGTATAGAAAGCATGACGCGCGTACCCATGGGGTCGACCGCAATCCTGTTCAAAAAAGCCGATATGGGCACCAACAAAAGCCCGCGTCTGGAGCAGGCCTATCCCGGCATCCAGTTCAGCCAGTTTATGGGTGCGGAAATGATGGCGAAAAAATATGGTCTGAACCGCAATGACCTGGACGCCTATGCGCTGGAAAGTCATAAACGCGCGATTGCCGCGAGCGAAGCCGGGCATTTTGACAATGAAATCGTGCCCGTGGAAATCGAGATTCCCGAAGGCCGTGAGATGCATATAGCCGATGAGGGCATCCGCTTTGACGCCAGCATGGAAAGCATTGGCAGCGTTAAATTGCTGCAGGAAGGCGGCACGATCACGGCGGCCAATGCCAGCCAGATATGCGATGGCTCTTCCGCCGTGCTGGTGGTCAGCGAGCAGGCGCTGAAAGACCATGGTCTCATCCCGCGTGCGCGTATCCATAATCTGACCGTGACAGCGGGTGATCCGGTCATCATGCTGGAAGAACCTTTATTTGCCACGGAGCGCGCGTTACAACGCGCGGGCATGCAAATCGGCGATATCGATCTGTACGAAGTCAATGAAGCCTTCGCCCCTGTGCCGCTGGCATGGATGCGGCATACAGGCGGTGACCACATAAAGCTCAACGTACATGGCGGCGCGATTGCGCTCGGCCATCCGCTGGGCGCGTCAGGCACAAAGCTGATGGCCACTCTCGTCAATGCGCTGGAAACACGCGGCGGCAGATACGGCCTGCAAACCATGTGCGAAGGCGGTGGTCAGGCCAATGTCACGATTATCGAGCGTTTGGGATAACCAAAATCCGTTAGCGCTGAGCCTGCCGAAGTGCGTGTATCAAGAAACGGGGCGTCCTTCGACAGGCTCAGGACTAACGGATTTTAAGCTGAGGAAAAAATCATGAAACTGGATTCATCAATATCGGCAGTGGTTACCGGCGGCGCATCGGGGCTGGGGGCGGCAACGGCCACGGCACTCGCGGCAAAAGGTGTGAAAGTCGCACTGTTTGACCTGAACGCGGAAAAAGGCGAGGCGCTGGCCGCTGAACTGGGCGGTGTTTTCTGCGAAGTGAATGTGACCGACGATGACAGCGTCGATGCCGGCTTTGCCAAGGCACGCGAGGCACATGGGCAGGAACGCATATTGGTCAACTGCGCAGGCATTGGCGGGGCGATGAAAACCGCGAGCCGATCCAAAGAAGACGGCTCGATCAAACATTATCCGCTCGATGCATTCAACACGGTTATTCAGGTCAATCTGATCGGCACATTCCGCTGTATCGCCAAGTCCGCGGCGGGCATGCTGACACTCGACCCATTGGAATGCGGTGATCGCGGCGCGATGGTCAACACGGCATCGGTGGCGGCGGAGGATGGCCAGATCGGGCAGGCGGCCTATAGCGCATCGAAAGGCGGCGTGGTCGGCATGACGCTCCCCATTGCCCGCGATCTGTCGCGCGAAGGCATTCGCGTCAACACAATCCTGCCGGGTATTTTCGACACGCCATTGCTCGCCGGAGCGCCGGATCATGTGCGCGAAGCACTGGGCGCGATGGTGCCGCACCCTGCGCGCCTTGGTCAGCCGCCTGAATATGCAAAGCTGGCGCTGTGCATGATCGAAACCGGCTATTTCAATGGTGAGGATGTCCGGCTGGACGGCGGCATCCGCATGGCGCCGCGGTAATGCATGCAAGCCGGTTTAACCGCGCGTTTAAGATGCATTGACTAGGCAGGATTTAACCGCCACTATATACTGTAATATGAGGGGAGTGGCAGTTGGCCGTAACGGAAAATAGCACGAAAAAAGATACCGCGCAGGAAGGCGCGCGCGCACAACTGCTCGAAGCCGCGAGCATGATCATGCGCGATGGTGACACGGTGGATATATCGCTAAGCGAACTTTCGCTGCGGGCGGGTCTCAACAGCGCATTGGTCAAATATTATTTTGGCAATAAACAGGGCTTGATGCTCGCGCTGCTGGAGCGTGACATGCATAATATTATTGCCGGGCTGGACGCACTGGTGGCAAAAGATATGACGCCGGAGGACAAGATCCGCCTGCATATCGGCGCGGTAATCGATACCTATTATAATTATCCCTATCTCAACCGCCTGCTGATGCGGATGGTGCGTGATGCCTCGCCCAAGGATGCCAAGGATATCGCAGAGAAATACTTGCGCCCTATTTCGGGTATTTACGACACACTTATCAGCGAGGGTGTCAAAAGCGGTGTGTTCCGTGATATTGATCCGCAGCTTTTCTATTTCACGGTGACAGGCGCGGCCGACCGGTTTTTCTCGGCGCGATTGGTGCTGCGCCATTGTTACGATCAGGAAGGCGTGACAGAGGCTATGCGCGATGCATATCGCCAGCATACCATTGATATCATTATGGCCGGAATATTGGCGTAATAGTTCTTGCCCGATGCGTTAGTGCGCGGCGGTTTCTTATCCCTCACGGCTGTTTTTCGCTTGCGCGAAAAGCCTGCGGGAACGCGGCACCGGCCCTCTCCCCCTCCCAACCTCCCGATATACTAGTGGTATTACACTATCGGGAGGTTGGGAGGGGGAGAGGGCCGGTGCCGCAACGTGAGCGTGAGCGAACAGATAAAGAAAATATCCATACCGCGCGCTTCAACGCAAAACTATATTGTCATTTCACTATTGCCTTACTTCGCCCGCCGCCATGTCTGGGTCTGACAGAACGGACCGATACAGCCCTGCATTTTAAGTGTGCCATTGGGGTTGAGTTTCAGAAACGATTTATAGGTCTTCCCTGATTTGGGGTCATAGACTTTTCCGCGATAACGGCCATTTTTCTCGGCCCTGAACCCGCTCAGTACCGCCATGCCCATGATCGGGCGGCTGCGCAGTTTCTTGTTCGGGTTGTTGGTATCTTTCGGGTTCCGCACAGGCGGTGCGACCAAAAAGCGTATAATCCGGCCGCATATGGATGTGCCACATGGTTTGATTTCGATAATCGCATCCTTGTCCTGCGTGACCCATCGGCCCTCGACCGGAGCCTTGGCGGCGGCAGGCGTGGATACGGCCATCATGGCGGCCACGGCAAAACCGGCGGGGAATATATGTTTCAGCATGCGGGCATTGTCCTTATCGAAATTACGGTATAGCTTATCTGTAATACGCGGCGAATGAACGCATGGTTACGCGGCCACAAAAATAATCAAGGGAGCGGTTTGATGCATAGCATTTTAAAAGGTGCACTGACAGCGGGCGCAGCCATGGCCGTGATGGCCCAGCCTCTATATGCCAAAGATATAACGGTGGCACCTGGCGAAGATGCACAGGAGCGGCTACAGGAAGCATTGATACTTGCAGAGCCGGGCGATGCAGTGGTGCTGGGCGAGGGCCGGTTCGACCTGACTGACGGATTGTCGCTTGATATTGACAATGTCACCGTACGTGGCGCGGGGCCGGGTAAATCGGTGCTGAGTTTCAAGGGTCAACAGGGCGCGGGCGAAGGGTTGCTGGTCACGTCGGACAATGTGGTGCTGCGCGATTTCGCGGTGGAGGACACGCGCGGTGACGGTATCAAATCCAAAGGTGCGGACAATATCGTCTATTACAATGTGCGCGTGGAATGGACCGGCGGGCCGAAAGAAACCAATGGCGCTTACGGCATTTACCCAGTGGAATCGGAAAATGTCCTGATCGACAGGGCAGTCACTAAAGGCGCGTCGGATGCGGGTATCTATGTGGGCCAGTCGCGCAATATCATCGTGCGGGGCAGCGTGGCAATGTATAATGTCGCGGGTA
The DNA here is from genome assembly GCA_947493325.1 of uncultured Sphingomonadaceae bacterium. Classification (GTDB taxonomy): domain Bacteria; phylum Pseudomonadota; class Alphaproteobacteria; order Sphingomonadales; family Sphingomonadaceae; genus Alg239-R122. The sequence goes on along the minus strand of CANLQI010000001.1, from coordinate 1,718,343 downwards.
TAGAGATCGAAAACAGCTATGATGCTGATGTGCACAGCAATGTGGCAATGCTTAATACGGGCGGCGTGCTGGTGTTCGACCTGCCCAACCTGCCGCAACAGGGCGGACGCAATGTGCGTGTCTTTAAAAATGTCGTCATGATGAATGATACGCCGAACTTTGCGCCCAAGGGCAATATCGTCGCCAGCGTACCGGCGGGCACGGGTGTTATGGTGATGGCCAACAGCAATGTCGAGATTTTTGACAATGTGCTGCGTGACAATGCCACCTCCAATATCATTATCACCGGATACCGGTTTCCGCTGGAAGATGAAAATTACCAGCCAACGCCGCAAAAAGTGCGGATCAGCGGTAATGAACATGGCAGGGCTGGATATAATCCCGGCTATCGCGGACTGGACCAGGCAGCGGCGGCGATGGGCGGTTCCATACCTCCGATCCTGTGGGATGGTTCGGGTGAGGACATTGCGAGCAGCGATGCGGTGCCGGTACTGACGCTGGGCCTCGCGGCGCCCGATGCGCCGCTGGAGCAGGCGAAACCGGATGTGGTTACGCTGGAAGGTGATGCGGCCCCGGTCTTACCCGTCATCACCCTGCCCGCAGCGATGGAGGCCGCGATCAAGTGACGCGGTTGCTGGTTCTTCTGGCTGCTTTTGTCGTGTTTGTCGGTGCCGCACTGGCATCGCCGCCCGCAGCGCATGTGAATGATGCCGCGATTGTGAGCGACACAAAACCGCGCAAACTTTCCGAGTTCGGATTTTTTGCCGATGCGGAAGCGCAAAGCCCCGTGGCTTCGGTACAGCCATACACGCTCAACGCGCCTCTGTTTAGCGACTATGCGCTGAAACAGCGTTTTGCCTATATCCCGGCGGGCAAAAGCGCAAAGACCGGCGACAATGGCGAGCTGATTTTCCCGGTGGGCAGCGCGCTTATCAAAAGCTTTGGTTATGATCGCGGCGAGGGTATCGAACTCATTGAAACGCGCGTGCTATTGCACCGCGCCGATGGCTGGGTGGCATTGCCTTATATCTGGGACGCGGACGGACGTGATGCATCCTTGAAGGTCGCGGGCAGGCGTTTGCCGGTCAGCTTTATCGGTCCATCCGGCGCAAAGCGCGATATCAGCTATGCCGTGCCGAATATGAACCAGTGCAAGGGATGCCATGCGCTGAAAGGCGAAATTACACCGATTGGCCCGAAATTGCGCAACATGGATGATGGCGCGCAGATAGATGCGTGGAAAGCGCGGGGCTGGCTGGCGCAGGATGTGGCCGTGTCTGGCGTCATGCCGGACTATGCCGACACACATGCATCGCTGGACAGCCGTGCGCGGGCCTATCTCGACATCAATTGCGCACATTGCCATACGCGTGACGGACCGGCGAGCAATTCCGGTCTTTTCCTGGGGTTTGAGGAAACGGGTAAAGTGTCATTGGGCATCGGCAAGCGCCCGGTTGCGGCGGGGCGCGGCAGCGGCGGGCGTGAATTTGCGATTGCGCCGGGCGATGCCGATGCCTCCATCTTCACCTATCGCATGGACAGCACCGACCCCGGCATCGCCATGCCTGAACTCGGGCGTTCGATTGTGCACGATGAAGGTGTTGCGTTAATCCGCGAATGGATTACGGCGATGGGTGCCGATGGTACAATCAAAACGGAAAGCGGCGATTGAATGAGCGAATGGACAATTGGCGTAATCGGCGGATCTGGCCTCTATGCGATTGAGGGCCTTGAAAACGTGCAGGAAATCCGGGTCGACAGCCCGTTTGGCGAGGCGTCCGATGCGCTGACCATCGGCACGCTCAACGGCCATAAGTTCGTGTTCCTGCCGCGTCATGGCAAGGGACACCGGATATCGCCAACGGATCTGAATGCCCGTGCCAATATCGATGTGCTGAAACGCGCGGGCTGTACTGACGTGCTGGCGATTTCCGCGATAGGTTCGCTGCGCGAAGAATTGCCCCCCGGGAAATTCGTGGTGGTGGACCAGTTTATCGACCGTACGGTGAACCGGGGAAAAAGCTTTTTTGGCAGCGGCATGGTGGCGCATGTATCGATGGCCGATCCAGTCTGCCCGCGCCTGTCCGATCTGGCAGAGCAGGCGGCACAGGCGGCGGGGGCAGATGTGCATCGCGGGGGGACTTATTTGGCGATGGAAGGCCCGCAATTTTCATCACGCGCGGAAAGCCACATGTATCGCAGCTGGGGCTGTGACGTGATCGGCATGACCGCCATGCCCGAGGCCAAGCTCGCACGTGAGGCGGAACTGCCCTATGCGCTGATCGGGATGGTGACCGACTATGACTGCTGGCGCGAAGGCGAGGATGCGGTCGAAGTGAGCGCGGTAATTGCGCAGATGCAGGCCAACAGCGACCGCGCGCGGCAGACAGTGATAAAACTGTCGGAAATATTGCCGGAGAAACGCGAGGCGAGTCCGATCGACACCTGTCTGGATTTTGCGATGATTACCGCGCCGGAAGCGCGTGATCCAGGACTGCTCGCCAGGCTGGATGCCGTGGCGGGTCGAGCTTTGGATTGAACCTCTCCCCATCGGGGAGAGGGCAGCGAGACTTGGCGGCTTGCCGCCTAGTCGCAGTGGGTGAGGGGGTTATGCGTCACAGATAACCCGCACACCCTCACCAATTCCGACTAACCAGCAAGCTGGTAAGTCTCCATATCCTCTCTCTCAAGGGAGAAGAATTTGATGGATTAGGCCGAACAGCTTGCCCCGCCCAGCACGCAAAAACGCGCGCAGTGTGGGTGGTTGAGCTTTATGGGGCGTGACGCTTCTTTCAGCGTCTGGCCCATGTTGAATTCCGCCGCATAGGGCAGCAATGTACATGCCGCCACGGTGGGCTTATCCGCGCCCTTGTGCTTTACCACCATGCGGCTGGAAGCGCACATGATACTTGCCGGCTTCACATCCAATATGCCCCAGCAATCGGTAGTGATCTCGGGGATGTCAGCGCTGGCATCCATTTCAGGGAACAACACCAACTGTTCCATATCGTCGGCGTTGATGTTGATATTTTCGTCTGCGAATAGCTTAGCATAACCGTGCCGTGCATCCGCATCACTCTCGTCGCCCAGACGGCGCCCCGCCACGGCAATGCTGAACCCGTTGTCCGACAACCATTTCAGGCCGGCAATGCCCTTGTCCCAGCTATCCGGTCCGCGTTCGCGCTCGTGGACTTCCTGCGTATAATAATCAAGGCTCACGCGCACGGTCAGGGCATCGCCATAGGCTTCACGTAGCGCCAGCAGCGCATCATAATGCCGCTGCATCGGCCGCATCGCATTGGACAGCACCAGCACCTGGAAGCCGCGCTCCAGACAGGTTTCCAATATGGCCAGCATATCGGGGTTCATAAATGGTTCGCCGCCGGTAAAGGCAATCTCCCGCGTCGGCAGGTTTTCGCGTGCTATCTCGTCCAGATATTCCGTCACTTCCGCATGGCTGATATAGACCAGCGCATCATTGCGCGGGCTGCTTTCGATATAGCAGGAAATACAGGCAAGGTTGCACAGCGTGCCGGTGTTGATCCAGAGCGTTTCCAGGCTGCGCAGATCAACAGACGCGCGCTTTTCGCCTTTGGCGGTGATATCGGGGTCACAAAACTTGGCCGGATCCAGCGGTGTGCGCTCGTCTATTTCAAACGGGCTTTGTTGTTGAGGGGCAGTAGCGATTTTGGGTCTCCGTCAAATCCTGTTTTCTCTATTTTCTATTTCCTCTCCTGTGGGGAGAGGGCAACGAGACTTGGCAACTTGTTGCCTAGTCGCAGTGGGTGAGGGGTTCTGCTCTATCCATAGCGCGTACACCCTCACCAAGTTTCGCTATCCTCTCCCTCAAGGGAGAGGTGCTGCTTCATCTCCGCAGCCTTGCCAAAAATCCGGCCCAGCCGCGTGACCATTTGTTGAACACTTTGGCTTCATCCGACTTGAACGCCGCGTCCTTGCTGTGTTCGGACCGGTTGGGATAGGGCACGATCAGGCTGGCCATACCGAAAGTTGAGGACTTGCCCTTGATCGCCATCGACCACGGCAGCAGTTGGTCGCCCGCATGTTTGCCGACAATTGTTGCGCCCAGCACCTTGCCGCCTTTCTTGACGATTTTGACAAAGCCTTCGGTTTCCAGCTCGGTGATCGCGCGGTCATTGTGCGAAAATTCGGACTTCCACACCGTGATCTTGTCGCCATGCTTTTCGCGGGCGTCTTTCTCGGTCATGCCAACATGCGCCAGTTCGGGGTCGACATAGGTGACCCATGGCAATGCCGAATCATCGACCTTGCTGGGCAGGCCCAGACCGATTTCCAGCACCATGTTGGAGCCTTCATAGCCTGAACTATGTGTAAAGCGGGGGCCCGGACGGCAATCGCCAATGGCATATATGTGTTTTTTATTTGTGCGGCGGCGGGCATCAACCTTTATGCCCTTGCGGTCATAATCGACACCCGCATTTTCCAGGTTCAGCCCATCAAAATTCACCTCGCGGCCTGTGGCGATCAGCAGGTGCGAGCCGGTCAGTTCACGGCCATCTTCCAGTGTCAGTGTGATGGTGCCATTCGCCTGCGACACTTTGCTGCCCCGCGCATCCTCAAGGATGGTAATGCCATCAGCCTTCAGCCGTTCGATAACAATCTCTGCCGCTTCGTCGTCATCCTTGGGAAAGGGACGACCAATGGTGGCGACCGTGACCTTGCTGCCCAGAAGACGAAAGGCATGTGCCATTTCCATACCGATAGGACCGCCGCCTACTATCAACAGATGCTCAGGCAGCTCGGTCAGGTCCCACAGGTTCTCGTTGGTCAGGTAATCCACATCCTCGATGCCCTCCATAGGTGGGACAAAGGCGCGGCTGCCGGTGGCAATTACAATACGCGGCGCGGACACTTCCCTGGTCTCGCCGCTGTTGAGTGCAACCTTGAGCGTTTTGTCATTCATAAAGCTCGCAGAACCGCGCATCACATCGACGCCCATTTCCTCAAACCGTTCCTGGCTGTCTTCGGGCGCAATGGTGGCGATGGCGCCGTGGATGTGGTCATGCACGGCCTGAAAATCCACTTTCGGGTCAGCGGCTTCGATGCCGAACTTGCCCGCTTTGCGCATATCATCGGCGCGGTGTGCGGCGCTGATGATTGCTTTGGAGGGGACGCAACCATAGTTGAGGCAATCGCCGCCCATTTCGCTACGCTCGATCAGCGCGACATTTAGTCCGAGCATCGCAAGGCCGCCGGATGATACCAGCCCGGCAGAACCCGCGCCGATCACAAGTATGTCATGTGTATATTTCATTTTTGTCCCCGGGCCGTTCATTCTGTCACATTATTCGCTGGATTCGCGATAAAGTTACATTTAACTGCGCATTTAATTTTGTAACCAAACAGCTTTTGGGCGCGAATGACAAGGCATAACAGCATTTCGACACAGCATTTCAATTTTGGGGAGCATTGATGAATATTGAAAATAGCCGCGATTATTATGGGTCCGTCCTGCAAGGATCGGATGACCTGAAAACCGATGCCTGCGTGACCGCGGAAGCACCGCCACAGGCTGTGCGTGATGCGCTGAAAAACGTGCATGAAGAAGTGAAATCGCGCTATTATGGATGCGGCCTTATCGCTCCGCAGGCTATCAAAGGCGCGCGGGTGCTCGATCTTGGTTCGGGCAGCGGACAGGACGCTTATATTCTGGCGCAGCTGGTGGGTGAGAATGGCAGCGTGGTGGGTGTAGATACCACGCCCGAGCAACTGGACGTCGCGCGCCGTCATCTGCAATGGCACCGCGAAAAATTCGGTTACGCAAAATCCAATGTGCGCTTTGTGGAAGGCGATATCGAAAAACTGGACGAACTGGGTCTGGAACCCGGGAGCTTTGATATTATCGTGTCCAACTGCGTCATCAATCTGGTTGCGGACAAGGGCAAAGTGTTCCGTGATGCGCACAGTTTGCTCAAGCCGGGCGGGGAAATGTATTTTTCCGATGTCTATTGCGACCGCCGCGTGCCGTCACATCTGCTGAATGATCCCGTGCTGCATGGGGAATGCCTGTCGGGCGCGCTTTATTGGGGCGATTTTGACCGGTTGGCCAAGCAAGCAGGTTTTGCCGATCCGCGGGTCGTGAAAGACCGTCCCATGGGGATTGGCGATACGCGAATTCAGGAAATGCTGGACGGCATCAATTTCTTTTCTGCGACATACCGTTTGTTCAAGCTGGACGGACTGGAACCGGAATGCGAGGATTACGGGCAGGCCGTCATCTATAAAGGCGGTATCGAAGGGCAGGAGCGTGTCTTTGAACTCGATAAGGGGCATATGATTGAAAAGGGGCGCGTGTTCCCTATTTGCGGCAATAGCTGGAAAATGCTCGCCGACACGCGCTTTGCCGAATATTTTGACTTTATCGGCGATTTTTCGGTGCATTACGGCGTGTTCGCAGGCTGCGGCGGCGGCATGCCTTATGACGTCGAGGCTAAAGACAGTGAGCCTGAAGCGGCCTTCTGCTGCTGACGGGCAAATAGATGCGGATATTCCTAACCGGTGCAACAGGCTTGCTGGGCGGCGCATTGACGGGTGTGTTGCTGGATGCAGAGCACGCCGTTATTGCCTTGACGCGCGGGAATAGTGCAGTCGCCGATATGGACGGCTGCGACCGCAGCGATGAAGTGCGATGGGCGCATGGTGATATTACACTGCCAAGTTTTAATCTCAAAAATGATACAAAAAACATTGATTTAATTATACATTGTGCGGCTCTTACTGATTTCGCTGCGCATCAGGCAGATTATGATGCGGTCAATATTGCAGGGACCGTGCATGCCATCGATTTGGCGCGCACATGGGGCTGTCCGCTGCTGCATGTCAGCACAGCCTATGTCTGCGGACGGCAGGACGGCGTGATTGCAGAAGCGCCGCTGGGCGATCAGAATGATTTCACCAACGGCTATGAAGCGTCCAAAGCGGCTGCCGAGCGGATTGTCATGGCGGCTGTCGGTCAGGGGCTGGTGGCTGCCATTGCCCGGCCCAGCATCATTGCCGGGCGGTACAGCGATGGCAAAATTCCGCAGATGGATAATTTCTATCAGCTTTTTCGCCTGATGGGCAGCGGCAAGCTGGGCACGATACCGGCGCACGAAGATGCGGCGTTCAACTTTGTACCTATTGACCATGTGTTGGCGGGTGTCGCGGCGATGGCGCATGATATGCCAGGCTTTGCGGGCGAGGCGGTGCATCTTGCCGCGCCGAAACCCGTATTGGCACGGGACTTAATCAATATGATGTCGGGCTATCCGGGGTCTGATCCAGCGCAGCTTGTTGCGATAGATTGTTTTGATGCACAGCAATTGACGCTCTCGCAGCAGCGGATGCACCGGCGTATTGGATCTCTCTATTTCGAATATTTTCAGCGTGCACCACGGTTTGAAGCAGAGTTGCTCCGACAAAAAGCGGGTCTGACCTGTCCAGCTATTGATGAAGCGGCATTGAGGCGGATGATTGATTATTGCATCGAGGCAGGATTTTTACAGTGGTAGTATTCCTGCGAAAGCAGGAATCCAGGGCGGCGCAGTGCAAACCTGTCCTGGGCTCCTGCTTTCGCAGGAGCACTGTTCTGACATCTGGATATCACCGCACGTCAGGATAAATATCCCCGAGTCGGTCCCGCGCGCCGAAACACCACATAATCCCGACTTTCAGATAGATATAATTGGCTTTCAGCGCGCCCCATTCGGTGATGCGCCGGTCCGATGTAATCACCCAGCGCGGGGTCATCTTCACTTTGCCAAGCCGTGCAAAGCCAATGCACAGATCGGCCTCCTCCATAATGGTCGCACTGTCCGGGATGCCGCCGACTTTCAGATAGTCGGTGCGGCGGAAAAACATCGCGTGGTCACCGAATAACAGCCGCACACCGCGCGCGAACAGATGCGGCCGGGTGAGTGCGGGTGCGTACCAGGTCTTGATCCAGTTATGGAATGTCGTGCCCCACCTTGTGCGGGGTTTGCCACTGCGCCCCGGGCCCATAATGCGCGGGGTAAAACTGGCGAGTGCAATGTCCTTATCTGTCATAACAGTGCGGATATGTTGCACAGCATCGGCAGGCAACAGGCTATCGGCGTGAAGCACGCACACCAGCTCACCCTTTGCCTGCTTTACGCCATAGTTAATCTGCGGTCCGCGGCCTTTCTTCGGAGCTTGCACCACGCGTACTCCTACCGCTTCGGCAATCGCCATCGTATCATCTTCGCTGCCCCCGTCAACCAACAGCACTTCATCCGGCGCAGGCTGCATGGCGGCAATATTGGCGAGCGTCGCGGGCAGAGCACTTTCCTCGTTCCACGCCGGGATCAATATGGTGACTGTGGGCTGGCTCATAGCCCCGCCACAAGATCAGGCCAGCGTTCCAAGTCTTCCGGTCTGTCGCAATCGGCCAGCATGGGCAGCATGAACGGCTCGATATCAAGCTCATGCAGCCGCTCCAATGTGGTGGGTAGTACCTGATCCGTACTCCACGGCATATCCGTCAGCAGCCCTGGCAGCGGATATTTCATGCCGATCAGATAATAGCCGCCATCTTCTGCCGGGCCGATTACGACATCGTGCGAATGGATAAGAAGGTCAGCCGCATTACGTGCAATATCGGTGGTCAGGTCAGGCGTATCTGCACCGAAAAACACATGCGGTGTATCGCGGCTCGCGGCAAGCAGGCGGTCGGTGAGATCCCCTTCCGGCTGCTGCACATAATCCGCGTCACTGCCCAGCCAGTCGCGAAATTCCGCCTCACTGCCAAGGTCATATTGCACTTCGATCCTATGGCCGCTGGCCACCATCGTATCGAATGTGCGTTTTGCCAGCCGGCGGTGCAGGGCAGCCGCCCCGTCCGCACCCAACGCCGGAATAAGCCTTGTCTTGGCCCGGCCCGGCACCGGGTATTTGGCGAAAAGGATAAGTGCGGCATCTGACATGTTGGAAATAGCATTAGCTGCTGCATGCGCGGAAACAAGGGTTGCTTTTGCGGAGCCATCAAATCATGGTGCGGCGACAACAAACGGAGCTCCCCCATGTCCGAAATTATTCTGTATGATTATATCCGTTCAACCGCAGCCTACCGCGTCAGATTGGCACTCAACCTGAAAGGGATTGATTACCGGAGCGAGAGCGTCAATTTGCTGGAAGGTGAGCAGAAAGGCGAATTATACAAGAAACACAATCCTCAGGGGCTGATCCCCATGCTCACAATTGATGGACATAACCTAACACAATCCTTTGCAATTATTGAATATATAGATAGTAAATATCCCGAACCACGTCTGTTGCCGCTCGACCCTGCCGAGCGCGCGAAAACGCTGTCCAACGCGATGGTGATTATCGCCGATGTGCATCCGATCAATAATCTGCGCGTGTGGCAATATCTGAAAGACCCGTTCGGTCATGATCAGGATGACGTTGTGCAATGGATGCATCACTGGATGCACACCGGTTACAGCGCGCTGGAGCAAGCTGCGCCGGAGAGCGGATTTTTCGGCGGTGATGCGCCCGATCTCACCGATATCTGCCTGACCGCGCAAATGTACAATGCCGAGCGGTTCAAGCTGCCGATGGAGCCATTCCCGAAGCTGGCGCGGATACATGCCGAGCTTGGCGCGCTGGATGCGTTCAAGGCATCGCATCCTGACAATATGGAGAACGGATGATGAAAGTGGAAGGCGGCTGTTACTGCGGCGAAATCCGGTATCGGACGGAGGGTGATCCGCTGTTCAGGGCGGAATGTTATTGCCGCGAATGCCAGTATATCACTGGCGGCGGTTATCTTACCGCCATGGCCATGCCTGCCGTCGGATTTGAAATGGTGCAGGGGGAAGTAAAAGGCTATGCCCGCAAAGACATTGAACATGCAGTCACCCGTGAATTCTGCCCGACATGCGGCACACATTTGTTCACCCATGCGCCGGGTTTTCCGCAAGGCGTGATTATCAAGGTTGGCACACTCGACGATCCGTCGGTGTTCGGTAAGGCGGACAGCGCCAATTTCGCGTGCGATGCACAGCCGTTTCACCGGCTGCCGGATGACATGCCCGTTAATCAGAAATGGATGCGATAGGCACGATGCGAAAATGCGCATGGGTCATGTTGCCGCTGCTGGCAGTAACTGTACCTGCATGGGGGCAGGAAACAGGTTCCACACCGCCTCTGGCACAGGATGACCCTGATTTTGAAGAATGTTCCCTTTATGTGGAAGGGTGTAATTATCCATATGAAAGCCGGCGCCTTCCGGCAGAAGCGATCCGGCCCGTTACCGTCTGCTACGGACAGGATATGTTCGATGGCGATGGCCTGACCCATCTGTGTGAGGATATCGTTGTACTGGGCGAACCTCTGGCCCGCCCGGTGAGTGAACGCGCCTTTGCCACCAGCTATGCGGATGTGACGCAGGTACCCGGTTTCCGTCTGGAAAACGCGCTGCGTGATATCCCGGGGCTGCAGCAGTTTCGGCGCAGCGATGCGCGCTCGGCCAATCCGACCAGCCAGGGCATTACGTTGCGCGGGCTGGGCGGCAATGCATCGTCGCGTGCGCTGGTGCTGCTTGATGGTGTGCCACAATCCGACCCTTTTGGTGGCTATGTAAGCTGGCCGGGATATGATGCGCTGACGCTGTCGTCAGCACGCATAAGGCGCGGCGGTGGTAGCGGCGCGGAAGGTTCTGGTGCAATTGCCGGGACTGTGGAGCTACTCAGTGATGGCAATAGCGAGGCCATATCCGCCGCGCTGGCTTATGGCAGCCGCGACAGTATCAGCGCGGATGCCACCGTGCGGCAGAAACTGGGTGCAGGGCATCTGTCCATAGGTGCCAGTTATCAGAGCGGCGACGGCTTTATTCCGATTATCGCGGGGCAGCGCGGCAGTATCGATCGCCGTGCAGCCTATGAACAGGCCGGGTTGGCGGTACGTTTTGTGGCGCCGCTGTCCGATGACACCGAATTGCAGGCCAGTGTCCGCGCCTTCACCGACGAACGCGAGCGCGGTTTTGCGTTCAGCGAGAACAGCAATGATGGCGCCGATGCCAGCATCAGGCTGGTGAACCGCAGCAGCGATGGCTGGCAGTGGTCGGCGCTCGGCTATGTCCAGATACGTTCGCTACAGACAAGTTTTGGCGGCGTTGCGGCAGATCGCAATTCGGTGCGGCGCGTGTTTGAACAGTTCAATGTGCCCTCAACGGGCCTTGGCGCGCGTTTTGAAGTGCGTCCGGCGGTGGGCGATGATCTGGAATTGCGCATAGGGGGCGACTGGCGGCACACCAGCGGTGAGACGAAAGAGAATTTCTTTTTCCAGAACGGGCGGCCATTGCGCAACCGCTTTGCTGGCGGGCAGACCGACACGCTGGGCGGCTATATCGATGCAAGCTGGCAGGCGAGCGACAGATTGATTCTGACCGGCAGCGGACGGCTTGATCGCTGGTCGATATCGGATGGTTTCCGCCGCGAAGTGAATATCGGCGGCAGCACGCGCTCCGATGCGCAATTTGCAGATCGGAGTGATTGGGAAGCGACTGGCCGCGCAGGTTTTGTCTATGACGCTGGCAATACAGTCAAGCTGCGCGGAGCGGCCTATCTGGGCTGGCGTCTACCCACGCTCAACGAACTGTTCCGTCCATTCCGCGTCGGACCGGATGCGACAGCGGCGAACGAGAATCTCATCCCAGAACGCCTGCGCGGGGCAGAAATTGGGGCAGATTTTGATCTGGGCAGCGTCGATATGGGCGTGACGCTGTTCTACAACCGCCTCGACAATGCGATTGCGAATGTCACATTGGACAACGGCCCCGGCCTATTCCCTGGTGTCGGTTTTGTCTCTGGCGCGGGTATCTATCGCCAGCGGCAGAATCTGGACACGATCACATCAAAAGGCATCGAACTGGATGCCACATTCTATCTGGAGGATATGATTGACCTTGAAGGGGCGGATATCACGCTTGGCTATAGCTATATTGATGCGGAAGTTCGCGGGGCAGGGGATTCCGCGTTTCTGACCGGCCTGCGTCCGGCGCAGGTGCCGTGGCATAATGCCAGCGGGTCTTTCCGGTGGGACAGTGATGCTGGTATCAAACTGTCGCTCACCGGGCGCTATATCGGCAGCCAGTTTGATGATGACGCGAATAGCCGCATATTGGACGACGCTTTCATCATGGATGCGTTCGCCGCCTATGAGCTGACTGATAATCTGACGCTGGAACTGCGCGGTGAGAACATGTTCGACGCGCGCGTGGAAACCGCAATCAGCAGCAGCGGCATTGTGGAGCGCGCGCAGCCGCGGACTTTCTGGCTTGGCCTCAGGGTGAAACTCGATTAACCTGCGCCGCAATGGCTGATAAATCACCCCGACTTGCCGAATTCATGCCGTACCGCCTGTCGATCGCGTCTAATGCGGTCAGCGACCTGATTGCCCGCGAGTATCAAAACCGTTTCGGCCTGAAAATCGCTGAATGGCGCATCATGGCGGTACTGGGCGATGTGGACAGTGCAACGCAGCGTGAGCTCGTCACCGCGACCCGTATGGACAAGGTTGCGGTGAGCCGGTCGGTCAAGGCATTGGCGGCGCGTGCGCTTATCAAGCGTAATCCCAATGCCGCGGACGGGCGCTCACAATATCTGCAGCTGACAGGGACCGGCCGCGAACTTTATGACGAGATTATGCCACATGCGGTGGATATGGAAAAACGGCTTTTGTCGGCCCTTACTAGTGACGAGCAGCAGCTTCTGGCCGATTTGCTTGACCGGCTTATGATCCAGGCAGATGAAATTGCAGAGCATTAGAAGAGCATCGGGCGGGACTTGTAAAATCCATCCTTGCGCAAACTAGTTTCATTTGTTACTATATTGCCATTATTCAGATAGCGCGATTCTCCGCGCTTCAGCTTTGTAAGAAGGAAATATTCCATGGCCGATCTTTTTGAAAATCCCGTTGGCCTTGACGGCTTTGAATTTGTTGAATTTTGTGCGCCTGAAAAAGGCCAGCTTGAGCCTGTGTTTGAAGCCATGGGCTTCTCGCTGGTGGCGAAGCACCGCAACAAGGACGTAGATCTATGGCGTCAGGGTGGCATCAACCTGATCGCCAATTATGAACCGCGCAGCGCGGCTTGGTATTTTGCGCGCGAACATGGCCCTTCGGCCTGCGGCATGGGTTTTCGCGTGAAAGATGCGCGCAAGGCCTATGACCTGCTGATCGAAAAGGGTGCAGAGCCGGTACAGGTCGAAACAGGCCCGATGGAACTTCGCATTCCGGCCATTCGCGGCATTGGCGGCGCGATTGTCTATCTGGTCGACCGCTACGGCGATGATCTGAGCATCTATGATATTGATTTTGAATATCTGCCCGGCGTAGAGCGCGTGCCCGAAGGCGCCGGTTTCCACACCATCGATCACCTGACGCATAATGTTTATACGGGCCGTATGAAATATTGGGCGGATTACTATGAAACGCTGTTCAATTTCCGTGAAATCCGTTTCTTTGACATTAAGGGTGAATATACCGGCCTGACATCGAAAGCGCTGACTGCGCCCGATGGCAAGATCCGCATTCCGCTTAATGAAGAGGGCGAAGGCGGCAAAGGCCAGATCGAAGAATTCCTGCGCGAGTTCAACGGCGAAGGCATCCAGCATATCGCGCTTATCTGCGACAACCTCGTCGAATGCTGGGACCGGCTGAAGAAATTTGGCGTGCCGTTTATGACTGCCCCGCCGGAGACTTATTACGATATGCTTGATGAGCGCCTGCCGGGCCATGGTGAAGATGCCGAAGCGCTTAAAATGCGCGGTATCCTGCTGGATGGGACGACCGAAGGCGGCCAGCCGCGCCTGCTGCTGCAGATTTTTGCCGAAGCGCAGGTTGGTCCTGTCTTCTTTGAATTTATTCAGCGCAAGGGCGATGACGGTTTTGGTGAAGGCAATTTCAAGGCGTTGTTCGAATCGATTGAGCGCGATCAGGTCAATCGCGGTGTGCTCAATGTCGATGAAAAGGAACCGGCGGAATGACACTGCCATTCTCCCTCTCGCGCATTCACCATGTCGCCTATCGCTGCCGCGATGCCAAGGAAACGGCGGAATTCTACCGCGATCTTCTCGGCATGGAATTCACCACTGCATTTTCCGAGGACCATGTGCCGTCAACGGGGGAATATGACCCCTATATGCACATCTTCCTCGATTGCGGCGGCGGCAATGTGATTGCGTTTTTCGAACTGCCAAATCAGCCAGACATGGGCCGCGATACCAATACGCCTGAGTGGGTGCAGCATATCGCGTTTGAAGTGCCGAGCGTGGACGCATTATTGGCCGCAAAAGAGCATATCGAGGCGAAAGGGATTGACGTAGTCGGCCCGACCTATCACGGTATTTTCCGGTCGATCTATTTCTTTGATCCGAACGGCCACAGGCTCGAACTTGCCTGCAATATCGGCACTGACGAACAGCATGAAGAGCTGCGCCGCGTCGCGCCGCTGATGCTGGACGAGTGGAGCAAGACGAAAAAAGCGCCGCGTCATGCCGACTGGCTGCACAATGACCCCGAAGCGGGAAATTAAAGTAAGGGAATATATGAAACTTGCATCGTTAAAACATGGCCGTGACGGCAAGCTTGTGGTCGTATCAAATGACCTCGCCTTTTATGCAGATGCCAGCCATATCGCTGTGACGATGCAGGCCGCACTGGATGACTGGGACACGATAGCGCCGCAGCTTGAAGTGCTGGCCCGCGACCTGGAACATGATGCTATTCCCAAAGAGCGTTTTCATGAGCGCGAAGCCGCTGCGCCGCTGCCACGCGCGTATCAATGGGCGGATGGCAGCGCCTATGTGAACCATGTTGAACTGGTCCGCAAAGCGCGCGGTGCGGAAATTCCCGACAGTTTCTGGGAAGACCCACTGATGTATCAGGGCGGCAGCGATGATATGATGGGTGCGCGTGATGCCATTAAACTCGCCGATGAGGCCTGGGGCTGCGATCTGGAAGCAGAAATCGTTGTGGTGACGGGTGACGTGCCGCAAGGCGTGTCACGTGAAGAAGCATTGAAACATATCCGTCTGGTTGGTCTCGTCAATGATGTCAGCCTGCGCAACCTGATCCCCGGTGAACTTGCCAAGGGCTTCGGGTTTGTCCAGTCCAAGCCGGCCAGCGCGTTTTCACCGGTATTCGTGACGCCGGACGCTTTGGGTGATTACTGGCAGGACGGCAAATTGCACCGCGTGCTCCACGTTGACCTGAATGGCCAGCCTTTCGGCCGCGCGGTTGCGTCCGATGACTGCACATTCGATTTTGGCGTGCTGATCGCGCATCTTGCCAAGACACGTAATATCGGTGCGGGTTCGATTATCGGTTCCGGCACAGTGTCCAACCGTGACAGTGATGGCGGTCCGGGCAAGCCGGTCAAAGACGGCGGTCTCGGCTATAGCTGCCTGGCCGAAGTGCGGATGGTGGAAAAGATTCTGGAAGGCGAAATGAAAACGCCGTTCCTTAAGTTTGGCGACACGGTTCGAATTGAAGTCAAAGACGATGACGGCCACAGCATTTTCGGCATTATCAAACAGACTGTCGAGCAACCATAGTTTAGATTTTAGGCTTAGATTTTGAAATTTCCGGTTTAGGAGAGAGGCGGGGAGGGCTGTGGCTACTCCCCGCCATAATTTTGTGCGCTCTATTTAATCATCGCGTCGTTTATCGAACAGGCGGCGGGCCCCAAAATCACGATAAACAGCACCGGCAGAATAAACAGGATCAGCGGCACGCTCATAATCGCGGGCAGGCGCGCGGCCTTCTCCTCGGCGCGCATCATGCGCTCGTTGCGAAATTCCGCCGATAATACCCGCAAGGCCGAAGCAAGCGGCGTGCCATATTTTTCGGTCTGGATCATCGTCGTGACAACGCTTTTGATGGTATCGAGTTTTACCCGGTAGGCAAGATTTTCAAAGGCCTGACGGCGCTCTGTCAAGAAACTGAGTTCAATAGCCGTCAGCGTGAATTCGTCACCAAGCTCCGGGTAGGCATTGCCCATTTCTTTGGCTACACGCTTGAATGCTGCATCAATGGTCAGACCGGCTTCTGCGCAAATAACGAGCAGGTCGATCGCATCGGGCAGCCCTTTACGGATGGCATCGGAGCGTTTGGCGACTTTGTTGCCGACATAAAGATCGGGCGCTTTATATGCAAGAATCACAGTAACTGCAAAAGCGCCGAATTTCTGAAACGGCGACCATTGGGGCAGCATATCCAGCACATATATATCCAGCGCCACAAAACTGCCGAGCAACACAGGCAATACGAGCCGCCCAAATATTATAGCCACGGCCAATTCCTTCGAACGGATGCCGGCTTGTGCCAAAAGCTGCTGCGCTGCCTTTACCTGTTCATCCTGCAACACGCGCAAGGATAACAGGAATGACCGCATTTTTTCAGTTGTTTCGTTTTTGCGGACAAGGCTGGCGCGTTTTTTTGCGGTTGATGCGGTGATACCGGCTTTAAGCTGTTCGCGGCGCTCATTCAGCGCCTTGACGCGTTTAGCCATGGGATCGCGGACCGTGGTGGCGGCATATATCGCGATCAGCATGGCAAACATTGCGACAGCCGACAGCAGTGTCGCCACCCATAATATATCCACACCCAGCAATGTCGGGCTTGCCGCAGCTATGACAGAGGGTTCAGTCCAATACATGTGTCTGCTCCCCTAAATTTCGAAATTGACCATTTTGGCCATGACGAATGCACCTATGCTCATCCACACGGCCCCGCCCAATCCGGCGATGATAAGCCGGTCGTCCCTGAAAAATTCGCCGAGATAATCCGGATTGATAAACCATATCAGCGCGAATACGAGAAACGGCAGGGCACCGACAATATAGGCGGAGGCCTTTGACTCGGACGACATGGCGCGGATTTTCAGCTTCATCTGCGAACGCTTGCGCAGGACCTGAGCCAGATTGGATAATGTTTCGGCGAGATTGCCGCCCGTCTCGCGCTGGATAGCGACTGCGATGCAGAAAAAATTAAACTCCGGCATGGCCAGTTTCTTGGCCGTTTCATCCAGCGCCTCGCTCATGGAACGTCCGATTTTGATGCGTTCGGTTACGGCCCTGAACTCTTCACCCGCCGGTCCGCCAATTTCCTTTGCAACCAGGCCCAGTGTTTCCGTGACCGGCAAACCGGATCGCAGCCCGCGTACCAGCAGTTCAATGGCCTCTGGGAAAGCCGAATTAAATTGGTGCATGCGTTTTTTAATAAGAAAGCCGATAACGATATGCGGCAATCCGATGCCAAGCATGACCCCTATGGCCACAGACAGCGTAAAATTGCCCGATTTCAGGTAAAGGGCGAGCATAGAGCTCACTGCGATACCGATACTCACATAGATATATTGCGCCAGCGTCCACGACTTGCCCGTCATACGGGTACGGTTTGCAATAATGTCGGCGCGGCTTGGCTGTTCGCCTTCGCGCGTGGTCCGCGGTTTGCTTGCGGCCACCGTTTTGCGCATTTGTGCTTCGGCCACCACGGTGTCGCTATCACTGTGCCGCAATTTGACATCATTCAGCCTGCGGGCACTGGCCTTGGCCCCGGACGAACCGGTAAAGGCAAAAATCAACAGTGCCGATAACGACATGATCCCTACGGCCAGCAATATATATTGTGCCAATCCTGCCATTATTTTTGCGCTGAATTTTTGGAAAGCAATTTGCGGAAATCAAATAATCTCGCGGCCAGTGACTGGTCTGATTGATTCGCTGGTTCGGCTTCATTTTTGCTGTCCACAGCGCCCAGAATGTCCTCGGCTATATTGTGGATAATTGCTGTATTTTTATGCTTTTCATGGGCTTGTACAAAAGGCTGGCCAAGTTTCGCAGCATGCGCCGTCGCCTTGAAATCAGCCAGAATTGTATAGTCTATCTTGCGTTCGATCGATGCTTCGAAGTCCGATTTGGTGATTTCCAGATGGGCGGCCTGCACTTTATTGGCGGCCAATATGATGCGCGTATCCGGCGCATTGCTTTTCAGCCATGACAGTATCCGAATGGTATCGCGCGCCGACGCAAGCGTCAGTTCCACCACCAATACTGCCACATCAATGTCTCTCATCAACTGCGGATAATCGATCATCATTGCGCGCGGTACGTCGGTAACGGTCATTTCAAAGACTTGCTGAAACTCCTCCTGCAGCTGGAAAAATGCAGCGCCATCATTTGCCAATGGGGCGTTTAGTGCTGCTTCGGCAGAAAGGATCGACAGCTGCTCATTCGCTTTTATCATGGCGCGTTCGATAAATAGTCCGTCAATCCGGCCCGGATTGTCAATTGCGTCCGTCAGGCCTCGGCCTGGCTCAAGATCCATGGTCAATGCGCCCGTGCCAAAATGCACATCCAGATCAAGCAAGGCAGTATTGCGTCCGCTTTCTGCGCTGAAATACCAGGCCAGCGAAGTCGCGATCAGGCTGGCGCCGACCCCGCCGCGTGTACCTATTACGGCTGCACTGCTGTGCTGCTGTTCATTCTCGTTTTGCGGCAATATGGGCGCGTGCAGTACGGCCTGTGCATGCGCAATGGCGCCGCGCAGATGTTCAGCGGATATCGGCTTGACCAGATAATCCTGAACACCGCTGGCAATCAGGTCGCGGTAAAGATGCACATCATTTAACTTGCCCATTGCAATGACCATCGTGCCCGGTTCGCACACTTCGGCGAGTGCATTGACATCATCCATGGGTTCGTCGGAGCCGGACAGATCGATGAGCAATATGTTCGGGCTGGCGGCAACAGAAAGCGACTGAATGGCGCTGCGCATATCGCTTTTCTGACATTTTTCGGGCTGCCAGCCCATCTCTACAGCCACTTGCCGTACGACATCCAGAGTGATGTCATCGCCGATATAGGCATTAAATGAATTGCGGCTGCGCGATGCAATTGAATTAAATGGTGCATTCATTATTCGTCTCCGCTTGTTGCAGAACTGGCCAGAGCGCCGCTTCCGGTCGGTTCTGCCTCCCGGTAGCTCTGGATTGCTTTGCTGGCCTGCGCCATATCTGTTGTCTCGCCCGCCTGTTTACCCTGTACCAAATCGCTAGAGTCGGCGACCATCGCGGATAAATTGCTGTTCACGGCGCATCCGAAATTGCGGCTTGTGGCATTGTTGAAATTATTTTCCTGATCGGCGGACCAGTCTGGACAGCCGGGAACACGGGCGCTGGAACGGGTAACGACAACGCGCATTGTGCCAGGTATTACGGGCGTTGCGGCAGCCGGAACAGATTCACTGACTTTTACGCCGTGACGTGACGCGGCGGCTTCCACCATGGCCCGCGCCGCCATGCCGCCGTCTGGATTAACGATGAATATGCGGTCGCCATAACCCAGGTTCATCGCCTCAAACCAGCGCGATAAATTATATTGTTCCTGCGCGGGAAGATTGCCGTTTGGCGCAACATTAAGGTCAAGCGCATAATCTGCCTGCGACACGACCGGTTGATGCACGGAATTGAGGCTCCGATTGTCGGCAACGCCGCCCGTGCAGGCCGTCATGCTGAGGCCGAGCGCAATAAGGAGAAGGGAGGACATTTTTTTCATGTGAAAATCTTTCATTCGGCGCTTGTGGCGGGGCTGGTAAATTCGGATGTGCCATTGTCGGGCGTCAGCGGCTTTTCCACAGTTGGTTTCGGACGGTTGCCGCCAGTTATGCCGTCGCTTTGCTGGTTCAGCAAAAGCTGCTGCGCATCATTGGGCGCGCGAAATCCGTCGGTTGGCAATGCAATGTCATTGGCATTGACGGGCTTCACCAGATAGGGCGTGACGATAATGACCAGTTCTGTCTCGCCGCGCCGGTAATTGCGTGATTTGAACAGGTTGCCAAGAATGGGGACATCGCCAAGACCCGGTGTCTTGTCGACCGCGCTCTGTGCATTATTGCGCAGCAGCCCGGCTATCATCATGCTTTGGCCCGAACCGAGTTCTACGGTCGTTTCCGCCCGCCGGATTGTGAGGCCGGGAATTTCAAAGCCGTTCAGCGTTACTGACCCGGCAGAGGAAAGCTCCGATACTTCAGGTTTGACACGCATAGATATGCGTCCGTTGGACAATACAGTTGGCGTATAGGCCAGCGAAATGCCAAAGTTGCGATACTCAACCGTGGTTGTGCCCAGACCTTGCGAAATCGGAATCGGAAACTCGCCGCCGGCCAGGAAATCTGCTGTTTCACCGGACAGTGCTGTCAGGTTCGGCTGCGACAATGTTGTCACTAGTCCCGCTTGCTCGCCCATGTCGAAAGCAAGGCCGATATCCAGCCCGAACAGGCGCGCAATCGCGCCAATGGTGGTCTCATCTTCCTTGCCGTTGACTTGTCCGCCACCTGTGCCATCCAAAGTGACGGCATTACGGCCGCGAATGGCACCAAAGCCGAAACCGCCAGTGCTGTCTGATGTCGTGAAATTGCCGTCGAGCGCCTTGACCAATGTGCGGCTGACTTCGGCAATGCGAACCTGTAAATTGACCTGCAAGGGCGTGGCGGTGCGGAGCCGGCTGACAACCTGTGTATTTTCACCCACAAACGCCTGCACAAGCCGCTCGGCTTCTGCGCCATCTTCCGGTGCGGCCACTGTCCCGGTCAGCAATATCAGCCCGTTCATGGTGTTCACCGTGATTTTCGCCTGAGGCATCGCGATGCCCAGCATCTGGTCCACTGAATCAAGATTTGCACCGACGCGTACTGTCGCGGAATAGATGACCGCACCGTTTGCATTGCTGGCATAAATTGATGTCTCGCCGCTGCTTTTGCCAAATACATAAAGCTGGTTGTTCGATTTGACTTTAACGTCGGCAATGCCTTCATTGGCGATAAACAGATCGCTCATGTTGGATGGCAGGCTGATTAACTGACCGCGCCCTACCGACAGCACGATTTCATCGCCGGGCTTTTCAATCTGCGCCTGCGCCAGTGCCGGTGCAGAAGGTAATGTGGAGAGCGAAGTGGCCACCACCGCGATCGCTGCGCATACGGAGCTTTTAATGGTTTTTCCCGTGATCATATTAATTTCCCCCAACCGGAACAACGGTCACATCTTTGCCGCGTGACACCCGCACGCTTGGGCCGTATGCACGCGGTGCAACAGATGCACCTCTTGCCGGTGTTTCGATGAAAACAGGCGCTGGGGATGGCGTAGGTGCGGAGCGCGGGGCTGAATTGGTGCGCGGCATGGAACGGCGCTGAAAGCGCGATACGTCTGCGCCGGTGGAATAGGAACTGTCCGTGTCGACCGGACGGCTCGCCAGGGTTCTGAGAAACTTTTCTTCAGCGTCCGGATCGTCTGTATCGGGCATTTCAATATCGCCGGATGCAATGGCACGCTCCAACTCGGCTTCATTATCGGCGATTGAGCGCAGTGACAGGCTCAATGTGCCGATGGTCTGCGCCACGGCGATTTTCTCGGCCAGTTTTGGAGTGGCCTCGACCGTCACTGTGCTGAAAGTCTGCACGACTGACTTATTCTGTTCATCAAGTGCATTTACACGCTGGTCGGTGGCAAGTACGCGCAGGTTGCGGATGATCGTTTCCGATGCTTTGAGCGGCGGGCCGTCGTCACCTGCCACGCTTTGTGTCAGCACCAGATCGACACGGTCGCCTGGAAACACAAAACCGGCAACGCCTGTGCGGGCGGACACGGGAACTGTAACTGCACGCATTCCGGGGCCGAGCGCCGCGGCCAGAAAACCGCGATCACCGGGATGCACGATGGCTCCCTGTGTCAGCGGCTGACCCGCTGTAATGGGATAGCGCACGACAGTACCAATCAATAATGACTGATCGGTCTCACCGCTTACATAATATGCTTTTTCAACCAGATCTGCAGGCCATGGCTGAAAGGAAAAACTGTCCGGCGTAATAATCGTGCCCACGGGCAGCGAGCGCGAGGCCACCAATACCTTGGGACCAATGATTGCGGGTGCTTCTGTGGCTTTCGCTTGCGAAGCGGTCGCATCTGAAAACATGGTTTTTGCCAGCCACGCCGTGCCTATCGCAATGACGAGCGCGCCTACCAGCAAAATCATCTTCTTCTTATCCATTTGGTTTGGTGCCTCCAGGCAAATTTGTTTGATGAAGACCCTTATGAGGTAAAATGGTTAATATATCGTTCGGCGATGACCCAGATTCCGGCAGACGCAATGGCAATCCCATATGGAATCTCCAGCTTTCCCGGCGATCTCCTGATTTTATGCACCATCGCCATAAACAGCGTTAACAGCCCACCGATGATTGACATGATGATGATAAGCATCACCATTGTTTCCCATGGAAACCATAACGCCAATGCGCCCAGCAATTTGACATCGCCGCCGCCCATTGCGCCGATAATTTGCAGTAGAATGAAAAATGCAAAAATGCCGAATGCCAGACCGATCTGAATGGCTATATCCGGCCAGATTGCCATGCCCGTTGCCCACCACAATAATGGTGCGCTGAGCGCAATCGCGGCATTGAGATAATGTTCGATCTCGCGGCGCTTGATATCGGTATAGGCCGCATGCAACAGCCCGATTGCCAAGCCCGCCAACAGCACGTAAGTAAGATTTTCTCCTGTCATCAGGCAGGATATAGCGATGATGACTTACCAAATAGTAACCATAAGAAGATTTGATGGTTACCCATGAAAAGGATGGATTCTTGGCACGCGAACAAGTTGCACAGGCCGTGACGGATACAAAAGCATTTGATCGCAGGGCGATTCCGCAAGGTGCCGAGGAAACTTACTGGCAGGCCGAAGATGGCTGGAACATCCGCCGTTTCGACTGGCGGACCGACCTGTCAGCGGGGGCAAGCCCGCGCGGTTCCATATTATTCATGCCGGGACGCGGTGATTTATACGAAAAATATCTGGAAACTTTCGCACATTTTCATGAAAACGGCTGGAATATCACCGCTTCGGACTGGCGCGGCCAGGCGGGTTCCGGACGGATGACCGATTCGCAATATGTTGGTCATATCGAGGATTTTTCGGTCTGGATTCAGGATTTGCGTTATTTCTTCGCACGTTGGAAAGCCAGCACGCCGGGGCCGCACGTCATCATGGGGCATTCCATGGGCGGGCATCTGGTCGCACGCGCTTTGATAGAAAAGGCGGCGGATGCAGATGCGGCGATATTGATCGCCCCGATGCTGGGCATGCGCGGTTTGAATTTGCCGCTGCCCATTGGCCATTTTATCACGCGGATCATGAAACGGCTAGGTGATCCAAAGCGGCCTGCCTGGAAAGTGAGTGAAAAGCCTGCTTCACCGCTGGAAATTCGCCAGAGCCTGCTCACCAATGATGATGACCGTTATGCCGATGAATTATTCTGGTGGGGCAAACGTCCCGAACTGGTGATGGGCCCGGCGAGCTGGACGTGGGTCGAACGCGCCTATGCATCGGCGCGGTTTATTCGCGGGCCCGGGCAATGGGAAGGCGTTGAGGTGCCCGTCTATGTGGTAGCAACCTCTGCAGATGAACTGGTGCGGCACCGCAATATTGAGGAAGCCGTAGAGCGGATGCCGCGCGCGGAAATGCTGGAATTCGGCGAAGAAGCTGCGCATGAAATCTTGCGCGAAGTCGATGCGGTGCGGGACAAGGCGCTGACGGGTATTGATGCATTTCTGGACAGGGCAGTGCCCGCTGTGGCGCATCACCGGGAATGAGCGATTTCGACATCGTCATTATCGGCGCGGGTATTGCCGGGGCGAGTCTCGCCTCTGAACTTGGTGGCGACGCGAAAGTCCTATTGGCGGAGCGTGAGGAATTTCCGGGTTATCATAGCACCGGGCGCTCGGCTGCCTTTTGGACGGAAAGCTATGGCGGGCCTCAGGTGCAGCCGCTCACCAGTGCATCCGGGCCATGGTTTGCGAATCCGCCAGGGCATATCAGCGCGCACAACCTGCTCACCAGCCGGGGGGCGCTGACGATCGGCAAGTCGGCGGATAAGGCAGCTCTTGAGAATTTCTGCCACACCTTTGCGGGGACTGGCACGCATATATTTGAAGTGAACCGGCCCGTGCTTGAACAGCATGTTGCAGGCATCCGGGAAGATTATCAGCATGGCGTGATGGAGCCTGATTGCTGCGACATTGACGTGGCGGGTGTGCATCAGGGATATCTAAATCACGCGCGCGCGCAGGGGGTGGAGATAGCCACGCGCACGCCGCTGCAGCACGCCGAATTCGTGAATGACCGGTGGTTGCTGTATATTGGCGGCAGGCATGTGACCGCTGATATGCTGATCAATGCGGCAGGTGCATGGGCAGACGACGTTGCAAAAATGGCAGCCATCGCCCCGCTGGGCATCACACCCTATCGCCGTACAGTATTGCAGTTGCAGGTGGCACCGCCTGTGCCGCCTGATCTGCCGCTGGTTTTGGATATAAGCGGGCATTTCTATTTCAAGCCTGAAAGCGGGCGGCTGTGGCTCAGCCCGCATGACGAAACCGCTGCGCCGGCGGGGGATGCCGCGCCGGAGGAGCTCGATATCGCGCGCGCGATCGACCAGTTTCAAAATGTGGTGGACTGGGATATCGTCAAACTGGAAAAATCATGGGCGGGCCTGCGTTCCTTCGCGCCTGACCGTCTGCCGGTATATGGTTTTGATGTGGATAGCCCGCAATTTTACTGGTTTGCCGGGCAGGGCGGCTTTGGCATCCAGACAGCACCGGCCGCCGCAAAACTCGCGCGCGCGCAGATATTGGGACAGCCCGCGGATGCCATGATCGTTCAAATTGATGCGGATCTTTATGCGCCATCACGTTTTTGTGCATAACCCCAAAAATATGCATGTTTTTACAGCTTCCACGCTAGGATAATAGCGTCCAGATTGTTAGGATATGATCTGATATTCAACATCACGAGGAGAGAAAAATGGGACATCATTTCGAAATCTACAAAGACAAGGCAGGCGAATTTCGGGTTCGTTTCAAATATAACGAGGAAGTCATGTTCTCGACAGAGGGTTATTCCAACAAAGCGGGCGCGCAGAACGCCATTGATTCCATCAAAAAGAACGGCCCCGGCGCCGACACGGTCGACAATAGCTGATCAAATCACCTAATCAGCGCCGCCGCCGGTAATGGCCCCATTTGCAATGGCCCCATTTGCAATGGCCAATGCGGCGTCGCTGGCCAGCGTGTCGGCGCGCTCGTTATCCGGGTCGCCCGCATGGCCCTTGACCCATTTCCATTCAATGTCATGCGGCGCAATGGCTTGCAGCAATTCCTGCCATAAATCCGCGTTTTTGACAGGCTTTTTCGCGGCTGTTTTCCAGCCGTTTTTCTGCCAACCGAAAATCCATTTGGTGATGCCGTCTTTCACATAGCTGCTGTCAGTCGACAATATAACGCGGCATGGGCGTTTCAATGTCTGAAGCGCGCGTATTGCGGCCATTAATTCCATGCGGTTGTTGGTTGTGTCCGGTTCGCCGCCGGAAATTTCCTTTTCATGCGTCCCATAGCGGATCAGCGCGCCCCAGCCGCCGGGGCCGGGATTGCCTTTGCACGCACCGTCGGTGGCAATTTCCACTGTTTTGCTCATGCAAATATCACTGCATTTCTGGGGTTGCGGTAGAATTCCAGCCGCCGGGCAAAAGCCATCGGGTCTTTGCGGGTTACCATCGCATCTGCCGGTGTGTTGATCCAGTCATAGGCGCGGCTGAGTGTGAAGCGAAGTGCGGCCCCACGCGCGAGCACCGGCATGGCATATATTTCCGCTTCGCTCTGTCTGAAATAATCGCGGTATCCGTTGATGAGCGCATTTGAAACATCGCGGTCAAACGCCTTGCCATCCGACGTGAAACACCATGCTGCATGCGTCACAGCCAGATCATAGGCACGGCTGTCAGTGCATGAGAAGTAAAAGTCGATCAGGCCGGTGACATTATTGTCTATCATCAACACATTATCGGGAAAGAGATCAGCGTGAATGACTGATTGGGGCAAGTCCCGGGGCCAGTTTGCATCCAGATAGGCAAGCTCGCTTTTCACGAGTCCGGACAGGCTGGCATCAATGTCCGCGAGACTATCACCGCAGTTTTGCGACAGTTCGTGCCAGCTTTCGATACCCATGTCGTTATGACGGTTTTTGGAAAAATCTTCCGCAGCGCTGTGGAGGTCAGCCAATGCAGTGCCGGTAGCCAGCGCCTGTTCAGGTAAAGGCTGTGTTACCGAGACGCCCTCCAGAAATTCGATTAAGCAAGCAGCGCGGCCTTCCAGTTTCTGCAATTGCTGACCATCTTTATCCTTGATCGCGCGCGGCACAGGCAGGCCTTTGTCCGCCAGATGGTCGAGCAGAGCCATAAAGAATGGCAGGTCCGCAGGGTCGACGCGCTTTTCGTACAATGTCAAAATGAATCGGCCAGTGCTGGTTTCAACCAGATAATTGCTATTCTCGACGCCCTCGGCAATGCCCTTGAAACTGCGCAATTCACCGGCGTCATAGCGCGCCAGAAACCGCGCCATGCTTTCCGCACTGACCTGCGTATAAACTGCCATCAGGCCATATCAGCCGTCAATTCGCGGGGCAATTTGAACACCATTTTTTCTACCGCTGATGTGACTGTTTCTTCATGGACTACATATCTTGTGGCAAGTTTGTCGACCACTTCACGCACGAGTATTTCCGGTGCGGATGCGCCCGCGGTCAACCCCAGAGTGCCGACGCCTTTAAACCATTCAAAATCAATTTCTTCCGCCCGCTGGATTAGTTTGGCATCGGTACCCTGCCGTTCGGCCACTTCCACAAGGCGCAGCGAATTTGAGCTGTTGGGGGCGCCTATCACCAGCATGAAATCGCAGGACGCAGCAATGGATTTGACTGCGGCCTGTCGGTTGGATGTGGCGTAACAGATATCCTCACCGCGCGGTCCGACAATATTGGGAAAGCGTGTTTTCAAAGCTTCTATCACATCGCGTGTATCATCCACAGAAAGCGTGGTTTGCGTCAAAAATGCCAGATTAGTGGGATCATCGGGATTGAGCGCTGCCACATCTTCGGGGGTTTCGACCAGAGTCATCTGACCCGCGTCCACTTGGCCGAATGTACCGATGACTTCAGGATGGCCTTCATGGCCAATGAAAATGATATGCCGTCCTGCTTCCACCTGCCGCTCCGCCTGACGGTGCACTTTGGAAACCAGCGGGCAGGTGGCATCTACATAGGTCAGGCCGCGCTCTGCCGCTTTGTGCGGCACTGCCTTGGGTACCCCGTGCGCGGAAAACACCACAGGTGCATCGTCTGGCACCTTGTCCAGCTCTTCGACAAATATGGCACCTTTGGCCTTCAGGCTGTCGACAACATATTTGTTATGGACGATTTCGTGACGCACATAGACAGGTGCGCCATATTTCTGCAGCGCGATTTCGACAATATCAATCGCCCGGTCCACGCCTGCGCAAAACCCGCGCGGTGCGGCAATTAAAAGCTGAAGATGCTGTTTCATATTCGGTTACCGTTCATTTTACCCAGTATATTCAGCCTGCGATAGTAATGACAGGCGTTGCGCTTCCCATATGGGGCGGATATGAAGCCAATAAACACCTATTGAAGGAAAAGTCGAGATTATGATGACATTACGCGCAAAATCCATTCTTATTGCGACATCGCTGCTGGTTTTGGGCGGTTGTGCTTCCGACAACGAGATACGTGTGGACCAGGGCGTAGGAATTACTTCGACATTATCGGCCTGCCCATCTGTCGCTATTCCCGATTACACAGGCGACATAACGCTGTTCAATCCGGCAAACAGCACGGACGCGAGCGCGATTGATGTTGTGGCGAATGTTACTAACCTGCGCAGTGCATGCAATGACCAAGCCGAAAAAATCTACGCTGTCGCCACATTTGATGTGCAGGCCCGCCGCACAAATGCAAGCGGCGCGCGGCAGGTGACACTGCCTTTTTTCTCCACCGTAGTGCGCGGCGGCACGTCGGTTGTGTCCAAACGCATCGGCTCTGTCACGCTGAATTTTGCTGACGGTGCTTACCGTGCGCAGGCACAGGGCAAAGGTGCAGCCTATATCGACAAGGCCGCGGCAACGCTTCCCGCCGATATCCGCGAAAAAATCACGCGCAAGCGTAAAAGCGGCGATGTTGATGCGGCAGTAGACCCGTTGTCCGATCCTGCGGTGCGTGCGGCGCTGGCCCGTACCAGTTTTGAATTGCTGGTCGGATTCCAGCTTTCGGGTGACCAGCTGCAATATAACGTCACGCGTTAATCGCGTTCCCGTTTCATATCATTAAGATAATACTACCTCTTTCCCCTGCGAGGGACATGGGCTAGACGTGGAACGGACCGGACCAGCCTTTTCGCATGGTTTGCTATTGATCTATGTCAGGATGATTACGTGACTATTTACAGCCGTTTTGCCGCCCATGTAGACAGCGCGCTGGATGCGCTGGTTGCCGCCGGAGAATTGCCCGCGCAGACTGTGCGTGCGGGCGTGACCGTAGAACCTCCGCGTGATGCTGCACATGGCGATCTTGCCACCAATGCCGCCATGGTATTGGCGCGGCAGGCCAAAACGAACCCGCGTGCATTGGCCGTCCAAATTGCCGCAGAGTTGGAAAAAATCGAAGAAGTAAAGGCTGCCGAAATTGCCGGGCCCGGGTTTATCAACCTGCGCCTTAGCGATTCGTGCTGGATCGCCGGACTTGCCGAAATTGCGCGGCTGGGGCCGGATTATGGCCGGTCCGATATGGGCGCGGGCCGCACCGTCAATGTTGAATATGTTTCTGCCAACCCCACTGGTCCGATGCACATGGGTCATGTCCGCGGCGCCGTGGTTGGTGACGCGCTTGCTTCGCTGCTCGAATTTGCGGGGCATAAAGTGGTGCGCGAATATTACATCAATGATGCGGGCGGACAGGTCGATACACTCGCCCGCTCTGCCCATCTGCGCTATCGTGAAGCGCTAGGCGAGGATATTGGCGCAATTCCCGAGGGGCTGTATCCGGGTGATTATCTGGTTCCTACAGGCGTGCGGCTCGCGGAAAAATTCGGTGATGCATACAAAGATGCGAACGAATCCGAATGGCTGGTACTGTTCCGCGAAGAGGCGGTGAATGACATGATGGATATGATCCGCGCAGACCTCGCGCTGCTGGGCATAGTTCATGATGAATTCGCATCCGAAGCGCAATTGCATGTCGAGGGCAAGGCGGAAGCCGCCGAGGCAGAGCTGAGATCGCGTGACCTTGTCTATGACGGTATATTGGAAGCGCCCAAAGGCAAGACGCTGAATGATTGGGAGCCGGTCGAACTGCCGTTGTTCCGCTCCACAAAATTTGGTGATGATCAGGATCGGCCGATCCGGAAATCCGATGGCAAATGGACCTATTTTGGTGCCGATCTCGCCTATCATTTCCAAAAACTGCAAAATGCCGATGAGCTGATTGATATCTGGGGCGCGGATCATGCCGGTACGGTCAAGCGGATCAAGGCTGCGGTCGCGGCACTGGCCGGGGAAGATGCCAAATTTGACGTGAAGCTGGTGCAGATGGTCAAGCTGCTGCGCGATGGTGAGCCCATCAAAATGTCGAAACGTTCGGGAACGTTCGTAACGCTGAAAGAAGTGGTCGATGAAGTCGGCAAGGACGCTGTGCGTTTCACGATGCTGACCCGCAAGGCGGACGCGCAGATGGAATTCGACTTTGCCAAAGTTGTCGAGGCCAGCCGTGATAACCCGGTATTTTACGTGCAATATGCGCATGCCCGGATTCAATCGATGCTGCGCAAGGCGGCGGCGGACGGTATCACGCCATCCGATACGCATCTTGACACACTGGGCGCGGAAGAAATTGCGTTGATCCAGCAGGCTGCGCAATTCCCGCGCATTGTGGAGTCCGCCGCACAAAGCCGCGAACCGCACCGGATTGCATTTTATCTGAATGACCTGTCGGCGGCATTTCACGGGTTCTATAATCTGGGTAATGACCGGCCGGAAAAACGGATATTGATGGCGGATAATGCCGAAATGACGGCCGCAAGGCTTTTCCTCGCGCAAAATATAGGGCAAACCATTGCCAATGGGTTGGCCATTATGGGGGTGGAAGCAGCCAATGAAATGTGATTTTCACTCCGCTATATTCAGATATTGTGCGCGGCGGGTAACAGTATGACAGTCAATAATGACAATTTGGGCTTTAACGAAGATGACAGTCTGCCCTGGCTTGAATCCGCCGAAGAATATGATGCGTATGACAATGGCGATAGCGGGCGAACCATAGGCCTTGTCCTGATCGGGCTTATCGCTCTGGCGGCCATAATCGGCGCGATATACTGGTTCCTAAGCAGCGGCAGCGGAGTGAGCAGCAGCGGCGATGGCAGTGTTATCATGGCGGAAAAAACACCTTATAAGGTCCGGCCCAAAGACCCGCAGGGCAAGGAATTTGAAGGCACAGGCGACGCGACATTCAGCGCGAGCGAAGGCGTTCCAAAACAAGCCAAAATTGGCGATTCCGAAAGTGCGGCGAAAAAAGCGGGGGCAGTCAAAGCCAAACCGCCTGTGCAGCCAAAGCCCAAAACGGCACCTCTCGCATCAGCTCAACCGGCGCCAGCCCCATCTGCACCGTCAGAGGCTGACGTTCCTGCACCAAGGCCAGCGGCGGCCAGAGGCGTGGTTGTGCAGCTTGGCGCTTACAGCACCGAAGCACTGGCTGTCACTGGCTGGAACGGACTGGCCCGCAAATATGACTATATCGCCGGTTTGCCCAAAACGATTGTACCTGCAGATGTCGATGGCGGCACTGTCTACCGCCTCAGCGCAATCGCGCCGGATACAGCCACGGCCAATAATGTGTGCAACCGGCTGAAAGCCTCGGGCGGTGCGTGTTATATTCGGCGTTAATATTCGCCTATTTCCACAATATAGATGCCGCAGACTCTTTACCCCGATGCTATATCGGTCCAAACTGCTTACATGTTGAATGTTTGCATTTGGACGGGTGCATGAAACCTGTAATTTTCGGCCTTTCTGGATTGGTTATGACTGCCGAAGAGCGTGCATTTTTCGCCGATGCAGACCCGGCGGGCTACATTGTTTTCGGCCGTAATATCGAAACACGGGAACAACTGCGCGCACTGACCGACAGCATCCGCGAACTACACGGGCGCGATGATGTGCTGATCCTTATCGATCAGGAAGGCGGCCGTGTCGCGCGCATGGGGCCGCCGCATTGGCCCGCCTATCCCGCAGGCGCGAAATTTGACGCATTATACGACGTTGCGCCTGCAAGCGCGATTGAGGCGATGCGCGCCAATGCAGAAGCCATCGCGCTTGATCTTCATGAGGTCGGCATCAATGTAGATTGTCTGCCACTGCTGGATGTAAGCCAGGCGGAAACCACACCGGCGATTGGCGATCGCGCCCTGGGCAATGATCCGATGCGGGTGGCGGCTCTGGGCCGTGCCACGCTCGACGGACTGCGTCGCGGCGGTGTCGAAGGCGTGGTCAAGCATATGCCAGGCCATGGCCGCGCTGTGGTCGATAGCCATATGGAATTGCCACATGTTGATGCGGACGCAGAAGCATTGGAAATCGATATTGCGCCGTTCAGGACGCTCAGCGATGCGCCGATGGCGATGACCGCGCATATTGTATACCGGGTATGGGATGATGCGCGCCCCGCGACACAGTCGCCGACTGTGATTGACGAGATTATCCGCGGGCAAATCGGTTTTGACGGTTTGCTGATGTCTGATGATCTCGACATGAAGGCATTGCAAGGTGATGTACCCACGCGGGCGCTGAAATCGGTCGAGGCCGGGTGCGATATTGCGCTTAATTGCTGGGGCCGGATGGATGAGATGCAGGGCATTGCAGAGCTGCTGCCTGATATCGGCCATGCGGCCAAAGTGCGTCTCGACAAAGCGTTGCAGTATATTCAGCCCGGTGCCGCGATAGAGCGCCGCGCCGCATGCCTCGCCAAACGGGACGAGTTACTCGCGCTGGCATGAATGAACTCGATTTCCTTGACCCTGCCATAACGCCGACATCGGCTTCATTGGGTGAGGCGGATGGCGCAGCGCCGGAAGATGTGCTGAGAATTGATATAGACGGGTGGGAAGGGCCGCTGGATCTGTTGCTGGCGCTCGCGCGTAATCAGAAAGTTGACCTGCGTGAACTTTCCATATTGGAATTGACCGAGCAATATCTCACATTCATTGAAAATGCGCGGGTGTTGAAACTTGAACTCGCGGCCGATTATCTGGTGATGGCGGCATGGCTTGCCTATCTCAAATCCGCGCTTTTGCTGCCCAAAGACCCGGAGGTCGATCCATCGCCCGAAGAGCTGGCCCTGCGGCTGCAAATCCGGTTGCAAAGGCTGAACGCCATGCGGGAAGCGGGTGCAAGGCTGATGGCGCGGGACCGGATGGCGCGTGATGTGTTTATGCGCGGAAAGCCCGAAGGATTGAAAACTGTCGCGAACAAGCGGTGGGAATGCAGTTATTTCGATCTGATCAACGCTTATTCACAGGTCAAAATGCGTGTACAGCCCGCCGTGCATATGGTCAAAAAACGCGATGTCATGACGCTGGAGGAAGCTTTGGCAAGGGTTTCGGCGATGATCGGAACGGTTATAGACTGGACGGATTTGCAGAATTTTCTCCCCTCCCATGCATCTGAAGAACTGCGTCGCTCGGCGCTGGCATCCAGTTTCCTGGCGGCGCTGGAACTCGCCAAGCAGGGGCGGATAGAGCTGGCGCAGGATGAAGCATTTGCACCGCTAATGGTCAGGACTGCGCGATGAGCAAGCATGTGGACCAAGGGGAAGGGCTGGAGCAGGACTTTCCGGCCATGGACAGCAAGGCCGGCGCGCGGGCGGTCGAAGCCGCGCTATTTGCCTCTGAAACGCCCATGACAAAAGAACAGATACGCGCCTATGTCGGTGACCGGGTCGATATTATGGCGGCGCTGGGGCAGCTGGAAAGCGACTATGCGGGGCGCGGTATCGAACTGGTCCGGCGCGGGCAAAGCTGGCACTTTCAGACCAGCGCCGATCTGGCGCATATGCTTCGGCGCGAACGCGTGGATACACGCAAGCTATCGCGCGCTGCCACGGAAACGCTGTCTATCATTGCCTATCACGAGCCTGTGACCCGCGCCGATATTGAATCCATTCGCGGGGTGCAGACGAGCAAAGGCACGCTTGATGTATTGATGGAGGCGGGCTGGATTCGCCCGGCGGGCCGCCGCGAAGTGCCGGGGCGTCCGCTAATTTATGCAACGACACCCGAATTTCTGGTGCAATTCGGTCTTGCCAGCCGCCGCGATTTACCCGGCATGGATGACCTGAAAGCAGCGGGTCTGCTCGATCCTGTCGATGAGGCAATGGAGCAGCTTGGCCTTGAAACTGGCAAAGAAGAGTAAGATATGCTGGAAAGTGACGCAGATAACGCGTAAACTGCCACCAAAGGAGAAATGACATGCAACCGAGCTTATGGCAGCTTTTAATCGTTGCGGCGCTCGTGCTGATACTTTTCGGACGTGGCCGTATTTCGGAAATGATGGGGGATGTCGGCAAAGGCATCCGCAGCTTTAAAAAGGGCATTACCGAAGATGAAGAGCCCGCAAAACCGGCAGCGCAAATTGAAGCCGACAAAGTCAAAATAGATGACCCGGTAACCACAAAAACAACTGAAAAAGAATAGTTTGGGCGTTTATTACTGTTTGGCATCATGCCTCAATCTTTTCGTCCCTGCATAAAGTGACCCCGCAATGTTTGACATTGGTGCCCCCGAAATTCTGTTGATCGCGATTGTCGCGATTATCGTTATAGGTCCAAAAGACCTGCCGATGGCGCTGCGCTATGCGGGTAAATGGGTCGGGAAAGCGCGCGGCATGATGCGCGAATTTCGCAGCGGTTTCGATTCCATGGTGCGTGAAGCTGAAATGGATGAGATGGAAAAAAAATGGGCCGAAAATAACGCGCGTATCATGCGCGAAACGCCCGATACCGAAATGTTGCCTCTTCCATCTGAGAGTGATGCGGAGCTCGAAATCGGGGATAAGACAGGCAATAAATCTGATGCCGATGAAGACGGTTATATTTCACCTGATAGCATATCCAAGCCGGGTAAGGACAAGCCTGAATGAGTGAGCTGGACGACAGCAAAGCGCCGCTGCTCGACCATCTTATAGAGCTGCGTCAGCGGTTATTGTGGTGCATCGCTGCGCTGGCTATTGCTTTTGCCATTTGCCTCTATTTTGCCGATGATATTTTCGGATTGCTGGTGCAGCCCCTGACTCATGCGTTCGGGGAGGGCGCAGACGGGAAACTTATCTACACAAAGCTGTACGAAGCATTTTTTGTGGAGATTAAAGTGGCGTTATTTGCCGCTTTTTTCGTGGCGTTTCCAATCATTGCTAACCAGCTATGGGCTTTTGTCGCGCCAGGATTGTATTCGCAGGAAAAACGCGCTTTTCTACCGTTTCTGATAGCCACGCCTCTGCTGTTCACTGCTGGCGCAGCGCTTGCCTATTTCGTTGTGATGCCACTCGCGTTCAAATATTTCCTGAAATTCGAAGGTTCAACAGGCGGCCTGCAGCTGGAAGCCTTACCTGCCGCGGGCGAATATTTGTCGCTGGTCATGCAATTCATACTTGCCTTTGGCATATGTTTTTTATTGCCGGTGCTGCTTTTGCTGCTCAACCGCGCGGGACTGGTTTCGCGCGCGCAGCTTACAAAGTTACGCCGCTATATGATCGTCGCATCCTTTGCAATCGCAGCGATTCTGACGCCGCCTGATATTATCTCGCAATTCATGCTGGGGCTGCCGCTTATCGTATTGTTCGAGGCCTCTTTGCTAATCATGCGTCTTACAGAGAAGCGTAAGAAAGAACAGGTCACAGCAAATTGATTTTGTGTGGGAATGGCATGCCCATCAATCGATAGCGTCTTCACCAGCCTGGCCAACAGATTCAATATCGCGGCCCAGACCTTTGACTGTATTGCATCCGACCACAAGTAGCGATGCTGCTAATATGGATAATATCTTGGCAGATATTGCGAACGTAGAATGAGTATTGTGCATCGTGCTTCCTCTCTCTGGAATGAATAGCGCCCGGGCGGCAAAAGAAGGGGGGAGGTCGCGCACCCGGGCGTTATTGAATAGAACAGCAGGGAGGGGGCATTTGCTGTTCTGCAAGAGAAACTTATAGAACAGAATTTGGTTCCAGCAAAATATAAAAAATCACGGTTAGATGGTATATTCCTCATGTGCACATGAGGAATATAGTCAGAGTGTGCCTACATAGCGCAAAAAAAAGGCGAGGCCAAAGCCTCGCCTTTTAGAATATTTCTAGCCTTGTCAGTTCAAGGACTTGTAGGCGTATCGCTGTCGTTACCTGCTGCGATAACAATACCAGCAACAATTGCTGCTGCAGCAAGAAGGGCGATGATAATTCCGCTGCCGCCTTCAAGCTCGGCTTTAGCTTCGGATGTCTCAGATGCGCGGACAGTTTCTGTCTGAGCAACCTGAGCCAAAACAGGTGATGTTGTCAGAGCAACTGCAGCAACTGCAGTAGCGATTGAACGTAATTTCATTATATGGCCTCCTTTTTGAGCTCACATTTCGTATTAGGTAGTTAATTGAATTAGCTACCTAAGACAACCCTAAAAACAAACATTCCCATTAACTTCATTAAGTCAATACAAAATCTCTGTGCGAATCAATAAGCTACCAATCCGACTTGGACTTCTTTTATTGCGCGAGGCAGTGTGAAGCAACCCCGAAGAAACTGCACGCGTGTCATTTTGATATGTTTGAGCCTTCTTAAAGCATTTTTTTGGCAGAAATCAGGGTGAAATCTGTAAATGTGATAATACGTAAAATACAAAAATATGCAATACAGTGTTGCAATACAGTCACGATTTTCAACCCGCTAATTATGATCTTCATATGTTGATGTGATTAATTCTCACGGTCATAAAACTTTTGACCGCCCACCCATGTCTCCAACACTGTTATTTTGCGGATATCGCGGGGTGATGCGAATAATATGTCGCCATCCACAAAGATAAAATCGGCCTGCATACCCGGCATTAAAGTGCCGAATCGTTTTTCCGCAAAGCCAGCATAAGCTGCTTTTTGCGTGAATCCTGCCAGAGCTTGAAGCCGTGTCAGTCTTTCTTGCGGCTGCCAGCCACCAAATGGTTCGCCTGAGGCATCTTCGCGGGTCATGGCGACTGCGATTCCCGGGAATGGATTGGATGATTCGACGGGGGCGTCCGATCCAAATGCCAGCTTGCCACCTGCATCCAGGATCGATTTCCACGCATAGGCGCCCAACAGCCGGGTCTGGCCCAGCCTTGCTTCGGCCATCAAACGGTCAGATGTCTGGTGGACGGGCTGCATGGATGCGATGATGCCGTTTCTGCCAAAAGCCTGAATATCAGCAGGATCAACAATTTGCGCATGCTCTATACGCCAACGTCTATCCCCTTTGAAACTTTGCGACAATTGTTCGATCGCGCCCAATATCTGTGTATTGGCCTGATCGCCGATGGCATGCACCGCGATCTGATAATTATCCATGGCTGCCCGGCTCATCTGATTGAGCAGTTTTGTATCATCAATGAAGGCAAGGCCTTTTTCACCGGGCTTATCGGTATAGGGCTGTTTGAGCCATGCGCCGCGTGAACCAAGCGCGCCATCGAGATAGAGTTTTACACCATTCAGACGCAGTTTGTCATCGTAGAGCCACGGCGTGGGGCCTGTGCCGCCTATAGCAACCATTTCATCAACCCCAGCTGCATAGGACATGATGCGGATACGCAGCCAGCCGCGGTCACCTGCGCGCCGGTAGCTTTGCCAATCCTGCATGGTCGTTCCCATATCGGCAATGGCAGTAATGCCCTGGCTCAATAACAGTTCCTGTGCCTTTGCCAGCGCCTGGTCACGATCTGCCGCACGCGGGGCGGGCACGAATTTCTGGATAAGCGATTCGGCGGCATCAACGAAAATACCGCTTGGCTTACCGGCTTGCATCTCGATACGGCCACCTGCAGGGCTTTTTGACCCGGCACTTATACCTGCAATGCCCATGGCACGTGAGTTGGCCCAGCCGGCATGACCATCTATACGCTGCAACCAGACAGGACGATCCGCAACGACTGCATCAATTTCTGCAGCGGTTGGAAAACGGCCGAGACCCCATTTTTCCTGATTCCACCCGCGTCCCACTATCCATGGCAGGGAAGGATTATCTGCAGCGTATTTCGCTATTTTCGTCTGCGCTTCGGATAGCGAATTCGTGTCCGATAAATCGAGCGTAAGTTGCTGAAAGCCGATGCCCATCACATGGCCATGTGCATCAATCAGGCCAGGCATAAGGTTTTGCCCTTTGCCATCGACCAGATAGTCCGGTTTTTTGGGACGCTTGTCCTTGCGCGACAAAAGCTGTTTGACGCGGCCCTCATTATCGATCAGCAGGCCTGTAAATTCGACGACTTCGCCTTTGTCGTTGAGGGTGAAACCGTTCACATTATCAATAAGCGTATCGGCCACAGCCGGTGCAGAGAATGCAAGCGCGGCCAATGTTGCGCATATGGCCCATCCTTTTTGTATAAGATGCGAAAGCTGCGTCATTATTTCTTCCCTTTATGCTGCATCCGGCGTACCAGGGCGCTTGTATCCTGACGGTTGCCGCCCATCGCCTGCACTTCGGCATAGAATTGATCGATCAGGGCGGCGACAGGTGCGGTGGCGCCTACATTGCGCACTTCCGCGAGGGCCAGCCCCAAATCCTTGCGCATCCAGTCAATGGCAAAGCCAAAATCGAAACTATCATCGGCCATGGAATGCCAGCGATTGTCCATTTGCCAGCTTTGCGCGGCACCGCCGGAAATGGCCTCGAACACTTTTTCTATATCCAGCTCACTGGCCTGCGCGAAACGAAGGGCTTCGGAAAGGCCGCCCAATATGCCGGCGATGGCTATCTGATTTACCATCTTGGTCTGCTGTCCCGCGCCTGGCCCGCCGACATGGACGATACGCGCCGCATAGGGCTCCATGATAGGCCGCGCCGCCGCCATCGCCTGCTCTGTTCCCCCGCACATAATGGAAAGTTGCCCGTTTTCCGCGCCCGCCTGTCCGCCGGATACGGGCGCATCGACACAGTGCACGCCAACTGATTTTCCCTCAACCGATATCTGCCGCGCGATACGGGCCGATACTGTAGTATGGTCGATAAAAAGCGCATCGCGGGTAATGGTTTTGAAAACCCCGTCGCGCCCCATAATCACATCGGCCAGGTCGTCATCATTGCCAACGCAGCTGATCACAATTTCTGCGTCTTTCGCGGCATCTGCCGGAGTATCGGCGATGGATGCGCGTGCATCCGCATTGGCGGCCATCCATGCGTCGCATTTTGCGCGGGTGCGGTTGAATATTGTCAGGTCATGTCCTGCCGCTGCCAAATGCCGCGCCATGGGGCCGCCCATGATACCGATTCCGATAAAAGCTATTCTTGCCATGGGGCATGCTTAAACACTGTTTGCAAAAAGTGCCACATAAGATAGGGCACACCGCATGAAAAATGATGCTGCTTCCCGCCTGACACTCGCCGATATCCGCGTGGCGCATGAAACCATCAGCGGCGCGATTGTGCGCACGCCCACGTTGCATAGCAAGACATTGTCCCAGATTACGGGCGCAGAAATTTACCTTAAGTTTGAAAACCTGCAATTTACGGCGGCATATAAAGAGCGTGGTGCGCTCAATTTCCTGAGCCAGATGGATGTGGAAAGCCGCGCGCGGGGTGTGATTGCGGCATCGGCAGGCAATCATGCGCAGGGGCTTGCCTATCATGGTACGCGGCTTGGCGTGCCGGTGACCATCGTAATGCCAAAGCCGACGCCCACGATTAAAGTGCAGCAAACTGAAGCCAATGGCGGCAAGGTCATATTGTTCGGCGAAAAATTTGATGATGCCTATGAACATGCCCGCGAACTGGAAAAAGAGCGCGGCCTCACGTTCGTGCATCCATTTGATGACCCGGTTATCGCGGCGGGGCAGGGCACTGTTGCACTGGAGATGCTGGAAGATGTTCCTGATCTGGATCATCTGGTTATTCCCATTGGCGGTGGCGGCCTGTTTTCCGGCATGGGTACGGCGGCCTGCGGGTTGAACCCGGATATCAAGCTGACCGGTGTTCAGGCCGAGCTTTACCCCTCTATGTTTGCCAGGGTGAAGGGGCAGGACATGGCCTGCGAAGGCGATACGCTTGCCGAAGGCATTGCGGTTAAAAAGCCGGGAGATTTCACCTCGCAAATCGTATCGCAGTTGGCCGATGATATCGTGCTGGTGAATGAAAGTGCGCTGGAAACCGCGGTCAGCCTGTTATTGCAGATAGAAAAAACGGTTGTCGAAGGCGCAGGCGCCGCTGGGCTGGCCGCGGTGATGAAAAACAAGTCGCTTTTTGCCGGGCAGAAAGTGGGCGTTGTCCTATGCGGGGGTAATATCGACACGCGCCTGCTGGCAAACGTACTGCTACGTGACCTTGCGCGGTCAGGGCGTCTTGCGCGCTTACAAATCCAGTTGCAGGACAGGCCGGGTGCATTGTTCCGCGTGATGCGGCAATTTGATGCCCATAATGTCAATATCATCGAAATCTATCATCAGCGCGTATTTACAAACCTGCCCGCCAAAGGCCTTATCACGGATATTGAGTGCGAGGCGCGCGACAAGGCGCAGCTTGATGGCCTTATCCAAGCATTGCGCGATGACAATTACCAAATCTTGCAGGTCGAACTGGCGTAGCCGATAGTGACTTATATGCAGGTTAATGTGCGTATCTGCATAAAGCCTTTAATCGCAGTATATACAGATTTGATGGTTAATCTGCTTTGCGC
This sequence comes from uncultured Sphingomonadaceae bacterium, assembly GCA_947493325.1. Classification (GTDB taxonomy): domain Bacteria; phylum Pseudomonadota; class Alphaproteobacteria; order Sphingomonadales; family Sphingomonadaceae; genus Alg239-R122. The sequence continues at coordinate 1,678,457 of CANLQI010000001.1, read as the reverse complement.
GGTTGCAATTTTTTGCCATAAGAAGCTCTGTTTTTGATGCTAAGCAGATAAAGGCCGAATTTACGTGAGTGCACCCGCCCGCTTTCCCCGCTTTTTTGTGACCAGTCCCGGTCCATGCCCGTATCTGCCGGGTAAGAGCGAGCGCAAGGTTTTTACCGAGCTATCGGGCGAGCATGCAGATGAGCTCAATGATGCGCTTAGCCGGATCGGTTTTCGCCGTAGCCAGAATGTGGCTTACCGCCCCAGCTGTGTGGATTGCAAAGCATGCGTATCCGTGCGGGTGATAGCGGACCAGTTCAAGCCCAATGCCTCGCAGCGCCGCGTTCTGCGCCGCAATAGCGACCTTATTGCGACCATCTGCAAGCCATGGTCTACGCATGAGCAATATGCGTTATTACAGGAATATCTGAAAATGCGGCATCCGGGCGGCGGCATGTCGGAAATGGACGATGTCGATTATGCCGATATGGTGGAACAGACGCCGGTCAGCAGTTTTATCATCGAATATCGTGAGCCCGATGAAAATGGCGAGCAAGGCCGGTTGGTGGGTGCCTGCCTGACAGATCAACAGGGCGACGGCTTGTCCATGATCTACAGTTTTTTCGATCCCGACCACCCGTCACGCTCGGGTTTGGGCAATTTTATCATCATGGATCATATTTTACGTGCCGCAAGGTCAAAGTTGCCCTATGTCTATCTGGGTTACTGGGTTGAGGGGGCGGATCGCATGCAATATAAGACACGCTATCAGCCTCTGGAAAGGCTCGGCCCCGATGGCTGGTCTGCCTTTACGGATAAAAAACAGGGTTAATGCCTTGCGCATGATCGGGAAGAAGTAAAATTACAAAGTCGCGGTTCCCGAAAATTTTATATGCATCCGGTGTGATGCCCGGTGTGATTCGATGTCTTGCCCTGTCAGCTGTGGGGGCGGGCCTTGCCCTATCGACTGCCGCCTATGCACAGGAAGTTCCGGCGGAACAAGAAGATCAGGCAGCCAAAGATACGGCCGGGGATAATTCACCAACCAGTCTCTCCGCGTCGGATACGGAATTTCTTTCACAGGATCTGGACCCTGATGCACCGCTTGCGCCAATGCCGGATATGGAAGTGGACTGGCCCGGTTTTGAGGAATTGCCGCCACTGCCGGAGCAGGAAGAGCTTCCCGAAGATACCCCAGACGCCCTTGCGGAGATTGAGACCGATGTGCCGGCAGAGCAAGTGGCGAGCGAAGAGGAAGAACGTTTTCGCGAGCGCGAGAATACGCTCAGCGATGCGGCCATTGTCGAGCTGAGTGAAGGTGACCTCAATTATAAGGTAACTTTTGACTATCTTGATTCCACCGAATTTGTGGGCGGGCAGCGCGATGATTTTGAGAACCGGTTCGACCAGCTTTCAAAGCTGAAGACATTGGATGACGATGATGCCAATATTGCGCAAATATCACGCCGTGCGACTGAAGACCGTGATCTTTTGGACCAGCTGCTGCGCAATTACGGCTATTATGATGCCGATATCCTCCGGGTAATAGAGCGCGGCGCTGCTGCAAATGAGCTGAATGTGGAATTTGGCCTGCAACTGGGGCCCATATATTCGCTGGGTGATATCACATTGGGCGAACTGACCCGGACTGGCGATGATTATCCGATGTTTCGTGAGACATTCGGGCTGGAAACGGGTGATCCCATCAATTCGGACAATATCATAGCGGCAGGTGTCCGGCTGGATGAAAGCCTCGCCGAAAACGGTTATGCTTTTGCTGAAATAGGCGAACCCGATTTGCTGATCGACCATGCCGACCGCACCGGTGATCTCACTCTACCCGTGACGCCGCAGGATAAGTATCAATTCGGCCAGATTATAACGCCCGATGAAAAACTGATGAGCGCCCGCCATTATCAGCGGATTGCGCGTTTTGACCCCGGCGATGTATATCAGCGTTCACGTATGGACGATCTGCGCCGTGCGATACTGGCGACGGGACTGGTGTCCTCACTTACGCTCACACCTGTACCTTCGGAAGACAGTTCATCAGATGCGGAACTGAAAACGGTTGATGTAAAGGTAGAGGCAGTCTCCGCACCGCTGCGCACTATTGCGGGGGAGCTGGGTTACGGTTCGGGCGAAGGCATCCGCGCGGAAGTAAGCTGGGAACACCGCAATTTCTTCCCGCCCGAAGGCATGATCCGCGCGCGCGCAGTGGGCGGCACACAGGAACAGCTTGCAAGTCTGCTCTACCGCCGCAATAATTTCAAAGAGCGCGATCAGGTGCTGACCGCGCAGTTTCTGGTCAGTAACGTGGAGCGCAACGCATTTGATGCGCGCACCATATTGCTGCGCGGCGCGCTGGAACGGCAGACCAACCTGATATTCCAGAAGAAATGGACCTGGTCGATCGGTGCGGAAATTCTGGCCACGGACGAGCGCGATATTACGGCAGATAATCTGGGAACAGAGCGGCGTACATTCTTTATCGGCGCGCTGCCCGCTTCACTGAATTATGATGGTACGGACGACCTGCTGGACCCCACCACAGGGTTCCGGTTGGGCGGACAGTTTTCGCCCGAACTGTCGCTGCAAGATGGCACATTCGGCTATGCACGTACGCAGATTGACGCGAGCTATTACCGCCCTGTGTCAGAGAAAGTCGTGATCGCCGGGCGCATGCGGCTTGGGACGATATTGGGCGCAGACCTGCTGCAAATCGCGCCATCACGCCGTTTATATGCGGGCGGCGGTGGCTCGGTGCGCGGTTTCGGCTTTCAGGAAATCGGCCCGCGTGACATTAATAATGATCCCATCGGCGGACGCAGTCTGGTCGAATTCTCGCTGGAGGCCCGCGTGCGTTTCGGCAATTTCGGTGTCGTACCATTTGTCGACGCCGGGAATATTTACAGCAACGTGTTCCCGGACAAGGCCAATTTGCGGGTCGGAGCCGGTCTGGGGTTCCGCTATTACAGCAGCTTTGGCCCAATACGTGTAGATGTCGGCACGCCCATTAATCCGCAGCCGGGTGATAGCCGCCTAGGTGTCTATATCTCGCTGGGACAGGCATTTTAATGGGCTATACCAACGAAGCAGACACCCCGAAAGAACGCAAAAGCTCATGGCGTTGGGCGCGTTGGAGCATATATGCGCTATTTGCAGCTTTGGCCTTGTTGGTCGCGGCGGCGCTGGTGCTGGATACGTCGGTCGGCCGCCGTTTCCTGACAGAGCAATTGAATGATTACGAATTTGCCAATGGCCTGCGCATCGAAATTGATGAGATAAATGGCTCCATCTACGGGCAAAACACTCTGAAAGGTGTGCGTGCCTATGATCCCGAGGGCCTGTTTTTCGAAACCCCCGAAGCAGAGCTCGACTGGCGTCCGTTGGCTTGGCTGAATAACCGGCTGGACATACGCAAGCTGATTATCAAGCGTGGCCGATTGCTTAAACAGCCCAAATTTACGGTGCTGGACGAGGATAGCCCATTATTGCCCGGGTTCGATATCTCGATTGCAAAGCTGAAAGCCGACAATCTGATTATCGAAGAAGCGGTCGCAGGGCGCAGGCAGATTGCAAATCTGGACATTAGCGCGGAAATTGCGGCGGGTACGGCCAAGGTCAATGTGCTGGCAGGCGTGGACGACAGTGATGATCGCGTTATCATGCATATTGATGCCGTTCCGGAAGAGAATCAACTGTCGATCAACGCGGATATCAATGCGCCACAGGGCGGGGTTATTGGCGCTATCGTTGGTCTTGATGACAGTTTCCGCGGACGCATTGTCGGCGACGGCGACTGGCAGGACTGGGAAGGCGCGCTGCGGATCGATTCCGGCGCGAACATGCTCACCGCGGCCAAGATATATTTGCAGGATGGCAATGGCCGTGTAGTGGGGCAGGCATTCCCGCGTCCATTTGTATCGGGCGTAACGGAGCAGATATTGGGCGAAGCGGTCAGTTTTAACGGGCGCGGCACCATGGATGGCCGTATATTGGATGGTAATCTCGCCCTGCAATCGGCGGCGCTTTCCATGCGGGCCGTGGGCGCAGTCGATCTCGGCGAGAATATTTTCGAGGCCATGCAGGTCCGCGGGCGCCTGCGCAAGGACAATCTGTTTGGCGAAGACATTGCTTTGCGCGGGACGCAGTTTGATGCGGTGCTGAACGGGCCGTTTGGCGATCTGGACATCGATTACCGCGTCAATGCGGACGCATTGGCCGCTTCGGGCTATACGCTGGTGGAGCCGGCTGCCCGCGGCACGGCAAACTGGAACGGGACGCGCGCATTGATACCGCTGCGCATGCGTTCGCAGGGTGTCGAGAATGAAAATGCACTGATCACGGATACTCTGCCCGGGCTGGCTGCGCGCGGTGATATTATCTGGCGCAATGGGCGCTTTCTATCGGACAATCTGGCGCTGGTCGCGGATGGCGTAAAGGCTGATCTGGAACTGCGCGGACTGCAGCAGCGCGGGGCCTATGCACTGTCCGGCGACGCGCTGTTTCCTGCGCTGGCGCTGGAAAATGTGGGAGCTGCCAATGTCACCAGCCAGCTGCGCGCGACATTTGGCGGCGGTTTGCCATGGAAAGTTACCGGTGCTGCCGATGCCCGCATGCGCCGCGTGGACAATAAAACGCTCACCAGTATTGCCGGCGACAATATCCGCATCATCAGTAATTTCAGCATCGGGCAGGGCCTGCCACTGCTGCTCGACAATATCCGCCTGACCGCCAGCAAAATTAACGCGACCGGCAATGGCCGCCGGCTTGCTGATGGCAATATACAGCTCACTGCCAAAGGCGCGCACGACCAATATGGTCCGTTTGCATTGTCCTTTGCAGGTAAACCGGACACGGCCAAGGCCACGCTGACGCTGGATAACCCGCTGCCATCGCTGGGGCTCAGCCAGGTCGAACTTGCGCTGGCTCCAATTCCTGACGGGTTTGAAATTGATGCCAAGGGCGGCTCTACACTGGGGCCGTTTGCGGGCGTTGCACAGATATTCGCGCAGCCGCAGGGCAGGACGCTGATCCGTATCAGCGACCTTCTCGTATCGAAAACGCGGCTGAATGGTGACCTGATTGCCGATGGCACGGCGATCAGCGGCAATCTCGCCGCCGGTGGCGGGGGCATTGACGGCAATCTCGCCATTTCACCGCAGGGGCAGGGGCAGCGTATTGTCGCGGACCTGACCGCAAGTAACGCGCGCTTTGAAGGCGCTGTACCGATCACAATACGGCGCGGCAAGCTGGATGCTACGGCGTTTCTGGTGACCGGCCGCAGCGATATTGATGCCGTGTTCAGCGCGCAGGGCATAGGGCGCGGCAACCTGTTCATCGGCAAGCTTGATGCCAGGGCAAAACTGACCAATGGTGCAGGCCGTGTGACTGCAAATATCGCCGGGCGGCGGGGCAGCCGGTTCGAATTGCGCACCGCCGCGAACATCGCGCCCACCAATGTGCGCTTTACCGCCAATGGGAAATATGGCCGCCGCAAAATCTCGATGCCGCGCAATGGCGTATTGCGGCGGCTGGATGGCGGCGGCTGGAATCTAGGTCAGACCCGAGTGAATTTCGGACAGGGTGCAACCGTTCTGTCGGGCCGTTTTGGCGGCGGCCTTACCGATATGAAGTTTCAGGTGTCGAAAATGCCGCTGGCGCTCGCAGATCTGGGCGTGGCGGAACTCGGCCTGGGCGGCACGGCATCTGGCATTATCAACTACCGCCAGCAAAGCGGCGGCGCGCCTACTGGCACCGCAAAACTGCAACTGAAACGGCTTACGCGTTCAGGCCTTGTGCTGACATCGCGGCCTGTGGATGTCGCAGTCAATGCCGCGCTTAGCGCTAATGCGCTGGCGCTGCGCGGCGTTATGCGTGACAAGAACAATAGCCTTGGCCGCATACAGGCACGCATTTCCGGTCTGCCATCTACGGGTGATCTGTTCCAGCGGCTGGAGCGCGGGCGGCTGTTTGGCCAGGTGCGTTATTCAGGTCCGGCAGATGCATTATGGCGGCTCGCGAAAGTGGAAGTTTTCGACCTGACCGGCAAAGTCGATGTCGCAGCCGATGTCACTGGCAGCATAGCCAATCCGCAAACGCGCGGCTCGCTTGCCACGGATAATGCGCGGCTGGAAAGCGCGCTTTCCGGTACAGTCGTGGAAAATATCAAGGCACGCGGGCGTTTTGCCGGATCTATGCTGACACTCACGGGCTTTACTGGCGCATCCCCGGGCGGCGGCACAGTTACCGGACGCGGTACGATAAATCTTGGCACGGATGTGGGCGTTGGCGTGGACCTGACGCTACAGGCCAACCGGGCGCAATTGCTCAACCGTGATGATATTGCCGCAACGGTAACCGGTCCCATCACCATCAAATCGGGCGGCAATGGCGGTGTGCTGGGCGGCAATGTCACAATTAACAAAGGCCGGTTCAAGCTGGGCAATTCCGAAATTGAAAACAAACTGCCCAACATTGCCTACCGTGAAATCAACCGGCGTGCGGATGAACTTCCACCGCGCATCGCCGCGCGGCCCTGGCGCTATGATATCACGGCGAAGGCACGCAACCGGCTGGATGTGACGGGCTTGGGTCTCGAAAGCGAATGGAGCGCAGATATCAAGCTTACCGGGAATGTCGATGCACCGCGCATCAACGGCAGGGCGGATCTTGTGCGCGGTGATTATATATTCGCGGGCCGCAATTTCGAACTTGAACGCGGCCGTATATCCTTTCGCGGTAATTCCCCGCCCGACCCGCGGCTTGATATCGTGGCGCTGGCCGATGTGCAGGGCCTGAATGCCACAATCAATGTAAACGGCACCGGACTGCGCCCGGAAATCACGTTTAATTCCGTGCCTGCTCTGCCTGAAGAAGAGCTGCTTGCACGGCTGCTCTTTGGAAGCTCCATCAACGACATTAGCGCCGCCGAAGCTGTTCAGCTGGCTGCCGCGGTTGCGTCTTTGCGGACCGGCGGCGGACTTGATCCGATCAATCAGCTGCGCAGTGCAGTTGGTCTTGACCGTCTGCGCATTATCGGCGCGGATGCCGCGACGGGGCAGAAAACATCGATTGCCGCGGGCAAATACATCACCCGCCGCGTCTATGTGGAAGTTATTACCGATGGCCGCGGCTATAGCGCGACACAGGTGGAATTTCAGATCACGCGCTGGCTCTCCATCCTCTCCAGCATCTCGACATTGGGACGGCAAAGCGCCAATGTGCGCATATCAAAGGATTATTGATGCCGCGATTTTGGCCGCTGTTTGTGATTTTCGCATTGCTGCCAAGCTGCGGCGATCAGGCGGAGGAAACACAGATGGCGGATGCAGGCGAGACCGCAATTATGGAATGGCCAGATCTGTTGGAGCGGGAGCAGCCACAGCCCGATGCGACCATCAAATACGGCGACGATCCGTTGCAGGTGATTGATATATGGCGGCCCGAAGGCAGGGGGGCAAAGCCTGCTGTTATCATGATTCACGGTGGCTGTTGGCAGACCGATATTGCCGAACGCGATATCATGAACTGGATTGCCGATGATTTGCGCGCCAATGGCGTGGGTGTCTGGAATATCGAATATCGCGGCGTGGACAGGGATGGCGGCGGATATCCGGGCACGTTTGAGGATATCGCGCTGGCCGCAGACATGTTTGTGGCGCAGGCCGACGCGTACGATTTCCGCACTGACAAGATTATCGGCATTGGCCATAGCGCGGGCGGGCATCTGACGCTTTGGCTGGCCAACCGGCTCGCCATGCCTGCGGGTCCATTGCGCGGTGATGCTCCGGTAAAGCTCGATCTTGCCATCAGCCAGGGCGGACTACCGGACCTGCGCGAAGGCATGAAGCGCGACGGTCACCCTTGCGGCACAGAGGCACCGGCGAAAATGTCGGCAGGCGAATTTGCGCTGACATCGCCGCCCGAAATGGCGCAGACGGATGTGCGGCAGGTATTGTTTCACAATACACGCGATAAAATCGCACCGCCGGAGTTTGCGCAGCGCTATATTGGCTTGCTGAAAGACGCAGAGCCGCAGCTTATCGAAACAGGCAGTGAAGGCCATGTCGAACTCGTCGCGCCGGATAGCGAAAGCTGGAAGCGGCAGCGTGCATTGATCCTGAAGGAATATGGCCTGAAATGAGCAGCCTGCAAGAAGCAAAGACACGCGATGCCGCAGATCCGCTCGGCAAATGGCGGCAGCATTTCGATTTGCCGGAAGGGGTTACTTATCTGGATGGCAATTCGCTGGGGCCGCTGCCCCAAAAGGCAAAGGCGGTCATGCAGGACGCCGTGGAGCGGCAATGGGGTCATGACCTGATCCGCAGCTGGAATAGCAATGACTGGATCGGCGCGCCGCAGCGTATCGGGGGCAAGATCGCAGGCCTGATCGGTGCGGCGGCGGGTGAGGTAATTGTAGCGGATTCAGTATCGGTCAATATTTTCAAACTTTTGACAGCACTTGCAAAAACGCGGCCCGATGCAACGCATATCATCAGCGAAACCGGCAATTTTCCGACCGATGTACATGTTGCGGCGGGGGCGGCGGAAATGCTGGGGCTGAAGCTGAAACTTCTGCCGCGCGATGAAATCACCAGCGCGCTTGCGGATGATACGGCGGTGCTGCTGCTCACTCATGTTCATTACAAAACCGGCGCGCGTTTTGATATGGCGGGCATCACGGCGGCGGCCGGGGCAAAGGGCATACCGGTTATCTGGGACCTGAGCCACAGTACGGGCGCGGTGCCGCTCGATCTACCGCGTGATGGCGCCGAATATGCGGTGGGATGCGGTTACAAATATCTGAACGGGGGGCCCGGTGCCCCTGCCTTCATCTATGCTGCCAAGGACCGGCAAGAGGCATTGCGCGCGCCTTTGCAGGGCTGGATGGGGCACCGGCAGCCTTTCGCGTTTGAAGATACCTATGAACCTGCGGCAGGCCTTGACCGGATGCTGGTGGGCACGCCGTCTATATTATCGATGCTCGCGTTGGAAGCGGGTGTAGAGGTTATGGCCGCGGCGGATATGCAGGCCGTCTGGCAAAAGTCACAGGCGTTATTCGATTATATGGCCGAATTGATGGCAGCACGCTGCCCGCAATTCCAGATGGTTTCGCCAACCGATGCGGCGGAGCGCGGCAGCCATATCAGTTTTGCGCACGAACATGCGTGGCCTATCAACAATGCGCTGATCGCGCATGGTGTCATTGGCGATTTCCGTGCGCCTGATATACTCCGTCTTGGCCTGACGCCGCTTTATCTCGGGTTTGAAGACATCTGGAAAGCTGTCGATATTCTGGGCAGGATCATGGACCGCAAAGAGTGGCAGAAACCGGAATATAATGCAGCGGCCAAGGTTACCTGATCACGTGTTTCTCTAATGCAGGCGTGGATACCGAAAAGCGGCTTAATACCGCAAACCATTTTCCTACATGGTTCCAAGTATTGTACCGGGCATATATGGCAAAACCGGCTTGCTCTTTCGCAATATGTGTTATCCAACAAATCCAACACATTTTTCAAAAATCGGCGGAATAAAAGCGTTCCTAGGTGCGAAGCAATGCGAAGCTAAGCGAATATTTCCGGAATATTTTGTCATCCAGGAGGAAAGCCCGATCCTCCTTTCCCATTGCGTCAGTTGGCAGCGGGTTCCGGCTGACCAGAGAAAGAGGCAAAAAATCGATTACTCTTACAAAATTAAGTGATTGGACAAATAAGTCCGGATGATGCATTTTGCGATTATCACATAACCATAGTTGAATAGGAGATATCATGAACGCCGAAAGTAAATGCCCGATGGGCCATGGCACCAGCATCAGCGCTGTGGTCGCACAAATGACGAATGAATTATGGTGGCCGAACCGGCTCGACCTTTCGGTATTGCATCAAAACCCGGTTGAAGGACGCCCGACCAACAAGGGATTTAACTATGCCGAGGAGTTTAAAAAGCTTCCGCTGGCGGATGTCAAAAAAGACCTGACCGCGCTGATGACCGATTCGCAGGACTGGTGGCCTGCCGACTGGGGCCATTATGGCGGCTTTTTCATTCGCATGGCGTGGCACGCGGCGGGTACATACCGCACGCATGACGGGCGCGGCGGTGCAGGCTCGGGGCAGCAACGGTTCGCGCCGCTCAACAGTTGGCCCGACAATGGCAATCTGGACAAGGCACGGCTGCTGCTGTGGCCGATCAAGCAGAAATACGGCAAGAAACTGTCCTGGGCCGACCTGCTCGTGCTGGCAGGCAATGTCGCGCATGAATCAATGGGTCTGGAAATGGCCGGTTTTGCCGGTGGCCGCGAAGATGTGTGGGAGCCGGAAACCGATACATACTGGGGCCCGGAAAATGAATGGCTCGCCACCAAGGATGAACGCTATCAAGGCGACCGTGAAATGGTCGGACCGCTCGCCGCCGTGCAGATGGGCCTGATTTACGTCAATCCCGAAGGGCCGAATGGCGAACCTGATCCGCTGAAATCCGCCTATGATATCCGCGACACGTTCGGCCGCATGGCGATGAACGATTATGAAACCGTGGCGCTGGTCGCGGGCGGGCATACATTTGGCAAGGCGCATGGTGCGGGTGAGCCTGACAAATATGTCGGGCCTGAACCTGAAGGCGCGCCGATCGAGGCACAGGGCCAGGGCTGGCTCAATTCGATGGGCAGCGGCAAGGGCGGTGATACGATCACCAGCGGCATCGAAGGTGCATGGACCAACAACCCGACGCAGTGGGACCATGGCTATTTTGAAAACCTGTTCGGGTTTGAATGGGAACTCACGAAAAGCCCTGCAGGTGCGCACCAGTGGAAACCGGTGGGTGATACAGGTGATGGTGCCGTGCCGGACGCGCATGACCCGAACAAAAGCAATCCGCCGATGATGACAACAGCGGATATGGCGCTGCGCATGGACCCGGAATATGAGAAAATTTCGCGCCACTTCCTGGAAAACCCGGACGAGTTCCGCACCGCGTATCAGGAGGCCTGGTACAAGCTGACGCACCGCGACATGGGACCCGTAACACGCTGTCTGGGCGATGAAGTACCCGAGGCGCGTATCTGGCAGGACCCCGTGCCTGAGGTGGATCATGACCTGATCGACGATGCCGATATTGCGGATCTGAAGGCAAAGCTGCTGGACTGCGGCCTGTCGGTATCGCGTCTGGCCAGTACGGCCTGGTCATCCGCGGCGACATTCCGCGGCTCTGACAAGCGCGGCGGCGCCAATGGTGCGCGTATCCGTCTTGCTCCGCAAAAGGATTGGGAAGCGCATGAACCCGCTGAACTGGCTGATGCGCTTGCAAAACTTGAAGCCGTGCAGAGCGCGTTTAACGATGCGCAATCAGGCAGCAAGAAAGTGTCGCTTGCTGACATCATTGTGCTGGGCGGCTGCGCAGCGGTGGAAAAAGCGGCGAAAGATGCGGGCTATGACGTGACTGTTCCATTCGCGCCAGGCCGCACCGACGCCAGTGATGAACAGACCGACGCTGATTCCTTCGACGTCATGGAGCCGCAGGCCGATGGTTTCCGCAACTATATGCGGGCCGAAGGCGACTATCTTGGCCGTTCGGCGGAAGAAATGCTGGTCGACAGGGCGCAGCTGCTGACGCTGACCGCGCCGGAAATGACGGTGCTTGTCGGCGGCATGCGGGCGCTGGGTACAAATCATGGTGGCAGCGACCTTGGCATGTTCACCGATCGCCCCGGTGTGCTCACCAATGATTTCTTCGCAAATCTTCTGGAAACCAGCATGAGCATGAAATGGACAGCGCAGGATGACGGCACATTTGCCGCACATGACCGCAAGGATGGCGCACAAAAACACAGCGCAAGCCGTGTTGACCTGATCTTCGGATCCAATTCACAGCTGCGCGCCCTGGCCGAAGCCTATGCAGAAGCAGATGCCGAGGAAGCATTTGTTCACGCCTTCGTGGCGGCGTGGGACAAGGTGATGAATCTTGATCGGTTTGATCTGGCGTAACAGCCTTACTGCTGAACCATAAGAAAACCCGGCCCGCATCGCTGCGGGCCGGGTTCTTTGATTGTCTGTTTCTGACTTTAGGACGAATAATACATATCGAATTCCACCGGTGAAGGTGTTGTTTCCAGACGGCTGACTTCTTCCCATTTCAGCTCCAGATAGGCGTCAATCTGGTCCTTGGTGAATACATCGCCTTTCAGTAGGAATTCATGATCCGCTTCGAGAGCCTCAAGAGCTTCGCGGAGCGAGCCGCATACTGTCGGCACTTCGGCGAGTTCAGCAGGCGGCAGGTCATAAAGATTCTTGTCCATCGCATCGCCGGGATGAATTTTGTTCTGTATACCATCCAGACCCGCCATCAGCAGCGCTGAACAGGAAAGATACGGATTGGCCAGCGCATCGGGGAAGCGGAATTCCACGCGTTTCGCCTTGTCGCCGCTGCCATAAGGAATACGGCATGAGGCAGAGCGGTTGCGGCTGGAATATGCCAGCAGAACAGGCGCTTCAAAGCCCGGAACCAGACGCTTATAGCTGTTGGTCGCGGGGTTGGTGAAGGCGTTACATGCCTTGGCATGCTTGATAACACCGCCGATATAATGCAGCGCCATATCAGACAGGCCTGCATAGCCATTGCCCGCAAACAATGGCTTGTCACCATCCCAGATCGACATATGCGTGTGCATGCCGCTGCCATTATCATCCTTGATCGGTTTCGGCATGAATGTCGCGGTCTTGCCGTAAGCATGGGCGACCTGATGCACGACATATTTATAGACCTGAATACGGTCACAGGTTTCGACAAGCTCACCAAATGTAATGCCCAGCTCATGCTGCGCCGCGGCCACTTCATGGTGGTGCTTGTCCATGGGCAGACCCATTTCCATCATGGTCGCAACCATTTCGCCGCGAATGTCGGTGGCACTGTCCACGGGACCTACGGGGAAATAACCGCCCTTGGCGCGCGGGCGGTGGCCCATGTTGCCAGTCGGATATTCGGTGCCGGTGTTGGTGGGCAGTTCAACATCATCAATCTGGAAACCGCTGCCGTCATAGCCGTCTTCGATACGGACGTCATCGAACATGAAAAATTCAGGCTCTGGCCCGACATAGACAGTGTCGCCGATACCGGTTGATTTCAGATACGCCTCGGCGCGCTTGGCGGTCGAACGCGGATCGCGCGAATAAAGCTGGCCATCATTGGGTTCAACGATATCGCACACCAGAATGAGCATGGGTGTTGCAGAAAACGGGTCCATATAGGCCGCGTCGAGGTCAGGACGCAGGATCATGTCGGATTCGTTAATCGCTTTCCACCCAGCGATGGAGGAGCCGTCAAACATAAATCCGTCTTCCAGCGTATCTTCGTCAACAACGTCAGCGCACATCGACAGATGCTGCCATTTGCCGCGCGGATCGGTGAAGCGTACATCGACCCATTCGATGTCATTCTCTTTAATCATATCTACTATATCAGCGGCTGATTTGCCCATTATATTACCCTTTCTGTGCAGGATATGCGGAGCGTTACTGCTGCGCCGGGTCCCTGCGGATGGTGGTGAGAGTTAAGTTTACACTACGCCAAATTTAGATCGCGTCTGAATCACGTTCGCCGGTGCGGATGCGCATGGCGGCTTCGATTGGCATGACAAAAATCTTGCCATCGCCGATCCTACCCGTCTGCGCGGCGCCCGCAATGGCTTCGACCACGCGCTCGGCGAGTTCATCATCGACGACCACTTCCAATTTCACTTTTGGCAGAAAGTCGACAATATATTCGGCGCCGCGATAGAGCTCGGTATGGCCTTTCTGCCGGCCAAAGCCCTTTGCCTCGGTCACGGTGATGCCCGATACGCCGACTTCGTGCAGTGCTTCCTTCACTTCGTCGAGCTTGAAAGGCTTGATAATCGCCTCAACTTTTTTCATGCTTCAGTCCTGGTCCTCTGGCCTGATTAAAACCCATAACCTGCCAGATTAATATATGTTGTTCCCGCGCGCGCGTAAGAGAGCGTATGCGGAGTTTCAGGATATTACCTATCAAATATCGTGCCAAGTACAAAAACGCGGAATTCAGTCGCTCACAAGTCTGGAAGGCTATGGATTGTGCATAGCAATTGGGCAGCCACTATGTTTTTCTGCACAATATTTAGGCAGTGCTATGTGATTAGAGCCGGTTGCTATTCTGGTTGCGCCGTATCCGCATGCTCTGCGCCATAATGTGCGCGATCGATGGCATAAGCGCGTACCGCCTCGCTTTCTGTTTCTGACAAGACAGGCGCAAAGCCTATCATACCGCCATCCGCCAACGCGCCCTCCAGCACGATTTTGCTCCAGGTTTCTGTATCCGCCAGTACAGCCGAACGGCGCAGATCAGGTAGCACGCCGCCGCCCACTGCACCGCCGCCGTGGCAGACCGAGCAATAGCGCATATAGAGCTGACGCCCCTGTGCAACTTGCGCCGCGGTGCCGATGCGTGTGGGCGGGCTCCATACGATGGGTTGCTGCTTTGGCAGGGCGGGTAGTTGGGTATCGCCGCCGATTTTCATCACGATCAGGCGCGGGATATTGGGCACGGCATTGGCTGCGCCGCCGCCTTCGCCGATGAGCAATGGAAATGCACCGCCCTTACTGGTCAGAAAGGCAATATATTGTTCGCCATCGACCATATAGGTCGACGCCCCGCCAAGCACGCCCGATTGCACGTCATAGGACCAAAGCAAATCGCCGCTATCGGCCGCATAGGCATGCATTTGACCAAGCGCAGTGCCCTGAAACACCAGATTGCCTGCGGTGGTCATAGTGCCGCCATTCCACGGTGTTTCCTGTTCGACTTTCCATGCAATATCGCCTGTGACGGGATTAATGGCGACAAGCCGTCCTTTCGTGGCAGCTATGGCCGCTTTTACAGCAGTGCGATCATCGGGCAGGGTGAAGCCTTCGCCGCTGGCGCCGGTATTATAGCCAATGGGCTTGCGCACTTTTTCCAGATCATTCATCGGCGGCAGATAGGCCGCCGCAATCTGCTGCGCGGGAATATAGACCAGGCCGGTATTCGGATTATAGCTCATCGGATGCCAGTTATGCGCGCCGAGCGCCGATGGCATAGCCAGAAATGGTTTGCCGGTGCGGTAGTAGCGCGCTTCGGGGTTTTCGATCGGACGGCCTGTTTCAAGGTCATAGCCCTCCGCCCAATTGATCCCGTCAATAAACGGTTCGGCGGAAATCAGCGATCCATCGGTGCGGTCGAGGACAAAGAAAAAACCATTCTTGGGCGCCTGCATCAACACTTTGCGGCCGACGCCCTCATAAGAAACATCGGCGAGGATTATGGGCTGCGTCGCTGTAAAATCCCACGAATCTGCCGGTGTCTGCTGATAATGCCAGATATATTCGCCGGTCTCCGGCTTTAGCGCGACGATGGAAGAGAGAAAAAGATTGTCACCTTCGCCATTGGAACGCGCGCCATGGTTCCATGGATTGCCATTGCCAGTGCCGATATAAAGCTGGTCGAGTTCATGGTCATAGACAATCGCGTCCCACACGGTGCCGCCGCCGCCTGATTCGGTCCATTCGCCGCCTTCTGACCATGTGCGTTTGGCCGTCTGCAATATTTCATCGCTGGCCGCGTCATCGGCTTCACCGCTGGGATTGGGGACAGTGTAAAACCGCCATTTTAGTGTGCCGTCATTGGCATCATAGGCGCTGACATAGCCGCGCACGCCAAATTCCGCGCCGCCATTGCCGATCAGCACCATGTTTTTCACCACGCGCGGCGCGCCGGTAATGGTATAATTGCCATCTTCGGGTGTGGTTCGCGTAACCCAAAGCTGCGCGCCTGTAAGCGCGTCGAGGGCAATCAACCGGCCATCGAGCGTGCCGACATAAATCTTGCCTTTCCAGAAAGCCACACCGCGATTGACGACATCGCAGCACGCCTTGGCCGCCGTTTCGCCGGGGACTTCGGGATCATAAGACCAGAGTTCCTCACCGGTTTTCGCATCATAAGCGAACACTTTCGACCATGCGGACGAGATATACATGCGGCCATCGACGACCACGGGCGTGGCTTCCTGACCGCGTGCGTCGGGCAGGTCGGCAAACCATGCGACTCCCAGTTCGCTGACACTATCGGCATTTATCTGGGTGAGGGGGCTATAACGCTGCTCGTCATAGTTATATCCGGTCGCGGCCCAGTTTTCGCCCGTACCCAGATCAGCCAGATACGCGCCATCTACCGTGGTGCTTGCTTCGCGTTCTTCCTGTACTTGCTTGAATTGTTCGCATGCGCCCAGCGTCAGGGAGGCCATCGCCGCAAATACTATCCAGATTTTGCGCCCGCCAAACATGCATGTTTCTCCCTTATTCCTAGGGAAAGCTTAGCCATGGTGCAGGGTATAGGTCCAGCGCTTATTTATCATTATCCACCGCTGTTTCACCGTATATTCCGGGTGACTAGTAAGGCGGATTATGTAAGCCTTTGGGACTTTCGGTAAATATCTCGCAGCCGGTTTCGGTAATGCCGATGCTATGTTCAAACTGCGCGGAGAGTGAACGGTCGCGGGTTACGGCTGTCCAGCCATCGTCCAGCACCTTGGCAGGTGGTTTGCCGATATTGATCATCGGTTCAATCGTGAAAAACATGCCGGGTTTCAGCTCCGGTCCAGTGCCCGGGCGGCCGACATGCAATACTTCGGGCGCATCATGGAACAGACGGCCAAGACCATGCCCGCAAAATTCACGGACCACGCCGTAACGATGCTTTTCCGCATAGCTCTGGATCGCATGGCTGATATCGCCCAGATGGTTGCCGGGCTTTGCCTGTTCGATGCCGAGCATCAGGCTTTCATATGTCACATCGACCAGCCTGCGCGCCTTGATCGGCACATCACCGACCAGAAACATGCGCGAAGTATCCCCATGCCAGCCATCAATAATGACCGTCACATCGACATTGGCAATATCGCCTTTTTTCAGCTTTTTCTCTGACGGGATGCCGTGACAGACCACATGATTGATCGAGATGCAGCTGCTGTGCGTATAGCCGCGATAGCCCAGTGTCGCGGGGATGCCGCCCTCGCGGAGCATATGTTCGCGTACCATGTCGTCAAGTTCGCCTGTGGTAACACCGGGCACAACATGCGGGACAAGCGCGTCAAGCACTTCAGCGGCCAGACGGCCCGCCTTGCGCATGCCCGCAAAGCCTTTTGGTCCATGCAGTTTAATGGTACCGTCGCGGGTGACATTACTGTCAGTATCTACAATCTGATATTCGTTCATGCGAATGCATATAGAGACAAAAGTGAGGCTTTGCGAGAGGCAATATTGCGGCTATGGCTGCTGATATGAACACATCCCCAAGCCCGAACCGTATCTATACCGCTGCATTGATTGTGATTGGTGACGAAATCCTGTCGGGCCGGACGCAGGACAAGAACATCGCGCAGATCTCGACCTGGCTGAATGTCCAGGGCATCCGTCTGGCCGAAGTGCGGGTGGTGGCGGACGTGCTGGAATCGATTGTCGAGGCGGTCAATATCTTGCGTGCACGCAACGATTATCTGTTTACCACAGGTGGCATTGGCCCGACCCATGATGATATTACGGTGGATGCCGTGGCTGCGGCGCTGGGCGTGGATGTGGTGCATCACCCCAAGGCGGTGGCCGTGCTGGAAAAATATTACGCCCACAAGGGCGGGGTGAATGAAGGGCGGCTGCGCATGGCGCGTGTGCCGAATGGCGCGGACCTGATTGAAAACCGCATGTCGGGTGCACCGGGCATCCAGATTGAGAATATCTATGTGATGGCAGGTGTGCCGCACATTACGGCGGGCATGCTGGATGCGCTGACCGGGCAGTTGGAGGGCGGCGCGCCGCTGCTTTCGGCTACGGTTGGATGCTGGATTCCCGAAAGCGAAGTGGCGGCCTTGCTGCGCAAGACCGAAAAGGCGTTTGAGACGTGCCAGATCGGCAGCTACCCATTCTTCCGCGAAGGCACAGTGGGCGCAAATTTCGTGGTTCGTTCGACTTCGCAAGACGATATGGAAACGTGCATGGCCGCGCTGATTCAGGGTTTGAATGACGACGGCTACGAGACTTTCCCGGGCGGGATTTAATCTTCCTCAGCAATCGTCACGCGCAGCCCGTCCAGCTTGTCTTCAACCGTAATCTGGCAGCTAAGCCGTGATTGCTCATTGCGGTGGTCACTGCTGTCGAGAAGGTCATTTTCATCTTCGTCCATGGGCGTCAGTTTTTCATTGAAATCCGGATCCACATGGACATGACATGTGGCGCAGGAACAGCAGCCACCGCACAGCGCGAGCAGCTCGTCAAAGCCATTGTCACGGATGACTTCCATTACGCTCAGGCCGTTTTCGGCTTCAACTGTCTTTTCGGTTCCGTCACGGCTGACAACGATAATATTGGGCATGATTAGGCCTTTGCTCGAATAAAGTTTCAATTGCGTACTTGCCGCTGCTATGACTTTTTGCACCGCAAATGGCAAGAGCATCTTGCGGCAATAGGAGAGCACAAGGTTATGGGATTAAGCAAGCAGCAGATTATTGACAGCCTGACCGTTGTTGCGAAAACCGAACCTTTGCTGGCCGAAGCGATTGAACGCACCGGCTATCCCGAACCGCGCATCCGAGAGCGTGGCTATCAGACACTGCTGCGCACTATTGTGGGCCAGCAGGTTAGCGTGGCCGCGGCATCATCGGTGTGGAACAAACTGGAGGCGCATCTGGGGGAAGGCTGCCCGGCGGAAGCCGTGCTGGAGTCAGATTTTGATGCATTGCGTGCTTGCGGTCTATCGCGGCAGAAACAGGGCTATGCCCGTTCGCTGGCGGAGCTTATCACCACAGGCGAATTGCCGCTCGATGACCTGCCAAAAGATGACGAAAAGGCCATTGAATATCTGACCAGAGTGAAGGGCATCGGGCGTTGGTCGGCGGAAATCTACCTGCTATTTGCGGAAGCTCGCCCCGATATCTGGCCCGCCGGCGATCTCGCTGTGCAGGCGGGCATTGGCAAAATCCTACAACTCCCCGAACGTCCCAGCGAAAAGGAAACCCGCGCGCTTGCCCAGCCCTGGTCCCCGCACCGCGGCGCGGTCGCAATATTCACGTGGCACAGCTATAACAACCCGGCGCTTTAATCCGCCGTTTGGATAGTTTCCAGTTCAGGATTCAAACTCTCTACCTCACGCAAATACGTTTTGGGTTTTTTGAAATACTTGCTCTTCAGGTTAGTTTTCAGACCCAATAGCCGCGCGACTTCACCCACGAAATGGACGCAGTTGCTTTTGTTCAGGCTATAGCTTTTCTGCTTTTTGTTCCGCCATTCCTCAACCTTGGTGATCACGCTGGCATATTGTGCATCGGTGAGTTCGATGGAAAAATGCGGACGGCTATCCGCAACATATTTCGGCTTTGACGTTTCGATCTTACCTTTGACGCGGCCCCATAGAATGGCGGGTGAAACATTGACCGCAGTAAAGCCGTAATTTGTGTCGACGACCTCACCCGTGCTGTCGACCGTGCCCTTCAGCACGATAAAGGCGTGCGGAAAATGGCTGCCGAAATCATGGCTGTAAAATGTGATGGTGACGGCCGCATGTGCGGTTTGTGCAAAAAGCAGAAACGGTAAAATTAGGGCTGCATAAATCCAGGTGCGCATATTATTCCTTGTTTTCCAGTTGTCCTGCCAGCCAGCGAGCCGCTTCGGCAGGGCTTTTCTTGTCATTTTCACGGTCGACCATGTAATTGGCTTCGCGCATTTTTTCTACTGAAATCGCATTTAATAATGGCTGAATGGCGGCGATGAATTTTGCATCATTCGCATACTTCGGGGAGACCATCAACAGTGCGTCATAAGCAGGTACTGCGCCTTTGGGATCATCTAGTATGACGAAGTTATTGGCGGCGATCCGCCCGTCGCTGGAAAAAGCGGAAATGACATCGGCTTGCCTGCTCGACAGTGCCTTGTACATGAAAGTCGGCTCAAAAGCGCGTTCGCTCTTAAAGCGTAGCGGATAGGCGTCTTTCACCATTCGCCATTCGGGGCGTTCGAGAAATTCGAGATCGGTGCCAAACACGAAATCGGGTGAGACGCGGGCAAGGTCATCCATTGTCTTGATATTGAGGTTTTCTGCATCATCCGGGCGCACCGCAAAGGCATAGGTGTTCTCAAAACCGAGCGGCCCGGCAACATTCACGCCATAGGTTTCGCGCGACCAGCTGGTTATCGTTTCGATCATTTCGGGCCGCGCCACGCTGTCGGTCCGGTCCATTTCATTGGTCCAGATGGTGCCGGCATAATCGATCGAGATATTGACATCATCATTGGTCACCGCCTGGAACATGACCGCGCTACCCAAACCTTCGCGGTAGCGCACATAATAGCCTGCCTGTTCGAGCCGCTGCCCGATCAGCTGCGCCAGTATATATTGCTCATTAAACCGCTTGGACCCAATGATGATGGTGTCTTCATCGGCGCTAGTGGTGGGAATAAGCGCGAAGGCGAGTCCGGCGGCAAGCAACGCTGCCGCGATCCAGCCGCGCCGCTTGCGCCGTGTTGCGATCGCATTTTCGATGGTGCCAAGCAGTATGTCGACGATTATCGCCAGTGCAGCCGATGTCAGGCACCCTGCCAGCACTAGCGACCAGTTCTGTGTCTGCAGCCCGGCAAAGATAAGGTCGCCCAGGCTCGGCTGGCCTACGGTGGTGGACAATGTCGCCGCGCCGATGGTCCAGACCGCCGCCGTGCGGATACCCGCCATGATGGTGGGCGCGGCGAGGGGCGCTTCGACCAGCCGCAGTTTCTGCGCCTTTGTCATGCCAACGCCATCTGCGGCCTCGACAATAGCGGGATCGACGCCGTTCAGGCCCGTTACGGCATTGCGCAGTATCGGCAGCAGAGCATAGAGCGTCAGCGCGAGCAAAGAGGGCAGGAAACCCAGCGGTTGTATCAGATCGCCAAACAGCGCAGTAAGCGCGAGCAGCAGAGGGTAAAACAGGGCGAGCAGGGCCAGCGCGGGTATAGTCTGGACAAGGCTGGCAAAGCCAAGCGCGATATTGGCGACATGCCGGTTGCGCGAAGCCAAGACCGCCAGCGGCAGTGCGATCAGCAGCGCCAGCGCGAGCGCGGCAAAGCTGAGCTGCAGATGCTGCGCCAGCAATTCGGGCACACGTTGAAATGCGGGGGCAATAGTATTCAGCCATTCGCGCATCAGCCGCCAGCCTTTCTGGCGAGCAGCCGTTCGGCCTGTCCGCGCGGCACGGCAACCAGGTTTTCGGCCTCTTCGCTGCATCCGCCCGCGAGCAATTGTGCTGGACTCGCATCGGCGGCAATGCTGCCATTTGCCATCACCCATATACGGTCTGCAATAAGCAAAGCCTCGGCCATATCATGCGTCACCATGATCGTGGTGAGGCCGAGCCGGTCATGCAGCGCGCGATAGCTGTCCGCCAGATTTTCACGGGTAATCGGGTCCAGCGCACCAAAAGGCTCGTCCATCAGCATCAGGCCCGGCTTGGTCGACAATGCTCGGGCTACGCCGACACGTTGCTGCTGTCCGCCCGAAAGCTGGTCGGGCATGCGCGATGCCATATCAGCAGGCAGGTCTACGAGTTCAAGCAACTCGGCTATTTCACCCGCAGGCAGGACCGGGCGGCTGCCGATACGCGAGCCGATGGCGATATTATGCGCAATATCCATATGCGGAAACAGGCCGATATTCTGGAACACATAGCCGATGGAGCGGCGCAGCCGGTGCACTTCGCGCGTCGTCACATCCTCACCGCCAATTTCGATCCGGCCTGATGTTGGTTCAATCAGGCGGTTGACCATTTTGAGCAGCGTCGATTTGCCCGATCCCGACGCGCCGACCAGCGCGATAAATTCACCAGGTTCAATATGCTGGCTGATAGTATCAACCGCGACAACATCGCCGTAATGGCGTGACAGGTCGATAAATTCGAGCGAAGGTCCGCGTTTTTGGGAAGGTGTGTCCGGCATGCGGGCGCACTATAACCATTGTCGCGTGCGGCTGGCTAGCCTATAGATATTTGCATCAGTGTTAATAACAAAATGAGAGCATGCCGATGCCCAATGCAAAAACCATTTTCATCACCGGCGGCGCATCGGGACTGGGCCGCGAAGTAGCGCGCTTTTTTGCGGGCAAGGGCTGGTTTGTCGGGATTGCCGATATCAATGCGGCAGGCATAGCGGAAACGGCGGAAATGTTGCCAGACGGTATGCGTTCGCAGCATCTGCTCGATGTAACGGACCGTGACCAATGGGCGCGTGCCGTGCAGGAATTTGGTGCCGCCACGGGCGGGCGTATGGATGTCATGTTCAATAACGCCGGTATTGGCAGTGGCGGCCTGATCCAGGATATGGAGCCTGCAGAAATCGACAGGATGATCGCAGTCAATTTCACAGGCGTGGTGAACGGCGCGCAGACCTGTTTCAGAATGCTGGAAGCGACGTCCGGATCCTGTCTCCTCAACACTGCGTCAGCGGCCGGAATTTACGGTTCTGCTGGGCTGAGCGTCTATAGCGGGACGAAATTCGCGGTACGCGGCATGACCGAGGCATGGGATATTGAATGGGAACCATTTGATATCAGGGTGCGTTCGCTGATGCCCGGTTTTATTGACACCAATATCCTGAGCGCAGTGCCAAATGGCAGCAATCAGACAGGCAGGGAAAAACTGGAATCGGTGGGCATTGAAGTCAGTCCGGTTGAAATTATCGGACAGGCGGCGTGGGATGCGGTGCATGGTAAAAAACTGCACACGACGGTCAACAAGACCGCGAAACAGCTTGCCTTTATGGCGCGCTGGTTTCCTGGTTTGCTGCGCAAACGCGCCGCAGGACTGGCGAGTGGGCTCGAAGATGTGGTGGAAAGCGGAGGCTAGATTCAACTTACTATGCGCTTAGTCATTCAGAATTTTTTGTTTTACATATCCAAAATAACAATATGTCACCATGGATTTGATCGGTCATTATACGTCTAGACCAAGGTAAACCAGTCATTCCCAGCTTGACTGGGAATCTATCTCACGACGGTGGCACTTGTACATGATTTTGGTGAGATAGATTCCCGCTTTCGCGGGAATGACATATTATTGTTTTAGATGTGCGAACGCCCAATGGCATATACCCTATGTTCTGGGATGCAGGGCCGGAACAAGAGATAATTCAAACCAAATCATCAATCTGCCGGGCCAGATCGATATCACGTTGTGACAGGCCATCGGCATCGTGGGTGGTCAGCAATATTTCGACCCGGTTATAGACGTTTGACCATTCGGGATGGTGGTCGGCTTTTTCCGCGAGTAGCGCGACCGAGGACATAAAGCCGAAAGCGCTGACAAAATCGTCAAATTCAAATGTACGGGTAATGCCGTCACGGTTCGGCTCATGCGCCCAGCCGGACAGTTTGGCAAGGGCCGCTTTGCGTGCTGCATCGTCAAGTTTTGTGACCATTAAATTTCTCCGCCATGCTGTCTTGTCTTGTCGCACCGACATGTTTCGGCCTATGCGTCACAGACATGGGGAATTTGTCTTCACTTGCCAAGGGCGAAAGCAGCGAGGGTGCACATATTGCGGCCGAAAACCTTGCCTGTGTGCGCGGTGAAAAGCTACTTTTCCGCGCCCTGAACTTTGCCTGTGAGGCAGGAAGTGCACTGCACGTGACCGGAGCAAATGGTACGGGTAAATCCAGCCTGATGCGGCTTCTGGCCGGTCTGCTAAGGCCCTATGCGGGGGCTGTGCACATGACCGGGCCATTGTCGCTCAGCGATGAGCGTCTGGCGCTCGATATGCATTGGACACTAGGACATGCGCTGGGTTTCTGGGCGCATATTGATGACGCGGATAAAGCAAAAATTGCGGCCGCACTGGAAGCTGTCGATATGTCCGACCTTGCCGATGTGCCCGTGCGCTATTTCTCGACCGGCCAGCGCAAGCGCGCGGCACTGGCACGGGTGATCGTGAGCAGCACGGATATCTGGCTGCTTGATGAGCCTGCCAACGGGCTTGATGCGGCTTCGGTGGAGCGGCTGGGCACGCTTATGCAGGCGCACCTGGATGATGGCGGTATCATCGTCGCGGCCTCGCATCAGCCATTGCCGCTTGCCCATCCGATCCAGCTGCCGCTGGAGGATTTTCGGCCATGATGAAGCTGTTTGGCACATTGATCTGGCGCGACCTGTCGCATGCTTATGGTTTTGGCGGTCGCGGCGGTACGCGACGCGGCGGCTTTATCCTGCCGGTCATATTCTTTCTGGCGGTGGCGACGATCTATCCGTTCGCCGTGGGATCGGATGCGCAGCTTCTGGCGCGTACCGGCAGCGGTGTGATCTGGGTTGCGGCACTGCTCGCGGCTATTCTCCCGCTCGACCGGCTGGTGCAGCCGGACGTCGAGCACGGATTTTTCGACCAATGGGCGGTGCGCGGCTTTTCCGAAGAATGGATCATGCTGGCCAAGATTGTCGCACACTGGCTCTCTTTCGGCCCGCCGCTGATGCTGGCCACAATCATCGCCGCTGCCCTGTTGCAGCTGGATGTGGCACAGCTACGCACAGTGGAGGCGGGGCTGGTGCTGGGGACACCTGGTTTGGCAGCGCTTGGCGTCATGATTGCGGCGCTGACTGCAGGATTGAAAGGCGGATCTGCGCTCGGCGGACTGATGCTGCTGCCGCTCGCGGTACCGATGCTGATTTTCGGTGCGGGTAGCGTGCTTCCGGGCGGCGAAAACGGCTTGCTTTTACTGGCTGCGGCGTCACTGGTGCTGGTCGCCATTGCGCCGTTTGCGGCGGGCGCAGCGATACGTGCATTGCGGGAATGATATGACAGATAAAATTTACGACCTGCTGATTATTGGCGGCGGCATTAACGGTGCGGCGATTGCGCGAGATGCGGCCGGGCGCGGGCTTTCCGTGCTATTGTGCGAGAAGAATGACCTGGCAGGGGAAACCAGCTCGGCCAGCAGCAAGCTGGTGCATGGCGGGCTTCGCTATCTGGAACATATGGAATTTCGCTTGGTGCGCGAAGCGCTGCAGGAGCGCGAGATATTGCTCAAATCCGCGCCGCATATCATCTGGCCGCTGCGCATCGTGCTGCCGCATGACAAGGGGCTGCGTCCTGCCTGGCTGCTCAGGCTCGGGCTGTTTATCTATGACCATCTCGGCACGCGCAAAATTCTGCCGGGCACGAAAACAGTCAAACTGTCGAAAGCGCCCCATGCGGGGATATTGCAGGACAGGCTCACCAAGGGTTTTGAGTTTTCCGACTGCTGGGCCGATGATGCGCGGCTGGTGGCGCTCAACGCACTGGATGCGCATGAAAAAGGTGCCGAAATCCGCACCCGGACCGAATGCACCGCATTGCACCGTGAGGACGGGCTTTGGACGGCAACACTGGGGACAGCAACACTGGCGCAGCAGGGCACAGCATCGCAAACGGTCCGCGCGCGCATCGCCGTCAATGCGGCGGGCATGATGGTGGACAATATACTCGACCGCGCACTTCCGGGCGATGGACGACAGAATTTGCGCTTGGTCAAAGGCAGTCATATCGTCACACGCAAGCTGTATGAAGGCGACCATCTCTATATGTTTCAGAATGCCGATGAACGTATAGTGTTTGCCATTCCCTATGAGAATGATTTTACGCTGATCGGCACGACCGATGCGCCATACAAACTCTCAGATGGCGAGGTAAAAATCTCTGAAGCGGAGACCGACTATCTGTGCGATGTGGCGAGTGAATATTTCAAAACGCCTGTTACGCGCGATGATATCGTATGGACCTATGCCGGGGTGCGGCCGCTTTATGATGACAAGAGCGACAATGCCTCGACCGTGACGCGCGATTATGTGTTTGACCTCAACACGCGTGACAGCAAGACAGACGGCGAGGGCGCACCGCTGCTTTCCATTTTTGGCGGCAAAATCACGACCTGTCGCCGTCTTGCCGAACATGCGATGCAGAAACTGGGCGCCTATCTGGACGATGGCGGCGAACCATGGACAGCAGAAGCGCATTTGCCCGGCGGCCATATTCCAGACGCCGATTTTGATGCGTTTTTCGCGGAAATACAGGCCGGTTATCCATGGATGGACCCAGTGCATCTGGAGCGCATGGCGCATTGCTATGGCACACGGCTGCACGCGGTGATTGGCGATTGCACTTCGGTGGATCAGCTGGGGCAATATTTTGGCACGGGTCTGTATGAAGCCGAAGCACGTTATCTGATGACCCATGAATGGGCGCGTGGCAGCGAAGACATATTATGGCGGCGCACCAAATGCGGACTGCATATGGATGATGAGGAAGTCGCAGCATTTGCGCGTTGGATGGCGGATCAGGCTGACTGACTTTTCTCAAGATATCACGCATGCTATCATATGCTTTATGTAAGAGGAGAGAGAATATGGCAGACTGGGCAGCTCCCGGATTTGAAGGCGTCACGCCTTATCTCATAGTAAAAGACGCCGCTGCAGCGCTTGATTTTTATGCGCGCGCTTTCGGTGCGGAAGAAACCATGCGGCTCACCATGGGTGACAAGATCGGCCATGCGGAAATGCGCATCAATGGCCACCCATTCATGCTGGCGGACGAATTTCCGGAAATGGACAAGATATCGCCTGCCAGCCGGGGGCACACTACTGTATCAATGATGTTCTATGTCAAGGATTGCGATGCCGTTTTTGCGCAGGCGATTGCTGCGGGAGCGACCGAGATACAGCCTATGCAGGACCAGTTCTATGGCGATCGTTCAGGGCAGGTGCGCGACCCGTTCGGGCATGAATGGTCGATATCGACATTCCGTGAAGAGTTGAGCAATGAAGAATTGCAGCGGCGGATGGATGAAATGATCGCGGGCGGTGAAAGCTGACCTACGCACCGGCCAAAGAGATGATGGCTTGCCGCTGCTGGGTACGGCGCCTATCTTGACGTCATGAATATGGTATCAAATACACTGGAGCTGATCGGGAATACCCCGCTCGTGCGTTTGAAAGGGCCGAGCGAGGAAACCGGCTGCGACATTTACGGCAAGTGCGAATATGTTAATCCGGGCGCTTCGGTCAAGGACCGCGCCGCACTGTATATCGTGCGCGATGCGGAAGCGCGCGGCCTGCTCAAGCCCGGCGGTACAATTGTCGAAGGCACGGCGGGCAATACTGGTATTGGTCTGGCGCTGGTGGCGAATGCTTTGGGGTATAAAACCGTTATTGTCATGCCGGAAACCCAGTCGAAAGAGAAAATGGACACGCTCCGCGCCTTGGGTGCGGAATTGGTGTTGGTTCCTGCCGCCCCTTATGCCAATCCAGGGCATTTCGTGCACACATCACGCCGCCTTGCCGGGGAAACGGAAGGCGCGGTCTGGGCCAACCAGTTTGACAATACTGCCAATCGCAAGGCGCATATCGAAACGACAGCGCAGGAAATCTGGGCGCAGATGGACGGCAGGGTCGACGGTTTTACCTGTGCAGCGGGCACGGGCGGCACGATTGCCGGTGTCGGGCTGGGGCTGAAGGAAAAGGACGAAAAAATCGCGATCGCGCTGACCGACCCGCACGGCGCGGCCCTGTACGAATATTTTGCCAATGGTGAGCTGAAATCCGAAGGTTCCTCTGTCGCTGAAGGCATAGGGCAGGGGCGTATTACTGCGAACCTGGAAGGTGCGCCGATAGACACGCAGTTCCGCATCAGTGATGAAGAAGGGCTGGAGTGGGTTCGCCGCCTTTTGGCAGAGGAAGGTTTGTGTCTGGGCCTGTCATCGGGTATAAATGTGGCGGGCGCAGTGGCGCTGGCAAAGCAGCTGGGTCCCGGTAAGCGTATTGCAACCATATTATGCGATACGGGTTTCCGCTATCTGTCGACGCTGTACAATGCGGATTGGCTGAAATCGAAAGACCTGCCGGTATTGCCCTGGCTCTAACTGTGCCGGATCGCGTGAAAGGAATGATCAATGGCCTTTAAATTGCAAAGCGATAGTGACGCTGGCAAACAGCCGTTGCAGCGGCTGCGGATTGGCGGTGCGGGTCTTGTTATTGTTGCGTTGCTCACCGGCGGCGTATCGACGCTGGTGAACCGTGCCAGCAATGAAGTGCCGGTAGAGGATATCGTCAGCGAAGGCAGCATCGAAACCGACCCAAAACAAGTCGCGCAGGAAGAGGAAAATACAGAGCCTCTGGCCGAACTTGGCGTTGTGCCTGACCTTCCTGCCACCGAAGAAGAGCAGGAAGCTTCGAAAGAGGAGGCGACCCCGCAGGGGCAGCTTGTTCCTGACCTCAAGCCAAAATCGGACATTGCCAATGATCCGCAGTGAGCGTTTTGCATAAACTCATGTCTGCCCGTACTCTATGGATATTGGCTATTGTCATTGGTGCGGGGGTGCTCATCGCCCTGTACGCTTCATCAGATGCGCGCAATGGAGACCGCGCCGGTGCAATTGGAGCAAATTCTGCCAAGGGCGAACTGATGCTGATGACCAGCTTGCCGCTGATCTGGGGCGAGACCCAGGATATGCAGGAATTGCTGGAAAGCAGTGCTGCCCCGCATCCCTTTTACGCGGAGTTGACAAGCGGTTATAACGTGACACCAGTCGATAGCCTGGTGGCGGGCGAAGATGTTCTGAGCAGCGCTGATCCCGATATATTACTATTGGTGCAACCGCGCCCGCTGACGCCCGAAGAATTGGTGGCGGTGGACGATTGGGTGCGCGGCGGCGGCAGGGCGTTGATTCTGGCCGACCCGATGCTGCGGATGGAAAGTCGTTACCCGATCGGTGATAAGCGCCGCCCGCAGGCGGTATCGCTAATGTCACCGCTGTTTGAAAGATGGGGACTGGATTTCACCTTTGACGATTTGGAAGGCGGCGGTCTGCAGCGGATGGAGGCGGGCGATTTTACTGTGCTGGCCGCCGATGTCGGCGGCTATGCGCGGCGGGCCGAACAGGACGCGGCCATTGCGGACTGTACGGTGGCCGATCTGACGATGATGGCGCGCTGTGATATTGGCAAAGGCAAGGCGATATTGATCGCGGATGCGGACATGGTCGATAGCGAGCTCATGGCGCAGTCAGATAATGGACAATTCCTGATCCAGCTTATTGCCGAAGCACAAATGCGCGAGAATGCCGAATAATCCTGTTGCGCCGGGATAGTGTGAAGCGAGCATTATGGGCATTTCAGCGATTCCCCCGATTCGGTTTTATCTATAGAAATCATACGTAAAGAAGCCTGCAAATAGCTGAAACATATGGAACATTATAAGAACATAGAGATAGGGATGTAAAACCGTTAAAAGCGTCAAATAAAATATTGTTATAAAACAATGCCTTATAAATATGGAACGTGATTTCACAGGTTTTCCCCTTCCATCCCGCACTTTAACTTGATACCCATATCGCAAATAAGGGGTGAATATTTCCGTATGCCAGTCAGGCGTACCGGAGGCGTGTTCCTGCGCTTTTCCGGGCGGGGAAGTTCGTCCGCATTCGGGGTGGAACTGGTCACGTGCAGCAGCGCAAGCATAATTACATAGGAACGAATTTCTCCGTACGCGGCGAAAAAGACCGTTTCGTGCTGCCCGCCGGATTTCGCAAGACCATTACCGACAGCAGCGGCGGACGGTATCTTTTCCTTTCGCAGCATCCCAGCAAGCCGTGTCTGACCGCATTTGGCGAAAGCTATATCGGTTTCATGGAGGCGGAAATTGATAAGGCGGAAGAACGCGCCATTGCGCGGGGTCAGGAATATGACCGCGATGCCGCCGAAATCAACATGGGTTCGATGATTGAGGAAGTCAGCTTCGATGCGAGCGGCCGCTTCACATTCCCGCCGCTGCTGCGCAAACTTGCGAATATCGACGATCAGGCTGTTTTCCTCGGCAGCATGAAAACCATCACCATCTGGAACCCCGAAATCTTCCTGCAACAGGATGAGAAAACCTATGCGGGTCCGATGATGAATGTGCGTGAATTCCTAGCCGGCCAGTCTGCGCAGGGAGGTAAAAAGAAATGACACGCACAGCCGAAACCAATTCCCCGCATGTTCCCGTAATGCTCAATGAAGTTCTCGACGCGCTCGCCATCACCCCTGGCGAAACGCATGTCGACGCAACGTTTGGCGCGGGCGGCTATACGCAGGCGATGCTGGATAAGGGCGCATCGGTGCACGGATTTGACCGTGACCCCGATGCGATTGCGAACGGAGCGGCCATGGCCGCTGCACGAGACGGCAAACTGGTGCTCCACCCGCACCGGTTTGCCGACCTTGACACTGTGCTGGCGGCGGCGGATGTAAAGCAGGTCGATGGCATCGTATTCGACATCGGCGTATCATCCATGCAGCTTGATCAAGCTGAGCGCGGCTTTTCATTCCAGTCGGACGGTCCGCTTGATATGCGTATGGCGCAGGACGGCATGAGCGCCGCGGATTTCGTCAATAATGCCGATGAAGCCGAAATTGCCGACATTATCTATATATATGGCGAAGAGCGCAAATCGCGCCGTATCGCAAAAGCCATCGTGGCTGCGCGCCCGCTGGGCCGTACCAGCGAGTTGGCGAATGTCGTGCGCAAAGCGCTTGGTCACCGCGCAGGCGCGCCCAAAGATCCGGCGACGCGGACATTTCAGGCGATCCGTATCCATATCAACCAGGAACTGGACGAACTGAAGCAGGGTCTGCAGGCTGCCGAACGCATGTTGCGCCCCGGCGGCCGGTTGGTTGTGGTCAGTTTTCACAGTTTGGAAGACCGCATCGTCAAGCAATTCCTGCGTGCGCGCAGCGGCTCTACCGGTAATCAGTCGCGGCATATGCCCGTGGCCGCTGATACTGGTCCCGCCCCCACATTCAATAAACCTTCCAAGGCCATTCGCGCCGGTAAAGACGAATGCGCGCGCAACCCCCGCGCCCGTTCGGCAACCCTGCGCTGGGCCGTGCGCAGCGATGCCGCGCCATGGGACGGGCAGCCACGTGACAGTGAAAGGCCAAGTGATAATAAAAGGATGGCAGCATGATACTCGCGTTCAAACGTGTGAAAAATTTTGGCTGGGTTGCCCTTGTGGCGATTGTACTGATCTCGCTTTACCCGCTGTCGCTTAGCGTCGGCGCGGTGCGTAGCGACTTGCGTCAGACCGAATATGATATTTTGCGCGTCAAAAAAGAAATGCGCTATCTGGAAACCGAATTTGCCACACGCGCCAGCATGCAGCAACTGGAACAGTGGAATACGCTGGATTACGGCTATATCGCACCCACGGCAGCACAATATCTGGATGGCGAACGTTCGCTCGCCAATCTGGGCGAGGGGCATGACAATATTAAAAAGCCTGTACGGGTCGCATCGCTGACGCTGGATGGCGTCGCACCGGCGGGCATTGTCGGCTCACCTTACGGCGTTGGCGCGGATAGCGACCCCAGCTCCCAAAAAGATGCTGGCAATGCTGCCACAGGAGAGAAATCGGGCGAAGCTGCAGGCGCAAATTCTGACGAAGACACAGTACTATTGGCCCAGGCTGATATTCCCGATGCTGCCGAAAAGCCTGCTGTCGCAACTGAGGACAAGAAGTCCGCAGCCAAGCAGAAGCCGGGCGCAAAACTGGCCAGCATCATCAAGGCGGAAGCGCCTAAAGCCAAAAAAATGTCGCCGACGCAGCTTGCTGCCCTCAAACGGGAGAGATTTGCGGCCAAAATGGATATCAACCTGCTGACCCAGCGTCCGTCCAAACCCAAAAGGGGGGCGAATGAATGACGGCTCTGGTTGGAATAGGCGGACGCCCCCGTCTCGCTGATATCAAACAGAAAGTTACATTGGTCGCACAGGTGCGGCTGATTGTCATTTTGGCGCTGTTCGCGCTGGCGATCACCACGCTCATATTACGGCTCGTCTATTATGGTGCGTTTGAGGAGCAGGTGCAAAGCGGCCTGACGTCCACCGAAGTCATTCCCGTGCGTGCCGACCTGACCGACCGCAATGGCGTGCCGCTCGCGCGCAATATGAAAATGCGGGCGCTGCGCGTCATTCCCGAAAAAATATTGGGCGACAGGCAACAGCTTGCACAGCAGCTGGCCGAAATATTCCCCGATACCCCGGCATCCACATTCCTGAAAGCCATGAACAAGGACCGGCCCAGCTATCTGCGCCGCCGTCTTGTCCCCGAAGATGCCAATAAAGTGCACGCACTGGGCGAGGTCGGTTTTGAATTTCCGCGCGAAGAAGAGCGTTTCTATCCGCAGCACGGGCTGGGCGCGCATGTGCTCGGCTATGTCGATGCCGACCGCAAAGGCGTGATGGGTATGGAAAAGGCCATGGAAAAACGCCTGACAGACCCCGATAAGCTGGCTGAGCCAGCTGCGCTTTCCATTGATATCCGCGTACAGGCCGCGCTGGAAAACGAACTTAGCGCGACGATGAAAAAACATTCGGCGCGCGGGGCGACAGGTATCGTGCTGGATGTACATACAGGTGAAGTGATGGCAATGGCATCGCTCCCCGAATTCAACCCCAATAAAATTGATGCAAGCGCGCTCAGGCATCAGGTGAATGATGCGACATATAGTGTCTATGAACTGGGTTCCACCTTTAAGCCGCTTGCAGTGGCGGCGGCGTTGGACGCAGGTACGGTGGCTAATCTGGCCACCCGCTATAATGCGACAGAGCCCCTGAAAGTCGGGCGTTTTCGCATCAAGGATGACCATTCGCAGGGCCGCTATCTCAATGTACCCGAGGCACTGGTGCACAGTTCCAACATCGTGACTGCGCGGATTGCCGACAACCTGGGCCGTGAGCGGATGGAAGCCATGTTCCGCGATCTCGAATTTGATGCACGCCCCGGTATTGAGCTGGTTGAGGCGGGCCATCCGCTGTGGCCGCAAAACTGGGGCCGTGTCACCAATATGACCGTGGCCTATGGGCACGGTATTGCCGTGACTCCGCTGCATCTGGCGAGCGCATATGCTGCGCTGGTCAATGGCGGTATCTGGCGTCCGGCCACGCTGGAAAAGGTTGACCCTGACAAGGCGGATCCCGGTCGCCGCGTGTTCAAGGCATCGACCAGCGCGCGGATGCGGCAATTGCTGCGCATGATTGTATCTGACGGCACAGGCCGCAAGGCTGATGCGCCGGGTTTCCGGATTGGCGGCAAAACCGGCTCTGCAGAAAAACCGTCCGGCGGCGGGTATAATAAAAGCTCGCTTGTTTCCACATTTGCGGCGGCATTCCCCATGGATGATCCCAAATATGTCGTCATCGCCATGCTGGATGAACCCAAGGGTATTGCCGAAACATTCGGACAGCGCACGGCGGGCTGGACAGCTGCGCCGGTGGTAAAGCGCCTGGTTCCGCGCATCGGCCCGATGCTGGGCGTTGTTCCCGATGATAGCCGCGATGTCGATGTCTCCGAACTCACGCCGCTGCTGTGGCGTCCGAAAGGAGCAACGTAATGAAATTGTCGAGCCTGTCATCGCTCGCTATCGGGGATGACGCCGAACGGATCGTCACCGGATTTGCCATCGACCACCGCAAAGTCGCACCCGGCACTGTGTTTGGCGCGTTTCAAGGTGCAAAATTCAATGGTGAGGATTTTATCGAGGCGGCGATTGCCAGCGGTGCGGCCGCGATTATTGCCAGGCCGGAAGCTGTTGTTGAGGGTGCAGTACACATTGCATCCGAAGAGCCGCGCAAGACATTCGCTGCGCTTGCCGCCCGTTTTTTTCAGCCTGTCCCGAAAATTACTGCCGCCGTTACCGGCACCAATGGCAAGACCAGCTGCGCGGAAATGACGCGGCAGCTGTGGCATATGGATGGCAATGTTGCGGCGTCCATCGGCACACTCGGCATTACCACATCGAAAGATCAGAATTATACTGGCCTGACCACGCCCGATATCGTGACATTTCTGTCGAACATGACCGGGTTGGCGCGTGAAGGTGTGACACATGCCATATTCGAGGCCTCAAGCCACGGCCTTTCGCAATACCGTACCGAAGGCCTTCCGGTCCATGCTGCAGGTTTCACCAATCTGAGCCGCGATCATCTTGACTATCATGGCGATATGGGCAGTTATTTCGACGCCAAAATGCGGTTGTTCCGTGAAGTTGTCGAGGACAATGGCAGCGCCGTTATCTGGGCCGATGATGCATGGTCGGACAAGGTTATCGAAATTGTGAAGGAACGCGGATTGAACCTGCTCACCGTGGGTGAAAAGGGTGAGACGATCCAGCTGCTGTCGCGTACGCCGACGCAGCTTGGTCAGGTGCTGATGGTCGAACATGAAGGCGAGACACGGCGTATCACACTGCCGCTGATCGGCGCGTATCAGGCGGCCAATGCTTTGACTTCCGCGGGGCTCGCGCTCGCGACAGGCGGCAAAGCAGATGAAGTTTTTGACCATGTCGCGCGGCTGCAGCCTGTGCGCGGGCGTCTGGAACGCGCCGTGATCTGCACATCTGGCGCGCCGGTCTATGTCGATTATGCGCACACGCCCGATGCGCTCAAATCGGCGATTGAGGCGCTGCGCCCGCATGTGAAGGGGCGGCTGATTACGCTCTTTGGTGCGGGCGGTGACCGTGACACCGGCAAGCGGCCTGAAATGGGTAAGATTGCCTCCGATATGTCCGATATCGTGATCGTCACAGACGATAATCCGCGCAGTGAAGACCCCGCCGCAATCCGCGGTGAAATCATGGCGGCGGTGACGCATGGTGAAGAAGTGGCGGACCGCCGCACCGCGATCGCCCATGCCATTTCATTGGCGGGCGGTGACGACATTATTCTGCTGGCGGGCAAGGGGCATGAGCAGGGACAGATAGTGGGCGACCGTGTGTTGCCATTTGATGATGTGGAAGTAGCGCGGGAGTGTGCGGCATGATGGAATATAATTTTTATGCGTCTTATCCGAAAGGATCGGAAATCAAAAAAGGACGTGCGCGTCCCGTAACCAGCACTTTGGATATTCTTGCAGCACCTTTGCGCGCGGTTTTTACACGTTCGAAGCGCGGCAATCCTGCGCGCGGGGATAAAGGCGGTGCGCGATGACGCTATGGAAATCCTCTGACATTGAAAAGGCTGTAAATGGAAAGGCCAATATGGATTTTGACGTGACCGGCGTGGAATTTGACTCGCGTGAAGTGGCCTCTGGCGATCTGTTCTTTGCACTTAAGGGTGAGGAAAGCGATGGCCATCTTTATCTGGACAAAGCGTTTGATAATGGTGCCAGCGGCGCCGTGTCGCAGCAGGACTGTGCGCACCCGCATATCCGTGTGGCCGACAGTACGCAGGCGCTTGATGATCTGGCGCGGGCGGCGCGCGCACGGGTCGATGCCAAAATTATCGGCGTCACCGGCTCTGCGGGCAAGACAGGCACGAAAGAAGCGTTGTTCGCGGCGCTCAGCCGCTGTTCGCACGGCAAGGCGCATCGCTCGGTCAAAAGCTATAACAATCACGTTGGCGTACCGCTCAGCCTGTCGCGTATGCCCGCCGATACGAAATTTGGCATTTTTGAAATGGGCATGAACCATAGCGGCGAATTGTCCGCGCTGACACAGCTTGTGCGACCCGATGTTGCGATCATCACGACCATCGCCCCGGCGCATATCGGCCATTTTTCCGGCGAGGAAGAAATTGCCGATGCCAAGGCGGAGATTTTCGAGGGGCTGCAGGAAGGCGGCACTGCCATAATTCCGCGTGACAATCCGCATTATGAACGGCTGCGTGCGGCAGCGGAAAAGCATGCGGCCAATATCGTCACATTCGGACTGCATGCGGATGCGGATGTGCGCGCCATCGATACAGTCGCGGCCATAAATGGCGGCACATTGATAACCGCTGAGGTCGGTGATGTACATTTATGCTATACAGTTGCCGAGGCAGGCGCACACTGGGTGCTCAATTCGCTGGCTATTATGGCGGCGGTGCAGGCGGCGGGCGGTGATCTGGCGGCCGCGGGTCTGGCTCTCGCCGAGTTGCCGGGTATGGCTGGACGCGGCGCGCGGCATCAAATCATACTGGATGGCGGCACGGCGCTGCTGATTGACGAAAGCTATAATGCGAACCCCGCTTCGATGGGCGTAACTATTGCGGCATTGGGCGCAGAAGCGGCGGACCGCCGTATCGTACTGCTGGGCGCTATGAAAGAGCTGGGCGAAGCCAGCGATACATATCACGCAGAACTTGCTGTGCCGCTGCGTTCGGCACAGGTCGATCTGGCCATTCTGGTAGGCGAGGAAATGAAAATTCTGGCCGAAACGATCGCGTCCGACCCCGATCATGCGACAAAAGCCGTGCATGTCGCGGATGCGTTGGAGGCAGAAAAACTGTTGAAAACTCAATTATGCGCTGGCGATGCATTGCTGGTGAAGGGTTCCAATGCCATGGGTCTGGCAGCGGTTGTGGGTTCGCTCACTGGAGCAGACCATAAGCAGGCCGCCGGATAGGATTGGGAAGATATGCTCTACTTGCTTGGACAATGGATGGAATTTGAAGGTGCTTTCAACCTTCTGCGCTATTTGAGCTTCCGTTCCGGCGCGGCCATTATCACTGCCCTGTTTATCGGCATGCTTATCGGCCCGCGCTTCATCTCCATGCTGCGCGTGCGGCAGGGCAAGGGGCAGCCAATCCGTGAAGATGGCCCGCAAACCCATCTCGCCAAAGTCGGCACGCCGACGATGGGCGGGCTTATGATCCTCACATCGCTGACAATTTCCGTTTTTCTGTGGATGGACCTTACCAGTATTTTCGTATGGGCGTGTCTCGCCGTCACGTTCGGTTTCGGCCTGATCGGTTTTCTGGATGATTATGACAAGGTTACCAAAAACAGCCACAAGGGTGTGTCGGGGCGCACCCGGCTTTTGCTGGAATTTATCATCGCTGGCGCGGCAAGCTGGTTCATCCTGCGTCAGACGGGCACGATGCTCTATGTGCCGTTTTTTAACGATGTGTCGATTGATCTTGGCTATTTCTATATTCCCTTTGCCGCTTTCGTAATCGTGGGTGCGGGCAACGCTGTTAATCTGACCGATGGACTGGACGGGCTGGCCACCATGCCGGTGGTTATCGCGACGGCAACATTCATGGCTATCGTCTATCTGGTCGGGCGTGAAGATTTTTCCGAGTACCTCGGCATTCCCTATGTCGAAGGCGCGGGACAGATGGCGATATTCTGCGCTGCTATTATCGGCGCGTGCCTTGCATTCCTGTGGTTCAATGCGCCGCCCGCCGCCATTTTTATGGGCGACACGGGCAGTCTTGCGCTCGGCGGTGCGCTGGGCGTGATTGCCGTGGCTGCGCACCATGAAATCGTGCTGGCGATTGTGGGCGGCCTGTTCGTGCTGGAGGCGATGTCGGTTTTTATCCAGGTGTTCTATTTCAAACGCACCGGCAAACGGGTGTTCAAAATGGCGCCTATCCACCATCATTTTGAACAGCTTGGCTGGGCGGAATCCACTGTGGTGATCCGGTTCTGGATCATTTCGCTGGTGCTCGCGCTGGCCGGATTGGCGACGTTGAAACTCAGATGATTACCAGCCTCGCCTTTTCCCGTAAAAAATACGCCCTGCTTGGCCTGGCGCGTTCGGGCATGGCGACGCTGGATGCCCTCGTGGAAAGCGGTGCGCATTGCATGGCTTGGGACAACCGCGAGGAAGCACGTGCGGCAGCGTCGGGCAAAGCGGAAATTGCCGATCCGCAGACCGCTGATCTGACGGGATATGACGGGATTGTCGTTTCGCCGGGCGTGCCAATCAACAAACATCCCATCGCGCAAAAATCAAAAGAAAGCGGCGTGCCGCTGATCGGTGATATAGAATTGTTTGCGCAGGCGCGGGCAGCGCTGCCGTGGCACCGGGTCGTTGGCCTCACCGGTACCAATGGCAAATCGACCACAGTTGCGCTGATCCATCACATCTTGCGCGAAGCGGACGTCCCTTCGTTGATGGGCGGCAACATCGGCTTGCCGATCATGAGTCAGGAACCGCTGCCCGAAGGCGGCGTCTATGTGCTGGAGCTGTCCAGTTATCAGATTGATATCACCAAAACACTCGATTGCGATGTCGCGGTTCTGCTCAATATCACCCCCGATCATCTTGATCGCTATAACGGTTTCGAAGATTATGCTGCGGCCAAGGCGCGGCTTTTCGATATGCAGTCGCCCGGGCATGCGGCGATATTTGGCAATAATGATGCCACCACGCGCGATATTGCGGCAGATGTGGCGGCGCGTGCCGATGGTCCCAAAGTGGCCAGCATTGATGCGGGTGCATTGACGGGGCAGGCGGACTGGCCGTCGCTGCAGGGACCGCACAATGCCGATAATGCCGCGATCGCCATTGCCGTGGTAGAAGCACTGGGTGTGACCGAGGAAAAATGGCGGCCTGCTCTGGCGAGTTTCACGGGTCTGGCGCACCGCATGGAACGTATGGCCGAACATGATGGCATCCTTTTCATCAATGACAGCAAGGCGACCAATCCCGCATCCACGGCGCCTGCGCTGGCGGCCTATCAGAATATACACTGGATTGTCGGCGGCTTACCCAAAGGTGAGGGGCTGGAGGAATGCGAACCGCATTTCGGCAATATCAAACACGCCTATACCATCGGCGAGGCAGGGCCGGCTTACACGAAATTGCTGCACGAAAAAGGCGTGGCGGTCAGTGCTTCGGAAATGCTGTGTACAGCGGTCACACAGGCGCTGGGAAATGCAGCGCCGGGCGATGTCAT
Organism: uncultured Sphingomonadaceae bacterium; assembly: GCA_947493325.1. GTDB lineage: Bacteria > Pseudomonadota > Alphaproteobacteria > Sphingomonadales > Sphingomonadaceae > Alg239-R122. Next base: position 1,639,761 of record CANLQI010000001.1, on the reverse strand, counting down.
CATGCTCTCACCCGCCTGCGCATCGTTCGATCAGTTCCGCGATTTTGAAGCGCGCGGCGAGCATTTCCGGCAGATTGTGAATGCGCTGACACATGCTGACAGCGACGGTGCAATGCCCGCCATATCGAATGGAGAGGCTGCATGAGCAATTCTTCACCGCAGACGATCGCGCATGAATCGCCTGTTCTAAAATACAAGCGTAAGCTCAACTTTTCCGGGCGTCTTGGCCGCGCGGACCGGTCGCATCTTGCGGTATGGTTCTGGGAATTGGACCGGGTGCTGCTGGCGCTGATCTTCGTTCTGATGGCTATCGGCTTGATCGCCGTTGCGGCGGCATCGCCCGCCACGGCGCAGCGTCTGTCTGACTCTACCACCACGCTTGATCCCCTGCTCTATTTCTACAAACAGATCATGTGGATGATCCTGGGCCTGCCGGTCATGATCGTTGTCTCAATGCTGCCCAAAACGCAGGCACGGCGGCTGGCGATCATGCTGTGCGCCTTTTTCCTGATCCTGCTGATGCTCGTGCCGTTGATTGGCACGTCGGTGAACGGTGCGCGGCGTTGGATCGGCTACGGCCTGACAATTCAACCTTCGGAATTTTTAAAGCCTGTATTTGCGATCACGCTGGCGTGGATCCTGTCGTGGAAAGTGAAGGACCCGACACTACCGGTGGTGGGCCTTTCCATGATCCTGACCGGCACCATTGGGCTATTCCTGATGATGCAGCCCAATCTGGGCGCGACCATTATTTTCTGTGGCATCTGGTTTGTGCTGATCCTGCTGGCGGGGCTGTCGGCGCAGATTATCGGGCTGTCAATCGCGGGCGGTCTGGCCGGGCTGGTTGCGGCCTATTTCTTTTATCCGACCGCGACGCAGCGGATTAACACCTGGATTTTTGGCGGCGGTGAATATGATCAGGTCGCCTTTGCACACCGCACGCTGACCAGCGGCGGTTTTATCGGCAAGGGTCCCGGCATGGGGACAGAGAAATTCAAACTGCCCGAAGCGCATACCGACTATATTTTCTCCGTCATAGGCGAAGAATTCGGGCTGCTTGCATGCGGCGGTATTGCGATCATATTTTTCGCGATTATCGTGCGGGTGTTGATGCGGCTGCTGGAAGAAGAAGACGTTTTCACCATTATGGCCGTGACGGGCCTGACGACGCAGCTGGGCGGTCAGGCGATTATCAATATGGCTGTGAACCTGCAGCTCTTTCCGTCCAAAGGCATGACGCTGCCATTCGTCAGCTATGGCGGTTCGTCGATGATTGCACTGTGCCTTGGCACCGGATTGCTGCTCGCACTGACGCGGCGCAATCCGTATCTGGAGCGTTCGAAATTCACGCGTAAAAACCTGCGCGGCGGGAAGGCAGCATGACAGCAGTCACAAAACATTTTGTATTGGCGGCAGGCGGCACGGGCGGGCACATGATCCCGGCCTATGCGCTGGGCGCGGAGCTGATGCAGCGCGGGCATCATGTGGCGCTGGTGACCGATGACCGCGGCGCGAAAATCCCCGGTATTTTCGACAAGGCGCAATTGCATATCCTGCCGCAGAGCCGGATAACGGGCGGTATCATGGGCAAGCTGCGCGGGCTGCGCGGTATCTGGGCCGGACGTAAAATGGCGCTGGAGCTGTTCCGCACATTTCAGCCATCCGCGGTGGTGGGCTTTGGCGGTTATCCGGCGCTGCCGACATTGCTGGCGGCGGGCAGTGCAAACATTCCCACGGTTGTGCACGAACAAAATGCAGTGCTCGGCCGGGTCAACCGTCTGATGGCGCGGCGCGTCAATGCGATCGCGACGTCCTATCAGAAGGTCGAGCGACTGAACGCCAGATATGCGGATAAAACGCATCTGGTCGGCAATCCGGTGCGCGAAGAAGTGCTGGCCCTGCGCGGGCAGGATTATCCGCCCTTTCTGGAAGGCGGCGTGTTCCGCGTGCTGGTGACTGGCGGCAGTCAGGGCGCGAAAATAATGTCCGAAGTTGTGCCCGACGGCCTCGCCATGCTTCCCGTTCACCTGCGCCAGCGCCTGCAGGTGACACAGCAATGCCGCGCCGATGATATTGAAACGGTGCGCGCCAAATATGTAGAGCACGGCATTCCGGCGGAGCTGGCGACATATATCGAGGATCTGCCCGACAAACTCGGCTGGTCGCATCTGGTGATCGGCCGCGCTGGCGCTTCGACAATCGCGGAACTGACAGTAGCAGGCCGCCCCGCCATCCTTGTACCTTTGCCCAGTTCAATGGATGACCATCAGGCCGTCAATGTGCGTGAAATGGTAGAGGCTGGCGGTGCGCGGGCAATCAAACAATCGAATTTTACGGCGAAAGAACTTGCCAAACAGATTCAGAAAATCGCGCTCAACCCCGAAACCATGGAAAATGCGGCACGCGGCGCATGGAAATGCGGGCTGCCCAATGCGGTGCGTGATCTCGCCGATCTGGTTGAGGGCATGGGCGGCGCGCCACTCACCGATGTTATTAGAATACAATCATCCGGCAAGAAAAGGCGCGCCATGGGCGGCCCACAGCTGGCAAAAGACACACATGAAGGACACAGCGCATGAAGGCAGTCGGCACTGATATCGGTACCATCCATTTCGTCGGCATTGGCGGTATCGGCATGTCGGGCATCGCGGAAGTGATGCACAACCTGGGCTATACCGTGCAGGGCAGCGATATTGCCGAAAGCTATGTGGTGGAAGGTCTGCGTGATCGCGGTATCAAGGTGATGATCGGGCAAAAGGCAGACAATGTCGAAGGCGCAGCGGTGATCGTGACCTCGACAGCGATCAAGCGCACGAACCCTGAAGTGGTCTATGCGCTGGAAAACCGTATTCCGGTGGTAAAGCGCGCGGAAATGCTGGCCGAGCTGATGCGGCTGAAATCCACCATTGCGATTGCGGGCACGCATGGCAAGACCACGACCACATCGATGGTGGCGGCGATGCTTGACCATGGCGGGATCGACCCGACTGTTATCAATGGCGGCATCATCAATACGTACGGTTCCAATGCGCGGCTGGGCGATGGCGACTGGATGGTGGTCGAGGCTGACGAAAGCGACGGCAGCTTTCTGCGGCTCGATGGGACGCTGGCTGTTGTCACCAATATCGACCCTGAACATATGGAGCATTACGGCAGTTTCGATGTGCTTAAAAAAGCATTTATCGAATTTGTCGAAAATGTGCCCTTTTACGGAGCCGCGATCCTGTGCCTCGATCATCCTGAAGTGCAGGCGATCCTGCCGCAGGTGAAGGACCGCCGGATCATCACCTATGGTTTCAGCGCGCAGGCAGATGTGCGCGGCGAAAACGTGACGCCAATTCCGGGCGGTAACCGGTTTGATGTCACGGTCAGCGAAAAAGATGGCACCAGCCGCAAGATTGAAGGCATCGAATTACCGATGCCAGGGCGGCATAACGTACAAAATGCCTTGGCTGCCGTCACGATCGGTTTGCAAATGGGCATGTCCGATGAAGATGTGCAGAACGGTTTTGCGACGTTTGGCGGCGTCAAGCGGCGCTTTACCAAAGTGGGTGAAGTGGGTGGCGCGGTCATTATCGATGATTACGGGCATCACCCGGTCGAGATTAAAGCCGTGCTGGCGGCGGCGCGCGAGGGCGCTCAAAACCGCATCATCGCGGTGGTACAGCCGCACCGCTACACACGGCTCCGCGACCTGATGGATGAGTTCCAGCAATGTTTCAACGACGCCGATATCGTCTATGTGACGCCGGTGTATGAAGCGGGCGAGGATCCGATTGAAGGCGTTAATGCCGAAGCTCTGGTTGCGGGTCTGAAACAGCGTGGGCTGCGTTCGGCGGCGACCATAGCCGATGCCGATGCATTGGCTGCAGAGCTTGCTGGTACGGTCCAGGCGGGCGACATGGTCGTGTGTCTGGGCGCGGGCGATATTACCAAATGGGCGGCGGGGCTTGCCGATGCGATCAAGGCGAAGCGCGGATGATGCGGCGGGTTTCATCTTTCCGTATTCCTGCGAAAGCAGGAATCCAGGGCTGCGCAGTGCCTCATTGCTCTGGGCTCCTGCTTTCGCAGGAGCACGGGAAGGAGCAGCCCGTATGAGCACACACAACATGCCATCCGTACAGGGTAAGCTCAAACCTGACGCACCATTGGCACCGCTTGTCTGGTTCAAAAGCGGCGGCCGGGCGGACTGGCTGTTTGAACCGAGGGACGTGGCCGATTTACAGGATTTTCTTGCCAATCTGGATGATGATATTGAGGCATGGCCGCTGGGGCTTGGTTCCAATCTGATTATCCGCGATGGCGGCAAGCGCGGCGTGACCGTGCGGCTCGGCAAGGCGTTTGCTGCCATTGATACGCGCCGCGTGGATGAGCGGATATTGACCAGCGGCGCCGGGGCGCCGGGCATTTCGGTGGCGAGCAAGGCGCGGGATAATGGCATTGCCGGGCTGGAATTCCTGCGCGGCATTCCCGGAACGGTGGGCGGCGCGGTGCGGATGAACGCCGGTGCCTATGGCCGCGAAGTGTGTGATATACTGATGAGCGCCGATCTGGTGCTGCGTGATGGTAGCCTGGCCACGGTGCCGCTGGTGGATATGGGCTATCGCTATCGCCATAGCGAATTGCCCAAAGGCGCGATTGTGGTGGGGGCAACGTTTCGGGGCGTTGCCGGTGATCCGAAAGAAATCGGCGCGGAAATGGACCGCATCGCCGCCGAACGTGAAGCATCGCAGCCGCTGCGTTCGCGCACGGGTGGATCGACATTCAAAAATCCTGAGGGGCATAAGGCATGGCAGCTGGTTGACGCGGCAGGCTGCCGCGGCCTTCGAGTGGGCGACGCACAGGTGTCCGAAAAACACTGTAATTTCCTGCTCAATCTGGGTGATGCGACATCGGCGGATATCGAGGCGCTGGGCGAGGAAGTGCGCAAACGTGTGAAGGCGCATTCGGGCATTGAACTGCAATGGGAAATCCAGCGTGTGGGAGAGGCGGTATGAACTGTGGCTACCTGATCGTATTCCTGCGAAAGCAGGAATCCAGAGCGGCGCAGTACCCGGTTGCCCTAGGCTCCTACTTTTGCAGGAGCGCAAAAGGGAACGCGTCATGACACTCGCCAAACATCATATCGCGGTGCTGATGGGCGGCTGGTCTGCAGAACGCGAAGTGTCGCTGATGAGCGGCAATGGCGTGGCCGATGCGCTGGAATCGCGCGGGCACAAAGTGTCGCGGGTTGATATGGACCGCAACCTTGCCATGGTGCTCGATGCGATACGCCCTGATGTGGTGTTCAACGCGCTGCACGGTACGCCGGGCGAGGACGGCACAGTGCAGGGCATGCTCGACCTGATGCAAATTCCCTATACGCATAGCGGGCTGGTCACATCGGTGATCGCGATTGACAAGGAGCTTACCAAACAGGCGCTGGTGCCGCATGGCATTCCCATGCCTGAAGGCAAGGTGGTGGAATGCGAGACGCTGTATGAAGGCGATCCGCTGCCGCGGCCTTATGTGCTGAAACCGGTCAATGAAGGGTCGTCCGTCGGCATTGCTATCGTGCGTGATGACAGCAATTATGGCTCCCCTATTGCGCGTGACAGCACAGGACCATGGCAGGATTTCGATCATCTGCTGGCGGAACCTTTCATCAAGGGGCGCGAACTTACCACCGCTGTGATTGGTGACAAGGCATTGTGCGTGACGGAGCTGCAGGTCAAATCGGGTTTCTATGATTATGACGCCAAATATACTGATGGGCTGACGACACATATCTGCCCGGCGGATATTCCCGAAGATATAGCGCAGCTGTGCCGCGAATATGCGCTGAAAGCACACCGGCTGCTGGGCTGTAAAGGTACATCGCGGTCGGATTTTCGCTGGGATGATGAATTGGGCGCGGACGGTCTGTTCCTTCTGGAAACGAACACACAGCCCGGTATGACACCCTATAGCCTTGTGCCTGAACAGGCGAAGCATATGGGTATGAATTATGCCGAACTGGTCGAAGCAATTGTGGAGGAGGCGCTCGCGGACGCGGGCGATTGAACATATGGCAAAGGCAAAAACCACACGCAAGAAAGCGGCCCCGCGCAAACGCGCGCCGCGCAAGTCTTCGGTCAAGCGCGTATCGGGCTTCAACAAGCTGTTACAGGCGCTGCCTTTTACAGAGAAACAGATACAGCGCGGTGCAACCTGGGGCGTGTTGTTGGCACTGGGTGTGGTCGGATACGGCGTGGCCGAATTTTTTGGCGCGCCGGCAATGGCGAAACAGGAATTTGCGCATGCGGCGAGCCGCGCGGGTTTTGAAGTCAAGCATATCACAGTGCGCGGGGCCGATAAGGTCAACCGGCTGAAAGTCTATGAGATTGTGCTCACCGAAAAAGACCGGGCGATGCCGCTGGTTGACGTTGAAAAGCTGCGCAGTGACTTGATGGAGTTTGGCTGGATTCAGGATGCTCGGGTATCGCGCCAGCTGCCCGATACGTTGATTGTCGATATTGTCGAACGCGTGCCGCATGCGGCATGGAATAATGATGGCAAGCTGTTGCTGATCGACAAAAGCGGCATTGTGCTGGGCAAGGTAACTCAGGCACAGGCGCGTGAATTTCCGCTTATTACCGGCCATCGCGCCAATGAGCGCGCCGAGGATTTGACTGCACTGCTTGAAGAAGCGCCTGCACTTATTCCTATGGTCAGAAAGGCCGAATGGATCGGCAACCGCCGCTGGAACATCAGCTTTAAATCGGGCGAGACACTGGCGCTGCCGGAAGGCAAGGAAAGCGCGGCGGCGGCATGGATCAATTTTGCGCGGATGGACGGCATCAACCGCCTGCTTGGCAAAGGCGTGACCTATTTCGATTTGCGTGACCCGGAACGCGCGTATCTGCGTATGCCGCGCAAGAAAAAAGAAGAAGCCGAGACCAAGCAATCCGATAAAAGCAAATCCGAACCGGAAAAAGAAGATACTGCGCGGCAGGTAACTACACAGCAGGGGATGCAGGCATGACGACGCAGCGCGTTGAGAAAATATTCACGGCACTCGACATCGGGTCATCGAAAGTATCCGCGATGATTGCGGGGCAGACCGAGAGCGGGGAGCTCATGGTACTGGGCACAGGTCAACGGGCAAGCGAAGGCGTCAAGCGCGGCTATATTGCCGATATGGAACGCACTGAACTGGCCGTGCGCACTGCGGTCGAACAGGCGGAGCGGATTGCCGGGATCAATATTGAGGATGTCTGGGTCGCCTGTTCCTCGGGCGGCCTTGCCAGCAGTGTGGCGAGCGTCGAAGTCGAACTGGGCGGTGGCCGCGTGGAAAAGGATGATGTCAATCATCTGCTCGATGCCGGACGTGAAGTGATTGACCCGGCAGGCCGCGCCGTGCTGCATGCACAGCCTGCGCTTTATTCGCTGGACGGACTGTCGGGCGTGAAACAGCCCGAAGGACTGCATGCCGACCGGCTTGGCGTCGACATTCACGTGATACTCGCGGACGGCGCGCCGATACGTAACATGGATACCTGCGTCCGTGCCGCCCATCTGAACGTGGAATCCATCGTCGCATCGCCGATTGCGGCGGGCATGGCCTGCCTCAGCGACGAAGAGCGTGAACTGGGCGTGGCGCTTGTAGAAATGGGCGCAGGGGTTACGAATATTTCGCTTTATGTAGGCGATATGCTGGTCGGCCTGTTCACCATTCCCTATGGCGGAAGCGATATTACTGATGCGATTGCCTCGGCTTTCGGTATCCGCCGTAATCAGGCCGAACGGATGAAATGTTTCTATGGCTCTGCCACATCAAGCCGTACCGATCACCGTGACATGATCCCGGTGGGCGGGCCCAATGAACAGATGTCGGCGGGTGATGATCAGAACCGTATTGCGCGCGCCGAATTAATCTCCGTCATCAAACAGCAGCTCGATTATCTGATCGGTGAAATTGGCAAGGGTCTTAAGGAGCTTGGCTTTACTGGAAATGGCGGGCGGCAGATCGTATTGACCGGCGGCGGCGCAGAGATGAAGGGCATAGCCGATTACGTACAATCCGCACTTGACCGGACTGTTCGTATCGGGCGCCCACGGGGGTTGATCGGCATGCCCGAAGCACATAGCGGTCCGGCATTTACAACGCTGGCCGGATTGGTGCGCTATGCGGTGGATGCGCCTGTTGATATTCGCACGGTGCCAACCGGCTATCAATCGGTCCATAAAATGTCTGGCGGTGCGCTTTTCGGGCGCGTGGTCCGTGCGATTAAGGCCTATTTTTGAACGCTTCACCGATGAACTGGGGATAAAAGCAAAATTTTACCAAAAAGAGCCATTTTTTAGGTGATTCGGAGAATCAATCTGTGCCATTAAGAAAGACGTAAATTAATCGCTTCAATTTTGGTTTATGAAGCCGGGAGACGGAAACACATGAGTATCAATATCGGACCACCCACAGTTGACGAATTACGCCCGCGGATCGCCGTAATCGGTGTCGGCGGGGCGGGTGGTAACGCCATCGCCAACATGATTGCTGCCAGCGTCGAGGGTGTCGATTTTATCGTTGCCAATACCGACGCGCAGGCGCTGAACAGCTCGCCGGCAGAACGCCGCATCCAGCTTGGCCCCGAAATCACACAGGGCCTAGGTGCTGGCTCACGTCCCGAAGTGGGGCGCGCCGCCGCTGAAGAGACGATCGTTGATGTGGATGAAGCACTGGAAGGCGCGCATATGTGCTTTATTGCCGCGGGCATGGGCGGCGGAACCGGCACGGGCGCAGCACCGGTAATTGCCAAGACAGCCCGCGAAAAAGGCATATTGACCGTTGGCGTCGTGACCAAGCCGTTCACGTTTGAGGGAACGCGCCGCGCACGTTCGGCTGACGCCGGTATCGAAGAGCTGCAGAAGAATGTTGATACGCTGATCGTCATTCCGAACCAGAACCTGTTCCTGGTTGCCAACCCGAATACGACATTCAAGGAAGCATTCCACCTTGCCGACGAAGTGTTGCAGCAAGGCGTGCGTTCGATCACCGACCTGATGGTGATGCCGGGCCTTATCAATCTTGATTTTGCCGATGTCCGCTCCGTGATGCGCGAAATGGGCAAGGCGATGATGGGTACCGGCGAAGCCGAGGGCGATAACCGCGCACTGGAAGCGGCTGAAAAAGCCATTGCGAACCCATTGCTCGACGGCGTGTCGATGCAGGGCGCAAAAGGCGTCATCATTTCCATTACGGGCGGTGAGGACATGCGCCTGATGGAAGTCGACGAGGCTGCCAACCATATCCGCGAGTTGGTCGATGCCGATGCCAATATCATCTGGGGCAGTGCGTTCAACGATGATCTGGAAGGCAAGATCCGCGTGTCCGTCGTGGCCACGGGTATCGACAATGAAAATGGCGAGCAGGCGGAACCGGCCCGCGCATTCCCGTTCAAATCCACGCCGATGCAAAAAGTGGAGCCTGTCGCTGCGCCGATTGCCGAGGAAGCGGATGAAGAGCCTGTAACGGAAGAAGCACCTGAGCCGGTTGCTGCCGAAACAGCGGAAAGCGAAACCGAAGCTGCGCCGCAGGAAGAGGCTGTGCAGGATAGCGCGGAAACGGTGATGGAAGAGATCCCGTCTTTCGGCAGCAAGGACGAGGAAGAACCGCTCGACCTGACATTCCCTGCGGATGAAGCCGATGAAATGGGTGTAAAGGCCGAAGCCGCGCCGCAGAGTGAAGCTGCGGCACCTGCTGTTGCAACATATGTCGATGATGCTGTGCAGGAAGCCGAAGCAAAGCAGGAAGATGATTTTCCTGAAGCTCCGCAGCGTGCCAATGATACCGCGCAGGCGGAAATTCCGCCCGCACCGCGTATCAACCCCGGCAACAACGGCGGCGGCACATTGTTTGAGCGTATGGCAAATCTGTCCCGCGGTAACGAGAAAGCCGCAAAAGAAGATGTGAAAGATGATGAAGAAGATGAAAATCCGCTCAACATCCCACGTTTTCTGAACCGTCAGAATAACCAGTAACTGTATGGGGGAGGGGGCATTTTGCTCCCTCTTTACTTTAATAGACAGGCGTTGGTGCCAGGTATAGAATCAGCAGTCGTTCATGACGGGCCGGATAGGCCATATGTTATGAACAACGTAATTTTGGAAGATTTATGAAATTGCGGCATATGTTGACAAAAGGCGAATGGAAGCTGACCGCTTGCGCGGCGGCAATAAGTTCGGCTTTGGCGGCGGCTCCCGCTGTTGCCCATGCAAAACAGGGCGCGGCGCCGATTATCATGCCCGTTCTTATGATGCAGCAGGGCAGAGGCACTCTGGAACTCAGGGCTGCCTTGCAACGCCTGTCACGCAATGCGAATGATCTCGACGCGCTGATCGATGCCGGAAATGCGGCGCTACTTCTTAAGGATCCTGATGGCGCGCTTGGATTTTTTGCCCGTGCAGAACGGCTCAATCCGCGCAACGCGCGCGTAAAGGCGGGGCTTGCATCGGCATTGCTGGGCACTGAAAATCCTTATGAAGCGCTGCGGCTTTTTGACGAAGCCCTAAGGCTTGGCATGACAGAAAGCTTTATCGCTGCAGATCGCGGACTCGCTTATGATCTGGTGGGCAATAATGCCAATGCTCAGCGTGACTATAAGCTCGCGCTGAAACGCGGCGGCGGCGATGAGGTTACAATGCGCTATGCACTTTCGCTCGGCATATCGGGGGATACAAAAGGTGCAGAGCGACTTTTGAATCCGTTATTGCATAAAAATATTCCTGCGGCCTGGCGTATGCGGGCTTTTATATTGGCCATAAATGGCGACAAGAAAGAAGCACGCAAAGTGGCACGTGGCACCATGCCGCGCCGCCTGGCCGCCTCTATCCAGCCTTACCTTGATTATATGCCGCGCCTGACCAAATCGCAGCAGGCCGCCGCCGCACATTTTGGACATTTCCCCAAGACCGCCAATATCGGCCGCCCTAATCCGCGCAATACACAATACGCAAGTGTGCGCGGCGGCACGGGCGCTGATGCCGGATTAATTCCAACTGGCAAGCCGCTTGGGGATGCCAATCAGGCCAAACCAGCTACACAGCGCAAAGCCAGCAAGAAACAGCGGCGTCGTCCCGGACAACGTAACCGTGCAGACTGGCGCCGCAAAAAGATTGAAAGAGAGGCGCTGATAAAACAGCGGCAACGGCAAAACAAGCAGGTCGCAGCTGTGAGTGCAGATAAGAAAATTGACCAAAACGCAAAAGCTCCTGTGTCTCTGCCCGCAAATATAACTCAAAAACCGGTTACAGCCTCTGCGACAAAACCGCAGATAGCCGTAAATAATAACATGGGCACCGCAAGAACTGCCGGATCACCAAAGCCTAAACCGGCGCAAGCACCGGTGCAAATTGCTTCTGCATCAAAACCACCTGTACTTGCACAGAATTCAGGCGATACAGGGCGCGTGACTCTGTCCAGACGGCCTGTACTTTCTGTAGAGAATTTTGACCTTGCCAAGAGTGTCCCTGCGCAAGAGGCCGAACGTTCCGAGACTGCTTACGCATCTTCAAATTCGGCGCTTGATAAAGTCAAAAGGGATCAGGTAGCACCTGCCAGGCGACCAAGTTTTGATAGTCTGATGTCGGATATCAATGTACCGGAAGCAGAATTGAAACGCGACAGTCGCGCTGTGGATTTGGCTACTATTACCCCAGCAAAAGCAAAGCCCAAACCTAAGTCGGTTCCTGCAAAACCGGCTGAACCTGTCCACCCTGCGCGCCAATGGGTGCAGATTGCGATTGGACAGGACACATCCCTGTTCGCTTCCGAGTGGCGCCGCCTGTCACGCAAGGCACCTGACGCTTTCAAGGATACGCAGGGCTGGATGGTGCCGATTAACAAGACCAACCGGCTGCTCGCAGGGCCATTTGACGACGCGCGTGCAGCGCAGGCTTTTGTCAATCAGCTTGCTAAATCGGATATGGCGGCTATGCCGTGGAAGAGCGCCAAAGGTGAAAAAGTCACCAAAGTTGGCAAGAAATAAGCATATCTTTCTGCCGGACATTTCCGCCCGGGTAAACTATCACCTGATACCCAGTGCTGCTGCAGCTTCTTCGATCTGCTTCAGCTCCGCACCTTTGTTGCGAAAGGCGCGCTGTGCATCGGCATAGGCTTTTTGCGCCTTGGCCGTTTCGCCGAGCGTGATACGGCTGCGCATCAGCATGATCCACCCGCGCGCATCATTGGGGCTCTTTGCAAGACGGGCATCAAGGCCTTCCACCATATCGCGGATCATTTTTTCCTGTTGACCCGGCGGTAAGGCACTGGCATCGCGCATCTGCTGTGCTGACGGGCCGGGGATGGCGGCTGTTGCAACATCGGGCCCGCTGGTTTCAAACGGCGCTCTTGCCGAGGCTGGTTTGATGGCAGAAAGGCGCGCTTCGACATCGATGCCATGCTGTTTGCCGACAGTGCGGATGACGCGGCGTACATCCTCGGCATAAGGTGCATCGGCGGGCGTATCGGCGAGCAGCGCGAACCAGTCGTCAATCGCTTCGGCATGCCGGCCATCAATATCCTTGGCCACGGCGGTGAAATAGCGCGCGCGCGAATCTTTCGGGTCCAGCTCCAGTGCCCTGGCAAATGCGGCGCGGGCATCGGCTGCCATGCCCGGGTCATTACCGCTTAATACCAATGCTTCACCCAGCATGGAATGATACTCCGCATTTTCGGGGTCGAGCGATGTCGCGCGTTTCATGGCCGTGGCTGCCTCGGCAAACCGTTCAGTCTCGAAATAGGTCCACCCCAGCATCTGCCAGGCCTTGGCATCATCGGGGTCTTCCTGCAGCTTTTTTTCGAGATTTGCGGTCAGCGTTGCGACATCGGGAGCAGCTGCCTCGGTCTCGGACGTGGCAGTCATCTGCGCATCTGCCGGATCGCCGCGTGTCAGAGCGATACCGATCGCCGCCGCCGCGACAAGCGCGGCAAGCGCCAGAACGATCAGCCCATATGCCGGTTTGCGTTCGGTTTCTTTTGTGCTGTTCATTGCACTTGCTCCATGGCGTTTATGATCTTGCGGGGCGCTATAGTCCCTCAATCCGCCGCGTGTGACAACCGGCTTTATGTGACATACGCAAATTAATCAGTGGCATTGATCACAATATTTGCTAAAAACTTGTGATAGGGTTCGCACAAAACAGCGATCTGCCTTTATATCCTGATAACGGAATTACCGCATGGGAAGGCAGGCAGAACGACCGGTTAGGGCAGCTTTTCAGGGCAATGCCTTGAACGGGTCATGGGGGATGCGAGCTTGTGAGTGATATCTACCGCGTTGCCATTATTGGGTCGGGTCCAGCGGGTATGAGTGCCGCTGGCCGTGCTGCGGAGCTGGGCATGGCGCATATCCTGCTCGAAAAGACCGATCATCTGTCCGACACTATTTATAAATACCAAAAGGGCAAGCATGTGATGGCGACGCCCAGCCAGCTCATTCTGCGCTCTGACATGGATTTTGATGCGGGCAAGCGTGAGGAAATTCTGGGCACCTGGGATGAGCAGACAGCCGCGCTGAACGTCAATGTAAAGTATAATGCCGAAGTCAAGGCGATCCGCGGCACGGGCCCCGCCATACCGGGGAGCATCCATAAAATTGTGACGCGTAAGCGCGATGGCAGCACGGATACGAAAGAGATACAGCGTCACGAGCCGCCCTATGAGCTGGAGCTGACAAACGGCGAAAAAATCATGGCGGAAACGGTGGTGTTTGCCATCGGTACGCAGGGTAATCCGAACCGGATGCGCTGCCCGGGTGGGGATTTGCCGCATGTGCAATATCAGCTGGATGACCCGACCGAATATATTGACGAGCATATCGTTGTGGTGGGGACCGGCGATGCGGGGATTGAAAATGCGCGCGGGCTGGCCGAGGATCCAGCGCAGCGCAACACCGTATCGATCCTCAACCGCAAAACCGATTTTGCGACCGCCAAGGACGCCAATGTGAAAGCGCTGCTGGCTGATGGCGAGGCGGGCAAGCTCAACGTTCGGCTGGAGACAGAAACCGCGTCCATCGAACCGGGCTGGATTACACTCAACACCCGCGATGGTGAAGAAAAAATACAGTGCGACCGTATCATCGCGCGGATCGGCTCCGCGCCGCCGCGCGCTTTTGTCGAGCAATGCGGCATTGAATTTGCGAGCGATGACCGGCTGGCTTTCCCGAAACTCTCACCCGTATTTGAATCCACTGCGCCGGGTATATTCATCATTGGCGCGCTGGCGGGCTATCCGCTCATCAAACACTGTATGAATCAGGGTTATGACGTCATCGAATTTATCGGCGGCAACACCGAACTGAAACCCGCTGACGAGCCGATACTGGAGGCAAAATTTGCGGATTTGCCCGGAGATCGCGGTGTCTCCGAATGGCTCGAATTCCTGCGTGAAAACGTGACCATCCTGCAGGGTATGAATCCGCTGCAGATGCGTGAATTTATGCTCGACAGCGATGTCCATTATTACCGCAAGGGCGATGTGATTTTTGAACGCAACGAACCGGGTTCCTCGCTGTTCGGAATTGCAGATGGCGGCGTATTGGTACAGGTCGATCCGAATGACCGGTCTGTCACAGTGCCCATTGAACAGGGGTCGATTTTCGGTGAAGTCGGCCTGATTTCCGGGCGTAAGCGCGGGGCGACCATTGCCGCCGCCGAAGATACGATCTGTGTCGAAATCTCACGCACGGCGGCGCTCAAACTGCAAAGTCAGGTGCCTGCCGCCAAGGCCGCGATTGAGCGCATATCGACCGAGCGGCAGCTGCTGCAGATGTTCGGATCCGGCCTGACAGCAGATGATATTGCTGAAGTTGTCGAGACCAGCGAAATCAGGCAGGTGAAAGCGGGTGAGGCCATCATCACCGAAGGCGAAGAAGGTAAAGACATTTATGTAATTCGTGTCGGATCAATGATTGTCGAGAAGGAAATTGGCGGCAAGCCGGTATTTCTCTCTTACCTTCCCGCCGGTTCCTATGTCGGTGAAATGGCACTGATCGCGGGCGGGCAGCGCACAGCGACCGTGAAAGCGGCGATCAAGTCCGAGGTTATCCGTATTGACGGGGAAGCCTTTCAGAAAGTGCTCGATGAGCATCCCGGCCTGCTGGAACGCGCCAAACGCGACATGGCTTCGCGGCAGGATATCAACGCCTATGTTGAATCCAAGAAAGACAGTTTTTCAGGCGTCGTCGACATGTATTCGGGGGTTGCCAATTTCTTGGTCGAAAACGGCATTGGTGAGGCAACCGATGTGTTGCTGATCGACGAAAACCTGTGCGTCGGCTGCGACAATTGCGAGAAAGCATGCGCGGACAGCCATGAAGGCCTCTCGCGGCTCGACCGTGAGGCAGGGCGCAGCTATGCGCACCTGCACGTGCCCACCAGTTGCCGCCACTGCGAACATCCGCACTGCATGGCCGATTGCCCGCCCAATGCGATCCACCGCGGCCCTGACGGCGAAGTCTATATTGATGATACCTGTATCGGCTGCGGCAATTGTCAGCGCAATTGTCCCTATGGTGTGATCCGTATGGACAAGGTACCGCCCAAAAAACCCGGCGTGCTCAGCTGGCTGTTCTTTGGCCTTGGCCCCGGTCCCGGCGAGCCGGAAAAGAAATGGGTCAATAAGAAATCCGACCCGAATGTTGAAAAGCCCAAAAAAGCCATCAAGTGTGATATGTGCGCTGGCATACGCGGCGGTCCGGCGTGCGTGCGGGCCTGTCCTACCGGTGCGGCCATCCGCGTGGCGCCCGATGAATTCCTGACCGTAGCACGGCTGGAAAGGGAGGACGGATAATGGCCAGTCTGTTTGCCAGCCTCACCGGCCCGAAAAAGCGCAAAGCCACCAAGGGCCGCGAACGCAGCAGTGCGCATGTCGGCTTTATGCGCCACGCCAATTTTCGCTGGCTCAAAATACTGGTGCTGATCTGCCTTGTGAGCATTACGAGTTATTTCTGGATCGATGTGCAGCCGCGTCATAATGGCGGCAGCTGGTATGGCTATACACTGGGCACAATCGGGGTGCTGATCATCCTGTGGCTCACCATGCTGGGCCTGCGCAAACGGGCCATGACAGCGGGCAGCTGGTCGCTGAAAGCATGGACATCGGCGCATGTCTATCTGGGACTCAGCCTGATTTTCATCGGCACATTGCATACCGGTTTTCAACTGGGCTGGAACATCCATACGCTGGCCTATGCATTGATGATGATCGTCATCATTTCGGGTATTTTTGGTGTCTATCTGTATGCGACATTGCCGCAGAAACTCAGCAGCAACCGCGAGGAGATGACCGAAACGCAGATGATCGAGGCGCTGCGTTCATTCGACCGGCAATTGCATGATGCCGCGCAGCCGCTGGATCCGGAACAGGCGTCACTGGTGCAGGCGTCACTGGAGCAGGATCCATTTGGCGGCGGCTTTTTCAAACGCATTACCGGCAAATATCCCGGCTGCAAGACGCGCAAGGCTATCGCCGAACTGCGCCGCGCACGCACCTATGCACCCCGGACCGATAATAATCCGACCGAGAAGGTCGAGCAGCTGCTGGAGCGTAAGGAAGACACGATGTGGCGGCTGCGCAAACATCTGCAGATAAAGGCGATGTTGCAGGTCTGGCTGTATGTCCATGTGCCGATGACATTCGCGCTGATCGCGGCGCTGTCGGCGCATATTATCAGTGTATTTTTCTATTGGTGAGGGTGGATTATGGTCAATATATCAGATAATTCCTCATGGAATATAAGGCGGGCAAACACTATATGAGTTTTATTGTCCGGCAGATTGCGCTCAAAAGCGACGGCAGCGAAATTGTCCGCGCCGAAAGTCATGATGCGGCAGAAATCTTTATCGGCCGCAATGCGGAAAATGCCATCCATCTGCCGGACCTTGCCGTCAATCCGGTGCATGCCTCTGTAACGCGGAGCGAGGATGGCAAGGTCCATATCCGTTCACTGTCCGACCTCAAGTTCGAACTAAATGGTCGCCGCAGGAAAGAAGGCAGCATTAATCCGGTACGCGGTGGTGAACTGCGTTTTGGGGGCCATGTGATTGCGGTTGGCCTGGATGATGCAACTGGCGCCGCCATTTGCACTGTTCGCCGTGTCGAGGCGCTGTCAGATAGTCAGGAAGACAAGGATCAGGCCGAAATCTATTCCCTGACCGGCAAGCTTCCCAGCAAGCGGCTCAGCGCATGGGGATTTGTGGCTCTGGTGCTGGCGGCCTGTCTTGTCTGGCCGGTATATACGTGGGCGACATGGCGCGGGGTCGAGGAGCGCCCTGACCAGTTTCATGCCGACACCATGTGGTCGAGCGGCAAGCTCAGCCTCGCGCATCAGAGCCTGAAGAAAGACTGCCAGGCCTGCCATGTCGACGCCTTTGTATCGGTGCGTGATGAGAGCTGCCTGACATGTCATGAGGATGACGCGCATGAACATGCGCCGACGCAGCGGCAGCTCACCAGCCGCGGCATGCCAGAGGGTTTTGAAAAATTTAAACGTGATGTTGCAATGACTTTCGGCAAATCGCCGGGCAGATGTGTGGAATGTCACACCGAGCATGAGGGGGCAGGTGCTATGCAACCCACTGCGCAAAAATTCTGCGCGGACTGCCATGACGGGATGGACACGCGCTTGACCGATACAAAGCTTTTGAACGCCGCCGACTTTGGGGATGCCCATCCCCAGTTTCGCCCTGCGGTAATGACAAAGCCGGGGGGCAAAAATCCACCAACCCGCCGTATTTCGCTTGATGACAATCCGACTGAAGACAATGGTTTGAAATTTCCGCACAAACTGCACTTGTCCAAAACCGGCGGCGTGGCACAAATGGGGCGGCGGCTGTCAGGCGAATATGGTTTTGGGGCATCGCTGGAATGCAAAGACTGCCACACGCCAGATAATGACAATGTTCGCTTTCAACCCGTTGACATGAAAGAAAACTGTTCGATGTGCCATAGCCTGTCATTTGACGAGATTGGCGGCACGTTCCGGCAATTGCCGCATGGCAAACCGGCATTGGTGCACGCGGAGCTGCGTGCGTTTTTCCGCTCGACCCGGCCCAACCGACCTATCAATCTGGGCAGCCGCGGCAATAATCCGCGCCGCCGTCCGGGCGATGTGAATGCGCAGCGTACGGCATCCGATTATGCGCGTGCGGTGCGGTTCCGGCCGACCCGTGCGGCGCAGGCCATTCGCGCCGTATTTTCACGCGGTGGGGCCTGTTATGACTGTCACGGCGTGACGCAGCCGGCATCGCGCGGCGGGCTGAACTATGGCATTATGCCGGTCAGCCAGACGGATCGCTATATGCACAAGGGCTGGTTCAGCCATAAAGCACATAATGACGAGACGTGTGAAAGCTGTCACGCTGCGACCGATTCCAGCAAGGCGGCAGATCTGCTGCTGCCGGGCATCGCAACATGCCGCGAATGCCATGGCGGGGAGGCATCGAATACCGATGTGCCATCCAGCTGCGCCATGTGCCACGATTATCACGCCGACGAAGGCGCACCTTGGCTGATCCGCAATCAGGATAAGCCGAAAACAATTACCGGGGCAGGAGACAAAACAATATCATCACGCCAGCCGCAGAAAGCGGCACCCAAACAGGAGGAGGGGAATTATGGACGCACCGGGGGCTAAAACGGATACGTGCGTCTTGTGCGTACATGGCCGGGACGTGATGCTATGCTGATAGCGCAGATTACCGATATACATTTGGGGTTTGATCCTGATAACCCAAGAGAATTCAATAGGATAAGGCTGGACCGTACATTGGCGCAACTAGTGCATATGGAACCGCGGCCCGATCTGCTGCTGGCTACCGGCGACCTGGTCGATCGCGGTGATGAGAAAAGCTACCGTCATCTCAAAGACGCGTTTTCCGGCCTGCCATTTCCAGTCCATATGTGCCTGGGCAATCATGATAGCCGTGCAAACTTCCGCAAGGTCTTTGCAGGTGCAAATTTCCACGGCGATCATCTGCAATATGAAATTGCCGTGGGTCCGCTGCGGCTGCTGGTGCTGGATACGCTGGAGGAAGGACGGCATGGCGGCGCTTTTGACGATGTGCGTGCGGAATGGCTGAACACCCGGCTATCTGAAAAGATCGATATGCCGACCATAATCGTACAGCATCACCCGCCTGTCGAAGTCGGCATCGCATGGATGAACACCGACCCGCGTGAGCCATGGGTGGCGCGGCTCGCGGCGTGTTTGCAGGGCAGGGATAACGTCATTGCCATGCTGTGCGGCCATGTGCACAGGCCGATTATGAGCCATTGGCAGGGCATGGCTATATCAATATGCCCCGCAACCGCGCCGCAGGTCGCGCTTAACCTGAACACAATTGATCCGGCGAACCCCGATAACCGCGACATGATCATCGCGGATCCCCCCGGCTATGCCCTGCACTGGTGGAATGGCCGCGAACTTGTCAGCCATTTCGGCGCGGCAGAAGAGAATGAAACACTGGCCCGATATGACGAGCGCATGCAGCTTCTCGTCAGCCGCCTGGTCGCCGAGCGTCCCAAAAGCTAAAGGCATAATAGCTGCGGGTGCAAACTTCCGTCGAAAATTATCCGCACCTTATCGCCGTAAATGCAACCAGCCTTTGCGCTCGGGCATGAATCTCGCTAAACCCTTGTTCATCGCGCGTCCGGTAAGGACGACGCCATAATAACTGGAGAGATATTTCATGCGTTCATCGCCCAAATCGAAATCACTTATCAATGCAACATCGGCAATAGCCCTCGCTATGGGTGCGGCCGGATGTGCAACGACACCAGCCGAGGAGACTGCATCTGTGGTTCAAGCTCAAACACAACCTGTGCAAACTTCCATGACGAAATCGGATACCACCGGCAACGTGCTGACCGCCGAATGGACGGGCCCGTTTGAAGGCGTACCTGCCTGGGATAAGCTTGATGCAGAGCTTTTCCCGGTCGCTTTTGAAGATGGCATGGCGCAGGTCAAAAGCGAGTTTGAAGCAGTTGTAACCAATCCAGAACCCGCAACTTTCGAGAATGTGTTCGTGCCCGTAATGCTGTCGGGCGATAAGATGGACCGTCTGTTTTCATATTGGGGCGTGCAGACCTCCAATCTTTCCAGTGATCGTGTTCGGGAACTCGACGCCGAATGGAGCCCGAAAATCTCCAAATTCTATAACGAACTGACGCTCGATCCGCGTCTTTTCGCGCGGTACAAGGAAGTCTATGACAAGCGCGATAGATTGGGCCTCAATGCAGAGCAGATGCGCATTGTCGAACGCGCGTATGACAGTTTTGTGCGCAACGGTGCAAACCTTCCGCCTGAACAGAAAGAACAATTGATCGCGATTAACGGCCGGCTGTCCGAACTCTTTACGGAATTCAGCGGGCGTGTGCTGAAAGACGAGCAGACGTATATATTTGTCGAGGATGAAGCTGAACTGGCGGGACTTTCCGATGCGTTCAAGGCGTCGCTGGCCGGTGCAGCCGAGGCCGCCGGCAAGCCCGGCCAATGGGCGATCAAAAACACCCGTTCGTCCATGCAGCCGACGCTGCAATATGCCAACAACCGCGCTTTGCGGGAAAAAGTGTTTAAAGCCTATGCCGGGCGCGGTGACAATGGCGATGCCAATGACACCAATGCGGTGATCGCGGAAATCCTGAAGCTGCGGCAACAACGCGCCGAACTGCTCGGTTTCAAAACGCATGCGCATTACCGTATGGCCGATACGATGGCCAAAGACCCTAACAAGGCAATGGACCTGATGATGAAAGTCTGGCCCGGCGCAAAAGCGCGGGTGAAGGAAGAAGTCGCCGATATGCAGGCGATCGCGGATCAGGAAGGCGCAGGCATCACTATCGAGCCGTGGGATTACCGCTATTATGCAGAAAAAGTCCGTAAGGCGAAATATGACCTCGATGAAAGCGAGATCAAGCCGTATTTCAAGCTGGATAACATGGTGGATGGCATGTTTGATGCGGCGGGTAAGCTGTATGACATGGGGTTCAGGGAAAATACCGGTACAATTCCGGTGTTTCATCCCGATGTCCGCACATTTGAAGTGTTCGACAAGCGCGATAATTCCAATATCGGGGTGCTGTATCTCGACAATTTTGCCCGCGATGGGAAGCGTTCGGGCGCGTGGATGACCACTTATCGCAGCCAAAAAGGGTTGGGCGGGGAAACCAATGTGCTGGCGTCGAACAACAATAATTTTACCAAGGGCGCGGACGGCGAACCCACGCTCATAAGCCTGGATGACGCGAATACCTTGTTCCATGAATTCGGCCATGGCATCCATTATCTGCTTCAGGATGTCTATTATCCCGATCTTGCCGGCACGCCGCGCGATTTCGTCGAATATCCGAGCCAGGTGAATGAAAACTGGCTGATGACGGATTATATCCTGAAAAACTATGCCAAGCATTATGAAACGGGTGAGCCAATTCCCGCCGATCTTGTGCAGAAAATTCTCAAATCCGATACGTTTAACCAGGGGTTTGCGACGACCGAATATCTGTCCAGCGCGATTGTCGATATGAAGCTGCACAACCGCACCGATCCGGTCACCGATGTCGACGCGTTTGAGCGTGAGACGCTGGAAGAAATCGGCATGCCGCGTGAGATCGTGATGCGCCACCGTCTGCCGCAGTTCAACCATCTGTTTTCCTCGGATGCCTATTCGGCGGGCTATTACAGCTATCTGTGGTCCGAGGTTATGGATGCCGATACCTGGGCCGCATTTGAGGAGGCGGGCGGACCATGGGACCGCACGGTCGCGGATAAATTTCGCAATGTGCTGCTCGCAACCGGCAATGAAACCGATCGCGCCGCAGCATATCGCGCTTTCCGTGGCCGCGACCCGGATGTGAACGCGCTGCTCGTTCGCCGCGGTTTCCCTGTCCCGGGTGAGTGAGTAAAACTTTCTGATCACTGAAAAGGGGCGGGAGAAATCTCGCCCCTTTTCTTTTGGCCGCGCCCGACGCATAGCTGCAAAAAGAAATGTAAATGGGAGACTATTAATGAAAGCGCTGCGCACCCCCGAGGAACGATTTGCAAATATTCCGGATTTCGACTTTCCGGTAAAATATGTTGACGACTTGCCGGGCTATCAGGATTTGCGCATTGCCTATATCGATGCTGGGCCGCAGGATGCGGAGCATGTATTCCTGTGCCTGCACGGAGAGCCATCCTGGTCGTTTCTTTACCGCCGGATGATACCCGTGTTTCTGGAAAGCGGCGCGCGGGTTATTGCGCCTGATCTTCTGGGCTTTGGGCGATCTGATAAGCCGGCCGAGCAATCAGACTATTCCTTTCATTTCCATCGTAACTATTTGCTGGAAATGATAAAAAGACTTGACCTTAAGAATATTACTCTGGTGGTGCAGGACTGGGGCGGGTTGCTCGGCCTTACCCTGCCGGCGGACGAAAATTTCGCATCGAGGCTCTCGCGGCTGATCGTCATGAACACCGGGCTTGGCATCGGCAAGGCGCCGGGTGAAGGCTTTCTCGCCTGGAAAAACTATGCGCTTTCGACGCCTGACCTTCCCATCGGTGAATTAATCGCACGCGGAACGCCGCACCTTACTGAAGCCGAGATTGCCGCCTATGACGCGCCGTTTCCTTCGCCGGAATATAAGGCGGGGGCACAGGTATTTCCTGCACTCGTGCCCATTTCACCTGAAATGGAGGGCGTGGAGGTCAGCCTGGCTGCGGCGCGTTTCTGGTCAGAGCAATGGGAGGGGAAAAGTTTTATGGCTGTCGGCGCTCTCGACCCGGTTCTCGGCCCGGATACCATGCAGAGCCTGCAGAAAATGATTAGAAACTGCCCAGAGCCGATGATCGTGAAAGATGGCGGACATTTCGTGCAGGAATGGGGCGACGGTATAGCCCGCGCTGCACTTGAAAGTTTCGATGCGTGAGGTTGATGTCTAAACTGTAGCAACAAGTGCGCTATCGTTTAGTCGTTAAACCTGGCAACATATCAGGCGGCCAGAATCTCGCCGTCAAATTCAAATTCGCCAATGCCGTTCATTGCAATGGGCAGAGCCGTATCACAGCGTGCACATTGTGCGCTGATGCGGCCCACATGCCAGTGGCGACCACCACAGCCAGGGCAGTAATTGCTTTCACCTGTATAATAAAGCGGCATGAAACCGCGGCTCGATATTTCCTGTGCAAAATTCTTGGCGGGTATTTGTACCGTCATATCTTTTCTCCCTGGGACCGACAAAACAACTCCCCACGATGAGAAGTGTTCCGCTGTCGACGAAATGATATGCAATTTTTTACATGAATGCAATGGGAAGCGCGAGTTCAGAAACCGTTATAATATGTAAAATACATATGGTTAGCTGTAAAATCATGTTCACATCAGCTGTTATGATTCTGAATTGAATCCAAAAATCCTTGCAATTTTCGATAAATGATATAAATATGATATCATAATTAATTTCAAGGAGAAAAATCATGACGGATGCAGCTGTAGTGGCAAATGAATCTGGTGGCAGGCGGGAAATGATCGTCAGCACCGAACGTGGAGCCAATACGATGAGTGGTTATGGTATGCTGGTTGTATTGCTGGGCACAATCATAGCTGCTGTAGCGGCGGCTTTTGCCATCGACAGCATGGGCGCTGCAGCAGTCATGCTTTTGGCACTCAGCATTTTTGCATTCCTGTTTGTTGCTTGTGGCTTTTACTTTCTCAATCCCAATCAGGCCGCGGCGATTCAGCTGTTCGGCGAATATAAGGGCACGGACCGTAATACCGGCCTGCGCTGGCGGCTGCCGTGGCTGACGCGGCAGAAAATCTCTGTGCGCGTACACAATGTCACGTCGGAAACGGTCAAGGTGAACGACCTGCGCGGTAATCCGGTCGAGATTGCCACCAACGTTGTGTGGCGCGTCACGGATACGGCCAAAGCGCTGTTCGATGTCGAGAAATATGAGGAATTTGTCGATATCCAGATTGAAAGCGCAATCCGTGTCATCGGCGGTCGCTTTCCATATGATGATTTTGAGCATGATCAGGTCACGCTGCGCGGGGACACCGGGGAAGTCAGCGATCAGCTGGAGGAACAGTTGCAGGAACGTGTCTCCGCCGCGGGTGTCACGATCGACGAATGCCGCCTTACGCATCTTGCGTACTCACCGGAAATTGCACACGCCATGCTGAAACGGCAACAGGCCGACGCAATTGTCGCGGCGCGCCAGCGTATTGTGGAAGGCGCAGTGGGTATGGTTGAAACCGCACTGGAAATGTTGTCCGCGAAAGATGTCGTCGCCCTGGATGATGAACGCAAGGCGGCGATGGTATCGAACCTGATGGTTGTATTGTGCGGTGAACGCGATACGCAGCCGGTGGTCAATGCCGGTTCGCTGTACCAGTAATGGCTGAAGGCTGACAGGACCTACATCATGCCCGCAAAGCCCAAAAAGGCGTTTCCGCTCCGGCTCGAACCCGCGCTTTATGAAGCGCTGGAGAGAGCCGCAGCATCCGAGTTTCGCAGTGTAAATGCGGAAGTCGAGGTCCTGCTGCGCGAAGCATTGGCGCGGCGCGGCGTCAAAGTCGCGCCACCGGAAAAACGCAAACGGGGCAGGCCGCCAAAAAGCGAGACGAAAAAAGGAGAGACATGATGCTGCATATGATGTTCGATAAGAAATACTGGTTCAAACCAAAAAGATTTGGCTGGGGCGCAGTGCCCCATAGCTGGCAGGGCTGGGCTTTTCTGGGCCTCTACATCGCATTTTGTGGCGGCATGGCCTATAATCTTCAACGCCGCGGCGAGGAACCCGGCCTTGCCTGGTTTGCGGGTATATTCACAGTGACGGCCATTTTCATATTTGTCTGCTGGAAAAAAACCGAAGGTGGCTGGCAATGGAACTGGGGCCGCCGTTCCTGAACCTAGCGCAATGCTTCATCCAAAAGACGCGCAATGCGCAGACCTGCACGCTGTATCTGCAAACGGGCAACTGGAATCAGATTTTTAATCTCGTCATTGTCAATTTTCGCGCGGCTTTCTATTTTGGGGCCGCATATGGGACCATCTTCGGCGCTGGTATATGCAAAATCGCGGGAAATCTGCCATGCTTCGCGCGACCAGTCTTCACTCGTGCCGGCATTCATTTCAGCCCGCTCACTTGCGCTATAGGCGCGGACTATATTGCTGCCGTCGGTAATGGCGCGTTCGGCAAGCGGTCCATCCCATAACCAGTGTAAATTCATGCGTCCTTCGACAATCCCATAGGCGGCCGACACATCATTGCCGCCGCGATCGCTGCGGTCGCCGGCATGCAGCGGCATATGCAGGTCACCGACAAAATGGACTAAAAAAGTCAGCGCTTCCAGCCGGACATGCGAGGGCAGGCTCTTGTCCGCCAGCAAAGCCGCATTGCGGTCTATCTGTGCGGATACGCAATTGCCGCCGGGACAATTGCCGCGCAGTGTGAATTCCTTGCAGATGTCGACATTCTGATAATGCCATGGCGAGGTATAGCCCCAGCGCAGCCGGTTGCGGCGGACACAATCGGGCCACACGCTGGCATCGCTAATGGATTTAAGGTCGCAGTCGGGTGTGCCCAGCAGTGCTTCCGACTGCATTAACCGGCGTATCTTCACTGCGGTAGAGGGCGATATGTTGTTTTTTGCAATATCAGCTGTGATGCGGTGTGCATATTCACCCCATGCGTAGGCCGGTGCGGGAACGGCCGCCATGAATACAGCCAGAAGAATCCATAATTTCTTTACCATATGGTGTATGTAAAGCGCGGATAGCCGCGGACAAAGCATTTATCGACGAATGCATATTATTTTACGCAAATAAACTTGCTGGCTGACCTGCTTTCTGCGACATTCTTTTGCAGTGCCCCAAGTCGTTCCCTTTCCTCAGCCCGTGACGCCCGAGCGTGCTCCTCCCGCAGAAGCAGCTGAATCTGCTGCGGATTTTGATACGGTGTGGGAGGAAGTGCGCGGGGATGGTGATATCCAGTTTGAACCTCCGCCGCCCGAAAAACCCAAAGCGGGAGAGCCGCAATGGTGGACGGACTTCAAGCAATGGCTGAGTGATCTTTTCCCGGATATAAGCGCGGATTTATCCGGCATCTGGCCGTTTGTTGAATATACCCTGATCGCTTTGCTTGCGGCAGGTATTGCTATTCTGCTGTGGAAGCTGGCGGTGTGGGCTTTGGATACATATGGTTCGCGGGAAGAAAGCCCGGTGGAACCTGAATGGGTGCCTGAAGAAAAAGTGGCGCGCGAGTTGCTGGATGAAGCGGATGCACTTGCGGCGCGCGGCGAATATGATGAAGCGGCGCATTTGCTGCTTTACCGCAGCATTGAGGATATTGAGCGCAAGCGCCCGCAGCTGCTGCGTCCGTCAAACACAGCGCGCGAAATCGGGCGTTTCGAGGCTTTGTCCGAAGGCGCCCGGGAAACCTTTGCGATTATCGCGGGGCATGTCGAGCGCAGTCTGTTTGCGGCACATCCGCTGGATGCAAAAGCATGGGATGAATCGCGCGAAGCTTATGGCCGGTTTGCATTTAAGGAGAACTGGACATGAGCGTTTCCGCGTCGCGCAATCCATTTTCCCGTACATCGGTGCTGCTGATGCTCGTCATCGGTTTTATCGGCTTCCTGGGGCTGCTCTATTCACTGGGTGCAGGCGATGCGATGCGCAGCACCAATAACGGCCAGGCGCATGGCGCTTCGAACAGCCTGGTGGGCTATAAGGCATTTTCGAACCTGCTCGCCAAAGACGGCAAGAATATCCGGTTTGCGCGTTCCGCCGCGGGATATAATGATCCGGGTCTATTGGTCCTAACGCCCGGATATTCGGCGGATGCAGAGGAACTGGCGAGCTTGATAGATGACCGCCGGTTCATTGGTGCGACACTCGTCATATTACCTAAATGGCTTGTTACGAATCCGCAAGATCTCAAGCCGGGATGGGTAAAGCTCGTTGGCCCTTTGCCTGATGCTTTCAGTAAAAAACTGTTAGAGCCCATAGGAGAAGTCAAAGTCAATGTGGCAGGAAAGCAGGCAACCAAAAACGCGAAGATAGTTACGCCGTTTGGCCCACCTCTAAAAAATACTGATTATACGGTAAGTTTTTCAGGTGGATTGCTTGAACCCATGATTACCAATCCGTCCGGCGAAGGCGCACTGGTAAGTCTTTATGACAATGGTGGCTATTTTCCGGAGTTGCTGGGCGGTGATATTCCCGAACCGGATGATGCAGACTATAATCTTTTCCCGGTGGTGATTGTCGCTGAACCGGACCTGTTTAACAACATGGGACTGGCGGATAAGGCGCGGGCGCGCCATGCGCTCAATCTTGTCGGGGAAATGTCCTATTATGAAACAGACGACGTGACATTCGACCTCACCATGGTTGGGCTGGGGTCTTCGGAAAATCTACTGACGCTGGCATTCAGGCCGCCGTTTCTTTCGGCCACAATCTGCCTGATCGTCGCGGCGCTTGCTGCTGCATGGATGGCATTCAACCGTTTTGGCCCGCCGTCACGCGAAGCGCGGGCGATTGATTATGGCAAGGGTACGCTGGTGAATAATATGGCCGGTTTTGTGCAGCGGCTGGACCGTGATTACCTGCTTGCCATGCCTTATGCTGATCTGATCCAGCAGCAATCGGCGGCTGCCATTGGCCTGCCAGCGGGACTGGCGCCGGATGAAACCGAAGAACAATTAAATAAACTGGGCAGCTATGAAGGCAAGACTTTCTCTGTTTTGGCAAGCGAGCTGCGTGCCGCGCAGAAACGACATGAAATCGCGGCGCGAGCTGCCGCACTTTATCGATGGAAAAAGGAAATGATCGGATGAAAATCGGGGATATTCAGGAACTCGCGGACAAGATACGCGGTCAAATCGGCAAAGCCATTGTCGGACAGGACGAAATTGTCGATCATATGCTGATCGCGCTTTTTTCGTCCGGCCATGTTCTACTCGAAGGCCCGCCGGGAACCGCCAAGACGTTTTTGGCGCAATGTTTTACCGCCACGCTGGGGCTGGAATACGGACGTATCCAGTTTACGCCTGACCTGATGCCCGGCGATATTATCGGGTCGAACCTGTTCAATTTCCAGACCAGCACATTTACGCTGACGCGCGGGCCGGTATTCTGCGATGTACTGCTGGCGGATGAAATCAACCGCACGCCGCCCAAAACACAGGCGGCCCTGCTGGAAGCAATGCAGGAACGCAGCGTCACGATCGACGGTGAGCGCCATGTGCTTTCGCCGCATTTTATGGTGGTAGCAACGCAGAACCCGATTGAGCAACAGGGGGTCTATCCGCTGCCCGAAGCGCAGCTTGATCGTTTCCTGTTCAAACTGCTGGTCGAATATCCGGATGCGGAAGAAGAAGCGCAGATTGTCGCGCGCTATGGAGAACGTACCGGCGCGCCGCGTCCCGATGATTTTGAAATTAAGCCTGAAATCGATGCCAAGGGGCTGGACGCGGCACGCGAGGCTGTCGGGTCGGTCAAGCTTGTCGATGAAGTCGTGGACTATATCGTCCGGCTTGTCCGTGCAACCCGCGAAAGTGCGGATCTGGAAAGCGGCGCCAGTCCGCGTGCGGCCATCATGCTCGCCAATGCCGCGCGGGCGCGTGCCGCGCTGGCGGGGCGTGATTATGTCGTGCCGGATGATGTGAAAGTGCTGGCAAATTCCGTATTGCGCCACCGTACATTGCTTTCTCCGACAGCCGAAATCGAAGGGCTTCAGGTGGAAAATATCATTGCGGATATGGTGGAACGGACGGAAGCGCCGCGTTGATCTACCCCTCCGCCCGTGCTGTTTTCCTGATCGTGCTGGGCGCGCCGGTGGCCGCCGTGATCGGTGCGGTTGCGCCTGGCGCATGGGCGATCGGTATCGCATGGTCGGCGCTGGTTGCGTTTCTGACGATTGTTGACGGTATGATGGCCGCGCGCGCCGGTGATATAGTGCTGCATGTGGCCGACACTGCCGAAGTGGGAGGCGAGATGCGCGTGGGCATTTCCGCGACCTATACATCGGCCATGAAACCGCGCAAAGTCTATGCGCGCTGCGCCGTAGACAAACGGCTCAGCCATGATGGCACATTGTCTTTTACTCTGGAGCAGGAGGATAGCAGCAATAATTGGCATGGCGATGTGCAGGCCGTTCCCTCGCGGCGCGGAACAGGGCGGATAGAGACTATCTGGCTGCGCTGGTATGGCCCGATGGCGCTGGCATGGCGGCAGGTACAGCGCAGCGCACAGCGCGATATCGCCGTTCTGCCCAATGTGGCTGCCGTGCGCAGTCCGTCGGTGCAATTGTTTATGAAAGATGCCGTATTCGGCCTGCTTGCGCGCCGGTTCCGCGGCGATGGCAGCGAGTTTGAGGCGCTGTCCGATTATCAGCCGGGCATGGACCGGCGGGCGATCGACTGGAAGGGTTCGGCGCGCCATTCGAAGCTGCTGGCCAAGGAATATGATACCGAGCGCAATAACCAGATTGTCTTTGCGCTGGATTGCGGTTCGTCGATGTGCGAACCGATTGATGGCTTGCCGCGTATTGACCGCTGCGTCTCGGCGGCGCTCCTCACATCCTATGTGGCGCTTAAATCCGGGGACCGCACCAGCCTGTTCAGCTTTGCCGCTAAACCGCGCACGCATACGCCTTTTTTTACAGGTTCGCGGAACTTCTTTCGCATGCAAAAGGAAGCGGCGGTGATTGATTACCTGCCGCAGGAAAGCAATTTCACGCTGGCCTTGTCCACCCTGGCGACCAAGTTGCAGCGCCGCTCACTCATTATCATATTTACCGATTTTACAGATCCCACCAGCGCCGAATTGATGGTCGAGGCAGTCGGGCGTTTAATCAGCCGACATTTGGTATTATTCGTTGTGATGGAGGATTCCGAGTTGACAGAATTGCGCGATGCTCCGCCAGAAAGCAGCGAGGCCGTGGCCGAAAGCGTAACCGCGCAGGCACTGCTCGATCAGAAAAAGCTGGTCGTGAGCAAATTGAAACATATCGGCGTTGACGTGATTGAGGCATCACACAAGGATATCGGAACGCGGCTCATCAACAATTATCTGCGTATCAAGAGGCGGGGCCAAATATGATGGTAATGTTATGAACATGCCGAATATCGCCATGGGATCGGATATATCCGAAAGTTCGGACGAACTGCGCAGCGACCGTTTTCGTATGGAGCGCGAAGCCGATTGGGAACGGCTCGACGAAATCGTGACTATAATGGAAAAAGGCAGAGGCAAACATGTGTCCGATGAGGACGTGCTGGCGCTTCCCACATTATACCGCACGGCGATGTCGAGCCTGTCCATAGCCCGTGAAAACTCCCTGGATGCCGGGACAATCAAATATCTGGAAGCCCTGACCCTGCGGGCGTATTTCATTGTGTACGGCACCCGCACGACATTCTGGGGCTGGTGCAGGGACTTTTTCGGCGGCGGATGGAGCCGCGCGGTGCGCGGCATAGCGCCGGAAATACTGGTGGCGCTGGCCGTCATGATTGCAGGTGCGCTGGTAGGTTATTATATGGTCGAGGCGGACAATGAGTGGTTTTACGCTCTGGTCGGTGAAGGCATGGCCAGCGGCCGTGTGCCCGGGGCCAGTGAAGAGACGCTGCGTGAAACCATGTTCGGACAGACCGAACAGGAAGGTCTGGCGATATTCGCTGCATTTCTGTTCAGCAATAACGCGCAGGTCAGCATATTGGCATTCGCGCTGGGATTTGCCTTTGCCGTGCCGTCCATACTGCTGCTGATCCATAATATGGCGCTTCTGGGGGCTATGCTTTGGGTATTTGATTCGCGCGGACTGAGCGTGGATTTTATAGGCTGGCTTTCGATCCACGGAACGACGGAAATTTTTGCGATATTATTGGCGGGCGCTGCGGGTATTCATATTGGCCGCAATGTCGCCTTTCCGGGCGATAAATCGCATCTGCAGGCGGCCAGCATTGCGGGCAAGCGCGGAGCGCTGGTGATGATGGGTGTCATCATCATGCTGATCATCGCCGGATTGCTCGAAGGCTTTGCCCGGCAACTGGTTGATAACACACTGTGGCGCTACATTATCGGGGGCACGATGCTGTTGTTCTGGCTGGGCTATTTCTTTCTGTTCAGACGGAGCAGGGTATGAGCAGCGTAGCAGGCACAACCGCCTTACAACAGCGCAGGCCCGGCTATAGCGCCAAGTTGCAGCGGCAGATTATTACGCCGGAAGGCGTGCCGCTCAATATATCCATTGCCGCGGCAAGTGCACGCGCGGGGGCGTTGATACTCGATATTGTCATCATATTCGGCCTGATGCTGGCCTATCTTCTCGGGATACTTTTCTTTGTAAATATCTTTGATATCAGCAACACATCGAACGCCGGGTTTTGGGGACAATTGTTCCTGATTGTCACCATTTTGTTCGTCTTCCTGCTGCGCAACGCGTATTTTCTCTATTTCGAACTGGGTGACCGCAGCGCGACGTGGGGCAAACGGGCCGTCGGTATCCGTGTGGCATCGCGCGATGGCGGGCGGCTGACGGCTGATGCGATTATTGCCCGTAACCTTGTACGCGATATAGAGCTTTTCCTGCCGCTGATATTCATGGTGTCGAGCGGTGCGCAGGGACAGATGAGCGGAACAACGACATTGTTTGGCTTTGCATGGGTGGCGGTGTTTCTGTTCTTTCCGCTATTCAATAAAGATCGGCTGCGCTGCGGCGACCTGATTGCCGGGACCTGGGTCATAGAGGCACCGAAAGCTGAACTGACAAGTGTCGTTACTCCGTCTGATAGCATGATATTCCAGAACGAGGAGGCCAAGGCGCACTATCAATTCACGAATGAGGAATTGTCGGTCTACGGCGAATATGAGCTGCAAACGCTCGAAAGCGTGCTGCGCAACGGCAGTGATGATGCGCTAGTGTCAGTCTGCAACGCGATATGCCGCAAAATCGGCTGGAACCCGGGCAGCGGCGAAGAACGTGTTTTCCTGGAAGCCTATTACGCGCAATTACGCGCCAAGCTGGAAAGCGATATGCGCTTTGGCAAACGCCGCGCGGATAAGCATAGCGAGGCGGAATAGAAAGCCAGCCAGGATAGGCTGTGGTCTATTCCTCATCACCATAGATGCCGACCGTCTTCACACCTTTGCTGGTGGCGCGGCCGCGGTACATTCCGGGGGTGTTATAGCTCCATGCGGCAGTGCCATCAGGCGCAGCGACAATAACGCCGCCTGTACCGCCCAGTTCGCCCAGTTCCTTGATGACCGCATCTGCAGCGGTTTGCGCGTTTTCGCCCTTCATGCGCATGCGGGCGCAGATTTCGTGTGCTACGCCGAGCCGGATGAAATATTCGCCCGCGCCGGTGGCGGAAATCGCGCAGGCGCGGTTGTCCGCATAAGTGCCCGCGCCGATAATCGGGCTGTCACCGATCCGGCCCCAGCGTTTGCCGGTAAGGCCGCCGGTCGATGTGCCCGCCGCGACATTGCCCTGCATATCAACTGCCACCGCGCCGACCGTGCCATATTTCATATCGATGTCGAAATAGCTGACTTTCGATCCCTTGCCGCTGGCTTCGTCTTCTGCCTGCCGCGCTTTCAGCTCTTCGAGCTGGCGATAGCGTTCGTCTGTCGCAAACCATTGCGGACCGGCTTGCTCCAGTTCCTGCTCCATCGAAAACTCGTTTGCGCCATCACGGCTGAGCAGCACATGCGGACTGTCCTCCATCACGGCGCGGGCCAGTTTGATCGGGTTTTTGGTGGCGGTCACACCCGCCACCGAACCGGCCGCACGGCTTTCACCATCCATGATCGCGGCATCCATTTCATTGCGGCCCTTGTAGGTAAAGACACTGCCGCGCCCGGCATTGAAGTTGGGGTCATCCTCCAGCACGACAATGGCGGCCTGTACGGCATCCATCGATGTGCCGCCGCCCGCCAATACTTCAGAGCCAGCATCCAACGCGCGTTCCAGCGCGGCGCGGACTTCACGGTCTTTTTCCTGTGTCAGGTTTTCGCGCTCGATAACGCCCGCGCCGCCATGGATGGTCAGCGACCAGCCTTTGCCCGCATCATTATTGTCTTGAGCGTGTGCGTTGGTGGTCATTAGCAATGCTCCGAGTAAAGCTGTGAGAAAACGTATCATATGAGTCTCTCCATGGTTTGGGGAGAGGCTAGAATGTAATAGTCAAACGGGCAAGTGGTTGAAATACGCTCTACCAGCCAAGTTCGCTGCCATCATAGACGCGAAACTCGCCGCTATTATCGAGTGACAGATTTTCTATCACCTGCATCATACCGGCCACGCTGGTTTCCGTATCAATCAGCGCATTTTCACCGCCCATATCGGTTTTGACCCAGCCAGGATGCAATATGCCAATGGCAATGCCTTCGTCTCTGAAATCAATGCTAAGCGATTTCCAGGCCGCATTGACCGCGGCTTTGGAGGAACGATAGATGATCGAGCCGCCGCTGCCATTGTCGCTGATGCTGCCCATCTGGCTGGACAGAACGACCATTTTCTTTACATCACTATGCGCCATGTTTTTCTTGAGTTCGACCGCCATTATGGTGGGCGCAATGGTGTTGATCTCCAGCGTTTCGATCCAGCTGTCCTTGTCCAGATCGCGGCTACCATAGGAGCCTGCGTTGCTGATGAACAGATCCACTTGCCGGTCGCCCAGTTCTTCGAAGAAATTATCCACGCTGTGCGGGTTCGCCACGGAAAGACGCATCACGGTGGCCTCGCTGATGGCGCCCAGATCATCTGCACGGTCGGGATTACGCGACGTGCCGATGACGTCCCATCCGGCGGCGGCATAATCCTGCGCGAACTGTAGGCCGATGCCCCGGTTTGCGCCGGTGATTAATACTGTGGGCATAGTGCATCCTTCCTCGGTTTATGCTGCCTTCATTAATGCTCTCGCATATTGGGTCAGCACACGTTATATAGGTTCAAACCCTGAATAGCGGAGCAAGCCTGCGAATGACAACCGAAAATCCGTCCCTGCGCCCATGGCGTGACATTGAGCGCCGCAAAAGCCGCCAGATTATGGTCGGTGACGTACCGGTGGGCGGTGATGCACCGATAACCGTGCAGACCATGACCAACACACTTACGTCGGATGCGAAGGCGACAATTGAGCAGATCCGCCGCTGTGAAGAAGCGGGCGTGGATATTATCCGTGTGTCGTGCCCGGATGTCGAAAGCACGGCGGCTCTGAAACAGATTGTACGTGCGTCGCGTGTGCCAATTGTGGCGGATATCCATTTTCACTATAAGCGCGGGATAGAAGCCGCCGAGGCAGGCGCGGCGTGCCTGCGCATCAACCCCGGCAATATCGGCAGCAGCGACCGCGTCAAGGAAGTGGTCGATGCCGCCAAGGCCAATGGCTGTGCCATCCGCATTGGCGTGAACGCGGGCTCGCTGGAACGCGATCTGCTCGAAAAATATGGCGAACCATGTCCCGAAGCATTGGTGGAAAGCGCGCTGGATCATATCAAGCTGTTGCAGGACCATGATTTCCACGAGTTCAAAGTGGCGGTAAAGGCGTCGGACGTGTTTCTGGCCGTATCCGCTTATATGCAATTGGCCGAAGCTGTCGATTGCCCGTTGCATCTGGGTATTACCGAAGCGGGCGGCCTGATTGGCGGCACAGTCAAATCGTCCATCGGTATCGGCAATCTGCTTTGGGCCGGGATTGGTGACACGATCCGCGTCAGCCTGTCCGCCGAGCCTGAGGAAGAAGTGCGCGTCGGCTATGAAATGCTGAAAGCACTCGGCCTGCGCACCCGCGGCGTTCGCGTGGTCAGCTGCCCGAGCTGCGCGCGGCAGGGTTTTGACGTGATCCGCACCGTGCAGACGCTGGAGGAACGGCTGCAGCATATTAACACACCGCTGTCACTCTCGGTACTCGGCTGCGTCGTCAACGGCCCTGGCGAAGCGCGCGAAACCGATATCGGCCTGACCGGCGGCGGCAAGGGCAAGCATATGGTCTACCTTTCCGGCGTCACCGACCATCATGTCGCGGATGAAGATATGGTTGACCATATTGTGAAACTGGTCGAGGCGAAGGCGGCCGAGATTGAAGCGGGAACATCCATCAGCGCAGATGACGAGAAAGAGCAGGCGGCTTGAGGCGGATTGTAAGGCATTACGTAATAATGTCTGTTAGCACTGAGCCTGTTGAAGCCTGTCCTGAGCGACTGCTGCAAGCAATAAGTTGAATGAGACGTGGATCAATAGGCTGCGCTAGTTGATAATCGCAGGACGTGCTTCGGCAGGCTCAGCACTAACGGTTTTAGTAGATTGGCTGTAATGGAATATAGGTTTAAAAAAATATCGTTGGCGGTTGCGGGGCTAGTAGTTTGTCTGTCCGCCTGTTCGCCCGCTGATGAACTTTCTGCACAGACCGAAGCGGCTGCACCTTCGCAGGACCTGCCTGACAGCGATATCGAAAGCGCGGATATGGATGCGCACCCCGAGGCGCGGCCTTTTACCGGGAATGACAGCGCGATGGCGGATGTTGATGTGGCACTGGCGCGTGCGGCGGAAAACGGCAAGCGCGTAATTGTAGTGATGGGGGCGAACTGGTGTCATGACAGCCGGGGGCTTGCGGGCTGGTTTGCCACCCCGCGCTTTTCAGATATGCTGAGCGAAAAATACGAGACCGTCTATGTCGATGTCGGCACGCCGCAATCGGGCGAAGGACGCAATATAGAAATTGCCCAGCGTTTCGGCATTGAGTCTCAGGAAAACACGCCAATGGTGCTGATGCTCTCCGCTAAAGGCGATTTGCTCAACAGCGAGGAGGACGCCAAAAGTTGGCGCAACGCCGCGAGCCGCAGTGAAGACGATATATTCAGCTATTTTGACGGGCTTGAATAACGAGCTTTACGCTGCAGCCTTACGAATAAACCCGCTCCATATCGCATAGGCCCACAGCGGCACCCATGCCAGCACCAGACCAAGCGATGCGAGCGGCCACCAGTCAGAGCCGGTAAGGCCAAACAGGCTGACCAGCCCGCCAACTATCATCATCGCGCCCACACCCTTGCCGAACAAGCTGTCCCTAAACGCCAGCCAGCCTATCGCCATGCCTGCCAGTGCCAGCCCCGCGAATTTCACATGTACAAACCAGAACAGCCAGTCCAGCTGCGCCTGTGTACCGGGCAGGTTGGGGGTGATCGCGAACAATATCTGGTCCTCCGCCTGGTCGCACAATCCGGCGATGACAGCAATTATGGCTGCGAGCAGTGCCAGTGTGCGGCCATGTTCCTTTACCGCCATTGCCCCGGTGACAAGAAATGCGACGAACAGCGGGATAAAGGCAAACACATCAATGATGTTGAGCGTATCCATCGCGCGGACAAGCCGGCTGCGGCACGGATCCTCACCGAACAGGGCGGCGATATCGGCGGGCGTGCGGGCAAATTCAAACGCTAATATGGGGCGCAACTCGCTGGAGCCGCCACACGCCACATCGACATTCGGAATAGTACCGATAATATAACTGACCGCGAGCACGCCAAAGCCCGCGATAGCGCATAGCCGCCACCAGTTTTTCACCGTCATTGCCTGTGCCCCCGTCTCTGCTTCAGAAATAGATATCGATATAGTCGGTCAGGCCATCACACCATTCAAAATTGCGCAGCCGCCAGTATTTGCGGTTTTGGGTGATGGCGAATGTCTGATCGCCTGCCGTATCACTGCTCAGAACACATTCGCGTCCTGCATCCGGTGTATCGATAATCACGATACGGCCGCGAAAGACGAATTCATCGTCGCTGATGCGGACAATATCGCCCAGCATGCTGGCTTTGCCATTGCCGCCGCGCTCGCTCTGGCTGGCGGAAATGCGGATGACCCCGTTATTATCCGATACGGCGACCGGCCCCATATAGTCCCAGCTGATCCACTGTAGCGTCATGCCGCGCGCGATTTTCAGTCTCTCCAGCGCCGCTACGCTGTCCACCTGAGTCCGGATAACGGGCGGGGGCGGCAGTGCCGGGCGGCTGGCTTGCGGTGTTTCTGTGGCTGCCGGATCTCTTGCTGCTTGGCTTGTTGCTGTTGGGGCAGTCTCAATGGGCGTGTTGGCAGGCGCGCATCCGGTCAGAACGGTGAGTGCCAGTGTTGCGGCGGTGCAGAAACAACGGATCATATAGGGATATCTCCATGTTGTGAGAGGCTGACTATAGACAGATCACCCGGATTGGCAATTTGCCATCTGGACAATCCCGCCCGCCGCGCCGATAGGCTGTGTGCATGACCGCACACGTCCGCCCTAGCAACCATGCCATATTGCCGTTTCTCGCGGTCATTACCGGTATTGCCACATTTGGCGGTATGGATGCGGTGATGAAGGGGCTGGCGATTGCGCTGGGCACCTATAATGCGCTGCTGTGGCGGTGCGGTGCGACGGTCATATTGGCCGCAATCCTGTTCGCGGTTCGCCCCACGCGCTGGCCTGAACGTGCTGCATTGCGGCTACATATTCTGCGCGGGGGCATCACTTCGGTGATGGCGTTTACATTTTTCTGGGGCCTTGCCCGCACGCCAATTGCCGAAGCGATTGCGATCAGTTTTATCGCGCCCATCATCGCGCTGTATCTGGCCGCCGTTATGCTGGGTGAGCGGGTGGGGCGCACCTCGATCATCGCCTCTGCGCTGGGCCTAGCGGGCGTTGCCGTGATTGTCGCGGGCAAGCTGGGGCAGGGGTTTGACAGCGACGCGCGCTGGGGCATTGCCGCGATCCTGTGTTCGGCGGTGCTCTATGCGTTCAACCTAATATTACAGCGGCAGCAGGCACAGATTGCCAGCCCTGTTGAGATCGGCCTGTTTCAGAACGGCATTGTCACGGCCATCCTGCTTATGTTCGCGCCATTCTTTGCCGTGGTACCTGACTTTGCGCAGCACGGCGCGGCGATCTGGGGCGCGGCGGCGCTGGCGCTGGTCTCGCTTCTGCTGATCAGCTGGGGCTATGCCCGCGCCGAGGCACAGGCGCTGGTGCCGATCGAATATAGCGCCTTCATCTGGGCCAGCATTTTCGGCTGGATGTTCTTTGCAGAGCCGGTGACATGGGCGACGCTGATCGGTGCGGCGCTGATCGTCAGCGGATGCCTGATCGTGGCAAGGCGGCGCCCGGAGCTGGCGGAAGTGGAGCAGGTGGCGTTGTAGAGGGGGATTTTTTGATTTCACGGCTATTTTTCGCTGACGCGAAAGCCTCCAAATGGGTTCGGCCCAATAAGGGCCGGCGGCCAGTCGGCCTTTGGGTGCTGCTGGGCGCAGCACCGGGATTTCGCCAAACGCCAGCTTTCATGTTGCCTCGGTTTCGCGTGAAGGTTCCGTGTGGCGAAATCCCGAGTTGCGACCAGCAACTCGGCAAGCGCGACCGCGCGCCCGGGCTTATTGCCCGGAACCCATTTGGAGGCGGATGCGTAGCATCTCGCCGTGAAATCAAAAAGACTCAGCGGAGCCGTGAAATCAAACAAAATTACGCCAGATGCAGCGTGTTATATCCGCCATTATCCGCGCTGTCCTGATGCAGGCTGCTGCTCGCAATAGCTGCGCCCGCCAGCGCGGCGAGGGCCAGTATCGCGGCGTAGAACATCATGCTGCGCCTGCCGCGCGTGGGGGCAAACAATGCGCGGCGTTCCCCGCGATATACGGTATAGCGAACGTCCCGGCCCGCCCCGCGCATCTGTGCCTGTACTATCCGTGGCATAATTCCCCCATATCATGGCCGCGCGGACATCCCATTGCCCGGCATAGAGCCATTTTCCCCAAGACCCCC
This sequence comes from uncultured Sphingomonadaceae bacterium, assembly GCA_947493325.1. GTDB lineage: Bacteria > Pseudomonadota > Alphaproteobacteria > Sphingomonadales > Sphingomonadaceae > Alg239-R122. The sequence continues at coordinate 1,600,971 of CANLQI010000001.1, read as the reverse complement.
AGCTATCGCGCAGGATGGTTAACAAAAAGTAAACAAAGCCGTTAGCCGCGCCCGCATAGGCACCAAATCCAACTCTTAGCTTCGCATAGCTTCGCACCCAGGAACGTGTTGACTCTGCCATTTGTTGGATAATCCTGTTGGATTTGGGAGACGCCGCGGACCGGCGCCGCGCCAAAAACCCGGAAAGTCCCGCCCATGCACGGGCACAGAAGGCCGGACAGTGGGGAAAACTCCCAAAAACCCGCCCCGTACCCGCCGGAAGGTCACACCGGGTCCGGGAAAGGTCACACCCGCCAAAATCCCCGCACAGCGCACACGCCCGCACCCATATATATGGTTTTCCCAAAACATGGCGCGACCGTATCAGGGCAGGGGGTGTGTAGGAAAATGTTTACTGCTATGACGCATATATGATCCAAACCTACCGCCCCGAATTCGAAGCTGCGCTGCGATTATTCGCTAAAGTCAGCGCTTCAATGGAAAAAGCTGGTTTCAATCCGCCAATTCTCGTTGGCGGCGCAGCAGTGGAATTATACACGTACGGCGCAATTGCCACAGGTGATTTTGATTTGGTTGTGACACGTCAGGATGCGCTGGAAAATGCAATGATAGAGCACGGATTTGTAAAACCTTCCGGCGCGGGGCAGTTTACGAAAGGTTGGGTGCATCCCGATCTCAAAATAGGTTTTGAAACAGTGAGTTCTACTTTACTTGACGGGCATGGAAGCCTTGATAAAGTACGCTTGATAAGCGCGGCTGAGGGTGAGAATATGCGTATAATCTGTATTGAAGACCTGATTGCCGACCGCATGGGCCAATACGCATCGGGGACAGCGCCAGAGCTTCTGGAACAGGCCCGCGCTTTGTTCACTCTTTATAAAGATGCCGATATGTCTTATATGGAAGAAAGAATATAACACGAAACCGCAGGTGAATATGGCGTCAAAGCCCTCAAATCCGGCTAGTAAGCCCATTACGCTCGAAGCTTTCGCGCGCGATGTCGCACGCCGCCGCAATGAGGCAGGGCCATTAGCTATCCCCCGCAATTCAGGGACACGCCGGACGGAAAGCAAAAAAGCCTTGCTGCGCGCGATCAAGGATGTGGGCGGGGAGTGGTGAATTGGTTTGTTTCCACCGAGACTTTATTAGCCCATAAACTGAAGCCTGTTGCAATTCCACAGTCACCCTGAGCTTGTCGAAGGTTCGCACCTATGCGCGGCAGAATTCTGCGAATTGCGAACAAGGCAAGGCTAGCGACCACAACAGGCGCGGGTTGGTGGGATTTGCAAAACATAGCGCGACCGTATCGGGGCAGGGGGTGTGTAGGACAGGGGGTATTTAGAGAAAAGATTTAAGAGAACGCTTCCTTTAAATCTTTCTCTAATTGTGCAACTTCTTTGAGCGCACATTTTTTAAATTGTTCATTAAGATAATCAATGTCCCAACTTTCAACAGTTGCGCGAGGTTTACCAGTGACTAGGCATATAGCTCTAATTTTTTGTTCAACATTATATGTATCAAAATTTTCAAAGTAATCAGAATTGTTGTAATTATGTATTATCTCGTGAAACGATTTTGTGAATGTTTTGATTCTAGGTGAGTGTTCTAAAAGACCATATTTTTTTAGCATTTTAAAAACAAATGCATCTAGCCGTTTCAACTGTGAAACGTTGCGCGTTTGAGAAAAGAAAAACATCCAGCCGCGCCTTTTTCCATCGAAAATACACCCTGAAATCTTCAAGTTAAGACGAAAGATAAAACGTTCAATATTTTTATGATGTTTGTTAGATGTGAACACATTCATTATGTTCTTGAACATTTTTTTAAACGAGCTTTCTCTAACCTCTACCGAAACCTTTTTATCATCAGGGACGTCAAATAAAACTGCTAGGCTGAAACCCAAATAATCAATGCCAGACTCTAAAGATTGTATTGTCGATTTTGCGTTTTTAGTCTCTTTGATCGTATGCGAAGCGAGGTCTAATTTCTTTAGGTCGACATATACATCCTTATAAATTTTCGAACTGAGGCTCGAAGGACAGATTATCAGGATATCATCAACATATCTAAAATATGTTGTTCTCTTTTTGTATTTATTATCTAAATTTAGCAGATATAGCGATGATGCTATATTTGAGATACTCAGGCCTTGGGGGACCCCTTTAGTAGTTTGGTTGTCATAGCAGTTTCTAATGCCAGTAGGTGTTTTTATAGCATTTGCAGCAAGCTGTAAAATCTGATCCGATCTGATCCGAGACCGCAGCCGTTCCATTAATATTTCATGAGAAATTGAAGGATAAAAATTTTGCACGTCCATTCTCAAAAATGAATGATCTTTACCCACTGTTTGCAAGTGATTTCTGATGTCAGTTATAAATTTATATGGTGGGTCTATTTTCGCATCTGGAAAGACACCAATCAACACTTCGTATAGTCCGCGCAAAGTAAGGCGGTCACGAAAAGTTGGGATCGAAATTTGACGGGGATTTTTATACGCGCCTTTCGAAATTAATTTTTCTTTATATCCTGTGAAAGTGTATTCTAACTTGTTGACGTTTTCGATAATCAAGTCGATTTCTTGATCGAGTACCTTCTCAAATTGGCCTCTTTTAATACCGTCTTTGCCTACCGCCTTTGAACCTTGGATGGATGTTTCATATATGGTCTTCAATCCCTGCGGTGAGAAATGATTCTCAAAAAGACTTTTTGCGGTTTGTTTTTGATTAAATATATCATCCATATGATGTAATAAACCTTAGTGGAAAATAAATCAGTACGCCAATAACACCATAATAAAAAAAAGTCCTAACTCCAATGCTTATCCAATTATAGCAAGTTAATTTAACCTTGTTTCCAGAAAACGTAAGTTCTTTTTTTTGCACAATAATGTGATTATAGAGAAAAACTTCGTAATCAATATCCGCATGATTTGGATATCCTTCAAGAATGTCCATATATTTCTCATGTACTTTTACTGTACTTGATCTGCCCCTTGTTTTTAAAAGTCTTTGAAGGCGCAAATAACAATCTCTATGCCTATATGATTGTTCTTCGAATTTAAAACCGTACGTTATTAAAGTAAAAATTAAGAGTATTATAGAAATAACAATGTTGTAATTTAAGAAAATTGTGTTTTCAGAAATATCTCCATTAGACCTCTCTAAAAGAGAGATTATTATTACCATTAAAGCGTAGTACGTTAATAATATATGTGACCAAAAAGCATATTTTTTATAGCGCCGTTCTGCAACCATACGGACTTTGCTCGTTATCCAGATATCGTCCATGTCGCTATCGGCAGTTAACTCTGGCGTGTCATCATCAGTATCTTCTGTCATTATTCCCCCGTAATGTGTGCGTGGGCGCTTATATTTGGAAGCATCTACACCCTGTATGAACAAGGTAGCTTTCACTGAGATAAATCTCACTAGATAAGTTGAGCCCAATTTCTTGAACTAGCAGCTTGCGCTACTGCGCCCACGCAAAATTTGGATATGTTAGAAAAGTAGTGGTATCAAGTAAATAAGGAAGCATAAGGAGGCTGCTAAGACTATTTCTAGAAGTATTGTTTTGGTTCTTACACTCCCCCCTTCCACTCTCCCCTTACATCCGCTAAACCACATTCGAACCATCGATTCACATGGCTTTATGCCCGTTTTGTGCGCCTTGGCTGCGGTTTCTCCGTCCCTTCGCACACATTCCCCAAAACGGCTTAAAGTACCACTTTAAGACCCATTAGGTTAAGACGAAGGATTTTTTATGACGACCACCGGCAACGACACACTTGGCACGCGCGATATTATGGATGTGGGGGGGGAGAGCGTTGCGTTTTATTCGCTTTCCAAGGCCGCGGAAAAGCTGGGTGATATTTCGCGGTTGCCGTTTACGCTGAAAGTCCTGCTTGAAAATATGCTGCGCTTTGAAGATGGGGGCCATACGGTCTCCACCGATGATGCGCAGGCGGTGGTGGACTGGCAGAAGGACGCGCGTTCTGACGCGGAGATTCAGTATCGCCCGGCCCGCGTGCTCATGCAGGATTTTACCGGTGTGCCTGCCGTGGTCGACCTGGCCGCGATGCGCGACGGGATCAAGGCGCTGGGCGGTGACGCGCAGAAAATCAACCCGCAGGTGCCGGTGCATCTTGTCATCGATCACTCGGTCATGGTCGACGAATTCGGTACGCCGCAGGCTTTTGAAAATAACGTCGCGCTCGAATATCAGCGCAATATGGAACGCTATGAATTCCTGAAATGGGGATCGAAAGCGTTCGACAATTTCTCCGTGGTCCCTCCCGGCACGGGCATCTGCCATCAGGTGAACCTGGAAAATATTGCCAAGGCCGTATGGTCTTCGAAAGACGCGAGCGGTGCGCGGGTGGCCTATCCCGACACATGCGTGGGCACGGACAGCCACACGACGATGATCAACGGGCTGGGCGTGCTCGGCTGGGGCGTGGGCGGTATTGAGGCAGAGGCGGCGATGCTGGGGCAACCGGTGTCGATGCTGATCCCCGAAGTGGTCGGGTTCAAACTGACCGGCGAGCTGGCCGAAGGCATTACCGCGACCGATCTGGTGCTCACCTGTGTGCAGATGCTGCGCGAAGTGGGCGTTGTCGGGCGCTTTGTGGAATTTTACGGACCGGGTGTGGCGGCGCTTTCGCTGGCCGACCGTGCGACCATTGCCAATATGGCGCCCGAATATGGCGCGACCTGCGGTTATTTCCCGATTGATGACAAGACACTCGACTATCTGCGCCTGACGGGCCGCAGCGAAGACGATATCGCGCTCACCGAAGCCTATGCGAAGGCGCAGGGTTTCTGGCGGCTCGATGATGCGCCCGAAGCGGTCTATACCAAGACGCTGGAGCTGGACATGACCAGCGTTGTGCCATCGCTGTCGGGTCCGAAACTGCCGCAGCAGCGCGTGTCGATGGCGGATCTGGACGAAGGATTTAACCGCGATCTGGGCGAAGTGTTTGGTGCGGACGATGCGAAGGGCCGCACGGCCGTTGATGGCGAAGACTATGACTTCGGGCACGGCGATGTTGCGATTGCGGCGATTACCAGCTGCACCAACACCTCCAACCCCAGCGTGCTGATCGCCGCGGGTCTGGTGGCGCGCAAGGCGCGAGAACGCGGCCTTCAGCGTAAGCCTTGGGTGAAATCGTCGCTTGCGCCGGGGTCACAGGTGGTGACCGATTATCTGGACAAGGCGGGTTTGAGCGAAGACCTCAACTATCTCGGTTTCAATCTGGTCGGCTATGGCTGCACGACCTGTATCGGCAATTCCGGACCTTTGCCCGCGCCGATTTCCAAAGCGATTAATGACAATGGCCTGGTCGCGGCGTCTGTTCTTTCGGGCAACCGCAATTTCGAAGGCCGCGTGAGCCAGGACGTGCAGGCCAACTATCTGGCGTCCCCGCCGCTGGTGGTCGCCTATGCGCTGAAAGGCACAGTGCGCGAGGATATGTACGAAACGCCGATCGGGCAGGGCAGCGATGGCGCGGATGTCTATCTGAAAGACATCTGGCCCAGCAATGACGAAGTCAGCGCGGCGATGCAGGGCGCGGTCAGCCGCGATATGTTTATGAGCCGCTATGCCAATGTCTATGACGGCGATGCCGCGTGGCAGGATATCGATGTGGCGGGCGGCGATACGTACCAATGGCGCGCGGGCTCGACCTATGTCGCCAATCCGCCTTATTTTGAGGGCATGGATATGACGCCCGCGCCGGTGGCGGATATTACCGACGCGAAAGTGCTGGCGCTGCTCGGCGACAGCATCACCACTGACCATATCTCGCCGGCAGGTGCGATCAAGCAGGACAGCCCGGCGGGTGAATATCTGCAATCGCATCAGGTTGCGAAGCAGGATTTCAACTCCTACGGCTCACGCCGCGGCAACCATGAAGTGATGATGCGCGGCACTTTCGCCAATATCCGCATCAAGAACGAAATGGCGGACGGCAAAGAGGGCGGCTACACCAAATATAACGGTGAAGTCATGCCGATCTATGACGCGGCGATGCGGCATAAGGCCGATGGCACGCAGCTGGTGGTGATTGGCGGCGAACAGTACGGCACCGGTTCCTCACGCGACTGGGCGGCGAAGGGCACCAATCTGCTCGGCGTGAAAGCCGTGATCGTGGAAAGCTATGAGCGCATTCACCGTTCCAACCTGGTCGGTATGGGTGTGCTGCCGCTGCAGTTTGCCGAGGGCGTGGACCGCAATACACTCAGCCTGGATGGCAGCGAGAGCTTTTCGATCAAGGGCGTGTCCGAGCTGACACCATTGCAGGACGTCGAAGTTGAAATGACCCGCGCCGATGGCACGACATCCACCTTCATGACCAAATGCCGCATCGATACCGCGAACGAGATGGAATATTTCCTGAACGGCGGTATCTTGCACTATGTGCTGAGGAACCTGGCGAAGTAGATTGATGATTGAATTGCGCAAAATTGGTTTTCGCGTCTTTTTTGCGCTTTTCATTTGTATGATCATTCTGGCTGCTACCACTTTCCAAGTTGGTGCGCAGGCAAATCTGGTGCCAGATGCAAATACTGTTCCGGTAAAAGCGGTTTTGGACAAATTTGCCAGCCTTAGTTCCGAAGGTGATAATGATGCATTAATGGAAGCGGATATCCTGAGAGGTGAGTTGAAAGATCTTCAATTCGAGGCTCCGGTACCTGTATCATCTTCAGACAAGATTATCATGCTGAAACAAAACCGAGCGGTTGGCCGAATGCTTTTGGGGCCGGATAAACAGGATTACTATTTTTTCCTAGCCCGCGAAGAAGGAAACTGGAAGATAGAAAGTCTGCGTGCTTTGGCATTACCCTTGTTTGTAATCAAGCTTAAAGAGAGCTTGCAAACAATGGAGAAAAGAACACACGATCAAGAAGCTACTGTCCAAAATATCATCTTAATAACCAGCACAGATGCTGATCTGTTAAAATGGTTTGAAACTAACAAGAAAGAGTTGAATTACTTGCGATCTCTGCAACCGAAGTTTTCTCATTTTGACGAAGAGAATGACGGTATATCAAAATGGCGCTCTAACGTTCCTGAAGCCGATGAAATTGTGGAGCGACTGTTTCTCAATGTGGCGTATCAAGAGGATAATGGAGTCTTTAATGTTAATATTGGCGGGATATTGGATAATTCCGTTGGATATCTCCATGCTGAACCGGATGCAGTGCCGGAAATAAGTGCATCAGAATATATTTGGATAGAACCGCTTGGAGATGGATGGTATTTTTACAAGACCACCTGATATAGTTCAAAATCAGCAGCGAGCCTTGGCAAAGACTTAAAAGCGGTTTTATAAAACAATCTCCACTTCCATGCCATTCAAATTACGGCTAACTTGGCCTTATGCCTATTTCGAACAGCAAGACCGCCGTTGAACCTTCGCCGCAGGAGATTTCCAGCAATCCGCTGAAAGCGAGCTGGGACGCCTTTGCCAGTTGGTGGCGCAAAGGTGTGCGTCAGGAGATCAAGCAGCGCGCGGTGATTGACAAAGTGCGTGAAGAATCGGGTTGGTCACTGCGCTATGCGTTCATGCTGCTGATGTCGGCCGGTATCGCGATACTTGGCTTACTTCTGTCCTCGCCCGCGGTGGTGATCGGCGCAATGCTGTTGTCGCCGCTGCTCGGACCGATGATGGGGGCCGGCTTTGCGCTGGCGATTGGCGATGCGCAATGGGGCAAACAATCCGCCTACGCACTGGTCATGGGCACCGTTATATCGGTGCTGTTTTGCGCGCTGATCGTGATGATGTCGCCGCTGCAAAATGTGACCGATGAGATTGCGGCGCGGATACGGCCCAATCTGTTTGATTTGGGTGTGGCGCTGTTTTCGGCACTGGCGGGTGCATATTCGATGGTGCGCGGGCGTGAAGGCACGATTGTCGGTGTGGCGATTGCCACCGCGCTAATGCCGCCGTTGGCGGTTGTCGGTTTCGGGCTGGCCACGCTTAACTGGACCATATTTGGCGGCGCGCTGCTGCTGTATTTTACCAACCTTATGACCATTGCGCTCACCGCCGCCGTCATGGCGCGGCTATATGGATTTCGCAGCAGGCTGTCCGACAATCATACAAAGCTGCAGGCAATTGTTACGGTGCTTGTTTTTATCGCGCTCGCGGTGCCGCTCGGATTTTCGCTGCGGCAGATTGCATGGGAGTCAAACGCCACGCGCACGGCAACCAGTGTGGTGAAAGATGAGTTTGGCGATGATGCGCGGCTCAGCCAGATCGATCTGGACTTCGGGAGCGATCCGCTGGCCGTCAATGCGACTGTTTTTACACCAGTTTTTCGTGCCGATGCAGAAGACCGCTCGGCCAAATCCATGAAACAGCTGCTGGGTAAGGATGTTGAAGTAAAGATCAGCCAGTTCCGCGTTGGCACAGATACAGGTGATGCAGAAGCGGCGGAAATTGCGGCGGCCAATGCGCGTGCGCAGGTCGCGGCGCAGGAACAGGAACTGACCGAAATGGCGCAAAGACTGTCGCTGATTGCCGGTGTTGCGCCGCAGGATGTCCTGATTGACCGTCAGGCAAAACGCGCGGTGGTAAAAGCCAGAAAGCTCCCCGGTGCGACGCTCGAAACATATTATACGCTAGAAAAACGCGCGGAAGCATTGGAGGAAGGCTGGACGATTGTGATTGAACCGCCCGCAAATGCGCTGCCGGTAATAACAATGGAAAATGGCGAACCAACGGCGGCTGGCGCGCGCAATCTGGAGCTTGCCGCCTGGGCATCGCAGCGAGTGGATGCGCCGCTTGGCGTGCAGGGCGGTGGCCGCAACGGTGCGCGGGTGCTGGAACTGCTGAAAGCGAAAAACGTCGCCTGCGCACTGCGCCCAGGCGGTGCAGGCGCAAATCAGGTGCGGCTGGGCTGGCTGCCGCCGGATACCGAAACTACCGCCACCAGCATATCCGAATAGGCCATTCAGCAATGGTTTAAAAGCGATAGCATAGCTTTCCGTCAGCAGAGGGAGAGTTTCCATGTCAATTGCTGCGCGTGTTTCCATCGCATTATTATGCTGTCCGCTGCTGGCAATGCCTGCTGCGGCGCAGGAACTGTCAGACAATCCGCAAGTGGACTATCAGGGTTTTGCCGCGCTAACGACAGAGCTTGAGACATACCGTCAATCACGGCTCGTGGATTTTGACAGGTTTCAGGAATTGGCGGCGACACCAGGCGTGTTGATACTTGATACCCGCTCTGCCGCCGCATTTGCCGCCGGGCATATCAAGGGCGCGGTCAATCTGCCTTTCTCCGATTTTACGGACGAGAAACTGGCCAAAGTGATCGGCGATACCGACCGTGCGATCCTGATATACTGCAACAATAATTTCAGCAATAACCGCGCCCCGGTCGTTACGAAACGCGCGCCGCTCGCGCTCAATATCCCGACTTTTATCAACCTATATGGCTATGGATATCGCAATATTTATGAGCTGAACGATGTGGTGGATATGGATGATCCGCGCGTAGCGTTTGTCAGCGGTGCGCGCGGTGAAGATACAGGGGGCTAGTGCCTAGCTGACCTGCCGCAGTTGCGGTGTGGAAGCTGTTGTATCACCATCCCTGTGCAGTCCCCGGAAAATCGTATCGATCACCATCGTCAGCTTTTCGGTATTGGCCAGCGTATGCAGCTGCATCATCAGGGTCGGGTTGCAAAACGGCTGCACCATTGTGTTGATGAGCGAGACAGTTTCATCAATTTCAAGCCCTTTGAAATAGCCTTCTCCCATCGCCTCGCCAATGATGGTCGCCATATAATGGTCGGCCAGGTCAATATAGCCGCGCACCACTTCAAAATGCTCATCGCCCAGCTCCATATAAGCGGCGAAAAGTGCGGGATCTTCGTTCAGACGCTGATGCTTCAGCTCAAGCCGGCGTGCAAAAAAATGATACATTTTGTCGCGTGCGGGCATATCCGATGCAACGACGTCTTCCATCATGGCTGTCAATTCTTCAAACCACCGGCCCGCCATGGCTTCGGCCAGTTCATCCTTGCTCGCAAAGAAACGATAGGCATTGGATTGTGACATGCCCGCCGCCTGCGCAATATCAGTCATCGTGAAACTGACTGCACCGCGCTCACGGATCATGTCTTCGCACGTCTCCAGCAATTTGGCTTTTGTGGCTTCCATATCAATTTGCGGGCGTGCCATATGCGGCTCCTGTCATCTATCTGCAATAGTTAAGTAAGACAGTTATATGATAATTGAGAGAAATTATCAATTATGATTTTTGCATATGGACGCGCGTATTATGCACCGGGTTCTATAGCCTTTGCGAGCCAACTTGGTAAATCCAGCCCTTCCAGGTCTGCGACACGGCGGTGTTCAACGGAAAGGCCAAGCTCCGGATAGGCAATGCGCTGGCGCTTTTCATCGGCTGTATCCAGCGGGACCACCACCATGCGGCGGTTCACTTTCTGCCGGTAATTCATGCGCGCGGTATTTTCCTGTCCGACATAGCAGCCCTTGGTGAAGCTCACACCGTTCAGCTCCGCCGCATTGCATTCCAGCCAGAGTGTCTTGTCATGGCCGAGCTCTGCCTGTCCCTCGGTCACGCCCAGAGAAAGGCGATGGGCTTTCCATGCATCGTCGGCGCTATTGGAAGTGTCCCGCGACAGCCAGCGTTTTCCAAGCGCAGGGAGGCGAGGGTCATGTGATATATATTTCTGCGCTTTGATGTCCTGGGTTCCTGCTTTCGCAGGAACACTGAGTGACCAATGCACAAAAATGCTATCATCCACAAAAATCGCGATTTTGCGGCGCAGGCGGTAGAGCGTCAGCCGCTTGGCCAGATCTTCCGCCACCTCGCGTTCGCAGTCGATCAATATGTCAGTGTCAGCGTCTGCCCAGAGGATAAAATCATACAGCGCCTTGCCCTGCGCGCCCAGCAATGCGGCCCATAGTGGCTGACCCTGCTGCACAGCGGTCATATCCTGTGTCACCAGCCCCTGCAGGAATGCGCGGACGTCTTCGGCATCGTCCATGGGTGAGATTCTGATAACGGTGCGGTCTAATTGGGTGGCATTGCTCATGGGGATTAGGTAGGGATTATGGTAGGGAAATAAAAGTTGAGTCTTTCGTTTGATCGCCTCACGGCGATAAGTCGGTACCGGCCCGCTCCCCCGCCCAACCTCCCGACAGGGTATAATGTATCGGGAGGTTGGCCGGGGGAGCGGGCCGGTACCGACTTGCGAACGGGAGTGAGCCAAAAAGAAAGTAACTATGACCGATACACTCACTATCCGCCGCCCCGATGACTGGCATGTGCACCTGCGCGACGGCGATATGCTGCGCGAAGTAGCGCATTATACCGCGCGGCAGTTTGCGCGCGCGATTGTGATGCCGAACCTGTCGCCGCCTGTGACGAGCGCCGCCGCCGCAAGCGCGTATCGTGACCGGATCATGGGCGCGCTGCCGGAAGACAGTGATTTTACACCGCTGATGACCTGCTACCTGACCGATGATGCGGATGCGGGCGATATGGCGCGCGGCTTTGAAAGCGGCGTTTTCACCGCTGCCAAGCTTTATCCCGCCAATGCCACGACCAACAGCGCGCATGGCGTCACTGATGTTGCCAATATCATGGGCGTTTTGGAACGCATGGCGGATATCGGCATGCCTTTGCTCATCCATGGTGAAGTGACGGAAGCGCATATCGATATTTTCGACCGGGAAGCTGTTTTCATCGAACGTACGTTGTCGGGGCTGGTGGAAACACTCCCCGAACTCAAGGTGGTGTTCGAACATATCACCACGAAAGATGCGGTGCAGTTTGTGGATGGTGCGAACGCCAACGTCGCCGCGACCATCACGCCGCAGCACCTGCATATTAACCGCAATGCGATTTTTGCCGGTGGCATCCGCCCGCATGCCTATTGCCTGCCCGTGGCCAAACGTGAGGAGCACCGGCTGGCACTGCGCAAGGCGGCGACATCAGGCTCGCCCAAATATTTCCTGGGCACCGACAGCGCGCCGCATGAAGTGGGCGCAAAGGAATCCGCATGCGGCTGCGCGGGCATATTTAACGCGCCCTATGCATTGGAAAGCTATGCAGCAGTATTTGATGAAGAAGGCGCGCTGGACAGACTGGAAGCATTCGCTTCGGAAAATGGCCCGCGCTTTTACGGCCTGCCACTAAATGATGGCACGGTCACGCTTGAACGCGCAGCCACGGATGTGCCCGAACGGATCGATGCGACGACAGGTGCAATTATACCATTTCATGCCGGACAGGCGATAGGTTGGAGGGTTGCCTAATCCAGTCATTCCCAGCTTGACTGGGAATCTATCTCACAACAGCTGCATTTAAATGTCAGTTTGGTGAGATAGATTCCCGCTTTCGCAGGAATGACAGTTATTTATTTGGAACTGGTGAACAATATTTCAAACCGGCTGCGCCTGCCTACGCGAACGCAGCCATCCCTCGCCCGAATAGATGATAAGGCTGGTCCAGATCAGGCCGAAACAGATCAGGTGCGCCGGTGTCAGCGCTTCTTTATACAGGAACACACCCAGCAAAAATTGGATGGTGGGGCCTATATATTGCACAAAACCTAGCGTTGCGAGCGTCAGTTTCTTGGCGGCGGATGCGAATAACAGCAGCGGTATCGCCGTAATCGCACCGCCCGCGACCAGATATATGTCTGTGCGCATGTCGAATCCGAAACCGGGGCTTGCGCTGTAAAACCATGCCCATGCGGCAAAGCCAAGCGCGAGCGGGAAGAGCAGGGTGGTTTCCACGGTCAGGCCGGGGATGGAACCCACAGGCGCAACCTTGCGCACCAGGCCATAGGTGCCAAATGTCAGCGCGAGCGCAAAGCTGATCCAGATGGTGGACAGCGTTTCCGAAGCGAGTACAGCGACACCGATCGCGGCGAGCGCCACGCAGAGCCATTGCACGGGCCGCAATCGCTCGCCAAGGAACAGCGCGCCCAGAACCACGTTCAGCAGTGGGTTGAGATAATAACCCAGACTCGCCGCCAGAATCTGGTCCTGATAAATCGCCCAGATATAAATCAGCCAGTTGGCGGCGATCAGGAATGCGCTTAAAAACAGCATATTGCGCGTGCGTGGTTCAGCAAGCGCGACGCGATATTCGCCCATTCGGCCCAGCAGCCATAGCGCGGCAAGCAACATACCCACCGACCACACGACCCGGTGCGCCACAACCTCCAGCGCGGAGACATGCTGTAGCTGTTTGAAAAACAGCGGCATAAAGCCCCAGATTGTATAGGTAATGACCGCCTGTATCAGGCCGGATTTTGAGGAAGATGCGGATGAATCAGAATTCATCCGCGCGGCTTAGATGAAACCGCCGCCCAAAGATAGCCGAATGATGCCGATCAACGCCACGATGAGGCACAGATTGCGACCTGTGTTTGAACTGGAAATTACCCCGAACACAACACCGACCAGCGCGATGGGCACAACCAGCCAGTTGCCCCAGCCAAGCAGCGGGATGAAAGAGGGGATTGCGAGTATCAGCGCGAATATGCCGATGATGATAGAAACTAGATTGGCCATGTGTGTTATATAGGTAAGGCGGTGCGCAATCGCAAGTATCTGGCGCATGTTTTCCATCGAAAAACCCCAGTTTCATTCACCCGGCATGCAGAAAAAGCGCAAATGTAAACGGTTCGTCGCAAAAAAGCGCAGCCTGTCGGACAGGTTGTAAAATATTCATAAAAGCACGCCTATTTATGAACACGCAAAATAAAACGCTGAGTCGCAATTACCTACCGGGAGATGAAATATGAAACGCGCTTTACTACCTCTTCTATCTGCACCGCTTGCATTAGGGGCGTTAACCGTCTCTGCGCCAGCCATGGCCGCGCCGGTTCCGGTTGCCGCTGCATCCACAACGCTGACTTTGCACAGTGCGCCCGCTTATCAGCTTCCCGGCCAGCTTCCGGGGTTACACGCACCTGCAATGTTTGATGATGATGACGATGATGATCGGCGTTATCGCCGCTATGGCCGTTATTATGACGACGATGACGATGATCGTTATGAGCGCCGCCGCTACCGTGACAAACGGGCCTATAAGCGCGCCAAGAAACGCTATAAACACCAGCAGCGCCGCTACCGCGAAGATCGCCGCTATTACCGTCAGCAGCAGCGCCGTCAATATCAACGCGACCGCCGCGCCTATTACCGCGATCAGCAGATCCGCCGCGACACGCGCATCTGGCGTGACCGCCGCGATGGCCGCTATTACTGCCGCCGCGATGACGGCACGACGGGCCTGTTGATCGGCGGCGCTGTCGGTGGACTGATCGGCAACGAAGTCGCGGGCCGCGGTGACAGGACGCTGGGCACGATATTGGGCGCAGCGGGCGGTGCGATCCTGGGCCGTGCCATCGACCGCGGCAATTATCGCTGCCGCTAATCACATTACGGCATTACCGCCCCTTCACAACGGGGCAGTGATACAAGCTTGGCGGAGAGCCGCCGGGTCGCAGTGGGTGAGGGGATATGGTTAACCGAGAATTCTGATCCCCTCACCATTTTGCTGCAAATAATCAAGACGCCCCATGCGGGTTTATGACAGGCCGGCTTCTTCCCTTTGGTGAGGCCGGCCTGTTTCATTTGCGTTTTATGCCGTCATGCCTATGGTCGCCATTCCCTGATTTTAAGGGGCAAGAGTTTTAAGGGGGCATGATATGATGTACGGACCGATATTGGTGACAGAGCGATTGATCCTGCGCCCGCCGGGTGCGCAAGATCTGGATGGCTGGTTTAAATTCCACTCCGATCCCAAAACCATGGAACATCTGGGCGGTGTGCAGTCACGCAGCGAAGCCTGGCGCGGCCTCTGCTGTATGTCGGGTGCATGGCATATCAGGGGTTTCGGTATGTTCTCGCTTATCCTGCGTGATAGCGGGGCGTGGATTGGCCGGATCGGACCATGGCAGCCGGAAGATTGGCCGGGCAAGGAAGTCGGCTGGGGCATACTCTCCGAATATGAGGGCAAGGGCTATGCCTATGAAGCTGCGGTGGCTTCGCTTGACTATGTGTTCGATGTGCTGCGCTGGGACAAGGTGATCCATACAATCGCACCTGACAACCACGCGTCGATTGCACTGGCCGAGCGGCTGGGTTCGACCAATCAGGGCGCGACACGCCTGCCCGCACCCTATCAGGACCATCCGGTTGACAGCTATGAACAGACACGCGAAGCATGGCGCGCAAGAAATAAAGGACATTGAGATGACACCGGAAAATCATGTCGATCCGGAGCAGGCGCAATTTGAAGCGTTCAAGGATTTGCCGCGCGATCGGCCGATCCAGATGCTGAATCTGGTGCGTTTTCGTGAAAAGGCGGCATATCCTGCGGATCACCCCTTGCACGATGCGGGTCTAAGCGGGGCGGAGGCATATGCGACATACGGCAAGGCGAGTGGACCGATATTTGGGCGCGTCGGCGGTGAAATCATCTGGCGCGGGGATTTTCAAACTATTGTCATTGGACCGGCTGATGAACATTGGGATACCGTTTTCGTGGCGCGTTATCCCGAGGCATCATGTTTCCTCGAAATGGTAACCGATGCGGAATACCGCAAAGCCGTGGTGCACCGGCAGGCCGCAGTCCAGACATCCCGCCTGATCCGCTGTGGTGAGAATTTGGAAAGTGACAATAACTTCCAATCTTAATCATGGGTTCCATTATAAAAACCCTGTCTTTAATATTTCAAAAAATTAATAAAAATTAAATATTTATTAACCATTTATGTGCATAATATGAATCCATAATAATAAACTTGAGGTCGCATATTCTATCTCGCAACGGGAGGTTTTATGCAATTTCGTCACAGTAAAAAAACACTGGCAATAGCCAGCATCATATTTTCATCAACAATCCTATCTGCATGTGCAGGGCCCGCATTTAGCGGCCCAATAAGGCCTGTGCGATTGGCGCATGTTGATGGGGGAACCAACTCGAACTTGAAATGTGTAGACGGCAAATATACAGCTCCAGCATCTAAATATAATAAAAAAACCAAAAAAAATTACGGTGGAAATTCGACTGAAGAAGCTTTTAACTTGTTAGCCTATCGATTTTCAGCATCTGTTTGTAAGGCTATTCATCTAGAGATAAAAAATCAGGCAAACGCAACAACATCATATTTAGACATGTTGGATACAGGAGGTACATTGATTAGATCTCGTTGCAATGATTACTTCGCCCAGAAAGCAACAAATCAAACAAGAAATCGTGTTAGGCGCAGTTCGATTGCTCCTATCACTACTGCCATCACGGGGCTACTCGGTGTTATTGATTTTTCTAGTGAGGGTACAGAAAGTGACTTTTTATCCATTTTCTCTATAGGCAGTGCGGCGCTGACCAGCGGACTTGATATTTATAAGGAGCAATTTTTATTTAGCTCAGAGAATATTAGTTCTGTTAGAAGAATTACCATTGGTGATTTTGATAATAAATTTGAAGCAACTTTGAATGAAAAAGATCTGACATTCAACAAAACAGCGCGCCACTTAATGGATTTACAAGAAGTATGCACACCAAGCAATATACTCGAATTAGTAAAAGTAGCGATAAAAAGGGAAGCTGACCTAAAAGCGCCGGAAACTCCAGCTAAGCCTGCCACAGAAGAAGCTACTGCAAAGTGAACTGGTGAATAAGTTTTTCTATAACATGCATAAATAGCTACCATCTATATATACGGTAACTATCTTATATCCTATGCATTTTAACGATGGTTACCCCGTTTCTTTCGGCGTATCGCCGTCTGCGCCCCATTCGGACCAGCTGCCGTCATAAAGTGCGACATCGGTTTTCCCGAGCAGATGCGCGCCAAATGCGACCACGGCGGCGGTCATGCCAGAGCCGCAGGTGGTAACAATCGCTTTGTCCAGATCGACGCCCGCGCCTTCAAATGCGGCTTTCAGATCGTCGCCCGTTTTCCACGTGCCATCCGCGTTGAACAACTGGCTGTGCGGCAGGTTGACGGAGCCTGGAATATGGCCGGATGCAATGCCTTCGCGGGGGTCTTCTTCTGCGCCGCTAAAGCGCGCGGCGGGGCGGGCATCGATTACCTGTTCGGCTTTGCTGTGCAGGTTGGACAGCATGTTTGCCTTGGTGCGCACGTCCTTGTCATCGGCCCAGGCGGTAAAGTGGCGGTGGCGCAGCGCTTCCTTGCCGGTTTCCAGCGGGCGGCCTTCGGCTTTCCATTTGGCGATACCGCCGTCGAGTATGGCGACTTCATGTGCGCCGAACATGGTCAGCATGAACCAGGCGCGGGCCGAGGATTTGAGCGGGCTGTCATCATAGAGCACGATACGGCTGCCATCGCCCAGACCGAGTGACTGCATACGGCTCGCAAATTTTTCCGGCGGCGGCAACATATTGTCGAGATCATTGTTGGAATCCGTCAATTCGCCCAGATCCATATAGACTGCACCCGGAATATGCCCTGCTTCATATTCAGCGGCGGCATTGCGTCCGGCATCGGGCAGGAATTTCGTTGCATCCACGATCCGCAGGTCGGATGCGCCCATTTCGCCGGCCAGCCATTCGGTTGTTACTAATGATTCCATGTTCGACTCCTGATCTCTATCGCGGATGTAATGCTTCCAACCTATCGCCTGATTTGCTTCGCGGCTAGAGGGATTTTGGAGGAAAGGTAAATAGGAGGGTGGCTTTTTTTGGCCAAGTTGGGTTAGTACTCCGTCATGCTGAACTTGCTTGCCCTCGTGAAGGCGGCGGTTTGAGTATCCAGAGCGCAAAAGTACCAATCTCTCGTGTTCAGCTCTGAATCCTGAAATAAATTCAGGATGACGGTGTGGTTCAGGATGACGGTCGGAGTTGGGGTTACGGTGTGGGGTGACAGCAGCGTTCAAAATACATGATAATTGCGCCGGTGTGGTAGGAACAGCCAGTTCGCCACGCAAAAAGTCAGTGCGCTGCGCCCCAGCTTTCTCCGGTGCCGATATCGACGCCCAGAGGCACGCTGATCTCGACCATTGGTCCGGCGGCTTCGGCCATAACGGTGTGGATCACGTCAGTCGCGGCCTCGACGTCATTTTCGGGCAGTTCGAACACCAGTTCGTCATGTACCTGCAGCATCATGCGCACATGGCCGAGGCCCGCTTCCTGCAGCGCGGGCATCATGCGGGCCATGGCGCGTTTGATGATGTCGGCGCTGGTGCCCTGGATCGGTGCGTTAACCGCGGCGCGTTCGCTGCCCTGGCGTTCGGTCTGGTTCTTTGAATTAATGCGCTCAAAATGTGTTTTGCGGCCAAATAAAGTCTCGGTATAGCCGCGGTCCTTGGTGGTCATCAGTGTGTCGCTGATATACTTCTGGATACCGGGGAAACGCGCGAAATAGGTATCGATCATGTCCTGCGCCTCGTCAGAGCTCACTTCGAGGCGTCCGGCCAGGCCCCAGCGGCTGATGCCATAGAGAATGGCGAAATTGATCGTCTTGGCGCGCCCGCGCGTGTCGCGGTTGACCTCGCCGAACATTTCCTGGGCGGTGCGGTTGTGGATATCTTCGCCCTCGGCAAACGCCTGTTTCAGTGTCTCGACATCGGCCATATGCGCGGCGAGGCGCAGCTCGATCTGGCTATAGTCGGCGGCGAGTATGACATTGCCGGGTTCGGCCACGAACGCATGGCGAATCTGCCGGCCGATCTCTGTGCGGATCGGGATATTCTGCAGGTTCGGGTCGGTCGAGGCGAGGCGTCCGGTTTGTGCGCCGGTCAGGCTATAGCTTGTGTGCACACGGCCTGTGTTTGGATTGATCTGCTCCTGCAGCGCATCTGTATAGGTGGATTTGAGCTTGGAGAGCTGCCGCCATTCGAGCACCTTGCGGGCGATCTCGACGCCTTCTTTCTCCAGCTTTTCGAGCACGGTGACATCGGTGGAATATTGCCCGGACTTGCCTTTCTTGCCGCCTTTCAGGCCCATCTCGCCAAACAGCACTTCGCCGAGTTGCTTCGGACTGCCGATCGCAAATTCGCGGCCTGCAATATCATGGATCTCTTTTTCCAACTCGGCCATCTGCGCGGCAAATTCGGATGAGAGATGCGCGAGCTTTTCGCGGTCCACCCTGATGCCCTCACGCTCCATGCCCGCCAGCACGGGGATTAGCGGGCGGTCGACACGCTCGTACACGGTCGTGCTGCCTTCATGCGATAACCGGGGTTTCAGCACATGCCACAGCCGCAGCGTGACATCGGCGTCCTCGGCAGCATATTTCGTGGCATCCTCCAGCGGCACTTCGGCAAAGCTGATCGCTTTCTTGCCCGTGCCGGTGAGTGATTTATAGCTGATGCACTCATGGTCCAGATGCAGCTTGGCGAGCGCGTCCATGCCGTGCCCGCCGCCGACACCGCGTCCGGCGTCGAGCGCGAAGCTCATCACCATCGTGTCATCAATCGGGGTCACGGCAATATCGTGCTGCGCCAGCACGTTGATGTCATATTTGAGGTTCTGGCCGATTTTGAGAACGGCATCATCCTCGAACAGTGGTTTAAGCAGTTCCAGCGCGCGGCCGAGCGGGATCTGCTGCGGCTTTTCGGCGAACATGTCGCTGCCGCCATGGCCGAGCGGAATGTAACAGGCCTCGCCCGGTTCCACCGCAAGGCTGACCCCCACCAGACGCGCTGTCATGGCGTCGAGCGAGTCCGTTTCGGTATCGACCGCGACCATGCCCAGATACTGCGCGCGTTCGATCCATTGCCCCAGCGTTTCCTCGTCCTGTACACAGGCATATGTGTCATGGTTGACGGGCGGCATTTCCTTAAACGCGGGCGCGCCGTTGCCGCTGCCATTATCTGTTTGGGCAGCGTCCTTCCTGCCGCTGCCCGTATCACCGGCATCCGTACCGAGTTTGCGCAGCAGGCTGTTAAAGCCGTGGGTCTTCAGGAACTCGGCAAGCGGTTCGGGCGGAATATCCTGAAGCTTGAAATCATCGAGCGGGATGGGAAGGGAGCAGTCCTCTTTGAGCGTGACCAGCACGCGCGACAGCCGGGCATCTTCCTCAAATTCGATCAGGTTATCGCGCATTTTCGACTTTTTCATGTCGGGCGCGGCTTTCAGCACGCTGTCAAGATCGCCATGCTCGATAAGCAGCTTGGACGCGGTCTTGGGGCCGATGCCTTTTACGCCAGGGATATTGTCGACGCTGTCCCCCATGAGCGCGAGCATATCGCCGACCAGTTCGGGGCCGACACCGAATTTCTCTTCAACATCTGACGCGGAGATACGGGCATTTTTCATGGTGTCCAGCATGTCGACACCCGGTTCGATCAGCTGCATCAGGTCCTTGTCGGATGACACAATGGTCACCTGCCAGCCATCGCGCGCTGCGGCCTTGGCGTAGCTCGCGATCATGTCATCGGCCTCGACATTTTCCTCTTCAACCACATCGAGCGAAAAGGCGCGGGTGGCGTCGCGGATCAGCGGGAATTGCGGCACCAGATCATCAGGCGGGGGCGGACGATTCGCTTTATACTGGTCGTACAGATCGTTGCGAAAGCTCTTAGAGGACTTGTCGAGTATCACCGCCATATGCGTGGGGCCATCGGCCTTGTGCAGGTCTTCTGCCAGCTTCCACAGCATAGTGGTATAGCCGTAAACCGCGCCCACCGGCGTGCCTTCGGGATTGGTCAGCGGTGGGAGCCGGTGATAGGCGCGGAAAATATAGGCGGAGGCGTCGATGAGGTAGAGGTGCTTTGGGTCTGTCATGGCCCGAACAATAGCAGCCCATTTTGAAGGCGTCACTTATGAACTTGGTTCGAAACTGCCTTATCCACGCATTATAACGAGACAAGAGGCATCACCCTATATTATCATCCTGCATAATGGGGCACTTTCCCGTGCATGTCGCTCTGGCAACTATGACGATATATCAGAAGCTGCCCGGCACTTCACGCTGGTAAGGACTGGGATTGCGGGGCATTAACAAATCGTTGCTAGCTTCGATCTGCCGACGTATGCTTGCTGATTGTGGCGACTGTGTCGAGCGTCTCGACTGCGCCGATTGGCCGCTGCCTGCGATAGCATTGCAATTGTCCCCGGCGATAAAATTAAGCGCTTCACGTGTCGAAGTTTCTGCAGGATCACCCATGGCCAGCGAAAGGGTATCAGCTGCGCTGCATGTCTTGTCGAGAGTGGACGCGAGACCGTTAAAATACTCGCCTTCACGGTCCTTGTTTTCTGTCTTAAAGGCCACGACGCGCATACGATCATTGCAGGCGGCACGATCAACGGCAATTTGTCCCACAGGCTTCCCAAAGGTATTGCTGCCTATCAGCGCCAAATTATCCCCCAGATATGCTGCCATGCTATTCGTTACCAATTCGCTGGCCGATGCGGTACGGCGTGAACCGATTACAGCTATTTTCATAGGTGCAATAGATTGCGACGCATTCTGAAAATTGCGCTGTTCATCGTTTGCGGATTTGGACGGGCGAAAAGTCGTGAAGGAATAGACATCATTCGCCGACCGGTTTCGGCCCAGTAAATCACCAAATAACTCTGCGGTACGTACCAGTCCGCCGCCATTATAGCGGAAATCTATGATAATGTTGGTAACGCCTTCAGCCTGAAAATTTGCAAAAGCTGATCTTAAGGCGGGTTCTGCGGTGTCGATAAATGTACGTAAATTGATATAGCCCACTTTATTTCCGCGATCATTGATGATCTTTGTGCCGAACCGCGGCGATATTGGTGGAAGCGCGAAATCTGCCTTGGATATAGTAATGTTTCGCGTCCCGCCTGAATCCCTGACTTGCAGGACGCGCGTTGTACCTACATCGTCTGGCCCCAGGGCATCGGTAACAGCCTGTCCGCCATTTTCTGCGATGAGCTCGCCAATTGTGCGCAGATTATTTGCACTTGTACCAATGGCCAGAATTTCGGCACCACGGTCAATGCCTGCGGTCAAGGCAGGTGCATCTTCATAGGAGTCGATAATGAATAACTGATTATTAGCACCCACAAACGAAAGCCTGAACCCAAATCCTGCACTTGAACCGCTTTGGAAAAAGGCATTTTCTTCTTCGATAGATGTTATAAAAGTAAAGTTACGATCTTTGCCCTGGCCGCGGGCATTGGCCGTAAGGGAGTCGATATAATCCTGTACATTGCTAAATTGACCAGGATTGCGGTTTGTGGGCAATGTTTCGGGGAATAAATACCACTCGTCCAGCACATCCGCAGCCCAATCCTGACGAGATCGCAATGAGCATGTAGATACGGGGGGCGGTGTAGGTGTGGGGGTTACGGTTACAGGAGGGGCTGTGACTGTCTGTCCGCCACCGCTATCACCGCCACCACAGGCGCTTAACATTACAACAATACCCAGCGCAGCACTGCATTTAAGTTTAAATGATTTCATTGATAATATCCTTAATTATGCGGTAGCAACTGCGGCCTATGGTAAATCGTAGCAGGTCTAATATTTTCTGCCACAAGCCTATATCCAAATTTGTTGAGGCACAATAACCGACTATTCCATTTTCAATTGTATAATTATGTGAAATATGGCTTTTCAGCGGCTTTACATATTGCATCAGTTAATTGGCAAATGCGATATTTACATACAATTAATCGCTTCTCAGGCACGGCTTGGCGATGAATATATGCGGTTCTTCGCACGTATATCTTGGTATTAAAATGTAAAATAATATTTCTAGGACTTTAGGAAGAAGTAATATTATTATTATGTATCAATAGTATAATAATTTTTGGGCTATGATAATATGTGCTCAAAGCTGTGTTTGCTTGCGGAGCTCCCAGCAAACAACTATATAAAGTGTATGGGAGGCCGGAAATAAATTCCCAAATCCCTGGTTTTAAACAATACAAGGTACTATTATTATGCGTAAATTTGTAATTGCCAGCGTTGCTGCTGTAGCTGCTCTCGGTCTTTCTGCTTGTTCCGAGCAAACACAGGATGCTGCTGGTGAAACAGCTGACTCCATGGCTGAAGACGCTTCCAACGCCGCTGATGCTACAGGTGAAGCTGTCGGTGACGCAGCCAATGCAACTGGCGAAGCTGTTGACGGTGCAGTTGATGCGACCGCAGAAGCTGCTGACAATGCTGCTGATGCCACAGGCAAAGCCGTCGAAGACGCCGGCAAAGCCATGCAGGACTAAGCTTTACGCTTAACCTAATTCAAGAAGGCGTGCCCTTGCGGGTGCGCCTTTTTTGTTACACAGCAGTAAACCTACCGCTGCAATATTATCACTTCCAAATAAAGGTAGGTCAGCCAGCCCATCAGACTGGAGCGCATGATTATGACTGATAATAATCGCCGCCCTTTAAAGTCGCGCAGCACTGGCTGGGCCAGGCTGGCGATGAATGCGCTTCTGGCAACGCGGATCACGCCGAACCAGATTTCCGTTCTGGGCATTGGCTTTGCCATGCTTGGTGCCTGGGCCATGATCGCCGCAGGACAGGGCGGTTGGCTGTTTTTGCTGGCGGCGCTGTGCATACAGCTGCGTCTCTTATGCAATATGCTGGATGGCATGGTGGCGGTGGAGGGCAAGCGCCATTCTCCCTATGGCCCGCTTTATAATGAAATTCCTGACCGGATAGAGGACAGTCTTTTCCTGACCGCATTCGGTTATGCGATGGGGCTCCCGTGGCTGGGCTGGCTGGCGAGCCTGCTTGCAGTGGCTGCGGCTTATATCCGCGCGGTGGGCAGCAGCCATGGTCTGGGCGAAGATTTTGGCGGACCAATGGCGAAACCGCACCGTATGGCCGCGCTCACACTGGCATGTATTGCTGTACCGGTGGAATGGTATTTTGCAGGCAGCAATTATGCGGGGCCGATCCTGCTCGCCTTGATTGCAGCCGGAACAGTGCTGACGATTATTTTGCGCACGCTGCGCATCGCTGCACAGCTTAAGGAGAGCGCCGAATGATACAATCGATATTATTCGGTCTTTCGCGTTTTCTGGTGGGTGGCCGGGCGATATGGGCGGGCAGTCAGCCGCATCTGCGTCAGCGTGTATATTTCGCCAATCACGGCAGCCATCTTGATACCATCCTGATTTGCGCAGCTTTGCCGCCGGATCTGCGTGCAACAACCCATCCGGTGGCGGCGGCGGATTATTGGGGCAAAAACGCGTTGACCCGTTATATATCGGGCCAGGTGCTGAACGCGGTGCTGATCGACCGCAAAGCATCCCGCAATCCGCTCGAACCGCTGCGCGGAATATTGGATGATGGAGAATCCCTGATCATTTTCCCCGAGGGCACACGCACCACCGAAACCTTGCCGCAGAAACTGAAGTCCGGGCTGTTTCATCTGGCCCGCGATTATCCTGATGTGGAGTTTGTGCCCACTTATCTCGAAAATCTGAGCCGCGCCTATCCCAAGGGCGCGGTCATACCCGCACCGATAAGCTGTACGATCAGCTTCGGCGCGCCGATCCGGCTGAAACCCGGAGAAGCGCGGGACGATTTTTTGAATCGTGCGCGGCAAGGGATAATCGATCTCGCCTATGTGGATGAGGAGGATGCGTAATGGACGATAAATTCCTCTATCTGATGGCCGGGGTGGTCGGTCTGCTGCTTGTGGCATCACTAGTCGGCTTTATCCTTGGCAAACGCGCTGTAACGGACGGTGCAAAGGATACCGTCCGCAATCTGAACGAACGTATCCGCGCGTGGTGGGTGATGGTCGGCATATTCGGCCTGGCATTCTGGTTCGGCAAGGGTGTGACATTATTTCTCTTTATGCTGACCAGTTTTTACTGCCTGCGCGAATTCCTGTCGATGACGCGGACACGGCCGGAGGACCACCGCGCGACAGTCGCCGCTTTCTATATTTTCATACCGCTGCAATACTGGCTGATCTGGACCGAATGGACGGCGCTGTTTTCCATTGCTATCCCGGTGTACGCATTTCTGCTGCTGCCGATATTGTCGGTTGCGAAAGGCAATACGCAGGACTTCCTGATGCGCAGCGCGAAAATCCAGTGGGCGCTGATGCTGACCGTCTATTGTATCAGCCACGCGCCCGCGCTGCTGACGCTCGATATTCCGGGCTATGCGGGGCAGAATTTTCTGCTGCTGTTCTTCCTTGTCGCCGTGGTGCAGCTGTCCGATGTGATGCAATATGTATTTGGCAAAATTTTCGGCAAACATAAACTCGCTCCTTCGGTCAGCCCGAATAAGACATGGGAAGGCCTGATCGGTGGCGGATTGGCGGCGACGGCCATTGGGGCGGCTTTATGGTGGATAACGCCTTTCACACCGCTTATAGCGGCGGGCATGGCTTTCAGCATCGTGATGGCCGGTTTCTGGGGTGGGCTGGTGCTGTCGGCTGTCAAACGCTCGCTAGGCAAAAAAGACTGGGGCCATATGATAGAGGGGCACGGCGGCGCGCTCGACCGCATGGACAGTGTATGTTTTGCCGCGCCGCTGTTTTATCACCTCACCAATTATTTCTATACGTTATGACGCAAGTGCGGCGCAGGCGTTTCACCGAAAAACAAGGGCTTCAATGGCCGCAATACCTCCTCGGCGAAATCCATAAACGCACGCACCCGTGCGGTGCGGCGCAGGTCATTGTGCGTCAGTATCCAGATATCGCGTGATGGTTTGGGCGGTGCGGATGTCGCTCGGACAAGCCCGTCCACGCCATCTGCGATAAAGCATGGGAGCATGGTAAGGCCCATGCCAGCGCGGGCGAGCTCCAGCTGCATATTGATATTGGCAAATGTGCCCCATGCGGGGACCTCGGCATATTCGGTATCCTGTGCCCATTCCGGGAAAGGTGTCATATTGTCGCCCCAGCCAATCCAGCACGCACTGGCCGGATCAAGGGCGATGTCATGGCTGGCCAGATATGCGGGTGATGCATAGATGCTGGTGTGATACGGGAAAAGCTTGCGGCCTACCAGTGCCTCGGGAGGGTCATTGTGCATGCGCACGGCAACATCGGCTTCGCGCCTTGCCATGTCGAGTTGCTCATAGCTGGCGATAATTTCCAGCTCCAGACCCGGGTGCCGCGCGGCAAATTGGGGAAGGCGCGGTGCAAATGCGCGCACGGCGAGTGGCTCGGCAATGGTCACGGCCAGCTTGCCGTGCAGGTCATCGTCGCGCCCGGCAATATGGCGGGCCACATCGTTGAGTTCATCGGCAAAGCCATGCGCTGCCACGGCCAACTCCTCACCGGCACTGGTGGGCGCATAACCTTCCGGGAGCCTGTCAAACAGCCGCGTGCCCACCGATTTTTCCAGATTGTCGATACGGCGGCTGACCGTACTATGGTGCACGCCCAGTGATCTTGCGGCGCGGCGCACAGTGCCATTGCGCATCACGGCGCGGAATATGCGGATATCTTCCCAGTCCATGTTTTTCATATCTAGTGCGTATCATGAACATACGTATGGCGCAATTTTGCAACCGTTAGGTGCATTATATCCTATCGCTATCATATTTTTGCGCCGCTATTCTCTGTTTTGAAGGAGAGAATTTATGACGATACCACTTATCACCGCTGCAGCTGCCGGTGCCATTATCATCCTGCAGGTCGTGCTAATGATTATGGTCGGGCTGCATCGCAGCAAGGCGGGTATATTCTTGGGCACGGGGGAAGACCGCGACATGGAGCGCAAGATACGCCGCCACGGCAATCTGGCGGAAAATTCGGGACTGTTCATCGCCGCGCTTGCGCTGCTGGAAATGATAGGGGCGACATCTTCGCTCGTGACAGGTATCGCGATTATATTTGTCATCGGACGGCTGGCCCATGCATTTGGCCTGTCCTCGCTTGTGGGGTCGCATAATGCACCGGGCAGCAAGATATTCATCGCCGGGCGTGCGCTTGGCGCGTTTGCAACATTCGGCACGGGTATGGTGATGGGGGTATCGCTGCTGACCTATGCACTATAAGCTATTGTTGAAGGCTATTACAGGAGACCACAATGTCCATTTCCATATCCAGAATATATAAAGACACGACCCAGCAGGCGCTTGGGGCGCTGGCTGCTATACTCGAAAAGGCACGGGACCATGCCGCGAAAAACGGCCCGGCGGAAAGCGACATGCTCGAACAGCGGCTGATTGAGGATATGCATCCAATGATCTGGCAGGTGCAGATGATCAGCGAGTTTGCGGTCCGCGGCGGCGCGCGTCTTACGGGCAAACAGACCGAAGACATGATCGATATGCCATTTGCGGAAGACAGCTTTGACGACTTGATCGCGCGGGTGCAAAAATGTCTGGCGATGGTTGGCGATTATGATGATGCTGTGCTTGATGGTGCAGCGGAAACCGAAATTACAATGCCGATCGGCCCGGATCAGGAACTGACCATGCCGGGTACCAATTATCTGCTTTCCTTTTACCTGCCCAATTTATTTTTCCATGTCACAACAGCCTATGATCTGCTGCGTATGCAGGGTGTGGAAATCGGCAAGCGTGATTTCCTGAATTTCCGGGGGTAACGCGGAAACATATGGATTGCGGCCATATGAAAAGGGCCGGAAGCATTGCTGCTCCGGCCCTTTCGTTTGCTTTGGTTAAAGCAGATGGTGGGGAGGACTTTAGAAGCCCATGCCGCCGCCCATGCCGCCCATGCCGCCCATATCGGGCATCGCAGGCGCCGCTGCTTTATCTTCCGGTGCGTCGGAGATAGCCGCTTCGGTGGTGATCAGCAGGCCGGCAACCGATGCCGCGTCCTGCAGCGCAGTGCGTACGACTTTGGTCGGGTCGATAACGCCGGCTTTGACCAAGTCTTCATAGACGTCGGTTGACGCGTTGAAGCCCATGTTTTCGTCGCCAGCTTCCAGCAGTTTGCCGGAAATCACCGCGCCATCATGGCCCGCATTCTCGCTGATCTGACGGACCGGGGCGTAAAGTGCCTTGCGCACGATATCGACGCCGCGTGTCTGATCGTCATTAATACCAGCCAGACCTTCAATGGCTTTCGTGGCGTAAAGCAGCGCGGTACCGCCGCCTGGGACAATGCCTTCTTCCACAGCTGCGCGGGTGGCGTGCAGTGCGTCGTCGACACGGTCTTTCTTCTCTTTCACTTCAACTTCGGTCGCGCCGCCAACTTTGATGACAGCAACGCCGCCAGCCAGTTTTGCGAGACGTTCTTGCAGCTTTTCTTTGTCATAGTCGGACGTGGTGTTTTCGATCTGCGTACGGATCGCTTCCACGCGGGCTTTAATGTCACCTGTGTCGCCCGCACCGTCAACAATCGTGGTGTTATCCTTGTCGATGGTTACGTTTTTCGCTTCACCCAGCATGCCGAGCGTTACGTTTTCAAGCTTGATGCCCAGATCTTCGGAAACCATCTCGCCTTTGGTCAGGATGGCAATATCTTCGAGCATCGCTTTACGGCGATCACCGAAACCGGGGGCTTTAACGGCCGCGATTTTCAGGCCGCCGCGCAGTTTGTTAACCACGAGGGTCGCCAGCGCTTCGCCTTCAATATCTTCGGCAATGATGAGCAGGGGGCGGCCAGACTGCATGGCAGCTTCCAGAATCGGGAGCATAGGCTGCAGATTGGTCAGTTTCTTCTCATGGATCAGGATGTACGGATTTTCGAGTTCCGTTGTCATCTTGTCCGGGTTGGTGATGAAGTAAGGCGACAGGTAACCGCGGTCGAACTGCATGCCTTCCACAACGTCGAGTTCAAAGTCGAGACCTTTGGCTTCTTCAACTGTGATAACGCCTTCCTTGCCTACTTTTTCCATGGCTTCGGCGATTTTCTCACCGACTTCCACGTCACCGTTTGCAGAGATGATGCCGACCTGTGCGACTTCTTCGCTGCCAGCAACTGGCTTGGAACGGCCAGCCAGATTTTCCACGACTTTACCAACCGCAAGGTCGATGCCGCGCTTCAGGTCCATCGGGTTCATGCCCGCTGCGACTGATTTCATGCCTTCGCGTACAATCGCCTGCGCCAGCACGGTTGCGGTTGTCGTGCCGTCACCGGCAATATCGTTGGTTTTGGAAGCAACTTCCTTGACCATCTGCGCACCCATATTTTCGAACTTGTCTTTCAGTTCGATTTCCTTGGCGACGGTCACGCCGTCCTTGGTGATGCGCGGCGCGCCGAAAGATTTGTCGATAACAACGTTGCGGCCTTTGGGGCCGAGTGTCACTTTTACGGCATCGGCGAGAATGTCTACGCCTTTCAGAATGCCTTCGCGGGCGCTGCGCCCGAATTTTACGTCTTTTGCTGACATGATGTTTGTTCCTTTTTATCTCGTCACCCCCGCGAAGGCGGGGGTCGTTATCTGATATGTATGTGCCATATTCTAGCGGTTCCCGCCTGCGCGGGAACGACGGTCAAATATCTCAACTCATAATACCTAGGATATCGCTTTCTTTCATGATGATCAGGTCTTCACCGTCAATTTTGACTTCAGTGCCGGACCATTTGCCAAACAGGATTTTGTCACCCGCTTTGACATCAAGCGCGGTAACTTTGCCGGCTTCGTCTTTCTGACCAGCGCCCGCAGCGACAACTTCGCCTTCAGATGGTTTTTCCTGTGCGCTGTCGGGAATGATGATTCCGCCAGCGGTTTTTTCTTCGGCCTCAATACGGCGTACAAGTACGCGGTCGTGCAATGGACGAAATTTCATATGACTTCACCCTTTCATGTTAAAAGTGATTGAATTAAATGTCTTTTAATGAGTCTATATTGTCACAGACTCGGTTAGCACTCTCTTGGCAAGACTGCTAACATGCGGCCTATATGGCGTTGCGGCGGGCGGGGTCAAGCAGTCTGGCAAGCATTTTTCGATATTTTTTCGCGCCGCCTGTAACCTTTGGTGCAAAGCGTGCGAAATTATCCATGACACAAACAATTTTTGTGCGTGTCAGAATTGAAAAAATCAAACCCAACGCTTTCTGAAAGGCAAATCCCCATGACCAATTCACTTACACGCAATACACTGAAAGTTGGCGCTATTGCCGCCGCCATGGCTGCGGCCGCGACGATGACCACGGTGCCTGCTGCTGCGGCTGGCGCAAAAGAAAAATGCTATGGTGTTGCCCTTGCCGGCAAAAACGACTGTGCCGCAGGACCTGGCACGACTTGTGCGGGCACATCGACCAAGGATTATCAGGGCCATGCCTGGAAATATGTTGCCAAAGGTTCCTGCGAGAAAATGGGCGGTTCGCTGAAACCACGCAAAGGCAATGCAAAGCCGGTAGCCAAAAAATAAGCTTTTCGCACAAAAAGCTATACGCTAGTCTTGCGCGATGAATGTTTCCAACCATCCTGTCCGGCAGGCCCCGCCATCTCGGGTCTGCCGCGACCTTCCCTCCGCTGTCGGCATTGGCCTGAAAGCGGCACATTACGAGAATGTGCTCGATGGAGAGGAGCCTGCCGGGCATCCGGCATGGGTGGAAGTGCATCCGCAAAACTACTTCGGTGATGGCGGCCCGCCGCATCGGTGGCTTACCGCCATCGCCGAAGCTTACCCACTTAGTTTTCATAGCGTCGGCCTGTCCCTGGGATCGGTGGACGGCGTGCATGCCGAAGAGCTCGATAAACTGGCCGCGCTTTGCGAAAGATACGCACCTGCCAGTGTTTCCGACCATTTAAGCTGGAGCGGCAGCGCGCATGACCGCCTGCCCGACTTGTTGCCGATACCCTATACCCGTGAAGCTCTGGACCATTTCACACGTGAGGTTGGCAAAGTGCAGGACCGGCTGAAACGCCCGATCCTGCTGGAAAACCCTTCGCGCTATCTGTCCTATATTGCCGATGAAATGGACGAGACTGACTTTATCCATGAGCTGTGCCAGCGCGCCGGATGCGGGCTGTTGTTCGATGTCAATAATGTCGAGGTCAGCTGTACCAACCTGAACCTGTCCGCCGAAGATTATATTGATGCAATCAATCCCGATATTGTTGGTGAAATGCATCTCGCCGGGCATGCCACAGAAACGCATGCAGAGGGGCCATTACTGATCGACGATCATGGTTCGCGTGTAACCGATATCACATGGGCGCTTTACCGGCGTTTTATAGGGCGCGCCGGGCCTATGCCGACATTGATCGAATGGGACACCGATGTCCCGGAATATTCCGTGCTGATGGCCGAGGCCGATAAGGTTACCGCCGTCTTGCAACCGGCACTGACATATGCCTGACAAGGACGATTACAGTCTTGCACAGGGACAGCGTTACTTTCTGGATACGCTGCACAATGGCCCTGGTCATTGTCCCGAAGACCTTTTCGCAGGCCCCCCGTCACGCACCATCATGGGATTGAAAGCTCATGCCAATACCGTGTCGCATGCGCGGTTGGTGGCGATGGAGGACACGTTCCCGCGCACCATGAGCCGTCTGGACAGGCTGCACGGGGAGGGCCATTTCAACACCATATGCCGCGATTTTGTGGAGCGCGATGCGGTTAAAGCCCGCGCGATGATGGATATCGGCCAGGGATTTGCAGATTATCTGCGTGTGCTGGATATGGATGCGGCGAGCGCCGACCTGGCCGCCATCGAAATGGGCTGGCTGCAAAGCTATCATGCCGCCGATGCGCCGCCACTCACCATGCAATATATTGCCGGGCTGGATGAAGAGGCGCTGATGGCCTTGCCCGTTGCCGGGCATCCGTCACTGCATATAACACAGGCTGGCGCGCCAGTGGCCGAGGAACTGACCGAATTGGCCGCGCACCGCAATGCTGCGGCCGTGGCGACTATCCGCCCGGAAGCACAGGTTTTTTTCCATCCCTGGCCCGCTGAAACTGCCGGGCTTGCG
Organism: uncultured Sphingomonadaceae bacterium; assembly: GCA_947493325.1. Taxonomy (GTDB): domain Bacteria; phylum Pseudomonadota; class Alphaproteobacteria; order Sphingomonadales; family Sphingomonadaceae; genus Alg239-R122. The sequence goes on along the minus strand of CANLQI010000001.1, from coordinate 1,569,217 downwards.
CGCTTTGTGGCCGATAATCCCGAAAATAATATGCTGATGTGTAACCTTCTTGAAAAAGCGGTCGAACTGGTAGGTGAAGACAATGTGCAGCCGCTTGTTTTCGCAGTCATTGAAGCAGGCGCGTTTGTTGCTCCTGACGGACTGCAGGATGAAGTGGCGGCAAGTAACAGCAACAGGGAAGAGACAGATAATGATTGAACTGATTAAAAAAGCCACTGGCATAGTAGATAACCGTTTTTTTGAGGGCATCGCTTTGTTGTTCACACGCATCGCGCTCGCCGGTATTTTCTGGCGCTCGGCACGAACCAAAGTTGAGGAAGGCAGCGTGCTTACGGTAAGCGAAAACGCGCTGTTCCAGTTTAACGATGCGCCGTTTAACAATGTGCCGATACTGAACGGCGACCTCGGTGCATATGTGACAACCTATGCCGAACACCTCCTGCCAATATTACTGGTACTGGGCCTGTTCACACGCTTTGCGGCGACCGGCATCCTGATTATGACGATGGTGATCCAGATATTCGTTTTTCCGGAAAGCGCGGTATGGTGGCAGACGCATATCCTGTGGGTGGCGATGGCGCTGATCCTGATCGCGCGCGGCGGCGGACTGTTTGCTCTTGACCGTCTGGGCGACCGGACTTTTGCCAAAGCAGACTGAGCAGCACGTAGCGGACCAACGGAAGGCCCGGGTAGGGAGGACAATATTATGATTGCAGATGATGCAACATTCCGCACTCTGATGCGCGCCTCACAAAAAGGTGACAAGCAGAGTTATACTGTCCTGCTCGGCGAATGTGAGAAATGGCTGCGTCGTTATTTCGCCGCGAAAATTGCGCCGGGCGTGCTCGAAGACCTCGTTCAGGAAACATTGATTTCCGTGCACCGCAAACGCGCAAGCTATGATCCGGAACGCGCGTTCCTGCCATGGCTGGCCGCGATTGGGCGTTACCGCTGGATCGATCAGCTGCGCAAGACATACCGCGCGAACGAAGCGGAACTGGATGAAAATCTTGTTGCCGACCCGCAGGCTGAGGCGGTGAGCGCAAAGATCAGCATCGAAAGCTTGCTCGAAAAACTGCCAGAGAAACAGGCCGAGGTTATCCGGCTGGTCAAAATCGAAGGGCTGAGCATTTCCGAAGCCTCCGCCATGACGGCACAGTCGGAATCCTTGGTAAAGGTCAATATTCACCGGGGTATAAAAAAGCTCAACAGCATCGTCGAAGAATAATCTTCGGGCCGCACATAATGGTAATAATACAACGATTACAAAGCAAAGAAGTAAAGACATGACACACAATATAAACAGCTCATCAAACGGTTTCAGCATCGATGCCCTTGTCGATGATTTGCAGCCGGTCAGCCCGATCAGCCTGAAGCGGGGTTTCGCCATTGTCGGTGCCATGACATTGCTGGCGCTGGCCGCAGTATATGTCACCATCGATTTTCGCCGCGATGTGATGGCAGGCATTCCGGACCCGATGTTTTTCCTGCGTCTTGGCATGTTGCTGCTGCTCGGCACCGCTACCGGCATTGCCGCGCTTTCCATGGGCCGGCCAGCCATAGTGTCAGAGAAACGTTCATCCGGCACAGTATATTGGAAATGGGCGGTGATGGCGGCTTTGTTGTTTCCGCTGTCGGCCTTTGTAACGCTTCTTGTCGATACAGAGCTTTTTATGCAGGACTTCCACACGGTGTCTTCGGTCAAATGCCTGGTGACCAGTGTAACGGCTTCGCTGCTTATCGGTGGCGCGATGACGCTGTGGATGCGGCGCGGCGCGCCCATCAACCTGTCACTGACGGGGATGCTGATCGGCCTGTCCGCCGGCAGCTTTGGCGCCGCAGCATATAGTTTCCACTGCCCCTTCAATGCGGTGGCATATAATGGGGTGTGGTTCCCGCTGGCAGTTGCGATCAGCACATTGATCGGCTGGTTAGTCGTTCCGCGGCTTATCCGCTGGTAAAGCGAAATCCGTTCAATCCGGTTGATTTTCGGAGGCGTTGCCGATGCGGCAGCGCCCCTTTTCATGTGCATGTTGGTCGAAACACGCACCGCATTGGTGGATTAACCGCTGGTATTTTCGCGCTTGCATCCCTAAATCACAGCAACATTGGAGCTTAAAAGAGGCATTGGGGTGCAGAGCATATGGATTTCGTGAAAAAAAGCTGGAAAGTCTTAGTGACCATAAAGGACGGTCTGGTCCTTTTGTTCATGCTGCTCTTCTACATCCTGCTTATCGTGGTGATGTCCTCCTCGCCCAACCCTGCGGCGATCAAGGAAGGCGCGCTTCTCCTCGATCTTGACGGCGTGGTCGTGGAGGAAAAATCCGAAGTTGATCCATTTGCCGTGCTGCGCAGCGGCGCTGCGCCCATTCAGGAATATCAACTGCGCGACATAGTGCGCGCGATTGAAGGCGCAGTTGACGATGATAATGTCAAAACGCTTGTGCTTGACCTCGACGGTTTCATGGGCGGCGGACAGGTCAGCTTGACCCGTATTGGTGAAGCTCTGCAAAATGTTAAAAAATCGGGCAAGCCGGTTTATGCCTTTGCCACAGCCTATTATGATGACAGCTATCAGCTTGCGGCGCATGCCGATGAAATTTGGATGGATAGCATGGGCGGCGCGTTGTTCAGCGGCCCGGGCGGCAGCCGCCTCTATTATGGCGAAATGCTCGATAATCTGGACGTTACGGCGCATATCTATAAAGTCGGCACATATAAATCCGCGGTTGAACCCTATAGCCGTGACAGCCAGTCTGCAGAGGCCAAGGAAAATGCGCAGGCGCTTTCCGATGCTCTCTGGTCTGGGTGGAAAGAGGAAGTTGCCAAAGCGCGGCCCAATGCGAAACTGGACGCGGTAACCAGCGATCCCGCCGCAGCCGTGACGCAGGCCAATGGCGATCTTGGAAAAATGGCGCTCGACAACGGCCTAGTCGATAAACTCGGCAGCCGGATTGAATTTGGCCGCCATGTGGCGAAAGAAGCCGGTTTTGATGAAGATGGCGAGGCCGGCAATTATGATCATACGCCTCTGGATCTGTGGCTGACTGCCAATGCAGCCGATACATCGGGCGACCGGATTGGCGTTGCCACGATTTCCGGCGTGATTGTGGACGGCGATACCGGACCGGGGTCAGCAGCAGGCGACCGGATCGCCGAACTGCTGTACAAAGGCCTTGCCGAGGAAGATTTGAAAGCACTGGTGGTGCGAGTCAATTCACCGGGCGGTTCCGCATTGGCGTCGGAGCAGATGCGCCTTGCGATGGAGGCATATCGTGCCAAGAAAATTCCGGTGGTAATTTCCATGGGCGATGTCGCGGCCAGCGGTGGTTACTGGGTGGCGACGGCTGGTGACCATATTATGGCGGAGCCGTCGACGATTACCGGATCCATCGGTATTTTTGCGGTATTGCCAAGTTTTGAAAAGGCGCTCGCGAAATATGGCATTAATGCCGACGGCGTGACGACTACGCCTCTATCGGGCCAGCCCGATCTTGTGGGCGGCTTCAATGAAAGTCTCGATACCGTGCTGCAATCCAGCATTGAACATAACTACGGCAAATTCCTGGGCATCGTGGCGGAAAACCGCGGTAAAACGCCCGAAGAAATTGATGCCATCGGGCAGGGCCGCGTCTGGGATGGCGGTGCCGCGCGCCAGCTTGGCCTGGTCGACAGTTTCGGATCGCTGGATGAGGCTTTGGCCAAAGCCGCTGAACTGGCTAAGATTGAAGGCGATTATCATGCCTATTATCTGGAGAGACCCGTGGATGGTTTTTCGGCATTTCTGGGAAGCCTGTTCGGTTCCTCCAATGAACAGGCCGCACGGCAGGGTGTGTTCGGCCATATTGCACAGCAGCAGAAATTTACCGCAAATCGCGTCCTATCCGATATGCAGCTTTTGCTGGGTGGGCAGGGGGTGCAGGCCCGCTGCCTTGAATGTGCAAGCGATATCCCGCCTTCCGGCATGCAGCAAAATAGCTCGCTGTTAAGTGCATGGTTCGCCAGGATGCAGCTGCAATAACAGTTTAACCAGTTTACCACTTCGGTGGTAAAGAAGGGGCCGTATTCTTGAAGGTACGGCCCCTTTTCTATGGCGCGCCGATATTGCCAGGCCTTCCCAACTTACGCATTTCCAAATCAGGTGAAACCCGTTAGAGCGGGCGATATGACAAACGGCCTATCCCTTGCGCCCACTTTACTGGTGATGGCGGGCGGCGCATGCGGTGCGGCGCTGCGCTATCATCTGGGGCGCTTGCTATTTCATGTGGCCGGACCCGGCCTTCCGTGGGGTACATTTGCAGCGAATATTATCGGCGGATTTGCCATGGGGCTGCTGGTTGGTCTGCTCGCGCGCAGCGATGTTTCCGGTGAGCCGTGGCGGCTGTTCCTGGGTGTTGGCCTGCTGGGCGGATTTACGACGTTTTCCGCATTCAGCCTTGAAACCTTTGCCTTTGTTGAGCGCGGTGAATGGGGCATGGCTTTGGGCTATGCCTTGGCTTCTGTCATTGGCTCTGTCCTGGCATTATTTGCGGGTATTTATATGATAAGGTCGGTGGCATGAGCGAGAATGAAAACGGGAGTGCGAAATCCGAAAAACGCCATGACCTGATCGATGTGCGGCAGTTCAGGGTGGCTGAGGATGATGACGGCATACGGCTGGACCGCTGGTTCAAACGTAATCAGCCGCAGATCAGTTTCAACATGGTATCGCGCTGGGCACGCACCGGACAGATCCGGCTGGATGGCAAACGGGTAAGTCCCGGCGATCATATTCATACGGGGCAAACAATCCGCATGCCGCCCGCGGATCCGAAAGCGGGCAAAGGCCCCAAAAAAGAAGCCGCACCTCTATCTGCCGACCAGATCGACTATATGCGTGACATGGTGATCCACCGTGATGATTCTGCGGTAGTCATTAACAAACCCCCTGGTCTGGCGACACAGGGCGGCAGCAAGACGAATACGCATGTCGACGGAATGCTTGATGCGCTGCGCTATGAAAGGGACACAAAGCCCAAGCTGGTGCACCGGCTCGACAAGGATACCAGCGGGGTATTGCTGTTGGCGCGCAGTTCGGGGAATGCCGCGTTCTTTTCAAAACGGTTTTCTGCACGCAACGCGCGCAAGATTTACTGGGCGCTTATCAAGGGCGTACCGGAAATTGCCGATGGCGTGATCGAGCTGCCGCTTGCTAAGCAGCCCGGATCGGGTGGCGAGAAAATGGTGGTGGACGAGGAAAACGGCCGGAGCGCAAAGACACGTTACCGCGTTATCGAACGTGCCGGAAACCGGGCAACATGGGTCGAATTACAGCCATTTACGGGTCGGACGCACCAGCTGCGCGTGCATATGGCGGCGATTGGTCATCCGATTATCGGCGATGGCAAATATGGCCTGAAAGAAGCGTATCTGCCGGGTGAAGTCAGTCGCAAGATGCACCTGCACGCACGGCGGCTGCGTCTTGAGCACCCTGACGGTGTACCGCTGGATGTGAAGGCCGACCTGCCGCCGCATTTTGCCGAGACGATGGAACATCTGGGCTTTGATCTCGAAATCGGTGATTTGCCGCTGGAAGAAGACCAGCCGCCACCCAGCAGGGCGGACACAAAAAAATATGCGCGCCAGCACGCCAAGCAAGTCCGCCGTGATATGCGCGGAGAGCGCCGCAAACGCGGGGATGCCCCTCCCAAAGGTAAAGGCGGTAAAGCCAAGGCAGGCGCAAAGCCTTCTTTCAAGGGCAAAGGGAAGCCCGGCGGTAAACCGGGCGGGAAAAAGGGCTTTGGCAAACCAAGCAGCAAGCCATCGCGCAGCGGCCCGACTGGCCGGGGCAAGGGCAAGGGCGGTAAACCTTCAGCCAAGCCGGGACGCCGCTGATATGACCGTTAAACTCGCGATATTCGACTGTGATGGCACGATGGTCGATAGTCAGGCCAATATCTGCCGCGCCATGGAAGTGGCTTTTGATGCAGAAAAACTACCCCCACCCGACCACCATGTGACACGGCGCATTGTCGGGCTGTCGCTGAAAGAAGCGATGGCGGTGATGTTGCCGAGTGGTGATGACGCACTGCATCACAGACTGGCGGAGCATTACAAGGCGGCATTCCAGCATCTGCGCGGCAGTGGCGCGATGCAGGAAGAGCCGCTTTATGAAGGGCTTATCGATCTGTTCGACAGGCTGGAAAATGCAGGCTGGTTGCTTGCTGTGGCCACGGGCAAGTCGGATCGCGGGCTATCCATGGTCTTGCATCACCACGGCCTGACCGAACGTTTCGTCAGCCTCCAAACTGCTGACCGGCACCCATCCAAACCGCATCCGTCAATGATTGATCTCGCCATGTCAGATGCCGGGGCAGACCGCGATAACACCGTCATGATCGGCGATACCAGCTATGATATGGAAATGGCGGTCAATGCGGGTGTACGCGCCATTGGTGTGGACTGGGGCTATCATGATGCGCAGGAATTAATGGCAACGGGCGCAGATGTTGTGGCCATGCAAATGGGTGATTTATTTGAAATACTCGAAGGTGAATTACATGCAGGATAATGACCAGACGGCTCAGATGCGTTTTTCCATTATATCATTGGTGCGACTTACCGGTGCAATACTTGTCGCGGTCGGATTGCTATCTGTTGCAGAAGCGATTGACTGGATCCCGCAGGGCCTGGATTATGCCATGGCTATAGCCGGTTTCTTTATGGCTTTTATCGCGCCGCGTATGCTCGCACGGCGCTGGCGCTCGCCCGATATGGACCAGGACTGATATCTCAAAATGAAGCGTTTCTATAAAGAAGTTACGGTCGTACCCGCCGATAAAGGCTCTGGCGTTCTGCTGGATGAGCGGCCAATCAAGACCCCTGCGCGCAATCCGCTTATCCTGGCCAATATGGCGCTGGCCGAAGCGGTGGCCGAAGAATGGCGCGCACAGGGGGAAGAGATCGATCCGGCGTCCATGGTGATGACCGGCTTTGCCAATGCGGCGATAGACCGGGTCGCGCCGGACAGGGAAGCCTTTGCGCGGCCCATCGCCGCTTATGCCGAAACCGATATGCTATGTTACCGTGCAGAGGCAGGCGATCCGCAAGCGGAAAAGCAGGACGCGGAATGGGAGCCTTTGCTGCGCTGGGCAGAGCGAAGATATGATGTCGTCTTTACGCGTATTGCCGGTATTTCCTATCAGGACCAGCCCGCCGCCACGCTGGCGCGTATGTCAGAGGCCGTGCTGGCACAGGATGACTTTACGCTTGCCGCGATGAACCCGCTCACGACAATTTCCGGCTCACTGGTCTGCACGCTGGCTTTACTGGAAGGCGAAGTTGATACAGAGGCGCTATGGCCCATCGCCAATCTGGAAGAGCTATGGCAGGCAGAATTATGGGGCGAGGATGCCGAAGCACTGGCCACGCGCGAAGCAAACCGTGTGAAATTTGAAGCCGCAGTCCGGTTTTGTGAATTGGCGCGCGAAACCGCTTAAACAGTAAGCGCCGAATAGAGCATGGTCTTGATTTCACGCCGCACCGGATAAGTGCTGGACGGCATGAGCTGTGTCATGAATATCATGATGATATCTTCCACCGGATCGACGAAAAACGCGGTGGAAAACATCCCGCCCCAGTAAAAATCACCGGTTGAACCCGGCACGCCTGTTGCGGCATTGTCCACGGTCACGCCAAAGCCCAGGCCAAAACCGCCGCCTGCATTTTCCGCCTCGCTGAACAGAGATTTGCTATGCTGTGTGAGGTCGCCGCCACCTGGCAAGTGGTTCGCGGTCATCAGTTCCAGTGTCTTGCGGCCGATAACCTGCTGCCCATCCAATGTGCCTTCATTGAGCAGCATCCGGCAGAAACGGTGATAATCGGCAAGTGATGACACCAGCCCGCCGCCGCCGGAGAGCAGCTTGGGCGGTGTGACCCATGCAGTATCTGCGCCGGTATCAAACATTTTCATTTTTTCGCGCGGATGCCAGCTATAGCAATCGGCCATCCGGCCCATCTTATCCTGTGGCAGCTGAAAATGCGTGTCATGCATGCCAAGCGGTTCGAAGATGTTTTCGGCAATATACGCATCGAGCTTCTGCCCTGAAATCCGCTGGATCAGCGCGCCTATAACATCGGTCGAGATGGAATAGTTCCAGCTGCTGCCTGGATCGAACTCGAGCGGTATACCGGCCAGTGTCTGGATTAGCTGTTCCAGATCACCACCATCAAAACGTTCAAATCCGGCCTTGCGGTAAGCGGCATCAATCGGCGTGCGTTCCTGGAAACTATAGGTCAGTCCCGATGTGTGCCGTAGCAGATCTATAATCTGCATTGGACGGGCAGGGGGCCGCGTCATAAACGGCTGCGCACCGCCTCCGGAGACGAATACGCCTTGATCCTTCCATTCGGGGATATACCGGGTGACCGGGTCGGACAGCGCGACTTTGGCCTGCTCCACCAGCTGCATGAACGCGATGGAAGTGACCGGCTTGGTCATGGAGGCGATACGGAACAGATGGTCCTGCGTGAGCGCTTCGCCGGGCCGTGCCTCGCCCTGCAGCGACAGATGCGCAATCTCATCGCCCCTGCCGATGAGCAGCGCGGTATGCGGCATGCGTCCGCTGTCCAGATATCTGGATTTCAGATGCGCATCGATATGAGACAGGCGCTCTGGGTCAAAACCGAGTTCAGCAGGATTGCTCGCTTCAAGTGTCATGGAAAATCACTCCGTATCTGTATTTTCGTACTCCTGCGAAAGCAGGAGCCCAGAGCGATCTAGCATGTGGCCGCTCTGGATTCCCGCTTTCGCGGGAATGACGGGCGGTTGGTTGCGCGATTTGAATAAAATCATAATATTTCAAGCCGCGGTTTCGCCAAATTTCTGTTTGCTGAATGGGTGCGAACTCGACAGACCACCATCAACGACAAGCGCATGGCCATTCACATAGGAAGAGTCGTCTGATGCAAGAAACAATGCCGCATTGGCGATTTCAATCGGCTCGCCGCCGCGGCGCATCGGGTTGAGCTGTCCTACCTTATCCTCAAGCCCACGTTCGCGCACCATTTTATACATGAACTCGGTCATGCCGGTTTCAATCAGGCCAGGGCAGATCGCGTTGCAGCGAATATCGCTGCCCGAAAGCTGCTGCGCACCGATACGGACCAGATTAACCACACCCGCCTTGGACGCGGTATAGGCGGGGCCACCCGCGCCGGAACGCAGCCCGGCGACACTGGCGGTGCAGATGATGGAGCCGCCATGGCCGCGTTCTTTTTCACACAGGTCAGCCATCGCCTTACCCGCATGTTTGATGGCGAGGAACGGCCCGATCAGGTTAATGCGCAGGATTTCTTCCCATTCCTCGACGCTCTGGTCGAATATCCCGTCAAACCCGCCGGAAATGCCCGCATTGGCAAAGAAGATATGCAGATCACCATGCAATTCGAGCGCTTTGGCAACGAGTGCCTTTACATCTTCTTCGCTGCCCGCATCGCAGGTCATGGCGGTTATGGCGTCCGGGTTTTCCGCAGCAGTGTCATTTACCTTGTCGGTAATATCGGCGGCGATGACTTTTGCGCCCTTTTCGGCGAACAGCAACGCGGACGCGCGTCCAATGCCGCTGCCTGCGCCGGTCACAATGGCTATTTTTCCGGATAGATCGGTCATTTACAGTCCTCCTGTAATGGTTGTACCGCCGTCAATCACCATCGATTGCCCGGTCATGAATTTCGATGCATCGGATGCCAGGAATACCGCGGCGCCTGCAATTTCCGATGGTTCGCCAATACGGCGCAGTGGAATAGAGCCTTCAACATGCGCCATCAGCTTTGGATTTTCCCACAGCGCGCGTGCAAAATCGGTTTTGATAATACCCGGCGCTATGCAGTTGACACGCACGCCATCAGGGCCATATTCAGCGGCGAGGTTCCGGGCGAGCTGGAAATCTGCCGCCTTGGATATATTATACGCGCCGATCGTGGTGCTGGACACCATACCGCCAATGGATGAGACCAATATGATGGAGCCTTGGCCACGTTCGCGCATTTCCGGTGCCACCATCTGGATCAGCCAGTGGTTGGAAATAATGTTATTGTCCAGGATCTTGCGGAACTGCTCGTCGGCAATGCCCTCCATCGGCCCGTAATAGGGGTTGGACGCGGCGTTGCAGACGAGGATGTCAATCTGCCCGAATGATTTGCGCGTCTCATTGACCAGATTTTGCAGACCATCCTTGTCGGAAATATTGCAGGCAACGGCAATCGCGGTGCCATCGCCATATTTCCCGTTGATTTCCGCGGCCGCTGCATCACACGCATCCTGCTTGCGGCTCGAAATAACAACCTTTGCGCCCTGCGCGGCCATCTCGTGTGCGGTGGCGAGGCCAATGCCGCGCGAGGAGCCGGTGATAAGAACGGTTTTGCCGGTTAAGTCGAATTGGGACATGTTTATATCTCCTGTCTATCGTCATTCCCGCGAAGGCGGGAATCTTTGTCAATCTCGCGCTAGGTTGCAGGAGATTCCCGCCTTCGCGGGAATGACGTTTTGTTAGTCTTTTGCGCCTGCCTTACGGGCAAAGCTCCACGCAGCCTGCGCCAGCGGCGCGACGCGTTCTGCCATGGTTGCGGCCTGCGCGCTGGAGGCGGTGCCGTCGATCACGCGTTTTTTGATGCCCTGCAAAATCGCTGCGATGCGGAACAGGTTGTAAGCCATATACCAGTCCATCGGCGGCACTTCGCTGAGTTTGGCATGCTTGATATACAGACCCTGTGCTTCCTCCATGGTCGGGATACCGAGGCTCTCGACATCTACGCCGAGCAGACCATTGCGTCCTTCGGCGGGCTGTATCCAGCTCATCAGGAAATAGCTGAGATCGGCAATCGGGTCACCCAGCGTGGAAAGTTCCCAGTCGAGCAGAGCAATGACTTTGGGCTCGTCCTTGGCAAAAATCATATTGTCGATCCGGTAATCGCCGTGCGCGATGCCAAAGCCTTTCTGTTCGGGCAGGGTGGTCGGCAGCCATGCGATCAGCTTGTCCATTTCGGGCAAAGTCTCGGTTTCAGAGAGCTTATACTGCTTTGACCAGCGTGCCGTTTGCCGCGCGCAGTAATTGCCGGGCTTGCCATAATCGGCGAGGCCGATTTTTTCGGGATCATAGCTGTGCAGCTTTGCGAGCGTCTCTATCATCTGGTGATAGATCGCCGTGCGCTCTTCATTCGTTTGTTTTGGTAGTGTGCCATCCCAATAGGCGACACCATCGCTGAAATCCATGACGTAGAACATCGAGCCGATGACATCATCATCCTCGCAAAGCCCGAATTGGCGCGAAACTGGGAAACCTTGTGCATGAAGAGCAGATTGCACTTTATATTCGCGGTCCACGGCATGCGCGGAGGGCAGCAGCTTGCCGAAAGGCTTGCGGCGCAGCACATAGGAGCTGCCTGGCGTATCAACGCGGTATGTGGGATTAGACTGACCGCCCTTGAATTTGGACAGGGTCAGCGGGCCCGTAAAACCATCCACATTTTTCTGCATCCATGCAGTAAGCTTCGCTTCATCCAATTTGTCCTTGTCGGGCACATCCATTGTGCCGGTCATTTCCTTATCGGCGTCCATGTGGGAAGGTCCTTTCAGTCGAATATTATGACAGAGCGGGCATCGCCGCCCGCCCTGAGTTTATCAAAACCGGTGTTTATGTCGTTCAGCGTGATGCGTTCGGCAATAATGGTGTCGAGGTCGAGTTGCCCATTCAGGTAAAAATGCGCAAGTTTCGGCATATCGACCTGAAAATGGGTACTGCCCATCAGCGACCCTTTGAGTGTCTTGCCGCTCAGTAGTGTGGGGCCGTGCAGCGTCACCATTTTACCGGGTGCGATCATGCCCACAATAGTGGCCTGTCCGCCGCGTTTGGCAATGGCCCAGGCAAGCTCCGCCGTTTCCGGGCGGCCCACGGCTTCAATCGCGTAATCGACACCGCCACTGGTCGCTGTCAGTACCTGTTTGCCGACATCTGCCTCCGCTGCGTCAAAGACATGTGTTGCGCCCATTTTCAGGGCCAGGTCACGTTTGGCGGGGACCGGATCAATGGCAATGATAGTCTTCGCACCCGCAATTTTTGCGGCGTTGATGGCGGAAAGACCAATACCGCCCGCGCCGACAATGGCAACGCTTTCACCGGGTTTCAGCTTGCTGTCGTTAAACACCGCGCCTGCGCCGGTAATGACAGCGCAGCCTAGCAGCGCGGCCCGGTCAAATGGCATATCCTTATCAATGCCGACACAGGCATTTTCATGCACCAGCATCTGCTCGGCAAAGGCGGAGAGATTGAGGAATTGGTGAACTGTCTCATCGCCCATGGTGAGCTTGGGCGGCTTGTCATCGCTGCGTTTGGTGGACGGGTCCTGACACAGGCTCTGTTGTCCGCTCGCACACAGCTCGCAGCTTCCGCAAAAAGGTGCGAGAAAGGTGACCACATGGTCGCCGGGCGCGACATGGCGTACATCTGCGCCGACAGCCTCCACTATGCCCGCCGCTTCATGGCCGGGGATAGTGGGCAGAAGTGTGGGATAGACGCCGTCAATAAAATGCAGGTCTGACCGGCAAAGCCCGACCGCTTTGGTGCGGATTAACACCTCGCGCGGGCCGGGCGCATCTATTTCGACATCACATATTTCAAGTGGCTGTCCCGCTTCTTTCAGGACAGCCGCTTTCACCGTGTCGCTCCCATATCGCCGGATGAGACAGTGTTGTCGCTGTCCGGGCCATATTTGCCGAATTCCATACGCGCGATTGAACGGTTGTGTACTTCATCGGGACCATCGGCGAGGCGCAGGGTGCGCTGCCCGGCATACATGGAGGCGAGTCCGGCGTCAGAAGATACACCCGCACCGCCAAATGCCTGTATCGCATCGTCGATAATCTGTAGCGCCATATTGGGGGCCTGTACCTTGATCATCGCGATTTCAGCCTTGGCGTGTTTGTTGCCGACCTTGTCCATCATGTCCGCCGCTTTCAGGCAGAGCAGGCGGGTCATTTCAATGTCAATGCGGGCGCGGGCCACACGCTGTTCCCAGATGCTATGCTCGGCAATAGTCTTGCCGAAAGCGACACGCGATTGCAGGCGGCGGCACATTTTTTCGAGTGCTTCTTCGGCAGCACCCACCGTGCGCATGCAATGGTGAATACGGCCAGGACCCAAGCGTCCCTGCGCAATCTCAAACCCGCGCCCTTCGCCCAGCAGGATGTTTGATGCAGGGATACGCACGTCTTTCAGCTCAATTTCCATATGGCCATGCGGCGCGTCGTCATAACCGAAAACGGGCAGGTGGCGCAATATGGTCACGCCCGGCGCATCCATCGGCATAATCACCATGGATTGCTGCTGATGACGCTTGGCTTCAAAATCGGTCTTGCCCATCAAAATGGTGACTTTGCAGCGCGGATCGCCGGCACCTGAAGACCACCATTTGCGGCCATTAATGACATATTCGTCGCCTTCGCGGCGGATCGACGTTTCGATATTGGTGGCGTCTGATGATGCGACTGCAGGCTCGGTCATCAGGAATGCGGACCGGATTTCGCCTTCCATCAGCGGTTTCAGCCACTGATCCTTGTGCTCGCGGGTGCCATAGCGGTGGAACACTTCCATATTGCCGGTGTCGGGTGCTGAGCAGTTGAACACTTCTGACGCCCAGCCAATGCGGCCCATTTCCTCTGCGCAAAGCGCGTATTCCAGGTTAGTAAGACCGGGGCCATCAAATTCGAAACTGTCATCAACATGCACCAGATTCGGATTGGATGGCGGCATGAACAGGTTCCAGATGCCCTGCGCCTTTGCGCGTTCCTTTTCTTCCTCGATGACAGGCAGCACTTTCCAGCGGTCACCCTCGGCCTGCTGTGCATCATAATCACCCATGCGCGGGCGGACATGCGCCTCGATAAAATCGCGCACGCGGTCACGCCAATATTGCTGCCGTTCGGTAAGGTCGAATTCCATGTGATATGCTCCTGCTCGCTCAAGGGGACTCAGCGCACGCGCTGTTTAATCGTGTGATTAACTTGTGTCACTTATCGGATCGGAATTCCACCCCCCAGATGGATAATTCATCCTTTATCGTCTGTGGGAACCGCTTGCTCTGCCGCTGACCCTACAGCCAGTTTGGCAATCCGATCCTTATGGTCATCTTCGCTGAGCGGAAATTTTGTGTAGGCCCAGGCCCCGAAACTGCCTAGAATTATGATGATTCCCACAAACATCAAAATCAGCACCTGCACCACTTCGGGTGCTGCGCCGCCGGGTTCGGCGCCTTCCTGAAGCCCGCTAAACTGGATAATCGCGCCGGCCATAAATATGCCGATACCGGTAATGCATTTCTGCATGAAAAACATGCCAGCCGAAAATACGCCTTCCGTCTTCTTTCCGCTCTCCAACTCCGATGCATCGGTGACATCCGCCATCATCGACATGGTCAGGATCATGGCGCTGATACCGCAACCTATGCCGATAATCAGCAATGTGTAGAGCAACGGTAATAGCATGACGTCGCCATTTTCGGGGAAGAGTCCCAAATAGCGCAGCAAGTAGGGCGAGATGCCAAAGATCATGGCGAACGCGGTCAGCCGTGATGCCGCCCTGGCTTTGCCGAGCCTTTTGGACAATGGCGTTACAATCAGGAAAGCCAGAAATACCGCAAAGAACAGCGCGGCGGCATATTGCGCAAATTGTGCCTGGCTGAATTCCCACACGTGGCTGAGCAGATAGGGTGTGAGCGAGAATACCAGCCCCTGGCTGGCAAAGGCGAACAGGCCTGCAAATAACAGCAGCATGAAAGGGCGGAACTTCATCACTTCAATCATCTGCTGAAATGTTTCAGCCCCGCCGGGGTGACCTGTTTCGGTGTTATAGCCATCGATAATGCGCTTGTGCGTGCCCGCGGCGGATACGATTACCGCGATACACATCGCAATGGCGCCGACCAAGGCATAGCGGGAATAGCCCGCCGCATTGAGCAGCCCGCTTTCGATATCCCCCTCGGGTATAAGAAAGAAGCTATAGGCCGCCACCATGATAAGCAGACCACTGCCCCAGCCGAATAGAAAACGGTAACGCATTAATACGGTGCGCTCGTGATAATCTTTGGTCAATTCGGGGAGCAGCGCGAGCGAAGGCACTTCATAGCAGGATATGGAAATGCGCACGAGCATAGCGATGCCGGTAAGATAGACAAATTGCATAGTCTGACTGCTATCGGGCGGATTCCAGAGCAATATCCACATAATCGCCATGGGCAGCGCGGAGGCATAGAGCCAGGGATGTCGGCGGCCAAGCCGCGTGCGTGTTTTATCCGAAAACTGGCCGACGAGTGGATCGATAAACGCATCCAGAAATAATGCGATCATAATCGCAAGGCTCACCATAGTCGCGGGCAGGCCGACCACCTGATTATAGTAATATAGCAGCAGGACAGCGAAGCCATTATCCTTGATGCCATAAGCAATCGAACCGAACCCATAGGTGAATTTCACCGGAAAGGGTAGTCTGTCGGCTATCCTGCTTTGGCTCATATGTGCCGCCTTATTATGCGCTTTGCGATTCCCTGATGGCGCAGCATGGGCGTGATATGTAAAATGGTCAATCCATGCTGCACTGCCGTTACGGCATGCTGTATTGTGCATCATATCTTGCCGAGCGCGCATAAAATGCATAGGTTAACTGTACGATTAAATGCTGCGCAGTGGCGCATGAGTGACAGGAGCTGAAATGTCCGACCTTGACCAATTCCGAAGCGAAATACGAAGCTGGCTGGAGGAAAACTGTCCGCCGGAAATGCGCGAACCCGTGCGCGGTGACGAAGACATGTGCTGGGGCGGGCGCAATTTTGAATTTCAGAGCGAGGCGCAGAAAGTCTGGCTCGAACGGTGCGCTGCAAAAGGCTATACCGTGCCGGACTGGCCAAAGGAATATGGCGGCGCGGGCATGTCTCCGGCTGAAACCAAGATATTCCGCCGCGAAATGGCAAAGCTGGGCTGTCGTTCGCCGCTGTCGAGCTTTGGTATCTGGATGCTGGGACCGGCGTTGCTGAAATTCGGCACCGAAGAACAGAAAGTGCATTATCTGAATCAGATTGCCCGCGGTGAAATCCGCTGGTGTCAGGGCTATAGTGAGCCGGGCAGTGGCTCCGACCTCGTATCATTACAAACTTATGGTGAGGATAAGGGCGATCACTGGATCGTGAATGGCCAGAAGGTCTGGACCAGCTATGCCGACAAGGCCGACTGGATTTTCTGCCTGGTGCGCACCGACAAGGAAGACAAATATCGCGGCATTTCCTTTCTGTTGTTCGACATGGAAACACCGGGCGTGTCGACCAAGCCGATCAAGCTGATTTCGGGTAGTTCGCCTTTCTGTGAGACTTTCTTTGACGATGTGAAAGTGCCCAAGGATCAGATTGTAGGCGAACTGAACCGGGGTTGGGACGTCGCCAAATATCTGCTGGGCCATGAGCGTGAGATGATTTCAGGCGGCGGCCTGGGCGATGGTTCGCCTTCGCTGGGTGCGAAAATGACTGGCGCTATTGGTCTCAATGGTCTGGGCATGCTGGATGATCAGATATTGCGCAGCGAGTTGGCGCAGTTTGATGTTGATGCACTGGCATTCCGGGCCATGGCCGAAAAGTTCATGGACGAAATGAAGGCGGGCAAGAGTCATCCTGCCCAGCCCAATATGATGAAATATGCGGGCACAGAGCTTAACAAGCAGCGGCATGAACTGGTCATGTCAGCGGGCGGTAGCGATGCACTTGAATGGGAAAGCGAGGCTTCGCGCGGCGGCAAGAAACCGCGTGAATGGCTGCGCACCAAAGCGAACAGCATTGAGGGCGGAACAAGCGAGATCATGCTCAACGTCATATCCAAACGGATATTGGAGCTGCCGGACGGTTGATATTAAGACAAAGGAAAAACCATCGTCACTCCCGCGAAAGCGGGAGTTTATCTCACCAGCTAGCATCTGAATGCAACTGTTGTGAGATAGATTCCCGGTCAAGCCGGGAATGACGAATAAAATTGGAAAGAAAACATGCCACTATTTCTAGATGACGATCAAAGCATGCTGCAGGACAGCGCACGCGAATTCATGAAGGCTGAGGGGCCGGTCAGCCATTTCCGTGAGTTTCGTGACAAAAACTGCAAGGACGGTTTCAGCCATGGCCTGTGGAAACAGTTTGCCGAAATGGGTTTTACCGGCATTCTTGTTTCCGAAGAGGACGGAGGACTGGGTTTGGGCCATGTGGAGGCTGGCGTGGTGCTGGAACAGATTGGCCGCAACCTGACGCCTTCTCCGTTTTTGACTACTGCGGTGGCGGGTGTCGCCGCGCTGAACCATGCGGGTGCGAAGCTTAGAGGCGAGTATCTGCCGGGGATATTGAGCGGTGACACCGTGCTGGGGCTTGCCATTGATGAAAAGTCCAAGCATCGCCCCGACCAGATAGCCATGGCGGCGGAGCGCAGCGGCAATGGCTTTAAACTGACCGGACAGAAACAGTTCGTTATCCATGGCGCATCGGCGGACATGCTGATCGTGGCTGCGCGCACATCGGGAAGCGCCGGTGATGCCGATGGCCTGACATTGTTCGCTGTGCCGAAAGATGCAGCGAACATGGATGTGAACCCTGTACGGCTGGTGGACAGCGCCGTGGCCGCGCATGTCAAATTTGATGGCGTGGAGATCAATGCCGATAGCGTGATTGGCGAAGTCGATCAGGGCGGCGAAGTGCTGGGCGCGTTGCTGACCGCAGGGCGTATCGGTTCGGCGTCCGAAATGGTGGGTGTCGGCGGCGGCGCGATGGATATCACCGTGGATTACCTGAAAGAGCGTAAGCAGTTTGGTAGCCCCATCGGCTCTTTTCAGGCGCTTCAGCACCGCGCGGCACATCTGTACAGCGAAATGGAAATTGCGGGCGCTGCGGTTCTCAAGGCACAGCAACTGCTTGATGCAGGTGCGGACAATGCTGCGCTATACGTGCATATGGCCAAGGCCAAGGCCAGCAAAGCCGCCAATCTAGCCGTGCGTGAAGGCGTACAAATGCATGGCGGTGTCGGCATGACCGATGAATATGATATCGGCCTGTATATGAAACGTGACCGCGCGCTCAGCGAGTTTCTGGGCGATACCAATTACCATACTAACAAGGTGGCTGAACTGCACGGCTATTGAACCACAACGTCACCCCGGACTTGATCCGGGGTCCAGAGCATCAAACTACGGGCTTGCTGCTCTGGATGCTGAAACAGGTTCAGCATGACGCATTTAGAGAGGAAATAACTAATGGACGTCCAGAAACTCTTTTCGCTTGAAAGCCGCGTGGCGCTGGTCACGGGTGGCTCACGGGGCATCGGCAAGATGATTGCCGAAGGCTATATCAAGTCCGGAGCCAAGGTATATATCACAGCGCGCAAAGCGGATGTGTGCGATGCAACCGCTCAGGAACTGGGCGAAAACTGCATTTCCATTCCAGGCGATATCAGCACGATCGAAGGCTGTAGGGCGCTGGCGGCGCAGCTGGGTGAACGGGAAGAGAAACTGGATATCCTGCTCAACAATGCGGGGGCAGCATGGGGCGCGGAATTTGACGAATTTCCGGAAATTGGCTGGGACAAGGTGATGGACCTGAACGTCAAATCGCCGTTTTTCCTGACGCAGAAACTGCACGGGCTGCTCAAAAACGCGGCAAGCGCCGAGCGGCCTGCAAAAGTTATCAATGTCGCATCTATCGACGGCATGAAAATCAATCCTTGGGAGACCTATAGCTATCAGGCATCCAAGGCAGCGCTGATCCACTTAACGCGCCGGATGGCGGTGCGGTTGCTCCAGGACAATATCATCGTCAGCGGCATTGCGCCGGGCGCGTTCCAGTCGGAAATGAACAAGGCCGCGCGCGATTATGCCGACGTGGTGGCGAAACATATCCCGGCCAAACGTATCGGCACACCTGAAGATATGGCGGCAGTCGGCATCTATCTTGCCAGCCGGGCAGGAGATTATGTTGTGGGCACGACCATTCCGGTCGATGGCGGTATGGTCAATGCCTCTGCGCCCATGGGCGGGACCGACGCAGAGGGGCATTAAATGATATTCCCTCTCCCTTAAGGGAGAGGGCAGCGAGACTTGGCAACTTGTTGCCTAGTCGCAGTGGGTGAGGGGGCTGTGCTATCGATAGAGCGTCCACCCTCACCAATTTCGACTAAGCCCTGGATCGAATCCGGGACAAGTCTCCATATTCTCTCCCGCACGAGAGAGGGTTTCCAGCTTCAAGCCATTAAATCCCGGACAAAATCGACCAGTCCCGTCTGGCGCGAGCGGCGGACGCGTTCGGCGTGCAGGATCTCGCGCACCCGGTTAAAGCAGCGGTCGACATCGTCGTTGATGACGACATAGTCATAACCATCCCAATGGCTGATTTCTGCCTTGGACCGGGCCATACGGGCTTCGATCACCGTTTCGCTGTCCGTCGCACGTTTTCTCAGGCGCCGGTCAAGTTCTTCCATGGATGGGGGCAGGATGAACACGCGGACCACGTCGGTTTCATTACGCTGGTAAAGCTGCTGTGTGCCCTGCCAATCGATATCGAACAGATAGTCTTCACCTTCTTTCAGGCCCGCACGCACCTGCGCTTTGGGTGTGCCATAATAATGGTCGAAAACGATGGCCCATTCCATAAAGGAATCGTCTTCGATCATCTGTTTGAAAGTAGCTTCATCGGTAAAATGGTAATGTTGTCCATCGACCTCACCACGCCTTGGCGCGCGAGTGGTATAGGATACCGACAGCTTCATTTCCGGGTCGGATTTCAGCAACATCTGCGCAATAGTCGATTTGCCGGCACCTGACGGGGAGGAGAGCACGAACAGCAACCCGCGGCGTTTAAGCTTGTTCGGGTTGGTCAGCGAAACATTATGCGGTGTGTCCATATCCGCTCTTGCCAATTTAAGCCGCTTCCCGTCAAGTGGGTGCAGGGAGAAAATGCGTGACTATGGATAAAAAATGGATTTGGGGCGCACTGGCGATATTGGTCCTCACATTCTTCATATTGCTGGGCATGGATCGTCCGATTATCAGCGCAAGCGGGGAGATATATTTCTGGCACGGGGTGGTGCAGTCCAGCGAGAACAGCCAGCACATCTCCGACTGGTATACCCCCAGCCATATCATCCATGGCTTTATATTCTATGGACTGGGCTATCTGCTGCTGCGCAGATATCCCAAGGGATTGTGGCTTTGTGCTGCGCTATTGCTTGAATGTGGCTGGGAAATTGCAGAAAATAGCCCCGCTGTTATTGACCGCTATCGCTCGGTCACCATGGCCTTTGGTTATAGCGGGGACTCAATCCTTAATTCTATCTGCGATGCATTGTGGATGGTGGCCGGATTTTGGTTTGCATCCCGCGCGCCGGTGCTTCTTACAGTCGGCATCGCGGTCATTTTTGAACTGTTCACGCTTTATATGATCCGCGATAACCTGACGCTAAATGTAATAATGCTGCTCTGGCCGATTGATGCGATTAAGCAATGGCAAGGCGCAATATAACCGGGATTACTTATCTTTCTGGCCAGCTGTCTGTTCCGGATCAATTTCCTGTGCATCTGCATCGGCTTTTTTCGCGGCTCCCCTGTCGTATAAAGCCTTGGCAATAAGGGCGCCGCTGACAAGTACCGCGCCGGGCACCGATTTTGTCGCCATACGCGCTGCCATCATGCCGAGCAGCGACATGCCCAGGCTGTTGGGTTTCGCCTGTGCCCGCGCTGCGGGCGTCATTACCTTGTTCAACGTGCTATCCAGCACGCTGGTGCGAAACAGGCGTGTCGCGGTGCGCAGGGCAACGTCGGACCATAATGCGCGGGTTTCGGCTTTGGGGAGCGCATCTTCAGCAACTTTGGCAATTGCCTCTGACTTAGTTTTCGCCATTGTCATTTCCTTCTTCAATTCTTACCGCTTCCTTAAACGTGTGCGTGACATACGGGAACGGAATTTCGATATTCGCATCATCCAGTGCGCGTTTAATGGCGCGGATAACCAAGTCTTTCGTATGGTGCATATCATAGGGCTTGGAGCCAGCCCACCAGCGCACCCGGAAATCGACCGAGCTGGAGTTAAATTCGCATGCGAACACATCGATGCGTTTGTCCTTGTCGACTCCATCCACCGTTTCAACAGCCTTACGGATCACGTCGCGCGCGACTTCCAGATCAGTATCATAGGATACACCGGCAATAACCTCATGACGGCGCTGTGGGTCATCGGTTATGATCTCCACCGGATTTTTAAATAGCATCGAATTGGGCACAATCGTGGTTTCCCCCGAAAGGCGGCGCACATGCGTCTCGCGCAACGTGATATGCTCGACCTTGCCGGTAATACCTTCGCATTGGATAACATCGCCAATCCGCATTTTTTTGCGGATCATGATCAGCACGCCGGCGAGGAAATTTTCAAAAATATCCTGAAACGCAAAGCCGATAGCCACGGTGCCGAGGCCCAGTCCGGCCAGCATTCCTGCAGGTGTCAGGCTGGGGATCATGACTGTGGCGGCAATCATGATACCGATAATCCAGATAATGACCGAGATCAAAGTCTCGATTAGCGAACGCAGCGATGGCCGCAAATCAGCTTTGCGGATAATACGGTCGGCCAGTTTGCGCGCCAGCTTGGCCACGATCCATGTGACCAGAATGACGAATATGCCAATCGCGAGATTAGGCAATATATTGAAAAACCCGTTGCCTATATCAATGACTTGCTGTGATAATTTTTCGACCGGATTTACCTGTTCAGCGATTTCGGCCGCGGTGTTAGTTGTATCTGTCGTATTTGCTGCTGCAAAAATATGCATATGTCCCCTGAATAGTCTTTATTGCTTTGACTACATAACACACCAGTGGACAGGATGTTCCATATTGGTTCTGTCCGGCCGTATCGGCGGGCCGGACATATGCGTCAAAAAAGGTGCTGCCGAAATCTTGAATCCATCTTTTATGACCCTCTCTGCCCGCAGAGTGCGAAAAACCATTCCAAAGGTCAGCCGAAAGTTGTGCAAGTTTAGAATTAAGCGAATACGGCGATAAGCTCTACTTTCGGCTGACCTTTCAGATATATCTTTTCATATCATTGTGATAGGCCGTATTTGCCTTGTCCGCATTGGTAATCCGGCGCATCAGGCTCGGCGCGCGTTTCGCCTGTACTTTGCGCTTTTCCTGACGGCGTCTGAACATCCGGTATTGTGCATGCAGATCCAGCGCGACATCCCACGCATGTGCGAATGATGCTGCGTCAGCATGTTTGCGCAGGCGGTATGCAGAGGCTTCGGACATGCCGGTGGCCCGGGCAGCATCTTTCACGACTCCGGTTAGCATAAGGTGCCGGATAAAATCCCGCTGTCGTTCACGGGTCCACCCGTCACGCCGTCTGCGTACGGGTACGGGTGTAAAGGGGGCAAGGCTGCTAAGTTGCTGTGCGTGCGTCATCATATTTCTCCGTGCAAGATAAAGGAGGAATATAGCCTGACGCATGTCATGTAGGAAAATGGTTTGTGCGGTTGATTTGAGAAGCTTCTTTGTACCCCGGCGCAGGCCGGGGTCCAAGAGCGGTAAGCGCTATGGTCGCAGTGGATCCCGGCCTTGAGCTTTGCTCAAGTTTATCCTGAGCGGCTGCAGCAAGCAGACAGCCGAAGGGCCGGGATACGAAGCAGAGCGGGGATACGAAGACAGGATACGAGAACGCGACGAGAATATGGAAACAGGGCCAGGACACTGTATTTTAGGCAGCCTATTTCTTTTGCCCGAAGTCCACCGTGACAACATTAGAACCATCTTCACCGTCCACACCATCGCTAGTCGGTTCGGGATGATCGTTTTCGGCATCTTCATGCGGCGCGGGCTCGGTGGCATCGCTTTCCACATGGAATTGCAGTCCGAAATCAACGGACGGGTCCACAAAAGCCGTAATTGCGGCATAGGGAACATGCAGATTGGCCGGGATCTGGTTGAAACTGAGGCCGATGGAGAAACTGTCATCGCCCACTGTGAGGTCCCAGAACTTGTTCTGCACAACAATCGTCATTTCATCAGGAAACCGTTCGCTTAGATGGCTGGGGATTTCAACGCCAGCTGCGCCCGTTTTGAAGGTGATATAGAAATGATGCTCACCGGGCAGGCCATCTCGTTCGACTTCGCGCAGGACGCGGCCGACCACGGCGCGCAGGGCCTCCTGCACGATTTCATCATAGGGAATCAGGCTGTCTGGCATGTCTTCGCTCATATGTGCATTGGTGGCTTTTAACGCGGGCCGGGTCAAGTGGCTCTTTTACATGTTCAGGATATTATGTGCCGTAAAATTGTTGCAGGCGGCCTGAATGGCTTTATAGATGCGTGCATGCGTACAGCCACTCTTACCCGCACGACCCATGAAACCGATATTCATGTCGAAGTGAACCTCGATGGTACGGGGCAATATGATGTTGCGACCGGCATCGGCTTTCTCGACCATATGATAGAGCAGTTTTCGCGCCACTCGCTGATTGACCTTATGGTCCGTATCAAAGGCGATCTGCATGTGGATCAGCATCACACCACCGAAGACAGCGCGCTTGCGATTGGACAGGCGCTCAGCGAAGCGCTGGGCGACAAGGCGGGGATTGTGCGTTACGGCAGTGCCTATTCACCGATGGATGAAGCGCTGGCGCGGGTCGCGGTTGATATCAGCGGGCGGCCCTATCTGGTGTGGAAAGCGGGCTTTTCGCAGCCGCGGCTGGGTGAAATGGATACGGAGCTGTTCGAGCACTGGTTCCACTCAATCGCGCAGGCGGCCGGGCTGACACTGCATTGCGAGCTGCTCTATGGGCAGAATAATCACCATATCATTGAGGGCATTTTCAAGGGCTTTGCCCGCGCCATGCGACAGGCGGTCGAGATCGACCCGCGCAAGGCGGGCGCGATTCCTTCGACCAAAGGCACTTTAAGTGACTGATGCTATTGCGCTGATAGATTATGGCGCGGGCAATCTTCATTCGGTGCATAACGCGCTGAAAGCGGCGGGTGCGACCGGTATTTCGATAACCAGTCATCCTGATGCTGTGGCCGGCGCGGACCGTATTGTCCTGCCCGGTGTGGGCGCGTTCGGGGCGTGCCGCGATGCGTTGATGGCGATAGACGGCATGGCGGACGCGCTGGAGCAGCGTGTGCGGCACGAGGGCGCGCCATTTCTGGGCATTTGTGTTGGTATGCAACTGCTCGCGGACACAGGCGTCGAACACGGCACGCATCAGGGATTGGGCTGGATCGGCGGCACGGTGAGGGCGATTGAGCCTGATACTACGGATATCAAGGTGCCGCATATGGGCTGGAACGATGTGCAGGTGCGCGGCGATGCGCCCCTGCTTGAACATGGCGAGGCTTATTACTTGCACGGCTATCATTTTGATGTGGCGGATGCAGATGATATCGCCGCCACCACGCACCATGGCGAGACTCTTGTCGCGGCGGTGGCGCGGGATAATATATTCGGCGTGCAGTTCCACCCCGAAAAAAGCCAGCGTTATGGCCTGGAATTGCTGGAAAGGTTTTTGACATGGATGCCGTGAAAAATTCGCGTCATTCCGGCGAAAGCCGGAATCTCCTTCAATCTGGCGCTACTTTGCACGAGATTCCCGCCTTCGCGGGAATGACGGGTCGAAGTGATGCTGTCATCAAAGGACCAGGCCTGTGATCGTTTTCCCCGCAATTGACCTGAAAGACGGGCAGGTGGTGCGCCTGGCCGAGGGTGATATGGACCGGGCCACCGTTTATGGCGATGACCCGGCGGCGCAGGCGATGCTGTTCGCCGATGCGGGCGCGCAGCACCTGCATGTCGTGGACCTGGATGGCGCGTTCGCGGGCAGGGCTGTGAACCGGCAGGCGGTCGAAGCGATTGTGCAGCAGTTTCCCGGCCATGTGCAGCTTGGCGGTGGTATCCGTAATGCGCAGGCGGTGGAAGGCTGGTTCAACTTGGGCGTGGCGCGCATTGTGATCGGCACAGCGGCGCTCAAAGATCCGCAATTCGTA
The DNA here is from genome assembly GCA_947493325.1 of uncultured Sphingomonadaceae bacterium. Classification (GTDB taxonomy): domain Bacteria; phylum Pseudomonadota; class Alphaproteobacteria; order Sphingomonadales; family Sphingomonadaceae; genus Alg239-R122. The sequence continues at coordinate 1,544,144 of CANLQI010000001.1, read as the reverse complement.
AAAGACATGGCCCGCGCGTTTCCGGGTGGGATCGTGGTGGCGGTCGACGCACGCGATGGGTTTGTTGCCACCGAAGGCTGGGCTGATGTATCCGAGGTGCGTGTGGAGGACATGGCCCGCCGGTTTGAGGATGCGGGCGTCGCGGCGTTGCTGTTCACCGATGTGGGCCGTGATGGCCTGCTCAAAGGATGCAATATCGACGCGACGGTGGAACTGGCACGCGGCAGCGCGATCCCCGTGATCGCGAGCGGCGGGGTCAAGGGGCTGGACGATATCCATATGCTCTCCATGCACAGGGATGAAGGTATTGAAGGCGTGATAACGGGCCGTGCGATTTATGACGGACGGCTGGATCTGGCGACAGCGATTGCGAAGGCAGCGCGGTGATGGGAGTTATTTTGCACACTCCGGCTCACGGGTTGATACGGGAAGAGTCCTTTTTGGCTCACTCCCGTTCGCAAATCGGCACCAGCCCGCTCCCCCGCCCAACCTCCCGATATATTATACCCTGTCGGGAGGTTGGGCGGGGGAGCGGGCTGGTGCCGCGTTCCCGCAGGCTTTTCGCGCAGCGAAAAATAGCCGTGAGGGAAAAACAATCTGACCGGTGCCACCTCATGCCCGAGAAGGCATCAAATAAAATCAAGCGAGCAAAACAATGACCCTGCGTATCCGTGTCATCCCCTGTCTGGACGTTGCAAATGGCCGTGTGGTCAAGGGTGTCAATTTCGTCGATCTGCAAGATGCTGGTGACCCTGTGGAGCAAGCGCAGGCCTATGACGTGGCGGGCGCGGACGAGCTGTGTTTCCTGGATATCACCGCCAGCCATGAAGCGCGCGGCACGATACTTGATGTCGTGAAACGTACCGCAGAGGTCTGCTTCATGCCGCTCACCGTAGGCGGCGGCGTTTCTTCTGCCCGCCATGCCCGTGCATTGCTTTTGGCCGGCGCGGATAAGGTTGCGATCAACAGCGCCGCTGTGGCACGGCCTGAACTGGTGGGTGAAATAGCGCAGAAATTCGGGTCGCAATGCGTGGTGGCGTCGATTGATGCGCGCAGCGACGGGCAGGGCGGCTGGGAGATATTCACCCATGGCGGTCGCACACCTACCGGCATTGATGCGGTGGGCCATGCCATGCGGCTCGCGGAGCTGGGCGCGGGGGAGTTGCTTGTCACGTCGATGGACCGTGACGGCACACGCGACGGCTATGACCTTGATCTGATCCGTACCATTGCGGGCAGGGTATCCGTACCAGTGGTCGCCAGCGGCGGGGTCGGCAATTTACGGCATCTGGTCGATGGCGTGAAAGAAGGGCATGCCAGTGCGGTGCTGGCCGCATCGATATTCCATTTTGGCGAGCACAGTATCGCTGACGCACATAAGGCACTGCGCGATGCAGGACTGCCCGCGCGTCGGTAATCTGCTGATGTGACAGCTTTGCCCTTGACCAATGCCGCCATGCCAGCGCAAACAGATGGGCATGAAAGATATTATCGAACATCTGGAAACTATCATCTTTGACCGGCGGCAGGCGGACCCCGGCAAAAGCTATGTGGCGAAGCTGACGCATCAGGGGCGCGGTAAAATGGCGCAGAAGCTGGGCGAGGAAGCGACTGAAGCTGTTATCGCTGCCGTGACTGACGAACATGAAGAAATGATTGGCGAATCCGCTGATCTGGTATTTCACCTGCTCGTCACACTCGCCGATATGGGGCTGAGCTGGAATGATGTGCTGAGCGAGCTGGCGCGGCGTGAAGGCATTTCGGGAATTGATGAGAAAGCGGCGCGGACGCATTAGCGTGTTGAACCAGACCGGGAGAGTTGAATTATGAGCGTTGACCCCAAGGCACCTTATGATGACCAGAATATTTTCGCCAAAATCCTGCGCGGTGAAATTCCTTGTAATAAGGTGCATGAGGACGATCATGTGCTGGCCTTTGAGGATATTAACCCGCAGGCGCCGACCCATGTGCTTGTCATCCCCAAGGGCGCTTATGTGAGCTGGGATGATTTCAGCGCCAGGGCCGATGATGCCGAAATTGCCGGGCTTGTGCGCGGTGTCGGCCATGTTGCGCGGATGATGGGGCTGGTGGAGCCAGGCTACCGCCTGCTCGCCAATGTGGGTCATCACGGCCATCAGGAAGTCCCGCATCTGCATGTCCACCTGTTCGGCGGCAAGCCATTGGGACCGATGCTGGTGCAGTAAGGGCGCTTAGCTGGAAGTGCCGTGTACGGCCTTATCTGCTTTCGCTGCCTGAGTCCGTTCTTGCACGTCAAATCCGTCCGGCATTTCCTTGATATACAGGTCACGCTGCGGGAAGGGGATTTCGATATTATGTTCCTGAAACAGGTCCCACACCCGCATCATCACGTCACCTTTGACATTGCCGATGCCGTCCTGGGGGTCATTGATCCAGCACCGGATCTGGAAATTGACACTATTATCGCCAAATTCGAGCATCCACACAACAGGCGCAGGTCGTTTGAGCACGCGTTTGGATTCGCGTACAGCCTGATATAAAAGCTCCTGCACTTTGCGCATATCGCTGTTATAGGCAACGCCCACATCAATTTTCATGCGGACATTGGGGTCGGAATAGGACCAGTTTTCCACCTCGTTGATCATCAGGTTTTCGTTTGGGATCAGGTGCTCCTTGCCATCGCGCGTCAGCACCGACACGGCGCGCACGCCAATTTTATTCACCCAGCCAAAACTGTCACCTACCACGATGACATCGCCCGGCTTGATTGATCTGTCCATCAGCAGGATGATACCCGCGATCAGGTTACCGATGGTTTTCTGCATGCCGAAACCGATGGCAAGACCGAATGCGCCGGAGAAAAAGGCGAGCGCGGTCAGGTCAATGCCGAGCACGTCTATGCCGATGAAAAAGGCAATGATGACGATGATGATGGTCGCAATCTTCTGCCCCAGCAGCTTTTGCGTTGCATCAAAGCGCGACGAGTTGCTGATCGAATGGCTGATAATCCGTCCGACGATCCGGGCCACTGCGAACAGCAGAACTCCGGTAAAAATGACTGTGACGATCTTTAACAGCGAGATGCGCCCATCGCCCAGATCGAATCCGACCCGGTCCAATGCTACCGTAATGGCCTCGATACTGCCGACCAGGCTGAACAGCGTGGTGACGGCCACGCCGACACCCATGACGCTCCCAAGCCAGTCGGGCATGCGTACGCCGCGTATAAAATCATTGGTGAGCAATCCGGCAACTGCCGCGAGAGTGATGGCGAAAATGACATTGGCAATCAGTGTCCAGTCCCACAGTGCGAGCGTCAGCGATATGATGATGACTTCGGCAAGACGGCGCACCATGTCGCGGATACGGCGGCGCGCCAGTTCGCTTTCATAACCGGCGCGCGTTTCCCATATGGTTGCGAGTCTGGGCGCGAGCAGCTTGCTCAGTCCCCAGCCGATAATGATGGAGCCCAGCACCAGACCGCCCGCAATTCCCGCTTCCGTATATTGCAACTGGATAGGGTTTTGCGCAAATCTTTCGGTAAAATTACTGATAAGGTCGTTAATCATTGCGCTGCCACCTTAAACGCTTTCAGCCCCTCTGCAAGGTCGGCGATCAGGTCATCGGTATCTTCCAGCCCGATTTGCAGACGCACCAGATATTGTTCATGCGTGCCATAATCCGCCGGAGGCCACGCACTGGCGGTGCGGTGCTGCTGCGGTGATACCGGAATGGCGAGGCTTTCAAACCCGCCCCAGCTATAGCCGATGCCGAACAACTCCAGCGTATCTATGAGTGCGGCGCGGGCGTCATCGCTGCCGCCGTTCAGCACAAAAGAAAACAGCCCGGACGCGCCCTTGAAATCGCGTTTCCATGTCGCATGGCCGGGGCAGGTAGGCATTGCGGGGTGCAGCACCCGCGCCACTTCGGGCTGTGCTTCGAGCCAATAGGCGATTTTCAGCGCGGACATTTGATGTTGCCGCAGCCGCACATCCAATGTGCGCAGCCCGCGGGCGGCGAGATAGGCATCATCGGGTGACACCACCTGGCCCAGCTGCTGCGCGGTGCTGCGCAGGCGTTTCCAGTATTTTTCCGTTGTCGTGACGCTGCCCATCATCACATCACTGTGCCCGACAATATATTTGGTCGCGGCCAGGATCGTCATGTCGACGCCTTTTTCGATCGCCGGAAAGAAAACCGGTGTCGCCCAGGTATTGTCGAGCAGAGTTATGACCCCGTGTGCCTTTGCGGCTTCACAAATGGCGGGAATATCCTGTACCTCAAATGTCAAACTGCCCGGATTTTCCATCAGGATCGCCCGCGTTTTGTCACAGATCAGCTCGGCTATGCCTTCGCCCACCATCGGGTCATAATAGCGTGTTTCCACACCCATGCGTTTCAGGAATGTTTCGGCAAAGCTGCGACTGGGATCATAGGCATTGTCGGCAATAAGCAGCACATCACCGGGGCGGAGCACCGAAAGCAGTGCACATGAAATCGCCGCCACGCCGGAGGGATAGAGCATGGTGCCATGCGCACCGGGCTCCATTTCGGTAAGTGCATCGGCTAGTGACCATTGTGTCGGCGACCCGCGCCGACCATAGAAAAACTGGCCGTCTTCATTGGTTTTCGGCCCTTCGCGCAGCGCCGCCACATTGTCATATAAATGCGTGCTGGCGCGCCATACCGGCGGATTGACAACCGCGCCTGTCCATTCCTTGCGGCGGCCGCCAGTGACGGACTGTGTGGCGGGTTTATCGCTTTTCTTAGTCAAATTTGGGTCCTGTTTTTATTGCCTGCATTGTTTGTTACCAAAGCGTTTGATGATAGCCAATCTTTGCGTTCATGCCGCACCCTATCTTCATACCGTCACGGTAATTGCCGTATTCCTGCGAAAGCAGGAATCCAGAGCGCTGTAGCACTAATTTGCCCTGGGCTCCTGCTTTCGCAGGAGCACGGTTATATTCCACAGTTTGGACAGGATACCACTTTTAGGATTAGAACAATGTGGGATTAAGATGATTATGAATCTCCTTATCTACTCTTGTTCCCCACATGTTCCCGATCTATCATGGTGTGCATGTCTGACGAGACAGAATCGGATGCGCCGCAGCGCAAGATTATCCATATCGATATGGATGCGTTTTTCGCAAGCGTCGAACAGCGCGACCATCCCGAACTGCGCGGCAAGCCTGTTGCAGTGGGTGGGTCATCCAAGCGCGGCGTGGTCGCGGCGGCCAGCTATGAAGCGCGCAAATTCGGGGTAAAATCGGCCATGCCGTCGGTTACGGCGCAGCGGCGGTGCCCCGACCTGATATTCGTGAAACACCGGTTTGAAGTCTACCGCGAAGTATCACGGCAGATACGGGAGATTTTCGCCGAACATACCGACTTGATCGAACCATTGTCGCTTGACGAGGCCTATCTGGATGTGACCGAGGACAAGCAGGGCATTGGCTCGGCCACATTGGTTGCCGAGGCTATTCGCGCGCGGATCAGGGAAGTAACGCGGCTGACCGCCAGTGCGGGCGTGTCGTACAACAAGTTTATCGCCAAGATTGCGAGCGACCAAAACAAACCCGATGGCATTTGCGTGATCCCGCCCAGGCGCGGCCCGGCCTTCGTTGCCAGCTTACCGGTGCGGCGGTTCCACGGTGTTGGTCCGCGTACGGGCGAGAAAATGGCGCGTCTCGGTATTGAAACCGGTGCGGACCTGGCCGCAAAAACGGAGGAGTGGCTGTGCGAAAAATTTGGGTCATGGGGCAGCTATCTTTATCTTGCTGCACGCGGGATTGACGACCGCGCAGTCAAACCCAACCGCATCCGAAAATCAATTGGCGGGGAGCGCACCTATGGCGAGGACAAATGGACCGAGACCGAACTGCGCGAGGCGCTGGACGCCGTGGTCGATATTGTCTGGGAACGGATCGAAAAAAATGAAGCGCGCGGGCGCACCGTGACGCTGAAAATCAAGTTTGCCGATTTCGTGCAGATCACCCGTGCGCGCTCGCTTGACCGCTGGATAAAGGATAAACAGGAGTTTGCCGAAATCGGTCATGTGTTGCTGGGCGACCAGATTCCGGTTGCAAAGGGGGTGCGGTTGATGGGTATTACCCTGTCCGCGCTGGAAGGCGTGCATGGGGAAGAAAGTGATGTTGAGGAGGGAGAAGGGGCGACACCGGTCCAGCCCGCATTTCAGTTTTAGCCAAGTAGTAATCACATTTTTGCGATCATTTTACTGTAATGCCCATCGCCATGCCTGCATTCAGAAGCGCAGAGGCAATCAGCGTTTCAGCCGTGCGCACCCCAGCGCGGCGGCATCCATCGCAGTGGCGGCGCCACGCAGGCGGTAATCGTCACGTACCATGCGGCCATCCTTGCCGCGGACCAATATGCGCATATCGCCGCCCGAACGCATGGCCGCTGTTATCGCGGCGTCCATGGCTTTGCCAGTTGCCCAGGCATCTGCGCCGCCGCCGGTTAGCGTGAAGTGCCTGCTGCGGATGCGCAGGTCGATTTTCGCGCCCTCGGCAATATCGCGGCTAAGGCGGAAATGCACTTGTCCGCGCACGCCGCGTTTCGGCCAGTATCCGACAGAGGCATAGGGGGTATAATCAGCCTTGCCTCTGCTCAGTTCGGGCTCTGCAATGGCGTAGCACCGCGGGGTAGCTGCATCACGGAATGCGCCCCAGCTATCGAATATACCCAGATTGTCCTTGGCAAATGCAGGGGCGGAGATCGCAGCGAGAGCCAGTGCGGCCATAACGATGCTCCTGCGAAAGCAGGAGCCTAGGGCAGAATTGCGCTTTGCTGTTCTGGATTGCTGCTTTCGCAGGAATGCGGATTGGATTGATTGTATGATGAAATTGCTCACGCCCGCTGCCCGCCTTTGCCTTCGATAATCACCTGTTCCACGCCATTTTCGATGCACACGATGGATCCCTGCGTCAGGCTACCGGCAACGGGTGCGCCATATGTCTCGTCGGGCGGCAGCTCCAGCAATATCCCGCGCAGCACGCGGCTGGAAATACCGTGCATGATAATCAGCCTGTCGCCGTCACCTGCGCCATGATCGCCCAGCCAGTCCACCATTCGCATGGCGATTTGCATGTAATTTTCACCATCAGGCGCAGGGCGCAGAAGCATGGTGTCGCGGTCGACAATATCGCCATATTCCTCCGCCACGTGCGCATAATATTTCCCGCCATAGCTGCCCATGCCGATTTCTTTCAGCCGGTCATCGCCGCGCGCACTATGCCAGTCGAGCTGCAGATGTTCAGTGATGATCGCAAGCGTCTGCAGCGCGCGGCCTGCGCTGGATACATGTAATTCAATATCCGGTTTTGCACCCAGATAGGCGCGCAGTTCCTGCCCCATGGTATCCGCCTGCGCAAAACCCGCGCGGGTAAGCGGTGTGTGCACACGGTCGCCCTGCAGCCGTGCGGCGGCATTGAACACGGTTTCGCCGTGCCGGGCGATAAAAAAGCGGCCCTTGAGCGTCGCAAGAGGAACAGATGCTGTCATTGCGCCATCTTTTGCGCCCCATACGCCAAATTGCAACAGCGATTGTTGGCGGCCATAGATTCCGTCATATCGTGAATGTTACGTATGAGTTTGATAGGCCGCCTTGGGCCGGATATGGATTTTTTCCACAATTTACTCATCATATGCGGCCTATATGCTTGCCCCGAAAACCATAGTTGGTAAGGATGTTTCATGCAGCGTTTCGTTACACGATCGTATGCAGTAACCATATTCATTGTCTGGCCCCATATGGCCGGATGAAGCAAGTTAGGGGAATTACCATGAAGGCGACCATTGAACGCGCGGTGCTGCTAAAAAGCCTGGGCCATGTGCAGTCGGTTGTGGAGCGGCGCAACACCATTCCCATTCTGTCCAATGTCCTAATCGAAGCGGGCGAAGACGGCAGCCTGCGTTTCACCGCGACGGATCTGGATTTGCAGGTTATCGAAACAATGAGCGCATCGGCTGTGGAAAGCGCGGGATCGATCACCGTATCGGCGCACACATTGTTTGAAATTGCCCGCAAACTGCCCGAGGGCAGCGAAGTGCTGCTCGACGCGGCGGATGGCAAGATGCTGGTGAAAGCGGGCCGCAGCCGCTTCAGTCTGCCGACCCTGCCGCGCGATGATTTCCCAATGATTGCCGAAGGCGATCTGCCGACCAGTTTTGAACTGCCGGCGGCAGAGCTCATCAACCTGATCGAAAAAACACGTTTTGCGATTTCCACGGAAGAAACACGCTACTACCTGAACGGTATTTTCCTGCACGTTGCCGATGATGACGACCGCGCGGTATTGAAAGCCGCCGCGACCGACGGCCACCGCCTCGCGCGGGTGACGCTGGACCGGCCCGATGGCGCCGAAGGCATGCCCGACGTGATTGTGCCGCGCAAATGCGTGGCTGAACTGCACAAGCTGCTAGGTGAGCGCGGCGACAAGAATGTCCTGATCGACCTGTCGGCAAGCAAGATCCGCTTTACCATGGGCACAGCGATCCTGACATCGAAGCTGATTGACGGGACTTTCCCCGATTACAGCCGTGTCATCCCGACCGGCAATGACAAGCTGCTTAAAATTGACCCCAAGGCGCTTCAGGCATCGGTTGACCGTGTGGCAACCATTGCGTCGGAAAAAACCCGTGCGGTCAAAATGGCGCTGGATACCGACAAGATCACGCTTTCCGTCACTTCACCCGAAAACGGTACGGCGGCGGAAGAAGTGTCTGGCGATTATAAAAGTGATGGCTTTGAAATCGGCTTCAACGCCCGCTATCTGCTCGACATATTGGCCCAAGTCGAAAGCGACAGCGTGGAGCTCCACCTCGCCGACGCCAGCGCCCCCACACTGATCCGCGAAAGCGACAAGTCTGAGGCGCTCTACGTCCTGATGCCGATGCGGGTGTGATCTGTCTTCTCCCACAGGGAGAGGACAGCGAGACTTGGCAACTTGTTGCCTAGTCGCAGTAGGTGAGGGGAATAGCCGCCTGATGAAGCGCCTTATATCTACCGCGCGCAAGCTCAGACAATCGCAAACCGAAGCCGAAGCAATATTGTGGTCGCGGCTTCGCGGACGCCAATTACTCGGAAAGAAATTCAGGCGACAAGCTCCGATTGGCGATTTCATCGCTGATTTTCTCTGTCATGATGCAGGGCTGGTCATCGAACTGGATGGCAGTCAGCATGTTGATAATCATAGAGATTTGGAACGTACGGCTGCGATCGAGTCTGCTGGATATATAGTGTTGCGATTTTGGAATGGCGAAGTTTTCCAGAATCTGGAAGGTGTTATTGAACGGATAGCACAAACGCTTGATGTTTCCGGAACGCCCGATCCCCTCACCAATTGCGACTAACCAGCAAGCTGGTAAGTCTCCATATTCCTCTCCCTAAGGGAGAGGATTGCGCATCATTCCGCCGCCTCTTTTGCTTCCGCGCTTTGCGGGCCGCGGATCAGGGTGCCTGGCCGGGCCTTGGTAACTTCGCCGCTGCGGAATGTCACGACGCCGGACTTGACCGTCACATCATAGCCGCTGGCCTTTTGCAGAAAGCGTTTGCCGCCCGCGGGCAGATCGAATGCCAGATAGGGCTTTTCGAGGCGCAGGTTTTCATAATCAATCACGTTGATATCGGCGAGATAGCCGGGCTTCAGCAGGCCCCGGTCGTTCAGGCCATATAGCCGCGCGGTGTCATGGCATTGCCGCTTGATCGCGAGCGCGAGTGGGATCGTTCCGCGGTCCCGGTCGCGCGTCCAATGGCTGAGCAAGAATGTCGGCGCCGCCGCGTCGCAGATCGTACCGCAATGCGCCCCGCCATCGGACAGCGACACGACAATATCCTCACGCTCCAGCAGGCCGCGGGTAAAATCGAGATTGCCGTCCATATAGTTGAGGATTGGCAGGTAGATGAGGCCATTGCCACCATCCGCCATCAGCTGGTCATAGGCATATTCCTGCGGATCCTTGCCCGCGTCTTGCGCAAAGCCGAAAATACTTTCCTCACGGGTGGGTTCGTATGAGAAATCCTCGCCCAGCGGAAACTGCATTGCCCATGCGGCGGTGACCAGGATGAAAAACGCGGCCATATCGGGGGAGGGCGGCGGCAGGTTTTCCTCGGCCAGCAGCTTCGCCCTGAACGCAGGGTTGGAAAGCGTTGCGTACTGTTCTTTCCAGGGGAGGTTTTCGATTTCCTGCCAGCTGGGTTTCATCATGAAGGGATGCACGGTGCCGCGCCAGTTCATGATGACGCCAATACCGCGCAGTCCAATCTGCGCGACGATATTCGCGCCATCGTCATTGGCGGCCTTGGTCGAGGCCATCTGATCCTGCCAAGACATCTGTTTGACGGGCGACTGCAGCATGGAGAAACTCACCGGCAGCCCGGTTTCCTTTGATAAACGGCTCATCCAGCCAAACTCATCCCATTCGGGCAGCAGGTCGGATGTCAGCTCGAATACGCCATATCCCACGCGCCCCATCGCGCGGCCAAGACCCACTAGTTCAGGCTCGGTCGCGGTGGTGCCGGGGACCAGCTCGCCGTCTATCGATTTGTGCAGCACGGTGCGCGATGTCGAAAAGCCGAGTGCGCCGGCACGAAGCCCTTCCTCGACAATGTCCGACATGGCGGCGATATCGTCTTCGGTGGGTTCCTCATTGTCCGCGCCGCGCTGCCCCATCACATAGGCACGCACCGCGCCATGCGGGACATGGGTGGCGATATCAATGGTGCGCGGCATGGCTTCCAGCGCGTCCATATAACCCGGAAAACTCTCCCAGTTCCATTGCATCCCCTCGGATAATGCGGCACCCGGAATATCCTCCACGCCTTCCATCAGGCCGATCAGCCAGTCATGCTTGTCGGGCTTTGCCGGCGCGAAACCGACACCGCAATTGCCCATCACCACCGTGGTCACGCCGTGCCAGCTGGACGGGGCCATTTCATCGTCCCAGGTCGCCTGACCGTCATAATGGGTGTGCACGTCGACAAAACCCGGCGCAACAATACGGCCAGTGGCGTCAATCACCTCGCGCGCCTCACCCAGATCACTGCCGATCCGCGTGATCAGGTCGCCATCAATGGCGATATCCGCCTTGTACGCAGCCCCGCCGCTGCCATCGACAATCGTTCCGCCGGTGATGAGTAGGTCGTGCATGTGTCTCTCCCGCAAATCCCTCTCTCAAGGGAAGGGCTTTTGTGCGTTATAGCCACTATTCTCGGCCTTGTCGAAATTAGCGCATGCAAAAAGAAAGGGCCGCTGGATCATCCCCGCGGCCCGTTTTCAAGTTTGCCTGATTGCCCCGGCTTATGCCTCCTTTTCGGGGCGGGTTCCTTCGGCGCTGTGCTCGGCATAATATTCCACCGAATCTTCCAGCACTATCTGCACTTCTACCTCGGCAATTTCTTTGGCTTCCGAGGCGGATGCGCCTTCGCTGCGTTCATACTGGATGATTGCTGCGACAAACTGTTTCTGCTCCGCGGCACAAATGCCCTTCAGCGATTTCTCGTAAGCATCCGCGTCCGCGCTTTTGTCCAGCTGAACGATCATATTGTCCGTCACGCAATTGTTATACGCCTTGCGCGCGAGTTCCATGTTGTCGGCAGGTACCGATGCCATGACAAGCATGGCTGCTACCGAAGTTACAGTAACAAACATCTTCTTTTTTCCTTTAGAAAGCGGGCAGCCCAGCTAATGTTAGAACCACATTGGTCGCTGCCAAATCGCTATATAATTCCGATTCGAAATTCCGGCAAATAAAATCGTATGGGCGCGTGTTTTTTTGGGATGGCAAAGGCAATCCTGAACCTTTCCACATGGGAGAGGTCTTGCCCTAACCCCGCGCCTTGATCATGTCACCCACATCCACAAATTTCTCACGCGGACTGCCATCGCGGGCGCGTCCTATTTCTGCCTGTTCGATATTTTTCCAGTCGCGGAAGGTGACAAGGTCGGTGCCGCGCGCCTCCAGCAATGCATCCAGCCCTTCGCGGCCCTGTTTGCCTGCGCCTTCACCAATATCCTCCGCGATCAGGTCGGCAATCGCATAGCCATCGGGCCGGTTGGTGCCGATCGTGCCCGTCGGCCCGCGCCGTGCCCAGCCGACACAGTAGAGGCCAGGCATGATCCGGCCCTCGTCGCTCGCGAAACGGCCGCGGCCATGTTCATAGGGCACGCCCTCGATTGGCGGGGTGCGGTAGCCGATACAGCTGATCAGCATGTCGCAGGGGATGGTGGCGCGATTGCCCGTGCCTTTTGAGCGCATATCCGCGTCCAGCTCCGTCTCCTCAATGACCACGGCTTCGACTTTGCCTGTGCCCTGCACCTCGACCGGCATGGCGAAAAAGTCGAAATCGATCTCGACGCTTTTATCGGCGCGATATTCTTCGGGAATGGCGGCAAAGGCGCGCAGGTGCGTGACCGATTTGCGCATGCCGGGTTCCAGCATGGCATCATCGCCCTCATCAGGCAGGTCATGGGGGTCGATACGCGGACAGGCGCGCTCCAGCTGCCCCAGTTCGCCTAGCTCCTTGGGCGTCATCGCAATCTGGTGCGGTCCGCGCCGGCCGAGCAGGGTGATTTTCTCGACACCCGACGCTTTGAGTGCCTCAAGTGCGTGGCCGACAATATCACTGCCCGCAAATTCGGTTTCGGTCTTGGCCAGGATGCGCGCGACATCAAGCGCGACATTGCCATTGCCGACCACCACGACATTCTTGCCATCCAGTGGCGGGTTCAGCTCCGCGAAATCGGGATGGCCGTTATACCAGCCGACAAAAGCGGCGCTGCCAATCACACCATCCAGATCGCTGCCCGGAATATCCAGCGTGCGGTCATTGGGCGCGCCGGTGGCGAGGATGACCGCGTCATAGAGTTCCTGCAGCTCGGCCACGGAGATATCATCGCCAACGCTGACATTGCCGGCAAAACGGACATTGTCGGTCAGCGCCACTTTCTCATAACGGCGTGACACATTCTTGATCGACTGGTGATCGGGGGCAACGCCAAAGCGGATCAGGCCGTAGGGGACGGGCAGGCGGTCGATAATGTCGATATGTACATCATCGCCAAAGGCTTTCTGCGCCGCTTCGGCGGTATAATATCCCGCCGGGCCCGACCCGATAATCGCCAGATGCCGCATCCAAGCTCTCCCCGTTATATTTTTGTAATCATGCTAGCGGCTATTTCAAAAAAGGGAAGAGTGGAGTATTCTGGCAGCGTTTCGTACGTAAAGGTTTGAAGAGACAGTAATGGCCCGGATATTGAGCAGAGAATTTGATGACTGGAATGATCGACGATATCGGGTCGAAATCAATCTTGATGAGGAAGGTTTCGATCCGCTGCAAAGCCAATATGTCATTGAGGTGGATGCTACTGTCCATGACCCCGCCACTGGCATAAACGATACTGTGGGTGGCACGGTGACCATCGATGTGGAACGCAACCTTGTAATCGTCAAGATTGGCGAACTGGAGCGTGAATTCCCGCTTGTTGACAGATATGATCCCAGGCTGGCCGAAGATGACGGCGATGTCAGAGATGAAAGTGATGTGCCTGATGGCTTGCCGGGGTTCATGGAAGAGGCAATCCAGTCGCTACCAATCCCTGTGGATCCGTTGCTGGGCTGTGTACTCAAATCCGGTATATCCGCGACCGTGGGGCAGGTGATCCGGTGCAATAATGAATATGTCCTTCTCAAGAAAGACCATACAATGCGCGAACGCCTCACTCTAATGTTCGAATGCCTGCGTGAAAATTCCGGCAAGATCATGCGCCGCGCCTTTTTCCGCACGCTCAAATGCTGGGTGACTTTGGGCTGGCGTTAGGCGCGCGAAGGTCCCAGCAGCAATTTGCGATAGTCACCATCCACCTGGAAACTTGCAATCAGCAGATAGGCCGATAGGAACAGTGCGCCGCCCACAGCTGCAATCGCACCGAGCAGCAAGCCACCCGCCGAAAAGGCATGCCGCCATGCGACCCACAGCGCGGACAGGATAAGAAAACACATGAAATCGAAATTAAACTGCCCGGGCCAGGCCATCTGCTGCATATCACCGAAAAATACGGGCAGCAGGTCCCATCCGTGATTTGATATTGTCACTGTCGTATATCCGGCAATGCCCAGGAATATGACGATGAGTAAAATACGAAATGCGGTCATGAGAATCTCCTCAAATGTGGTAAATCATTTTGGCTCTATATTTTTCCCGCGCCTGCCATTGCGCATGATATTGAGGTCGGGATTGAACGAAATGTCAGGGATAATCGCGAGGCCATCGCCGTCACTGCCTGCATCCAGCATGCGCACCACTTTGCCGCTGGCAAAATCAATTTCCGCGATCTTGTCGGGGCCGGTAAGTGCGGCATAGAGCCGTGTGCCATCGCGGGAGAACAGGAGCGTGACCTGCCTGCTGTCAGGGCCCTTCGCCACTGGGATAGTGCGATCGACCTGACGGTTTTCCACATTAATGACGCTCACGCTACCATCTGCGAGGTTCGATGTGACCATATACCGGCCATCCGGGCTGCGTATGATGCGCAGCGGGAAGCGGCCGACTTTTACCTCTGCCTTTTTGCCCAATGTGGCGGCATCATAGATATAGACCGTGTCGGTTTCGCGTGCCGAGGCCCAGACTTCGCTGCCATCGGCTGTCACGGCAATACCTTCCGCGCCTGCGCCGGCAGGCACAGTGCGCACAAGGCTGCCTGTCTCAAGGTTGACCATCGAGACCGTCCCGTCACCAAGGTTGGCGGTATAGGCATATGCGTAATCGGGCGTGACAGCGACCATATGGCCCGCATCGCCCGTATCAATGCCCATGACCTGCCGTTTCCCTTTATCATCCGGGGCGGAAATGACCGTCAGTGTCGTGCTGCCTTCGGTCGTCGCGAGGATGCGGCCATCACGAAGCCAGATCAGGCCGTGCGGGCGGCTGTTCGGGGAAATATCCTGTGTCGTTATGCGTTTGTGCGTGACGGCATCGTAAAAATCGATACTGCTGCCGCCATAGGCGACCACCGCGACCTGCGTACCATCTGGTGAAATTGCAATTTCATGCGGCATCGGCCCGCTTGCCTCGCGTGCCAGCTCTTTGCCCGATTGCAGGTCGATAAAACTGACAGTGTTCTCACCCTTGTTACCGACCACCAGGATGCCGGAAACATCGTTGCGTGGCTCAGGTGGTGAGGCGGCGGTGTCACCCGCAGTGCAGGCAGTCAGAAGGGCAAAGGCGATAGGCAGGATGAGGTAGTGCATGATGTGGTTTGCTCCGGATTGTTGCAACACGATTGCTATATGCCAGAAAAGCTCTCCAGTGGGGAGGGGCATAGTATAATGCCGCAACGCTGTGTCACCCCAGCGCAGGCTGGGGTCCAGATAACGATGCGGGCGGGCTGCAGGTCTCACATATAATGCGAAGCCCATCAAGGAAGCGGCTTGCCAGAATCTGCCAGCCTTATGCCATGTGAGAGAACATCTGGATTCCAGCCTTCGCTGGAATGACGGGAAGGGCTGGAATGACGGGAAGGGCTGGAATGACAGAAGGGGAAGGCTGTTTAAGTCCCGTAATCAAGCCGCCTTTTTGCCCTCTTCCCCATCCCGGTCCAGGAATTCGCGGATAATGGCGAGCGTTTCCTCGACATGACTGAGCATGAACAGATGGCCGCCGCCATGGATCATGACAAGTTCGCTGTCGGGGATCAGGCTACTCAGAATTTTGCCGTTGGCGGGCACGACAATCTGGTCATCATCGCCCATCATGATCAGCGTTGGTTTCTTCATAAACGGCAGGAACGGCGCGCTGGTCCAGCCCAGCATGGCGAGCAGCTGGTAAAAATAGCCGCGCTTCGAAGGCGGTGTGATGCGTGAGACATGGCCACCTTTGCCTGCTGCCGAACCGCCGTAAAGCGTCTCGAAATGCTTTTCCATGTAATCGGGGTCAATATAACGGCGCGGATCGGCCATTTTGCTAAGCGCCTTGGGATTTCCGGGGACCATGAACATGCCCGCTGTGGTGGCGATCAGGATCAGCTTGTTGACGCGGCCAGGGTGCTGGAGCGCAAAATGCTGCGCCATCGCGCCGCCCCAGCTCACACCCACCACATCGGCTTTTTCCACCCCGAAACGGTCCAGCAGCACGTCGGTGATGCGGGCCATGATGATGGCGTTATAGGGAATGAGCGGATCAGGCGAACCGCCCGTGCCAGGCATGTCGAACATGATGAAAGGCCGCTCGGACAATGCTTCGGCAAAGGGTGTGACCGCTTCCATATTCGCGCCAATGCCATTGAAAAACAGGATGGGCAGATGGCCTTCGGGATTTTCATCAGGCCGCATCCGCCAGCGTGCGACCCTGAGTGTGCGGCCATCGACCGTTTCCATCGTGACCTGCAAAGGATCGGGCTTTTTGGCTTTGGTCTTTGCTTTGCGCGCTGTGGTCTTGCGCGGTGCGGCTTTTTTGGTGGCCATGTGTCGTTCCTGCTGCTTTATTATCGTTTAAGCGGATGGTTAACAGCAATCACGCAGATGTCAAAAGATGATGTGGAAAAAGGGTAGTGGCAAACTGGACAATGCGGCTTAGAGACTGCCTTTCAATTCCACCTGGAATTTTAGACCTTCGTCCAGTTTCCTCTGTTCCGAGAACAAAAGCGACCCGGTACGTCGGCCGTCAAAAACCAGACGCCCACTGTTGCGTTTATCATCCAGTATATTCAGAACCGAGCCGCGCAGCGTAAGCCCGAAAATGCTCTTATGCTCCAGAAACAGTTCGGCTTGCCCAGGATCACGCGTTTCGCAGAAGGTGCTGTCCAGCCTGACCATGGCCGCATCGCGGTCGCTTTGCCAGCTGCCGCCCCATGCAATATCGCTGCCCGGAATATCATGGCGAAAAACCAGTTTCAGTCGCCTTTGCCGGTTTCCGGTGATTTCCCGGCGCTGCCCCGTTAGTGGATCGACGAGGCGACTGCTTTCCAGAACGAGGCTCGTGTCCAGCTTGGCCCCTGGAAGACCTGCGCGTTCACCTAACAAGGTGCTTGTCCATTCGACACCAATCCGCCGTCCGCTTTCCAGGTTTCCGGGAGCCTGACCCGTCGCCCCTATCGGGACCTGGTCGACAATGTCGGTGATCCATTGCAGATATGCCCGCGAGGATATGTTGCCCCAGTTTCCCAGCGCAAGCGTGCCTTCCATATCGAAAATCCAGCTTTGCGGTGGCACAAGTTCAGGGTTGGAGCTGTTGTCATTCCCGTTGTTCGGATCGACCGAAGCGATAAAATCAAAGAAATCGAGCTGGCCGACCTCTCTTGCCACACCTGCCGACAGGTTGAAATCCGGTGTGGTATTCCAGGTCAGGTCGAGCGATCCTTTTGGCCGCATGAAACTGCGTACAAGCCCTTGTGTGCCCGACTGGCGGATGCGGGAATATTCCATACCGACAGAAGCTTGGATGGAAAGTTCCGGGCTGAATGTTCTGGCGTAATTCAATACACCTTCAGTTCGCTGCTCACTGACCTTGCTGTCCGGGAAGTCGGCAGGCTGCAAAACCCCGCTGGCATCGCGCAGCGCAAGTGTATTATTGACATCAAGGCTGTTCAGCGCGCCTTCCAGAGCGAATTGCCAGCTGGAGCTGTCTGTGCTCCAGCCATATTCCACGCGGGCGATGGTTTCCGACGCAACTGCGTCACGGCGGAACAAAGTGCCTGTCGGGACACTTCCATCGGAAAAAAAGGTTGTGACTTCGGGCTCGAGAGAAGTGGCATCCATGCTATGCAGGCCGATAAGCTTGAGCTGACCTTTGCCAAGGCCGGTTTCATAATCTCCGCCCAATTTGTACCTTGTGCGCCCCAGTTTGCTGACAAGCTCGCGTATGCGCTCGGGTTCTGTCTGTCCTATGTCACTGCCAAACCGCAACGACTGTTCGGTAAGTTTAAACCACAGGAATCGGAGCTCTGCGTTGAGATTGAGGATGTCGCCCCCTGGTCCGCTCCGCCGAAGTGCGGCGGAGAAAGTCGGCTGGTCACCGATATGACGCTGTAAATCGTTTCGTACATCGGTCAGGGTGCCATCGCCATCACGCACATATTCCGGCCCTGAAAGCGCGATGCGTCGCTGGTCATGGTCAAAGGCAAGCGACCAGCCCAGACTGTCGTCACCCCCGCTTAAAGAGAAATTTATCTTCCCGAATTGCAGGGGTACCCTGTCCGTTCGCACACTGGCCACATACGCGAAACTTCCCTGTATTCCGCCCGCCTTACGCACGATGTTCAGCACCGGTCCCGACAATCCGGGGATGCCGAGCGTGGTTCCATCCAAGACTTCGACGCGCACCACATTGCCTGCCGATATGCGCGACAATGCATTGAGTACATCTTCGGTTTTCCCCGTAACCCGCTTGCTATCGATCAGGACATTTGCACCGCCTTCACCAAGGCCGCGCCGCTTCTCCCCGACATCAATGGTGAAACCGGGGACCTGCTGTGCAATGTCGAGAGCGGTGCGGGGTGTGAACTTTTCGAATTCGGAAATGTCATATGTTGCGGCATTATTGGATGTTGCATCCTGTTGCTGCGCCGCTACGGGACTTGTTGTGCAAACAGCCAGAAAAAATGTGCCGCAGCACACATGGCTGATGGGGAAATATGTCATCAATTTTCCTTTCAGGCCCCCAGGCTCTGGAAGGTTTGCTATCACGCCAAAGCGGCAGTGTGATGGTTTAATTTCGGGCAAGTGCGGTGCGTGATTGCACCGGCATGTCAGTTGCAGCGCTCACACCTCCGGCAAGGGCGGGCCAATAAGGCCAGCCAGCCTTACCCATCGGAGCTGAATGCAAAGCATCCTAGCGTGAGATCAAAAGACTCAGCGAAGCCGTGAAATCAAAAAACCAAAATACCCGCTACACCTCTTCCACCACATAGGTGCCCGGCGCTTTTTCCATGGCCGGATATTTCTTGCTGCCGGTCGTTTTCGGCGCAGCGACTTTCTTGCCGGAGCGTTTCTGAATCCATTCCATCCAGTAGGGCCACCAGCTGCCGGCCACTTCCTCTGTGCTTTCCAGCCAGTCATCGACCTTGGCAGGGGTATGGTTTGCCTTTTTCGATTTGAAATATTTCGCCTTGGGGTTGCCCGGCGGGTTCAGGATCGCCTGCATATGGCCCGACTGTGACAGCACGTATTCGATATTTTTCGATCCAAATAGCTGGGTCGAACGATATGTCGCACGCCACGGAGTGATATGGTCGGTGACGCCGCCCAGGATGAACATGTCGTTCTTCACCTTGGACAGGTCCACCTTGTGGTCCACCATTTCGACCTGACCGTGGTTCACGAATGCCAGCGTTTCGTAAATATGCAGGAAATCCCCCATCAGCGCCGCCGAGAGGTTGGTTGCGTCCGCGTTCCAGTACAATACGTCAAACGCGGGCGGGTCCTGTCCCAGCAGGTAATTGTTGATGACATAGTTCCAGATCAGGTCATTGGGGCGCAGCCACGCGAAGGACCGTGCCAGCGATGTCGCCTCGATAATCCCTTTTTTCGCGGCGCGCTGTTTGGCGAGTTCCAGTCCGTTTTCGCTGACCAGCGAACCTGCCTCGATATCATTCTGTTTCGGGTGCAGCACGCATACCATGATCGTCGCGGCATTGATGCGGTCGTCTTTTTCCGCCGCCATTTTGGACAGCAGCATCGACAGTGTCTGCCCGCCCGAACAGCCGCCTGACACATTCACTTTGTCACTGCCGGTAATCTCGCAGATCACGTCAATCGCCTCACGGCAGCACGCGATATAGTCCGCCATATCCCAGTGACCCTGCTCCTTGGAAGGGTTGCGCCAGCTGATGACGAACGTCTGGATGCCGTTATCGACCTGCCATTTGACGATGCTCTTTTCGGGGCTGAGGTCGTTGATATACATTTTGTTGATCTGCGGTGGGATGGTGAGCTGCGGAATCTCGTGCACCTTGTCGGTGGTGGGGGCGTATTGCACGAGCTCCATCATCTCATTGCGGAACACGACATTGCCCGGTGAAATGGCGATATTCTCGCCCACCTTGAACGGCTTCTTGTCCACCTGGGACACCATGCCGTCATTGTACATCATGTCATTATAGGCGTTTTTCAGGCCCTTGACGAGCGACAGACCACCCGAGTTGATCGCCATCTTCTGCGCGCTGGGATTACCGATAAAGGTGTTGGTGGGGCTGAGTGAATCCAGCACGATATTGGAAATGAAATTGGCGCGGTCCTTTTCCAGCGCGTCAAGCTCCAGGTCCTCGATCCAATTATGCACACCTTTTTGAATGGCGAGATAATATTGCGCGCCCGCCTTATAAAACGGATTATACTGCCACGCCGCATCCATGAAACGCTTGTCTTTCGGGTCCGGCGCAAGATCAGATTTGCCGGTCATGATTTGCACAACATCCTCGGAAAAACTTTTTGCATGCCGCATGGTGCGCGCGGGGTCAGATGCCGTTTCGCGCAGCAGCACACCCATGGCACCGACAAAATCTTCTCTTGCAAGGCCGACCAGCGGTCCCAGCGCAATAGTGGATTCCGCCGCTTCATTTTCCAGTTTGGATGTTTTTTTGGACATGTATCTCTCCCCGCGTCACTATCTTCACAATTTCATAGACCAGTGAACATGCCACGTTTACGGTGCGCTATCAATCGGTGATTGGGGAAGAAATCAGCGGGCGGCCCATCAACTCGTGTCCTTATCCGAAAATCGCGTGTTTGTGCGTTGCCTGCTGGCTCCAGTTGAAATGACTCCCGTGCATTTTCTAAAGTGACTCATATCATCCTGAGCCAACCCTTAGGAAAGCGCTGCATGAATACGGCTACCCCGACAATGCAACAACGGAAAAGCTGATCGAAGACATTGTGGTGCTTTGTGACAAGTTTTCCGAAATCTCTGCCTGTACGTCGATTGAAATTCGTCTGGAGGTGGTGACCGGTAATTCATGCTGGAAATTCCACAGCGACTATGTCGAGATGCGCTTGATCACAACTTATCTGGGCCGAGGTACTCAGTGGATCGACGCGCAGAAAGTAGATCGAATGGTAGATGATCTCGAACCGGAGACGATTAACGAACTAAATTCTGGTGATGTTGGTCTGTTTAAGGGAAGACGCCAAATGGTCTGCCAGCAATCCACCGGTCACCGCCTATCAACGGCACTGGCGAGACAAGACTATTGCTAGTTCTCAATCCCGGCGAAGGTTGATAACTGACATTTTATGTTTCCGCCTTGGGGATTCAGCCGACTTTTGAGTATGAATTCATTTTATCCCGGCCTACCCGATTTTCAACAATGCAGGCTTAGCCTGACAAGGCCTATCAGAAACAAGTTGCAGTTATTCTGACAACGCCTCTCCCGCAGATACTTCATATTGAAGCGTCTCATCCACATTGCCGCGCGTATAGGCGTGATAGCTGCTCCGCGTTTTGGCATAGATGCGCTGAGCAATCGGCTTGCCCCAATCTGTTTCGTTGAGTGCCGTGAACAAGGGGCTGACAAATTTGTTGCGCCCCACTTTCGCCAGAAAGCTCTCGGCCTGCTCAACCGCCGGATCATATTCATTGCGCAGCGCCGCCTCCAGCCACAGGAACAACACTTCATTATTGCCGGTTTTCGAGAGGCCCAGGGTGCTGTCCAGAGCCGCCAGTTGCTCGCTGGACAAATCCTTTGGAAGTTCCTCCAGGAAGCGTCGCTGCTCCGCCGCCGTCCAGTCGCGCCAGCTATCGACACCGGGCAGCGTTTCCCCGCTCGCATATGCTGCAACCGCGCTGTCGACTGCGGCAAAGGCCTGCGCGTCAGGTTTCCAGGCGTTTTCCGGCAGGCCGGTGCCATAGACCCATTCGTCCAGCATCAACCGTTTTTCCAATTCAGCATCGTCACCGATCAGCTTCTTGCGCAGATCCGCCAGAAACATTTCGGATGTCACCGGCTCGAATGCGTGACTGTCAAACCACTGAGTCAGCCAGGTATCAAACTTTTCCCGGCCGATGATATTTTCCACCGTGCGCAGGAACACCGTTCCCTTGTCGTAAATAGCGACACTTTTCGTATCGAACGGGCTTATGGCATCGGGTGTGCGCATGGCTGTGGCGGGATTGTCTGCGCCCGCTTCGTTGATGCCGTTGACCAGGCTGGCATAGCCGAGCGCATATTCCTGCTCGGCGCGATCTTTGCCATAAACTGCCTCAACGATGCGGTTCTCGAAATAGGAGGTGACCCCCTCGTTCAACCAGCCATCGCGCCAGCTCGAATAGGTGGTCAGATTTCCGGACCAGCTGTGCGCCAGTTCATGGGCAACCAGACCGTTGTTGGAGCGATCACCCGCAATGAATGTCGGGGTCAGAAAGGTCATTACCGGGTTTTCCATACCGCCATAGGGGAAGGCTGGCGGCAGGATGATCATGTCATAGCGGCCCCAGCGATACTCACCGAACAATGCAATCCCGGCATCGATCATCTCTTCGGTATCGCCAACTTCCTGCGCCGCAGCCTCGATGACTTCGGGTTCTGCCCATACGCCTGAACGCGAACCCAGTTCGCGAAATTCGATATTTCCCGCTGCAATGGCGATCAGATAGGGAGGAACCGGATTGTTCATCACGAAGCGAAAGTCACGGCGGTTCTCGCCCTCTGGTTCGGGGTCGCCCTGAATCACGCCGCTCATGACGACATTCAAGGGTTCGGGTGCCGAGATGGTCGCTTCCCATGTCTGACGGATTCCGGGGCTGTCCTGGGTGGGAATCCAAGTACGGTTGTTGATCGCCTGTCCCTGGCTGAAGACGAAGGGGTGCGCGCCGCCAGCTGTCTGCTCCGGGCCTAGCCACTGCAAGGCCTCGGCTTCGGGAGCGGACATATATTCGACCACAATGCGGTGTGTCGGAGCAAGTTCGCCCTCTGCCAGTTCGGCGTCTCGCTCCAGTTTCTGAGTCGGAAGCTGGATGGTCAAGGGTTCGCCCTTGTCTTCGACCGCCTCGCCAAGGTCAAACTCCAGAGCATTACCCGCCTCATCGGCGACCGCTGAAACCCGAAGGCCGTTGGAATCGAGTATAATTTCATTTGCCTCATCCGCCGCCAGCACATCCAGCGTGGCCGTTCCACCGATAGACTTCGCATCGAAATCCATCGCCAGATCTAGGTCGATATGCGTCACACGCGCCTCTTGCGGTTTCGCAAAAGTCTGATCATCAAATGCTTCTTCACTTGTCAGAATGGGCGCGATTTCGCCCCGCCCAGCCATGTCCTGCGAGACCAAGCCATCGCAGCCGACAAGGAGAATTAGAAACGGTACTACAAGAAATGAAACATAAATGCGCATGGGGAGATCCTGATCAGAAAAATTTTCGGATAGTTTACATGATATGGAGCCGCTTGCCAGCCCCTGATCTAACAAAGGTGTGGTGGTTGAGGTCGGTGACGCCTTTGTCAGGGTCGGTGTTGATTGCATTGCCGCCCTGCATCGAGCTGGATAGCACGACATCATCGGGCTCGGTGATAGGCGCGCAGTATATAGCAGTATAAATAAATCTGTATTTTTGTATGATAGTTTAGTTTTTGCGTGGCCGCACAGGTTGAGCGATATAGGATAACGGTATAATTATTTTGAGTTACGAAAGCCCCAAATGATTAACTTTGCACACCAGAATAACCAGCGGCACTCATAATCGTCCATTCCTCTGGATAATGGTTCAGCAGAACTTGGCATGTCATGCATTTTTTTCTTTTTCATATGCACTCTAAATCCAGAATAAATTATTTGCTTCTGAAGAGTGGCCGGATTGTCTGTGAGAGGATTCAGTCAATCCGGCCCATTATTACTGGCGTCTAACGGCCGTTAGAAA
This sequence comes from uncultured Sphingomonadaceae bacterium, assembly GCA_947493325.1. GTDB lineage: Bacteria > Pseudomonadota > Alphaproteobacteria > Sphingomonadales > Sphingomonadaceae > Alg239-R122. The sequence continues at coordinate 1,520,299 of CANLQI010000001.1, read as the reverse complement.
CGGATACTCATTCGGCCAAGAATCTGGCTTGCTTCCAATGAATTGTCATTGTCGAGGTGTCTGTATTTCGCGCCAATTGAAAAATTACGGTTCACCGCATATTCCAATCCGCCGCCATAGAGCAGGCCATCACCGGTTGCCTTGCTGGTTGCGACAGGGGTGTCACTGCCTGCCGCAAATCCGCGAACTGTATAGCGGTTAACGCTGTAACCTATACGGCCATAGGCCAATATCCTGGGAGCCAAAGCGACACCGGCACGTGCTGACGCGCTGGCGGACCATTTGGAATCAAGCTCTATAGTGCCGTTATTGACAACACTGGAGCGCAGTGTTTTTCCATTCGGGCTGAAATCGGCCTCAACACCCAGCACAAACTTGTCAAATTGCGCATCATATCCGATAAATCCGCCATAAGAGACGCCATTTGCCTTGTCTTTCAACCGTGACGTATTGGGTGCGGGAAGCAGGTCTTCATCAGCTTCGCGTCTTTCCCATCCAGCCTGTACGCCTGCCTTAATGCCTTCGAAATTCTCTTCGCTTCCGCGTGCCTGCACAGATGGCGTGCTTGCCACGATCGCTGCGGAAAGAAAGATTGCGAATGATGCTTTTAGATGATTTTTCATAGTATTAATCCTTGTTTATCCTATTTCCCCCCCCCGATAATTTCGGGCGCAGAAATTCATTCTCCGCGGCACCTGTGATCCGGGGGACTGTCGTGAGTATGTGTTGAATTATGAGATGCGGTGCATTTCGCCGTAATGCAGTGCGATGCACCCAATTGTCTTGCGGTATATCCGCTTAATGATGTTTTTGTGGCATATGGTATTTCCCATTCTATTCGGTTGATTTCACACGTTGTTTCAGCCGACCACGGCGTGCCCGCGCCCGATCATGCACCGTATGACGATATTCTTCCGCTCTACGCGTGTTTCCGCGACACCTTCGGCACTGCCCAGCAAGCCACCGACCAAGGCGCCGGCGATCGCACCTTCCACGGATTCGTCTTCGATCCCGCCAACCGCGCCGCCTACGACGGCGCCGACCAGGGCAGATGTTTTTGTATCGCCATTGTCATAGTCTTTTGTCTTCGCAAGTGCCTGACAATCTCTAAGATCTTCATGATAGGCCGCGCCCTGATAGCCATCCACGACAGGCCGATATCCTGATGCGGTATTCGCGCATCCACTTAATAAAAGGCCGCTGCAGATCAGACTGGCCGTGATGTAGTTTTTCCGGTTTTTCATTTTCTTTCCTCCATGCATATTTTGATTGCATATACTGCTGTAGATACTAAAATCTTTCTGAAACATGAATAATTATTTCTGTTAAACAATAATTTTTATCTGTAAAACAAAAGGTTTTTATCATGCAGCAAAAAAATTTACCCCGCAACCGCTGGGTATATCGCGGTTTGCGTATCGTAGCGGCGATCACGACCATTCTGCTTACTGCTGTCGTTGTGGGCGCGGTTATTCTGGCACTCGCCGGCGATACGCAGCTGCTGGCGGACCTTTTGGAGACCGAATCAGGTAACCTGAAGCTGAGCACGGTGGCACAGGTATCGCTGACTATCGCCGGGCTGCTCTGCGCGCTGGCGTTCGGATTGCTTTTTGCGTCGATCAACCGGTTGCTGAAGCATGCCGAGCAGGGTGAACTGTTTCTGGAAAGCGCGACAAAGGCCCTGTCCCGGATGGGGTTTGCGCTGATACTGCTTTACCTGACGATGCTATGCTTCGAAGTATTGCTGCCCGCGCTTATCGAGCCTGCCCCGATGTCCGAAAACATTGTGGATTTGCTGTTTTCCGCTTTCGACTTCAATGCTCTCATCCTGCTCATGGGGGCTATCTTGATAGCCTTGTCCGGCGCTTTGCGTGAAGGGCGGGAGTTTCAGGACGAATTGAGGCAGATTGTCTGATGGCCATAGAAGTAACATTAGACGTCATGCTTGCGGTTCGCAAAGTGAAGTCCAAAGATTTGGCGGCATATGTTGGCATCACTGTTGCCAACCTTTCGCTCCTGAAATCCGGAAAAGTTAAGGGTGTTCGTTTTGAGACACTTTCCAAAATCTGTGATTATCTGGAGTGTACGCCTGGCGATATATTGCGCCATGTACCCGATACAGACACTTGAAATCTATGTGAGAACAAAAACAGGTGATGACGGATTCCGTTTTCGCGCCTGACGGAACTATCCGAAAATCGCTTTTTCATGCGTCGCCCTGTGTGCCATTGCCATGGTGGTGAGCTGTGCATTGACGCGAATGCAGCTCGGAAAGACGCTGGCATCGCATACATAGACGTTGTCGGTACCATGTACGCGGTGGTTGAGGTCGATGACGCCTTTGCCAGGGTCGGTGTTGATCGCATTGCCGCCCTGCGGATGCGAGCTGGACAGCACGACATCATCGGGCTCGGTAATTGCATTGGCGTAAAAATCGTCAATTTCTGCATCGCTCATCCCGCTGTAAAGCGTCTGCCCCACCAATAACGCGGGATAGACCTCCAGCGCGCCCGCCGCAAAATACACTTTGGTGAGCGTCGCCAGCGCGCGGCGCAGCACGTCCAGTTCGGCTTCTTCCAATTCGAAATGCAGCTTGCCCTTTTTGATGCGGCCCAGCCGGTCGGCGGGGAACAGCACGCCAGCGGACGCCAGTCTGTTATAATTCAGCATCCGTTCGAAATGATCCTCAAACCAGCCGGGGACCAGCGTGGCCATGCTCATCGGCGGCTGGAAATGGCTTTCAATGAGGAAATCGGCGCGGTCCACATAGGTTGCCATCTGGTCCTCGTCCCAAGCCAGCACATCATGCGGCATCAATGCAGGCACAGGGCAGGCGATATTCAGCGATATGCCGCGCCCGCTGCCTTCAATGCCGCTGTCTTTCAGGATATTGCTCGATGCAATCGCACCTGCCGCCACAACGACACCTTTGCTGGCGCGTATCACCTGCCTGGGTCCGTCGTTGACGCGTAGCTCGACCCCGGTCGCGCGCGTGCGGCTGACATCCTGCCACAAGATCCGTGATACTTTGGCATCGGCCAGAATCCGTGCGCCATTCCCCGTGGCGGCGGCAAGATAGCTTTCCGGCATCGCATTCTTGCGGCCATAGGGGCAGCCGGTATTGCAATATCCGCACGATATGCACTTGTTCTGCGGCGCATCGGACCGCCAGTTCTTGCGGAACCACATGGCGGGTGCACCGGCATCCAGCGGGTCGGTGGATGTGGCGGCATAGGCATTCCATCCGTCCAGCAGGTGATGGCCGTTATGGCGGCCCATACGCGGGTCCAGCGGTGCGACGTTCAGTGTATTTTCGACATGCGTGTAAGCATCCATCAGCTCGCTTTTTGGAACAGGCGCGCCGGCGCTGTGCCAGCTGGCCAGCACATCATTGGCGTCTTCATGAACAAGCCCTGCCTGCTCGACGCGCAGGCAGATACCGTTATTGATGACGGTCGATCCGCCCACGGCCTGCCCCTGAAACACGATAATGTCACGGTTGCGGCTGGTCTGGATCGCGCCATCTTTGAACAGGCGCGCGGACATGCGCGATTCTTCCAGGCTGATGCGTGAGGATGGGTAATGGCTGCCAGCCTCGATCACCAGCACTTCATATCCCTGGCTGGCGAGATTGGCCGCCGCCACCGCGCCGCCCGCACCCGAGCCTATCACAATGACTTCCACCTCGGCGGGCAAAGCGCTTTCGGGTACGAACACGCTGTTCGGCAAGTCCTTGTCGAACCGCCGCTCCACCGGCAGATCATCCGGCTGCGAACGGTCACGCTGCGCGGGCAGGGTGTAATGCAATGAAGCCAGCACCGGATTGCCGGCATTGTCGGCCTCCGATGCGCCCTGCCAATGGCCGTAATATCCGGCATAGATCACCCCGCGCAGCCGGGCGATATCCTGCAACAGGTCGATCCGCGTCTTTTGCAGCCGCCGTTCCACCCGCCGCCGCCGGAACGCGCGCGAACCCCACATGAAAAACGGCCCGCCCAGCAAAATCATGATCGCGTAGAGCGAGAGCCCGATTTCCAGCCGCTTGGAACGATTGATCAGCGCAAATTGCTGCTGGATATTGTCCACCACCTGATCCGGTGAGATCACCATCCGGCTTTCATCAAACAGTGTCGTCGTCAACTTGCGCAATATGCGTGCCTGAAACCTGTTAAAAGGATATTGCATGCCGTGCCCCATCTTCCGCCTGCGTTACATGGGTTTACATATAGCATGGCGGATTAAATGGGAATTGGACGGAATCGCCGGGAGGTGTAATTTTTCGCTTCTAGCCACCTATGCGCAATTTGGCATCCAGATAAAGCATATCGGCGTAAAGATTGTATCCCGGCCTGCGCCGGGATCCATCGCGGCAATGGTTCCTGCCGCCTCTGGACCGCGGCTTGCGCCGGGGGACGGGAGTATGCAATATGTAATACTGGCGAGAGTGGACACGCAAGTCTAGGATCGGTTCGTATGTTTATCGCTGTGAAGTTTTCTCTCACTTACCTGCTGACAGCCGCCAAACTTGCTGCTAATCGGCCTTCATGACCGACCTTTCCAAAATCCGTAATTTCTCCATTATCGCGCATATTGACCATGGCAAATCGACGCTCGCGGACCGGCTGATTCAGCATACTGGCGGGCTGACCGAGCGCGAGATGAGCGAGCAGGTGCTCGACAATATGGATATCGAGAAAGAGCGCGGCATCACCATCAAGGCGCAGACTGTGCGGCTGAATTACACCGCCAAGGATGGCGAGACATATGAACTATCGCTGATGGACACGCCGGGCCATGTCGATTTCGCCTATGAAGTCTCACGCTCGCTTGCCGCGTGCGAAGGCGCGTTGCTGGTGGTTGACGCGGCGCAGGGCGTGGAGGCGCAGACGCTTGCCAATGTCTATCAGTCGATCGAGCATGATCATGAAATCCTGCCGGTCATCAACAAGATCGACCTTCCCGCCGCAGAGCCCGACATGGTCAAGAAAGAGATTGAGGATATTATCGGCCTGCCCGCCGATGATGCCGTGCTGGCGTCGGCCAAGGCAGGCATAGGGATTGAGGATATCCTCGAGCAGATCGTGCAGAAAATCCCCGCGCCTGGCGGCGACCGCGATGCACCGCTGAAAGCGATGCTGGTCGACAGCTGGTACGACCCGTATCTGGGCGTCGTCATTCTGGTTCGCGTGATTGATGGCGTCCTGAAAAAAGGCCTGAATATCAAGTTCATGCAGCAGGGGTCACAGCATCTGGTCGACCGGGTCGGCTGCATGCGGCCGAAAATCGAGCATCTGCCCGAGCTTGGCCCCGGCGAAATCGGCTTTATCACCGCGCAGATCAAGGAAGTGTCGCAGACCGCAGTGGGTGACACCATCACCACGGTCAAGGGCGGCGCGACCGAACCGCTGGAAGGGTTCAAGGAAGTACAGTCGGTGGTGTTCTGCGGGCTGTTCCCCGTCGATGCCGCGGATTTTGAGAAACTGCGCGAAAGCATCGGCAAGCTCAGGCTGAATGACGCCAGCTTCACGTTTGAAATGGAAACCAGCGCGGCGCTGGGGCAGGGGTTCCGCTGTGGTTTTCTGGGACTGCTGCACCTCGAGATCATTCAGGAGCGGCTGAGCCGCGAATATGATCTGGACCTGATCACCACCGCGCCGTCGGTGGTCTACCGCATGCTGCTGAATGATGGGAGCGAGCAGTTTCTGCACAATCCCGCTGACATGCCCGATGTCATGAAAATCGCGCAGATTGACGAACCGTGGATCAAGGCGACCATATACTGCCCCGATGAATATCTGGGCGCGATCCTGAAACTGTGCCAGGACCGGCGTGGGATACAGGTGGACCTGACGTACGTGGGCGGGCGGGCGCAGCTTACCTATGAGCTGCCGCTCAACGAGGTGGTGTTCGATTTCTATGATCGCCTCAAGTCAATCAGCCGCGGCTATGCGAGCTTTGATTATGAACAGATCGGCCTGCGCGAGGGCAATCTGGTCAAAATGAACATCATGGTGAACAGCGAGCCGGTCGACGCCCTGTCGATGATTGTCCACCGCGATGCCGCCGAGGCGCGCGGGCGGCATATGTGTGAACGCCTGAAAGACCTGATCCCGCGTCACCTGTTCAAAATCCCGGTGCAGGCCGCGATCGGCGGCAAGATCATCGCCCGCGAAACCATCGCCGCGATGCGCAAGGACGTGACCGCCAAATGTTACGGCGGCGATATCTCCCGCAAGAAAAAACTGCTCGACAAGCAGAAAAAGGGTAAAAAGAAAATGCGTGAGTACGGCAATGTGTCCATTCCGCAGGAAGCGTTTATTGCGGCGCTTCGGATGGGGGATGAGGGGTAGGCTGATCTGGTTAAGCCCGTGCGCCGTTTCCGGATATGTCGTGCGCCGTTTTTCGGATATGCAATGACACTTGCCGCATCGGCAGGTTACCCCATCGTTATGCTTTCCTCCCCCGCCATCCTGAATTTATTTCACTGCTGCATCTTCAATCATAATCGTCATCCTGAACTTGTTTCAGGATAACCCTATCGGCAGGCGCTAGCATATACACGTCACCCCGGCGCAGGCCCCAATATGCATGCGTCACCCCGGCGCAGGCCGGGGTCTCCTTCTTTTATCCGGCGCCAATGCGCCGCGGAAAGTAAGGAGATTCCGGTTTCACCGGAATGACGGGTCAGGAATGACGGCACCAAAAGAGGCGCTGCATTGCTGCAACGCCTCTTTGAAGTGATTATTTTGTTTTATCCGCAGCTTACGCCCGCAGTTCTTCCAGCTCGGCTTCCTTGCGGTCGTCGAACCGTTCGCCGAGGTCCGCGGCTTTTTCGCCCGTCATTTTCTTTTCCGCGGCCTTGAAGATTTCTTCTTCCTCTTCCTCGATATGGTGCTCATAGCGATCTTTCAGCTTCTTGAAAGTCGCGATCCAGCCGGGGCTGCTCATGTCGGTTTTTTCCAGCTCTTCGATATAATCGTCAATTTCCTTATGTTCCGCGACCGAATGGCGGCCTTTATCCTGTAATGGCGGGCGCTCAAGCATTTCAGCATAGAGCGATTGCTCTTCCGCATTGGCATGCGCGGTCACTTCATTGACGAATGCGTCAAACATCTCGCGCCGCGTGTTGCTGTCGCCGCTTGTGTCGGCAATTTTGGTCAGCATCTCGCGGTGGCGCTCATGGTCCTGTTTCAACTTGTCAAAAATGTCGGTCATGTTTTTCTCCTTTCCTAACCTACGGACGGGCGGGGAAATTGTTCCGAGATTTTTTGGATAGCATGCTTCAGTGACTATATGACCATCATATGCAACCATAATATAGGGCGAGCGTTGTAACATGGTCGGCACACAAGCTGCTTTGCAGTGAAGATCTACGGAAATATATGACACCTGCTACATCCAATCTGCCTCCCGAACTCGTCTATGTCACTGATGATATGCCGGGCTTTAAGCGTAGAAAGCACGGTAAGGGATTTGCCTATTACGATGTTCACGGGCAGCATGTGAAATCTGAAAAACAGATTGCCAGAATTGATGCACTGGCAGTCCCGCCAGCCTATACCGATGTGTGGATATGCCCGAAAGAGAACGGCCATCTGCAGGCAACCGGACGTGATGAACGGGGGCGCAAGCAATACCGCTATCACCCCGGCTGGCAGCAGTATCGAAGCGCACTGAAATTTGACTCACTGGTCAGATTTGGCGCGCTCCTGCCGCGTATTCGCCGCCGTATCGCGCGCAGTTTAAGGGCAGGCAGCGCGGATGACTGTGTGCACAAGGATTTCGCCTCTGCCGCGCTCATACGCCTGATCGACCGTGGCCATTTGCGTATAGGTGCTGCGAAAGAATCCGTCACTGGCGCGGTTGGCGCGACATCGCTGAAGCGGAAAAATATTCGGTTGGATGATAGCGGAATCCATCTTGATTACACTGCCAAGGGGGGCAGGCGCGTGCGACGTCAGCTGTCGGATCGGACGCTGCAGCGGACACTGGAGAAAATTGACAATCTGCCTGGACGCCGGCTGTTTCAGTATCGCGGTGCAGACGGGGAGCTTTATCCGCTGGATTCAGGCGATGTGAATGCATGGCTGAAAACCGCGGCGGGCGATGAGACGGTATCGGCCAAGACATTCCGCACCTGGGCGGGGAGCCTGGCCGCATTTGAAGTGGCTTTGCGAGAGGACGCACTGACAGTTAAAACGATGTGCGAAGCCGCGGCGCGGCGTCTGCGCAATACCGCCGCTATTTGTCGCAGCAGTTACATCCATCCCGCCATTATCGCGTTAACCGATATCGAATCCGACGCACGAAAAGCGCGCATTGATATGGATACACCCTCGAAACGCGGCTTGACCAAAGCAGAGACACAGATGCTGGAATTTCTGCGCAATGCCATATAGATATGTAGATACCGAAATCCAGACAGGTTCAGCAAGCCGCGCAGGCTATATGCCGGGCCCTACATCTCCACCGCTTCACATACTTCGATCGTGCCGTGTGGCAGCACGGGGCAGCCTTTCGCCATTTCGACAGCCGCGTCCATATCAGGCGCGTTCACCAGCGAATAGCCGGACAGCGGGTTTGCGCCGCCGTCATCGGCCACGCCCGACGCAGACACGGTTTTGGACGGGCCAGCAGGGTTGCCGCCATCGACCACCGCATCGCCCATAGCGCCCAGCCATTCGCCCCATGCGGCCATGACTTTCTCGCCTTCCTCAGGTGTTTCGGGCGGCTTTCCGCCATGATAGGCAAATATATACTTGGGCATTTTTCTCTCCTTTTTCGGGGTTGGAAATCTGTATCAGCCGGCCAGTTTTGCCAGCTTGTTGAACGATGATGACCAGCCACCATTGTGGTTTTCCGCGCTGGTGTCGTCTTCCAGGCCGGAATGGATCATTACAAAGTCGGTACCGCCATCTGCCGCTGCGGAAACTTCAAAGCGCACGGTGCTTTCATGGCCGCGTACGTCATCGTCGTCATGCCAGCCCCAGCTGAATTCCACGGCCTTATCCGGATCGACCTTCGTGACTTCGCCTGACACTTTGTAGCGCGCGCCTTCGCCATTCTCCATAACGGAAAACCAGGGCCCCGGCGCCGACAGGTCGAGCGCATTTTCAGTGATATGAACGCCCTCAGGCCCCCACCATTTCATCAAGTGTTCGCCCTGTGTCACATAGGCGAAAACAGTGGCCGGGTCGGCCTTGAAGTGGCGTTTGATCTCTAACGTGCTCATGTCTTTCCTGTCTCCTTTGTCAGGGCTTTTTCCAACCGGTCGAGGCTGGCCATCCAGAATTCGCGGTGTTCGATAATCCACTGGTCAATTGCCTTCATCGCTTCGGGTTTGACCGAATAGAGCCGGCTTTGTGCCTGGGCCCGGCGCTGAACCAGTCCGGCATCGTGCAGAACTTTCAAGTGCCGGGACACGGCGGGCGGGGAAATCCCCGTACCTGATTGCAGCGCCCCGGCGCTCAGCTCCCCCTCGGATAAAAGCCGCTCGACAATGGCAAAACGCGTGGCATCGCCCAGCGCGGCAAAACTATTGGCAAGTTGATGCATGGCAGCCCTTTATTTCGTTAATATGTTAATTAACATAAAAGTTAAATGAAGAGAGTCAAGCGATTTAGTTTACCTTGCTGATGGAGGGGAAATAGGTATGAATATGCTGGTATCGAAACAGAAAGCAGGGTGCTGATATGCATATGTGGATTTCGCGGCAATGCCGAAAGATAATAATGTTGGCGGGTGTATTTGCATTGTTCTGGATCGGCATGCCGGCGGCATTTGCGAATTCCGGTACAGTGATAGTCACGGCGGACCATATGGTGGACACGTTGAACGGGACGGTCACTGACAATCCCGTTGTCACGGTTACCGATGGTCGCATTGTTTCCGTATCCAGCGGCGATGCGCCGGAAACGGGCGATGATGTGCGCCGTGTCGATTTGCCGGGCATGACCATATTGCCGGGCCTTATCGACATGCATGTCCATCTGACCGGTCTTGCCGAGATCGGCGGATACCGCACCTTTCAATATACCGATGCGTTCTGGACCGTTGCCGGGGTCGCCAACGCCCGCGCCACGGTGGAGGCGGGCTTTACCACTGTGCGTAATCTGGGATCGTCCGATTATGCCGATGTTGCGCTGAAACAGGGCATTGAGCGCGCACTTGTGCCGGGACCGCGCATTGTGCCGGCGACCTATGCGATTGGCGTGACGGGCGGGCACTGCGACAATAATTTCCTGCCGCCTTCCTATGATGCCAAAAGCCCGGCGCTGGCCGAAGGCAGGGCGGCGCTCAGGGCAAGAGTGCGCGAACACCGCAAATATGGCGCGGAAGTTATCAAGATCTGCGCAACCGGCGGTGTGTTCTCCAAAGGCACGACCGTGGGCGAACAGCAGATGAGTGTGGACGAGATCCGTGATGTCGTCGAAATCGCGCATATGCTGGGCATGAAAGTCGCTGCGCACGCGCATGGCAATGATGGCATCAAGGCGGCGATCCGCGGCGGGGTCGATACGATTGAACATGCAAGCTACCTGGATGATGAGGCAATCCGCATGGCGAAAGAGGCGGGCGTTGCGCTCTCGATGGATATCTACAACACCGAATATACGCTGGCCGAGGGCAAAAAGAATGGCGTTCTGGAAGAATCGCTCGCCAAAGAACGGCAGGTGGGCGGCATCCAGCGCGAAAGCTTCCGCAAGGCGGTGGCCGCGGGCGCGACGGTTGTATTTGGGTCGGACGCCGCAATCTTCCCGCACGGCCTTAATGCCCGGCAATTGCCCGTTATGGTGCGTTTCGGGATGACACCGATGCAGGCATTGCAGGCAGCGACTTCCAAAGCGGCACAGGCACTGGGCCGGGAAGGCGATGTCGGCGCGATTGCGGCAGGCCGTTATGGCGACATCATCGCGGTCAAAGGCGATCCCACACAAGATGTCAGTATCCTCACCAATGTCCGCTTCGTCATGAAAGGCGGCGAAGTCGTGAAAGACGCGCGGTAGATCAATGGAATTATGACATTGGAAGGTCCCGGATAAAATTTGCGTGCGGTTTTACGGCCATTGGTATTTTACCTCTAAGCATTTGAATTACAGTCATTATAACTGTTTGATTGGGTGCCATGATGCGGTTGCGGAGCTTCCGAAGGTCCCGCCTCCTCCTTCAGACATCCTTCATCTTCCAGATAGTTCCAGTTTTTGGGCGGAGGATTTCCCGCCTGCGCTTCATAATGGGCCAGTTTTTCATGCAGTGCCTTCAGCTCTTGCGGGGGAAAGCCCAGCTTGGCGAGCTTTTCAGCGATCGCTTTGGCCTGAGCCATATGTTCATATACCGTGGATTCAATCACACTGGCCGATCTGGGGTCCAGTGGTACGATTTTGTCGGCCAGACCCCGCTGCTCGAAACCTTCGCGCATACGCTCACGGATGCTCCTCAGCTTGTTGCTAAGACTCTTGGCATTGCTGTCGGCCTGCGCTTTTTCGGCCTCTTTGCGTTTCTGCCATTCGGCTTCCCACTGATTGTACAGATCGCTGCCCGGGCGCGGCGGTTCTGGGCTCTGCAATCCGCGTCCGTACACTTCGGGTTTGCGCGCACGCAGCAGGAACATGAGCAGCCGGTTGTCATAGCGGACACGTTCGCCCACCTGCTCATCCTTATACATAATCGGCGTGACTTCGCCGTTGATCGCGCGGTCACACGCGGCATCCTCCATCAGCGCCAGCCCATTGGCGAGCGCGCTGTCCCACGCCGCGCAAAACTCGCCTCCATCGGGGTGGAAGCGCAGGTCATAGGCATGGCGGTGCGACATCCCCACCACCCGGCACGCCCCGCGCACCGACCCCATCGCGGCAAGCGCGGCAATAAACTGCCGCTGCCGATCCGGCGTCCACCCGTCACTGCGATGACGAAGCGGAACCGGCGCAAAGTCAAGCAACTGCGCAGAAGGCGAGGGCGGGGTTTGGAGAGTCATGGGAAGAACCTTTCAATTTTGGAATGTGAAAGGTGGTAGTATAACCTATATGGTTTGTTGTAGGACAGAGGATTTTCATTCCAAGAATATAAGAAAGGATATATGTGCCTTGGGAATGTTAAAAATTTGACTTTATCCACATGTTCTTTATTTGTTCACCTGGACAAGCATTTGAACTAGGCTACTCATAGGCAATAGTGTCGAGGAATTTAACGTGCAGCAATTCACTCTATTAAGAAAAAAAGCTGGTCTCAATTTGGAACATGTATCAGATGGTTTTGAGGTGTCGGCAAATCAAGTGATGAAATGGGAGGCTGGTCAAGAAATAGTCCCGACAAGGGTTATGCAATCCTTACAAAATCTTGCTAAATTTAATGACTCGAGTTCAGCTTTTACGTTTATTGACCTTTTTGCAGGCATTGGAGGCCTACGACAAGCATTTGAAGCCAATGGCGGGCGTTGCGTTTATACATCTGAATGGAATAAATACGCTTGTCAAACGTATGAAGCTAACTTTCGTGATAATCGGCCTATTGCTGGCGATATCACGGAAGTTGAAGCTGATGAAATTCCTGATCATAATGTATTGATCGCCGGATTTCCGTGTCAGCCATTTTCGATAGCGGGTGTTTCAAAGAAGAATGCTCTTGGAAGAGAACATGGCTTCGCTGATAAAACGCAAGGCACGCTTTTCTTTGATGTTTGCAGAATTATCAAACATCATAAGCCTGAAGCATTTATGCTTGAGAACGTCAAAAATTTACAAAGCCATGACAAAGGAAAAACATTCCAAGTTATTCAAGATACTCTTGAAAACGAATTGGGTTATAAAATTAACACAAAAGTTATTGATGCAAAACATTTTTTACCTCAGCATAGAGAGCGAATAGTCATTGTCGGATTTCGTGACAAAACTAATTTCTCATTCTCGGATTTAGTCCTGCCTCCAAAGGGCGAGATAAAAATGAATGCAGTGCTTCATCCAGAAAATGGTTCGGAAAGTCCGGAAGGGCACTACACACTTGGGCCAGATGGAGCGGTGAATGAAAAATATGTTTTGAGTGATAAACTGTGGGGGTATCTTCAAAACTATGCTGCTAAGCATAAAGCTAAAGGCAACGGATTTGGCTTTGGAATAGTCGATAAAGACAGTGTATCCAGAACGCTTTCAGCTCGTTATTATAAAGATGGTTCTGAAATTTTGGTTTTTCGCGGCGATGGTGAAAATCCGCGCCGATTGACACCAAGAGAGTGCGCTAGATTGATGGGTTTTTCTGATAGTTTTAAGATTCCTGTTTCGGACACCCAAGCTTATAAGCAATTTGGTAATTCCGTTGCAGTCCCAGTGTTCAATACTGTGGCTGAATTGATGAGGCCACATATAATGGCTGCCTTACAGGGTGAATTTGAATCTCAGCAAATTGAGCGGTTGACAAGTTAGTTCAAGTATATCTGAAAATATTTTCACTGTGCCATTCCAATGCCTCTATCGATGGAATTAAATTGGCTTGATTTGGAGCTCTTATTTTTGTGCCTTCAATTGCTAATAAAGTGCTATTTTGCGGAAGAGCTTTGATAGGGTCTGGGACTATGATTCTTCTCTGATTGTCTATAGCTATCATACCGCTATCAAATGCCCAGTGGTGCGCTCGGCATAATAGAAGCCCGTTGCGTGGATCATCTGAACCAAACATTCCTCTGGGCACAATATGCGCGGCCTCTAATTCATTTTTGCCATTCAAGTGTTGAAGACCTGAACCGCACATGCTGCATCCCTCAACATATATTTCTCTAAGGCGAGTTTGAAATGCTCTAGATCTTGCAATGCGTCTGGTGTGCGTAATTAATGTGTTTGGGTTTGTGTCAAAAAGACTAAATTCGCCCAATTCAATCTCTCTAATAGCCCGCAACGTCTCATCAACTTCAATTTCTGAAGCTGGTTCGAAGTTAGAATCTAGAACGCCCCACCTTGCGTCGTTGTTCAGTATAATCTGAGCATAGGTATCAGTATTCTGCTTTATTAGGGTCAATCGATATAAGTCGGGGTTAGATACGTGTCTTTGTATGAGCAAGATGTCGCCACCCACCGCTGTGTTGCGAAGTGAGTTTAGGTTGCCTGTCAACCTCCGTTCAGGACTTCTAGTACCACCCCAAGTTTGGTACTGGTAACGAGTAGAAACTTCGCCAACATAATTTGTTCCAACATATAATTGGGCTGTAATATTGGCGTCTACAGTTGGGTTTTTTGGTGTAATTTGCCTAGACAATAGAGGGAAGAAATCCTCCAAATCTTTAGGTATTACTAGTCCGCCCTGATGTCCTGCAGCTTGACCAGTATCATTATGCGCCAGTATCTTGAAAACTGGATAGTCAAATTCATTTTCTATCATATCAGCCGACCTTGTACCCTTATTTCGGATATAGCTATCTTAATATCTTTGAATATCAATATTACAAGCAACTATCCTAACTTGCCCTTATCAACCCTTGACCTATCCCCGAATCCCCGTTAAAGGCCGCGCTTCTTGAATGGGTGGGGACACCTTTGGCTGCATGTGCTATATATATAGATATATGTGAAACACGCGGACTTTCGGGAAACTTACATAGGCTGAACACATATCGTTTGGTGCGGACGGGCAAAAGGCTGAGCCTCCGTCATATCCGCGCATCTCGTGATATGAGTAACCAGTTATAGTTCAGGAAAAGTGGAAACCGGTTTTCCGCCCGGAACTATAACCAACAAATACGCAGGTGAAGAATTTATGCCAACGATTAACCAACTGGTCCGCAAGGGCCGGGTACCGCAGAAAGTAAAGTCCAAGGTACCCGCAATGGAACAGAACCCGCAAAAGCGTGGTGTCTGTACCCGTGTTTACACAACAACTCCGAAAAAGCCGAACTCCGCGCTGCGTAAGGTTGCCAAAGTGCGCCTGACCAACCAGCGTGAAGTCATCAGCTACATTCCCGGCGAAGGCCATAACCTGCAGGAGCACTCCGTTGTGCTTATCCGCGGCGGCCGTGTGCGCGATCTTCCCGGTGTACGTTATCACGTACTTCGCGGCGTTCTGGATACCCAGGGCGTGAAAGACCGTAAGCAGTCGCGTTCGAAATATGGCGCCAAGCGTCCTAAATAAGCATCGGAGTTATTAAGAAATGGCACGTCGTAGAAGACCAGAAAAACGTATCATCCTTCCCGATCCCAAATTCGGTGATCAGGTTCTGTCGAAATTCATGAACAACCTTATGCTGGACGGTAAGAAATCAACTGCCGAGCGTATCGTTTACGGTGCATTGGACACGGTGCAGGCAAAGGCAAAGACCGATCCGCTGCAACTGTTCCATGATGCACTTAACAACATCAAGCCGGGTATCGAAGTGCGCAGCCGCCGTGTCGGTGGTGCCACATACCAGGTTCCGGTTGAGGTGCGCCCCGAGCGTGCACAGGCTCTCGCCATTCGCTGGCTGATTTCCGCGGCACGCGGTCGCAGCGAAACCACCATGTCCGCACGCCTTTCGGCCGAAGTCATGGATGCAGCGAACAACCGCGGCAATGCGGTGAAGAAACGTGAAGACACGCACAAAATGGCCGAAGCCAACCGTGCGTTCGCACATTACCGCTGGTAGGATTCAATATAAGCAGGCCGGGCCATGGTTCGGCCTGCACATAGGGAATTGTTTGATCGCCTCACGGCGATAAGTCGGTACCAGCCCGCTCCCCCGCCCAGCCTCCCGATACCAGTATACCATGTCGGGAGGCTGGGCGGGGGAGCGGGCTGGTACCGACAAGCGAACGAGAGTGAGCCAAACAAAAATCGGGCTGGTAAATACTGGTCCCTTTCCCTATATCGCAGCCAAATTAACAGGCCGCAATGCAACAGGGCAGGGCGGCAAATCTCGGAGTAAACATCATGGCACGCAGCCATCCATTGGAAAGATATCGCAATATCGGCATTATGGCGCACATCGACGCGGGTAAAACCACGACGACAGAGCGCATTTTGTATTACACAGGTAAATCCTATAAAATCGGCGAAGTGCATGATGGCGCGGCGACGATGGACTGGATGGAGCAGGAGCAGGAGCGCGGTATCACAATCACGTCCGCTGCAACGACCTGTTTCTGGAATGCCGATGACCGCAACGGTCCCGAGCACCGGATCAACATTATCGACACACCGGGTCACGTTGACTTCACGATTGAAGTTGAGCGTTCACTGCGTGTGCTTGACGGTGCGGTAGCCTGTTTCGACGGTGTTGCCGGCGTTGAGCCGCAGTCCGAGACTGTATGGCGTCAGGCCGACAAATATAAAGTGCCGCGGATGTGCTTTATCAACAAGCTCGACCGTACCGGCGCGGACTTCAAATATTGCGTGCAGTCGATCATCGACCGTCTGGGCGCGGTTCCCGCTGTTCTTTATCTTCCCATCGGTATGGAAGCCGATCTGGTTGGACTGGTTGACCTGGTCAACGAACGTTCGATCACCTGGGAAAATGACGGACTGGGCGCGGAATATGAATATGGCGAAATTCCCGACGATATGAAGGAAGAAGCTGCACAATACCGTGAGCAGCTGATCGAACTCGCCGTTGAAAATGACGATGATGTGATGGAGCAGTATCTGGAAGGTAACTTGCCAGACGTTGCGACGCTCAAGCGCCTGATCCGTAAAGGCACATTGGAGCACAAGTTTGTGCCTGTGGTGTGCGGCTCTGCATTTAAGAACAAAGGCGTTCAGCCATTGCTCGACGCGGTTGTGGATTATCTGCCTAGCCCGCTGGATGTTCCGGCGATTGAAGGTGTTCTACCCAATAGCGACGAAAAAGACACGCGCCCATCGAGCGATGACGAGCCATTCTCTGCGCTTGCATTTAAGGTGATGAATGACCCGTTCGTGGGTTCTTTGACGTTCGTGCGCATTTATTCCGGCAAGCTGGAAAAAGGCACCGTGCTGAACTCCGTCAAAGACAAGAAAGAGAAAGTCGGACGTATTCTTGAGATGCACTCCAATGACCGTAAGGACATTGATGAGGCGATGGCGGGGGACATTGTTGCTCTGGCCGGCATGAAAACCACCACCACCGGTGATACGCTGTGTGATGCGGCAAAACCGATCATTCTGGAGCGCATGGAATTCCCTGAGCCTGTTATCGAACTTTCGGTGGAACCGAAAACCAAGGCTGACCAGGAAAAAATGGGTGTGGCTCTCAACCGTCTTGCGGCGGAGGATCCATCATTCCGCGTGTCGACAGACCATGAATCGGGTCAGACGATCATCAAAGGCATGGGCGAGCTTCACCTCGACATCCTGGTTGACCGCATGAAGCGCGAATTCAAGGTGGAAGCCAACGTTGGCGCGCCGCAGGTTGCGTACCGCGAGTCACTCACCAATTCGGCTGACATTGACTACACGCATAAGAAACAGTCCGGCGGTTCCGGTCAGTTTGCGCGTATCAAATTTGAAGTCACCCCGGGTGAGCGCGGCAGCGGTATTACCTTCAGCGATGAAGTCAAAGGCGGTAATATTCCGAAAGAATATATTCCATCTGTTGAAAAAGGCATGCGTGAGACAGCCGAAACCGGTTCACTCATCGGCTTCCCGATCATCGATTTTGACATCCGCGTATATGATGGCGCGTATCATGATGTGGATAGTTCGGCACTGGCGTTTGAAATCGCGGGCCGTGCGGCGATGCGTGAAGCGGCCCAGAAAGCGAAGATCAAGCTGCTGGAACCTGTCATGAAGGTTGAAGTTGTGACACCGGAGGATTATCTGGGTGATGTAATCGGCGACATGAACTCTCGCCGGGGACAGATCCAGGGTACAGATAGCCGTGGTAACGCGCAGGTTGTCGACGCCATGGTGCCTCTCGCCAATATGTTCGGTTATGTTAACGAGCTTCGTTCATTCACACAGGGACGTGCGCAATACAGCATGCACTTCTCACATTATGATGAAGTTCCAAATAATGTTGCCGAAGAATTGAAAGAGAAGCTGGCATAATCGAATAAACAGCGTTATACGCGCGGCTTCCTTCTTCCGATTCTGTCGGGAAAGAACGCCAAAGCGGCTAACGGGTGTTGACAGATTGTCTCTTGCTCGCCAAAGCGCGGCACATGAATTTTGAATATTACGTTTAAGTAAAGGTAGGATAAAATGGCAAAAGCAAAGTTTGAGCGGAACAAGCCGCACTGCAACATCGGCACCATCGGTCACGTTGACCATGGTAAAACTACACTGACAGCTGCAATCACGAAAGTGCTTGCCGAATCTGGCGGCGGTGAAGCTGTTGATTTCGCAAACATCGATAAAGCACCTGAAGAGCGTGAGCGCGGCATCACCATTTCAACGGCACACGTTGAATATGAAACCGACGCGCGTCACTATGCACACGTCGATTGCCCGGGCCACGCTGACTATGTTAAAAACATGATCACCGGTGCGGCGCAGATGGACGGCGCTATCCTGGTTGTGAACGCGGCTGACGGCCCGATGCCACAGACGAAAGAGCACATCCTGCTCGCCCGTCAGGTTGGCGTGCCTTCCATGGTTGTTTTCATGAACAAAGTTGACCAGGTCGATGATGAAGAGCTGCTTGAGCTTGTTGAAATGGAAATCCGCGAACTGCTCAGCGAATATGACTTCCCGGGTGATGATATTCCTATCATTGCCGGTTCAGCTCTTGCTGCGCTGGAAGGCCGTGACGACAACATCGGTAAAGAAAAAATTCTTGAGCTGATGAAAGCTGTTGATGAATTCATCCCGCAGCCTGACCGTCCGGTAGACAAAGACTTCCTCATGCCGATTGAGGACGTATTCTCAATTTCTGGCCGTGGTACCGTTGTTACGGGCCGTGTGGAAACCGGTGTTGTAAATGTGGGTGACGAAGTTGAAATCGTAGGCATCAAAGATACGACGAAAACAACCGTGACTGGCGTTGAAATGTTCCGCAAGCTGCTCGACTCGGGTGAAGCTGGCGATAACATCGGCGCGCTGATCCGCGGTATCGACCGTGAAGCTGTTGAGCGTGGTCAGGTTCTTTGTAAGCCTGGTTCAATCACACCGCACACCGAATTCGACGCGGAAGTATATGTGCTTTCAAAAGACGAGGGCGGCCGTCACACGCCATTCTTCGCCAACTATCGCCCACAATTCTACTTCCGTACAACGGACGTGACGGGCGAAGTCATTCTGGCCGAAGGTACAGAGATGGTTATGCCTGGTGACAACGTGACAATCGGCGTGAAGCTGATTGCACCGATCGCAATGGACTCCGGTCTTCGTTTCGCTATCCGCGAAGGTGGCCGTACTGTTGGATCAGGGGTTGTCAGCACGATCAAAGCGTAATATAGGACGCATCGCTGCCCGGATCATGTGATTCGGGCAGCCAGTTTTTCGCCGCTCTGGCTTGGCACTTCATGGTGAAGTGCAAAATCGGGGCGGTTTATTTTTGGCTCTTTCGCATCGATAGATTTGGGATTTAGGTAAAACCTATGGAAACGCAAAATATTCGCATCCGCCTTAAGGCATTTGATCACCGTGTACTCGATCAGGCAACTGGCGATATCGCGGACACCGCGCGGCGCACCGGCGCTCTTATCCGTGGCCCTATCCCGCTACCGACGCGTATTGAGAAATTCACCGTGAACCGCGGACCGCACATTGACAAAAAGTCACGTGAGCAGTTTGAGGTACGGACTTATAAAAGGCTGCTCGACATCGTGCAGCCCACACCGCAGACAGTGGACGCGCTTATGAAGCTCGACCTTGCCGCCGGTGTAAATGTTGAGATCAAATTGGCGTAAGCCAATTTGCCCCGGACCTGATCCGGGGTCTCCCTAGTCAAGGCGCTGCCTAACGAAGGAGATTCCGGCTTTCGCCGGAATGACAGAATAGGGATACCGCCGAGTTTACTCGGGTCTGCGTCCCCCGTCTTTCGGCAGGCCCCTGGGTTATGCCGGAAACCGAACCCGGGACGGGGTGACATAATTCGCAATTGGGTTGGTCCTGTAAGGCTTGATGGTCTTGCGGGTTTTTTATTAACTCACGCCCCCGCGCAATGCAGCAACGGGGCCTCTGTAAGGAGAATGATCATGCGCACAGGCGTGATCGCGAAAAAAGTCGGGATGACCAGACTTTTCCAGGAAGACGGCCGGCACGTTCCGGTGACAGTTCTTTCGCTGGAAGACTGTCAGGTTGTTTCCGCCCGGACTGAAGAGCGTGATGGCTATTTTGCCGTTCAGCTTGGTGCCGGTGCCGCGAAATCAAAAAATACGAACAAGCCGCAACGCGAACATTTCGCGAAAGCTGAAGTTGAGCCAAAAGCGCGTGTCGCCGAATTCCGCGTAAGCGGCGAAGATGCGCTGCTTCCTGTTGGTGCGCGCGTTACCGCTGACCACTTTATTGCGGGTCAGATGGTGGACATTCAGGGCCGCACACAGGGTAAGGGCTTTGCCGGCGCCATGAAGCGTTGGAACTTTGGTGGTCTGCGCGCAACACACGGTGTTTCGCTTTCTCACCGTTCACACGGTTCGACGGGTAACCGTCAGGACCCTGGTAAAGTTTTCAAGAACAAGAAAATGGCCGGCCATATGGGCGACCGCTTTCGCACACAGCAAAACCTGGAAATCGTTCGCACAGATGCTGCGCGCGGTTTGATCTTTGTAAAGGGCTCTGTGCCCGGTTCCAAAGGTGGCTGGTTGATGGTGCGTGATGCCGTCAAGCATCCTGTTCCCGAAGATGCGCCGTTCCCGGGCGCCATGCGCCGCAATGCGGACGAAGTTGCTACCGAAGAAGCGCCAGCTGGCATGGTGGAATCCGCAGCTGTGCAGGAAGCGCCGAAAGGCCCGACACAGGCTGAGATTGATGCAGCTGCTGCAAAGAAACCCGAGGCTGATGATGCCGCAACTGAAAATAAGGAGGGTTAAGCCATGAAGCTCAAGGTAAAAACCCTCGACGCGAAAGCCAAAGGCGATATCGATCTGAATGACGATATCTTTGGCTTGGACCCGCGCGCAGACATTCTGCACCGTGTTGTCACATGGCAGCTGGAAAAACGCCGTGCGACCGCGCGTCCAACGCGTGAGCGTAGTGACGTGGCCCGCACCGGCAAGAAATTCGGCAACCAAAAAGGCGGCGGTACTGCCCGTCATGGTTCACGCCGCGCGCCGATCTTTATCGGTGGTGGTAAAGCCCATGGTGCACGCAAGCGTGACTTTGATCCGTCGCTGAACAAGAAAGTTCGCACATTGGGCCTGAAAATGGCTCTGTCTTCCAAAGCCAAAACCGATAGCATTGTTGTTATCGACGATCTGGCGATGAAAGATGCGAAAACCAAATTGCTGAAAGGTCAGCTGGACAAGCTGGGCTTTGGCAAAACCGCTCTCGTGATTGACGGTGATGCAGTGAATGATGATTTCCGCAAGGCGTCATCAAACCTGATCGGTGTCAATACATTGCCGGCTGCTGGCGCGAACGTTTACGACATTCTGAAACACGACACGCTGGTGCTGACCCGCGCGGCGGTTGAAAAGCTGGAGGCGCGTTTCAATGGCTAAAAAGAAAGACACAATCGACAGCCGTCACTATGACGTCATCGTCGCTCCGCACATCACGGAGAAATCAACGCTGCTTTCAGAGCATAACGCGGTTGTTTTCAAAGTGGCAGGCACATCAACCAAGCCGGAAATCAAGGCTGCGGTTGAGGCATTGTTCGACGTGAAAGTCACGAACGTGAATACGCTCGTGACCAAGGGTAAGGTCAAAAAATGGAAAGGCCGCCCGTACCGCCGCAATGATGTCAAGAAAGCCATCGTAACACTCGCGGAAGGTGACTCAATTGATGTCACCACCGGCGCGTAGGCCCAAGGGATAGGAATTACATATGGCACTCAAGAGCTATAAACCGACCAGCCCAGGCCGCCGCGGCCTGGTCCTTGTCGACAAAACCGGTCTTTGGAAAGGTCGCCCTGTCAAGGCGCTGACCGAAGGCAAAAAGAAAACCGGTGGACGCAACAATAAAGGTCATGTGACATCGCGCGGTATCGCGGGTGGTCACAAGCAGAAATATCGCGTGATTGACTTCAAGCGCCGTAAATTCGGTGTTGAAGGTACAGTCGAGCGTCTGGAATATGACCCGAACCGCACCGCCTTTATCGCGCTCGTCACCTATACGGACGGTGAGCAGGCTTACATCATTGCGCCGCAGCGTATGGATGTGGGTGATAAAGTCATCGCGGACGAGAAAACCGATACAAAGCCTGGCAATGCCATGCTGCTGAGCAATATGCCGGTTGGCACCATTGTCCACAATGTGGAAATGAAGCCAAACAAAGGCGGTCAGATTGCACGTTCAGCCGGCACCTATGCACAGGTCGTTGGCCGTGACCGCGGCATGGTTATTGTGCGCCTGAATTCAGGTGAGCAACGCTATATCCGCGGCGAATGCATGGGTACGGTTGGTGCGGTGTCAAACCCCGACAACTCCAACCAGACTTTTGCAAAAGCTGGCCGTACACGCTGGAAGGGCCGCCGTCCTTTGACACGCGGTGTTGCGAAAAACCCTGTCGATCACCCGCACGGTGGTGGTGAAGGCCGGACCTCCGGTGGCCGTCATCCGGTAACGCCATGGGGCAAGCCGACCAAAGGTGCGCGCACCCGTAAGAATAAACAGACTGACAAGATGATTATCCGGTCACGTCACGCGAAGAAGAAGAGGTAAGTCATGGCTCGTTCCGTCTGGAAAGGTCCTTTTGTCGACCTGCATTTGCTGAAAAAAGCACAGGAAGCCCAAGAAGCTGGTGGCCGTGCGCCGATCAAGACATGGTCGCGCCGCTCCACGGTTCTTCCTGATTTCGTCGGCCTGACGTTTAACGTCTATAATGGTCATAAATTCATCCCGGTATCGGTCAATGAAGACATGGTCGGGCACAAGCTGGGTGAGTTCGCGCCTACCCGCACGTTCCCGGGTCATGCGTCAGACAAAAAGGGTAAGAAATAATGGGTAAGTCATCCTCACCCCGCCGCGTCGGCGATAACGAGGCCCTGTCCGTTGGCACGACCATTCGTGGCAGCGCGCAGAAGCTGAACCTCGTCGCCGGCCTGATCCGCGGCAAGAAAGTAGAAGACGCGATGAACATCCTGTCTTTCTCCAGCAAAGCCATGGCGGTTGAAGCACGCAAAGTGCTGGCTTCTGCCATTGCCAATGCGGAAAATAACCACAACCTTGACGTTGACTCGCTCGTTGTAGCGGAAGCCAGCGTGGGCAAGGCGATCACGATGAAGCGTTTTACGACGCGTGCGCGTGGCCGTTCCAGCCAGATACTGAAGCCATTCAGCCGTCTGCGCATTGTTGTCCGTGAGCAGGAGGAAGCATAATGGGTCAGAAGAGTAATCCAATCGGTCTGCGTCTTCAGATCAACCGCACATGGGACAGCCGCTGGTATGCAGAGGGTCGTGACTATGCGCAGCTTCTGAAAGAAGATATCGAGATCCGCAAATATGTCATGAAGACAGTGCCGCAGGCAGCGATTTCCAAAGTGGTTATCGAGCGCCCGGCGAAACTGTGCCGCGTATCCATTTACGCGGCGCGCCCCGGCGTGATCATTGGCAAGAAAGGCGCGGATATTGAAAAACTGCGCGGCGCTCTTGCCAAAATGACCGACAGTGAAGTGAAGCTCAACATTGTTGAAATTCGCAAGCCTGAAATTGATGCGAAGCTCGTGGCACAGGGTATTGCTGATCAGCTTATCCGCCGTGTTGCTTTCCGCCGTGCCATGAAGCGCGCTGTGCAGTCCGCACTGCGTCTGGGCGCGGAAGGTATCAAGATCACATGTGGTGGCCGTTTGGGCGGCGCTGAAATCGCACGTGTTGAATGGTACCGTGAAGGCCGAGTGCCACTGCACACTTTGCGTGCCAATGTTGACTATGCCGAAGCCGAAGCGCTGACCGCATATGGCATCATCGGCATCAAAACATGGATTTTTAAAGGTGAAATCCTTGGACATGACCCCATGGCCCAGGACCGCCTGATGATGGAAGCGCAAACTTCGGGCGTGCGTCCGGCGCGTTAAGCGCAGACGGATTACCGATAGAGGAAAGCTAGAAAAATGCTGCAACCAAAGAAAATGAAATACCGCAAGGCCTTTAAAGGCAAAATCAAGGGCAATGCGCCCGGCGGTACAACTTTGAACTTCGGTTCCTATGGCCTCAAAGCCCTGGAGCCAGAGCGGATTACCGCGCGTCAGATCGAGGCGGCTCGCCGTGCGATCACACGTCACATTCGCCGTCAGGGCCGTTTGTGGATCCGTGTATTCCCCGACGTGCCCGTATCGAAAAAACCTGCCGAAGTGCGTCAGGGTAAAGGTAAGGGCAGCGTTGAATATTGGGCGTGCCGCGTAAAACCGGGCCGTATCATGTTCGAACTGGACGGTGTGCCGGGCCCGATTGCCGCGGTTGCTTTCCAGCGCGCGGCCATGAAACTGCCAATTAAAACGAAAGTTGTGGCCCGCCTTGGCGATACGTCACATCTGGGAGCGTAAGCGATGAGCAAGATGGAAGATTTCAACACCAAGACAGACGATGAGCTGTCCGCTGACTTGACCGAGCTGAAGCGTGAGGCATTTAACCTGCGCTTTCAGGCCGCGACCAACCAGCTTGAAAAACCGGCGCGCGTGAAGATCGTTCGCCGCGATATCGCACGCATTAAAACATTGCAGGGCGAGCGCGCACGCGCCGCCGCTGCCAAAGCTTGAAGGAGCCTAAACCATGCCTAAACGCGTGCTGACAGGAACGGTGGTCTCCGACAAGACCGACAAGACAGTGGTCGTACTGGTCGAGCGGAAGATTAAACATCCGCTTTACGGTAAAATCATGCGCCGCTCGAAAAAATACCATGCCCATGATGAGGACAATGCCCACAAAGAAGGGGATAAGGTCAGCATCGAGGAAACAAAGCCATATTCAAAGCTGAAGACATGGAAAGTTCTGGGCGCTGAGGAATCAGCCGGTAAAGCGGAAGCCTGAGATAAATAGTAACGGAACTACCGGGCCAAGAAAATTTCCCTCAAGGAATTTTACAGTCCCGGCAAGCCTAACGAGAAGGAATTGGGTCCATGATCCAGATGCAATCAAATCTTGAAGTCGCTGACAACAGCGGTGCCAAGCGCGTCCAGTGCATCAAGGTACTGGGTGGTTCAAAACGCCGCTTCGCCGGTGTGGGTGACACGATTGTTGTTTCCGTCAAGGAAGCGGCACCGCGCGGCAAAGTGAAAAAAGGTGATGTGCACCGTGCGGTTATCGTGCGTACGCGTAAAGATATCCGCCGTACAGACGGCAGCGTGATCCGTTTCGACGGTAATGCGGCTGTTCTCATCAACAAAAGCGATGAGCCGATTGGTACGCGTATCTTTGGCCCCGTGGTTCGTGAACTGCGCGCCAAGCGCCACATGAAAATCATCAGCCTGGCTCCGGAGGTACTCTAACGATGTCGATGGCTAAGATCAAAAAAGGCGACGAAGTCGTTGTTCTGTCTGGTAAAGACAAGGGCAAGACCGGCAACGTCACACAGGTAATGCCGAAAGACGGTAAGGTGTTGGTATCGGGCGTCAATATGATGACCCGTCACCGCAAGCCGACACAGCAGAACCCAGAAGGCGGTATCGACCGTATCGAAGCGCCGATGCACATTTCGAAAGTCGCGATTGCCGATCCCAAAGATGGCAAGGCTACCCGCGTGCGTATCGAAGAGAAAGACGGCAAGAAGGTCCGTGTGGCCGTGAAGTCCGGGGAGACGATTGATGGCTGATTCTAAATATGTAGCGCGGATGCGCAAGAAATATGATGATGAAATCGTCAAGGCAATGACCGAAAAATTCGGTTACAAAAACCACATGGAAGTTCCGAAGATCGAAAAGATCGTTCTGAACATGGGTGTGGGTGAAGCCAGCCAGGACAAGAAAAAAGTTGCAACCGCTGCCGCTGAAATGGAGCTGATTGCGGGCCAGAAGCCTGTAATTACCAAAGCGAAGACATCGATTGCGACGTTCAAGCTGCGCGAAGGCATGCCGATTGGCTGTAAAGTGACGCTGCGCCGGGAACGTATGTACGAATTCCTGGACCGCTTCGTGACTGTGGCCATGCCGCGTATTCGTGACTTTCGCGGTCTAAACCCGAAAAGCTTTGATGGCCGCGGCAATTACGCCATGGGCCTGAAAGAGCAGATCGTGTTTCCCGAAATCAGCTATGACCAGATCGACAAGGTCCGGGGCATGGATGTGATTGTTACGACGTCCGCGAGGACCGACGACGAAGCGCGTGAGCTGCTGCGTCTGTTCGGTTTCCCGTTCCCGGCCGAAGAAACAGAAGAGAAAACAGAGGATAAAGCGGCTGCCTGAGTGCAGCTGCCGCATCCTCTCCCAAGAAAGGAGAGCTTAAGTCATGGCGAAACTGAGTTCTATTAACAAAAACGAAAAGCGCAAACGGATGGTGAAGAAATACGCCGGCCAGTATGCGAAATTGAAAGCAATTGCAGACGATAAGTCGGCCGACGATACGGAACGCCTGATGGCGCGCCTGAAAATGGCTGAAATCCCCCGCAACGGCAACCCGACACGTGTGCGCAACCGCTGCAACACAACGGGCCGTCCACGCGGCTATTATCGTAAATTCGGACTGTGCCGCATTGAGTTGCGCGATCTGGCCAATAAAGGCCTGATCCCCGGCGTCACAAAGTCGAGCTGGTAAGGATAATATAAGATGGCAATGACAGATCCATTGGGTGATATGCTCACCCGTATCCGCAACGGTCAACGTGCACGTATGGACAGTGTGGTCAGCCCCGCTTCCAAACTGCGTTCACGCGTTTTGGACGTGCTGCAGCGCGAAGGCTATATTCGCGGTTACAGCGAAGAAGAGCTGGGCCGCCACGCCGGCCTGCGCATCGAGCTTAAATATTTTGAAGGCCAGCCCGCCATCAAACATGTTGCGCGCGTATCGAAACCCGGTCGCCGCGTATATTCAGCTTCCAAAGAGCTGCCGCATGTTCGTAACGGCCTTGGCATAACCATTGTATCGACACCACGCGGTGTTCTTTCCGACGCGGAAGCGCGCGAAGAGAATGTCGGCGGCGAGATACTGGCAGAGGTGTTCTAATCATGAGCCGTATTGGTAAAAAAGCAGTAGCGATACCTGCCGGTGTGACAGCCACCATGGATGGCGGCGTTCTTTTGGTCAAAGGACCCAAGGGCGAACTTTCCATGCCGATGGCTGACGACATCGCGTATGAGCTGAACGACAATGAACTCTCTGTGAAACCGGCGAATGCGACCAAACGCGCGCGTTCCTTCTGGGGCATGCAGCGTACGCTGGTCCAGAACCTTGTCGAAGGCGTAACGGAAGGTTTCACGAAAGTTCTGGAAATCAACGGTGTTGGTTATCGTGCCAATGTGCAGGGCAAAATCCTGAAATTGCAGCTTGGCTATAGCCATGATGTCGATTTCCCGATCCCTGAAGGCATCACGATCAAAACGCCGGACCAGACAACGGTCGAAATTTCGGGCAGCGACAAGCAGCAGGTTGGTCAGGTGGCCGCAGAAATCCGTCGCTGGCGCAAGCCAGAGCCTTACAAAGGCAAGGGCATCAAATATCGCGGCGAATATATTTTCCGCAAAGAAGGGAAGAAGAAGTAAGCCATGGCGAAACTTTCTTTATTCGAAAAACGGCGCCAGCGTGTTCGCTCTGCGCTTCGTAAACGCGGCGCAGGCCGCCCACGTCTGTCGATCCATCGTACGGGCCGTCATATCTATGCACAGATCATTGACGATGCAGAGGGCAAGACAGTTGCCCAGGCATCATCACTGAAAAAGGGTGGAAAAGCTCTGGGTACAGATTGTGATGCAGCTGCGGAAGTCGGCAAGGAAATTGCAAAAGCCGCCAAAAAGGCAGGCGTCTCTTCGGTCGTATTCGATCGTGGTGGTTTCCTGTTCCATGGACGGGTAAAAGCGCTTGCGGATGCGGCGCGTGAAGGCGGACTGGAGTTTTAATGATGGCTGATGAAGTAAAAACAAGCGAAGCCGCTGAAAACCAGAGCGCAGCGCAAGGCGCAGAAGGCGTTCCGGCAACTAAAGAGAACACACCGCGTGGTGCACGTGGCGGTCGGAACGACCGTCGCGGTGGCCGCGGAGGTCGTGACAATCGCCGCGGTGGCCGTAACCAGGAAGACCAGGGCGAAGAACTGATCGAGAAACTGGTGCACATCAACCGCGTATCGAAAACCGTTAAAGGCGGTAAGCGTTTCGGTTTTGCTGCACTCGTGGTTGTCGGTGATGGCTCTGGCCGTGTCGGTTTCGGTAAAGGCAAGGCACGCGAAGTGCCCGAAGCCATTACCAAAGCAACGGCGGCTGCGAAAAAGAACATGATCCGTGTGGCACTGCGCGAAGGCCGCACATTGCACCATGATGGCAATGGCCGTTTTGGCGCCGGTAAAGTGACCGTGCGTTCCGCGCCAGCGGGTACCGGTATCATCGCCGGTGGTCCGATGCGTGCTGTTTTCGAAAGCCTGGGCGTTGCTGATGTTGTGACCAAGTCAGTTGGTACATCCAATCCTTACAACATGATCCGGGCAACATTTCAGGCTTTGTCTGAACAAACCAGCCCCAAATCAGTGGCACAGCGCCGCGGCAAGAAAGTTGCCGATCTGCTGGGCCGCGGCGGCGCGAGCCAGGCGGAAGCCAAGGCCGATGCCGAAGCGATTACGGAGTAATTTTGATGGCCAAAATTAAGATAAAACAGACAGGATCTCCGATCCGCCGTCCGGCCGTGCAGCGCAAAACGCTGATCGGTCTGGGCCTCAACAAGATGCACCGTGAAGTTGAACTGGAAGACACGCCCGAAATTCGCGGCATGATCCGTTCGGTTCGCCACATGGTGACAGTGATAGACTGACGTAAAACCTCTCCCCGCCGGGGAGAGGGCAACGAGACTTGCCCCGGACTTGATCCGGGGCTTAGTCGCAGTGGGTGAGGGGGTAAGGCTTAACAATAGCCCCGATTCCCTCACCAAGTTATGCTAGGCAGCAAGCTGCCAAGCGTCACTATCCTCTCCCTGAGGGAGAGGGTTTTTAGAAACAAAAGTGCGAATTAAAGCGAAAGCGAGTGCAAGACATGAAACTCAACGAAATCAAAGACAATGAAGGTGCCCGCAAAGGCCGTATGCGTATTGGACGCGGTATCGGTTCTGGCAAAGGGAAAACCGGCGGACGTGGCCAAAAAGGCCAGAAATCCCGCTCCGGTGTATCGATCAACGGCTTTGCCGGCGGTCAGATGCCGCTGCATATGCGCCTGCCTAAGCGCGGTTTCAACAACCCGTTCGGTACAGATTACGCGATCGTGAACCTGGGCATGATCCAGAAATTCATCGACGCGAAGAAGCTGGATACCAAAGGCACGATTGACCATGCGGCCCTGAAAGCTGCCGGTCTGGCACGCGGCGGCAAAGACGGTGTGCGTCTTTTGGCCAAGGGCGAGCTGAAATCGAAAATCAGCCTGAGTGTGGCCGGCGCATCCAAAGGCGCTGTCGAAGCCGTTGAAAAAGTGGGCGGCAAGGTTGAAATCGCCGAAAAAAAGGCGCCTGCGCCGAAAAAAGAAACGAAGAAAAAGGACTAAGCCCTATCGCTTAGCCTTGCTATCACTGCCCCGCTTTCCAATATGTGGAGGGCGGGGCAGTTTGGTTCACGGGCCAGCGCCCATGAGCCCGCAATATTCCACAAGTGGCGGCGTGCCAATATCGACACGCACCGCTTGGCACGTTAAAGATAAAGTTTGCGCGCCCGTGCAGGTGCGGCATGAAATTATAAAGGTAATTCAGTAATGGCATCACGCGCCGACAATATCGCCAGCAATTTCAGCTTTTCGAAATTCTCGCAAGCCACTGAACTTAAAAACCGGATATGGTTCACCATCGGTGCGCTGGTTATTTTCCGTTTTTTAAGCTTCGTACCGCTTCCCGGTATTGACCCGACCGCGCTGGCGGGCCTCGCCGACCAGACACGCGGCGGTGTGCTTGATATTTTCAATACATTTTCGGGCGGTTCGCTGGAACGTATGAGCCTGATCGCGCTGGGTGTCATGCCCTATATTACCGCGTCTATCGTGGTACAGCTGGGCGCGGCGCTGTCGCCTACGCTTGCGGCTCTCAAGAAAGAAGGCGAAAGCGGGCGCAAGAAACTCAACCAATATACCCGTTACGGTACTGTCGGCCTGACAGCCGTGCAGGGCTATTTCATCGCCGTGGGCCTTGAATCCTTCGCGTCGCAGGCGGGCATAGCCGCTGTAGTGGAACCGGGTTATATGTTCCGCATCGGCGCAGTCATCAGCCTTGTCGGCGGTACTTTATTCCTGATGTGGCTGGGCGAACAGATT
This sequence comes from uncultured Sphingomonadaceae bacterium, assembly GCA_947493325.1. GTDB lineage: Bacteria > Pseudomonadota > Alphaproteobacteria > Sphingomonadales > Sphingomonadaceae > Alg239-R122. Next base: position 1,489,907 of record CANLQI010000001.1, on the reverse strand, counting down.
ACCAGCCGGGGCATTGGCAACGGTATTTCGCTTATCATTATGGCGGGCATCGTCGCGCAAATGCCGACATTTGTGGCGCAGATGTTTGAAGGCGGCCGTACCGGTTCGATCTCGGGCGGCCTGATCCTTGGCCTGATTGTCATGATCCTCGCGCTGATCGTTTTCATCTGTTTCATGGAGCGGGCACAGCGCCGCGTCCTGATCCAGTATCCCAAGCGCGCTACGCAGCGCGGCGTGATGCAGGCGGACCGCAGCCACTTGCCTTTGAAAGTGAATACTGCCGGTGTTATCCCGCCAATCTTCGCCTCATCGCTTTTGCTGATGCCGCTGACCATTTCGCAATTTGCGGGGAGCGGTGCCAATACCGACAGCACGTTTGGCAGCTTTATCGTAACCCTGAACCAGTATCTGCAGCATGGCCAACCGCTTTACATGGCGCTTTATGCCATCGGCATCATCTTTTTCTGTTTCTTCTATACCGCGGTTGTCTTCAATCCGGAGGACACAGCCGACAATCTGAAACGCAACGGGGGCTTTATTCCCGGCATTCGTCCCGGCAAGAACACCGCGACCTATCTGGATTACGTGCTGACGCGCATTACCGTGGTGGGCGCGGCTTATCTGGCATTTGTGTGCGTATTGCCCGAATATGTTATTGCGCAGACGGGCATCCCGCTCTTCTTCCTGGGCGGCACCAGCCTGCTTATTGTGGTCAATGTGACTGTGGATACGGTGACACAGATACAAAGCCACTTGCTGGCGCATCAATATGGCGATCTTATCAAGAAAGCGAAACTCAAAGGACGTTTGCGTTAAGGCGATAGCTTTGGCACAACTGGCCTTTACGGACCAATATGACAGCGAGGATTCGGGGCGTTGAATATTATTTTACTGGGACCTCCAGGTGCGGGCAAAGGCACGCAGGCGCAAAGGCTGGTGGACAAATATAACATGGTGCAACTGTCGACCGGCGACATGCTGCGCGCGGCGGTGAAAGCGGGTACGCCTGTAGGCCTGGAAGCCAAGGCCGTGATGGAAGCTGGCGAGCTGGTTTCCGACGATATTGTGTCCGCCCTTATCTGTGATGCGCTGGATGCGCTGGATGCGGATACGGGCGTGATATTTGATGGCTATCCGCGCACAGCGCCGCAGGCCCATTCGCTTGATACAATTCTGTCAGAGCGCGCCCGCTTGCTTGATCATGTGATTGAGCTGGAAGTGAATGAAGAAGCCCTGGTGGACCGCATCACGGGCCGCTTTACATGCGCCAATTGCGGGACGGGCTATCATGACCGTCACAAGCTTCCCAAAAGCGAGGGCGTTTGCGACAAATGCGGTTCCACCGAGTTTAAGCGGCGCAAGGACGATAATGCCGAAACCGTGCGTCAGCGTATGGTGGAGTATCGCGCGAAGACCGCGCCGATCCTGCCCATATATGAAGAGCGCGATGTTGTGACCCGCGTCGATGGCATGGCCGATATGGACACCGTGACGCAGTCTTTGGTAGAGGTTTTGGAAGGCTAATTTTTGCCTGGATGATTTCTTGCCTAGATAATTTCTTGTGTGTGCGCATGTGCACTAATCCGGGCAAAGCATTTCCCTATAAATAAGTTCAAAGTAAATAAATTCAAAGCCAGCCTGTGCTAAGATGCGCAGGCTGGCTTTTTGTTGGCACCGTAATGGCAGAGTCCATCAAGCGGCTTTGGGAAGCTCGGGCAAGATGGGAGATGTAAGTGCCTTTGCCGGTGCAGGGGGGAGCTTGAATATTTGCGCCGTGATCCGCGAATGGGCTTTGGGGGCGGATGCAATGGCGGGCTGCACGGGTATATGGAATCTGGCGTGAATATCGTGTGTTGCTTCAACCTGCGCGCCGGATGATTTTAGATCCAGATAGGCGTCCAGCAGATTTGCCATATGCGGAACATATTTTTGCACATTCGTCCATATGGTGGACACCGCAAAAACAGTGGCAATGGCAAAAAATAGCGAAGTCGCAAATGTCATCATGGGTCAAATATCCTTTTGCCTTACGGTGTGCATGATCCGGCTGTCCTGTGTTGAAATTCCGCTGGACTTAATGTGCATAACATGTGGATAACTCTTTATTCACATCCATGTTCCTGCGTGTGTCGAATCAATGCTCCGTGCTTTCATGTTTTTGTTATGTTCCATAATGTTCATTAAATGTTCTATTCTGTCAAGTATCAAAATATCCCATGAAATCTGTTGGTTACATATTATCTGCTATGTTTATGAGAATATTCGGGCGCAACGGCCGCTGCTCCCTTGGCGCGGTGGTTTTCAGGCGGCAGACACACAAAACCCGCACTGTCACCAGCGCGGGTCTGCTTGCGGCATTGCGCCTGTGGATTATGCCGCGGTCACACGATGCTGAGCTCCACATCCAGATTGCCGCGCGTCGCGTTGGAATAGGGGCAGACTTCGTGCGCCGCCTCCACCAGCTTCTGCGCGTCCTCTTTCGGCACGCCGGGCAGCGAGACTTCGAGATCGGCTGTAATGCCAAAGCCGCCCTCGCTGCGCGGACCAAAGCCGACATGCGCGGTGACAGTGGTGTCATCGGGCACATCCACGCCGACCTTGGCCGACATCGCCTTCATCGCGCCGACAAAGCATGCCGAATAACCGGACGCGAACAGCTTTTCCGGATTCGCCCCCGTGCCGCCGGGGCCGCCCATTTCCTTTGGCACGACAAGGCTGAGATCGACCGAGCCATCGTCCGATTTGACCGAGCCATCACGGCCCCCGGACGCAGTGGCGCTGGTTTTGTAGATCACGGTTACGGGCATGGAGAAATTCCTTTCAGGTAGTGTGTGGGAGCGATAATGGCCGCAGCCTAACACCCCGCCCGCACACACACCAGCCCCAAGCGCCGCGCACATGATAACCGGCACGATAAAGCCCTTGTGGCAAACGGAGTATCTGTGCGAGACGGGGAGGGTGAAGGGGTGAGGATATGAGCCGTCAGCTGATTAATGAGTATCGCAGCGAACTGGACCGCATCGTCAAGGTCGGCGGCACGTTGAACGAAGGCACGGTGCGCGACGCCTTTCAGAGTCTGCTCAAAAGCTGGGGCAAGTCGAACGACCTCGTCTATCTGTCCGAACACCGAATGACCGGTTCAGGCGGCGCGATCTCGGTGGATGGGGCGTTGATGTACTCCATCCGCGTGCCCTTCGGCTATTGGGAGGCGAAGGACAGCAAGGACGACCTCGAACAGGAAATCCGCAAGAAAGAAGCCAAGGGCTATCCCAAGACCAATATTATCTATGAGGATACGCGGCGCGCGGTCCTGATCCAGGACGGCACGCGCATTGCCGAAGCCGACATGGATGATACGGACGCGCTATACGCGCTGCTGGAACGGTTCTTTGCCTACGAACAGACGGCCATCCGCGATTTCCGCAAGGCGATCGCCAAGTTTGCCGAGGACCTGCCGGCGATCCTCGAAGCGCTGCGCGATCGCATCCGCAAGAAACGGGAGGAAAGCGAAGCCTTTTCCAAAGCCGAGGAAGGCTTCCTCAAGCAGGTTAGGGAAACCATCAACCCCGCGCTGGAGCGGGCCGACGTCACCGAAATGCTGATCCAGCATATCCTGACCGAGGAGATCTTCCGCCTTGTCTTCGACGCGCCCGATTACCACCGCGAGAACAACGTGGCGCAGCAGCTATATGCGCTGGAACGGCAGCTGTTCGGCGCGCGGGGTAAGCGCCAGATGCTGCACGGAATGCAGGCCTATTACACCGGCATCAGGGACACCGCGCATCTGATCGAGAGCCATTCGGAAAAGCAGAACTTCCTGAAATCGCTCTACGAGAATTTCTACAAGGTCTACAATCCCAAGGCCGCCGATCGGCTGGGCGTGGTCTATACGCCGGGTGAGATCGTGCGCTTCATGATCCGCAGCGCGGATTGGCTGTGCGAGAAGCATTTCGGCAAAAATCTGGTCGATCCGGGCGTGGAAATCCTAGACCCTGCGACCGGCACCGGCACCTATATCGTCGAGCTGCTGGAATATTTTCGCGGTCAGCCGGACAAGCTGAAGAAGAAATATAAGGAGGAACTACACGCCAATGAAGTGGCGATCCTGCCCTACTACGTCGCAAACTTGAACATTGAGGCAACCTATCAAGCGATTACAGATGAGTTTGCCGAATTCGAGGGGCTGTGCCTGGTTGATACGTTGGATAACGTCGACGGACTGGGCATTCACGCGGGGCATCAGCTCGATATGTTGGGTGCGATGAGCGATGAAAACAGCGAGCGGGTGAAGCGGCAGAACCGGCGTAAGATCAGCGTGGTCATCGGTAATCCGCCGTATAATGCGAACCAGCGGAATGAGAACGATAAAAATAAGAATCGCGAATATCCCCATGTCGATGACCGGATAAAGCGAACCTACGTCAAGGAGAGTACGGCGCAGAAAACCAAGCTCTACGATATGTACTCGCGGTTTTATCGTTGGGCTAGCGACCGGCTAGGCGATGAGGGCATCGTGACATTCGTCAATAACAACAGTTTTCTTGAGGCGCGCACCTTTGATGGTTTTCGTAAGCGTATGGCTGAGGAATTTAACGAAGCTTGGATTGTCGATCTGAAGGGGAATGCTCGCACCAGCGGTGAAAGACGTCGCAGGGAAGGCGGGAACGTCTTTGAAGACAAGATTAAAGTTGGGATAGCCGTTGCATTTTTTATACGGAAGAAAAGCAAGAAATCATTCACAGTCAATTACCTAGCCGTTGATAACTATGCGACGGAAGACGATAAACGGAGCTATATAGCATCACGAGATATCGCGAGAGACAAATTTATAAAAATACTTCCAAACGAGCGAGGCACTTGGCTGAACCAGATGGAAGATAACGGCTGGTCAGGATTTCTTCCTCTTGTTTCCCGTAAAAAAACCAAGAAGCAAAAGAAAAAAGCTCCTTCGATTTTCCACATACATTCAAACGGAGTAGTTTCCTCTCGTGATGATTGGGTCACTGATCAGGATATTTGGCATTTGAAAGCCAAGGTTGGCCGTTTCATTTCTGTATATCGGTCAGAACAGGTCCGTTGGGCAAGCTCAGACGAACGAAAGAAAGCAGCTAATAAAGATGAGCGACTTGAGGAACTAACCGAATTTGTATTGAGAGAGATCAAGTGGACATCTGAACTCGAAGCTCATCTCGACAAAGGCAGTATGCTTTCAATCAAAGACCAGCGGTTGCTTCGCTGGCAAGATCGTCCATTTATCAGAATGTTCGCGACCTTTGGGCCGGTTCTAACCCACAGACGGTACAATATGGCTTCTATCTTCCCTTCAAGGAAAATAGCCAACAGAGCCTTTGGGTTTTCAGGTCTAGCATCTAGCAAGCCATTCCAATCACTAGCGATTGACCGCCTCCCATCTTATGATCTGTTAGAAAAGACACAATTTGCGCCGCGCTACGCATTCGATGACGATGGCGAGCGTATCGACAACATCACCGACTGGGCGGTCGGCAAGTTCACCAAACATTACGGCAAGAAGGCAGACATCACCAAGGACGCGATATTCGCCTATTGCTATGCCGTCCTGCACGATCCGGCCTATCGTGAAAAATACGCGCTGAACCTCAAGCGCGAGTTTCCGCGCATCCCCTTCTATCCCGATTTCGCGCAATGGGCGCGCTGGGGCGAGACGCTGCTGGGCCTGCATATCGATTATGAGGAGGTCGAACCGTGGGACATCGAGCGAGTCGATACGCCCAACCCCAAGCGCGCCGAAGGGTCCGCTCCGAAGCCCAAGCTCAAATCCGTCCTCGCCGAAGGGGCGGAAACCGGCAGCGTGGTCGTCGACGAGGATACGCAGATTACCGGCATTCCGGCGGGCGCGTGGGACTATCGCCTGGGCAATCGCAGCGCGATCGACTGGGTGCTCGACCAACACAAGGAAAAGAAACCCCGCGACCCCACCATCCGTGAGAAGTTCAACACCTATAAATTCGCCGATTACAAGGAGAGCATGATTGAGCTGCTCGCCAAGGTTGTGCGGGTGAGTGTCGAGACCAATGAGATTACTGATGCAATGGCTGTCTTGGATCGTTCGGATTGGGAGTAGAGGGAAAGAGTCTTTTTGACCTCGCGGCGAGATGCTACGCATCCGCCTCCGGCGGGGCGCGGCAATAAGCCGCGACGGCCGGTCGGCCTTGCGGTGCTGCTGAACGCAGCACCGGATAACGCGAAACGTTAGCTTCAATGCTACCGCAGTCTTGCGAAGCCTTCCGAATGGCAAAATCCCGAACGGCGACTAGCCGTTCGCAAGCGCGACTGCGCGTCGGCGCTTATTGCGCCGCACCCATTTGGAGGCGGATGCGAAGCATCTCGCCGTGAAATCAAAGGACTCTTTCCCCACCCCAAACCCCTCCCCTAAAGGAGAGGGGCTTAAGAGTATGACATCCGCAGCTGCGTCCAGCAGCAAGGCCTGAAATTTTTGAAAATAGGGGCGCGACTGCGCGCCGCGGCTTATTGCCGCGCCCCATCGGAGGCCAATACGAAGTATTTGGCCGCGAGATCAAAAAAGTTCTTCCATTCCCCATCAAACCCCGCTAAAGGCCCGTCCATTCCACATGGAAAGCGCACATACCGGTGCCTGGGGATGACTTAATCTCCGTTGGTTACTGCTTTCCAGAGGTATAACCGGAAGGAGAACTATTATGGCGGCCCCTGTCGTCTCGATGCAGCAATTGATTGAAGCCGGTGCCCATTTCGGACACCAGACCCACCGTTGGAACCCGCGCATGAAGCCGTATATTTTCGGCCAGCGCAACGGCATCCACATCCTTGACCTCTCACAGACCGTGCCGCTGTTCGCGCGCGCGCTGGAATTTGTGGCCTCGACCGTTCAGTCGGGCGGCAAGGTCCTGTTCGTGGGCACCAAGCGCCAGGCGCAGCAGCCGATTGCCGACGCCGCGCGCGCTTCGGGTCAGCATTTCGTGAACCACCGCTGGCTGGGCGGCATGCTCACCAACTGGAAAACCATTTCCAACTCGATCCGCCAGCTCAAAACGCTGGAAGAGACACTGGCCGGTGACACCACGCTGCTGACCAAAAAAGAAATCCTGCAGATGACACGCCAGCGCGACAAGCTGGAGCTGTCACTGGGCGGTATCCGCGACATGGGCGGCATTCCCGACGTGATGTTCGTGATTGATGCGAACAAGGAAGAGCTGGCGATTAAGGAAGCCAATGTACTCGGCATTCCTGTGGTCGCTGTTCTCGATTCAAACGTGAACCCGAACAATATCGCATTCCCTGTACCTGCCAATGATGACGCCGCACGCGCCATCCGCATGTATTGTGAAGCCGTGGCGCAGGCCGCATCCAAAGGCGGCGAAAAAGCCGCTGCGGATGCCGGTGTTGACCTGGGCGCGATGGCGGAGCCTCCGAAAGAAGCTGCTGTAGAAGCGCCCGCTGAAGAAGCACCTGCTGCCGAAGCTGCGCCTGCCGCTGAACCGGCAACCGCGGCCGCCAAAGCCGCTGCTGCCGCACCTATGCCGCAGATGACAGCGAAAGAGGAAGCTCCCGCCGAGGAAGCCAAGGCCGAAGAGGCACCTGCTGAAGAAGCCAAGGTAGAAGCTGCGAAGGAAGAGAAAAAGCCTGCGGCCAAGAAAGCGCCTGCCAAGAAGCCAGCGGCGAAGAAAGCACCTGCGAAAAAGGCTCCGGCCAAAAAAGCCGCCGCTAAAAAGGCGGACGACGCTGAAGAAAAGCCTGCAGCGAAAAAAGCACCGGCCAAGAAAGCCGCTGCCAAAAAAGCTCCGGCAAAGAAGGCGGCTCCCAAAAAAGCCGCAGCGAAGAAAGCTGACGAAAAAGCCGCTGACTAAAGCGGCTCTGCCAGGGTCAATTGAAGACGCAGCAGCGGCTTCTTATATGACTTGGTAAGTACACGGACGTGTAACAAACATGGAATATGCCGGGGCTTGCCTTGTAAAAGGTGCGCTCCGGCTTTCATGTGAAAAGATTTAACCGATATCTCAAGATACAAAGGGACGACAAACATGGCGATTACAGCTGCAACCGTAAAAGAACTCCGCGAACGCACTGGCGCGGGCATGATGGACTGCAAAAAAGCGCTGAACGAAACAAATGGCGATCTGGAAGCGGCAGTGGACCTGCTGCGCTCCAAAGGTCTGGCCGCGGCGCAGAAAAAATCGAGCCGTACGGCAGCAGAAGGCCTGGTCGGTGTTGCCGTGAGCGGCACCAAGGGTACCGCGCTCGAAGTGAACAGCGAAACCGACTTTGTTGCCAAAAATGACCAGTTTCAGGATTTCGTGCTGAAAGCGACAGACGCTGCGCTCGCACTGGGTGGTGATGATATTGATGCGGTTGCATCGGCTGCGCACCCCGAAGGCGGCACAATCGCAGACAAGCTGACCAATAACATCGCCACAATCGGTGAGAACCAGTCGCTGCGCCGCGTAAAAACGGTGAGCGTGAATAACGGCGTCGTCGTTTCCTACATGCATAACGCGGTGGCGCCGAACCTCGGTAAAATCGGTGTATTGGTGGCTCTGGAAAGCGAAGCTGCCACAGATGTTCTCGAAGCATTGGGTAAGCAGATCGCGATGCATATTGCGGCGGCATTCCCGCTGGCGCTGAACGCGGACGGCCTGGATCAGGACGTGATTGCACGCGAACGCAAGATTGCCGAAGAAAAAGCCGCTGAGTCTGGCAAGCCCGCCAACATTATCGAGAAAATGGTTGATGGTGCGATCGCCAAGTTCGCGAAAGAAAACGCACTGCTCAGCCAGCTGTTCGTGATGGATAACAAGACGCCGATTGCACAGGTCGTGGAAGCTGCCGGCAAGGAAGCCGGTGCGAAGATTGAACTGACCGACTATGTACGTTTCCAGCTGGGCGAAGGCATCGAGAAAGAAGAAGCCGATTTCGCTGCGGAAGTTGCGGCGGCAGCGGGGGTATAATCACCCGTCCTTCTACTTCGGAGGAATAGATAATAAAGGCCGGAAGTAGCGAGAGCTGCTTTCGGCTTTTTTGAGTCTTTTTGATTTCGCGGCTGGCGCTGAGTCTTTTTATCTCACGCTATAAATGCTTCGCATTTAGCTCCGATGGGGTTCGGGCCAATAAAGGCCCGGCGGCCGGTCGCCCTTGCGGTGTTGCTAAGCGCAACACCGGTACAGCGCCAGACGATAGCTTTAACTATATTGCTGTTTTGCGAAAGCGTACCATATGGCGAAATCCGAACAGCGACCAGCTGTTCGCAAGCGCGACTGCGCGCCGGGCCTTTATTGGCCCGCCCCACCGGAGGTGTTCGCGCAGCGAACTAACCGCGAGGTCAAAAAACTCAGCGTCAGCCACAAGGCCAAATACCACGCAGTCTCCCGATAGGGCTATGCTCTTTAATCCTCCCTGTCGCGTAGCGATGGGGAGGGGGACCACTTGGTGTAGCCAAGTGGTGGAGGGGCGGGTGCATTTCCATGCAGAGTCAGCTCATTGCCGCCTTCACCCCTCCACCATTTTGCTATGCAAAACGGTCCCCCTCCCCAAAGCTAGCGCTTCAGGGAGGATCTTAGGAACCCGTTGAAGGCTGTGAGCGCAAGCGCTCTGCCGTGAGGTCAATAAAGACTCCCAAAAGAATCCTTCACACTCCGGCGCGGAGTGATTATGCTCCGCGCCATTGCTTTATCTGCGCCCATGCTGCATGCGGGATGCAACAGAATATAGAACGGAATCGCGCCACATGACACGCCCTGCATTCAAACGTATCCTGCTGAAATTGTCAGGCGAAGCGCTGATGGGTGAGGGGGAGTACGGCATTGATCCACTGACCGTGGCGCGCATGGCCGAGGAAGTGAAAGCGGCCAAGGATACCAGCCTGGAGCTCTGCCTGGTGATTGGCGGCGGCAATATATTTCGCGGTATGGCGGGCGCGGCCAAGGGTATGGACCGGGCACAGGCGGATTATATGGGCATGCTCGCGACTGTCATGAATGCGCTGGCGATGCAGAATGCGCTCGAACAGCTGGGTGTGCATACACGTGTGCAGTCTGCAATTCAGATGGATGCGGTATGTGAACCGGTGATCCGCCGCCGCGCCGAACGGCATCTGGAAAAAGGGCGGATCGTGATTTTTGCGGCAGGTGTGGGGAGCCCCTATTTCACCACCGATAGCGGCGCTGCGCTCCGCGCCGCTGAAATGAAATGCGACGCACTGTTCAAGGGCACGAGCGTTGACGGGGTCTATAATGCCGACCCCAAAAAAGATGCGAATGCGGTGCGCTATGATACGCTCAGCTATGGCCGCGTGCTGCAGGATAATCTGAAAGTCATGGACGCAAGCGCCGTCGCTTTATGCCGTGACAATAATATACCGATCGTCGTCTTCTCAATCCGTGAGCAGGGCAATCTGGCCCGCGTTCTTAAAGGGGATGGAACGGCGACAATAGTACAAGAGGAAAACTGAACATGGCCAAATATGACAAATCCGACCTCGAACGCCGCATGAATGGCGCGGTTGAGGCGCTGAAAAATGACCTTTCGGGCTTGCGTACAGGCCGCGCTAACGTGGCTTTGCTCGACCCGGTGCAGGTGGAGGTGTACGGCGCGAATATGCCGCTGAATCAGGTGGCGACTGTATCGGTGCCGGAACCGCGTATGATCTCGGTACAGGTATGGGACAAGGGCAATGTGAATGCGGTCGAAAAAGCGATTCGCTCGGCTGGCCTTGGCCTTAATCCTGTCGCCGATGGTTCGATGCTGCGCCTACCCATTCCTGACATGACAGAAGAGCGCCGCAAGGAACTCGCCAAGCTGGTGGGGCAATATGCCGAAAAAGCACGCATTTCGGTACGTAACGTGCGCCGTGACGGCATGGATGCGCTCAAGCAGGATGAGAATAAAAAGGAAATCAGCGAAGACGAGCGCAAGACACTTGAAAACGAAGTGCAGAAGCTGACCGATGATATGGTCAAAGCCGTTGATGACGCGGCAAGCGCCAAAGAGAAAGAAATCCTGACACAGTGATCCTGGCCCCCGCCAATGATGAAAGCGACGATGCGCGGCAAGGTGCGGGCGGTCCTGCACATGGTGTCCGTCACGCCGCGATCATCATGGACGGGAATGGCCGCTGGGCCAAAAAACGCCATTTGCCGCGCGCCGCAGGGCATAAGCGCGGTGTGGATGCCGTTCGCAATACTGTGCGCGCGGCCCGTGATCTGGGTCTAGAGGCATTGACGCTATATGCATTTTCCTCGGAAAACTGGAAGCGTTCCGAAGAAGAGGTTTCGGACCTCATGGGGCTGCTGCGCCATTTTATCAAAAAAGAGATAGACGAGTTTATCGCGAATAATGTGCGGTTGCTGGTGATCGGCAATTACAAGGCGCTGGAAAGCGATATTGTCGAGATGATCGATGATCTGATGGCGCGCACGGCGCATAATGATGGCACCACGCTTGCCATTGCGCTGAATTACGGATCACAGGATGAAATTGTCCGCGCTGCGCGCTCGCTGGCCGTAAAAGCAGCTGCGGGCGAAATTCCGGTTGACGCGATCACGGACGGCCATCTTGCTGCTGAGCTGGATACGGCATCGCTCCCGCCGCTTGACCTGTTAATCCGCACATCGGGTGAGAAACGCCTTTCCAATTTTCTGTTATGGCAGTCGGCCTATGCGGAAATGTATTTTACCGATGTGCTATGGCCCGATTTTGGTGCGGACGATTTGAAAGCGGCCATCGATTGTTTCGTGTCGCGCGAGAGACGCTTTGGCGGACGATAATATAGCCCCCAAACCACCACGTAAGAATGATCTGGCGCTGCGCACGATAAGCGGCATTGCGATGGTCGCCATTGCCGCGACGGCGCTGTATCTGGGCGGTAATGCCTTTTGGTTTCTGCTGGCTGTAGGCGCAGTGGCCATGCAATATGAATGGGCCGGGCTGGTCCAGCGCATAAAAAACCGCAAACTTTCCATGCTCGCGCTGTTTGTCCCATTGTCTATCATGTCACCTCTGGCCGATGGGCCGGGATTCCTGGGGCTGGGACTGATAGTCGCGGCGTTTCTATTTGTATGTGTGGTGGAGCGGGGCACTGCGCTCGCATCGGGCTTGCTATATGCCGGACTGCCGGTTCTGGGTCTGCTTTATCTGCGTAACAGCGAAGACGGGCTGATACTTGCCTTTTGGGCAATGGCCATTGTCTGGGCAACGGATATCGGGGCCTATTTCGCCGGACGCACGATTGGCGGTGCGAAACTTGCGCCGGCGATCAGTCCGAACAAGACATGGGCGGGCCTGATAGGCGGGATGGTGGCGGCATTGGTCACCGGCATGCTGTTCCATCATTATCTGGCCCTGCCGTTTATTCTTGCCATTTCCAGCCCGGTACTGGCAGCATTGGCGCAGTGCGGGGATTTGCTGGAAAGCGGAATGAAGCGGCAGGCGGGCCTGAAAGACAGCGGGGACCTTATTCCCGGGCATGGCGGCATTTTGGACCGTGTCGATGGATTGGTGCCGGTGGCTATTGTCGCGGGCCTTACGGTTGCGGTACTGCGATATATATGAACGGGCGGAACACAGATTGACAGACACACCCAAATCCATTTCCATTTTCGGCGCAACCGGCTCTGTCGGTACATCCACGCTGGATCTGGTGCGGCTTGATCCGGCGGCATATCACGTCGTGGCGCTCACGGCGCATAATAATGCAGACGCGCTGGCGGCGCTGGCGCGTGAATTTAATGCCGAACTGGCGGTTGTCAGCGATGAGAGCCAGTATGAGGCCCTGAAAACCGCGCTTGAGGGGACGGATACCAAAACAGCGGCTGGGGCAGAAGCCCTGCTCGATGCGGCCAGCCTTGCCGCAGACTGGACCATGGCGGCCATTGTCGGCTGCGCTGGTCTTGCGCCGGTCATGCGGTCGCTGGAACAGGGCAAGACCGTGGCGCTTGCCAACAAGGAATCATTGGTGTCCGCCGGCGCTTTGATGATGGCGGCGGCGCGCAAGAGCGGCGCAACGCTGTTGCCCGTTGATTCTGAACATAATGCGATATTTCAGTGTCTGCAGGGCGGAAAAGTCGATGAAGTGCGGCGCATTACCCTGACAGCCAGTGGCGGCCCTTTTCGTGAAAAAACGATCGATGAAATGCGCGCGATGACGACGGCGCAGGCGGTGGCGCACCCCAATTGGGATATGGGCGCGAAAATCTCGGTCGACAGCGCAACTCTTATGAACAAGGGGCTGGAGCTGATCGAGGCCTATCACTTGTTTCCGGTGGGGCTGGATAAGATCGAGATATTGGTACATCCGCAATCGGTGATTCATTCGATGGTGGAATATCGTGATTGTTCGACACTGGCGCAGCTTGGCGCGCCTGACATGAAAATCCCGATTGCGAGTGCGCTGGCCTGGCCGCAGCGGATGGCCACGGATTGCGCGCCGCTAGACCTCGCATCAATTGGAAAATTAAGCTTTGAAGAACTTGATAATGAACGCTTTCCCGCGCCGTCACTATGCCGTTCTGCGATAGCGGAAGGCGGCGCGCGGCCCGCCATATTAAACGCGGCAAATGAAATCGCCGTGGCCGGTTTTCTGGACGAGAAATGCGGTTTCCTGAATATTTGCGAGATTGTATCGGCGACATTGGATCGCTATCATTCAGTTGTGCCAGCCTCTATTCAGGATATATTGGCCATAGATGATGACGCGCGCAATGTCGCCCGTGATGTCTTAAGTAATTACAGATAGTTGGAATAGATTATTGCCTGAAAATCCCGGTTTCTTTTTAACAATATTGGCCTTTCTTTTGGTCTTAGGCCCGCTCGTTTTCATCCATGAAATGGGCCACTATCTCGTGGGCCGCTGGTTTGGCGTAAAGGCGGAGACATTCTCCATCGGTTTCGGCAAGGAAATTGCCGGATGGACCGATAAGCGCGGGACACGTTGGAAGCTCGCTGCGCTGCCACTGGGCGGTTATGTGCAGTTTGCGGGCGATATGGACCCGTCATCGAGTCAGTCCGCGGAATGGATGGAGTTACCAGCCGAAGAGCGTAACAAAACGTTTCAATCCAAATCTCTATGGCAGCGCGCATTGATTGTTTTTGCCGGCCCGGCGATTAACTTCCTGTTCGCAATCTTTATTCTGGCAGGCTTTGCGATGCTATATGGCAAGGCCGTTACACCGCCTGTTATCACCAATGTTGCTGAAAAATCCGTAGCCGCTGCGGCGGGGATTGAGGTGGGAGATAGAATCCTGTCCGTTGACGGGGATAAAGTCGATTATTTCTCTGATATACCGCCCATGATCTCCCCGCATCCCGGTGAGGATATCGTGCTGAGTATAGAGCGCGGCGGTGAGAAACTGGAAATTGCCCTTACAATCGGCACAAATATCCAAACAGACCGGTTCGGCAATGAATATAAAATGGGCATGTTGGGTGTGGGGGCGGACAAGGTTATCTACGAAGATGTACCTTTTTACAAAGCACCGCTCGTCGGCGTAGAGCGCACTGGTCAGATACTGGATCTGATGGTCACAACTATCGGTCAGGTCATTACAGGCCGCCGCAGTGTGCGAGAAATGGGCGGTCCGCTTAAGATCGCGCAGGTGTCCGGAGAGCAGTTCGTGGCAGGTGCTTCCGCCTTTATATTTTTCATCGCTCTCATCTCAATTAACTTGGGGTTCATCAACCTGCTGCCAATTCCTATGCTCGATGGAGGACATTTGATGTTTTATGCGGCTGAAGCCGTGCGGCGCAAACCAGTAAGCCCCCGTGTGATGGAATGGGCATTTCGTTCCGGTTTGGCGCTTGTCATGGTTTTAATGTTGTTTGTAACGGCAAATGACCTGGTTTCATTTGGTCTTTTCCGCTGATAAACACGGCGTTTGGACATTGATGACTTGATTGATAGACGGGGATGTTGCAGGGGGAGGTCGCATTAAAGTGCGGCTGTTTGGGAGGCCGGCCAGTCCGGCATATGTTAAACCGAAGTTGGCACTTAAACCGAATTGAATGTAAGGTGACTGTTTGTGAAATCTGAAAAGACCGGCTTAAATACCCGCCTGTACACTGCGCGCGCGCTCGCTTTCCTGCTGGGGTCGTCTTGCCTGACAGCCATGCCAAATATGGCGCTGGCGCAGGATGCGGTGCCCCCAGCCGATCCTGCTGCTGCACAGGAAACACCAACTGTTGCCCCGCAGCAGGATGTGATCCGCGCCATTACTGTAAATGGTTCGCAACGCCTCGAACCTTCCACAATCCGCTCTTATATCCGCCTGCGTATCGGTGATGTATATACGCAGCAGGCCGCCGACCAGGCGCTTAAGGACCTTTTTGATACAGATTTATTCTCGGACGTCAGCATACGCAACAATGCAGGTGCAGTTGTCATTGACATCACCGAAAACCCAGTTGTGAACCGCATTATTCTTGAAGGCAACAAACGAATCAAGAATGACAAGATATTGCCGGAAATCCGCTTGGCCCCGCGTCAGATTTTTACACCGACCAAAGTGCGTGCAGATGTTGCCCGCATCATAGAGCTTTATAAACGCCAAGGCCGTTTTGCAGCTACGGTGGAGCCAAAAATGGTTCAGCAAGCGCAAAACCGGGTCGATATTGTGTTTGAGATTTCGGAGGGACCCAAGTCCAAAGTCCGTCAGATCAATATTATCGGTAACGAAGTGTTCTCGGATAATAAATTACGCGGTGAAATGGTGACAAAACAGTCACGTTTTTATCGCTTCTTTAGTTCCGGAGATTCTTATGATCCGGACAAACTGGCGTTTGACCAGCAGAAAATACGGCAGTTCTATTTAACAGAAGGCTATGCAGATTTCCGTGTCGTCTCGGCTGTCGCTGAACTGACGCCTGATAAACGTGACTTCATTATCACTTACGTTGTTGAAGAAGGCGAGCGGTATAAATTCGGTGATGTTACGGTCGACAGTGAAATTCGTGATTTCGACTCAGAGGCATTGGCAGCACGCCTGCCTATGAAAACAGGCGATTTTTACAACGCCAAGCAAGTTGAAGATACTGTTGAACAGTTGAGTGAAACGGCAGGTCTGTTTGGTTACGCTTTTGCGGATGTGCAGCCGCGGTTTGACCGCGACAAAGAAAATCTGACCATGAACATCAATTTTCAGATCGCAGAAGCACCGCGCGTTTATGTTGAACGGGTTGATATTAACGGAAATACCTTAACCCAAGACAAAGTCATCAGACGCGAATTTCGCTTGAATGAAGGCGATGCCTTTAACAGCTTTTTGGTCCGGCGTTCACAAAACCGTATCAACTCACTCGGCTATTTTCAGGAAAATTTTGAAATTGAGCAGAAAGAGGGCAGTGCACCTGACCGCATCATTCTGGAAGCTAATGTTGAGGAAAAACCAACTGGACAGTTAGAGTTTTCTGCTGGTTTCTCAAGCATCGAAAATTTCATTCTGCAGGGGTCTATTCGGCAGAACAACTTCCGCGGGAAAGGCCAGACAATTGGCGCCAGCGTCAATTATTCGCGTTTCTCGCAAAGCATCCAGCTAAGCTTTACCGAGCCCTATCTGTTTGACCGCAACATCTCGGTCGGTGGAGACATCTTTAGACGTGACCTTAATTCCGGCCGGTTCAACCGCGACCGCCGCACGACATTTGAACAGCTAACAACCGGTTTTTCTCTCCGTGTCGGTGTGCCTTTGACGGAATACCTCTCTTTCCTCGGCCGCTATAGTTTGAATTACGATGATATATCAGTTGATGAAACGCAGTTTTTTGCAGATTTTGACGGAGATGGCACGACCCAGTGTGAACCGCTTCTTGCGGGTCGTTTCCTGTGCGATGCCATAGGCAAGCGCACGACATCGCTACTCGGCTATTCGCTTATATATGATGATCGCAACAGCCGTGTCCGTCCGACCAAAGGGCAAAATGTTGTCCTCTCACAGGATTTTGCGGGTCTGGGCGGTTCTGTAAAATATTTGCGGACACGGTTAAATGCGTCCAAATATTGGAACGTTTTCAACAATTTCATTTTTTCATTGAGCGCAGAAGGCGGTCATATTTTCTCGTTTGAAGATCGTGGCGCACTTGGCAGCGGCATAGATGACGTTCGTCTGACGGATCGCTTTTTCCTTGGCGAGCCGCAAATCCGGGGGTTTGACATTCGCGGCGTTGGTCCGCGCGTGGTGCGTACGCCTTATGATGCAGATGGCAATCTGGTTACAGATGATCGCCAGATCAGCGATGATGCTATTGGCGGGCGCAGTTATTATCTGGGGCGCGCCGAACTTGAAATTCCACTGGGCAGTGGTGCGCGTGAGCTTGGGTTGCGCCCTTCCGTATTCGTCGATGTTGGCGCTGTGTTCAATATAACTGAACCCAATGTCATCTCCAATCCGCCTCCAGGTTTTTTCATTGCAACCCGCGATGAAGATGGCAATTCATTGTTCTTTGAAACAAATGCAAATGGCGATCTGGTCTTATCTGATCCAAATGATAATAATAGTTTTGTTACAACAACTCAGATGGTCAGCAACGGTACAGATAACCGTGCGATAGGAAACAACATCCCCGCATTTGAAGAACAGTTTTTTGGCAACTCTGCAAGTCCGCGCGTTTCCGTCGGAATCGGCGTGAACTGGAATTCACCATTTGGTCCTTTCCGGATCGACATCGCCAGAGCTCTCTTAAAAGAGCCAGGCGATGATACTAAACTTTTCACCTTTAACGTAGGAACACAATTCTAATGAATATTATGAAAAAACTCGTATGCGCATCTGCAATTGCCTTGGCAGGCAGCAGTGTTGTCATGGCACCCGCAGCTTCTGCACAAACCCGTCTGGCGACTGCCACTGCGCAGTTACAGGGCGCGCTGGTACAATCCAATGCCTATCGTACAGCTGAGCAGCAGATCAATACAACTTATGCGGCAGATATTCAGCAAGCACAGACCCGGGCTGCTGCATTGGATGCAGAGCTCAAGCCGTTAGTTGATGCCTATAATGCTGCCCGTCAGCAACCTGGCGCTACTCAGGCAAGTGTGCGCCCGCAGGCAGAAGCATTGCAAGCCAAACGTACGGCGGGCCAGCAGGAATTGAACCGTCTGCAGGCGCGGGTATCGCTCGCGCGCACATATGTTATCGAGCAGATTGATATGAAACTTGGCGATGCAGTGCGCGCCGCGATGAAAGCGCAAAAGGTGGATCTGCTTGTTTCACCCGAAGCCGTACTGGCGCGGGAACCATATGTTGATATTACCAACGCCGTTGTTGCCCAGCTCAACACACTTGTGCCTTCTGTCAACGCTATTCCGCCCGCCGGTTATCAGCCAGGTGCCTTGCGCCAGGCCGCTACTCAGCAGCAACAGCCTGCGCCTTCGGGCCGTTAAGCAAAGTCGGCACTATATGTCAGATACCGCTTCACCCGATCAGCCCTATGACGTGACAAAGGTAATGGCGGCATTGCCGCACCGTTATCCGTTGCTTCTGGTGGACCGGGTGGAGCGTCTGACCAAAGACGAGTCGATTCATGCCGTGAAAGCGGTAACTATGAACGAGCAGTTTTTTCAGGGCCATTTCCCCGGCCGTCCGATCATGCCGGGCGTGCTGATTGTCGAGGCTTTGGCCCAGGCGGCGGGCGTGCTTGCGGTCGAATCGCTGGATCTTGCGGGCAGCGGGAAGCTGGTCTATTTCATGGCGATTGAAAACGCCAAATTTCGCGCTCCGGTAGAGCCGGGCATATTGCTCGACCTGCATGTGAAATTCGAACAGAAACGCGCGCGCGTCTGTAAATTCAGCGGGGAAGCCAAGATTGGCAACAAAACCGCCTGTGAAGTGAGCTTCACGGCAATGATTGCGGACGCGCCGAATTAGCGTTTTTGTTTGCTCTCGCGGTAAATCGCTGATTCTTTTGATCTCACGCTATAAGCTTCGCATTTAGCTCCGATGGGATTCCGGTGGGTAAGGCCGGGCGCGCAGTCGCGCTTGCGAGCAGCTGGCCGCTGTGGTATTTCGCCAAACGCTTAACTTACCCGTCATCCTGAACTTGTTTCAGGATCCATTTCTAAAACGTTTACAGTTCTGGATATGGAAACAAAGATTGCGGCAAGGTCGCTTTCCAAAATATGCAACAGTTTTATAATTGCACCATGGATCCTGAAACAAGTTCAGGATGACAAGCAGATAGCATATTGCGAAATCCCGGTGCTGCGCCCAGCAGCACCCAAAGGCCGACCGGCCGCCGGCCGTCTAGGCCGAACCCATTTGGAGGCTGGCGCGTAGCGCCTAACCGTGAAATCAAAAAGACTCCAATTCAACGCTTGCAATTATCCGTAACACTGGCTAATTCCCGCGCTTTACAGATTCCCTGGCTGGTCGGAAACCAGCCGCACCGGAGAAAAGATATGAAAACCGATATTCATCCAGACTATCACATGATCACTGTCAAAATGACAGATGGCACCGAATTCCAGACGCGCTCCACATGGGGCAGCGAAGGTGATACGCTGGCGCTCGACATTGACCCGACATCGCACCCTGCATGGACCGGCGGCAACCAGCGGTTGCTGCAAGAAGGCGGTCAGGTTGCACGCTTTAACAAGCGTTTTGGCGGTCTTTCGCTCAAAAAATAATGCCATGCACTTTCGGGTGCATGCACTAATCCAGCCGGATATCCGGCACATATTGCCGCCAGAAATCCATTTTCTGGCGGTAAATCTGTTGGGCCTGTGCCGCGTCCTTGTGCACCAGAGTGATATTATCACCTGGCCTGATCTGTCCGATCAGATGCCGGTCGGCACGGATAATCTGGGCAATGCGGGGATAGCCGCCGCTGGTTTGCCCGTCGACGCCGAGCAGAAATGGCTGACCGCCGGGCGGACATTGAATGGTACCGGGGAAAACGGCCCCGCTTGTCAGATTATCATTTTTTGCAAGTTCAAGCATGCCGCCACCGAGCGCAATACCCATGCGGTCCATGCGGGGGGAGGCGCTCCACCGCGCAGTATGCAGCATATCTGCGCTGCTATGCGTCAACCAGCCATGCTCGGGCCCCATTGTGTAGCGCAGCAGGAATGCGTTGCTGAATATAGGGCGCAGTTCGGGCGGCGTGATCGTCTGAACCTCTTCTATCGCAGCGGTTTTGAGCGGTAGGATATCGCCGTTTTTCAATGCGCGGCCGTCCAGCCCGCCGAAACGCCCGCTGAAGCATGTTGAGCCACTGCCCAAAATCTGCGGCACATCGATATCATGTGACAGCGACAGATAAGATCGCACACCTGCATTACTGGCAGGCACAGCAATGCTATCGCCGCTATGAACCTTGTGGCGCGTATGGGTGGGCACGGACGTGTCATTGATGCGCAATTGCCGCGCTGCCCCGGTAACGGCAATCCACATGTCCGTATCCGCGCGAAATTTTGCGTCTGTCATGGTCATCTCGATCGCAAGCGCACCGCTTGCCTTGCCGACAAGCCGATTGGCGAGCGCAAGCGACAGCGGATCGACAGCGCCGCTTGCCGGGATGGCAGAGGCCCGCATGCCGCGGTATGGCGCGCCCTGTATGCTGGTTTGCAGGCCAGCGGAAATGACCGTGAGTGTCATATTACGTCCGCGCCCCAAATTCTGCCGCCTCAAATTCTATACGCGATATGGCGCGGAACATGACCCGCTGTCCCGGCGACAGGGCCGCAGGGGGCTGCGCGGCAATATCAAACAGCCGGGCCGCCATGCGCCCGATAATCGGCCAGCCGCCGGGGCCCTGCATCGGATAAAGCCCGCATTGCCGCCCCAGTAAACCCACCGATCCCGCAGCTACCTGCGCACGCGGTATATTAAGGCGCGGAATATCGGGAATGTTCGCGGCACAGCGCAGATACGCAAAGCCGGGCAGAAAGCCGAGCATCGCCACATGATATTCCTGTGCCATATGCCATTGCGGCACATCGGATACAGCGATATCCAGATGTCTGGCCACCACGGTCTGATCCGGCCCGAACGCGGTATCATAACAGATGGGCAGGGCAATGGGCGGCGGGGCAATCGTTTCGATATGCGTTGTGCCATCTATGATCCGCAGTGCAATCTCACCCGCATCTTTCGCGTTCAGGGCATATGGATCATATTTCAGCGCAAGACTGTCGATGCCGGGCACGATTTCCTGCCAGACATTCTGTAGTTTTGCGGTGACGGCACGGCGCGCAATCTCGTCGCTATCCAGGCCGCGTAACAATATCCAGTCATCGGCGTGATATATATCCGCTCCGCTCATGGCGCAGTGACTTTTACGCCTTCGCGTTCCAATGCCGCGCGCACGGTTTTTGCGCTCTCCAGCGCCCCGGGGCTGTCGGAATGGATGCACAGGCTTTCGGCAGCAATGGATATTGCCGCGCTGGTGTCGGCCGCGGCTTTATGATGCAATGCCAGAGACATGGCCTGCTCTATGCGCGCAGCGTCATTGGTGAGCACAGCGCCATCGCGCGCACGGGCGAGCAGCTTTCCGGCAGAGGTATAGCGCCGGTCAATAAACGCTTCGCGTACAAATATCGCACCCGCGCGGCGCACCGCGCCCTCTAACACGCTGTGCGCGAGCCCGACGATCTTCAGATGCGGAAACGCCTGATACAGCGTCTGTGCAACCTTTCCGGCTAGCTCGCTGTCCTCCGCCAGATCATTGTAGAGCGCGCCATGCGGTTTGATGTGGGTGAGGGGGAATGCCATCTGCCGCGCGATATCCGCGAGCGACTGCACCTGCTCCACGATGCTGCTGCAAAGCTGCTTAGTGCCTATATCCACTGTGCTGCGCCCGAAACCGGTGCGATCGGGATAGGAGGGATGTGCACCTGCGGCTATGCCCGCGTGCGATGCGGCACCCAGCATGGTGCGCATTAATTCGGGCGATCCGGCATGGCCGCCACATGCTATGTTACAGCTGCTGATATATTGCATCAGCGCAATATCGCGCTGTATCGCCTGCGGATCATCATATTCACCAAGGTCGGCATTAAGATCGATCTGCATCGCCTTCACCAATATCCGATGGCCCGCGCGATCATGCGAAAGCCCAGAAGTAATGAGACGCCAATCACGATCAGGCAGGCGATGTTGAGCACCGTACCGCTGCGCCGTTCGCCCAATAGCTCGGCATTATTGGCCAGACGGAACAGCAGGATCGCGACAAGTGGCAACAGCAATCCGTTTGCGGCCTGCGCCACCACGATAAGCTCGACCAGCTTGACGCCCGACAGCGCGGACAGCGCGCCGACCGCGACAATAGCTATGGCGGTCCAGCGGAATATGCGCGGATCATCCGCAAACTTCGGATCGAACTGTGCGGCGATTTCGCGCACTACAAAGCCGGTAGCCATCGGTGCGGTAATCGCCGATGTGATCCCCGCAGCAAACAGACCCAGACCGATCAATATCCGCGCCCACGGGCCAAGCAGCGGTTCAAGCTGCAACGCCATGTCCGCGCCGTTTTCGACCTCCAGCCCCTTTTGAAACAAAGCCGCCGCGGCAGTGGCGACAATGGCGAGCGAGATCAGCCCGCCCAGCGATATGGACGCCACTGTGTCACGCCGCATTTCTGTCAGGTCATCGCCGGATTGCCAGCGATCCCGCGCCATTGCGGCGTGCAGGAACAGGTTATAGGGCACAATGGTAGTGCCTATCAGCGCGATTGCGGTCAGCTCCGCGCCGCTCGGAACATAGGGAATAAAGCCGTAAAACAGCGCCTGCCAGTCGGGGCGGAGCGCAAAGAAGCTGGCAAGAAAGCCGAGACTCATAAGCAGCACCAGTGCGATCAGCAGTTTTTCGAGCAATTTAAGGCCGCCCAGCGCGATCAGCGCAACGATCGTGACCGCCATCGCGGCGATCGCAATGTTCTTATAGGCGCCCACTTGCGGAAACATTGTTTCCAGCCCCAGATAGCCGCCGCCGATATTGCCCGCTTCATAGGCAGCATTGCCGATGGCGAGAGCCGCGAGCACCAGCACCGCCATGGCAATACGTGCCGCGCCGCCGGGCAGAGTGGAAAGTATCGCCTGTGCCAGCCCCTGCTGCGTCAATATGGCAATACGCGCAGCCAGATATTGCAGGATGATGGTTGCGATAATCGCGAACAACAGCGCCCATAGCAGCGCATATCCGTAATTCGCGCCCGCCATCGTTGCCGTGGTGACAGTGCCGGGACCAATAAACGCCGCCGCAACAATCAGGCCGGGGCCGGTTTTCCTGAGCTTGGACATGGATGAGAGAGTGGCGGTTTATTGTGTGCGTGGCAAGTGGGTGTTTATGACTGCATTATGCGTTTGTTGCACCAGCTTCTCTGACGGATCGCAATGAATAACGCACAGATACCGTCATGTGGACCCCGGCCTGCGTCGGAGTACATAAGAGTTTAAAAGATTTATCCCCAAGGCTTTTCCCTGAACCATTTGGTGATGACATATTTGACGCCCCTGCGCACCTTCATGCCGTGATGGATGGTGGACGGGTTCACGCTGCCATCGGGACGGCGGTTGTTCCAGCAGATCAGCTTGCCGGTTTCGGGATGAAAATTCTTTTTCAGCGCCTTGAAACGTGTTGCGCCGCCCGCCTCGGTTTCATTCAGATAGATCATGAATGTCCATGTCCGCTGTCCCGCGACGCTGCAATATTTGGTATAGTCCATGCCATTCGGCTCAAAATAGTCGGTATGCGCCTTGAATTCCTGTCCCACCGCATAGCGTTGCCCCTGTAAAGTCTCGCCATAGCGCGGGTCTATGCCGGAAAAATCGCAAATCTTTTTGTCAAGCGCGGCCACAAGGGGGTCGGTCATGTCGAGATCACAAGTCTCGCTGGTGCGAAAATAATCATCGCCATTGGGGTCGGCAATGGTAGAGGGACGGCGGTCCTGATCAATCTTTGTGATCAGCTTTGCGCAGCTATCTACGTCCAGAAACCCGCGCAGCGCAAAAACTTCCGCCTTGGGCGTGGGCACCTGCTGGATATGCGACGTGTCTTGCATATGCTTTATATTGGCTGCATTGGACACCGTGTCTCTCCGATTGCCATGGCTCTGCTTCGCATATTCATCGTGAAATCAGCCGCAAATTGCAAGCCTTGCATATTGACCATATGTGGCGCACCTCACATAAGGCGATAAAATAAGAACAGCACAACATAACGCTGTTCTGGGCACGGGTGAATATGGCACTCTTGAACAAGATCAGGGACAATGACGCGCTATCCGAAAAGCGCCTGAACGGCTTTACGCTGGTTGAAATGCTGATCGTATTATTCATCATCGGCCTGATTGCAGGCATTACCGTTATCACAATGTCCAACCCGCGCGGCGCTCTGGTGAATGAGGCGGAGAAATTAGCGGGCAGGGTTATTGCGGCGCGTGACAATGCGATATTGCAATCGCGGCCGATGGCGCTTGCCTATGATGCTTCGGGTTACAGGTTTGAACAGCGCCGGGATGGCGCATGGCAACCGCATGCGGATGGGCCGTTTGCCTTTACCGCGTGGCGTGAGGAGACAGTGGTGCAACGGGCGGATGGCACGGACAAGCGCCTGATATTCGATCCTGTCGGTCTCGCCAGCGCAGATATGCAGGTCGTCCTGACCCATGGCAGTGACAATGTGCGGATAGAAATTGCCCGTAATGGCGAGGTGCGTGTCGGTGAATAGGCCCGCGCCCGCAGATGGATTTACCTTGCTCGAGGTGCTGGTAGCACTGGCGATTTTCAGCCTCGCCGCGCTCACTCTGCTGCGCATGACCGGTGCCAGCCTGTCGCAGACCGCGGACCTGGATCAACGGTTTGAGCGGCAGGTGGTGGCGCAAAACCTTGCCGCCGAAATCCTGACTGACCCGCGTGCACCTTCGCTGGGCGAGGCGCGCGGCAGTGTGGAAAATTTCGGGCGCACATTCACCTGGGTGCGGCGCGCCGAGCTGATTGGCGACAATAACAGCCTGATGCGCGTCGATATTGCGGTTTCCGAAGGGGGCGGTTCTGCCGTAACGCTCGACGTAGTGAGACCTGCGCAATGAAGTGCGGGCAATCTGAAAGCCGCGAATCCGGCTTTACGCTGGTCGAGATGATGGTGGCGCTGTTTGTGTTCGGCCTGATTGCATCGAGCGCGGTCATGCTGCTGCGCTTCAGTGTCGATGCAGAAAGCGTGTCGCGTGCGCGGCTGGAAAATATTGCCGAAATGCGGCGTTTTACGGCGGTGCTGAATGCCGATCTGGCGCAGGCCGTGCCGCGTACGTCACGCAGCGAGGAAGGCGCGCGGCGCGGTGCGTTTGAAATGCGTGACAGCGGCGCGCCGACCATGCTGATGCGTCTGACACGGGGCGGCTGGACGAATTTTGAAGACGCGCCGCGTTCGTCGCTGCAACGGGTGGAATATCATTTGGCCGGGAACCAGCTTGAACGCCGCACGCATGCGATGCTGGACGGTAGCAGTGCAGGCGAGGGCAGCGTGCTACTGCGCGGTGTGACAGCCGCGCGGCTGCGCTTTCGTGGTCCCCAAGGCGTGTGGAGCGATGAATGGGCGCCCGAATTGCCAGGGGCACTGCCAGTGGCGGTAGAAATGACGCTGGAAACCAGCCAAAACGGGCGGGCTGCTGCGCCGGTGCGGCTGATGATGCTGGTCGGGGCGAATTACCAGTGAAGCGGGCCATTCGTCATAATGTCATGCGCAAGAGCGAGCGTGGTACCGCTTTGCTTACGGTGTTGCTGCTGGTCGCGGTCATTTCCATTATCGCGGCAGTCATGCTTGACCGGATGGCGATTGCCACACGGCTTGCCGCGAACGGGCAGTCGCTGGCACAGGCGCGACTCTATTCGGTTGCGGCGGAAAATCTTGCCATGACGCAGATCAAACAGCTGGTTGAGGCCGATCCATCGCGCACCACCAACCGGAGCGGCTGGGTCGGGCGGGAATTTACACTGCCGTTTGAAAACGGTCTTGCGCGCGGACGAGTTGTGGATGGCGGAAATTGCTTTAATCTCAATTCACTGGTAACGGGTTCTCAGGAAAACTATACGGTCAATCCCGTGGCTGTACAGCAGTTCAAATCGCTGATGTACGCATTGCAAGTGCCCGCGAATGAAGCCGATGTCGTGGCGGCCAGTCTGGCCGACTGGATTGACAGCGACCAGAATCCGGAAAGCGGCGGGGCGGAGGACAGCTATTACCGGCAGCTTGAAATACCCTATATCACGGCGGGAACCTTGATAGTGGACCCCAGCGAACTGCGCGCTGTCAGGGGTGTGACGCCAGACATATATGCCGCGCTGCGCCGCTGGATATGCGCGCTGCCCGAAGCCGAACTGTCACCGATTAATATCAATACGCTCAACCCCGATGAAGCGCCATTGCTGACGATGCTGGCGCCCAGCTATATTCCGCGCGAACGGGCACAGCGCGTACTCGCCGCGCGTCCGCCCGCCGGATTTTCCGGGGTCAAGCAGTTCTGGAATGCTGCGGTGGGCGATGCGCAAAACCTGCCCGGACCCGTGCAACGTCAACCGAAAGTGCGCACCCGCTGGTTCACGCTCGATATGACGGTTTCAATTGGGGAGACCGAGCTCACCGAACGCGCGCTGATCGATTCCGCCCTGACGCCGGCGCGGCTGGTGCACCGGCAATGGGGCGAGGATATGTGAGGGGGTCTGCGATTTTGCGGGGATGGAGGCGATACTGTGCATCACGCATGAACTTGCCTGAAAAGATATGCCGATGCAGTATCGTCATTCCCGCGAAAGCGGGAATCCATCTCACCGAACTCGCACGTATGTGCAACTGTTGTGAGATAGATTCCCAGTCAAGCTGGGAATGACGGGATTTTATACTAATGGCATTGTTTTGCGTTCGACATAGATAATCACCAGACATGTTGATGCATTATGAAGAGCAGCCCGTGCGCAATTATTTTGATTTCACGGTGCAAATCACTCTGCCGCGAAATCGTGAAAGACTCGGACATATGATGACGTCCCGTCATTTCTCACGCGCCTTTATAATATTACAAAATCATGCCCATGTGCGCGATTTTTCTTTCATCATGTAAAACATTATGCAAGATGATTGCCATGGCCAATCGCCGCTTGACGCTTTGGCCTTTGCAACCCTAAAGAGCGCGCTTGTGGGCGCGTGCATATATGTGTGGCGGTCGTAGCTCAGTTGGTTAGAGCGCCGGTTTGTGGTACCGGAGGTCGGGGGTTCGAAACCCCTCGTCCGCCCCATTTATATGCACGTGCCGCGGTTCATATGAACCCGACTGGCCGGAGCATATAACGTGACCTCAATGTGGGACTTGCCCGATTTCGATGAACATGAAGCTGTGCATTTTGCGCATGACCGTGCATCGGGCCTGTCCGCGATTATTGCCATGCATTCGACGCATTTGGGCCCGGCGGCGGGCGGCACGCGTTTCTGGCACTATGCAGACCGGCAGACGGCCGTAACTGATGCGCTGCGCCTGTCGCGCGGCATGAGTTATAAAAACGCAATGGCAGGCCTGCCGATGGGCGGCGGCAAAGCAGTCATATTGGCCGATGCCAATTACAGGAAAACGCCCGAATTGCTGGCCGCATTTGGCGATGCGATTGAAAGTCTGGGCGGCCGTTATGTGACGGCTGAAGACGTTGGCATGACCGATAGCGACATGGTCGCGATTTCCAAACGCACCAAATATGTATCCGGCCTGCCGGTGGAAAAAGAAGGGTCAGCCGGCGGCGATCCCGGACCATTTACCGCAATGGGCATCTATCTGGGCGTGAAAGCGGCTGTACAGCATAAGCTGAAAACAGACAGCCTGAAAGACGTGCGTGTGGCCGTGCAGGGTATTGGCAGTGTCGGCGGCGGTCTGGCGCGCCTGCTCGCCAAGGACGGGGCATTGCTGACGCTGGCGGATGTCAATAATGACCGGGCAGAAGCGCTTGCCGAAGAATTGGGCGGCAAAGCCGTTGCCGCCGAGCAGATCATGGGTGTGGAAACGGATGTGTTCAGCCCGAACGCGCTGGGCGCGATTTTGGACGAACAGGGGATTGCACGTCTGGAAACAACCATCGTTGCGGGCGGCGCAAATAACCAGCTCGCGGGGCCGGGCCATGCGGAAATGCTATACGAGCGCGGAATATTATACGCGCCCGATTATGTGATTAATGCGGGCGGTATTATCAGCGTTGCCCTCGAATATCTGGCGGAGCAGGACGGCAGTTTCTGCGATGTGAACGAAGTGCGCAAACGTTTGAAACAGATACCCGAGCGGTTGAGCACCATTTGGCAGAAAAGCGATGCGGAAGGCATTTCGTCCGCGCTGGTCGCCGACCGCATGGCGCAGGAACTGATCGGCCGCGGTTGATTTGTGATTTGGCGGGTTGATAAGCGAGAGCCAGCCACCATTCCCTTACCGAAAAACTCTTGCTGTGTGATCTATGTCATGGCAACAGGAATACACAATTTGTGAAGGTCGCCTATAATGGTTACAGACCCGCCAAACGGTATGATTTAACATGCATGGCTTTGCCAATCCCACACGGTTTCTCTCCATTGCCCGTCCGCTGACGCCCGTTTTACTGTGGCTCGGCCTCGCACTGGTCGCGGTGTCACTGTACATGGGGCTATTCACCACGCCTGCCGACCGGTTGATGGGGGAAACGGTGCGCATCTTATATGTGCATGTGCCCGCCGCATGGCTGGGCATGGCGGGCTGGACCAGCATTGCCATTGCCTCGGTCGTTGAACTTGTCTGGCGACACCCATTGGCGGCGATTGCGGCGCGCGCTTCGGCACTGCCAGGCGCTTTTTTTGCGGCTTTGTGCCTCATCACCGGGTCAATCTGGGCCAAGCCGACATGGGGGGCATGGTGGGTGTGGGATGGCCGCCTGACATCCATGCTGGTGCTGTTTTTCCTGTATCTCGCCTATATCGCGCTGGCCCGCGAAAGCCAGTCGGAAGCTGCCGCCGGCCGCACCGGGGCATCACGCATCGCCGCTATTTTCGGCATAGTGGGCGCGGTCAATATTCCCATCATTAACCGTTCGGTCGTATGGTGGAACAGCCAGCATCAGCCTGCAAGTATTACGATGGGCAATTCGGCCATTGATCCAGCATTTCTGTGGCCGCTCGGCATCGCGGTGCTGGGGTTCAGCTTTATTTTTGGCGCACTGGTTTTAATGCGTATGCGCACCATGCTCGCGGAAATCCGTATTGAGGGCAGGCTGCGCAGAAAAGCGATGGAGGCATAGCATGGACCAATGGGATTATGTCATCGCTGTATATGTTATCGCCATAATTGGCACATTGGCGCTGATCGGTTGGTGCTATGCCGGTCTGAAACATACCGAAAAACGGCTTGAAGACATAAAAAGCAAATAGGAATTACACGTGACGGTCAAAGCTAAACATCAGCGTCTCACGCTTATCCTGCTCGCATTCGTGGCCTTGCTTGCCGCGGTGCTGCTGGCCGCTTATGCGCTGCGTGATCAGGCGTCCTATTTTTATGCGCCGTCCGATATTGCCGCGAAAAATGTCGAGGTGGACCGCGCTATCCGGCTGGGCGGCATGGTGCGGCGCGGCTCGATTGCGCAGGCTGCGGATGGTGTCACGGTGAATTTTATCGTTGAGGATGGCAAGGGCAGTGTACCCGTTACCTATCGCGGCATCACACCCGACCTGTTTGTCGAAGGTTCCGGAGTAGTGGCGGAAGGCCGGATGAACGCGAACGGTATTTTTGTGGCGGACAATTTGCTCGCCAAACATGATGAAAACTATATGCCGCGCGAGCTGGAGGACATGAACCTTGACGAGATCAAGCAGCAGGCGGAATCGACGGTGACCCAGTGATAGCGGAAGCCGGTCTTGCGTGCCTTTGGCTGGCGGCGGCGTTGTCGCTGCTGCAATTGCTCGCGGGGGGTTTTTCGCTGGCGGGCAAGGGCGCGCAGCTTGCGCCTGTCATCCGGCCTGTGGCGATATTGCAGGGATTGCTTGTCACGGCCGCATTTGTCTTGCTGATCTGGTTGTTCCTGCGCACTGATCTGTCGGTAAAACTGGTGGCGATGAACAGCCATAGCGCGAAGCCTTTCCTGTATAAATTTGCCGGCACATGGGGCAATCATGAAGGCTCGATGCTGCTGTGGGTCACGATTATGGGCCTGTCGGGCAGCTGTATCGCCCTGCTGG
Source organism: uncultured Sphingomonadaceae bacterium (assembly GCA_947493325.1). Lineage (GTDB taxonomy): Bacteria > Pseudomonadota > Alphaproteobacteria > Sphingomonadales > Sphingomonadaceae > Alg239-R122. The sequence goes on along the minus strand of CANLQI010000001.1, from coordinate 1,459,743 downwards.
AAAAACGGCTGCGCAGCGACACGATGATTGCAACACTTGCAGCGCAGGCGTTTGTCAGCATCGGATTTTATGCATTTCTGCTGTTTTCTTCCAATCCGTTTGAGCGGCTGCCATCGCCCGCGCCGGAAGGACAGGGGCTGAACCCGCTGTTGCAGGACCCGGGCCTCGCCTTTCACCCGCCGACGCTTTATATTGGCTATGTCGGGCTGTCGGTCGCGTTTTCTTTCGCAGTGGGCGCGCTTATCACCCGCAATGTCGGGCCTGTTTTCGCCCGCGCGATGCGGCCATGGGTGCTGGGTGCGTGGATATTTCTGACACTCGGTATTACGGCGGGCAGTTACTGGGCCTATTACGAGCTCGGCTGGGGCGGCTGGTGGTTTTGGGACCCGGTCGAAAATGCGTCGCTCATGCCATGGCTGGCGGCGACGGCCTTGCTGCATTCGGTGAGCGTGCTGGCGACGCGCGGGGCGCTTAGAACATGGACGATCATGCTGGCGGTGGTGGCATTTTCCATGTCCATGGTCGGAACATTTCTGGTGCGCTCGGGCATTTTGACCAGTGTGCATGCATTCGCGGTAGACCCGGAGCGGGGAAGCTTTATTCTGGCGCTGCTCGCCATCTACATTGGCGGGTCACTGGTTTTGTTCGCGGTACGTGCCTCGACGGTACGCGAAGGCACGAAATTCAACTATTTTAGCCGCGAAGGCGCGCTGGTCATGAATAATGTGCTGCTCACCGCGATATTGGGCATTGTGCTGATCGGAACGCTCTATCCGCTGCTCACCGAAGCCATGGGCACAAAAGTGTCCGTTGGTCCGCCCTATTTCAATCCGGTTGGCGCGATATTTGCACTGCCGATGCTGCTTGTGATGGCCGCGGGACCGATCTTACGCTGGCGCGGCGACAGCGGGCGCAGACTGGTCAATCTGCTGGCGCTGCCCGCACTGGCGACGGCAGTCACGCTGTTGCTGGTGATAATATTCGGCGGCAGCATCGGCATCCTGCCGCTGCTTGGTCTGGTACTGGCGGTGGGCCTTGCCATTGCGAGCGTCATTCCATTGTTCGGGCGCAATTTGCTGCGCACACCGCTCAGCATCTGGGGCATGGTGATCGCGCATCTCGGCATAGCGGTGGCATTGTTCGGTATGGCGTCGGAATCGGCATTTAATCAGGAAGTGCTGGTTGCGTCGAATGTAGGCGATACCCATGAGGTCGGCCCCTATACGCTGACGCTGAATGCGATTGATCCGGTTGCAGGGCCGAACTGGACCGCACTGGAGGCCAATATCACGGCGCAGGTCACTGGCTCGAACGCGTCCGAAATCATCACGCCGCAATCACGCAATTTCACGTCACCTACCATGCAGACCAGCGAGGCAGCCCTTCTGACCCGCTGGAACGGGCAACTTTACGCTGTGCTGGGCGAGGAAAATGATGATGGCCGCTGGCAGCTGCGCCTGTGGTGGAAACCGTTTGTGCCATTTATCTGGTATGGCGGCCTGCTGATTGGGCTGGGCGGTCTGCTCGCGCTGATTGGCCGCACCGCGCGCGATATCAAACGCCGCCGTTATGATATGCAGGACAGCGATATGCAGGGAGAGGCGGCATGACCAGCTGGAAGCTATGGCTGCCTTTTGCTTTGTTCCTCGCATTTTTTGGCCTGGTGGCGAGCGGACTGCTGTCACCATCTGACCAGACGATAGAGTCGAAAATGATTGGCAAACCATTGCCGGCGTTTGATCTGCCGCCCGCCGTCACCGACCGGCCCGCATTGTCCGCCGCCGATTTTGCGACCGGCGAGCCGAAACTGCTTAATATCTTCGCCAGCTGGTGCGTGCCGTGCATTGCCGAAGCGCCGCATCTGCAGGCGCTGGCGGATGCGGGTGCAACGATCAATGGCGTTGCTATCCGCGACAAGCCGGAGGATATCGCCGCATTTCTGGCGCGTAACGGCAATCCCTATACGAAAATCGGAGCGGATAATTTGAGCAGCGTGCAGCTTGAAATCGGTTCGTCCGGTGTCCCGGAGACTTTCGTGGTCGATGGCAAGGGTGTTATCACCTATCAGCATATCGGCGACATCCGCGCCAGTGACGTACCTCTGCTGCTCGAAAAACTGGAGGAGGCACAGTGATGCGGATACTGTTTTGTATGACTTTGCTGCTGGGCATGACAGGTATTGCATCGGCTCAGCAGTCCATGCCGCCTGCACCCTATGCCTATCAGCAGCTGGATGACCCGGCGCAGGAGGCTGAGGCCAAAGCGCTGATGGAAACACTGCGCTGTCTGAAATGCCAAAGCCAATCGATTGCCGACAGCGATGCGCCGATGGCGGGCGATATGCGGCATCAGGTGCGCACGCGTATTGCCGCGGGTGATGACCCGGAGGCGGTGCGGGCCTGGCTCGTCGAACGCTATGGCGACTGGGTCAGCTATGCGCCGAGCGTCAGCGCGATGACATGGCCGCTCTGGGCCGCGCCGCTTGCTCTGTTGGTATTGGCGGTGTTTCTGATGCGGGGCCGGTTCCGGCGTTCTAACGCGCAAGGTTCGGCAAATGCGCAGGACGGGGAGCAAGGCTGATGGGCTGGCTGATAATCGCGCTGATTGCCATAATCACCATGGCTATCCTGATTCTCTGGGTGAAAATACCGCGCGGATCCTGGGAATTTGTCGCTGCTGCGCTTATTCTGGGCGTGGCCGGCTATGCGTGGCAGGCCAATCCCCGTTATGCAGGCGCACCTAAAGAGGCAGTCGAGAATTTCTCTGACATCGAATCCGAAGTGGAAGCAGCAATGCTCGAACAGCGTAAATCAATGGACTATGAATTTAGCGGCGCGCGCAGCTGGCTGGTCATGGCAGATAGCCAAAGCCGTCAGGGCAAATATGCGAGCGCGTCGGTAATCCTGAAAAATGCTCTTAAGAAACAGCCACAAAACCCTGATTTATGGGTAGCATTGGGTAATGCGCTCGTTGGTCACAGCGATGGTTTCATCTCGCCGGCATCGCAATATGCGTATCAAAAAGCCGCTAATATTGCGCCCGATAATCCGGCGGCGCCTTATTTTATGGGACTGGCGCTGGCGCAGTCGGGGCGGCTGGAGGAAGCGCGGGCATTGTGGCAGTCGCTGCTCAACCGCGCGCCGGAAGACGCCCCGATACGCGCGCAGCTCGAAAGCCTGATCGCGCGCGTGGATGCAAGCCTGGGCGCAGGCGCACAGATAACGGTGCCGCCAGAAAGGCCCGCCGAAGCTTCGGAACAACCGGCAGGCGACTGAACGGAACGTAAGGATTGCGCGCAATTGTTGCGCTGCAACATGACTCGTGATATCTGCGCCGGTCTTGCCTTTGCTGCGCCGAGTCTCAGGACCCGGCCCTCTCAGGCGGGACCAATGTTGAAGGGCGATAGGCCATGGTTACTGACAGCGAACCCCCGGCAACAGCCGATAATGCGGACGATACCGCCGCTGATGCCGCGCAGCATACGGGCGGACACGGCCATGACAATGGTCCGATGGTCAAGCTCGCCATTGGGGCGATAGGCATTGTATTCGGTGATATCGGCACCAGCCCGCTATATGCGTTTCGCGAAACTTTCACCGGCCACCATAAGCTTGCGCTGGACGAATTGCATGTATTGGGTGTCGTCAGCCTGATTTTCTGGTCGATGACACTGGTCGTTGCGATTCAATATGTCACGATTTTGATGCGCGCGGATAATAAGGGGCAGGGCGGTAGCCTTGCACTGGTGGCGCTGTTGTCGCGAACGATCAGCCGCGCCAAATATGGCGGCCTGATTGTGTTGCTGGGCGTGTTTTCGACTGCATTATTTTACGGCGACAGCATGATTACGCCCGCTATTTCAGTGCTATCTGCGGTGGAAGGCCTAACCGTTGTGGAGGCCGGACTGGCCCCGCTGGTCCTGCCGATTGCGGTGGCGCTGCTGATATTCCTGTTTGTCCTGCAATCGCGCGGTACGGCCAAGGTTGGCGCATTATTCGGTCCCGTGATGATCGTCTATTTCCTGACAATTGCCACATTGGGGCTTATACAGATTGTGCAGACGCCTGCCATATTGCACGCGCTGAATCCGTATTATGCTGTGCTGTTTTTCATTTCCGATGGCTGGAAAGCTTTTCTGGCGCTGGGTTCTGTGGTGCTCGCCGTAACCGGATCAGCGGCGCTGTTCGCCGATATGGGCCATTTCGGGCGCAGGCCAATGCGGCTGAGCTGGTTCGGCTTTGTCATGCCCGCGCTGCTGCTCAACTATTTCGGGCAGGGCGCGATGATTATCAGCCTGGACGCTGCCGGCGCGCAGGAAGCCATTCAGAACCCGTTCTTCCTGCTCGCACCCGAATTTCTGCGCCTGCCGCTGGTCTTCCTTGCGATGGTGGCGACGTTTATTGCCAGCCAGGCCGTTATTTCCGGCTCTTTCTCGGTCACGCATCAGGCGATCCAGCTCGGCTTTATCCCGCGCCTTTCCATCAAGCATACCAGCGCATCGGAAGCGGGCCAGATCTATATTCCCGTTATCAATTGGGCGTTGATGGCCGCTGTGCTTATTCTGGTGCTTACATTCCAGTCGTCAAGCAAGCTGGCCTCGGCTTACGGGATTGCAGTGACCGGCGCGATGCTGATCGACACCTGCCTGCTCGCGGTGGTGGCGATTGTGCTGTGGAAGTGGAAACTCTGGTATGCGGTCCCGCTGCTGGCGCTGTTCTTCATCGTTGATGGTGCCTATTTTATCGCCAATCTTACCAAAGTTCCCGATGGCGGCTGGTTCCCGCTGATGATCGGGGCGATTGCCTTTACGATGCTCACCACCTGGGCGCGGGGCCGCAAGTTGATGCGCGAACGCATGGACGAAACCGGGTTGCCGGTGGAAATATTCGTGAAATCCGCCAATAACAGTGCGACCCGCGTTCCTGGCACGGCGATATTTCTGGCCTCCAGCACGGCGGGCGTTCCGGCGGCACTGCTGCACAATATGAAGCACAATCGGGTGATACATGAGCGTGTGGTCATATTGACGGTGCAGATTGAGGAAGTGCCTTATATCGCCGAGGATGATTGTCAGCAGATTGAGGATCTGGGCCATGGGTTTTACCGATTGGTGCTGCGCTATGGATTTATGCAGGACCCGAATATTCCCGAGAAGCTGAAAGCCGTGGAACGCTGCGGCGGCGAATTTGATATGATGCAGACCAGTTTCTTCCTGTCGCGGCAGACACTGCTCGCGTCAAAAACGCCGGGTATGCCGCTCTGGCGCGAAAAGATCTTCGCCTGGATGCTGCGCAATTCAGCGACCGCAATGGAGTTTTTCCGCCTGCCGACCAACCGCGTTGTGGAATTGGGCAGTCAGGTAGAGATTTAGTATTTTGACCGCTCTGCCAGCGAATCCCTTGCCGCCACATATTCGCGCTCCAGCCGTGCCACCAGATCTTCGACGCTGTCCACGGCATCGACCGCGCCAATGCCCTGACCGCTGCCCCAGATGTCTTTCCATGCCTTTTTGTCGGTATTGCCGCCGGAGCCAAAGTCCATGGTTTTATAATCACCTTCTGGCAGATTGTCGGGGTCCAGCCCGGCCGCTTCGATTGAACCACGCAGATAATTGCCGCTCACACCGGTAAACAGATCGGAATAGACAATATCTGCCGCCTTGCCATCGACTATACCCTGCTTATATTCAGCATCGGCATTGGCTTCTTTCGTGGCGATAAAGGCGGAGCCGATATAGCCGAAATCCGCGCCCATGGCTTGCGCTGCGAGTACCGAAGCGCCATGGGCAATCGAACCTGACAGTGCGACGGGGCCATCAAACCACTGGCGGATTTCCTGCATCAGCGCGAAAGGTGAGGTCACGCCGGCATGGCCGCCCGCGCCGGCAGCAACGGGGATCAGGCCGTCCGCGCCTTTATCAATCGCCTTGCGCGCAAACCGGTCGTTGATGACATCATGCATGGTGATGCCGCCCCAGCTGTGCACCGCCTTGTTCAGGTCTTCAATCGCGCCCAGCGACGTTATCACCATCGGCACCTGCCATTTGGCGCAGGTCGCCATGTCCGCTTCGAGCCGGTCGTTCGATTTGTGCACAATCTGGTTCACCGCATAGGGCGCGGCGGGCCGATCGGGATTTTCGCGGTTATGCTTGGCCAGCTCCTCGGTAATCTGGTGCAGCCATTCGTCGAGCAGGCTTTGCGGCCGCGCGTTGAGCGCAGGGAAGGAGCCGATAATACCGGCCTTGCACTGGGCAATGACCAGCTCAGGACCGGAAACTATGAAAAGCGGGGACCCGATAACGGGCAGGCGCAGATTATCGCAGAGCGGAGAAGGTAAAGTCATGGCAAGCACCCTAACGTTTACGTCAACTTTGTCCAGCGTGATTTAAGTGGGCGGTTAATGTCAATATGCACCGACCAGATGTGATATTTCGCACGCGGTTTTATTTTTCCGGCTTTATGCTATACGTAAATAGCATAACAAAGGTCGCACCCGTCCATAACAACAGGTGCAGAAACATGAAAAAATTCTGGAAAATTGCTGCGGGCATAGCCGCTGCCATTGCCCTTTTTATCGGGGCAATATTTTACTTTACCGCTGGTATGTCAGACACGGCTGACAGTTTTTTTGCCGCCGCCAGTGAAGGAGATAACGCATCCGCGCATAGTTATCTGTCCAGCGACTTTAAGGCTGGGACAGACGAAAATGAGCTTGCCGAATATCTGGCCGCCAATTCGCTGGACAAGGTGCGTGATATGAGCTGGTCAACACGCAAGATCGAAGGCGGTAAGGGTATATTGAGCGGTACTGTTACAACACAGTCCGGCACAGTCATCCCGGTCGACGTCAGCTTTGTGAAAGAAGATGGCGATTGGAAAATTTACGGATTGGACAGAAGCTCATCCGGACTTCAGCTTGGAGACAGTGCATCGCGTCTGCCCGATAACGAGGAGCAGGCGAGGCTCATACACAACACAATGGGTTTTTTCGCCCAATCGGTGGAAAATAAATCAATGGATATCCTGTATAAGAATGTTTCAGATACATGGCAGAGGCAGACCGAAGTAGCGGAACTGGACCGTATATTTGGCGGATTTTATGGCAAAGTTGATTTGTTGCCACTGCGCGAGGCCAAGCCCGTAATAACTCGCCCTGCGACGATGGAAGACGATGGCAGCATGTCCATCAAGGGCTATTATGATGGCCCTGACAATGTGGTTGAATATGACTTCAGCTATGTTCTTGAAGGCGCGCAGTGGGAGGTGTTGGGCATCACCGTCAACGTCAGATAACCATTACACCCGGTTCGTCGCACTGAGTATCGCGCGGACACTGGCGCTGGCGACATCGGGGTCAATTGCCGCACCGAACACGCTTTTGCCGTCTGCGGTCTTGCATTCCACATAGGCTGCGGCTTTCACATCTGAGCCCTGGCCGATGGCATGCTCACTGTAATTCATAATATCCAGCTGCGGTGCGCCCGCATCGGCCAGCGCGTTTACAACGCTGGACATCAGGCCATTGCCGCGCCCGCTAACGCTATGGACTTCGCCATCAATACGGATTTTGCCCGCAAAAATACGCTCGTTGCCGGTTTTGCTTTCGGTATAGTCCAGCAGCTCGACACGGCGGTTCGTGCGTTTGAGATACTGCCGCTCAAATTCCTGCCAGATATCCTCGCTGGAAAGCTCCTGACTGGTTTTATCCGCCAGCTCCTGTACGGCGCGGCTGAAATCGGCCTGCAACTTTTTGGGGAGTTTCAGGCCCTTGTCTTGTTCAAGGACCCAGGCGACGCCGCCTTTGCCGCTTTGTGAGTTGACACGGATCACGGCTTCATAGGAACAGTCGAGATCGGCGGGATCAATCGGTAGATAGGGCACATTCCACAGTTCATCATTGCGCGTATCTTGTGCGGCAAAGCCTTTTTTGATCGCATCCTGATGGCTGCCGGAAAAGGCCGTGAACACGAGCTCGCCCGCATAGGGATGGCGTGGATGCACGGGAAGCTGGTTACAATATTCGACCGTTTTGACGATGTCTTCCAGTCCCGAAAAGTCGAGGTTCGGCGTCACCCCCTGCGTGTACATATTGAGCGCGAGCGTCACCAGGTCGACATTGCCGGTGCGTTCGCCATTACCAAACAGACAGCCTTCGACCCGGTCCGCGCCCGCCATTACGCCCAGTTCCGCTGCGGCAATACCGCTGCCGCGGTCATTATGCGGGTGCAGCGATATCACCACGCTGTCACGCCGTGAGATATGGCGGCACATCCATTCGACCTGATCCGCATAGATGTTGGGCGTGGCCGCCTCGACGGTGGCGGGCAAGTTGAGGATGAGAGGCTTTTCAGGCGTCGGCTCAATGATCTCCATCACTGCCTCGCACACTTCCAAGCTGAAATCGAGCTCGGCGGTGGAAAATGTCTCGGGCGAATATTCGAAATGCCAGTCGGTATCGGCGTATTTCTCCGCCTGTTCGCGCAATATGGCCGCGCCAGAGCGGGCAATATCCTTCACGCCCTGTTTATCCAGTTTGAACACCACTTCGCGCCAAGCGGGGCTGACGGCATTATACAGATGCACAATGGCCTGCTTTGCCCCGGCCAGGCTTTCAAAACTGCGTTCGATCAGGTCGCGGCGCGACTGGGTGAGAACCTGTACCATCACATCATCGGGGATAGCGCCGGATTTGACCAGCCCGCTGATAAAGTTGAACTCGGTGGCCCCGGCGGAAGGGAAGCCGACTTCAATCTCTTTGACACCAATCCGCACCAGCATATCAAAAAACCGCTGTTTCTTTTGCGCATCCATCGGATCAATCAGCGCCTGATTGCCATCGCGCAGGTCGGTGGAGAGCCAGCGCGGCGCGCGTGTGATTTGTGCATCGGGCCAGACGCGATCAGGCAGGTCGATTTTTTGAAAAGGCCGGTATTTTCGGGACGGGTCTTGCAGCATTGCCATTGTGCATCTCGCTTCAGTCAGGCTTCGGACATGGTGCGGGCGCTTGCCGTGTGTCCGGTAAAATCAATTTGGTGAAAAAAGCCCTTAGGCGGGGTCGGCGCATATATACGCCAGCGTTCGCGCGCCTAAGGGCGCGTAAGTCGCAGGTGCAAAAGAGATGCTGAAATCCGCATAAATGCTGTGTGCACAAGGCTCCGGCAGAAATCAATCAAAAAATTTGTAACCAAAAATGCTGCGCCTGCGAACCTCCAGCCAATCCAGCGGCAATTGTGCCCATCTGGAAAATTTGGAGACCGAATATGAAAATCATTACACAGGCAATCGCCGCCCTGTTTGCCGCGACCGCGACCGGCATTGCATTTGCACCTGCTGTGAGCGCCGCAACACTGGCGGCAGCTGCCATCGCATAATTTTTTGCATGGCGTTGTAACCGGATAGATGGCTGCAACGAACCCCTTGTTATACCAGCGGAGGATATCAGGCTGGCACTATTTGAAAGGAATTACATATGAAGAAATCATTTCTATTTACCGCAATCGCCAGCCTGGCGCTGGTCGCATGTGGCGGCGCGGAAACCAAAACCGAAGCTGCACAAGACGCGGATACAGTGGAAACTGTAGAGGCGGGCTTTACTGTCAATGATGAAACGGGCGGGCCCGTATTCACCGGCGAAAGCGGCAATCTGGCCGTCAGCGGCTATGACGTGACATCCTATTTCACGGGCGACGGCGTTCCGGTGGAAGGTAGCGCAGACCATGTCGTGATCTACAATGACAAGGAATACCGCTTTACTTCGGCCGAAAATGCCAAAAAATTCGCCGCGGAACCGACAGCTTTTGCGCCGCAATATGGCGGACACTGCGCATGGGCAACGGCGCGCGGTTATCTGGCACCCGGCGATGCTACCAAATATAAGATTGTCGACGGCAAGCTGTATCTGAACTTTAACGATGAAGTACAGAAAACATGGCTGGAAGATATTCCGGGCTTTATCGCGAAAGCGGAAGTGGAATGGCCGAAATTTACCGCTGACCAGCGCTATGATGATGCGAACTAAGTTATAAACTCCCCCCTCGTCCGGTACCCTCCTCATTGGCCGGACAAAGAAAGGCGGCGCCTCCTAGTACCTGGGCGCCGCCTTTTTGTTTATTCAACTGTCATTCCCGCGAAAGCGGGAATCTATCTCACCAGATTTGCGCTTATATACGACTGTTATGAGATAGATTCCCAGTCAAGCTGGGAATGACGATTTTAATTACCGGATCAATTCTTATCCTTATCCACCAGTTTATTCGCACCGATCCAGGGCATCATCGCGCGCAGTTCGCTGCCGGTTTTTTCGATTGGATGCGCCTGTGCGCGTTTGCGGGCGGCTTTCAGTTCGGGCTGGCCGGCGCGGTTGTCGAGCACGAAATTCTTCACGAAACGGCCCGACTGGATATCGTCCAGCACGCGCTTCATTTCCGCCTTGGTTTCCTCAGTAATGATGCGCGGGCCGGTGGTGATATCACCATATTCGGCGGTGTTCGAAATCGAATAACGCATATTGGCAATGCCGCCTTCATAGAGCAGGTCGACGATCAGCTTGGTTTCGTGCAGGCATTCAAAATAGGCCATTTCCGGCGCATAGCCCGCCTCGGTCAGCGTTTCGAAACCGGCCTGGATCAGATGGGTGATACCGCCGCACAGCACGGCCTGCTCACCGAACAGGTCAGTTTCGCATTCTTCACGGAAATTAGTCTCGATAATGCCGCTGCGGCCGCCGCCAACGCCGCTGGCATAGGCGAGGGCGAGCTGTTTGGCATAGCCGTTGGTCTTCCGGCTGGCGCTGCTGCCTTCCTGTTCCACCGCGATCAGGCAGGGGACACCGCCGCCGCGCTGATATTCGCTGCGCACCGTGTGGCCCGGCCCCTTGGGCGCGATCATGATAACGTCGAGGTCATCGCGCGCCTCAATCAATCCGAAATGCACATTCAGACCGTGCGCGAAGGCGAGCGCCGCGCCTTCTTTCATATTGTCATGATAATCGGCGGCATAGATCGCGGCCTGATGCTCATCGGGGGCCAGAAACATGACGATATCGGCCCAGGCGGCGGCCTGCGCATTGTTCATGACCTTGAAACCGGCTTCTTCCGCCTTTTTGCGTGTCGCCGAGCCTTCGCGCAGGGCAATGGCGATTTCGCTGACGCCGCTGTCGCGCAGGTTCTGCGCATGGGCATGGCCCTGGCTGCCATAGCCAACAATGGCGACTTTCTTATCCGTGATCAGGCTGAGGTCGCAATCTTTATCGTAATAGACGTTCATTATATTCGCTTTCCGGTTTGTTTAATCAGCTATCAATTTTCGTCACTCCCGGCTTGACCGGGAGTCCATTCTCTGACCCTTCCACTTGATGAAAGTTCAGGGGATGGGTTCCCGCCTTCGCGGGAATGACGGAGTTTATATCTCTTAACATTCTTATCAGCTCGCTTCTTTTCCGCGCACGATGGCGACAACACCGGTGCGGCCGACTTCGACCAGGCCGACTTGCCGCATCAGGTCGATAAACGACTGGATCTTGTCCGGTGCGCCCGTGATCTCAAAAATAAAGCTCTCGGTAGTCGCATCGACCACGCTGGCGCGGTAAACCTCGGCCAAGCGTAGTGCCTCAATCCGGTGCTCGCCGACCCCCGCGACTTTCACCAGTGCCAGCTCACGCTGCACATGCGGGCCAATATCGGTCAGGTCGGCGACTTTGTGCACGGGCACCAGCCGGTCAAGCTGGGCGATAATCTGCTCAATCACATGCGGCGGGCCGTTGGTGACAATGGTGATCCGGCTGATCGCATGATCCTCTGTCACGTCGGCCACGGTCAGGCTTTCAATATTATAGCCCCGCGCGGTAAACATGCCGGCAATGCGCGCCAATATGCCCGCTTCATTATCGACCGTGACGGTCAGGACATGGCGTTCGGGAGCAGTTTCGGTGATATGCATCAGTACATCCTCCCTGAGCCTGCTCGGGGAGGGGGACCGCCCGCATAGCGGGTGGTGGAGGGGGCGGCGGTGTTACCGCCGCTAAAGCGGCGACCCCTCCACCAATTTGCTGCCGCAAATTGGTCCCCCTCCCCACGCTTTGCGTAGGGAGGATTTTCGAAATATCTATATCTCATCACACCAGCGCCTTTGCTTCGTCGTCCATTTTGCCCGAAACTTCATCCGCCTGTAGCAGCATTTCGGTATGTGCCGCGCCCGACGGGATCATCGGGAAGCAGTTGGCGAGTTTCGCCACGCGGCAATCGACAATTACAGGGCCATCGGTGTTTATCATTGCGTCTATCCCGGCATCCAATTCTTCGGGTTTTTCAATGCGGATACCCGTCCAGCCGTAGGCTTCACCCAGTTTGACAAAATCAGGGAGAGCGTCGGAATAGCTGCTGGAATAGCGGCTTTCGTAAGTAAGCTCCTGCCACTGCCGGACCATGCCCATATATTCGTTGTTGAGGATGAAAATCTTGACCGGCAGGCGGTATTGCGTCGCGGTGGCCAGCTCCTGAATATTCATCTGGATCGAAGCTTCACCGGCAATGTCGATCACCAACGCATCGGGAAAGGCGATCTGCGCGCCGATGGCGGCGGGCAGGCCGTATCCCATGGTGCCAAGGCCGCCACTGGTCAGCCATTTGTTCGGATCGTCAAAATGGAAATGCTGCGCCGCCCACATCTGGTGCTGGCCGACTTCGGTGGTGATGATGGGATTATGCCCGCGCGTTGCGTTGAACAGGTTTTCAATCGCGCGCTGCGGCATGATCAATTTATCATGTTCGGGATAGGCGAGGCATTCGGTCGCACGCCATCCCTTGATTCGTGCCCACCATTCGGAAAGGTCGCGGCGTTCCATCTGCCGTTCTTCCCAGTGTGCGCACAGCGCCTCCAGAAAATCGCCTACATCGGCCACAATCGGCAGGTCCACCGCCACCGTCTTGTTAATCGAACTGCGGTCGATATCGACATGAATCTTGGTTGAATCCGGTGAAAACGCATCCAGCCGCCCTGTGACACGGTCATCAAAGCGCGCGCCGAGGCAGATGACCAGATCGGCGCGGTTCATCGCCATATTGGCTTCATAGGTGCCGTGCATGCCAAGCATGCCCATCCATTGCGGAGAAGTCGCAGGGAAGGCGCCAAGCCCCATGAGTGTTGATGTGACCGGTGCGCCGGTGAGCTCAGCGATACGGCGCAATGATGCGGATGCTTCCGGGCCGCTGTTGATAATACCGCCGCCGGTATAGAATATCGGGGCGTCGGCTTTTGCGATCAGGTCAAGCGCGGCGTCGACTTCGTCTGTGCGCGCGGAAGTTTTCGGACGGTAGCTTTTATGGCTGCTGACCGGTGCGGCGGACGGATCGCCTTTGGCCACCTGCACGTCTTTGGGAATGTCGATCACAACCGGGCCAGGGCGGCCGTGCGTGGCGATAAAGAACGCCTCATGCATCACCGCGCCCAGCTTGGCCGGATCCTTGACGAGATAATTATGCTTGCAGCAATGCCGAGTGATGCCGACTGTATCGGCTTCCTGGAATGCATCGGAGCCAATAAGCGGGGTTGGGACTTGCCCCGTAATAACCACCATCGGGATCGAATCCATAAACGCATCGGTAATACCGGTGACAGCGTTGGTCGCGCCAGGGCCAGAGGTGACGAGCACAACGCCCGGCTTACCGGTGGCACGGGCATAGCCTTCGGCGGCATGAGTCGCGGCCTGTTCGTGGCGCACCAGGATGTGGCGGATTTTCGGGTGTTCGAAAATGGCGTCATAAATCGGCAGCACCGCGCCGCCGGGATAGCCGAAAATCACTTCGACGCCCTGATCAACAAGCGTATCCACCAATATATCCGCGCCGCTTTTTTCGGCCACTGTCCTGATCCTTTCGGTCCTGTTTTACCTTGCAAATACCCCAAGCCGGGCAATTACAGTTGCCATCCATGTTGCAGCGCAACGACAAAGGCAAGAAAAGCCTGTTATGGATATTAAAATATTATGTCAATGTGTTTTATTGAAATAATGTTATAATATCTTCACTATTTTTATTATTAATTTCATTTTCCCAGCGCGGCCATTCGGGCGGCGACTGGTTGCGGAACCACGTATATTGGCGCTTGGCATAGCGGCGCGTTGCGGTTTGCGCAGATTCGATGGCCTCTGCGCGAGTCATGTCGCCGTCCAGATATGCTGCGATGTCTGGCACGCCGATGGCGCGCATGATCGGGCAGTCATCCGGAAGTGTGCGCTCCAATAGCGTGCAAACTTCCGCGGCGGCGCCATTGTCGAACATCATGTCAAATCGGCGGTCGCAGCGCGCATATAACCATGCACGGGGGGGCAATAGGATAAGGGGTTTCAGAGTGATGTCATCCGCTATGCCGCCCTCCTTAACTGACTGCCAAAACAGGATATTATTGCCGGTAGATCGGATGACTTCAAGCGCCCGTGATATCCGGCTGGTATCATTTGGGGAGAGCAGGGCGGCTCGGTCCGGGTCTTCGGACTGCAGCGCCGAATATGCATCCGAAACGTGCAGGGCGCGTATTTCCGCGCGCACATCCGGGTCGATATCGGGGATGGGAGAGATACCATCCAGAAGCGTGCGCATATAGAGCCCGGTGCCGCCGACCAGTATCGGCACTGCACCTGCCGCATGTGCCTCGGCTATTTCCGCCTTCGCATCCTCTGCCCAGCGCGCGGCGGAACATGTCTGCGCTCCATCGATATACCCATAGAGCCGGTGCGGGATGCCTTCCATTTCGTCAGCCGTGGGGCGCGCGCTCAAGACCGAGAGGTCGGCATAGACCTGCGCGCTGTCCATATTGATGACAACAGACTGCTGCCCGGATGCGGCATAATGTTTGGCAAGTGCCACGGCCAATCCGCTCTTGCCGCTGGCCGTCGGTCCGGCGATAAGCGCCACCAGAGGCTTTTCCCCTGATTCTGAGGTAGGTTCCATGTTCATTGCCACATTGATAGCAGCAAAACCCCATGAGAATGGAGTAGAAAATGCAGTGCAGGACATATTGTCTCAAGCGGGCTGTGATCCGCGGGATATGAGGCTTTTCGGTGAAGGCCGTGCACTCGATATAGAATTTGCGGCATCGGCCGAAACCGCCAAAACGGCACTGGCACCATATCTGACAAGCTGTGATATATTTGTGCAGGATGCCGCGCACCGCGCCAGGAAGCTGCTGATATCCGATATGGACAGCACGATGATTGCGGCGGAATGTATTGATGAGCTTGCCGATTATGCGGGCCTGAAGGACGATATTGCAGCGATTACAGAGCGGGCGATGCAGGGCGAGCTCGATTTTGCAGAGTCGCTGCAGGCGCGTGTCGCCTTGCTGGCAGGCGTGCCGGAAAGCGCGATTGGGGAATGCCTGCACGAACGCATTCGTGCCATGCCGGGGGCGGGGACGCTGGTGGCAACCATGCATGCACGCGGATGTTTCAAAGTGCTGGTGTCAGGCGGCTTTCATGCGTTTGCCGATCCTGTTGCGGCGGGTCTGGGGTTCAATCAGGTATTTGCGAACCGTCTGGAAATAAAAGATGGCAGGCTTACGGGCAAATTGATCGGCAATATTGTCGATGCACAGGCGAAGGCCGAAATTTTGCAGTATATCACGGCATCAAGGAAGGTCGATCTGGCCAATGTGCTGGCCATTGGCGATGGGGCAAATGATATTCCGATGCTCAAGCTTGCGGGGCTGGGTGTTGCCTATCACGCCAAACCGGCGGCGCGTAATGCTGCGGATGCTTTTGTGGCGCATGGTGACCTGACGACGCTGCTGCTGGCGCAGGGTATTAATACAGACCAATGGGTGGTTATTCCTGAAAGGTGAACAGGCGTCAGAACAGCTTTATTTCTCTACGACGAAACAGGCCTTGCCGTTCAATGCTTTGCACAATTTTGCGGCATCGGACTTATTCGCAAATGGCCCGGCCTGAAGCCTTTTGAACTCGCCGGCATCTTCATAAAAGACCTGCAAGTCCGATAAAATATCATGCCTCGATTTCAGGTCTTCCCAGACCGCTTCCACTTTTTCTTGCGTGCGGAATGCCCCCAGTTGGACACGCCATGTGGCTGTTTGTCCCTCAGCAGGTTCGGGGCCTGTATCTGAAGCATCTGCAGGAATGGGTTGGACAAACTCGCTGCTTTCAACGGGTTCATCCGCCTCATCTATAACTGTCTCCTCAGGAACGGCTGCTTCCGGAATTGCCTCCTCCGCAGCGGTTTCGTCTACAACCGGAACTTCCGTTTCAGCCGCTGTTTCTGCCGTTTCTGATACTGCGTTATCTTCATTTGTACTGGCCTCGGCATCTTCAGAAACAGGCTCGGGGCTTTCCGTCTCTTCATCCGGCATCACATCTGCTTCAGCAGCAGGGGGATCGGTATCTTCCGCCGGCGGGGCATCTTCTTCTACAGGGGCCTGATCTTCTTCGCTCATATTTGCGCTATCGTCCAGAATAGGTTCGGCGATCTCGGTTTCTTCTGCAACGGTTTCTTCTGGATCGGCTGCTTCGTCAGGAGCTTCGGTTTCGCTTTCCGCTGTGCCGGCCAGTTCCATATCCTGGGAAGGTCCTGTATCTTCTTCTGTTTCTGCCGCGCCCACAATTTCGTCCGTTGCGGCGCTGGATGGTGGCAATTGTGCAACCTCTATAGTGGTTTCTGCCGGTTCAATGGCTTCTGTCTGTGTTTCCATTACAGGCGCATCTTCGCGGGACGTGGCAACGGGGTCTGCCTGTGCTTCCGTCTGGACAGGCGGCGGTCCAGGCTCCCGCGGAGCAGAAGCGACGATATTTTCTCCGCTTTCCCCGTTTCTCTCCTTGATTTCGATTTCCAGTTTGCGGGCGAGGCGCAACCCTTCCTGCCTCTCCGCGATCGGAATGTAACGGTCCATGGTGCCCAGATTCAGCTCCGCCTGCGGCAGGCCGCCTTCTGCCGCGAGGATCATCATCGCATAGGCCCTGACCCAATCCTGCCGGGCGAGATCGCCGTTAAAATGTGCGATGCCCAATATATATTGGGCTTTGTTCTGCCCCCGCGCTGCGGCGGCCTCAATATAGGGCATGGCTTCTGCCTGGTGGTCGTTGCGGAATAATATCAGGCCATAGCTTTCAATCGCATCCGAATTGCCTTGCCGCGCAGATTTGGCGAGCCAGCTTTCCGCCATTTCTTGGTCCTTGGGGACACCGCGGCCGATGAGATATGCCTGACCCAGATTATATTGCGCCTCTGCATCGCCTTGTTCGGCTTGCTGACGCAATGTATTTATCGCTGCGCTGTAACCCGTATCAGCGGCTGTGTCCTCTGATTGCAAGGCAGCATAAGCAGGCGCGGACAGCCCGAGCATACATGTGCCCAGCAATGAAATGCGCGCACATCTATTGGAAAATCTGCGGGAAGCAGCGCGTACCATGTTCTTCTCCGGCCCCAATCAAAACCAAACCATCCCCATAGTGCCGCATATTATGTTCAGTATCTATGCCGATAGGCCAGCATTATTCTTGCTGGGGGCCAAGTTTTTACAAATTCCGGTGGGGCAAAAACGCTGCTTATCAAAGCAAATAGTTATAACCAAACCGCTTTCGCGCCTTTATAGACGGCAGATACCTTGCCCTGCACCGGCATGCCATCAAACGGAGTATTGCCTGCATTTGCGCGCATTTTGTCAGACGATATCTGCCACGGAGCATCGGCATCAAATATTATGAAATCGGCGTCCATTCCTTTCGCCAGTGCGCCTGCGGGGACGCCCAATATGCGGGCCGGGTTACGTGCCAGCAAGTCGAACAGGCGGTTGATAGAGATATGGCCATCACGCACCAGTCCCAGTGAAAGCGCAAGCAGGCTTTCTGCGCCCGCCATGCCGGGGGCGGCATCGGCAAAGGGCAACCGCTTGTCTTCCGGGCCGCGCGGATCATGGCCCGAGGATATGACATCAATCGTGCCATCTGCAGCCGCGGCAAGACAGGCCTGCCGGTCGCCCTCCGATCGCAGCGGCGGGGACAGATGCGCAAAGGTGCGGAAATTACCCATCGCAAGGTCAGAGAGAAACAGATGCGCAGGCGTGATGCCGCAGGTGATATGCAGCCCGCCGGATTTCGCTTTGCGAATCAGGTCGAGCGCGGCAGCAGTCGTTACCTGACGAAAGTGCACTTTTGCGCCTGTCATACGGGCGAGTTCGATATCGCGGGCAATGGCAATGGCTTCCGCCTCGGAAGGCGCGCTTGACAGGCCAAGCCGTGTGGCCATTTCACCATCGGTGGCCACCGCATTGCCGGTAAGACCGCCATCCTCGCTATGTATAATCAATGCAAGATCCAGCGCGGCACAATATTGCATCAGCCGCCGCATCATGCCGCTATCAGCGATCCAGTTGCGGCCCGTGGCTATCGCTTTTGCGCCCGCTTCCTGCATTAACGCGATTTCGGCCATTTCATGGCTGTCCAGATTAACGGTCGCCGCGCCCAAAGGATGTACCCATAGGTCAGGTTTGCCCGAATAGGCAGCAAACCGGACGCGCGCCGGATAATCAAGCGGTGGTGACTGGTCCGGCATTAAGGCCGCGCGGGTAATGCCGCCAAAATGAAAGGCAGGCTTGTCGATGGCAAATACACCCAGGTCGACAATACCGGGCGCCACCAGCGCGCCCTTGGCATCGATCGTATTATCCTGTGCCGGAACTTCGCCTATGGCGCATATGACATCGCCATCGCTGGCTATGCCGCCAGATACAGGTGCATCCTGATCGGGCAGAATCAGCTGGCCGTTTGTAACTGCAATACTCATGTCCAACCCTCCACGCCGCGCGATCTTCGGGTCAGTATGTCCAGACATGCCATACGCATGGCCACGCCCATCTCCACCTGTTCCGTGATAGTTGACCGCTCTGCATCATCGGCAATGGAGCTCACAATCTCCACGCCGCGGTTCATTGGCCCCGGGTGCATCACCAATATGCCATCACCGGCTTTCGCGAGTCTTTCTTCGGTCAGGCCATAGAGGTAATGATATTCGCCGGGCGAGGGAATGTACTGGCCCTGCATACGTTCATTTTGAAGCCGCAGCATCATAACGACATCACATCCGTTTAGCGCGGCATCGAAATCAGTATATACTTCCACGCCCATCTCTTTGATCGCGGGCGGAAGCAGCGAAGGCGGCCCAACCACGCGTACAATTGCCCCCAATGTGCGCAGGCAGATGATATTGGACCGGGCCACGCGGCTGTGCAGGATATCGCCGCATATGGTGATGGTCTGCCCGGAGATATTGCCCCTGCGGCGGCGGATGGTAAGCGCATCCAGCAGCGCCTGTGTCGGATGCTCATGGCTGCCATCCCCGGCATTGAGCACGGGGCAGTCGACTTTGTCGGCGATCAATTGCACCGCACCGCTGCTGCCGTGGCGGATGACGATCGCATCGGCGCGCATGGCGTTCAGCGTCACCGCTGTGTCGATCAGCGTTTCGCCCTTTTTGATGCTGGATTGCGCGGCGTGCATATTGACGACATCGGCGCCCAGTCTTTTGCCCGCAATCTCGAATGACAAAAGCGTGCGGGTTGAATTTTCAAAGAAAGCGTTGATGACGGTAAGCCCTGCGAGCCGGTCGTCATGCTTGCTTGATTGACGGTTGAGATCGACCCATTGCTGCGCCTCATCCAGAAGATATTCAATCTCCCAGGGCTGCAATCCTGCAATCCCCAGCAGGTTATGATGCGGAAACGCGTCCGATCCATTCGGATAGGCGCCGGGCGAAGTGTCATTTGGCGATGTCATTAAAGCCAAGCGTGTAGGTTCAGAAGGGGGGCGTGGTCAAGATAATTCACAAGGCGGAATGTTTGAATTGCGAGTCCTAAAATACAGTCATTCCCAGCTTGATTGGGAATCTATCTCACAACAGTTGCATCAATATGCGGATTTAGTGAGATAGATTCCCGCTTTCGCGGGAATGACGTTCATATGAAAGATGTCTGGGTCTATATGTTCACCAATGCATCAATCGCGCCCTGCAGAATATACGCCGCTGCGCTGCTGTCGATGCGTTCGGCGCGTTTGCCGCGGGTGACATCCTGTTCAATCAGCGCGCGTTCCACTGCCTGTGTCGACCAGCGTTCGTCCCATAACAGGATCGGCAGGCCGGCATCTTTCATATTCTGCGCAAACGAGCGCACCGACTGGGTCTGCGGACTGTTTGTTCCATCAAGGTTCAGCGGCAGGCCGATGACAAGTCCGGTGACGGCCTGTTCCCCGATAAGCTGGACTATCGCCCCGCGGTCCTGTGCGAATTTGCGGCGCTTGATCGTTTTGGCGGCGGTGGCAAACGACCATCCGGCGTCGCAAAATGCCGTGCCGATTGTCTTGGAACCCACATCCAGCCCCATGAGCCGCCCGGCATCCGGCAGCGCGGCGCGATATGCGCGCGTATCTTCCGTGATCAGCGTGCCAGAAATGCCGCCACCCTCCGGTCTGCATCCGCGCGGGCATTGGCCCAAAACAATGGATAATCGTACACGTGATAATTCTCGCCCGGCAGCACATAGGAACCAAGGTCAGGCGGGTCACCGATTAACAGGAATCCGCGTTCGTCGCAGCGCGCAGGCACTGCGGCTGGCTCAATCCGGCCATCGGTTAAATCGGTATTGGGTATCAGCGTGCCCAGATTTTCTTCGGCTGGCGCTTCCCCGTCCACGGTGCCGGTGATCGGGTTGGTACACAGCATCCGCTTGCCCTTGCGCGGTTCACCGTCGAACCCGATGGTGAGGTCATAGGCCTGTGTCACCAAAGACGTATCCGCAGGCTCTGCATAGCTTTGCCAGCTAATGATACAGCCGGTCTGTTCGGGTGCGTTGCAGGCCGGAAGCCCCATCGGCTCCAGGTCATTTTCAACCGACACCGGCCAGCCGATAATATATACACCTACAATACGGTCCGCGAACGGTTTATCTTTCACGAAATTCTGCAGCAAATAGGTAAGATGCAGTGATCCCTGACTATGTCCGGCAAGGATAATGGGTTTGTCCTCCGGGATTTTTGCGAGAAATTCCTCAAATGCCGTCTGCACATCCAGATAGGCGGCATCCAGCGCCTGCTTGCCTTCCGGTTTGTCGGTCAGGAATGCGCCCAATGTTGCCTGCCGATAACGCGGAGCCCATATTTCCGCCGAACCGTTAAACACGCTGGCCTGGCTGCGGATAAATATCCTGGCCCGTGCCTGCGAATCCGCATCATCCAGCGGCGCATTCCAGTTATCGCGAGTCAGATAAGAGGTCGGATGGACGAAAAACAGAGCCGCCTTTTGGTCCGTGCCGGGTTCGAAATTTTCGGGTGTCCATAATGCCGGATCATCCGCGCCTATTTCGGGCCGTGAATACCACATGTCGAGCGGTGCATAGGCGCTCGCCTGGGCTTCTTCCTGTTCGACAAATTCAGTTTGCGGAACAAACGCGATTTCGGCGGCCTTTTGCGGAAACAGCGCCAGCCCGGCCAGCACGGCCACCACCGCAAAAACACAAAACGCTATAAAATAAAGAAACTTGCGTGCCAAAAATACCTCCGGCTCTATAGTCTATAAGAGCGCATGGATATGATGCGCCGGATAAATAGATGCTGAACTGTCGGACGCCTATACAGAATGACGGCACGTGTGCAATGGCTCTTTGAATTGTAATGAGGACAGAATGTGCTTTTTCTGCTTCCTTCCCACTTGCCAGCTTTCAGGCGTGATGCTAGCGGCTAGATCATGTCAGTAGATAGCAAAACAGTCAAAAAAATCGCCTCGCTCGCGCGCATTCATATGGATGATGCCGAGGTGGAGGCTCTGGTGCCCGAGCTCAACAATATATTGGGCTGGGTGGAACAATTGGGTGAAGTCGATGTCAGCGGTGTCGAGCCGATGACAGCCGTTATCCCCAACAAGCTGCGCCTGCGCGATGATGTCATCAATGCCGACCCGCTGACCGGCGGCGGTGTGCGTGACAAGGTGCTGGCCAATGCGCCTGTGGCCGAACATGGCTTTTTCGGCGTTCCGAAGGTGATTGAATAGTGACCAATATTACTGATCTGGGGGTCAAAGCGATCCGTGATGGCGTGCGCGAAGGCACATTTTCCGCGCGTGAAGTGACTGAGGCTTTCAATGCCAATGTTGCGGCGGGCAAACAGCTGAACGCATTTCTGGTGGAAACGCCCGAACATGCGCTGGCCGCGGCCGATGCAGCGGACAAGGCGCGCGCGGCAGGTGAGGAACTGGCGCCAATGGCAGGCGTGCCGATTGGCATGAAAGACCTTTTCTGCACCGAAGGCGTGGCGACAACAGCGGCGAGCCACATTCTGGAAGGCTTCACCCCGCAATATGAATCGACCGTGTCTGCGAACCTGTGGAAAGCGGGCGCGGGCATGCTCGGCAAGCTTAATATGGACCAGTTTGCCATGGGCTCGTCCAACGAGACCAGCGCATTTGGCAATGTGATTTCCCCGTGGCGGCGCAATGACGGCGGCAATACCGACCTGGCGCCCGGCGGTTCCTCGGGCGGCAGTGCATCGGCCGTATCAGGGCGCTTATGCCCTGCGGCGACCGGTACGGATACAGGCGGTTCGATCCGTCAGCCTGCTGCATTTGTCGGCATTTCCGGAATCAAACCGACCTATGGCCGCTGTTCACGCTGGGGCGTGGTGGCATTTGCGAGCTCACTCGATCAGGCGGGGCCGATGGCGCATGATGTGACCGATTGCGCCATCATGCTGCAGGCAATGGCCGGGTTCGATCCGAAAGACGCGACTTCGCTCGACTTGCCGGTTCCTGACTGGGAAAGCGCATTGTCGAGCGATCTGAAAGGCAAACGTGTCGGCATTCCCAAAGAATATCGGATTGATGGCACGCCCGCCGAGATTAACGAGCTGTGGGACAAAGGGGCGGAATGGCTCAAGGATGCGGGCGCAGAGATTGTCGAAATCTCGCTGCCGCACACCAAATATGCGCTGCCTGCCTATTATATTATCGCGCCGGCAGAGGCTTCCTCGAATCTCGCGCGCTATGACGGTGTGCGTTATGGCACGCGCGAGCTTCCGGACGGTGCAGGGCTTCAGGATATGTATGCCGCCACCCGGGCCGAAGGCTTTGGCCCAGAGGTGAAGCGGCGTATCATGATCGGTACATATGTTCTGTCCGCCGGTTTCTATGACGCCTATTACACGCAGGCGCAAAAGGTGCGCACGCTGATCGCGCGCGATTTTGAGGCCGCATGGGAGCATTGCGACGTTATCCTTGCCCCGACTGCGCCGAGCGCAGCATTTGGGTTGGGTGAAAAGGCGGATGATCCACTCGCCATGTACCTGAATGACGTATTTGCCGTACCTGCATCGCTTGCGGGCCTTCCCGCCATGTCGGTGCCGGGCGGGCTGGACGGGCAGGGGCTGCCGCTGGGTCTTCAGATCGTTGGCAAAGCTCTGGATGAGCAAAGTGTGCTGAATGCTGGCCTCGCCATCGAACAGCGCGCAGGATTTACGGCACGTCCGGATAAATGGTGGTGAGATTGCAACAAAGGCCGTTAATCCTGAGCCTGTCGAAGGATGTCCATCGGCTAGGCACTATTTTGATACACGTGCTTCGACAAGCTCAGCGCTAACGGTATTTTTCGCGAAAGTAAGATAATGACTGAATCAACATATCGCATACAGGGCGCAACCGGGGATTGGGAGGTCGTGATTGGCCTAGAAGTCCATGCGCAGATTACGTCCAATGCCAAGCTGTTTTCCGGCGCCTCGACCGAATTTGGCGCGGAGCCCAATACGCAGGTGTCGCTGGTTGATGCAGCGATGCCCGGCATGCTGCCGGTGCCGAACCAGGAATGCGTGCGTCAGGCGGTGCGGACGGGTTTGGCTCTGAATGCCGAAATTCACAAATATTCGCGGTTCGACCGCAAGAATTATTTCTATGCCGATTTGCCGCAGGGCTACCAGATTTCACAGCTCTATCACCCGATTGTGGGTGAGGGAGTAATTGAAGTTGCGCTCGATGAGAAAGACCCGGACAGTGCAGTCAAGGAAATCGGTGTCGAGCGTATCCATATCGAACAGGATGCGGGCAAGCTGATGCACGACCAGCATCCGACCATGTCCTATGTCGATCTCAACCGCTCCGGCGTGGCGCTGATGGAAATCGTGTCGCGGCCCGATATGCGTAGCCCGGTCGAGGCAGGTGCCTATGTCAAAAAATTGCGCTCAATTCTGCGCTATGTGGGATCGTGCGATGGCAACATGGAGCAGGGGTCAATGCGCGCCGACGTCAATGTCAGCGTCCGCAGGCCCGGAGGCGAACTTGGTATTCGCACAGAAACAAAAAACGTAAACTCTGTCAGGTTTGTCCAGCAGGTCATTGAAATTGAAGCTAATCGCCAGGTAGATGTGCTTGAAGCGGGCGGTGAAATTGTCCAGGAAACACGGCTTTATGACCCCGACCGCAATGAAACACGGTCGATGCGTTCGAAAGAAGATGCGCACGATTATCGCTATTTCCCCGATCCGGATCTTCTGCCGCTGGAACTGACCGATGATTTTATTGCGGACTGTAAAGCATCGCTGCCTGAACTGCCCGATGCCAAGCGCAAACGCTATGAAAGCGAACTGGGCCTTACAGCCTATAATGCGGCTGTCCTTACCGCAGAAGCGGAGACTGCGCGAGCATTTGAAGTGCTGCTGAAAGAGACTGCGGCCAAGCAGGGCAAGGCCGAAGCCGATGTGGCCACACAGGTGGCGAACTGGTCCCTTTCCATCGCGCCGGGCGTCCAAAAAGCGTTGGAAGTCACAGCGGACCATGAAAATAATACGCCGGCTGCCAATGCGGCTATATTGGCAATGGTGGCGGGCGGTTCCGTATCCGGCGGGCAGGCGAAGGAGATCTATGAGATCGTGCTGAAAACCGGACGTGATGCAGAAGAAATCGCGGATACCGAAG
Organism: uncultured Sphingomonadaceae bacterium; assembly: GCA_947493325.1. Taxonomy (GTDB): domain Bacteria; phylum Pseudomonadota; class Alphaproteobacteria; order Sphingomonadales; family Sphingomonadaceae; genus Alg239-R122. The sequence continues at coordinate 1,434,797 of CANLQI010000001.1, read as the reverse complement.
GCCTGAAACAGACCAGCGACACCGGAGCGATTGAAGCGGAAATCGAAAAAATTCTCGAAGCCAATGCCGACAAGGTTGAAGAATATCGCGGCGGCAAGGACAAACTGTTCGGCTTCTTCGTGGGTCAGACCATGAAGGCAATGCAGGGCAAAGCCAATCCGCAGGTTGTGAATGAACTGCTGAAGAAAATACTCGGTTAGCTATTGCCAACGCGGACTGGCGCATAGTTGCATCCGTCAGGGCTTCCCGTTAGGATAAGCATTCAAGAGCGGTTTTGATGTCTGGACAAGGCACAAACTATTATTTCTATCTGCTCTAACTGGGGGTTCCATATGCCGATTAAGAATATTCTTGCTGCCGCGCTGATTTCATCAGCTCTCCTCATTTCTTCGCCTGTTACTGCGCAATCCAAATCATCGGGACGCAAGGCGCAGGAAAATGCTCAGGCGGATATACCGCGCTGCACCCGAAGTCTTGGCACAATTGCTGTTGTGGAGCCCGACAGTAACTGGTGGCAGCGTTACAAACTTCGCTCCCCGGAATCGTTTATCAAGGTGATTGTGGCCCGCTCTGGCTGTTTCACACTCGTGGACCGCAATAAGGGGCTCAATAGCCGCGCACTCGAACGCGCACTTGCCGATAATGATGAGCTGCAGGAAGGCTCCAATATTGGCCGTAAGCAAGTGAAAGCGGCGGATTATTTTATCGTTCCGGATATGGTCGGCGGCAATGAAAATTCAGGTGGCGGCAGCATTGGCGGCGCAATTGCGGGGGCATTGGGCGGCGGTCTTGGCGGGTTGCTGGGCCGCGTCAAGGTCAATAAGAAAGAGGCCAATGTCACGCTTTCGCTGGTGAACGCCCGGACGACGGAAATGGAAGTGATTTCCGAAGGCTATTACAGAAAATCTGATCTGTCGGTGCGCGGCGGTGGAGGCGGCTGGACAGGCGGTCTTGCAGGTGCATTGGGCGGTAGTGGCTATGAAAACACCAAAATCGGCCAGGTCATCGTGCTGGCATATATTGATGCGTACCGCGATATGGTCCAGAATCTGGGCGGTTTGCCCGCCAATGCGAGCGCTGCTGCACCGCAAACTCCGGATGATCCTGGCCGGGCATCCTATGGTGTATCACGCAGCGCCTATGACAGTATCAAAGAAGGCATGCGGCTGGACGATGTCACGCAGATCATCGGATTTAGCGGCGACGAGAAATCTTCGGGCGGCGGTATCACCACATATGAGTGGAAAACCGGTGCAAGCAGCGCATTGATAGTCGGCGTATTCCAGAACGGACGCCTGATCGCCAAAAGCAAGGGCGGCATGTAAAAATCGCGGCATGTAAAATCATTGTCGGCGACAAGAATACTGTTGCTGATATTGAATTTCCTTTTTGAGCCTAGACTTACTCCTTTGCGTAGCATTCCATATTGCAAGGCATATCGCCTCTTGCCCTTTGCGCGCGCTTTGTATAGACGCACGCGCTTGACCGAGTGCAACTGATATGCGGGCGTGGCGGAATTGGTAGACGCGCCAGATTTAGGTTCTGGTATCGCAAGGTGTGGGGGTTCGAGTCCCTTCGCCCGCACCATTAGGAAACCGGTATGATGAAATTTTGGGTTCCGCCCATTCGGAGCCATATGAACGCTACACAAGTAACGCTGTATAAAGAGAGCAGAAACGTACCATGCAAACTTCCGAAACGCTGAACGAAGGCCTGAAACGCGCCTATAAAATCACCATTACTGCCGCCGATGTGGCGGAGCGAGTCGACGCCGAGGTCAAGAAAATCGCGCCGCAGATCAATATGCCAGGCTTTCGCCCCGGCAAGGTTCCGGCGAATCTGGTGCGCAAGATGCACGGTGAAGCGCTGGCGCAGGATGCCCTGAATGCAGCGATTCGTGAAAGCGTTGATAAAGCCATTAACGACAATAAACTGCGCCCGGCAATGCAGCCCAATGTGACACTGGCCGATGGGTATGAAAACGGCAAGGATGCGGAGGTCACGCTTGAGCTCGAAGTGTTGCCGCAGATTGATACGCCTTCAGTGGAAGGCCTGAAACTTGAGCGTCTGACCGCAGAAGTACAGGACAGCGAAGTCGACGAAGCCGTCGAACGTCTGACAGAAAGTCAGAAGAGTTTTGAAACAGCTGCCAAATCCTACAAGGCGAAAATGGGCGATCAGGTCCTAATCGATTTTGAAGGCAAAGTGGACGGCGTTCCGTTTGATGGCGGCAAAGGCGAAGGTATGGCGGTTGAGCTCGGTTCAGGCCGCTTGATACCGGGCTTTGAAGATCAGCTGGTGGGCGTGAAAGCCAATGACGAAAAGGTTTTGAACGTCACATTCCCGGACGATTATAATGTCGATGACCTTAAGGGCAAAGACGCGACCTTTGATGTGGTTGTCGGTGAAGTTCAAAAGCCGAAGAAGAATAAGGCGGACGACGAATTTGCGAAATCCCTCGGTCTGGAAGGCATGGAGCAATTGCGCGAGCTTCTGAAAGGTCAGGTCGAGCAGGAACTCAATGGCCTCACCCGCACGCAGATGAAGCGCGGGCTGCTTGACCAGCTTGCCGCTGATCATGATTTTGACGTGCCGCCATCCATGGTGGATGCTGAATTCGACCAGATCTGGCAGCAGCTGGAACAGGAACTTGCGAATGAGGAAGATCCCGAAGCGGCGCGCAAGGAAATGGAAGCGGACAAGGACGAATATCGCGATATCGCGGTGCGCCGCGTGCGTCTGGGTCTGTTGCTATCTGAAATCGGTCAGGCCAATGGCGTGGAAGTGACGAGCCAAGAAATGAACATGCTGATCCAGCAGGCGGCACAGCAATACCGCGCTGAAGATCGCGAGCGTTTCATGCAGTATGTGCAGCAGGAGCCAATGGCTGCCGCGCAGCTGCGTGCGCCTATGTATGAAGACAAGGTCGTCGACTTCCTATTCGAAAAAGCCGATGTGACAGACCGCACGGTAACCCGCGAAGAGCTTCAAGCGGCCATTGAAGCGGAAGAAACACCCGCACCAAAAGCTGGCAAGAAGAAAGCCGCGGCGAAGAAAAAGGCCCCGGCCAAAAAAGCGGCCGCCAAGAAGCCGGCAGCAAAAAAGGCACCTGCCAAAAAAGGGCCTGCTAAAAAAGCAGCGGCCAAAAAGGCTCCGGCCAAGAAAACCGCCGCGAAAAAGCCGGCAGCCAAAAAAGCAGCAGCCAAGAAATAAGAGTTCTCCCCGGATAGGGCAGAATATTAAAGGCACTGGGGATACTCTCTCCGGTGCCTTTTTGCTGAATACCCTTGAACATTTTGTGCATTGCCCCGATTTAGGGGTGACGACATTTGAAACAGGAAAGAAATCACCGCATGTTTGACCCTACACACGATCCGATCCACGACGCTCTCGTTCCCATTGTTATTGAACAATCCAATCGCGGCGAGCGCAGTTTCGACATCTTCTCACGGTTGCTGCGTGAGCGGATCATCTTTGTGACGGGCCAGGTGGAAGACAATATGGCGGCGCTGATCACGGCGCAGCTCCTGTTCCTTGAAGCAGATAACCCGAAAAAAGATATCTATATGTACATCAATTCACCCGGCGGTGTGGTGACGGCGGGCATGGCGATTCATGACACCATGCAATATATTCGCCCCCGCGTGGGCACAGTGTGTGTAGGGCAGGCGGCATCCATGGGCAGTTTCCTGCTCGCAGCGGGTGAACCGGGCATGCGTATGGCGACCACAAATGCGCGCGTCATGATCCACCAGCCATCGGGCGGCGCACGCGGTATGGCATCCGATATCGAGATTCAGGCGAAGGAAATCCTGCGCATCCGCACGCGTATGAATGAGCTATATGCCAAATATACGGGCAAGCCTTTGAAAGACATTGAAAAGGCAATGGACCGCGATACTTTCCTCGAAGCGGACGAAGCAAAGGCTTTCGGCTTGATCGATGAGGTTTTCGATAAGCGTCCGAAACCCGCCGAGGATGATGAAAGCAAATAGAAACCATTTGCCGGTATGCAACGGGTTCAGCCAGCATGAATATACCCCCTCATGCTGGCTGAACCCGCCTTGAAACCCGCAAGATACGTGATTTTACGGAAAAAATTAACAGTTATTGAAAAATGTCTGTATCGCTTTACGATTGTGAGACAGCATAACCAGAGATGATTCCCGCGCTCTGTGTGCGGTAGCTGGTGTAAGGAATAGTATGACGAAGTTGAGTGACTCGGATTCCAAAAGTACATTATACTGCTCATTCTGCGGTAAGTCGCAGCATGAGGTGCGTAAGCTTATTGCCGGGCCAACCGTGTTCATTTGCGATGAATGCGTCGAGCTGTGCAATGATATCATCCGTGAAGAGACCAAAGCGGGTCTGAGCGGCCGTAAAGAGGGTGAAGTACCCACGCCGCAGGAAATTTTCGACACGCTCAACGCCTATGTCATTGGTCAAAACCGCGCCAAACGTGTGCTGTCTGTGGCCGTACACAACCACTACAAGCGCCTGAATCACATGGGCAAGAATGACGATGTCGAACTTGCCAAGTCGAATATCCTCCTCGTGGGCCCCACAGGCTGTGGTAAAACGTTACTGGCGCAAACGCTTGCGCGCACTTTCGATGTGCCGTTCACCATGGCCGATGCCACGACCCTGACCGAAGCTGGCTATGTCGGCGAGGACGTCGAGAATATCATCCTGAAACTGTTGCAGGCGTCCGACTATAATGTTGAGAAAGCGCAGCGCGGCATTGTCTATATCGACGAGATCGACAAGATCAGCCGTAAAGCTGAAAATCCGTCCATCACCCGCGATGTCAGCGGTGAGGGCGTGCAGCAGGCACTGCTCAAGCTGATGGAAGGCACAACGGCCTCTGTCCCACCGCAAGGCGGGCGTAAACATCCGCAGCAGGAATTCCTGCAGGTCGATACCACCAATATCCTGTTCATCTGCGGCGGTGCATTTGCCGGGCTTGAAAAAATTATCGGTGACCGTCTTGAAGCCAAATCCATGGGCTTTGGCGCGCACGTGGCTTCTCCCGAAGAGCGCAAGATTGGCGAACTGCTGAAAGATGGCGAGCCGGAAGATCTGCTGAAATTTGGCTTGATTCCGGAATTTGTCGGACGTTTGCCTGTCATTGCGACACTGGAAGATCTGGATATCGATGCACTCATCAAAATTCTGCGTGAGCCGAAGAATGCGCTGGTCAAACAGTATCAGAAGCTTTTCGATCTTGAAGACGTCAACCTGACCTTCACCGATGATGCGCTGGAGGCGATTGCCAAAAAAGCGATTGCCCGTAAAACCGGCGCGCGCGGCCTGCGCTCCATTGTGGAACGTATCCTGCTGGATACCATGTTTGAATTGCCAAGCCTGGAAGGCGTGGATGAAATTGTGGTTGACGGGGACGTCATCGAAGGCCGCAAGGACCCTGTTCAGGTTTTCGCGAAAAAGGCCAAAGTGAAAAAGGATGATGCGGCGTAATACTGCGCCACATTTTCTTGCAAATACCATGAAGTCCAGTCAGTTTCACGAGTCGCAGTCTGATATAATCGGGCTGCACCCATAGTGCTGTTTTCAGTGTCGCTTTTTTGGCACAGTCTCTACAAAAAATTACGCGAGCTTGTGAAACAATCTTTCGCCTGTGGATAACCCGCTTCTCCTGCATTTGCGTAAATACATTGCAAAACAGCTACTTAAATTAATTTTTTTGCGTACGCGCAATTTCATTACACGCGGAAGCCACTTCGTAACAAAAGTGCAATAAAATTGCAGTTGCCCTGTCGCGTCAGACCATTAGAGGCCTCCACAACTCTTAGGGGAGTTTTAGCATTTCAAGACCGCAAGAGCCTATGGGGGCACGCGGACCAAATTGAGGGATTATGCACATGCAGCTCAAATATTTTCTCGCGGCCAGCGCCGCCTCACTTTCCATGGCGGTGGGCCTTGCCGCTCCTGCGCATGCACAGGAAGTCACCTCCGGTATTCAGGGTGTGGTTGTTGATGACAACGGTAATCCAATTCAGGGTGCTCAGGTTACACTAACCGATACACGGAATGGTCGGACGAATACATCTTCGACCAGTAGCCAGGGCGGCTTTAACTTTCGTGGTCTTGAAGTCGGCGGCCCATTCACAGTTACCGTTGATGCGGATGGATATCAGGGAGAAAGCGCAGAAGGTATTGTCGTAAATCTCTCTGATACAACAGCACTTCGCTTTGCACTTGCTTCGGGCGATTCTGAAGACGTGATTGTAGTTACAGCTTCTTCTGTTTCACAGGCACCACTTGCGCTTGGTCCAGGCAGCAGTTTCGGTCTTGAAACGCTGGAAGAACTTCCTTCAATCACGCGCGACATTCGCGATGTAATTCAGGCTGACCCGCGTGTTTTGCTTGACTCAACTTTCCCTGACACACCAACCAATCGCGGTACTGTCTCCTGTCTTGGCGCAAGTACGCGTACAAACTCACTGACAGTTGATGGTGTTCGCCAGGATGATGGCTTTGGCTTGAACGATAGTGGTTTCCCGAGTGAATCGCAGCCATTCCCGTTTGAGGCATTGTCTTCTGTATCGGTCGAGTTTGCGCCATTTGATGTTCAATATGGTCTTTTTAGCGGCTGTAATATCAATGCAACGACAAAATCCGGCACGAATGAATTCCACGGCGGCGCTTTCATTTATTATAACGATGACAGCCTTACAGGTAACACAGTTAATGGTCAGGAGCGCAATCTGGGCGTTTTCGATAACCTGAAATATGGCGCCTATGTTGGCGGACCAATTGTCAAGGATCGACTCTTCTTTCACGTAACATATGATAAGGAAGAAGGTTCAAGCGGTTTGACAGACGGCCCAGTTGGTTCAGGTGCGGTCAATGAGGCAGCCGGAATTACACAGCAGGATATTACCGAAATTCAGAATATTTTGAACACTGTCTATGGTTTTGATGCTGGCGGTGTACTTAATTCGATTCCGCGTGAAACCGAACGGTTCCTGCTTCGTCTTGATGCGAACATCACTGATGACCATCGTGTGGCATTCAACTATCAGCGCACTCGTGAAAATTTCGTCACGCCGCAAAACCAAGGCGCACGTTTCAACGATCTCGGCCTGAGTTCAAACTTCTATCAGTCTGGTAACAAGATTGACAGTTACTCACTGCGTCTCTTCTCTAACTGGTCAGATAACTTTTCTACGGAAGTGCGGCTGTCCCGTATTGAAAACCAGGATAAACAGGACAGTCTGGGCGGCGTCGACTTCATGGAATTTGAAATTGGAACAGCTGGCGGCGGTACCGTCTTCCTTGGTCCAGATGAATTCCGTCAGGTTAACGAACTGGAAAACCAGACCAACCAAGCAAAAGTCGCTGCATATCTGACAGCTGGCAACCACCAGTTCACATTTGGCGCCGAGTATGATCAGTTTGATGTATTCAACCTGTTCGTCCAGCGTGGCAATGGCGTTGCGATTTTTGACTCTATTGCTGATCTGGCGGCACAGGACCCATCGCGTGTCCGTATCACAGGCCCTGTATCAGGCAATCTTGATGACGCCGCGGCGATATTCAAGCGCGAAGTGTTCAGTTTTTATGCGCAGGACGAATGGCTGGTTAATCCAGACCTGACTTTGCAGTTCGGTATCCGCTACGACATGTACAACAGCAATGTGAACCCGGTTGCGAACCCGACATTCCTACAGCGCTACGGTTTCAATAACCGCAATACTTTTGACAAACTGGACGCATTCCAGCCGCGTTTTGGTTTCAAATATGACCTTGGTGACAATGGCCTAGGTTATACGGTACTGCGCGGTGGTGTAGGCATCTTCTCTGGTGGTGACCCGACGGTTATTTTCGCGAATAGCTATACTAACAACGGTATTACGCTGGATAGTGTTGATTATCGCAATGCCTTGGATTTACCGGCAGGCTCAATCGATGGTTTTAACCCGCCAGCCGATTTTCAAAGCCAGCTTTTGGCAGGTGACGGTGAAGTTAATGCCGTGGATCCAAACTTCAAAATCCCGACCTTCCTGCGTGCGAATTTCGGCATCGAGCATGAATTTGCTGGCGGTTGGAATGTGCTGTTGGACTATATTTACTCCAAGGCATATGATCCGCTCTTTATTCAGGATCTGACCCTGGCCAATGTTGGTACAGCCCCTGATGGCCGTCCACTTTATCGCCAGGTTGATTTTCTGGATCCAGATTGCCGTACAAACCCTGGTGATACCAATGCATGCGACAGCCGGTTTACCAGCGATTATCTGCTGACAAACGGCAGCGGTGGTCGCAGCCATGTCTTCAGTGCTGCGCTGCGTAAGCGCTGGCATCAGGACGAAGGACCGCTGGGAATTGGTGGTAATATTGTTCTTGGTTATTCTTACCAAGACGTCACTTCTATTCAACCACTTACATCTTCACGTGCAGTTTCCAACTTTGGTAACTTTTCGAAAATTGACGTAAATAACCCATTGGCAAGCCGTGGAAACGCTTCACGTAGCCATAATGCGATCTTCCGCTTGAATCTGGAAAAAGACCTGTTCGGCGACAATACGTCTGATTTCACATTCTTCCTGAAGTATCGCACAGGTCAGCCATTTAGTTATAACTTCGAAACGGATGATCGTAGTGGTTTCAACCCGTTTGGCGATTCGCGTGACGGTGAAGATCGTGTGCTGCTCTATGTTCCGACGACCAATGATCCGACAGTTGTATATGATCCAGGTTTTGACCTGAATGCTTTCAACTCGTTCATTGCGGATAATGGCCTGGAAAAATATCGCGGCCAGATATTGCGTCGTAACACGTTTGAGAGTGACGATTACTGGGATCTGGATTTCCGCTTTACACAGGAGCTGCCAGGATTCTTTGAAAACGATGGTTTCAAATTTACATTTGACCTCGAAAACGTGTTGAACCTGATCGACAGCAGCTGGAATACACTGCAGCAGCAGGGGTTTGAGTATAACAATCCAGTCGTACAGACCACGATCAACGACCAGGGGCAGTATGTATTTACAAACTTCCGGACTCCAGCGATGCCGAGGATTTCTTCTTCAGCCTCGATATGGCAGATTCAGTTTGGACTGAGCTACGAATTTTAAGTTTGTGCTTAGAGAAATATTACAAAGGCGCGGAGGGTAACTTCCGCGCCTTTCTTTTTTCTTATTCAATCACGCAGCTGTCCAGCCCTTCGTTTTGGACAACACGAATGCGTGCGGCGATGGAATTGCCATAGCGGCGCACAAAGCCTGTCGGGGCTTTGACCGCGCGTTTTTTGGGGAGTGGGAGGGCGGCTACGATACGGCCTGCCTCGGTGCGGGTGAGCGAACGTGCACTCTTGCCGTAATAGCGCTGCGCACCGGCCTCGACGCCATAGGTTCCAATCCCGGTTTCTGCGACGTTCAGATAGACTTCCATGATCCTCTGTTTGCCCCAGATTTTCTCGATCAGGAAAGTGAACCAGGCTTCAAAACCTTTGCGGGCATAGCCGCCGCCCTGCCACAGGAAGACGTTCTTGGCGGTCTGCTGGCTTATGGTTGAGCCTCCGCGCAGCGGTGCATTACCCTGTGCATTGCGCTTGAGCGCGGCTTCAATCGCCTGTCTGTCAAAACCGTCATGGGTGCAGAACTTGCTGTCTTCGCCGCCAATGGCCGCTGCGACCATATCGCGGTCAATTTCTTCGATAGATAGCCATTCGCGCGTTGCACCGCGTTCATCCATGACCATTGTGGCGGTGATGGGTGGATTGATAAATTTATAGATTGTCACGATCGCCAATGACAGAATGACGAACCAGAATATCAATTTTAACAGGAACAATATGAGGCGGGTAAAAAGCCCGCGTTTATGTTTGCGGGTTTTGGATAAAGATTTGGCCATGCCCTAAAGCTAAGGCATGGCCAAACCGTTGTCATTTATAAAATGCGTCTAACGTATGCGCGCCGTTCAGGCAGGCAGCATATTTTTCTCGCCGGCAAGCCGGTGCATGGCTTTTTGCAGCTTTTCAAACGCACGCACTTCGATCTGGCGGATACGTTCGCGGCTGACATTATAGACCTGGCTCAGTTGTTCCAAAGTCTGCGGATCGTCAGTCAGTCGGCGCTCGGTCAGAATGTGCTGTTCACGTTCATTGAGCGCGTTCATCGCTTCGGTCAGCATCTTGTGCCGGACATCGGCTTCCTGCGCATCGGCAACCGCCTTGTCCTGCAATGGTTCGCTGTCGGTCAGCCAATCCAGCCACTGGCCTTCGCCATCTTCGCGCATCGGCACGTTCAGCGACGCGTCGCCGCCCATGGACATGCGGCGGTTCATATTGACCACCTCATGCTCCGCCACACCCAATTTGGTGGCGATGGAGTCGACATCATCGGGGTGCAGATCGCCTTCTTCAAATGCTTCCAGATTATTTTTCATCCGGCGCAGGTTAAAGAAAAGCTTTTTCTGTGCGGCGGTCGTGCCCATTTTCACGAGTGACCAGCTGCGCAGGATATATTCCTGAATCGATGCTTTGATCCACCACATCGCATAGGTTGCGAGACGGAAACCGCGATCGGGTTCAAATTTCTTGACGCCCTGCATCAACCCAACATTGCCTTCTGAAATAAGATCCGAAACAGGCAGGCCGTAGCCGCGATAGCCCATGGCGATCTTTGCCACCAAGCGCAAATGCGACGTCACAAGCTGCGCAGCCGCTTCGGGATCTTCATGTTCCTCATAGCGCTTGGCGAGCATATATTCCTGCTCGGGCTTAAGAATCGGATATTTGCGAATTTCACTGAGATAGCGATTAAGGCTCGCATCTCCGCCAAGGGCAGGGATGGTTGCAGGCACTTTATTAGTTTTTGCCATTATGTATTTCCTCTACTTGTCAACCCTTTACGCGAACCTCATCAAGCATTCGCAGGCCGGGTCACATGATCGATTTCAGACCATTTCTGGGTACTCAATTACTGAACGCCCAAATGTTCTAAAAGTTCCCGCATATCAGCAGGAATTTTGGACTCGAAAAACATTTTTTCGCCCAAGGTGGGATGTATAAAGCCCAGCGTCGTCGCATGCAACGCCTGACGGGCAAATCCGGTGTCTTTCAGCAGCGCACGGTGCGCCTTGTGCACCCGCGCATAATTGGGGTCACCAAGCAGGCTGTGGCCGAGCGAAGCCATGTGCACGCGCACCTGATGTGTGCGTCCCGTTTCAAGCTGGCAGCGTAGCAGAGCCGCTTCATGTAATTTCTGGACTGTTTCATAATGGGTCACGGCATGTTTGCCTTGACCATTGGGCACGATCGCCATTTTCTTGCGGTTCTGGCGTGAACGGCCGATATTGCCGGTGACAGTGCCTTTTGCGGGGCGGGGATGCCCTTGCACAATAGCATAATATTGCCGCGTGATGCTGTGGTCGGCAAACTGTTTCGCAAGTCCAACATGCGCCACATCGCTTTTTGCGGTGACAAGCAGCCCGGACGTGTCCTTATCGATCCGGTGTATAATACCGGGTCGTGCCACGCCGCCAATGCCCGACAATTGTCCCTTGCAATGGTGGAGCAGAGCGTTGACCAAAGTGCCGTCGGCATGGCCCGCGGCGGGATGCACGACCATGCCCGCAGGCTTGTCGAGCACCAGCAGTGCATCATCCTCATAGACGACATCAAGCGGGATATCCTGCGGCTGGGCTTCACTGGGCAGGGGTGGGGGCAAGTCGATGCGGTAACTTTCACCCGCACAAACTTTCGCGGATGTCTGTGTGGCAACCTTGCCGTCAATCCGCAGCCTGCTATCCTTGATAAGTCCCTTGATTCTCTCACGCGACAGGTCAGATATCAATTCGGCAAGCACCGCGTCCATCCGCCGTCCATTATGGACAGGCGCAAATTTCCCCTCATATTTTGTAATCGCTGCATGCATCATCTAATATTGGGCCATGGCCGCATCCGTATCAAGAGCAGACAGCCCTGCATCCCCGATAGTTTTGCCGGAAACCGTTCGTGACACGCTGTTTGCAGAAGCAGAAAAAGCGGACGCTGAAGAATGTTGCGGCCTGCTCTTGGGGCACTCAAACGGGCGAATCGACGAAATTATTGCCAGCACGAATATGGCTTCAAATCCTGCGCAGCGTTTCGAGATAGCACCCGAATTGCTGATCGCGGCGGAAAAGGAAATGCGGCGCGGCGGGCGGTATATAATCGGCTATTATCACTCGCACCCGACCGGCGAGGCGATTCCTTCTGCGACCGATGCCCGGCTTTCGGCGGGCGATGGCCGAGTATGGGCGATTATAGCGGGCCGCGACCTGCGGCTATGGCGCAATGGAAAAGATGGCGACGTTCATGATAGATTTACCGAAATTCACTATCGTAGTGGCAAGTCTTGAATATACGCATGGCTTTCGCCAAAGCGTATCCACACCCATGACAACAGGCGCCTGCGGGCCCACAATAACGGATATATTATGACCATTTCCCAAGTCGAACTTGCCAGCCTGCTGTGTTCACGTCTCTGCCATGATTTGCTTAGCCCGGTGGGCGCGCTTAACAATGGTCTGGAATTGCTGGCGGATGAAACCGACCCGGAAATGCGGGCCCGCTGTTTTGAATTGCTGACCGACAGCGCCTCTGCTTCGGCGCAAAAACTCAAATTCTTCCGCCTCGCATTTGGTGCGGCGGGCGGTTTTGGTGAAAGCGTCGACAACCGTGAACCCAAAGAATTGATCGAAGGCTTGCTTGCAGACAAGCCCCGCATCCATCTCAACTGGACGCTGGATGAGCAGACTTTGCCGAAACCGGCAGTGAAAATCCTGCTCAATCTCGCGTTGATCGCGGTCGATTCGCTCTCGCGCGGCGGGCAGCTTGATATTGGTGCAGAAACGCTGGGTGGACATAGCGAAATCGTTGTGCGCGCCGCGGGTGAGAAAATCGCGATGGATGAAATCATTGGCCGCGCATTGACGGGTGAGTTGCAGAAGGGCGAACTGACTTCGCGCACAGCCGCAGCCCATATGATTGCCGCGCTTGCTGCTGAGGCAAATGGTCAGATTCAAGTTATAGCCGATGACGAAATGCTCGTCATGGGCGCCGCGCTGAGCAGCTGATTTCCTTACAGAGGCAACTCCTGACAAATTAACGTTGTGCTTACCATCTGCACCTAAAGTGGCACGATTGGCTTAACCGGAGATGCCCCTTGAAAACCTGCCTCATTGTGGATGACAGCAAAGTAGCGCGTACAGTCGCGCGGCTTATGCTGGAGATGATGGGCTTTCATGTTGAAGAAGCTGCTGATGGAGCGGAAGCACTCGCACATTGCGATAAAGTCATGCCCGATATGGTTCTGTTGGATAATAATATGCCCGTGATGGATGGCATGGCATTTTTGTCGGCATTGCGCGCCACAAAGGCAGGTCAAAAACCCCGTGTCATTTTCTGCACCGGAGAACACGCGGCCAGCTTTACTAAAGCTGCGGTCAAAGCGGGCGCAGATGCGTATATGTGCAAACCATTTGACCGGGCGGCACTGGCGGCGGCATTACAAGATGTGAGCCTGCGTTAAGGTCCCGTCCGGCGACGCCATTGACCCGCACAGCCATGTCTGGCTATCACGAGGGCGCAGGTCGCAGACATAAAGGGTGCATATGCCGGTAAATCAGGAATATATTCAGACACCTTCCCCCAATTTTGACGAACGCACTCTGCCCATCACCATGCTGGTGCTGCATTATACCGGCATGCAGGATGCACCGTCCGCGATTAACTGGCTTGCCAATCCTGAAAGCAAGGTATCGGCGCACTATGTGGTGACCGAGGATGGACAGATTATCCAGATGGTCGATGAAGCGGACCGCGCATGGCATGCGGGACGGTCGCACTGGCGCGGCATCACCAATGTGAATAGCGCAAGCATCGGCATTGAAATTATCAACCCGGGCCATGAATGGGGCTATAGACCCTTTCCCGAAGAGCAGATGGATGCCGTCGTGCCGCTGGTGAGCGATATCGTAAAGCGCCACGGAATTTCCCCTGGCAATGTGGTCGGGCACAGCGACATTGCTCCTGCCAGAAAGCTCGATCCGGGCGAGCTTTTTGACTGGCCTTTGCTGGCGAAGCTTGGATTGGCGCTTCCCATTCCAGACGGCCAGTTGGTTGATCCATACTGGAGCGATGCTGCTTTTTATCTCGCGCTCGAACGCTTTGGCTATGACATTACCGACCGTGCAGCTGCGACACGCGCGTTTCAGCGCCGCTTTCGTACGCATACCATTGATGGCGTGGTTGATGGTGAGTGCCGGGCGATTCTATTCGCTTTATTACTGGACCGCGACCGCAGAAATGGTAATGAAGCCTAGCCAGAGGATCGGGCAGCTGCGGGCGTAAGTCCGAGGAAAGTCCGGGCTCCACAAAACAAGGATGCCGGCTAACGGCCGGCGGGGGCGACCCCAGGGACAGTGCAACAGAGAGCAGACCGCCCATTTAGGGTAAGGGTGAAAGGGTGCGGTAAGAGCGCACCGCGCGACCCGCAAGGGAAGCGGCATGGTAAACCCCATCCGGAGCAAAACCGAATAGGGGCGGCATTATGGACGTGTTTTGGTCCGCTGCCCGGGTTGGTTGCTAGAGCGCGGCAGCAATGCCGTGCCAAGATGAATAGTTGCCAAACTTCCGCAGGGAAGGGAACAGAACCCGGCTTACAGATCCTCTGGCATTTTTGATTAGGCAGTATTTCCTGAAGCCTATTTCAGGACAGGAAACGGTATATCCGGGACAAAAAGTACGTCATTCACGCATGTCTTCTCATCTGTCATTGATGTATTGTCATCAAATGTTCTGAACAAAGAATTTCCGATTACATCATTTACGATAAACCCTGTCATCAAAAACAGGGATAATATTGCCGAGAATGCCAATTTCCTGCTCATATGTCTCCCCAGAATATGCGGTCATTATGTGCATTGGGCATATCGCACGCGAGTGCAATTACATACAGGGCATATTATTTTCGATCAATTACTATACGATAGGCAATTATGGCGAAAATGGTGGGCGTAGAGAGAGTTGAACTCCCGACCCCTTCGATGTCAACGAAGTGCTCTACCACTGAGCTATACGCCCACATTTTCATATGGCCCGTGCACTGCAGATGCTGCAAAGCGTGTGGCCAGAGGCGGTCATTTACCCGTCGTATTTGATGGTGGCAAGTATTAAATCTGTTCCATGGCCGCGCCGCTTTCGAAAACAAGGCCGACTTCCTTCACCAGATCGCCAAGATGGAAAGGCTTGGACAGTATTTTCGCATCGGGGGCGGTCTGCCGGGCCTTCACTGTAACAGCGGAAAAGCCGGTAATGAACATGATTTTCGTATGCGGTGAAACCCTGGCACAATGTTGCGCCAGTTCGATTCCATCCATTTCCGGCATGACGATATCGGTAAGCAACAGATCGAAATGTCCGCTTGCGAGCAAAGGTAATGCTGCTGTGCCTCGGTCCACTTCGGTCACATTATGGCCTGCCTTTTCCAGCGCGCACTTCAGATATGTACGCATGGTGGTATCGTCTTCTGCGAGCAAGATGGGAATTTTTCTACTCCGTATCGCTGTATCCATACCGATTGCTGTTTAACCAGACGGCATAGAGAGGTGGTTGCCACAGGGCCGTATATCTATATATCTGGGGAACATTAACAATCTATAGAAACTGGATCGGTTTCGGATATTATTTTGCGAAAAGAAGAGCAAAGCTATCATCTTGTGCATGCGAACAGCGTGCAATACCCCGTTCTTATATCTGTCCCGCATGCTGGGCGCGATTATCCGCAGGCAATTACAGATAATCTTCGCATTCCTGCCGATGCATTGCTGCGCCTGGAAGACCGCTACGTTGATACGCTGTCGCGCATTGCGTGCGATGCGGGTTTTACGGTTATTACCGCAAAGGCTCCGCGGGCATGGATTGATATGAACCGCGCGCCGGATGATATTGATCCCGATATGCTGATCGACGCCGGTTCGGGGCAGTTTCCGCAGATGAGCGTAAAGGCGAGAGGGGGGCTGGGGCTGATCCCGCGCCGCCTGTCTGGTTTTGGCGATATCTGGCAGGATAAATGGTCGTGGCAGGATATCAGGGCGCGTATTGCCGCGCATCACTCCCCGTATCACAGTAAGGTCGCCAATATATTGCATGATATGCGGCAACGCCATGGGATCGCCATATTGCTGGATCTCCATTCCATGCCCTCTGTCCCCGCGACAGATGGAATGCCCGCGCCGCAGATAGTTATTGGCGATCGGTTCGGACATTCGGCCATATCCCAAATGACGGAAGCGGCAATGTCGGTGGCTCAGGGCTATGGGTTTTTAGCGCAGCTAAACCACCCTTATGCCGGCGGCTATATATTGGAACGCCACTCCGCTCCCACCGAAGGTGTGCATGCATTGCAGCTTGAAGTCGACCGCGCTTTATATCTGGACAGTGCTTGCCGTGAACCGACGCATGGCGTGCACGCTGTTTCCGCTATGGTACGCGATATCGCGCTTTCGCTGTCCAGTGAAGCGGGGCGTAGTCCTGTCATGATGGCGGCAGAATAGCGGGCCAGCGGCGGCGTAGCTACCGGCCCGCTCTCCACTAAAAAAATGACCATCCCGGCTTGCGGGATGGCCAAGTTCAGGGAGAAGGTGCATTTCTGCACCTGTCAGGCTACATGTAGAGAGGGGGGATGGCAGCCTGATGAATCATAGATAGATATGAATATTTTCGTTTCAATATAAAACTTTTAAAAAAATTTTCGAATTTCAATAGTTATCATTGCAAATGATAACTATTATCAATTAAGCTGTTTCCCGACTCGAATGTTGAGTGATATTGGGAGGATAAAGCGATGCAAGATGTGGTTTCTTATGGCGGTGTTAAATGCTTGCATGATATGACAGGCATGGAAATCAACATCGTTGCCAGTTTTCGTATTGCGGCCATGATGGGCAAGGCAGGGCAGGATCCTGCACCATATATCGTGAAGCGCCTGCGTTCTGCGGCATTATCAAAACAGTTGTCGCTCATCGTCTCTGCGATAGGGCATGTCTGGCCTGACAATTTTCAGCTGTCACGCCCGTGCTGTCCTCGCATGACATTTGATGAAGTGACAGTTATCGCAATGTTGCGCACGGCAGGTTCTCGAAATAGACCGGGTTTTGATGAATTGCTGCGCGATATGCTGGCTGAGGATGCGCGCGATTTTCTCTATGGCCTGTTTGTGCGTTTGTCAGAAGAAACCGCAAATTGAAACGCAACAGCTGCGCACAAAAAGGGGAGCCGAGGCTCCCCTTGATGGTTCTCGATTGAGATATTTAGCTTAGCTGTGCATCGGGCACTTCGGGCAGTTCAGTGATCTGCGGTGCCTTGCCCGATTGCACCTGCTTGCTGAACACTTCGCGCATTACCTGCAATGAAAAAAGATGTGCGTGGATCAACGGCAACATGCCGTTCTGGTTCATCTTGCGCAATTCATCACCGCGCAATTCACGCAGTTTTTCTTCATTTACCATCTGAAAACCGCGATAGATAAATGGTTTTTCAACGCCGTCCTGCTGAATGGAAACTTCGCCTTCCATCAATAGGTCGAGCTTTTTCAATTCTTCCATAAATGCGGATGTGCGTTGCCCGGCCTGTTCGAAATTTTCACAGAATTTCAGGATATTCTGTGTCGTTTCAGTGGCGTTTCCGTCTTTATCAAACAATGCATTGCCATCTTTCGATTCGCCGATGCCGCCGGCAGTCGGGTCGAAGCACAGCGACAGTTCGTCTGAATCAGGACGCAGCTTGGCAAGCATGAAGGGATAGCGGCGCACGTAAGCGGGCACATAGACTGGATCGTCGAACCTGCCTTCTTCGTTCATAAAGACGTTCACGCCCTCGTTCATGCCCATCAGGATCAGGGGTACAGGGTTGTCACCAGCGGAAAAGACAATGGGAAAATTACGCTGTGCCTGCGGAAATTCTTCAACCGTCAGCGGAATGGCATGCTGGTCTTCCATGAATTTGGCATTATCAAGCCCAATGGATTTCCAATCAGCATGATCCTTGCTGTTGAGCGGAACAAGATCTTTATAAAAGATCGGCAGATTTGGCTGCTGCGGCGCACTCGCCATTTATTTTCTCCAATAACTATAGTTTGACGGTTAATATGTAATGATAGATTTACTGCATGCCATCTAGGTGGATTGCGCGCCGGGTGCAAGAGGAATGAGCTTGCCGGGGTTCATAATACCGTGCGGGTCCATCGCCGATTTAATGGCGATCAGGCTGTTGATACGCGCTGGACCCGAAAGTCTGGCCAACTCATCGCGTTTCATCTGTCCGATTCCATGCTCGGCAGAGATGGAACCACCCCACTCAATCACAAGATCGTGCATCATGGCGCTGATTTTCGTGCCGTCCGTCCGGTTCCATTCATCTGCTATTGCCCCTTTGGGAGCCATGACGTGAAAGTGGATATTGCCATCGCCCATATGTCCGAATGCGGCCGCTTTCGTGCCGGGGAATTTTTTCTCCATGAGCGGCGAGACATGATCGATAAACTGCCCCATTTTGGCAGGGGGCACACTGATATCATGCTGCATCGCCGGGCCGGCAGCACGTTCCGCTTCCGCTATTGAATCGCGGATTTTCCAGAATGCTTCGGCCTGCGTTTCATTGGCGGAGATGGCCGCGTCCAGGATAATGCCGCGCTCCATCGCCTCGGCAAGAAGGGTTTCAGCAATATATGCAGGATCAGGCGCACTGCTTTCATCGCGCACAAGCTCAACCAACGCATACCATGGCGCAGGTGCGCCGAGCGGTGAACGTGTTCCTGGAATATGGGTAAGGACATTGCCCAGACAATGTTGCGGCAGGATTTCGAAACCTTCCATCGACATGCCCGCCTTGTCCTGCATAAACAATAACAATTCGCGGGCCTTGGCCGTGGATTCCAGCCCGACCCACAGGACAGCGCGATCAACAAGCGATTTCACCAGCTTGAGCGAAGCCGCCGTTACAATGCCCAAGGTCCCCTCGGCCCCGATCAGCAAGTGCTTCAAATCATAACCGCGATTGTCTTTTTTGAGTGCTGTCAGCCCGTCAAATATTGACCCATCTGGCAGCACTGCCTCAATCCCATGGACCAGCGCGCGCATTGTGCCATGACGCAAGACCTGTGTGCCGCCCGCGTTGGTGGAAATCAGCCCGCCTATCGTCGCCGAACCCTTGCCGCCAAGTGTCAGGGGGAAGCGCAGGTCTTTCTCCTCGGCAATATCGTGCAGATTTTGTAGAATAACGCCAGCTTCTGCGACGATCAGATGGTCGTCCGTATCGAATGCACGGATTTTATCCATGCGGCGGGTGGACAGCAATATTGCGTCCCCGCTTTGATCCGGTGTTGCCCCGCCGACCATACCGCTATTGCCGCCTTGCGGAACAATGGCGACCCGGTGTTTTGCCGCCAGCTTTACGACATTGGATAATGTGTCTGTATCTGCAGGTGACACCAGCGCCTGCGCCGCGCCATGGTATCTGCCGCGCCAATCGGTCAGCCATGGTTCCATGTCCGCCGGATTGCGGGTGAAACCGCGTTCTCCGGCAAGCTTTTCAAGCGCGGTCAAAAATTCGGTCATTCCAGTCGTCATTTCAGTCATGGGATATATCTATGGCGGGTGCGACATTTGCGCAACATGCCCGCGCCATTATTGTCTTTGGGGTGGTGATATATTCAGGTTAATCGCTTGTTCAAAAGATTTTTCTATATCTGTTCATCATTATTTGCCACCGCTCACGCTTGGCGATAAGTATTTGGCTGTAAAACCTGCAGTCTTTTTCCAACGGAGCCTCTCCAACTCGCCATGTCGCTTGCTCACTCCCTGATTGCTTTTTCCATGCTGGGCTTGGCACCTGCGGATAGTGCAATGCAAGGCAACGAGTTGTTCGCGGTGACCGAAGAGGAAAAACGGCGGGCGGCGGAAGACTGGCTTGAGTCAGCCCTGTCGCCGCATCCGCAAATTACATTCCAGGTGCGCATTGAACGGCGCGTGCGTATCCGTATCCCGCGGCTTTCCCCGACCAGCCGCCAGCGTATGAGCTCCCTGCAACCACGGCCTGTGCGCAAATACAAGGCGCGTAAAATCGGCAAATGTTTGCCAATGAACGGGATTGCCGGTGTTCGGGTGGCCGCGAAACAGAACAGGTTGATCTTTTATATGCGTGACCGGCGCATCATTCGCGCCGAGCTGGAGAAGGCATGTCTGGCGCGTAGTTTCTATTCGGGTTTTTATCTTGAACAGAGTAAGGATGGACAACTTTGTGTGGACCGTGATCTATTGTTGGCGCGGTCGGGCACAAAATGTGAGGTTGATAAAATACGCCAGCTCGTGCCGGATGATGATTGAATGACGCGCAAATATTGACTTTTCCTTCATTTCCCCGCAAAGCGCGCGGATAGCGGTTTGTGGGCAGTCTGCGCCGCTTCAGATGCGATTTTGCACATGATTTTCCGGATAGCTTATGAAATTTGCCGATATCGGCCTCTCAGATGAATTACTAAGTGCCGTAGCCGATGTTGGCTATGACACGCCGACACCCATTCAGGCGCAGGCAATTCCCTCTGTACTTATGATGCGCGACCTTATTGGTATTGCGCAAACCGGCACCGGAAAGACGGCGAGCTTTGTGTTGCCGATGATTGATATATTGGCGCAGGGGCGCAGCCGCGCCCGCATGCCGCGCTCGTTAATTCTCGAACCGACTCGCGAACTGGCGGCGCAGGTGGCTGAGAATTTTGAGAAATACGGCAAGAATCACAGCCTTTCCATGGCCTTGCTCATCGGCGGTGTTTCAATGGGGGATCAGGTCAAGGCTCTGGAAAAAGGCGTTGATGTACTTATTGCGACACCGGGCCGTCTGATGGATCTGTTTGAACGCGGCAATATCATGCTGAATGCGTGCGAACTGCTGGTGATCGATGAGGCTGACCGGATGCTTGATATGGGCTTTATTCCGGATATTGAATCGATT
Source organism: uncultured Sphingomonadaceae bacterium (assembly GCA_947493325.1). GTDB lineage: Bacteria > Pseudomonadota > Alphaproteobacteria > Sphingomonadales > Sphingomonadaceae > Alg239-R122. The sequence continues at coordinate 1,413,781 of CANLQI010000001.1, read as the reverse complement.
TGCGACAAGTTGCCCAGTACACGGCAAACGCTGTTGTTCAGCGCCACGATGCCGCCGCCGATCAAGAAGCTATCGGACAAGTTCCTCACCAATCCGAAACATATCGAGGTGGCGCGTCCCGCTACAGCGAATAAATCGATTGAACAGTTTCTCATCAATGTGCCGCCGCGCAAGAAACAGGATCTGCTGATCCATTTTCTTGATAATGGTGTCGAGAGCGCGATCGTATTTTGCAACCGCAAGACGCAGGTGCGCGATCTTAACAAGAAATTGCGCTCTATCGGTTTTGATTCAGGTGAAATCCACGGTGATATTGACCAGGCACAACGTATTGCGGAACTGGACAAATTCAAATCGGGCCAAATAAACATTCTGGTGGCATCGGATGTGGCCGCGCGCGGGCTGGATATAAAAGACGTGAGCCATGTGTTCAACTTTGATGCGCCATGGCATCCCGATGACTATGTCCACCGTATCGGCCGCACGGGCCGGGCAGGGGCCAAGGGCACGGCCTATACATTTGCGACCAAAGCCGATGCCGAAGCGATAGAGAATATCGAAAAACTGATCGGCACCGAGATCAAGGTGCTGAAAGGGTCAGGCAAGTCATCGGATAAGAAAAAAGCGCCCGCAAAGAAAAAAGCTGTGCCTGAGAACAAGCGTAAAAATGAGACCCAAGACAAGCCCAAGCCCGCAAAACAGGCGGATAAGAAATCCAAGTCAGACACAAGCAGAAAGGCCTCGCCTAAGACGCGGAAACAAAAAGCGGAAGACAATGAACCCGATGATGGCTGGAATGGTCCGATGCCAGAATTTTTAGCCTATGGGTTTAAAGACTAGAGTAATTCTGTGTTCCTGCTTGTGCAACAACCGGTTACACAGCCTTTCCAAACAATTGTCATTCCCGCTTTCACGGGAATGACAATTTCAATCCATCTAATATAGAAATCAAAAGCTTACTTTTGCCGAAACCCGGAAATCACGGCCCGACAAAGGCGCGAAGTCCTTGGTAAAGCTTGCTGCGCGGCGGCCCACCACATCGAAAATATTATTGGCGGAGGCAATAAGCGTCAGCCCGCCGCCCTTGCCAAATGGTTTCCATGATGCACTGGCATTGACCAGCGTGAAACCCTCGGTCTCTGTCTCAAACGTGGCATTGCGTTCCTGATCCGCAAACCATTCGACTTCACCGCGCAGGTTGAATGTATCGCTCTGCGCTTCCAGCCCGCCCAGGATGCGCAGCGGCGGGATGCGCGGTACCGGGCCGAGGCCGTCCAGTTTCGCATGCACATAGTCGACCACTGTATCCGCGACAAACTGAAAGTTTGCAGCTTGCCCCAGTTTCGCAGAACCTTCAAACTCGAAGCCGTAATAGGTCGCATCATTCTGGATAAACTGGAAAACCGGCAGTTCATCTTCTTCTTCACCAGTCGGGACATCGATGATGAAATCCTCAAAATCGGTCGCAAATGCGGTTGCGGAAAACTGGAAGTTTGCACCATCATAGCGCGCGTAAACTTCCCCGCCGATGCTTTTTTCGGTGGTGAAATTCGGGTTGCCGATCTCAAATGCCTGGGTGGCGATGTGCGGGCCGTTTGAAAAGAGTTCTTCGGCAGCGGGCGCGCGCTCGGAACGGCTGATATTCACGCCGATCTTCAATCCGCTCGCAGTTGTATAGCCCGCGCCCAATGCAGCGGAAAGCGCATTAAAGCCGCGCTTGATGCCTAGGGTCTGCGCCTCTGCATCGCTGCGGTCGTAGCGCGCAGCCGCTTCGAAATCCCATCCACCGTTCGAATATTCCTGCAGGGTGAAAACACCAATCTGGTCAGTGACATTGGGCGGCACGAACGCCTCTGCCCCTATCGCACTGAAATCGCGGAACACATATTGCACACCGGTTGCGCCGCGCCAGCCGTTATTCTCGCGCTGCACCAATTCCAACCGACCTTCGATGCCTTGGTTTTCGAACACAGTGCCGACTTCGTCGCCTTCAAATTCGGTCTGACTGAAATCTGCATAGGCAGCACGCAGCCGCAGCTTTTCGAAGAATCCCGGTAGATTAGTTTCGGCGCGCAAGTCTATCTTGATCTGCTCCAGCCCGATCGTGACGGGGCCTTCTTCTTCCTCGCCTTCCTCTTCGCCGCCTCCTTCACCTTCTTCATGGGCATGTTCCGCGCCGGGGCGGGCAGGGACGCCATAATCGCTGTTATAATAGCTCGCGGCGACGCCTATGCTGCCGCCATCATCGATAAAGGCGATACCCGTACCAAGCGAGTAGGTTTCCGTGGCGGTATTGGGAATGCTTCCCCGCAGGCCTGCCAGCTCTTCGGCTTCTTCCGCTTCGTCCAGATTGCCTTCTTCGCGTTCTTCTGCAGCGAATTCCAGCTGCTCGGCACGCAGGGCAGGTGACAGCACGAAACCGCCGACCTCCAGATCATCGCTTTTGCGGTAGCTGCCGTCAAAATGCACCACCAACCGATCTGTCAATGGAATATCCAGACTTGCCGCACCGCCATATTGATCGGTGGCAGAGGCATAATTGACAAGCGCATCCAGATGAAATGCTTCATCAGGGACAGCGCGCGGGATGCGTTTGTCGATGGCATTGACCGCGCCGCCCACGGCCTGTCCGCCAAACAGCAGTACGGCGGGACCGCGCAATACTTCAATACGGTCGAGCGTCAGTGGTTCAATCGTCACGGCATGGTCGGCCGATGTATTGGACACATCGATAGTGCCAATACCATCGGTCAGCACGCGCACGCGCTCCCCCTGAAAACCGCGCAGGACGGGGCGTGATGCACCAGGCGTGAAAGACGTTGCCGACACACCGGGGAGCTTTGTAAGAACTTCGCCGATCTGCGGTTGTATTTCGCGTGTCAGTGTATCACCGGAAATGGCAGACGTACCTGCCAATATGTTCAGATCTGCTACAAACGGGGCCGTCACGACAATTGCGTCATCGGTGTGAAAGTCATCATCCTGAACCTCTTCTGATGCAGCGTCTGCTGCTGCCTGACCTTCATTTGGCGTGTTTTGCGCTTGCGCAAAGGCTGAAGGCGTAAGGGCCATCGCAGAAATTGTTGCGAATGCAGTGGAGAGAAACAGCGTCTTTTGAGTCAGCATGGGGATACTTTCTATAATGCAGTGATGATCTTGTGCAGTGCATCTAGGCGATATGATATGATATATCAATATCAACTATCGCTTATTTTGTGCAGTTCGTCGAAGGGTTGCAAAAACACGCGCAAAACAATCTGCCGCTTTCTTAAAATAGCCGCTATAACAGTGCGATGAATGCGAAACCGAAAATCATGTTGCTGGGCTCGGGCGAACTGGGCCGTGAATTTACAATTTCTGCAAAAAGGCTGGGCGCACATGTTGTCGCTTGCGACAGCTATGCATGTGCGCCCGCAATGCAGATGGCCGACGAGGCAGAAATATTTTCGATGCTGGATGGGGATGCGCTGCAAGAGGCGATTGCGCGGCATCGGCCCGATTTGATTGTCCCGGAAGTAGAGGCAATCCGCACCGAGATACTGGCCGAAGCGGAAGCGGACGGATTTACGGTCGTACCTTCTGCGCTAGCGACGCAGCTCACCATGAACCGCGATGCGATCCGCGATATGGTGGCGCGGGAACTGGGCCTCATCACATCGCGCTATGCCTATGCCGATACGCTTGAGCAGGCAGAAGATGCCGCGCGGCAAGTCGGTTTTCCGTTGGTGGTCAAGCCCGTCATGTCATCATCGGGCAAGGGGCAGAGCGTGGCGAAAAGCACGGATGATGTGGCAGAGTCTTTCCAATATGCCGCCGACAATATGCGCGGCGACCGCACCAAGGTGATACTCGAGCAGTTTATCGACTTTGATTATGAAATCACATTGCTCACGGTGCGGGCGCAGGACGGCGTGCATTTCTGCCCGCCGATCGGCCACCGACAGGAACGCGGCGATTATCAGGAAAGCTGGCAGCCCGCCGCGATGGAGCCTGCGCATTTGCAGGCTGCACAGGACATGGCGCGCAAGGTTGTGGACGCTCTGGGCGGTTACGGTCTGTTCGGGGTTGAGTTTTTCGTAACAAAGGATGCCGTCATATTTTCCGAACTCAGCCCGCGCCCGCACGATACCGGCATGGTGACATCGATCAGCCAGAATTTGAGCGAGTTCGACTTGCATGCACGTGCGATTATGGGCCTGCCGATACCGCCGGTAAAATTACGCAGCGCAGGCGCAGCCAGCGCCGTCATATTGGCGGACCGTGATGCAGATGATTTCGGCTATACGAGGCTGGCCGAAGCATTGGCAGCCGGCGGCACTAAAGACGAAGTGGATGTGCGTATATTCGGCAAGCCTGTCACGCGGCCCTATCGCCGCATGGGCGTGGCGCTTGCCGCCTCGCCGGACACGGACCGCGCGCGTAAAATTGCACAAGCCGCAGCAGATGCGGTTACAATAGAATATGCACCGAAGGGGAAATGATATGAAACCGATCTGGAAAGCGGTCAGTGCGGCTCTATGTCTGGCGCTTGCATCGCAGCCATTGTCTGCGCAGCCGCAGGAATTTCATTCTGGCACTGTCATAACCGAATTCGGGCCTGTCGCCACCGTAGAGCAAGACGTGGAAATCCCCGCCGATGCGCGCTTCAAAATACTGTTCGACGTCAGCAAGGCGGCGGAACCGGGTGAGATAAACCGCACGCTGGTAAGCGCGGCGCGCTTTATCAATATGCATGCCGAGAACGGCGTTGATCCCGGTAATATTGAAATTGCGGTGGTGGTGCATGGTGGAGCCGCTGTGGATTTGACCAAGGACAGCGTCTACACTTCCGCTGATAATCGTCCCAAAAACGCCAATGCCGCGGCGATTGAGAGGCTGCTTGCTAATAATGTGAAAATCTATCTGTGCGGCCAGGGCGCGGCTTTTTATGACATCAGGAATGACGACCTGCTGCCCGGTGTTGAAATGGCATTGTCGGCGATGACGATGCATGCGCTGCTGCAACAGGGTGGCTATACGCTCAATCCTTTTTGATGCGCTAGCTGAGCGTAGAGCGGCGCGTATATTTCATTTCACGTTCGATCGACATTAATATGCCGATACAGATCATGATGGTCATCATCGATGATCCGCCATAGCTGAGAAACGGCAGGGGGATGCCGACCACGGGGGCGAGACCCATCACCATCATCAAATTGATCGCGATGTAGAAAAACATGGTGGTGGTAAGGCCTGCTGCGACCAGTTTGGAATAACGTGATTTGGCATTGACCGCGAGGCCCAAGCCCCAGCGCAGCAACAGGAAAAATGCAAAAATCACGGCAAATCCGCCGATTAACCCCCATTCTTCCGCCATGGTGGCAAATACGAAATCAGTATGGCCTTCGGGCAGATAGTCGAGATGGCTTTGCGAGCCTTGCAGATAGCCTTTGCCCGTCATACCGCCTGAACCAATCGCGATTTGCGACTGCATGATATGATAGCCTGCGCCCAGCGGGTCACTTTCGGGGTCCAGAAAAGTGGTAACGCGGCGCTGCTGATATTCTTCCAGGCCAAAGAAATAGGCGAGCGGGGCGATGACTGCCAGCGATGCGGCCCCTATTACAAATAGCCGCAGCGGCAGGCCCGCAAGAAACGCCACTGTCATACCGCCCGCCAATATCGTGAGCGTGGTGCCCAGATCCGGCTGTAGCAGCACCAACGAAGCCGGAATGCCCATCAGCAAGAGCGCGGGCCATATTGCATTCCATGTGCGTATCTGGCCTGCGGGCAGCATGTCATAAAAGCGCGCCACCGCGAGAATGATGGCGGGCTTCATAAGTTCGGATGGCTGGATGCGGATCAGGCCAAGATCGAGCCAACGCTGGCTACCGCCGCCGACCGCGCCCATCAACTCAACACCCAGCAGCATGAGCGCGATGACAATATAAACCGGGAAAGTGAAAAACTTGAACAGCTTTTCATTAAATCGCCACAGAACCAGTGCCATCACCAGAAATACTGCAAAGCGGATACCGTGTCTGGCGGCCCATGGCGACATGCTGCCCCCCGCTGCCGAATAGAGCACTACTACGCCAAAGCCGGCAATGACAAGCAGCAGGAAAATGATTTTCCACGGCATTTGGGCAATGGGAGCGGGAATAATGCCGGACATTAATTATCCGCTTCCGGTTGCTCTTCGGGAGCCGTTGCAGCGGAGGCAGCAGGAGGTGCGTTGGCGGCGGCTTTTTCGGCATTTTTGCGCGCAATATATGCAGCCATCTTGCGTTCCGCACGCTGCTCAATCGTGCCGCCCCATGATGCCTCCAGCGCTTCCAGCGTTTTCATTGCTTTCTGGCGGTCATAAAGGAATGTCAGGACATCGCGGGCCACCGGATAGGCTGCGCCAGAGCCGCCGCCATGTTCGATCACCACCGATGCCGCATAGCGGGGATTATCAAGCGGTGCGAAGCAGATGAACAGGCCGTGATCCCGAAATTTCCATTGCACGTCCTTGCCGCCGCGCCCGAACTGCAGGCCCACGACCTGGGCAGTGCCGGTCTTGCCGCCCATTTTAATATTGGGCACAGGCAGGGCCGCACGCCGCGCCGTGCCGGGACCATGCACGACATCTGCCATGGCATTGCGGACATATTCCAGATGCTCGGGTGCAATATAGAGATTCGGGGCCAATATGCGTTTTTTCGGCATCAGCAATTTGGGCATCACGTTGCGGCCTGATGCGATACGCGACGACATGACCGCCAGTTGCAGCGGGTTGGAAAGCATATATCCCTGGCCAATAGTGGCGTTGACGGTGTCAAATGCCTGCCAGGATTTGTTGTATTTTTTCTGTTTCCATGCGGGATCGGGCACGGTGCCGTAAAACTGACTGGTGACGGGGAGGGGGAATTCCTCGCCCAGGCCCAGCTTGTGCGCCATGGCGGCGATCGCGTTCATGCCGATCCGCTGCGCGAAGTAGTAGAAATATACGTCGCAGCTCTGGTAAATACCCTTGGCCATATCAACCCGGCCATGACCGCGCCGGTTCCAACAATTGAAACGCCGGTTGCCAACGCGCAGTCCGCCCGAACAGTTGACGGTTTCATTGGGGTCCAGCCCAGCTTCCAGAAAAGCGAGGCCTACCATAGGTTTTACGGTGGATCCTGGCGGGAAAAGACCCTTGAGCACTTTGTTACGCAGTGGGACATGGTCGTCTTCGCGCAGCATGCCATATTCATTATAGCCGATGCCGTCGGAAAAACTATTGGGATCAAAACTCGGCATGGATGACATCGCCAGCAATTCGCCGGTGTGACAGTCCATCACGACCACACCACCGGATTCGGGACCCATTCTCCTTGCCGCATATTCTTGCAGGTCAGCATTGATGGCCAGCTTCATTGGCTTGCCCGGCACATCTTCACGCTTACTGAGCTCGCGCACGATTTTGCCGCGCGCAGTGACTTCGACACGCTTTGCACCGGGCTTGCCCCGCAGTTCCTGCTCGAATTGTTTTTCGAGGCCATCCTTGCCGATTTTGAAACCCGGCGTAATCAGCAGCGGATTTTTCTCTTCCTCATACTCCTCAGCAGAAACCGTACCGACATAGCCCAGCAAATGACCGACAGCCGCGCCAGAGGGATATTGCCGGCTAAACCCGCGCAGCGGTGCGACGCCGGGCAGGTCGGGCAAGCGGACACTAAGCGCTGCGAATTGCTCGTAATTGAGACCGGAGGCTATCTCAATCGGCGCAAAGCCGCGCGATTCTTCCAGATCTTTGCGGATACGTCCGACTTCATCGTCATTCAAACGCAGCAGGTCGGTCAGTTTGGCGAGCGTGGCGTCCTTGTCCTTCATCCGGTCGGGAATGACGTCGACGCGGAAATCGGCACGGTTATTGGCCAGCGGTTTTCCGTCACGGTCGACAATCCAGCCCCGGCGCGGGGGAATAAGGGTCAGGTTGACGCGGTTGCTTTCCGACAGCATTTCCCAGCGTTCGTTTTCGGCAACAGCGATATAGCTCATCCGCCCTGCCAATAGCAGCCCGACAGATGCCTGCGCTCCGCCCAAAAAAAGTGTGCGGCGGTTGAAAGTGATATTTTGCGCTGCCGCCGTAATGACTTTGCGTTTTTTACGTGCCTTGGGCCGCTTACGGGTCTTTCTTTTTCCTATCATGATGCCTTGCTTGTCACCGGGCCAGCCGTTTGCTGTCAAGCCATGCCACGACACGCAGCACCAGCGGATAAAGGAAAATACACAAGATGATCTGGGGCAGTAAGATAGTCACATTTCCGGCATCTGAAATTACTTTATTGATCCACAACCCCCCGACTAGAGCCAGCATAATCGAAAGCGATGCGAGAAACCAGTCCTGCCAGAAATTGCGCCATAAAAACCGGTTGTCGACAATTTCGATAAAGATCATGACAGCCGACCACAAAAATGCCGCGCTGCCAAATGGCTGCCCGCTGAAAATATCGTCAAACAGGCCGAGCGGAAAGCCGATCCAGATTGGCCATATCCCGGGGCGTATCAACCGCCATGCGATGAGTATCATTAATCCGAACGGCGGCAGCAACGGCATGGACGCAATGTAAGGCACTAATACAGTCATTGATCCCAACAGGACCGATATTATCGGAATGATGATGATCCGCAGTGTCGATGGTTGGCGGTCGATGCGTTTTGGATAGGCCGTATTCATTGCGCGGCTTCGCTATCGGTTCCGGCCTGACTGGTTTGAGCCGTTTCATCAGTTTCTGCCGCTGCACCGTTTTCTTCAGCCGTATCCTCTGTCGCTGTCTGCGCGTCAGAGCTATCATCTGCGCTGCCGCCTTTTGCGGCGGGCACCAGTTCGGGCTGGTAAATAGGTTGCACGACCACAAAATCCGCGCCCGCAGGATTGCTGAGCGGGCGGCCCAATGCACCGTCGCTGGCCGGGCGATCCACAATCGCAACCGGAATATTGGGGCTGTATAGACCGCCATTTCCGGATGTTACAAAAATATCGCCGGGCTTGATCTCTATCGTACCTATGTTGATGAGCCGGATATGGATAATATCGTCGCCGCGTCCTTCGGCAAATGCGACAATCCCGTCACTCGCACGTTTTACCGGGACGACATTGCTTGCATCGGTGAGCAGCAGCACACGCGATGTATTGGCACCAACATCCAATATACGGCCGATCAATCCTTTTTGCTCACGCACCGGCTGTCCGGACTCTACGCCTTGGTTGCTACCGGCACCCAATGTCGCGAAACGCCGCGTGCTGGACGAGGACGAGCTGATAAGGCGGGCGATGGCAACCGGCTTCGCTTCTTCCTCGACAAGCCCAAGCAGGCTTTTGAGCCGTTCGTTTTCCTGTTTCAGCGCGCGCGCTTCAATAAGCTGGGTCCGGCTTTTTTCAAGTTCGCGCTGCATTTCCGCGTTCTTGGATGCGGCATCAAAATAGGCGGAGACTTTGCTTGTGCCCTTTTGCCCGGTGCTGCGCGCTGCGGTAAAAAATTCCGTGACCGGCTTGGTGGCGTCGGCGGCGCCTTTGCGAATGGCGGAAAAAGCAGTGGGGTCGAGATAGGATATGGCAAGCAGGAACAATCCGCCAAAGGCGCCCAGAAAGGCGACCAGATAGCCGGTAAATATCTTATATTGCGCCTTGCGGGAAAATCCCGGACGCCGTTTATTCGGCGGCGCCATAACCAGTTTCCTTCATTTGGTGGCCTGAAGCCAGCCGTTTGCAACAAATTGCCCCCAAATCATAATGATCTAGGCCGTGGTGAGTACGCCCCGAAAAATGGGTTCTTCCATCGCGCGTCCAGTGCCAATGGCGACACAGCTGAGTGGATCTTCGGCCACGGTAACCGGCAGCCCCGTTTCTTCGCGCAGGAATTCATCCAACCCGGCAATCAAAGCACCGCCGCCGGTGAGTACAATACCCTGATCGACAATATCGGCGGCGAGTTCAGGCGCGGTGTTTTCCAGTGCGATGCGCACGCCTTCGACAATAGTGCTGATAGGTTCGGCCAGAGCTTCGGCAATTTGCGCCTGATTGATAGTAATTTCCTTGGGCACGCCGTTCACAAGGTCGCGGCCCTTGATTTGAATGCTAACACCTTCCCCATCCGCAGGCTTTTTCGCAATGCCGAAATCTTTTTTGATACGTTCTGCCGTAGTTTCACCGATAAGCAGGTTGTGATGGCGGCGTACGTAGGAGACAATCGCCTCGTCCATTTTATCGCCGCCGACCCGCACGGATGTCGTATAGGCAAGACCGCGCAGCGACAGCACAGCAACCTCGGTCGTGCCGCCGCCAATATCGACCACCATAGAACCGATCGGCTCAGTTACTGGCATATCCGCACCAATTGCAGCAGCCATAGGCTCCAGAATCAGGAACACTTCGCTCGCACCCGCATTAGACGCGGCATCGCGGATCGCACGGCGCTCTACCGATGTAGAACCGCTCGGTACGCAGATCACGATTTCAGGATAGCTGAACAGGCTTTTCTTGCCGTGCACTTTCTGAATAAAATGCTTGATCATGTGCTCGGCCACTTCAATGTCGGCGATCACGCCATCACGCAGGGGTCGAATGGCTTCTATCGAATCGGGTGTTTTGCCCATCATCATTTTTGCGTCATCGCCGACAGCGCGGACCTTTTTGATGCCGTTAATGGTTTCCAGTGCCACCACGGACGGTTCGTTCAGCACGATTCCCTGATCCTGCACGTAGACGAGTGTGTTTGCCGTGCCGAGGTCAATGGCCATATTGTGAGAGCCAAATTTAAGGAGTTTAGACAAAAAAGACATGTATCGGTATTCCAGTTCACGTGTGTGTCATGACAGCATAAGAAATGCCAGGGCATGCGCAAAATATTAAGCCGTACCCTTAACCGAAACCTGCGCGAAAAGGCAAAAATTTTCGCGCCGTTCCAGGCCATGGTAATATGGGGGTCGCCTCACTGCCTCGCTTGGGCTAGGAAGCCGTATATGTCAATACGAAGACTCCCCAATGCGTTGATAAATCGCATCGCCGCAGGTGAAGTGGTGGAAAGGCCTGCCAGCGCTCTCAAGGAGTTGGCGGAAAACGCGATTGATGCAGGCGCCAGCCATATTTACGTAACTTTACAATCGGGCGGGCTAGAGGGCCTGGAAGTCGTCGATGACGGTTGCGGTATGAGCGCCGAGGATATGGCGCTGGCGCTGGAACGTCATGCGACATCAAAACTGCCCGACGAGCATATCGAAAATGTCAGCACCATGGGGTTTCGCGGCGAGGCGTTGCCCTCAATCGCCAGTGTCTCGCATTTCACCATCGAAAGCCGTGTGGCAGGTGGTGACGGCTGGCGGCGGGTGATTGACCATGGTGAGCTGTTGGAAGAAGGCCCAGCGGCCATACCCAAAGGAACACGGGTCAGTGTCAGCAACCTGTTCGGCAAAATCCCCGCGCGGCGCAAATTCCTGCGCACGCCGCGCAGCGAATATGCGGCGTGCAGCGATGTGATCCGCCGTCTTGCGATGGCGCGGCCCGATATTGCCTTCACGCTGGAGCATCAGGGGCGACGTTCGATAGCCGTCCAGGGCGGCGATGACGCGCTGACCCGTGTGGCGGCGCTTACCAACCGTGCGCTGCAAGGCAATAGCGTGCCGGTCGACCTGGAGCGTGAGGGTGTGCATCTGACGGGTATCGCGGGCCTGCCCACCTATAATCGCGGCGTGGCCGACCATCAGTTTCTGTTCGTCAACGGCCGCCCAGTGAAGGACAGGCTGCTGACCGGCGCAGTGCGCGGGGCCTATGCCGATATGCTGGCACGCGACCGGCATCCGATTGTGGCGCTGTTCCTTGATGTGCCGAATGAAGCGGTGGATGTGAATGTCCATCCGGCCAAAACCGAAGTACGTTTCCGCGATGCCGCCATGATCCGCGGCATGATTGTCAGCGGTCTGCGCAAGGCATTGGATGAAGGCGGCTTCCGCTCTGTGCAGCGCCCGGCGGAATCGGCGCTTTCGAACTGGCAGGCGGAACCGGTGGAAACCAAACATCCCGATATTTTTACGGCGCAGGGGCCCATATCTGCCGCCTCTCATCCTGCGCAGGCCACGCCAGCTGTAAGCGAGGGGGCGTCGTCTTTTTCTGCGCCGCCAGATGCCGAGGATATTGCGCCGATTATGGGCCGCGCTGCGGTGGCGGCGGAACCGGTTCCGAACGCGGTGCAGCATCCGCTGGGCGTCGCGCGCGGGCAGGTGGCCAAAACCTATATCGTGGCCGAAGCCGAGGACGGCCTGGTGATCGTTGACCAGCATGCCGCGCATGAACGGCTGGTGCTTGAACGTATGCGCAAGGCGCTGGCCGCCAGTGGCGGCGGCGTGGCTTCGCAGGCGATGCTGATGCCTGAAGTGGTGGAATTGGATGAAACCGCATGCGACCGCCTCGAAGAACGCGCTGCCGAGCTTGCCGAATTCGGGCTGGAACTGGAACGCTTTGGCCCTTCGGCGGTGCTTGTGCGCGCCACGCCCGCGATGCTGGGCAATGGCGATATTACCGGGCTGGTCACCGATATTGCCGACGAACTCGCAGCTTATGACGAGAGCCTGTCGCTGAAAGAACGGATCGATCTGGTGGCGGCTACCATGGCCTGCCATGGCTCGGTCCGTGCCGGCCGCGTGCTGAATGTAGCGGAAATGAACGCGCTGCTGCGCGAAATGGAAGTGACCCCGCATTCAGGGCAGTGCAATCATGGCCGCCCTACATGGGTGAAACTCGCCCATGGCGATATCGAAAAACTGTTCGGGAGGAAATGATGCACAAATTACTCACTTTGACGGCGTGTCTGGCGCTGGCTGCGTGTAGCCAATCGGGTGATGATGATAGTGCTGCACAGAATAATGCTGCACAGAATAATATAGCCGGTGAGAGCGCTGAACAGTCAGAAATTACGCAGGATGCGGCAACTCCAAAAGATGGTTCTGCCGATAAAATCATGCCAGTCGAACCCGATAGCAGCATCGGCGACGGCGTTGCGCGGCCCATGCTGGAACCCATGGTTTATAACGATTTTGCCGAAGCGATTGAAGCGGGCCTTGGATGCTCCTTTATCGCGGATGGGAACAAGGATGCGCTTTTCGTGGCGACAGGGGCCGATGATACCACTGCGCACGGGCAGGCGGCAATCAAAATTGGCGGCAATGTAGTTGTTCTCAAACAGAAAAATGCCGGTTTTGACGCGATGCAGAAAGGCGGTCTGTACAGCAGCGAAGCTGTTGAAGTGACGGTCACCCATGGCGGGGGCGAACCGGAAAGTACAGGCTATGAAAGCTGGGGCTGGCCCGCCACGCTAAAAATTGCGCAGGATGAGGCAGGTTCGAACAGTTATAAAGGCAAATATGAATGCGGCGCCTGATTAGACCGCTGCTCGGCCTGTATCTCCGCGCACTTTGATAAGGCCGGTGGAGATCATCGTCATGACCGCTTCGTCATGCTGGTTGAATACTGTCATTCTGCCTTGGTAGCTACCCATTTCGGGGCGGCTTTCCGATTGCCGCTTGCTCAGCGTTTCGCTCTCCACGCGCAATATATCACCGGGATAGACAGGTTTCATCCAGCGGACCTGATCCACGCCGGGTGAGCCCAGACTGGCGGTTGCGCTTCCCGACATGGCATCAACCATCATGCGCATGGTCATCGCACATGTGTGCCAACCGCTGGCCGATAATCGCCCGAAATAGGTTTGCGCCGCGGCTTCGTCGTCCAGATGAAATGGCTGCGGGTCATATTTCGATGCGAACTCTATGACCTCTTCGCGGGTCACTGCATAGGCCCCGAATTTGCGCACAGCGCCGACTTTGATATCTTCAAAATATATCATATTGATCTTTCATCTATTCCGCAGCAAGCGCGCCATCAAAACTGTTCAAACTGCCCTGATTTGCGTTAGGCGTAATGCCCGCCAGCCGCGCCACCAGTGGATAGATATCGACATTGTCAAATGTGCCAATCTCACCCTTTGCGGCAATGCCCGGCCCGCTGGCGATAAACAGCGCTGCCATATCGGGATGGGCATTGTCATAACCATGGTCGCCGCCAATGCCGGTCATCCATTCCGGTTTGTCCTGATAGATTTTCCAACCGGTTTCGGGCAAGCATATAATGGCTGGAACGCGCAGGTTTTTGCCATATTCCAGACGTGCCGGGATGTCGCCTTTTTCCCAGCACTGCATATGCGCATGCGGCCGCACGAATGCCGCCCGGATGCTGTCCATATCACCATTCAGCGGGTCTATGCCCGCATAGGTGCCGTCGGTGATCAGCACATATTTGTCGCGCGGCAATATGCTGTCCATATATATCACCCGGTCGGGATGCGTTTCGGCCATGCCATGGTCAGATATTATAACCAAGTTCGCAGGCTGCCCGATTTTGTCGAGCGCGGATTTGAGCGTGCCAATCTGTGTGTCGGCATCGGCAATGGCGGCATGAAGTTTTTCCGAAGGTGCGGGACCGAAAAAATGTCCGGCGGTGTCGACTGTGTCGAAATAAAGTGTCACCAACTTAGGCCGCGTCTCTGCCGGACGGCGCATCCAGTCCAGCACGGCTTCCACGCGGCGATCATTGCTGAGATCCATCGAAAATGGCCACCAGTTTGCGGGGCGTGTGCCCGAAAAGGCAACTTCGGATCCGGGCCAAAACATGGTGGCGCTGCGCACGCCCTGTTTTTCCGCGGTGATCCAGATCGGTTCGGCCTGCTGCCACCAGAATATGTCCTTATTGGTCATGGTAAAAACTTCGCCGGGCCGCGCCGCATCACGCATGGTATTGCCCACCACCCCGTGCCTGTCGGGGCGCAAGCCGGTGACCAGCGTATAGTGGTTGGGAAATGTCTTTGTAGGGAAGCTGGGCCGCATCGCCGCACTTATACCGCTTTCGGCCAAGGCATTGAGATTAGGTGTAATTCCGCGCTGCAGATAATCGGGCCGGAATCCATCAATCGAAACCAGTATCGTGACAGGCTGGCGTGCTTCAGGCGGCGTCTGGCCTGTAGCGCCCGGTTGCACAGGAACAGGCTGATTGGTGGTGGTACAGGCCGCCAGCGCCATACATATGGCGGGCAGAATCGCGCGGGATATTTTTTTCAGCATGGTGTTTTCTAACAGCGCACCTGCCGGGCCGCCAGCAGGAAAATCAGACGTTGAATTTGAACAGCATGACATCGCCGTCCTGCGTCACGTAATCCTTGCCTTCCTGCCGCAATTTACCCGCGTCACGCGCGCCGCTTTCGCCATTACATTCAACATAGTCATCATAGGCGATGGTTTCCGCGCGGATAAAGCCGCGTTCAAAATCGCTATGGATTTCGCCCGCCGCCTGCGGGGCTTTTGACCCTTTTTCAACGGTCCAGGCTCGCGCTTCCTTTGGCCCGCAAGTGAAGAATGTGATGAGATGGAGCAGCTCGTACCCTGCGCGAATGATCCGCGCCAGACCGGTTTCTTTCAGGCCCAGATCGGACAGGAATTCCATTTTTTCTTCCAGCGACATGCCCACTAGATCGGCTTCGATCGCGGCGGAGACGATGACGGCCTCCGCGCCTTCTGCGGCGGCTTTTTCAAACACTTTTGCGCTGAATGCGTTGCCTTCTGCCGCGCTGCCTTCATCGACATTGCAGACGTAAAGAACGGGTTTGGAAGTTATCAGCTGCGCCTGTGCGAACAGCCGCTCTTCTTCCTCGCCATCCGGCTCAGTCAGGCGGGCAGGCTTGCCATCGCGTAGCAGGTCGAGCGCCTTGCCCAGCACCGATGCAGAGGCTTTGGCTTCCTTGTCGCCCTGCTGCGCTTTCTTGATCAGGTTGGGAACGCGTTTTTCCAGGCTTTCCAGATCGGCGAGCAGCAATTCGGTTTCGACAATTTCCGCGTCCGAAATCGGGTCGACGGTGTTATTGACATGCTGGATATCATCATCTTCGAAACAGCGCAGCACATGCACAATCGCATCGACTTCGCGGATATTGGCCAGAAACTGATTGCCCAGACCTTCACCCTGTGACGCGCCTTTGACGAGACCCGCAATATCGACAAAGCCAAGCTGCGTCTCGATGACCTTGGCGCTCTGTGCGATCCCGGCAATCTTGTGCAGCCGCGGATCAGGCACGGCGACCTGTCCGACATTGGGTTCGATCGTGCAGAACGGATAGTTCGCCGCCTGCGCCGCCTGTGTCTCGGTCAACGCGTTGAACAGTGTCGATTTACCTACATTGGGAAGCCCCACAATGCCGCATTTGAAACCCATGATTTATTCCTGACTGTTATGATTGCGCTCGACATAGCCACTTCGAGCTTTGAATCAAGCGTATTGTGACACTCGCAATATAGACCGTTAGTCCTGAGCCTGTTGAAGTACGTCCCACTATTTGGCGCTTCATTGATCCACGTCCTTCGACAGGCTCAGGACTAACGGATATTATGCTAGTTTAGTCATATACCGCATTGATAAGCGGACCATAAGGCGATCTGCCAAGCCAGTCCTGCTGCACCTTGGCACTGACTTCGTTGATCGGCTCCTGCGGCTTATTACCGGGGTGCACCGCGCGGCGCAGCGGGCGCTTGCCGGCGGGCAGGGCGATGATCTCCGCCATGGCGCGGGGTATGTCCATTGGGTCGGCGCTGCGGCCGCTGCCATCCTCTTCGCCCATACGCGCTGCCATAGCGCCATAATCAGCGAGCCGTTCCTCGCTGGTGCGCTGCTTGAGCGCATTGGTGTAGCGGTTGCGGTTGACCCACACCTTGGTTGGATATCCGCCGGGCTGAATGACGGTCACATCAATGCCAAGCGGAACCAGCTCATAGGCCATCTGTTCGCTCAGCGCCTCCAGCGCGAATTTGGTGGCGCTATAGTGACCTGCGCCTGGCACGATCACACGGCCAAGCTGTGACGAGATATTGAATATCTGACCTGATTTGGCCTTTCGCATGGCGGGCAGGGCGGCGCGCAGCATCCGCTGTACACCATAAACATTGGTGTCAAAAATAAGCTGCGTGGCCTTCATGTCCTGCACTTCGACCGGACCGGTAATGCCGATCCCGGCATTATTGACGAGTATATCAATCGCGCCGCCCGCAATACGCTCCGCCTCTGCCACGCCCTTGCTGACGGATTCATCAGACAAGACATCGATTTCCACAAGATGCAGGTCCAGTCCATCGGCTTCAGCGCGTAATCTATCCGCTTCACTGCGCGGCAGGTTGCGCATGGTGGCGATGACTTTCGCACCTGCCTGCGCAAAATGCAGCGCGCTCAGATAACCGAAGCCGGATGAACAGCCCGTGATAAGGACGGATTTGCCCGACATATCGGTTTTTTCTGCCGACTGGCTGGCAATGGCAGGGATAGCCGCAACGGTGCCGACAGCGGCGGTGCCGGCAATGATCTGACGGCGGGAGAGTTTGGGTGATTTGGGCATGGGGCGGCTCCTTGTGGTACGAAGGCGTACTATAAATACAACTGCCAGGCTTGCAAATCATGTATTCACGTCATTCCTGCGCAGGCAGGAATCTCCATCAATCTCGCGCTTGGTTGCATGAGATTCCCGCCTGCGCGGGAATGACGGCTGACTAATCCTGCATCCTCAGCGCAACATCGCTCATAAAGCGGGCATCATTGTCCTCGGCGAGCCAATGTGCCTCGGCGGCGATTGCGCCCAGCATCTGTGCAAGATCATCCATTTCTGCCTTGGCATAATTGCCCAGTACATGGCCGTGCACCCGGTCTTTATGCCCCGGATGACCGATGCCGATACGTACCCGGCGGAAATCGGGGCCGAGATGCGCTGCAGTGGAGCGCAGGCCGTTGTGTCCGGCAAGCCCGCCACCGCGTTTCACCTTTATCCTGAACGGCTCAAGATCGAGTTCGTCATGGAAGACAGTCACATCCTGCTCGGCAAGCTTGTAGAAACGCATGGCTTCGCCAATCGCCTGTCCGCTCTTGTTCATGAATGTTGCAGGTTTCAGGACGATGATTTTTTCGCTGCCAAACCGGCCTTCGGTGGCCCAACCG
The DNA here is from genome assembly GCA_947493325.1 of uncultured Sphingomonadaceae bacterium. Lineage (GTDB taxonomy): Bacteria > Pseudomonadota > Alphaproteobacteria > Sphingomonadales > Sphingomonadaceae > Alg239-R122. The sequence goes on along the minus strand of CANLQI010000001.1, from coordinate 1,395,756 downwards.
AGAAATTTCTTTTTGTAGTCAGGAAAATCATGGACTTCGCACAGCGCATCCATCGCCATAAAGCCGACATTGTGTCGGTGCAGCGCATACTGCGCGCCCGGATTGCCAAGGCCGACCCATAATTGCATAGCAATTGTCCTTCCATCAAACCGCCAACAAAAAACCGTTAGCCTGAGCCTGTCGAAGGGTGTCTCGCAGAATTGCGGGACGTATTTCGACAAGCTCAATACTAACGGTTATTGCAATTTTCGCAAAATTGCTAAGCCAGTGCGGCTTATCAATCTTCGCTATCTTCACCTTCGGCGTTTTCTGATTTCTGGTTGGTGATTTCGGTTTCTGGTGCCTCTGGTGCACCATCTTCGCCCTCTTCACCTTCTTCTTCGTCACCGTCTTCGCCGTCTGCTTTCTTAAGCGCGGACGGAGCGACCACACCGGCGATTGTGTAATCGCGGTCGGTAATCGCGGATTCGCTGCCTTCCGGCAGTTTCACGGCAGAAATGTGAATCGAGTCACCGACTTCAAGGCCAGTCACATCGAATTCGATCTGGTCAGGAATGCGTGCCGCATCACAGACAAGGTCGATTTCGTGACGTACGACGTTCAAAACGCCGCCGCGTTTCAGGCCAGGCGATTCTTCCTGATTGATAAAGACAACAGGCACGCTCACTTCAACCGTCGCACCTTTGGCAAGGCGCAGGAAGTCGGCGTGAACCGGACGATCAGTTACCGGGTGCAAAGACACATCTTTGGGCAGGGTGCGAACGCTGTCCTTGCCGATGGTGACTTCCACCAAAGAGTTCATCATATAGCCGGTGTCGAGGAGTTTTTGTAAGTCGCGCTCTGCCACGTGAATGGGCTGCGGGTCTTTTTTGTCTCCGTAAATCACGGCAGGAATACGGCCTTCACGACGTAGCGCACGAGAGGCTCCCTTGCCTGCTTTTTCGCGTGTCTCGGCCGACAGTGTAAGCTGATCGCTCATAGTCAGTCTCCAAATAAAATAAGTGTTTCATGTGTATCCCGCCACACCTCCAGGGATGAACATGGCCGGGAAGCGGGCGCTATAGGCGGGCAAGGGGGATAATGCAAGCAGAGTCTGTATACCAGATGTGCCAGCCTGCCTTATCTGTATACCGCGACCTGATTGCTTACGGCCAGCAATGTGCCCTTGTCATTCCATATCTCGACACGCTGATCGTTCAGGCCATGTCGCACATGGGCGCTCGTGACCTGAGTGAGCAGAAAACCGCTGCTTTCAGAGAGCTCGACATCGGAGGCATAGATATATGACGTCAGCGAAACCGTAGACGTCATGCGCAGTTTTTCGCCTGCAAAGAACGTGCGCGGCATCGGTGTGTCGCCAATCGCGATCAGGCTTTTGATATCAAACGGGCGGTCGTCACCCTCTTTGATCCAGACAATCGATTCAGGGCGCGGATTTTTGGAAAATGGCGTGCCTTTGGCGATAAACTGCTTATAATGCGCCACCCAACGCGGCGTCATGGGAGGCACGGGCATAATCGGCGAGAGTTCGCCGGGGGATTTTACGATGGGCATCTGTGCTTGATAATTGGGGCCATCCTGATCAGACGCCCTGTTCTTGGGAAGGCGGGCAATAATATCGGCCGTGGCCGCAATACGATCATTATATATAATTTCTACGCGCCAGAAATCGGTGCGGGATTTGGATGATAGTAGCGTGGTGCGAATTTCGCTTTCCCCTTCCTTGATGGCAGTGATGATCGATATCCCGAGCGACATGATCGTTCCGCGGAACCCTTCCGACTGCTCGATTGCCGCGGCTGCGACTGCGGCTAGCCAGCCGCCAAATACGCTGTCATGATTCCAGAACAGCGGATCGGAAACCGCCGTGAAGCCGCGGCTGCCTACGCGTTTGAGCGCGATGGCGTCGTCGAATTTATACGTCATTTTGAAGTTCCCTTTTGGCTTACTGTATGCGCGTTACTGTATGCCCTTTGTCCGCCAGCACATCATGCAAGGCATCGTCACCTGCAAAATGTCCGGCGCCGACAGCGATAAAATATGTAGTATCTTTGGTATTAAGCATGGCATCAATTTGCGCGGCCCAGTCCGTATTGCGTGCGGTGACAATAGATCTGCGGATATTGGGGCGGGCCAGAAAACCCTGACTGCCCAGTGCGGCTATCGCATCCATATCGCCGGACAACCAGGTTTTGAGCAGCTTTCTGTAATTCAAAGCGGCCTTGTCCGCATTCTCAATCACAGATTCCAGCATTGCCCGCTGATCGGCTTCGGGCAACCTGTCAAAATAGCCGAACTGCCTGACGGCACTTTCCAGGCCGGATACCGGTTTTCTGCGCGCTTGAAATTCCCGTGTCAGTGTTTTTTCAACGCCAAAATCGCGCCGTGCGCCGCTGCTGTTGGATAGACTGGCGGTGATCATCAGCGCCGCGCCCCAGCTTTCGATATCATTAAATGAAGAGGCGGGAAGATTATACGCACCCATTATGCTGGCGGCTTCATCGCGCAAATCTGGATTTATCCGATCCGTAATCGGCAGTTGATCAGGAGTTCTTGCCAGCGCGTGAAATGACTGGGCCAGTTTATCAGGCGTTTCCAAAGGATCAATTTCCAGCACCAATCTGTCGGAAGCGCGCACGGCATCATCAAATTCTGCGCTGCGCCATTCAATGTCCTGTGGCAGGATATGGATTGATCCGAAAAGATAAGCGGATGCGCCGCCCTGTTTGGCGGAAACTTTCCACAATGCAGGGGCAATGTTTGTAGGCTGTTCAAAATCGGCAGGTGCGGTTTCGGCCGTATTCTGACAGCCCATAAGCAGTAATATGATGAGCAACGCCGTAAATTGCAGGACAAGTGATTTTTGAAACATATATGGTGATATAGTAGGCACTGCCCCAGTTGAAAATGGCCCAGTTGAAAATGGCCCAGTTGGAAATAGCAACGCTACCAAATAACAATATCACCAGATAACAGTTCAGACGCAAAGGCCGGAAGCGGTTATTGCCACTCCCGGCCTCTTTTAAAACAACTGCTTGGGGCGCGTTGCTTTAAATGGGCTTGTTTAATAATCAATGCGCGCAGTTTCGATATCACGCATTTTCAACATTTCCTGCACGCTGCCCTCACCGGCAAGATGTCCTGCACCGACGGCAATAAAAACAGTGCCAGGGGCATCAAGACGTTCGTCAATCCAGCGCGACCACGCGGCATTGCGGCGGATAAGCAACGCATCGCGTAGTTGGCCGTGCCCTTCAAAACCTTCGTTCATTATTTCTGCGAGTTCGTCAGGATTGCCGTTGCCCCATTGCGTGACAAGGCTATCGAGCTGCTCGGTTACATCGTCGCTGCTGTCGACAACAGTTTTCAGAAAGGCAAGCTGTCCATCCATCGGCAGATTGTCAAAAAGGCCAAGCTGATATTCGACGGTCTCAAGCTGACCGATTTTCTTGCCATCTTTCTTTGCCTGCGCAGTCAACACTTTTTCGGCGCCGCTATTCAGGTCATATCCAGCCTTGATCGAGGGCAGCAGGCTGAGCGTTATGGCAGCAAACCACGGTTCAAACTGGTCAAAAGCGCCAACGGGCATTCCCAGGTTTGTCATGGCTTTTTCATAAGCGGCTTTGTCCTCGTCATTCATGCGGCTACGCAGAGTTGTACCTGTGCGGTCTACTGCGGTTGCGCCAATATATTCCTGCATTTTCGTAGGCTCAGGTTCAATCACTTCGATCACCAGCTCATCCGATGCATCGAACGCTTTCTTAACGTCTTCGTCGAACCAGCTCAGGCCCTTGCGCAGGATATGCACGGTGCCGAACATATAGATAGTGGTGTCATCATCCTTCACGACCCACAGGGCGGGATCCACATCGACCGTTTCGACGGCTTTGGCAGCAGCGGGTGCCGCGGTCTCCTGAGCCAATGCGCTGTTTGTCATCGGTGATGCAAAGCTGGCCAAGCCGAGTGTCAGTGCGCCAAGTGCGGTGTTGAGCAATAGTTTTTTCATCTGTATTCTCCTTTTAAATATATAAATTAACTTGTTGAATTTAATTTTACTGTCGTTTCAGGCGCGAATTTTGAGCCAGATATAGCTGGCAAATCCGGCCACAATGGCGATAAGAAACATGTTATAGGCCGTGGGGTGAGGTAGCAGGTCGGCAAGTGCCAGAATCTGCCAGACCGGAAAGGCAGCCAGTACGGCGAGTCCGGAAATGGCGGTCGCATTCACATTGATCGCGCGTTCCAGTTCATCGACATGACGCAATGTGTAGAGCGGATAGCCTATCAGGCCCATCAGCAGAGCTGCCGATAGGAGAAGGGCATAGACAGGCTGGATCGAAAGTCCTTCGACATCGCCTGTGAGTAAATTGCCGACCCCTTGTTCGGCATGCGCCATAAGCAAGCCGATAATAAGTCCGAAAACCAGACCGGCAAGGATCATGTAAACCAGCTTGCGGTTCTGTTTTTTGACTTTTTGTTCGCCGTAGTTTTCGTCTGCGTTATTCATCAGATCAATCCTTTGATAATATTCTGCATGCCGTTTTCAGTGGAATTTTTTCCATAAAAATACAGCGGAATTGACGATCATGCCGACCAGGAAAATGCCCATAATGTGCGCTTCGGGCCAGATGCCAGCCCATGCGAGCACCCACCAGACAGGGGCGATGATAATCATGGCGTACCAGCCGATCAGGCCGGCCCATAGGAAAGCGTTCTCTTCCTGCTCATCGACATTCCTGTGGTAAAGAATACACATTATCGGCAGAAGGACACCCCAGATCACGGCAATCGCGACAGCCACAGTGGAATCGATTGGCGCTTCAAACCAGCTGCCCGCCGGCATTTCCCCGGCACCCGCCTTTCGTCCCAGCTCATAGCCAACAGGATAAGTCAGAAATCCGCCAATAACGCCTAATATGCTGGCACCGATTAAACTTGCCCAATACTTCTTGGCACGCGGTGACATGGGAGGTTTTTTGCTGTCACTCATCATTATTCTCCATCAAATTCGTCATCGAATATTTCTTCAATGGGCTGGCCGAACAGGCGGCCGATTTTAAAGGCGAGGGGAAGCGAGGGGTCATATTTCCCGGTCTCGATAGCGTTGACGGCCTGGCGGGAAACATCCAGCCGTCCGGCCAATTCCGCCTGCGACCAGTCACGCTCCGCGCGCAGGACTTTGAGGCGGTTTTTCATGATTTGAGTCCCCGGATACGGTAAAAGGCGTAACCTATACTCCAGCTGAGTACCATAACACCGATCATCTGGCCTGAAGACGGTTTGGGTAAGCCAATTCTATTGAGTGCATCCAGATCCCATATTGCGTGTGTGAACATAGTTGTAATAACAGCAATAATGGCAGCATTTGCTATCATCTGAAAAGCATATTCCTCAGCGCAACGACGATCGAGATCAGCGCTTTTTGAAGCCAACAGGCTTAACAGGAAAGTTGATATGATTGCTATCGCAGCCATAGCATATTGGCTGAAAACAGGAGGTGGTAAGACTTCGTCTGATGGATCGTTGATGAACAGGATAATGCTGACCAATGCAAGAAAGATGAACATGATATCTGTTTTACCGGTTGTGTACCTGTAACGTGATTTTGCCATTGTAACCTCTGTGTAATCTCATCCTGACCCAATGTCAGGTTTCCATTACTATATGTCTTGATTCGCTGACTATGTCAATAACACTTGACTAAATGACATGGTCAAATGACTTAATGTCATGTTTCAATAGCGAAAAATTTTTGAAAAAGGCCTTTTTGCGCTTCATTTGCGCAGCCCGAAAAGCGCGCCTGCAGAAAAGAATCACAGATTTATAACTGTGTTTTCTTGACCCGCGCGGTATCATCCGTCATTGCATTTCAAAATTGTTGCAAGTGCGAAAGCGGACCTGGATGGACAATGTGCAATTGGCGGGAAAGCCCGCGCAAAAGAGCGGAAAAATGAGTTTTCAGGATATGATCTTGGCGCTGCATAATTACTGGAGTGAGCAGGGCTGCCTGATCCTGCAGCCCTATGACATGGAAATGGGGGCGGGCACGTTCCATACCGCAACGACACTACGGGCGCTGGGGCCGGAGCCATGGAATGCCGCCTTCGTGCAGCCCTGCCGCCGCCCGACCGATGGCCGTTACGGCGATAACCCGATGCGATTGCAGCATTATTATCAGTATCAGGTAATTCTGAAGCCTTCACCCACCAATCTGCAACAGCTGTATCTGGACAGCTTGACCGCGATCGGCATTGATCCATTGCTGCATGATATCCGCTTTGTCGAGGATGACTGGGAAAGCCCCACGCTAGGCGCATGGGGTCTGGGCTGGGAAGTATGGTGTGATGGCATGGAAGTCACGCAGTTCACCTATTTTCAGCAGATGGGCGGCTATGACTGCAAGCCTGTCGCGGGTGAGCTGACATACGGACTGGAACGGCTCGCCATGTATATTCAGGGCGTCGACAGTGTCTATGACCTTGATTTCAATGGGCGTCCGAAGGGTGAGGGGGGCGTCACCTATGGCGACGTGTTCCGCGAGAACGAAGTGGAGCAGAGCACCTGGAATTTTGAGGTGGCGAACACGGATACACTGTTCGACCTTTTCAAGAAAGCGACTGCGGAATGCGAAAACTGCCTTGAGCATAAACTCCCGTTGCCTGCCTATGAGCAGGCGGTGAAAGCCAGCCATATCTTCAACTTGCTGCAAGCACGCGGTGTGATTTCCGTGGCCGAACGGCAAGCCTATATGGGCCGTGTCCGTGACTTGGCCAAAGGATCATGTGAGGCATGGATCAATAAGAATAAAGAACGCTGGGCGAGCGAATATGAAGGATGGAGCGTATGATGATGGAATCAATCGTCATTCCGGCGAAAGCCGGAATCTCCTTCAAATCTTCTGCCAAGGGGCAGGAGACCCCGGCTTTCGCCGGGGTGACGGCCTGTGGAGACCGTCATGACTGACTTCCTCCTTGAAATACTTTCCGAAGAAATTCCGGCGCGGATGCAGGCGAAAGCGCGCGTTGACCTTGAGAAACTCTTTGTTGCGCAGCTTGGTGATGCGGGCCTGAAGGCTGGGGGCATTACCATCTATTCAACACCGCGCCGCCTGGCCTTGATTGCAAAAGGCCTGCCTGCCGAAACCGAAGCGGTCAGCGAAGAAGCGAAAGGCCCGCCCGAAGGCGCGCCCGACCAGGCTGTCGACGGTTTCTGCCGCAAGAATGGCGTCACACGCGACCAGCTGGAAGTGCGTGACGTTAAGGGCCGCCCGACCTATTTTGCGGTGATCGACACGCCCGGCCGTGCGACCACAGACGTTCTGGCCGAGGCCATCCCCGCAATCATCAAAGCCTTTCCATGGCCCAAGTCGCAGCGCTGGGGCGAGGCCAGCATCACCACCGAAAGTCTGCGCTGGGTACGGCCCTTGCAGGGTATTGTCGCGATATTCGGCGATGAACTGGTCGAATGTGAGATTGGCGGGATAGTTTCCGGCTATGAAACGGTGGGGCACAGGTTCCATAACGATGGTGCGGTTAAGATTAGCAGCGCGTATGATTATATCGAAAACCTGCGTGCCTGCTATGTCATCGTCGATCATGAAGAACGGCAGGATATTATCCGCTCCGGTGCGGCTAAGGCGGCATCCGATGCGGGCCTTGTGCTGGTTGAGGATGAAGGGCTGGTGATAGAGAATGCCGGTCTGACCGAATGGCCGGTGCCACTGCTTGGCCGCTATGATGCGGCGTTTTTGGATGTGCCGGAAGAGGTGATCCAGCTCACCACGCGCATCAACCAGAAGTATTTTGTGGTGCGCGATGGCGCGGGCACTCTCACCAACGCCTTTGTCTGCACCGCCAATATAGATGCGCATGATGGTGGCAAGGCGATTGTGGCCGGTAACGAAAAAGTGCTCGCGGCGCGGCTTGCCGATGCGAAATTCTTCTGGGACCTGGATCAGAAAACGACGCTGGAGCAGCATGCCGAAAAGCTGAAAGATATCGTTTTTCACGAAAAGCTGGGCACGGTCGCCGATAAGGTGGAACGTGTGGCCAAGCTGGCAAGATGGCTGTGTGAGGAAGGCATTGTTACTTCTTCACCCCTCTCCTTTAGGGGAGGGGCCGGGGGTGGGGGGCTACAGGATAGCACCGCGTCTGCCGACAGCCCCCACCCCAACCCCTCCCCTAAAGGAGAGGGGCTTGAGAGGGCTAAACTCGCCGATCCTGCTCAGTTAGCCGATCTGGCCGAACAGGCCGCGCGTCTGTGCAAAGCCGACCTTGTTACCGAAATGGTCGGCGAGTTTCCAGAGCTACAGGGCCTGATGGGCGGCTATTATGCGGAAAAAGAAGGTCTGCCGACCGAGGTCAGCGACGCCATCCGCGACCATTACAAACCGGTGGGGCAGGGCGACGATGTGCCAACAGCGCCGGTAACCGTGGCAGTGAGTTTGGCGGATAAGCTGGATACTCTGGCATCATTTTTCGCAATTAATGAAAAGCCTACCGGTTCAAAAGACCCTTTTGCTCTTCGTCGTGCCGCATTAGGCGTTCTTTCGTTGTTTGAAAAAAATAGTCTGCGTTTGCCTCTAAAACAGGCTTTCAAGAAAGTATCATTAGCTTGGATCGAGGGAAGCGCACAGCGGTGCAATTTCAATTTCGCCTATGAATTTTCTGAAAGCGATTTGAAGTGGGGTTCGGAGGAGCTATTGCGAGGGGATATATTGGGTAGGGAGTTAGAGTTTGCACCCGAGACTCATGGCAAAAAGTTCGGTCAGCTGTTTGATCTATGGGACTTCAAGGCTAGATTTGATCTTCTCGACTTCTTCGCCGATCGCCTCAAAGTCCAGCAACGCGAAGCAGGCGTTCGTCACGACCTGATCGACGCCGTATTTACACTTGGCGGGGAAGATGATCTTGACCGGCTGCTCGCGCGGGTGAGGGCGTTGCAGGCGTTTGTCGAGACTGAGGATGGTGAGAACCTGCTGGCCGGGTATAAGCGGGCTTCGAATATTTTGAAGAAATCCAGTATTCCGGGCGAAGACCCGGAATCCAGTGCGGACGCAGTGCAGGATGGCCCTGGGCTCCTGCTTTCGCAGGAGCACGGAGCTTTGCCCTATACCCCCGAACCAGCCGAAGCGGAGCTGATTGCGGCGCTGGATGCGGCGGAGCCGAAAGCGGCGTCAGCGATTGAATCTGAGGATTTTGCAGGGGCCATGGCAGCGCTGGCGAGCCTGCGCGGTCCGATCGACCGGTTTTTTGACGATGTGACGGTTAACGATGATGACCCGGCCAAACGCGAAACGCGGCTCGGCCTGTTGGTGCGGGTTCAAAATGCGGTGCATAGCGTCGCAGATTTTTCGAAGATTGAGGGGTAGGGCGAGTTATCAATATTTCCCTGTCACTCCGATGAAGTCACCCAGCGAAGACTGGGGTCCAGCCGGACTGGCGGGGCAGAATGAAATCTTATCTGGATTCCAGCCTTCGCTGGAATGACGGAAGAAAAGCAAGGTAGTTGTAAGAATGACCCAATATGTATTTCGTTTCGGCGGCGGTGTTTCGGATGCGGCGAGTGGAGACAAGGCCGCGCGCACCAATCTGCTGGGCGGCAAGGGCGCGAACCTTGCGGAAATGGCGTCGATTGGCCTGCCGGTGCCTCCGGGTTTTACGATCTCGACCGAGCTGTGCACACGCTATTATGCCGATGGCGAGATGTACCCTGATAGCCTGACCGGCGAAGTGGCACAGGCCATCGCGCATATCGAAAGTGTGACGGATAAGGCATTCGGAGACGCCGCCAATCCGCTGCTGGTTTCGGTGCGCTCTGGCGCGCGCGTGTCGATGCCGGGTATGATGGACACGGTGCTCAACCTGGGCCTCAACGATGCGACGGTCGAAGGGTTGGCAGAGGTCAGCGGGGACGAGCGTTTCGCGTGGGACAGCTATCGCCGCTTCATCCAGATGTACAGCGATGTCGTGCTGGGCCTGGACCATGATGCATTTGAAGAGGCTCTGGAAATCACCAAGGAAGACAATGGTTTCTATAGCGATACCGAGATGGAAGCTGAGCATTGGAAAGCGCTGGTCGCCGAATATAAAGCGCTGGTCGAGGAACAGTGGGAGAAGCCATTCCCACAGGATGTGAACGACCAGCTATGGGGCGCGATCACCGCTGTGTTCGGCAGCTGGCAGGCGGAGCGGGCCAAGGTCTATCGCCGATTGAATGACATTCCGGGTGACTGGGGCACGGCGGTCAATGTACAGGCGATGGTGTTTGGCAATATGGGCGAAACCAGCGCGACGGGCGTCGCGTTCACGCGCAACCCCTCCGACGGCACCAACGCCTATTACGGCGAATATCTGATCAACGCACAGGGCGAGGACGTGGTCGCGGGTATCCGCACACCGCAATATCTGACCAAAGCCGCGCGTGAGGAGGCAAATGCCAAACCGCTGAGCATGGAAGAGGCGATGGGTGAGACCTATGCCGAGCTCGCGGGTGTGTTTGACCTGCTTGAAAAGCATTACCGCGATATGCAGGACATTGAGTTCACCGTCGAACGCGGCAAGCTGTGGATGCTGCAAACGCGCAGCGGTAAGCGCACGGCCAAGGCGGCGCTGAAAATCGCGGTGGATATGGCCAGTGAAGGCCTGATCACCGAAGAAGAAGCGGTGAGCCGTGTCGACCCGATGGCGCTGGATCAGCTGCTGCACCCGACACTCGACCCGGAAGCGCACCGTGACGTGCTGACGCGCGGGCTTCCGGCCTCTCCGGGCGCAGCGGCGGGCGTGATCGTGTTCGATGCGGATACGGCCGAGCGGCGCAAGGAAATGGGCGAGAATGTCATTCTGGTGCGCATAGAGACGTCGCCGGAGGATATTCACGGCATGCATGCGGCGCAGGGCATTTTGACTGCGCGCGGCGGCATGACCAGCCATGCTGCTGTTGTCGCGCGCGGTATGGGGCGTCCGTGTGTATCGGGCGCGGGCGAATTGGTGATCGACAATGATGCACGCAGCATGACGGTTGCGGGGCGCATGCTGAAAGAAGGCGAACTGCTGACGCTGGACGGCTCCACGGGCGAAGTGATGGCGGGAGAGGTTGAAACGATCCAACCCGAACTGGTTGGCGATTTCGGTACCCTGATGGAATGGGCAGACAAAGTGCGCAAGCTTGCGGTGCGCACCAATGCGGAAACCCCCATGGATTGCCGTGTGGCGCGTGATTTCGGGGCGGAGGGCATTGGCCTGTGCCGCACCGAGCATATGTTTTTTGACGCCGCGCGCATTACCGCGGTGCGGCAGATGATCCTGGCCGAAAACGAGGCAGGCCGCCGGGCGGCGCTTGACAAGCTGCTCCCTGAACAGCGGCAGGATTTCACCGAGATTTTCGAAGTGATGGTCGGGCTTCCGGTCACTATCCGCCTGCTCGATCCGCCGCTGCATGAATTCCTGCCGCATAGCGAAAGCGAGTTCAGGGATGTCGCCGAAGCGACCGGCATCGGTATTGAAGCGCTGAAACGGCGCGCCAACGAGCTGCACGAGTTTAACCCGATGCTGGGTCATCGCGGCTGCCGTCTTGGCGTCACCTATCCCGAAATCTATGAGATTCAGGCAAAGGCGATATTCGAAGCGGCCTGTGATGTACTCGAAAAATCGGGTGAGGCACCGATCCCTGAGGTCATGATTCCGCTGGTTGGCACCAAGCGCGAGCTAGACCTGATGAAAGCGGTTGTCGATGGCGCGGCTGAGGCGGTGTTTGCCGAACGCGGGCAGCGCGTCGACTATCTGGTCGGGACGATGATTGAGCTACCGCGTGCGGCGCTGATGGCCGATGAAATTGCCGAGAGCGGCGAGTTTTTCAGTTTTGGCACCAATGACCTGACGCAAACCACTTTGGGCGTATCACGCGATGATGCCGCGCGGTTCCTGGGCCAATATGTCGACAAGGGTATTTATGCGCGTGACCCGTTTGTATCGCTGGATGTTGAGGGCGTAGGGCAGCTGATCGAAATTGCTGCCGAGAAGGGCAGGGCTGTGCGGCCTGATATCAAGCTTGGCATTTGCGGAGAACATGGCGGCGACCCGGCATCGATAGCATTTTGTGCCAAAACCGGTCTCGATTATGTCAGCGCCTCTCCCTACCGCGTGCCGATAGCACGGCTCGCAGCGGCGCAGGCTGCTTTGGAGAAATAGGAATTGATGAAATAAAGATGCTCTGGCGCATAGTTATATTGTCCATATTGGGGATAGTGGCTGGACTGCTGATTGCAGTGTTGCAGCTGCGCCAGGACGTCAGCGCGCTCGAAATCGAGAATGGCCCGTGGAATACAGCGCAGGGCATGGGCAGCGCGGACGGCAGCCGCTTTACACGTGCATTGGTTGCGCTGCGCGGGATAATGGCATTGCCGGACAGCGAGGCGATCTATTACAACGCATCAGTTGATAGCGACGGCAACATGCTTGACGGTGCCTGCACCTACGAAGTGCGAGGCGGTAAAATTGAAGCACGCTGGTGGACGTTAACGCTGTACAATGTGGAAGGCTATCTTATTGCCAGCGAAGGTGATCGATATTCTTATGGCAGCAATAATATCGCGCAAGAGAAGCAAGGCGACTGGCAAATTACGGTCGGGCCGTCTGCGGACAGTGACATCGCTACAGACCCGGCAGCATCATTTCAGCTTACCATGCGCGCTTACCACCCATCGCAGGCGTTTCTGGAAAATCGCGCTGTAACTGAATTGCCGGGAATTTATAGAGTGGAGTGCCCCAAATGAGCGTTTTCCTGCGCAAATGGGGGCTTGCCATTCTTGCCTTTATTCTGACGGCAGCGGCCAGCTATTGGACCGTGTTGGGCGCGGTGCCCGGCTTTGTGATGGACCGGGCATGGACCACTCTGGCAGAGCGCGGCAGCGCGAACAGCGCCGAGCATGTTGGCCGCATTACAGCGCAAAACCAGACGATCGTGAGGACCAGCCCTGACCTGATCTATTCAACCTGTCCATTTGATATCAGCGAAAAGCCGTTAAATATCAGCTTCGATCCGATTGCGGGCCATTACTGGTCGATCACGATTTTTGACGGGAATACGGATGCCGCTTTTGTTCTGAACGACAGGCAGGCGGGGGCAGGTCCAGTACAAATTGATGTCACGCATGGCAACAGCACTCGCAAAAATAGCGTTGATGCAGCGACCAGTCTGGCAAAAGCGTCTGTTGAAATACCTACTGGAAAAGGCGTCGCGCTTTTGCGGGTTCTGGTCAATGGTGAAGAGGATTTTCAGAATATAGACGCGCAGCGCAAGCGTTTCAAATGCCGCGTTATGGACGTTACTTCCGCGATTTGAGCGCCGCCGCCAGTGATGTTTTCCCGCTCCCGCGCCTTGCGGGTTTGGGCTGACTGGCATCGGGTGCCCAGCCGCTCAGATATATCAGCTCAAATATCTCGCCGATCTTGCCATCATCATCAGCAGATTCTGCAAAATGATTGGCCGCGGCCAGCAGGCCCTGCTTGCCGATATAGGGCGGTTTGGATGCAAGCACATTGCTGGCCCCCATGCCGCGCAGGTCACGCACAAGAGGCGGTAGGCCCGCATAACGCACTGTCAGCCGCTCTCCGTCCGCTACGGGCATGGTAAAGCCGGCACGGGCCAGCAGATCGCCGGCAGCCCGCACGTCAATCTGCGGATGAATATGCGCGGCCATGGTTTCATTATTTTTTGCCCCATCGGCGGCGATCATCGCGGCTTTGAGGCGGGGCAGCGAACCTGCGCCGACAAATGCCGCGAGCATCAAACCATCGGGACGGAGTATACGGCACATCAGGATCAGCGCGCCGGGCAGGTCGTTGACGCTATCAAGAACGCCATTGGAAATGATGAGGTCGAAACTTTGGGGCTCGAAAGGCAGCATATCCTCTTCACACTGGACACCGTTATGGCGCGCCGTGCATTCAGCGCTGCTATCGGCATAGGTTACCGCCATGCCCGCCGCAGTGAGATGCGCCATTAAAGGCTTCGCCGCGCTGCCGATTACCAGCGCATTGGCAAATTCGCGTTTTACCCATTGCAACCGTTCGATAATCTCTTCGGCCATATGCACGTGCAGAAAATCATGATCAGCATCATTTCTTGCGGCGCGGTCGCGGGCCAGTCGCCGCCTGCGCCGGTCAAAAATATCGGGCGGCCGCGATGGAGCATTTGATGGGGATTGAACCATTTGCATCTTGTGCCTTGGACAGCAGGCTGCGACAAGCGTAAAAAATGACTGTGATACAGACTTTCTATACGCAGGCCATCAAACCTGTGCTCGATATCATCATCCCGCCGCGCTGTCCTTGCTGCGGGGATATGGTGGCCGATGATCTGCAATTTTGCGGAGATTGCTGGCCGCAGCTCAAATTTATTACCGCCCCATGCTGCGCGGCCTGTGACCGGCCGTTTGATGTAGCGCGTGACGATGCATTGCTATGTGCGGCCTGCCTTGCCAAGCCACCCCGGCATAATGGTATCAAGGCGGCAGTGGTATATGACGATCTGTCGAGGCAGATTCCACTTAAACTGAAATATGCAGGGCGGATTGGGCTAGCCAGGCTGATAGCCCGGTTTCTGGGACGTTACGTGCCCGATGAAAAAAATAACCTGCTCCTTGTGCCCGTGCCTTTGCACAGAACGCGCATGTGGCGCAGGGGTTTTAATCAGGCGGCATTGATTGCCGGAAATCTGCATGACTTCCATGATATCGAAATTCTGCCGTCGGCATTGCGGCGCATCCGGGCAACACCGCCGCTGAAGGGCATGACCGGCAAACAGCGGCAGAAACTGCTCAGCGGTGCCATCATAATCAACTCCAAATATGCTGACCAGATTGAGGGCAGGGACATCATGCTGATCGACGATGTCTATACCAGCGGTGCAACCACCAATGCCTGCGTGACGCAGCTTAGGAAAGCTGGCGCCAAAAGTGTGACAATTTATTGCTGGGCCCGTGTGCTGCGTGATGGTGAGGAAGGGCGGCAAGGGCACTAAAACCCTATATCTGTGCGGCCTTGTTTTTGGCCGCCGCGCATACCATTTATGGGTAAGCACGATGCAATCCATCAAAGGAAATACCATTGCCGAAAGTTGAAATTTATACAAAGTTCTATTGCCCCTATTGCGTGCGCGCCAAAGGTCTTTTGAAAGACAAGGGTGTAGAATTCGAGGAGTTTGAAATCAGCATGGGCGGCGCGAAACGAACCGAAATGCTGGAACGTTCGAATGGCAGCACCACTGTCCCGCAAATCTTTATCAATGGTCAGCATATTGGCGGCAGTGATGATCTGTTTGCGCTGGATGCCAAAGGCGGGCTTGATCCGCTGCTCAGCGCATAAGGCAAGCGTAGTTAAATATGAAAATCGCGGTTTTGCAAATGAATGGCGGGATTGACCCCGCGGCTAATGCACAGGTGGTGACAGCTGCCATTGCCGATGCTGCTACGCAAGACGCGAAAATATTGTTCACGCCGGAAATGTCGAACATGCTCGACCGTGACCGCAAACGCGCGGCGGAAAAAATCCGCTGCGAAGCGGAAGATGATTTTCTGGCACAGGCGCGAGGCGCAGCAAGGCAGCATGGCATTAACGTGCATATCGGCTCACTGGCGCTGGGACACACAGATGGCAAATGGCGCAATCGTTCCATTTTGATCGACAGTGTAGGGGAAATCCGTGCGCGTTATGACAAAATTCATCTGTTCGATGTCGAACTGGGCGGCGGTGATAACTGGCGCGAATCCAGTGTATATAAAGGCGGTGATCAGGCGGTGCTCGCGGATATTGCTGGGCACAGGCTGGGTTTCAGCATCTGTTATGACATGCGTTTTTCGGCGCTCTATGCAGAGTTGGGCAAAGCGCGCGCGGATATTATTGCCGTACCTGCTGCATTTACCGTGCCCACGGGTGGGGCGCACTGGCACGTGCTGCTGCGCGCACGGGCGATTGAAACAAGCAGCTTTGTGGTGGCTGCGGCGCAATGCGGCAGGCACGAGGACGGGCGCAGCACATATGGCCACAGCCTTGTCGTCGACCCATGGGGTAGGGTGCTGCTAGATATGGGTGAGGACGCCGGTATGACGGTCGTTGATCTGAATATGGAGCAGATAGGCGAGGTGCGGCAAAAACTGCCCGCGCTTGCCAATGCCCGGGAAATAGGCGATTATAAGATATCATGATTGTATTTGATCTTATTTGCGGTTCACAAGTCTGCAGCTCTCAGGGCCATGTGTTTGAAGGCTGGTTTGCATCCAGCGAAGAATTTGCGGCACAGAAACAGACTGGCTTGCTTTGCTGCCCTGTATGCGGCGACAGCGATATCCGCAAGGCTGTCATGGCACCAAATGTAGGCGCAAAGGGCAATCAGGCGTTGGCAAGCGCGCCTGCCGCATCCGAAGCCGAGGAAAGCCCGGCAGCACCTGCCGCCGAAAGTGCTGTGGCTGTGCAGAATGTTCCTGAAATTACGCAGAAAATGCAGGATATGATTGGAGAACTCGCCAAAGCCCAATCGCAAATGCTCGAAAAATCAACCTGGGTTGGCACCGATTTCGCCAGCAAGGCCCGTGACATCCACTACGGCGAATCCGATCCCGAGCTTATCCACGGGCAGACCAGTGAAGAAGAGGCGCAGGATCTGCTCGACGAGGGTATATCGGTGGCGCCCCTGCCGCTTCCGGTGGTCCCGCCCGAAGCCAAAAACTGACCACATCAGATAAGGTTTGAAAACCGCGTATATCCGCATTACAGCTTGGCACAAACCATAATGCACCCGTAGCTCAGTCGGATAGAGCATCAGATTCCTAATCTGAGGGCCACAGGTTCGAATCCTGTCGGGTGCACCATTATTTCTTCAAAGCCATCAAGATCCTTAGCAAAGCTGTGTAGTGTAGCAAAGCTTGTATGAAATTCTTCTACTAACTTTCTATTTCATTAAATCTATGAGTTAACTTATCTTAAAAATATTTAAGAACATCAGTTTTAAATTTTGTGCGAAATATTCTTTTACTCAACTCGCCTCTAATTATGCTAATAATATAGAGTCTTTGCTCTTGGATTTTATGCAAGAGTTGTTTTCATGTGATGTCGATTAAAAGACTGAGGCATCACCTGTTAAAGGAAAATTTAATGACATCTATTTTATCTAATATAATTAAATATTTAATTATGGTTGCCATTGAGCTATTGAATCCTTCGAGAATGGAAGAAATGAGGAAGTGGCCAAAAATGCTGAAAGGTTTGGAAATCACTTTTTCTATATTAATTGGCAGTCTATTATTCTACGTCGATGCAATTATGGCATGTGGTTTTGGACCACTTCCAGAAACAGTGCCCTCGACGTATAAATTGAAATGGGATTTGGTTATATGGCTGCCTATAATTTCGGTGAGTATTCTACTTATACCAATGTATCTTTTTGAAAAGGAACAGAAGTCCCTCTCTGATAAATCGTTGGTTTAAAATTATATTACTGAAACATTTATCTGAAGGCTGATTTCCAATGCCTTCAGATATTTGATACTTAATTCGAAAGCTTTGAATGGTTCGTAGTTTATATAACGCTTAACAAAATAGTGGCGTGTAAAGTTTTGTTTGTGATTTGCATATATTTTTGCACACGGAATGCTGCCGTTACTATTAGGCGCTATATCAGTTTCGAAATGCCGGTTTGTGAACGCATCATATATTAAGACTAAATGTCGAAATCCATACGGGAAGTCACTTCCAGTGCCTTATCCGTATAATTGCTTTCAGCGAGCGCTTCATCCCGCTGCCGGAGCAGGTCAGTAATCGGATCGTGAAAAACCTGTACGGCTGCGGTCAGCCAGTCATTGACGAGCGGATCGCCCGGGGCGTCCGTCATGTCGAATTCTTTTAGGTATTTGGCTATTTCGGCAGCGGGCATCATATATTCATGTGTGACCCAATAATTCGTGGTGAACCAGTAACTGGGCATGCCATCTGTGCCAAAAGCCAGCGCCGCGAAATGCACGACCTGTGCGGGTTTATTGCCGCGGATGTTCTTCTTCGGCGGGCCAATCAAAGGCTTGGTATTACCGAATAGGCTGCGCGGCAGGAACATGTGGAAATGACCGTGTTCGCCTTCCTCACGCTCTTCCGGAGGGTGTGCGTGGTAAAACCAGCGTGATTTATTGCCGGGGGCAACGCAATCACCCTTGGGATAATGATCCAGTTGCACGAAAAGGGCGTCCGGCGGCACCACACGTGGTACCAGCGAGACGCCCTCTTCAACTATCTGTCCCGTAAGGGCAAACAGCTTTTCAAGTGCTTGTGTCAAGTGAAGCTGTTCGGCTTACTCAGCAGCAGCTTCAGCAGCACATGCAGCTTCAACAGCGGCACATTGTGCTGAACATTTAGCTTCGCCAGCTGCACATGCAGCTTCAGCGTCGCCAGCTTCAACAGCAGCTTCAACAGCTTCGTCAGCAGCACAAGCTGCACATGCAGCTTCTTCTGATGCTTCTTCAGCAGCTTCAACAGCTTCTTCCTGAGCGGTTTCAGGTGTACATGCCGATGTAGCAAGTGCGAGACCGCCAGCAACTGCCAGCATGTTACGTAGATTGGTTTTCTTCACGGTACTTTTCCCCTTCTGGTTTGGAATAAGAATTTGCCATTTACCTGCATGATGGTGCGTCTGGCAAGAATTTTTCGCAAAAACCCGATAAGCTGTGTGGATTACTTGTCAATTCTGCGTGCTTTTCCCCATTGGCGTGCAACGGTATATCCTAGGTATCCCGTGCCAAACAGGGCATAAAGCGGTTCCGGGATGCCGGCCAGATAGGCATTCATGCCATCTGCAATGGCGCGGGCCGTTTCGGGGTGTACGCTGGCGATAAGGCCCATGGGAATCGCCCATAATATCATCGCATACATGACATACAGGAAACTTGGCCGCGCCCGACTCGTCCATGGATCAGCCGTTTCTGCCTCGGCCACAATGGCGGAAAGGCGGGTTTGCAAATGCTGCATTTCCTGTGTGCCTTCCAGCTTTATGAGCTCCAGCTTGGCATGGTCGCGGGCCTGCGGATCAGGAATAATTTTGTCGATGATTTTGGCCACTGGGCCGATAATGCCTTCACGTGATGACATGGTTTGTCCTTAAATTTAATCTGTCCCCTGGGTATTAATGTAGCGATATTGATATGGCGGCCTAATGACCGATGCGATTGGCGAGCCAGCCGTACAAAAAAGCCTCATTGGCGGGACGCGATTCGGCGAGACGCAGATATTTGGCGCCTTGCAAAGCTTCGACAGCCTTTAGCAGAACCGATTCCGCATTTGCGCCGCGTGTGTCCATAAATGCATTCAGCGCGGCCAGCGTGCGCGGCCCAATCTGCCGGTCTACGGTTATATCCGAAAAGTCACGGCCATTGCGATTCAGGGCGTTCAGCGCGCGCTGCAAAAAGCCCGAGGCCGTGGCCGCTCCCATATTGACCGCAGTGTCAAATAGTTCGCGCGCCAGCGCGGGTGCGCGCTCGGCGACTTTATCAAATTCGGGGGCATCCCAATATATGCTGCGGTAAATACGCACCGCCTTTTCACGGCTGAGCAGGCGCATATCACCACGGAAACCATTGGCACGTGCAACACGGTGTGTAATTCCCCAATTGGTTTCCCCACCGCGATCAGCTGGATGGTTACTATATCCACCTTCACGCTCAATAACTTTATCAATTAACTTGTATATATCCATAATAATTCTCTATTCAGGAAAATTATTATTAACCGATTTGGTTATATGTAGGAAAGATATATCTACAACTTCTGACCGCCGCGTCACGACATTGCGATAAATAAACAGTCAGAGTGATGGAAAATTGGTCGGGACGATAGGATTCGAACCTACGACCCCCACACCCCCAGTGTGATGCGCTACCAGGCTGCGCTACGTCCCGACCGGAATGTGGGCGTATATTGCCCCGCACCGCGTTTGGCAAGCGGTGCGGAGCACTATTTTATGCTTTTGCGGATTGGGCGGCAATCGCCTACGGCTTAGAATGCCTTTTGCCAGCCGAGCGTCAGCATCCAGTTGCCCTTCATCTGCGGACCGTTCAGGTTCTGATAAACAGGTTTACCCAGTTCGATACCGATGCGGTGCCCGGCCAGTGCGCCATGCGTGGCAACGAAATTTGCACCCGCCATCAGGTCGATACGTTCACCGCCCTGAAAATCGGGATTGGCAGTCTGCACGGGCCCCATAATGGCTGCATCGATACCGCTTACCCGGCCCATGGTGCGGAATTTCGCGCGTCCGGACAGGCTGATCCACTGGGCGGGGCGGTAACTGGTCCAGGCGGTCGCTTCATAGACATCGCCAAAGCGATAGCCCTGATCATTGCGTTCCAGCCGGATTTTCGCGCTGCCCTGCACGCCCAGTCCTATTTTACCTCGTCTTATCTTGTATGTCAGCGCGGGTTCGAAATCCCAGCTGCCCGAACCGATCTGCATCATATAGGGCGTGCGCACGGTTGGTGTGCCGCCCATGGGTGTAAGTATCTGTGCGGTTTTGGTGATGGAGCCGGTGGGCGCGCTGATACCGACTTTTAATGTGAGTTCGTCGCGTCTGTCGGCTTTGGCGTCAGGATGGCCCAGCAATGGGAAGAGCGCCGCGACTTTTACATCACCAATGCCTTTGGGATTGGTGGTAAATTCGCCCAGGCGGTTCGTACCCATGCCGCCCTGAAAGGTGATATGGTCCATTTCTTTTTCCGCATAGCTGCCCATGACCATCAGCGTGACGGCATCGCTGGGCGCGTACATTGCGCCGACCATGATCATGTCCGTACGCATTTTGGTGGGGACAATGCGCAGCGTGGGCGGCTGCATCGGCGCACCGAAAAAGCGGTTGGGCACCGTGGTCACGATCTGTTCGGGCACGGCGCTGTCCGTGCCGATCTGATTGCCCTGCATATCCATATGCATATAGCGGGCCGAAAGCATGATTTCGCCCTTTTGATGGGCATGATCGGCTATGACACCGATTGGTGCATGGTCGTCGGCATAGACATCATGGGCATGGGCGGCCGGTTTGCCGGCGGATATGACTAAGGTTGCTGCGGCAAGGCAGCGTGATAAATATATGTTTTTCATTTGTAATTTTCCGTTGAACAATAATAAGAGGTGCAGACGTTATCGTGCACCGGGATATTCCGAATGCGTATAAGCCTGAGTATTTGAATAGCGGCATATGCCGATGGGCCTTTAGGGCCGTTCAACCGAAAGCAGGTGGTCCTGTCGAGGGCGGCAGGTGCAATGCGCGGCCAATATATTGCAGCGCGCGGGGAATGGCCGGTATGGTAACCGGATATTGTGCAATATCCAGGACCGGCGCAGATGGCGGGGCCAGCGCCAGCCCTGCACCGGCAGAAAATGCGCAATCCCGCATTTCTTCAGCATCCGGGGCGTGGTCCCTGCTCATATCAACATCCACGCCGTGGACCAGCGCAAGCAGTTCATATTGCGGATGATTACTGTCGATTGTGAGTGTGGCATCCTGAACGCCGGAGCATAGCTTGATGCGGAAGCTGCCACCGGAAGTATCGGGCATGAAACCAGCTGGCACCAGAAGCGATAACAGCATCGCACACGACAATAATACTGCCGTAACGCGCCGTATTTTATGGATGCTGTTCGTGGCGATTCCCATGCCGAGTGCGATATGCTCCCACGCGCAAAATGACAACAAAATAACAAGGGGCCACGTTATGCACATGCTATATAATTGCCTTTACCTATTGAAGGTGATAGGCGCGCGCAGATATATGATCACGGCGCTTTATATGCGTCTTATGCCCATTTTAGACGAAACAGGTTTTTAACTATGGATAGCTTTATTTTTTCGGCCATTATCGCAGCAGCAGGCGGAAGCGGCGAACCGCCGTTCCTTTTGAGCATGTTGCCGCTGGTTGCGATTTTCGTGATATTCTATTTTCTGCTGATCCGTCCGCAGCAAAAGCGGATGAAGGAGCATCAGGCAAAAATCGACAGCGTGAAAAAGAATGACAAAGTCGTCACAGGCGGCGGTCTGGTTGGCAAAGTCACCAAAGTCGATGACGAATATGTCGAGCTCGATCTGGGCAGCGGCTTGAAAGTCAAGGCGGTCAAATCTACTTTGGGTGACATCGTGCCGCTAGGTGGTTCGAAACCTGCCAACGATTAAACGGGCAGGGATTTATGCCCGGCCCGCTATAATGTGCTTACATGTAAGGATGCACACAGATGTTAGAATTTCCGCGGTGGAAAATTATTTCCCTGTCCCTGTTGCTGTTTTTTGGCGTCCTAATGTCGCTGCCCAGCCTGCTGCCGCAAGCGGCGCGGGATTATTGGCCAGCATTTATTCCTGAAGAAACGGTCAATCTTGGTCTCGATCTGTCGGGGGGCAGCCATATTCTGCTGGAAGCCGATCCCGCCGATGTGCGTGCGCAGAATATGGAAAACATGGAAGAAAATGTTCGCAGCGCGCTGCGAAACGCCAAGCCGCGGATCGAGATTGGGGATATTTCGCGCGATAACGGGACATTGTCGTTCATGGTCCGTGATGTCACCAAGGTTGATGCGGTACGCGAGGAAATTCAGCGTTTTACCAATGGTGTCGGCCTGACCGGTCAGCGCGACTGGAACGTGGAAGTGCGCGATACGACACGGTTCGTGTTAACCCCGACGGATGCTGGTGTTGCCGAAGCGGTCGATCAGGCGATGAACACCGCCACAGAAGTGATCCGCAAGCGTATCGATGAAATGGGTACACGCGAACCCACCATCATTCGTCAGGGCGACAATCGTATCGTGGTGCAGGTTCCGGGCCTGGAAGATCCCGAAGCACTGAAAGAACTTCTGGGCCAGACGGCGGAATTGCAGTTCAAGCTGGTCGATGCCGCTGCTGATCCCAATAAAACGGCGGCAGGGCAGGCCGATATTGGCAGCCAGGTTTTCCCCTATGCGCAAGGCGCAGGCTTTGATGGCCGGAATGAAGCAGTTATCCGTCTGGGGGGGATTAAAGGCGATAGCCTGACGGACGCACGTCAGGGGTTTAACCCGGAAACCAATGAGCCTGTCGTGAACATCTCTTTCGACAGCGAAGGCGGGCGCAAGTTTGCCAAGCTCAGCACCGAAAATGTCGGTCGCCGTTTTGCCATCATCCTGGATGATGAAGTTATTTCCGCGCCCAGTTTCAATGAGCCTATTCTGGGCGGCAGCGCGCAGATTTCCGGTAATTTTACAGTGGAAAGCGCGAACCAATTGGCGATTGCGCTGCGTTCCGGTGCGCTTCCCGTTGAGTTGAAAGTCGTCGAAGAGCGCACGGTGGGCGCCGATCTTGGCGAAGAGTCTATTCAGAAAGGCCTGATAGCGGGCCTGATCGGCACCGTTGCCGTGCTGGCATTTATGATCGCGGTATACGGACGTTTCGGCGTTTATGCGAATATCGCGCTGATTTTGAACCTTTTCATCATATTGGGCATTATGGCGATGCTGAACGCGACGCTCACGCTTCCGGGCATCGCTGGCTTTATCCTGACAGTCGGTTCGGCGGTTGATGCCAATGTGCTGATTAACGAACGTATACGCGAGGAACGACGTGCGGGCAGGCGGATTATACAGGCGATTGAGGTCGGCTATAAAGAAGCCAGTCGGGCCATTTATGATGCGAATATTACGAACGTAATCGCGGCAATTCTGCTGTTTCTCTTCGGCTCCGGTCCGATCCGCGGCTTCGCGGTGGTGTTGCTGATCGGTATCTGTACGTCGGTGTTTACGGCGGTATTCGTGACGCGGATGTTTGTCGCGATCTGGCTGAAGAACAAACGGCCCAAAGAGTTGGTGATCTGATATGAAACTTTTGAAACTCGTACCCGACAACACGAATATACAGTTCCTGAAATGGCGTCATGTTGCACTGGCGATCAGCACGCTGCTGATTATCGCTTCCATCATATTGGTGGCGATGCGCGGGCTGAATTTCGGGGTTGATTTTGTGGGCGGCCAGATGATCCAGGTCGAATTTACCCAGGTCGAAGACGCGCCGGTGACACAGCTGCGTGATGATATCGCCGCGCTGAATGTCGGCGACGCCAGTATTCAGCGTTTCGGCAATCCCAATGAAGTGTCCATCCGTATGCGTCTGGATGATAGCGCCAGTGATGACATACAGGAAGCGGACAGTACCACCATCAAAGTCACCAATATGATCGCAGAAAAATATGCCGATCAGGGGGCCAATATCAAAAGCGTCGACGCAGTGTCGGGTAAAGTATCCGAAGAATTGCTGAGCACCGGTGTGTACTCGCTCATTTTCGCGCTGCTTGCGATTTCGATTTATATCTGGTTCCGGTTTGAATGGCAGTTCGGCGTAGGGGCGCTGTTTGCGCTTTTTCATGACGTCGCCATCACGTTCGGTTTTTTCGCGCTGACACAGCTTGAATTTAACCTCAACATCATTGCTGCCCTGCTGACCATTATCGGCTATTCGCTCAATGATACGATCGTTGTGTTTGACCGTGTGCGTGAAAATTTGCGTAAATACCGCAAAATGGAGATGATCCCGCTGCTCGACCTTTCTGTTAATGAAACACTGGCACGGACGATTATGACCAGTTTGACCATGATCATCGCACTGGCGGCGCTGGTGACCATGGGACCGGATACGATTTTCGGATTTACCGCAGCCATGCTGCTCGGCATTTTTGTCGGCACCTATTCGTCCGTATATATGGCGAACCCGGTATTGATCTGGTTGGGCGTCGGACCGGACAGCTTTGTGCCACCCACGACAGATGCCGATAAACAGGCACAGTCGATGAATGAAGGCTATGATGGCGCGCAGCCTTAATCAGGGGGCTGTAACAGATGGAACTGTTCAAGGATGATGTGCCGGAAGGGCCGGTGGTTTCCGGCTTTACCCGCGGCGGTTTTCGTGTCGGTAACCGGCAGGTTGATGGCGGCCTGTTGCTCACCATTTCCAATGCGATGGACTGGGCAACGCCTGCCATGGCGGAGATGGATATCAGCAGCCTGAAAGCGATATTGCCTTGCGATCCACTGCCGGAGTTTTTGATATTCGGCACAGGCCCTGTGCTGGAACATCCACCGCGCAGTTTTGTGCGGCAGATAGAAGGGCTGGGCATGGGTATTGAAGTCATGGACAGCAAAGCCGCCGCGCGCGCTTGGGGAATGCTGAGGCAGGAAGACAGGCAAATCGTGGCCGCCCTGATGCCGCTGGGGTGAGATGAATTACTGAGCCGGCGTCATATATATGTGATATATATGTGCTCCTACGAAAGCAGGAGCTTAGAGCAATAAAATGCAATGGTAGCTAATCCTCGCTCTGGATTGCTGCTTTCGCAGCAATGTTCACAGGATCTGTGAGCTGTTAGTTCAATATCCTAAAGACTGCGGATCATCGTTTCGGCCATACCGATCCAGGCGGGGTCATTTACCACTTGCTGCCGCGCGCCTACGCCCAGCGGGAGTATGTGGAGCTTGTCACCCTCGCGCCCTATCAATCTACCGAATAGAAAACGTCCAGCAGGGCGGGGAACAAGGACATCACGGTTCAACGCCTGCGTATAATCATCAGGGTTGAGCTGGCGCAGCCATACAGTGTCGCCCGCGCGGTAATCGCCAATGCCGCTCTGGACTTTCAGCGCCACCATATGGTCGCTGGGCTGCGGGATATAGGCATGTTCCGGCTTCGCAAGCGCCTGCGCGCCTTTATCTGTCAAGCGCGCCGCGACGGCTATTTCCTCTGCCTTGCCGCCCTGGACAAGTTCGGCGCTGTCCACGCCCAATGCGGCGGCGATCCGGTTGAGCCAGTCAAGGGACAATGTGCGCGTGCCGGTTTCCAGACGTCCGATTGTCTGGGCGGTGGTTGGCGGATCACAGAGCTTGGCGACATCATTCAGGGTAAGACCTTTGGCGCGGCGTACATCGCGAATGCGGTTAATCATCATGCTCTCCTTAAATATACAACCTATATGGTTTTCACTTTCCTACACTATCACCAAAATGGCAAGAGGCGTATATCTGTTTAAGGAGTGAATATGCCAAAAAACAACACGGCTATGGGTGAAACCCGCAATCGTATGCTGGTTGAGCAGCCCGTTACCGATAACAATATTGTCGCGGCGCGCAGCAACAAAACCAGCAATGGGCAGAAGCCGAGGCGGTCCGTCACCGTAAACCTTGCCGAATCGCCGCTGGGCTGGCTGCACGCGCGCGGGCATCTGACAGACCGGCAGTTCGATGCGGGGGAAAGGCTGCGCAGCGACTGGGAGCGCGCGAACCTGTCGTCTGGCATAACGATGAGCTGGGATCCCGTACGCCATAAACGCAATGGGCCTGCGCGGCTGAGCCCGGCAGAGATGCAGGTTGCCGCCAAACAGCGCTTTCAGGATGCGGAAGCATTTTTGGGGCCGGACCTGAACGATATTGCATGGCGCGTGATTTGTGCAGGTGACGCCGTGCCTGTGGCGGAAAAGGACCTAGGCTGGCCCGCGCGTTCGGGCAAGCTGGTGCTGCGCATTGCGCTGGACCGGATTGCCGATTTTACCGGCTGCCGGGATAGATGTAATATAGCGCGGGGAAAATAGCGCGATAAGAATAGAAGTATTGTACCCCGGCGCATGCCGGAGTCCAGAGTAACAAACATATACGTTGCAACTGGACCCCGGCCTGCGCCGGGATACAAATGGTTCTCTTGCCATCTTACTGTGGAGCGGCTGTGGCAGGGCAGCTATACCGCCTGAACGCGCTCACCTAACCCATTGCCTCAACCTGTTCGGCTAGATCAAGCCAGCGCATTTCGGCCTCGTCTTTCTCCGCGCGTGCCTCTTCAATGGCTTTGGTCAATGCGGAAAAGCGCACCGGGTTGGCAGTGAATAGCGCAGGGTCACCTAGTTCCGCCTCATGCTTGGCGATCAGCTTGTCCAGCTCTTCGATGCGTGCGGGCAGATTGTCATAATCGCGCTGATCCTTGTAACTGAGTTTGCGTTTGGACGCTGTTGTTGAGGATTTCGCAGGCGCAGTTTCCGCCTTTTTCGCAGGTTTTGTTTTTTCCTTTCCCGTAGTACGCTTGGCTTCCCAGTCGGCATAGCCGCCGGCGACAATATCGACACTGCCAGAACCATCGAGGCCGAGTGTAAGCGTGACCGTACGGTCCAGAAAGTCTCGGTCATGGCTGACAATCAGCACCGTGCCGTCATAATCGGCGATAACTTCCTGTAACAGGTCCAGCGTTTCCAGGTCGAGGTCATTGGTGGGCTCGTCCAGCACCAGCAGGTTGGACGCGCGGGCGAATTCGCGCGCCAGAAGCAGCCTGGAACGTTCGCCGCCCGATAATGTGCCGACACGTGTGTCGATCATGCTCGGGTCGAACAGAAATTCCTTGAGATAGCCTTGCACATGTTTGCGCTGGCCGCGCACATCGATCCAGTCACCGCCTTCGGCCAATATGTCGCGCACGCGCCTGTCGGGCTGCATCAGGCTGCGTTGCTGGTCGATAATGACGCCGTCGAGCGTTTTGGCGAGCTTGACCGTGCCGCTATCAGGTTTGATTTCCCCGGTGAGGAGTTTGAGCAAAGTCGTCTTGCCCGCGCCGTTATGGCCAACGACGCCAATCCGGTCACCGCGCTGGATACGCAGCGAAAAGTCACGGATTATCGTGCGTTTCTCATCGCCTTCACCGAAGCTTTTGTGAACATTTTCCGCCTCGATGACCGATTTGGTGCGGACATCATCGCTAATGGCTTTCAGCTTTGCCGTACCCGCCGGTCCCATCATGGCGGCACGCGCGGCGCGCATTTCATACAGTTTCTGCAGCCGGCCCTGATTACGCTTGCGCCGCGCGGTGACACCGCGTTCCAGCCAGTGCGCCTCTATTTTCAGCTTGGCATCCATTTTCTGTGCCGCCTGTGCTTCATCGGCATAGATTTTTTCCATCCACGCTTCATAGCCGCCAAAACCTACCTCCTGTCGGCGCAGGCTGCCGCGGTCGAGCCATAGTGTCTGCTTCGTCAGGCGGGTCAGGAATGTCCGGTCGTGGCTGATCGCCACAAATGCGCCGTTATAGCGGCTGAGCCAGTTTTCGAGCCAGTCAATCGCAGCCAGGTCCAGATGGTTGGTCGGTTCGTCCAAAAGCAGCAGGTCAGGCTCCTGCGCCAGCGCGCAGCAGATCGCGGCGCGCCGTTTTTCGCCGCCGCTGGAGCTACCGGCTTCACGGCTGAGATCAATGCCGAGCTGATCGGCTATCGCTTCCACGGCGTGGCGCTCAGGCCCATCATCACCGTGCAATGCAAAGTCCATAAGTGTGTCAAAGCGCGTGACATCGGGTTCCTGTTCCAGCAACACGACTTTTGTGCCCGGCCTGATCGAGCGCGTTCCCTTGTCGGCCTCGATCTGGTCTGCGATCATGCGCAACAATGTCGTTTTGCCCGCACCATTGCGCCCGATCAGCGCCAGCCGGTCACGCGGGCCGATATGGATGTTCAAATCCTGAAACAGCCAGCCGCTGCCCTGAATCAGGCTCAGATTTTCATAGGACAGGATTGGCGGCGCACTCATAGCCAAGCAGGTAGGCGGCGGGGTGCGCCGTGGCAAGAGGGCAAAGCAATCATGGATATTCAGCAAAAGCTCATATAGGTCTATGTAACGCGCAGCAGAATGATGAAATCAAGGAGTTTCCCAATGACATATATTCGCGAACTTCCAGCCCGCAAACTTCCCGCGATGCTGATGGCGGCCTCCGCACTTACGTTTACGGCGCTTTCACCCGCACATGCTGCCGATGTAGATGTGCAAACTTCCGGACCTGTTATAGAGCTCAGCATATCGGAACGGATCGATAGTGCGCCCGACACCGCACGCATTGGCACAGGCGTTACCACCAAAGCGCCGACTGCGCAGCAGGCGCTGCGCGACAATGCGCGCAAGATGGATGCGCTTGTCAAACAGATCAAGGCGCTGGGCATCGAGGACAAATATATCCAGACGACGGGTATCAATATCAATCCGGAATTCGATTACCGCAATAATCAGGAACCGCGTCTGACTGGCTACCGTGCCTCCAATCAGGTGCAGGTGGAAGTGCGCGATATCGACCGTCTGGGCGAGATGATCGATGCGATGGTGTCCGCAGGTGCCAATAACCTGAACGGTCCGTATTTCAGCCTGACCAACGATACCGAAGTCAAGGCAATGGCGCGCAAAAGCGCAATGGAACGCGGCCGCGCACAGGCGCTCGAATATGCCAAGCTCGCGGGTTACGGCAATGTACGGATATTGGCTGTGAGCGAGCATATTTCCGGCTCTTCGGTTGTTCAGAATAGCGCGAGAGTGCGGTCCATGGCAATGGATGAAGCTCTGAGCACGCCCGTTCAGCCAGGTCAGGTTGGCACGAGTGTTCGGGTCAATGTGACGTATGAAATGGTGCAATAATCGCATAGCGTAATGCTGAACGCATGGTTTGGGGGCTGTTCACCCGACATTAAAGCCTATGGATGTAAAGATATTTCATGATAAAAATAACCGCCCTGATTGCATCCGCATGTGTTGCTGTATCGCTAGTTGCTATCCCTGCGCCTGCAGAAGCGCGGCGCGATAATCAGGCTGACGCGCGTAAGCAGATGAAGTCGGGCGCGATTAAGTCCCGGTCGGAAATCGAAGCCCGCGTTATTCCGAAAATGAAGGGGATGCGTTATCTGGGCTTTAGCTATGATCCCGACCGGCTGATTTACACATTGCGCTTTATCAAGGGACAGCGTGTGGTTGATGTCGTTGTCGATGCACGCAGCGGTGCAATCCTGCGCCGCCGTTAATATTCCGCGTCAATATTTCCATGGCATTTCGTGCATATCCCTTGACCGCTGCGTTCATGTCTTTCATGCATAACCTGAGGTAATTTACCGCCAGTAGCGTAAGCCACTGGTGAGAAAGAAAGGGAATAGTCATGCGTATCCTGATAGTGGAAGATGAGCCCACGCTTGGCCAGCAATTGAAATCGACACTGGAAAATACCGGCTATGCCGTAGACTTGTCCACCGATGGCGAAGACGGCCATTTCATGGGTTCGACCGAGGATTATGACGCTGTTATTCTTGACCTCGGCCTGCCTGAAATCGATGGTCTGACCGTGCTGAACATGTGGCGTAAGGAAGGCCGCAAGTTTCCCGTGCTGGTGCTGACGGCGCGTGACAGTTGGTCCGATAAAGTGGCGGGACTGGATGCTGGCGCAGATGATTATCTGGCCAAGCCGTTCCAGACCGAGGAACTTATCGCCCGCCTGCGCGCGCTTATCCGCCGGGCTTCCGGCAATGCAAGCTCAGAATTGACGGCGGGTGAAATCCGTCTGGACACACGGTCCGGCAAAGTGACGCGGGCAGGGGAGCCGGTGAAGCTTACTGCGCAGGAATATAAGCTTTTATCGTACCTGCTACATCACAAGGGCAAGGTGGTATCGCGTACCGAACTTATCGAGCATATTTATGATCAGGATTTTGACCGCGATTCCAACACGATTGAAGTGTTTGTGACACGCATCCGTAAAAAACTTGGCAGTGATGTGATCACCACTATCCGCGGGCTGGGATACAGTCTTGAGGACCCGGAGGACCGTGACGAGGATTAAACCATATCCGCGTCACGGCATATAGTCATGACCGATGCGCAGGTTGGCAGTGATTCTGCCGCTGATATTGTAAGCGACGAAGCTGCAGCGGGTCCGGTTCATTCCGGGTCACTCAGCCGCCGCATGATATTGATCGCCACAGTCTGGATTTCGGTGTTGCTGCTTGGCGGCGGTATTGCACTGGATCGCACTTTAAGCTCAATTATCACGAATAATTTCGATGAACAGCTTGAATACGTACAAACGGCAATGGTAGCTTCGGCCGAAATTGGGCCTGATGGTGAAGTATTTTTCAATCGTCCACTGGGTGACCAGCGCTTTCTGGAGCCCAACAGCGGGTTCTATTGGCAGATCAGCGGAGAAGGACACGAAGATTTTCCGTCACGCTCGCTATGGGACCGTGCCCTTAAATTTCCGGAAAACCATCAGGATACCGAACCGCATATCTATGATTCCGATCAGTTTGAAGGTGAGGAATTGCGTATTATTGAACGCGCGGTATTTCTGCCAGGATCGGACACACGCTGGTGGGTGATGGTTGCGCAAGACCGCGCCGAGCTTGATAAACAGCTTTCGCAGCTGCGTTCTACCCTTACAAAAAGCTTTGCATTATTGGCACTTGGGTTGATTGTTCTGGCCGCGCTGCAAACTCTCTATGGGCTGTGGCCGCTGCGCCGTGTGCGCCAGGCGATTGTGCAGATGCGGACGGGACGTCAGAACCGGGTCACCGAAACGCTACCGCTTGAAGTGATGCCGATGGTCGATGAACTGAACGCACTGCTCGCACATAATGAAAAACAGGCCGAAGAAGCGCGGCGCCATGCGGGTAATCTGGCCCATGCGCTTAAAACACCTCTAACCGTTGTCATGAATGCGGCGACGGCCAAGGCAGATGATCTTTCCGACACCGTAATCCGCGAAGCTGCCGTTATGCGGCGGCAGGTTGATCACCATCTGGCACGTGCCCGCGCCGTTGGCAGGCGGGGGCAGGCATTAAGTGTTGCCAGCGTATGGGAAAGCGTGGAAGCCGTGGAACGCGCGGTGACACAGCTGTATCCGCATGTGCGTTTTGATCTGGACGGAAATAAAAAAGCCCGTGTGGCTGCGGAGCGCCAGGATCTGGATGAAATGCTTGGCAATCTGATCGAAAATGCCGCGAAATATGGCGGCGGCAGCGTATTCGTGACCGTTGATGCCGCTGAGAAGACAGGCGGGGAAGAACCGAAA
Organism: uncultured Sphingomonadaceae bacterium; assembly: GCA_947493325.1. Lineage (GTDB taxonomy): Bacteria > Pseudomonadota > Alphaproteobacteria > Sphingomonadales > Sphingomonadaceae > Alg239-R122. The sequence continues at coordinate 1,363,872 of CANLQI010000001.1, read as the reverse complement.
ATGGTTGAAATCTGGGTCGAAGACGATGGCCGGGGTATTCCCGAAGAAGAACGCCAGCGTATTTTTGCACGCGGAGCACGGCTTGATACCGGAAAACCCGGAACGGGGCTTGGCCTCGCTATTGTACGCGATGTCGCGGAGATTTATGACGGCGGCGTATCACTCGATGAAAGCGAAGATCTGGGCGGACTGCTGGTACGATTGCAATTGCCGCGCGTACCGGAAGAGATGGAAATATAGAAGCTTACTAGCGGCCTATTTGAAACCACTTACCCGTTGTCTCTTATCTGCTCATGATGGCGGATGACTTCATCAATGATGAAACGCAGGAATTTCTCTGAAAATTCGGGGTCAAGACTGGCTTCTTCGGCCAGTGACTTGAGCCGCGCGATCTGTTTTTCCTCACGCTGTGGATCGGCGGGCGGCAATTGTGTCTTTGCTTTATATTCGCCCACTGCTTTCGTGATGCGAAAGCGTTCGGCCAGCATGAAAACAAGCGCGGCATCGATATTGTCGATGCTTTGGCGGAATGTGGCGAGCTGTGTGTCAGTGTCCATAAGCTTCAACTTATCATAAGTTGCGCAACATCAAACCGTTTTCTGCGCGCTTTGCACTTGCCATCGCGCTCATGTCTTGCCACATGCGAAAGCTATGAGCGCGACAGTACATCATATCGGCCGTGATGGGCCGCCCTCGCTTGACCCGATCATGGGTCTGGTTGCTACGGACATGAATGCCGTCAACAGCGTCATATTGGACCGTATGCAGTCGGACATTCCGCTGATCCCCGAACTTGCCGGACACCTGATTGCAGGCGGCGGCAAACGGATGCGGCCCATGCTGACGCTGGCTTGCGCAAAACTGCTCGATTATCCTGGTACCCGGCATCACAAACTGGCGGCGGCAGTGGAGTTTATCCATACTGCAACATTGCTGCATGATGATGTCGTGGATGGATCCGATCTGCGCCGCGGTAAGAAAACGGCGAATCTGGTATTCGGCAATCCCGCGACCGTGCTGGTGGGTGATTTCCTGTTTTCGCGTTCGTTTGAACTGATGGTCGAGGATGGCTCGCTGAAGGTACTTAAAATCCTTTCCGGGGCATCGGCTGTGATCGCCGAAGGTGAAGTCGATCAGCTTACCGCGCAGCGCCGGATCGATACCAGCGAAGACCATTATCTGGATATTATCGGTTCAAAAACAGCTGCTCTATTTGCCGCTGCCTGCCGCATTTCCGCCGTTGTGGCGGAGCGTGATGAAGAAGATGAATTGGCACTGGATGCCTATGGCCGCAATCTGGGGATTGCGTTTCAGCTTGTCGATGATGCGATTGATTATGTGTCGGACGAGGCGACAATGGGCAAGGATGTGGGCGACGATTTCCGCGACGGTAAAGTTACTCTGCCCGTTATCATCGCCTATGCGCGGGGCAACGAGGAAGAGCGTAAATTCTGGCAGGATGCGATTGTCGGCCACCGCACCTCGGATGAAGACCTGGCTTATGCGACGCAGCTCATGCGCCAGCATGGCACAATTGATGAAACAATTGAGCGGGCGCGCCATTACGGCCAGCGCGCGATTGATGCCATTGCCGGTTTTGGAGCGGGCAAAGCGAAATCGGCACTGATTGAAACTGTCGAGTTCGCGATATCGCGGGCATTCTAGCCCGCTGCTTTTAGCGCCTGATCCAATATCCCATCCTTCACCCATTGCATGACAGCACAGGCGGGCATTGGATTCCCGCTTTCGCAGCCGCGGTGATAGGGTTAGAAGGCAGCTGATGTCCAAACCCGATCTTCCCATTTATGAAGTGCTTCCGCAGTTCGTGGACGCTCTCACCCATAATTCCAATGCGGTGCTGATAGCGCCGCCCGGTGCGGGTAAGACAACCGCTACAGCGCCCGGCTTGCTGGATGCGGCTTGGTGCACGGGACAGATATTGCTTCTGTCTCCGCGCCGTCTGGCGGCACGCGCTGCGGCTGAGCGTATGGCGGAAATGGCGGGTGAGAAAGTTGGCGAGACCATCGGTTATGCCACCCGCATGGATACGCGCCAATCCGCACATACCCGCATATTGGTCGTGACTGAAGGCATATTTCTTAACCGCATTCAGGATGACCCCGAACTTTCCGGCATTTCCGCCGTGCTGTTTGACGAAATCCACGAGCGCAGCCTGAACAGCGACTTCGGCCTGGCTCTCGCATTGGAGGCACAGGCCGCATTTCGGCCTGACCTGCGCATAGTGGCCATGTCGGCTACATTGGATGGCGCGCGCTATGCCAGTTTAATGGGTGAGGCCCCGTTAATTGAGAGCAGGGGGCGCAGTTATCCGCTTGAACATCGTTATATCAGCAGGGGCGGAGATACGCCTTTACTTACTGCGATCGCGGGCGCAGTGCGTACAGCGTTGCAGGAGGAGCAGGGCGATATTCTTGCTTTCTTGCCCGGCGTTTATGAAATTGAACGCGCTGCGGACAGTCTTACTTCACTGCCGCAGGAAATTGCGCTGCATAAACTCTATGGCGCGATGGAGGCAGCCGATCAGCGCGCCGCGATCCGGCCCGATGCGCAGGGGCGGCGCAAGATTATCCTCGCGACGAGCATTGCCGAAACCAGCCTGACCATCGATGGCGTGCGTGTGGTTGTCGATGGCGGTATGGCCCGCCGTGCGCGTTTTGACCGTGCGGCGGGCGTCACGCGGCTGGTGACTGAGCGCGCCAGTCAGGCGGCCATTACACAGCGGGCAGGGCGCGCTGCGCGTCAGGGGCCGGGCGTGGCTTACCGGTTATGGGAAGAGGCCGCCACGAAAGGCATGCCGCCCTTTGATCCGCCGGAAATACTGGAAAGCGATCTTGCGCCGCTGTTGCTGCAAAGTGCGGCGTGGGGTGAGGCACAGCCGGAACAATTACGCTGGATCGACCCGCCGCCCGGGGCAGGGCTGGCAGCAGCGCGGTCGCAGTTACTATCGCTAAATGCCATTGACGAAAGCGGGAATATTACGCCGCATGGCAGGCGATTGATCGAGTTACCGCTGCCGCCCAATCTCGCACATATGCTGCTGCGCGGTGCAGAACATGGAGCCGCGGAAACCGCAGCGCATATTGCGGTGCTGTTGCAGGAACGCGGCCTTGGCGGGCGCAGCGAAGATCTCGAACAGCGTCTAGGCCGGTGGAAGCGTGAAAAAGGCATGCGCGCCAAGGCGGCAATGCGTATGGCGGGCCGTTGGGCCAAACAGGCGCAGGCGTTGACCCCAAGTCCTGCCGACACGGATATTACGGTGGGCGCACTGCTCGCGCACGCTTATCCCAACCGGATATGCCGCCGCCGGGGCGCGGATGGCACACAATGGCAAAGTACCGGGGGACGCGGATTTCGGCTGGATGCCGCATCATCGCTTGCTGCGCAGCCATGGCTTGCGGTGGGTGGAGTGCAGGGCGCAGCATCGAATGCGCGGATAGTTTCGGCTGCTGCGCTGACACTGCCGGAAATAGAGGCACATTTTGCGGATATGATCACACGCGAATCCCGCGCCAGCTATGACCCGAAACGCGACCGCGCCGAAGTGGTAACCGAAACGCGGCTGGGGCAGATACGCCTTAAGAAAAGTGCAGACAATGCACCCGATACCGATGTGATTGCCGCCGTAATATTGGACCATGTTCGCAAAGCGGGTTTGGATGTGCTGCCATGGAGCAAAGCTGCCATGTCGCTTCGCATACGTGCGGGTTTTGCAGGGATTGAGGAGCTGTCCGACGCGGCCCTGATGCAGGATCTGGAAAGCTGGCTGTATCCGTTGCTGCAACGGCGGACGTCGCTTGCTGCGGTTGCGGGCGGTGACTTGCATCAGGCATTGGTGGGCCGGATCGGCTGGGACCGCCAGCAGCAGCTTGCCAAATATGCGCCGGAGAAATTTACATCTGCCGCCGGAACCACGCATGACATCGATTATGCGGCCGAGGCCGGACCCACCGTAACGCTGCGCGTACAGGCGCTTTACGGGCTGTCCGAACATCCGGTGGTGGGCAGCGAGCGCATCCCGCTTGTGCTTAGTTTGACATCGCCGGCGGGCCGTCCGGTACAGATGACGCGTGATTTGCCGGCATTTTGGAACGGCAGCTGGGCCGATGTCGCGCGTGATATGCGCGGACGCTATCCCAAGCATAACTGGCCTGATAACCCGGTTGAGGCGGCGGCCAATCTTAAAACGAAAAAAGCACAGGCGCGCGGGAAATGAGCGCAGGTTGCGCTTGACCAGATGGCATCATTTGCTGCATTGGAAACAGTAACAGGCCCATAGGAAACAACATGCCCGCACGTATTTATCAAAGCCCGAAAAACGCCATGCAATCCGGCCGCGCATTGACGGACCGCTGGGTGCTGCAATTTGAACCGAGTGAAGCAAAGCGCCCTGACCCGCTAATGGGTTGGGCAGGATCGGGCGATACGATGCAGCAGCTCACGTTGAAATTCCCGAGCAAGGAAGCGGCGCTGGCATATGCGGAAAAATATGGCATTGCAGCGCATGTCGTCGAAACGCCTGCGCGCAAGTTGAAATTACAGGCTTACGCGGATAATTTTCAGTAAATTCCCCCGAGAATAAAGCCATATCTAACATTTGTCATTCCCGCGCAGGCGGGAATCTATTCCCTGAACTTGTTTGATGATTATGCCGCTCAAGCAGGTTACCAAAATATTTCGAATATAGAAATTTCGTCATCCCGGACTTGATCCGGGGTCCGACTCCTGCTGTTTCAGATAAGTGAAAGGTCAGGAGTTGGATTCCCGCTTTCGCGGGAATGACGGGAACGGTGCACGGCGGTAATTTAATCCAAAAAACCGCCTGCCAGCAAAAGCAGCATTTTCACATCAATGCCGCATCCGGCAGCGCGTTTTGATGCGGCAAATGTTTCCACCTTATCCAGCGCGACACGGTGCACGGTAATGTCTTCGCCTTCCACGCCGCCGCCTTCGCCGGTTTTGGTCAGGCCATGCGCCTTCATCAATCGGAAACTTTCGGACACCATGCCGGGCGAGCTGTAATATTCGCCCAGATCCTCCATGCGCTCCGCCAGGTAGCCGGTTTCTTCCTCCAACTCACGGATCGCGGCTACCGCAGGGTCTTCGCCAGCGGTTTCATCACCGATCAGGCCAGCGGGAAGCTCTATGCAGTTTTTGCCAATCGGGACGCGGTACTGTTCGACCAACAGGATGTGCCCGTCGTCAATGGCGATGATAACCGCTGCGCCGATACCGCGGCTGCGTGAGACATATTCCCATTTGCCCTCGCGCTTGGCCGTAATGAAACGGCCTTCCCACATTGTTTCCGGGGCGTCCGGGGTTTCCACGCCGTCAGCGCTATTGCTCATAGCTCGATAAGCCGGTCCGGCAGCTCATTGGTATTGTCCACGCTTTTCGGGAAATAGTCGGCGAGCACAACGCCGACTTTTTCAACGGCAGCGACCATGCCATCACCCGGCCTGCCTGCCTTTACTTCGGCCAGTAGCGCCGCCATGGCATCGCCCCATACTTCGGGATCGACTTGCGTGGCGATGGCTTCATCGGCGACAATTTCCGCACGGTGTTCGCGGATCGAAAGGTAGATAAGGATACCGGTCAATCCCAGAGTACGGCGTTCTGCACCCACTTTGAAAAACTGTATCGCCCTGTATCTGACGCGCTCTTCCTTGACTGAACCAGGCGTGACTGCCATCCGCAATGCGGGCAGGGTGAACAGGAAACGCACCGCCAGAAACAGAATCGCGCTTACAATCAGCACCATCGAAAGATATTCAGCAACGGTAAAATCATGTTCCCAGCCGCCCGCCAGAAAATTGACAATATCACGGAAGAAGCGCGGAAAGATGGCCAGCGCGGAAAGGAACAGGAACATGGCGGCAATCGCCATATGCAGGCCGATATCGTTGTAATGATCCGACTGTTCGGTGACGATGGTGACAATCTCGCCATCGGTGCCGCGCTCGGCCTCTGCAACGGCGGCTGTGACCCGTCTGTGGTCCTCAAGGCTCATGTTAATGGCTTTGGTCATTTTCGCTTGTCCCCGCATTTACCAGCCGCCCGAGGCGCCGCCGCCGCCAAAACCGCCGCCTCCGCCCCCGAAACCGCCGCCAAAACCTCCGCCGCCGCCCCAGGAAGAGCCACCAGAACCGCCGCCCCAGCTGGAGCCCGTGCCCGGTCCCCAAATGATGATCGGGCCGGAACCGCCGCGATATTTCTTGCCTTTGCCGGCCGAGCGAATGGCTGGTAGGACAAAGAAGAAAAATATGATGATGAGCCAGAAAATGAGCATGCCATAATTGCCTTCATCATTACGGGAACGTTCCTGCTTCTCAAGAGAGTCCGCATAGGCCCGTGCTTCGTCTTCGGGCAGGGTGAGCTGCGTATTGATGGCATCAACACCGGCAATTATTCCCGCGGCCATGTCACCGCTGCGAAAGTTTGGCAGAATACTGTTCTGGATAATGATGCTGGACAATGCATCGGTCATAATGCCTTCCAGCCCGTAACCGACCTCAATCCGCACCTTGCGTTCATTGGGCGCGACCAGCAATATGGTGCCGTCATCGCGTTCGGCGCTGCCAATGCCCCATGCGCGGCCCAGCTGATAGCCATAATCTTCGATCGGATAGCCCTGAAGATCGCGCACAGTGGTTACGACGAGCTGCCGCCCCGACTGGTTTTCCAATGCTTCAAGTTTCTGTGTCAGCTGGGCTTCCTGCCCCGCGGAAAGCAGTCCTGCTTCGTCCACCACGCGGCCTGTCAGCTCCGGAAATGTCTGTGCCTGAAGTGGAGACACTATGAAAAACATCGCCACAAAAATAGCTATGTGCCTTATCATGTGCGTGTTTCTCCACTTTCAGGGTTGTTTTTGCGCAATGTTGCCGGCGCATTTATCCTGCCGGAATCAACTGGCCTGCACCGGAAAATATGGCCAGCGCCCTATGCAGCGCTGGCCAGTCGTTTTTTAAAATTCAACGGTTGGCGCTTCTTCCGCGCCTTCGCTGGTGGCTTCAAACGGTACCATCGGTTCTGCGCCATGGATGATCTTCGCACCGATAATATCCGGGAAAGTCCGGATCGTGGTATTATATCCGCGCACTGCTTCGTTGTAATCGCGGCGCGCCACGGAAATACGGTTTTCGGTACCTTCCAGCTGGCTTTGCAGGGCCAGGAAGTTCTGGTTGGATTTCAGATCCGGATAGGCTTCAAAACTGGCGAGCAGGCGGCCAAGGCCAGAGCTCAACTGAGTCTGCGCATTGGCATATTCAGCCATTTTTGATGCATCGCCCAAATCGTCGGCATTGACTTGTATGGAAGTCGCTTTTGCGCGCGCCTCAACTACTGCTGTCAATGTGTCCTGTTCCTGTTCGGCAAAGCCTTTCACCGTTTCGACAAGGTTGGGAATCAAATCCGCCCGGCGCTGGTACTGGCTTTCGACATCCGCCCATTTGGCTTTCGCGTTTTCCTCTGCCGTTGGCACGCTGTTGATACCGCATGCCGATAATGACAATGCTGCGCCCACTACCATCAGGTACTTAACTATCCGCATTTTAACTATTCCTCCGCTCCAAAATATAAAGGTCAAGTGTAATCTAGTGATAACACACCGGTTTTTCAATCTGTAATAATAGCATTTTTTACTCGACAAAAAGGCGGTTTCCCGCGAAAAGCCGCGGTTGAAATCAAAAAGGGGGAAAGACATGTTTTCGGAATTTAAGGATTTTATTGCCAAGGGGAATGTGATTGACCTCGCCGTGGCCGTTATCATTGCGGGCGCGTTTGCGACGATTACAACTTCGCTAACCGAGGACATTATCATGCCGATTGTCGGTGCGATTTTTGGCGGCGGTGATTTTTCCAATTATTTCACTATCATCGGACCTGTACCGGAAGGCATGAGCCAGGCGAATGGCTATGCGGCATTGAAAGAGGCGGGCGTTGCCATGATTGGTTGGGGGCAGTTTCTGACCGTTGTCATCAACTTTCTTATTCTCGCATTTATCATTTTCCTGCTAGTGCGGCAGGCGAACAAAATAATTGCCAAACGTGAAGAGGAAGATACCGGCCCGAGCGAAATTGATCTGCTTACGGAAATCCGTGATAACCTGAAAAAATAATTTAAATCAAAGTTATAAAGTATCATTAAGTGGGTGAATCCGGTTTTTTGGATTCATCCACTTTTTATTCATGTCATATGCGCTATATAGGGGTTGCTGGTTTCGGCCAGATATGACGATAAATTGCATTGTGTAATAGATGCAGCGGACCCGGGGGCAGTACCCGGCGTCTCCACCACATGTCCCGGCGAGAGTGGGATGCGTGACGGGGACGAACCAGGATCGACGTGTGTTGAAAAGCTTTGTTTTCGTCCGGGCTGAGTATCCCGTAAAAAGTCTTAAAACTTATAAGTGCAAACGATAATGAAGCACTCGCAATTGCTGCCTAATTCACCGGGCCTCACGGCCCCGAATTAGAAAGTAAAAGCGCGGTTGGACCGACCGGGCAACAGAACGGATTCCCGCGGCCCGGAGGGCGCCGGCCAACAGAAGCCCTCCACCTTAACTTTACAAAAAAGCGCAAACAGGCAAGCTAGAATCAACGGTCCTCGCCCTCCTAAACCAGAGACTCCGCGCCGGTGGGCAGAAGCCCTCCACCTTAACTTTACAAAAAAGCGCAAACAGGCAAGCTAGAATCAACGGTCCTCGCCCTCCTAAACCAGAGACTCCGCGCCGGTGGCAGAAGCCCTCCACCTAACACTCTTACAGATAAGTACTCTGCAGCTTTTTCTGCCTAATCTACGCGTTACTGTTAACATGTTGGTGACTATACCATTCTGACATGTAACTCGTCATTCCCGCGAAAGCGGGAATCCATCTCCTGACCTTGCATCTACTTGAAACGGCAGGAGTTGGACCCCGGATCAAGTCCGGGGTGACGAAGTTCTTAAATTCAAAATATTTGGTTACCTGCTTGAGTGGTATAGTCACCAATTTATTTCAGCATCCCGTGCAAAAGAAGCTAAGTTTTCAGCACACAACCCTAGACCCTGAAACAAGTTCATGGTGACGACTGTGTTCAGGCATGGCGGCTATAAAGTTTGAACACTTGCGCGCAATGTCCCGGCCTTCAATCAAGCTCTTCCAGATCCAGTGCTTTGAGCAGTTCGCTGCGCGCTGTGCGGACAGTTTCGGTCAATTCCGGTTTCGCAAGATCATCGGGATGCAATGCTTCTGGCCAGTGCGTGCTTACCGCACTTTCAATCTTTGCGAGTTTCTCTTCGGTCGCAATAAATCGCGAATCGACCTGCGCGGGGTCTGCCACCACGCGCAGCCGGAGGCAGGCAGGGCCGCCGCCATTGGCCATGGATTCGCGTACATTGACGGGGATCAGCCTGCGGATCGGACCATTGCCCGCCACCATCTGTTCCAGCCAGTTCCAGACCGCGGATGTCTCCTGCGCTTCGGTGGGCAGTATCAGCGCCATACCGCCGCCATCAGGCAGCGTGACAAGCTGCGCGTTGAACAGATAGCTTTTGATGGCGTCCGAAAGGCTGACCGCGGCTGCAGGGACTTCGACGATCTGCGCATCGGGCATTTTCTCACGGATGGCGATATAGCTGCCCTCGCGGTCCTGAAACGCGAGTTCATGGGTGAACAGCACATTTTCATTGGCGACCGCCACCACGTCATTGTGAAATGCGCCGCCGGCAATGGCGGTTTCGGATTGCTGGATAAACAGGACGCGATCCTGATCCAAACCATGTGCGCGGGCTATCGCCTTGCTGGCTTCAATATGCTGACGTGCGGGGAAGGGGCCGCCTGACGTGCCGTATACGAACACTTCGAGGCCTGCCGCCCCATGATGGTCGCACAGCCGCATATGATTGGCGGCACCTTCATCGCCAAATGTTGGCGGTACCGCGTCATGCACGGCAAACGCATCACTATTGCCAAAAGCCAGTTTCAACTGCGCCAGTGTACCGGGCCATTCATGGCTGCGATGCGCCATGGTAATTAGATTGGCGGGGGTGAGGTGGCATTTGCCATCTCTGGTATCGGGGGCAGGGGACACGGTTGCTGCATTGGCAGCCCACATGGAGGATGCCGAATAGGCGGCTGCGCGCATATGCGGCTCTGCGCCCGCAATATCGGTGCCGAGCGCCCCCAACCAGCCATGGTTCGGCCGGTCAAGCGGCATGAAAAATCCCTGCGTCAGCCCAAGCTCCATATTGGCCCGCATTTTGGCCACACCCTGAAGGGCGGCTGCGCGCGGGTGCGATCTGGCACCTGCATTGGTCGAAGACGCAATATTGCCCAAACTAAGCCCCGCGTAATTGTGGCTGGGGCCGATAATGCCGTCAAAATTGATTTCGCCTATTGTCATATCACCGCTCTATGTAAAGAATTTCGTCGCCGACACCGACACCCAGTGTTTTGGCGCCGTCTGCGTCTATCTTCAGGCCATCATCGCCATTTTCGATAAATGCGTAGACACAGCGGAAATCGGTAAGTTCCCCGCATGCGGCCAGTGATTTTGCGCCGCCATCGCCAATGCTGGCAATTTTCGCATATTGGGCATTTTTCACGCTGCCCACATTGTCGGTGCGCGCAATCATGGTCGGGCCGCCGTCAAATATGTCGACATAGCCATTATAGCGGTATCCCTCATTTTCCAGCATCCGCATCGCCGCGCGGCCGCTGGGATGGGGGAGGCCAATAACCGCCCGCGCCGCTTCGCTTAGCATGGCGGTATAGATGGGGTGTTTGGGCATCAGGTCGGCAATAAACTGATTGCCATTGAGCGCGTTGAAATAGTCGGCTTCCTGAAAGCTCATGCCGAAAAACCGGCCGGCCAGCCCGTCCCAGAAGGGTGAACCACCGGCTTCGTCAATAATGCCGCGCAGTTCCGCCAGTATGCGGTCACCAAAATGGCCGCGATGCTGCCGGATAAACAGATAACGGCTGCGTGCCAGCAGCAGGCCAAGCCCGCCCGCGCGTTCGCCGGGGTGTAGAAACAGCCCGCCAACTTCGCTGGATCCTTCCAGATCGGTTGTAAGGCTCAGCATCTCTGCCCGGAATGTGCGGTCAAGTTCCTGGCTATGCTGGGTCAGCGTGCTGAGCCGGTAGGAATAAAATGGCCATTTCTGCCCAACTTTGGTGAAAAGCTGTGATGTGCCGCGCACTTCGCCGGTGTCTGTATTTTCCAGAACGAGCACGAAAATATGGTCGCCCACTTCCTCGCCAGTGCTGGCATAGGCTTCTGCCGAACGTTCCAGTTTGGCGGTCAGGGATTTTTTGTCCGCGGGCAGATTGGTAAAGCCGCCGCCGGTGAGTTTTGCCATTTCATATAGGTGCTGCAAATCATCACTGCGTGCAGCGCGTATCCTGAAACTCATAATCCCCCCTTTTGTGCGATGCGCATGATGGTGAGCGCGGACAGTTTGGCGCGTCCGGACAGACTGTCCGTGATCAAAAATTCGTCGGCGCTGTGGATGGAACCCCCGCGCACACCCATAGTATCGACAACCGGCACACCGCAAGCCGCGATATTATTGCCATCGCATACCCCGCCGGTTGATTGCCAGCCTATATCAAGGCCCAGATCGCTGCCACATTTTTTGACCAGATCAAAAAGTTTGGCCGCCTGTGTGTCAATTTCCTTGGGTGGGCGGCCAAAGCTGCCGTGGCAGTGTACGTCCAGATTGTGCTTTTGCGCGATATCATCAACCAGGCGGTCTAGCGCATCCTGTGCCAAGGCCTGCATTTCCAGTGACTTTGGCCGAAAATTGACGCGCAATATGGCATGGTCGGGTACGACATTATTCGCAGCCCCACCTTCAATTTTGGCAGGGTTCACCGACAAGCCATCGCGGGTGAGTGCTTTGAGCTGCACCGCCATATCGGACGCCGCGACAACCGCATTGCGGCCATCCTGTGGATTGCGGCCCGCATGCGCGGATTTGCCGGTGAAGATAACAGAGAAATTGCCGCTGCCGCCGCGTGCGCCCGCCAATGTGCCATCGGGCAGAGCCGCCGGTTCATAGGTGAGAGCGGCTGTTTTGCCTGCCGCAAGTTCGGCGATAAGCGCGGCAGAGGAGGGTGAACCCACTTCCTCATCGCTGTTGATGAGTATGTCATAGCCGAGCCGCTCCGCATATTCGCTGGCTTCGAGCGCTTGCAATGCAGCGATCATGACGGAAATGCCGCCCTTCATATCCGCCACGCCGGGGCCGCCCAGCACACCGCCCTGCTCTGCGTTGCCCTCCAGCCATGTGAGATCCTGAAAATCACTGTCCACGGGGAAGACCGTGTCCATATGTCCGGTCAGGATGAGGCGGGTGGGGGCATCGGGCCGCACTGAAACCGTCAGGTGTCGGCCATGTTCAATTTTGGCGATACTGCCATCGCTGCGCACGGCTTCCACCGTGGCGGGGGCATGCAGGCTGATGTCGCCAGGCAGCACGGCAAATGCCTGTTCCAGCGCGCTAGCCATTTTTGCAAGGCCGTCCAGATTGCGCGAACCGCTGTTGATCAGAGCCCATTGCTGTACCTGGGCCAGCATATGGTCATTATCGATAACGGAAAGTGCGGCGGTTTCAGCGGAAGATAACTGTGTCATGGCGGCTATCTCTAACGCCTAATACCCCGCATAGCCAGCCTGTGATTTTTTTCATTTCGGGGCATTTACAAAACCATGGGCGCTGGCCATATAGCCAATATCTCCTCCCCGGGATTTCGATTTCATGTTGTGCGCGGCCCATATGGCATTCAGCCGGGCAGTGTCATCGGGCCTATTAGTGAGGATTTATGAGCGACATTACCCAAAAAGCCGGTTTGAAAATTGACACTGCACTGCATGATTTTGTGGTGGACAGGGTGCTAGCCCCGATCGGTCTGGACGCAGACAGGTTCTGGAATGATTTTGCGGCTTTACTGGACCGTTTTGTGCCACGTAACCGTGAATTGCTGGAACGACGTGAAGAGTTGCAGAGGCAGATTGACAATTGGCATATTGTACATGCTGGAAAGCCCATAAATCACGAAGAATATCAGTTATTTTTGCGCGATATCGGATATCTGGTCGAAGAACCGGCAACGTTTAAAATCACAACGCAAAATGTCGATGCAGAGATTGCCGCCATGGCAGGGCCGCAGCTGGTCGTGCCGTCGCTCAATGACCGCTTTGTCCTCAATGCCGCCAATGCGCGCTGGGGTAGTTTATACGATGCGTTTTATGGCACCGATGCGCTGGATGCGCCCCCTGCAAAGCCCGGCGGTTATGATGCGGAGCGCGGCGCCGCCGTAATCGCTGCCGCCAAGGCATTTCTGGATGAAGCCGTACCATTGGAAGATGGCAGTTGGGCGGATTTAGGTTCTCCTGAAAATGGCATCGCGATTGCGAATCCAGGCCAATATGTGGGCAAGAGTGAAAAGGGCCGGCTTTTCCGCCATAATGGTCTGCATATAGAGGTTGTATTTGATGGGGCGCATCCGATTGGCCGTGATGATCCGTCAGGGATTGCCGATGTCATGCTCGAATCCGCGCTGACCACTATCGTGGATATGGAAGATTCGGTGGCCGCTGTGGATGCCGAAGACAAATTGCTTGCTTATCGCAACTGGCTGGGCCTGATGCGTGGCGATCTGGCGGCGACGTTTGATAAGGGCGGAAAATCGGTGACTCGCGCGCTGAATGCCGACCGCAGCTATGAGACGGGCGATGGTAAACAGATCACGCTGCCTGGCCGCAGCCTGCTGTTCGTGCGCAATGTCGGGCATCTGATGACCAATCCTGCGATCACGCTGGCCGATGGCAGCGAGATTCCCGAAGGTATCATGGATGCGGTCATGACAAGCGCGATTGGCTGCCATGATCTGAAACAGCTCGGTAAGCTGCGTAACAGCCGTACCGGTTCCATCTATATTGTGAAGCCGAAAATGCATGGGCCCGAAGAATGTGGGTTTACCAATGATCTGTTCGATGCTGCCGAAGACATGCTGGGGCTGGAGCGGCATACGGTAAAAGTGGGTGTAATGGATGAAGAGCGCCGGACTTCCGCCAATCTTGCCGCCTGCATATATGCGGTGAAAGACCGGATTGTGTTTATCAATACCGGTTTCCTGGATCGCACGGGCGATGAGATTCACACGTCGATGCGCGCGGGCGCGATGATTCGCAAGGGCGATATCAAGAACAGCGACTGGATCGCCGCCTATGAAGCGCGCAATGTCGGCATTGGCCTTGCCTGCGGGCTTTCCGGCAAGGCGCAGATCGGCAAGGGCATGTGGGCCGCGCCGGACAGGATGGCCGATATGATGGAACAGAAAATCGGGCATCCCAAAACGGGTGCGAACACGGCGTGGGTACCCAGTCCCACCGCTGCGACGCTGCATGCTATCCACTATCACCGGCTGGATGTATTTGCGCGGCAGGAAGAGGTGGCGAGTGAACCCGTTGTTGGGTTGAATGAATTACTCACCATTCCGCTGGCCGACGGGCATCACTGGTCCGAAGAGGAAATTACGCAGGAACTCGATAATAATGCGCAGGGCATATTGGGCTATGTGGTGCGCTGGGTCGATCAGGGTGTGGGCTGTTCCAAAGTGCCTGACATCCACGATGTCGGCTTGATGGAAGATCGGGCGACACTGCGCATTTCCTCGCAGCATATGGCTAACTGGCTGCTGCACGGTGTATGCACTGCGGAGCAGGTTGATGCTGCGCTGCTGCGCATGGCGGCTAAAGTGGATGCGCAAAATGCCGGTGATCCGCTCTACAAACCAATGGCGGATGATCCTGACAACAGCCTGGCGTTTCAGGCCGCGCGCGATCTGGTGTTCAAGGGCGTGGAACAGCCGAGCGGTTATACCGAGCCCTTGCTGCATGCGTACCGGTTGAAGGTAAAGGCGGCGGGGTAGTTTTCTGTATTGGCATTTATTTTCCGTTTCTTTCTTCGTCATTCCCGCCTGCGTAGGAATGACGATTTGATGGGATCAAGCGCTGCTTTTGGACGATAGAATCTGCGCCAGCTGCACAAACTCATCCACGCTCACCGTTTCCGCGCGGCGTGTCGAATCGATCCCGACTGTTTCCAGAGCTTCGAGCGCACTGGGCAGGGACTTCAGGCTTTGCCGCAGCATTTTGCGCCGCTGGCCGAAAGCCGCGCCGGTCACTTTACCGATCACGTCAGGTGAAACGCCCTCGGGGGCATTGCTTGGGACAATATGGACAACGGCCGACATGACTTTGGGCGGCGGGGTAAAGGCGCTGCGATGCACTTTCATCGGTATGGTTGCTTTTGTTCGCCATTGGGCCAGCACGGCAAGGCGTCCATAGGCTTTACTGCCCGGCTGGGCGACAATGCGCTCCGCCACTTCACGCTGAAACATCAGCGTGAGGGATTTCCATCCCGGGGGCCATGTATCGGTCGATAGCCAGTTTACCAATAGCGCTGTACCCACATTATAGGGCAGATTGGAGAGAATATGGAACGGCGCGCCGATTTCTTGCACCGGGTCAACCTGCATCGCATCGCCCTCGATCACGCGAAGCTGGGTGGGGAATATTTCCCCCAGTTCTGCGAGCGCGGGCAGGCAGCGCGCATCACGTTCTACTGCTGTAATGTTGGCGCCCGCCAGCAGGGCCGCGCGGGTCAGCCCGCCCGGGCCGGGGCCGACTTCAAACACATGCTCACCGCTCAGACTGCCCGGTATCGCCGCAATCCGTTCGAGCAATTGTGCATCCAGCAGGAAATTCTGCCCTAGGGCCTTGCTCGCCGACAGGCCGTGCCGGGCAATGACATCGCGCAAAGGCGGGAGATTCGGTGCGCTCATTACAGCTCAGTCTGGCTCAACATAATTCTGGCGATGATAATATGCGGTTTCGGCCATCTGGATAGCGGCAATCATCGAACTGGCATTGGCAATGCCTTTGCCGGCAATATCAAACGCAGTGCCATGATCGGGTGACGTGCGCACAATCGGCAGGCCTAGCGTCATGTTGACACCATCATCAAAATGCAGCGTTTTGAGCGGCACAAGCCCCTGATCATGGTAACAGCACAAGGCCAGATCATATTTTGCGCGCGCGCTGGCATGGAACATGGTGTCGGCTGGAAGGGGACCGATAATATCCACTCCCTCTGCACGTAATTCTTCAAGCGCGGGGATGATGATGTCAATTTCTTCCGTGCCCATATTGCCATCTTCACCCGCATGCGGATTTAGCCCCGCAATGGCGAGGCGAGGCCGCTGGATTCCGAAATTGCGGACCAATCCTTTCATGGCAACGCGTGCACGTGCTTTGATAAGCTCAGCTGTCAATGCAGCAGGTACCGCGCTGAGTGCGATATGGACGGTTATCGGCACAACGCGCAGCGAAGGTCCCGCCAGCATCATGACGGCGTTATTTTTGGCTACGCCGCACCGTTCCGCAATAAATTCAGTCTGACCCGGGTGCGTAAAGCCAACATTTTTTAATAATGATTTGGCGACAGGTCCGGTAACGACGCCTTTGGCACCGCCCGAACGGGCCAATCCCACCGCCATTTCCAATGCTTGCAGGGCGCAGCGTGCACCTTCTGCATCCGGCTTTCCAGGTGTGACTGCGCCGCATTCATGAACATGCAGGACGGGCAGGGCATTTGTGAAAGCCTGCGCGGCTTCTTCGGGGGAATCTATCGCTTTTACCGCATTGCCATAAAGCGCAGTGAAGGCATTTTTATCGCCCACGGCAAAAAACGGCGGCAAACTGTTTTCTTGCCGGCTAGTCCAGCTTTTCCAGATAATTTCCGGGCCTATGCCTGCAGGATCACCTGACGAAATGGCAAAGGCAGATGCCGCGGACATCCTTAATTATAGCTGATTATGGCGTCGCGGCGCAAATCACGTAAATATGTTTGCGCACGTTTATTAATGCGTTCATCTTCCAATTGACGCGTGAGCTGCTCCGCGTCGGGCCCTGCATTCGCTTTTGGATCATCGCGGCCACAAAGAACAAGAACGTTTATACCCGATTCAGCAGAACCAAATGGCGGTGTTGACTCTCCTATCGACATATTAAGCATGGTTTCCTGTAAAGCCATTGGAAGGCTGCGCAGAATTACTGTGTCGTTATTGACAACAGATGCACCAAGGTCAGAGGCAACACGGTCTGCATCACCGCATCCACGAATATTTCTAGCTGCAGTCGCAAATGCACCTGCACGGGCGGTGGCTTGCTCCTGAGTTGTTCCTGCCGGGAATGTTATGGACAATTGTTTGAGACTGAGCGTTGCATCGCGCGGATTGGCAGTCAGAATTTGTCGTTTATCAATAAGATACATGATTACGAAACCGCCTGGTATTTGCACAGGACCAACCAACTGACCAATTTGCATTTGGCGTGCAGCCGTTGTCATTTCAGCAGGAAGGGTTTCCAGCCGTACAAAGCCAAGGTCACCGCCCACTGAAGCGGTTGAAGCTTGCGAAAACTGACGTGCATAGGCAGTAAAGTTACTGCCTTGGCGAATCTGTTCCATGAGCTGCCGGGCTTGCGTGAAAACTTGATCGGCGTTTTCTTGTGTGGCGGCCAGGAAAATTTCGCCAATACGGTATTCTTCAACACCTTTGGACTCTTCCAAGCGTTGCAGGATATCTCTAACTTCTTCTTCCGATACATTGACAAAAGGTGTTATGTTTCGGCTCAATAGGCGTTGCCATGCCATTTCACCCTTAATTTGACGTTTCAGGGAAGCTGGCGATGAACCAACACGCTTGAGATAGCTATCCATAGCCGAGCTGTCTTGATCGAAGTTTTCACGAGCTACACGGGTGTAAGTTTGATCGACTTCAGACTGCTTAACAGCAATTTCGTTTGCTTCTGCAGCCTGGATTTGTAGGGTTTCATCGATCAGGTTACGTAACACTTGAAGCCGCAAGGCTTTTAGCTCTTCGCCAGATACTTCTCTATCATTTGCAGCCAAAACAAGCGCTGCACGGTGGTCAATATCCGTGCCGGTAATGATTTGGCCGTTTACGATGGCGGTTGCACGGCGAACATTAGGGTCATTTTCGCCAAATAACCTGAGACTATCATTGGGAGATTGACTGGCCTGCGCGCGGACTTCCTCCCGTTCTGATTCCTGAACAGCTTGTGCGGATACAGCAGCCGGGATCAACATAGATACACCCAATGCGGTTGCACATATAGATGATTGCAATATGCGCTTGAAAAAGCTCTGGAAATCTGAATAATTTACATTTAATTTAGTCATATAATCTCATTAATTATCTATTGAATATAAAGCCTGCAATGCCATGATAAGGCTTAACCCAACCTGAGCAAGCTGATCGTTAGGGCTTTTCCCTTCAAAAGCCAAGAAATGATCTCGATGCCGGTTCCCGTACCTAGATATTTCCAAAAACGATATTTTCAAAAACCCAAGTTGCGAAACGATACCCTGAATAAAAATGTGTCACCGCGTTCGGCATCACCGGTGGCAATATAATCACGCCGCCAGGTCACACCCAATTCCAGATATTCGTCTATATATGCCACGCCAAGACGTGTGCGGATCGGCTCAAAACCGTCGGATTCAGAAAGCGGGCTTTCTTCTTCGTCGGTCAGGTCGACGACCGCGGATCCGAATACAGACCAGTATTTCGCAACCTGCGTGCGGCCAGCGACGCGGATTTCCTCCCGGTCTTGCAAATCCTCGATACCCGCTTCGATATCGCGGTTGAGGCGCAAATATCCGATAGAACCGTAATTTTTGCGCGAGCCCACGGTGGCATCAATTTCATTGCGGCGCACAGCAAGATTGTCCTTGTCCAGCCGGTAGCGGTGCGTAAATTTCACAAAATCACGGAATTTGACTTCGGTCCGGCCCACAACGTCGGATGTTGTATTGGAAAGCCCCGTACCATCGGGCAGGATCGTAGCCTTGTCATTAAACCGGTAACTTTGCCCGACCACGGCGTTGACCGTCATGCCGGGACGCCGCAATTGCCATTCCACACCATAGACCAGACGCAGCCCGTCCTCGACACGGTCATATCCCGGAAGCCGGTTCAATGCGAACAGATTGCCGTCTTCCAGCTCAATGGCACGCGCGTCTTCATTGGGAATTGAAATATTCTTGGTGGGCGGCGTGGCGACAATCTGAAAGCGGGGCGTGATGGTTTGCGTGCCGCCAAAAGCCTCACCCACAAATGGCCAGCGGACATCGGCAGCAATACTGGCAACGCCGCGTGCCTCAAATCCTGGGTTGCCGCGATAGATGAGTGCCGGGCTAAGCGCGTTGTCGCTGCTGTGGTATATATCCCCGCGTCCATAAGCCGTAAGTGTCAGTTCCTGCCCTAGCGAAGTGAGCTTGCGCACGTCCCATCGGGCGGATGCAAACGCACGCTGTGTATTTTGTCCTTCGCTTCGCGCGATGGCTAGCGAGTTAAGCTGGAATTCAAATTTTCCGCCCAGCAAGGGATCATCGATCCTTTTGCGATAGTCGAATATGGGCAGGGCGATGGGAACCTGACCCTGCGGGTCATTCACGCGCAGTGTTTGCGTGACCCATCCCGATAGCGAGAAATAACTGTCATCATCAATGCGCTGGGCCTGAAACGTGGAGCGCAACCGGTCGTCGCGGCTGATGTCATAACGGCGCAGGAATGTGCGGTCGGTTGCGAGGCGCACCGAGGCGCTGACGTCCCATTCGGGCGAGAGCTGGAACTTTCCGCTGGCATCAAAATAACCGCGAAAATCGCGCTCGGCGGACAGCGGCACGCTCTGGCCCACAGGGATGCGCGAACTGGCGGTGGCATATCCAGTCACCTGATATGCACCGGTTTCATTCAGTGCACGATATTGTGCTTTCAGCATGGGCAGCACATCGGTATAAACGCTGCCCGTAACAGTCAGGTCACGATTGGGTGCCAGTGCGATATAATAGGGCTGCTCATATTCGATGCCGTTCGCCTGGCTGAAACGGATATTCGGGACTAGCAGGCCACTGCGGGGGCGATTATTTGTCGAATGCGACAGGCCGGGCAATGGTACGAGCGGCAGGCCGAATAATTCCATCCGTGCGCCGCGATAGGAAAGTTTTTCCTTATTGGGGTCATAGACGACTTTGACGGCCTTGATCTGCCAAGTCGGCTTGCGCGGGCTGCCATCGGGTTTTTCAATTGGATAAGGCGAATATACGGCGCGGTTGAGGGTAATAAATCCGTCTTCGCGTACGCCGCTTTGCGCTGCAATACGGCCGCCCTGATTAAGCACGATCAGGATATTTTCAATCGCGCCATCGCGGATGTCATCGGTGAGCGTTATATTCTCGCCATAGATAATATTGTCATTTTCATCGGAAATACGGACATTGCCAATGGCTTCGACAACACCGGTATTGCGGTTCCACACGATTTTCTGGGCCCGTAGTTTTTGTGTGGCGCGGGTGAGAATAACGTTGCCGGTGGCGGTGACAACTTGCGTCTCTTCATCGTAAATCAGTTCATCGGCGAGGAATTCAACGCGCTCGGCCTTCACATCCTGATTTTGCTCAATGGCGTCTGCGATAGCGTCAACATCGCTTTTGACTTCTTTCTCTGGTTCCTGCGCGGATACAGGGGCAACTTGCGCAGAATTGTAAGCCGCGGCTTCACTAGCGTAAGCAGGAACAGCGTAAAAACCTGCGAGTGCCGCTGTACTTGCGAATAGCCCGCAGCGCGAAATACGCCCGGGCCGGGGGTGCTTTGCCATACACCTTCTGCTATCGAAATCTCTTCGCATGTTTCGCCTATCGCACCAGTTGCCGCCAGCTGTAAACCCATTAGCGCCTATTACCACCAGACAGAAAATAAATTTTTCGATTGTGGGAAGCGGTACAGTTTCTATATCGGTAGCTGGAGATATAAACGCACTTAATGCAGGAAAGATGAACCTCATGAAAATACAGTTCCAGCCCGGTACCGATAATGCAGACACAATCTGCTTTCCAGTAAACAAGGGAGGGTTGGACACCGCGAATATCCCGTTGGCGCAAAATGATCTGGTTCGAAAAGCGGCCAAAACGGCACGGTTCAAGGGCACGGCCGGGCAGGTGTTTGATACATTTGTCGAAGAAAATGGCGAAATGATACGCGCTGTACTATTGGGCATTGGCGATAAAGATACAGACAGCCTGGCCCGTGATCTGGAAAAATCAGGCGGCGCTTTGACCGCCAAGTTCCTGACCTCAGGCACAAAAGAGCTTTCGCTTGATTTGTCCGGCGCGGATATAAATGGCGAAGCGGTCGCAAGCCTCTTGTCCGGTATCATGCTGCGCGCATGGCGGCATGACCAATATCGTACGAAACTTGCCAAAAACCTGCGCCCCACTTTGACAACTGTAAATGTTGTCGGCGCTGATGATGCGCTGCAGGCCGCCTGGCCCGTGCATCAAGCGGTGGCTGAAGGCGTCTCGCTAACCCGTGAACTGGTCGCGGAACCCGCCAATATCATCTATCCTGAAAGCTTCGTCGAACGCTGCGCGCATCTGAAAGACTTGGGCGTGGAAATCACTGTGCTGGGCGATGAGGAAATGGAAAAACTTGGTATGGGCGCGCTGCTGGGTGTGGGGCAGGGGTCTGTCCGGCCATCACGCATTCTTGCCATGCGCTGGAAAGGCGAAGGCGCGGATGATAAACCGGTTGTGTTTGTAGGCAAAGGCGTGACATTCGATACCGGCGGCATTTCGCTGAAGCCCGGTGCGGGCATGGAAGATATGAAATGGGACATGGGCGGCGCGGGCGCCGTGGCAGGTGCGATGAAAGCACTGGCAGGCCGCAAGGCAAAAGCACATGTCGTGGGCGTGTGCGGGCTGGTTGAAAACATGCCTGATGGCAATGCGCAGCGTCCCGGCGATGTCGTCACCAGCATGTCGGGCCAGACGATTGAAGTTATCAACACCGATGCTGAAGGGCGTTTGGTACTGTGCGACGCGCTGCATTGGGCGCAGGAAGAATATGACCCCGAATATGTGATTGATCTGGCAACACTGACAGGTGCGATCATCATTTCGCTGGGCCACGAACATGCCGGCATGTTTACCAATGATGATGGTCTTGCGGACAAGCTGAACGCTGCCGCCAAGTCTTCGGGCGATCCGCTATGGCGCTTCCCGATTTCAAAGGCCTATGACAAACTAATCGACAGCCCGATTGCGGATATGCAGAATGTAGGTCCCCGCGGTGCAGGTTCGATCACGGCGGCGCAGTTCCTGCACCGCTATATCAAGGATGGCGTGAAATGGGCGCATCTGGATATTGCCGGGATGGTCTGGGCAGACAAGGCGGGGCCTTTGTGGGACAAGGGCGCGACTGGCTTTGGTGTACGTCTGCTCGACCGATTTATCGCCGAGAATTTTGAAAAGTAATGCGGGACTTGGCGAACTGGTTGATATGATGCAAGTCGATTTCTATCAGCTCACCCATGACCCGGCTGAAAAAATACTGACGCTTCTGGCGCAAAAGACGCTGGATAGTGGTAGGCGTTTGCTTGTGGTGTCCGCAAATGAAGAACAGCTTTCGGCTGTGAGTGAGGCGTTGTGGTCAGGGCCGGCGGACAGTTTTCTTGCGCATGATTTCGCGGGCTCTCCCCGTGAAACCACGCAGCCAATTCTGCTCAATGACACGCCCACAAACCACAATGGCGCTGCCTTTATTGCGCTTGCCGATGGCGCTTGGCGTGATGAAGCGACCAGTTTTGACCGTGCTTTCTATCTGTTTGGCCGCGATGACATTGATATGGCCCGGGCGACATGGCGCAAATTGGGTGAAGACGGGGATATAGCCCGCAAATTCTGGAAGCAGGATGGCGGGCGCTGGGTGGAGGGGCCATGACATATCATTTGCCGGGATGTTCCGCTATGATCGCAGCACAATAATCTACGGGAGAGGAACATGTTACGTAAAATTCCTGTCGGTACCGCTATAATCGCTGGTCTTGCGCTCACCGCATGCAGCAATGAGCGTTCCGGAACTTTTACCGATGACGAAGGCAATGTAACCGAATATTCGGTTGATGGAGACGGTGAAAACAGCACCGTTGAAATTACCACCAGTGACGGCAATGTCACGGTCAACGCGGGCAAGGATGTCAGTGCCAACCTTCCCGATGGAATCACCACATACCCCGGCGCAAAAATCCTGAGTTCCGCCAACATGAGCGCGTCGGAGGATTTGGAAGGCGCTGCCATGGTCCAAATGGAGACATCAGCAGATAAAGACGCAGTAATGAAATATTATAGAGACGCATTTTCCAGCAATGCCATCAAAGTCGAAACCGAAGTCACTGCCGATAAAATGTCAATGATGACGGGGACCGCGCAAGATGGCACCACCGTATCCATCATGGTCAATGAAGCCGGTGATGATGGCAATATGATCATGCTGACAGCGGGCAAAGAGAAATAGGCGTGTTTTTCTAATGGCCCGCGCCGCTTTTTCTTGCAGTGCAGCAAAATCGCGGCTAGGGGCCTCGGCAACAGTTTAACGCCTATTTTATGGAGATTTCCCTCATGGCCGTGACACGTACATTTTCAATCATCAAGCCTGACGCGACCCGCCGCAACCTGACGGGTGCGATTACCAAGAAACTGGAAGATGCCGGCCTGCGCGTTGTCGCCAGTAAGCGTATCCAGATGACCCGCGAACAGGCTGAAGGCTTTTACGCGGTGCACAAGGAGCGTCCTTTCTTTGGTGAACTGGTCGATTTCATGATTTCCGGTCCGGTTGTCGTCCAGGTTCTGGAAGGCGAAAATGCGATGCAGGCCAATCGCGACATTATGGGCGCCACCAATCCTGCGGACGCAGCCGAAGGCACGATCCGCAAGGAATTTGCCGAAAGCATCGAAGCGAACAGCGTGCACGGCAGTGACAGCGACGAAAACGCCGCCATCGAAATCGCGTATTTCTTTAACGAAGACGAGATTGTCGGGTAAGCTAGGCTAAATTTCTTCTTTGTATATGCGTGTGTAATCAGAAAACTCAGTATCTGCTAAGTCAATTTCTATAATTGACTTAGCAAGATCGAAATCAACTACGAAGTTGCATACTTCCATAGTTCCACTGCCTATACTTCCACCGTCGCACGCACCTAGACCCGTCCAACCGAGAGTTTCGTTCATGCGGGCTTCTAGGCTGTGTCGTTTATCAATGTCTGCTGCGTTTCCCATTCCTTCAACTCTATATTCAATCATCAAAATATCGTGCTCTTCCGGCGCAATAGGTGCAAATCCTTGAGAACAAAGAGAATCAACTTTCTGTTGTATTATAGATGTTGCGGATTTTAAAAACTTTGGTCTAATTACTTCCATTTCTCCATTAGTTCCTAACTTGCCAAAGTGGATTGTATGCTTGCCTTCATGCTCCCATGTTTCCCAATATTCTTTCATTTCATTAGTAAGCCGATATAATTTTAACATTATTGTCTTCCTCTAGAATTAAAACTCGTCCGCAATATCCTGTAATTTTACCAACCGTTTCGGCGCCACAACCCGCCAGCTTTTGGCGAGCCAGTCGCTGATATGCTCCCAATCGGTATCGCCAGTATCAAGCCGGACTGCGATCCAGCCGGATGCGCCATAGAATTTGGGACTGTAATAAAGATCGGGATCGACATCGAGCAGCGCTGCCTGCTCATCGCGACCGCTCGTCTTAACGAACAATGCTATGCCTTTACGTTCAAAATGGTCGCGGCTGAAATAGGCGAAATATTTGCCGGTTTTTTGGGTCCCGACACGAAAACCCGGGGCGCCGAAGCTTTCCTTTTCATGCGTTTCGGGCAGGGCGAGCGCAATGCTGCGTATCTGTTCCAATATCCAGTCAGGGTCCTGTTCCCGCGTCACATATGCGGCGAGTGTTTTCGGATAAATCTGATGCTCGGCATATTGCACACGGCGTGCGAGTATTTCTGCCGTGTCTCCATCCATGATGGCGACTTCAGTCTGCGCCAGCACGGGGCCATCATCCAGTTCAGGCGTGACAATATGCACACTGCACCCGGCATGGCTGTCACCCGCATCCAATGCGCGCTGGAATGTATCCAATCCTTTATACTTCGGAAGTAGGGAAGGGTGAATATTCAGTATTTTACCCGGCCATTTGCAGATAAATTCTTCGCTCAGTATGCGCATATATCCGGCAAGCACTACATAGTCCGCGCCGCTTTTCATGATCGCATCATGCATCACCGCATCATGGTCCGCACGGTCCATACCCTTATGGCTATGCGCAAACGTTTGGATGCCTTCCGCTTCGGCCAGAGCAAGCCCCTCCGCTTTCGGGTTGTTCGATGCGACCAGCGTGACTTCATAGGAACAGTCATCCTGTTTCGCAGCATATATCAGGGCGGCCATATTGGTGCCTTTGCCGCTGATCAGGATGGCAACCTGTATTTTATCCATGATGCGTTTCAGACCAGTTGCTGCGTGCCGCCCATGTGCCCGCGCCGCCCGATACAGTGCAGCCTTTCTGGCCTTCGCGGATATCGCCAATGGTGAGCACGGTTTCACCCGCGGCTTCCAGTTCGGCCGTAATGTCCGCCGCCTGATCTGCTGCCACGGCGAGCACCATGCCGACACCGCAGTTAAACGTGCGCGCCATTTCGGCAGGTTCGATATTGCCCTCAGCCTGCAGGAACGCCATCAAGCGGGGCTGTTCCCAGCTATTTGCATCAACATGGGCGTGCAGGCCTTCTGGCAATACACGCGGAAGGTTTTCCAGCAGCCCGCCGCCCGTAATATGCGCCATGGCGTTGATTTTGCCTGCGCGGATAAGCGGCAATAGCGGTTTTACGTAAATACGCGTCGGCGCGATCAGCGCATCGACCAGTATCTGTTCCTGGTCGAACAGGGCTGGGCGGTCCAGTTTCCACCCCTTGTCCGCCGCGAGCCGCCTTACAAGCGAGTAGCCATTGCTGTGTACACCTGATGAGGCAAGGCCGAGCAGGACGTTCCCTGCCGCCACTTTATCGCCCTTAAGTACCTGATCACGCTCGACAGCCCCAACCGAAAAGCCCGCAAGATCATAATCGCCCGCCGCATACATGCCCGGCATTTCCGCGGTTTCCCCGCCGATCAGCGCGCATCCGGCGTGCTTGCAGCCTTCCGCAATGCCCGCGACGACACGTTCGGCAACGCCGTTTTCAAGCTTGCCGGTGGCAAAATAATCGAGGAAGAAAAGCGGTTCCGCACCCTGCACGATCAGGTCATTGACGCACATCGCGACCAGATCGATGCCAATATGGTCATGCCGATCATAATCAATCGCCAGTTTGACTTTCGTGCCTACCCCATCATTGGCGGCAACCAGCAACGGGTCATCATAACCAGCGGCTTTCAGATCAAAAAAACCGCCAAATCCGCCCAGATCAGCATTCGCGCCGGGCCGCGCCGTCGCCCTGGCGAGCGGGGCAATCGCTTTGACGAGCGCATTACCCGCATCTATGGACACGCCCGCCTTTGCATATGTATAGCTTTCGGGTGCGGCATTATCGTCTTTGCTGTTCATAAATACAGCGATTAGCCAGTTCTTGCTTGGATTTCCATCGCATTATCGCCAAAAGGGTGGAAACTGATTATATGATGGTCAAAATTAACGATGAATAGTGCGAATGTAAGCGGTTCAAATATCCGGAAACTGGTCATGGCTGGCCTATTTGCCGTGGCTCTTGGCTGCGGCGCACTGGTCTATGCGCAGATTGAGGGCGACCGCGGGGTTGCGCCTGTCGCCAGCAATGGCGATTTCGAAGTATCCGGCATCGAAGTGAATGTCGCGGGCAAATCTGCAGACGACGCCCGCGAGTCAGGCTGGCGTGAAGCACAGCGCAAAGGCTGGGTCAAATTATGGCGGCAGTCAAAAGGCGGAGGCGGCGCGCCTGCGCTTAGCGATTCGTCGCTGGATGCCATTGTTTCGGCCATTGTGGTGGAAGAAGAACAGATCGGCCCGCGCCGCTACGTTGCAAAGCTGGGCGTGTTGTTTGACCGCGCAAGGGCAGGGCAGATACTGGGCATCAGGGGCAATCGGCTGCGTTCCGCGCCGATGCTGGTCGTGCCTGTCATGTGGAGTGGCGGCTCTGCACAGGTATTTGAAAACCGTACAGAATGGCAGCGCGCCTGGGCACGTTTTCGCACAGCTGATAGCAGTGTCGATTATGTACGCCCCACCGGCGGCGGCAGCGATTCGCTGCTGCTCAATGCTGGGCAAGTGGAGCGCCGTAGCCGTATCTGGTGGCGGCTTATTCTCGACCAGTTTGGCGCAGCAGATGTCATAACGCCTGTGGCGCGTTTGGAGCGGCAATGGCCGGGTGGGCCGATATTGGGCAAGTTCACCGCGCGTTTCGGGCCTGACAACCGGTATCTCGACAGCTTTCAGCTGCGTGTTGCCAATAGCGATGGTCTTGATGCAATGCTCGACGAAGCGGTGAAGCGTTTTGATGTCATTTATTCCGGCGCTCTCGCGCGGGGCGCACTGCGCCCGGATAGCTCTCTGGTGATCGAAGATCCGAATGCCAAGGAAGAGGAAGAGACGCAGGAAACGGAAGAAACCGCCGAAGAGACGGAAGCTACGACACGTGAAACGCCGGGTACAGCCGAACCGGTACCTCCACCCGCAAGTGCAATTACAGTCTCTGTTCAGGTCGCAACGCCCGATGCGGGCGCAGTTACATCCGCGCAGGGCGCTTTGCGCAGTGTTCCTGGCGTGGCTTCGGTCAATATCGGCAGTGTTGCCGTGGGCGGTACATCTGTCATGCGGGTCAGCTATACGGGCACAATCGAAGGTCTGAGTGCCGCATTGCAGTCGCAGGGCTGGCAAGTGCAACAGGGCGGTAACGTGTTGCGGATATCACGCTGACCAGATTACCGTATATGAATATAAGACGGGGAAATAGCCTGAATTTATGAGCCAGATTGCATTGCCACTGACACAAGATGAGGTTGCCCATGACGGGCATGTGATTGTGACGCTGTGCAACCGCGCGCAGGTGATGCAGCTTGACAATGCTGCCAATTGGCCGTTTCGCACCGGTATATTGGTGGGATCCAAAGCGAGCGGAAAAACCGCAATAGGCGCGATGTTTGTGCAGCAGCATGACGGTGTTTTTGTGGACGATGCCGAAAACCGTGATGATGAAGAATTGTTTCATCTGTGGAATAATACGCAGCAGGGCGGACAGCCCTTGCTGCTGGCTTCACGGTTGGCGCCGGCAGAGTGGCATATCCGGCTTCCTGACCTGCTTTCGCGCCTCGGGGCTTCGCAAATGTTGTGGCTCGGTCCGCCGGACGATGCGATGCGCGCAGCATTGCTGCAAAAGCTGCTCGCAGGTCGCGGCCTCGCCATTGCCGACAATCTGGTGCAATTCGCTTTGCTGCGGCTAGAGCGCAGCTATGGCGCGATTGATGCATTGGCCGCGGAAATCGACCGCCTGACACTGGAGCGTAAAAGCCCGATTGGTCAGCGGCTGGTTGCCGAGGCCACCGCGGCCGTCAGTGCAGAAATGGACGCACCCGAATGAACGCGATTGTCAAAAATATGCACGAAAATTACCGCTATTTCAATCGTGAGATCAGCTGGTTGGGCTTTAATCAGCGTGTGCTGGAAGAAGCGCGCAATATGGCGCATCCGTTGCTCGAAAGGCTGCGCTTTTTATCCATATCCGGGAATAATCTGGATGAATTCTACATGGTGCGCGTGGCTGGCCTTGTCGGGCAATTGACACAAGAGGTCGAACAGCGTTCTGCGGATGGACGCACCCCGGCGCAGCAGCTTGCCGAAATCGAAAATCTTGTCGATGAATTGATTGAAGAGCAGAAAAATGTCTGGCGCGAGCTGAAAGAAGAAATGGCGCAAAATGGTGTGCATCAGGTCTCTGTCGATGCGCTGAGCGAAGATGCGCACAGCTGGCTTGAAAAACATTTCATCGAAGAGATTTTCCCCGTTCTGACCCCGCAGGCTCTCGACCCTGCACATCCGTTTCCGTTCATACAAAATAAGGGCCTGAGCATTATTTTCGAGCTGAAGCGGCTGTCCGACAATCAGCTGGTACGTGAACTCGTAATGCTGCCCGCGGCGATGGACCGTTTTATACGCATCCCGGGGGATGCGGCTTTATATGTCACACTCGAATCCGTGGCGGCAGCTTTTGCGAACAATATCTTCCCTGGCTATGAAGTGATTTCGTCCAGCCTGTTCCGCATTATCCGCGACAGCGATATAGAGCTGGAAGAGGAGGCCGAAGATCTGGTGCGCTATTTCCGCAGCGCCATCAAGCGCCGCCGCAGGGGGCAGGTCATCCGGCTGGAAACCAGCAGTGATTTTGATGACGCGGTGGCGGCGATGCTGGAGGAAAACCTGCTCGACAAAAGCGCGCGGCGCACTGTCATCGACGGTTTTATCGGCATGGGCGATTTGGCGATGCTGGTCGAAGAAGACCGCCCTGATCTAAAATTCCCAGCATTCAGCCCGCGTTTCCCGGAACGTATCCGTGAGCATGGCGGGGACTGTTTCGGGGCGATCCGTGACAAGGATATTGTGGTGCATCACCCGTATGAATCATTTGAAGTGGTGATTGCGTTTCTGCAACAGGCCGCCGAGGACCCCGATGTTGTCGCGATAAAGCAGACTTTATACCGCGCAGGCAAGCAATCCGCGATCATTCGCGCGCTGATTGACGCAGCGGAAGCCGGTAAATCGGTAACTGCTGTGGTAGAGCTTAAGGCGCGTTTTGATGAGGAACAGAATCTCTATTGGGCCAGCGCGCTTGAGCGGGCAGGGGTGCAGGTTGTCTATGGATTTATTGAATGGAAAACCCACGCCAAGATTTCGATGGTGGTGCGGCGGGAAACTGACGGATTTCGCACCTATTGTCATTTCGGGACCGGCAATTATCACCCGGTAACCGCACGGATATACACGGACCTCAGCTTTTTTACCGCTGACCCGCGGGCTGCACGCGATGCGGCGCAGCTGTTCAATTATATCACCGGCTATGTTGAGCCCAAAAAACTCGAACTGCTCACCATGTCACCGCGCGATATGCGCAATGAGTTGATGCAGCTTATCGAAACAGAGATGGAAAATGTCGAGGACGGCAAGCCCGGTGCGATCTGGGCCAAGATGAATTCGCTGGTCGATCCTGCTATTATTGAAAAACTCTATATGGCGAGCAAGGCGGGCGTGAAGATCAATCTTGTCATCCGGGGCATATGCTGCCTGCGCCCCGGTGTGCCCGGCATGTCGGAAAATATCAGTGTGAAATCGGTCGTCGGGCGTTATCTGGAGCACAGCCGCATATGGGCCTTTGGCAATGGTGCTGCTCTGCCGAGTGACAAGGCCCGGGTGTTCATGAGCTCCGCCGACTGGATGCCGCGCAATTTTGACCGGCGTGTCGAATATATGCTGCCGATCACCAACGAAACCGTGCACGATCAGGTATTGGATCAGGTCATGCTGGCCAATCTGCTGGACAATGAACAAAGCTGGCTGCTCGACGGTGATGGCAATTACACGCGCATCAAGCCGGGCAAGAAATCGTTCAACCTGCACCGTTATTTCATGACCAATCCGTCGCTGTCCGGACGGGGTGCGGCACTCAAGAAAAGTTCACGTGTGCCGAAACTCAAATTGTTTCATCGCAATAAATCGGGGGGCTGACAGGCAATGGGGGCAGGCAAAAAGAAATCGGCACCGCGGCGCGAATATCGCACCGCGATTGTTGATATTGGCTCCAACTCGATCCGGCTGGTTTTTTATGCAGGCCCGCGGCGTAATCCTGCGGTCACATTTAACGAAAAAGTTATGGCAGGCCTTGGTTCAGAGCTTTCCAAGACCGGCAGGATCGGTGAAGAGGCCATGGAGCGCGGGCTTGCCGCACTGCAGCGGTTTAAATCGTTGATTGAACTTGTCGGTGCGGATGAAGTGATCTGCGTTGCGACAGCGGCGGTGCGTGATGCCAGCAACGGTTTTGAATTCGCCGGTATGGCACGCAAAATCGGATTTGATATCGAAATCCTATCGGGTCTTCAGGAGGCGAAGACGGCTGCAATGGGCGTAATGTCCGGGATACCAGGGTCAAAAGGCATTGTCGGTGACCTGGGCGGCGGGAGCCTTGAGCTATCACGCATCGCAGATGCCAAGGTGCATGAAACTGCATCCATGCCGGTCGGTGTGCTGCGGGTGCCGGCCCTGCGTGAAAATGGTAAGCTGGAAAAACATGTCACCGGTTTGTTGTCAGAGCTTGATCCGGTCTTCAAAAAGAACAAGGAAACATTCTATCTTGTGGGCGGCAGTTGGCGGTCGCTTGCCCGGCTTGATATGAACCTGCAGTCATATCCGCTCAAAGTACTGCACAATTATACCATATCGCGCAAACGCATGCAGGATCTGGTCGGGATTGCGTCCAGAATGAGTGATGCCGAACTAATCGCGATTGACGGTTTCCCGTTTTCGCGTGTGGCAACCTTGCGCGATGCCGCCGCTGTGCTTGCCATTGTCGATGATTATATCAGGCCCAGTGAATATGTGGTTTCGGCTTATGGCCTGCGTGAAGGCTTGCTATACAACAAGATGAGCAAAGAAACCCGCAAACGCGACCCCTTGCTCGAACCGGCGGGGCGGTTTGGCCGCCTGCAATCGCGCTATGGTCGCAATGGTGAGACTCTGTTTCAATGGCTCTCGCCGCTTTTCAAGGAAAAAAGCAAAGAACAGAAGCGGTTATTGCTGGCATCATGTCATTTGGCCGATGTCGGCTGGCAGGCAAATCCGGATTTCCGTTCGGCGCGTGGTATTGATATGGCGCTGCATGGCAACTGGGTCGGCATTGATGCGAAAGGACGCATGCTGGTGGCGCAGGCGCTGTCGACAAGTTTCGATGGCGGAGTAAATATTTTCATGGAAAACAGCGGCTTGTTGAGCGACGAAGATATGCGCCGCGCTATATGGTGGGGGCTCGCCATCCGGCTTGCCAAAAGGCTTTCAGGCGGAACGGACAAATTCCTGTCAAAATGCTCGATCCGGTCCAGGGGCGGCAAGCTGGAATTGTTGCTAAAGCCCGAAGATGCCCATTATTACGGCGAGGTAGTAGCGCGGCGACATCAGAAATTGGCGCGTGAAATGCAACTGGAACCGGAACTGGTGTTAACCAAAAAGGCCGCTGGATAAAGCTGCGCTTCTCTATCCAGAAGCGTTATTTGGCATCAGGCACTGGAAAAGTGCGTAAACTGCGTCTATTTATGCTGGATACAGAGTGAAGGAGCCGCCCTATGCTGCGCGCACTGACAGAATATCTTGATTCCATCCGCTCGCGCGATCCCGCGCCGCGCTCACGCTGGGAAATTCTACTATATCCGGGACTTTTGGCTGTGGGCCTGCACCGTGTGGCGCACTGGCTGTTCCGCGGCGAGCTTTTTTTCCTGGCACGGCTCATAAATCATATCAGTCGTTTTCTGACTGCCATCGACATTCATCCTGGGGCAAAGATTGGCAGACACCTGTTTATTGATCATGGCTTTACGGTTATTGGCGAAACGGCAGAGATTGGCGATAATGTGACGATCTATCAATGCGTGACACTGGGCGGTACCAACCCTGCGGACGGTGTTCCGGGTAAGCGTCATCCCACTATCGGTGACAATGTGATTATCGGCTCCGGTGCGCAGATACTTGGCCCCATATTGGTCGGTGAGCGCGCCCGTATCGGCGCCAATGCCGTTGTCACCAGGGAAGTGCCCGAAGGCGCGACAATGGTGGGTGTGCGGGCGCGGTCCACTTTGGTCGAGGCCGATGATTACCAGCGTGATTTTGTTCCCTATGGCACGCCGTGCAGCGAAAAATATGATCCTTCGACACAAAAGCTGGAAGTGTTGCAGTGCGAGATGGAGCAGATGCAGAAACGTCTGGGGCAACTGGTCGCGGAGCGTGACGGAACTGATGCGCCTGAAGAAATTACAGGACGCAGCGAAATTGACAGAAGCGATGACAAGGATGCACAAGGCGGCGCATGAATTCTGCCTTTGACATGAAAGCTCTCGCGCGGTGAATTACACTGGTAATATCACGCCATTTCCCGGTGCATCTGGCAAAGCTGGCCAGATCGGTTTTGAACGCGCGGAGCTCAACCAGATATTAAATCTTTACGGCCGCATGGTCGCGGCGGGAAATTGGCGTGATTATGCGATGGATATGGGCAGAGATGCAGCGGTCTTTGCCGCTTTTCGTAGGGCAGCCGAGCGCCCGCAGTACCGTATCGAAAAACGTCCCACCCTGCGCAACAAGCAGGGCATGTGGGCGCTGGTCGGTGAAAATGGCGTGATACTCAAGCGGGGCCATGACCTTTCGGGCATATTGGCCCCGCTGGAGCGTAAGCTTATGAAGCTGGTTGGTGAGTAATTGGTATCGTATTGACGGATGGCAGTTTTGATTGCAAATCAGCAGGCAGTCCGCTGACTATCCGGTTTCGGATCGGTGTCCAGAATACCGAAAGCATCAGTAAGGCCGAGCCGATCACCAGTGTGGCAAGAGCCACGCCCAATTCAATATTGGATGAGATACGGAAAAGTTCCCACAGCGCATATAGCACATAGGCAAGACCCGACACGAGGATGGCGCGGCGATCAATCGCCAATGCCACCAGTCCGAACGCAATGTAGAGCGCAACAACGGCCAGGGCCCGGCCTATACCCGCATCACCGTCAAGCACGCCGAGCTGCGAGAATATCGGATGGGCAATGGCAGGTGCGGCAAGCAGATGCAGCCAGAACGCCACATCGCTGCGCCGTGTCTTGCGATCGCGGTCAGACATGTCCCAGCGCATGGCGATAAGGAAAATCACGATGCCGGCAGCGAGGACGAGCCAGATGACGGCATTTTCCGGGTCGGGCATGGCAGAGGCTATCATCGTGACCACTGCCGCCGCAGCTGTTGCGGTAAGGGCGGCAACCGTAATGGGCACCATGAAGCGTCGCCAGTGAAAATAGCTCGCCAATGCGGCGCTGGCCGCTATGATTGAGGTGAATATGGTTGCGGTGGTTTCGTTATCGACTTGGTCGATCTGCAGTAATCCGGCGGCTGTAACGCCAACACCGCCTGCAAACGCGACCATTAAAATGATGCTGGGCAGGGCCATCCGCCGCTTGCGGGTGAAATATTCGGCGAGTAACCATGCCGATACAGCCACAAACAGCCCCGCAAATACGTCACCGATCATGCCGCCTAACGTCCCCATGGCAACGAGCAACAGTACAGAGGCAATGCTCACGAATATATCGTTAAATCCCGTGATGAGCCGGAAATGTTCTTCATCTGCGACAGGGCTGGACCTGGTTTGCGACACATGGTTTCGCAGCGCATCCGCTGCTTCGGGCGAAAGCGCGCCTGCGGCCACCGCATTTTGTAAATCGGTTTCACTATACATATCACTCTCCTGTTGCCCGAAATGGGCATAGCATAAGTGAATTAGTGTTGCGGATACGACTGCGCGATAGAAAAACCGCTCGCACAAAAGCACGAGCGGTTATCCATCTTGGCATTGAACTGTGAGCTTAACTGCCTTGCAGCAGCTTCATGATGCCCATGGACTGCTCACTGCCAGACTGCGGAGCGGTTTCGCCGTTGCGGTCTATGATTTTGTCAAATGCTGCGGCGATGCCTTCGGCAGTACGCTGATCTTCGGGAAGAGCAACACCGGGTGTCATCGTGACATAGGAAGCGTGATATGCGCCCGCACCTGCGCCAATCACCATATTCGTGGGCGCATCCTCAGACACCAGATATATAGCCGCAGGGGTTACATTTTCGGGTTTGAACGCATCAAATGCTTCGGGCGGGAAGATGTCTTCAGTCATACGTGTGCCAGCGACAGGCGCGAGCGAATTGACGCGAATGTTATATTTGGCGCCTTCCAGATGCAGTGTTTTGGCAAAACCGACCAGACCCAGTTTTGCCGCGCCGTAGTTGGCTTGCCCGAAGTTGCCGTAGAGCCCGGTGGATGAAGATGTCATCAGGATGCGGCCATAGGCCTGATCACGCATGGTGCTCCAGACTGCTTTGGTACAGTTGGCGGAACCCAGCAGGTGCACCTGGACCACCAGATCAAAATCAGCCGGGTCCATTTTCGCAAAACTCTTATCGCGCAGGATGCCCGCATTGTTGATAAGGACATGAACGCCGCCCCACGCTTCCTTGGCCTTTGCAACCATTTCTTCCATCTGATCATATTCAGTAACGCTGCCGCTATTGGCCATGGCTTCGCCGCCCGCTTCCCTGATTTCCTCAACCACTTTCTGTGCCGCGTCGGATGTTCCCGTGCCATCACGTGCACCGCCCAGATCGTTCACAACCACTTTTGCGCCGCGTGCCGCCAGATTCAGTGCATATGTACGGCCCAGACCGCCACCGGCTCCGGTGACAATGGCAACGCGGTCTTTGAAAGTGATGGTCATGGGAATTTTCCTTTAATCGGTTGATTGAATTTCTGCCCGCCTTTTTAGACGCTCTGACCGAATTGGCAATGGGGCTTATACCGGCTTTGCATAACGCTGAATATAATCAGACGCTGTGACGCAAAACTGTCATATAGTCTTCATTTACGTGTCACAAAATCACAATAGATGCGTCATCAAATTCAATTCAAGCAGGATTTTCCTATGACTCGCGCTGCCCATTACCTTGCTGCTGTTTCCGCAATTGCCCTGATGCCCATGCAAGCCCATGCACAGGATATGAGTGCCGAAGAAGCGGCTGAAATGCGGGCTCAAATTTCGGAACTAAAGGCGCAGGTTGAAGCACTTGAGACCCGGCTGAACACGCAGGAAGCGGCCCAGGCCGGAGCTCCTATCGCACCGGCACCTGCGCCTGCTGCAGTTGCAGACGAGAATAAGCCAGCAATTAATTTCAAGGGCGCGCCAGAGATTAAAACCAAGGATGGGTGGAGCTTCAAACCGCGTGGCCGGATCCAATATGATGCGGTACATGTCAGTGCGCCGGACGCGGTTAATGATTCAGGTCTTGGTTTTTCCAACGAACTCCGCCGTATCCGTCTGGGGGCGCAGGGCAGCATGCCTGGCGGTTTCGGCTATAAGTTTGAAGTGGACTTTGCCGATAATGATATCGCCGTTGCCGATGCGATCCTGACATATAAAAATGACGGCACAACGGTATCCATCGGCCATCACAACAATTTGCAGTCGCTCGAAGAGCTCACAAGCAGTTTGCATATCAGCTTTCTGGAGCGTGCGGCTTTCACCGATGCTTTCGGATTTGAACGGCGCGCAGGTGTATCGGTGTCACAGAAAGCCGGTGACTTCATATTAAGCGGCGGTGTTTTTACGGCAAGTATTGATGATCTGACCAGCGATGAAGACGACAGCATCGGCCTTGACGGCCGTATTGTTTACGCGCGCAAGTTTGGTGATACGCGTGTCCATTTGGGCGGCTCTGCGCACTGGCGCGATCTGGGTGATAATGTGCAGTCTGTTCGCTACCGTCAGCGGCCCGCCGTGCACGCGACCGATACGCGCTTTATTGCGACACCGCGCCTGCCGGCATCAAGCGAGACCAGCTTTGGTCTGGAAGCGGCGGTAATTGCCGGACGCTTGCACGCAGTGGGTGAAGCCCATTGGATGCAGCCTGATCTTATTGCCTCAACCACAGCGGATCCGAATGTGCTGGGTGCAGCTGATCCCACATTTTTTGGCGGCTATGTTGAGGCTGGTATTTTCCTGACGGACGATACACGCGGATATAAAAGCGGCAAATTTGACCGCACAAAACCGTCAAGCGCGGTGGGTGAGGGCGGCATAGGCGCGGTTCAGTTCAATGTGCGCTACGACCGTCTTGACCTTAATGATAACGGCATCACAGGCGGTACGCAGGACGGATATAGTGCGTCGCTGATCTGGACACCGATTGATTATATACGCTTCATGCTCAACTATAATCACCTCGTCTATGGCGATGCAGCTATAGCTGCAGGTACGGATCGTGATTACAGCGTGGATTCAGTAGGCGTCAGAGCGCAGGTTGACTTCTAGGTCTTTGGCTCAACTGCCCGCCGTTTCATTATCGAGAGCATAACCGGCGGAACGCACGGTCCGGATAATGTCGGGCCGGCCGCCTGCATTCAGGGCTTTGCGCAGCCGGCGTATGTGCACATCAACGGTGCGAATTTCAATGTCGCTGTCATGGCCCCAGACATGGTCTAGCAACCGTTCGCGTGAGAATACCCAGCCTGGATGTTCCAGGAAATGGCGCAGCAGCCGAAATTCCGTGGGGCCGAGCGGAATGGTTTCGCCGCCACGTTTGATCTTATAGCGGGTGGTGTCCATTTCGATATCGGCAAATGCGAGCGCTTCGCCGGCCAGGGCAGGGCGCACACGGCGCAGTACAGCATTGACGCGTGCGATGAGCTCGCGCGGGCTAAACGGTTTGGTCACATAATCATCCGCGCCAATATCCAATCCGCGGACACGGTCTTCTTCCTCACCCCGCGCGGACATCATGATAATCGGTATATTGGCAGTATCATTTTCCCTGCGCAGACGGCGGCACACTTCAATGCCCGACAGGTTTTCGATCATCCAGTCGAGCAGGATGATGTCAGGCTGTTCTTCACGGGCCAGCAGCAAAGCTTCCTCACCATCGGGCGTTTGCGTGACACGAAAGCTGTTCTTGTCAAAATGATAGGAAACGAGTTCCGCAAGTGCCATGTCATCTTCGACGAGGAGTAGGTGCGGGTTGCTCATAAGCTCAAATCCATATTGGGTTAAACGATGTTACTCTTCGGTGTATAGGGGATCGCTAGGGCTATCGCCGCGTTCGCGTTCACCGATATTTTCGCCGGTGACCGCGAAGTAGACCATTTCGGCAACATTGGTGGCATGGTCGCCGATGCGTTCAAGATTTTTGGCAACGAACAACAGATGCGCACCGGCACCGATATGCTTGGGATTGTCGACCATATGTGTGACAAGCGAGCGGAAAATCGTGTTATAAAAATCGTCCACGATACGGTCGCGCTCACACACTTCATCGGCCAGATCGGCATCACGCGTCGCAAAAGCAGTCAATGCATCGTCAACAAGCTGTGAAGCCGCCTGCGCCATGGCTGGCAAAAGCGAAGCTGGTTCAATATGCAGATCGGTATCGATAACGGCCACGCGTTTTGCGATGTTCTTTGCATAATCACCAATACGTTCCACCACGCCGGATATCTTGAGCGTGGCCACCAATTCACGCAAATCGTCTGCCATGGGCGCGCGCAGGGCGATTGTCTGAATAACCATGCGGTCGATTTTTTCCTCCAGCGCATCAATTTGCTTGTCATTTCTGACAACTTCGCGCGCCAATTCCAAATCGTTGTTCGCCAATGCTTTCATGGCGAGTGAGATGGATTTTTCCGCACGGCCGCCAATCTCGGCGATCATACCGCGCAACTCGCTGATATCGCTATCAAATGCCTTAACGGTATGTTCTGTGCTGTTATTGGTCGTATTCATCTGCTTTTCCTGTTCACTGATATATCAGCGGTTGGGGTGACGGACTTAGCCGTAACGTCCTGTGATATAATCACGGGTGCGCTCTTCCTGCGGGTTCGTAAACATTTCCGACGTATCGCCATATTCAACCATGTTGCCCAAGTGGAAAAACGCTGTTCGCTGCGACACACGTGCGGCCTGCTGCATATTGTGCGTTACAATCACTATAGCATATTTCCCGCGCAGTTCATGAATCAGCTCTTCAATCTTGGCCGTGGCAATCGGGTCGAGCGCCGAACACGGTTCGTCCATCAGGATGACTTCCGGGTCGACAGCGATCGCGCGGGCGATGCACAGGCGCTGCTGTTGCCCGCCCGATAAAGCGGTGCCGCTTTCGTGCAATCGGTCCTTGACTTCACTCCACAAACCCGCACGTTGCAGGGATTTTTCGACGATCTGGTCAAGTTCCGCTTTGCCAGATGCCAAGCCATGGATACGGGGACCATAGGCGATATTGTCGTAAATCGATTTGGGAAAGGGATTCGGTTTTTGGAAAACCATGCCCACGCGCGCGCGCAACTGCACGACATCCATGGAGGGTGCATATATATCTTCACCGTCCAAGGTGATTTCGCCCGTTACCCGGCAGGTCGGAATCGTGTCGTTCATCCGGTTCATGGTGCGTAAAAACGTTGATTTACCGCAACCTGATGGACCGATAAATGCGGTCACATTTTCCATATCGATATCAATGGATACACCATCGATGGCCTGTTTCTCGCCATAGAATACATCGACATTGCGTGTCGTCATTTTGCTGGTGCCAGAGGCAGTAGCAGTAGCAGTAGCAGCGGCAGTTGCGGTTTCGGTGGTCATAGGGTTCACCATCTCGTTTCAAAGCGGTTGCGCAAGTATATTGCGAGGGCATTCATGGTTAGCAAGAATAATAATAATACGATAATCGCAGCTGAGGTCTTTTCTACAAATCCGCGATTAACTTCATCAGACCAGAGGTAAATCTGTACAGGCAATACTGTTGACGGGTCCGTTATACCTTGCGGCGGGCTGGTCAGGAATGCACGCATACCGATCATGAGAAGCGGAGCTGTTTCACCCAGCGCGCGGGCCATGCCAATGATTGTACCAGTCATAATACCGGGCAGGGCGAGTGGCAGCACGTGGTGGAAAACAACCTGTATCGGGCTGGCGCCGACACCCAATGCGGCTTCGCGTATGGACGGAGGCACGGATTTGATCGAATTACGCCCGGCAATCACAATGACAGGCATCGTCATCAGCGCCAGCACAAGGCCGCCGACCAATGCCGATGACCGTGACATGTCAAGCCAGCTTAGAAAGACGACGAGGCCAAGCAGGCCAAATATGATGGATGGAACGGCCGCTAGGTTATTGATCGACACTTCGATAAAATCTGTTGCGCGGTTTCGCGGGGCATATTCCTCAAGATACACGGCAGCCAGCACGCCAATGGGAAATGCCAGGGACAATGTCACAAGCATTGTAATGAGTGATCCCTTAAATGCACCCCAAATGCCCACACGGGCAGGGTCCGTGCCGTCTGAACCTGTCAGAAAACCCCAGTTAAAACCGCTTTGCACTTTTCCGGCATCTTTCAGCTTGGCATAAAGTGCTTCATATTTTTCGTTGCTATCGTCCTTGGCGGCGCGGTCCAGTTCGGATTTGGCGGTGAGCCAGACCGAGGTGTTTTGAGTTATAAGTGCCGGGTTGGACAGCAATGCATCGCGTACATCGGTCCAGCTGTTTTCAGTGAAGATTTCACTGCCATCCGTGCCATATTCAATTTCAATAGCGGTATTGACGATACCTGCGATATCAAGCGAATTGAGATTGCGCTCCGCATTTTCGCCTGCCAATTGGTCAGGACTGGCGCCGCCTGTTGCGCTGACGAAATCAATGGGCACAGCCACTTCGGTTTTTATAAAGCCTTTTAGGCCATTGCCAATCATGACAAACAGCAGAAACGCTAGGAACAATGATGATATGGCCACCGCGGCCAATCCCATATATTTAAATCGCCGTTCCGCGGCATAGCGTTTGGCGATGCGTTTCTGCATCGCTTCGCCTTGCCAGTCGGTTGAACGGTGACCTACCGCTGTTGTTTCTATTGCGGGAGAAGCTGTGTTATTCATATGCTTCCCTATATTTTTTCACGATGTGCAGCGCGACAAGATTGAGCAGCAGTGTGACGACAAAGAGCGTCAAACCAAGCGCAAAGGCGGCGAGCACTTTCGGACTGTTAAAATCGCTGTCACCGGTCAGCAACTGTACAATTTGCGTTGTCACAGTGGTGACGCTGGCGAACGGATTGGCGGTGAGGTTCGCGGCGAGGCCGGCGGCCATAACCACAATCATAGTTTCACCGATAGCGCGGCTGACGGCGAGCAAAATACCGCCGACTACACCTGGCAATGCAGCAGGGATCAGGACTTTCTTGATCGTTTCGCTTTTGGTTGCACCCATCGCGAGGGAGCCGTCACGCATGCTGGATGGCACGGCGGCAATGCTGTCATCTGCCATGGAAGACACAAATGGAATAATCATCACGCCCATAACCACACCTGCCGCCAATGCAGATTCCGATGTGGCATTGGAAATCCCTATCCATGCTGCAAAATCGCGCAGGGCCGGCGCCACAGTAAGTGCCGCGAAATAGCCGTAAACAACCGTGGGCACGCCCGCCAGTATTTCGAGTATTGGCTTCATCCATTTGCGCACTTTGGGTTTGGCATATTGCGTCAGATAGACCGCACTCATCAATCCGAACGGTATCGCCACCGCCATTGCTATAATGGCGCCGATAAAGATTGTGCCCCAAAATAGCGGGACTGCGCCAAAATCTTCACCATCACCGGCAACAGAAGTGTTTTTCGGATTCCATTCGGTGCCAAAGAAAAAATCTATCGGCGAAATCATACCAAAGAAACGGGCTGATTCGAATATCAGTGAAGCGACAATACCTACTGTGGCCAGAATGGCGATCAATGATGCCATAAGCAGCACGATCATTACAAGCTGTTCCACCCGCTTACGCGCCCTGAAGTCTGGACGAATGCGGATAAAGGCAAAGGCCGCGCCCGCAAAGCAGAGCAGCACAACGGCCAACGTGCCGATAATGTCGTAATGCGATTGCGCAGATACATAGAGCGGAGCCAGCGCGGTGGCTTCAGGATTAAATGCTTTTTGCCCCGGATTATTGGCTATATCGCGCGCTTCGGAGAGAATTGCGCCGCGTTTGAATGAATCGCTGGACAGCTGCGAAGCTGCGGGATCGGAAAGCACC
The DNA here is from genome assembly GCA_947493325.1 of uncultured Sphingomonadaceae bacterium. GTDB lineage: Bacteria > Pseudomonadota > Alphaproteobacteria > Sphingomonadales > Sphingomonadaceae > Alg239-R122. Next base: position 1,322,050 of record CANLQI010000001.1, on the reverse strand, counting down.
ATATCTGTTACGAGCGCAGGAGAAATACTGCTCCATATCGCAACGAAAATAAGTGCGGGGACAATGGCCCATAACGCGGTGTACCAGCCATGGTAATTGGGCAGGGAATTGAGGTTTTTAGAGCCTGATGTGATAAACCGGTTGGCTTTGGCACGGCCAAAAATCCAGGAGATCAGACCCAATCCCAATAGCAATAATAATATGGCCGGGCCTGTCACAATAATTTTCCTATCAGGGAATCACATGAAAGCAAGTTACCGGGCCGCCCTAAAATATTTCGGACGGCCCGGATAGAGATATTGTAAATTATTTCAATTCGGCGCCGTCAAGAGAGGGAAGCCCTTCGACAGCTGATGTCATTTTCGTGCGGACATCATCAGGAGATGTAATCAGGCCATATTTTTTCAGATAACCGTCGCTCGCACCTGCCTTCAGGAATTCTGCAACATATTCTTTAAGGTTCGGAATAACGCCGACATGCTCGCCCTTCAGGTATACATAAAGCGGGCGCGCGCCAGGATATGATCCATCGGAAATAGCATCATATGTCGGTTCTACACCGGCAACAGGCATGCCGCGGACCTTGTCCATATTGGCTTCCAGATAACTATAGCCAAAAATGCCAAGGCTATCGGGGTTTGCGGACAGTTTCTGGATGATCAGATTGTCGTTTTCGCCAGTGTCCACATATGCGCCATCTGTGCGTACTTCGTGACAGACTTCTTCAAATTTTTCCTTGTCCGTGTCTTTAAGAGCCTTTGTCGCGGCATCTGTTTTACAACCGACTTCCATAATGAGTTCGGTAAGCGCGTCACGTGTACCGGATGTGGATGGGGGGCCATACACGTTGATTTTGGTGTTCGGGAAAGATGGGTTGATGTCTGACCAGTTTACAGCTGTATTGGGTTTGCCATAGGGATTGGCTGCAACAGCTTCGTAAATTTCGGCAGGCGTTACGGAAAACTGCGTGCCTTCTTTGCTTTGCGCTATTGCGATGCCGTCAATACCGACAATGAATTCAACAATATTTTCAACGCCATTTTCCTGACAGCGGTCAAATTCGGATTTCTTCATACGGCGTGATGCATTGGCAATATCAGGAGTATTGGGCCCGATACCGGAACAGAATAATTCCATGCCGCCGCCTGTACCAGTCGATTCGAGCTTGGGTGATGTGTAGGATGGATCAAGGTTCTCAAACTGTTCCGCAACCGCTTTCGCAAATGGATAAACAGTCGAGGAGCCCACAATTTCAACATAATCGCGTGCATTGCCCTGACCAGATGATGCCTGGTCATTACATGCGGAAAGCGCGAGTACCGAAATACAGGCGATGCTCAATTTTTTCATCATTTCAGGAATTTCCTTATTCAAATAACAGTGCCAATCTGGGAATCGCCTTTGGTGTGTGCAGACATCCCCATTTGCTAGCCACGCCAATAGAGTTTCGGAGTGTCTCTTGCATGACAGTAATATTACATTTTTATGACGCGGCGGGCGCGACGCATTGCGATTGCCGAATTTGAAAAAGGTTGTTTTACGCGCTTTGCGCTTGAACAGAAACGCTTTTGGCAACGGGTAAGGAAATAGTAATCGTTGTACCTTTGTTCTGGATACTGGCTATATCAAATCGGCCGCGATGGCGTTCAACGATATGTTTGACAATGGAGAGGCCCAGGCCTGTTCCGCCCATGGACCGGCTGCGCCCCGAATCGACTCTGTAAAACCGTTCGGTCAGGCGCGGCAGATGCTCCGATGCGATGCCTTCGCCCTGATCGGAAATAACCAGACGCTGCATAGCACCATTGCGGCTTAGCGACAGCTCGATCTTAATATCCGTGCCATCACGTCCGTATTTTATGCTGTTGCTGATAAGATTATGCAGCAACTGCGATAGCTGCGCACGGTCTCCATAAGCCGGTGGCAGGTTCTCCGAGATATCGAGTACAATATCTTCCCCGCGTTTGGCGTGGCTTTGCAGGAAAATCTGTTGCACTTCACGGATAAGTTCGCCCAGGTCGACAGGTGTTTCGGGCGGATTGTGTTTCTCGCTTTCAATACGCGACAGTGAGATTAGGTCGTCGATCAGTTTCTGCATACGCTGCGTTTCGCCGAACATTACGCCCAGAAACCGTTTGCGCAGTTCCGGATCATCGCCCGCGCTGTCATCTTCCAGGGTTTCGATAAAACCCTTTATAGAAGACAGCGGTGTACGCAGCTCATGGCTTGCATTGGCCACGAAATCGGTGCGCATCCTGTCTACAGCATAGGAGCCGGACTGGTCCCACAGAAAGAGCAACCGCTTGCCATCGCCGATATTCTTGATCTGCATTTCCCAACGCTGATCGCGGCTGCCAATTCCCATCAGCATGATGGGTCGGTCTGTTTCCGGTATCGGAGTCTGGCTGATGAAATCGGCCACGCTGGGGTGGCGGATGACCAGGCGGACGTCTTCCCCCACTATATGTTCGCCCAGCAGTTTGCGGGCCGCCTCATTGGCTTTTTGTACCGATGGTCCGGCAATGACCAGAACAGGATCGATAATCCCGTTGATAAGGGGATCAAACTGCCGATGCTGGCTGATTGCAAGCGTTTCATTTTGCAGTATAGGCGCAGCCGCCTGAGGATTCGAACGCTTTTCAGATTTGCTTTCGAGCAGAATGATAATCGCAAAAAGACCTGCCGACAGCGTGATGATAAACCGCTCGACATTGCTGCCGACATAGGAAATTCCCATTGCGCCGGTGATGATAATCGCTGCCGCCAGAAGTATGCGCCCGGGTTTCTGCAAGGGAGATATCTCTTGTGCCATATCGCTCCTATACACAGTCCGGCCGGACTTATGCGAGTGGCTTTTTATCGCGTGAATATGTCGTCAATGTTTCAAGTGTGGGCATAAGTTCATCATAATGATGAATGATCTTGTCCGCACCTAAGGTTTCAACAGGTTGATGCAAAAACCCGAAACTAACCGCGATGGCCGGAATGCTGGCACTATGCGCAGCCATTACATCATAGACGCTGTCACCAATAAAAACTGCTTTCCCGCCGCCGCAGCGTTTGACCATTTCATCAATAGGCGCGCGGTGCGGTTTGGAAAAACCCTTGCCCATCGTATCGCCGCCAATGACACATTTAAAACGGTCAATCATACCGACCTCACTAAGAAGTTTTACAGCGAATCCTTCAAACTTGTTTGTGACAACGGCCATTTTAACGTCCAGATCGTCCAATTTGGCCATGGCGTTCAACAATCCTTCATAGGGCGGCGATGCAGTGCCCAGATTGTCCCCATAATGTTCCAATAATATACGCAGATATTTTTTAAGCGTATCTTCATCAACTGCGCCCGCTTTCTTGAAACCTATATCCAGCATATATTTGGCACCAAGACCGACCATTGGCCTGACCTCTGCCTGTGTAAGCGGCTCCCTGCCTGCTTTTTTGAGTGTGTAATTGACCGAAGCGGTAAGCTCTGCACTTGTATCCAACAGCGTGCCATCAAGATCAAATCCGACAATATCAAAAGGAAATTTTGCCATAGATCGCGCTCATGGCCTGAACAGACTGGAATAAGCAAGCCCTTCGTGCCATGGGACAACTATTGAATAAAGTTTAAGAGGGAAAACACATGCGTAACAGGCCGCTGGCTGCAATCATATTGGCAGCAGGGCAGGGAACCCGGATGAAATCGGATACACATAAAGTGCTGCATCCGATTGCGGGTCGCCCGATGCTTCATCATTTGTTGGATAAAGTTGCCGAACTTGGGGCGGCCAAGACTGTCGTTGTCGTGGGCGCGCGAAGTGAGCAGGTCGAAGCAAGTGTTGCGGGCCGCGATATCGAAATTGCGCATCAGACCGAGCAGCTTGGCACAGGCCATGCCGTGCAGATGGCGCAGGATGCGCTAAAGGGCTTTGATGGCGATGTACTGATTCTATATGGTGACGTGCCGCTTGTACGTACAGAAACCATGGCTGCCATGATTGCGCGATTACAGACGGAAGCCGCTTTAGGCACAATCGTCCTGGGTTTTCGCCCGGATGAAGCGGCCGCCTATGGCCGCATTATTGCGGGTAGCGATGGCATTATCAAGAAGATGGTCGAATTCAAAGATGCCAGTGAAACTGAACGCGCTGTCAATTTATGCAATAGCGGATTGATGGCGGTGCGTTCTGCCGATCTGTTTGATTTACTGGACAGAGTCGGAAATGATAATGCTGCCGGTGAATATTATCTGCCGGACATTGTAGGTCTTGCGGCCGGGGATAAGCGCCCCAGCGCGGTCATTGAAGCAGATGCATGGGAAGTAGCCGGTGTAAACAGCCGCGCCGAACTCGCGCAGGTCGAGGCAAGCTGGCAGGAGCATCGCCGCGCCGAAGCCATGGCGGCGGGCGTGACGCTGATTGCACCTGAAACGGTGTGGTTTGCCCATGATACTATATTGGGCCGAGATGTGACTGTTGAACCCCATGTGATCTTTGGTCCGGGCGTCACACTTGCCGATGGTGCGACTATTCATGGTTTCAGTCATGTGAGCGGTGCCACAATGGAATCTGGCGCTGCGGCAGGACCATTTGCCCGGTTGCGGCTAGGTGCGGTTCTGAAAGAAGGCGCAAAGATCGGGAACTTCGTGGAAATGAAGAAAGCCACGCTTGGCAAAGGCGCAAAGGCGAGCCACCTCACATATCTGGGTGATGCGGATATTGGTGCAGGCGCAAATATCGGAGCCGGAACGATCACCTGCAATTATGACGGATATTTCAAATATCGCACCGAAATCGGGGAGGGCGCATTTGTTGGCTCCAACAGCTCTCTTGTCGCCCCTGTCAAAATTGGCAAAGGCGCTATCATTGGGGCTGGCGCAACGGTAACGCAGGATGTAGCAGACGACGCATTGGCGCTGGTGCGCGCGGAACAAAAAGAAAAAGCAGGCTGGGCCAAGCGTTTTCGTGACGCTATGCTTGCAAAAAAGAATAAGGGTTAAAAGAATATGTGCGGTATTATCGGTATTTTGGGGACGGAAGAAGTATCGGATCGTCTTATCGATGGTTTGAAGCGTCTGGAATATCGGGGATATGACAGTTCCGGCATATGTTTATTGGTGGATGGCAAATTGGAACGCCGCCGTGCCGAAGGTAAGCTGAGCAATCTGGTGGAACGGGTAAAATCACATCCTATCAGCGGACTGGCTGGCATAGCGCATACGCGCTGGGCCACACATGGCGCGCCGACACAGGACAATGCCCATCCGCATCTGGCCGGTGATGTATCCGTAGTGCACAATGGCATTATCGAGAATTTCAAAGAACTTCGCGAGGAGCTTGAGGAAAATGGCCGCATTTTTGTGAGTCAGACTGATACGGAAGTTGTCGGCCATCTCATCGACCGTGAATTGCAGAACGGGGCGGAGCCGATTGAAGCCGTAAAAGCTGTATTGCCACGCCTTCGCGGTGCATTTTCGTTGGCTATTCTGTTTAATGACCATGATGATTTGCTGATTGGTGCCAGACTGGGTTCACCATTGGTGGTCGGCATTGGCGAAGGCGAAAATTATCTGGGTTCGGACGCTATAGCACTCGCGCCGCTGACACAGAAAATCTGTTATCTGGAGGAAGGTGACTGGGCAGTTCTCTCACGCAGCGATGTGCAGATTTATGACGCGGACAACAATGAAGTAGAACGCGAAATAACCATTTCCGGTGCGTCGAGCCAGGCTATTGAAAAGGGCAACCACCGCCACTTCATGCAAAAAGAAATTTTTGAACAGCCGATTGTGGTGGCGCAGACGCTACAAAGTTATCTGCGCCCACTCGAAGAGCAGGTGGCGCTGCCTGATATGGACTTCGATCTGTCGGAAATCCGCCGTATCACTATCGTTGCATGCGGCACCAGCTTTTATGCGGGCATGGTGGCCAAATACTGGTTTGAACAATTTGCGCGCGTTCCCGTGGATCTCGACGTTGCATCTGAATTCCGCTACCGCGAACCTGTGATGGAAGACGGCGGCTTGGCATTGTTTATTAGCCAATCCGGCGAGACAGCTGATACTCTGGCTGCGTTGCGCTATGCGCGAGCCGAAAACCAGAAAATTGCCGTTGTCGTAAATGTTCCGACGAGTTCCATGGCGCGTGAAGCCGATTTGCTGTTGCCGACACATGCGGGCCCTGAAATTGGTGTTGCGTCAACCAAGGCGTTTACCTGCCAGCTTGCGGTGCTGGCCGCTTTTGCCGCTAATCTTGCACGTGACAAAGGCAAACTTACGGCAGATGAAGAGCGCGAGATCGTCGAGCACTTAGCCGAAGCACCCGCAGCCATGAACGCGGCTTTGGAGCATGACGATGACATTGCGGCCATGGCGCATCTTATCGCCCCGGCGCGCGATGTATTGTATCTGGGCCGCGGCCCGGAATACCCAATGGCGCTTGAAGGTGCATTAAAACTGAAAGAAATCAGCTATATACATGCCGAAGGTTATGCGGCGGGTGAAATGAAACATGGCCCGATCGCGCTGATTGATGAACATGTCCCGGTGATCGTTCTCGCGCCATCAGGTCCGCTGTTTGAGAAAACCGTATCGAACATGCAGGAAGTGCAGGCGCGTGGCGGTAAAGTCATATTGGTTTCCGATGCAAAAGGCATTGCTGCGGCGGGCGAGGGTGCGTTGGCCACGATTGAAATGCCCGAAGTACACCCGTTGATCGCACCGATCGTCTATGCGGTTCCGGTGCAGCTGATTGCCTATCATGTGGCCGTCGCAAAAGGCACGGACGTGGATCAGCCCCGCAATCTGGCGAAATCTGTCACTGTGGAATAGCTCTGGCGTCAAGCAGTTTTGGCATCCAGTCAGGTTTGGCGATTAAACTGCTTCTAGCAGTGACTGCGCGAGTGATTTGAACAAGCGCACGCCATCGGTCCCGCCCTGCAGCGTCTCAATATGGCGTTCGGGGTGCGGCATCATGCCCAGTACATTGCCTTTAGCGTTTAATATGCCCGCAATATTACGCGCCGATCCGTTCACTGGTTCGGCATAGCGAAAAGCGACGCGGCCATCGCCCTCCAACCTATCGAGCGTTTCATCGTCGGCAAAATAATTGCCATCATGATGCGCCACCGGAATGATGATCTGCTCACCTTGCTGATAGGCCTTGGTAAAGCTGGAACCCGTATTTTCGACAATAAGCGGTACTTCGCGGCATACGAAATCTATACCCGCATTCCGCATAAGCGCGCCTGGAAGCAGCAATGACTCCGTCAATATCTGAAATCCATTGCACACACCCAATATGGCTGTGCCATGCTCTGCCGCCTTGACAATGGCGTTCATGATCGGCGAGCGCGCAGCCATCGCACCGCTGCGTAGATAATCACCATAGGAGAAACCGCCGGGAACCGCGATCAGGTCGAAATTGCCCGGAAGCTGGCTTTCGCCATGCCAGATACGTGCCGGGGCCTTGCCCGTTGTTTTTTCAATGGCGACCGCCATATCGCGATCACAGTTAGATCCCGGGAAAGTTATGACCGCCGATTTCATGTATCGGCGCCTTCAGATACTTTCTCGATATGGTAATTTTCAATCACCATATTCGCGAGCAATTTGCGGCACATTGCATCAATATCATTATCGCTGACATTGTCGTCCACATCCATTTCGATAAGCCGTCCAGAGCGTACGTCATTTATACCCGAAAAGCCCAAACCTTCCAAAGAATGGTGGATGGCCTTGCCCTGCGGGTCGAGAACGCCATTTTTCAGTGTCACGAATATGCGTATTTTCATGGCAATTACCGCCGCTCCTGTGCGCTGTGGATCGCTATATGGCTTTCCTGCTATAGCGATTGCGCGCGGGGAGCAAGCCCAATCACTGCCCGTTTGCCGGTTTTTTGCTTTCATGCACAGCTTCGATGCGCAGGGCATTTTCCGGTTGCAAATATGTCCGTGCCATGGCGCTGACATCTTGCGGAGAGACGGACCTGTATACGCTTTCTGCATCGCGGAAACGCACCAGTGCGCTCGGCTCGCTTTGCGCTTCATCCACAAGCCTTACCCAACGTCCGTTTTCGCGGCGTGCGTCGATAATGCCTTCCAGTATCGGTTTGCGGGCACGGTCCATTTCATCGGCAGTTGGAGGAGTTTCCCGAATATCCGTGACAATTTTGATAATGGCTTCATAAACCTTGTCCAGATCCTGGAAATCGACACTGCTGCCGATGGAAAGATATCCGTAGTCAGGGTAAAGTGATGATGTGAAAGAGGAAGCCCCAGGGGAATAGGCTGCGCCCAGCTCTTCACGCAAACTATCTGTCAGCCGCAGCCGTAAGATACTTGAAAGTATGGACAGGCTTGCATCACGCTTATGATCTTCATCATCTGTGGTCGGCCAGTAAAGGTTCAGGATGGCCTGATTTTCCTTACCGGTATGATAAGCGCGCCGCACAGTGCGGTCAGATGTAAAAGCACGGATGCGGTTTTCATCATATGTCCGGAATGCATTCTCTCTTTCGGGAAGCGCGCCAAAGGTTTTGGCAATTGCGACAATCGCATCTTCTTCACTGATATCGCCCACAATACCTATTTCGATGGCGCCATTTTGTAATCGTTCCGAAATTGCGGCACGCAGCATATCGAAATCGGCGGTTTCAAAAGCTTTTCGCGGGGCCATGCTGAAACGCGGATCATTGTCAGATAATATACCACCCAGCTGATTGCCAAGTGCAGACCCCGGCGTTGCGTTCAGACGGGCATAGAAATTGGGTATGGACTTGCGGTAACGCACCAGCGCCTCTTCGCGGTAACCCGGCGCTGTCATATAAGCGGCCAACAACTGCAATTGCAGTTCCATATCATCCGGCGTAGTGGCCACATAGCCGCCGAAATAGTCCGCGCCGGCACCAAAGCTGAATGTTACGGAACGTCCGGCCAACAGGCTTAGCAGGTCATCGACGCTGTGCGCCTCAAGACCGCCGCTATTGTATATATTCATCAACAATGTGGCATGCGGATTTTCTTTTGTGTCAAGCAGTTCACCGCCATCGATGCGCAGCGATATGCGCACTGTGTCGTCTTCAAAATCGGTCTGCTTTATATTCAGCCGGACATTGTTTTCGAACGTTACGGTCCGAATGCCCAAATCCTCTATACGCCCGTCATTCACGACTTTCCCTGATGGGCCAAAATCCGAATAGGCAAATTCCTCAAAGCCATCATCTTCAGGTGGCTCTATCTTTTCACTGCGACTTGCCAGATAGACTTTGCGTAACGCTTCGGGGCCGCCTTTTACGCCGGTTTTGCTTGTGACGTGGATAAGCGGATTTTCAGGCTCCGAAAAATCCTTGCGCAATGCAGCAAGCACGTTTTCTGCGGTAATGAGCGGAACCGATGCGTTAAAACGTGCAAGGCTGCTTTGCGGCGTTGTGACAATGCTATCGGATGTGGCGGCATTGAGTAACGCCTGTGCCAAGCCGCTGCTGCGCCGTGTATCGGCTGCTTTGACGGCATTTTCCTGTCCAGTGCGATAATTTGCGATCTGCTCGGCAATTTCTCTGTCCGTAAATCCGTAAGTCAGCGCGGTGCGGAATATCTTTTCGGCTGCGGCCAATCCTTCTGCGAGATCGCCATCTTTGGCAGATACTGTCATCGCCGTCTGGCGACCGATTTCAAAAATATCGCTACTGCCAATCCCGGCGCTGGTAAAAGGCATTTTCCCGCTACGTATGGCACGGCCGATGCGCCGGTTGATGATGGAATAACCGATATTGCGTAATAGGTTCTGGCGGCGTTCTGCTGCTGTGTCAGGGCGCTTGATATAGGGAGACAATGATACGAGAAGTATATTTTCGCCTAGCGCAGGGTCTGTAAACTCGTTGCTCAGGCCTTTGCGGTTCCAATCGATATTACCATAACCGGGATCAGGCGCTTCTCCATTTTTCGCTTTCCAGTCGCCGAATTTCTGTTTGATCTGTTTTTCCAGCATATCCACATCAATATCGCCGACCACAACAAGCGTCGCACGCGCCGGGGTGTAATATTTCTCGTAAAAGTCACGAAGCCGGGTGGCAGGGGCGTTTTTCAGAACCTCTTCCGTGCCAATTGGACTGCGTGAAGCCAGCTTTGTATCGGGCAGAAGGAATTTTATGCGGTTTTCAAAACTGCGTCGGGAATAGCCATCTCTGGTGCGCATTTCCGCAAGCACGACACCGCGTTCACGGTCGACGGCTTCGGGTTCGAATAATATTTCGCTTGCCGTTTCGCGCATTAGAAACAGGGCAGTATCTATCAGTTCTGGTTCCACATTGGGTAGATCGAGCGTATAGCCGGTGCGGTCATAACTGGTAAAAGCATTGGTATCGGCGCCGAAAGCAAGGCCATAACGTTCGAGTATCTTGACCATTTCGCCTTCGGATACATTTGTGGTGCCGTTAAACGCCATATGTTCGGTAAAATGGGCAAGGCCGCGTTGGTCCTCTTCCTCAGCCATAGAGCCAATATCGAAAACCAGGCGGACAACTGCGCTGTCTTTGGGCGTTTCGTTGTGGCGGACCGCATAACGCATCCCATTGTCCAATACGCCGTAACGTACCGCAGGGTCAGGCTGAAGGTCGCTTTTATCAAAGCCCCATGCTGCTGCCACTGCTTGCGGGTAGGCCGGTGTCGCCGCCATTGTTTGTGACGCTGGCGCAGCTGTTTGCGGGGGCGGAATCGCGCATGCTGTCAGCAATACAGGTGAAATTATGGTGAGCAGGCGAAGCGGCTTATAAAAAGATATCATGGCCGCAGTGAAGCAATATTGCCAGGGACTTACAAGAGGGTAATTTCTTGTAAGAGCAGCGCCTTACTTTCCGCGCTTTTTACGCTGGCTATCGAGATCCACGACATCGTTATTATTGACATCTTCGGGTAGAAGACCCAGGCGGCGGGCGACTTCCTGATACGCCTCGACTTCGCCGCCAAGGTCGCGGCGGAAACGGTCTTTGTCGAGCTTCTCATTGCTCTCCATATCCCACAGGCGGCAACCATCCGGGCTGATTTCATCGGCCAGAATGATGCGTGAAAAATCACCTTCAAACAACCGTCCGAACTCGAGCTTAAAGTCGATCAGGCGAATGCCAATAGCCGCGAACATGCCGCACATAAAATCGTTGATACGGATCGCCATGGAGGAAATATCCTGCATTTCATCGGCACTGGCCCAGTTGAAACAGGCGATATGTTCCTCTGCAATCAGGGGGTCGCCCAGATCATCGTCTTTGTAGCAATATTCAATCAGTGTGGTGGGAAGCGGGTCACCTTCGGTCAGGCCGAGCCGCTTGCAAATCGAGCCAGCAGCCACATTGCGTACAATCACTTCAATGGGCACGATTTCCACCTGTCGCACCAATTGCTCACGCATGTTCAGGCGGCGCACGAAATGTGTCGGGATGCCGATATGCTGTAGCTGCGTAAAAACATATTCACTGATGCGGTTGTTTATGACGCCTTTACCATTGATGGTCCCGCGCTTTTGCGCGTTGAACGCGGTTGCATCATCCTTGAAATACTGGATGATAGTGCCGGGCTCCGGGCCTTCATACAGGATTTTGGCTTTGCCTTCATATATCTGGCGGCGACGGGACATAGATGTTTCCTGACAGTAAAAGACTCGGACGATGAGCCAGTAAAGGAAAGGTTGCTATAATCCAATGGCGATGGCGGCGCAATTGACAGCGTGCTTATTGTGCGACAAGCCAGATGGAAAGAGGAAAAGCCACGATGACTGCCACATATAGCCAGATTGATGATATCATACGCGCCTTATATGTTTGTATTTCCGGACCACCCGGCGGGCAGGATTGGGAACGTGAGCGCGAATTGTACCATGCTGACGCCCTGATCACGCGAACACGGGCCGAGGACGGGCGCAATGTCGCTTATACATTTGACCTTGAGGAATTTATAGAAGCCACGAAACCAATGCTGGCAGGCAGGTCGTTTTACGAAATCGAAACGGCGCGCAAAACACAGAAATTTGGTCAGATTGCACATGTGTTTTCCGCCTATGAAGCGCGCGAAACGCCGGATAGTACTGACATATTATTTCGCGGCATCAATATGATACATTTGTGGAATGATGGTGCGCGCTGGTGGATCATGTCGATTATCTGGGATAATGAGCGGGAGGGCGTGCGTATTCCCGCATACTGGTTTGATTAAGTGCCGGTTTCCTGGCCCATGTACATTTGCTTCGGGAAATATGTCATTATGACTCGCACTTTCTTTTTCATGCTGGGTTCCGTGTCCTTTGGCCTGGGTATCATTGGCATTGCATTGCCTCTCTTGCCCACCGTGCCGTTTATGATCTTGGCCGCATTTTGTTTTGCGAAAAGCAACACGCAGCTGGAAAACTGGATCGTAAACCATGCGCATTTTGGACCATCCGTTCGCAAATGGCGCGAAAGCCGCGCTATCAGCCGCAAAGGCAAATGGGCCTCCACGATAGCATTCGCGTTCAGCATCGCGCTCGGCTTATGGATGCTTGCATGGCCGATGTCGCTTATCCCGATTGCCGTGGCGATTGTCACCAGTACATGGATATGGACGCGCCCGGAAAGATGAGCATCCACATTTTTCCCCAATTTATGTTTATCACCACTCGCATCTTTGAAAGCGCGCTGTTATCTGAAATGGCATGAGTGATGTTATCGATGCCGATGCGGATGGCGATATGCCAGAAGATCCCCTTGATCAGATTGTAAACACCCCATTTGATGGCGCTTTGTCAGAGCGCTATCTTGTCTATGCCATGTCCACCATCACGGCGCGCTCGCTCCCCGATTTGCGTGATGGCCTGAAGCCCGTGCACCGCCGCCTGCTCTGGGCGATGCGGCAGCTCAAACTGGATCCAAACAGCGGATATAAAAAATGCGCGCGCGTGGTCGGTGACGTGATCGGTAAATACCACCCGCACGGTGACCAGTCAGTCTATGACGCGATGGTCCGCCTCGCGCAGACATTTGCGCTACGCTATCCGCTGGTCGACGGGCAGGGCAACTTCGGTAATATCGACGGCGATAATGCCGCCGCCTACAGGTATACAGAGGCGCGCCTGACGAAAACCGCTATTGAACTGATGCGCGGTCTTGACCAGGATGCGACTGATTTCCGCCCAACATATAATGGCGAGGATGAAGAGCCGGTTATCATGCCCGGCCTGTTCCCGAACCTGCTTGCCAATGGCGCCAGCGGGATTGCGGTGGGCATGGCCACCAGTATCCCGTCGCACAATGCCGCTGAAGTGATTGAAACGGCGCTGCTACTGATCGACAAACCGAAAGCCGAGCATGCGGAACTGATGGAAATATTCAGGGGGCCGGATTTTGCCACGGGCGGGTTACTGGCCGACAGCATGGATTCCATTTCCGAAGCTTATGAAACGGGCCGCGGCGCATTTCGCGTGCGGGCGCGCTATTCAACCGGACGTGACGCAGAGACAGGGGCATGGCTGGACGATGACGGTATCGAAAAACTGGGCAATGGCCAATGGCAGCTTGTCATCTCCGAAATTCCCTATCAGGTGCAGAAATCCAAACTGATTGAGCAGATTGCCAGCCTGATCGCGGACAAGAAACTGCCGATCCTCGCCGATGTACGCGATGAGTCTGATGAGCAAATTCGCATTGTGCTGGAACCCAAGAACCGTAATGTCGATATAGATGTGCTGAAAGACAGCCTGTTCCGTATGACTGATCTGGAAAACCGGTTCTCTCTCAACCTTAATGTGCTGGATGAAACCAATACGCCTGGCGTCATGGGCCTCAAACCGCTACTCACCAGCTGGATACGGCATCAGATACAGGTACTCATACGCCGTTCGCAGCACCGGCTTGATAAAATCGATGCGCGGTTGGAACTGCTCGAAGGCTATATCATCGCTTTCCTCAATCTCGACCGGATTATCGAGATTATCCGCACGCAAGATGAACCCAAACCGATCATGATGGCGGAGTTCAAGCTTACAGACCGTCAGGCCGAAGCCATCCTCAACATGCGGCTGCGCTCGCTGCGTAAGCTCGAAGAAATGGAACTGCGCACTGAGCGGGACAAGCTGCTTAAAGAAAAGGACGGACTTCTAAAACTGCTCGACAGTCCGGGCAGGCAGCGGACGCGGCTTAAGAAAGACCTGAAGGCGTTGCTGAAAGATTATGGTCAGGACACCGCGCTTGGCCAACGCCGCACGACGCATAGCGAACAGGGGCCAGCGCGCGATATTCCATTGGAAGCGATGATCGAAAAAGAGCCGGTTACCGTCATTATGTCGCAGCGCGGCTGGATCAAGGCGATGAAGGGCCATGTGGACCTCGCCAAACCCGATCTGTCGAAGTTTAAGGAAGGCGATGGCCCGGCTTATGCTTTCCACGCGCAGACGACCGACAAACTGCTGATGGCCTGCGATAATGGCCGTTTCTACACGATTGGCGCGGATAAACTGCCCGGTGCGCGCGGGTTTGGTGAGCCTGTGGGGTCCATGGTCGATATCGCGCCGGGCGCAGAGCCGATTGCGCTGATGGTTGCTGATCCGGATGCAAGGCTGTTGATTGCCTCGACCTGGGGACGCGGGTTTATTGCCAAAGTGGCTGATGTCGTCGCGGAGACCAAAAAGGGACGCCAGGTCGCCAACCTGAAAGGCGATGCCCAGTTACTGGTCGTGCGGGAAATTCCTGAAGGCGCGGACCATGTCGCCGCCATCGGTGAAAACCGCAAGTTCGTTGTATTTGCAATGTCGGAAATGCCAGAAATGGCCAAAGGGCAGGGGGTCATGCTGCAACGCTATAAAGACGGCGGACTGTCAGATGCGACCGTTTTCAAACTCGAGGAGGGCCTCAGCTGGCCCATGGGCGGGGATACAGGCCGCACGCGGACGGAAAATGACCTGACCATGTGGCGCGTGGCCCGCGGCGCAGCAGGGCGTATGCCGCCCACAGGGTTCCCGAAAAGCGGGAAGTTTGATTAAATGCCGTCATTCCCGCGAAGGCGGGAATCTCGCGCAATATAGCGCCAGACTGTAAAAGATTCCCGCCTTCGCAGGAATGACAAGTTGTTAGATTGCGGCCTCAGCCAGTTCTTTTACACGGGCTGTATCCGGAAATCCCTCATCCATCCAGGCTTGCTCCACTTTCGCAAGGGTTTCGGACACAATAGGCCCTGGCTCCAGACCCATTTTAATCAAATCGCCGCCGGTGAGGGGAAAGTCGGGTTTCTGCCAACCTTCCAGCTTTTCGAGGCTTGCCGCTACTTTGGTATCGCTTGCAAATAGCAATGCAATATCGCGGGCCGCTTCCGTGCCCAGAGAATAAGCGAGCGCCCGGATGTTGTCTGCAGTTGGTACATCTGCGGTGAGCCGGTCCACCACGGCGCGCTGCCGCTTTTTGGACAGGCGCAGTTTTTTCGCGATTTTACCTGACTTTTCCGCATCTTTGGGCAGCAAGGCTATCAGGCGGCGAATGGCGGATGGTGATATATTATGCGTTTTTTCCCGGACGATTAAATGCTCTAATTTCATCGCAACATCTTCATCAATCTCACTGATGATATTGGAAAAAATCCCTGCCTTCTGCATCTGTATTACCGCCATGCGTGGATCATCGGTGCCAAGCAGCTTGAGCAACTCATCCGCTATACGTTCGCGCGATAGGGATTTAAGGCCTGCCGCATGCGCTGTGCAGGCTTCCAGGACTTCTGCATCAGGGTCACCTATGCCAAAACGCGCGGTGAAGCGGAAGAAACGCATAATGCGCAAATAGTCTTCCTTGATACGCTGTTCGGCAGAACCGATAAACCGGACCATATTTGCTTTTAGATCGTTTTGTCCATTAAAATAGTCGTATATTTCACGCGTATATGGGTCGAGGTAAAGAGCATTTATCGTGAAGTCACGGCGTGCCGCATCTTCTTTCCAATCGTCGCTGAACGCGACGGTTGCACGGCGGCCATCTGTCGAAACATCGCGGCGCAATGTCGTGATTTCAACGGGGCCATCGGGGAGCACCGCCGTCACTGTCCCGTGTTCAATGCCAGTCGGTACAACTTTGATATCATGTGATCTGAGCCGTTCCATGACTATCTCGGGCTTTAATATCGTTGCCATATCAATATCATTGACGTCTGCACCGCGCAGCGTGTCGCGCACGGCGCCGCCGACATAGCGGGTGAGGCCGCCGTCCGGGTCAAGTGCGGCCACCAGCGCTTTCAAATCGCTGCGTTCAAACCATTTTGCATCACGTATTTGCGGAACTATATCAGTCATGCGGCCATTCCAGACGCGCGGCCAGATTGTGGATAATGCCTGCAGTGACGCCCCATATACGGCGGTCCTGCCATAGTATTTCGTAATATTGCCGTTTGCGCCCCTGCCACATTGCTGACCTTTCCATCAGATTTTGCGGATCAAGTATAAAGCCGAGTGGCACTTCAAACCAGTCCTCTACCTCGGCAGGATTGGGTTTAAGGGGGAGGTCGGGCGGTACAACACCCAAAACCGGCGTAATCGCAAAGCCGCTGCCGCTATAATATTCATCGACTGTACCGATGATATCGACGCTATCGCCAGGAATTGCGAGCTCTTCATCGGCTTCACGCAGTGCGGCTGCCATTGCATCTGCGTCTTCGGGGTCAATTTTTCCGCCCGGAAAAGCGACTTGCCCGGGGTGGCTGCGCATATTCGATGGGCGCTGGGTCAGAATGACGCCCGGCTCTGTACGGTCCGTGATGGGAATCAGCACAGCGGCAGGGGTCAACTGCTGCGCCGCTTCGAAAAAATGCCGTTCATCGCGGATGGTCCCGCGTGCCGAAATATTGTCATCCAATGCCCGTGAAAGGCGGCTATGAAGGCTCATGCAGCCTCCTCAAAAGCAAAGAATTTACCTGAACTCCAAAGTCCAACCGACTCATTATAAATATTATTCTTTTCAATTATGGCCCATTCGGCCAGCTCATAAAATACCGCGCGGGTTATCCGCGCCTGCAGCCCGCCGCGCACATGCAGATAGGGCGCAGGTTTGCCGTTTTGCTGATTGATAGTGAGGGTGTTGTCCGCTCCGGCAACAACCAGATCATCGGTATTGAGCCGAAATGCGAGGACTCTATTTTGGCCTTCACCCTCGCTTGTGACATCAACGGCGATAAAGGGCGCATCTTCCACTTCTATGCTGAGTTTTTCATAAGGCGTGACAAGCATATACGTCCCATCCTCATTTTTGCGCAGCACTGAAGAAAACGCCCGTACCATGGCGGGCCGGGTGATGGGCGCGTCTTGATGAAACCAGCTGCCATCACGGGCGATCCGCATCTCGCTATCGCCGCTACGCTCAGGGTTCCAGCTTTCGACGGGTGGCAATTTGCGCTGCGCAATCAACTCGCCAATTTCGGTGAGCGAGAGCGATGCAATTTCGGGAGGCGGTTCGTAAGGCATATCTGTCTATGCAAGATAATATGCCGCAGAGCCAGAGCAAAGCCCTATTGTGACAATCGCGCGCGACTATCCGCGTTTCCAGGGTCCCAGCATGCCTTTTGCGGGCAATTCCTGCCCCTCGCGCGCGCGTACGAGCAGGCGGTGTTTTTCAAAAGGTCCGGGCAGGTCCCAGCCGCCTGTCCGGTCTGCGCTAAAGCTGAAAAAGCGGTCGTAATATTCAGGATCACCCACCATGACGAGCGGCAGGCTTTCGTTTGCAGCCAACGTGTCGAGCGTTTTGCGCATCAGTTTTTTACCAATATTCTCGCCCTGCTTTTCGGGTAATACGGCTACCGGTCCCACCATTATCATCGGATGCGTTTTGCCATCCGGTTCCGTGAGCATGACCGGCCAGCATTGTATGGTTCCCGCCAGATGGCGCTCGCCGTCAACTGCGGCAAAGCTGAGAGCGCCCAGTTCTTCAAGGCCCTCGCGCACCTTATAGGCTGTACGCTTGCGCCGATCTGCACCGAATGCGCGGTCCAGAAGCTCCTCAGTCCAGTCGGCAGGAATTTCGGCAAGGGGGATAAGTTCTATCACGAGCGATGCTTTCCTGCTTAATATTGACCTACTTAAATATTGGCCTGTTTAATATTGGATGCGCGCGGATAGGCGGAATTTGCGGCTTTGTCGAGGCTATGCAGCCGCATCTTTTAGCTTTTTGCGTATTTTATCGGCAGGTTTCAGGCGAAACACGATGATAAGCGTCAGAACCGCAACCGCTGCGGCTATTGCGAAAGGTGCGCCTGCAAATTGGGCGGACCGCTCTGGCGCAGTGAAATGCGACAGGGCCGTGTTGTAGACAAGCGGCGCGGCCAGTGTCGCTAGCGCCCCCATGCTGCCGTTAAAACCTTGCAACTCGCCCTGCATATTGTCGGGGATGCGCCGGGACATCATGGCATTCAGGCTGGGCATCACCATCCCCTGCACACCGACGAGCGCACATACGACAAAGGCAAGAGTGGCGCTCGTGCTGATTGTATAACAGAGCAGGAAACATATCGCGGCGCTGATGCCGATAATGACCGTCTTGCGTTCGCCGTATCTGGCAACACTGCGGCCCAGCACGAATGTTTGTACCAGCGCCATGCTCAGCCCCACTAATGCCAGCGAATAGCCGACCGTCTTGCTGTCCCAGCCAAATTGTGCAGGCGCATAATAGGCCCATGTGGACGGATAAATGGAAGTGCACAGCATCCACAGGAAATAGGCGAGGGCGATCCCCAGAATGGATGGATATTTGCGCAGATTGGCGAGCGCCCCCACCGGATTGGCGCGGCTGAACTGGAACGTACGCCTTTTTTCTTTGGGCAGAGTTTCCTGAAATGCAAACAGTCCGAACAGGAAATTGATGATGGCAAGGCCCGATGCCACAAAAAACGGTGCCCGCGTGCTGATATCGCCCAGCAAACCGCCCAGTGCAGGCCCGACGATAAAACCGATGCCGAACGCTGCACCGACCAGGCCAAAGCCCTTGGCGCGGTCTTCACCGCTGCTCATATCAGCCATGGCGGAATTAGCGGGGCCGAATATTGCGCCCAGTCCGCCCGCGATGGAACGGCCGATAAACAGCCAGATGATATTGGGTGCAAAGCCCATGAGTGCATAATCGATACCGAAACCGAGCAATGAGAGCAGGAATATCGGCCGCCGCCCGTATTTGTCGCTCAAGTTGCCTATCAATGGCCCCAGCAGGAACTGAAACAATGCATAGGACGCCGCCAGATATCCGCCGATCAGCGTGGCTTCGGACAGCGATATGCCCTCCAATTCCATAATCAGGTCGGGCAGCACGGGCATGATGATGCCAAAGCCCATGGAATAGATGAAAACCGTGACAAGCACGAATGTGGTCGCCATTTTGCGTTGGCGCGGGGTCATGATGCTTTGTGTGTCATCCATATTCGTATCCATTGCCGCGGCAATGCGGGTGACTGCCCTATCCGGGCAGGGAGTGTTTGACAATGGCAGGGCAAGACTTCAGGAAAGGGAAAATTGCAGATTGGGCACGGGGACTTGATAATGAATGATACACCGAAAAGATTGCACTGGTCGATATGGCTATCCCGGCTAACACTGTTGCTGGGCGTGGCATGTGTTGCCATGGCACTTATTGGCGCTATCGGGGCAGGTGAGGGCTGGTGGGCCAAAATGGATGGCATGGCGGCGCTCAGATACGCGTTCTTCATTGGTATCGCTGCTCTGCTTATCGGTCTATATACGGTCTTGCGCTACCTGAAAGCCGGCAAAAGGATCATATTGGTTGCATTGCTCGGTATGTTACTTGCAGGCGGCTATGTCGGCTATATCGGTACACAGATATCCAAGGCGCGCTCGCTGCCAATGATCCATGACATCACAACGGACCTGGAAAATCCGCCTGCGTTTGCAGTGCTGGAACTGCGCAAGGATAATTTACAGAATATGCCAGGGCATAAAGACCCGGAATTTCGCGGTATGGATGCGCGCGAACGCTGGATGAAAATGCATCAGAATGCCTATGGCGACATCCAGACATTGACGTTGCAGGCCCCCACGGACGAAGTTTTTGCCAAAGCCGAAGCGCTGATAAAACAAGGCGGCTGGGAAATTGCCACTGCGGATGCCGCTGAAGGCCGGATTGAGGCGACAGACACTGTGGCGCTGCTCAAATTCAAGGATGATGTGGTACTGCGCATTGTATCGGGCGAGAAAGAGGGCGAGACGATTGTCGACATCCGCTCGGTTTCGCGCATCGGGCTGAGTGATCTGGGCGTGAATGCAAAGCGCGTGCGTGAACTTCTGGCTGATCTAAAGGTATCGTTCTCGGCAAACTGACGGATTTATGGCGAGCAAATATGCCCGGCGTCGCCGCAAGGCCCGCATCAAGAGGTTGCTGCAATGGGCATTGCTCGCTGCAGTTTTGGCGTTTGGCTGGTATTATGCCGAAAATAATCCCGAGATTGCGCCCTGGACGCAGCTCAATCTCGCAGATCCTGTTGGACCTTTCACAGTCAACAAACTCGGCGCATTGGGCCATGACAATCAAAAATGCACCGCGTTACTGGACGATGCAGAGGTTAAATATACAGCATTGCCGCCGCAGGGGCAGCGTGAATGTCACGCGGATAATCTGATCCGGCCAAATCGCGGCGGCGCGCTTGCCATTCGCTATCAGCCTTCCGATGTGGCGCCATCCTGTCCGGTCGTTGCGGCAATGGCACTGTGGGAATGGCGCGTTTTGAAACCCGAAGCGGAGCGTCTGCTCGGCTCGGCGGTGATACGCATCCGGCATTATGGTTCCTATAGCTGCCGCCGTGTTTATGGCCGCAGTGAGGGCAGGTGGAGCCAACATGCGACCGGAAATGCCATCGATATTGCGGCATTCGATTTGGCAGACGGGCGCACTGTCAATATCCGGCGCGACTGGGGCAAGGGCACGGCGAAATCAGAGTTTCTTGTCTCTGTCCGCGATGGCGCATGTGACCTTTTTGGAACAGTGCTGTCACCCGATTATAATGCAGCCCATGCGGACCATTTCCATTTTGACCAGACGGACCGGGGTCTTTTGGGCGAAGCCGTGTGCCGGTAACTCTACCGCGCCAGTAACCTATTGAGAAGGAGTGATTTTATAGAGCTTCGCGCCTTCGCCATCTTCCAGTATCCAGATATTGCCATCCGGTCCCTGTTCGACTTCGCGGATACGTGCGCCCATTTCAAACCGCTCGGCTTCCTTGGCGCTTTCGCCGTCAAAGCTGACGCGGATCAGCGCCTCGCTACGCAGGCCGCCGATAAAGGCGCTGTCCTGCCATGCCGGGAATTTATCGCCGGTATAGAAAATCAGCCCTGCAGGTGCGATCGTTGGTACCCATGCCACGGCGGGTGCGGCAAATTCGGGGCGGGTGTCGTGGTTGGGAATATTCTCGCCATCATAATGCACGCCTTCGGAAACAATCGGATAGCCGTAATTCTCGCCTTTTTTGACAAGATTGAGTTCGTCACCGTCTTTCGGTCCCATTTCCTGATTCCACAGGCGGCCCTCACTATCGAAAGCCATGCCCAATATATTGCGGTGGCCCAGCGACCAGATCTGCGCAGTCACGCCGCCCTGGTCAGCAAAAGGATTGTCTTCAGGTACGCTGCCATCGGGATGAAGCCGGACGATCTTGCCCATATTGGATTGCATATCCTGCGAAGGGTCGAATTTCTGCCGCTCGCCCGATCCGATATACATATATTTGCCGTCGGGGGAAAAGACGATGCGGTGCGAATAATGGCCGCGGCCCGTAACCTTGGGATATTGTTTCCAGACAATTTCCATATCTTCAAGACGGCCCGCGTCCGCTTCATCCAGCACCAGTTTGGCACGTCCGACCACAGCGCCGCGCGTGTCGCCTTCACCCGCTTCGGCCCAGCTCAGATAGACCATATTGCTGTCAGCAAAATCGGGCGCAGGCACAATATCACCCAGACCGCCCTGACCACCATAATCGACTTCGGGAACGCCGCTTATGCTGCCAATCCGCTGCGGCGCTGACTTGGTGTCAACAAATTTAACGGTGCCTTCTTTTTCGGTAATCAGCAGGATGCCATTTGGCAGGAAAGTCATGGCCCATGGCTCTTCAAATGTGCCCATTTCATTCTTGGTAAAGGCAGGGCCGTCGACAGGCGAAATAGTGGCGGTTTGCGCGCCTTCGCTTTCACCGCTTGCGGCATTTCCGTTGCTGGCGGTACAGGCCACGAGGATGAATGGCAGAATGGCGGCGGAAGCAAGGCGGTACATGGTAATCTCCTGTTCGGACTGGTCCGGTGTGTTGTTGTCTATATATGTAGTGCAGTTTTCAAATATGTTTAGTCTGATAATCTATTTGTCTGGCATTTGTTCCCTGTGATGGCTAGCGATGAGCCATGGAGAGAGGGAAAATTATCGCAGGTGTAGATGAAGCGGGCAGGGGTCCGTTGGCTGGGCCGGTTGTGGCTGCCGCCGTTATCCTGCCGCATGGCCACGGTATTGCCGGGCTGGATGACAGCAAGAAACTCACCGCAAAGCGCCGCGCGGAGTTGGAAATTCAAATCCGCGCGAAATGCTCGTTTGGCGTCGGTATTGCGTCCGTTGAAGAAATTGACGAGATCAATATCTTGCATGCGACGATGCGCGCCATGACCCGCGCGGTGGAAGCATTGCGAAACACGCCCGATCACGTCCTTGTGGATGGCAATCGCTTGCCACCATGGCTTTATTCGGCGGAAGCGGTTGTTGGCGGTGATGCCATTCATCCTTGTATTTCCGCAGCCTCAATCATTGCCAAGGAAACACGTGACGCGATGATGCGGAACGCTGCGAAGGACCATCCGCACTATGGATGGGAGAGCAACAAGGGCTATGGCACCGCCGAACATATGGCGGCGCTGCGCAACCACGGTGCCACGCCATATCACCGCAAATCTTTTTCGCCTGTCGCGCAATTATCGCTGATCTGACGCACGAATTTCACGTTTTTTAAGGGGGTGAGTCCTTTCAACAACACCCCATATATGGAGTCTGCCCACGCCCAAAAGACTCCATATGTCGATTTGGACTCACTTCGTTCCCGCTATGTGTCATTGATATGACGGGTCTCGAGGGACGTTACCCGCTTGACCTTGTGGATGTCAGGACTCAACAGTGCTCGCTCTGTAATATTTGGGGGCAATATGGGTGTAATCGAAAAGGTTCCGGCGAAGGCAAAAACGGCACGGCGTGCCAAAGCGAAAAATGCGGCTGTGCAGCATGACTTGCCGCTGAATAAAATTCTGCGCGGCGACTGCATTGCGGAAATGCGGAAACTGCCCGATGCATCCATCGACATGATATTTGCCGATCCGCCCTATAATCTGCAACTGGGCGGTGACCTGATCCGGCCCGAAGGTTCCACAGTGGACGCAGTTGACGATGACTGGGACAAATTCGATACACTGGCGGCTTATGACAAGTTCACCACAGAATGGATGATCGAGGCACGCCGCATATTGAAGCCCAACGGTTCGCTCTGGGTCATTGGCAGCTATCATAATATTTTCCGTGTAGGCGCGATATTACAGGATCTGGGTTACTGGATCCTCAACGATATTATCTGGCGCAAGGCCAACCCCATGCCCAATTTCCGGGGCACGCGCTTTACCAATGCGCATGAGACGCTGATCTGGGCGTCCAAATCGGAAAAATCGAAATATACATTCAACTACCGCGCCATGAAAACGCTGAATGACGAATTGCAGATGCGTTCCGATTGGGTGATGCCCATTTGCGGAGGTCAGGAACGGATCAAGAAAAATGGCACAAAGGCGCACCCGACGCAAAAGCCCGAGGCGTTATTGTACCGCATCATGCTGGCCACGACCAACAAGGGTGACGTAGTGCTTGACCCGTTTTTCGGGACCGGCACCACCGGGGCTGTGGCCAAGCGTCTGGGCCGCGACTGGATCGGCTGTGAGCGCGAGGATAATTATATCGAGGTTGCTGAAGAACGGATCGAGGCAGCACTGCCACTCGATGAAAGCGCGCTCAAGACGATGCAATCGCCCAAGAGCAAGCCGCGAGTGGCCTTTGGCACACTGGTGGAAACAGGCTATCTGGATGCGGGAGCAGTCCTGACCGACAAGAAACGCCGCTGGAAAGCGAAAGTGCGCGCGGATGGTTCGCTGTCATGCGAAGGCGAACAGGCATCAATCCACAAAATGGGCGCAACCTTGCAAGACGCACCGTCCTGCAATGGCTGGACATTCTGGCACTATGAAGATGAAAAAGGTCTGCAGCCGATAGACAAACTGCGCCAGACCTATATCCTTGCGACTGAACCTTAAGTCGCAGGAGCAAACCATGAACCGTGTCTATGTCCGTCCTATAGGCATGGCGCAGAGCCCGCAGATGTACGAAGGCGACTGCATCCGTCTAGGCGGGACGCTGGTCTGGTGTCATATCCTGGAAATTGCCGTATATGACAACGGTAAGCTGCAGAGCCGGATGCTCACTTCCGTTTCCGATTTTGAAAATGCGCTGTGCAAACTTCCGGACGCACTGGCACAGATTGCGCAGGCACAATTTGCAAATCTGTCCAGAAACCATGCGCCGATGATAGTTGGCAGCAGAACAATCCGTTTCGATCAACCGCAGATCATGGGCATATTGAATATGACGCCGGATAGTTTTTCCGATGGCGGGCGTTTTGATGGTGACCTTTCTGCTGCGGCTGACGCTGGCTTTGCCATGACAGAGGCGGGCGCAGCCATCATTGATATTGGCGGCGAATCCACACGCCCGGGGGCGCCCGCCATTTGGGAAGGCGATGAAATCGCGCGTGTTGTCCCAGTAGTCGAAAAACTGGCTGCAGGTGGAGCGATTATTTCAGTCGATACCCGCAAAGCTGCCGTTATGGAGGCTGCGCTCGAAGCCGGGGCACATATTGTGAATGATATATCCGCACTGTCCCATGACCCGCGCGCTTTAGAAATTGTGGCGCAGGCAGGCTGTCCGGTTATATTGATGCACAGTCCGTCATCAGGTACAGATCCACATCAGCATGATGGATATGGCAATGTTGTGACAGACGTTTTCGATCATCTACAGGCAAGGATAGAAGCTGCCGTTGCCGCGGGTGTGCGGCGCACAAATATCATTGTTGATCCAGGCATTGGTTTTGGCAAATCTCTTCGTGATAATTTACTACTTATCAATAATTTAACTATATTTCATGCGCTTGGCCTGCCGATATTATTCGGGGCGAGCCGCAAGCGTATGATTGGCGCATTGTCGCATGAAGTGCCCAGTGACCAGAGGCTCGCCGGTTCTTTATGTCTCGCGCAGACTTCCATGGATGCGGGCGCGCACATTATCCGCGTGCATGATGTGCCGGAAACGCTGCAATCCCTGAACGTGTGGCGTGGATTGCGCGATGCGGCCCTTACGTCAAGCTGACGGTTGGTGCAAACTTCCAGAACAAGCCGCGCCATTATGCACATTTATCACAAATGGGTGCTTGAGCCAGCCCCATCATGCCACTACAGTCCGGCAAAGTGTAACTGACAGAAAGGGTGAAAAATGTCATCGGGCAATGATTATAAAGCAGCGGAAAAAACCTATTCCGGTTTTATCGGATTGATGAAATGGGGCACAGTTGCAACCATCATCGTTACCGCATTCGTCGTGTTGCTGATCGCTGGTTGATCGCCGATCCATTGCTAATCAAGCTGCCATTGAATTGAAAGTGCGCCCATGAAAATCGCTGTCCTGAAAGAACAAGCCGAGGGCGAACTTCGGGTTGCCGCCACACCGGAAACGGTGAAGAAGTTCATCAAACTAGGCGCAGAGATAGCGATTGAGACAGGTGCGGGCGAGACCGCCCATATTGCCGACGCAGAATATAGCGAAGCGGGCGCAAAGATCGAGGCGCGCGCTCCTGCAATTCAGGGTGCAGATATCATATTGGGCGTTCAGGGCGCTGCACCTGATAGCCTGAAAGGCGTGAAAAAAGGCGCATGGCTGGCTGCCAGCCTCAATCCGTTTGGTGAGCGCAAGCGCGTAGACGCTTATGCGGAATTGGGCATAGAGGCCTTGGCAATGGAATTCATGCCGCGTATCACGCGGGCGCAGTCGATGGATATCCTGTCATCACAGTCCAATCTTTCCGGCTATAAGGCCGTATTGGATGCCGCCGCCGAATATGGCCGCGCATTTCCGATGATGATGACCGCGGCGGGCACGGTATCCGCCGCGCGCTGTTTTGTGATGGGCGTGGGCGTTGCAGGACTGCAGGCCATTGCCACGGCGCGCAGATTGGGCGCACAGGTCAGCGCCACGGATGTCCGCGCCGCGACAAAAGAGCAGATTGAAAGCCTGGGTGCAAAAGCGATCTTCGTCGAAGATGTTGCCGGCATAGAAGGCGAAGGCACAGGCGGCTATGCCACCGAAATGTCGGATGAATATACAAAAGCGCAAGCGGAGTTGGTCAGCAGCCATATCGCCAAACAGGATATTGTCATTACGACTGCGCTGATTCCCGGGCGTCCCGCACCGCGGCTGATAAGCGATGCGCAAATACAGACCATGAAACCGGGCAGTGTGATCGTCGATCTCGCAGTTGAACAGGGCGGCAATGTCGAAGGTGCTGTAGCAGGTAAGGTCGTTGAAAAGCATGGCGTAAAAATCGTGGGTCACAAAAATGTGCCCAGCCGCCTTGCCGCCGATACATCTGCGCTGTTTTCACGCAACATCTACAACTTTCTCTCCGCCTTCTGGGATGAAGAGAAGGGTGGCCCCGTTTTGGATGAAGAGATAGGCGACGCGATCCGCTTGACTAGAGATGGCCAGGTTGTGAACGAGAGACTGTTAAGTGAGGGGGCATAGTGGGATTGTTAAATGCAAGCGCTGCTGACCCGTCAGCATTTATAGAAGCGCACAGTCATGTCCTGACCGAAGGTGAAGACGTATTGGTCGTGTTCAAAACAGTTCGTGACTGGATTGCGTTTACGGACTGGCGCGTGATTTATATTGACGTTCAGGGTCTGACGGGCAGTAAAAAAGAATATTTGACAGTGCCTTACCGTTCTATCAATGCATATTCCATTGAAAGTGCCGGCACGTTTGATCTGGATGCGGAAATCAAAATATACCTGTCAGGCCGCGACCCCATTCAATTTAAAATTGCCAAAAACTCTGATGTTTCCGGCATGCAGAAACTTATGGCCGATAAACTTCATCGTTAGGGCATCCTTATGGACTTTATATCAATCCTTTCAATTTTCGTCATGGCCTGTTTTGTGGGCTATTATGTCGTCTGGTCTGTCACCCCGGCGCTGCATACGCCGCTGATGGCGGTGACCAATGCGATCAGTTCGGTGATTATTGTCGGGGCGCTGATTGCCAGCGCGGAGGCGGGATCGCTTGTGGCCAAATATCTGGGCCTCGCCGCTGTCGTGATGGCGAGTATCAATATCTTTGGCGGCTTTGCGGTAACTGAACGCATGCTGGCCATGTACAAGAAAAAGGAGCGGAAATGATGGGTATTTTCGCCGGTCTTGCTAAATTGTGCGTCGCCCCTGCGAAGGCAGGGGCCGCTATCTGCCATAGTTTGAAATTGCTAACGGCCCCTGCCTTCGCAGGGGCGACGGCTATGATAGCTACCCCCGCAATGGCCGCGGGCGGAGACGCTACGCCGGTCAATCCATGGGTGGCTTTGGCCTATCTGGTGGCGGGTGTGTTTTTCATTCTGGCGCTGCGTGGACTGTCTTCACCGGAAACAAGCCGTGCAGGCAACCGCTATGGTATGTTCGGCATGGCGATTGCAGTTATCACCACGCTGATAACGCACGACCTTGCCAATATTTACGAAATTGTCGGCGCGATCATTGTCGGCGGGCTGATTGGTTTTACTATTGCGCGTAAGATTGCGATGACGGCCATGCCGCAGCTTGTTGCCGGTTTTCACTCACTGGTGGGTTTGGCCGCTGTGCTGGTCGGGCTTGCGGCGTGGCTCAATCCCGGCGCATTCGGTATCACCGATAGCGCAGGGCAGATACTCGCTATCAGCCGCGTTGAACTGGGGCTAGGCGCTGCTATTGGCGCGATTACATTCAGCGGTTCGGTCATCGCTTTCCTGAAACTCAACGGCAATATGTCCGGGTCGCCGATACTTCTGCCGTTGCGGCATTTCATCAATCTGGGCGTGCTTGCTGCCATACTCGGCATGATTGCCGCCTATACGCTATCTTCCGCGGGTGGTGCGGGTGAGGGACAACTGTTTATCTGGATCACAGTGCTCAGCTTCTTGATCGGCTTTCTGCTCATCATTCCCATCGGCGGCGCGGATATGCCCGTCGTTGTGTCGATGCTTAACAGCTATTCGGGCTGGGCAGCGGCGGCCATGGGCTTTACACTGGGCAATACGGCGATGATTATCACAGGTGCGCTGGTGGGGTCGTCGGGTGCAATTCTGTCCTACATCATGTGCCGCGCGATGAACCGCAGCTTTATCAGCGTGATCGCCGGCGGTTTTGGCGCGGATGCCAGCGGCGGAGAAAAGGGCGAAAAAATCGACCGTCCATGGAAACGCGGATCCGCCGAGGACGCCGCATATATGATGAAGCAGGCGGAAAATATCATCATTATTCCAGGCTATGGCATGGCGGTGGCGCAGGCGCAGCATGTGCTGCGTGAAATGGCCGATGCGCTGAAAGAAGAGGGGGTGAATGTCAAATATGCCATTCACCCGGTGGCGGGGCGGATGCCGGGGCATATGAACGTCCTGCTCGCAGAGGCTAATGTGCCCTATGACGAGGTGTTCGAGCTTGAAGATATCAATAGTGAGTTCGCACAGGCGGATGTGGCCTTCATCATTGGCGCGAACGATGTTGTGAACCCGGCGGCGAAAACCGATAAAGGCTCGCCGATATACGGCATGCCTGTATTTGATGTCGACAAGGCCAAGACGATTTTCTTTATCAAACGTTCCATGGGCGGGGTCGGCTATGCGGGCGTTGATAATGAAGTTTTCTATATGGACAATACAATGATGCTACTTTCCGACGCCAAGAAAATGGTTGAGGAAATTGTGAAGAATTTGGACTGATATATGCGGAAAATGGGCCTTATCGGGGGAATGAGCTGGATTTCCACCCGCAGTTATTATGAGCGTATCAACATGCAGGTACGCAAACGTGTCAGCGAAATGTGCAGCGCGCCGCTGGCCATCGAAAGCCTGAATTTTTGCGAGCTTTCCAATCTGGAAACAGCCGAGCAATGGGAAAATGCATCGTCCGTGCTGCAGGACGCGGCAAAACGGCTTGAAGACAGCGGCGCCACTGCCATCATTATCGCCGCCAATTCGATGCACAAAGTCTATGACGACGTGGCCGGGGCTGTGTCCATTCCGATATTGCATATTGCCGATTGTGTGGGCGAAAAAATGAAAGTGGATGGCATCAAAAAAGCCAGCCTTCTGGGAACGCGGCGCGTCATGACCGAAAGTTTTTATCGCCAGCGTCTGATTGGCCATGGCATCAGCCTGATCCCGCCGCATATGGACCGTGTCGACGGGATTGACAGGGTCATTTATTCCGAACTGATGCTGGGCAAGGCATCGCGCGATTCCGAGCGTTTGCTGAAAACCTTTATAACCAATATCGGCAAGGAAGATGTGGATGCGATTGTGCTGGGTTGCACCGAGCTGGAAATGATCGTGAATTCGGATGCCAATATTCTGCCTATCTATAATGGCGCGCGTATTCATGCGGATGCAGCGGTTGACTGGATATTGAGCGAGGCATAATAAACGTTCATCCGGCCATTTCAGGGAGCAGACCCGCATGGATAATAATATCATTCGGGCCAGCTATGCTTCCAACCCACACCAAAGCCGCGGCCGTCTGTATTCAGAAGAAATGGGCATGGTCCGCGGGGCGCGTACGGCATTTCAGCGAGACCGCGACCGGATTATCCACTCCATCTCTTTTCGCCGTCTGCGCCATAAGACACAGGTTTTTGTGGCGCCTGATGGGGACCATTACCGTGTCCGCCTGACGCATAGTCTGGAAGTCGCACAGATCGGACGCACGATTGCGCGGACATTGGGGTTGGACGAAGATCTGACAGAAGCGCTCTGTCTGGCCCATGATATAGGGCATCCGCCCTTTGGTCATGCAGGTGAAGATGCGCTGCAAGAGGCACTGGCAGAGCATGGCGGTTTCGACCATAATGCGCAGACACTGCGCACTTTGATGCAGCTCGAGTGCCCCTATCCAAACTGGCCGGGCCTGAATCTCAGCTGGGAAGTGCTGGAAGGGCTGGCCAAGCATAATGGCCCCGTCGCGAAACCGACCTGGGCTCTTGCGGCACTCAACGACGGATATGATTTTGACCTTGATAAATGGCCTTCACTTGAGGCGCAGGTCGCGGCGGTGGCTGATGATATCGCCTATGACAATCATGATATAGACGATGGCATCCGGGCGGGTTTCCTGTCGTTGGAACAGCTGCTCGAACAGCCCATGATCGCGACGCAATGGGATGCGGTGGCTGCACAATATCCCCATGCCAGCGAAGAGATGAAGCTGCGCGAGCTGGTGCGTAGCCAGATTGGATTGATGGTGAATGATGTGGTGACGTCCACACAGGCGCGTATCGCGCAGCATAAGATCAAAAGCCCTGACGATGCGCGGAATGCGGTAATAATGATCGCGGGTTTTTCAGGCGATATGGGCATGCGGGAGAGGGAACTGAAAAAATTCATGTATGCGAACCTGTATTTCCACCCCGAACAAAAAGCGGCCGCCGACAGGGCGCGCGAAATTGTTGCCGGATTGATGCACCATTATGCAAGCGATCCCGGGTGTCTCCCAGCTGACTGGAAAGCAAAACTGCCCACTTCTGAACCGGGCCGAAGCCGGCATATCGCCGATTTCGTGGCCGGTATGACCGATCGCTACGCTGTACGCGAATATAGGAAATATGCCGGAAAGTTGCCGGACGGACTAAGCAATGTTTAACGGGAGTGCGGGTATATGAAAAAGATACTCGTGGTGGGCGCAACAGGGTTGGTGGGCAGCAGCTTTGTGAAACAGGCCGCGATGCACGGAGATTTTGATCTGCACACGCTCACGCGCAGAAAGAGTGGTGAGGGCAATCACATACAGCATGTCCATGACAGTGAGGATTGGCCTGACGCGATAAATTCCATCAAACCTGGTGCCGTATTCTGTGCGCTCGGGACAACAATCAAACAGGCCGGTTCCAGGGCCGCGTTTCGCGCTGTCGATCTGGAACTGGTGCAGGCAGTCGCACAGGCGGCCAAAGCTGCAGGAACCAGACATTTCATTTCCATCTCATCCACCATGGCGGATGCGAATGCCTCTTCATTTTATCTTAAAGCAAAAGGCGAAGCGGAGAACGCCCTGAAAGACTGCGGGTTTGACCGGCTCGACATTATTCGCCCCGGATTGCTGAAAGGAGATCGCCAAGGCGCATTTCGCTTGGGCGAATCACTTGCAATAGTCGCAAGCCCGTTCACCGACATATTATTACAGGGTTCGCTAAAAAAATATCGTTCGGTTGACGCGGATGATGTTGCGGACGCGGCATTAAAGCTCTTTCATATGTCAAAAAATGGTGATTTTTGCCATGAAAACCCCAATATTTGGGCGTTGGCGGCAAAATAGTCTTTTGCACGCATATGCGGATTGACTCTGCCGCCGCTTTCGTCAAAAACCGGCATGCTTGATGTGCTGGAAACGGCGCAGCATGGTAATGCGGGAGAGCGTTATTGGACGGATATAGATCCAGCCAGTAGCCACCGAAGGAGCAACCGCCCCGGAAACTCTCAGGTGTAAATGGACCGCATTGGCAACAGGCACTCTGGAAAGCGAATGGAGATTTCCATTCCACCGAAGGGGTAAATGGCGGCGCTTGTCAAAGCAACTCCATGAAAACTCTCAGGTTCCGTGACAGAGGGGGCAGATAATTGGCGTGTTTGCGCGTCTCAATTGTCTGTCACATGTCATCAGGAGCCGAATATGCCCGATCAAAATGATTTAGATACTGCGCCGATGCAGGATCAGAAACTGCCGCTGGATGCCTGGCACCGTGTACAGGGCGCACGTATGGTCAGCTTTGCCGGCTATGAAATGCCGATTCAATATGAAGGCATTATGGCGGAGCATCTGTGGACTCGTGATTATGCCGGTCTTTTCGATGTGTCGCATATGGGGCAGCTACAGCTGATTGGCGAAGGCGCCGCTGAAGCATTGGAAGCGATCGTGCCGGGTGATATTTCCGCATTAAAGGCCGGGAAGATGCGCTATTCGCTGCTGCTTGCTGAAGATGGCGGCGTTCTGGATGACATGATGATCACCAATACCGGGCATAATCTTTATATCGTCGTCAATGGTGCAGTGAAGCATGAAGATATCGCTTTTATGCGTGCGCATCTGCCGGATGCCATTGATCTCGATCATATGAAAGAAGCTGCTTTGCTTGCGCTGCAAGGGCCGAAAGCTGCACATGCATTGACGCAGATTGGCGTTGAGCCTGTGCAGGATGGCTGGCCAGTGCCAGGCGATCTCTATTTCATGGAAGCCGGCCCGTTTTTATGGAACGGTGTGCGGCTTGGTATCAGCCGCTCTGGCTACACCGGTGAAGATGGTTTTGAAATTTCAGTGCCCGCTGAACATGTGGAGGCGCTGGCCAATGCTTTACTGGAGCAGCCTGAGGTGAAACCGATTGGTCTGGGCGCGCGGGATTCGCTGCGTATGGAGGCTGGATTGCCGCTTTATGGGCATGATATGGACCCCAGCACGGACCCTGTTGAGGGCAATGCCAGCTTTGCCATATCAAAAACACGGCGCGAGGAAGGCGGCTTCCACGGCAGCGAGCGCATTTTGAAAGCGCTGGCCGATGGCCCTGCGCGCAAGCTTGTTGGTTTCTCAATCGATGGAAAGCTTCCCGTGCGCGAAGGCGCGCCAATTTTCAGCGGTGATAGCGAAGTCGGCAAGGTCACATCGGGTGGTTTTGCACCCAGCGTCGGCGCGCCGATTGCGATGGGCTATGTCGCGGCTGAATTTGCTGCGGCGGACACTTTGCTGGAAGCTGAATTACGCGGTCGCCGCGTGTCCATGAAAGTTACCAAAATGCCATTTATAGCGAATAAATATCACAGGAGAGGAAAAGTAAAATGAGCCGTTATTTCACCGAGGATCATGAATGGATAGATGTTGATGGCAATAATGCTGCTGTCGGCATTACCGATTATGCCCAGGAACAGCTGGGCGATGTGGTGTTTGTCGAAGTGCCGGAAAGCGGCAAAGAGCTCGGTAAGGGTGATGATGCCGCCGTGGTTGAATCCGTGAAAGCCGCCAGTGATGTCTATGCGCCCGTATCCGGCACGGTGAGCGAGGGCAATGCGGCGCTGACGGATGACCCGTCGCTCGTGAACACTGACCCTGAAGGTGAGGGCTGGTTTTTCAAACTCGACCTTTCCGATACCAGTCAGCTGGAAGGCTTGATGGATGAAGCGGCGTACAAGGAATTTGTCGCCAACCTTTGATTCCGGCTTTTAATTATCATTCCATGAAGGAAAAACATGCGCTATCTGCCCCTGACACCTGATGACCGCACTGCCATGCTTGCCAAAATTGGCGCTGATACGGTCGATGATCTGTTTACGGATGTACCTGCTGAAGCACGGCTGACTGGCCCCATCCATGATTTGCCAGGCCATGCCAGCGAGATGGCCGTGGAACGGCATATGCATGGCTTGGCCGGCAAGAATCTCGTGGCAGGGGACATGCCGTTTTTCTTGGGTGCAGGGGCGTATCGCCATCATGTTCCGTCCAGTGTGGATCATCTGATTCAACGGGGTGAGTTCCTGACGGCCTATACGCCGTATCAGCCGGAAATTGCGCAGGGCACGTTGCAGGTACTGTTCGAATTCCAGACACAGGTTGCACGGCTATTTGGCTGTGATGTGGCCAATGCGTCGATGTACGATGGATCGACAGCGTGCTGGGAAGCCATTGTTATGGCGAGGCGGATTACGCGGCGTAAAAAGGCGCTGCTGTCTTCTGGACTACACCCGCATTATGTCTCCGTTGCCAACAGCATGGCCCATTTTACAGGGGATGAGCTGCAATCAGCGGTACCTGAACTGTCAGTGGATACGGATATTGCAGACCTGATCGAAACCGTTGATGGCGATACAAGCTGTGTGGTGGTGCAATACCCTGATATTCTGGGCCGGATGGATGATTTAACGGCGCTTGCGGCCAAGACGCAGGAAGCGGGCGCGCTGCTTATCGCAGTTGTGACCGAGCCGGTCGCACTGGGCGCGATCAAAAGCCCCGGCGAAATGGGCGCGGACATTGTCGTGGGCGAAGGGCAATCCATTGGTGTTGGCCTGCAATTTGGCGGGCCATATGTCGGGCTATTTGCATGTAAGCAGAAATATGTGCGGCAAATGCCCGGACGTCTGTGTGGTGAAACTGTGGATGCGGAAGGCAGGCGCGGCTTTGTGCTTACGCTTTCGACGCGGGAACAACATATTCGCCGCGAGAAGGCGACATCCAATATCTGTACAAATTCAGGGCTTTGCGCGCTGGCTTTCTCAATTCATATGACGTTGCTTGGTGAACGCGGTCTAAGGGATCTGGCACAGCTTAACCATGCCAAGGCAATTGTCGCTGCAGACAGGCTTTCCCAAATCGAGGGCGTCAACATCCTCAACAAGAGCTTTTTCAATGAATTCACAGTTATATTGCCCGTGAATGCGCGCGAAGCCGTACACGAACTGGCGAGCCGCTCTATCTTGGGCGGTGTCTCGCTGGGACGGCTGTATCCGCAGGAAGACGCACTGTCGCATGCCATGCTGGTTACAGTCACGGAAACATGTACGGATGAGGATGTCGACGCACTGGTCTCCGCGCTTGGGGAGATTTTGCCATGAGCATGAATAATCAGGGTCGCCCGACGCGCAGCGAAGATGTCAGAATACAAGATATCGGGACGAAGGGTGCAAATGCGACATTTACCGGCAATCGCGCGCTGATATTGGAAGAAAAACTGATATTCGAAAGCGGCAGCATTGACCGTACGGGCGTTGATTTGCCGGATATACCCGATGCCAAGTCACGGCTTGGCGGACTGGAGCGCAGCGAGACTATCGGTTTGCCGGGCCTGTCCGAATCTGAAACCGTACGGCATTACACACGGCTGAGCCGTTTCAACTATGGCATTGATCTGGGCTTTTTCCCGCTGGGTTCATGCACGATGAAGCATAATCCGCGGCTTAATGAGAAAATGGCCCGCCTGCCGGGCTTTGCGGATATTCATCCATTACAGCCGCAGGAATCGGTTCAGGGTGCTTATCAGGTCATTGATGAACTGGCGACCTGGCTCAAAACGCTCACCGGTATGCCAGCCATAGCGATGTCACCCAAGGCAGGCGCGCACGGCGAATTGTGCGGCATATTGGCGATACGCTCTGCGCTTGAAGCGCGCGGCGATGCGCGTGAAGTGATTCTTGTGCCCGAAAGCGCGCACGGCACGAACCCCGCGACTGCGGCCTTTGCCGGCTATAAAGTGGAAGATATTCCCGCGACGAAAGAAGGGCGTGTCGATCTGGATGCGCTGGTAGCGCGGCTTGGGCCTGATGTGGCGGGCGTGATGATTACCAATCCGAACACATGCGGCCTGTTTGAGCGGGATATGAAAAAAATATCGGATGCGGTGCACGATGCGGGCGGTTTCGTCTATTGTGATGGGGCAAATTTTAACGCGATTGTCGGCAAGGTGCGCCCTGGCGACCTTGGCATTGATGCGATGCATATCAACCTGCACAAAACGTTTTCCACCCCGCACGGCGGCGGCGGCCCCGGCAGCGGACCTGTGGTTTTTTCCGCAGCGCTCGAACCGTTCGCACCGCTGCCTTTCGTGGAGAAACAGGGCGATACATATAAACTGGTCGAGGAAGAAAATGCCGAGGAGCACCACGCGCAAAGTTTCGGGCGTATGGTGGCCTTTCATGGCCAGATGGGCATGTTCACCCGCGCGCTCACCTATATGCTCAGCCATGGCGGGGATGGCCTGAAACAGGTGAGCGAAGACGCAGTGCTAAACGCCAACTATATCCTGAGGTCATTGGAAGACGTTCTGGATGCGCCTTTTGCGCCTTCCGGCTACTGCATGCATGAAGCGTTGTTTTCCGATAAAGGCTTTGCAGAAGGCTTCACGACGCTGGATATTGCCAAGGGTTTGATAGACGAGGGATTCCACCCGATGACCATGTATTTCCCGCTGGTAGTGCATGGCGCGATGCTGATTGAACCGACTGAGACAGAGAGCAAGGAGGCGATTGACGAATTCGTCGGCGCCCTTCGTCACATAGTTGCGGCAGCAAAATCAGGTGATGCGAAGCTGAAAGCCGCACCGCATCATGCACCGCGGCGTCGTCTGGATGAAACACTGGCGGCGCGCAAGCCGGTTCTCGTCTATAAGGAAACTCAGGACGCAGTCTGACTCAGAGCCAGCGGCGTACACGCTGGCAATAATTCCGGTAGGCAATGCCGAACGTCTTTTCCAGATAGGCCTCTTCCTTGCAGATGATAAAGCGGTCGGCAGCGATAAATGCCATCGGCACAAAGAACAGGATGCCCGCGCTGCTAAACCAGAGCGCGGAGCCAATCTGAATCATCAGCATGGCCAGATACATGGGGTTACGCGTGTGGCGATAGGGTCCGCGTGCGATAATCGTGGCGGTGGGCGTCCATGGCTCGGGATTTTCGCCCGATGCCCGGAACAGGCCGAGGGAAATGATGATAAGGGCAACAGCTGCGGCGATTATCGCTCCGCCAAACCACTGTAATTCTGGCATTTGTGCAATTGACGGAAGGCCGAGCAGTCTATCGGCCGCAAGACCCAGCAGGATAAAACCCAGAAACATCAGCGGCGGCGGAAAACGTATATCGGGTTTTACAGGCTGGTTCTTTTCGCGGATCATCATGGCCCCTTTGTTTCCGTCTATATGCCATGTAGTGTCACTGCGACCGAATTACAGCCCGGAAAGACAGGCATGGCCGATTCACACGCATGGGATAGCAAAACCGGAGGACCAGAGGCGAGAAAACATGCGCCTGCCACGCTGCGCAACCGCGATGCGATAACCGATGTGCTGAAAGATGTTCTGCCTAAGGCAGGACTTATACTTGAAATAGCAAGTGGGTCAGGTGAGCATGCCGCATATTTTGCAAATGTCTTTCCGCATCTGCAATTTCAGCCGAGCGATGTATCCGCCGAAGCGTGCCGTTCAATTGCGGCATGGGCAGATGAGGCGGGGGCCAGGAATATACTGACACCGGTGCAGCTTGATGTGATGCAGGATAGCTGGCCAGTTGCTCAAGCGGATGCCATATTATGCATCAATATGGTGCATATATCGCCATGGGCCGCGAGTGAGGCGCTGTTTCGCGGTGCATCTGCAGTCTTGCCGCAAGGTGGTCCGCTTTATCTATACGGGCCATATATTTCAGCCGATATCGAGACTGCACCCAGCAATCTTGCGTTTGACCAGTCACTCAAATCGCGCAATCCTGATTGGGGGCTGCGCAATCTCGCAGATATGGACGCTCTGGCCAGAATGCATGGGTTTATTAGAGAGCAGATGATAAAGATGCCTGCAAATAACTTATCGCTGGTATATCGAAGAAGCTAATTGTTGACCTCGACTGCAATTGCCTTACGCTTGGGCAAAACGGAGAGCGGAAATGGCGGATATAAAAAGAGATAGCCTGCACAACTGTGTTGATTACTGGGCAGAAGAACGCGGGTCACATATCGCGTTGAGCGATGCGCAGCGTGAAATTAATTACAAGGAACTGGCGCAAACCACGTCTTCATGGGCGGCGGCACTTACCGGTGCCGGTTTTGCACGCGGTACACGCATTGCCTGGCTTGGTAAAAACAGCGTGACCTACGCGATGCTCTTCCTTGCGGCGAGCAGGGCGGGCATGGTGATGGTACCGATCGGATGGCGGCTGTCCCCGTCGGAAATTTCCTATATACTGAATGATACCGGAGCGCAGTTGCTGATCTGTGAACCTGATTTTGCCGCTATGGCGAACGATGTGAAAGAAAATTGCCGCGAATTGCGTACCATTTTGTGTGACGGAGAGAGCAATCTCTTTCCGGACCTTGCCGACTGGCTGGCCGGACAGCCGGAGGGAGACGTGCCGACCGCAAATCCGCATGACTGTGTATTGCAGCTCTATACTTCGGGCACGACCGGCAGTCCCAAAGGTGCCTTGCTAAGCAATTATAATCTGTTCTCACTGCGCGAGCCGCTGGAAGAAAAAGGCTGGGGCTGGGCCAAAATTGACGCAGATGATCAGATGGCAGTGATTATGCCAGTCGCGCATATTGCAGGTTCCGGATATTTCGCACATGGTTTCTACGCTGGCGTAGGCGCGCGCGTCTTGCCGGAATTTACGCCTGATGCAGTATTGGATGCCGTTGAGGCGGGTGTGACGCAAATGTTTCTGGTTCCAACTGCGGTCCAGATGATGATTACGCACCCGAGAGCCGCGGGTACAGATTTCTCCCGCCTGAAATATATGCATTATGGTGCCGCGCCAATGCCGCTGGAACTATTGCGTCAGGCGATGGATGTTATGGGATGCGGCTTTTGTCAGCATTATGGCATGACCGAAACGACAGGCACGTTTTCCATGCTACAGGCCGAAGACCATGACCCGGCGGGCAATGCGCGCATGCGCTCCGCTGGACAGCCTTTGCCGGGTGTTGAAGTGAAAATCGTGGGGGAAAGAGGAGAGACGCTCCCACCCGGAGACGTGGGTGAGATAGCCACGCGCAGTCCGCTCAACATGATCGAATATTGGAACAAACCGGACAAGACGGCCGAAACTGTTGATGCGGATGGATGGTTGCTCACCGGCGATGCGGCCTATCTGGATGAGGATGGCTATATTTTCATTCAGGACCGCGTGAAAGACATGATTATTTCAGGTGGTGAAAATGTGTATCCTGCCGAAGTCGAGAACGCGATTTTCGGGCATGACGATGTGCTGGAAGTCGCAGTTATCGGTGTCCCGGATGAAAAATGGGGCGAATGCGTCAAAGCGGTGGTCGTACCGCGCCCCGGTTGCACAATTGATGAAAGCGCGATTATCGACCATGCCCGCGGCCAGATCGCGGCTTTCAAAGCGCCCAAATCTGTCGATGTCATTGCCGAAATGCCGCGCAATGCCAGCGGCAAAATACTGCGCCGCGAACTACGCGCACCCTATTGGGAAGGCAAGGAACGCGGGGTCAACTAGTTAGCGAAACTATCCCTGGCCGGTATTTTCAGGCGGCTCAGGATCAAACCGGCCCTCTGGAAAGATACCGCGCACCTTTTTCCATATACGGCGGGCGAGGAAGAAGAGATAGACTGTGAGCGCGCCCAGGGCCAGGGCCACCAATATGGCGATTTCAGGGTTGGCTAGCGCAAGGAACAATAAACCGCCGGTGGCAATATCTTCGCCAGTGGACACCACCATATTGCTGACCGGTTCGGGGCTGACATTGACCGCCGTGCGCGCGCTGGCCTTAGTCGCGTGGCTCATAAATGCTGCGCCGCCGCCCAGAAGGAAAGTGATCACCTGCCACACCGGATCGGACGCATCGACCACGGCGAGCGCCAGCAATGCGCCGCCCACAGGACGAATGATCGAATGCAGCGTGTCCCACGCACTGTCGAGCCAAGCCACTTTATCCGCGAAAAATTCTGCGGCTGCGCCGACCGCGCTAATGCCGATAACCCACGGGTTGCCCAGCGCATCCAGTACTTTCAGGTTTTCCGGCAGGTCGATCCAGCCACTATACATGGCGAGGCCTGTTGCAAATATGGTGAGATACAGCCGCCAGCCCGATAAAAGACTGACACTGCCGGCGACGCCCAATAGTTCAATAATTCCCATATGATGAAGATGGCAGTTGTGCGGCGGAAAAGCAAATAATGCGCAGAGTTTTTACACAGGTAAAAAACCTATTCTATAATTTAAACAGCAATTTATTCGGGGATATTGGCAGGTTTTGACAGGCTTAACCGGTGTTCGCGCCACGCAATATATAAGCCGCATCCGATAATAATGGGTGCCCCGATCCATGTGCTGGGTCCCGGCCAGCTGTTCCAGATCAGATAGCCGAACAGCGTTGCCCAGATCAGGCTGGTGTAATCCATCGACAATATGGTCGATACGGGCGCAAGCCGGAGTGATGCTGTCAGCGTCAATTGTCCGATACTGCCAAACAGGCCTGCACCTGCAATTAATGCCCATGTCTGGGCGTCATGCGCTTGCCCGAAATACAGCATAGCCGCGCCCAGCAGCGGAAGCGAGGATACGGTGAACCAGAAAACCGTAGTCGCCGGTTTTTCCGTACGGCCCAGTTGCCTTATCAGAACGCTGACCCATGCTGTAAGCAGTGCGCCGGTTAAGGCGATCACAGCACCGAACAGGGGAATGTGCCCGTCGCCCGGCTGCACGACGATCAATACGCCAATAAATCCGAGCAAGATGGCTGCCCAGCGATGGATGCCCACCCATTCGGCCAGCAGTATTACTGACAGCAGTGTCGCGAATATCGGCACCATGAAGCCGATGGTGGTGGCTTCGGCGAGGGGGAGCAGGGACACGGCCCAGAAATTGAAACCCATGCCGGTCAGGCCGACAATCATCCGACTGATATGCAGTTTGGGATAATCTGTCTTAAGCGCGGCAAGCCCCGGTCCGGCGAGAAAGAAGGGTAGCAGAAGAACAAGCGCAAAAAGCTGACGGTAGAAAAGCAGTTCGATAATATGTGTACCACGCTCCGCCGCGAGTTTAACGCACACGAACATGCAGGCGAGACTGGCGATCGCGAGCAGCCTCACGAGTATCCCCGGCAGGGGACGATTTTGTGGTTTTATCTTGGGTGTATTTTCCATGATTATATGGCCGCAATATTCCTTAGCTTCGTATTGCTTCGCACCTAGAAAGCCTTATTTCCCGCCAATGTTGGATTTTTCCCGGGTGGAAGTAGGGAAATTGTCTTAGGATGGCTGCATAGCTTTCCGGCGTGATGTAGGACAGTATTTTCTACCTGTCACATGATATTCAATCCGGTACTGTATTATATGACTCATCAGATGGATAAACCGTCTCACAACGCTTGAGTAATTTTATTACAAAGCGCATAATGGGGAAAAGACATAAGCAGGAGCAATTACATGCGCACAATATCCCATGTCATGGCCGCCAACCCGGCATCTACTTCCAACAGAACCAGCGATGTATTCGACCCCAATCAGGGCAATGTCCAAGCGCAGGTGACGCTAGGCGGGCAGGCCGAACTGGACGCGGCAGTGGACGCGGCATTGGCGGCGCAGCCCGCATGGGCCGCGACCAACCCGCAGCGCCGCGCGCGCGTGATGTTCAAATTCAAGGAACTGGTCGAAGCCAATATGGATGAGCTGGCGGCGATGCTGTCGCGCGAACATGGCAAAGTTATTGCCGATGCCAAGGGCGACGTGCAACGGGGTTTGGAAGTCATTGAATTCTGCTGCGGCATTCCGCACGCACTGAAAGGTGAATATACGCAGGGCGCGGGCCCCGGTATTGATGTCTATTCCATGCGTCAGCCGCTGGGGATTGGCGCGGGTATTACACCGTTCAATTTCCCCGCGATGATCCCGATGTGGATGTTTGGCCCGGCGATTGCGACGGGCAATGCATTTATCCTGAAACCGTCTGAGCGCGACCCGAGTTGCCCGGTGCGGCTTGTTGAACTGATGCTGGAAGCCGGTTTGCCGGAGGGTATTTTGCAATGCCTGCACGGCGACAAGGAAATGGTGGATGCGATACTCGACCATCCGGCGATTGGCGGGGTGAGCTTTGTTGGGTCTTCCGATATCGCCCATTATGTCTATCAGCGCGGCGTGGCGGCGGGCAAGCGTGTGCAGGCCATGGGCGGTGCGAAAAACCATGGTATCGTGCTCCCCGATGCAGACCTAGATCAGGTAGTGACCGACCTTTCCGGTGCGGCTTTCGGCTCGGCGGGTGAGCGCTGTATGGCGTTGCCGGTGGTAGTGCCAGTGGGTGACGAAACTGCGGACAGGCTGCGCGAAAAGATGATCCCGGCCATGGAAGTGCTGCGCGTCGGCATTTCTACCGATGACGAAGCGCATTATGGTCCCGTGGTAAACGCGGCGCATAAACAGCGGGTGGAAAATTGGATCCAGACCGGTGTGGATGAAGGTGCGGAGCTTGTTGTCGATGGCCGCGGGTTCACACTGCAGGGGCATGAGGAAGGCTTTTTTATCGGCCCCAGCCTGTTCGATCATGTGAAGCCTGACATGGAAAGCTATAAGGAAGAGATTTTCGGCCCCGTGCTGCAAATGGTGCGCGCCAAAACGTTTGAAGAGGCACTCGCACTGCCGAGCCAGCATCAATATGGCAATGGCGTTGCTATCTTTACCCGCAATGGCCACGCAGCGCGCGAATTTGCGCACCGTGTCAATGTCGGCATGGTTGGCATCAATGTGCCGATCCCGGTGCCAGTTGCCTATCACAGCTTTGGCGGTTGGAAGCGTTCAGCTTTCGGCGACATCAACCAGCACGGCATGGAAGGCGTAAGGTTCTGGACAAAGACGAAAACCATCACCCAGCGCTGGCCCGACGGTACCGCGAGCGGTGACAATAAGGACGCATTTGTTATTCCGACGATGGGGTGACGTGGATTGCATAATATTCATTTGAAAGTTGGGACATGACAAACCAGTTTGAACTTACCGAAGACCAGCTTGCGATTCAGGATATGGCGCGCAAGTTTACGGCGGATGAAATTACGCCGCATGCCGCGCAATGGGATGAAGATCATCATTTCCCGCGCGACACTATCCGCAAGGCGGCGGAGCTTGGCTTTGCCTCCATCTATGTGAGCGAGGAATCGGGCGGCATTGGCCTTGGTAGGCTGGAAGCCGCGCTGATCATGGAGGCGATGGCCTATGGCTGCCCCTCCACATCGGCTTTTATCTCAATCCACAATATGGCGAGCTGGATGATTGACACGTTCGGCGATCAGGCGGTGAAGGACAGGTTCCTGCCCGATCTGATCGGTATGGACAAAATCGCGTCCTATTGCCTGACCGAGCCGGGCAGCGGGTCAGATGCGGCGGCGCTTAAGACCAAGGCAGTGCTGGACGGTGACCATTATGTCGTGAACGGGTCGAAGCAGTTTATCTCCGGCGCGGGTGAGAATGAAGTCTATGTCACAATGGTGCGCACCGGCGAAGATGGCCCCAAGGGCATTAGCTGCCTTGTCATCGAAAAGGACATGGAAGGCGTCGGTTTCGGCGCAAATG
This sequence comes from uncultured Sphingomonadaceae bacterium, assembly GCA_947493325.1. GTDB lineage: Bacteria > Pseudomonadota > Alphaproteobacteria > Sphingomonadales > Sphingomonadaceae > Alg239-R122. Next base: position 1,278,676 of record CANLQI010000001.1, on the reverse strand, counting down.
AAAAGAAACTGGGCTGGCACTCACAGCCCACACGGCAAGTGACATTCGACAATGTCCGCGTGCCGGTGGAAAACCGTGTCGGCGCGGAAGGTGATGGTTTCCGTTTTGCGATGATGGGGCTGGATGGCGGACGTTTGAACATTGGCGCCTGTTCGCTGGGCGGTGCGCAACGCTGTCTGGACGAGGCGATTGCCTATACGGGGGACCGCAAACAGTTCGGCAAGCGGATCTCGGATTTTCAGAATACACAGTTCACGCTGGCCGATATGTCAACCGATCTCGAAGCCGCACGGGCGCTGCTCTATATGGCGGCAGCGAAAGTCACTGCGGGCGCGCCCGACAAGACCAAGTTCGCCGCCATGGCGAAGCGGCTTGCCACCGATAATGGTTCGAAAATTGTCAACGATGCGCTGCAACTCTTTGGCGGTTATGGTTATTTACAGGACTATCCAATCGAGCGTTTCTGGCGCGACCTGCGCGTGCATTCGATCCTTGAGGGTACCAATCAGGTAATGCGCATGATTGTCGCCCGGGAAATGCTGCGGCAGTAAATATACCATTGAAAAATCCCGCTAGTGCTGAGCCTGTCGAAGCACGTCCAACATATTACGCAACGCCCTTCGACAAGCTCAGGGCTAACGGATATAGGTTAAACATGACCGACGACATCATTACCCAAACCGAAAACCGCGTGGGCCTGATCCGCCTGAACCGGCCCAAGGCGCTGCACGCGCTCAACACCCCTATGTGCCGGGCGATGGCCGATATGCTGCTCACATGGCGTGATGACGATGCTGTTGAGGCGGTAATGATCGACCATGCCGAAGGCCGCGGTTTCTGTGCGGGCGGAGACATCCGTATGTTGGCGGAGAGCGGCGCGAAAGACGGCATAGAAGCGCGCGCATTTTTCCATCTGGAATATCAGCTAAATCACCTCTTATTCTATTATCCCAAGCCGGTTATCGCCTTTATGGACGGTATCACCATGGGCGGCGGTGTGGGTATATCGCAGCCGGCCAAATTTCGCGTGGCGACAGAAAATACGCGTTTTGCCATGCCTGAAACTGGCATCGGCCTGTTTCCCGATGTGGGCGGTGGGTGGTATTTGCCGCGGCTGCCCGGACGCATCGGGCAGTTTCTTGCGCTGACTGGCGCACGGCTCGATGGCGCGGAATGTTATGCGCTGGGTCTGGCCACGCATTATGTGCCCGCAGAATCGCTGCAGGAAGCAAAGGACCGTATCGCCATCAACCCTGACCGGATCAGCGGCACGCTGGGGCAGCTATCTGTGACACCGCCGGATGCACGTATCATCGGCAATATGGACAATATCAACCGCCTGTTCGCCAGTGATGACTATGAAGAGATACTCGCTGCACTGGAAGCTGATGGTTCCGACTGGGCGATGAAAGAGCGTGATACGCTGGGCACAAAATCGCCGCAGGCGTGCAAGGTGGCGCTGCGCCAGTTGAAAGAAGGCGCGGACATGCCCGATTTCACTGCCCAAATGACACAGGAATATGCCATCGGCGCGCGGGTCGTGACCCGGCACGATTTTATCGAGGGTGTACGCGCGCTTATTGTGGATAAGGACCATGACCCAAAATGGAATCCGTCTACGCCTGAAGGTGTTACGGACGCCATGCTGGATGAAATATTTGCGTCTTTACCTGCGGGTGAGGCATGGAAGCCTTTGGATTAAATTTTATAACTGTCATGTTGAACTTGTTTCAGCATCCAGAGCGGTAATTGAAACGATAACACATATAGCTCTGGACTCTGAAACAAGTTCAGAGTGACGCATTAGAGGAACTTAAACATGTCAGATTATGAAACAATTCTTGTCGAACAGCGTAGCCGGGTCACGCTTATCACGCTCAACCGGCCCAAGGCGCTGAATGCGCTGAACAGTCAGGTGTTGGCTGACCTGATCGCCGCACTGGAAGCATTTGACGGCGATGACAGCCAGGGCTGCGCCGTAATTACGGGCAGCGAGAAAGCTTTTGCAGCAGGCGCGGATATCAAGGAAATGTCTTCGCAGGGTTTTGCCGAAATGTATGGCGGCAATTTCTTTGCCGGCTATGACCGTGTGACCGCAACGCGCAAGCCGGTTATCGCCGCAGTGGCGGGCTATGCGCTGGGCGGCGGATGCGAGCTTGCGATGATGTGCGATTTCATCATTGCCGCGGATAGCGCGCAGTTCGGCCAGCCTGAAATCAAACTGGCCGTGACCCCGGGTATGGGCGGGTCGCAGCGTATGGCACGCGCGATTGGCAAGGCGAAAACCATGGACATGTGCCTGACGGGACGCATGATGGATGCGGAGGAAGCCGAGCGGAGCGGGCTTGTGGCACGCATAGTACCGGCAGATGATCTGGTGGAGGAAGTGGTCAAAACCGCATCGAAAATCGCGGCAATGGCACCGCTGGCAACACTTGCCGTCAAAGAAATGGTCGATGTGGCGTTTGAAACGACATTGCAGCAGGGCGTGCAGTTTGAACGCCGCTTGTTCCACGGCCTTTTCGGCACCGAAGACCAAAGCGAGGGCATGGCGGCATTTGTCGAAAAACGTGCCGGTAAGTGGACGGGGAAATAGTGGACATCCTCGCCCCGACGGGGAGAGGGCGACGAGACTTGGCAACTTGTTGCCTAGTCGCAGTGGGTGAGGGGCTTCACGTTGTCGAAAAGCAGAACACCCTCACCAATTACGACTAGCCAGCAAGCTGGCAAGTCTCCATATTCCTCTCCCTCAAGGGAGAGGTTGGAAAGAAAACGGAGAGCGACATGGCAAAAATCGGATTTATCGGCCTTGGCAATATGGGCGGCGGGATGGCTGCCAATCTCGCAAAAGTGGGACATGAGGTGTATGCCTTCGACCTGTCAGGCGAAGCATTGGCACGGGCCGGTGAAGCGGGCTGCCATCCTGTGAGCGATGCCGCCGAAGCCATTCGCGGTATGGAAGTGGTCATAACCATGCTGCCTGCGGGTGAACATGTCCGCAAGGTCTATGAATATGATATCGTCATGACAGGCTCGCCCGGCACGCTGGTCATTGACTGTTCTACGATCGACGTGGGCAGTGCAGAAGATGTGGCGACCATGTCTGATGCCAAGGGGCTCATTCCGGTTGATGCGCCGGTGTCTGGCGGTATAGCCGCAGCCAATGGCGGCACGCTGACGTTCATGGTGGGCGGCAGCAAGCAGGGCTTTGCGTGCGCAGAACCGATCCTGTCTGACATGGGCAAGGCGGTGATTCATGCAGGTAGCAACGGGGCAGGGCAGGCCGCGAAAATCTGCAACAATATGCTGCTCGGTTCGACCATGGCCGCGACATGTGAGACATTTGTTCTGGCCAAGAAACTCGGCCTTGATCTGCAAAATTTCTACGACATCAGCTCCAAGGCATCGGGCCAGAGCTGGTCGATGACAAGCTATTGCCCGGTTCCCGGTGTCGGCCCGCAAAGCCCGGCAGATAATGGCTATGAAGGCGGGTTTGCAGCGGCGCTGATGCTGAAAGACATGCGGCTTGCGATGGAAGCGGCACAGGCATCAGGTGCAGAAGTGCCAATGGGCGAGCGCGCCACGGCAATTTACGAAGCTTTTGTAGAGGCCGATAGTCAGGGACTCGATTTTTCGGCGATTATCAAGGCGCTGGAAGACAGTTAAAATACGGCCATGCTGGATTTTCTGGACAGCCTCGGTTTTTGGGGCGGTATTGCGGTTGGTGCTATTGTGGTTGCGATTATCGCATCGTTTGCCGAACGCCGCCGAAACAACCGCATGGATGTCGACCAAGTCGGCTTTATGCCATGGACGCTCATATTGGTGCTATCCGTACTTGCAGCCGTTTTCGCCGCCAGTCTTGCGCTGAAAGGCGCTTAATTACAGACATGCCTCCAGATATGGCTGTTCAAATCCGTATTGCCGCGCTTTTTCCAGTGTATAGGGCCGCAGGCCTGATGGACGATATTCGCCTGTAATTTTACCGTCTGCGTCTTCGTCCAGATATTCGAATTTGAACAGTTCCTGCGTCACGATTACATCGCCTTCCATCCCGATAACCTCGGTAATATTGGTGGTGCGGCGTGAACCGTCGCGCAGGCGTTTTACCTGAACGATCAGGTCGACAGATTCGGCAATCTGGCGTGAAATAGCCTCTTTCGGGATCTTGATGTCACCCATCATGATCATGTTTTCCATACGGCCCAGGCATTCGCGCGGACTGTTGGCGTGGAGCGTACACATAGAGCCATCGTGGCCGGTGTTCATGGCAGCCAGCAGGTCGAAACATTCCGCGCCGCGTATCTCACCCAGGATGATACGATCGGGGCGCATACGCAGGGCGTTTTTGACAAGGTCGCCTATAGTGATAGCGCCTTTGCCTTCCAGATTGGGTGGGCGCGTTTCGAGCGGCAGCCAGTGTGGTTGTTGCAGACGAAGCTCGGCAGCATCCTCAATGGTCAGCACGCGCTCGCCCGGATCAATCATTTTTGACAACGAGTTGAGCATGGTAGTCTTACCCGATCCGGTACCGCCCGAAATAACAATATTCATCCGGCACGCGCCCGCGATTTTGAGGGCAGTGCACATTTTATCGCTCATCGAATCCCAGTTTTTGAGCATATCGAGCGTGATCGGCTTCTCGGAAAACTTGCGAATGGAAATCGCCGTACCTTTAAGCGATAGTGGCGGGACAATCACGTTGACGCGGCTGCCATCTTTAAGCCGCGCGTCGGCAAGCGGTGTGGTCTGGTCCACGCGGCGGCCGACCTGGCTCACAATGCGCTGGGCAATCTGGAAAAGATGCTCTTCATCACGGAACTGGATAGGTGCAACCTGCAGCTTGCCACCTTTTTCGATATAGGTTTGCTGCGGACCATTCACCATGATGTCGCTGATGTCTGGGTCGGACAGCAATTCTTCGAGCGGGCCGAAACCGAGCAGTTCATCAATCAATACTTTTTCGAGTGCAAATTGTTCACGCCGATTGAGCGTGAGCTTCAGTTCGGCAAGCACTTCCATGATAATGGGGCGGAATTCCTCGGAAAGCTCGTCTTTGGTGAGCGTAGCCGCCGCTTCTGGATCAACACGCTCCAGCAGCCGAGGAAGCACCTGTTCCTTGATTTTATGTACAGATGCATCAAATCCCTCAAGCTCTGCATCGGGCGTGTTTACAGCATTTGCGCGGTCGGTGAGGCGGGACATGGCATCACCGATTCCTGCCTCATCCGTAATGGCTACTTCGCCGATATCCGGGAATTGTGCGCCGCCGGGCAAGCCATCTGATTTCCGGGGGGCTTTATTTTTCCCGTCATTATGCATTGGTTTTGCGACACCAAAGGAAGTTTCGTTCTTATGTTCGGAAAATCCGTTTTTCCTGCCAAATGCACTCATATAATTTCACCATTTGCTTAATAGCTTTGGGAGGGACCCAGCCATGTGAAACGGTGAATAGCGCAGAAACTTTTATAATTTACTAATCAGGCAAACAGCATTTGCTGCCTGCTTCATATAAAAACGGCGCGATAGATATCGCGCCGCCTGTATAAAATATCAAATGCTATCGCTGTTAAGCCGCGATACGCTCGGCCAGGATAGTGAGACCTTTTTCATTGACTTCGGCAAAACCGCCTTCAATTTCAATGATCTCGGCTTCTGCGCCTTCGCTCGCAAAGATGCTGACCGCGCCATTACGGATGGTCGACATCATCGGCGCATGGCCTTCGAGAACACCGAATTCACCTTCGCTGCCGGGAACCTGTACCATATAGACATCCTCACTGCGGATGAGCTTTTCAGGTGTTACGAGTTCGAAATGTAGTGCCATGTTCTTCTGCCATTAAGCCCCTCTTCTTTAGAGGAGGGGGAAGGGGTGGTGGCGATATTTATTAAAATATCGCTCGCGTAGCGAATTTAGGGACGGGTCTATAATTCCCCGCCCCAACCCCTCCCCCAAAGGAGAGGGGCTAAGATATTTACGCGGCCTCAGCAGCCATTTTTTTGCCTTTTTCAAGGGCTTCTTCAATGCCGCCGACCATGTAGAAAGCGTTTTCGGGAAGGTGGTCATATTCACCCTCGACAACGGCCTTAAACGATTTGATCGTGTCTTCCAGCTGTACGAACTTACCGGAAATGCCGGTAAAGACTTCGGCCACGTGGAAAGGCTGTGACAGGAATTTCTGAATTTTACGCGCGCGGGCAACGGTCAGCTTATCTTCTTCGGACAGCTCATCCATGCCCAGAATTGCGATAATATCCTGAAGCGATTTATATTTCTGCAGCGTTTCCTGCACGGCGCGGGCTGTCTGGTAATGTTCCTCGCCCACAACGCGGGGCTCCAGAACGCGTGATGTCGAATCGAGCGGATCAACAGCGGGATAAATACCTAGCTCTGAAATCGCACGGTTCAAAACGGTGGTTGCGTCCAAGTGGGCAAATGATGTTGCCGGGGCAGGGTCGGTCAAGTCATCGGCAGGCACATATACGGCCTGGATCGATGTAATCGAACCCTTGTTGGTGGATGTAATCCGTTCCTGCAGCGCGCCCATATCGGTCGACAGCGTTGGCTGATAACCCACGGCAGAAGGAATACGGCCCAGAAGCGCGGACACTTCGGCGCCCGCCTGCGTAAAGCGGAAGATGTTATCAACGAAGAACAGAACGTCTTGTCCGTCCATATCACGGAAATATTCCGCGATTGTAAGTCCGGAAAGAGCAACACGGGCACGCGCGCCTGGAGGCTCGTTCATCTGACCGTATACGAGGGCCACCTTGGAACCTTCGGGTGTCGCATTGCCGTCTTTATCCTTGGCAATAACGTCTGCATCAAGAAATTCGTGGTAAAGATCATTGCCTTCACGGGTACGTTCACCCACGCCGGCGAATACGGATGTACCGCCGTGGCCTTTTGCAATATTGTTGATGAGTTCCTGAATAAGAACAGTTTTACCAACGCCGGCACCGCCAAACAGACCGATTTTACCGCCTTTTGCATAAGGTGCGAGAAGATCGATGACCTTAATGCCGGTGACCAGAATGTCGCTCTCTGTGGACTGATCTACAAATGGAGGTGCTTCGGCGTGGATCGGTGCGGTGTCTTTCGCGCCAATCGGGCCAAGCTCGTCAATCGGCTCACCAATCACGTTCATGATGCGGCCAAGTGTTTCAGGGCCAACCGGCATCTGAATCTGGCTGCCTGTATCGGTGACTTCCTGACCGCGGGTCAGGCCGTCGGTGCCGTCCATTGCGATGGTACGCACGGTGTTTTCGCCAAGGTGCTGCGCGACTTCGAGTACGAGACGCACGCCGTTATTGTCGGTTTCCAGCGCGTTCAGAATTGCCGGCATTTCGCCGTCAAATGTCACGTCGACGACGGCGCCGATGATCTGGCTGATTTTGCCTGTTGATTTTGCCATGGTTTTTATCCTTGCCTTGTTACAGCTTTACAGCGCTTCTGCGCCGGAGATGATTTCAACGAGTTCGGTGGTGATCGCGGCCTGACGGCTGCGGTTATATTCGATGGTGAGACCGTCGATCAGATCGCCGGCATTACGGGTCGCATTGTCCATTGCCGTCATCGACGCGCCCTGTTCGGAGGCGTTGTTTTCCAGCAATGCACCGAAAACCTGCGTGGTCACGTTGCGGGGGAGCAATTCGGCGAGGATTTCTTCCTCATCGGGCTCATATTCCACAGCCGCGCCGCTATCTTCGGCGTTGCTTGTTTCAAGTGCCACCGGAATAATCTGACGGCCGACAGGATCCTGCACCAATGCGGATTTGAATTCTGAGTAGAAGAGATGGGCCACATCGAACTGGCCGTCCTCGAACATTGTCCGGACTTCCTTGGAAATCGCCTGTGCTTCTTCAAAACCCGGTGAACCAGGCCCGCTTGTATCGAAATGTTTTACAATCTGGTTCGGGTAAGCGCGTTTGATAACCGGACGACCCTTGCGGCCCACCAGATAGAACAGGACTTTCTTGCCCTGCGCTTCAAGCTCCACAGCTTTTGCCCGTGCGGCTTTAACAATATTTGCGTTAAATGCGCCCGCAAGGCCGCGGTCCGAATTGCAGACGATCAGCAGGTGTGTTTCGTCCGTGCCTGTGCCAGCGAGAAGTTTTGGCGAAGATTCGCTGATGGTCACTTTGGATGCGAGCGAAGCCATGACGCCTTCCAGCCGTTCGGCATAGGGGCGCGCTGCTTCTGCCGCTGCCTGCGCCTTGCGGAGCTTGGCGGCGGCAACCATCTGCTTGGCCTTGGTGATCTTCTGGGTTGACTTAACCGAGGCGATCCGACCTTTTAGTTCTTTAAGAGATGCCATGATGGCTCCTGTTCAAACTGGCCTTATGCGAAAGATTTGCCGAAATCGTCGAGTGCAGCGACCAGCTTCTCTTTTGTTTCGTCTTTCAGGTCTTTATCGGCACGAATGCTGTCCAATATACCCTGATGATCATTGCGCATGAATGACAACAGAGCCTCTTCATACTCGGTCACACGGTCCACGGCGACATCATCAATATAGCCATTGGTACCGGCAAAGATCGAAACGGTCTGCTCTTCAAATGGCAGCGGGCTGAACTGCGGCTGTTTCAGCAGCTCGGTCAGGCGCGCACCACGGTTCAGCAGTTTCTGTGTCGACGCATCCAGGTCAGAGCCGAACTGGGCAAATGCGGCCATTTCACGGTATTGCGCGAGTTCCAGCTTGATCGAACCGGACACTTTCTTCATCGCTTTTGTCTGCGCGGCAGAGCCCACACGCGACACCGACAGACCCACGTTAATGGCAGGGCGAATACCTTGATAGAACAGTTCGGTTTCCAGGAATATCTGACCGTCGGTAATCGAAATCACGTTGGTCGGAATATAGGCGGAAACATCGCCAGCCTGTGTTTCGATGATGGGCAGAGCGGTCATCGAGCCGGCGCCATTGTCCTCGTTCATTTTCGCGGCACGTTCCAGCAAGCGGCTGTGCAGATAGAAAACGTCACCAGGATAGGCTTCACGGCCCGGAGGACGGCGCAGAAGTAGTGACATCTGACGGTAGGCAACAGCCTGTTTCGACAGATCGTCATATACGATCAGCGAGTGCATGCCATTGTCGCGGAAATATTCGCCCATGGTGCAGCCTGTGTAAGGCGCAAGGAACTGCAGCGGTGCAGGTTCAGAAGCGGTCGCGGCAACAACGATGGAATATTCCATCGCGCCATTTTCTTCGAGCTGGCGCACAATCTGTGCAACGGTCGAACGTTTTTGACCAACCGCGACGTAGATACAGTAGAGTTTTTTAGACTCATCATCCGTGTTGTTGACGTTTTTCTGATTGATAAACGCGTCAATTGCGACAGCGGTCTTGCCGGTCTGACGGTCACCAATAATAAGTTCACGCTGGCCGCGGCCAACAGGTACGAGGGCGTCAATCGCTTTCAGGCCGGTCTGCACAGGTTCATGCACCGATTTCCGGGGGATAATGCCGGGCGCTTTTGTTTCCACACGGCGGCGTTCGCTGCTTTCAATCGGGCCTTTGCCATCAATTGGATTGCCAAGACCGTCAACCACGCGGCCCAGCAGTCCTTTGCCAACGGGAACGTCCACAATGGTGCCGGTACGCTTAACGGTGTCGCCTTCTTTAATCTCAGCGTCAGATCCGAAAATCACGACACCGACATTATCGGCTTCCAGGTTGAGGGCCATGCCCTGCACACCATTGGCGAATTCGACCATCTCACCAGCCTGAACCTTGTCGAGGCCGTGAATACGGGCAATGCCGTCACCGACAGACAAAACCGAACCGACTTCGGAGACGGTGGCATCTGTACCAAAATTGGCGATCTGGTCTTTAATGACTTTTGAAATTTCTGCTGCGCGAATATCCATGGTGCTTTTTAGCCTTTCATCGCTTGCGATAGCGTATTTAGACGGGTTTTGATGCTGGAATCGATCATCTGACTTCCCATGCGAACAATAAGTCCGCCAAGGATTTCAGGATCAACATGTGTTTCTACTTTTACTTCACGGCCTGCGCGGCTTTTAAGCTGCGCGCCGATTTCTTTAATTTGTGATGCTGCGAGCGGAAATGCGGATGTTACGTGAGCGGTAACTTCGCCGCGATGGTCCGCCAGCATGGAATTAAAAGCCGCAATGGCTGCGGGGAGTTGGTCAAGGCGACCGTTGTCCGCAAGCACACCCATAAAGTTTTGTGTGATTGCATCCAGTTTCATGGAAGTGCCAAGCGCAGTCATCGTTTTCATGGCTTCGCCGCGAGAAACGACCTGGCTTTTTGTAAGATCGGAAAAATCGGCCGAATCGTCCAATGCCTTGTGCAGAGTCGCGAGGCTGGCCTCGACCGCCTCAAGCGCTTTTTTTTCGCTAGCCAGATTAAATAATGCAGTGGCGTAGCGCCCTGCTAAACTGGCCTGAATACCGCCGGAATTGTCCACGCGTTTAATCCCTTTATCACAAGATTTCAGACAAGACTTATCAAGCAGCGCCTCGTCAAAAGCGCCTTGTCTCGCGCGGCTGCTAGCACCCCTTATGCTGCATTGCAAGACGGTGAACAGAAAGATTTGAAAGCATCCGTGCGAGATGGTCTATTTACAAACATTCGGGACATAATGGTACGCATGCGCAAGCACTTCTGAAATAAAATGTTTGAACGCAAGAAACGGGAAGCGCTGGGCCTTTCGATTATATAGTTATGCTTCTATGAAGATACTCTTGAACAGGTGCGAAATGATTGATCCAGATACAGCATGGGCTGCGGTGCAGCGCCGCGACAAAAATTATGATGGGCAATTCGTGACGGGCGTGCTCAGCACCGGAATTTATTGCCGTCCGTCCTGTGCCGCGCGGCATCCATTGCGGAAGAATGTGCGGTTTTTTGCCGGACCCGAACAGGCAGAAGCCGCTGGGCTGCGTGCATGCAAGCGATGCGCACCCGGCCATGTTTCGCGTGACGAGGCAGCAGTTGCCAAGGCTGTGACGATGATTGAGAGCGCGCATGAGCGCATTGCACTTAAAACACTGGCTGTAGCTGTCGGATATTCCGAAACGCATTTTCAGCGGGTGTTCAAGCGTAAGCTGGGCGTGTCTCCGGCTGCCTATGCCCGCGGTTTAAGGGCAGACAAGGCCAGGCAGGAATTATCGGGTGAAACCCGAGTAACCGATGCCATATATGACGCCGGATATTCCGGGCCATCGGCATTTTACAGGGATAATGAAAAGAGGTTGGGTATGTCACCAAGTGCATGGAAAAACGGCGGACAGGGCGCGGTAATACACTGGAGCGTGGTCGATACATATCTTGGCAGGATGCTTGTCGCCGCAACGGATAAAGGCGTGTGCCGTCTTTCGTTTAATGAGGGCGAGGCGGAGCTGCGCGCGCGTTTTCCGGCTGCCACGCTTGATGAAGGCGGCGCTGAATTTGCGGCGCTCGTGGCCGATGTTGTGGCTGCGGTCGAGCGCCCTAGCGATGCAAGCCATATCCCACTGGATGTGCAGGGGACCGCATTTCAGGAAGCCGTGTGGGCTGAGTTGCAGAAAATCCCGCCCGGCGAAACGCGCAGCTATGCCGAGCTTGCAGCAGCAGTTGGCAAGCCCAAAGCCTATCGCGCCGCAGGTTCTGCCAATGGCGCGAATAATATCGCCGTGCTGATCCCGTGCCACCGCGTGATTGCCAGCGACGGCAGCATGGGCGGTTATGCTTATGGGCTGGAGATCAAAGAGAAGCTGCTTGAAGCGGAAAAGACCGGGTAGGCTTACTCATTTGCCGCTTTATTTGCCGCGCACTCATAAACCAGCACTTCGTTCGGGTGCGCAGGCAGTACCTGGCGCAGTGCTTTTTGCATGTCTTCCAGCTCTGTGAGCTTGGCGGTATCTGCAGTACACGCCTTGTTGGCATAACGTTTCCGAATACCGCGTGCCTTTTCCATCGCATCCATGCCGAGCAGATAACGCTCGGTGCGATATTCGCCTTTTTGTGGGTTAAAGCTGTTTATGGATACCGTCTGCTCTGAATTGGGGACAAATATACGTGCCCAGCTTGCGCCCTCGCGGCCATATTGTGTGCGCTCATTAATGCAGCCGCTATCATTCCAGTTGAGCTCGATTTCCGTCAGTTTACTGACAGTCACACGGCTGCGCTCCACATTGAGTTTGCACAGGTTATCACCGCTGAAACTTTGCGCCAGATTGTTTTGGGCAGGTGTTGTTTCCGCCATGATTTCGGCAATGCGATCTTCGCGCTCGGCGAAACCGGGCCGCGTTACAAAAGCAATAACCGCACCGGTCAGCAGGAATAGCGCACCAGCTGCGGCGCCAATGGAGAGGTTGCGCTGCGCGCGCTCAAACAGAAGGCCGCCTGCACTTGCGGACAAAGTTGCCAGTGCCAGCAATAAAGCCGCCAGCGCCATATGGTTTTCGCGCGATGTCATGATTTCCATGTCTGCCGTGCGTTCTGCGTTTTCGCGGGCCAGTTGCTGCTCCGCATTGGCAATACGGTCGATTTCGGCCTGCCGCTGCAGTTCGGCCTGTTGCCGTTTTTCTTCTTCGCGGCTGAGCTCGGCAGCAGAACGGCAGGGGGAACCGGACAAGCGCAGCGGCACTTTTGCATTGCGCAGGAATTCAGTGATCTCGCGTGCGGAAACGGCAAACCCGAATTCGGCGTCATTGCCGTCTGACAGCGAGCCGAAGCTGTTAACCCCGACCACGCGTCCGCACGGGTCCACCAAAGGCCCACCGCTATTGCCGCTGGCGATTGGCGCCGTGTGCAGCAATGTATCCATTTCCCGCGATGTGCGCCCGCCGGATATCACGCCTGGCGTTTTGACGGGCGCCATGGGTGTGATGAGGTCATTAATCTGCAACCCCTGCGCCCGGTCGACCGACGCAGGATAGCCGATTGCGACCACATTCGCGCCATCACGCGGCTGTGCGCTGTAAATGGTTGCGGGCGGAAGGCGGCCGTTCTGCACTTCGATGAGGGCAAGATCATTGGCGGGCGAATAGGATATAAGCTTGCCGCCATAGCTTTTGCGGCCCTGTGAAGGGATGATGCCGATCAAAATGCTCTGGTCTTCACGCACCGGTTCCACCACATGCGCATTGGTGAGCACTTTATTGGGCGCGACCATCACTCCGCTGCCGTGCCCCACAAAAAATACCCGCTCGCCATCACGCGCGACCAGCACAACACGTACCACCGAACGGCTTGCTGCCGAAATATCTTCGGGGTCTGCCAAGGCGGGGCTGGGCGACAATAAAAATGTGCTCATTACCAGAGCGCACAAAGCAAGTAACCATTTCATGCGGCTGTATCTGACAGGCAGTCCGTGCCAGTACAAGAATTAATGTGGCTTTTCATCGTCATTACACAAAGCTGTAGGGATCGACATCGACAGCGACGCGCACGCCGCGGGGCCATTCGATTTGCGATAGCCAGTCGCGAATGATCTTCTGCATTTCAACGGTGCGTCCTGCATGGACGAGCAGGCGGTGACGATGCCGGCCGCGCAGCATGGCGAGCGGTGCGGGGGCCGGGCCGTACACATAAAGTCCATCGGCAGCAGGCGCGCATCCGCCGATGGCACGCGCTGTCTCCAATGCTTCCTGATTGTCCTCTGACGATATGATGATCGCGGCGAGTCTTCCAAATGGAGGCACACCGGCGGTGCGGCGGCTTTCCGTTTCGGCGGCATAAAATGCTTCGCGGTCACCGCGCACAAGCGCATCAATCACAGGTGCGCCCGGACTGCGCGTCTGGATAAACACCCGGCCCGGCTTTTTGGCGCGCCCGGCACGTCCGGCTACCTGCGCGATTTGCTGGAATGAACGTTCGGCCGCACGCAGATCGCCGCCCTCCAGGCCAATATCGGCGTCAATCACGCCCACCAGTGTCAGATTCGGAAAGTGATAGCCTTTGGTGACAAGCTGTGTGCCGATAATGATATCAATCACGCCATTTTCGACATTGGCCACAAACTGCGCGGCTTTTTCGGGCGACCAGATTGTGTCCGAGGTAATAATGGCCGCGCGGGCATCGGGAAAAAGCGTTGCCACCTCATCGCCAATACGTTCGACACCGGGACCGCAGGCAACCAGGCAATCTTTCTCTCCGCATTCGGGACAGGCTTCGGGCGGGGGCATGACATGCCCGCAATGATGGCAGGCGAGCCGTGCAACAAGACGGTGCTCCACCATCCATGCGGTACAATTCGGGCATTGGAACCGGTGCCCGCAGGTGCGGCACAGCGTGAGCGGTGCAAAACCGCGGCGGTTAAGAAAAAGGAGCGATTGCTCGCCTTTATCCAGTGTTTCCTGCAATGCCTCGACCAGCGGCGGTGCGATCCATTTGCCGCGTTCGGGTGGATCCTGCGTAAGGTCGATGGCTTCCAGATCCGGCATCGTTGCTCCGCCGAAACGCGATGGGAGTTCAAGTAGCTCGTAACGCCCAAGCTGTGCCATATGCCGGCTTTCTATCGCCGGCGTGGCGCTGGCGAGAACAACCGGAAAGCTTTCAAACTGTGCTCGCATCACCGCAACATCGCGCGCATTGTACCGTACGCCATCTTCCTGTTTGAAACTGGTTTCATGCGCTTCATCGACTATAATCAGGCCCAGATTTTCATAGGGCAGGAACAATGAAGAGCGCGCACCAATTACCACACAGGCGCGGCCTTTGGCGGCGGCGCGCCATGCGCGGCGGCGCTCGGCCTGTTTGAGGCCCGAATGCCAACACACCGGCGGCACGCCAAACCGTGCCTCAAATCGTTTCAAAAAAGGCTGTGTGAGTGCAATTTCCGGAAGTAGGACAAGCACCTGTTTATTCTGCCGCAATGCTTCTGCGACAGCTTCGAAATAGACTTCCGTTTTGCCGCTACCCGTCACACCGTCGAGCAGAAAGGGTTGAAACTCGTTCGATTTGACTGCCTTTCGCATGACGCTTGCGACTTTTTCCTGTGTCTCTGACAGGTCAGGCGGCGCAAAGTCAGGCAATGGTAGCGGATAGGGTCTGTCTACACTTACACTGATGGCTTCCATCAATCCCGCATTTACCAATCCGCGAATTACGCCATCTGATACATCCGCCATTTCCGCAAGTTCGCGTACCGTTGCCTGCTCACCTTGCAGGGTATCAAAAACCTTTTTCCTTTGCGGCGTCATACGCTTTGGTTCTTCACCGCTTAGACGATATTCGGTAATTGTCAGGCTGCCTTTTAACGCTGCGCTGGATGACAGGGCCATGCGGGCGACGGAGGCCATGCTGGCGAGATAGTAATCCGCTGTCCATTCGATCAAACGGCGCAGCTCTGGCCGAAGCGGTGGGACGTCCAGGACTTCACGTATAGGCCGCAGTTTTTCGGCAGGCGCGTCCTCTACGTCAAAAAAATCCGCTTCCCAAACGATGCCGGTTATCTCCCGCGGGCCGAGCGGCGCGGTTACGATCGAGCCGTGTTGAACCTTCATGCCACCTGGCACTTTATAGTCCAATGGACCCAGTGCGGCATTCAGAAGGAGCAGGCGGACGCGATTCATTTTGATGATATAGGGCAGCAAATCCTAATCGTCATGCAGGGATGTGGATTTTGGAAAAATATGCTGTAGACTGAATGGATAATTGGGAGATATTTAATGCATATGATAAACCGCCGCCGCCTGATCGGTGCAGGAGGGGCCTTGACCTTGCTGGCAGTCCCTGGCTGCGCATCCCTGCCCGGTTTCAGCCTGACCGATGCAATCCGCCGCTTGTTGACGATTTCCTCGCAAAGTGCCTTTGCCGCCTTGCTGCAACCTGGCGGTTTTTATGACAGTCAGCTTGCGCGTATCGATTTGCCTAGAGAGCTGGGTGGATCGGGTGCTGGCAGTATTGCTTCTGCCATATTGCAAAGCGGTGCATTTCGGCGATCGCTGCAGAAGCAGGTTAACCGGGCGGCAGAGAAAGGCGCAGAGCGTGCTGCGCCGCTGGTGGCAGACGCTGTCCGCAACATCGGTATTGCCGATGCCGCCGCATTGGTGCGCGGCGGACCGGAAGCGGCGACAGCCTATCTCCGGCAGAATATGGGCCGCGCGCTTGTGGATGCCATGGTGCCCGGCATAGGTGAGGGCCTGCGCCTGTTTGATGATGGCATCATTAGCCGCGCACTGGGCGCGGCCACAGGTATAGACTTCGCCGGATTGGCAAGCGATATATCGCAGCGCGCCGATGATGCGATATGGAAAGCCATAGGCGCAGAAGAGGCAAATATTCGCGCCAATCCCCGCAGCACCAATGATCCGCTGTTAATTGGTGTGTTTGGTACGGGGGTCCTCTAGAATTGGCAGCTTACGTAATATCCTTACACAAAGCAAAATAACATTTCGGTGCATTGCTATAGCGCGCGCTCGTTCTATAACTATTCCCGAAACACATATTGAAAGGGCCGCCGCATATGAAATTTTTTGTTGATACCGCCGATACCTCCGAAATAGCTGATCTTGCCAAGACAGGAATGGTGGACGGCGTCACAACCAATCCGTCCCTGATCAAGAAATCGGGCCGTGACATTATGGAAGTTACGAAGGAAATTTGCGGCCTGACAGACGGCCCCGTTTCTGCTGAAGTGGTGGCGCTTGACCACGATACGATGATGAAAGAAGCTGAAGTCCTGCGCAAGATTGCGGATAATGTCTGTATCAAAGTGCCGCTGACGATTGATGGCCTGAAAACCTGCAAGGCGCTTACCGGCGAAGGGACAATGGTCAACGTGACACTCTGCTTTTCCGCGAATCAGGCGCTGCTTGCGGCAAAGGCGGGGGCATCATTCATTTCGCCATTTGTGGGCCGGCACGATGATAATGGTTTTGACGGCATGAAATTAATTGATGATATCCGCCTGATTTACGACAATTATATGTTTGATACGGAAATTTTGGTGGCCTCCATCCGCAACCCGGTTCATGTGCTTGAATCCGCTCGGCTTGGCGCCGATGTCGCCACCATGCCACCAAACGTCATTCGCGGCCTTTTTAAACATGTCCTGACCGACAAGGGTATTGAGGGTTTCCTCAAAGACTGGGAAGCAACCGGCCAGAATATCGGTTAAACCTACAACCAGTCAGCATGAAAAGGCCGCCCCGTTTGATGGAGCGGCCTTTTGTGTTGTCACAGTTTTATTTAAAGCTGCGCGGGGAGTCTTTATTTAAAGCTGCGCGGGGCGGGGGACACTATGGTAAATGTGCCGCTGCTCACTTCCTGTACCTCAAGCGCGCGCTCCGCAGTGCCCTTATCCGTAAAGCGGAATGCACCATCCAGACCAACAAAACCGCCCTTGTCCTGTAATTTCTGCACAGGGAAAGACTGTCCGACTTTCCAATCTCGGGCGATGCGAATCGTCAAAAGAACACTGTCATAACCCAGGCTGGAAAGCCGGTATGGATTCGACCCGAACATACCGCGATATTTTGTGGCATATTGGCGGTAGAGATTGTCGGGAACGCTTGCAAACCATGCTCCGCGCATACCGGCGTTGGTCGCCAGCGAAGACTCCGTGTTCCAGAGCTCGGTCCCAAGTATCTTCGCATTAGCCCCGCCATTTCGGCGGATTATAGGCTGTGCATTGATGGCCATTTTGCCGCTGTCAGCAATCAATATGGCGTCATAGGCACTGTCCTGCTGCATACGCTGCACCGCAGAGCGCATTGACGCGGCCGTGCGGCTATATTTTTGCAGTGTTACAACAGTGCCGCCCGCATCCTTTACCGACTGCAGCAATTGTGAAGATGCGCGCTGGCCGTAAGTACCGTTTGGCACAAGTCCGGCGAAGCGCGACATGCCCTGCGAACGGGCATATTTCACCACGCGGTCAATTGACTGGTTGGGCATAAAACCGAGCAGATAAACATTGCCGCCCGCGATCCCGATATCATTGGAGTAGCTAATGATGGGAACATTCGCGGGATTGGCGACTTCAGCCGCTGCAATGACATTTTCACTGAGCAGGGGTCCAAGAATAAGCCGGTTGCCGTCCGAAATCGCTTTTTGTGCCGCCGCTTTCGCGCCCTTGGCCGTGTCATAGCTGGTGATGCGCAGGTTTTCCGCCTTGGTATCCAGCAATGCCAGCGTTGTGGCATTGGCAAGCGATTGTCCAATGCCCCTGTTTTTGCCCGATAGCGGTAGCAATAGGGCAACACGGTGGCGTTCTGTATCCGTAGGAAGCGCGCCGGTAATCGGTTCGTCCACGGGCGGCGCTGTCTCTGTGGGCTGTTCAACCGGCCCTTGCGTTTCTGCTGGTCCTTTGGGCAGTAACGTTTCGCAACCGGCTAGCGTCATAAGCGCCAGCAGCCCGGCCACGCGCCCTATGACAGAACGTTTGCCCGGCCTGCTCACTGCCGTATCCGTGTTCACAAAATTTCCCTCAAACTGTTTCATGACTTGCCGCTTACTCCCTTTTTGGTCCATGCACATAATATGGCCCGAACCTACGACCCTGATGCAGAAACCCATCTTCCTGCAGGACTTTATATTGTTGCCACGCCAATCGGTAACCTTGGCGATTTAACGCCGCGCGCTGCCGATATATTGCGCAGATGCAACCTTATTGCCTGTGAAGACAGCCGTGTCACGGGCAAATTGTTACATCATTTGAAAATTGACGCAAAAATGGTGCGTTATAACGACCACAGCAAGCCGCAGGACCGCGCTGTGCTGCTCCAGAAAATGCGCGATCAGGCGATTGCACTGGTCAGTGATGCCGGGACGCCGTTGATTTCCGATCCCGGATATAAACTTGTGAAAGACGCAAGGGGGGCTGGCATCGCGGTAACAACACTGCCGGGGCCCAGCGCCGTTATTTCTGCACTGACCTTGTCAGGATTACCGACCGACCGATTTATGTTTGCAGGCTTTTTGCCTTCCAAACCGGCTGCGCGGGCACGCGAGCTGGAAAGCATGAAAATGTTGCATGCCACGCTCGTTTTCTATGAAAGCGGCCCGCGGCTGTCTGCATGTCTGGAGCAGATGGCCGAAGTACTGGGGGATCGTGAAGCCGCCATATCGCGCGAGATAAGCAAGAAATTCGAGGAGACCGTTACGGGTAAATTAAGCGTTCTGTCGGCTCAATATAAAAATGCGCCGCCGAAAGGAGAAATTGTTGTTACGGTTGCTCCTCCCTTGGAAGATAACAAAGTTACCGATCCGAAAATCATTGCGGCAGCGCTCGTGGAAGCGATGCAAAATATGTCGACCAGCAAAGCAGCAGGTGAAGTCGCCCGTAAATATGGTGCGGACCGCAAGCAGCTTTATTCACAGGCGCTTACACTCAAAAATGACTGAAGCACGCAAGGCCTTTGAAAGTGCAGGCCGCCGTGCGGAAACGAAAGCCGCATGGTGGCTGCGTCTGCATGGCTGGCGGATACTGGGCCAGCGCATCAAAACGCCGCGCGGTGAAGTGGACCTGGTGGCCCGGCGGGGCAGAACTGTTGCTTTTGTCGAAGTTAAGGCGCGCAAAACAAAGGCGGCGCTGGGCGATGCGATTGACGAATATCGCTTGCGCCGGGTCGCGGCTGCAGCATCCATTCTGGCGCCTAAATATGCGCAAAATGGTGAAGATATCCGAATTGATGTGATGCTGCTTGCACCCTGGCGATTGCCGCACCATCTTCCCAATGTCTGGCATGGCGGTTAGGCTGTGCGATACTGGTGGACGTATTTCGACAGGCGCAATACTAACGGTCTGAGTCTGCGCTGACAAAATCCTCCGTTAATCCTGAGCGTGCCGAAGGATGCCCCGCAATAAAGGCCCCGCAATAAAGAAAGTGAACCAATGCCCCTGAAAATAGCCGTGCAGATGGACCCGATGGACAGCATCAATATCAAGGGGGATTCCAGCTTTGCCCTGATGCTATCAGCACAGGCACGCGGACATGAACTGTTTCATTATGATGTGGAAACGCTCAGCTATGAAGCGGGCCGGGTATCCGCTGTTGCGCAGCCAGTGACCGTGCAGAGGGTGGAAGGCAATCATTATACGGCGGGCGATCCGGTCAAGCTTGACCTTGGCCGCGATATCGATGTTGTGCTGATGCGGCAGGATCCCCCCTTTGATGTGGGATATATTACCGCAACGCACCTGCTGGAACGGCTTGCGGGCGAAACTCTGGTCGTGAACGACCCGGTATCGGTCCGCAATGCGCCCGAAAAAGTGTTTGTGCTCGACTATGCGGAATTTATGCCGCCAACCATGATTACGCGCAGCGTGGATGATGTACGCGATTTTCAACAGCGCTACGGCGATGTTGTAATCAAGCCTCTGCACGGCAATGGCGGCAAGGCGATTTTCCGCATCGGCGAAGATGGAGAGAACCTTTCCGCGCTGATGGAAATGTTCAACCTGACCTGGCGTGAGCCGCACATGGTGCAGCAGTTCCTCTCCTCGGTCAGCGGCGGTGACAAGCGGATCGTGCTGATTGACGGTGAAGTCGCAGGTGCCATCAACCGCAAGCCGGGCGAGGGCGAGTTCCGTTCCAATCTGGCGCAGGGTGGCTATGCAGAGAAAACCGAGCTTACCGAAGAAGAACAGCGCATTTGTGCCGCCATGGGGCCGGAGCTCAAGAAACGCGGGCTGATTTTTGTCGGTATCGATGTAATCGGCGGCGAATGGCTTACCGAGATCAACGTGACATCGCCCACGGGTATTGTCGCTATCGATGATTTCAACGGGGTAGATTGCGCCAGCATGATCTGGGACGCGATTGAGGGGCGGCTATCCTGACTTTCAGTATTCCTGCGAAAGCAGGAATCCAGAGCGCTACTCGTTGCCGCTGCGTTTATAGCCCTGGACTCCTGCTTTCGCAGGAGCACGGATCAAGCCCGAGGATGGGCATTTTCATACACATCCAGCAGCAATGCCGCATCAACCTTGGTATAGATTTGCGTCGAGCTTAAACTTGCATGGCCGAGCAGCTCCTGCAGGCTGCGCAGGTCTGCGCCTGCGCCGAGGAGGTGCGTGGCGAAGCTGTGGCGGAGCGCATGCGGTGTGGCTGTGTCGGGCAGGCCGAGTGCAGTGCGGGCATTTTGCACGGCGCGGCGGATTAGGGCAGGCGAGAGCGCGCCGCCGCGTACACCGCGGAATATCGGTTGGTCTTTGCTGATGGGGTGCGGTGATAGCTGCGCGTAATTTCCCACCGCTTCGCGCACCTGCGGCAATATCGGCACGATCCGTACCTTGCCGCCTTTACCGGTAAGCCTGAGTGTATCACCCAGCGGTAATATTTCGCCTGTGAGGCCAGTCGCTTCGCTGATACGCAGGCCCGCGCCATAGAGCAGCAGCAATACGGCCAGATCACGTGCCTGCACCCATGCGGGGGCATCACGCTCGGATATCGTTTCGGCAAGGTTCATGGCCTCATCCGGTGAGACCGGACGGGGAAGGCCGCGTTTTATCTTGGGGCCGCGCAGGCGCGGCACGCTGGCATCGGGCGTGTCGCTCAATGAAATGGCGAATTTCAGGAATGCGCGCATCGCGGATAATTCGCGCGCGGTGCTGGCATTGGTAAGGCCATCCTGCCGCCGTTCAGCCAGAAAGGCGCGCATATCCAATGCCTGGATATTTGTGAGTGCGGCAATGGTAACAGGACCGCCCCAATGCGGACCCAAAAAAGCGCACAATCGCTCTGCTGTGGCGATATACGCGCGTATCGTATGCTCCGAACGCCGCCGGCTGTGCGCCAGATGCTTTCTCCAGCTTTCAATCAGGGCGCGTGCTGTCTCTGCCATGGCCTGAGCCTAGCAGAGTTAGGAGTCTGGCTCAAATGCTAGGCGTTTTGGTTCGCTTTATGCATTGAAATGCAACGGCACCAGCCCGCTCCCCCTCCCAACCTCCCGATAACATATCCTGTTAGCATATCGGGAGGTTGGGAGGGGGAGCGGGCTGGTGCCGCGTATCGCCGTGAGGCGATCAGAGATTCACTATCTCCGGCAATATCGCATCCAGCAGCGGCATGCCGCTTGGCGTAACCGTAAGGCGTGGTTCGCCATAATTGATGAGGCCGATATCGCGCAATTTGGCAAAAGCATCCCAATCAATCATCTCATCCTGTACCAGTCCGAACCGGCTTGCCAGTGCGTCCAGATCAACGCCTTCATGCAGGCGCAGACCCATCAGCAACGCTTCCACGGCCTGTGTGCGGTTATCCAGCGCGTCTTCATGCGCCAGCCCATTAGCATTGCGCGCAATCGCGGAAAGGAAGTTTTCGGGCTTTTTATGCCGCTGTGTGGCCTCATTCAACCGCCGTCCATGCGCGCCGGGGCCGATACCAATATAGTCCTGATACCGCCAATAGGCGAGGTTGTGCGCGCTTTCTTGTCCAGGTGCGGCATGGTTGCTGATTTCATAGGCGGGCAGTCCGGCGGCGCGGGTCATATCCTGTGTCAGCGCGTAAAGGTCGGCGGCTTCATCGTCATCGGCAGGTGTAAACTTGCCCTGTCTGACCAGAGTGGCAAAGCGCGTGCCCGGCTCAATGGTGAGCTGATAGAGTGACAGGTGCGTCGTTCCAAATGACAGCGCGCGGGTGAGCTCCGCTTCCCATTCTTTGGCGCGCTGGTCTGGGCGCGCATAAATCAGGTCGAATGTGACGCGGGCGAAATGCTGTTGCGCAGTATCGAGCGCCGCCAGACCTTCATCAACATCATGCGCGCGGCTCAGAAAAGCGAGCGCCTCATTGTCCAGGGCCTGAAGCCCCAACGAAACCCGGTTCACGCCTGCCTTGGCCAAATCCGCAAACCGCGCAGCCTCCACCGATGACGGATTGGCCTCCAGAGTGATTTCGATATTTCCCGCAAACCCCCATAGCTTTTCGGCCTGTGCAATCAGCGCTTCCACTGTCGCGGGCGGCATAAGTGAGGGTGTGCCGCCACCGAAAAATATGGATCCCAGGGTGCGACCCTTTGTCAGCGCGGCTTCATGCCGCATATCGGCCATTAGCGCGTCCAGCCATAGTTGCTGATCCACGCTTTCGCGGACATGGCTGTTAAAATCGCAATACGGGCATTTTGAAACGCAAAACGGCCAATGAATATAGAGTGCGAGGGGCGGGGTCATGTCGTGCACATTATGCGCCTTTGCCGGTTCAAGTCGAGCAGGGTCTAGAGACAGGCGGCTACGAGCTTGGCAAAGGCATCTGCACGGTGGCTCATTGCGTGTTTTTGTGCAGGGTCAAGCTCGGCAAAAGTCTGATCACGGCCCTCTGGCACAAAAACCGGGTCATAGCCAAAGCCGAGCGTGCCGCGCGGCGGCCAAGTCAGAGAGCCGTGCACGCGGCCTTCAAATATCTCATGATGCCCGTCCGGCCATGCGAGCGCCAATGTACAGGTAAAATAGCTGCTTCGGTCGGTATCAGGGCCCAGTTCGGCCAGTTTGCCCTCGACCTTGCCCATCGCCATATACCAGTCACGGCCCGGTCCGCCTTCAAATGCGGCCTTTTCGGCCCAATCGGCAGTATAGACGCCCGGCGCATCATTCAATGCAGCCACGCACAACCCGCTGTCATCGGCGAGCGCAACACAATTGGCACCTTCCGCGCTGGCACGTGCCTTGAGCAGGGCATTTTCGGCGAAAGTCGTGCCGGTTTCCTCGGGTTCTGGCAGGTCCAGTTCTCCGGCCGAAACCGGCTCAATGCCATAAGGTTCCAACAGTTCGCGGATCTCTCGCACCTTGCCTTGATTATGGCTGGCGATGACAAGGCGTCCAGGAGTAAGTTTGCGGGCACTCATGGCGTGTTAACCGGAAACCGCCTTGTCCTGCGCCGCGAAAATTTCGGTGCAGCCCATACGTGCGAGCCGAAGCAGGCGCAGCAGGCCTTCCTCGTCATAGGTCGCACCTTCGGCTGTGGCCTGTACCTCAGCGATATTGCCATCGCCGATCAACACGAAATTGGCATCCGCATCGGCGCTGCTGTCTTCGTCATAGTCAAGGTCAAGGACAGGCGTGCCTTTGTAAATGCCGCAGCTTATCGCGGCGATTTTCTGCTCGATCGGATCATGCGTTATTGCACCGTCTTTCAACAGCTTATCCACAGCGAGCTTCATAGCTACCCATGCACCGGAAATGGACGCTGTGCGCGTGCCACCATCAGCCTGTATCACATCACAATCGAGAGTGATCTGATGTTCACCCAGCTTTTTCATATCTACAATAGAACGTAAAGAACGGCCAATAAGCCGCTGAATTTCCTGTGTTCGGCCAGACTGCTTGCCACGCGCTGCTTCGCGTGAGCTGCGTGTATGCGTGGAGCGGGGCAGCATGGAATATTCACCCGTGACCCAGCCTTCACCCTTGCCGCGCATCCATGGCGGCAGCCGGTCTTCGACGCTGGCTGTGCATAATACGCGGGTACCGCCAAAACTGATCAGGCAGGAGCCTTCAGCATGTTTGGTAAAACCGGTTTCGATGGTGATGGGGCGCATTTCGTCGGGTGCACGGCCGGATGGACGCATGAATGATTCTCCTGTGGCTAATTACGGTTTGCGATAACCACTCTTGAGCGATGTGGCAACACGCCCTAGATATTTGTCCATGACCACAAACCCGCTCACCGAAATAAATGAACGCGCAGGTGATGTGTTCCGCATCATTGTGGAATCTTATCTCGACAATGGCGCGCCTGTAGGCTCACGTACAATATCGAAAAATTCCACGCTGAGCCTGTCACCAGCCTCAATCCGCAATGTCATGCAGGATCTGGAAGAACTGGGACTACTCGCTGCGCCGCATGTGAGTGCAGGGCGTATGCCGACCGAAAGCGGCTTGCGGTTGTTTGTCGACGGCATGATGCAGGTGGCGGAGCCTTCTGCGCAGGAACGTGCGGCGATTGAAAATCAGCTTGCCGAACACGGACCGATTGAACAGGCGCTGGCCGCAGCTACGGCCACATTGTCGGGGCTTTCGGCCTGTGCAGGCATCGTCATGGTTCCGAACAAAGAGCCAATATTGCGGCAATGCAGTTTTGTACGTTTATCCGCCGCGCAGGCATTGGCCGTGCTGGTCGGCGATGACGGCAGCGTGGAAAACCGCGTCGTAGAAATTGATCCTATGACCAGCGATAGTGCGCTTGCCGAAGCCAGCAATTATGCGACTCACCGCCTGAGCGGTAAGAGTCTCGCCAGTGCACTACAGGAAATTGACAGCGAGATTGCGGCGGGCAGAGCCCAGCTCGACAAAGTGAGCAGCGAGCTTATCCGCAAAGGGCTGGCGACATGGTCAAAAGATGGCGCGGACAGGCCTGTGCTGATCGTGCGGGGTCAGGCGAACCTGCTCGACAATGAAGCTGTGCACGACCTTGAACGGGTACGCACGCTCCTGAATGAGTTGGAAGAGATGGAGGATATTGCCCGCCTGCTCGATAATGCGCGTGAAGCATCGGCAACCAAGATATTTATCGGTTCGGAAAACAAGCTGTTTGCACTGTCCGGTTCATCGGTTATCGCTTCACCCTATAAAGACGGAGAGGGCCGTGTAGTCGGTGTCGTTGGTGTTATTGGCCCGACACGCTTGAATTACGCGCGCGTGGTCCCCATGGTAGATTTCACAGCAAAAAGTCTCACCAGACTTATGAAATCATAAGCAGGAATTTTTACGCAAAATGAACGACGAAACCAAAAAAAATGTGAATGAAAATCAGGATAAAGACCCGGTTGTAGAGGCGGAGCTGGAAGGTGTGCCCGAAGAGTTGCGTGAAGAAGATGATATCAGCGCGGATGACGGCACTCAGGGTTTTGAGGCACGGCTTGCCGAACTCGAAAACGAACTCGCCGAGGCGAAACAGGCCACGCTCTATGCGCATGCCGAGGCGCAGAATATCCGTCGCCGTCTGGAAAAGGACGCGCAGGATGCCCGCGCCTATGCCGCGACGCCATTCGCGCGTGATATATTGTCGGTAGCTGATAATCTTGCCCGCGCCATGGAAGCCATTCCGGAAGAAATCCGCGACGAGGAGAAATGGAAAGGCCTGATTACCGGCCTGCAGGCGACACACCGGGAATTGGATACCGTGTTTGGCAAGCATGGCATTACCCGTATCCCTGCCAAGGGCATGCCGCTTGACCCCAATCAGCATCAGGCGATGATCGAAATCCCGAGTGATGAGGAAGAGCCTGGCACGATCGTGCAGGAAATGCAGGCCGGCTATATGTTCAAGGACCGCCTGCTGCGCGCCGCCATGGTGGGCGTGGCCAAAAAACCGGATTGATGGGTTGAGTGGCTGCTATTGCGGTAGCAGCCCAAGCCTCTTCCGCATCACCCATCTGACCAGCATCAGTACAGATACAACGCCCAATCCTGCCGCAAGGCCGGCCCAGATGCCTTCACCGCGCCAATCGGCCCAGAAAGCAAGGCCAACACCGACGCCTATGCCAACGATCCAATACCCAAAAGCGGCGAAGATCATGGGCAGGGTGGTATCATGCAGTCCGCGCAGCATGCCCGCGCCCACAGCCTGTGCGCCATCGACAATCTGGAACAGTGCAGCAATGGCCAGAAATTTGACCGCCAGCGCCAGCACTGCCGTTGATTGCGGATTGTCATAATCGATAAACAACCCTGCCAAAGGCTCCGGAAATACCCAGATTATGGCTGCCATAAGCGTCATGAATCCGGTGCCAAGCACAAAGGCTGTCCAGCCAGCGCGGTGGATCAGTGCATTGTCCTTGCGGCCATAACCAATGCCAACCCGCACTGTCGCCGCCTGCGCCAGGCCCATTGGCACCATAAAGCTGATCGACGCGATTTGTAGCGCAATGGCATGTGCGGCGACAGATAGAGTATCGATCAACCCCATCAAGAGTACCGCAACGCTGAAAACGCCGCCTTCCAATCCGAATGTAACGCCAATGGGCAGGCCTAGTTTCCACACGCCGCGATATCTTTCCCAGTCCGCGCGCCAGAAATTGCCAAATAGTCGGTAGCGCCGAAACTGTCTGTCGGCGGACAGTACAATTGCCATGCCGATCAGCATCAAAACATTGGTCAAAATGCTGCCAATCCCAGCCCCTACAATGCCCAGCGCAGGGAACCCGAGTTTGCCGAATATGAGCACATAGTTGAAAATGATATTGCCCAGAACACCGATCACACCGATCACCATTGACCAGATGGGCCGCTCGAGAGCGGAGATAAAATTACGCATTACCAGTGTGATGAGAAACGGCAGGATCGAAAACATGTAAACGCGGACATAGGTCTGTGCCTTGGCGGCAAGTTCGGGCACTTGCCGCATAGCCAGCAATATCGTTTCGGTGTTCCAGAGGATTAGCCAGACCGGAATAATGATCGTAATGGCGACCCAAATAGTCTGCCGAAATGTACGCCGCAAATCGCGCACGCTGTTGTTTTTGCGTCCGATCTCGCTGGCCATCATCGGCGCGCTGGCAGTCATGACCCCCATCGAGAAGATCGCAGCCAGCATCGCGAGATTGAAGCCAAGCGATGCCCCTGCCAGCTCTTCTGCGCCTAACCAGCCAATCATCAATACATCAGTCGCGCCGATAAGCGACATAGTGAGATTTGTCAGGATAAGCGGCCATGCCAGCTTGACCGTTTTGCCAAGCTCGTCTGCCCACAGGTTCGGGCGTGTTTTTATGTTGTCATTGCCCTGCATAACTGCGCTGTATGATAGCGACGGCGCAATGGCTAGTGGCTAAAACCTATTTGCTGGCGATATCAGCAACGAAAGCCCGGGAATGGAAGTATACCGCGATATTGTTCCAGCGGCGGCGCGCCCGCGATGATAGCCCCTTCGCGCAGCAAAAAGGCATGCCGTACAATCTCTGCCTGCTGCTCAATCCCGTATTTCTCAAGCCGCCATCCAGGCTTCAATGTGTAATGATAGCGGCAGAACGGATGGCGCTTGAGCGGCAGAAATATGCCTTTTTGATGCTGCCACACATGCACCATTTCGTGGATGAAAAGACCCTGCAGGCCAAGGCTTTCTTTTGTAAAATCCAGGCGGAACAGATCGCCTTTGGGATGAAAGTGGATGTGGCCTGTCGGGGCCATAATGGTTTTTACAGGCTGAAACGGGAACCATTTGCGGTTGCAAATCTCGACATTGTCGAGCGCGATTGTGTCACCGAATACCGATGTAACAAGCGCTTTTTCCCCTGGAGTGAGCCACCGTGTGGTCATGTATCAATGGTTCCCGTATCCATAATCATTCCGCCGGCGCTGTGTCCATGGTTTCAGAGGGCATTGCGTGGCCCGCTGTTTTATCCGTTCCGATTTCACTATGCATGGATTGTTCGGATCCCATAGTTTCAATTTTGGCAGGAACTTTGAAAATTTCGCCATTGGAATATTTTACCAACAGATTCATTTGACCCTTTTCAATAGCGCCCTTGTTTACGCCCCAGATCATGAGGTGTTTGCCGCCGGGTTTGAATTCAACATTTTCTCCTGCAGGCACATTGACTTCCTGCAACGTCTGCATTTTGGTCAAGCCGCCTTCTTTCACTGTTTCATGCAGCTCTATTCGGTCGGCTTGCTTTGAAGTGACCTCAACCAGTTTTTGATCCTCCGCGCCGCCCCTTAGGGTGAGATAACCCGCACTTGGATTATTTTCCAACGGGGACAATTTAACGACAGCATCGTCCGCGCCTAATATCTGAGCAGGGCCGCAAGCCGTGAGGGAGATGCTTGCGGCCATCGCTACGGACAGCGCACTCGGTTTCAAATTCATTGGTTTTGGTCCTTTTTGCATAAAAACGTCACATTCCCCTCTTGAACTTGCATGTAATGCTTCCCAATCCTTGTGCCAAGCAAAAGCGCACCTATATCGCTTTTGGAAAAGGGCAAACGCTATGTCGCCGCATTTGGGACAATGTGTTTGGAGGATTTAATATTTTAGACTTGAGGAATATATGGCAAAAGTAATTGGTATTGATTTGGGGACAACAAACAGCTGCGTTGCAGTCATGGACGGCGGCAAACCCAAAGTTATCGAAAATTCGGAAGGATCGCGCACGACGCCTTCTATTGTTGCTTTTACAAAGGATGGTGAGCGTCTGATTGGTCAGCCGGCAAAACGTCAGGCTGTGACGAACCCTGAAAGCACAATTTTTGCGGTGAAGCGCCTTATCGGCCGCCGTTTTGATGATCCGATGACAAAGAAAGATATGGAACTGGTTCCATACGAGATTGTCAAAGGAGCCAATGGTGACGCATGGGTAAAAGCCGGCGGTGAAGATTATTCACCATCACAGATTTCCGCATTCACCTTGCAGAAAATGAAAGAAACTGCCGAGAGCTATCTTGGCGAGGCTGTTACGCAGGCGGTTATCACCGTGCCTGCTTACTTCAACGATGCGCAGCGTCAGGCAACGAAAGATGCCGGCAAGATTGCCGGTCTTGAAGTATTGCGTATCATCAACGAACCAACAGCCGCTGCTCTGGCTTATGGTCTGGACAAAAATGACGGCAAAACGATCGCTGTATACGACCTTGGCGGCGGTACGTTCGATATTTCCATCCTGGAAATTGGCGACGGTGTTTTCGAAGTAAAAGCAACCAATGGCGACACGTTCCTGGGTGGTGAAGACTTTGATGCGAAAATCGTTGAATTTCTTGCTGAAGATTTCAAGAAAGCCGAGAGCATTGATCTGACCAAAGACAAGCTCGCGCTACAGCGTCTGAAGGAAGCCGCCGAAAAAGCGAAGATTGAACTGTCTTCTGCGCAGACAACGGAAGTCAACCTGCCTTTCATCACGGCGGACCAGAATGGCCCGAAACACCTTGTGAAAACGATCAGCCGCTCTGATCTTGAAAAAATGGTGGGTGATCTCATCAAGCGCACTCTGGCACCTTGTAAAAAGGCGCTTGAAGATGCCGGTATGAAAACGGGTGAAATTGATGACGTCGTCATGGTGGGTGGTATGACCCGCATGCCGCGCGTGCGCGAAGTCGTGCAGGAATTTTTTGGCAAGGAACCGCATACTGGCGTGAACCCGGATGAAGTGGTCGCCATGGGCGCTGCTATTCAGGCCGGCGTACTGCAGGGCGATGTTAAAGACGTGTTGCTGCTCGACGTGACGCCATTGTCGCTGGGTATTGAAACACTGGGCGGCGTGTTCACACGTATGATTGACCGCAACACAACCATTCCGTCCAAGAAAAGCCAGGTCTATTCGACCGCCGATGATAATCAGCAGGCCGTGACCATCCGCGTTTTCCAGGGTGAACGTGAAATGGCTGCGGACAACAAAATGCTCGGTCAGTTCGATCTGGTTGGCATTCCGCCCGCACCGCGGGGTGTGCCGCAGATTGAGGTGACATTCGACATTGATGCCAACGGTATCGTCAACGTGTCGGCCAAGGACAAGGGCACGGGCAAGGAACAGCAGATCAAGATCCAGGCCTCTGGCGGTCTGTCCGATGATGATATCGAACAGATGGTTCAGGACGCCGAACAGTTTGCGGATGACGATAAGAAACGCCGTGAAGCTGCGGAAACTAAGAATAATGCCGACAGCCTTGTCCACACCACGGAAAAACAGCTGGAAGAACATGGCGACAAGATTGACGCTGCGCTGAAGTCGGAAATCGAAACTGCCGTTGCGGAGGTCAAAACCGCAATTGAGGCCGAAGATTTGGACGCCATGAAAACCAAGACCGAGGCATTGGCGCAGGTCGCCATGAAGCTGGGTCAGGCGATTTATGAGCAGGAGCAGGCAAGCGGGGGCGGTGATGACGCTGCTCAGGCCGATGCTGCAGCTCAGGCGGCTGAAGATGATGTGGTTGACGCGGAGTTTTCGGAAGTCGATGAAGACGAAAGCGAAGAAAAGAAAGACTAGCATTGATGATAGCGGTCCCGGCACAGTCGGGGCCGCTATTGGTTTTGCATTGTAACGCCAACGGCCCTGCACTTGCGGGAGCCACGGGCTTAAGGCTCGGGGAAGCCCATACATATGTCTACCCAAACAGATTATTATGAATTGCTACAGGTATCGCACGATTGCGATGGGGCAACGCTCAAGTCTTCCTATCGCAAGCTGGCGATGAAATGGCACCCTGACCGCAATCCGGGTGATGCAGAGGCTGAAGCGAAATTCAAGGAAATCAGCCACGCCTATGAGTGTCTGAAAGATCCGCAAAAGCGCGCTGCCTATGATCAATACGGTCATGCTGCGTTTGAAAATGGCGGTTTCGGCGGTGGCGGAGCAGGCCATGAAGGCTTTAGCGATATTGGCGATATATTCGAAACTATTTTCGGCGGTGGGACTGGCGGTTTTGGCGGGCGTCAACGCGGCCCGCAACGGGGCGCGGATCTGCGTTACGATATGGAGATCACGCTGGAAGATGCCTATCATGGCAAATCCACTGAAATCGAAGTCGATATTGCCAGCGCCTGTCAGCCTTGCGGCGGCAAGGGCGCGGAGCCGGGTACAGGTGTGCGAACCTGCAACCTGTGCGGCGGCAGCGGCAAAATGCGGGCGCAGCAGGGCTTTTTCATGGTCGAACGCACATGCGGTGGCTGTCACGGCCGCGGTGAAGTCATCGAAAGCCCATGCCGCAACTGCGGCGGTGAGGGTAGGGTGGACGAAACCCACACGCTGGCTGTCGAAATTCCGCAGGGCGTTGATAATGGTACGCGCATCCGGCTGACCGGAAAGGGTGAAGCGGGACCGCGGGGCGCGCCTGCCGGCGATCTTTATATCTTTATTCACATTGCGCGCCATTCGCTGTTTGAGCGTGATGGCACGACCTTGTTCACCAAAGCACCTATCAGCTTCACGACTGCGGCGTTGGGCGGAGAAATTGAAATTCCAGGACTGGACGGAACGTCGCACAAACTTTCCATTCCCGCGGGCATCCAATCCTCTAAGCAATTGCGGCAGCGAGGGGCAGGTATGCCGGTGCTGCAGGGACGCGGCACAGGCGATATGGTGGTGCAGATAGATGTCGAGACCCCGACCCGCCTGTCTTCACGGCAGAAAGAATTGCTGCGCGAATTTCAGGAAACCGAAACCGGTGACGAAAGCCCCAACAGCAAGGGCTTTTTTGACAAAATCAAGGATGCCTTTGCGGGCTAGACCATCTTTGTCTTCCCGGACATTGGCATTTTTGGGCAACGCGCCTATACTGTCCTCACACATATAAAGCTGTAACCAATGTCGTTATATGTGCGAATAACGGCCTATACATGCGATTACTGAGAGGACTCCGCCCATGAAATACCTTCGCTTTGCTCTTCCGTTACTTGCTCTTACAGCAATACCGGCTCTCACAGCCTGCTCTGATCTAAGTGCGCAGGACAAGACTGAAGCCAAAAAACCGGCACCTCAGCAGGATAGATTTGCGAATGTCGAGATTAAGTCTGAGGAGCTTGCGCCCGGCGTTGCCGTTTTATTTGGCGCGGGCGGCAATATTGGCGTGAGCCACGGTGAAGACGGCACAGTGCTTATCGATGACCAGTTCGCGCCGCTGACAGGTAAAATTCAGGCGGCAATTGCAGGCTTAGGGGCGACACCCGTCAAATTCCTTATCAACACGCATTGGCATTTTGACCATAGCGGCGGGAACGAGAATTTCGGCAAGGAAGGCGCGCTCATCATGGCGCATGACAATGTGCGTATCCGTATGGCCAATGGCGGTTCAGCCGCGGGCCGTGCGATAGACCCGGCGCCTTCCGAAGCCCTGCCGGTTGTAACATATGAAGATGGCCTGAAACTGCATTTAAATGGTGATACCGTGCATGTGAAACATATGCCTTCGGGTCATACGGACGGTGATTCTATAGTTTTTTGGGAAAAAGCCAATGTGCTGCACATGGGCGATCTTTATTTCAACAAGGTGACTTTGCCCTTCATTGATATTAACAGCGGCGGCAACGCTACAGGCATGCTGAAGGCTGCTGACATGGCGCTTGGCATGATCGATGATGATACCAAAATCATTCCCGGTCACGGGCCGATAGCCACAAAAGCCGATCTGACAGTATATCGTGACATGCTCCATGATGTAATCAAATCTGTATCCTCGGCGCGTAAAGCTGGAAAATCACTGGAAGAGATCCAAACGATGAAACCGGCCGCTGCCTATGACACCAATCCGAATGCTTTTATCAAAGGGGATGCATTTGTGGAGGCTGTCTGGAAAAGTCTGGAGATGAAGGCAGAATAGGGTTTAAAGCTGCGCTTCTATTTCTACACGAATTCTGGGGATTAATTCGGGGTCTGCATCCAGTGCAGTCTCCTCATCCAATATCGCCAGAAACAATTTCTTTTTGAAAAACCGTATCGTGTTTTCATCAAGAATATCACCGCCTTCAAGTGAGCTTGCGATAAGATCAACCATGCGTTCCGCGCCGTGCAGCCGTCCCCAAAGATAATCATTCTCGCGGTAGGCGCGGCTGAAAAATGCGCCGAAGCTATTGAACTCTATACCTTTTAATGTTGCCTCTGCGCCACCTTTGCGAATGGACTGGGCATCATCTGGCGAAATGCGATCAACCTTGATCGGATCAAATTCATTCAACCCTTCGCCCTGCAAAAGTGACAATGTGGCTATATCGTAGAAAGGAAAGCCCAGATAGGCGAGCAGCAACGAACGGCGTTCCTCTTTAGGAAGCAGGCCTAGCGCTTTCGCAAATTTTTCATCCGTTACGGCATCAACGGCTATAAGGTCGCGGCGTTCGCCAAGCTGGTCCAGAGCAAGGGCAGGGGAGACCAGCGCCGTATCGGCAAGATCGCTATAATCATGACCATCATTGCCGTGATCCTCACGCTCCAGATAAAGCGCGAGGCAATCATAGATTGTATCCTGCATCGCGACAGCGGCTTCATCCGGGACCCGGTCATCCGCTGCGATATCCTCTGACAATCGCCGCGCCACGAAACGGAGCCGCCGGATGCGGAATCCCAGATCGTGCGTGCGAAAAAAGTCTATTGCCTCATCGGTGGCTCCGCCCTTGTCATCGGCAATCGATCCCAGTCCGCGGCGGTTTAATTCACCCATGATGCTGTCACGGATATCGCTTTGCCGGGGCTTTTCAACACCGGCATAGGCCGACACCAATGTGGCCGCAATTTCATCGGCAATGCCGGCCAGTTTGATATGTCCATAGGAAGAATATGCGTAACCGGCCTTGGTGGCGGCTTTTTGCTGTGCCTTGCGCCGCCATGCGATAAGGCGTCTGGTCGTGGGGCTATTCAAAAAGAAAGTACGCCCAAACAACTTGTCGACAGTGGTTTCCACTTCGCTGCGCAGCGCCTGTGTAATCTGCCGCATACGCAATATCCGGTTGGAGCGTGTTTCGATGAGCTCCAGATCATCCCGAATGGGCTGTTCGCGCGGGATATCGGAAATCGCCCCGAATATGGTCGAGAAAAACCCTGGTGGGCCTTCGCTGCCGGGCAGCGTACCGTCTTTTTGCTGTTCGATATTCTGAAAATCGGGCTTGGGGTCTATATATACAAATCGCCGATCAATTTCGCGGTGGGCAGGACGGTTGCGCAATGCCGAAATGGCCTGTGAAAATGGAGCGTTCGCAAGCACGGAGCCATCGATCAGCACGGCATCCTCGGCTGTTCCCATGGCGTATTGGCGCGGCAATATCCGTTTCAGAAATGCATCGCGGCGGGTCCATTGTGTTTCCTTGCGGGCGATTACCTTGTCAATTTCCGCAACAGTGAAGCTGGGGAAAGCACCGGGAAAGCTGGCTGTCGCACGTGCGGCAAAGACGAGTTCCGCGTGTTCGGCAAGGCGTTTGCCGCTGCCAATTATCTTGCGGAAACCTATCGTCAAACGGTGTTCGGTTTCGACGACATTACGCGGGCTATGCAGGCGTAGGTGCTGCAAATGCCCGTGAAAGTCAGTGACCGTCACAAACAGGTCAAGCGGCTGTCCGTCCGGTAATAATTTGGGGCCTGCCTCACTGTCGGCCATCGCCTGCACAGCGTCATATAAAAGCGTAGAGAAGCCCGTTCCGCTAAACGGTGGTGCGAACCAGCGGGCGCGGATGAGGCTCGACATCTTACGTTTTACTTCGCCCTGGGTTTCTTCCGCCACCGTGCGTTCCACCGCGCCGCCTTTGCGGGACAGGGCAAACCAAGCAATAGGCTGTGCCCAGAATTTGGAAAAACGTGACAGCGGGCGGGCATCGGGATCCAGTAAAACATCAATGTCTGCACAGTTAAGCCATAGCTGCGTCAGCGGTTCCAGTGATTGCCCCGTGGCAATCGCCTGCGCCAGAAATACACCGTTTATGCCGCCCGCGCTGGCACCGGTAATAATATCGGGCAGGAAACGCATTTTCAGGCTTTTTTCCTGCGCTATATGTTCCAGCAGGTCGCGGTAAACCGCCTGGCTGCTTTCCACTTTCGGGGCTCTATCATGAAAATTGCGGCTTGCACGCGCGAGCCGCCACACTTCCTTGGTAATGCCGTGCATATATACGGCGAGGCTGATGCCGCCATAGCAGATAAGGGCTATGCGAAGTTCACGTTGGCGCATAAGTATTTAGTGGCATTATGATGCCGCCTGTGCAAGCGATAAGGCATTGATGTTCTATTTTTGTTCTGATAAGGGCGTGTTATGGCCAAAGCAAAGAAAAAATATGTGTGTCAGTCATGTGGTTCAGTGTCGCACCGGTGGCAGGGACAATGCGCCGATTGCGGGGAGTGGAATACGTTAAGCGAAGAAGCGGCGCCGACAGTTTTTTCCGCCAAACATGATTTGCAGGGCGGCGGGCGCGCTGTTCAGCTGGTCGCACTTGATGAAGAAGTTACGCTGCCGTCTCGCCAGAAAACCGGTATCGCTGAATTTGACCGCGCATTAGGAGGCGGTCTGGTGGCGGGCTCTGCTACCTTGATGGGCGGCGATCCTGGCATAGGTAAATCGACTTTGCTGTTACAGGCTTCGGCCAATCTTGCGAAACGCGGTCTGAATGTCGTCTATATCAGCGGTGAGGAAGCCGCTGATCAAGTGCGGTTGCGGGCGCGGCGGCTTGGACTGGGCGACGCGCCACTTCAACTCGCTTCGGCAACATCGGTACGCGATATTCTCACAACTTTGGGGAAGGGTGATACGCCTGACTTTCTCGTTATCGATTCCATTCAGACCATGCACAGTGACCAGATTGAGGGCGCGCCGGGCACAGTAAGCCAGGTTCGCGCCTCTGCCCACGAACTGATCCGCTATGCCAAACAGAGCGGCGCGGCGATGATGCTGGTCGGGCATGTGACCAAGGACGGCAATATTGCAGGTCCGCGTGTTCTGGAACATATGGTTGACACGGTGATGAGCTTTGAAGGTGAGCGCAGCCATCAATACCGGATATTGCGGGCAATCAAGAATCGCTTTGGTGCGACTGATGAAATCGGTGTTTTTTCGATGCAGGAAGAAGGCCTCGCCGAAGTCAGCAATCCGTCGGCCCTGTTTTTGAGTGACCGTAACGACGATGTGACGGGTGCATCGGTTTTTCCAGCATTGGAGGGTACGCGGCCTGTACTGGTGGAAATACAGGCGCTCACTGTACGGCTTGCCAGCGGCGCGACGCCGCGGCGCGCCGTTGTAGGCTGGGACAGCGGGCGGCTCGCGATGATATTGGCCGTGCTTGAATCCCGCTGTGGTCTCAGTTTTTCGTCATGTGAAGTTTACCTGAATATTGCGGGCGGTTATAAAGTATCCGACCCTGCCGCAGATATGGCGGTGGCGGGCGCGCTCATATCCGCATTGGCCGAAAAACCGCTGCCACATGGATGCATTTTATTTGGGGAGGTCGCGCTATCGGGTGAGATCCGGCCCGTATCACATGAATCGCTGCGTCTGCGGGAAGCGATGAAACTGGGTTTTGACAGCGCGATTATGCCGCCATCCAAAGCAAAATATGACGGTGCAATGAAATTACAGCATATGCCAAAGCTTGCAAATCTCGTTGACCATCTGCTCGGGCGTGACTAGGTCCCTGCCATATGACGGCACTTGACATCATTGTTCTCCTGTTGCTGGGCGGCGGGGCGATATTCGGCTTTATGCGCGGGTTTGTGCAGGAAGTCTTGTCACTGCTTGCATGGGTGCTGGCCATTATCGCAGTCTGGTTGTTTTATGAACCTGTATCCGGTTTCCTGGCGGGTGTAATCGGCAGCATCAGCGGTGCCTCTGTCCTAGGCTATGTCGCCGTTTTCCTGATTACATTTGCGATAGGAAAATTCATTGCAAATTATATCGGCAGTAAATCCCGCGATTCCTTTCTTGGCCCGGTGGACCGGGTTCTTGGCTTTGGTTTTGGCGCGGTCAAGGGATTGTTAATGGCCACGGCAGGGTTTCTGCTTGCCACCATTGCATATGAAACAGTCTATCCGCAGCAGGACCGGCCCGAATGGATGACGCAGTCGCGTACCTATACACTGCTCAACGCCACCGGAAACGCGATTGTTCAATATGTTGACGAACGCCGGGGCAGGGCATGAACCAATCTGCCGCCAAACCGCTTTATACACGCGAAATATTGCAGGCAGCAATGTCGCTGGCGGATCATCCGTTTGATGATACGCTTCCATACAAAGCCGAACTGCGTTCGCAAACCTGCGGCAGCCGCGTAATGATCTCTCTCGCGGTGGATTCAGCAGGGGATATTACCAAGTTCGGTATCAAAGCCGAAGCCTGCGCACTGGGGCAGGCTTCAGCAGCCATATTGGCGCGTCATATCACAGGAAATAACAGTGCAGATGTGGAATCCGCATTGCACAGCCTGTCCGGTTTTTTGCATGAAGATTCCGGTCAGATTGGAAACTGGCCTGATTTGAATATGCTCAGGCCAGCCAAAGATTATCCCGCGCGGCGTGATTCGGTATTATTGCCGTGGCGCGCCACTCTTATCGCCCTAAAAAACCAAGGAAACTGACGATGGAACATGGCCCCGCAGATATGTTTACATCCGGATTTGTTCTATTGGCCGCGGCCCTGTTTTTCGTCCTGATCTTCAGGCGGTTTGGGCTCGGTGCCGTGCTGGGTTATCTGGTGGCTGGTGCTCTAATTGGACCGGAAGTTCTGGGACTGGTCGACGATCCGGAAACGATCGTGGGTTTTGCCGAAATCGGGATTATATTGCTGTTATTTCTTGTCGGACTAGAGCTGGCGCCATCCCAGCTTTGGCGCATGAAACGCGATATATTCGGGCTGGGCATGTCGCAGGTCATATTGTGCGGCATTGCGCTTTTTGCGGCCATTTATCTTATCACCAACTTTACATGGCAAGCGGCTCTGGTGATTGGCTTGCCGCTGGCTTTGTCTTCTACGGCGCAGGTGCTGCCATTGCTTAAATCGGAAGGCCGACTGAATACGCCTGCCGGCCAAAAAGCTTTTTCGATATTGTTGTTTCAGGATCTTTCCATCGTTCCGCTTCTGACCATCGTGGCGGCCCTGTCGCGGGCACCAGTCGAAGGCGAGCAGACGGCAGGCTGGCTACTCGCTTTATATTCCGCGCTAGCCGTAGTGGGGCTGGTGCTGGCGGGGCGCTATCTGCTCGCGCCGTTGCTCAAATTAATCGGGCAGGTGGCAGAGCGCGAACTGTTTATCGTTGTCGGGCTTTTTGCCGTATTCGGCAGTGCTGCGCTGATGCACCATCTCGGTCTCTCACCGGCATTGGGCGCATTTGTGGCGGGCGTGATGCTGGCGGATTCGCCCTTCCGGCACGAGCTGGAGGCTGACATTGATCCCTTCCGTTCGATATTGCTGGGCCTGTTTTTCATGGGTGTGGGCATGATGCTTGATCTGAGCGTTATCTGGGAAAATCCATTGTTCGTTATCGGGATGGCGGTGCTGCTGATTGCGATTAAAATCGGGATCATATTCGGGCTTGGCAAAGCATTCGGGATGCAGACCGCACCCGCATTTGTGCTCGGTCTTTTGCTCAGTCAGGGCGGTGAATTTGGTTTTGTGCTATTTGCAGCTGCGGAAGCGGCGCTCCTGATCGAAGGGCAGGCATCCAGCCTGTTCGGTGCCGTCATCACGCTTTCCATGGCCACCACGCCATTCCTGATGCTGCTCGCGAAAAGACTGGGCGGCGTCAAATCCTCAATCCGCAGCGATATGGATGACCCGGAAGAAGCGCCCAGATCCAGCGCGATCGTTATTGGTCATGGCCGTTTCGGACAAGCCGTATCACAGATATGTGCGGGCGCGGATATTTCGGTAACACTCATCGATTCCAATCCGGACCAGATTGACACGAGCAGCGAATATGGACGCAAGGTCTTTTACGGTGACGGCACGCGTGTTGATTTGTTACGCAGGGCAGGGGCTGAAGAAGCCTGTATGCTATTATTCTGCCTTGATGACCGTGAATTTGGACCTGAGCAACTTGCGCCGATTTCCACCAGTTTCCCGAACGCCATGATTTATGTTCGTGCTTTTGATCGCATGCATTTGCTGCGTCTGAAAGGCACGAAGATAGATGGCGCACAGCGTGAATTGATGGAATCCGCAATCAAAATGAGCGCCGATGCGCTCATCAAATACGGGCTTGATAAAAGCAAAGTTGAAGCCTTGGTGAGCGAATTTCGTTACCGCGATCTGCAAAGGCTGGAAATGCAGCATGAGGCGGGCGACATGAAAGCGGGCATGCACATGACCTTTGGCGGCGATATGTCGGAAGGTTTTGACATGGATGATTTCGAACGGGGTAAAGCCGAACCTGGCAATACTGAACGCTAGGCCCACCAGTATCGTTATTGCGCCAGTTCGGAATCCAGGAACGCCGCAACATCATCGAGATCGACATCGCTTGCGAGAAACGTGTCACCAATGGCATTCATTAGCAAAAACGGTACATTGCCCTGCGCCGCCTTTTTGTCGTGTTGCATATGCTCGGCCAGCGCTTTGCCGGTGGTCTGCATATCGATAGCGGAAACCCTGGCAGGCAAACCTGTTGTTTCCAGATGATTTACAATACGCCCCACTTCCTGTGCCGGGAAATGGCCGCGATAGGCCGAATATCTGGCCGCCAGCACCATGCCTGCTGCGACTGCCTCTCCGTGCAACAGTGTATCACCAAATCCAGTCTCCGCTTCCAGTGCATGACCAAATGTGTGCCCCAGATTGAGCAGCGCGCGCCGGCCATTAAGCTCGCGTTCGTCATCCGACACGATTTGCGCTTTGGCGGAAATGCTATGTGAAATGGCTTTTATGCGTGCATCACTGTCGCCGGATAGAAGCGCGGCCCCGTCACTTTCGCACCAATCAAAGAACTCTGCGCTGTCGATCAGGCCGTATTTGACCACTTCTGCATAGCCTGCGCGCAGCTCACGCGGCGGGAGGCTGTCCAACATATCGGGATCGATCAGGACAAATGCAGGTTGATGAAAAACACCGATCAGGTTTTTACCGCTCCGGCTGTTAATCGCGGTTTTCCCGCCGACACTGCTGTCGACCTGCGCCAACAGGCTGGTAGGGATCTGCACGAAATTGCACCCGCGTTTCACGATCGCGCTCGCAAAGCCGGCAATATCGCCAACCACGCCGCCGCCAAGTGCAACAATATGGTCTGTGCGTTCTGCGCCGTGCTGCAATAACCAGTCGCAGATTCCTTCCAGTTTTTGCCAGTTTTTGCTGCTTTCACCGGCGGGAAGAATATATGCTTCTACGCGGACGCCAGCGGACAAAAACTTATCTGCTATATTCTTCCAGTATAGGCGATGGACGTTCTCATCAGTTATAAAAAGCAGGCGTTTCTGCGCTGTATAAGGCGCCAGCAGCGCCGCGATGTTACCGAGTGCACCGTTTTCGATATGTACATTGTAACTTCGCCCGCCCAGCGCCACATTTATGATTTCCATATTCGTATCGCCTTTATGATTTCCTGCGCCATGCGGTTGTGCGGCCCCACCTGACTGGCCACTTTAACATGTGCTTTTGCATAAAATGGATTTCGCTTTGCTGCGAGGTCAGTCAATATCTCACGTGCATTTCCATTGCGCAGCAACGGCCTGGTATTGCGCCGGTTTACACGCTCCACCAATGTATCAGTATCGGCATCCAGCCAGACCGCGATACCGCGTTTCAATATGAGTGCGCGGGTTTCCTCATTGATAAAAGCACCGCCGCCCGTCGCGATAACCTGCGGCCGATCTTCGATAAGACGCGCGATGACGCGGCGCTCCCCATCACGGAAATAATCTTCGCCAAATTCCTCAAATATCTCGGCAATGGACATGGCCGCTGCTTTTTCAATTTCATTGTCGGCATCAACAAAATCCAGCTTCAGCATATTGGCAAGACGGCGGCCTACTGTAGATTTGCCCACTCCCATCAAACCGACCAATATGATGGGTTTATCAACGGTTAAATCGCTTGCACGATTACCGGATACGTAATTTTCTGTGGCTTTGCGCTTTTCGTTCATTGCCCGTCAGCCTATAGATGCGCTAGGGCAGTGCGCAAGGGCGCGTGAGATATTATTTCTTGTCAATGCGCTGCAATATAAATAATTCGGATGAAGACATGACAATTTTAAATGAACGTAAAAAACGCCGTAGCCCGGCTGCGTTGAAATGGATTATCGTACTCGCGGTTATTATCGGTTTGTTTTATCTGCTCTATTCATGGGGCGGCGAACAACCGGTGGAGCAGATTGAAGAACCCATTGAAATAAGCGATATCGAGCAGGCATGATGCATTCGCGGCGGCACAGAAGTTTTCTCTTATCCGGTCTTGCGCTGGCTGCGCTTACAGTGCCTGCTTTCTCTGCATTACAGGGGCAGGACAATGATGCGCCCGAATCAATCCTGCCGCCCGGTTTCGGAGATCCGGCGCCAGCTCCCGCGCCAACACCTGCGCCTTCATCTACACCTGCGCCATCGGCAGCACCAGCGCCAACATCAACGCCTACACCGGCTCCACCTTCTTCCCCTGCGCAGGTACAGCCTTTGCCAGATAATACAGATGTGCCTTCTGTAGCAGAACCTTCTGGGCCTGCACCTGTGCAGCCACAAACGAGCGAGGATTTGCCTGAAGACACATCCGATGATTTTGCGGCGGCGCCCTATGTTTATGACATTCCGGCGAGCGCCCGTCGTTCACTCAAGCAGACTGGCATCATCGGTATAGATCAGGGCGGTTTTTCCAGCGATAGTTTTGCGGATAGTGACGGCGTGTATCTTGCGACCTTGATGAATAATATCAAAGGTCCGCTTGTTTCACGCTGGGGCTCCATTCTGCTGCGCCGCGCGCTGGTTTCGCGTGTGGATACGCCTGCGCGAATAAACGGTGCCGACTGGGTCGCGGCGCGCGCGGCGTTGCTGCTCAAAATGGGAGAGACCGCCAATGCCCGCCTGATGGTGCAGAATGTTGATACGCCCATGTACAGCAATCGCCTCTACAACGTGGCGATGGATACCTATCTGGCGAGCGCGGATCCCAGCGGTATTTGCCCCATCGTGACGGGCGGTGCAGAGGCATCGGACAACGTGCAATGGGACATGAGCCGCGCCATCTGCTCAGCGCTGTCGGGCGAGCAAAGTGCGGCCACATCACGTATTGACCGCCTTAACCGTCAGGAAAAAGCGCCGCAAATTGATCTGCTGCTTGCCGAAAAAGCGGTGGGTGCCGGCGTAAACGGTCGCCGTGCGGTTACAATCAAATGGGATGGCGTTAATGAACTGACGCCTTGGCGTTATGGTCTGGCGCTGGCAACCGGTATTGAGCCGCCGGCTGAACTGTTCGGTGATGCGGATATCAAATACCGGGCATGGCGTGCATCTGCGCCGATGGTTTCGATTGAAGAACGCATCGCCGCCGCTGATACAGCGGCCACCATGGGTGTATTGTCCAGCAGCGCCATGATCGACCTCTATAGCGCCGCTTATGCGAGCGGCGAGACAGCGGATAATATCCGTGCCCAGGCCGCATTGCTGCGCAGTGCTTACGCCAATCAGGCAGCAGAAGCGCGGATCGATGCCATGCGTAATCTTTGGGACCGGTCACAGGATACGGATGCGGGCTATGCTGCGCTGGTTCTCACATCGCATGCTGCTGCACGTTTTCCTGTATCGACTGACTATGCAGAGGACAGCAATCGCCTGATAGCATCAATGCTGAGTGCAGGGCTTGACCGCAATGCAATACGGTGGATGAATGTCGCGGAACCGGGCAGCGACGCTTGGGCCATGCTCGCGGCCGCACATCCTGATCCGGAAAGCCTGATCGATTATGATGCGCTCGATAGCTATTATGACAATGATTACAGCGAAGATACGCGCAAAAGCGGTTTCCTGCTGGCGGGTCTTGCCGGCCTTGGGCGCATATCAGACGAAGACCGTGACAGTTTCGCAGATGATCTGGAAATAAACCTGGAAAGCAATAGCCGCTGGGCAAATGCCATTACCAGGGCGGCCAATGATAGAAAACAGGCGCATGTCACCTTACTCGCGGCCGTGGGTATGCAGGGGCAGAATTGGTCGAAAATGTCCGCAGCGCATCTCTATCACATTGTTCGTTCTCTTGATAAAGTCGGCTTGAATGCTGAAGCACGAATGATTGCGGCAGAGGCGATCGCGCGCGGATAGTATATGCCGGGCCGGTGATCATATGATGCGCGATGACCATGTATTGATCGACAGTTTTCTGGAAATGATGGCCGTTGAGCGGGGCTCCAGCGCCAATACCATAGCGGCATATCGCCGTGATCTAGAAGGCGCATCCGAAGTGGTGGGTGCGCGCCTGACGTCTGCGAAACGTTCAGATATCGAAAAAATCGCAGCGGCATGGTCCGGTCTAGCGGGCAGCACACTGGCGCGCAAAACATCTGCATTGCGGCAATATTTCGGTTATTTGATGGACGAATCCATTATAACCGACGATCCATCAGCGGCATTGCCCAGGCCCGGCGCAAGCAGGAGCCTGCCCAAAGTTTTGGATCAGCAGGACATGGAGCGGATTTTCTCGGTTATTGAGAGCAAAACCCGAAAAGAAAATCCGGGAGAAAAGGATTTGCGGTTGCTCGCCCTGATCGAGCTTCTTTATGGCTCTGGTCTGCGCGCGACAGAGCTTGTGAGTTTGCCCTATAGTGCATTTGTGTCGGACAAACCGCTGTTGGTCATAAAGGGAAAGGGGGGACATCAGCGGATGGTTCCCATATCCAAACGCGCCCGCAATGCTGTGGCCGAATGGCGCGCCACATTGCCGGAAAATAGCAAATGGCTGTTTCCATCGCGCGGCAAGCATATTTCCCGCATTCGTCTGTATCAGATCATTAAGGATTTGGGGGCAGAGGCGGGTATTGATCCGGCACGGATCAGCCCGCATGTCCTGCGCCACGCATTTGCCACGCATTTGCTTGAGGGAGGCGCGGATTTACGCGTTTTGCAGACATTGCTTGGCCATGCCGATATTTCTACAACACAGATTTATACACATGTGGACAGCAAAAGGTTGGTAGAGCTTGTGAATCAGAGGCATCCCTTGGCCAAAATGTAGCACTGGCTTTAGCCAAAATGTAACGCTGGCATACGGGATTAATCTGAATATGCCATAAACCCCACATTGACCTATGCGGCGCTGCGTTCTAACGCCATTGCAAATATTACAGGAATTTTATGACCAGCTATCTTGAATTTGAAAAACCGATCGCTGAACTCGACGCGCGTATTTCCGAATTGCAGGAAACGGCAGATAGCGGCGATCTGGATATTGAAGCAGAGCTTAAAAAGCTCCAAAAAAAATCTGACCGTTTGTTAAAATCGACTTACAGGTCTTTGACACCGTGGCAGAAAACGCAAGTTGCCAGGCATCCACAGCGCCCACATTTTCAGGATTATGTCGATCATATATTTGAAGATTTTGAACCGCTGGCAGGTGACCGCGCCTTTGGTGATGACCAGGCTATATTGGGCGGTTTTGCCAAAATTGATGATCGCCGTGTCATGGTTATTGGCCATGAAAAGGGCAATACTACC
This sequence comes from uncultured Sphingomonadaceae bacterium, assembly GCA_947493325.1. Taxonomy (GTDB): domain Bacteria; phylum Pseudomonadota; class Alphaproteobacteria; order Sphingomonadales; family Sphingomonadaceae; genus Alg239-R122. The sequence goes on along the minus strand of CANLQI010000001.1, from coordinate 1,233,770 downwards.
GAAAGCCGCATCAAGCATAATTTCGGGATGGGCAAACCGGAGGGATATCGCAAGGCGATCCGTCTTATGGAGCTTGCCGATCGTTTCCACCTTCCGGTTGTAACGCTGGTGGATACATCGGGTGCTTTTCCAGGTGTGGAGGCCGAAGAACGCGGGCAGGCAGAAGCTATCGCGCGCTCAACACAGGCCTGTTTAAGTCTGCTCGTACCGATGGTGGCATGTATAGTGGGTGAGGGCGGTTCTGGCGGAGCGGTTGCTCTGGCGTCGGCGGAACGCGTTCTTATGTACGAACATGCGGTCTATTCGGTAATTTCACCCGAAGGCTGCGCATCGATATTGTGGCGTACAGCCGATAAAGCCAGTGAAGCGGCAACTGCTATGAAAGTGACGGCGGCGGACCTTAAGAAACTGGGCGTAATTGACGATATCGTTTCTGAGCCGGTGGGCGGCGCACACCGCGACCATGTGCTAGCTTGCGCAAATCTAAAAGAGGCCATTAGCAAGCATTTGGACGAACTTTCTGATCTGTCAGGCAATGAATTGCTTCAGGCCCGGCATCAGAAATTTCTTTCCTTGGGCGAGTTGTAAACTTTTCCCGATAATTTTTGGAATCGGAACTTTTTAATGCGAAGGGCCTTATTTTCGCATATAGTCTAACTTAAAGACTGAATAATGGAGGAAATATCATGCCACGCAAATTCACAGCTATCGTAGCGACTACATCCACACTCATGCTGGCGGCATGTATGGGCGGTGGCGGCGGTGACACTGGCGGTCCGCAAACTGCTTCTTCCCAATCACCGCAGCAAGTGCGTAATATTACGCCCGAGGAAAAACAGCTGGGCGATAAATATCACCCGCAGCTTGTGGCACAATATGGCGGAAAGTTTAACGCACCGCAGGCAGCCTATGTGGAAACAGTTGGCAAGAATATTGCCGTTCAATCCGGTTTAGGCAATGCGCGCAGTGATTTTACCGTGACATTGCTCAATTCCCCAGTGAATAATGCTTTTGCCATACCGGGCGGCTATATTTACGTGACACGTCAGCTTCTGGCATTGATGAACGATGAAGCCGAATTGGCAGGTGTTCTGGGCCATGAAGTTGGTCATGTTGCAGCGCGCCATTCGGAAAAGCGTCAAAAAACAGCGAAGCGCAACAGCATTTTTGGCGCGATCGGCCAGATCGCATCTGCGGTTCTTTTGGGTGACTCTGCACTGGGCCGTTTGGGGCAGCAGGTCGCTGGCCAGGGTAGTCAATTGCTGACGCTCCGATTCTCACGCAAACAGGAAACGGAAGCCGATGACTTAGGTATTCGCTATCTGAATTCCGCAGGTTATGATCCCAAGGCTCTGTCCAGCATGCTCGCTTCACTGGCGGCGCAAAGCTCCATTGATGCGCGGGCTTCAGGACGCGAGGCGCGCAATGTTCCCGCTTGGGCAAGCACCCACCCTGATCCTGCAAAGCGGGTGACCCGGGCACTGCAGAAAGCAGGCGCGAATTCCAGCGGCGTCAGAAACCGGGAAGTGTTCTTGAACAAGATTGACGGCGTTCTTTACGGCGATGATCCGAAACAGGGCATGGTGGAAGGCACCACATTCCTGCATCCTGACATGCGTTTTACTTTCACTGCGCCCAATGGTTTCGGGTTGCAAAATACGACCACTGCAGTGGGAATTACCGGACAAAGCGGCAAAGGACAGCTTACATTATTGCCATATAGTGGCAATCTGCGTAGCTATGTGGACAGTGCTTTCAAACAAGTTGGCGGTGACAAGACGCAGCTTAATTACGGAAACATCCAGACAACGACTGTAAACGGCCTTCCTGCGGCTTATTCCACAGCGCGTGTGAACAACGGCCAGCAGCAAGTGGATGTGACGGTTTTCGCTTATGAAATGTCCAAAAGCCAGGCGCTGCACTTTGTGACGATTACACCCGCAGGGCGCGGTCAGGTATTTAATGGCATGTATTCCAGCATGCGGCGTTTGAGTGCAAATGAAGCTGCGCAGATCAAACCGCGCAAACTGGATGTCGTGACAGTAAAATCTGGTGATACGATTTCAGGGTTTGCGCGCCGGATGGCCTATACGCAGCTTCAGACAGAACGTTTTCTTGCTCTCAACGGCCTGTCCAGAAATGCAAGCTTGCAGCCAGGCCAGCGCGTCAAGATTGTAACTTATTGATTTTATACACTCAAAAGTAAAAGGGCGGCAGTTTGCACTGCCGCCCTTTTTATTTCAGAATAATATTCTTACTTTTTCTCTGCTGTTACCAGATCATCAGAAACATCATCAAAGGTTGCACTCAGATTGTCGCCTAAAGTGCTCATAGCTGTAATTGCTGCTACTGCAATAAGTGCGGCGATAAGGCCATATTCAATTGCTGTTGCGCCTTTTTTGTTGTTCAAAATATTTTTTACAAAATTCATTTTAGTCTCCTTGGGTTTAACTCTTCATTGCCGGACTGCCACACTAGAACTGGAAAGCAGTTAATGATGAAATACAGACAAACTCTTTCGATTTATTTAATTTGCCTGAATTTATTTTTGGACAATATTTTCTTCAACATTATTCCAAAGCCCTGTACTTCCTTTGCCAAGACTGTTTATTGAAATAATACATATCACGACAATCAGGCTGATAATCAGGCCGTATTCAATGGCTGTCGCACCTTTTTTACTGGCCAACATGCGGGTAAATGTGTTGAGCATAGACATCCTGCTTCGTTTCTTCGACAAACAGGTTTTTGCATAATAAATTTAAGAAAATGTTGATGGAGCCGAATAAATTGGATGCTAATTCAAAATTACTGTATGTCGTAGCGGTTGCCCTTGTTGATGATAGCGGGCGTATTCTTCTGCAAAAACGTCCGCCGAATGGATCCATGGCTGGACTGTGGGAATTTCCCGGTGGAAAAATGGAATCTGGTGAGATTCCTGAGAAATCCCTGATGCGCGAACTCTCGGAAGAACTTGGCATCACAGTTATATCAGAACATTTGACCCCAATCTGTTTCGCCAGCGAAACATTGGGCGAAAAACATCTGGTTCTGCTTCTATATATATGCAGCAAATGGGAAGGTGAGGCCGAAGCACTGCATGCATCTGAAATATCATGGTGCGCTCTTCAGGATATGTATGCCTTGGAAATGCCACCGGCTGATAAGCCATTGGTGGAAGCCCTGCGGAGATGGATTGCATCATAAAATTCGCATTTTTGTGCAAACAGGGGTTGCCTTATCTGATTGTCCCCATTATCTGCGAACGCCTAGCGCCCGTAGCTCAGCTGGATAGAGCACCAGACTACGAATCTGGGGGCCGGGCGTTCGAATCGCTCCGGGCGCGCCATTTTCCTCTTTTTGAATATATATTCAGCGGCATATTTGCAGCTTAGGGGAAAATTGTGCCCAAAGACTTTGTTCTGTACCGCTCTGCCTTGCAACATTCATGCACCGAACCTATCTCCGATTGGAATTCGAAAGGGGCAACATGCAGCCAGATGAAATAGACTATGACGGAAATTTGGGCACAAAGCCCAAGATAGCCGTGCCGGACGATGTGCAGGATGCAATCCGCACGCTTATAGAATGGTCAGGAGATGACCCGAGCCGCGAAGGCTTGCTTGATACGCCGAAGCGGGTGGCACGTGCCTGGAAAGAATACTGCCAGGGCTATGAAGAAGATCCGGCGATTCATTTGAGCCGCACTTTTGAAGAAGTAGGCGGCTATGATGAGCTGGTATTGCTGAAGGACATTCCGTTTCAGTCGCATTGCGAGCACCATATGGCGCCCATTATCGGCAAGGCGTCGATAGCTTACATGCCGACTGATCGTGTGGTCGGTATTTCAAAGCTTGCCCGCGTTCTGCATGGTTATGCGCGCCGTTTGCAGGTGCAGGAAAGGCTCACTGCAGAAGTGGCTCGGTGCGTATATGATAATCTGAAACCGCACGGTGTAGCTGTTGTAATTGAGGCGAGCCACAGCTGCATGACCGCCCGCGGTGTGCGTACGCCCGGTGTGGGTATGACCACCAGTAAACTCTATGGCTGTTTCCTGGATGATGCGAGTAGCCGCAAAGAGGTCATGGCGCTAATGGGATATTAAAGCAGATTGGACTGATACCATTTCAAATGCAAAAGCCTGCCGGACGATAATCCGGCAGGCTTTTATTATATGCAAAACTATTGCGTATAACGTTAGGTTTTACATATTTTCGAGCATATATTCGGCAGAGCTGACTTTGAAATCGCCAGGCGCTTCAACGTTAAGCTGCTCAACCACACCATCGTTGACAATCATGGAAAAACGCTGGCCGCGCGTACCCATGCCAAATCCGGTGCCATCCATTTCCAGGCCCAATTGCTTTACAAAATCGCCGTTGCCGTCCGCAAGCATAGTGACATCTTCGGACCCCGCAGCATTGTTCCATGCGCCCATCACAAAAGCATCGTTTACCGCCGTACAGGCAATTTCATCCACGCCCTTGGCTTTCAGCTCTTCGGCTTTTTCGGCAAAGCCGGGCAAGTGTTTGGCGGAGCATGTTGGTGTAAATGCGCCAGGTACGGAGAAAAGCGCCACTTTCTTGCCCGCGAAATAATCTTCGGAAGAAATTTGCTCGGGGCCGTTTTCGGTGGCTTTGACAAGATTGCTATTGGGTAATTTATCGCCTTGAGAAATCATGGATGATATCCTTTGATGGGTTGATGAAATTTTGTTCACAGATGTGAATATATTAGAGTCATTATCTTGTGATGATGCGTGTTATTTTCAACTAAAATACATTTTTTCTGCCTTATAAATTACCATCTTCAAAAACATATAAAGAATTCTTTATATTTATTTCTCTTTCCGTTTGATTGTCAGTACGCGGTTCGTTATGGAGCGGGCAGCCGCGTTATATTCACGCGTAAGAATTTACCTAAGGAGACTTTCATGTCGAACACAGATTATATCGTAAAGGACATTTCACTGGCGGAATATGGCCGCAATGAAATTGCGATTGCGGAAACCGAAATGCCGGGCCTGATGGCCATTCGTGAAGAATATGGTGAGGAACAACCACTGAAAGGCGCGAAAATAACTGGTTCGCTGCACATGACGATTCAGACCGCGGTTCTGATCGAAACGCTGATTGCACTGGGCGCGGAAGTACGCTGGGCATCATGCAATATATACTCGACACAGGATCATGCCGCTGCCGCGATTGCGGATCAGGGCATTCCGGTTTTCGCTATCAAGGGCGAAACGCTTGAGGAATATTGGCAATATGTCGACCGCATTTTCGACTGGGGCTCAGAATCAGGCGAAACATGTAACCTGATCCTCGACGATGGAGGTGATGCCACCATGTACGCACTTTGGGGCGCGCGGGTTGAAGCGGGTGAGGAACTGTTCACGCCGACCAACGAGGAAGAAGAAGCTTTCGCAAAGGTACTGAAAGAGCGCCTGGAAAAATCACCTGGCTATCTGACCAAGACAGTTGAAGCGATCAAGGGCGTGTCCGAAGAAACCACCACCGGTGTGCACCGCCTCTATGATCTTGCCAAAAAAGGCCTGCTGCCTTTCCCGGCGATCAATGTGAATGACAGTGTGACCAAGTCGAAATTCGACAATAAATATGGCTGTAAGGAATCGCTGGTTGACGGTATCCGCCGCGGCACAGACGTGATGATGGCCGGTAAAGTGGCTGTTGTGTGCGGTTATGGCGATGTCGGTAAAGGCTCAGCGGCTTCACTGAAAGGCGCGGGTGCCCGTGTTGTTGTAACCGAAATCGATCCGATCTGCGCGCTTCAGGCTGCTATGGACGGTTTTGATGTACAAAGGCTGGAAGACGTTGCACCTACGGCGGACATCTTTATCACGACGACCGGCAACAAGGACGTTATCACCATCGACCATATGCGGGCGATGAAAGACATGGCGATTGTTGGCAATATCGGCCACTTTGATAACGAGATTCAGGTTGGTGCGCTGTCGAACCTGAAATGGACCGAAATCAAGCCGCAGGTGGACATGATTGAATTCCCCGATGGCAAGCGCATGATCCTGTTGTCGCAGGGCCGTCTGCTCAACCTGGGCAATGCCACGGGCCACCCCAGCTTCGTGATGTCCGCCAGCTTCACCAATCAGGTGCTGGCGCAGATCGAACTGTGGCTGCGCAGTGACCAGTATGAAAATCAAGTTTATGTGCTGCCCAAGCATCTGGACGAGAAAGTGGCGCGTCTGCACCTTGACAAACTGGGAGTGAAGCTCACCGAACTATCCGAGGAACAGGCCGATTATATCGACGTTCCTGTACAAGGGCCGTTCAAGACAGACGCCTATCGCTACTGATTTTTAGGAATATGCAAAATAAAGGCCTGCCGGGTAACTGGCGGGCCTTTTTTATTTGGCGTAAAGCCGCAAGGCGGCTAGCGTGATGGGCAAGATGGATTGTTACTTTTGTATAAGGCGCAGACGAAGATGACTTTGTCAGATAGTGCCATATTTTTCCTGGGACTTTTACTCGCCGCATGGGTTGTCGGCGGCATCTGGGCCGTGAGTGTGGGTCTGTCCATGCGCAGAAAGGCCGAGGCCACTTTGCGCCAGTCGCGCAGGTTGGGGAAAATGCTGGATGAAGCGCCCGCTTTGCCGCTTCTGGTAAGAACCGACGGGCGTATAGAGGGACCAGAAAGGCTTGCGCGCTGGTTCGGACTGGAAACGCTGCCGCGCTTTTTTTCTGATCTTGAACAGAATGACAGTGGTTGGTCAGCTGAGGATATCGAAAGGCTGCAAAAACATATTACATCCGCGCAGAAAACAGCGCGGCCCTTTGCCGCAAATATCCGCATGCAGGGGTCCGCGCGCAGCCTTGATATCAAAGGACATCAGGCGGATCCGCAAATCGCACCGTTGGGTGCGGCATTACTATGGGTTTTCGACAATAGCGAAAGCCAAGAACAGATAGCATCCCTACAATCCGGAATTGCGCGTGCCGAAACTGCCTTTGAATCCCTCTCGGCGTTGATAGAAGCTGCGCCCATGCCGATGTGGCACCGCGATGCCGAGTTTAATATCACTCTCGTCAATAGCGCCTATGTAAAGGCGGTGGATGGCACGGACGCCCAGCAAGTGGTGTCTGAAGGGATTGAGCTGGTCGAGGCCGTCAAAGGGCTGGCACCTGCCGCTGTCGCGGCGCAGGCACAGTCCGAAGAGCGGATGATCGAGCGCACGGTGGCCACGACAATCGACGGAAAAAGACAGGTGCTGCGCGTCGTTGATCTTCCGCTTGGTGCAGCGGGCGTGGCGGGCTATGCCATCAACGTACAGGAACTGGAAAGCCTGAGAGGCGAATTTCAGCAGTTTCGCCGCGCGCAGCGCGACATGCTCGACAATATGTCGGCAGGTGTGGCGCAATTTGACAGCGAAAAGGCGCTTGTTTTCTGCAATCAACCTTTTCAGCGCATTTTCGCGCTGCGTCCGCAATGGGTCAATAATGCGCCCGAATTCGACCGGATATTGGACCGGATGCGCGAAGCTGGTTGCATCCCGGAAGTGCGCGACTTTCCCGAATGGAAGGGCCAGAAGCGGACGTGGTTCAATAGCGCAGCGGCGAATGAGGAAAATTGGCTGCTACCCAATGGAACGCATTTACGTGCGATTGCGCAGCCGACTCCGGATGGGGGGCTTTTGCTGATATTCGAAGATCGCACTGAACAAATCCGTCTGGCAAGCTCGCGCGATACATTGCTCCGCGTACGCACGGCAATGTTTGATAGCCTGTTTGAGGCACTCGCGGTATTTGCGCCTGATGGCCGCCTGAACCTTTGGAACCGACGCTTTTCCCAGCTTTGGGATATGGATGAAGCTGTTCTGGCGGAACATCCACGCATCGATCACCTTATGAAAATGCTTGTTCCAAGCCTTAAAAACTCTGCGCAGATATCGGTGTTGCGCGATATAATTCGCGCGGCCACACTGGACCGGAGGCGGCGTAGCGGCAGCATCACGCTTGCCGATGGGCGCTGTCTGGAATTTGCGGGCATACCTCTGCCTGACGGAAATGCGATGCTTACGATGCTGGATGCGAGCCAGTCTGCGGGTGACCTAGAAAAGCCGGATGCGGAACCCGATGATGGCACGCGCATCAACATTCAAACTATGCTGGTCGTGTTGGCACAAGAACGCATGCAGACAGTGGAAGACAAAGATATCGATCTTGATATGCAGATTGATCCAAGGGTAGGGAAATGGCACGGCGACGATGCCAGCCTTGCCAAAGCGGTGGGCAATATCATTGATCATTCATTGCTCACCACGCATCCAGGAGGCCGCGTGCTTGTACATGTGGAGCCCAAAGAAGACAAAACGCGTTTAATCATTTCCGATAATGCTTCCGGCATGGATGCACGGACAGTCTCGACAATATTGGACAGTCTGTCTGGTCCGCTTGAACCGCAGGCAGGCGGTTTGCCATTTGCAAAGCAGCTTATTGAAACACTCGGCGGCACATTTGATATTATCTCTGAACCGGGAGAGGGGACAGTCGTCACCCTGATGCTGCCATGAAGTCATTTGTTGCAGGTGCCGAAGCCATGCATGCATTCGGGGTAAAGCTCGGCAAGGCTTTGCAGATAGGCGATGCCGTCAAACTATATGGCGAGCTTGGCACCGGCAAAACAACGATTGCGCGCGGTATATTGATAGGCCTGGGGCATCAGGGCGAAGTGCCAAGTCCAAGCTTTTCGATCGTGCAATATTATGCGCCGCCTGACACGCGCATCCCCGCCGTACATGCCGATTTCTACCGGATTGATGATACGGAAGAACTATATGAACTGGGTCTGGATGATGCGGGGATGGATGGCGTTATCATTGCCGAATGGCCGGAAAAAGCGGATCATATATTGGGCGCAGATGCGCTCGCTATCCATCTGGACTTTGCCAAACAGGGTGGACGCGATATGCAGTTGGAAATGAATCATAATTGGGCGGATAGACTGAAATGGATATAAATATACCGGATCATATCGGCAAATTCCTGCGCGATGCGAGTTGGAGTGATGCGGTGCTGGATCCCATTGACGGTGATGCGTCGGGACGGCGCTATTTCCGTGTCAATGGAGGAAAAGGCAAGGCGATACTGATGGACGCCCCGCCGCCAGAAGAAGACCCGAAACCTTTTCTGCATGTCGCAAAATATTTATGCGCGCACGATCTGAACGCGCCGGATATATTGGCGGCGGATGCAGAAGCGGGTCTGGTGCTGCTGGAAGATTTTGGTGATCGGCGGATGCGCGAACATTTGGATGCCCATGCGGATGATGAATATGCGATCTACCGCGAGGCCATAGATACGTTGACGGCCCTGCATAAACAGCCGCCTGCGGATTGCCCGCCTTATGATCTGGCGTTTTATCAGCAGGAGCTGGCACTATTCACAGACTGGTACTGCAAGGCACGCGGTCTGGATGTGAATACAGCCGAATATAGCGACCTTTGGGATAAAGCATTGCGGCCCGTATTGGCCGCGCAAAATCCGGGTGTGACTGTGCTGCGCGATTATCATGCGGAAAATATCATGCTGCTCGAAAACGGTCAGGGGTTGCTTGATTTTCAGGACGCCCTGGTGGGGCATCCGGCCTATGATCTCGTATCTCTGCTGCAGGATGCACGGCGCGATGTGTCGCCCGCTCTGGAAACAGATATGCTGGAGTATTATTGCGCGCAAAATGGGGCAGGTGATGATTTCCGCACCGCCTATCACATTCTGGGGGCGCAGCGGAATTTGAAGATAATCGGCATTTTTGTGCGGCTTTGGCAGCGTGATGGCAAACCGCGTTATCTCTCATTCATTCCACGTGTGTGGGATGCGATGGAACGTGACCTGCAGCATCCGGCACTTGTGGATATACGGCAATGGTTCGGCAGAAATATTCCTGGCGACCTGCGTGATCCATCAAAAACCCTGGGGGGCGTGTTCCAGCCATGATAGTTTCCAAAACGGCGATGGTGATGGCGGCGGGCATGGGCAAACGCATGCGTCCGCTCACCGCAACACGGCCCAAGCCATTGGTTCATTTTGCAGGCAAGCCGTTGATCGATCATTGTTTTGATAAGCTATGGGATGCGGGCATTTGCAATGTCATCGTCAATGTTCATTATCTGGCGGATTCATTGGAAGCACATCTGGAAAGCCTGTCCTATCCAATGGATATCAAGATATCTGACGAACGTGAACAATTGTTGGAAACTGGCGGAGGACTTATCAAGGCATTGCCGCTGATTGAGGAAGATCCTTTCTTCTGTCTCAATAGCGATAATATCTGGCTGGATGGCCCGCAGAACGTGTTCGCGCAGCTTAGCGAGCAGTGGGATGCGGACAAAATGGATGCGCTTTTGCTGCTTGTACCGCATCAGCGTGCCTGCAATTACAAGGGGCAGGGTGATTTTCTGATTAATGCGGACGGACGATTGGTGCGCCGCCTGCCGCGTAAGGTGGCACCGTTTGTGTTCAGCGGTATCCAGCTTATGTCGAAAAAGCTGATTCAGGATCCACCGGAAGAGAAATTTTCGACGAACATATTCTGGGACCGTGCCATGGCCGAAGGGCGTTTATATGGCGCCGTACATCAAAGTTTCTGGTTTGATGTGGGCACACCTGCGGCACTCAAACCAACCGAGGAATTTTTGAGGAGTGTCTAAACGGCAGCGCGCTTCGGTATATTCGATTCCCGCACACCGGGGTTTTGCCGATGCTCTTGCCACAGGCTTGATCTCCCGCTTTGCCAAAGATGCCTTTGGGCTTTCACGCGTCACATTGCTTGTGCCGAACCAACGCGCAAGCCGGGCTATTACCGAAGCATTCGTGCGGCAGTCAGAAGACGGCCTTCTACTACCGCGCATGGTGGCCGTAGGCGACATAGATTTGGCAGAATCGTTGGGCAGCGCACTCGATAGAATTGGCGCGGCGCCCGATATACTGCCGGCAATCACGCCTGTGCAAAGATTGTTCGCGCTCACGAATATTATTGGCGAGGCAGGGTATATCCTCAAACGCGATCTGAACGCGCCTGAAAAACTGCGGCTTGCACGCGAAATCGCGGCGACGATTGATAATTTTCATATTGAGGAAATCGACCCCGCGCGTCTTGGTGAAATATCACTGGAAGAGGAACTGGCCGAGCACTGGCAAAAATCACTCACTTTTTTTGAGACTGTGCATGGGAAGTGGCAGGCGCATTTGAAAGCAGTAGGGCAAATTGACGCAGCTGACAGGCGTAATCAGCTGCTCCGATATGCCGCACGCAGGTGGGAGAAAAAGCCTGCGCAGCATCCGGTTGTCGCAGTGGGTATCACCACCGCAGCCCCGGCCATTGCCGCGCTGCAGAAAGCCATTGCATTTATGGACACGGGCATGGTTGTGCTTCCCGATCTTGATCTCGCGCTGAATGAGGAGATATGGGACACGCTCACGCCTGTCGAATTCGGTGTGGATGAGCCGAAACCGGCTGTCGGCGTGGTAACGCATCCACAATATCACCTTAAGCTGCTCCTGCACCGGATGGGCATTGACCGTGATGAAGTAATGCGTTGGGCGCGTTCGGGGCAGAGTGATGCGCCATCACAGCGCGCCCATGTCATCAGCAATATTTTCTTGCCCGCGCAGGAAAGTCAGACATGGCGTACATTGGATGCCCGCGCCCGCAGCGTCAGCGATCTCAGCATTATTGAAGCTGTCAATCCGGAGGAAGAGGCGCTTGCAATCGCCATTCGTGTGCGTGAGGCATTGGAAACAAAAGAACAACGGATCGCGGTTATCACACCGGACAGATTGCTTGCAGCGCGGGTATCCGCACACCTAAACCGCTGGAATATCAACGCGGATGACAGTGCCGGGCAGGCGCTTTCGATAGTACCGGAGGGTGCATTTCTGCTGACGCTCGCAGAATGTATCGGCGACGATTTCGCGCCTGTATCATTGCTGGCATTGCTCAAACATCCGCTTGTCATGACAGGGGATAGCCGTAGCGCATGGCTGCGTCAGGTGCGGCGGTTGGACTTGGTGCTACGCGGCCCGCGCGGGGCGGGGGGCTTTGCGGGGTTGCGCGAGACTGTTATCCACGAAGAGCGCGCCATTCAGGACAGGGGTGCAAAAGCAGAACTGCTGGAATGGCTGGATGAGTTAGAAAATCTGCTACAACCTGCAATTGCCGTGCAGGCGCGGCAGAATGCCAGCTTGAATGATTATCTGTCAGCCTTGCGCGACTGCGGAACTGCTCTGTGTGGCCCGCGTCTCTGGTCCGGTGTCGCGGGTCGGGCGGCGGCTGATATGATCAGCGAAGTTGGGATCGAAGCCGGTAATTTCACGCTCGATATAGAGCCGCGTCACGGCCCCGCCATATTGCGCAGTTTTGCCGACGAGATTGCGGTGCGTCCGGTCTATGGCAATCACCCGCATGTGGCAATTTACGGCCTGTTGGAGGCGCGATTGCAACAGGCGGACCTTGTCATATGCGGCGGCCTGAACGAAGGCACATGGCCGCAGGTGGCCGATATCGACCCGCTGCTGTCGCCGCGGATCGGACGTGAACTGGGCTTGATGCCGCCGGAATTTCGCATCGGTCTCGCCGCGCATGATTTGGCTGGCGCGATGGGCGCGCCCAAAGTGATTTTGACGCGGGCAAAACGTGAAGCGTCCGGTCCTGCGGTGGCATCGCGGTTCTTCCTGCGTTTGCAGGCGATGTCTGGCGAGCGACTGACACCGGATACACAAGCGCTGGAATTTGCCCGCAATATCGACCAGCATTTGCCAAAGATACGCACAGTCCAACCCAAACCCATGCCGGATGCGGCGCAGCGACGGGTGGATATGGCGGTGACTGATCTCGACCGCCTGCGCGCCGACCCGTTCGCGTTCTATGCCCGCAAAATACTGCATCTGGCGGCGCTGGATATGGTCGATGCTCCGCCAAGCCCGGCATGGCGTGGAATAGCGGTGCATGATATTTTGGAGGCTTGGAAAGAGGAAGACGGGCTTGATCCGGACAAGCTGGTGAAGCGTGCAGAGACATTGCTTAATTCCGGCAGTACCAACGCACTCTTGCGCACACTCTGGCGGCCACGATTGATGGCCGCGATAGGCTGGATTGCGCAAGAGACGCAGCGGCTTATAAAGCAAGGACGCAGCGTTGCCGCTGCCGAAATCTGGGGCGATATGACCGTCAAAGGCATTCGCATTTCGGGAAAAGCCGATCGTATCGACAGGCTGGCTGATGGCGAAAAACTGGCCATCATCGACTATAAAACGGGTAGTCCGCCCAGCGGTTCGCAGGTGGAAGCTGGGTTTTCGCTGCAACTCGGCCTGCTGGGCATGATCGCAGAGCGCAGTGGTTTTAAGGATATAACCGGCACGCCAGAGGCTTTTGAATATTGGTCGCTCGCCAAAAATAAAGCGGGCGGCTTTGGCTATCGGGACGAACCGATTAAGGAGGGGCGCAAGCGTTCAGGGCTTGTGCGCGCAGAATTTACCGAAAAAACCGAAGAATTTCTGATTGATGCGATTGACCGGTGGATTCTGGGCGAAGCGCCGTTTACCGCCAAGCTCAATCCCGATCTTCCCGCATATAATGATTATGACCAACTTATGCGGCTTGATGAATGGTATGGCCGTCTTTTCTTGCAACATTCATCTGCAGGTGATGCAGCATGAGCGGCGCGGGCAAAATATTTCCGCTTTTGGACAAACAGCAGGATGCGGTCGTGCCGGACAACAGCATCTGGCTTAGTGCTTCTGCAGGAACTGGCAAGACGCAGGTGCTTTCGGCGCGAGTATTCCGGCTTCTACTGCAGCCGCGCATTAAACCGGAACATATATTGTGTCTGACTTTTACCAAGGCTGGCGCAACCGAAATGGCTGGCCGGATCAACAATGTGCTCGCGGGCTGGGTGCGGATGGATGATGCGCGGCTTGCAAAGGATTTGAAAGCCATAGGCGCGCCGTTCGGGCAGGAGGCGCTCGAACACGCGCGCACATTATTTGCGGCTGTTCTGGATGCACCGGGCGGCGGCTTACGGATTCAGACCATTCACAGCTTTTGCCAGTCACTGCTCGCCGGGTTCCCACTCGAAGCCGGCATTGTGCCGGGTTTCAAGGCGATGGAAGAGCGCGACCAGAAACTGCTCGTCCAGCAGGTTTTGATCGAAATGCTGGCCGAGGCAGAGCGCAATGGCAATCAGCGCCTGCTGGACAATATAGCGATGCTCAGCGTCCGTATGGGAGAACAGGCAACCGAAAAATTCCTGCTGCGCTGCGCCGCCGCCATTGATCTTTGGCAAGGGGAAGATGCTTGGACTGGTGATTTGCCGCCGCGTGTAAATGCCCTGCTTGGGCTGGACAGAGCCGAAGACGGCAACGGGCTTGCGACGATGTGCAGTGACGATGCGATCGATGTTGGCGTCCTCACAGAGCTTGCAAAAAGTAACATTGCATGGGGTACGAAAACCGGGCTGGCGGCAGCGGATATCATTCATGCATGGACCCGGGCTTCGGCGGCACAGCGACTGGATGATCTGGATGCGGTTCTATCCGTATTTCTCACGCAAGCCGGTACAGCGCGAAAAATATCCACAGGCTTGCTCAAGGTAAACTCGGATTATGAAGTGCAGGCATATGATATCGTCAGCACTTTTCTTGAAATTGCCGAAAAACGCGCGTTGATTGAAACGGCAAAAACGCTGTCACATGCCTTGGAAGCGGGCCGCGCTTTTGCCTTTGCCTATCAGGATGCAAAGCAGCGTGAAGGCGTTGTCGATTTCGATGACCTGATACGTAATACTGCCAATCTGTTATCCGTTAGCGGTATGGCGGAGTGGATACGCTATAAACTCGACCAGCAATTCGACCATATCCTGATTGACGAAGCGCAGGATACGAATTTGCGACAATGGCAAATAGTCGACAGTCTTGCAGGAGATTTTTTCGCAGGCGCAGGCGCGAAAGCGGACCGCGTTCGCACGCTATTCACAGTGGGTGATTATAAGCAGGCGATTTTCGGATTTCAGGGCACCAGCCCGATCAATTACGAATGGGCACGGCGGCATTTTCGCGGCGCGGCGGAGGGAGCCGGGCTGAACCTTGCCGACTTGACGCTGGCGCACAGTTTCCGCTCGGCACAGTCCATCCTGGATTTTGTCGATAAAACCATCGCGGTGATTGAACCCGGAGCGCTTGCCTTGCCCGATGACCCGCCCCGGCATGAAGGGGACGCACGGCCCGGACAAGTCACATTGTGGAATGCTGTGTCGGCGTCGGCGGATGCCGATGATGGCCGTGATATCGCCAGTGATCAGGAACAATGGCTGTCGCGCCCGAGCCGCATATTGGCCGACAATCTGGCGCGGCAGATATCTGCATGGCTGGATGAGGGCCTCTGGCTGCATAAGGAAAACCGTTGGGCGCGTGCCGGTGATTTCATGATCTTGGTGCGGCGGCGTACCGATCTAGCGGCGCTGATTGTGGCCCGACTATACGCGCGCGATATTCCGGTGGCCGGTATCGACCGCCTGCGGCTCGGCCAGCCTTTGGGTGTACAGGACTTGCTGGCCGCCGTGCGGTTTGCTCTGCAGCCGCATGATGATCTGAACCTTGCCAACCTGCTGGTTTCGCCAATCATTGGATGGACACAGGAACAGCTGCTGAAGCATGGCTACCGCGAAAAACATACAGGTTTATGGAGTCATCTGCGTGATCATGCAGACCCGGTGCTGCTTGAAAATCTACATATGATGTTGCAGCGGGCGGATTTCATGACGCCGTACCGGTTTCTGGAATGGATATTGACCGGCGAAATCGGCGCGCGGGCGAAGCTTATTTCCCGGCTTGGCAGTGAGGTCATCGATCCGCTGGATGAACTGCTGGGTGCCGCGCTTGATTTTGAACGCGATCATGTACCGGGATTGCAGCAATTCCTGCACTGGTTCGAAAGCTCTGATGAGGAAATCAAGCGCGAAATCAGCGATACAGCGGACGAATTGCGCGTCATGACAGTGCACGGGGCCAAGGGACTGCAGGCACCGGTTGTTATTATAGCCGATAGCTGCGCGGATCCTACCGCTACACCGGATCGTAGTTTTGAATGGAAAATAGAGGGCGACCGTGCGGTCCCTATATTCGCTCTGCGCAAAAATGAAATGATAGGCCCGCTCGGCGATGCTTATACTGATGCGCAATTTGCAGAGATGGCTGAACATTGGCGGCTTTTATACGTTGCGATGACGCGCGCGGAAGAACGGCTATATATGGTTGGCACCCAAAGCGGACGCGGCGATGCGATACCTGCGAATAGCTGGTACGCCAAGGTGCAGGAAAGTTTCGAGCAGTTTGGCGTGGAAAAGCAGGATGATGGAATTTGGATAGAAGCGCTGCATTATGGTGACGCAGATAAAGCTGCACATGATGCTGCCAAAACCGCGCAGGGCAAAGCGAATCTGGCCGAGCAAGCCACTATATTGCCGGAATGGCTCACGACACCTGCTGCAGAGCCGGAAACTCCGCCACGGCCGCTTGTGCCTTCTGCGATGCTCGATGATGCGGCTGATCCACCTGTCATAGGGCAAGGCAATCATGCCGCCATGGAGCGCGGCAGACTGCTGCATAGCCTTTTTGAACGTCTTCCCGAATTGCCGGTGGAAGAGCGGGGACCGGCAGCACATATATGGCTCGAAAAACAGGGCGGCATAGCCGATAGCAGCGAACGCGGTGAGATGGTCACAACTGTCCTACGCACTTTATCTGACCCGCAATGGGCCGAACTATTTGGTCCCGATGCACTGGCGGAGGCTCCATTGGCGGCGCGGGTAGGCGAGCGGGTCATTTCCGGTACTGTGGACCGGCTGCACATTACGGACAAACATATCTGGGTCGTCGATTTCAAAACATCGCGCTATCCGCCATCTTCCGAAGATAAAATCCCGGCGGCTTATGTGCGGCAAATGGCGGCTTACGCGGCTGTTTTGCGGAAGATATATCCACATCACGCCATTTCTGCAGGCATATTATATACGCAGACACCGCAGATTTTCACACTTTCACCTGAATTACTCGCAGCGCAAAAGCTGGATTAGGGGCGGGTGAATAATAAGTTTCCCGCCGAGCCATTGTTTGGGCGGCGGATTACCACTAGATAAGAGATCAAAGATAGGAGCAAAACATGGCTACAAAAGCAGTAACAGACGAGAGTTTTTCCGAAGATGTTCTAAACGCAGAAGGTCCGGTATTGGTGGACTTCTGGGCAGAATGGTGTGGTCCGTGCAAGATGATCGGCCCTGCGCTGGAAGAAATCAGCGAAGAACTTGCGGACAAAGTCACTATTGCCAAGGTCAATATTGACGACAGCCCCGAAGCCCCCGGCAAATACGGCGTGCGCGGTATTCCGACGATGATATTGTTCAACAAGGGCGAAGCTGTGGAGACCAAAGTCGGTGCTGCGCCCAAGAGTCAGCTCAAAGAATGGTTGGAAGGTGCACTGCCGGCCTGACCGGTAAAGCCTCAATCACTGAAAATATGGGCAAGATGCTCGGCCGCTTTATCCCACAATACGGGGGAAGAAGCGCCGAGCATTCCTGTTTTACGATCGGTGGGTTTGTAAGGCGCACCGTTCCAGCGCGCAGCTTTTCCGCCCGCTTCATTCAGGAATAATATACCTGCCGCATGATCCCAGGGGAGCGTGCGCTCGAATACCGACAGGTCGTTTGTACCAAGTACAAGACGCGGATATTGTTCGGCTGCGCAGCGCGGGATATCGACAATTTCATAATACCCTTTGGATTGGTGGATTACGGCTTCGCGCTGCGCCTGATTCATAAATAATGTCGATATAGCGGCGATCGGTAAGTCAGCGCCGCTTTCCTCTGCCGTGATGTGTTCGGTATCCATATATGCGCCGCCGCCCTTATGTGCATGGCACATTCGCTGCGTAAGCGGATCATAGAGCCACCCTGCAACTGTTTCGCCTGCTTCCGCCAGCGCGATCAATATCCCAAATGGTGCGCGGCCTGCCGCGAAATTGCCAGTGCCGTCAATGGGATCGATAATCCAGGCGGCTCTATCGCCTATTTTGTCCAGCAAAGCCGGATCAGCGGCAACAGCTTCTTCCCCGACAATACTGGCGTGCGAAATAAGTGCCGCAAGTTTTTCGCTGAGATATATCTCGCTGTTGCGATCTGCGGTCGTGACAAGGTCGCCCGGAGTTTTTTCCTCAATATCCTGGGCACTGAGCTTTTGGAAAAACGGCAGTATGTGCGTTTCTGCCGCGCTGCGCATGATATCGGTGACTTGCGTATAGAGCGAATGCACCTGCTCAGCTCCGGTAATCGGCGTTGATGGAAATATATCCATGCGTCAGATCGCATGTCCAAATGGTTGCGCGCCCATCACCCATACCCAGATCGACCGAAATCTCGATATTCTGCCCTTGCAAATGTTTTGCAACAGGCGCTTCATCATAGCCTTCCACAACCATGCCTTTGCGGGCGACTTCCGTCCCGCCAAATGCAATGGACAGCAGGTCGCGATCAGCAGTTTCTCCCGCCTTACCGACAGCCATGACTACACGGCCCCAATTGGCGTCTTCGCCGGCAATAGCTGTTTTGACGAGGGGAGAATCAGCGATGGACTTACCAATAATATGCGCGCTTTCATCGGATACAGCACCTGAAACCCGTATTTCGATAAACTTGGTTGCGCCTTCACCGTCGCGCACAACCTGATGGGCAAGCTGTTTGCATAAATCGTGCAGGGCCGCCGCAAAAGCATCTGCGCCTGCGCTATCCATTGTTTCCAGTTGGCTATTGCCGGCTGTGCCGGTGGCAAATGCCAATACTGTATCGCTGGTCGACGTATCGCTGTCCACCGTGATGCAGGAGAAACTTGCCCGGTTGGCGGCACTGAGCATGTATTGCAAAAGAGCGGGTGAGATTGCCGCGTCTGTGAAGATATAACCAAGCATGGTGGCCATGTCGGGCGCAATCATACCGGAACCTTTAATAATACCGGTCAACTGAACTTTCTTTCCATCCACAATGGCGCTTGTCGTGGCACCTTTGGGATATGTGTCAGTCGTGCTGATCGCGCGCGCCGCATCCTCCCAACTGCAATTTTCTGTGCTGAAAACTGTTTCAAGACCTTTTTGCGCCACATCCATGGGCAAAGGGACGCCGATCACACCCGTGGAAGAGATAAATATCTGATGCTCATTGCATTCGATGTGTGCTGCGGTCTGCCGGGCAATTGCCTCAACCGCCGCACGTCCGCGATTGCCGGTAAAGGCGTTGGCATTGCCCGCATTTACCACGAGAGCCCGTGCCGCTCCGCTTTTAAGGGCAGCACGGCACCACTCAATTTCGGGAGAAGCGCATTTACTCTGCGTCAGCACACCTGCAACGGCAACATCCCGGTCAAATTTGACATATGTGAGGTCCGCCCGCTCCCAATCGCGGTAGCCCGCATGCGCGATATGCAATGACACGCCCTCAATATCTGGCAGATCAGGAAAATGCGACGGAGCAAGCGGTGAAATATCCATAGAGCGGTACAGTTAGCTTTTCTGTGCGGTTCGTCAATTGACTATTGCAGCGCGCAACCCTACATCGCAGCCTTAGATTTAAAGCGTTTTGTTTCATAACCGGCGCGTTCACTATTTGATATTTAGGACACATTTATGTTCGGCGGCCTAGCCAAATCCATTTTCGGGTCATCCAATGACCGTTATATAAAATCACTCCAGAAAATCGTAGCCCGCATCAATGCGCTGGAACCCGAGATTTCTGCGCTGAATGATGATGAATTACGCGGCCAGACTGACAAGTTTCGTGCTGCTCTGGCGGACGGGCAGAAACTGGACGACATCCTGCCAGAAGCGTTTGCGACTGTGCGCGAAGCATCAATCCGCACGCTCGGCATGCGGCATTTTGATGTGCAGATGATCGGCGGCATCGTACTGCACCGCGGTGAAATATCCGAAATGCGTACGGGTGAAGGTAAAACGCTGGTAGCAACACTGGCCTGTTATCTCAACGCCATTGAAGGCAAGGGCGTGCATGTCGTTACCGTAAATGATTATCTTGCCCGCCGTGATGCGGAATGGATGGCACAGGTCTATTCATTTCTGGGTCTCACCACAGGTGTGATTGTGCCCAATATGCCGGAGCAGGAGCGCCGTGAAGCGTATGAGTGTGACATTACCTATGCGACCAATAATGAACTCGGTTTCGACTATCTGCGCGACAATATGAAGCATGAGCGCAATCAGATGGTGCAGCGTCCGTTTAATTTTGCGATTGTCGATGAAGTCGATTCCATCCTGATCGATGAAGCGCGGACCCCGCTGATCATTTCAGGTCCTACGGATGATAAATCCGATCTTTATATTGCCGTAAACGCGATTGTTCAGAATATTACTGAAGAAGATTATGAGAAAGACGAGAAAACCCGTAACATCCAGTTAACCGAAGACGGCACGGAAAAAGCCGAACGTCTGTTGGAAGAAGCGGGCCTGCTTGAAGGCAGCAACCTGTATGATTTTGAAAATACGCAGGTCGTCCATCACCTTGATCAGGCGCTGAAAGCCAATGTCATGTTTAAACGTGACACCGACTATATCGTGAAAGACGATAAGGTCGTCATAATTGACGAATTTACGGGCCGTATGATGGATGGCCGCCGCTGGTCCAATGGCCTGCACCAGGCAGTGGAAGCCAAAGAGGGCGTAAATATTGAACCCGAAAACCAGACGCTGGCTTCGATTACGTTCCAGAATTATTTCCGCATGTATCCCAAACTGTCAGGCATGACCGGTACGGCGGCGACCGAAGCGGCGGAATTTTTTGAAATTTACAAAATGAACGTCGTCACCATTCCGACCAATGTGCCGGTACAGCGGATTGATGAAGAAGACGAGTTTTACAAGAACACAATGGATAAATTCCAGGCTATTGCCAAGGCTATCAAGGAAAAATATGATATCGGACAGCCCATATTGGTGGGTACGGTATCGATTGAAAAATCAGAGCTTTTATCCGACTTTCTGGACAAGGAAGGCGTGAAACACGAAATTCTGAACGCGCGTCAGCATGAACGCGAAGCGCATATTGTGGCGCAGGCGGGCCGGTTGAATGCGGTGACGATCGCCACCAATATGGCGGGCCGCGGCACGGACATTCAGCTTGGCGGGAACCTGGATTTTCGTATTGAGGACGAGCTTTCCGAAATTCCCGAAGGCCCGGAATATGACGCGGCGCTTGAAAAACTGAAAGCCGAAGTGGCGGAAGAGCGTGAGAAGGTGAAGCAGGCGGGCGGCCTATTTGTACTGGGCACGGAGCGCCATGAAAGCCGCCGCATTGACAATCAGCTGCGCGGGCGTTCAGGACGGCAGGGCGATCCAGGTCTCAGCCGTTTCTATCTCTGCCTAGAAGATGATCTGCTGCGCATTTTCGGGCCCGACACATTGTTCAGCAAAATGATGAACAAAAATCTCGATGACGGTGAAGCCATTGGGTCGAAGTGGCTTTCCAAAGCCATTGAAACTGCACAGAAAAAAGTCGAAGCGCGTAACTATGACGTGCGTAAGCAGGTGGTCGAATATGATGACGTCATGAACGACCAGCGCAAGGTTATTTATGAGCAGCGCGCTGAAATCATGGATGCGGACCAGGTCGATGACATGGTCGATGATATGTGGCGCGATACGGTCAATAGTCTGGTGATCGAATCGTGCCCGCCTGGATCCTATCCCGAACAATGGAATATCGAGCAGCTGAAAGAGCGCACGCACGAGGTTCTGAACATAGAGCCCGAGCTTGATACATGGATGGAAGAAGATACGCTGGAGCCCGAAATCATCGAATCCCGCCTGGTGGAAATGACCGAAGGGAAACTGGCGCGTCAGACAGGTGAGATTGATCAAGGCATTTGGCATCAGATACAAAAATCGATTCTGCTGCAATCGCTGGACCATAACTGGAAAGAGCATCTGGCCACATTGGACGCGTTGCGGCAGGTGGTTTTCCTGCGCGCCTATGCACAAAAAACACCGATTAACGAGTATAAGCAGGAAGCATTTGGTCTATTCGAGCGCATGCTCGCGGTGATCCGCGAAGATGTGACAAAGACAGTCATGACAAGCGATTTCCGCATTCAGGAGCCTGTGGTTCCCGATTTACCGGAACTGCCTGATTTTCTGACAACGCATATCGATCCGCTCACAGGTGAAGACAATTCGGATGATATTGACGGCGGCACATTGGGTACAGTGAGCACAGCCCTTCCGCCGCGTCAGTCAGCGCCTGCCGGGCAAGGTGATGGTAACCCCTATGCAGACCAAGACATCAGCCGCAATGCGCCATGCCCATGCGGATCAGGACGTAAATATAAGCATTGCCATGGCAAAAACGCCTAGGTCAAACTGCTCTGCTTGAAAAAGCGGTATTATGGATGAAGCTGAACAGTCCTAAAGTTTACTAAACTTCGGGATAATATCTGAGAAACGAAGGCTTTGAAGCCAATAGAACTTAGGAAAAAATGGCTCCCCGGGTCTGATTCGAACAGACGACCATCCGATTAACAGTCGGAGGCTCTACCGCTGAGCTACCGGGGAGTGTTCTGTGCTTTCGAACAGACGAATGGGCCTATAGCAACGGATATCTGGTCCGTAAACTGATAAAATGCAGCGCAGGTGATTTTTTGTGCATTGCGAGGATAGGCGCACCAAATGCGACATATGCAGCTATACCAGAAACTGTTCCATCGCGATGCGTTCATCCAGGCTATGCTCAGGATCAAACAGCAATGTCAGCCGCTTGGCGGGGTCAATTTCCACTGATATCTCGCTGACATCACGCAATTCTTTCTGATCAGCGACCGCAAGGACGGGGCGTTTTTCCGGTTCGCGAACCCGAAAGCCGATGCGCGCCGTATCCGCCAGTATCGCACCTTTCCAACGGCGCGGGCGAAACGGGCTGATCGGGGTCAGTGCCAGCATCGAGCTGCCTAGCGGCAAAATGGGGCCGTTGGCGGACAGATTATAGGCAGTGGACCCAGCAGGTGTCGCCACCAATACGCCATCACAGGCCAGTTCGGGAATTTTGGTCATACCGTTGACAATGACTTCCAGTTTCGCCGTCTGGCGCGTTTCACGCAGCAGTGACACTTCGTTAATTGCCGAAAATACACGCTTCTCACCTGACATGGTCGTGACTTCGGTACGGAGCGGGACAACGTCGAAAGGTTTCGCCTTATTCAGGCAATCGAACAGGTTTTTGCTGCCGTCCCACAAGTTCATCAGGAAACCTACAGTGCCGAGGTTCATGCCGTACACCGGGATAATCCGGCCCTTGTCGATCATCCGGTGCAGAACCTGGAGCATGAAACCGTCGCCGCCCAGCACGATGGCGCGGTCCGCATCGGCCAGGTCGACCCAGTCATGGTCGTTGCGAATAACCTGTGCCGCCTCCTGCGCACGGTGGGTAGGGGATACCAGTAGGGCAATTTTCTCGTCCTGCGCATTGATCATATGCTATCGGCCTCTGAATAAATATCATGATGCGCTTTGCTAAAGCAGATATAATGATATGCTGTGATGCATCACATGGCAATGACGCATAAATGAGGTACGCGGCGTAATGAGAAGGTTTTATGGCTAAGCTCGTTCATTCGCGTCAAAGAATAATGGGGACATACCATTTTAATATCCTCAAAAGAAAAGCAGGAAATTCCCATATCCGGTGTTTTCAAGGCTTTGGGACGGGCCAAAGAGCTTGAGAAGCAGATAGAAAAACTGGGTTTTCGCGCTGCAGTTTCAGATCATGATTCAGATTATTGCTGTATAATCGATATCAGCAAGGGTCTGAAAGATGCTGCTCTTTTAGAACAGTTATCCTTAAAGCCCGCAGCGGTATTGGCGATTGTAGATGCAGACAGTAAAGCATCGCTTGCCGCCGCCAGCAAAATATATGCGACGCATATTCTTCCTGCACCGTTTGATGAAGCCTTGCTTGAGGCGAAGTTGCTAGCCATCAACGCATGGCTTGCAGGTTATGCGCGCTGTCAAAGCAGAGATGGCGGAAAAGATAGGCTGACCGGTCTTGATAAAGCTACGGAAGCCGAGGAAAAATTGCGCCATTGGCCAAGAGAAAACATCTCTGCTGCAATAGTCAGTCTGCGGCGGTTTGAAGCCGTGAATACGGCGTTTGGCAAAGAAACTGGCGACGGCATATTAGCCACTGTCGCACAGCGTATTCGGACATTCGTACATGAAACTCTTGGCGAAAATTCGCTTGTAGCCAGAATCGGCGGATGCGATTTCCTGATTGCCACGCATATAGCCATGGACAGGTACCATTGGCAGTTTGTGACAGAGGAATTGCTGGAAATTATCTCCAAACCTATCGCTGTCAGAAATCAGGCCGTGCGCGTGAATGTAAAGGCCGTATTGACGCAAATGCAGCAAGGAGAGGATGCACAATCATTTTGGACCAGATTGATATCCATACTGGAAGGAAATCAGAAAAAAGGCGGAAGCCCCATTGCATGGAGCAACCATGCCGATGCTCATGCAACAAACGGAGCTTATCAACTTGAATCCGACCTTATGAATGCGATTGAGCGTGGTCAGATCAAGGTGCGCTTTCAACCGCAATTTGCCATTGGCAGCAATGTTCTGATGGGTGCGGAAGCTCTGGCATATTGGCGTCATCACAAATTCGGCCCGATAAGCGCATCAGTGCTGTTTGCATTGGCCGAGCGCGCGGATTTTACCGAGCATCTGTCGGCGCATATTGGTACGCTGGCAATGCAATATGCGGCGCGCTGGCCCGCTGCGTTGCCGCATTTACGGCTCGCGGTCAATGTCACGGCGCAGGAGCTTGCTTCAGCCGAATTCCTGAAAACGCAAATGGAAGGACTGGCAGATACAGGTTTTGATGCGGAACGGCTGACGCTGGAAATTACTGAATCCGCACTCATTGATAATTTGCAGGGGGCTTCGGCACTACTGACAAAATTACGTGATCAAGCTATCCGAATTGCGATTGACGATTTCGGGACAGGCTATGCCAACTTCCTTTACCTGAAATCGCTGCCGCTCGATTATATCAAGCTTGACCATGCGATGGTCCGCGATGTTGCGGGCGGTATGCGGAGCAGGGTGATCGTGCGCAGCATCATCGCGCTGGCGCAATCGCTTGATCTTGAAATAGTCGCAGAAGGCGTTGAAACAGATCGGCAACTGGCGGTTTTGCAGGATGAGGGATGCCAATATTATCAGGGCTTTCTGAAAGCCCGCGCGCTGTCTCCAAAAGAATTCGAAAAATTCGCGCTGGCGCACGTTTGATGGCTATTTCTGTTTCAGGATAATTCCGGCAAGACCTTTCGACAGCTGAATAAGGCCGTTGAGGCGGCTTTTTGGATCGTTCCAAACACGGTTTATCATCAGTTTCATATCCGGCCGCAATTTAGCGACACCATTTAGCCGATCCACATAGCGCAGCAGTCCTTCGGGATTGGGAAAATGGTCTTTATGGAATGTTACCAGCGCGCCGCGCGGCCCCACATCGATTTTTGAGATGGAGGCGATAATCGCGTTCTGCTTGATTTCTATAATCTTAAGCAGGTTGGTAGTGGCATCCGGCAGATCGCCAAAGCGGTCAATCATTTCGGCGGCAAAACCTTCGATTGCGGCCTTGTCGGGCAGGTCATTCATGCGCCGGTAGAGCGCCATACGGACAGCCAGATCAGGCACATAATCCTCGGGGATCATGATCGGCGCATCGACGGAAATCTGCGGTGAAAATGCCTCTGTATGCGGTTTGAGGCCTGCCTGCCCGGCCTTGGCTTCGAGTATCGCATCTTCCAGCATTGACTGATAGAGTTCGAAGCCGACCTCGCGAATATGCCCGGATTGTTCGTCACCGACCAGGTTGCCGGCACCGCGGATATCTAGGTCATGGCTGGCCAGTTGGAACCCTGCGCCCAGACTGTCGAGATCACCCAGCACCTTGAGCCGCTTGTCGGCTGTCTCGGTAAGAACCCGGTTTTCCGGCACAGTGAAATAGGCATAAGCACGCGTTTTGGAGCGTCCGACACGTCCTCGCAGCTGATAAAGCTGGGCAAGCCCAAAACGATCGGCGCGGTGGATGATAAGTGTATTGGCGCTCGGAATATCAAGCCCGCTTTCGACAATAGTAGTCGACAGCAGCACATCGAATTTGCGGTCATAAAAGGCGGACATACGTTCCTCGACTTCGGTCGGGGTCATCTGGCCATGCGCGCTGACCACCTTGATCTCAGGCACATACGCTTTCAGGAAGTCCTGAATTTGTGTCATGTCGGATATGCGCGGCACCACGAAAAAACTTTGTCCGCCGCGATAATGTTCGCGCAGCAATGCTTCGCGGATCACCATCTGGTCCCATGGCATCACGTAAGTGCGGATGGCGAGTCGGTCGACAGGGGGTGTCTGTATTACGGACAGTTCGCGCAGCCCTGTCATTGCCATTTGCAAAGTGCGCGGGATGGGCGTTGCTGTCAGAGTCAGCATATGCACGTTATTCTTAAGCGCTTTCAGCCGTTCCTTGTGCACGACGCCGAAACGCTGTTCTTCGTCCACGATCACCAGGCCCAGATACTTGAAGTTGATGGTCTTGGCGAGCAGGGCATGGGTGCCGATGCAGATGTCAATTGTGCCATCCGCCATGCCTTCTTTCGTGCGTTTGGCCTCCGCAGTGGGGACCAGACGGGACAAGCGCCCGATATTGAGCGGAAATCCTTTGAAGCGTTCGACAAAATTGCTGTAATGCTGCCTTGCAAGCAATGTGGTCGGGGCGATGATTGCCACCTGCATGCCGGACATGGCTGCGACAAAAGCGGCGCGCATAGCCACTTCGGTTTTGCCAAAGCCGACATCGCCGCACACCAGCCGGTCCATGGGCTTGCCCGAGGCCAAATCATCAAGCACTTCGCCGATAACGCGTTCCTGGTCCTCGGTTTCCTGATAGGGGAAGCGGTCGGCAAAGCTGGCATAGAGATTGGGTTCTATGCTCGCACGCTCAGCGGCGTTCAGCGCGCGGGCAGCGGCTGTTTTCAGGAGCTCTCCGGCGATTGCACGGATACGTTCCTTCATTTTCGACTTGCGCCGCTGCCATGCTTCACCGCCCAGCTTGTCGAGTGTGACGCTATCGCTTTCGCTGCCATAGCGGCTTAGCACATCGATATTTTCAACCGGAACGTATAATTTGTCGCCGCCTGCATAAGTTAGCGCGACACAGTCATGCGGACTTTTGCCCACAGGAATCGACATCAACCCGTCATAGCGGCCAATGCCATGCTCCATATGCACGACCAGATCGCCTTCGGACATTGCCGAAAGCTCGGATAAAAAGGCCTCTGCATCTTTTTTGCGGCGTTTGCGCTTGATAAGGCGGTCGCCCAATATGTCCTGCTCCGTAAGCAGTTCGAGCGTGTCAGTCGCAAATCCGTTTTCCAGCGGCAGCACCGTGAGCGCAGCATCATGATTGGCGGCCAGCGCCTGTGCTTCCTGCCAGCTCTCCGCAACAGCAGGTTTGGCAAGCCCGTGTTCCTGCAACAATCCGGCAAGCCGGTCGCGTGCACCAGCACTATAGCTGGCGATAATGGTTTTCCGGTCATTGCCCGTGATATGGCCGGTGACGGCCTCATAGACATTGGCGCCTCGTGCACGTTCAGGGGCGAAAGACCGGCTACTCCCGAAACCGAAATGCAAGACAGTGTCGGATTCAGGTTCGTCAAATCTGCTGAACCTGTGCGCTTTGCGGCTTTCCAGCGTGTCCAGATATTCCTGCTGCGAAAGATATAGCTTTTCCGGTTCTATGGGACGGTAGCCGCCTGCGCCATTTTCAAGCGCTTCGCGGCGGTTGGCATGATAGTCGGCAATGGCTTCGAAACGCTGCTCGGACGCCGCTTTATTGGCGGCATGGCGGGTAATGATATCATCCGGTCCCAGATAGTCGAACAGCGTTGCCATCTTCTCTTCCATCAAAGGAAGCCAATGCTCCATACCGGCAAGGCGGCGCCCCTCTGAAATGGCCTGGTAAAGTGGATCTGTGGTGCTTTCAGCGCCAAAAATCGTACGGTAATTGCTGCGAAAGCGCTTGATATTATCCGCGTCCAATAGCGCTTCGGAAGCAGGGAGCAGCAGGTGCTTGTCGAGCTTTTTGATCGAGCGCTGTGTCGAGACATCAAAAGCGCGCAACGTTTCAATTTCATCGCCAAAAAAATCAAGACGCAAGCCGAAATCAAGGCCCGAAGGCGTGAGATCAACAAGATTGCCGCGTATCGCAAATTCGCCTGAGTCGGCAACAGTATCGGTCCGTACATAACCCTGTCGGTGGAGAATAGCCGTCAGTTCATCGCGGTCAATTATCACACCCGATGCGAGCTTCAATGTACCTTGCCGCATCCGGAACGGTGTCAGCATGCGCTGCGTTACTGCGTTGACGGTGGTTATCACCAATGCCCGCTGCTCTGGTTTATCCTGCAATTCAAACAATGCCGCCAGTCGCTGTGCGCTGATCGAAAGTGTCGGCGAGGCACGGTCGTAAGGCAGGCAATCCCACGCAGGCAGCAGAATAGTTTTCAGTTCAGGCGCAAAATATTCAGCAGCGTCCGCAACCGCCTGCATCATCGCATCATCGGGCGCGATATAGACAGTGCGCCCTTTTGACACGCGGGCGATATCGGACAGCACGAGCGGTAAAGCACCATCGCCCACGGCGGCAAGTGTAAGCGGCGTCTTTGCGCCCAGGATTTTCTGGATATCACTCATTGCTGGCTGGCCGGGCTTTCAGGTGGTTTCGATATAGTCGAGTTTCTGCATCATAGTCATCATCTCGCCCGCAAATTCCTGCGGCACGGGCTGCGTGCCAATCGCCCAGGCCATGATATCGACATCATCATGTTTCAGCAGCTCGTCAAACCAGGCTATCTGTTCTGCATTCCATGACGCACCGTAGCGGTCCAGAAAGCCGCCGATCATGAAATCAGCCTCACGCGTACCGCGATGCCAGGCGCGAAAATGCAGTTTCTTGAGCTCAGTTTCGCGGTCCACGTTAATTCTCCGGTCAAAATCCATATGTAAATCGCATGGCAGGGCTTGTTGCGGGTCCAACATGCGCATATCAGGTTCGATAGCCATGCGACCGACGATACTCAATCCATTATTCGCCAATGCGGAGAGCCTGAAAGGGGTGGGTCCCAAATTGTCCAAGCCGTTGGAGCGGCTCGGGCTTGGGCGGGTGCGTGATTTTATCTATCATCTACCCACGGGTTTTGTAGAACGCAAACAGATTGAAAATCTCGACCAGGCAGAGCCGGGCGAGCATATAATCCTGGAAATTCTGCCCGTTGAATATAAATCTGCGTATAATCGTGGCCCTTACCGTGTGCAGGCAATGGACGCGATCGGCAATCATATCTCGCTGATTTATTTTGGCCGCAATACAGGCTGGGCGCGCAAACAATTGCCACTTGATGAAAAGAAGATAATTGCCGGCAAGCTCGAAATTTATGGCGAGACTTTGCAAATGGTGCACCCCGACCATGTGGTGAAACCTGGTGAAGCCGAGCAGATAGAGACCAGCGAACCGATATATTCATTGGCCGATGGCATGACCCAGAAACGTCTTGCGGGCCTTATCGCAAATGCCATGGCGGAAACGCCGGACCTGCCCGAATGGATTGAACCCAGCCTGATGAAAAAACATGGTTGGCCGAGCTGGAATGATGCGCTTGCCCTGGCGCATGGCGGAAAAAACGAGCGGGCCCGTGACCGGCTTGCCTATGACGAAATTTTTGCGAACCAGCTGGCTTTGATGCTGGTGCGTGCGGCCAACCGCGGCAGAAAAGGTACGCCTCTGACAGGTGATGGCAGTTTGCGTGATGCTCTACCGCTGCCTTTTGAACTGACCGGCGCACAGAAACGCGCGATTGGAGAGATACAGGGCGATCTGGAGCAGGAGGCACCCATGCTCCGCCTGCTGCAGGGGGATGTCGGCTCAGGCAAGACAATTGTTGCCGTGATGGCGCTGCTGGCGGCGGTGGAATGCGGCAAGCAGGGCGCTTTGCTCGCACCCACCGAAATATTGGCGCGGCAGCATTACGAAAGCATTTCCAGACTGCTACAAGGCCTGCCGGTCAACGTTGCTATCCTGACAGGACGGGACAAGGGCAAGGCGCGTGAGGCGACATTGATGGGCATTGCCGATGGTTCCATCCATATCGTGATAGGCACGCATGCGATTTTTCAGGAAGCGGTGCAGTATAAGGATCTGGCGCTGACAATCATTGACGAGCAGCACCGTTTCGGCGTGAGCCAGCGGCTGATGCTGTCCAAAAAAGGACGCATGACACCGCATTTCCTGGCGATGACGGCAACGCCAATCCCGCGCACCTTGACGCTCAGCCAATATGGCGAGATGGACGTATCGCGCCTCGATGAACTGCCGCCGGGGCGTCAGCCGATTGATACACGGGTTATATCCGGAGAACGTTTGGATGAAGTGATCGCTGGCCTCGCCAGGCATATTGAAAAAGATGGGCAGGCCTATTGGGTATGTCCGTTAGTGGCGGAGAGCGAGAGCAGTGATCTCGCCGCGGCGGAAGAGCGTGCCGCGCAGCTCAAGGCCCGCTTTGGCGAGAAGGTCGGGCTGGTGCATGGGCAGATGAAGCCGGAGCTCAAAGATGCGGTGATGGAGGATTTTGTCAGCGGCAAAATCGCCGTGCTAGTATCCACCACCGTGATTGAAGTGGGTGTTGATGTGCCAAATTCCACACTTATGATTATCGAAGCCGCTGAACGTTTCGGTCTTGCGCAGCTACACCAATTGCGCGGACGCGTGGGGCGGGGGAGTGATAAGTCCGTATGCCTGTTGCTGCGCGGCAATGGTCTGAGTGAAACGGCACGTGAGCGGCTTGCGTTGATGCGGGGATCGCAAGACGGTTTCCATCTGGCCGAAGAAGATCTGCGGTTGCGCGGAGGTGGCGAGGTGCTCGGCACGCGCCAGTCCGGCGACAATGCATTCCGCACCGCCAGCGCCGAACAGGTGGTCAGGTTCGCGCCAACCGCCAACGATGACGCGCGGTTGCTGATCGACCGCGATGGCGGACTGGACAGCGAACGCGGACAGGCGGCGCGTATTGCGCTTTACCTGTTTGAACGCGATGTGGGAGCCATGCTGCTTAGAAGCGGATGAGCTATTTGGCGGCCAGTGATGTCAATCTTGCCATCAAAGTTGCAAAAGTCTGTGTCTCCACCGCTGCCGCGGGATTGTTCCAGCTGCCGGTAACGGCGTACCAGTCGCCATCTTTTGCCCGTAAAAGATAATTCAGGCTGACAACTCCGGGCTCAGACCCGCCCTTGAAACCAATATAATCCCATTGCGCTGCGTTAATTTCGGGCAATCCGCCATTCACGCCCATGATGGCGAGTGCTGTGGGATCATTCTGTTTGCGCAAATAATCCATCAATTTTGCGGAATCGTTCGGGGATGCGAACCACTCAATTTCTTCAATGAACATGGGCGTAGTACCTGCAAGCTGTTCAATATTGATGTTCTCGACGATCAGGCTGTCTTTCGCATCCTCAAGGATCTTTGCCTGCTCTATTTCGCTGGCTTCCAGAAATTGCCTGCGTAGCTTTTCCTGATCATCCTGTTTGAGTCCGAAGGCCTCGACTGTTGTCAAAAACGGTAAAGTCCTGTCAGGATCATCATGTCCGATGGCCTTCAAACGTCTGGCAATATTATCACGGCCCAGCGTGCGGATCAGCACATCGGTGGCCGTATTATCGCTGATGGAAATCATCAAGGTGGCGAGTGTCTGTAATGTGACCGGAGCGCTGTCCGGCCAGTTTTGCGTTATTCCGGACGGGAATGATTTCTGGTCTACTGTGACTACATCACTCCATTCGCGTTTGCCATCCTGCACCTGCGCTGCAAGCTCCGCGAGGACGTAAAGCTTGAATGTCGAGCCAATGCCGAATTGGGCGTCCATATTGCGGCTTGCAACTTCTTCCATGCCCGTATCGCTTATCCTTGCCACCAGAAAGCCCGCTTTACCCGGCAATGCTTCGAAATCTGTCTTCACTTTGTTATAGCTGTCATCTTTGCTGTCAAAACCGACAAGTTGCAGGCCATTGATCAGATAGGGCGCATCCGTTTCAACCGACATCATGGCATTGCCGATTGCCTTTTCAAATTCGATTTCAACCGTGGCAGTGGTGCTGTCGCGGGGTGTAATTGATCGCATGCCCACAACAGGACCGAACTGAGCTATCAGCTGCCGCGTGGTTGTTTTGAACTGATCCGGCGGAACCGCGGCAAGAAAGTCGGCGGAAAATACGTTTTCAATATCGCCTTCACCTTGCAAATAGGCAATCAGCCTGTCGGAAGCTTGGGAGAGCTCTAAAGCTTTTTCAGTATTTTCCTCCTGTGCGACAGCTTCTGTTGCACATGGCAATTGAATAACCGAAATTGCCAAAACAGCTGCCGCAATTTTCGTAAGATGTTTCATCAAATCCTCCTCTGCTCTGAATATACGGACTTATTCGAAGTATGATTCAAGCGTTTCAATACGCTCTTTCAGCTTTTTGGCTGCCCGCATGTTTAACCAATATATGCCAAGCAGTATCAGGGTAGAGACAGCGATGCCAGGCAGCGATCCAAGTATCGCATTTAATGTTCCTACTTGTTTGGAGGCTTCATATATGGCGGCCATCAGGAATGCTGCCATTCCGGGAAGTATCGGTCCGATATACCATTTTCCCACACTGGAAAGCATGGCGTATTGATGGCGCAGCTGGTCAAGGTGAAAATCTGCTGAATTTGCCGCAAATCTGATGCTGTCGTCCGGCGCCTCGCTTTTGCGTTGATAGAGGTTATAGCATATGCACCCGATGCCCGCGACAAGCAGCGCACATGCTGCCCTGAATGTCCATTCGGGTGATATGAAAGCGAGAAATATAAATAGCATCATGCAAAAAAGACCTGCCAGATACTCAATACGGTCACGCCATAACAGCCTGTGATGCATTTTCAATGCCTGACTCTTGATTTCGGACAGAGCAAGTGGTGACATAATAATCTCCTGCTTGTTCCAGAGTGATTTGGGATCATGTTTCATGCCGGTTCTCCTTCGGCAAAGTTACTGGCGAGTAGCTGCTTTATGCGATGAATCTTGACCGATATATTTCCGGCATTCAGACCGGTAATATCGGCAATTTCCCTGGCTGATACATCTTCCAGATAAAGCATTATGATCTGGCGGTCCTGTGGGGCAAGACGGTGGATCAGGTTGTGCAATTTCCGTAGAGCGCGTTCATGAGTCACTTCTTTTTCAAGGTCGCTGTCATCGGCAATAATATCGGCATCCTCAACGTTGTTCAGGATGTTGGTCCGTCTTGTCTTTGCCACGTAAGTCGCGCCGACATTATGCGCGACGCGGTATATCCATGTGCTGAGCGCGCATTCTCCCGCAAAGCCTGCAAAACTTCGCCATAGTGCCACATGTATTTCCTGCACCAGATCGCGGGCCTTATCCGCATCATATTCATAGCCCCGCGCCAAACGCTCTATCATAATACCATATGAAGCGGCGGCCTCGCTGTATAGCCGGTCCTGCTCTGCCGTATTATGTGCCATCTGGCTCCGCCCCTTCATTGCCTTCAATTAGGTTAGTCGAAGGCTGGCAGGATATCTTACACAGAAGGCGGAATTTTATTGAAAAAAGCAGGCTATTTCGAACAACGGGCTGTTAAGCATCAATTTTTTCTTCATCGAGCGTCGCCGCATTGTCCTGAATAAACTGGAAACGGTGTTCGGCATGCTTCCCCATCAAACGATCGACCAAATCCTTTACGCCCGCGCGGTCTTCATATTCGCGGGGCAGGGTGATGCGCAGCAGTGAGCGTGTAGATGGATCCATCGTCGTTTCCTTAAGCTGCTTCGGGTTCATCTCGCCCAAACCCTTAAAGCGACTGACTTCGACTTTCTTGCCTTTCAGAACGGTTTCTTCGATCTCTTTACGGTGTGCTTCATCGCGGGCGTAAAAACTCTGGCTGCCGCTCACCAACCGAAACAGGGGCGGCTGTGCCAGATAAAGATGTCCTTCGCGCACGACTTGCGACATTTCCTGAAAAAAGAATGTCATCAGCAATGTGGCGATATGCGCGCCGTCAACATCCGCGTCAGTCATAATGATGATGCGGTCATAACGCAGCGCCGCGGGATCGCAGTCCTTGCCTGTGCCGCAGCCCAGTGCCTGTGTGAGGTCGGCAATTTCCTGATTGGCAAAAATCTTTGCTTTTGTCGCGGACGCCACGTTCAAGATTTTGCCGCGGATTGGCAGAATCGCCTGTGTCTTGCGGTCGCGTGCCTGTTTGGCGCTACCGCCAGCACTGTCGCCTTCGACAATATAGATTTCGGTTTCTGCATCACCGCCATTGCTGCAATCAGTCAGTTTGCCGGGCAAGCGTAGTTTGCGCGCACTGGTGGCAGTCTTGCGCTTGATTTCCCGCTCTGCCTTGCGCTTGAGCCGCTCTTCCATCCGGTCCATCATGAAACCGAGCAGCGCCTTGCCGCGTTCCATATTGTCGGTCAGGAAATGGTCAAAATGGTCGCGCACGGCGTTTTCGACAAGACGTGCAGCCTCGGGTGAAGTGAGGCGGTCCTTGGTCTGGCTTTGGAACTGCGGGTCACGGATAAACACAGACAGCATCAATTCGCAGCCGTTCATAATATCATCGGCCACTAATTGCGCGGCTTTTTTCGTTCCGACCAATTCTCCGAAAGCGCGCATGGCTTTCACCAAAGCCGCGCGCATACCGTTTTCATGCGTGCCGCCATCACGCGTCGGGATGGTGTTGCAATACCAGCTATAGCTGCCTTCGCTCCACAGCGGCCATGCCACGGCCCATTCGACGCGGCCAATACCTTCGGGAAAATCCTGCGTGCCCTTGAAAAACTCCGCCGTGACGCATTCACGGCCCGCAAGCTGCTCTTTCAGGTGATCGGCAAGCCCTCCCGGGAATTGAAACACAGCTTCGGCGGGGATATCCTCACCGGCAAGGGAAGGGTCACATTTCCAGCGAATTTCAACACCCGCGTACAAATAGGCTTTGGAACGTGCGAGCTGGAATAGCCGCTTTGGCCGGAACATTGCCTTTTCACCAAATATTTCGGTATCGGGCACAAAACTTATGCTTGTGCCGCGTTTATTTGGCGCCGCGCCGGTTTTCTTGAGCTTGGTGGTCGCAAGGCCTTTGGAAAAATGCTGTTCGAACGATTCCTTGTTGCGCGCGACCTTGACGATGGTTTCGCTTGAAAGTGCGTTGACAACCGAGACACCAACGCCATGCAGACCGCCGCTCGTCGCATAGGCCTTGTCAGAAAACTTGCCGCCCGAATGCAGCGTTGTGAGGATAACTTCCAACGCCGATTTGCCCGGATATTTGGGGTGCGGGTCCACCGGAATGCCGCGTCCGTTGTCAGTAATGGTTAGCCGGTTTCCTGCGTCCAGCGTGACTTCAATCCGGCTGGCATGCCCCGCCACCGCTTCATCCATACTGTTGTCCAGTACTTCGGCGGCCAGATGGTGCAACGCGCGGTCATCGATACCGCCAATATACATGCCGGGACGCCGCCTGACCGGCTCAAGTCCTTCGAGCACCTCAATGGACGATGCGTCATATCCTTGGTCACTGGTTTTATCGCCGGTTCCGGCAAACAGGTCATCACTCATGGCTCAGCTATAGGATAGCCGGAGTCACGCGCGCAAGAGTTGTGGCGAAAATGGCCTGTGGATTATATAAGAGATTTTCTGGGCGCTTTACCGAACGCGCGGGCCGCCAAATGGAAGAGGCGGGGGAGGGCGGCGCGTACCACGCGGGAGCTGCGCCTGATACGCACGCCCGCAATGTTCGACACAATACGGAAATCCGGGATTCACCTCGGCACCGCAAAAGTGGAAATCGGGTTCGCCAGGATGACCCATAGGCCAGCGGCAAACTTTTTCGCTCAAGTCCAGCAGGCTCGTTTTATCGGCAATATCGGGGCTTGGACGTGCGGGGACAAGACGGCGGGGCGGGGCAGGCGGAATGGGTGCCTGCTGATCGCCAGGTCCCTGACGCAGGAAACCACCGGGACCGACAGATACAATACGCGGCATATCTTTGTTGACGGCCGCAGGGTTTGGCATGCTTGCATTGGGCGCAGGTGTCGCGGGTTTGGAAGATGCCGCCGGTTTGGCAGTACGTGTCTTGGCCGCAGGCGCTTTGGCTGCAGCCTTGGGCGGGGCCGCTTTTTTCTTCGGAGTCGCCTTTTTCTTTGGCGCGGCTTTCTTGCCTTTGCCGCCTGATTTAACCGGTGAAGGACGTGATTTCAGGCCAAGGCGGTGGGCCTTGCCGATCACGGCATTACGGCTGACGCCGCCCAGTTTTTCTGCGATCTGGCTGGCTGTCAGCCCTTCGTCCCACATCGCTTTTAACTGGTCAATGCGTTCATCTGTCCACGCCATTTGTGTATATTTCCTTCAAAATCCTGCTTGCAAAGCTTCACGACCCTAAATAGGCCGAATGTCATGAACGTTCAACCTTCCAATGGTAAAGTTTCTCGCAGCCATGCAGAGATTGATGAGAGGTCATCTTCCAAGCCGCCATCTTCCAAGCCCATGCCTGCGCTCCGCGAATTTGGTGCGCCAGCTATACATAATGTGAACTGGGGCGGGCTGAAAACCCTATATATGAAGGAAGTTCGCCGCTTTTTGAAAGTGCAGCTACAGACTGTCTGGGCGCCTGCAATAACAACCCTGCTGTTCCTTGTGATTTTTACCGTGGCACTGGGCCGTGAGGGTCGCACGGTGCTTGGCGTTCCGTTTTCGTCATTTCTCGCACCCGGCCTTATCGTTATGGGCATGATGCAGAACGCCTTTGCGAATTCCAGTTTTTCGCTGCTGGTTGGCAAAATCCAGGGAACAATAGTCGATTATCTATTGCCGCCGCTGTCAGTGATCGAGGTCATGACCGCATTAATCGCCGGCGCAGTGACCCGTGCATTATGCGTGGGCTGTGCTGTCTGGCTCGCCATGTTCCTATGGCCTGGCGTACAGGTGTCGGTCGCGCATTTCTGGGCCGTTGTCTTTTTTGGCCTGATGGGTTCGACTATGCTGTCCTTCATGGGGTTGATAACATCGATCTGGGCAGAAAAATTTGACCATGCCGCGGCAGTAACCAACTTTGTCGTGGCACCACTGGCCCTGCTTTCAGGTACCTTCTATGTGATAGACAGGCTTGCTCCCGCTTTTCAGCTTGTGAGTCAGTTCAACCCGTTTTTCTATGTGATCTCGGGTTTCAGATATGGTTTTCTGGGGCAGGCGGACTCCAACCTGACAACGGGCATGATAGTCATATTGTGCGTGAATATAGCATTGGCTGCTGTGAGTTATCTGCTGCTGCGCTCAGGCTGGAAAATCAAATCCTGACCATCGCAAAATCTGCGTAAATTAATGCTGCAGTACATTATGCAAATGATAGTGCCCCTTATCGAATTTTTCGAACAATAGTTTCACATCAGGGTGTCCAACGGGGCCGGCTTCGCTGTCATCCAAAAGGTTTTGCTGGCTGACATATGCAATATAGCTGCTATCCTCATTCTCCGCAAAAAGATGATAATAGGGCTGGTTCCTGTGCGGGCGGATATGTTCGGGAATGGATTCATACCATTCGTCGCTATTTGCAAACACGGGATCGATATCGAAAATCACCCCACGAAAATCGAACATGCGGTGACGTACAACCGATCCAATGGAAAAGCGGGCTTCCGCTTCTATCGGCATGGATGCAATGTCTTCACGTGTGAGTTTTTTATCATTACTGGGTTCCATCAAACTAATTTAATGTCGCAATCGCTACGGTGCAAGCTTTCACTCTTGGCAACTGATATATGATAGGCTAATGCGCCGCTTCGACACGGCCAAAGCGACCTTATGGCCATGACGATAATTGCGGAGAGATGCCGGAGTGGTCGAACGGGGCGGTCTCGAAAACCGTTGTGCTCGCAAGAGTACCCAGGGTTCGAATCCCTGTCTCTCCGCCATTTAGTGCTAGCAAAATTATTTCGTATGATTTCCAGTTTATTAATTTCTGAAAGCTTTTTGGCGTGGCTCGATTTTTTTTGCGACAGCTTTGCTGGCTTTCGATCGTGACCGTTTGCTAATCAATTGAGGGCAAAGGGTAGTGTCAAATTTTTCTGCAGCTGTTGCATTGAGATTGACCGCACCTGAAG
This sequence comes from uncultured Sphingomonadaceae bacterium, assembly GCA_947493325.1. Classification (GTDB taxonomy): domain Bacteria; phylum Pseudomonadota; class Alphaproteobacteria; order Sphingomonadales; family Sphingomonadaceae; genus Alg239-R122. Next base: position 1,195,429 of record CANLQI010000001.1, on the reverse strand, counting down.
ACACTTCGCAAGAGAGTTTTAAAACGGAGCGTATGAAAATTCGGAGTAAATTCTTCGCGTTAGAAGATGAAGGTCATATATTTTTCTCAAATAAGGGTAGTATATATGGAAACGAGAATATTGATATATTGGAATGCCTTGTCAAAGCTAATGAATTAACAGACGGTCGTCGTTTTGGCTTCCCGGGAGAGCGTGATAAATGGGCCGCTCGCCGAAAACAGGCAGCCAAACTACGCAGCATGAATAGAGAATTTATCCGTTGCCTGCAAAACCGCATTGGTGATGAGTGGCGAGAATAACATTTAGCACAGCTCGACAGATATCATTTGGCCGGGATGATAAAATTTGAACTTCTGTCCTCCGTCCCAAAGGCGTTGCTCTAGAAGGTTGAGCCAATCCTCGTCAATTTCACATGTAAATATAAAACGACTGCAGCATAAACTGTTTTCAACTTTAGTCTTGGCGGCGCGGGTTCCTGAATCTAATGTTGATGCATGAATGAAAATACTGATTCTATGCACTCAACGCAGCATTATGAACAACAGTATCTGGACTTAATGCGCCATATTTGGACATATGGTGCGCAGAGAGTTGATCGTACGGGAGTGGGAACACGAGCTGTATTTGGCGCCGCCATGCGTTTTTCGTTGGAAAACTATCAAGTTCCATTGCTTACAACAAAGCGTGTATATTGGAAAACGGCCACGCGTGAAATGCTTTGGTTTTTAACTGGTGATACCAACATCCGCGAGCTGGTGAAGCAGGATGTACACATATGGACTGACTGGCCGCTCGATAACTATCGCCGTGAAACTGGTGAGGATATCGGGCAGGTTGTTTTTGAACAGCGGATAATCGATGAACTCGGCTTTGCTGAAAAATGGGGTGACCTTGGTCCCGTATATGGCAAGCAGTGGGTGGACTGGCCAGTGTATGAACCCGCAGGCGAGGGGCTTTATACGCGCCGGGAAAAAGGCATTAATCAGATCGCAGAACTGATCGATGGGATTAAAAACAATCCAGGCTCGCGCCGCCATATTTTCGAAGGGTGGAATGTCGCCGAATTGGATCAGATGGCGCTTCCTCCTTGCCATAAAACGTATCAGTTCTTTGTGAATGACGGCAAGCTTTCAGGCTTGCTCTACCAGCGTTCCTGCGACCTGGGATTGGGATTTGCGTTCAATGTCTATTCGGCGGCACTACTTATCCGCATGATCGCACAGCAATGCGATCTGGAACCGGGGGAGCTGGTCTGGAACGGCGGCGATGTACATCTTTATCTAAATCATGCAGATCTGGTAGAGGAGCAGCTGTCACGTGTGCCTGAAGGCGCCCCCAAATTGGAAATACTTCGCAAACCAGTAAGTATATTTGACTATAAAATGGAAGATTTCATTGTGTCGGGCTATGCGCCGCAAAAGCATATTTCCGCTCCTGTTGCAGTGTAGATAACTGACGCGGAGGAAGGCTTGCACTTTCTGAGCCGTTGTAATAAAATAACTATATCGTGTAACTAATGATAAGTTGCAAAAGATTCTAAAAGTTTCATTATATCGGCTATAGTCATGTGAATGGCATAGTTATTGAGGTCAGGGAGAGTATATGACAGGCGAATCTGCCAAAACCAATTTACCGCCTTTGTCGCTGCATGTTCCGGAACCGCGCTCCCGCCCTGGCGATCCTGTCGATTTTTCGGATATTATTGTTCCAAATGCGGGTAAACAGCCGCGCCCCGATGAAAACGCTGATCCAAAAGACATGATGGACCTTAGCTATGATCTGGTCCGGGTGCTTGATGAAAAAGGCGCGGCAGTCGGACCCTGGGATCCGAAACTTAACGAAAAACAATTATTGAAAATGCTCCGCGATATGGCGCTTACACGTGCATTTGATGAGCGGCTTTACCGCGCGCAGCGTCAGGGTAAGACCAGCTTTTACATGAAGTGCCGCGGTGAGGAAGCGACATCAATCGCACCAGCAATGGCGCTTGACAGCGAAGACATGGTTTTTCCCAGCTATCGCCAGCAAGGCATTCTAATTTCACGTGGTTATCCTTTGGTGGAAATGGTTAACCAGATATATTCAAACAAAGGTGATAAGCTTAAAGGCCGCCAATTGCCGATCATGTATTGTTCGCGGCGGCTTAATTTTTTCACAATATCAGGCAATCTTGCCACACAATATCCGCAGGCCGTGGGTTGGGCGATGGCAAGTGCGATCAAGGGCGATAGCCGGATAGCCGCTGTATGGTGCGGGGAAGGCTCTACCGCCGAAAGCGATTTCCATGCGGCGATGACTTTTGGCACCGTTTACAACGCGCCGTGTATTTTCAATGTTGTGAACAATCAATGGGCGATTTCTTCTTTTTCAGGTTTTGCTGGTGCGGAACGCACAACATTTGCGGCGCGGGCCATTGGTTATGGCATGGCTGGATTGCGGGTGGATGGCAATGATCCGCTTGCCGTTTATGCAGCTACGCAGTGGGCTGCACAGCGCGCGCGGACCAATCAGGGACCGACTTTGATCGAGCACTTCACCTACCGCGCTGAAGGGCACAGCACCTCGGATGACCCATCTGCTTATCGCAGTTCTGACGAAGCCACGGAATGGCCGCTTGGCGATCCGATCGAACGGCTGAAAACGCACATGATCGGCCTGGGTATCTGGGATGAAGAGCGGCATGCGGCTATGGACGAGGAAGTGGCGACAGAAGTGAAAGCGGCAACCAAAGAAGCCGAGAAAAACGGTATTTTGGGCCATGGCCTGCATCAGCCATTTGAAACGATGTTCGAAGATGTGTTTGAAGAACTGCCCTGGCATTTACGCGAACAGAGCGAACAAGCCATTCGGGAAAGGGAAATCAAATGGCCCGAATGAATATGATCCAGGCGATTAACAGCGCCCTCGACAATATGATGGAGCGCGATGACAATGTCGTCATGATGGGCGAGGATATCGGCTATTTTGGCGGTGTTTTCCGTGCGACTGCTGGCTTGCAGGAAAAATATGGCAAGACACGCGTGTTCGATACACCGATCAGCGAGTGCGGCATTATCGGTGCTGCCGTCGGGATGGGGGCTTACGGTCTGCGCCCCGTGCCGGAAATCCAGTTTGCCGACTATATCTACCCGGGGATGGATCAGCTGATTTCGGAAGCAGCCAGGCTTCGCTATCGTTCCGCTGGCGAATTTACCGCGCCGATAACAGTGCGCTCTCCTTTTGGTGGAGGCATTTTTGGCGGGCAGACACATAGCCAGTCACCTGAAAGCATGTTTACGCATGTGTCCGGTCTCAAAACAGTCATTCCTTCAACGCCTTATGATGCAAAAGGGCTTTTGATCGCATCGATTGAAGACAATGACCCGGTTCTCTTTTTTGAACCCAAGCGGATTTATAATGGTCCGTTTGATGGATATTATGACAAGCCGGTGCAGCCATGGTCGAAACATGATGCGGGTGAAGTGCCGGACGATTACTACCGCATTGACCTGGGCAAAGCCAATATCGTGCGTGAGGGTGATGATCTCACCGTGCTGGCATATGGCACTATGGTCCATGTGGCACTTGGCGTTATCAAAGAGCAGGGCATAGATGCTGAGGTCATAGATCTGCGTACTTTGGTACCGCTTGATATTGAAGCCATTGAGCAGTCGATTGAGAAAACCGGTCGCTGCCTGATCGTACATGAAGCGACGCGTACCAGCGGTTTTGGTGCGGAGCTTTCTGCATTGGTGCAGGAACGCTGCTTCTATCACCTGGAAGCGCCAATTGAACGTGTCACGGGTTTTGATACACCCTATCCACATTCGTTGGAATGGGCTTATTTCCCGGGGCCGGTGCGTATTGGTGAAGCACTTGACAAGATAATGAAGGGCTAGGCGTCATGGGCAAATATATATTTAATCTGCCGGATATTGGCGAAGGCATTGCCGAAGCCGAGATTGTCGCTTGGCATGTAAAAATCGGCGATACGGTCCACGAGGATCAGCAAATAGCGGATATGATGACGGACAAAGCGACCGTTGAAATGGAAGCGCCGGTGGATGGCAAGATTGTGGCTGTTGCAGGTGAAGAAGGGGACGTCATAGCCATTGGTTCGATGCTGGTTGAAATCGAAACCGAAGGCGATGACGCCGATGGTGCGGAAGAAAAAACGCCTGAAAAACCCGCAACCGAAGAAAAGGAAGCTGGGCCCGCCAAAGAAGAAAGCGTTCCAGAGGAGCCCGCCATTAAACCAACTGCTGCGCCTGAGCCTGCTCCAGTTCCTTCCGCAGCCGGGTCTGAAGTGCGGGAAGCAGCCGGCAAGCCTACAAAAGCCACGCCCGCAGTTCGTGCGCGTGCAAAAAATCTGGGCGTTGACCTGTCACAGGTAAAAGCGCAGGGCGAACATATTCGTCATGCCGATCTAGATGCCTATCTCGCTTATGGTAGCGGGCAGGGGTATCAGCCTGCGGGTGCATCGCGCAAACGCGAGGATGAAAAGGTCAAGGTTATTGGCCTGCGCCGCAAGATCGCGGAAAACATGGCGGCATCAAAGCGCAATATTCCGCACTTTTCCTATGTGGAGGAAATTGATGTATCGGCGCTGGAGGATATCCGCGCTGACCTGAATGCATCGCGCGGCAATCGCCCGAAACTGACCGTACTGCCGTTGCTGATTGTGGCAATTGCGCGCACAGTGCCCGATTTCCCAATGATTAACGCGTTGTATGATGATGAGGCAGGGCATGTGACCCGCCATGGCGCGATCCATCTGGGTATGGCGACACAAACCGATAGCGGCCTGAAAGTGCCAGTCATCAAAAATGCGCAGGATAAAAACGTGTGGCAGCTGGCAGCGGATATTGCCCGGCTGAGCGAAGCCGCGCGCGATGGCAGTGCGACAACCGATGACCTGACGGGCGGTACGCTCACCATTACATCGCTTGGCCCGCTTGGCGGCATTGCCACGACGCCGGTTATCAATCGCCCGGAAGTGGCCATCATCGGCCCGAACAAGATTGTCGAACGTCCGGTCATTGTTGATGGTGAATTGCAGGTTCGCAAAATGATGAATCTATCCATTTCATGCGACCACCGTGTCGTGGATGGTTATGATGCCGCCAGCTTCGTACAGGCACTCAAACGCATGATCGAAAAACCTGTGCTGATCTTCTCCGATTGATAGTGCTCCCGCTGCATGTCTGCCTGTGACGGATCTCAAATCAACTAACAAGAAATGCTGGATTTTTGGCGTATTTGCCTGCATGTTTCGTTTTGTAAAAGCGCGATGTACTTAAATTGTATATTCATAAGTATTTGAGCGACATTATTGACAGCAGGTTTTATGAACGAACCGGAAATTCAGGATGATGACGAGCTCAGGCGTGACCGCCTTTTGGCCTCGCTCGCCCTGATTGGCGGTATCGGCCTGGTCCTCGCCTTACCCTTTGCGCTGATGGCGGGAGCGGAATTCTTCCTACCGATGACGATTGCCATCGTGATATCCATTGCGCTTGTCCCTGCACTCGAATGGCTTGAACGGCGGCGGATACCTTCTGCCTTGGCGGCGTGCATCTGCGTGATATTATTCCTTTTGGTTGCAAATGGCGCATTGGCGCTGATTATCGTCCCGGCCACCGACTGGTTTGTCAATTTGCCTTCAAAAATACCTCAGATTATGAGTAATTTAGAGCCGTTGATTGAGTTCTATTCTGATCTGCAGAAATTTGTGGACGACACCGCAAAAATGATCACCGCGGGGCCGGTTGCCGAAATGCAGACAGTCACCGTGGATTCGCCCACATCGCTGGTTGACCTGGTGGCAAGCTCCGCGCCCACGGTGGCGGTGCAAATGTTTTTTGTCATTCTGGTGGTATTCTTTTTCCTGTCAGGCTGGACCCGTCTGCGCGAAAACACGATTAACAGCAGGGGCAGCTTTACAGGGGCGCTGACGACTGCGCGCGTTATCCAGAATGTGGTTTCCGCAACATCATCCTATCTTATCACCATCACGTGCATCAACATCATGCTGGGCGTATCTGTAGCGATTGTATTGTGGATGATAGGCATGGACTCTCCCGCCATGTGGGGCGGCATTGTTGCCTTGCTGAATTTCGTGCCCTATCTGGGCCCCATATTGACAGCAATCCTGCTCGCGCTGGGAGGATTGATGACATTTGACAATTTGTGGATGGCGATGTTGCCCGCCCTGGTACAGACAGGCTTTAATGCTGTTGAGGCAAATATTGTAACGCCCACGATACTCGGTCGCCGCCTGACCGTAAATCCGCTGTTGATATTGATATCGCTCAGTTTCTGGACCTGGATATGGGGGACGGCAGGCGCGCTTTTGGCTGTGCCGCTTCTTATCATCATCCAAACGGTAATTGCAGCGGCAGGAAAGCCTGACATTGCAGGATTTTTATTTGAGGCGGGGACGCTGACAACCCATGCCAACGGGACAGGTGCGTCCAATAAAAATGAAGAGAAAAGTGAAAAAATTTCAAACTAATGTTGACAGCAGCGCGGCTCTCACTTAATTGCCGCGCTCCAGCAGTAATGCGGGTGTAGCTCAGTTGGTTAGAGCGCCGGCCTGTCACGCCGGAGGTCGCGAGTTCAAGTCTCGTCACTCGCGCCACTGTTTCAGTGGCGCTCCTCCCTCAAAACATCATTATGGTTTATTATCCGGGGCTTTGAAGCGCCCGGTTTCCATCCATATCATCAACGGCCTGAGCGGCAGTATCCATATGATACCCATCACTAGGTAGATCAATATCTGCAGCAGTACGTGTAGCCCGCTTATCCAGCCGACAACCGTCACGACGATAACAGACCAGATTGTAATAAACGCCAATATGGCAATTATGCCGACAGGTTTCCGCCATGAAGGTTCCACTATATTTTCTCCCTCAAGCGTTTTTGCGCTCGATAATGCTTGTCTGCGTGGTGACCATATCCAATGCGACATCATGCGCCTCTACGGGGATATTATCATGTTCCTGTACAGACCAGGCAAGGCCAATAGTTTTTGTATCAGGGTTTTGTGCAAGATAGCGGTCATAATGTCCGCCGCCTTGCCCAAGCCGTTCCATCCGGGCGTTATAGGCCAAAAGCGGCATGATCAAAAGATCAGGTGTGACAACGCACGCTGAGCCTGCCGGTTGCATGATATGAAATGGCCCTGCTTCGAGCGGATCTTCATTGTCATGCTGACGGAATTCCATTTGGCTGTCATTATCCGCAAAATAGGGCACCGCTACAGGCAGTCCATTTTCATGCATGAATTGGATATAATGATGCGTCGGAGCCTCATATGATTTGGCGATATAAATTCCGGTGCAATCTGCCTGTTTCATCAGGTGCTGCACTGGCGGCGGCGGCACTCTGAATACGAGTGCACGAACAGAATCGGGCAGGGCGTTTACGAAATCCTGCCGCTTCGTCCGCATCTCCTGACGTAAAGCGTGTTTCAGTTTGGATAGTTCTGTCATAAAATACCGTCGGTACCCCAGATTACGGAAATCTATATCATGGACAGGTTCGAGAAAGGTGACGGGACCACTTTGGCCGTTTGCAGGAACAACCTCTGACGCCAAGACGTCAGGTGGGGGCCATGTGAGTCGGACCACGGTCCGGTCAGGGACAGCTCCCTATTTTGATATATCGCCTCAGGGATGTTCTTATCAGCTCGTACGAAGCAGTACCCGTCATATGTAACTTAGGCACCGTCGGTCGCTTCCTCAAGGGAAGAAGCAAGTTTTTCCATACGCTCGGCCAATTTTTCAACCGTCTGGGCGGCGGCATCATTTGCCGCATCATGTGATGGTGATGGATTTGGCGCGGGCGCAGGATTGCCGCTTGCAGAGGCTTTGCGCATTTCATCCAGCTGATCCGCGAGCAAAAGCGAAGTGAACAGCAGCATCCGGTTTTCGGTCAAAGCCTGGCTGCTATAGCCTGCCTGACGCGCGGTTTCATCCACAAGCCGGCCAAGATTTTTTAACTGTTGCTCTTCGCCTTCACCGCATGTGAGCTTGAAGTGGCGGTCCGCAATCGTAATGGAAACGTCAGGCATATGGGGTCACCCTTGTTTGGTTGTCTGATGTCCGGTTATCTGGTCAATTTGGCGAATGGCTTTTTCGGCCGCATTGCGTAATGTTTGATGACGTTTTTTCAGGTCGGCAAGTTCGCCGCTGTTATCAGGGGTTGCTGAACCTGCATCCACTTTTGCACGCACAGCATTTACAGCTGTTTCGGCGCGCCTTGTTGCCTGCTCCAGCCGCTCTAGCGCCATATTCATACGGCTATCATTATTCTGCGTATCTGTCATGACTCTCAATTAGCAGGAAAATCCTGCCTTTCCAAATCCCGAACTGTGGATAGTTATAAAAACTGTTAACTTTTCTGTTGATGGCTGAAAAGCTGTCCTTGACGGAGGCTGTTATGCCCCGCAAATGATAGTGCCAAACAGGCGAATCGGCCTTGCCGGGGCTGTGTAAATGCGCGCCTGTGAAAATTGGGGGATATTCCGCAATGACAGTAGCTTTTCAAGACATGTCCAATGCCATTCGAGCCCTCTCTATGGATGCAGTGCAAGCTGCCAATAGCGGGCATCCGGGCATGCCGATGGGCATGGCTGATGTTGCGACGGTTCTCTACCGCGATTACGTGAAATTTGATCCGGGTGCACCCGGTTGGGCTGACCGTGACCGCTTTGTGCTTTCGGCAGGGCACGGCTCCATGCTGATATATTCATTGCTGCACCTGACCGGTTATGAAAATCCGACAATGGAAGAAATCCGTAATTTCCGGCAGTTATCAAGCCCCTGTGCAGGCCACCCTGAAAATTTTGAACTGGCAGGAGTGGAATCGACCACCGGTCCGCTGGGGCAGGGACTGGCCATGGCCGTCGGCATGGCAATGGCCGAACGCCATTTGAACAGCCAGTTTGATGATGACCTGGTCGATCACAAAACATGGGTGATTGCAGGTGACGGTTGCCTGATGGAGGGCATTAATCACGAAGCTATCGGTCTGGCCGGGCATCTGGGGCTTGGCCGCCTCAATGTGCTGTGGGATGATAACAAGATCACCATTGATGGCAGTACGGACCTGTCCACCAGTGAGGACATCCGTGCGCGTTATGCCGCGACAGGATGGCATGTGGTGGATTGTGACGGACATGATGAAGCCTCAATCCAGGCGGCAATAGATGCAGCCATTGCGGACCCGCGGCCCTCGCTTATTGCCTGCGCGACTATCATCGGCAAAGGCGCGCCTACCAAACAGGGCACATCGGCAACGCATGGTGCGCCATTGGGGGATGAAGAAATTGCGGGAGCACGTGAATTGCTAAACTGGCCGCATGCTCCCTTTGAAATTCCGCAGGACATACTGGATGCATGGCGCGGTTTCGGTGAAAACGGACGGACAAGACATAACAAATGGAAGACTGTCCTTTCGAGGCACGCACATAAAGATGAATTTGAACGCAGAATGGCCGGGGATCTGCCTGCTGATTTTTCTCTGAACAGCTACATTGATGGGTTGGTGGCGGAGCCCAAGAAAGTCGCCACGCGCAAAGCATCGGAAATGGCCCTGAGCGAAATTAACGCGGCGCTGCCCGAAACAATTGGCGGTTCTGCCGATTTGACGGGGTCAAATAATACGAAAACAGGCGATCTTGGCGTAATGTCTGCCGATGATTATTCGGGCCGCTATGTTTATTATGGCATCCGTGAATTCGGCATGTCGGCCGCGATGAACGGCATGGCGCTGCACGGCGGTATAATACCATATGGCGGTACATTTCTGGTATTTACCGACTATTGCCGCTCGGCAATTCGTTTGTCGGCCATTCAAAAACAGCGCGTAGTATATGTGATGACGCACGACAGCATTGGTTTGGGGGAAGACGGCCCGACCCATCAGCCCATTGAGCATGTCATGAGCCTGCGCATGATGCCGAATGTGCATGTTTTTCGTCCGGCAGACGTGGTGGAAACTGCAGAATGCTGGGAACTGGCGCTAAAGGCACATGGCCGTCCATCGATATTGGCCTTGACGCGGCAGGGGTTGCCGCAACTCCGACTTGAAAAGAGTGAGAACCTGTCCGCCTATGGTGCCTACCGCCTTAAAGAAGCAAGCGGCGTAGCCAAAGTAACGATTATGGCGACAGGCTCGGAAGTGTCCTTGGCTGTGGAAACTGCAGAAAGACTGGAGCAGGAAGGCGTTGCGACAGCGGTTGTTTCCATGCCATGCTGGTCGCTGTTTGACGCACAGGACAAATCATATCAGGATAAAATACTACCGGATGATAACTCACTGCGCGTGTCGATAGAAGCAGGTGTGACTTTGGGATGGGAGCGTTACACGGGCCGCAATGGATTACGCTTTGGTCTGGACCGTTTTGGTGCTTCGGCACCGATTGATGATCTATTTGAAAAATTCGGCCTGACGGTGGATCAGATTGCGCCGCAGATAAAGGCTGCACTGTAGAAATTATATCAATTTGGAATTTAAGGAGCTGAAATAATGTCAGTAAAAGTAGCAATTAACGGGTTTGGACGTATTGGCCGCCTTGTGGCGCGCGCTATTTTGGAGCGTGATGATCATGACCTGGAACTGGTCGCCATCAACGATCTGGCCGATGCAAAAGCGAATGCACTGCTGTTTCAGTATGATTCCACACATGGCCGCTTCCCGGGTGAAGTGACGACGGACGGCAGCAGCATTAGCGTGAATGGTAAAAAAATTGCTGTTACATCCGAACGCGAACCCGGCAAATTGCCGCACGGCGAAATGGGCGTCGATATTGTTCTGGAATGCACGGGATTTTTCCAGTCACATGAAGCTGCACAGCCGCACCTTGATGCAGGCGCCAAACGCGTGTTGATTTCTGCACCGGCCAAAAATGTTACGAAAACAGTTGTATATGGTGTCAATCATGAAAGTCTCACCGCAGAAGACGTGATCGTATCTAATGCGAGTTGTACCACAAATTGCCTGGCGCCCGTCGCCAAGGTGCTTCATGACACCGTGGGCATCGAACGCGGCTTTATGACCACGATCCACAGCTACACCAATGACCAGCGCATGCTGGACCAGATGCATTCGGATATGCGCCGTGCGCGCGGCGGTGCGCAGAATATGATACCGACCACAACGGGTGCTGCCCGAGCGGTCGGTCTCGTTCTACCGGAATTGAACGGCAAGCTTGATGGTTCATCCGTGCGTGTGCCTACACCCAATGTCAGCCTGATCGATCTGGTTTTTACGCCGGGACGCGATACATCGGCTGAAGAGCTCAACAATGCACTCAAAGCGGCTTCAGAAGGTGCGATGAAAGGCGTGCTTTACTATACGGAACAGCCACTGGTCAGTTCCGATTTCAATCACTTCCCGGCCAGCTCCACCGTGGACAGCCTTGAAACAAACGTAATGGAGGGCAAACTTGCCCGTGTTGTCAGCTGGTATGATAATGAATGGGGTTTTTCGAACCGCATGATCGATACTGCCGGTGTCATGGCTGGGTTGCTGTAAGGACAGGGTTGCAGAAAATGCCGGACCAGCGTTTTAAAACACTCGATGATATGCACGATATTGCAGGCAAGCCGGTGCTTGTCCGCGAAGATCTGAATGTACCGATGCAAAACGGTGTTGTCAGCGATGATACACGGCTGCGCGCTACAGTTGCCACGCTCACTGAACTGGCCGATGCGCACGCCAAAGTGCTCGTACTGGCCCATTTTGGCCGTCCCAAAGGGCATGCTTCGGATGAACTTTCGCTGCGGCCCATTGCAGATGCGTTGGGAGATGTGCTGGGCCGTCATGTCGGTTTTCTGGCGTCTCCTGAACGGCACGCCGTTGATGCTTTGGCCAATGGCAGCATTACGGTACTGGAAAACAGCCGTTTCTTCCCCGGTGAAGAAAAAAATGATCCTGCGCTCATTCAGCAGATGGCAGCATTGGGTGATTTTTATGTGAATGATGCCTTTTCCGCCGCACACCGCGCGCACGTCACCACTGAGGGATTGGCCGGCGTTCTCCCCGCATTTGCGGGCCGCGCGATGGAAGCGGAATTAAAGGCATTGGAAGCCGCGCTTGGCAATCCTGAACACCCGGTCGCGGCTGTGGTGGGGGGCGCCAAGGTTTCCAGTAAGCTGGATGTGCTGACTCATCTTGTAACTAAAGTTGACCATCTGATTATCGGCGGCGGCATGGCGAATACTTTTCTGGCCGCACGCGGCGTCGATGTCGGTAAGTCACTTTGTGAACATGATTTGACCGACACCGCCAATTCCATATTGGATGCCGCCGATGCCGCGAACTGCACCGTACATCTTCCCTATGATGTGGTCGTTGCAAAAAAATTTGCGGCGGGTGCAGATAATCGCACCGTCAATGTACATGAAGTTGGCAGTGATGAAATGATACTCGATATCGGCATGTCTGCGGTCGAAGCATTGTCCGATGTGCTGAAAACCTGCAAGACGCTGGTCTGGAACGGGCCTTTGGGCGCGTTTGAAATGGAGCCGTTTGACCGGGCAACCGTGGCCTTGGCGCAAACAGCGGCCGCGTTGACGCGTGAAGGATCGCTGGTATCCGTGGCGGGCGGCGGCGATACTGTTGCGGCACTCAACCACGCAGGTGCCGCGCGTGATTTCAGCTTTGTTTCCACCGCGGGCGGGGCTTTCCTGGAATGGATGGAAGGCAAGGAACTGCCTGGCGTAAAGGCATTGGAAGCATAATATTCTGGCCAGCATGGCCAATCATTCAAGAGGGACATAATGATGCATAATTCCGAAATGATGGAAAAAATCGAAAATGGCACAGGCTTTATCGCTGCACTGGATCAGAGCGGCGGCTCCACACCGAAAGCACTTAAAGGCTATGGCGTAGAAGAAGACGCTTACAGCAATGATGATGAAATGTTTGCACTCATCCACGGGATGCGCAGCCGCATCGTAACATCTCCGTGTTTCAACGGAGAAAAAGTGCTCGGCGCGATTCTTTTTGAAAAAACCATGGATGGCGAGGCGGATGGCAATTCTGTACCAAAGCTGCTGTGGGAACGCGGCGTCGTACCATTTTTGAAAGTCGATAAGGGTCTGGAAGATGAAGCGGATGGCGTGCAAATGATGAAGCCCATGCCGGGTCTTGACGAGTTACTGGAACGCGCCAAGGAAAAGGGTGTTTTTGGCACGAAAATGCGTTCTGTCATCAATCTGGCGTCACAGGCGGGAATCGCCGCGATTGTGAAGCAGCAGTTTGAGGTAGCATCGCGCATATTGGACCATGGTTTGATGCCGATTATCGAACCCGAAGTATCAATCAAAAGCGCGGAGCGCGGCGCAGCGGATGCAATTCTGTTTGAAGAGCTTAAAAAAGCACTTGATGCACTGCCTGAAGATCGCAAGGTGATGCTGAAGCTTTCCATTCCAGAACAGGCGGGCCTGTATACATCACTTGTCGAGCATCCAAATGTAGCGCGCGTGGTTGCACTTTCCGGCGGTTTTGAACGTGATGAGGCATGCAGCGAACTCGCCAAGAATCCCGGCATGATCGCGAGCTTCTCACGCGCACTGCTTCAGGATCTGCGCCAGCAAATGGGCGACGGCGACTTTGATGCCTCACTGGGCGGTGCGATTGACCAGATTTACGAAGCGTCCGCGACCTAAGGGCCATATATGAGCGCGGACCCCGCCTGCCAGCTTTACATCATATCACCACTCGAAACGGGTGGTGATTTCCCGGACCGTCTGCGCGAAGCCCTGTCCGCCGCACCTGTTGCGGCTTTCCAGTTTCGCGTAAAAGGGCTGGATCAACATGAAGCGGCGCGACTTGCCGAACCCTTGCAGGCCATATGCGCAGAATATGAAACAGCTTTTATCGTCAATGACGATATTGCACTGGCAGCGCGGCTTGGCGCGGATGGTGTGCATCTGGGACAGGGGGACGGTGAATTGGCCGAGGCTCGCGAACGTTTGGGCCGCGCTGTGCAGATTGGTATAACCTGTCATAACAGTCGTCATCTGGCGTTGGAAGCAGGTGAGGCGGGGGCGGATTATGTTGCATTCGGAGCATTTAATCCCAGCAAAACCAAAGAGACAGAGCATGTGGCAGAACCTGAAATCCTGTCATGGTGGTCACATTTTGTGGAAATACCCTGTGTCGCAATTGGCGGGATAACAGTGGATAACGCTCAACCATTAATTGCGGCGGGTGCTGATTTTCTGGCTGTGTCGGGCGGCATCTGGAAACATACAGATGGCCCTGCCGAAGCTGTTCGCGCCTTTCATAAACTGTTTGCAAAAAACAATTAAGCAATCACTCCACTGCTGGTTTTTGTTTGCCGGGCCATCTGTTTCAGATAGTTTATATAGGCGTCCTCAAATTCATTCGCATCTGGCAGAGAACCGCATTTTTGGCGTGATTTTTCATACAAACGGCTATGCTTTCCAAAGATGCCAACGGCCGGATTTTCTTTTTTTGCACGCATCACTAATCTCTCGGTTTCCTCAATGGATCTGATAAAATCGTTGTGTCCATTGTATCGCATGGTTTTTGGCTGGCGAATTGGATGGATCGGCCATGCACTATGTTCATGCAGGCGCTGACTATTCGTGGTATCGCAAGCATCTCACCGCTAATCCTCTTGCCAACGTGGGCCTGCGGCTATAGAGCGCAGCACAATATTCATGCAGGCTGTCGCCGTATTGGCTCTTTTTAATTTGTGAGATATTTTATGAAAATCAGTGGTGTCGACATCCGTCCGGGCAATATCCTTGAATATGAGGGCGGTCTTTGGAAAGTCTCAAAAATTCAGCATACACAGCCTGGCAAGGGCGGAGCTTACATGCAGGTCGAGATGAAAAACCTGGTCGATGGCCGCAAAACCAATGTGCGCTTCCGCAGTGCCGATACTGTCGAAAAGGTTCGCCTTGATACCAAGGATTTTCAGTTTCTATTCGCCGACGGCGATATGCTGACTTTCATGGATAAGGAAAATTACGAACAGATCATGCTTCCGGCGGACCTTTTGGGGGACGCGGTTGAATTCCTTCAGGATGGCATGGATGTTACGCTGGAACTATATGAAGAAAAGCCGCTTTCAGTGCAGCTTCCCGATCAGATTGAAGCGGAAATTGTCGAAGCCGACGCCGTCATTAAAGGGCAGACAGCTTCTTCGAGTTATAAACCCGCTGTGCTTGATAATGGTGTACGCGTCATGGTGCCGCCGCATATCTCCGCTGGAACACGCATTGTGGTCGATGTCTATGCCCGCGAATACGTTAAGAAAGCTGACTGACAATTTGTTCAGTGGCCTAATGATTCTCAAGCCCCGACAAGGCTGATAGGAAAAAACATGCCATCCCATTCCGGATTAATAGCAATTATGGAACGCGCGGCGCGTAAGGCCGGACAGCGTTTGCGCCGCGACTTCGGTGAAGTCGAGCATCTACAGGTTTCCAAAAAGGGACCTGCAGATTTCGTATCCAAAGCAGATCAGCGCGCCGAACGGACGCTTTATGATGAACTGCTGAAAGCGCGGCCTGACTGGGGCTTTGTTCTTGAAGAAGGGGGCATGATACAGGGTGACCTGCACAAACCGCGCTGGATTATCGATCCGCTGGACGGCACAACGAATTTCCTCCACGGTATTCCGCATTTTGCGATTTCGCTTGCGGTGCAGCAGCCCAATGAAGCCGGTGATGGTTGGGGCGATGTGACTTCAGGGCTTATCTATCAACCCATTACCGATGAGAGTTACTGGGCGGAAACCAACCGCGGCGCATGGGTTGGCGATCGCCGTTTGCGTGTATCGGGACGCCGTTACATGGATGAAGCACTGATAGCCACAGGCGCGCCTTTTAACGGCCATGGTGACTTTGACGAATGGTCAAAAATATTCAATGCGGTCGGCCCCGAAGTTGCCGGGATACGCCGCTTTGGCGCGGCTTCACTGGATCTCGCATGGCTGGCAGCGGGGCGTTATGACGGTTTTTGGGAAAGCGGCTTGCAGCCATGGGATGTTGCGGCAGGCGTGCTCATGGTGCGTGAAGCAGGCGGTTTTGTAACCGACTATCGCGGCGGTAACCAGCCCATAAACAATCAGGAAATGATCGCCGCCAACGACGTGATCCATTCCAAATTGCACAAATTAATCGCTGGCGCTTTGCGTGCAAAGGCCAAGTCGGAATAATATTCAGGAATCGGCCATGCCAGAAAACATGCCAAAGAACATGTTTGCGCGCCTGCTCGGCACATTGCCTGTTCTTTTTCTTGCATCCTGCGCATCGGTTCCAGATCTGCCTGCGGAAACACGCGTGGCCATGCCATCAGCGTCATGGCCGGAACGTCCCGATTTCAGCGCGGATAACGCCGCAGACATTGGCATCACACGTTTCCCTGCAAGCGCCGCCATGTGGCGTTTTGCTTTCAGCCGTGCCTATCGCGCATCAGATCATAATGCCGCCGTGCGATATGCCAAAAAGCTGGTGGCATTGGGATCAGGACTGTCACAGCCAGTCCTTGAATATCTTGCCGCACATATGGATGCCGAGGAATTGGCCGCTTTACAGGCAGCCGTAAAGATTAATGAGAAGACCGCCGAGCGCAGCCGTGTTGTCGCTACAATCAAGTCACCGCCCCGGCTTGTCGAGGCTCTGGCAATGATGGATGATGGCCGCATATTGCTGTCTTCGGTAGTGAGCGGAGGTATATTTATAAATGATGGCGGAACTGTCAAAAGATGGACCCGCGCAGACATGAATAATGGTTGGAGCCATCTGGGTCTGGTCGCCGACCATCAGCGCAATCTGGTATGGGCCGCTGCTGCGAAGGTAGGGCCTTCACCGCAGCGCGAAGCGTATTTTACCGGATTGATTGGCTATGACCTTTTGACCGGCGTAGAAAAATATCGTCTGCCATCGACCGAGATGGAGAAAACGTCACCCGGCGATCTGATGCTCGCAGGTGATGGCACAGTGTATCTTGCCGATGCCGGCAATGGTGCCATTTATAAATGTGCACCCGGCTGTGACATTCTGTCGGTAGTGCTGCGCCCTGGAATATTGCGCAGCCCGCAAGGTATGGTCATGACACGAGAGGGCAAGGCGCTGATTGTTTCGGATTATTCCTATGGGTTGGCACGTGTCGATTTGGGAGCAGGCAGCGTTGAACAGATTACGGCACCAGAAGGCATAGCTATCGATGGTATTGATGGCCTATATGGTGATGACGCTATGCTTATAGCCATTCAGAATGGGCAAACGCCCGCGCGCATCACCCATTTTGTGCTGAGTGATGACGGCCGCCATGTGAAATGTGCGCATATTATCGAAAAGGCGCATGCTTCCTGGGAAGAGCCTACAAATGGAGAGCTTTTGGGAGATAAATTCTATTATATCAGCAACGCCCAATGGCCCAAATTTGAAAAGGGCGGCGCAGTGAAGCAGGGGCAGTCGCTCCGGCCAACACAAATACGGGCGATTGACTTGCAGAACATGCCACACATTTGTGCGTAAAAAACACAGTCAGACACTTGCTTGCACGTACCTAGATGCTTAGAAGCGAAGCTGATTTACGTGTGGATTCTTTTGGGGTCAGGAAGGAAATGATTTGACCGATCTTTCACAATATCTGCCAATCCTCCTTTTCCTGGGCATTGCACTTGCATTATCCATGGCATTTGTTTTTCTGCCGATGGGTGTTTCCCGGCTTACCGGCACGCATCAACCGACAGTCAATAAGCTGACGGAATATGAATGCGGCTTCCCGGCTTTTGAAGATTCCCGCAGCAAGTTTGACGTGCGTTTTTATCTGGTTGCAATCCTGTTTATCATATTCGACCTGGAGGCGGCATTTCTCTTTCCATGGGCCGTATCGCTGGGCGTGACGGGATGGATGGGATGGAGCGCCATGATGATATTCCTGTTTATCCTGACCGTAGGATTTATCTACGAATGGAAAATGGGGGCGCTGGATTGGGAATAATCATGAGCAACAATGAAACACATATTCAGCCCGCGACCATGGCGGATATGCCCCCCGAAGGCACACCGCCCGAACAGGCGTTTTTCAACGACCTGAACGCGGAAGTGAATGACAAGGGTTTCCTTGTTACGTCCACTGAAGATTTATTCACCTGGGCGCGCACGGGTTCGCTGTGGTGGATGACATTTGGTCTTGCCTGTTGCGCGGTGGAAATGATTCACGTCAACATGCCGCGCTATGACATGGAGCGTTTCGGCGTCGCCCCGCGCGCCAGCCCGCGTCAGTCGGACGTGATGATTGTGGCGGGTACACTGTGCAACAAAATGGCCCCTGCGCTGCGCCGCGTTTATGACCAGATGTCGGAGCCGAAATACGTGATTTCGATGGGCAGCTGTGCCAATGGCGGTGGCTATTATCATTACAGCTATTCGGTGGTACGCGGATGCGACAGGATCGTGCCGGTTGATATTTATGTGCCCGGATGTCCGCCCACAGCAGAAGCCCTGCTCTACGGTGTGATGCAGCTCCAGCGGAAAATCCGCCGGATAGGAACGATTGAACGGTAACATGGCACATTCGGCTCCGAAAATAGCAAGCAATTACGGTGTTGCGGCGCAGCTGGGCGCGGCATTGGGTGCAATGCTGATTGATACGGTTGAGGCGCATGGTGAGATCAGCTTTACCGTGCAGCGCGGCAGCATTGCAGATGCGCTGCAGCTTTTGTGTGATGACCATGAATATCAGCAGCTTATGGAAATTGCCGGTGTTGATTATCCTGATCGCTCCGAGCGGTTTGAGGTGTGTTATCACTTGCTCAGCCTCACCAAAAACCACCGTGTTCGGGTCAAGGTGAGCACAGACGAAGACACGCCGGTGCCCACTGTGACACATCTGTGGCCGGTTGCCGGGTGGCTGGAACGTGAGGTCTACGACCTTTACGGTGTTCTTTTTGCAGGCAATCCCGACCTGCGCCGTATTCTCACCGATTATGGCTTTCGCGGCCATCCCTTCCGCAAGGATTTTCCGCTCACGGGGCATGTCGAAATGCGGTATAGCGAAGAGCATAAGCGTGTTATCTATGAACCGGTAAAACTGGCGCAGGATTTTCGCAGTTTTGATTTTATGTCACCATGGGAGGGGGCAGATTATGTGCTGCCTGGCGATGAAAAGGCGGATGCCGAGGCGCCGAGCGTAGATAAACCGAAAACCACGGAAAAACCTGCTGACACGGGCGCAGGCAAAAAAACCAATAAGGCCGCGGCTGAAAGAGAAACCGAAGGCAGTCCGGCGCAGGATGACAGCAAGGTCAAAAAGCCCGCACCCAAGCGTACCAAATCCGGTACGGCCAAAAAAGGTGCTGGCGCTAAAAAACCGCGCACAGCAAAAGCCAAGGTGAGCAAGGCGGGCGCAAAGAAAGCGGTTCCCAAAAAAGCGCCTGCCAAGAAGGCGGCCCCTAAAAAAGCGGCAAAGAAAAAAGATGGAGGTAAAGCATAATGGCTGATTATCTCGAAGAAACGCTGGGTGAAACCGATGCCGCTGATCCAACTGTCGGTGATACGGAAATTCAGAATTACACGATCAATTTCGGCCCGCAGCACCCGGCGGCGCACGGCGTTCTGCGCATGGTAATGGAGCTGGACGGCGAGATTATCGAACGCATCGATCCGCATGTCGGCCTGCTCCACCGCGGCACCGAAAAACTGATCGAACATAAGACGTATCTACAGGCTTTACCCTATTTTGACCGGCTCGATTACTGCTCTCCGCTGGCGCAGGAATATAGCTATGTGCTGGCGATTGAGAAACTGCTTGATCTCGAAGTGCCGCTACGTGCGCAGTATCTGCGCGTGCTGTTCGCCGAATTGACACGTATCTGCAACCATATGCTCAATATCGGTGCGCACGTCATGGATGTGGGCGCAATGACGCCGAATCTGTGGGTGTTTGAAATCCGCGAGGATTGCCTGAATTTCTTTGAACGCGCATCGGGTGCACGTATGCACAGTGCCTGGTTCCGTCCCGGCGGTGTGCATCAGGATGTACCGTTGAAACTGCTCACCGATCTCGCCGACTGGCTCGACACATTCCCGAAACAGTTCGCCGATGCGATGAGCCTGGTCGTGGACAACCGCATTTTCAAACAGCGCAATGTCGATATCGCCACCGTCAGCAAGGACGATGCCGTCAAATGGGGCTTTTCCGGTCCGATGATTCGCGGTGCGGGCATCGCGTGGGATCTGCGCAAATCACAGCCCTATGATGTCTATGACCGGATGGAATTTGATATTCCGGTGGGTACAAAAGGCGATTGTTACGACCGCTTCATGGTCCGTGTGGAGGAAGTATATCAATCCGCACGCATTATGCGCCAGTGCCTGAACGAAATGCCCGAAGGTCCGATTGCCTCAACCGACCGTAAAGTCGTTCCGCCCAAGCGCAGCGAGATGAAGCAGTCGATGGAAGCACTCATCCACCATTTCAAGCTCTACACAGAAGGCTTCCATGTCCCGGCAGGCGAAGTCTATGTCGCCACCGAAAGCCCTAAAGGCGAATTTGGCGTCTATTTGGTCAGCGATGGCAGCAACAAGCCCTATCGCTGCAAGATACGCCCCACGGCATTTAGTCACCTGCAGGCCATGGATTTTATGTGCAAAGGCCATATGCTGCCAGATGCTACAGCTATTTTGGGCGCGATCGACGTGGTATTCGGGGAGTGCGACCGGTGATACTTCGCGAACTTCTTATTTTTATTCTTGCGTGCACCGCATTCGCATCCGGAGTTGCGGCGTATTTATATGCGTTCCATGGTGCATTCAGCGTAAAAGAAGTGCTGTCGACGGTTTCTGCTGCAATAATCGGATTATATGTTGGTCGTTACATTCAAAAAAGGCTGATTCATGGCTGACACACCCAATATCCCCGACGAAATCGAAGTCCGCGCGAAGTGGGGCAATTTTGCCTTCACGCCAGAGAATGATGAAAAAGCGAAAATATATGTGGCACGCTATCCCGAAGGACGGCAGCGCAGCGCCGTGATGCCGTTGCTTGACCTGGCGCAGCGTCAGGTGGGGACGGATACCGATACGCAGGGCTGGCTGCCCGTGCCGGTGATCGAATATGTCGCGGCCTATCTCGATATGCCCTATATGCGCGCCTATGAGGTCGCGAGCTTCTACACCATGTACAACCTTGCGCCCGTGGGCAAATATCATGTGCAGGTGTGCGGCACCACGCCGTGCATGCTGCGCGGGTCCGATGACGTCATGGCGGCGTGCAAGAACAAGGGGATGGTTAAGGGCAAAACCACGCCCGACGGGCTATTTACGCTCACCGAAGTCGAGTGCATGGGTAATTGCTCCAACGCGCCGATGGTGCAGATCAATGACGATAATTTCGAGGATCTGGACTATGACATCACCACCAAAATCCTGGAAAATCTGGCCGCAGGCCGTGAGGTGACACCGGGATCGCAGACGGGCCGCAAGACCAGCGAGCCCGAAGGCGGGCCTGTGGTGCTCAAGGAAATGGTCGATACAAACCATGATTACCGGGGGGAATGGTGATGGAATCGCTACTGCCGGTCATTATCGGCCTTATCCTGCTGTTTATCGCGTTCAAGGTGCTGACCGGCATCTTGAAAACCGTGGGCATTATCGCGGCCATCGCAATTGCCGCGGCGCTCTGGTTCACCATGGGCGGAGGTACCTTATGAGCTTTGACTTTCTCCAGGACAAGGACCGTATCTTTACAAACGTCTATGGCTTTCAGTCACCTGACCTGAAAGCCGCGCAGGCGCGCGGGGACTGGGACAATACCAAGGACCTGATTGCGCTTGGCAACGACAAGATTATTGAGGAAATAAAGGCGTCCGGCCTGCGTGGCCGCGGCGGAGCAGGGTTCCCGACCGGCCTAAAATGGTCTTTTATGCCCAAGGAAGCCCCCAAAGATGCGCGCGGAAATCCGCGGCCCAGTTTCCTCGTCATCAATGCCGATGAATCCGAACCCGGATCATGCAAGGACCGCGAAATCATGCGCGGCGACCCGCACAAGCTGATCGAAGGCGCGCTGGTGGCGGGTTTCGCGATGCGTGCACGCGCCGCCTATATCTATATTCGCGGTGAATATATTGCCGAGGCCATCGCACTCGAAAAAGCGGTGGCGGAAGCCTATGATGCAGGCCTGATCGGTAAAAATGCCGCTGGCTCCGGTTATGATTTCGACGTGTTCGTACACCGCGGTGCAGGTGCCTATATCTGCGGCGAAGAAACCGCGATGATCGAAAGCCTGGAAGGCAAGAAGGGCCAACCGCGCCTGAAACCGCCATTTCCCGCCGGTGCGGGCCTTTATGGCTGTCCGACTACGGTCAACAATGTGGAATCCATCGCGGTCGTGCCC
Source organism: uncultured Sphingomonadaceae bacterium (assembly GCA_947493325.1). Taxonomy (GTDB): domain Bacteria; phylum Pseudomonadota; class Alphaproteobacteria; order Sphingomonadales; family Sphingomonadaceae; genus Alg239-R122. The sequence goes on along the minus strand of CANLQI010000001.1, from coordinate 1,173,058 downwards.
ACCATCATACGGCGCAGCGGCGCATGGTTCGCAAGCTTTGGGCGGGAGAATAACAAGGGCACGAAACTGTTTCAGGTATCGGGCCATGTTGAAAAACCGGCTGTATTTGAAGAGGCCATGTCAATCCCGTTCCGCGATATGATCGAAAAGCATTGCGGCGGCATTACCGGTGGCTGGGACAATCTGCTGGCAGTTATCCCGGGCGGCTCATCAGTGCCATTGGTTCCTGCGGAACAGATTATGGCCGCGCCAATGGACTTTGATGGCCTGAAAGATGTCGGTTCCGGCCTAGGTACGGCGGCGGTTATTGTGATGGATAAATCGACCGATATCGTCCGTGCGATTTCCCGTCTCAGCTATTTCTACAAACACGAAAGCTGCGGCCAGTGCACACCGTGCCGCGAAGGCACGGGCTGGATGTGGCGTGTGATGGAAAAAATGCGTGATGGCAATGCCGAAATCGAAGATATTGATACTTTATATGAAGTAACAAAGCAGGTCGAAGGGCATACAATCTGCGCGCTTGGCGACGCTGCGGCCTGGCCGATCCAGGGCCTCATCCATCACTTCCGCCCCGAAATGGAACGCCGCATCCGCGAGCGCCAGGGCGGCAATGAAGAAATCATGGAGGCGGCGGAGTGATCAAAAGCGTTATTTTAGTTTCTAGCCTAGTATTATTTGTTTCATTTTTTAATGTTGCAAACGCACGAGATTATGAAGCAAGTGATTATATCTCAACAAAATATGTATCAAAAATCTATCAAAGTAAATATAGTATTCGTACTAATAATTCGCCTCCACTTAATTCTGAAGCATTTTATTGTTATTTTGAACAATATCCTAAATCTTCTTCCGAAACTTTCCTGAATATTTCTAAAGCTAAGTATTCATATAATGAAATTCCTACAAGAATTATACTAAAGAAAACCGATTGTTTTACAGATTATCGGAATAAGTTAGTTAAATGGTATAAAAATAATGATCGAACTATGCCTCATTATAAATTAGATATTTTTCGAAAGGGCGAAAGTTTTGAATTTTATTATGCGAGATATTTAGCAAGCTGTATGTATGAAAAGGATCAAGCATACTTTAATGATAAATTGAGAAAAACTCGTAATAAAGAAAAAAGTATATCTAAATTTATGAATAAAAAAGGTGTTTTTGATAATCACTTTTATAAAATAGGTTCTGCTTGTTCTGATGACTTTCAGGTTATTTTTAGTGAGGCAATCAACTTTAGACGAAAGCTATTAAAGCAACTTCTCATTAGAAAGGCTTTAGAGCATGCCTAAAGTCACCGTAGATGGCCTAGAACTGGAAGTCCCGCAGGGCGCAACTGTACTGCAGGCAGCGGAGCTTGCGGGCAAGGAAATTCCGCGTTTCTGTTATCATGAGCGGCTGTCCATTGCCGGCAACTGCCGCATGTGTCTGGTCGAGGTAAAGCCTGGACCGCCCAAGCCGCAGGCGAGCTGCGCGCTGCCCGCCACCGAAGGACAGGAAATTCGCACCGACACCGAAATGGTGAAAAAGGCGCGTGAAGGCGTGATGGAATTTCTGCTTATCAACCATCCACTTGATTGTCCGATCTGCGATCAGGGCGGTGAATGCGATCTGCAGGATCAGGCGATTGCCTATGGCCGGGGCGGTTCACGCTTTGAGGAAAACAAGCGCGCAGTCACCGAAAAATATATGGGGCCGATCGTCAAGACAGTCATGACACGCTGCATCCATTGCACCCGCTGTGTCCGTTTTTCCGAAGAAGTGGCCGGTGTCGAGGAAATCGGCGCGATTGGCCGCGGCGAAAGCATGCAGATTACCAGCTATCTGGAACAGGCGGTGCATAGCGAGCTTTCGGGCAATGTGATTGACCTGTGCCCGGTGGGCGCGCTGACCTCCAAGCCCTATGCGTTTGAAGCGCGCCCGTGGGAGCTGAAGAAAACGCTCGGCATCGATGTGTCTGACGCGGTCGGCACCAATATTCGTTTCGACAGCCGGGGCAGGGAAGTGCTGCGCGTGCTGCCGCGTGTCAATGATGACGTGAACGAGGAATGGGCGACCGACAAAACGCGCTATATGGTCGATGGCCTGGTGCGCCGCCGGCTCGACAAGCCATTTGTGCGCAAAAGCGGCAAACTGGTCGAGGCAAGCTGGGATGAAGCGTTCAAGGCAATTGCCAAAGTCGCCAAGAAAGCGGGCAAGTCCGTGGCCGCTGTTGCCGGTGATATGGTGGATTGTGAAACTATGTTTGCCGCGCGTGAATTGCTTGCCGCCATGGGCTCAAAAATGCTGGAAGGCCGTCAGACAGGCCTGGCCTACGACACCAGCAACCTCGCAGCCGTCAATTTCAACAGCACGATGAACGGTATCGAGGAAGCCGATGCCATCCTGCTGATCGGGACAAATTTGCGCTGGGAAGCGCCATTGGTGAATACGCGCGTCCGCAAGGCGATCAAGCGCGGTGCGAAAGTTTTCGCCGTCGGCCCTGAGGTCGATCTGACCTATAAAGCCGAATGGCTGGGCGAGGATGCCAAGGTGCTCGGCAAGCTGCCAAAAGCTGTCTCCGATGCGCTGAAAGGGGCGGACAAACCTGCGATCATCATGGGCGGCGGCGCTCTGGCCATGGAGGGCGTGCACGGCGCAGCGCTCAAACTGGCGGGCAAATTCAAGATGGTCCGTGACGACTGGAACGGCTTTAACGTGCTGCACTTCTCGGCCGCACGCATGGGCGGACTGATGCTTGGTTACGCGCAAAAAGGCGGATTGGCAGATATTGTTGCGGCCAAACCGGCGCTGTTGTTCGCATTGGGCGCGGATGAGATGGATTATGGCCAGTTTAAAGACAGCTTCAAAGTCTATATCGGCCATCACGGCGATGCGGGCGCGCATGCGGCGGATGTCATTCTGCCCGCAGCGGCTTACCCTGAAAAGAACGGCACCTACGTCAATCTGGAAGGACGCGTGCAATTTTCCAACAAGGCGGTGTTTGCTCCGGGTGATGCGCGCGAAGACTGGTCGATATTGCGGGCTTTGTCCGATGTGCTGGGCCATACGCTGCCATTTGACAGTTTTGCAGAATGCCGCGCGGCCATGGCAAAAGCCGTTCCTGCGCTCGGCAATGAAGGATTGGCGAGCTATGACTGGGCACCGCCCAAGCTGGAAAGCAAGTGCGAAGGCGCGCTTAGCTATCCGATCAAGGATTTCTACCTGACAAACTCGATCGCGCGCGCCAGCGCAACCATGCAGCGCTGTTCGGCGGAACTGCTGCATGCGGATGATATGCTGGAGGCGGCGGAATGACAGAATTTTTCCAATCTCTGGGCATGAATTATGAAGCAGCGTGGTTTGTGGCCACGATCTGCGGCATTCTGCTGATTGCCTTTCCGCTTATGCTCGCGGTGGCGATTATCATCTATTGCGACCGCAAGATCTGGGCCGCGATGGCATTGCGCAAGGGTCCCAATGTGGTGGGACCATTTGGTCTGCTGCAAAGTTTTGCCGATGGTATCAAGGTGTTCCTGCAGGAAACCATTATTCCATCGGGTGCCAACAAGGGCCTGTTTATCATTGCGCCGATTATAACCTTTACGGTGGCACTGCTGGCATGGGCTGTAATTCCGTTCAGCGAAACGGCGGTGCTGTCCGACATTAATGTCGGCCTGCTGTATATCCTGGCGATTAGCTCGCTTGGGGTCTATGGCGTCGTGATTTCGGGCTGGGCATCCAACTCGAAATATCCGTTCTTTTCCTCCATGCGCGCGGCGGCGCAGATGATTTCCTATGAAGTTTCCATAGGTTTTACGCTGATAAGCGTTGTTTTGATGGCGGGGACTTTCAACCTGAGCGATATCATCATGGCGCAAAAAGGCCATATCGGCGGCGTGGTCAATGCCTATGGCCTGAATCCGATGCTTTTCCCGATGGCGGTCGTGTTCCTGATCTCTGCGATGGCGGAAACCGCACGGCATCCATTTGACCTGACCGAAGCGGAATCCGAACTCGTGGCCGGGTATCAGACCGAGTACAGCTCGATGAGTTTCGCGCTGTTCTGGCTCGGCGAATATGCGAACATCCTGCTGATGTGCGCACTCAACGCGATCCTGTTCTGGGGTGGCTGGTTGCCGCCGATTGACTGGGAACCGCTCTATGCCGTTCCCGGCATTGTCTGGCTGTTCCTGAAAATATTCGTGTTTTTCTTTATCTTCAGCTGGGTGATGGCGACGGTGCCGCGTTACCGTTATGACCAGTTGATGCGCCTGGGCTGGAAAATCTTCCTGCCACTCGCGCTGATATGGGTGGTTATAGTGAGCGGATATGTAATGATCAGAGACCATGGGTGGCCGCTATGAGCATTGCCCAAACCATCAAAGCCTTTACCCTTTGGGAATTTGTGAAAGCGCATGTGCTGACGCTGAAATATTTCTTCAAGCCCAAGGCGACACTGAATTATCCGCATGAGAAAAACCCGCTCAGCCCGCGGTTTCGCGGGGAGCACGCACTGCGCCGTTACCCCAATGGTGAGGAACGCTGTATCGCATGCAAGCTGTGCGAGGCCGTGTGCCCTGCGCAGGCGATTACGATTGAGGCTGAGCCACGTGAAGATGGCTCACGCCGCACCACGCGTTATGACATTGACATGACCAAGTGCATTTACTGCGGTTTCTGTCAGGAAGCATGCCCGGTCGATGCTGTGGTTGAGGGACCGAATTTCGAATATGCCACCGAAACCCGTGAGGAGTTGCTCTATGACAAGAACAAATTGCTCGCCAACGGGGATAAGTGGGAGCGTGCCATTGCGGCAAACCTTGAAGCAGATGCACCTTACCGGTAATGCGCGTGACGAATCCAGCGGGGCTTAAAATACAGTGATACAGGTTTTCACATTTTATCTATTCGCGGCATTGTTGATCGCCAGCGGTGCGTTCACCATTTTTGCGCGCAATCCGGTTCACAGCGTGCTGTGGCTGATCCTCGCATTCTTTAACGCGGCGGGATTGATGGTGCTGGTTGGTGCAGAATTTATCGCGATGCTGCTGGTCATTGTCTACGTCGGAGCGGTTGCGGTGCTGTTCCTGTTCGTCGTGATGATGCTCGATATTGATTTTGCCGAGCTTCGTGCCGGTTTTATCAAGAATGTCCCGCTGGGATTGCTTCTCGCCGTCGTGTTCGTGTGTGAATTGATATTCGGTATCGGCGCGTACCGGGCGGGCAAGATAGAACTTTCTGATGCGCCGCTTAATCCTGGGCGGGAAGATGCCAGTAATATTCAGGCCGTGGGCGAGCTTCTCTATACCAAATATATATTCCTGTTTGAAATGGCGGGCATCATTCTGCTCGTGGCGATGGTGGGCGCGATTGTGCTGACCAATCGCAAACGTTCCGGTGTGAAGCCGCAGGTCGTTGCGGATCAGGTTGCCCGGCGTCCCGAAGATGCGACACGCAACGTGCAGCCGGAAATAGGCAAGGGAGTCGAGCTATGACCGGCGGCATCGGTATTGAACACTATATTATCGTCAGCTCCATCCTGTTCGTGATGGGCGTGCTTGGCATTTTCCTGAACCGCAAGAATGTCATCATTATTTTGATGGCGATCGAACTGATTTTGCTCGCGGTGAATATCAACCTGGTCGCGTTCAGCGCGTTTCTGGGCGATTTGGTCGGGCAGGTTTTCGCTATGTTCGTGTTGACCGTCGCCGCGGGCGAGGCGGCGATTGGGCTTGCAATACTGGTGATTTATTTCCGCGGACGCGGCACGATTGCGGTTGATGATGTCAACCGGATGAAGGGGTAAACAGGGGTGGAAATCAAACTTATCGTATTCCTGCCATTGCTGGCAGCCATTATCGCTGGCCTGGGCAACCGGGCGCTGGGCAATATTCCCGCCAAGGTGATAACCACCGGCGCGCTGTTTATTTCCTGCGCGCTCAGCTGGCCGATTTTCCTCAGCTTTTTGAGCGGTGATGCACAGGCATCTGTTGTTCCGGTTCTCGACTGGGTGCGTTCGGGCGACCTCAATTTCAACTGGGCATTGCGTGTCGACACATTGACCGCAGTGATGCTGGTCGTGGTCACCACCGTGTCCGCGCTCGTGCATCTTTATAGCTGGGGCTATATGGATGAAGACCCGGATCAACCGCGTTTCTTCGCCTATCTCTCGCTCTTCACCTTTGCCATGCTGATGCTGGTGACAGCTGACAACCTTGTGCAGATGTTCTTTGGTTGGGAAGGCGTGGGGCTTGCCTCCTACCTGCTGATCGGCTTCTGGTTCAAAAAGCCAAGCGCGAATGCCGCTGCGATCAAGGCATTTGTCGTAAACCGTGTTGGTGATCTTGGCTTTATGCTCGGCATTTTCGGCACTTTCCTGGTGTTTGGCACAGTCTCTATCCCCGAAATCCTTGAAGCAGCGCCTGCTATGGCGGGCTCCACCATCGGCTTCCTCGGCATGCGGCTTGATACGATGACGATCCTCTGCCTGCTGCTGTTTATCGGCGCGATGGGCAAATCGGCGCAGCTTGGCCTGCACACATGGCTGCCCGATGCGATGGAAGGTCCGACACCTGTGTCCGCACTGATCCACGCGGCCACCATGGTGACTGCGGGCGTCTTTATGGTCTGCCGCCTGTCGCCCATGTTTGAGACCAGCGAAACCGCGCTGACAGTGGTAACTTTCGTGGGCGCGGCCACTGCGCTGTTCGCGGCGACGGTTGGCCTGGTGCAAACTGATATCAAGCGCGTGATCGCCTATTCCACCTGTTCACAGCTGGGCTATATGTTCTTTGCCGCTGGCGTCGGCGCCTATGGTGCGGCGATGTTCCACCTGTTCACTCATGCGTTTTTCAAGGCACTGTTGTTCCTCGGCGCGGGCAGTGTCATTCACGCCATGCACCATGAGCAGGACATGCGCTATTATGGCGGCCTGAAAAAAGAAATTCCGCTGACTTTCTGGGCGATGCTCGCTGGCACATTGGCGATTACCGGTGTGGGCATCATCCATATCGGCGCAATCCCAGCGCTCGGCTTTGCCGGCTTTTTCTCAAAAGACGCGATTATCGAGGCGGCCTATGCCAGCGGCACCGAAATGGGCGGCATTGCCTTCTTCGTTGGCGTGACCGCAGCGCTGCTCACCAGCTTTTATAGCTGGCGGCTGATGTTCCTGACATTCTGGGGCAAACCGCGCTGGATTGAATCCGAACATATTCAGCACAGCGTGCACAAGACACCCGAAACAGCCGAAGACAGCACCGGCGGCTATCACCCGCATGAAAGCCCGCTCACCATGCTCATACCGCTGGGCGTGCTTGCGATGGGCGCAATATTTGCGGGTTTTGTGTTCCACCATGCCTTTATCGACGCCGAACAAGGCGCGGCATTCTGGAATGGAAGCATCGCGTTTGACGCACATCTGATGCACGTCATCCATGAAGTGCCTTACTGGGTAAAGCTGTCGTCGACTTTCGCGATGCTGATCGGGCTGGGCACAGCGTTCTTCATGTATATGCGCGGGGAGGGACGGCCGCAGGCGCTGGCGGACCAGTTCCGCGGCCTGTACCAGTTCTTCTTCAACAAATGGTATTTTGACGAGCTGTATGACCTCATCTTCGTCAAACCGGCTTTCTGGTTCGGACGCCTGTTCTGGAAACGCGGCGACCAGCAGACCATCGACCGTTTCGGCCCCGATGGTGCGGCCACCTTGGTCAGCTATGGCAGCAGGGTCGCTGGCAGGCTCCAGACCGGATATCTTTACAGCTATGCGCTGGTCATGCTCCTGGGGCTTGTGGCGGCGATCACTTGGGTAATGGTGCGATAAGATGAACGAACTTGGCTTTCCAATCCTGTCGCTGATGCTGGCTATTCCGACGATAGCCGCCGTCGTCTGCCTGTTCCTGTCTGCCAATTCGGCACGCTGGATGGCGCTGATGGCCACGCTGGCCAATCTGGCGCTCGGCATCGTGCTGTGGCTCAATTACGATATTGGCGGTGCGCAGTGGCAGTTTACCGAAAACGCGCCGATATTCGGCCGTTTCTCCTGGGCGCTTGGCATTGATGGCATTGCGCTGATGCTCATCATGCTGTCGGTGTTCCTGATGCCAATCTGTATCGGTGCCAGCTGGGAAGCGATCCAGAAGCGTGTCGGCGAATATATGGCGGCATTCCTGTTTATGGAAACGCTGATGATCGGCGTGTTCGCGGCACAGGATATTTTCCTGTTCTATATCTTCTTTGAAGCGGGCCTGATCCCGATGTATCTGATTATCGGTATCTGGGGCGGGGCGGACCGGATTTACGCGTCATACAAATTCTTCCTCTACACGCTGCTTGGATCGGTGCTGATGCTGATTGCCATGCTGTGGATGACCAATCAGGCGGGCACGACCGATATCCCGACGCTGATGAACTATGATTTCGCGCCAGAGGCGCAGACATGGCTCTGGCTCGCTTTCTTTGCCAGCTTTGCGGTGAAAATGCCGATGTGGCCGGTCCATACCTGGCTGCCCGATGCGCACGTTCAGGCACCTACTGCCGGTTCGGTCATTCTGGCGGGCGTGCTGCTGAAACTCGGCGGCTATGGTTTTATCCGTTTCTCGCTGCCGATGTTCCCCGAAGCGTCTGCGCAGTTTGTCTGGCTGATATTCGGCCTGTCGATGGTGGCGGTGGTCTATACCTCGCTCGTCGCGCTGGTGCAGCATGACATGAAAAAACTGATTGCCTATTCCTCGGTCGCGCATATGGCGATTGTGACGGTCGGCCTGTTCGCGTTTAACAAGCAGGGACTGGAAGGCGCGATGATCGTAATGCTGAGCCATGGTCTGGTGTCAGGCGCATTGTTCCTGTGTGTCGGCGTGATTTATGACCGGCTCCATACGCGCGAAATTGACCGCTATGGTGGTCTGTCGATCAATATGCCGAAATATGCGCTCTTGTTCCTGCTATTCACCATGGCCTCAATTGGCCTGCCGGGCACCAGCGGCTTTGTTGGTGAATTCTTGTCACTGCTGGGCATTTACAAGGTTTCCAGTTGGGTCGCGCTGGTGTGTACCACGGGCATCATTCTGGGCGCGGGCTATATGCTTTATCTCTATCGCCGCGTTGCCTATGGCGATCTGGTGCATGAGGATGTGAAAGCGATGTCTGATCTCAGCGGCCGCGAAATGGCGCTGCTGGCGCCAATTGCCGCGGTGGTGCTGTGGATGGGGGTCTACCCGGAAAGCTTCCTCGCGCCGATGCGACAGGATATTACGACACTGGAAGCACGCATTGCCCGTGCGCAGCCCCAGGGGGATGCGCAAATCACGATGGGCACACCGAAAAAAGAAGAGAAGGGCGAGCATGGCTCCCATGAAGCAAGCGAGGGAGGTCACTGATGTCTATCATTAGCTCCCTGTATCTGGTCGCCCCCGAAGTCATATTGAGCATTGGCAGTATGATACTGCTGCTCGTATGCGCATGGGGCGGCGCCAAATCTGCGCGTATTGTCAGCATATTGGCAGTGGCGACATTGTTTGCGGCATCCGCCGTGGCGCTTGATTTCCTGCTTAATCCGTCTTTTGCAGATGGCGGCGATGCATTTTTCGGGCAATATCGTCTCGATAAATTCAGTTCGCTGACCAAGCTGCTTATCTATATTGCGGCGATTGTATCCATCATAATTGCGCCGCGTTTCTTTGAAAATGCGGGTGTACAGCGGTCAAATGTGATGCGGCCCGAATATCCGGTGCTGGTCCTTCTGGCGACGACCGGCATGGGATTAATGGTGTCAGCTGTCGACCTTCTCACACTTTATATCGGCCTCGAACTCAACAGCCTTGCCGCTTACGTGCTTGCCAGTTTCCTGCGTAATGATGAACGTTCCGCAGAGGCTGGCCTTAAGTATTTCGTCCTTGGCGCGCTGGCGAGCGGTATATTGCTGTTTGGCATGTCGCTGCTCTACGGCTTTACCGGCACCACAAGCTTTAACGGCATCAATCAGGCTTTCGAAGGTGGCATCGGCACAGGCGCGCTATTCGGTCTGATATTCGTACTGGCGGGGCTGGCGTTCAAAATCAGCGCCGTGCCATTCCACATGTGGACGCCCGACGTTTATGAAGGCGCGCCCACGCCCGTCACGACATTTTTTGCCACTGCACCCAAAGTCGCGGCGCTGGCACTGACCATGCGCGTTGCGGTTGAGGCTTTCGGCAGTCAGGTCACTGCGTGGCAGCAGATTATCATCTTCATCGCCCTGGCCTCCATTGTTGTGGGGGCAGTCGGCGCAATTGGCCAGACCAATATCAAGCGCCTGCTGGCCTATAGCTCGATCAACAATGTCGGCTTTATCCTGATCGGCCTCGCCGCGGCAAACAAGGCGGGGGCATCGGCGATGCTGGTGTATCTCATCATCTATGTGGCGATGACATTGGGCAGCTTTATCGCTGTGCTTGATATGCGCGATGCGCAGGGCAATCAGGTTGAGGAAATTTCTTCACTTGCGGGCCTTTCCAAATCACGCAAGGGGCTTGCGGCTGCCATGGCTATCTTCATGTTCTCGCTTGCCGGCATCCCGCCGTTGTTCGGTTTCTGGGGCAAGTTCCTTGTATTCGAAGCCGCCGTCCAGGCTGACCTCATCATACTCGCGGCTATCGGCATAGCGGCATCGGTCATCGGCGCCTTTTATTATCTCAAGGTTATTAAGGTCATCTATTTTGATGAACCTGCTGATGTGATCGTGGAAAGCGATAGCCGGGTACATATGGTCCTGATTGCCATATTCGCCCTGTTCGTATCACCGCTTGGCTATCTGCTCGCCCGTCCGTTGAGCAATATTGCGGATCAGGCGGCAAATGCTCTGTTCTGGGCGTTTTAGGCTCTGAAACCGCGCATTGAAACCGTTGCTCTGACGGCATCTACCAACGCGGATATGCTGGAGCGTGCCAAATCCGGCGCGGGGGAAGGCCTGTGGATTCGCGCGGAACGGCAAAGCGCGGGCCGGGGGCGTCTCGGCCGCGATTGGGAAAGTCCGTCCGGCAATTTATTTGCCAGTACATTGGTGCGTTTGCGCGGTGATGATCCGCCCGCTTCTACGCTGGCATTTGTGGCGGCGCTTGCAGTGCATGAATCCATCGCACCATATCTTACCCAAAAACCGCCGCAGCTTAAATGGCCAAATGATATATTGGTGAATGGCAAAAAGCTGTGCGGGATGCTGCTCGAACGCTGCGGCGATGCGGTCATTATCGGTATCGGCCTGAACATTGCCACCGCACCCGATATTCCGGGCCGTGAGGTAACCTGCCTGCATGATGAAGGCGTGCCGACGTCGCTTGACGCAGCGATCCTGATGGAAGACCTGGCAGTGAGTTTTGAAAAACAATATGCCGAATGGCGCAGCCGACCTGTTCTCAATCTGCTTGATAAATGGCAGGGCAAGGCCCATAAAACAGGAACGGAAATAAAAGTGTCTTGCGGTGCGGGCAAGCATTTGACCGGAATTTTCATGGGGCTTGATAAGGATGGCTCGCTCAAAATCCGAACGGATGGCGGCGCGGCGGAGGTAGTTCATGCGGGCGATGTCGAAATCGTTCGGAATATAGAGGAATAGCAGATGCTGCTTGCGATTGATGTCGGCAACACCAATATTGTTTTTGCGCTGATTGAGGATGAGAACATCCGCTTTCGCTGGCGCATTGCAACGAACACGAAACGCACCAGCGATGAATATGCGGTTTGGCTTAACCAGCTGTTGCAGCTCAATGATCTGTCGTTTGCGGGTATTGATGATGTCATCATGGCCAGTGTTGTGCCCGGCGTGATGCGCAATCTTGCCTCTTTCACGCGCAAATACTGCAGGACAGAGCCGCTGATAACCGGGACCCCGCCGGTTGAATATGGTATCAAAGTTGACCTGCCGGACCCGAAAGCCGTGGGTGCAGACCGGATCGTCAATGCCATCGCGGCCTATGCAGTATGGAAGAGCGACCTTATCATCATCGATTTTGGTACCGCCACAACATTCGACATTGTTGATTTCAACGGCAGTTATAAAGGCGGCGTTATTGCACCGGGCATCAATCTGTCGCTGGAGGCATTGGTGACGGCGGCGGCAAAGCTGCCGCGGATTGTTATCAAAGAGCCCGAGCCGAATGCCAAAGTCATCGGTAAAACCACCGAGGAAGCGATGCATAGTGGTGTATTCTGGGGCTATGTGTCGATGATCGAGGGCATGACGGCGCGGTTGGCACAGGAAATCGGCCGTCCGGTCAAGGTTATTGCTACGGGCGGGCTTGCCCCGCTATTTGACGGTCCCACAGACATATTTGACGAGGTCGCGTCTGATCTGACGCTCAATGGCCTTAATATATTATATAAAAGAATTGGAAAATAATTACATGAAGCCGAAAAACGAGCTTTTATTTCTGGCCCTTGGCGGGTCAGGCGAAATTGGCATGAATGCCAACCTCTACGGCTGTGACGGCAAATGGGTTATGGTCGATCTGGGCATGACATTTTCGGATCCACATTACCCCGGCGTTGACCTGATCTTCCCTGATTTACAGTTTATTGAGGAACGCAGTGACGACTTGCTCGGTATTGTGCTCACCCATGGTCATGAAGATCATATCGGCGCGCTGCCCTATCTAGCCGCCGATTTGGAAGTGCCTTTATATGCCACACCTTTTACTGCGGGGCTTATCAAGCGAAAGCTGGACGAAGCGGGTCTCAGTAATGAAGTCGAACTCAATATCATCGATAACGAAGGCGCATTTGATCTGGGCCCGTTCGGGTTCCGCTATGTGCCGTTGGCGCACTCGATTGCGGAAGGCAATGCGCTTGTTATTGATACGCCCTATGGCCGTGTTTTTCATACGGGCGACTGGAAACTGGATGATGAGCCGATTGTGGGTGTGCCGTCCACACCGGAAGAACTCACCAAAATCGGTGACGAAGGCGTATTGGCGCTGGTGTGCGATTCCACCAATGTGTTCAATCCCAAGGCATCGGGATCAGAAGGCGAAGTTCGGGACAACCTGATCGAAGAAGTCAAAAAGCAGAAAAACCGTGTAATCGTAACAACTTTTGCCTCTAATGTCGCAAGGCTTCATACATTGGGCGAAGTCGCCAAAAAGACAGGGCGCAAGTTATGTGTTGCGGGCCGTTCGCTGCATCGCATTATCGAAAATGCGCAGCAACACGGATATCTGCAGGATTTTCCCGCGACGGTTGATTTTGATGAAGCAATGAATCTGCCCCGCAATAAATTGATGGTCATTGCCACAGGCGGGCAGGGGGAGCCGCGGGCCGCGCTTGGCCGGATCGCCAGCGACACACACCAGATCAAGGTAGACAAGGGTGACGCGGTGCTGTTTTCATCAAAGCAAATTCCCGGTAATGAAATTGCGATTGGATTTATTCAGAACCAGCTGGCCGAAAAAGGCGTGATCATGGTAACCGAGCGGCAGGCGCATATCCACGTGTCCGGTCATCCCGGGCGCCCGGAACTTGCGGATATGTATGAATGGATCAGACCGGAAATTCTCGTGCCCGTGCACGGTGAGATGCGGCATATGATGGAACAGGCACGCTTCGGTAAAGACTGCGGGATTGGCCAGGCCATTGTGCAGAAAAATGGCGATCTGGTGCGGTTGGCGCCTGGCAAGCCCGGCAAGATCAGCAATGAAATATCGGGCCGCCTGATTTTGGACGGCGACGTTATCTTACCCGCAGATGGCGGCTCCATCAACGAGCGGCGCAAACTGGCGCATAACGGCCATGTCAGCGTGGCTGTGGCGCTTAATAACAAAGGCTTGCTCGCCGCTGATCCTGTCATTGCCCCGGCGGGATTGCCGCTGGATGAAGATATGATCGCTTTTTGTGATGAGGCCAGCGACGATGCGATCAATGCCGTGCGTAAACAGGGCAAGGGGCCTGTAAAAGACATTGAAAAAATGCGTGAAGCAGTCCGCATCGCCGTGCGGCGCTGCGCAGCCAGATGGACTGGCAAAAAACCTATTGTGCATGTTCTGGTCGTGGAAAGCTGATCCATGGAATGGACGTCCATAATTGCTATATTTGCCCTGTTTTGGGTTATTTCTGCATTTCTGGTGCTGCCATTTGGCGTAAAAACCCATGACGAATTGGGCATAGATAAAGTCCGCGGGCAGGCGGATAGTGCACCTGGCAATTTCCGCCCGGTCACAGTTATCATGCGTACGACATTGCTGGCGCTAACCCTGTTCGGGATATTTTACGCCAACTATATCTATGGATGGATTACCGCGGAAACATTTGATTTTATAAAAGTACCAAAAGGCTAAATCATTTGCGGAAGCGCTCAATGGCCTGCGCCAATGCAACGTAAAGCTTGCCAATATCCGACGACAGTAAAGTCACACTGACCGCGCCGCCTTCACTGGTGGCGAGCATGCTGCGCAGCATGGCTTCGAAATCATGGATATAACGGTTCACATGCCCCTGAAACTCCATGTCATTTTCATAATGCTGCGCAATTTCGCGGACTTCGCCGGCGTCGAGTAATTTGACCGCCCGCCGCGTAAATACCCCGCGGTCGCCCTTGAGATATGCCGCCCATGCCGTATCCGTAACTTCGGTAGAAAATATCTTGGTCACATCAATTGCCGTGGAATTGAGTGACTCGGTAAGAAGTGACACCCGCCGCGCAAAATCATGATCGGTTTTCGTCTCGGCTTTCTGGCGCGCCTCCTGTACGCGGTATTCAAGATCAGTGGCCAATTCATCCACTTTCGCTAGCTGTTCTTTAAGGTGCACCGTCGCATCATGTGTCGCATCAATGGCTTGATTGATGGCCCCTTCCAGGTTGCCGACAAGCTCGGATGCTTTGCCATGAATGACCTGTTCCAGCGCCTGTTCACTTTTGTCGCCAAAATCATTTGCGACACTACCGATACTGTCCTGCATGGCTGCACGCGCCGCCTGGGCAGCTTTTTCGGCTGTTGTCTGTACATGCGCGAGCGCAGCGGCAAGCGTGTCATTCGCAGACGCAGACAGCGCCTCGCTTTCTTCGCGGGCAGACTGCATCGATGCAATTAACGCGGTTACTTCCGCATTCTGCCTGTTCCACACGTCGTTATCGTTATTAAGGCCAGATATGGTTTCGGCCTGCGCGTTCAGGCTATCATGTGCGGTCTGCACTTTTTCCGCAAAAGCCGTGTTGACATTGCTAATTTCATCAAGCTGTGCACGGGCATCCTGAAAGCCTGCAACCGTTTGCGAAAGACGTTCATCAAGCTGTGTCAGCGAAGCGGGCAGGGTCTCGTCAATATCGCGGATGTTCGCGTCCACCGTGTGTTTCAGTTTTTCGGCTTCGTCGAAAAGCTGCTGCGATCTATCCTGCGATGCTAACATTTTCTGCAACACTTCATCCAGGTTATCGCCCAGTGCAGAAATGGCAAAAGCGACCTTGGCCGTTTTATCGCCGCCGCTACTGTCAATCTCGGCAATGCGTGCTTCGCTTTCATCCAGAAGCGCGCGCATCGCTGACAACATTTCGGACATGGCCGCATCCTGCTGCTCACGATTTTCGGCCAAACGCGTGAGTGTTTCTTCATGACTTTCAAGCTGTTCCCGCATCAGCACAACTGCGGCATCCTGTTCGGCTCTGACCAGCGTCACATTGCCATGTAGTCTGGACGTAAGCGCCTCACTGTTTTCCTCCAGGCTTTGGAACGTTTTGCCTGATGTGTCCGAAATATGCGCCAGTTTTGCATCAACCGATCCCGACATATTCTCCATGGCTTCGGAAAGATCGGATATGGCTTTATGTGCGCGCTCCTGCAGCGACATGATCTGACCGTCGCTGGTCTTGCCAAATTCATTCACACGTTCGAAACCCTGTGCCATTTCATGAATTTGCAGCTGTGCAGTCCGGCCTGTATTCGCGATCTGGCTTGTGACATCTTTGGCCGATGTGGAAATCACAGGGAGCTGTTCGCGCAGTTTTTCGATATTGGTGAGCGCACTGTCCGATACGTCACCAATACTGCGCACCTTTACGTCGCTATCACTGATAATATTCTGTATTTTTTCGGCATGCCCCAACAATGTGTCGGATGACGTGCGGCCCAGAGATTCCAGTTCGAGGCTTTGATTGGCCAGGAATTCGCGCGCCAGCGATAATTCACCATTCATATGGTGCAGGCGCGCTTCCAGTGCCTGGCTTTCGGCGCGCAGCGAAGCAGCGACATTGCCAAAAACGCCGGCTTCCCGGGTGCTGTTGCGGATCAGCAGTAGATAGGTGACGGCCAGTAGCAAAATTGGAATGGACCATTGCACGAACATATCCACGCCCTGTTCCATACCTAGACCGGCTTCGATTTTGGGCAGTTTTGACCAAGTCAATATGCCTGTCCAGACGAGCGCCGCCGCAACAAACGCAAATTTTATGACATTGTCTGATTGTGCGGGAGTTTCCGCATTGTCTTCCCAATCCCAATCGCTTTCCTCGGCAACCGCATATTCTTCCTCCGCACTGTTGGCTGTTACGCCGATATCCGGATAAGATGAATCTGCTTTATCGCCATCAGCTATGCTGTGCGCGCCCTGTACGTTCTGCTCTTCTTCTGCAGTGGGGCTGTGTTGCAGGTCGACAATTTTTTGATCTTTGCTCATACAAATTGTTTACCATGTTCCACGCTATTGGGAACAGGAAGTTCGGGGAAAAGAGGGATATTCAGGTCTGAAAGAGTGGGCCCGTAAAATATTATGGATAATGCGGATAGGTTTTGCAGGAATCTTGCACTTTCGATATCTATGCACTGAATAATGGATGGAGATGCCCGTGCGCATTGCGCTGATCAGTATTTGCAAGACCTGTGCGGATGCGCCGGATCAACCCTGCGGATTACTGCCATTGGCAGATGGCACTTTGGCGCAATATCAAATGAAACTCGCCATTGACGCGGGCGCCACCAAAATCATCATGTTTGTGCAGGCGGTCGCGGGGCAGATCATATTGCTTGAAAACTACGCTGCCAAAAACTCCATTGAACTGGTGCGGATCCGCGGTGTTTCCGATATTATCGGGCATGTGGCGCCTGATGATGAAATATTATTGATTGCAGATGGGCTTTATACTGAACCGCAGCTTGCCCATTCGATATGGAGCGGGGAAGAGCCGGTTATTGCCACGATAAGCGCAGGCTCTGATACGCGGCCTGCAGATTTTGAACGTATGGATATCAATCACTTCTGGGCAGGACTTGCAAAATTACGCGGGCAAGACCTTTTGTCGCTGGCAAGTCTGCCAGGTGACTGGAGCATGGAATCGGCCGCGCTGAGAAGCGGTGTCCAGCAGGACTACAAGCGGACCATGGTCGATGAAGAGGCGATTGAGGCAGAAAAAATCGCTATCCAGTCATCAACACATAGAATGGGTGCAATTGAGAAACGCGCCGTCTTCGCCCCAAACAAAGCATTTACGCGCTTCAGCGAAAGATTTCTTGCCGCTCCGTTGACGCAAAAGCTTGCACCCTATTTCTGGCGCAGCAGCAGAAGCAAAAATATATTGCGTGGTTTGGAGGTTTTATTCTCGCTAGCCGCTCCTGCAGCTGCATATTTCTCGAATACAGTTATCGGAATAATATTATTATTTTCAGCCATTTTTGCCGGGTATATAAGACAAAATCTTTTTGGCTTTTTTGAACCATTAAAAGCCCCAAAATATATAAAAAATCTTTATTGGATATCTGTCGCGGCTATTATTGCCATCGGCCTTTATAAAAGCGGTGACAGCCTGTCTTATGAGGTAATCGCCTATCTAACACTCAGCTGTGCCGGGCTATATTGGTATTTTATGCATAGATCAGCAGGTTTCGGCAAAATGCTGGATATATTGCGCGATCCTCTTGTCCTGGCACTTGCACTTGGAGCAGCGGCAGTTTTTGGTCATCTGACTTTAGCGGTCATTATCACTGGCCTGATATTTCTTACGGCTGTAATGTTTGGCGGCACAGATAGAGACGCTTGATATGAAAACGGCGCATCTTTTGCGAGACACGCCGTTTCTAATTTCTATATTTTACAGATTGCTAATCCATAATGTTCAGCGTTTATCCAACGATATATAATCCCGCTGTGTCGGGCCTGTATACAATTGGCGTGGACGGCCAATTTTCTGGCCCGGATCTGAGATCATCTCATTCCATTGCGCAACCCAGCCCACTGTCCGTGCGAGCGCAAACAATGCGGTAAACATGGTCGTCGGGAAACCGATGGCGGACAGGATTACCCCAGAATAGAAATCAACGTTCGGGAAGAGTTTCTTCTCTTTGAAATAATCGTCGTTAAGTGCCATTTCCTCGAGTTGAAGCGCAACTTCAAACACAGGGTCGGTCACTTTAAGCGCATCAAATACTTCACGGACTGTTTCCTGCATGACTGTCGCCCGCGGATCGTAGTTTTTATATACACGGTGGCCAAATCCCATCAGGCGGAATGGGTCGTTTTTGTCCTTCGCGCGCTCAATATATTCCGGAATACGGTCCGGCGTACCGATTTCACGCAGCATGTTGAGTGCAGCTTCATTCGCGCCGCCATGCGCAGGGCCCCACAGACAGGCAATACCTGCGGCGATACACGCGAACGGATTGGCACCTGATGAGCCGGCGAGGCGTACAGTGGATGTCGAGGCATTTTGTTCATGATCGGCATGCAGGATAAAAATACGGTCCAGAGCGCGCTCAATAGCGGGATGGACTTCATATTCTTCCGCCGGAACGCCAAAGGTCATTTTCAGGAAATTGCCTGTATAGGACAGCGAGTTATCGGGATACATAAATGGCTGCCCGATTGAATATTTATACGCAGCCGCAGCAATAGTCGGCATTTTCGCAATCAGACGGTGGCTGGAGATCGTCCGGTGTTCCGGGTCCGAAATATCGGTGGAATCATGATAAAATGCAGACAAAGCCCCCACAACGCCGCACATAATCGCCATCGGGTGGGCATCGCTGCGAAAACCGCCGTAGAATTTCATAAGCTGTTCGTGCAGCATGGTGTGGCGTGAAATCGTGTAGTTAAAATCCGTCATCTCGTCCTGATCCGGCAACTCACCGTTCAGCAGAAGATAAGCGACTTCCATAAAACTGGATTTTTCGGCAAGCTGGCCGATGGGATAACCGCGGTGTAGCAGGATACCTTCGCCGCCGTCGATATAGGTGAGGCCGGATTCACAGCTGGCAGTGGACGTAAAACCCGGATCATATGTAAATGCGCCGGTCTGTCCGTAAAATTTGCGGATATCGACCACATCGGGACCCACTGATCCACTGAGCACGGGCATATCGTAATCGTTGCCCGCATATTGTATTTTTGCGTTTCTGTCTGTCACCTATTGTCTCCTCAAGTACACCAGTGCCCTTTTGCAAGGGCCATAATTTGATATCGCCAGCTATTATCCGGCTTTTATCTGATCGTTGATCCTATCCATTGATTCCTGCTTGCCCAAAAGCACCAGAACATCAAAAATACCGGGAGAATTGGCTTGCCCGGTCAGGGCTGCACGCAGTGGCTGGGCAATTTTACCCAATCCCAATTCCTTATTTTCGGCAATAGCTTTGATAATTTCTTCCAGTTTTTCCAACGTCCATTCGGAACAATCGGCAAGTGGCCCCGTAACATCGTTTAGAACATCGCGTTTCTCGCCTTCTAGCAGAGATAATGCTTTCTCGTCCATTGCCAGAGGCCGTTTTGCGAAAAGAAATTTTGCGCTTTCGGCGAGTTCATTCAGGTTTTTCGCACGCATTTTCAGCACCGGCATCGCCTGTTCCAGCAGAGCCGCGTTTTCCGTAGCGTCATATGCGGCACATATTGCGGCGAGACGCGGCGAAACCAGCGCGGTGAGTTCTGCATCATCGCTTTCGCGCATGTAAATACCGTTCAAGTTCATCAGTTTTTTGGCATCAAAGCGGGAAGGGGATTTGCCCACGCCTGCCAGCGAGAAGAGTTCAACAGCCTCCCCGCGTGAAATTATCTCGTCATCACCGTGCCCCCAGCCAAGACGCAGCAGATAATTGAACAGGGCATCGGACAATACGCCCATGTCATCGCGGTACGCCTCTACACCCAGCGCTCCGTGCCGTTTGGATAGTTTGGCACCATCATTGCCGTGAATCAGGGGAATATGCGCATATACAGGTTCGGGCCAATCCATCGCATGGATAAGGGAAAGCTGCCGGAATGCGTTGTTCAAATGATCATCACCGCGGATCAGGTGCGTGACACCCATGTCGTGATCATCAACGACAACTGCAAGCATATATGTCGGCGTGCCGTCTGAGCGCAGCAGGACATAATCATCGATTTCTTCATTGCGGACAGAGACCTGCCCCTGCACTTTATCCTGAATTGTCATGCTGCCGCGCTGCTGCGTTTTCAGGCGCACGACATAAGGCGCGCCTTCCGGAGCTTCCGAAGGATCGCGGTCACGCCAGCGTCCATCATAACGCATGGGCTTTTTGGCCGCGCGCTGTTCGGCTCGCATCTGTTCCAGTTCTTCTGCCGTGGCATAGCATTTATAGGCATGGCCTTTGCCCAGCAGTGCCTGCGCCACTTCAGCATGGCGTGCGGCGCGCGCGCTTTGGAAAACGGGCGGTTCGTCCCAGTCCAGCCCCATCCAGTCAAGGCCATCTATGATCGCGTCAATCGCAGGCTGCGTAGAGCGTTCTTTGTCGGTATCTTCGATACGCAGCAATGCCCTGCCGCCATTGGCACGTGCAAAAAGCCAGTTGAAAAGAGCAGTACGCGCGCCGCCAATATGCAGAAAGCCGGTGGGCGAGGGGGCAAAACGGGTAACCACTTGCGGTGTATCGGAATTACCCAGCTGTATATCTGTGCTTGCACTCAAGCCTGCTTCCTTTCAAAGATGAAAAATGCCTAAAAGCAACGCCCCTAGCACGGCTTTCCAAAAGGTTCCAAGTGCTGTTTTCGTCGCGCTGCATTTGGCGGTGCAGCGTGCATTATCTGGCGCGGAAGAATTTCTGGACCGGCAACGGCAATATTTGCCGCTATGGATACCCGCCGTGTTTGGGGCGGGGATAGCAAGCTGGTTTCTGCTTGATAATGCATATCAGTGGATAGCGGTTATTCTGGGAGGTTTTGCGGCAGGGCTATTGATATCAGCAGCTCCCGGCAGATCCGGAAGATTTGGTCTCCTGAAACGTGTGACCGCTTTGGTTTTCATCTTATTCGCCGTGGGCTGCGGCCTGATATGGCTGAAATCAAGTGTCGTAGGAGCAATGCCGCTTGAAAGGCCGGTTGTAACGAAGTTCCACGCACAAATTGACGAGCGTGTGGATATGCCGGCACGTGCGATGGTACGGCTCGTTCTTCTCACAGAAAAAAGCGCGGATTTGTCGGCGCGTATTCGGGTTAATGTTCCAGAAAAATGGAATGATGCGGGTTTTCGCAAAGGTGCGGTTATTGCATTGCGCGCGCGGCTGATGCCGCCTGCCGGTGCAGCTTTGCCAGGGGCATATAACTTTGCGCGGCGGGCATGGTTTGACGGTATTTCGGCGACCGGCTCCGCTCTTGAAAAACCGGTTATTATCTGCGGATCGCGGCAGACCGACATTCTGGGCGATGCGCAGTCACGCCTGTCACGGCATATTCAGTCGCAAATAGCGGGATCGGAAGGCGCGATTGCCGCAACTCTTGCCACCGGAGACAGAGGCGGCATAGCCGACGCGGACGCAGAAGCGATGCGCCGGGCAGGGCTGGCGCATTTGCTTTCAATCAGCGGTTTGCACGTCAGCGCCATAGTCGGCGCTATATATCTGTTGGTCGTCAAGCTGCTTGCCTTGTCGCCCTATCTGGCACTGCGGTACCGGTTGCCCGTTATCGCCTCGATTGCCGCAGCTTTGGGAGGGCTGACCTATACATTGCTCACAGGCGCACAGGTGCCGACCATACGCGCCTGTATCGCCGCCATACTCGTATTGACTGCATTGGCCATGGGGCGCGATCCCATTTCAATGCGGTTAGTCGCCGCGGGCGCAGCATTTGTTTTGATATTCTGGCCAGAAGCATTGGTGGGACCAAGCTTCCAGCTCAGCTTCGCCGCTGTCATCACCATTATAGCGTTGCACCAGTTGCCATGGGTGAAACGGACATTTGAAAGGCGCCAGGAACCAATATTGCGCCGTTTCATGCGCTTCGTTGCGATGCTGTTCTTGACCGGGCTGGCTATTGAGATCGCGCTGATGCCTATTGCGCTCTATCATTTTCATAAGGCCGGTATCTATGGGGCGCTCGCGAACATCATCGCTATACCGCTCACAACATTCGTAATTATGCCGCTGGAAGCATTGGCGCTGTCGCTGGATATGATCGGTCTGGGCGGCCCCGTCTGGATGATATGCGGCAAAGCGTTGTCATTCCTGCTGGGCCTTGCCCATTTTGTCGAGGCGCAGCCCGGATCGGTTACCAGACTGCCATCCATGAGCGTTTTTACATTCGCAATATTTGTTTTTGGCGGGCTATGGCTGGCGTTGATAGATGGCAAGGCGCGGCTTATCGCGCTGATACCGCTGGGGCTTGCGGCGCTATCACTTACATTCATGCGTTCACCGGACATATTGGTGCATTCCACTGGCGCACATCTTGCCGTCACAGGTGAAAATGGCGAGCTCGTGCTGCTGCGCGACAGGGCCGGGGATTATACTGTGAGTACCTTGATGGAAAACGCCGGTATCGAGGGGCAGGTCACCGCGATGAAAGACTGGAAAAATGCGCAGTGCAGCCCTGATTTTTGCACGGTCACATTGTCGAGAAATGGCCGGATATGGTCAATTCTGGCCAGCAGGAGCAGCTATAATGTGCCTGAACAGGCTCTCGCCGCAGCATGTAAGCGCGCGGATATAGTGGTAAGTGACCGCTGGTTACCGCGCAGTTGCACGCCCAAATGGCTCAAGGCCGATCGCAAAATGCTGTCGCAGACGGGCGGGCTGTCAATCTGGCTGAATGATCCGCCACAGCTTGAAAGTGTCGCCGAACACGAAGGCGATCATGGCTGGTTTTACACCAGATAATTGTGGAAATACAGCGCCTGTGCGCAGTAGACGCAAAGTTCCGCTTTCCGATATGAGATCAGTGATAGCGCCGAAGCAGGCCAGCCAATTTGCCCTGCACCTCGACTTCCCCCGCCTCGTAAAGCTGCGGTTCATAGGCGGGATTTGCAGGATCCAGGCGCACCATCTGGTTTTCACGGCGCAGATATTTCAATGTCGCTTCTTCACCGCGTACCAGAGCCACGATAATCTCACCGTCGCGCGCAGTATTCGCGCG
Source organism: uncultured Sphingomonadaceae bacterium (assembly GCA_947493325.1). GTDB lineage: Bacteria > Pseudomonadota > Alphaproteobacteria > Sphingomonadales > Sphingomonadaceae > Alg239-R122. The sequence goes on along the minus strand of CANLQI010000001.1, from coordinate 1,149,766 downwards.
TTTGATAAGCGCAAAGTCGCCATCCAATATGCCGGCATCCACCATGGAATCGCCGGATACTTCCAGTGCATAATGCTCGCCAGAGCCCAGCAATGCGGATGGTACGGAAAGGGCAGACTGGCCTTCAATGGCCTCAATCGGCACACCTGCAGCAATCCGGCCATGCAAGGGTATCTCCATGATGTCATTGTCAGCTTGCGGCGCGGAGGCCAGTTTTGCATCCGTTATATTCGATATGGAAGCTGAACCGGAAACATTGCCGGCATTTGCGGAGGATTTCATAATCGCTTCAGGCAGTTTCAGGACTTCCAGAGCGCGTGCACGATTGGGCAGGCGGCGAATAAAGCCGCGTTCTTCCAATGCGCTTACCAGCCGGTGCACACCGGATTTGGATTTCAGGTCGAGTGCATCCTTCATTTCCTCAAATGAAGGAGAAATGCCGGTATCTTCCAGCCTTTGCTGAATGAAAGAAATAAGCTCATGTTGTTTTTTCGTAAGCATATCAATACTCCGCCGTGAACGAATGCGGAACAATTACGAAACAAAACAGGTTATGTCAACTGTTCTCTTTATGTCCCGGTCAATAGCTTGCGAGTGGCGGCTTCTACATCGTCTTGGCGCATCAGCGATTCACCGACGAGGAAATTGCGGACATGGCTCTTGCTCAAACGCTGACAATCCTGATGCGTATTGATACCGCTTTCGGATACCAGCAGCACATCAGCCGGAGCCATATCGGCCAATGCTTCCGTTACACCAAGGTCCGTTGTAAAATTGCGCAAGTCACGGTTATTCACACCGATCAGCCTGGATTTCAGGCGCAATGCGCGCTCCATTTCAGTTTTATCGTGCACTTCAATAAGGGCATCCATGCCCAGCGAAAGCGCTGCCGCTTCAATCTCTGCCGCCAGGCCATCATCAAGTGCCGCCATAATGATGAGTATCGCATCCGCGCCCAGGCTGCGTGCCTCCATAACCTGCCACGGGTCCACCATAAAATCCTTGCGCAGACAGGGCAGGGTGCAGGCCTCCCGTGCCTCGATAAGGAACGCGTCTTCGCCCTGAAAATATGGCGTATCGGTTAAAACGGAGAGACAGGCTGCACCTCCCGCTTCGTAGGCGCGTGCGTGCGATGGCGGGTCAAAATCTACGCGGATCAGTCCCTTGGAAGGGCTGGCACGCTTTATTTCCGCGATCAGGCCGAAACCGGTTTCGGATTTTGCACGCAGCGCCGCTTCAAAACCGCGCGGCGGTGTCTGCTGTGCCGCGGTTTGTTCCAGATCGGACAGGCTGGACTGTGACTTGCGTTTGGCCACCTCTGCACGTTTTGCGTCGCATATCTCGGTCAATTTATCCGGAGCGGCCGTCACTTATATGCTATCCAGCATTCGAGCAGGGCATTGGCCAATCCTTTGTCCAGCGCCTCTGCCGCTTCTTCCACGCCGTCCTGTAAATTATCGACTTCACCTGCAACCATTAACGATGCGGCGGAATTGAACAGCACGGCATCGCGATAGGCCCCCTTTTCGCCTTGCAGCAACCGTTTGAGCGCCGCCGCGTTATACTGCGCGTCACCGCCGCGAATGGCGGGTACCGGGTATGTGCTGAGGCCCGCATCGGCGGGATCAAACCTTTTCATCAGAACCGTTGCGTCATGAATATCCGCGACTTCATTGCCGCCTGCCAGTGACAGTTCGTCGAGTCCTTCATCACCCGATACAATCATGGCGCGCTCCGTACCAAGCGTAGCCAGCGCCTCTGCATAGACGTGCACATAGCCGGGGCGGGCAATACCGATAAGCTGGCGCTTTACTCCTGCGGGATTGGCCAGCGGCCCCATCAGGTTGAAGATCGTGCGCTTGCCTATTTCCTTGCGGATGGGCTGAATGCGCCGCATTGCGGGATGATGGTTTGCGGCGAACAGAAAGCATATGCCAAGGTCAGCAAGCGTTTCCTCTGCTTTTTCACCGGCAATCCGCATATCGAGTCCAAGCGCTTCCAATGTATCAGCTGCACCTGCTTTGGAAGAAGCGGCGCGATTTCCGTGCTTTGCAACCGGAACCTCACATGCTGCAACAACCAGCGAAACAGCAGTTGAGACATTCAGGGTATGGTGTCCATCACCGCCTGTTCCGCACACGTCGATGGCATTTTCCGGAGCTTTAATGGGGATAAGCCTGGCACGAAGAGCGGCAGCGGCGGCGGCGATTTCCGTCGCTGTTTCACCGCGATCGGAAAGTGCCACCAGGAAATGCGCAATATCATCATCGCCCACGGTGCCATCGAGTATCGCGGCAAAAGCGGCATTGGCATCATCATGCGAAAGGGGGGATCGGGGATCGGGAAGCTGTGTCATGGAAATGCTGTGAAGCATATTATGCGACGCGTTGCCATAGTTTATGCAGACAGAGCCGATTTTTGCGGAACATCGGCAACATCCAGCCCCGCAATACGCATGAAATTGGCCAGCAGGGCATGGCCATATTCAGTGGCGATACTTTCGGGGTGAAACTGCACGCCATGAATGGGCAGGCTTTCGTGCCTGAACCCCATGATAGAGCCATCGTCAGCCGATGCGTTCACAATCAGGCTATCCGGAATATCTTCGACGATAAGCGAATGGTATCGTGTCGCGGTATAGGGAGAGGGCAGACCGCCGAAAACACCGCTGTTATCGTGAGTCACAGGCGATGTTTTACCATGCATCAGGCCGCCCTGCGTTACTTTTCCGCCAAAATGCTGGCCAATCGCCTGATGGCCAAGACATACACCGAGCAGCGGTTTGGCCGCATCGGCACATGCCGAAGCAAGATCAAGGCTGATACCCGCCTCGTTCGGGGTACAGGGGCCAGGTGAGATCAAATAGGCCGCAGCGCCGCTGCGCATGGCCTCATCCACGCTGAGCGCATCATTACGCTCCACCTGCACGTCTGCGCCCAATTCCATCAGATAATGGACCAGGTTAAATGTGAAGCTATCATAATTGTCGATGACAAGGATCATGTGGTAGTGCGTAATCAATATTTGTATCAAGGCCAAGCGTTAAGGCGCATGAAGCCGTTATTTCATGAAAGGTATATCCGGTAATGTCCGAACCCGTATCCGTCACCATCCCCCATAAACTGGGCCGTACAGAAGCAAAGAGCCGCATTGAAGGCGGTATATATAAGCTGGAAAGCGCTATTCCCGGTGCACAGATGAGCGAACAGCATTGGGAGGGCGATGCACTGCATTTCACGCTGGATGCCATGGGCCAGCACATTACCTGTAGCATGGATATCAAGGACGAACATATAGATGCCGTTTTTGAATTGCCACCGCTGCTCGCGATGTTTGCCAATAAGATCAAGGAAAAGATGCAGAAAGAAGCGCCAAAGCTGCTGGAATAGGCTTTTTACTGCCCGAACCCAGCTTCCTGTGCCTGTTTGATGGCTTCGCGGGCCGCTGACCCCAGTGCCCCGGCCTTGGCCTCGCATTCGCGCTGTTCGTAGGCAGGGTCGCTGTCCGCAACAATGCCGGCGCCTGCCTGTACATGCATGGTGCCATCCTTGACGACTGCGGTGCGCAGGACGATGCAGCTGTCCATATTGCCATCGGGACTGAAATAGCCGACACCGCCCGCATAGGCACCACGTGTTTCGGATTCCAGTTCGGCAATGATCTCGCAGGCACGTACCTTGGGCGCGCCGCTGACAGTGCCAGCGGGGAAACCCGCGAATAATGCGTCTATGGCATCTTTATCATCCGCAAGCTCTCCCGTCACATTGGAAACGATATGCATCACATGGCTGTAAAATTCGACCATATAGCTGTCGGTAACCTGGACAGAGTTGCGCTTGGCCACGCGGCCCACGTCATTACGGCCTAGATCAAGCAGCATCAAATGCTCCGCGCGCTCTTTGGAATCGGCGAGCAGGCTGGCTTTATTGGCCTGATCCTCTGCGGCATTCTGCCCGCGCGGCCGTGTGCCTGCAATGGGACGGACGGTGACTTCGCCGCCGCGTGCGCGCACCAGAATCTCCGGACTGGAACCAATCAATGCGAAGCCTGGCAGGTCCAGAAAAAACAGAAATGGTGAAGGATTTACGCGGCGCAGCGCGCGGTAAAGCTCAAACGGAGGCAGGGTAAAAGGCAGGGTAAAACGCTGCGCCAGCACCACCTGAAATATATCACCGGCTTTGATATAGTCTTTTGCGGCGTGCACCATATCACCATAGCGCCCCGCAGGCAGGACCGGTTCAAGTTCCGGCAATATGCTGGGGGATTCCGCATTGTTGCTGTTTTGGGCCACCGCTTCGGATAGGCGGCGCTCTGCCTCATCAAGCCGTTCTTCCGCCAGATCAAGCTCTTGCTTCGCCGTTCCGCGGGAAGTCGCCCATATCGGTGCGACAAGAAACATTTCGTCTTTCAGCCGGTCAAAGATAATAATGACTGAAGGGCGCGCAAATAGCATATCGGGGATATCAAGCGGGGATTGTGCCGCACGTGGCAGTTTCTCGATAAGCCCGATGGTTTCATACCCGAAATAGCCGACAAGACATGCCAGCGCCTCGGGCAGGGCGTCAGGTACAGGCATCATGCACTCGGCAACCAACGCCCTTAAGGCAGTGAGCGGGTCCGCATCCAAATCCACAAAGGCCTGTGTGTTATGCATCCAGTTGCGATTGATTTCGGCCGCATCACCGGCAGCGCGGAAAATCAGATCCGGCGCAAGACCGATCAGGCTGTGACGCCCACGCGTTTCGCCGCCTTCGACTGATTCGAGCAGGAAATCACCGCGATCCGGTTCAATCAGCTTGAGTGCGGCGGAAACCGGTGTTTCCGTATCTGCCACCAACCTGCGATACACAAGGGCGGAGTTGCCTTTTGCAAGCGCATCCAACGCGTCAGAGCGATTCTCCGTCCGCGCCATAACCGTCAGTTGATCCGGTTCCGGCCCGTAACCTGATCAGCAACAGCCTTAATGGCGCTTTCATCTTTTTCAATTTTCACTTCTTGCTTCATGGCATTGATAAATTGCTGGGTATATTCGTTCGGGATTACCTGCTGGAAATCCTGCTGAACCTGTTTGACAAGTTCGGGCTCCTTGCTGGCATCCCCTTTTTCAATTTCTTCAAGATATACTACATACCAGCCTTGGTTTTGCGGCGCTTCAATGACCTTGGCCGTTTTCTCGGCCATGCTGAACATCAGCGCCAGCGGCGGCGGTACTTTGCTGTCGGGGCGCATCATGTTTGCGCGTGTTGTGCCGACGCGCTCAATGGCCGGTAACTTCACATCAAGATCTGCGACAGCACTATCAATGGCTTTCCCGCCGGCAACTTGCTTCTGGATTTTATCCGCCGATGCCTTTGCTTTCTTGGAACCCTGCTCCAGCGTATAGTCACGGATGACAATATCTTTGACATCTGCCAGCGGTGGCGGCGCGGCGCGTTGAATGTCGCTGACATCAAACATCGCGTAACGCTGTCCCGGAATAAGTTCGACGAGCTGTGCACTGCTATCTTCTTCCATTGCGAATGCACTGCCAAGAATGCGTTGGACAGTTTCATCCGGTTGATAACCCGCCTGCGCGGGTGCCTGTCCTGTAGAGCGCAGTGAAGGTGTCGTCTGGATATTGAGATTGCGGCTGCGGGCCACTTCGCTCAGGCTCGTGCCACTTGCAAATTCATCTTCAAAACCTTCTGTCAGATCGGCCAGGGCTTCCTGGGTCTTGGTTTCTTTAAGTTCGGCAGTGAGCACTCCGCGAACTTGCTCCAGGCTGCGTGCATCCTGTCTATTTGTGCCTGTAATACGGGCAATGTGCCAGCCAAGCGGGCTTTGCGCGGGTTTGGTGATAGTGCCTGTGGAGGCTGAAAAAACGGCATCGGCATAGGCATTGGAATAATCACGCGCAAATTTCTCTTTGCCCACATTATTCACTTCACTGGCCGACAGCCCGACTTCCTGCGCTGCGGCTTCCAGGCTTTGACCGCCCTGTATCTTGGCGGCCAATGCAGCTGCGGCGGCTTCCGTGGTGGTCACAACCTGCGTAATGCTGCGCGTTTCGCTTGCGGCAAATTCCTGCGCGCGGCGGCCATATTCCGCTCTGATTTCCTCTTCGGTCGGATTGACCGCGTCACCCAATGTCTCTGTCGTAAAAACGGCATAGCGCAGCTTGCGTTCTTCCGGCAGCTGATAACGTTCGCTATTTTCTGAATAATATGCCGCCAGCGTCTTGTCGCTGGGTGGATCCTTGGCTGCATATGCAGCAGATGGTATGAGCGCGATGCGTCCCTTGCGACCTTCCAGAACAAGAGAGGCGTAGGGCAGGATGATATTTTCGGGAATGCGGACCCCATAATTGACGGGTGTTATCATTTTTTCGCCAAGCAAAGCATGCCTAAGGTCCCGGCGTACAATGCGTTCGCTTAGTCCCTGCTGTTGCAAGACCTGACGGAATACCTGTTCACTGAACTTGCCATCGGGCCCCCGAAACGCGCCGATCTGTGATATTTCACTATCGACAAGCCGCTTGCTGGCAACAATGCCGTATTTGCTGCCGAATTCCTGTATGACATAGCCATTTATCATCTGGTCCAAAACGCCGTTCAGGCCGCCCTGATCCACAAAAGTTGCCATATCAAGAGTGGGGTTATTTTCGCGCGCCCCTTCAAAGGCGCTGGTTATGGACCGTGACAGATCGCCCGAAGCGATATCTTCGCTGCCAACCTGCGCCACATTGCCGCCGCTTACACCGCCAAATGTGCTGCCGGTAATATCCGCACTGGCAAAGGCGACCGCGATTAGGGCGACAAAGGCGAATGTGAAAAACAGGCCGATTTTCGATTTGAAAATGGAGCGAAAGAAACTGATCATAATATGTGTGCCTGAAATCTATATGTTTAACAGTTATAATGGCCTTAGGCGGCTTCGAAACAAGCATCAAGCACTTGCATCATGGTAATGCCGAAAATATGGACATACCGCGTTAAAAACAAGTGATCTGCATAAATTGATAATGAAGCGACTGCGCTGGAAAGAGCGCGGCATATCTGATAGCGGATTTTTAACATGTAAATTGAATTGGGAAGATAATGCGGGAAAAAAAATATATAGTCGGCAACTGGAAAATGAACGGTTTGGCGAGCGACTTGATGCAGATTGGCGAAATCAACGCTTTTTGCAGACGCCATGCAACAGTGGAGTCCGCGGTCTGCCCGCCAGCTACGCTTATCGCTAGGGCTGCACAGGTTAACACCGATATCGCAATAGGTGCGCAGGACGTACACCACGAAGCTTCCGGTGCGCACACGGGCTGCATGTCCGCAGCTATGATAAAGGAAGCTGGTGCACGTTTTTCCATTATTGGCCATAGCGAACGGCGGGCGGACCAGCATGAGACGAATGACATGGTCGCTGCCAAAGCTGCCGCACTCAAAGCGGCGGATATGGGCGCGATATTATGTGTCGGCGAAACGCTTGAAACGCGTGATGCAGGTGATGCGATCGACTTTGTGGCGGCGCAGTTGCTGGCGTCGCTTCCCAATGGCGCTTCATCGGATTGGCTGACTATCGCCTATGAGCCGGTATGGGCAATTGGCACGGGCCGCGTTCCAGAAAATAGTGACATCGCCGATATGCATGCGGCTCTGCGCGCGGCTTTGGCCAGCAAGATAGGCGCAAATAGCGAGAATATGCGTATTCTTTATGGCGGCTCCGTAAACGGCGGCAATGCTGCGGAGATATTGTCGCTCGATAATGTCGACGGCGCTTTGGTGGGCGGCGCCAGCCTGACAGCCGAAAAATTCCTACCGATTTTGCAAGCTGCCCTCTAAACGCTTATTTTGTGATGGATGTTGAATAAGGCGAGGTGACTCGCTATGTGCCAGCAACATTTTGAACTGTTTTAATTGGATCAAACCTGATGTTTCTATTTCTCACCGTTTTACAGGCTATTACCGCCGCAGCTCTTGTGGGGGTTATTCTTATGCAGCGCAGTGAAGGTGGAGGCCTTGGCGTAGGTGGCAGTCCATCAGGCCTTATGTCCGCACGCGGCGCAGCAGATTTGCTGACCCGCGCAACGGCGGTACTGGCAGTTTTATTCGTTGCGCTCAGCATTGCTCTTGCGATGCTTGCCGTGGGTGAAAACTCGGGCGAGGGTCTGGACCAGTCACTCGACCGCAGCGGTGGTTCCGAGGTGACTGCCCCAGCAGCGCCCGCCAGCGATGATCCTCTGGAAGCAGCAGGCGAGGGGACATCCTCCACCGCGCCAGCACCATCAGAGACGTCAGGTGCAGTTGACCCGCTCGACGCTGCCGGCGAATAATTTCATACTGAAAAACAAGCCAAAAAATCCGGTTATAAAAAAAATATGTGCTTGACCGGATTCGGGCGCTTGTCAGACCATATGATTTGCGTCTAACGCTTTCCTCCCATGGCGCGATATATATTTATCACAGGCGGCGTGGTCTCCTCGCTCGGCAAAGGACTTATGGCAGCAAGCCTTGCAGCATTGCTGCAGGCACGCGGATACCGTGTGCGCATAAGGAAATTCGATCCCTATCTGAATGTCGATCCGGGTACTATGTCCCCGTATCAGCATGGCGAAGTCTATGTCACCGATGACGGTGCAGAAACGGATCTGGATCTGGGGCATTATGAACGGTTTACGGGCGTTTCCGCACGGCAATCCGACAATGTGACATCCGGGCGGATTTATCAGACCATAATTCAGAAAGAACGCCGCGGCGATTATCTGGGCGCGACGGTACAGGTGATCCCGCATGTGACCGATGCAATCAAGGCATTTGCGCAGACAGATACGGATGATCTGGATTTTGTACTGTGCGAGATTGGCGGCACGGTAGGCGACATTGAAAGCCTGCCGTTTATGGAGTCAATCCGGCAGCTGCGCAATGATCTGGGCTATGAGAACACAGTATTAATACATGTTACACTGGTCCCCTATATTGCGGCGGCAGGTGAGCTCAAAACCAAGCCGACGCAGCACAGCGTGCGGGAACTCACTTCGCTGGGCATACAGCCGGATTTGCTGCTGTGCCGCTGCGAACAGCCTTTGCCAGATAGCGAACGCAAAAAAATCGCATTGTTCTGTAATGTCCGCAAAGAGGCGGTTATTCCCGCGCTGGATGCCAAAAGCATTTACGATGTACCACTGCAATATCATGAAGAAGGTCTGGATATTGAAGTCCTGCGCGCCTTTGGGATTGAAGCCAAGGGCAAGCCGGACATGGCCCGCTGGGACGATGTCAGCGAACGTTACAGCAATCCCGAAGGCGAAGTGACCATCGGCGTGGTCGGCAAATATGTCGGTCTTCAGGATGCGTATAAATCGCTGAGTGAAGCACTTGTCCATGGCGGCATGGCGAACCGGGTCAAGGTTAATATCGAATGGCTTGATGCCGAAATGTTCGAAAATACGGATGAACTTGCAGCGCGGCTTGAACCGCTGCACGGCATATTGGTGCCAGGCGGTTTTGGCGAACGCGGGAGCGAAGGCAAGATCGAATCCGTCAAATTTGCGCGCGAGCATAATGTGCCGTTTTTCGGTATCTGCCTGGGCATGCAGATGGCCTGTATCGAGGCTGCGCGAAACACTTCAAATATTGCGGGCGCATCAACGACAGAATTTGGCGAGACGAATGAGCCGGTTGTGGGCCTGATTACCGAATGGATGGGCAAGGCAGGGCTTGAAAAGCGCGCTTCAGACGGCGATTTGGGGGGCACCATGCGTCTGGGCGCCTATCCGGCCAAGCTGGACGGCAACAGCCATGTGCATGCTGTTTACGGCACGGAAGAAATCAGCGAACGCCACCGCCACCGTTATGAAGTAAACACCAAATATATTGGACAGCTTGAAGAAGGCGGCCTGATCTTTTCCGGCATGTCACCTGATGGTGAGCTTCCAGAAATTGTTGAACGGCCTGATCTTAACTGGTTTGTCGGCGTACAATTCCACCCGGAACTCAAAAGCCGGCCATTTGACCCGCACCCACTATTTGCCAGCTTTATCAGGGCAGCGGTCGAGCAAAGCCGTCTGGTATAATCATTTCAGAGCAGGCGCACTTGTGCGCTTGCCAATTGCCGCATAATGTTGTGCCTGTAACGCCGCGTTGCGGCGCAAGGGGGAAATATGCACGCCGAACAACTTGCCGAAATGCTTTCCAAGCACAGCCTTTTTGCGGATTGCGGGCCCGATGAGCTGGCCGAGATCATCCTGCGCGGCAATTATATGAAATATGACAAAAACCATGAAATCATGGGCCAGGGTGACGAGGGTGATAAACTGTTCATCATACTGACCGGCTATGCCCGCACCAGCATGGTTGCCAGCAATGGCCGTGAAATCGTGCTGGATTATGCCGAGGCGGGACATGTTGTCGGGGAAATCGCGTTTCTGGACGGCGGGGAACGCACGGCAAGCGTACATGCGCTTGAAAATGTCACAGCGTTGGTATTATCCCGCGCTTCTTTTGACGAAATAGTTACCAAGCACCAGGGACTGGCACTGCGTTTGCTGCAATCCATGGCACGCCGGCTTCGGCAATCCAATTCCATTATCGAAGCGGACCGGGCCTTTACGTCCGGGCCCAGACTCGCACGTTACCTGTTGCGCTTGATGCTTTCCGACCCCGAAGAAGAGCGGTTGAAGCTCGACCTCAGCCAGAGCGAGCTTGGCAATTTCGTGGGGCTGTCGCGCGAACAGATCAACCGGCAGCTTTCCAGCTGGAGCGAGTCGGGACTCATCAAACTGGAAGGCGGGCGCATTCACATCATGAACCGCGATCTATTGCTGGAAATTGCGGAGACAATTTAGACGTCTCGCATACAAAAAGAGCGGATGCATGACTGCACCCGCTCCGATATCTTCAGGTAAAGCCTGTTTATGCGGCTTCGCTATCATCTTTTTTTGAGCCATCGACAACAGCCAGTTTAGGATCGCCGTTAATCGCGATTTTCTTTGGCTTCATGGCTTCCGGTACTTCGCGCACCAATTCTATTACGAGCAAGCCGTCCTGCAGGTCCGCAGATTCGACACGAACAAAATCGGCCAATTCGAAACGGCGTTCAAAATTGCGATTCGCAATGCCGACATGCAGGAAATCACGATCTTCACTGTTTTCCGCGTCTTTCTTGCCAGCAATGACCAGCAGGTTCTGCTGCGCTGTAATATCAATTTCGCTTGGCTTAAAACCAGCCACTGCAAGGGTGATGCGATAGGCATCATCATTGCCGCGTTCGATGTTGAATGGGGGATAATTATCGCCTTGCTGCGTACGACCGTTATTTTCCAGCAGATCAAATAAATGATCGAAACCGACGGTGGAGCGGCGATAGGGGGTAAAATCAAAACGAGTCATGATAAATTCTCCATTGAGCAATTTAAGTCTGGAAAGCCCGGCCCATCCGGCGCTTTCGGGTAACATGTGCAACGCCAATTGGCCGCTGCACATATATGATATGGTTTGTGGAAAACTGATTTCAAGACTTGAAAACGTAGATAATTTTCTGTGAAAACAATGGATTATGAGTGTATAAACGAAAAACGCCTAAGCCATTGTCTGGCTTAGGCGCTCTCGTGACGATCCGCATCTCGTATGTCTCAGCGTAAGAATAAACTCGCGAGACAAAATACAGATCTTACATTTCGGGCGGATTCCCCAAACCGCCTGAAATGTCTCCCTGAACATGGCTCTCTCAAAACCATTGCACCTGCAGTGGCAAATGCATGTTCAATAGAGAGTTATTTGCGATAATCGGATGGTTAATGCCAGCGCAAAGTGCGACCTGTATATATTTTTGCAACTGCATGTGCTGAATTTGCAACAGAGGCTTACTGGCAATCATGTGTTGTCAGCGAGTCGTGCACGTCCTACATGCAGCATTATTGAACATTCTTTCGGATAGCTGACATTCGAATAATTGGAATTGATTACATCTATGCTCTCTCCGTTTGAATGGACCATTGCCAAACGCTATCTGCTTCCGGGCAGGGGTGAGGCATTTATCGCCATGGTTGCATCCATCAGCCTGGTCGCCGTGATGCTGGGTGTAGCGGCGCTGATCGTAGTGATGAGCGTCATGAACGGCTTCCGGGCAGAACTGCTTGATAAAATCGTTGGCCTTAACGGCCATGCTGTTGTGCAGGGTTACGGCGGGCGTCTCGACAATTGGCAGGATATTCTGAAAGAAGCCAAGGCAACCGACGGTGTCGTCTCGGCATCTCCGCTTATCGAACAACCTTTGCTAGTCAATTTCAACGGCCGGGTTGAGGCAATTCTGGTGCGCGGGATGGTTGATGATGACCTTGAGGACATGAAGGACAAGGTGCTGATAGGCAATATGGACAGCCTGCACGATGTCACTGCCGATGACGACGTCTCCAAAGTCGCAATCGGTTCGCGGCTGGCGCAAAACCTGGGCGCGCAGCTCGGCGACACAATCACCATCATCAATCCGCAGGGACGTTCAACGCCCTTTGGCACGGTGCCGCGTGAAATCGGCTATGAAGTGAGCGCGATATTTGAAATTGGCATATATGATTATGACAAGGCTTTCGTCATCATGCCCATGGCCGATGCGCAAACTTTGCTGTTGATCGGTGATGCGGTGGGCATGATCGAAGTCACAACGCGCGATGCCGAAGAAGTAGGCGAGATATTGGCACCGCTCAGCAACAAGGTGGCCGGGCAAGCGATAGTCAATGACTGGCGCACCATCAATGCCAGCCTGTTTGAAGCGCTCGCCGTGGAACGTGTGGCGATGTTTATCGTGCTGTCGATCATCATATTGGTGGCCGTGTTCAATATTCTTTCGTCACTGATCATGCTGGTGCGTGCAAAAACACGTGATATCGCCATATTGCGCACCATGGGCGCATCGCGGCGGTCGCTTATGAAGATATTCATGACGGTGGGCACTGTGATCGGCTCATTCGGGATATTGGCGGGTCTTGTCCTGGGTTTTGTCTTCCTGTTTTTCCGCCAGTCCATCGTCAATGCCATTCAGTTCCTGACAGGACAGAATCTGTGGGATCCGCAAATACGGTTTCTGACCGAACTGCCGAGCAAAACAGACCCTGTGGAAGTCGCGGGAATTGCGATAATGGCGCTGGTTTTCAGTTTTCTGGCAACATTATATCCTGCAATGAAGGCGGCCAGCACGGACCCGGTACAGGTGCTGCGCTATGAGTAATATGGAATCCAGACCCATCGCCAAGCTTATAGATGTGCGGCGCAGTTTCACGCAGGGCGAAACCACGATCGAAGTGCTGCGCGGCGTTGATCTGACGATTGCGCCGGGTGAAATTGTAGCCCTGCTGGGTCCTTCCGGTTCAGGCAAATCTACATTGTTGCAGGCTCTCGGGTTGCTTGAAGGCGGGTTTGAAGGCTCGATTGTCATTAACGGCGAAGAAGCCGCCAGCCTGTCCAGCGATGGCCGCACGCGGCTGCGCAAATCCACATTGGGTTTTGTGTATCAATTCCATCACTTACTGCCTGATTTCAATGCGGCAGAAAATGTCATATTGCCGCAGCTTGTCAAAAATGTGAGCCGCAGTGATGCAGAAGCGCGTGCTACGCATCTGCTCACTACACTGGGGCTTGGAGAACGGTTGGAACACAGGCCCAGTCAGCTTTCAGGCGGCGAACAGCAGCGTGTGGCCGTGGCCCGTGCGCTTGCCAATCAACCGATGCTGGTGTTGGCGGATGAGCCGACAGGCAATCTTGACGAACATACGGCGGATATTGTCCTGGCCGAGTTTTTACGGCTTGTTCGCGGCGAAGGCAGCGCCGCACTTGTCGCCACACATAATGAACGGTTGGCCAAAAAAATGGACCGTATCGTGCGCTTGCATGATGGGCGTCTGGAATAAACGAACTTGGAACAGGAAAAAATATGAATATTTATGATTTCAAAGTGAAACTTCCCGGCGGTTCCGAGCAAGATATGTCGGAGCATAAGGGCAAGGTTCTGCTTATCGTCAATACAGCATCCAAATGTGGTTTTACACCGCAATATGAAGGACTTGAAAAACTGCATGAGGAATTTGCAGACGAGGATTTCGAAATCCTCGCTTTCCCATGCAATCAGTTTGGGGGGCAGGAACCCGGCAATGCAGAGGAAATAGCCGAGTTTTGCTCACTCAATTATGATGTCAAATTCCCGCTCATGGCGAAGGTTGACGTCAATGGTTCCAATGCGGACCCGCTTTGGGACTATCTCAAAAAACAGCAATCCGGCCTGATGGGCAGCAAAATCAAATGGAACTTCACGAAATTTCTGGTTGATAAAGACGGCAAAGTGACCGCCCGCTATGGCTCGATGATTAAACCCGAACAACTCAAGAGTGATATCGCCAGACTGCTCTGACCGGCTTCATTACAAGTTTCACTGTAACTTCTGCCATATTTCCGCCGAACATATGGTATAATCAGTTTCCAGCGGAGGAATATTATGTGGCAGTCGTTAAAGGACTGGTTTTTCAGTCTGGGTGAAAATTACGGTGTGGACCCGATCGTTTTCGGCGCCATTTATGTGGGCGCGATTCCGCTTTTCATGCTGTCCATTGCCTGGCTGGTCCGCAACAAACGGGCGGGCAAATCGATTGTCCTGCCGACACTCAGCGCCGGGATATGTTTTGTATCCGCTTATGTATATCTCGCCATTGTCGGCACCAATATTCCTGTCTGGGTCTGGATATTCCTGGGAATACTAATTGCATATGGCGTGTGGTCGACCATCAAAAGCGTGCGCGAGAAAATTTCCGATTAAATTTATCCACTGGTTAAACTTATCCACTGGCGGCATTTTCGCCTTTCACGAATCGGATGTGCTGGACTAGGTTGAAGGCATGTCGTTCATGCCCTTTGTTCCTCTGCGTGTTTTTTCCGCCTACACCATGCTGGACGGTGCGATAGAGCCCAAGAAAATCGGCAAGATTGCCAAGGAACGCAGTTTCCCGGCCATCGCCATGACGGACCGCAATGGCCTGTATGGCGGCATGGCTTTTACAGATGGCTGTGTGGCCAGTGGCGTGCAGCCGATTATCGGTACGATGCTGGGTATTGCCAGACCCGATCATGGCGGGGACAGGCCGATATTCGACTGGCTGGCGCTCTATGCACAGAACGAAGCGGGCTATGACAATTTATGCGCGCTTGTATCAGCGGCGCATCTTGACAGGCCGCTTGAACATTTGCCGCATGTCTCGCTCGAATATCTGGCCGACCATTGCGAAGGCCTGATTGTGTTGACTGCAGCGGGCGAGGGGGCTGTCACACGCTTGCTAGCGGAAGAGCAGAATGATGCGGCGCTTGAATATCTGGATGCTTTGCAAAGCTATTTTCCTGACCGGCTTTATATTGAGCTTGCACGGCGCGGGCTGGAAGTCGAAGAACGCGCCGAGGACGCGCTGATTGATCTGGCCTATGTGCGCGATCTTCCTCTGGTCGCCACCAACCCCGCATGTTTTGCAGACCCGACATTCCACGATGCGCATGACGCCATGCTGTGCATAGCGCACGGTGAATATGTGGAGAGCGAAGACCGCATCAAAGGCGCGCCGGAAAACTGGATCAAGTCCGGTAAAATGATGCAGGAATTGTTCAGCGATATTCCTGAAGCGATCACCAACACACTTGTTATCGCACAAAGGTGCAGTGTCGTGCCGCCCAAACGTGCGCCGATATTGCCCAGTCTGGCAGGTGACTTGCAGGGTGAGGCGGAACAGTTGCGCCGCGATTCCACCGCCGGGCTTGACGAACGGCTCACAGCCTATCCGGATATGGATGAAGCGGAACGCAAAACCTATTACGAACGACTTGATTTCGAGATTGATGTTATCGTCGGCATGGGCTTTCCCGGCTACTTCCTGATCGTTGCCGATTTTATCAAATGGTCCAAGGATAACGATATCCCGGTGGGGCCGGGCCGTGGTTCGGGGGCGGGCAGTGTCGTTGCATGGGCGCTCACCATCACCGACCTTGATCCGCTCAAACTCGGATTGCTGTTCGAACGTTTCCTCAATCCTGAACGTGTATCAATGCCCGATTTCGATATCGACTTTTGCGAGACGCGGCGCGGCGAAGTCATCCGTTATGTTCAGCAGAAATATGGCAATGACCATGTCGCGCAAATCATCACTTTCGGTAAGCTGAAAGCGCGCGCGGTGCTGCGTGACACGGGCCGCGTGCTGCAAATGCCCTACGGACAGGTGGACCGGCTGTGCAAGCTGGTCCCCAACCATCCCACTGACCCATGGACATTGCCGATGGCGCTGGAGGGGATTTCCGACCTGCGCCGTGAGTATGAGAATGATCCCGAAGTAAAGCGGCTATTCGACCTCGCTATGCAGCTTGAAGGCCTGCCGCGGCATAGCTCAACCCATGCCGCCGGTGTGGTGATTGGCGACAGACCGCTGGCCAAGCTTGTCCCGCTCTACCGTGACCCGCGCTCCGACATGCCGGTGACGCAATTTGACATGAAATTTGTCGAAGTCGCGGGGCTGGTCAAATTTGACTTTCTGGGCCTGAAAACGCTTTCCGTGTTGCAAAAAGCGGTGCAGATGCTCGCCAGGCGCGGCATTGATATCGACCTTGATAAGCTCGCCTGGGACGATCCTAAAGTCTATGAACTGCTGCAGCGCGGTGACACGGTGGGCGTGTTCCAGCTCGAATCCGAGGGCATGCGACGTACGCTGGCCGCCGTGAAACCCACCAGTTTTGGCGATATTATCGCACTTGTGTCGCTCTATCGTCCAGGCCCTATGGACAATATCCCAAGCTTTGGCGCGCGCAAGAATGGCAAGGAAGATATCGAATATCCGCATCCCTTGCTGAAAGACATCCTGTCGGAAACCTATGGCATCATCGTTTACCAGGAACAGGTGATGCAGGCGGCGCAGGTGCTGGCCGGTTACTCGCTAGGTGATGCGGACCTTTTGCGCCGCGCGATGGGCAAGAAAATCCAGGCGGAAATGGACAAGCAGCGCAGCCGCTTTGTCGAAGGGGCGGCCAAAAACAATATTGACGGCAAAAAAGCCAACCAGCTGTTCGATTTGATCGACAAGTTTGCGGGCTATGGTTTCAATAAAAGCCATGCTGCGGCCTATGCGTTACTCGCCTATCAGACGGCCTGGCTCAAAACCCATTACCCGCATGAATTTTTCGCGGCATCCATGTGTTTTGATATGCATCAGACGGACAAGCTCAACATCTTTGTCGATGACATGCGCAAGCTGGAAATTGCCTGTGAACCGCCCTGCATCAACCGCAGCCAGGCCGAATTTTCAGTCGAGCGCAGCAATGATGGCTATGCCGTGCGCTATGCGCTTGCGGGCCTTAAAAATGTGGGCGAGAAAGCCATGTCGCAGATTACGGCGGAGCGTGAGGAAAATGGCTGGTTCACCTCGCTGGACGACATGGCAAACCGGATTGACCCGTCGATGCTCAACAAACGCGCTTTGGAAAATCTGGCGGCGGCAGGCGCATTTGACAGCTTGAATGCCGACCGTGCCGCGATTCATGCTTCTGCCGATGTCATTCTGGCCGTGGCGGCCGATGCGCACAGCTCGCGGATTAGCGGGCAGGGCGGACTGTTTGGCGCAGAAGATGACAATGCCGGACAGACGATGCGGCTGTCGTGCAATACAAACTGGTCGATCGGCGAAAAAATGGCGCATGAGAAAGACGCCTTTGGTTTCTATTTCGCCGCACATCCGGTCGAGCAGTATAAAGCCATTGCAAATGCCAATGGTGCGCGCACTTATGCTGCACTGATGGAAAGCGGCGGGCAACCGGGGTCACGCCGCCCTGCGGTGATGGCGGCTTTGGTGGAATCGGTACAGCGGCGCAAAACCAAGCGCGGCAAGGATTTCATCATGGCGGATATGTCGGACCAGTCAGGCCAGTTTTCAGCGAGCTGTTTTGAGGAGCATATGGTCGAGCCGATGGCGGATTTTGCCAAGGATTCCGCTTGCGTGCTGCTCAATGTCGAGCTCGATACACCATCGGAAGATCAACCGCCGCGTGTGACCATCCGGTCCGCACAGCCGCTGGAAGGCATTAAAGGTTCGGCTAGGATGCGGCTTGATCTTGACGTGCATGATGCAAGCGCCTTTCCGCAATTGGCCATGGCTGCTGAGGCACAGGACAAGGGCCGCGGCGCAATTTACGCGCGCCTGATGGTGGATGGCGAAGCCGCAGCGCATATGAAGCTGTGTGGCGGACGCAGCCTGGACGCGGAATTTGCCGACGCGATCGAACCGATAGAAGGGCTTGCCAATATCACGCTGAGCGTGGACAAAGGACTGCACGCGGTAAAATAATCGGGAGAGTGGCCATGCTGGGCGGAATGCAGGATTTCAAATTACGTGTCATGCACATGCTGGACCATGCAGCGAATGAGCATGGGGACCGGGAAATTGTCACTTATTGGGCCGATGGCAGCGAAACCCGCACCGATTGGGCCGGCATATCACGCGATGCGCGCCGTCTTGCCAAAGCGCTGACTGACATGGGCCTGAAAAAAGGGGACCGTGTAGCGACGCTGGGCATGAATCACAGCCGGCATCTGGTAAGCTGGTATGGTGCGATCGGGATGGGCGGTGTCATCCACACCATCAACCCGCGCCTGTTTGAGGATCAGCTGGTCTATATCGCCAACCATGCCGAGGATCAGGTGCTGCTTTATGACGCGGCATTCCAGCCCATAATCGACAAGCTCAAGGATCAGTGGGCCAGCATCAAACACTATATCTGCTATGACCCGCCAGAAGGCAGCGATGCGCAGGGTTTTGAAGATCTGCTGGACCGCTATGACGATGATTTTGCCTGGGTCGATGGTGACGAGCGGGAACCGTGCATGCTGTGCTATACCAGCGGCACAACAGGCAATCCCAAGGGCGTGCTTTATGAGCATCGCTCGACAACCATCCATGCAATGGCGGAGATACAGCCCGCTATTTTTGACCTTTCGACGACGTCTGTAGCGTTGCCCGTGGTGCCAATGTTCCATGCCGCCGCATGGGGCCTGCCATTTGCGGGCGCGCTCGCGGGCCTGAAATTCGTCTATGCTGCCGTCAATGACCCGGCGGTCCTCACTATGCTTATGAACCGGGAAAAGGTCACGCATAGCGCCGGTGTGCCGACAGTCTGGCTGGCCATGTTCCAGCATATGGATGCCAGCGGTGAAGCGCCCGAGCATCTGAAAGTTGTGACCATTGGCGGATCGGCCGCACCGCGCGCGATGATCGAGCGCATCATGAAAATGGGCGCCCGCGTCAACCATGCCTGGGGCATGACGGAAACCTCACCCATTGGCACCATGGGATCACCTTCACCCGACTGGGATGATCTGAGCTTTGATGAGCAGGTTGATGTGGTGGTGAAACAGGGCAGGGTGCCTTTCGGTGTCGAGCTGCGCGTAGTGGATGACGAGGGCGTATTGCAGCCGCGCGACGGGGAAAGCAGTGGGCGCCTGCAAATTCGCGGCCCATGGGTTATCAAACGCTATTTTAAGGCAGAAGAAGATGCGCTGACCGAAGATGGCTGGTTCGATACCGGCGATGTCGCCGTTATCCATCCCGACGGCGTGATGCAGATTACCGACCGCGCCAAGGATGTTATCAAATCAGGCGGGGAATGGATCAGCTCGGTTGATCTGGAAAATGCCGCTGTCGGCATGGAAGGCGTGGCCGAAGCTGCTGCCATCGGCATGCCGCACCCGAAATGGGATGAACGGCCATTGCTGCTGATCGTGAAAAATGAGGGCGCGGAAGTGAGCAAGGATGATGTCATCACGCACCTTGCCAATCATGTCGCAAAATGGTGGCTGCCCGATGAGGTCCTGTTTGTCGATGACCTGCCGCACACGGCAACGGGCAAGCTTCTCAAGACTGAGCTGCGCGAACGGTACAGGGATTTCACATTTGCCGATGGATGATATCCGTTTCGGTTTTCCTACATGGCGCCCAGTGTGTTAATACATATGCGGCTCTTTGATATAGCTTATTGATACAGGTTCCGCGTCAGCATGGCGGTCGCAGCGGGAATATGCCGATAGACGGATGTACAGCCCGAAGTATAGCCGGGTATTTAAGGCCAGACCTTCCGAAACGACCGTTGTGTTTCAGTGTTTCCGCGGCTTTGCGCTGAAGTTTAGCCCAAAGTTTAGTCCTGCGGTTTTAGCGCTTAACTCTAAAGTTAATTAATTTCCGCCTATACTTTGGATGCGCTTGCCCCCCGAATTCCGTTACCTTTGTTACCTTTTAACGCTATCTTTAGGCTACTGCTTTGCGTCGGCTTTGATCCACAACGCTAAAAATCAGGATGGCGAGTAACGACAGTAAAAACCCCGGCACAATTTCATACAGCCAGCCGCTCCATCCCATATTGATCCAGACCAGGACCGTGACGGCCCCGACAATCATTCCCGCCAGCGCGCCATTGCGTGTCATTCCGGCCCATGTCAGTGACAGGATGATGAGCGGGCCGAATGCTGCGCCAAAGCCTGCCCAGGCGTTGCTGACCAGGCCCAGCACGCTGTTTTCGGGGTTATATGCGAGGAATATGGCCACCAGCGCGACAGCAAGGACCGAGAGCCGGCCCACGGTGACCAGTTCTTTCTGGCTGGCATCGCGGCGCACGAACAGCTTGTAGAAATCTTCGGTCAGCGAGCTGGAAGACACCAGCAGCTGCGAGGAAATGGTGCTCATGATCGCGGCCAATATGGCCGCCAGCAGGAAGCCGGTAATAAGCGGGTGGAACAATAGGTCGGCGAGGATCATGAAGATCGTTTCTGCATCTTCCACGGCAATATTGTTCTGCGTGGCATAGGCAAGGCCGGTCAGGCCCATGGCGAGTGCGCCCACCAGCGTCACGAACATCCAGCCCATGCCGATATTGCGCGCTGTAGAGACATCGGCAACCGAGCGCACCGCCATAAAGCGCACGATGATGTGTGGCTGCCCGAAATAACCCAGGCCCCAGCTCATGGCACTGATAATGCCGATAATAGTCGTGCCGGTGAAAAGAGAGAGCAAATCGGGATTGATGGAGCGGATTGTCTCCGCCGTTCCGGCAAAGCCTCCTGACGAGGTGAGGGCTATAACGGGCACAAGGATCAGTGCGACAAACATGATACAGCCCTGCACAAAATCGGTCAGGCTAACGGCCAGGAAACCGCCAAACATGGTGTATGCAAGGACAACGCCCGCCGTGACCCACAGGCCCGTTTCATAACTCTGCGCGAAAGAGCTTTCGAACAGCTTGCCCCCTGCGACCAGACCGGAGGAAGTGTAAAGCGTGAAGAATATGATGATGACGATCGAAGCGATCACCCGCAATAAATGGCTGTTGTCGGCAAAGCGTTTTTCAAAGAAATCGGGGATGGTGAGAGCGTCGTCATAATCAGCGGTCTGCTGCCGCAAACGTGGCGCGACGATAATCCAGTTAAGGAAAGCCCCAATAAAAAGCCCGATAGCTATCCAGCTGGCCGACATGCCGCTGACAAACATAGCCCCGGGCAGGCCCAGCATCAACCAGCCCGACATATCCGAAGCCCCCGCGGAAAGCGCAGCGACAGCGGGCGGCAAATTGCGCCCACCCAGCATATAACCGCTTACATCATCGGTGGATTTCCGCCATGCGTAAAGGCCAATGCCCAGCATGGCGATGAAATAGAGAGCGAGCGAAATATAGATACCTGTCTGCATGCGCCGCTGTGTAACATATCTGAAACGAATGTCACGGCCTGTGGTCAGCGATGACAAGATAGTGGACTATCAAATGAATATACCCGCCGATAGCGACTATGGTATTTGCCAATCGCCTTGCCACATTCTGTTTTCGGAACGTTCAAAAAAAGCGCTGATATTGCCCTGATTGTGGAGATAGAGCCAATCGATACGCACTATCTTAAAACGGATAATGGCAAAATTATCTCGCGCCAGCTCCGTTTCTTCTTCAGAGGGCTTTTGCCCCTCCAATCCCAATGGCAGGCCGGTTGTCACCGCTTTAGCTGTAGTGCCGGGCGATTGTTCAATCAGATAACAGCGCCGGCTAAAAAGCGCAGATGCAGACCATGCGGTATCCGCCAACATGCTATTGGTTTCGACGTTCGCGATGCCATGCATGCGCAGCTGCACTTTCTTATCCGCGTCATAACCCAGAACGCTGGCGGAAGGATTATCCGCGAAATCCCTGATTTTGGGTGACCGGCTGTCAGTATGAAAGCGCAGAAAGGATTGTTCCCGGTTGGCTTCACGCAGCACCATGATGCGTTGGCGGGGACGGCCGTTCACATCTGTGCTGGCCAGGACCGGTGTATGCAATGGTGATTTACGCTGTGTTGCGCCTTCGTGCAGCAGTTGCCAGATATCCGCAATGACAGCATCCAGTGACAGTTTGTCTCTGTCCATATCAGTCAAATCGTTCGCCGCGTATCACTTGAATATCGGCCGCTGTAAGCAACAGGCTGTGGCTCTCTAGGATCGGTTCAAGCGAATCAATCAGCACGCTCGCCTTGGCCTCGGAAGTGATGAGCAGCACGATCGTCTTGGCCGCTGCGCCAGTCAACCTGTCGTCACGCCATTCGCCCTGACGGCCAGAGCCTGCCTTGACCGAGATTAGGCTCCAGCCCGATACCCCTGCATCGCGCAGATGCGAGATAACAACCGGGACCAGCGGCGTATCGACTAGTATTTCCATGCGTTTGCGGGTGACGGTTTCAACCATGATTATGCCAATGCCTTTGCGAGAGCGGTGAAAATGCTAATGCCGAAAATGATGTTGAACGGAAAGGTGATCCCGATCGACATGGAAAGATACAGCCCCGGATCAGCCTGCGGCAGCGCAAGCCGCATGGCCGCTGGCACAGCGATATAGGATGCACTGCCCGCCAGCACGCCGAGCATGGCGGCAGAGGCGGTGTCCAGGCCGATCAATGTGCCCACCAGCGTGCCGATAACGCCGTTGATGAGCGGCAATATGATGCCGAGCGCCACCAGAGCAGGGGTCAGCAGCTTGGCGGACGACAGCCGCCGTGCCGCGATCAGACCCATGTCCAGCAGGAACAGGCACAGGACGCCCGAAAAACCCGCCTGAAAAAACGGAGCAACGGCGGCGAATTTGTCTTCACCGGCGACATAGCCGATGCAAAACGCGCCGACCAGAAGGACCACTGATGCGTTCAGAAATACCTCATGCAGTAACTTGCTTTTACCACCGCCCTGATCCGGTTTCTGACCGCCCCGTGCCAGCATAAGGCCAGAAATAATCGCGGGCGTTTCCATAAGCGCAAGAACCGCGACCATATAGCCTGCAGCCTCCAGCGCCTGTGCGCCCAGTATCTCGGTCGCGGTGACAAATGTGACTACGCTGACCGAACCATAATGCGCCGCAACAGCGCCTGCATTCGTACGGTCAAGCTTGCCAATATATTTGAGCAGAGCAAACGCGAGATAGGGTATAGCCAATCCCAGCAGGACACCTGCAACCGAGGCATAGACAAGTTCGATACTGATCCCCGCCTTGGCAACTTCAACACCGCCTTTCAAACCGATAGCGGCCATCAGATAGATGGACATCGATTTGGCCAGAGCTTCCGGAATGCTGAGGTCGGATTTCATGAACCCGGCGAGCAGACCCAAAATGAAAAACAGGATGACGGGAGATGAGAAAGTCTCAAGAATCATGTGTTTTGATCCATATCTGTGTCTGACGGCTGAAACTCTCCGGCCGTCTCGTCAAGAACATGCAAGATACCATCGCTGATCGCAAACCATGCGCCGATGAGTTTGATCTCGTTACACGCCTCTTTTTCCTGAATACATGGAAATGTGCGCAAGTTATCAAGGCTGACCTGAACCGCAGCATGCTCCATGGCATGTTGAGCTGCGATGCTTTCAGCCCCATGGCTTTCAATTACATTTTGCCGCGCATTATCAAGCATGGAAATCCATTCCGATACGAACCCGCCCTTGCCAAGCGGCATGCCATGCAAATCCTGCGAGAGCGCAGCGGCACAGCCGCCGCACATGCCATGACCCAATACGACGATTTCTTTGACACCCAAAAACTGGACCGCAAATTCAAGCGCTGCGGATACGCCGTGATGGCCCTGTGTCGTTTCGAAAGGCGGCACAAGGGCGGCGACATTTCGTACCACAAACATTTCGCCCGGGTCAGTGTCAAAAATACGAGTCGGCTCGACCCTACTGTCGGAACAGGCGATTACCATGACATCGGGCCGCTGCCCCTTGTGCAACGCAGCCCATCGATCACGTTGGGCAGCCCATCCGGTATCGCGAAAACGCTGATAGCCATCAAGCAGAGTAGAAAAATCAGTCATGCAATCTGCATATCATGTTGGTTTGGGCTGGCAAGAGGCGACAAGCATCGCTATCTAGACCCAATGAACGAAATTTCAAAAATACCCGATATGCCCGAACGTCCGGCGCGGCAGCGCAAGCCCGATTGGATTCGTGTAAAAGCGCCGACCAGCAAGGGTTTCAATGAAACCCGGCGTTTGATGCGTGAGCTTAATCTTAACACTGTTTGTGAAGAAGCGGCGTGTCCGAATATCGGGGAATGCTGGACCAAAAAACACGCAACCGTGATGATTCTTGGTGATGTGTGCACCCGGGCATGTGCGTTCTGCAACGTAAAAACCGGTATGCCGCGTGCGGTTGACAAGCTGGAACCACAGCATACGGCAGATGCGGCAGCGGCCATGGGCCTTGAACATATTGTCATTACCTCGGTCGACCGGGATGACTTGCCCGATGGCGGCGCCGATCAGTTTGTGAAAGTCATTGAGGCTCTGCGCCGCACGACGCCTTCAACCACGATTGAAATCCTGACACCTGATTTCCGCAACAAGTCACGCGCTGCTGTCGAAGTCATCGTCACCGCGCGACCCGATGTGTACAACCATAATCTGGAAACTGTGCCCAGGTTATACCCGACCATACGCCCCGGTGCGCGCTATTATGCTTCGCTGCGCCTACTGGAAGATGTGAAGAAACATGACCCGTCTATCTTTACCAAATCCGGCATCATGCTGGGGCTGGGCGAAGAACGCCTCGAAGTGCATCAGGTGATGGACGACATGCGCTCGGCCGATATCGATTTTATGACGATGGGGCAGTATCTGCAGCCCACGCCTAAACATACCAAAGTCATGGATTTTGTGACACCCAAAGCGTTTGATGCCTATGCCGGCATAGCCCGCGCGAAAGGTTTTTTGCTGGTTGCCTCCAGTCCGCTGACACGCTCAAGTTACCATGCCGGCGATGATTTCGAGCGCCTGCGTCTTGCACGACAGGAAAAACTGGCAAAATCGGCATCTGGCAAAAGCTGACAGAAACTCCATGCCATCGCACCACGAAACACGTAAGCTACCTTACACACCGGAGCAAATGTACGCTCTGGTAGCCGATGTTGCGAAATATCCCGAATTTCTGCCCTGGGTTATTGCGACGCGCATCAAAAGCGATAGCGACACGGAAATGGTGGCCGACATGGTGGTCGGGTTCAAGCAATTGCGCGAGCGTTTTACATCCCGGGTCCGCAAAGTGCCGGGCCAGGAAATTCGCGTTGAATATCTTGATGGCCCGCTTAAGAATCTTGAAAACGATTGGAAATTCCGCGCAGTGGACGGCGGATGCGAAGTTGATTTTTATGTCTCTTTTTCATTCCAGAACATGTTTTTCGAAGCATTGGCGGGACAATATTTCGACCGTGCGTTCTGTAAACTTGTATCCGCTTTTGAGGAGCGGGCAGGGGAACTCTATGGCAATAAAAGTTCGAGCGCACATAGCGCCGCCTGAAGACGTATCTCGGCGCGGCTTTTGTCGGCACCGAACTGCTTCATTTCTGCAACAACCTGCTTGGGATCTTCGCCTTTTCTGGCGCAAGCAAATATGACCGTCCCGACGGGTTTCTTCTCTGTGCCGCCGCCTGGCCCCGCAACACCTGTAATCGCCACCGCTACATCCGCGCCCGACTGTTGCAACGCGCCGCGGGCCATGTCCCACGCCACTGCAACGGATACGGCGCCAAAAGTGGCAATAAGGTCGTCGCTCACTGTTAATTCTTCATGCTTGGCTTCGTTGGAATATGTCACATAGCCGCGGTCAAACACAGCAGAGCTGCCCGCAACTTCCGTAAGCGCGGCCGACACAAGCCCGCCGGTACAGCTTTCCGCGACACATATTTTTCTGTCCAGCTCATCATTTTTACGAATGACATCCTGCGCGATTTCGACCAGTTTCCGGGGCAAAAGAAATTCCATAATCAATCTGCCAAAACTATCGTTGCAACGGCCTGTGCTGCGATGCCTTCGCCGCGGCCGGTGGCACCAAGACGCTCAGTCGTTGTGGCTTTTACACTGACCTGATTGGCGTCCAGCTCGATAATGTCAGCAATTTTTTGCTGCATGGCCGCGCGGTGGGGGCCAATCTTTGGAGCTTCGCAGATGATTGTCAGGTCCACATTTGCAATCCTGCCGTTCCGCCCCCGCACCCGCGACGCCGCAAATTGCAGGAACGCGTCTGATCGTGCGCCTTTCCATTGCGGATCACTTGGCGGAAAGTGATCGCCGATATCGCCATCAGCCAATGCGCCTAGAATCGCGTCCGTCAAAGCATGCAGCGCGACATCGGCATCACTGTGTCCGGCAAGGCCCCTGTCATATGGGATTCGGATACCGCACAGCCAGAGTTCCTCATTTTCCACCAGACGGTGCACATCGAAACCCATGCCGGTGCGGACCGTAGTGCGGATTGTTTCGGTCATTTTATCCTCATGCCTAAAATCGTCTGAAAACGTTATTTTATGTAGGCTCTCTTCGCCATCTACCTTGGCCACATCTATTCCCGCCGCCTGGGCCACACGCGCATCATCTGTTGCAGGCAGATCGCCCGGGTACGCGGCGTGCGCATCCAATATGGCGTTAAAATGGAATGCTTGCGGTGTCTGGATACGCCACAGATTGCTACGTTCCACTGTTTCAGCCAGGCAGGCTTCATTGGCGCGTGACAGGCTGTCGGTGACAGGCAGCGCCGGCACAGCACCTTCATATTTCTGTAGTGCATACATAAGGTTCTCAAGAACAATGCCGTTCAACCCGGGGCGTGCGGCATCATGGATATAGACTTCATCGCACCCGCCTGTATCCGCTATTTCGGATAGTCCATTGCGGACCGACTCCTGCCGTGTCTCACCGCCATAGGCGAAATGAATATCGCTCAGCCCCGCGAGCGCTTCGTTCGCCAGCGCATCCTGGTCTTTCGCAATAACGACTATATACCTCTGAAAATAGCCGCTGCTCTGAAATGCCTCGACGCTGTGACGCAACAATGGCTTGCCTTTATAAGCGCAAAATTGCTTGGGCAGATTACCACCCACGCGCAATCCTTTGCCGGCAGCAACTATCAAGGCGGCGCGATTGATACGGCTATCCAGCGCGGGATGATTTTTGTCAGGATTTTCCATTTTCATGGGCTGTAAACCATGTCTTGCTTGCTCACCAGAGAGTTTAGGGATAATGACTGCCTAAATTTTAGGCAAATATACGAGTTAGAAATTCGCATGGCATTAAAACCCATTCAGATCGGCAATATAGAAATTGCATCTCCTGTCATACTTGCACCCATGACAGGTGTCACAGACATGCCTTTTCGCCGCATCGTGCGCCGTTATGGTTCGGGACTGAATGTCACCGAAATGATCGCCAGCCAGGCAATGATCCGTGAAACGCGCCAGTCGCTGCAAAAAGCGGCCTGGGATCCAGTCGAAGAGCCGGTATCAATGCAATTGGCGGGCTGCGACCCTGAAGCCATGGCAGAAGCGGCCAAACTAAATGAAGATCGCGGCGCAGAGATTATCGACATCAATATGGGCTGCCCGGTTAAAAAAGTGGTGAACGGGGATGCAGGTTCAGCGTTAATGCGTGACTTGCCACTCGCCGCGCGCCTGATTGACGCGACCGTCAAAGCCGTGAAAGTGCCGGTTACTGTTAAAATGCGCATGGGCTGGGATCATGGTAGCCTGAACGCGCCCGAACTTGCGCATATTGCCGAGGATTTGGGCGCGCAGCTTATTACAGTGCATGGGCGCACACGGTGTCAGATGTATAAGGGGCAGGCGGACTGGTCCTTTATCCGTAATGTAAAAGACGCCGTTTCTGTGCCGGTGATCGCGAATGGTGATATTTGCAATATTGATGATGCCGAAACCGCGCTCGAACAAAGCGGCGCAGACGGTATCATGATCGGCCGTGGCGCCTATGGCAAGCCGTGGCTGTTGGGGCAGGTGATGCATTGGTTCGCGGCGGGTGAAAAACAGCCTGACCCCGATATTGCCGAACAATACGCAGTTATTGTCGAACATTATAAAGCGATGATGGAGCTTTATGGCGAAAATATTGGCGTCCGTGTGGCGCGCAAACACATCGGCTGGTATACTAAGGGGTTGAATGGTTCCGCCGAATTTCGCAATACATTCAATAGATTGGAAAGTCTTTCCGAGGCACTGGATGCGCTGGAGCGGTTTTACACGCCCTGGCTATGCAAAGCGGCCGCTTGATCTCTGTGCCGCACGCAATGAAAAACGATAATGCAGCGGTACAGCCGGATATGGCAGCGCAGATATCAAGCCTGCCATTTCCGTATCTGCTGATTGATCCTGACCACCGAATCACTATCGCCAATCCGGCGGCCGAAAATTTTCTGGATCAGAGCAGCAAAACATTGTGTGGAAGCGACATAGCCACTGTATTGCATTTCAGCGACGCCCGGCTGCAAAATGCTTTGCATGATACCGATACCTATCTGGTGGCGCGTATGGCTGCCATGCAAACCCGGCGGGGCGGCAAACATGATATAGATATATCCATTGCGCCTCTCACGAAAAATCCCGGCTGGCGGATCGTGGCCTTTTCGGAGCCCAGCCCGTCGGCTGTATTCGGACCGCAGCACAAAGATGCCGGTGCAGAGCTTCGTGTACAGTCTCCCGATATATTGGCGCATGAGATCAAAAATCCTTTGGCAGGTATCAAGGGCGCCGCGCAGCTCCTTGAGCGTAAATTGCCGGATAATGACAAGGCATTGACGCAATTGATCCGCAAGGAAGTTGAACGGATCGCAAGTCTTGTCGACCAGATGCAGTCGCTTGGCAGCAAAACGGTGCAGCCGGTGGAGCCATGCAATATATATGAAATCCTAGACCATGCCCACGCGGTAGCAAAAGCGGCGCGGGCGCAACGCATCAAGTTTCAAAAAGAATATGATCCGTCATTGCCCACTGTGCACGGGTCTCGCGATGCATTGTCGCAGATTTTCCTCAATTTGCTCAGCAATGCGATGGAAGCATGCGCGGATCAGGAAGAGGCGCGCATCATCATTACCACACGCTACACAAGCGGCGTAAAATTTCGACCCAGAGATAGCGATAAACCTGTAAAACTGCCCATTGAAATAACGATTTCCGATAATGGTGCCGGCGTATCGGAAGATATCGAAGGTCATCTTTTCTCTCCCTTTGTAACGGACAAGAAAAACGGGCAGGGACTTGGCCTGGCTCTTGTGAAAAAACTGATAACCGACATGCATGGCCGCATTTATTACGAACGCGATAATCTGAAAGGTTTAAGTCACTTTCGTTTGCTGCTGCCAAGCTCGGAAAAAACGGGAAGTGCAATGCCATGACACGTATTTTGCTGGTGGAAGACGATCCTTCCATATCACATGTAATAACAGCAGCTCTCGAGGCAGAGGCATGGGAAGTCGATAGCTGCGATTCCATTGCCGAACGCGATCTTCTGCTGTCCCAGAATACGTATCAACTGATGTTAACGGATGTTATTCTAAGTGACGGTGACGGAATTGCATCACTGGAATTTGTGCGGCGCGATTTTCCTGACATGCCGATTATTATTCTGTCCGCGCAAAATACTCTTGATACCGCAGTGCGAGCTTCGGAAACCGGAGCCTTTGAATATTTTCCCAAGCCGTTTGATCTGGATGAGTTGGTGGATGCGGCGGTGCAGGCAATTAAAAGCGCCAAGGCCGGGGCAGGGAAATCAGCCATATTGCATGACACGGAAAACCTGCCACTTGTAGGCCGCAGTCAGGCAATGCAGGATGTATACCGGATGATTACACGCGTTCTGCGTAATGATCTGTCCGTCCTGCTTCTGGGTGAATCTGGCACCGGCAAAGAACTTGTTGCCGACGCAATCCATAATCTTGGCCACCGGCGCGACAAGTCTTTCGTTGCGGTTAATATGGCGGCCATACCAGCGGAACTGATCGAGTCCGAACTTTTCGGCCATGAAAAAGGATCATTTACAGGTGCAGTCGGCCAATATGTCGGTAAATTCGAACAGGCCCATGGCGGCACTTTGTTTCTCGATGAAATTGGCGATATGCCAATGCAGGCGCAAACCAGATTACTGCGCGCACTGCAATCGGGAAAGATAACGCGCATCGGCGGGAAGCGGGACATTGCTCTCGACGTGCGGATTATTTGTGCAACCAACAAGGACTTTCGCGCGCTTATAGAGCAGGGCGATTTTCGTGAAGACCTGTATTACCGCATCAATGTTGTGCCGATTGATCTGCCGCCTTTGCGCGAAAGGCGCGATGATATCGATGCACTGGTCGACCATTTTACGCGCATGGCAGTGTCGGAAGGACTGCCGCCACGCAAGCTTGATGAAGCGGCGCGAAATCTGCTCAAGCAACAATATTGGCGCGGCAATGTGCGGGAGCTTAAGAACCTTATTTACCGCATTGCTGTTTTCAGCCGCGATGAGACCGTGACTACGGATATTATCACGCCGTTTCTTGATGACATGCCACAGCACGACGACACGGAAATTAAAACCGCGGATTTTGATTTGGCTGTCAGCGCATTTCTGAATTGCCATAATTTTGATGGAGGTCCGGTATATACGAAAGCACTTGCGGCCTTTGAAATTCCGCTGCTTGAGCATGTCCTCAAAAAATGTGACGGAAATCAGTTGAAAGCCGCAGAAATGCTTGGGATCAATCGCAACACGCTGCGAAAGAAATTGACAAATTATGACATAGACGCCGACAAACTGCGGCATGTGGAGCAGAAAATACGATAACATTTTTGCAAAAAGCAATTTTCTGGTTTTTTTGCAACCCAACTGTTGTAAGAAGGTCACATGACAACTGCGTCGATGACACCTTTGAATGACAGACCCATATGGCGCAGAAAGCTTGCATTGCTTGCACGCGATGACCGCTTTTTTTCATTTCTGGAGCTCGCCATTGTTATTGTCCTGATCGCGGTTATGGCGGTCAGCTACACAATTATCTCCGATTATCAGTCGAGCGACAAGCTTTTGCCTGCGGTCATGGCGGCGACCCTGCTGGTGGCGAATCTGGTGCCGGCGATGGCGTTGCTGGTCCTGATAGGCCGCCGCGTTGCACGAGCAAGAGCGCAGAAATCCGAAGCCGGCAGCAACGGACAATTGCATATCCGGCTTGTAGGGCTGTTTTCATTGCTTGCCGCGATTCCGACTCTGCTTGTCGTGGTGTTTGCATCATTGCTTTTTCAGTCCGGTGTCGAATTCTGGTTCTCCGACCGGTCACGGAGCATTCTGGAAAATGCCAATGAACTGGCAAAAGGATATTATGACCAGAGTACACGCGATATCGGTAACCAGACGGAGGCTCTGGCGAAAGACTTGAGCGGGTATCTTACGCAAACAACCATTGATAGCCCTGAATTTTCCGAAGCTTATTCGTATCAGGTTCTTGTAAGGTCGCTAAGCCAGTCCGCGATTATTCAGATAGGCGAGGATGGAGAGCCCCGGATTCCGGTCATCGTTGGCCCCAGCGATGAGGCATCCATCGACCGTATCAATGATGAAATGATCAATAACCTGAAGAGCAGCGAAAAAATGCTGGTGTCCGCATCCGGGGAACGCGTCGAAGCCATACTGGCTATCGACAAAAAAGCAAAAATCTATCTTTATACTGCGCGTACTTCGGATCTTTTGACCTATAGTCAGGGCGAACGCGTACAGGACGTTTTGAACGATTATGATGAATTCAGCGCGCAGACCAGCAATTTACAGGTGCGTTTTAATCTCGCCCTTTTTTTCGTATCGCTGCTTATTGTCGCCATAGCCTTGTGGGCGGCGCTCCGGCTTGCGGACCGTATGGTACGTCCGCTCGATGATCTGGCCATTGCGGCGCGCGAGATCAGCACGGGCAATTTCACGCCGCGTGTGCAAACGGTAATGCGCCGTGATGAGGTGGGCGTGCTCGGACGTGCATTTAACCGTATGGCAGAGCGTCTGGAGAAGCAGACACAGGCGCTTGTCAGTGCAAATGAGCAGCTGGATAACCGGCGGGCTTTCATTGAAGCGATCGTGGAATCTGCAACCGCCGGCATTATCTCTGTCGATAGCGATGGCAAGATCCGCCTTATGAACAATTCTGCCCAGCAGATTCTGCATAAGGAAAATGAGCAGGGCTTGCTGGGAACGCAGCTTAGTCAGGTTGCGCCGCAATTTGCAAAGCTGATTGAAGCGGGCGTTACCGAAAATGTCATCCAACTGGCATCCGGCAGCAACCTTCTGACTTTGGCGGTCAAAATCGTTCGCGAACCGATAGGCCATGTGATTACATTTGAAGATATCACCCAGCAATTGCTTGATCAGCGTCAAGCCGCCTGGTCGGATGTTGCACAGCGTATCGCGCATGAAATCAAAAATCCGCTAACGCCTATTCAGCTTGCGACTGAGCGTCTCAAGAGACGTTATTCAAAAGAGATATCCTCTGACCCAGAGATATTTGCCAACCTGACAGAGACTATTATCCGGCAGGTGGGCGACTTGCGCAATATGGTCGATGAATTCTCCTCATTTGCCAAAATGCCCAAACCTGTATTCCGTGAAGAGAATTATTTTGAACTCGTCAAACAGGCGGTCTTTATGCACGATGTGGCGCATGGCGGTATCGAATTTGAATTCTTATCGCAATCTACTGACATCAACATATATTGTGATCGCCGCCAGATAGGCCAAGCACTCACTAATGTTATAAAAAACGCGATAGAATCAATTGAAAGCAAGGAAAAATCTTCTTCGGCTGATTACAAAGGCAAGATTTTGGTTGAATTCGTTCAGGATAAAGAAAATGTCATCCTGTCACTGACAGATAATGGCATTGGTCTTCCCGATGATAGTGACCGTCTTATTGAGCCATACGTGACAACACGAGAAAAAGGAACAGGACTTGGTCTCGCTATTGTCAAGAAAATCGTAGAAGAGCATTTCGGCGAAATCTCTTTTGAAAATGCGATTACGGGCGGTGCAAAAGTAACACTTACACTCAATACAGCCATGCTCAAAAGCGTCTCGGACGGACTGATTAAAAGTTCGGATGTAAAGGTGGATGCATGATATTCTTTAACCAAATGCTTATTTCAGAACAGAGAAAGTCCAGCAGCTTATGGCTCTAGAAGTCCTTATCGTTGATGATGAAAAAGATATTCGCGATCTTGTATCCGGCGTATTGGAGGATGAAGGCTATGAGTGCCGTACTGCCGCAAATAGCGATGGCGCTTTGGAAGAGATTGATGCCCGCCGACCTTCCTTGCTATTGCTGGATGTATGGTTGAAAGGTAGCAAGCTGGATGGCCTTGACCTTTTGGATGTTATCAAAGAGCGTGATCCCAATTTGCCCGTGATCATATTTTCTGGTCACGGCAATATCGATACTGCCGTTTCGGCGATATCACGCGGCGCGGTTGATTTTATTGAAAAGCCGTTTGAAGCTGAGCGTCTTTTGCTTCTTGTAGAACGGGCCACAGAAACGGAGCGGCTACGTTCGGAAAATAAGCGCCTGAAAGAACAACTGGGTGTTTCTGAAGAGCTTACCGGAAATTCCAGTGCGATTAACAATGTGCGTGCGACGCTGAAACGCGTTGCCAATACGGGCAGCCGCGTTTTGGTTACAGGGCCAGCTGGTGTTGGCAAAGAAGTCGCCGCGCGTTTGTTGCATATGTGGAGCCCGCGTTCGCAGGCATCTTTTATTACGGTCAACTCTGCCCGCATGACATCAGACCGGTTCGAAGAAGAATTATTTGGTTCTGAAAAACAAGGGCAGCTTGTGCGGGCAGGGCATCTGGAAAATGCGCATGGCGGTACCTTATTTCTGGATGAAGTCGCAGAAATGCCTATGGCAACACAGGCAAAAATATTACGCGTCTTGACGGACCAAAGTTTCACGCGCGTAGGCGGTTCTCGTCCGATCAAGGTGGATGTGCGTATTGTTTCCGCCACTTCACGCAAACTGGACGAAGAAATTGCTGCGGGCAGGTTTCGGGAGGATCTTTTTTACAGATTAAATGTTGTTCCAGTTGAAATCCCCGCTTTGACCGAAAGGCGTGAGGACATTCCGGCTTTGACAGAGCATTACTCGGCTCGCTTTGCAGCCGAACAATCGCTTACTGCACCGGAAATTAGCAGCGAAGCAATGGCGGCGATGCAGGGTTATGACTGGCCTGGAAACGTGCGGCAATTACGTAACGTGGTGGAACGTACAATTATATTGGCACCGCATGGGCGTTTACAGCGCATCGATCTTGATATGTTGCCAGTGGAATTGATTGAGGGTGACCCAAACCGTAGCGTCGGAATTACATCGCTTATGGGCGCTCCACTTCGCGAAGCGCGCGAAAGCTTTGAGCGCGAATATCTCAAAATTCAGATCCGCCGTTTTTCGGGCAATATCTCCAAAACAGCGAATTTCATTGGCATGGAACGTTCGGCGTTGCACCGCAAACTCAAACTTTTGGGCCTGACCGATCGCAAAAATAACGCAGATGAAAAATAATCACATCCTTAAATTTTCGATTTTAGGAATAGATTTTTGCCTATTAACACGTTAATAGGTTTTTGAAATTAAACAGAATATAGCGGTAATCAAGCCGCCAAGACCGGGGGTCAAAATGACCGAAAAGGCACAGAATTTACAGGACATGTTCCTGAATACACTTAGAAAATCAAAAACACCTGTGACCATGTTCCTGGTCAAGGGCGTCAAACTGCAGGGGATTGTCACATGGTTTGACAATTTTTCGATCCTGCTGCGTCGCGACGGTCAGTCGCAGCTGGTGTATAAACATGCCATCTCCACCATCATGCCGTCACAGCCCATGGATACAGATGTTTTTGCAGACGCCATGGATGCCATAAACCGTAAGAACAAACTGCTGCAGGAAATATTTCTGTCCAATGTGCGCACATCTGAAATGTCAGTCACGATGTTCCTTGTAAATGGTGTGATGTTACAAGGACAAGTCATTGCTTATGATCAATTTTGCATGATGTTAGAACGGGAAGGCATGGTGCAGCTTGCGTATAAACATGCGGTGTCCACTATCCAGCCCAGCGGCCCATTGGACTTATCTGGTGATAACGAAACGGATGAAGATTGAGCGGGCAGGGGACCGGCAGTTTTCCGACCGATGAACGCCGTGAGATAGCCCGCGGCGCGCGCGCTGTCATAGCATATCCGGACCTTGGCAATAAAAGACTCGTCAATACCAGAGCACGGTTGGAAGAAGCTGTTGGTCTGGCCGCTGCCATTGGGATTGATGTGCGTGAAACGCTGGACTTTCGCATTCGCACCGCACGGCCTGGTACATTATTCGGCGGCGGTCAGATTGACCAGATCTCAGCCGCCATACACGCTGAAGAAGCCGAGCTCTTGATAGTGGATGGACCGCTCTCCGCCATTCAGCAGAGGAATTTGGAAGAACGGTTAAAGGTCAAGGTTATTGATCGCACCGGATTGATTCTGGAAATTTTCGGGGAACGCGCTGCAACGGCCGAAGGACGGTTGCAAGTGGAACTAGCACATCTTGACTATCAGGCGGGGAGGCTGGTCAGAAGCTGGACCCACCTTGAA
Source organism: uncultured Sphingomonadaceae bacterium (assembly GCA_947493325.1). Classification (GTDB taxonomy): domain Bacteria; phylum Pseudomonadota; class Alphaproteobacteria; order Sphingomonadales; family Sphingomonadaceae; genus Alg239-R122. Next base: position 1,113,807 of record CANLQI010000001.1, on the reverse strand, counting down.
CGCCAACGCGGGGGCTTTGGCTTTCTGGGCGGTCCCGGCGAGACACAGATTGAATCGGACAGGCGCATGATCCGCAATCGCATGGCCAAATTGCGCAAGGAACTGGAACAAGTCAAAAAAACCCGTTCGCTGCACCGTGAAAGACGTCAAAAAGCACCGTGGCCGGTTATTGCTCTCGTTGGCTACACAAATGCCGGAAAATCGACTTTATTCAACCGCCTGACGGGCGCGGATGTCATGGCAGAGGATCTTCTTTTTGCGACGCTCGACCCGACCATGCGATCCGTCGAAATAGGCGGGCTGGAAAAGGCAATATTGTCCGACACGGTGGGCTTCGTATCCGATCTTCCCACCGAATTGGTGGCAGCTTTCCGGGCCACTCTGGAAGAAGTGCTGTCTGCAGACCTTATCATCCATGTGCGGGATATATCGCATCCCGATACACGTTCGCAAAAACAAGAAGTGGAGGATATTCTCGCAACGCTGGGGATCAACTCCGGCCTTCAAAATGCTGGTAATATTCCTATTCCGATCGTGGAGGCATGGAATAAATGGGACCGGCTTGACCCTGAAGAACGCGCCGCCGTCACTGAATTTGAAAAAACGGTCGGCCCTTATCAGAAAGTTTCTGCATTGACAGGAGAGGGCGTAGAACGGCTATCACAGCTCGTTTCGGATATTTTGATCGCTGCACATCGCATGCGTTCCATATCAATTGACATGACGGACGGTCAAAAACTGGCATGGCTCCATGCACACGGCAAAGTCGCATCTATAAAGGAAAATGGTGATCAACAGGTTGTAAATGTCCGTTTGTCCGAGAAAGACTGGGGACGTTTTTTAACCTTATAACAGATATTTATTCTGTATATTTCACTTTTTGCCAAAGTTGCTCTTTTTCTTCCAAAGACAGCGCCGTGAAAGTTTTGCCCGCCAATTCTTCCATTTTACGAAAACGTTTTTCGAATTTTTTGTTGCCTTCTTTCAGAGCAATTTCCGCATCTACGCCATAGTGCCGCACAACATTTACCGCTGCGAACAGCAAATCGCCTGACTCTTCATGCTGCTGCGCTTCAGTCTTTGCCGCACGCAATTCAATAATTTCTTCTTCCAGCTTGGCAATGCAATCATCAACTTCATCCCAGTCAAAACCTGTGCGTTTGGCTCTTTTCTGCAGTTTTTGAGCACGCATAAGCGCAGGCAGGGCATACGCTACCCCATCCATGGCGCTCGCATGTCCTGAATCGTTTCTTTCTTCTTCTTTCAGCTTTTCCCAATCCCAGTTTTTCACATCCGTCTCTGCAAAAATATGTGGATGCCTCCGCGTCATTTTGTTGCATATAGATGTAATGACATCCTCAATCGTGAATGCGCCTGACTCTTTGGCCATCTGACTGTGGAATACGACCTGCAGCAAAAGATCACCCAGTTCATCCTTGAGATCATCCATATCATCACGGTCAATGGCGTCTGACACTTCATAAGCTTCTTCTATCGTATAGGGCGCAATGGATTTGAAATCCTGTGCAACGTCCCAGGAACAACCATTTTCCGGATCGCGCAAACGCGCCATTATTTTCACGAGGGGATTAATCAAAGCTTTCTGACCTTCAATAAACTTAAGTCCGATAATATATATTATGTTAAATTATATAGCTTGATACCATTTTACAATTTGCTTGAATTGTTCCTGTGATCAATGTCTCTTGTGTTTATTAACATAATATATTGTTGTAAATTAGCGTGTTAATTGGCGCGTCTGCCTATTAACTGCCTTCCAATTCACTCGTTCCTTTTGGTACCAAGATCATCCGATCGCCTTCGACACGCCAGCTCTCCAAGCGTGACAGGAAGTTCATACCGAGTAAATTTCCGTTTCTCATGGCATCGACAATCAGCACCCCGTGATCGTTTGTGATTAATCCTTCCAATTCGAGTGTCTCTATGTGCGAACGCCACGCCGTGGTTTCTCCATTGGCCGTGCTAATCGGTATCGCGAACGTTGTGTCAATATCAAGCCCGAGCCGTTCGGCCTCGGAGCGTGCAATCGCCGTCTGTGTGGCGCCGCTATCGACCAGAAACCGTGTTTCCTGACCGTTTACACGGCCCGTGATATAGAAATGACCATCTTCAGATTGACGCAGCACCAGCGACTTTCCGACAACGTCCTGCTTGTCATAGCCGATAGTTTCTATCTTGACGCGATCCCATATGGTCAAAAATTCGCTACGAAAGCTGAAAATCAGCAAAGCCAGCGCAAAGATGCCGATCCACGCTGCAATCATCTTTACAGTCTGTTTCGCCGACAGACGGAATGTGAAAAGAACGGCAATAAGCGCGACCAGCAGTATTGCATTGTAGACAATAGAATAATTGTCACCGCCCATCAGATTTCTACCAGCATGCCGTCAAATGCAGGTTCAATTCCGTCCGTAAGTTCATTTTGCAAGCTTTTGTAATCCATGCTTTTATCCATATGTGTCAATAGTGTCCGGCGCGCATTACATCTTGCGGCCAATTCCAGCGCCATGTCCAGATGCGCATGGGTTGGATGCGGCTCTTTGCGCAGGCAATCGACAATCAATATGTCACAATCTGTATAAAGCGCCACCATATCATCGCTGATTTCACTAAAATCGGTTGCATAAACAATGGCGGCATCGTCAGTATCAAAGCGATACCCGGTGGAAAACACCGGGCCATGCGGCTGATCCGTGGTTCTCACACGGATATCACATATCATTTCTTCACGGCCCAGCACATGTTGATCAACAATCGATGGATAACCCTTATTTCCCTCAAATATATAAGAAAAGCGCGATTTCAGATTGCGCATCGTGTACTCACGCCCATATCCCGGCATAGGCACCCGGCGCCGATGGAAAATGGCGCGCAGGTCATCAATGCCATGGCAATGATCGGCATGATCATGTGTCCACAGCACGGCATCCACCGTATCAATCCAGTTATCAAGCAACTGCATACGCAAATCGGGCGAAGTATCGACCAATATCCGCTGCCCTGCCCGGTTTTCCACGACAATCGACACACGGCTGCGGCGATTGCGTGGTTCTCCCGGATCGCAATCTCCCCAGTCATGGCCGACACGCGGCACGCCTGCCGATGTACCGCAACCAAGAATGGTCAGCTTCACGGCGCGGCTTTACTGAATAATGTATAGAAATTCGAGGATGTTGTCTCGCAAAGCTGCGCATATTCCTCACCGCGCAATTCAGCCAGGAACTGCGCCGTATCCGCAACAAATGCAGGCTCGCCCGTTTTGCCGCGATGCGGCACGGGCGCAAGGAAAGGCGCGTCAGTTTCCACCAGCACCCTGTCTGCCGGCAAATCTTTTGCCACATCCTGCAATTCACGGGCGTTTTTGAATGTCACGATACCGCTGATTGAAACATACAGCCCCATATCCAGCACTTTGGCGGCAAAATCCGCGCTCGCTGTAAAACAGTGGATAAGCGCCGGGAAGGCTCCCTTCCCCATTTCATCGGCCAATATCGCGGCGGTATCTTCCTCCGCATCGCGCGTATGCACGATCAGCGGCAGGCCAGTCTCCCGCGCAGCGGCAATGTGCGCACGGAAACTCGTTTGCTGCTGCATGCGGTCGCTATGATCATAATAATAATCCAGCCCGGTCTCGCCAATACCGATGACACGCGGATGGTCTGCACGGCCTAGCAGTTTGGCTGTATCAATATCGGGATGCGCATCGGCCTCATGCGGGTGTATACCGATGGATGCCCAGACATCGCTTTCCCGCTCGGCCGTGCCGACAATATCGTCCCATTCGCTCTCGCGCGTCGAGATATTGAGCATGGCCGTCACGCCGCGGCTACGGGCGTTTTCCAGCACTTCTGCCTGCCGTTCGGAAAGCCCCTTGTAATTGAGGTGACAATGGGAATCGACCAGCATCACGCCTCCCCTTCCTCTTCCGGCATTTCAAGGCGCGGAAAGAGAGGAATGGGCTTTTCAAGTGTGAAGCATCGGTCCGCTAGCTGCTGCAACCAGTCAGTATCCTGCATATCGGCAAAGCTGCGCGCATTGGCGGCCACGCCCATCTGGTCCAGCAGCTTGCCAGCGGAATCCGGTATAACTGGCTGCACGGCAATCGCTAGCATGCGAATACAGCGGAACAGATTGTTCAGCACCGCACGCATCCGCTCCGGGTCTTCTTTTTTCAGTTTCCACGGGGCCTGCTCATCGACATATTGGTTGCAGGCAAACACTGCCTGCATCCACCCGTCCAGTGCTTTAGAGAAATCAAGGTCGGCGAAACCGTCCTGAAATGCCTTGCCGCAACCTGAGGAAACAGTTTCGTAAAGCGCCTTGTCCGCATCATCCTCTTCCCAGTCAGCAGAAATAACACCATCCAGATTCTTAAAAATCATCGATAATGTGCGTTGCGCCAAATTACCGAAACTGTTGGCGAGATCGGCGTTGGTCTTGGTCACAATCGCTTCGGCGGAATAGCTGCCATCGCTGCCAAAACTCACTTCACGCATCAGGAAATAGCGGATCTGATCCACACCAAAAGCATCAGCCAGCGCGATCGGGTCAACGACATTGCCCACTGATTTGGACATTTTCTCACCCTTGTTAAGCAGGAAGCCATGACCGAACACCTGTTTCGGCAGGTCAATGCCGGCACTCATCAGGAAAGCGGGCCAGTAGACACTGTGAAAACGCACGATATCCTTGCCAATCAGGTGCAGGTCCGCTGGCCAGTATCTATCATAATCTTCTGTTTTTTCAGGATATCCAAGTCCTGTCAGGTAATTGGTCAGCGCGTCGACCCACACATACATGACATGGCCATCACTGCCCGGTACCTTCACGCCCCAGTCAAAGCTCGTGCGCGAAACGCTAAGATCATTCAGCCCGCCTTCGACAAAACGCATGATTTCGTTGCGACGGCTGTCCGGGCGCAGAAAACCGGGGTTTTCATTATAGAGTTTCAGCAGCGGTTTCTGATATTTGGACAGGCGGAAAAACCATGTTTCCTCCGCCGTCCATTCTACAGGCGTCCCCTGCGGCGACAGTTTCTCTCCGCCCTCCCCCTCGGTCAGTTCCTTTTCGTCATAATAGGCTTCGTCGCGCACCGAGTACCAGCCTTCGTAACGGTCCAGATACAGATCGCCATTCGCCTCCATCGCTTTCCAGATGGCCTGGCTGGCGGTGTGGTGCTCGGGTTCGACAGTGCGGATAAACCGGTCATGCGAGATATTCAGTTTTTCGCACATCTCCATGAAATAGGAAGACATTTCATCGGAAAGCTCACGCGGTGACTGACCCAGTTCACGCGCCTTTTGCGCCATTTTCAGGCCGTGCTCGTCGGTGCCCGTCTGAAACCGCACATCGCGCCCCATCTGCCGGTGGAAACGCGCGATAACGTCAGCCGCAATGGCTTCATAGGCATGGCCGATATGGGGTCGGCCATTGGGATAGCTGATCGCGGTGGTGATGTAATAGGGTTCGGACATAAGCTGCCTGTATAATTTTATGCTGCAGCTTCTCTAGGCGGTGCGAGCCGCGCCAGCAAGCCGCCAATTTGATAAACCAGCACATCGGGCGTGAAATTATAGGTCGGTGCCTTTTCGGCGAGTGAGACCAGTTCTTCCCACGCGGCAATTGCTTGCGGCAGTGTCCTGCCCTGTCTTTGGCGGCTGATACGCGCGGCAAAAACGGGGGCATATTCGACAAAGGCCTGCAATTTTTCCTTTGCAGCCTTGACGCTCAATAACTTAGCGAGTTGCAGACGCAGTTTCTGATCACGGTCGCCGGTTTCGGCAATTTTACGCATCAGCGTGTGGATTTCCTCCATACCCAGTTCCAGGAACTTGAGCGCATAACCCGGCGAGCCATGCCCGATTTGCAGTAGCGATTCCAGTTGCTGTACTTTCAGGCTTTCATCCTGTGTGAGCAGCGCCTGGCGCATCGATTCGTCATCCAGCCCATGGAAAGCCAGCGTCATACAGCGTGAGCGTATGGTGGGCAGCAATTTACCCGGATTATGTGAGATCAGGAAAAAAATGGTATTTTGTGGCGGCTCTTCCAGGCTTTTAAGGAGTGCGTTAGCCGCGCCGCGCTCCAGATTATCGGCACAATCGATGATGATGACACGGCGCGCGCCCAGACTCGGCCGCGTAGTCAGTTTCTGCTGCATCGCGCGCACCTGATCTATCGGGATATTGCGGCGGCGTTCATAGGGTTTGCCATTTTCCCTGTTGCGGCGTTCCTTGTCATCTTTCGGTTCGCGCGTCAGATAATGGCAGTCGGGGTGGTTATGCGCGGCCAGCAGCTGTCCCCCTGCTCCGTGCAGGTCTGGGGTAAATGTATCGGTGCAAAAAGCGGGCTCACGTGACAGGATATGCTGCGCCGCAGCCCAGGCAAAGCTCGCCTTCCCCACGCCTTTTGCACCGGTCAGCAACCATGCATGGTGCATCTTGCCCCCTGAAAAAGCGCGTAGTACCGCCTGTTGCTGGGCATCATGGCCGTAAAGTGACGTCATGACAGCAATGCCCCGATAGCCTGTACAATATGCATATGGACCGTTTCGACATCACCCGCCGCGTCGATCATGCGGAAACGGTTGCTATCTTCGGCGGCATAACCGCGAAAAGCGGCGGCGACATTTTCATGAAACGTGGTGTTGCGCGCGCCGAAACGATCTGTGGCCGCTCCATCGCGCGCGGCCGCCCGGGCGCTGGCCTCTGCAAGCGGCAGTTCGAGCACCAGCGTCATATCGGGGAGCAGGCCCTCGCTGCCAATCGCATGCAGCGCCATGATATCCGCATCGGCCAGCCCGCTGCCACCGCTCTGATAGGCACGGCTGCTATCGACAAACCGGTCGCACAGCACCCATTTCCCTTTGGCCAGAGCCGGTCTGATAAGCTTATCGACATGGTCTGCCCGCGCCGCGGCAAACAACAATGCTTCGGCGCGGCTGTTCCAGCGATCCGCACTGCCCGACATCAGCAATTCGCGGATAGCCTCTGCGCCTGGTGTGCCGCCGGGTTCACGCGTTGTGACCGTCTCGAGCCCCTGGCTTTCCAGCCATTCGGCAAGCAGGCGGATCTGCGTGGATTTGCCCGCGCCTTCACCGCCTTCAATCGAAATAAACTGTCCTGTCACAATATCATACATAGCCCATCAGCTGAAAATAGACATGAAACCGGACCACAGCCGTCCTAAAAACCCGGCTTCCTCGACTGTCTCTGCCGCAACCAATGGAATCATCTGTGTATCCATATCGGGCGATGTGATCTTGAGGTGTGCGATCTCATCACCTTCCTTAAACGGCGCCTTGATCGGACCATTATATACAACGCTGAATCTGATCTTTTCATCATCGGCAATACGCGGAATCGTTAGTGCCATATCGCGCGGCGCGATCAAATCTATATAGCGTGAGCTGCCCAGTTGCACCGGCGCTTCGGCCACGACTGTATCTTCTTTGAACAAAGGCTTGCTTTTCCAGTTGGCAAAGCCCCAGTTCATGAACTGTACTGATTCCGCAATACGGCCATTATAGCTGTCCAGTCCGGCAAGGACCATAACAAGCCGCCGCCCGTCCTGTTCAGCCGACCCCGCAAAACCATAGCCCGCTTCCTCGGTATGTCCGGTTTTCAGGCCATCCGCCCCGCGCACCTTGCCGAGCAGTGGATTGCGGTTGGACTGCTTGATATTGTTCCAGACAAATTCTTCTTGCCCGTAAAACTCGTCGTACAAGTCTGGGAAGTTATAGACTGTCGCACGGCTGAGGATACCCAGATCACGTGCCGTGACCACGGTGCGCCCTTCATCGGGCCAGCCATTGCTGTTTCCGAACCGGCTATTCTTCATGCCCAGCTCTTCGGCTTTGCGGTTCATGAGTTGCACAAAGGCGTCTTCATTTCCGGCTATGCCATCCGCCAGCACGACACAGGCATCATTGCCTGACAGCGTCACAATGCCGTGCAACAGATCCGCAACACTGACCTCATCGCCGACGGGCAGAAACATGGACGAACCCTGATTATTCCATTTCTTCCATGTTTCAGGCTGCACTGTGAATTTCTGGTCGAGCTTGAGCTCGCCCTTCTTGATCATATCAAACGCGACATAGACCGTCATGATTTTCGCCATAGACGCGGGGGGGATCTGCCGGTCCGCATCTTTCGCGAACAAAACAGCGCCCGATGACAGGTCCGTCATATAGGCAATGGGCGCATCGGTTTTATATGTGGGCGTCTGTGCCAGAGCTGAGGTGGAGAGAGAAAGTACAATTAATGATGCAAATACAGTGTGTTTCATTCGTTTCCTGATATTTTGAAAAAGCTGTTTAAGAATTTATGTCTATACGTTAACGCCGGATTTCATCTGCCAGCAGCCCTACGGACAGCGCGTAGAAATTCGAACAGTTATAATCGAGGATAACGCGGTAATTGCTGGTCAGCAGATAGGCGGTTTTCCCGCGGCCATCCGGCTCTAACAGCGTCGCCATCACATTATCCGCCGCCCAGCGCCCGGTAGCAGGTGATATACCCAATTGGCGCCATTCTGCCATGGTTTTCCACTCGCTATGCCGCGCATGCACGCGTGGGCAGCGCGGGCTGGTCGTGCGGTTGCGCACGGCATTGGCATCAAACGAAGCCGGTACGCGCACCGCCACGCCCCATGGCACGCCCGGACGCCATCCAGCATTGATGAAATAATTGGCAATGGATGCATAGGTATCCGCGGTGCTCGACCGAATATTGGCAACCCCGTCGCCATCGCCATCTTTTGCAAGGCGTAGATATACGGATGGCAGGAATTGAGGATTGCCGAATGCTCCTGCCCAACTGCCCTTAAGGCTTGAACGCGGAACGCCCATATCGATCATCTTGAGCGTGGCAATAAACTCGCCCGAAAACAGCGCCCGGCGGCGGCCTTCATAGGCAAGGCTAGCGAGCGAACGCGGCAAATCGAAATTGCCCATATAGCTGCCATAATTGGTTTCATGTCCCCAGATCGCTGTCATCACAGAACCCGGCACGCCGGTTTCACGTTCGATACGGCGCACTGTCGAAAGATTCGCCTGATATGTACGCTGCCCACCGCGAATCCGCGCAGCATCCACGTGACGGCGCTTATACGGTTCAAACGGCGGGATAGGCGAATTGCGCGAGCCGCCAGGCTGCCGCCGGTCAAGTTCAACGACGCGCGGGTTATATGTGAGCGTCGGCATAACGCTGTTGATCGCACGTTCGCTCACCCCTTCCCGGCGCGCCTGCTGGGCAAGTTCGCGCAAATATCGCTGAAAGCCCTGTTCCGTGAGAGACGCAGATTGCACCAAAACGCTGCTTGGCACTGATGCAGGGTTTGGAACAGAAGGTTCACTCTGGGCAGAAGCTCCCGAACCGGTGGCGGTAAAACCAAGCAGCAGGGCAGAAGCGATAAGCGATGTGGAGCGGATGCGGGGGAATGGTTTTTGTGTCATGCATAATGTTTTACACATTTTCTGCCGCCGGGGAATCCCAAATGCCGCTCAATTCAAACTTTATATCGTAAATCTGTGTATATTTTTGCACGGCTGATATTTTCCCCGCTATTTTTAACCCTGCGCTCAATTTTTAACTTGGCATATAGCGTGACATGACGCTAGAAGCGCATCGCTGAGCGGGACAGGTGGCAGAGTGGTCGAATGCACCGGTCTTGAAAACCGGCGAGGGTGCAAGCTCTCCGTGGGTTCGAATCCCACCCTGTCCGCCAGCAATCCACCATAGCCCAAACACCTACCGCTCTTTTGTCGGCCGTGTTTTGGTATTTTTATAATCCATATAGCTGTCCACCCACGCACTTATGACGGCTGCGATTTCCTCGCGTGCATATTCTTCGGCTTCCGTCTTGGACGCATCCAGTTCCATTTCAGATTTGACAACAATTGCCTTGTATTTGTTACTTTGTGCCATGCATTTTTGCTGTGCAGCAGCTTCGAATTCGGCTTTGCTTGCATCCTTGTCCAGATGTTCAGTCATCGCGTCCACGATACAGTTGGAATAGGCTTTGCGCGCCTTGTTAAACGCGTCATCCTGAGCAGATGCGAGCAAAAGTGCCAAAACGAGTGATAAATGCATCATAAGTCTCCCCAGATGAGTTTTACATGCCCGCTCAACCTATCATATTTTGCCTTAACTTGTGCAATTTTACGGGAATTAGGCTCGCGCAAATGTTTTTAAGCCCAACATCTTTTCATAGAAAGGCTGGCATTCGGCATTGATATGCTGTTGCGCGCGATTCAGCATCGGCGGCTTGCTCACACCGGCGGAGAAACCCGTTGTCTCAATGACCTGATTATACCAATGGCTGGCCCATATGCCGTCCGTTTCACGATACCCCGGTTCCCAGCTTAGCATGGCCGCATCCCAGGGAATGTCCAGTTTTTGGCAGAGCAGGCGAAGCATCGGTTCCGGCTCTGCAAGTATATGGGCTGAATCGAAAATAGCGGGTGCTTCGCCATCCCTGTCGCAGCAATATTGGACATAATCCCACTGCTTTTCATAGCCCAGACCACATGGCGATGCGGACTGGTTCTCGTGTAATGCCCTGCTGCGTCATGAGATGTCTTTCTCAATCCGCGCCTTGTACAGTTCCTGCAGGCGTTCCACCATTGGTCCCCTGCCCTTGGTCAGCACCCTGCCGTCAACTTCGGTTGCGGGCACAACACCTGCAAACGTGCCGGTGATAAAGGCTTCGTCCGCGCCATAAACATCCGTTAAAGAGAAATTTTTCTCAAACACCGGAATATCATTTTCACGGCAGATTTCGATGACATTGCGCCGCGTAATACCGCCAAGGCAATAGTCACCGGTCGAGGTCCACACTTCTCCCTTGCGGACTATAAAGAAATGCGTGCTGTTGCAGGTGGCAACAAACCCCTGCGGATCAAGCATCAGCGCTTCATTCGCACCTGCTTTTGCAGCCTGAATACAAGCGGTTATACAATTAAGCTTGGAATGGCTGTTGAGTTTCGGGTCCTGTACGGCAGGATCGCCACGGCGCACATGCACGGTAAAGAGCGTTACGCCCTTTTCAATCATGACAGGCAATGGGTCTTTATATTCAGGAATAATGACAATCGTCGCGTCCGATATTACCACGCGCGGGTCCTGATAGGGTGTCGAACGGATACCGCGCGTCACCATCAGGCGGATATGCACGCCATCGGTATCGCCGTCCATGCCGTTGGCGGCCAGCGTATCATAAAGCCGCTGCACCATCGCGGCGCGCGATATGCCGACATCCATGTCGATGGCTTTGGCGCCTTCCCATAAACGGTCCATATGTGCGTCCAGGAAAGCAATCTTACCGCGATGCACGCGCAGCCCTTCCCACACACCGTCGCCCAGCATGAAGCCGCTATCAAACACGGACACAACTGCATCCGCGCGCGGGACAATATTACCATTTACATTGATCAATACCGACTGGTTGCGTTCATCCGGCGTAAAATCATGCGAGCCTTTGGCCATATCGCCTCCTGCTAATGTTTAGATATGCAATGCCTTCCCGTAAGCGCTCAAAACGCTTTCGTGCATCATTTCGCTGAGTGTCGGGTGCGGGAATACCGTATTGCCAAGCTCTTCCTCGGTGGTCTCCAGCGTCTTGCCGACAGTATAGCCCTGGATCAGCTCGGTTACTTCCGCGCCGATCATATGCGCGCCCAGAAGTTCACCGGTTTTGGCATCGAATACGGTCTTGATAAAGCCCTCCGCTTCGCCCAGCGCAATCGCCTTGCCATTGCCGATAAAGGGGAAATTGCCGACTTTCAGTTCATAGCCCGCTTCTTTCGCCTTGGCTTCGGTCAGGCCGACAGAGGCGATCTGCGGGTGGCAATAGGTGCAACCCGGAATATTGAGTGGGTCCATCTCATGCGGATGACCACCGGCAATTGCCTCAACCGCAATCACGCCTTCATGGCTTGCCTTGTGCGCCAGCCATGGCGGCTGCGTCACATCGCCAATGGCATAGACATTCGCGGCGCTTGTCTGACACTTGCCATTGGTGACAATATGCCCGCGGTCGGTTTTGATGCCGAGCGCTTCCAGTCCGATATCCTCTGTATTGGGAACAATGCCGATGGCGACAATGGCATGGGTGAATTCGGACGACGTGACCTTGCCATCCTTGCCCTTGATAGCAGCCTTCACGCCCTTGCCGGTATTTTCCAGTTTTTCCAGACCTGCGGAAGTATGGATAGTCATACCTTGTTTTGTGAGCGATTTTTCAAGGAAGGCAGACACTTCTGCATCTTCGACCGGCACGATCCGGTCCATCATTTCGACCACTGTCACATTGCAGCCCATATCATTGTAAAAGCTCGCAAATTCGATGCCGATCGCGCCAGAACCGATGACCAGTAGCTTTTTCGGCATCTCCGGCGGCGTCATGGCGGTACGGTAAGTCCAGATACGCTTGCCATCAGCGGGCGCAAACGGCAAGTCGCGCGCCCGCGCGCCGGTGGCGATAATGATATCCTTGGCGGTCAGCTCCTCTGTCTTACCATCCTTGGTGACGGAAAGTTTGCCTTTCCCGATTAGTTTGCCATCACCCATATGTACGGTGATCTTGTTCTTTTTCATCAGGTGCGTGACGCCCTGGTTAAGCTGTTTCGCCACCCCGCGCGAGCGCTTGACCACGGCCTCCAGATCGGCGCTGATTTTATCCGCAGCCAGACCATAATCCCCCGCATGCTGCATATAATGGTAAATCTCCGCCGAACGCAGCAGCGCCTTGGTCGGAATACAGCCCCAGTTAAGGCAGATCCCGCCCAGATTCTCCCGCTCGACAATCGCGGTTTTCAGCCCTAGCTGCGCTGCACGGATGGCAGCCACATAGCCGCCAGGGCCAGAGCCGAGAACGATAAGGTCATAGGAATTCGACATACTAAACCCTTAATTTTAATTATAAATATTAACTGCTACTACCATGCCAGCAAAAGTAACTGCAAACCAGAATTTGGACAATGATTTCCAAGGATCTTTTGCATATCGCCTGGTTTTAACTGCCAAACCAATTGCACATAAAGCCCATATACTTATCCCAAGATACAAATAATTTTGAGTTTCAAATACAAAAAACAAGCTCAGTAAGAAAATGAACAAGCCCAGAAAAAGCAGCCCCGCACTGGTCTTGAAAGACTCAGATTCATAATAATCATTGTCTGCTTCATTGATGTGCAATTTAAGCCACCAGCCCTAGCGGGTTCTCCACCAGCTCTTTCAGCGTTTTCATCAGCTGCGCGCCGTCTGCGCCGTCTATGGCGCGGTGATCGAAGCTGCCGGTGGCGCTCATGATCGTGGCGATCTGCAGGCTGTCGTCAATCACATGTGGGCGTTTTTCGCCTGCACCCACCGCCAGGATCATGCCCTGTGGCGGGTTGATAACCGCGTCGAACTGCTTGATGCCGAACATGCCCATATTGGAAATGCTGGCCGTGCCGCCCTGATATTCATGCGGCTGCAGCTTGCCTTCCTTGGCGCGGCCCGCAAGCTCTTTCATCTCCACGGCAATGGCGGAAAGCGACTTTCTGTCCGCGCCTTCAATAATCGGGGTAATCAGGCCATTGGGAATGCTGACCGCCACCGAAATATCGGCGCGCTGATAGTTGACCAGCTGATCGCCCGCAAAGGAGACATTGCATTTCGGAGTCTGCACCAATGCCATGGCCAGCGCCTTGATCAGCATGTCATTGACCGACAGCTTGATCTCGCGCGGGGCCAACGCGGCGTTCAATTCACTGCGCAATTTAAGCAGCGCATCGAGCTGGATATCAACCGTAAGGTAGATATGCGGAATGGTTTGCTTCGCTTCGGTCAGGCGGCGCGCAATGGTTTTGCGCATATTGCTGAGCTTTTCGGCTTCATGCGGGATGGTGGTTTCAAATGTTGAAGCTTCTGCCGGTGCAGGGGTATCCGCCGCGGCACTGGGCGCAGGAGCACTCGCGCTTTTGCCCTCAACATCGGCCTTGATAATCCGTCCGCCCGGACCCGTGCCGGTTATGGCGGAAAGATCCACACCGTTCTGCCCGGCAATACGCCGCGCCAATGGACTCGCCTTGATACGATCACCTGATGAAGGCGCTGCTGCGGCAGGTTGCGCTGGCGCTGGAGCCGGTGTCGGTTCTGGCGCGGCTGCAGGTGCGGCAGGTTCTTCTGCAGGAGCCAGCGCAGGTGCTGCGTCGCCACCGCCACTGTCCGCCGCACTCGCCGCATCTTCGGCGCTCTCGCCTTCTTCGGCCAGCACAGCAATGACTTCGCCGACTTTCACATTGTCGGTGCCTTCGGCGACCAGAATTTTGGCTATCGTGCCTTCATCAACGGCTTCAAACTCCATCGTCGCCTTGTCGGTCTCAATTTCCGCCAGAAGATCACCGGAAGAAACCTCATCGCCTTCCTTCACAAGCCACTTGGCCAGTGTTCCTTCTTCCATAGTGGGGGATAGCGCGGGCATTTTCAGTGAAATTGGCATTTAGAAACAAGGCTCCCAACAAGGCAATTCGGATTTATCCCTATTGATACCCTTATCGCCGTAGGGTCAAGGGGCAATGGGCTTGCACAGCCCCAAAAAATAGCGCAGTCTCCATTTCTCGGACATTTTACGCTGCAATGGGGACAGGATATGCGTATTTATCTGGTGATTGTCGATGAAACGGCGGAAGCACGCAAGGCTTTACGCTTCGCATCACGGCGCGCACAGAAAACCGGTGGCGGTGTCCATGTGCTGGCATTGATTCCCAAGGAAGATTTTCTGGCATGGGGCGGCGTTCAGGCGACTATCGAGGCGGAGTCCAAGGACCGCGCCGAAGCATTGGTCGCGAGTGCAGCAGGCACATTATTCGATGAATCAGGCGTACGCCCCGCCATGTCGATCCGGCAGGGCGATGCGGTTGCCAATGTAAAAGAGTTTCTGGCCGAACACAGCGAAGTGTCCGCACTGGTTCTGGGCGCGGCTGCAACGGGCTCACCCGGACCGTTGGTGGCGCACTTTGCGGGAAGCGAAGCAGGCGGCCTGCCCTGCCCCGTCATGGTCATCCCGGGTTCGCTTGGAAACGAAGATATCGACCGGTTGAGCTAACGACCTCGGCCTTACCGGCCCTTATGCTTTATATTGGCAGAACGCCCGCGCTTACCGCTACGGTATTTGCTCTTATTCTTGCTACCGCGCTTATGTTTACCAGATGGCGGCCTACCGCCGCGCCCGCGCCGGTCCCTGCGGATACCATTATTATTGCCGCTACTGCCGCCTTCGGGCAATTCAAATTTCAGCGCGCCTGATATCGGATTGGCTTCAACCAGGCGCATGTCCAGCTTGCGGCCAACATAATAGCTTTCCCGGCTATGCTCCCCGATCAGCGTCTGCGCACCGGCATCATAAACGAAATACTCATCGCCCAGCGAACGCGCCGGCACCAACCCGTCGCCGCCAATATCATCCACCGTCACGAAAAAACCGAAATCCTGAACGCCGGTGATCCGTACGGTATGTATTTCCCCAATGCTTTTGGCGAGATATGCCGCCACATAGCGGTCAATGGTTTCCCATTCAGCTTTCATGGCACGGCGTTCAAAGCCGCTGATACGTTCGGTAATGCCGTCCAGATTATCGCGATCTGCTTCGCCCAGGCCCGATTTAGCGGGAATATCGCTGTTTTGCGGTTTGAGTCCTTCCAGATTGTAGGCATCGACCAGCGCGCGATGCACCAACAGGTCGGCATAACGGCGGATCGGGCTGGTGAAATGCGCATAGCTGCCGAGCGCGAGCCCGAAATGCCCCTGATTGTGCGGCGTGTAATAGGCCTGTGTCTGGCTGCGCAGCACCTGCTGCGTCACCAGCGGTTTTTTCTCCTCGTTATCCACCTTGTCCATGATATGGTTAAAAGTGCCCGGACGGATCACCTGCCCCAGCGCAAACTTGATATCCAGACCGGCGAGAAATTCCTTGAGTGCAATCAGTTTCTCGCGGCTCGGCACTTCATGGACGCGGTAGACGGTCGGGGCTTTTTTCGCTTCCAGTGCCTTGGCCGCAGCGACATTGGCCGCGATCATATAATCCTCGACAAGCCGGTGCGCATCAAGGCGTTCACGTGGTGCCACGCTTTCGATATTGCCATCCTCATCAAGGACAACCCGTCGTTCGGCCAAGTCAAGCTCAAGCGGATCACGCGCATGGCGCGCTTTCAGCAGCAATTTCCAGCAGTCCCATAGCGGTTTCAGCACCTCTTTCGCAAATGCGCTGTCCATCGCGTTATATTGCGCCTGCGCATCTTCATAGGCGATATTGGCGGATAATCGCACGATTGCACGGGTGAAACGCCATGACGTCACTTGTCCCTTCGCATTAATAACAATGTGACACGCCATGGCTGCCCTGTCCTGCCCCTGTTTCAGCGAACATACATCCGCCGAGAGGATTTCGGGCAACATTGGTACGACGCGGTCAGGAAAATAGACACTGTTCCCGCGTTTGCGCGCCGACCGGTCAATTTCACCACCCGGGCGGACGTAGAAGCTCACATCGGCAATGGCGATAACCGCGCGGAACCCGCCCGGGTTTTCAGGGCTGTCATCCGGCTGGGCCCAGATCGCGTCGTCATGATCGCGCGCATCAGCAGGGTCGATGGCGATAATCGGCAAATCGCGCAAATCTTCGCGATAATCGCCTTCAATCGGCAGCTTGGCCGCGACTTCCGCTTCATCCAGAACGGCTTGCGGAAACTCAATCGGAATATCATATTTATTGAGCGCAATCAGACTGAACGAACGCGGCGCAAGCGGGTCGCCCAGAACCTCGCTTACAGAGGCCGTAACGCGGTCGCGGCTACCCGATTTTTCGGCCATAACAAGATCACCCGGTTGCGCATCACCCGGATCCTTGATCGGAGTGCTATACCGGATTTTCTTGTCTACCGGTGCCAGCCACAATTTGCCGCCCTCACCTTTTTCAACCACGCCCATCAGCATTTCCGAAGCGCGGGAAAGTTTTTTCATCGGATGTGCAGTCCACCCGTTACCCGCTTCTTCGGTGCGGGCCAATATACGGTCACCCACAGCGAGAGCATTGCGGCGGCCGCGTTCAATAACCCTGATGCGAGGTGGCACCGCCGCCTCCGCTTGCCAATTCTCTGGAACTGCTATCGGTTGATTGCCATCAATTTTAACAATTTTCAGGACTGTAACCTTAGGTATACCGCCCATTTTATGAAAAGCGCGGCCCTTGCTACTGTCGATCAGGCCCTCGTCCGCCATATCCTTGAGAAGCGCCTTAAGCGCAATTTTCTGCTGACCTTTCAGGCCGAAATGGCGTGCAATTTCGCGCTTACCCGCTGGTTCGCCGGATGACGTGATAAACTCCATCACCTGTTTGGAAGTCGGCAGTCCTTTTGACTGTCCTGCCTTGCGTTTTGGTTTGCCAGGGCCCGTCACTTAATATGCACGGCCAATGAGGATATATTCCACGGCGTCATCCCCGGTGAAGAAACACGGGCCATCAGGAGTATCCGCATTTCCGGGCGTGTTGCGGATTGTGAGTTTAAGTGATTTCAGCTTTTCAACTACAGCTTCCAGGGCATCGCCTGTCGGCTTCGACCATTGCACTTGAACCCAGCCAGCGTGTTTATCTTTTTTATAGAAATCAGATAGTTCTTCAAAGCTCTTTATATCTTTACGAATATTAGCATCTAAACGCGCCTTGGCTTCAGCATGCAAGTTGTTCTGTATTTCCTCAAGAATTGCCGGTGCAGCATCCACAAATTCCTGCCAGCCCATGGCTTTATTATCGAGCTTGCCACTTTCCTGATATAATGCGTCACGGCGCATCATGGTGACTTGCTCTCCAGCAGCATCACGCCCGCCGATTTCCAATATGATGGGCGCGCCTTTCTTGACCCACGCCCAGCGCTTGCCAGAGGCTTTGCCCGGTTTCTTGTCGAGTTGCACACGCACGCTTTCACCAAAGATCGTTTTGCTTTTGAGCGCGTTTGCAATTGTCTGGCAATATTCCAGCAATGCATCATCTTCGGGTTTATCACGCAGCATCGGTACGATCACAACTTGATACGGCGCAATCTGCGGTGGTACACGCAGGCCATCATCGTCGCCATGCGTCATGATAACACCGCCGATCAGGCGCGTTGATACCCCCCAGCTGGTGGTATAGGCGTGCTGGAACTCACCTTCGCGGTCCTGGTACCGAATATTCTGCGCCCTGCTGAAATTCTGCCCCAGATAATGTGATGTACCGGCCTGTAACGCCTTGCCATCCTGCATCATTGCTTCAATCGAATAAGTGGCATCTGCACCCGGGAAGCGTTCGTTTTCGGGCTTTTCACCCGCAACAACAGGCATGCCCAGCACTTCTTCGGAAAAGTCGCGGTACATTTTCAGAATAGTGAGCGTTTCTTCAACCGCTTCTTCTTTCGTCGCGTGCGCAGTATGCCCTTCCTGCCACAGAAACTCACTAGTGCGCAGAAACATTCGCGTGCGCATTTCCCACCGCACGACATTGGCCCATTGGTTAATCATGATCGGCAGGTCTCGCCAGCTTTGCAGCCAGCGCGCAAATGCGGCCCCGATCATTGTTTCCGATGTCGGGCGCACAATGAGTGGTTCTTCCAGCCTGGCTTCTGGATCAACCACCAGATCACCGTTTTCGGATTTCAGCCGGTGGTGCGTAACGACAGCCATTTCCTTTGCAAAACCATCCACATGCTCAGCCTCATTCGCAAAATAGCTGAGCGGAATGAAGAGCGGAAAATAGCAATTCTCATGCCCGGTTTCCTTGATGCGCTTATCAAGCAGTTGCTGGACACGCTCCCAGATACCATAGCCCCATGGACGCATCACCATGCAACCGCGCACGCCGGATTCTTCGGCAAGGTCAGCTTCGGTAATTACGGATTGATACCATTTCGCAAAATCCTGTTCGCGGGTAACGGGCAGTGCATTTTTCTTCGCCAATATTTCGCCTGTCTGTTTCAATGTGTCTATTTAAGTGTGATGTTTTCAGATGAAAGTTAAGTGCGTTTATGTTCAGCTATCCTTGGTTAACGCATCCATTTTTTTCTGCATTTCGGCGAGTTGCGCCTTGAGCTCAGCGATTTCTTCCTTATCGGCGTCATTATCTTTATCACCACGGTTTTTTGATGCCCCCGGAATGAGCACCCCTGCTGCATCACGGATCATCGCCATATTCTGCTCGGCCATTTTCGCGAGCGGATTGGCGGCAATACTGCCTTTGACTGCCTGTTGGAATTTTTCCTGATTTTGCCGGAAAGATTCCATGGATGCTTCCAGATATTGCGGCACCATTGATTGCATCGAATTGCCGTACATGGAAATAAGCTCGCGCAGGAAGCCGACCGGCAACATCTGTTGACCGCTGCTTTCCTCCTCCATGATGATCTGCGTCAGGATATTGTGCGTAATATCCGCGCCTGTCTTAGCATCCACAACTTTGAAATCTGTGCCATCACGTGTCATTTTGGCAAGATAATCGAGCGTGATATAGCTGGATGATTGTGTGTTATACAGTCTGCGGTTGGCGTATTTTTTGATGATGATGGCATCATCGGAACCGGATTGGGAATTGGGCATGCATGGCTCTCCAAAAAGAAGTTGGCAGCATAGTAGCATCCAATCATAGTGCGCCGCAACATGGACCGGAAGTTCTGACGAATTTTATGGAATTAACTAATAAATCCGTCCGTGAAGCACTGGCGTTATACCCAGACGCGTTCAAACCTCTCCGCCAGATTTGTCAACAGTTCATATTGGGAAAGTCCCGTAGCCGCTGCGTAATGCATAAGATCATATGCACATAAAACCCGGTCGCCTTCCTGCAAATCTGGCGACGCGCTGATATCAGCAGCAATCAGATCCATCGATATGCGCCCAAGGACTGGTAGCTCGCTGTTTTTATGGAGCAGCATGCCGCTGCCTGTAAAGTTGCGAAGATACCCATCCGCATAACCGAGTGACAGGATTGCAATACGCATTACCCTGTCCGCCGTGAACATGGCGTTATATCCGACCATATCGCCTGCTTTCAGGTCGCGAACCTGCAACACCATTGTATCAATTGTGGCGACAGCTTTGATATGTTCCCGCATCTCCGCGCGCGGGACACCGCCATAGAGCGATAATCCGGGCCGTGTCAGATCGAAATGATAGTCCCGGCCAAGCGCAATGCCGGCACTATTGGCCAGACTGTAACGCCCGGCCTTAATGGCGCTGCGCACGGCACGAAAGTTATCAAGCTGCACCTCATTTTGCGGCACATCTTCATCGGCAGATGCCAAATGACTCATACACACATCAATATCAAGTTTTTGCAGGAGTGGATCTGCTATATCGGCCATGGACAGGCCGAGCCGGTTCATGCCCGTGTCCACCATCAGGTCACAGCGTTCGCCCCCTGCCCTGGCCCATCTTTCCGCTTGCGCCATGCTGTTGAGCACAGGCTTGACGGCGGGATGGTGCAGGTGCGGGTTCGCCATGTCCTGCGGCATGACGCCATTCAGGACAGAAAGTGACGCATCCTGAAGGAGCGGCAGCAAAGGTGCCGCTTCCTGCCAGTGCGCCACATAAAAATCCCGGCAGCCCGCATCATATAAAATGCGCAGAATATCCGCCGCGCCCAGGCCATATCCATCGGCTTTTATGGCTGCACCGGTAGCAGCACCGCCGCTGATCCGGGCCAGCGCCTCCCAGTTGGACACTAACGCATTTCTGTCCAGAATCAGCCTGGCAGGCGACGGGCAGCTATCCTGCATCGGAAAAATCGCGCGGCGGGCCATCAGGCAGACCCCACCATGCCACGATCACGCCAAATGCAACGACAATCCATGTATACCACAGACCGGAATAGATATTGCCTGTGCTTGCGACAATTACGCCGGCTATAAGTGGCAGGAAACCACCCAGATAGCCTGCCCCGATATGATAGGGAATCGACATGGAACTGTAGCGGATTTTCGGCGGGAACATCTCCGAAAGAAGCGCCGCGACCGAACCATATGTGAGCGCGGACAACATGCCCAGCCCGAGCAATATGGCAATGATGCCAAGAATGTTGGCCATGCCCGGCTGCTGTTTCGAAAAGTCAAAACCATATTCGCCCAGCGCGCCATGTATGCCCTCACGCCGCGCATTGCCATCCTCCAGCCATGCCGGATCAAGCGCTATTTCCGCGTCTCCTGCTAGCAGGCGCAGTGTATCGCTCTGCTTTACATCATAGGGCACACCTGATGAAGTTAGGGTTTCCAATACTTTCCCGCAATCCGTCTGTTTACGGCTGAACAGTTCAGCAAAAGGATCGGTGCTGCACAGCGTGCCCTCAACCGTTATGGGCGTATTTTCTGCTGCCTGTGCTAGTCCCGGATTGGCAAGGCTGCCAAGCCCCCAGAAGGCCGGGAAGAGCAGCAATAGAGTCAGTAGGGCGCCGATAATAATCGGTTTCTTGCGCCCCACCCGGTCCGACCATTTGCCGACAATCAGGTAAAAGCCCATGGCGATAAGTCCCGCCACGAACAGGATCAGCTCAACGGTTAGCGCCTCGACATGCATGGGCCCGCGCAAAAAGCTCATGCCGGAGAAAAAGGCGGTGTACCAGATGGTAGTGAGGACACCGGTAATCCCGAAAAGCGCCACGAAAATGCGTTTTTTGTTGCCTGGATAGGTGAAGCTTTCGACAAACGGATTATGCGCAGTTTCACCCGCTGCCTTCATAGCCTGAAAAACAGGGCTTTCCGAAAGCATCAGGCGCATCCACAGTGAAATGCCGAGCAGGATGATGGAGAGCAGGAACGGTATCCGCCAACCCCATTCCGCAAAAGCGTCTGCAGGAATTAGGAAGCGGCAGGCAAGCACAACCGCGATACTGAGTACAAAGCCGCCTGCCACGCTGGCCTGAATAAAGCTGGTATAAAACCCGCGCTTTTCGGGCGGCGCATGTTCCGCGACATATATCGCCGCTCCGCCATATTCGCCGCCCAGCGCCAGCCCCTGTATTATGCGCAACAGGATGACAATCGCCGGTGCGGCAAGCCCAATCGAGGCATAGCTGGGGACCAGCCCCACCCCCGCCGTGGCTATACCCATAAGGGTTACGGTGACCAAAAAGGTATATTTGCGCCCAAGCTTGTCACCCAGAAAACCGAACAGCACCGCGCCTACCGGACGGAAACCAAAGCCGATGGCGAATGTCGCCCATACCAGCAGGATTTCGAGCGTTTCATTGCCGCTGGGGAAAAATGTGGGGCCGATAATATAGAACAGCGTGCCGTAGATGAAAAAGTCATACCATTCGAAAACAGTCCCCGCCGATGACGCACCAATGACCAGGCGGACTTCCTTTGCGGAAGGTTCATGCATCTCTGCAGCCGCAATTGTTTCGCTCATATTTCCCTCTTGCCCTTCACGGTTTTTGCTTTAGCGCCCTGTTTTCTAATCATGGGCTAGCATAGGCCATGGTGAGTAGGAAAGTTGTTTTAAGAGGCCAGCCTGCAGACCTGAATAAAACCAAATAACTTCTAAGAGGTATGGATTTATGTGATCAGAGATTTGTGCTAAATATGGATCTAAAAGAAAGTCTTTATCCATGTTTCTCCATCGCAGAAAATTTCTGTCTCTCGCTGCTATAGCGGCAGCATCGCCCTCATTGGCGTTGGAGAACAACGCTGTAGGCAGGATTGAAAAATTACGTGGATTTAAAATAGCCCCCCGGGTGCGGATATGGTTTCCACCAGCCTATGACGAATCTGATTATATATGCCAAACTCTATATATGCTGGATGGACAGTTCGCCTTCCACGATGATAGCGATGGCGTGAATTTTTCAGCCGATAAACGTATAGCGAGATTGATGGCAACGAAAACCGTTCCGCCTACTTTGATAGTCGCAATAGACAATCTCGGTGAAAATCGTTTTCTCCAGTACATGCCCCAAACTATCTACGAACGTTCGGGTGATGACGTCCGGACCACTATCGAGAGGGAAATCCACCGTGTCGGCGCAAAATCATTGGTGTCGAATGAGTTTATTCGCTTTCTTGAAACAGAGTTGAAACCATTCGTAGATGCGCATTATCGAACTTCTGAAAATCGCCTGGACACCGCCGTTTTTGGGGCTAGCATGGCAGGTGTGATGGCCGGAGCAATATTCGTGGAGGCACAGCAAAGCTTTGGCCGTGCGGCATGTATGTCCCCGAACTGGCCAATTTACGATGAGCGCATGATTGATCTCCCGCAACTCCCATCAGTTTGGGCCACCTATTTTTCACAGCTTAAGAATCCCGCAGGGCGTAGACTATGGCTAGACCATGGAACTGAAATGATGGATACGGGTATGACACCGCACCAGACCGCCATTGCGGACAGCCTGACGGGGTTAGGATGGCAGCGGGGATGCCATCTGCAAACCCGTGTTTACGATGCCGGGCATGCTTTCGCGCAGACTGCAACGCAGATGGATGAAGTGTTAGCTTGGCTGCTTGCCTAAGTGATTTACCATGCCATGGAGAATTCGGATATTACACTAGACGGACTCATTCCATTTCTAGAATGACTGCATCGACCGCAAGGCTCTCTCCTTCTGCCGCGCTGACCGATTTGACCGTCCCCGCTTTTTCGGCGCGCAGGATGTTTTCCATCTTCATGGCCTCGACAATGGCGAGCGGTTGCCCTGCCTCGACCTTGTCCTCCTCACCCACATGCAGTTTCACCAGCAGGCCGGGCATCGGACAGAGCAGATATTTGGAAAGATCAGGTGGTTCCTTCTCGATCATATGCACCGCATGGCGGGCAATATGGCCGGGCAGCACCTGTAAGTCATGACCTGCACCATGCGTCGTCAGGCGGAAACCGGAGCGGATCAGTGCGGTGCGCACCGCCAGCTCCTCACCATCAAACTCTGCGAGCACAAGCGCCTCACCTGGCGTATAGGCCATGGATAGCGGCACTTCCTCACCGTTCACGACCACGGCATCTTCGCTGATGGAGACTTCAAACAGTGCATCACCCGATTTGACGCGCCATTCGGATGGCGGGCGCAAACGGCCACCAAGCTGACCATCGATCCGCAGGTTACGGTCCGCATGCGCTGTGGCAATAAAAGCGGCTATTGCGGCGAGCCGTGTCATGAGTTCAGCAGAAGCCGGAGCACCTTCAAAACCATCGGGATATTCTTCAGCGATAAACGCGGTAGAGATATCACCCGAGCGGAATTTGGGATGCTGCATGATTGCAGACAGAAAATCGATATTGTGGCCGGGACCATCGATTTCAAACTGATCCAGCGCGGCGATCTGCAGGTCAATTGCTTCTTCGCGCGTATCGGCATAGGTGATGAGTTTGGCAATCATCGGGTCGTAATGGATTGACACCTCACCGCCCTCGGCCACGCCGTCATCAACGCGTACGCCGTCTTTGTCCGCAGGCGGACTATAACGCACCAGACGCCCTGTGGAGGGCAGAAAACCGCGATATGGGTCTTCGGCATAAACCCGGTTTTCGACTGACCAGCCATTGATCGTTACATCATCCTGCGTGAAATTAAGCTTTTCCCCGGCCGCGACACGGATCATCTGTTCGACCAGATCAAGTCCGGTGATTTGTTCGGTGACCGGATGTTCCACCTGAAGGCGGGTATTCATTTCGAGAAAATAGAAGCTCTTGTCAGCGCCCACGATCAGCTCGACCGTACCTGCACTATAATAGCCGACAGCGGCCGACAGCGCGACAGCCTGCTCGCCCATGGCTTTGCGCATTTCTGCGTCAACAAACGGCGATGGCGCTTCCTCGACGACTTTCTGGTGACGCCGCTGGATCGAACATTCGCGTTCGTTGAGGTAAACGATATTGCCATGCTTGTCGCCCAGCATCTGGATTTCGATATGGCGCGGCTGTTCGATAAACTTCTCAATAAAAACACGGTCATCGCCAAAGCTGCTCAAACCCTCGCGTTTCGTCGCTTCAAAGCCCTCGCGCACGTCCTTTTCGCTATAAGCAAGCCGCATGCCCTTGCCGCCGCCGCCCGCGCTCGCCTTCATCATAACCGGATAGCCGATTTCGGTGGCTATTTTCACCGCATGGTCCGTGTCATCAATCTCGCCAATATGTCCCGGAACGACGCTGACACCCGCTTTTTCGGCAAGTTTTTTGGATTCAATCTTGTCACCCATCGCCGCAATGGCATTCGGTGGCGGGCCGATAAAGGTGATGCCGGCCTTGTCCAGCGCCTCAACAAAAGAGGCACGCTCAGACAGAAAGCCATAGCCGGGATGCACCGCATCCGCGCCCGTTTCCTTGCACGCAGCGATAATCTTGTCGGCGATCAGATAGGATTCAGACGCCGCCGCCGGACCAATATGCACGGCCTCGTCAGCCATCTCGACATGCGGGCTGCGCGCATCAGCATCGGAATAGACCGCCACAGTGGCAATGCCCATTTTCTTCGCTGTGCGGATAACCCGGCAGGCAATTTCACCACGGTTCGCGATCAGGATTTTTTTTAGCATTATCCTCTGTCTTTCATCATATATCTAACCAGAAAAATGCCACCAACAATTGAGGCGATTAGAGAACCAGGAAATATTATAAACTTGGTTAAACCGTCATATTCACAACTCGTACCATCATATTCTGGAGCGCAATGTCCCGTAGACACAAAAATCAACCCGTTCGTAACAATTATGAAGGCGACTAATCCATAGGCAAGACAGCCGACTTTTTGGCCGATTGTTAATGATGGTTTGTCGCCAAAACTCACTCCGCCGCCTCCAGTTCACCGCTCTTACATGCCCGCAGTGGCTCCTCGCCCTGGAGCGCCACCAATCCCAGTTTCTCAAACAGCGCCGCATCGCTGTCATCGCCCGCATTCGGCGCAGTGAGCAGCTTGTCGCCGGTGAAGATACTGTTCGCGCCCGCCATAAAGCAGAGCGCCTGTGCGGCCTCTGACATGCTTTCGCGGCCCGCAGAAAGCCGGACCATGCTCATCGGCATAGTGATACGCGCCGCCGCGACGGTGCGGACAAATTCGATATCGTCAATCTTGGCCATCGGCGTGTCGGCGAGCATATCACCCAGCACCGTCCCCTTGACCGGCACCAGCGCGTTTACAGGCACGCTTTCGGGATGCTTTGGCAGTGTCGCCAGCGTATGGATAAAACCGACCCGGTCCGCGCGGGTTTCGCCCATACCGACAATACCACCTGAACAGACATTGATGCCGCTATCACGCACGTGCGACAGCGTATCAAGCCGGTCCTGCATCTTGCGCGTGGAAATGGCTTTCTCGTAATATTCGGGGCTGGAATCGATATTATGGTTGTAATAATCAAGCCCCGCCTCGGCCAGCATATCCGCCTGCTTTGGTGTGAGCATGCCCAGCGTCATGCAGGTCTCCATGCCCATATCACGCACGCCCTTCACGATTTCGACAATCGCCGGCATATCGCGGTCCTTGGGGTTGCGCCAGGCCGCGCCCATGCAGAAACGCTGGCTGCCATTATCCTTGGCCTGCGCCGCCGATTGCAGCACCTGCCGCACATCCATCAGCTTGGTCGCCTTGACGCCACTGTCCGCCTCAACCGACTGTGAGCAATAGCCGCAATCCTCCGGGCACCCGCCGGTCTTGATTGACAGCAATGTGCATAGCTGAATCTCATCTGGTTTGTGGTACTCCCGGTGCAGCGATGCCGCCTGGAACAGCAATTCGGTAAACGGCATGTTAAATAGCTCAGCGATTTGATCGCGCGTCCAGTCGGTACGGATTTCAGTCATTTTGTGCTTTCTATCGATATTCACCATCACACTGCCCTTTTCAGTTCATAAAGAAAAGGCATCTGCAAGTAATATTATTCATCTAATATTATTCATCATTCTGCAGCTTCATCCAGCGGCGGCATGTTATGGCCAAGAAGGCGCAGCACATCGGCGGCGCATTCGACGATATTGGAACCGGGTCCATATATCCCCTGCACACCCGCATCGCGCAGGTAATCATAGTCCTGCGGCGGAATAACACCACCCGCAATAACCTTAATATCGCCGCGTCCGCCTTCTTTTAATTTGGCGATGAGTTCAGGCACGAGTGTCTTGTGTCCGGCGGCAAGCGAGGATGCACCCACAACGTCAACATCATTGTCAATCGCCATGGCCGCCGATTCTTCCGGCGTCTGGAATAATGGTCCGCTCACAACATCAAAACCCATATCGGCAAAGGCCGATGCGATCACATTGGCGCCGCGGTCGTGACCATCCTGCCCCATTTTGGCGACCATCATCCTGGGCTTGCGGCCCAGGCGGTTTTCGACTGCCACCACACCGTCCAGCACCTGCTGCCAGCGTGTATCCTCGGCATAGGGAGCCGCATACACACCTTTCACAGGGGTCGGCACAGTATTGTAGCGCCCGAACACCTCTTCCATTGCGGCGGATATTTCGCCCAGTGTTGCCCGCTCACGCGCGGCATCCACCGCCAACGCAAGCAAGTTGCCCTTGCTCCCGGCGCCTTTGGTGAGAGCCCTGAGCGCCGCCTGACAAGCATCTTCGTCGCGTGTGGCACGGATTTGCTTGAGGCTCGCAATCTGCCCTTCGCGTACTTTGCTGTTATCAACCTCAAGCGTTTCAAGCAGCTCTTCCTCGGCCAGACGGTATTTATTGACGCCCACAATGGTTGCATCGCCGCGATCAACACGCGCCTGTGAAGCGGCGGCCGCTTCCTCAATCATCGCCTTGGGCCAGCCAGCGGCCACGGCGTTTGCCATGCCACCTTCGCCTTCCACACGCTCGATAATTTCCCAAGCCTTGTCGGCCAGTTCTTTGGTCAAAGCCTCGACATAATAAGAGCCGCCCAGTGGGTCGACAACATTGGTCATGCCGGTTTCTTCCTGTAATATTATCTGTGTGTTACGTGCGATTCTTGCTGAAAAATCTGTGGGTAGTGCAATGGCCTCATCGAGGGCATTGGTGTGCAGCGACTGTGTACCGCCGAGCATAGCCGCCATCGCTTCGACCGTAGTGCGGATAACGTTGTTATACGGATCCTGCTCGGTCAGCGACACGCCCGATGTCTGGCAGTGCGTGCGGAGCATTTTCGAACGCTCCGCCTGCGCCCCAAGTTGTGTCATGGCACGGTGCCATAACAGCCGTGCCGCGCGCAGTTTCGCGACTTCCATGAAGAAATTCATGCCAATTGCGAAAAAGAAGCTCAGACGCCCGGCAAACTTGTCGATATCCAGCCCTGATGCCATACCATATTTCACATATTCCATGCCGTCGGCAATGGTGAAGGCAAGTTCCTGCACCTGCGTCGCGCCTGCTTCCTGCATATGATAACCGGAAATCGATATGCTGTTGAATTTAGGCATATTATCACTGGTATAGGCAAAAATATCGGAGATAATTCGCATCGACGGTTCAGGCGGATAAATATAGGTGTTGCGCACCATGAATTCTTTGAGGATATCATTCTGGATCGTACCCGCGAGCTGATCCGGCGACACGCCCTGCTCTTCCGCTGCGATGATATAGAATGCCAGGCACGGGATGACCGCACCGTTCATCGTCATTGACACCGACATTTTGTCGAGCGGAATCTGGTCGAACAGGATTTTCATATCCTCAACCGAGTCAATGGCCACGCCGGCCTTGCCCACATCACCGCGCACACGGGGGTGATCGCTGTCATAGCCACGGTGTGTGGCCAGATCGAATGCCACCGACAGACCTTTCTGCCCGGCGGCAAGGTTGCGGCGATAAAAAGCGTTTGATTCTTCTGCCGTTGAAAAACCCGCATATTGGCGGATGGTCCATGGCCGCCCGGTATACATGCTGGCATAGGGGCCGCGCGTGTAAGGCGCAAAACCCGGCAGGCCGGGGTCGCTTTCCACATCATCGGCGGTGTAGATCGGCTTGACGGTTATGCCTTCGGGCGTGTCCCAGTTCAGGTTCTTGCCTTTGGTTTCCTTTTCGGCTTTGGCCTGCCAGTCATTCATGGTCGGTTTGTCAGTCATATCATAACCCTATAACCGTTGGCCCTGAGATTGTCGAAGGGCGTTTCTCAGTAAATCACAATGTGTTTGGGTAGGCTTAGCACTAACCAAAATGCTAAACTACTTCCCTGTAAATTCGGCTTTTTCCTTTTTCAGGAAAGCAATTGCGCCAATCCGAGCATCGTCGCTATCACCCGCGATATGCTGGCCTTCCGCTTCTGCTTCCAGAGCCCCGGCATAAGTCCGGTCCAGATTTTCGAAAGCCATGCGCCGCATGATGCCGAGCGCCACTGTCGGCCCGGTGGCAAGACGTTCGGCCAGCGTACGCGCTTCGGCCATCAGTTCCTCATCGGAAACCGCTTTATATATCATGCCCCAGCCATAGGCCTTATCCGCGCCAATTTTCTCGCCCAGCATCATCATTTCAAATGCACGTGCCTTGCCGATGAGACGCGGTAACATCCATGTTGCACCGCCATCGGGGACCAGCCCTATGTTGACAAAGGCTTGCAGGAAATAGGCAGAAGCACCCGCAAGTACAAAATCCCCTGACAATGCGAGCGAGCAACCGACACCCGCCGCCGGGCCATTGACCGCTGTAATGACTGGCACAGGGATTTCAGCGATTTTCTTCATCATAGGGTTATAGCTGCCCAGCAATGAAGCTTTGGCTGCGGCTCCATGGCTTGCTGCATTGGCAAGATCACCGCCGCTGGCAAGATCTGCTCCGGAGCAAAAGGCCCGCCCCTCACCCGTTATCAATATCACCCGCACCTTGTGCGCCAGCGCCGCATCTATCGCTTTCACAACCTCATCCGCCATGGATGGCGGCATAGCATTGAGTCGCTCGGGCCGGTTTAGCGTGATGGTAGCAACATGGGTGCTTTCATCCACATCCAGTTCCAGCATTTCATATTGCATCTTATAACTCCGTTAGTCCTGAGCCTGTCGAAGGACGTTCATCTATTACCGCAGGGCGTGCTTCGACAGGCTCAGCACTAACGGCACTATTTTCAACAGCTAATGTCCCGCACCCTCATTCGGCGTTTCCATAATTTCCACCAGCATGCCCTGCATATCTTTGGGATGCACGAAAAATATCGGTGTGCCATGCGCGCCAATGCGGGGTTCGCCCAGCACGCGTTTGCCCATGGCGATGAATTCTTCGCGCGCGGTATGAATTTCCGGCACTTCAAAACAGATATGATGTTGCCCGCCCAGCGGATTTTTATCCAGAAATCCCTTTATGGATGTATTACCCGGCAATGGCTCGATAAGCTCGACCTGTGTGCCATTGTTGGGGCCATCAGCAGGCGTATCAACAAAACAGACTTTGACGCCCTGTTCGGGCAGGTCAAACGGCTCATGGATATGCGTCGCCCCCATGACATCACGCCAATAGGCGATGCTGTCTGCAATGGAAGGTGTTGCAATGCCGATATGATTGAGACGGCCGAGTTTCATCCAACAGCTTCCTTTATCCATGTCAGGGCTGTCAGTCCGAATATCGCTGTACTTCCGGCAAACATCAGAAACACAAATGCAAAATAGAACCAAAACGCCCCGGATTCCTCAGCGCGTCTGGCTTCACCAAAAGGCTGTAATGACAGGTATCCGGTCGTCAGCGCAGTGAGAATTTTTCTCCCAAACCAGATGGTCAGGACAGCCGTAAAGACAATGATGACAATTTTTTCCCAGGACTCGATCATAATATCCTCCTAATGCCCCTCCCCATGCGGCACAACTTTATGGACTATGGGTGCAATCACCGCGCCAATGGCAGTGCCCGCCAGGCCCGAAAGCACTGCGAAAATCAGCCAGTCCATAAAGCCCTGCATGCCCATGGGCATGGCGTGGACAATTGGTTCTGCAACCATTTCAATCCAGTGTTCGGGCCCATGCCACCCAAGTTCAGCGGCATTGTGCACTAGCAATCCGCCGCCAACCCATGCCATGGCCAATGTGCCGATCACCGATATGGTTTTCAAAAGCGTTGGCATGAATGACACCAGCCCGCGCCCAAAACTGGCCACCGCGCCTTCACGTGTTTTGGCAAGGTGTAGTCCTGCATCATCCATTTTCACGATCAGCGCAACCGCGCCATAGACTACGATCGTGATAACAATCCCGATAATCGCCAGAATAATCGCCTGCTGCCACCATACCTCATCGGCCACTTCGGACAGCGCAATCGCCATGATTTCTGCCGATAGTATAAAGTCGGTGCGAATGGCGCCTGCGACCATCTCATCTTCACGGTCTTCGCCTTCCATAATAACGGGCTGCTCTTTGACATTCGTCTCATCGACATGAAACATTTCCAGCACTTTTTCCGCTGCTTCATAGCACAGAAATAGCCCACCGATAATCAGGATCACGGGAATAAGGAACGGCGCAAACTGCCCCAGCAGTACTGCCGCCGGGAGCAAGAACAGCATTTTGTTCTTGATTGACCCCTTGGCGATTCTCCAGATCATTGGCAATTCGCGTGCCGGCGAGAAGCCCGTGACATAACGCGGCGTCACCGCGGCGTCATCAATGACAACGGCCGCGGCCTTTGAGCCCGCACGCCCTGCGGCCGCGCCGATGTCGTCGATAGACGCCGCCGCAACCTTGGCAATGGCAGCCACATCATCGAGTAAGGCTAATAGTCCTGATGGCATATGTTACTTTCTGAAAAGTTTAACAATCTGATTCACTATTTGATCTTTTCACAAGCTGCATTTGCTACATCTGATGAAGCGGAGGTACCAGTAAGCGCACTCATTTCACCGATGTATGAGCTGTCTTCTTCTGATTCAGCTTGCGTATTACCTTCACCTAAATATCGGTAGGTATAGTTGGAACAGGAAATTTCTCGTCTAGCAAAGCTAATACCAGAGGGGCCTTGACGTTTGCTAATAACTTCCAGATTTCCATTCGACATTTCATCTATTTTAACAATTTTATAACTCGCATTAGGATCAGAGGGAGAGGAAATTTCAATACTACTGTCATCAGTTGTATCAGCTAAAGTTTCTGAATCTAAATTTGCATCCCCTTTGAAAGCAGTGTCAGCATTTGAGCAACTCGTCATTATTAACGTCAATGACAGAATAATGATAATTTCTGCAGCATGCTTTTTCATTGCAGTTCCTTGTTTCCAATTTTAAGTTCGCATCATTACGATAAGTAAGAGATGGATTCCCGCCTTCGCGGGAATGACTGTGGTGTTAGAGCGGGATATTGTCATGTTTCTTCCACGGGTTCTCTAACTGCTTGTTCCGCAGCTTACGCAGTCCCAGTGCAATCCGCCGGCGCGTTGAATGCGGCATGATAACCTCGTCGATAAAGCCTTTGCTTGCCGCCACGAACGGGTTGGCGAAGCGGTCTTCATACTCCTTGGTTTTCTCGGCAATCTTGTCCGCGTCGCCGATATCTTTGCGGAAAATAATCTCGACCGCACCTTTTGCGCCCATCACGGCGATTTCAGCGGTAGGCCAGGCGTAATTGAGGTCACCGCGTAGATGCTTTGACGCCATAACGTCATAGGCCCCGCCATAGGCTTTCCGTGTAATCACGGTGATTTTCGGCACGGTCGCCTCGGCATAGGCAAACAGCAGTTTCGCGCCATGTTTGATAATGCCGTTATGTTCCTGACTCACGCCTGGCAGGAAACCTGGCACATCGACAAAAGTGATAATCGGAATTTCAAACGCGTCACAGAAACGCACAAAGCGCCCGGCTTTTTTGGAAGCCCCGATATCCAGGCAACCTGCCAGCACCATAGGTTGATTGGCGACTATGCCGACCGTGCGGCCTTCCACACGGCCAAAGCCGCAGATGATATTGCCGGCATGATCGGGCTGGATTTCAAAAAAGTCTCCCTCATCAACCGTTTTGCGGATCAGTTCATGCATATCATAGGGCGCATTGGCATTGTCCGGCACAAGTGTGTCCAGACTATCGTCTATCCGATCCCATTCATCCGCTGTGGGGCGCTCCGGCACTTCTTCACGGTTGTTGAGCGGCAGAAAATCCACCAGATCGCGTGCCGCGAGCAACGCGTCAATGTCGTTATCGAACGCGATATCGGCCACACCGGACTTGGTGGTATGCGTAACCGCACCGCCCAGTTCCTCCTGCGTCACCACTTCGTTGGTCACCGTCTTGACCACATCGGGGCCAGTGACAAACATATAGCTGGAATCCTTCACCATCAGGATAAAGTCTGTCATCGCGGGTGAATAGACCGCGCCGCCTGCGCACGGCCCCATGATAAGCGAAATTTGCGGCACCACGCCGCTTGCAAGCACATTGCGCTGGAACACCTCGGCATAGCCGCCGAGCGATGCCACACCTTCCTGAATACGCGCACCGCCACTGTCATTAATACCAATGACAGGCGCGCCGACTTTCATGGCATTATCCATGACCTTGCAGATTTTCTCGGCATGACGCTCTGACAGGGAACCGCCGAAAACGGTAAAGTCCTGGCTGAACAGGAAGACAAGACGGCCATTGATCGTGCCGGAACCTGTGACAACACCGTCGCCTGGAATTTTGGTTTCCTCCATGCCGAAATCGACGCAATTATGTTCGACATACATATCGATTTCTTCAAATGAACCAGGATCCAGCAATACTTCGATACGCTCACGCGCGGTCAATTTGCCCTTGGCATGCTGCGCATCAATGCGCTTCTGCCCGCCGCCCAGCCTTGCCGCCGCGCGCTTTTGCTCTACCTGTTCCAGAATTTCCTGCATATCGTCCCCAGTTTCATGAATGGGCTGTTGGTATGCAACAGCCTTTCCACAAACCGGAATATATTGCAATTTCTTGAATGATTAAATTCACACTTTCACGGTGCCGCGGGCAATCAGGTCGCGGGCGGTATCCAGCACGCTGTCTTCTTCGGGCCGCATAGTCCAGCCCAGCTTTTCTTGTGCATGGCTGGAATCGACAATCCGCACCTTGCCCAGCTCTGACACAACGCTTGCAGCCACCGGGTCAAATTTCCCCACAAATTTCATGACCCAGTCGGGCAGATTGCGTTTGGGCACCTTGCGCGCATCCTTGCCCAGATTATCGATCATCAGATCAGCTATATCGCGCAATTTCAGGAATTTACCGGCGGCAAGAAAACGTTCTCCATCCATATCCGGCGCGGTAAGCGCCTTCACATGCAAATCCGCTACGTCACGCACATCAACCACGGCAAAACCCAGATCCGGTGTTCCGGGAAAAGCGCCTTCGAGCAGTTTTTTGACTGCCTCCAGCGATGTCGAAAAATCATCACTCATCTGCGGACCCAGCACCATGCCGGGATTGATTGAGCAATATTCCATACCGCCCCCATTTTCCGCCATCCAGTCACGCGCTGCGCGCTCGGCAATGGTTTTGGATTTCACATATGGATAGGCATCGGGATGATCGATATTGCTCCAGTGGCTTTCGTCAAAATGGTGCGTGCCGCGGCCCACGCCATACGCTACCGCCGCCATGGATGATGTCATCACCACCCGCTTCACGCCCGCATCTTTGGCAAAACGCAGCGCCCGCAAAGCGCCTTCACGCGCCGGAACAATCAATTCATCTTCATGCTTGGGCGTGGCGGCGGGCAGCGGAGAGGCCACATGCGCTACATGCGTGCAGCCCTGCACGGCATCCGCCCAACCATCATCGGACATTAGATCAGCGGCAAAGACGTGCAGCCGGCTATTATCGACCGCCAATATCTCGCGCAGTTTTGCTTCTTTGGACAGCGAGCGGATGGTGGTGTTCACCTCCCACCCCTCATCCATCAACTGCCGAATGATATAGCCCGCAATATAGCCGGTACCGCCGGTAACAAGGACTTTGCCTGCCATTATATTTCTCCCTGAAAATCGATTGCAGCAATTCAATAGCAAACTGCAACCAATGTCAAAGAAGCGGCATCATTTCATCAGTACAAGCTCTTCAGCCATACTTGGATGCAGCGCGACAGTGTCGTCAAATGCCTGTTTGGTGAGGCCCGCTTTTACCGCCACTGCGGCCGCCTGCAGAATCTCCGGTGCTTCCGGGCCAATCATGTGCAGTCCGAGAATCTTGCCGGAGGATTCTTCGCACACCATTTTGTAAAGCCCGCGTTCTGGGCGGTTGGCAAACACGTTTTTCATGGCACGAAAGTCGGATGAATAGACGCGGATATTGCCATATTGATTACGCGCTTCGCCTTCCGTCAAGCCGACCGAGGCAATGGGCGGCTGTGAAAATACCGCCGCCGGGATATTGTCATAATCCACTGTGCTCGGATTGTCGTTAAACACGGTTTCGGCAAAAGCCTGGCCTTCGCGGATGGCCACAGGCGTGAGTTGCACACGGTTCGTTACATCGCCGACGGCATAAATGCTTTCGCAGCTTGTCTGGCTATATTCATCAACCTTGATGGCGCCCTTTTCATCCATCTCGACGCCCGCATTTTCCAGCCCCAGACCTTCGCTATTGGGCTTGCGGCCCGTCGCAAACAGGATGATATCGGCAATGACCGGATCGCGGCCATCGGCATAGACATCAAATGCGCCATCATCGCGCTTCACGATTTTATCGAATGTACAGTTGAATTTGAATTCAATGCCGCGTGTCATGGAGATTTGCAGCAACCTATCGCGCAGCGCCTCATCATAGCCGCGCAGGATAACGTCCGAGCGATTCACCACCGTCACCTGACTGCCAAGCGCGTTCAGGATGCCCGCAAACTCATTGGCAATATAGCCGCCACCCGCAATGATCGCGCGCTTGGGTAGCTTCTCCAGATGAAACATCTCGTTCGAGGTGATGACATGCTCACTACCCTCAAATTTGGGGACATCAGGCCATGCACCGGTGGCCACAAGAATATATTTGGCGGTGACAGTCTTGCCGCTGGCGAGTTTCAGCTCATGCGGTCCGGCGATTTCTGCCCGCTCGTGGTACAGTTCGACATTATGGTTTTTGAGTGTCTCGGTATAGGCACCATTAATCCGGTCCACATCGTTCAGCACATGATCACGCAGCTTGATCCAGTCAAAGCTGGCACCTTCAATGGACCAGCCATAATTTTGCGCGTCCTCCAGATCCTCGGCGAAATGAGAGCCGTAGACAAGCAGTTTTTTCGGGACACAGCCGCGGATCACACATGTACCACCGACACGATATTCTTCGGCAACGGCGACTTTTGCGCCCATGGATGCAGACACACGCGCGGCACGCACACCGCCCGATCCTGCACCAATGACAAAAAGGTCATAATCATATTCGCTCATAATCCGCTGCTCCTGTTGCTGTCTTTGCGCCTTACAGCGCGGACAGTTCGATTAATTTCTGTGTGGATGGGTCAAATTTCATGTCGGCATCACTGTTCATGGCTTTGGCAATTTCTTTCCCCAGTTCGACGCCAAACTGGTCGAATGGATTGATACCTAGCATCACTGCGTTGACGAAAGTGCGGTGCTCGTAAAAAGCAATCAGTGCGCCCAGGCTGGCCGGATTGATATCATCCAGCAATATTGTGATCGAAGGCCTGTCCCCATCATAACTTCGCGCCAGATCATCCGAACCGCGCCCGGCCATCAAGGCCGCACCCTGCGCGAAACAATTGGTGAGCAGGTTTTGATGATGTGCGGGGTCGAGGTCATGTCCCGGGGTTTTCGATGCCAGAAATTCCACTGGCAGCACATGCGTCCCCTGATGCAATAACTGAAACACCGCGTGTTGCGCATCGGTGCCCACCCCGCCCCATGTAATGGGCGATGTCGGAACATTGAGTGGCACGCCATCGCGCGTCACCGATTTGCCGTTACTTTCCATTTCCAGCTGCTGCAAATAACTGGGCAAAAGCCTGAGCCGCTCATCATAAGCAAACACCGC
The DNA here is from genome assembly GCA_947493325.1 of uncultured Sphingomonadaceae bacterium. Lineage (GTDB taxonomy): Bacteria > Pseudomonadota > Alphaproteobacteria > Sphingomonadales > Sphingomonadaceae > Alg239-R122. Next base: position 1,076,912 of record CANLQI010000001.1, on the reverse strand, counting down.
GCGCGTTTGCGCACCTACCACCTGCGCATAATATAGATCCGCAAAAGCCCCCATAACTGGCGCGTTACGGGTAAAATCTGCTTCGGCAAAATGCTTGTCCATCGCTGCCGCACCGCGCAGGAAAGCATCAAATTCGTTCCAGCCAATCGCCACGGCCACCGGAAAGCCGATCGAAGACCAGATGGAATAACGACCGCCCACAGTTTCAGAGAAAGGCAGCACGCGCGATTGATCCACGCCCCATTCGACGGCTTTATCCGGCGATGCGGTAAGCGCCACCACACGGCCGTAAGGGTCCTCAACGCCTTCCTGCTCCAGCCATTGTAGCGCGCTGGCAGCATTCAGCATTGTTTCTGTGGTTGTGAATGTCTTGGACGCTATGGCGATCAAGGTTGTCTGCGGGTCAAGTCGCGCAAATGCTTCTTCCAGCGCTGCGCCATCTACATTGGACACAACTTCAACATTGCACAGCGGTTCTTCACGGCCCAGCGCATCAATTACTAGATCAGGCCCCAGTGCCGAACCGCCGATACCAATATGCAGCACATGCTTTATTTCCCCAAATGCGCCACCGTGGATAGCTTCTACCAACGCGCGCATCCGGTCATGCAGATGCTTTGCAAGTGCAACGCTGTCTTCATTGCCCATGCCTCGCTGCGCTGTATGTTCGGCTGCACGGCCTTCGCTCCTGTTGACTTTTTCCCCGGACAACAGCTGCGCGCGCATGTCCGTCAGGCCGCGCGCATCAGCAAGTTCAATGAACAGGTCCAGCTTGCCATGATCCAGATGCGTTTTGGAAAGATCGAAATATATTTCGCCGCCCGGCATATCTGTAAGAATGCTGAAATCTTTCAACCGATCTGCCTCCGCAAACAGATTCTCGATTCGCATAACTTCCGCCCCTGCAAAACGGCCCCAATCTGCTGGTGTGATGGTCATATCTTTTCCCTATTCGCCCCTGACTTCATAAAAGTTACCGCGATATATGATGAAAATACATGGCAATCGCGCCGTACCCCAATTATAGGCTACACAACAGATGGTGGTGAACATACGCGCATCAAGGGACAGATTACTGTTACAAAGAAAATCAATGGCGGAAAAACAGCAATAATATGAGCGAATATAATAATATGGCCGAAACAAATAGTGATGGCGGCACTGCTGAAGCCAAGCCAGACGCAAAATCTGAATGGGCGGATTTCACCAAATTCCTCGTAAAGCTGGCGATTTTTGTGCTGATTTTTCGCAGCTTCATCTATTCGCCTTTCAATATTCCTTCGGAATCGATGCAGCCACGGCTTGTGAACGGCGATTATCTGCTCGTTTCCAAATGGTCTTACGGCTATTCCAGATACAGTTTGCCATTCAGTGTTCCACTGATTCCCGGACGTATATTTGCAAGCGAGCCAGATGCCGGTGATGTTGTTGTTTTCAAGGCGCCGCCAAACAGCAATCAGGATTATATCAAACGCGTGATCGGTCTTCCGGGTGACACGGTGCAGATGCAAAATGGCCAGCTGTACCTGAACGGCAATGCCATTCCTAAAAAACGCATCGAAGATTTTATTATTGCCGTATCCGACAATACAACATGCAACGAAGAACGTTTTGAAGATGTTGACGAGAATGGCGATGCCATCTGCCGTTATCCGCAATACCGCGAGACACTGCCGAATGGCAAAAGCTATAATGTGTTGGATCTGCGCGCCAGCGGAGCCGACAGCACGCCGCCCATTATTGTACCGGAAGGGCATATGTTTCTGATGGGTGATAATCGCGACAATAGCCTGGATAGCCGCTTTCCGGCTGTCGAAGGCCAAGGCATCGGCATTGTCCCGCAAGCCAATCTGGTCGGACGCGCGCAGGTTTCGGTGTTTTCTACCGATGGCTCTGCAAGCCTCAATCCCGTCACATGGTTTACCGCACCACGCTGGGAACGGATTGGAGAAGGATTTTGAGTCAGCCTGGCACGAAAGGCTTTCTGGACTCGCTCTTCCCTGTCGCGCGCAAGCAGGAAGAATTATATATCGAAGCACTGACTCATGGCAGCACAGGCAGGAAAAAAGATTACCAGCGCCTCGAATTCTTGGGTGACCGTGTACTCGGGCTCGTTATAGCGGAGTGGCTGTACACACGTTTTACCGGAGAGGCCGAAGGACGGTTATCAAGCCGGCTCAACCAACTTGTATCCGGTGCAGCCTGCGCAGATGTTGCGCGCAAACTGCACATTGCACCGCATATCCGCCTTGGCAAACAGGCGCGCGACGATGGCGGCGCGGACAGTAGCAATATACTGGGTGACGTGATGGAATCCCTGATCGGTGCCTATTATATGGATGCCGGTTTTGAAGCTGCGCGTGACTTTATCCATATGAACTGGCTTGCGAAGATGGACGGTGTCGCCGACGCGCCCAAACACCCTAAATCTGCGCTTCAAGAATGGGCCGCGCAAGATAATCGCAAGACACCCAAATATGAACTCATCGACCGCAGCGGGCCGCATCATGCGTTGGAATTCACCGTGCGTGTTTCCGTGCACAATGTCGGCGAAGTGCAGGCAACTGCAAACAGCAAGCAGGCAGCAGAGAAACTCGCAGCCAAGAAATTCATGGAAAAATATACATGACCGAAGAAAAGCAAAAAACCTGCGGTCTTGTCGCCGTCATCGGCGCGCCCAATGCGGGCAAGTCTACTCTGGTCAATGCTTTGGTGGGGCAGAAAGTGGCCATTACCAGCGCCAAGGCACAGACCACCCGTGTCCGGTTAATGGGCATCGCCATCCGCGATGAAGCGCAGCTATTGTTGGTCGACACGCCAGGTATTTTCGCACCGGAGCGCAAATTGGACCGTGCCATGGTAAGCGCCGCCTGGGGCAGCAGCGAAGGCGCGGATATCATCGCGTTGGTGGTCGATGCCAAAGCAAAAATGAGCAAGAAGACGGATCAGATCGTCGAAGCGCTTGCACACCGTGAAGGCCGCAAGATACTTGTGCTGAACAAAGTTGATATTGCGGCGAAGGACAAGCTGCTCATCCAGACGCAGAAACTTACCGAAAAACTTGATTTCGAAGAGGTGTTTTTCGTGAGTTCGACCACCGGCGATGGCGTGGCGGAACTCAAGGACTGGCTAGCCGACAATATGCCTGAAGGCCCATGGCATTTCCCGGAAGATGAAGTGAGCGATGCCAGTGAACGGATACTCGCCACCGAAATCACCCGCGAACAGCTATACCGGCAGCTCCACAACGAACTGCCCTATGCGAGCGCTGTGGTTCCCGAAAAATATATTGAGAAAAAAGACGGGTCAGTCGAGGTCCATCAGCAAATCCTTGTGGCCCGGCCAACGCAACGGGCAATTGTACTGGGCAAAGGCGGTGCACGTATCAAGGAAATCGGTGCCGCAGCGCGCGAGGAACTGTCGCGCATATTGGGCCGCAAGGTACATCTCTACCTGCACGTCAAAGTCAGCGAAAAATGGGATGAAGACAAGGAAGTCTACGAAACCATCGGCCTGGATTGGGCGGGATAATATCTCTCAATATATCATTCCCGCGAAAGCGGGAATCCATCTTTTGAACCCTATGCCAGAATGCCAGTCTTGTGAGATAGATTCCCAGTCAAGCTGGGAATGACGCCAAAAAACTAGCTGGTTTTCGCCGCAGCCTTTTTCTTCGCTGGCGCTTTTTTCTTCGCCGGAGCCTTCTTTTTCGCTGCAGTCTTTTTCTTGGCCGGGGCCTTGCGCCTTTTCTTCGCCGGTCCTTTGGCCGCGCGTTCGTCGATCAGGCGGACCGCCTCATCCAGCGTGATTTCATCCTTGTCCATCGTCTTGGGAATAGTCGCATTGACATTGCCATCGGTTACATAGGCACCGTAGCGACCATCCATGACTTTCACATCCGCTTCATTCCCGGGATGTTTGCCCAGAACCTTTAGAGGCTCCTGCCTGCCGCGCCCCCTGCCCGGTTTTTTGAGCGCAGCTTCAGCCAGCTTGACAACCGCAGCATTCATACCGGTTTCAAACACTTCCATAGTGTTTTCGAGCTTTGCATATTTACCGTCATGCACCAGATACGGGCCGTAACGACCGATTGAGGCCTTGATTTCATTGCCTGTTTCCGGGTGATCGCCAATCGTGCGCGGCAGCGACAGCAGCTTGAGCGCCCAGTCGAGATCGATATCAGCCGCGTTCATATCTTTCGGGATTGAACCGCGCTTGGCTTCCTTACCCTCACCGCGCTGCACATATGGACCGAAACGACCACTCAGGCGGCTTATTTTCTCGCCCGTCACCGGATCTTCGCCCAGTTCAACCGGTCCTGTATCGCCATCATCCTTGGCACCGCCCTGCGCAAATTTGCGGGTATATTTACACTCGGGATAATTGGAGCAGGCCACAAACGCGCCAAAACGGCCGCCACGCAGCGCAAGCCGGCCATCATTGCAACGTGGGCACAGGCGCGGGTCGCTGCCATCTTCATTTTCGGGAAAGAGATACGGCTCCAGGAAAATGTCCAGTTCCGCCGTGATATCGGACGGTTTTTGCTCCATCACCTCTTCGGTTTTGGGTTTGAAATCTTTCCAGAAAGCGCTCAGAAATTCCTGCCACTGTGCACGGCCGCCGGAAACGTCGTCCAGTTCGTCTTCCAGTTCCGCCGTAAAGTCATATTCGACATAGCGGGTGAAGAAACGCTCCAGAAAGCCTGTAAGAAGCCGCCCGCTTTCCTCTGCAAAAAAACGATTTTTTTCAACACGGACATAAGCACGGTCTTTCAGTACCTGCAAAGTCGATGCGTAGGTCGAAGGACGGCCAATGCCCAGCTCTTCGAGTTTTTTAACAAGGCTGGCTTCGGAATAACGCGGCGGTGGCTGCGTGAAATGCTGGTCCGCTTCGACCGATTTTTTGGCTGGACTGTCGCCTTTAGACAGTGGCGGCAATAGCCCCTCCCCGCCGTCATCCTTTTTCCGGTCATCACGGCCTTCTTCATAGAGTGCCATAAAGCCGGGAAATTTGACAACCTGTCCTGTGGTGCGCAGGCCGGTTTGTCCCGTACCATCCAGAAATTCAACCGTTGTCCGCTCCAATTGCGCAGTCGCCATCTGACTTGCCAGCGCGCGTTTGAAAATCAGACTGTAAAGTTTTGCATGGTCGCCGGACCCGACTTTGTCTCTGGTAAAGCTTGTCGGGCGTATGGCCTCGTGCGCCTCCTGTGCATTTTTGGCCTTGCTGGCATAATGGCGCGGTTTTTCGGGCAGATATGCGCCGGAATAGCGGTCGGACACCGCCTTGCGCGCAGCCGATATCGCGCTGCCATCCATCTGCACACCGTCAGTACGCATGTATGTGATTGCACCGTCTTCATACAGTTGCTGCGCGATACGCATTGTGTGGCTGGCTGCAAAGCCCAGCTTTCGTGCAGCCTCCTGTTGCAGAGTAGATGTGGTAAATGGCGGTGGCGGATTGCGCTTAAGCGGCTTTGTCTCAACGCTTTCGACGGTGAATTTGCCATTTTCGACAGCGGCTTTCGCAGCGTCCGCTGAACCTGCGTTGCCCAGAGTCATTTTTTCTATTTTTTCGCCGTTCAGACGTACAAGCCGGGCAACAAATTCCTGTCCGCCCTGCTCCATATTGGCAATGACAGACCAGTATTCCTCTGGCTTAAACGCTTCGATCTCACGCTCACGCTCAACCAATATGCGCAGTGCCACAGACTGCACACGCCCGGCAGATTTCGCGCCCGGCAATTTGCGCCAAAGCACGGGTGATAGTGTAAAGCCCACCAGATAATCCAGCGCTCGCCGCGCGCGATAAGCATCGATTAGGTCTTCATCAAGGCCGCGCGGGCTTGCCATGGCCTCGGTCACCGCCGCCTTTGTGATGGCGTTAAACGTGACCCGGTCTACTTGCTTGGGTAAGGCTTTGCGTTTTCTAAGCACTTCCTGCACGTGCCAGCTAATCGCCTCGCCTTCTCTGTCAGGGTCAGTCGCGAGGATCAGGCGGTCGGATTTTTTGGCGAGGTCGGTAATCGCTTTAAGCTGCTTGGTCTTGTCGCCGTAATTTTGCCAAGTCATCTCGAAACCCTCATCGGGATTAACCGAGCCGTCTTTGGGTGGCAGGTCGCGGATGTGGCCATAAGACGCCAGAACGCGGAAATCCTTACCCAGGTATTTTTCTATGGTTTTCGCTTTTGCAGGCGATTCGACAATGACTAATTGCATATCGTGTATAGTTCCGATCTCGTAAATTCAGCCGGTTAATTGATACGGGCAGCCCGTATCTGATCCTCTATTAGGTGTGGCGGCCTATCCCCTTTCGTCAAGGGGGTCCAGTGTAAAGGTGTGATTTATGTATCATGCGCGCATTCAAAACACGCAAAATACAGCTTCATGCGGGGAGTGAAACTTTACCGCCTGCATGCCGCGCGAGACGACCTGCAAGTTCAAGTTCCAGCAGAATAGTCGCGACTTCGGCAGCAGGCAAACCGGATTGTCGCACGAGCTCATCTGTCCCTGTGGCCGTCATGCTCAGCAAATCATGCAAATGCGTGCGCGCAGAATCCGAAACTTCTATATGAGCTTCACAAGCCGCGACATCAGGCGCTGATACATGATATGCCCCCTTATCTTCCCGCACCAGACGATCATCAATGGAGCCCAGTTGCTCCAATATGTCTTCGGCAGATTGCACCAGGATTGCGCCATTGCGGATGAGCGCATTACAGCCGCGCGAACGCGAATCAAGCGGTGAACCGGGAATGGCCATGACATCGCGCCCCGCTTCACCCGCCAACCGCGCGGTGATAAGTGAACCCGAACGCGGTGCCGCCTCGACCACCAGTGTCCCCATGGCAAGCCCAGCAATTATCCGGTTACGAAATGGAAAGTGCCGTGCGAGCGGCTCTGTTCCGGGTGGTTGTTCGGCAATCACGAGCGCAACAGATGACATGCGTTCCTGCAATTCGGCATTTTCGGGCGGGTAAGCGATATCAATACCGCTGGCGATAACGCCGATGCTGTTTGCGCCCGCCCCCATATGCGCGGCTGTATCAATTCCTCTGGCAAGGCCCGACACCACTGTGCATCCCTGCCCCGCCAGATCATAGGCAAGCTGCCGCGCGAACTTGCACGCTGCCGCAGAAGCATTGCGTGCGCCCACCATGGCAACCGATTGCTTCTTCAGGAGCGCGGCATTGCCGCGATAGGTCAATATCGGCGGCGCACTTTCCAAATGCGTTAACAAAGCCGGATATTCGGGACTGTCGTGGAAAAGATAATGTGCACCCGCGCGCTTAACGGCCGCTATTTCCTTCTCCACCATATTTGCCTTGGCCAGGCAAGGTGCACGCCCGCCGCCGCGCCGGGCTATGTCAGGCAAGGCTTCGATGGCCGCTTGCGCATTGCCAAAACGTGCCATGAGCTGAAAATAGGTTACAGGACCAATATTGCCGGAACGCAGTAGCTGAATCCTTGCAAATTTTTCCTTTTGGTCCGGCATGAATATATTTCAGCTTTTACCGATTTTGGGTTCTGACCCCGTTATCAACCGGGAAATATTGGCGCGGTGTTTGATAAGGACCAATATTGCCATGATTACAAACACCGGTACGAGTGCAGCCACGCCAAGCAGATAGGAAGCAACCGGTGTCGAGACAGATGCCAATATCCCGCTGAGTGAAGAATAACGCGATATCAATGCCGTCATGAGCCATACGGCCGCAAAGATCAGCCCAACCATCCAATGCAGTGCCAGCGATATGCCCAGCAATGTTGCAACGCCTTTACCGCCATTAAACCTAAGCCATATGGGATAAAGATGCCCGAGAAACGCCCCCAGTGCAGCGTATTTACCCATGCCGGGAAACAGCATTTCCGCAATCAGCACGGCCACGAAACCTTTGCCGATATCCAGCAGTAACGTGGCTGCGGCCAGACCTTTCTTACCCGTGCGCAACACATTAGTGGCGCCGATATTGCCCGAACCTATACTGCGCAAATCGCCTGCACCGGTCAGGTTGGTGAGAACCAGGCCAAATGGGATTGATCCCAATATATAACCAAGCAGCCCCATAAGTGCAGGATTTGTCCAATCGCCGATATCCAAGTTTTGCTCCAATGATGTTTCTGCACTTGTGCTAGCGTGTCTGACGGATTGTCACAAGATGACAAAAGCCGATGTCGCCGCTTGATTGATCCAATTCCGATGCTATGCGTGAGCGTTATGAGCACGGATAACCAGAAAGCGCATGCACCGCTCCTGTTTTTTGATTCAGGTGTCGGCGGACTGTCGGTTCTTGCCGAAACGCAAAAAATCCTGCCCAATGCGCCTGTCATCTATGTCGCGGACAATGCGGCTTTTCCTTATGGAACCAAATCGGAAGCGGAAATCGCCACGCGCGTTCCTTTATTGCTTGGCAAACTTGCAGAACGCTTCCAACCCCGCCTTATCACAATAGCCTGCAATACGGCCTCCACCATTGCGCTTGATAGTGTACGGCAAGTACTTGATATTCCCATTGTCGGCACAGTGCCTGCTATCAAACCGGCAGCCGAAAACACCAAAACAGGCGTGATCGGATTGCTGGGAACAGAAGCCACCGTGCGGCAGAATTATATTGATGTGCTGGCGGAGAAGTTTGCGCGGGATGTGGTCCTGCTACGCCACGGCTCTGCCAAACTGGCTCCTGCGGCAGAAGCTAAAATACGCGGCGAAAATGTCGACCCTGACATTTATAAACGCGCAATGCACGGATTGCTGGACCAACCGCAAGGAAAGCGGATTGATACAGTCATTCTGGGCTGCACTCACTTTCCCCTGATACAGAATGAACTCGCGCAGTTCTGCTCCGAAACCATCAACTTCGTACATGGCGGTGCCGGGATAGCGCGGCGGATAGATTATCTCACGCAGGGTCAGCCATGGCCGGAGGAAAAGCAGGATCTGCATTTCGTCACAACCGGAAATATTGCGGAACTCGGGCCCTATGAACACGCGCTCGGCGCCTATGGTTTTGCGCAATATTCAACGTTATAGCTGGCTTTGTTCATCCCGCGCAAGTCATGCACCGCTTATTGCAAGCCGTTCGCGCTGGAAATCCTCGATATTTTTGCTAAAGGGCTATTCAGGAAACGCCGGAGAGCATGTTTGACCAGCTGTATCTCTGAATAATTACCGGGATAGACAGTTTGAATTACGACCAGATATTTGACTCCGCTATTGAACGGCTGCATGCCGAGGGCCGCTACCGGGTTTTTATTGATATACTGCGCAACAAGGGGTCCTATCCCAATGCCCGCTGTTTTGGCGGACATAATGGGCCCAAGCCAATTACGGTATGGTGTTCGAACGACTATCTCGCCATGGGTCAACATCCAGATGTGATCGGTGCGATGGAAGAGGCGCTGCATAACGTCGGTGCAGGTTCAGGCGGCACGCGCAATATTGGCGGCAATACGCATTATCATGTCGAACTGGAAAACGAGCTTGCCGACCTGCATAGCAAAGACGGCGCGCTGCTGTTCACTTCGGGCTATGTATCAAATGACGCGACGCTTTCCACGCTGGCAAAATTACTGCCCGGCTGCGTGATATTTTCCGATGAACTCAACCATGCATCGATGATTGCCGGCATCCGCAATTCCGGATGCGAAAAACGTGTGTTCCGCCATAATGATATAGAGCATCTGGAAGAACTGCTGGCTACAGAAGACATTAACACGCCCAAGCTTATCGCATTTGAAAGCGTCTACTCCATGGACGGCGATGTAGCGCCGCTGCACAAGATTTGCGATCTGGCCGATAAATATAATGCGCTCACCTATCTGGATGAAGTGCATGCGGTCGGCATGTACGGCCCACGCGGCGGCGGCATATCGGAACGTGACGAGGCAGCCGACCGTATTACCATAATTGAGGGTACGTTGGGCAAGGCATTTGGTGTGATGGGCGGGTATGTTGCGGCGGATCAGAAGATTATCGATGTCATCCGTTCCTATGCCCCCGGCTTTATTTTCACGACCAGTCTGTCACCTGCGCTGGTGGCGGGGGCGCTTGGCAGTGTGAAACATCTGAAATCTTCGAATATTGAGCGCGAAGCACAGCAGGCTGCGGCAGAAAAACTGAAAGTCATGCTCAATGAAGCCGGTTTGCCGATCATGCCATCGACAACGCACATTGTGCCCCTGATGGTCGGCGATCCCGTCAAGGCCAAGCAGGTCAGCGATATATTGCTGCACGAATATGGTGTTTACGTACAGCCCATCAACTACCCGACCGTCCCGCGCGGTACAGAGCGGCTACGGTTCACACCTGGCCCGGCGCATACCGAAGGCATGATGCGCGATCTGACCAAGGCTCTTGTGGAAATCTGGGGACGAATGGAGCTGCGTCTCGCGGCGTAGGTTCTCTTTCTTTGATCTGCGGAAACGTATGTCACGTAACGTAAAGACTGGTAACACTTTAAAGGCTGTTATTGACCGCCTGCCTTGATACTTTAAGGCATTCCTCACTATCAATAAGGGAGAGGAGAGCCATTATGGCAGAAGATTGGGCAGTTGATGTCAAGAAATATGCACCCGATGCAGTCGATAGCGTCATCGACGCGATCGTCAAACATTGCGGAATCGCTTTGCAGAACAAGGATTCATCGCTCGTTGCATTCAGCGATACCAAGGAAACAGACCGCGTTCGGGAGAGTTTTCTGAAGAAAAAGCTCGGTTTAACACATCCAGATTCAGAGCTTGATGCCGCCATCGCGTCAGTCGGTGAACGTATGAGCGATGATCCGACCAAGAACCGGGTCACTGTCTATTACCTTTTGACCGAGCTGTTTGGCAAACTTGATGTATTCGGCGGAACCGCAGGGACATATACAGCCGCAACCACAACAGCTTCCACAGGGTCAGGCACGGCAACGGCAGCGGCCGCAACAGGTGCAGCGGGTCTGGCGGGTACAGCGAATGCTGCCGACGACGCTGCAAATACAGCCGGCGCGGCAGACACTGTGACCACGCATGAGGAACCGATGCACGCTACATCTGACTATGACAATGGCGGTGGTTATGCAGATGACGAAGAAAAAGGCGGCCTTGGCTGGTTGCTCTGGCTGTTGCTGGCCGCTGCTCTGGCGGGTCTGCTCTACTGGCTTTTCACGCGCGATAACGGCGATGCCGTGCAGGGCGCAGATGACAATACGGCAGCGCAGACAACACCTGCGGCGGAGCCGGGTGCAACCGAAATTCCCGAAGGTGCGGGCGTTATTTCCGAACTTCGTGACGAAAAACCTGCTGTCATCGTGTATTTTGAAACTGGCAAGGCAGATGTCGCACCTGAATTTTCGGATGAAGTTGCGACCATGAAAGCCTATGTCGATGAAAATCCGGACACAATGCTGGAAGTATCAGGCTATAATGATCCGACCGGCAATGCAGAGCTCAATGCTGAACTGTCCAAAAACCGGGCACAGGCCGTACAGGCTGCGCTGATTGCAGCAGGCGTTCCCGAAGCTTCCATCGATCTGGTCAAGCCGGTTGATACAACTGACGAAGACACAGATATGGCGCAGGCGCGCCGGGTTGAAGTGACAGTCAAATAATCTTGTAACCGGAACAATTCGGTTTCGAAAAAGTGCGGCGGGCTCGAAAGAGTCCGCCGTTGCTGTTTATGATGCAGGCAGTTCCCAGATAATCTTTCCCGGGTACATGCACATGAATGCGGCAATTTGGAACATTTACGGGTTTGCCCCATATATAGTTTATGACCAACGCCTCCACCTGGATCGAACCGCACCCGCATGGCATCTATATAAAACCGGCAGATGCCTGGATTGACCCATCACGCCCCGTAAAACGCGCACTTGTGACACATGGTCATGCCGATCATGCGCGTGGCGGGCATAGACAGGTCTGGGCAACCCCGGAAACGCTCGATATCATGGCTTTGCGTTATGGCACAAAGCTTGGAAATCCTGTGTCCTATGGCGAAGAGATTGAAATTGAAGGCGTCAAGATAAGCTATCACAGCGCCGGACATGTGCTTGGCTCCGCCCAGATACTGATGCAATATGCAGGCGAACGCGTGGTTGCTACAGGCGATTATAAACGCCGCGCAGACCCGACCTGCCCCGCCTTTGAGCCTGTGAATTGCGATATATTCATTACCGAAGCAACATTCGGCCTGCCGGTATTCCGGCATCCACCGACAAAAGATGAGATTGGCAAGCTGTTCACGGCGCTGGAGGAAAACCCGGATCGCTGCGTGCTGGTGGGTGCCTATGCGCTGGGCAAGGCACAGCGAGTAATTGCTGAACTGCGGCAGCTGGGTCATAATGCGCCCGTCTATTTGCATGGCGCACTGGAAAAAATGTGTGCGTTGTACGAACATCATGGCGTGGAGCTGGGTGACTTGCGGCCTGTCATGGACACCGAAAAGGATGAAATGCGCGGGCAGATTGTGCTTGCACCGCCCTCTGCGCTCAATGACCGGTGGAGCCGCCGCCTGCCGGATCCGATTACCGCCATGGCATCGGGCTGGATGCTGGTGCGGCAGCGGGCACGCCAGCGCAATGTTGAAATACCGCTGGTCATTTCCGACCATGCCGACTGGACGGAACTTACCGATACCATCACCGAAGTTGATCCGGAGGAGACATGGGTCACGCATGGCCGCGAAGATGCGCTGGTGCACTGGTGCGAGCTGAACCAGCGCAAAGCCCGCGCACTGGAAATGGTGGGCCGTGAAGATGAGGATGACGGGTAGTGCGTGCTTTTGCCACCCTGATCGACCGGCTGATCTATACCCGCTCACGCAACGCCAAGATCGACCTGATAGCCAGTTACCTGCGCGATACGCCCGATCCTGACCGCGGGTGGGCATTGGCTGCGCTTACGGGCGACCTTGATTTCCCCACAGTCAAGGCCTCCGCTGTCCGCACAGCCGCGACCGAGCGTGTCGATCCCGTTCTGTTCAAGCTGAGCCGCAACTTTGTGGGGGATACTGCGGAAACCGTGGCCCTGATCTGGCCCGAGCATATGCGTGAGGGCGCCACAGAGGATATCCGTCTTAACAGCGTGGTATCTCAATTGCAGGGAGTCACGCGCAAGGATGCCCCCCGCCTGCTCGCAAGCCTTATGGACCGGATGGACGCCAATAGCCGTTATGCCGTGATCAAGCTGGCAACCGGCGGCATGCGTGTCGGTGTGTCAGCGCGGCTCGCCAAGACCTGCTTCGCCCGCGCATTTGGTCTGGACGTCAATGATATCGAAGAGGTCTGGCACGCGCTCGCTCCGCCCTATACAGAACTGTTTGCGTGGGGTGAAGGCAAGAGCGGGCGGCCCGACCCCAGCGGTATCCCCTTTTTCCGGCCTTTCATGCTCGCCCATCCGCTGGAAGAGACGCGCCTCGACCTGAAAGACTATGCGGCAGAATGGAAATGGGATGGCATCCGCATCCAGATTGTGGGGACCGCTACAGATGTACGGCTCTACAGCCGCGGCGGCGATGACATTACTGGCTCTTTCCCCGAAATTGCCGAGAATTTTGAGCAGGTCGGCGTAGTTGATGGCGAATTGCTGGTGCGCGGCGATGCCCAGGGCGGCGAAGCGGCAAGCTTCAACGCCTTGCAGCAGCGCCTGGGCCGCAAAAAAGTCTCCGCCAAGATGCGCGAGGATTATCCGGCATTTGTGCGGCTGTACGACATATTGTTCGATGGTGAAGAGGATATACGCGCGCAACCATGGAGCAAAAGGCGCGCACGGCTCGAACGCTTTGTGCCCAAGCTAAAAGCCAGTTATTTCGATATATCCACCCTGCTCGAAGCGCGTGATTTTGGCCATCTAGAGGAAATTCGCGGCGGCGCCCGCGATGCCGCGATCGAAGGTGTGATGCTCAAGCGCCGCGACAGCCCCTACATTGCGGGCCGCAAAACGGGCCTGTGGTATAAATGGAAACGCGATCCACTTAATGCCGATTGCGTGATGATGTATGCCCAGCGCGGATCGGGCAAGCGTTCATCCTTTTATTCCGACTATACATTCGGCTGCTGGACCGAAGATGGCGAGCTTTATCCGGTCGGCAAGGCTTATTCGGGTTTTACCGATGAGGAACTCAAATGGCTCGACCGGTTTGTACGGCAGAACACCATCAACCGGTTCGGTCCCGTGCGCGAGGTGGAAAAAACACTTGTGCTCGAAGTGGCATTCGATTCCGTGCATGAAAGCAAACGCCATAAATCTGGCCTAGCGATGCGTTTCCCCCGCATCAGCCGCATTCGAAAGGACAAACCGGCAGAAGAAGCCGATCATGTTGCGACGCTCAAAAATATGATTACTTAGCAAGTATCTGCGCAAACAAGGCCGGATCAACATTGCCTCCTGACAGGGTTATAACAGTGTTATCGGTGACGCCCACTTTGCCGGCGAGCACGGCGGCCAAGGCGACTGCCCCGCCCGGTTCAACAACCAGTTGCAGCTTGCTGAAAGCCACACGCATGGCGTGTTCCACCTCCGCCTCGCTGACCCGGACACCTTTTGCGCCGCGGCTATGCAATATACCGAATGTCAGCGGCGACACGCGCAGCGTTTGTAGCGCATCACATGCAGTGGGCGGGGGATTTGGGCCAACTGGTAATATCTCGCCAGCCTCCAGCGAGCGTGCCATATCATCCCAGCCTTCCGGCTCCACCACCACAATACCGGCGTGCGGATTCGCCAATGCGCTTCCGCTGGCGAGCCCGCCGCCGCCGCAACAGGCGATAATCTGGTCAGGCTCCTCACCTGTAAGCGCCAGCATTTGTGCGCGCGCTTCCATGCCAGCACTGCCCTGCCCCTCGATGATCCAGGGATCATCAAAGCTGGGCACGATTGTCGCACCTGTATCGGCCGCAATATCGGCCGCCATGTCTTCACGCGAGCCATTCAGCCGATCATAGGTAATGATCTTTGCGCCCATATCCGCTGTCGCCTGCATTTTTGCTGCAGGTGCATCTTCGGGCATGATAATGACCGCCGCGATACCAAGCCGCCGCGCGGCCCAAGCCACACCCTGCGCGTGATTGCCGCTGGAAAAGGCCACCACGCCCCTGGCACGCTGTTCCTCGCCCATATCCGTGAGCCGGTGCCACCCGCCGCGTATCTTGAATGCGCCGATAGGCTGCAGGCACTCTGCCTTGCACCAGATGGTCCGTCCTTCCAACTCAAGCGGCAGCAAGGGCGTTGGCGGCAATATAGCGGCAATTTTTTCTGCCGCGCGGGCCACGCCTTCGGCGCTTGGTGTGCGCTGGGGATTCAAAAGGGATTGTTCTGTCATGGGCAGTGGCTATATGGCAGATAGAACGAAACGTCACCTGTCAGGAGAAAGTGATGAGCAGAATTTTGGTAATTGGCGCAGGCGGCGTTGGCTCGGTTGCTGTACATAAAATGGCCCAGGTGCAAAAAGAGAACAATGATATATTCTCGCATATCACGCTGGCAAGCCGGACCAAGTCCAAATGCGATGCCATAGCCGCTTCCGTGAAAGAACGTACCGGTGTGGATATCGACACATTTGCCATTGATGCAGACGATATAGATGCGACAGTTGCGCTTATCGAACAAGTCAAACCCGCGCTCGTGTGCAATCTGGCGCTCCCCTATCAGGATCTCAATATTATGGAGGTCTGCCTGAAAACCGGCGTGCATTACATGGATACCGCCAATTATGAACCGCGCGACGAAGCGAAGTTCGAATATCACTGGCAATGGGCCTATCATGAGCGGTTCAAGGAGGCAGGACTGATGGCGCTGCTCGGCTCCGGGTTCGACCCTGGCGTGACATCGGTATTCGCCAGCTATCTAAAAAAACATTATCTGGACCGGATCGACACGCTCGATATTCTCGACTGTAATGGCGGCGACCATGGCCAGCATTTTGCCACCAATTTCAACCCTGAAATCAATATCCGCGAAGTCACAGCGCCCGCGCGCCGCTGGGAAAATGGTGAATGGGTGGAAACGCCCGCGCTCAGCCATAAACAGGCATTTGATTTTGAAGGTGTGGGCGAGAAGAACATGTACCTCATGTATCATGAGGAGATTGAATCGCTTAAAACCCACTATCCTGAAATTCAGCGCATCCGGTTCTGGATGACCTTTGGCGATGCGTATCTCACGCATCTTGAAGTGCTGCAGAACGTCGGCATGACGCGGATTGACCCGGTGATGTATGAAGGCAAAGAAATCATCCCGCTGCAATTCCTGAAAGCCGTATTGCCGGAGCCGGCGAGCCTGGGCGAAACCACCAAGGGCAAAACCAATATCGGCGATATCGCCACTGGGATTGCCAAGGATGGCAGCGAGAAAACATATTACATAAACAATATCTGCGACCATGAAGCGGCCTATGCGGAGACCGGCAATCAGGCGGTGAGCTATACCACCGGCGTACCCGCCATGATCGGCGCGGCCATGATCCTGACCGGTAAATGGAAAGGCGATGGCGTGTTCAACATGGAGCAGTTCGACCCCGATCCGTTTATGGAGATGCTAAACGAACATGGCCTGCCTTGGCAGGTAAAGGAACTGGACGGGCCGCTGGGATTTTAAATATGCAAACCGTCATTCCCGTGAAAGCGGGAATCTATCTCGCGACATATACCTATTAATTCAACCGTTGTGAGATAGATTCCCAGTCAAGCTGGGAATGACGGATTTATGAAGGTAACAATCTAATGCAAACAAAAGCAGGTGATCCGGGGGCGTTTTCAGGCTTTGACCTGAGCCGTGTCCCCACGCCTGCTTTTGTTGTTGACGAAGTCGCTGTTCGCCGCAATCTGGAAATACTGGCTGACGTGAAAGCGCGCAGCGGTGTGAAGATACTCGCTGCGCTTAAGGCGTTTTCGATGTGGTCGCTGGCACCACTCGTCAGTGAATATCTGGATGGATGCTGCACATCGGGCCTGTGGGAAGCGCGGCTGGCGGCGGAGAAATATAGCGGCGAGGTCGAAACCTATTCGCCCGCTTACAAAGCCGAAGACATGGCCGAGATATTTACACTGTCCGATCATGTGATTTTCAATAGCCCGGACCAGATTGCCCGGTTTTCAGGGGACGCAGACAAGGCGCGTGCCGCCGGTCACAGTTTCGATATCGGCCTGCGCATCAATCCCGAAATGCCGCTGGGCGAAGTCGAGAAATATGACCCGTGTCAGGCGCATAGCCGCCTCGGCTTCCCGGTCAGTCAGCTGAAGCCGGAGCATCTGCATGGCGTATCGGGTCTCCACTTCCACACATTGTGCGAACAGGATTTTGTGCCCTTGCGGACGACATGGGAGAGGCTTTACCCGCAGATTCGGGATATACTTCCTGACCTTAAGTGGATTAACCTGGGCGGCGGGCATCATATTACCCGCGCAGATTACCAGCGCGATCTGCTTGTCGATTTTCTCACGCAGATCCGCGAAGATACAGGACTTGAAGTCTATTTGGAGCCCGGTGAAGCCATTGCACTGGACGCCGGGATACTGGTCGGTGAGATACTCGATGTGATGGACAATGGCATGAAAGTCGGCATTACCGACATCTCCGCCACCTGCCATATGCCCGATGTGATCGAAGCGCCTTACCGCCCCGCCATGCTGGGTGAAAAAGACCAAGGCGCGCAGATCCGGCTCGGCGGGCCATCGTGTCTGGCTGGCGATATTATCGGCGATTACGTGCTGCCCGTGCCGATGGAGGCGGGGCAGTGCGTCGCTTTTCTGGATCAGGCGCATTATTCTATGGTAAAAACCAATACGTTTAATGGCGTGCCTTTACCCTCTATCTGGCTGTGGAACAGTGAAAACGATGCCTTGCACTGTGTCAGAGAGTTTGACTGGACCGAATTTCGCGATCGCCTGAGCTAACGCTCAAGAAGTCGAACATTATTTTACAAATGCGTACCGTTTGTTCAGCATGCGGCAAATATTTATGCTTTACATAGAGGCATGGCGTGCATATATCCGCGCTTCGCTGCCCCAAGGGGACTTCCAACCGCAAGGCAGCATTTTGCTATGACGAACGTTTAGGGGGTCCCTTGAGTTGCACATCTATCCTGACGCACTGGCTGTAATTGGGGCCCACCGCCCCACCGAACCCGTAATCCTCAACAGACCGCATGCTGCGCGCCGCGCCGCCCGTTACTTCGTGGATAATTTCCCCGGGAAGTCGCTCTATGCAGTTAAGGCGAACCCTTCGCCCGAATTGCTGCAAATCCTGTGGGATTCAGGCGTCACTCACTATGATGTGGCGTCTATTGCGGAAGTGCGACTTGTTGCCCGCATCTTGCCGGATGCAACGCTGTGTTTCATGCATCCCATCAAGACCGCCGAAGCCATTCACGAAGCCTATTTCACGCATGGTGTGCGGATATTCTCGCTCGATAGCCTGGATGAGCTGCTCAAAATCCGCGAAGCCACGCATGATGCAGATGACCTGACACTATGCGTCCGCCTGCGCGTATCTTCCGAATTTGCCGAACTCAGCCTTGCCGCAAAATTTGGTGCAGACCTTGACGAGATACAGGAACTGCTCATGCAATCGCGCCAGGCGGCCGATACATTGGGCATTTGTTTCCATGTCGGCAGTCAGGCTATGTCGCCGCATGCCTATGTGCAGGCTCTCGAAAAAGTGCGCGCCGCGATTGTTGACGCCTCGGTTACCGTTGATATTGTCGATATTGGCGGTGGCTTTCCATCTGTTTATCCCGGCATGGAACCGCCTGCCCTGACCGATTATTTCGAAATCATCGACCGCACCTATGAAAGCCTGCCGATCAGCTATTCGGCCGAGCTATGGTGCGAACCGGGCCGCGCGCTGTGCGCAGAATATAGTTCGCTGATCGTGCGCGTCGAACGCCGCCGTGGCAGCGAGCTGTATATTAATGATGGTGCCTATGGCGCACTGTTTGATGCGGCGCATATTGGTTGGCGTTTCCCGGTGCAGAGCCTGAATGGCCTACGCCGAGGCGTATCAGAACCATTCAGCTTTTACGGCCCCACATGCGATGACATGGACTATATGGCCGGGCCGTTCGAACTACCCGCTGATATGGCCGCAGGCGACTATATCGAAATAGGCATGATTGGTGCCTATGGCGCGGCCATGAAAACCGCTTTTAATGGTTTTGGCGATGCGACGAGCTTTGATGTTGCCGATGAACCAATGGCCAGCCTGTACACCGGTGTCGTGCATGGCGACACTGCACGCGATAATGTGATTTCGATCGGCAGCTAAATCTTTGATGCGCCAAATAGGTTGCATTTGACAATCGGTTTGCCATGCCGCACTCTCCGCGCATTATCGCGTAGGAGAAACAGCCGTTATGAATACCGCTTTGCTATTGCCCGCAGCCGTGTTGGTGCTGTGGTCGTTGTTAATGCTGTTTTGGATGGCGGGAACACGCCTGTCGGCAGTCAGGGCGCTTGGCAAGGATTTGCGCGCAGGTCCTCCGGGCGGACGTGGTCAGGACCTTGATCCGCAATTGCCGCCCAATACCGCATGGAAGTCGCACAATTACACACACCTGATGGAACAGCCGACCATATTTTATGCCACGGTTATCATTCTGACCATTGCCGGTGCGACTTCGGTTTTAATGGAGGGGTTGGCATGGGCCTATGTAATTCTGCGTATCATCCACAGTGTCTGGCAGGCCACGGTGAATAAGATCAATATCCGCTTCCTGCTATTTGTGGTCTCCACGCTATGCCTCATTGTCCTCTCATTCAGCGCGGTAATTGCAACCATGAACAGAGCGCTGTGATATGAACAGCCCAATCTTTCAGCCTGTCGCCGTTCTTTTTGTGTGGACCATGGTCATGTGGCTGTGGATGTATGTGACCCGCATCCCCGCCATGCAAAAAGCGAAGATCAACATGGATCCCGCCGTTTATACCAAGGATGACCTCAAGACATTGCCGCGCCAGGTGCAGTGGAAGGCAGATAATTATAACCACCTGCTCGAGCTGCCCACATTATTCTACCCGGCCTGCATTTTGCTAGGCATTATGGGCATCGGCAACGGATGGAACCTCTATCTGGCCTGGGCCTTTGTCATTCTGCGGATCATTCATAGCCTGGTGCAGGTGACAGTAAATCTCATTCCGCTGCGTTTCGCAATATTCGTGCTCTCCAGCCTGTGTCTCTGGGCGCTTGTGGTGCATATAGTCATATATGTATTTTCCCATCACTAGGATTCCCAACCGATGAAAACAGCCATTGTTCAGGCTGCACCCGTGCCGCTCGATATCACTGAAGGGCTGAAACAGCTCCTTCCTCTGGTGCAGGATGCCATTGATACGGGCGCGCAGTTGATTGCCTTTGGCGAGACATTTCTGGGCGGATACCCGCTTTGGCTGGACGAAGCATCGGATGCCGCCAAATGGGATCATCCTGGCACCAAAGCGCTGCATGCCATATTGCTGGAACAGGCTGTGCGGGAGAACGACCCGCGCTTTGAAGTGTTGCAAACATTGGTCGACAAAGCCGACGTGATGGTATCCGTGGGCGCGCATGAGCGGCGGCGCAGCAGTCTGTATAACAATCAGATGCTGTTCAGGCCCGGTCAGTCGCCCCTGCCCCATCGCAAACTGGTCCCTACGCATGGTGAGCGGCTGATCTGGAACCGGGGTGATGGCTCCACACTGGATATTCATAATGGCGCGGAAACCCGGATCGGCAGCCTGATCTGCTGGGAACACTGGATGCCGCTTGCGCGTGCAGCCATGCATAATCAGGGGGAAACGGTGCATGTTGCGGCATGGCCAACCGTGCGCGAAAGCTATTCGATTGCTTCACGCCATTATGCATTTGAAGGGCGTTGTTTCGTGCTGGCGGCAGGCACAGTTCAACACCGGAACGACCTGCTGGAGAGCATAGAGCGACTGGGCAATAACGCAAAAGCTCACGCGCTGGTGATGCAGATGGATGAAGGCCAGTTACAGTTTGGCGGCAGCCAGATCATTGCGCCTGATGCCGAAATATTGGCACAGGCCGGTGACGAAGCGGAAATCATCACGGCGGAGCTGGATATGTCAATAATTGGTCAAGGCCTTGCCTCGCTCGACACAGACGGCCATTATTCCCGCGCGGATGTGTTTGAATTACGTGTAGATCGCAGCGCAAAAGACGGCGTGGTCTGGAAAGACTAGCTTTCCGCTTTCTCAAATAAGCTGACAAGTTCGACATGTGTGGACCAGCGAAACTGCCCCACTGGCCAGACTTTGCGAATATTATATCCTGCCTCACACAGTTTTTTCGCATCGCGGGCCCAGCTTACCGGATTGCAGCTGATATAACAGATTTTCGGAACATTTGATAAAGCCAGCTCACCTACCTGTTCTTTTGCACCGGAACGGGGCGGGTCAAGCAGGACAGCCTCAAACCGGTTCAACTCCTCAGCCATAAGCGGCTTGCGGTACAGGTCACGATGGTCGGCAAATATCGTCAACTGCCGCATGTTGGCGGTCATTTTAAGTGCCATCAGTGCGTCACGCGAAGCCTCGCCTGCATAGATTTTACGCCCTTGCGTAAGATGCAGCGCAAAAGTGCCGATACCGCAAAACAGGTCGGCTATGACTTTGCTGCCCTGCAAAGCCTCTTTGCTGGCGGCGACAAGCGCATCCTCACCTTCGCGGGTGGGTTGCAGGAATGCGCCCACAGGAAAGCCAACGGCATGACTGCCAAAGCTCATCGTCACAGGTTCCGGCTCCCAAACGGCTTCGGGGCCATAGCCCTGGTCCATGCTTAGCCGTGCCAGATCATGTTCGCGCGCAAAATCAAGCAGTGCCTGTGTCTGCTCAAGACCTTCAAATGTCAGGTTTTTGATATGGATGTCCGCGCCTTGATCCACCAGTGTCATATCAATCACGCAGCTGAGCGCCTTGCCGGGCCAGCTATCCAGCAACCGCCTGAGCGGGGCGACAAGCGCGAACAGCTCTGGCCGCATGATTTCGCATTGCTGCATGTCAATAACACGGTGACTGCCGCCGGTATGGAATCCCACATGCAGTTTGCGTCCCATGCGAATGGCGCGCAGGCCGACGCGGCGGCGGCTTTGCGGCGGGCTGAGCACTGCTAGCGCGATTTCATCCGCCTGCAACCCTTGGGAATCAATCGAATTGGCGACGCGGTCACGGACAAATTCAGCATAGCTTGTGTTATCAAGCTGTTGCAGGCTACATCCGCCGCACAGTTCAAAATGCTGGCAGGGCGGCTCGACATGGTGCGGCCCCCAGGCCAGGCCACCATCATCCTGTAGCACATCTCCTGGTGCAGACATCGGCACATGCTGTCCGCTTTCGGTGATACCGTCACCCCGCGCGGCTATGCGAACGATTTCCTCACCCATATGAAGATTCCGGGTTAAATATCTGCATAGATATGCTTTTCTGCTTTGGCGCCAGGATGTGTGATGGCGCCTTTATGCGCAGCTCCGACATTCTGCGCATAGCGCCACAACGCGCCGGACGCATAGTCATTTTCATGCGGTTTCCATGTTTCGCGCCGTTTTGCCAGCTCTTCCTCGCTGACCTGCAGGTCAATCGTGCCGGCCTCCGCATCAATCGCAATCACGTCACCATCATGCACCAGCCCGATCGGTCCGCCAGCAGCCGCTTCCGGTCCGACATGACCAATACAAAAGCCGCGTGTCGCACCCGAAAAACGTCCATCGGTGATAAGCGCGACTTTCTCGCCCATACCCTGTCCGTACAGCGCGGCTGTTGTCGACAGCATTTCACGCATGCCGGGGCCGCCTCTAGGGCCTTCATTGCGGATAATGATAACACTGCCTTCGTTAATCTCGCGGTTTTCGACAGCGGCAAAGGCATCTTCTTCGCATTCAAAAACCTGCGCCGGTCCGGTAAATTGCAACCGGTCCATCCCCGCCACTTTCACGATTGCGCCTTCAGGTGCCAATGTGCCGCGAAGCCCCACGACACCGCCAGTCGGCGTGATTGGCGCCTTGACGCCATAAATGACTTTCTGATCCGGGTTCCAGGTGATCTCATCAATATTCTCACCCAGTGTCCGGCCCGTTACCGTCATACAATCAGCATGCAAAAAACCGCCATCCATCAGTGTTTTCATCAACATATAGACACCGCCCGCTTCATGCATATCCTTGGCAACATATCTGCCACCGGGTTTCAGGTCGGCAATATAGGGCGTGGTTTTGAAAATCTCGGCTACATCGAACAGGTCAAAATCGATACCTGCCTCGCTCGCCATAGCGGGAAGGTGCAACGCCGCATTGGTAGATCCGCCCGTGGCTGCCACCACGCGCGCCGCATTTTCAAATGCTTCGCGTGTGCAAATGTCACGCGGGCGCAAATTCGTTTCCAAAAGCGCCATAACCTGTTCGCCTGCGGCGATCGCTATTTCTTCACGTGATTTATACGGTGCGGGGGCCATATTGCTGTTTGGCAATGATAATCCAATCGCTTCACCGACACAGGCCATAGTGTTGGCAGTAAATTGCCCGCCGCATGCGCCATGCCCTGGACAAGCCACTTTTTCGAGCGCAATAAGCTCCTGCAAGGGGCAATTCCCGGCGGCATGCTGGCCCACTTTCTCAAACACATCGACAACAGTGACATCCTCACCCTGGTAAGTGCCGGGCAGGATTGAACCGCCATAGACGAAAATCGAAGGCACATTGAGCCTGAGCATCGCCATCATCATGCCCGGCAGACTTTTGTCGCACCCGGCAAAGCCGACAAGCGCGTCATAGCAGTGGCCGCGCACGCTGAGTTCCACCGAGTCCGCAATGACTTCGCGGCTGACCAGCGAGCTTTTCATTCCCTGATGCCCCATGGCAATACCGTCAGTCACGGTAATCGTGTTGAACCGGCGCGGCATGCCGCCGCCTGTTTCCACGCCCTGCCGGCAGATATCAGCCTGCGCATTGAGTGTCGTGTTACACGGCGCGCTGTCATTACCCGCCGATGCCACCGCCACAAATGGCCGCGCAATATCGTCTTCATCCAGACCCATGGCGTAATAATAACTGCGATGCGGCGCGCGTTCTGGCCCCACGGAAACATGGCGGCTCGGCAATTTGGATTTATCAAATTTACGGTTCATTGCACTTTCTCTTGTTACGCTCTTGTTACGGGCCTGATCGCGCCTTTAATGACATGTGATTATGCAGATGCAAGCTTTTGTGTAATTTCCTGACATATGGGTCCGATAATTTGAGCAAAACTGTCCTGCCCTGTACTCTCAGCAATCAAATCCTGCCGCATTTCAAGGCCGATATAGGGAATCTGATTGGCATCCCCATGTCTTTCCAGCGAGCTGCTATAAACCTTGCCCGAATAGGGAAGCTGATCGCCGGTTTCATGCCCCGTAGCGGCGAACAACGGCAGCGCGAGCTTTCCGGCCCTTTCATCATGATTATACATCACGCCGAAATGCCACGGGCGCGGCTTTGCGCCATCGCTTTTCAGCGCAGGCGTAAAACTATGCAAGAATAGCAGGAATGCAGGCTTGATACGCGCGATATGCTCGCCAAGTGCATCATGATAGCTGTCGTGAAAGCGCTGCAACCGCCGATTACGTGCTTCACTGTCCAGAACATTGCCCGGAATGTCTATCCCATCGCTTTGCAAAGGAATGGCGGCCGCATCATCGCGCGAACGGTTCAGATCGACCACAAGCCGCGATGTGGTTGCCAGAAACAGCGAGAAACCAAATATATCATGCAGGCGCTGCGCAACTTCCGCGCTGCCCAGATCAACGGCAATATGCGTGTTCAGCAATTCTGCCGCTATGCCCAAATCAATGTCATCCGGGACATGGTTTGACGCATGGTCACCAATGACACATATTTTAGCATTGTCACCTGCGCCCGCAACATATCTCCATGCAGGCGCTTCTTCACGCATCTGCTGCATCCCGCAGACTGCCCGACAGTGTCCAGTATTCGGGATACCGCTTGCGGATTCCCAGCTCTGCATCTTGCGCAGTGTCTGCACTGTCAAACAGGGCAAAACATGTCGCGCCAGAACCGGACATTCGCGCCAGCACAGGTGAGCACGCTTCGAGCATGTGCAAGACACCCGCTATTTGCGGCGCAATTTCAAGGGCGGGTGCCTGCAGGTCATTGCGCCCCGCCAGTGCCACAGCAAGAATATCACCCGTCCCTAATCCGCCAAGGTCAATACCATCCCATCCACGGAAAACCGGACCTGTCGCAACAGCAATGCCCGGGTTGACGAGCAGGCAGTGAAAACCCGTCAGGCTGCTGTCCTGCGCAAGATCAATCTGTTCGCCTGCGCCCGTGCCAATACAGGTGCGGCTATAGACACACGCCGCGATGTCCGCGCCCAGCGGCATACCTATCGCCGCCAGCTCACTTTCTGTCAGATCCAGTGCCCATAGGCGGTTAAGCAGCCGCAGCGCCGCCGCCGCGTCGGCGGACCCGCCGCCAATCCCCGAGGCAATAGGCAGTCTTTTGTCCAGCACCAGTTTCGCGCCTGCGTGAACCCCCGCATTATCGCGCAGGGCAGATGCCGCCTGCAGTACGAGATTTCCGTCTGTTTCCAGGTCCTCCGAAAAAGGCCCGATAATCTCGAGCGTCAGTCCATCTGCCGGCTCCCCTATCAACACATCGCCATCATCCAGAAATGCGAAGATCGTTTCCAGCTCATGATAGCCGTCTTCACGCCGCGCGCGGACATGCAATGCGAGATTGATTTTCGCATAAGCGGTTTCGGATAGGCGTTCAGCCATTTCAGCCTGACAATCTTACATATTCGGATAGTTGGGGCCGCCGCCGCCTTCAGGCACGACCCAATTGATGTTCTGCGCGGGATCCTTGATATCGCATGTCTTGCAGTGCACGCAGTTCTGCGCATTGATCTGGAATTTGGGATTGCCGCTCTCATCCTCGACAAATTCGTACACGCCTGCCGGGCAATATCGCTGTGACGGACCATCAAATACCGGCAGGTGATGCTCGACCGGAATACTCGCATCTTTCAGTTGTAGATGCACCGGTTGATCTTCGGCATGATTGGTGTTCGACAGAAATACCGATGACAGACGATCGAACGAAATCACGCCATCCGGCTTGGGATATTCGATTTTCACGCACTGGTCTTCGCGCCACAGCTTGGTATGGTCCGGCTTGTGCCCCATGGTATATGGCAGGCCGATGCGCAGCTGCCGCATCCACATGTCCGCGCCGGCAAAGATCGTGCCCCATGTGCCGCCAAATTTGTCGACCAGAGGTTCGGCATTTTTGACCTTTTTAAGCTCCGCCGCGATCCAGCTTTCATTCAGGCTTTCCTGATAGTCGCCGAGTTCATCCGATGTGCGTTCCGCCTGAACGGCGGCATAAGCGCTTTCCGCCGCCAGCATGCCGGATTTCATGGCGGTGTGCGTGCCCTTGATCCGCGGCACATTTACAAAACCGGCGCTGCAACCGATCAGCGCGCCGCCTGGGAATGCGAGTTTCGGTACGGACTGCCATCCACCCTCGTTAATAACACGCGCGCCATAGGCCACACGCTTGCCACCTTCGAGTATCGCGCGGATTTCCGGGTGCGTTTTCCAGCGCTGAAATTCCTGAAACGGGGAAAGGTGCGGGTTTTTATAAGACAGCGCCACCACAAAGCCGAGTGATACCTGCCCGTTCGCCTGGTGGTAGAGGAACCCTCCGCCCCATGCGTCATCAAGCGGCCACCCCTGTGTATGGATCACGCGGCCCGGTTCGTGCTGGTCCGCCGGAATATCCCACAGCTCTTTCATGCCGAGCCCGTAAGTCTGCGGCTCGCAGTCCGCTTCCAGATCAAACTGGCTCTTCAATATCTTGGTAAGATGGCCCCGCGCGCCTTCGGCAAAAAACGTATATTTGGCATGCAGCTCAAGGCCGGGTTCATACTCACCCTTTTTGCTGCCATCTTCGGCAATACCCATATCGCCGGTGGCTACGCCCTTGACCGAACCATTATCGTTGTAAAGGATTTCAGCGGCCGCAAAGCCGGGGAAAATTTCCACGCCGAGCTCTTCGGCCTGCTCACCGAGCCAACGGCACATATTGCCCAGCGAGCCGGTATAGGTGCCCTTATTATGCATATAAGGCGGCGTCATGATGTGCGGCATCGCGAATTTGCGGCCCTTGGTCAGAATCCAGTGATGGTTTTCGGTGACCGGGGTTTCTGCCATAGGGCAGCCCTTGTCGCGCCAGTCGGGTATCAGTTCATCCAGAGCAATCGGATCAACCACCGCGCCAGACAGAATATGCGCGCCAATTTCAGAGCCTTTTTCCAGAATGCAAACATCAATCTCGCGTTCCTCAGCCGCTGCCAGCTGCTTCAGCCGGATTGCCGCCGAAAGGCCGGCTGGCCCGCCGCCCACAATCACCACGTCATATGGCATTGATTCACGTTCGCTCATAATATCGCCCTTATCTTCTCTTTAGACCCGATCAGCCTTTGCCAATCGGCAAAAACATCCCTATTCATTACGGTTTGATAGCCAATTGGAAGCGGATGACCAACCCTCTATGTGCAAATTTATGGGCAATGCGGCATGAGTGAAATGTCAGACGGCATAGTCCGCGAAGAACTGGATAGTCTGCTGGAATGGTGGGAACTGGCAGGCGTTGATCTCGATTACTCTACGGAAGCCGAGGGTTGGCTCGACAAGCCGGAACCGGGTGAGACAAAATCCGCTGCGCAAAATCAGTCCGGCAGCCGGCCAAATATCGCACGCGAAAATTCTGCCACGGCTGCAAAAAAAGCGGTCAACCCCGCGGTCCAAAACATCGATTTGCCAGCTCCGCCAGATAGTCACGAAGAATTCATTGCTTATTGGATGGAAGAAGCGGGCCTTGCATTGCCAAGCGGTAAAGGCGTCCGGATTGCGCCGCACGGACCCCTGAAACCCAAATTGATGATCATCGCAGACATGCCCGACAATGATGATTTGCAGACGCTGTTTTCCGGGCAGTCCGGTACATTGCTGAAACGCATATTGGCTGCCGCAGCGATTGACGACAGTGACGTCTACCATGCGTCACTTCTTCCAGAACATTCACTGGAGCATAAGCTGGATACCGCTATGCTGCAGGCATACCGGGAAATAATGGACAAACATATCGCACTCGTTGCGCCGCAATCTGTAATTTTGCTCGGGAATATGCCCAATTCGGCGCTCACGGACAACGACTTGCCGAAAAATCGACTCAAACTGCAATTTATCAATCATGATTCCGGGCAAATCCCTGCAGCAAGCAGTTTTCACCCGCGCACGTTGATGCAGCGACCCGGTTTAAAGGTAAAAGCATGGCAAGACTGGCAATGGCTGATGGAAAGTATAAAACAATGAATGTTATGAAATGGGCTTTGTCGGCGGCTTCTTTGGCTGCAATAGCCGCGCTTTCCGCAATGCCCGCCCATGCAGGCGGGACAGCGGATTATTTTCAAAAACGGGCCAGCCATAGCAATGTTCCTGGCCATCTCAGCCGCAGGGATAGGGAATATTACCGCACTATATTTGCTGCCATAAAGAGCGAGCAATGGGACAAAGTGTCGGATATGCTGTCACAGCGGCAATCCGGGCCGTTACATGATATCGCCAAAGCCGAGTTTTATCTGGCGGCAAACTCTCCCAAAGCCGAACTTGGTCCTTTGATGGGCCTGCTTAATGATGCTCCGCATATCCCGCAGGCTGCGCAGCTTGGCCGTCTGGCCACACGGCGCGGCGCGACTATCCTGCCCAGAACTCCGCAGGTCAATCGTCTCGCCAGTTTCCGGGGTGTCTCGCGGCGCGGCAAGCCGCGGACTATTGCCGACAATTCCATGCCCGCCGAAACAGCCTCTGCGATATATGACCGCATCAAAAATGATGACCCACGCGGGGCAGCATTGCTGCTCAGCGGTGTTGAAAACCAACTTTCGGTTGAAGCGCGGACGGAGTGGCAGCAGCGGATTGCCTGGTCCTATTATATCGAAAACAATGATAACATGGCACTGCAAATGGCGATGCGCGCTGTGCAGGGCCGCGGGACATGGGTGTCCGAGGCGCACTGGGTTGCGGGGCTTGCCGCCTGGCGGCTGAATGACTGCGTACGTGCGGCGGAATCCTTCCAGAAAACGGCAACCTCTGCACAGAATACCGAGATGCGTGCTGCCGGATATTACTGGGCGGCACGTGCCAATCTAAAATGCCGTGCGCCAGAGAATGTACAGCAAAATCTTAGGCTTGCGAGTGGTTACAGTGAAACTCTATACGGCTTGCTGGCGCGCGAACGTTTGGGGCTGGTACCAGAAAGCACTAAGCAGCGCGCCGATTTCAGCAAGGATGACTGGAAAGCCATTCGCAATAATAAAAATGTGAAGATCGCCATCGGACTTACCGAAATTGGCGAAACATCGCTGGCGGATGAAGTGCTGCGGCATCAGGCACGCATTGGCAGAGCCGATCAACATGCGCCCCTGCTGCGTCTGGCCCGCGATCTCAGCCTGCCTGCTGCACAGATATTCATGGCCCACAATGGCCCTGCGGGTGCACGAATTGATAGCTTCGCAAAATATCCCAGCCCGAAATGGGCTCCTGTCAAAGGCTGGCGTGTGGACCCTGCCCTTGTCTATGCGCACACATTGCAGGAATCGGGTTTCCGGCCCAAGGCCAGAAGCGCAGCGGATGCACGCGGATTGATGCAGGTACGCCCTGGCACGGCAGGCGATGTCGCTCGTTCGCGCGGTGAACGTTTTAATGTGTCTGACCTCTACCGCCCAGAAGTCAATCTGGAGTACGGCCAGACTTATCTGGAGTATCTTAAAAACATTCCCCAGACACAGGGACTTTTGCCCAAAGTGATCGCCGCGTATAATGCCGGCCCAACGCCGGTTGCGCGTTGGAATACCGAAATACGCGATGGCGGTGACCCACTGCTGTTTATTGAATCGATTCCCTATTCGGAGACCCGCGCCTATGTCGGTATCATTCTGCGCAATTACTGGATGTACGAGAAACAGGCGAATACCCGCTCCAGCAGCGCCAATGGTCTCGCCCAAGGGATGTGGCCCCGCTTTCCGGATCGCAGTGGCGGCAGGAATGTTCGGATCAGCGGCAGGCCGGTAGTTCAAAGCACACATAATGGCGATTGATGGAATAAGGAGATAGCCGCCACGATTCCCGTAATTCATCGATTTGATATCGCGACTACAGAAAAATAGCCTCTCCTATATTGCTATTTGTTCTTATTTTGTTCTATTCCACTCTGTCTTATAAAGGCGGAACAGAGCATGGTGGCAAAAAACAAGGAAGAGCATATATTAAAAGGCCGCGGAGCGACGCGCAATGCACCGCCGCAGCGTTTCAACCTGCCTGACCGCGAAACCGATGGCGACTGGCGCGATATGGCGGCAAACATTGATGGCCCGCCCCAGAAACTGCGCACCACCGTCACCGAAGAATCTCCCAAGAAAATCATTACATTCAATAGATCGCCAGATATTCCGTTTGACCGTTCAATTAATGCCTATCGCGGCTGCGAACATGGCTGTGTATATTGCTTTGCCCGACCTACCCATGCCTATCATGACCTGTCACCGGGGCTGGATTTTGAAACCAGACTGTTTGCCAAACCCAACGCAGCAAAGCTTTTGCGTCAGGAACTGTCCAAACCCAATTACAAGGTGCAGCCTATTGCGATTGGCACCAACACCGATCCGTACCAGCCCATAGAAGGCCGCTACCGTATCACGCGCAGCATATTGGAAATGATGCTGGAAACGCGCCACCCTATCGGTATCACCACCAAGTCGGACCGGGTATGTGACGATATCGACCTGCTCACGAAGCTCGCCGAAATGGAACTGACTGCCGTCGCCATTTCCGTCACTTCACTGGATCCGAATATGGCGCGGATACTCGAACCACGGGCCCCTACCCCACATAAACGCCTTACCGCAGTCAGGATGCTGCGGGATGCCGGTGTTCCAGTCCACGTAAATATCGCACCCGTTATTCCGGCGATTACGGACTATGAAATAGAGGCCATAGCCGAGGCAGCGGCCAAGCATGGCGCGCTCAGCATTTCAACAATCGCCGTGCGCCTGCCACATGAAGTGGCTCCGCTGTTCATAGCCTGGCTGGAGGCGCACTTTCCTGATCGCAAGGAGAAGGTAATGCATATCATTCAGTCAATCCGTGGAGGGCGCAATAATGACCCGAATTTCTTTGACCGTTTCCGCGGACAAGGGCCATGGGCTGAATTGCTGCGCACGCGTACCGCAATAGCGCGCAAGCGTTACGGCTTGGCAAACCCAAAATTCGGACTTCGCAGCGACCTGTTTATTCCACCAGAGCGTGACGGGCAGATGCGGTTTATGCTGTGAATTAAAACACTTTCCTACACTCTATGCAAAAGTGTATCATGTTATCAGCATAACACTGGCTTTTTCTTGTTTGTTGTCACTCCAGATTCTGACCCGATTCCCAACAGGATTTATCCAACATTGGCGGAAATTAGGCGCTCCTTGGTGCGAAGCTATGCGAAGCTAAGCACTATTACCGCGTCAGTTTCTTATAGCTCACCCGCGTCGGACGATCTGCCGCATCGCCCAGGCGGCGGCGTTTGTCTTCTTCGTAGCTCTCAAAGTTACCCTCAAACCATTCGACATGGCTGTCGCCTTCAAATGCCAGGATGTGGGTGGCCAGACGATCAAGGAAGAAGCGATCGTGCGAGATCACCACGGCGCAGCCGGCAAAGCTTTCCAGCGCATCTTCCAGCGCACGCAGCGTTTCCACATCAAGATCGTTGGTCGGTTCGTCGAGCAGCAGTACGTTACCGCCCTCTTTCAGCATTTTGGCCATATGCACGCGGTTGCGCTCACCGCCTGACAGCTGGCCGACTTTCTTCTGCTGGTCGACACCCTTGAAATTGAATGCGCCCACATAGGCGCGGGTCTGCACTTCATTCTTGCCGAGCGTAAACACGTCCAGACCGTCGGAAATCTCTTCCCAGACATTCTTCTTGGGATCAAGGTGATCGCGGCTTTGGTCAACATAGCCGAGCTTGACCGTGTCACCGAGTTCAATGCTGCCCGTGTCCGGCTCTTCCTGTCCTGTTATCATGCGGAACAACGTGGTTTTACCCGCACCGTTTGGACCGATTACGCCGACAATACCGCCCGGCGGCAATGTGAAAGACAAATCTTCGAAAAGCAGCTTGTCACCATAGGCCTTGCTCAAGTTATTGGCTTCAATCACTTTAGAGCCCAGACGTTCCGGTGTCTGAATGAGGATTTGCGCCTTGCCGACAACGCGGTTTTCCTGCGCCTCGACCAGCTGGTCAAACGATTTGATACGCGCTTTCGACTTGGTCTGGCGGCCCTTGGGGGACTGCCGCATCCATTTAAGCTCCTGCTCGATGGCTTTCTGGCGGCCTTTGTCTTCACGCTCTTCCTGCGCCATCCGCTTGGCTTTGGCATCAAGCCACTGCGAGTAATTGCCTTCAAATGGAATGCCCTTGCCGCGGTCCAGTTCAAGCACCCAGCTCACAACGTTATCGAGGAAATAGCGGTCATGGGTCACAAGGATGACATTGCCGGGATATTCAATCAGATGGTTTTCCAGCCATGCAACTGATTCCGCATCAAGGTGGTTGGTCGGTTCGTCGAGCAGCAAAATTTCAGGTTTGTCGAGCAACAGGCGGCATAGAGCCACGCGGCGTTTTTCACCGCCCGACAGGTCTGTTACAGGCGAATCACCCGGCGGACAGCGCAGTGCTTCCATCGCAATTTCAAGCTGGTTATCAAGCGTCCAGCCATCAACTGCGTCAATCTTTTCTTGAAGCGTGCCCATTTCTTCCATGAGTGCATCAAAATCGGCGTCTTCCGGCGGATCGGCCATGAGTGTGCTGATCTCATTGAAGCGCTCGACAAGGTCGGCAATCGGGCGGATGCCATCCATCACGTTTTCCTTGACCGTCTTGCTCTCGTCCAGATCGGGTTCCTGCGCCAGATAGCCGACACGAATGCCTTCGCCCGGCCATGCTTCGCCCGTGAATTCGGTATCCATGCCCGCCATGATTTTCATTAGCGTAGATTTACCCGCACCATTCTTGCCGATAATGGCAATTTTCGTGCCGGGCAGGAATTGCAGATGGATATTGTCGAGCACGGGTTTCGGCGCGCCCGGGAAAGTCTTTGAGAGACCTTTCATTACATAGCTATATTGTACGGCCATTTTGTCGTCCTGTTCTCTACGCAGGCATCATATGTGATGCGCGGTATGGTCATTGAATTTGCCATGTCTCTAGCCATGCTGAGGCGTGCTCGCAAGACAGGATTGCAAATCTGTTATCTGCGACTAGAGTGGGCGGTATGAAACATATGATCCTCCCCCTGCTCGCCCTTTCCATATCCACCCCCGCGCTGGCACAAAATGCGCATGATCCAGCAGCGCTGCGCGATGCCGCGCTGAAAGATAAAGTCGCATGGGATATTACCGAAGGGCTGACGACCGAGATTGGCCCCCGTCAGGCAGGAACTGAAGCGGAAGCCCGCGCACGGACGTGGTCGGTGGCTAAGCTGAAAGCACTGGGCTTCAAGAATGTACGTATCGAGGAATATCAGATGCCAACGTGGGTGCGCGGAGAGGAAACGGCAGAAATTGTAAGCCCCTTCCCACAAAAACTTGTGCTGACTGCACTCGGCAATAGCGCCAGCACAGGGCCGGACGGTATGGAAGCCGAAGTCGTCTATTTCCCGACGCTCGCCGATTTGCAAGCCGCACCGACAGACAGCCTGAACGGCAAAATCGCCTTTGTCAGCCATGCGATGCACCGCACTCAGGATGGTTCAAGCTATGGCGCTTTTGGTCCGACACGCTGGGTCGGTCCGAATGTCGCATCGGCAAAAGGTGCTGCCGCCATAGTCATACGGTCGGTTGGCACCGACTATCACCGCAACCCGCATACCGGCAACATGCGCTTCCAGGATGGCATCAAACCTATTCCGGCGGCCGCTCTTGCCATTCCCGACGCCGAAAATCTGGTCCGTATGTTTGAACGCGAGCAGAAAGTGCGCATGAAGCTGAAGCTCACGCCGCGTAATATTGGCCAACAGACATCGGGCAATGTTATTGCCGAAGTGCCAGGCAGCAACCCGGACCTGCCCATGATATTGGTCTCCTGCCATCTGGATAGCTGGGACTTAGGCACTGGCGCGTTTGACGATGCCGCGGGATGCGGAATTGTCACTGCGGCGGCCAAACACATTATGAACGCCGGACAGCCGAAACGCACCATCCGCATATTCTGGGCCGGCGCGGAAGAAGTCGGCATCTGGGGCGGCAGGGATTATGCCACAAAACATTCCAGTGAAAAGCACGCGATTGCCATGGAATCGGATTTTGGCGCGGACAGGGTATGGCGCGTTGAATATAACTTCCCCGAACGCGCAGGCGATGTGGCGGGCAAAATCACGGCAGCACTCGCACCGCTAGGTATTGGTCCGGGCCGGGCACCGGCTACGGGCGGCGCGGATATAGGCCCCCTGATAGCCGTTGGTGGTGTTTCTGTAATTGACCTGCAGCAGGACGGTACACGCTATTTTGACTTGCACCACACACCTGACGATACGCTCGACAAAGTGGATAAAAAGCAGCTTAAACAGAATGTAGCCGCTTGGACGACTGTGCTATCCATCATTGCCAATAGCGAAACGGACTTTACGCCCGATGCCGAGTAACCGCTTCACCAAAAGCCTTGTGGGCAGCGCCATATTCTGCGTGACTCTAGGAGCTTGCGGCAGCGACGAATTTTCTGACGATCCGGAGGTGGCTGCACAGCAGATTGACGAAAAAGTCGATGCCGAAGCAAAAACGCTTGAGGAAGCGGCGGATGAAGCCATGAAAATCAAGCAGGCCGAGATTGATGCCGACACTGAGGAAATCATCACCGGGATGGACGACGACACCGCGCAATAGCGGCCAAATGTCTGAATAAAGGGAAAAGTGGTCGGGGAGACAGGATTCGAACCTGCGACCCCCTGTACCCAAAACAGGTGCGCTACCAGGCTGCGCCACTCCCCGACGCCCGCCTCCCCTAATAGCACTTGGCCGAGAAGGCAAAACAATTTTTGCACTTTTTTGCTGCTCATGAAGAAATTTATCCAAAAGCAGAAAATTGGTGGGCCCGGAGGGACTCGAACCCCCGACCTAGCCGTTATGAGCGGCCAGCTCTAACCAACTGAGCTACAGGCCCCACCAGTGCTAGGCGTTTCATAATAAACGCCAGACGCGCCGATAGCCGAACTTTATGTAGTTTGGCAAGCCATGCCGTGCCTGTACGGAATATTTATCGACTAGCCCCCGCAGATTGCTCTTTCTCCTCTGCAGTGCGCGGCAGAGTCAGGAAGATGTGGCTGTTCTCCATAATGAGTGTGCCATTTTCATGCTCCGCCAGCTTGCGCGCAAGCCGAAAAGAAAAATCAATAGCTCGCAAAGCTATGTTGACTGTTCCATTCTGGTCATCAGCATGACCCAAAAATGAATTGGCATTTTTAATATCCACGATAGCCTGCGGTATTTTTACCGACATTTGCGCCATTTCAACATTTAGATTGCTGAATTCCAGTTTGAGTGATTTTTCACCGTCCACACAAGTGGCAAATGCTGACAATAAACGTGAAATGATACGCTCTACGCTTGTATGGGATGCTGCAAAACCCTGAAAATTCTTCGCAAATTTGATTTGCAAAACAGGTGCTTCAGTCTTTGCGGCCTTCTTGAATCGTTCCCGGATACGAGGTGGGAGCCATTCACGGATGTGGACGTTTTCCAGCGAGACCGGAGAAGAAATTTTCTGATCTGCGTTTGCATCCACCGGCGATGTAGAGACTAGGCCAGATGAGTCTTCAGAAACGGAAGCAATATCTTCACTTTCTTTTGCCATGCGCGCTTTTCGCACTTCTTCAATACGGGCAACTATTTTACTGATTTCCCGCTCTGCAATTTTTCTTCTATTCTTTTTTGAAGCACCATCTTCATCGCCAATGCCATCTGCGTCATTTTGAGCGTCGGCATAAGATGGCAGTGCCATATCGGTTGTACCAAATCTTGCCAGAGCCTGTTTTGCGAGCGGCCCTAAATCCCGCCGACTGCGCAAGAACCCCCGCGCCCGTACAGACAGGTTTGGAATAAGTGCAGCCCAATTGCCGTCATCAAGTTCGGCGGCAGCTATCGCGGCACTGGCAACGACCGGGTCTGCAGCAGCAAAATACTGAACAAGCGATGTGTTTTTGAATCTGCCGTGCAAACTCTTAATCAGATTGACACGCTCAGCTTCAGGTACAGCCTCCCGCAATACATGTATTCGCTTCACACAGGTTATCATTTGTAACGGTGACAAATCACTGGAACGCTGGGACAGCAAATCGGCGAGCTGAATATATTGCGCATGTGCGGCCACACCATCGGGCACATCGCTTTCCAAAACCGTGCTTATTCGATCATCAAAACGCATATAAATCCGTAACCAGTTTTGCTGTATTTCGTTTTATTTCGATATTATCTTTATAAATTAATACCTTAAAAGCAAATAATACAGTGATTATATCCTAGCCTGTAGGATGATATATTGCGAGCCAATTTTTGCAAAGTTGCATTGCGGAACAATTGCGCTACAAAATAATATAATTATAGTATA
The DNA here is from genome assembly GCA_947493325.1 of uncultured Sphingomonadaceae bacterium. GTDB lineage: Bacteria > Pseudomonadota > Alphaproteobacteria > Sphingomonadales > Sphingomonadaceae > Alg239-R122. The sequence continues at coordinate 1,040,237 of CANLQI010000001.1, read as the reverse complement.
TGCTTGCATAACCGCACGAAATTACCGGACGTGCATACAATAAGACATTTGTAACAATAAAGAACGAGAAATTATATGGCCATTACAAATCTGGACGAGATTGATCGTAAATTACTGGCCGAATTGCAGGCTGAGGGGCGGATCACAAATGTTGAGCTGGCGGAACGTGTAGGACTGACTGCACCGCCCTGCCTTCGCCGTGTCCGCGCATTGGAAGATGCTGGCATTATCAAATCATATCATGCCAATGTTGAACCTAATATGCTGGGCTACGCCATTACTGTCTTTGCCATGGTCAGCCTTAAAAGCCAGGCAGAAGATGATTTACGCCTCTTTGAAGATCATATTAAAGAACTGCCGGAAGTACGTGAGTGTCATATGCTCAATGGCGAAATAGATTTTATCCTGAAAATAGTATCGCACGATCTGCAGACATTTCAGGAATTTCTGACATCGAAATTGACGCCTGCACCGAATGTCGCCAGCGTTAAGACCTCGCTGACAATACGCACAGCCAAAGATCAGCCCGGCGTCCCGATTGAAGTCTGATAAAGGGAGCGGCACCTAAGTACCGCTCCCCAAATATAAATATTATGCTGAATTAGCTTGCAGAGGTTGAACTTGCTGTATTGGATTGCGTGTCTTGTTGGTCGACCCAAAGCATCCACATTTCTGCAAGCGGTTTACGTACACCTGATACCATAGAGAATTTTTCGCGTGCGGCTGCATAGTCGCCATTATCAGCATGGGCAATTCCCAAGCGAGTTAATGCACGATCACGGTCAATATCCCCTTTTGAAAGTGCAAGCTCATATAAACCGACTGCCTTGCTTGCTTCGCCATATCCAAGATATGCGTCACCCGTTGCCAGAGCAATGCGGCCATGAGAAGCTGATTGCGCACTCCTTTCGGAGGCACCCAGGTCAGCACGGTCTTGCTTCACAATATTCTTGGTAATTGCGAGTGCAGCCGAAAAATATGAGTCTGATGTATTCACAAGACCAGCGGCAGTGCCTTCTCGCAAGACAGATTCCACCTCACCCGGCAAACTGCGGGCATCGGCATTTTCGACATATTCTGCATAGTCACTGCTTGTCTTCATGGATTTGGTGCGGCGCATTAAGCGCATAAGGTCCAAATTGTCCTGATTTGTGTATCTGGCCTGCTTGCGTAGAGTCGATAGTGCCATCCTCCAGCTATCAGGGCTTTGATCAGTTTTCACATAATTTTTTACCCAGGATATCGCATCTGGTGAATTGATTGCAGAGGCAATAGCTGCACCACGCTTATACAAGTCGGCGTCATTCAGGCGATTTTTCTCATCTGGAAGTTCCAAAGCACGGCTAAGATATGTCAAGCCTTCTTGTGCGATGGGTGCATTGGCACTGGTGATACTTGATCCGCCTGAATTATCAATCGCAGTTCCAAATTTCGCTTCCGCATATTGATAATACATGACGTTGCTGCTGTAGCCAGCAGCGACTGCTTTCGCAAAATAGTCTTGTGCCGCTGCATTGTTGCGATCGTTAATAAGGGCCATTTGCCCCAAAGTTGCATTGTATAGGCCACGGTCTGCAGCAGATGGACGCTCACTGAGCAAAGATAATTCCAAGCCTTTCTTCTGATAAGCCACATCATTTGTCTTTGAAGCAAGGTTAAGATTAATCTGACCTGCAAAATATTTTTCATCACTTGTTTTAGCCAATGCTTCCAACGGCTGAACAGCCTTAATCATCGCTGCAGTGTCCTCACCGGCTAGCGCATCTTGCGCAAGTCCGGCAGCAGAGCGAAATTCATCACTCAACTCATATTTGGGCGCTTCCGCCTCTTTTCCCTTTTTCTTCTTTTTCTTCTGCACTGCATGTGCAGCATCGGCAGGCATGGCAAAGGACATCGTGGTGGCGACACCTGCCATAAGAGCTACAGCCAATGAAAAATGTGAATTGCGACGCATAGTTATCTCCTAGAATAAAGCCGTCTGTTGCGACCTGTTTATAACTTGAATGTGTATTAAAACCCCGTTATTTCAAGGTCAGAAACAATTCTGACCAACATCTAACTTACAAATATACATATCAAAACACGTCTGAATAGCGCTTGAACGAGCTGATATGGCCGATAAGTCATTTAGGATGTATTATAGTCAATATGCAGGGTTGGCAACGTGGAGTTCCTTCGTATATCACTGCGGCATGATAATTCTTATATCTCCCGCGAAGTCTCTTGACTATAAAACACCTGTAGCGACGCAAGAAAGGAGCATGCCAAGGTTTCCGGAGCGTACCGGCAAGCTGGTCTCGGCAATCTCCAATCTTAGCAAAAAGCGCCTGCAGGAAATCATGCCTGTCTCGAACAAGTTAATTGAATTGAACTATGGCCGCTATAAAAACTTTCATGATCAGCCAGAGAGACAGGCAATTTATGCCTTTTCAGGTGATGTCTACACAGGCTTTGAAGCACGCTCTCTTGATGAAGCCGCCATCGATTTTGCGCAGGATCATGTAAGAATTTTATCCGGGCTATATGGCTTGCTGCGCCCGCTTGACAATATTCGGCCTTATAGGCTGGAAATGGGAACACGCTGGGCGCCGCGTTACAAATCTCTTGTGGATTTTTGGGGTGATGATATCGCCGCGCAGCTTGCCGAGGATCTGGAAGCGCAAAATGCGCAAACCATACTCAACCTTGCGTCACAGGAATATTTTGCAAGCGTGGCCAAAGGCGCAAAAAAACTGGATGCGCGAATTGTCGATGTGGACTTTCGGCAGGATGGACCGGATGGCCCACGCTTTATAAGTTTTGCCGCCAAACGCGCCCGCGGCATGATGGCGCGCTATATCTGCGAACACAGATTGGATGATGTGGAAGCGGTCAAGTCTTTTGACAGTGATGGCTACAGTTTTGACGCAGACAATAGTGATGACAGCATTTTGCGCTTTGTCCGTGCATGAGCGGCACTGCCGTCATAATCGGCGCGAGTGGCGGAATCGGCAATGCGATTGCCAATGCGCTGGAAGAAGAAGGCGAATATAGCCGTGTCATCCGTCTTGCCCGCAGCTTTGAGGGCAGCGGCCATATTGATATTGCACATGAGGACAGCATCAAGACCGCCGCTGAACGGCTCAAAAAATCCGGCATAGCGCCCACGCTGGTATTTACAGCCACCGGATTGCTGCATGCCGGCGAAAAAGGTCCTGAGAAAAGTCTGCGTGAACTTGACATGGACTGGCTGACGCAGAACTATATTGCCAATGCAGCAGGCCCTGCACTGGTCGCTAAACATTTTCTGCCCCTGATGCCGCGCAAAGAGCATTGCATATTTGCCGCGATCAGCGCGCGCGTGGGCAGCATCTCCGACAACCGTCTTGGCGGATGGTATGGTTACCGTGCCGCCAAAGCGGCGCTTAATATGATGGTTCGGAATATCTCCATAGAATGGCGGCGGCAGAACGAACGCTCCATCGCGGTTGCGCTGCATCCCGGCACTGTCGATACACCGCTCAGCAAACCATTTCAGGCCAATGTAAAGCCATCGCAGCTATTCGACAGAGAACGTGCGGCATTGCAGTTGCTGGATGTTCTGGATGATCTAAAACCTGCCGATAGCGGCAAGATTTTTGCGTGGGATGGCGAAGAAATCCGGCCCTGATATAGCTTCTCACTTCGCTCATCCAAAAACCTGTTGAAAACGCCGCGAAACCACCCGGAAAAGCTGGCATTCCCCATATCTCTGGCCTAAGGTAAATCCTTATTATTTAATAGCTGAAGAGATGTATTTGTGAGCGAAGAAAACACCGTCACGCCGCCATCCGATATCGAACGGATCGACATTGTTGACGAAATGAAAACCAGCTATCTCGACTATGCCATGTCGGTCATAGTCAGCCGCGCATTGCCCGACGTGCGTGATGGCCTGAAGCCGGTGCACCGCCGCATTCTCTATGCCTCACAGGAAGGCGGCTTTGTGGCAGGCCGCGCATATCGCAAATCCGCGAAAATAGTCGGCGACGTGATGGGCAACTATCACCCGCATGGTGACAGCGCGATTTATGACGCACTGGCCCGCATGACACAGGACTGGTCCCTGCGCGTTCCGCTGATTGACGGTCAGGGTAACTTTGGCTCAATGGACCCCGACCCGCCGGCTTCCATGCGCTATACCGAGGCCCGGCTTGCCAAGGTCGCCAATAGCCTGCTGAATGATCTCGACAAGGACACGGTCAATTTCACACCGAACTATGACGGTTCACGCGAAGAGCCACAGGTATTGCCTGCGCGGTTCCCGAATCTGCTGGTTAATGGCGCGGGCGGTATTGCCGTGGGCATGGCGACAAATATTCCGCCCCATAATCTGGGCGAAGTTATCAATGGCTGCCTTGCCTTTATCGACAATGGTGCGATTACCATTGATGAACTGATCGAAATTATCCCCGGCCCTGACTTCCCCACTGCTCCGCTCATTCTGGGGCAGAGCGGCGCAAAGTCAGCCTATCATGATGGCAAGGGTTCCATAATGATGCGGGCCCGGCATGAGATAGAGGAGCGCCGCGGCGACCGGCAATCCATTGTCCTCACATCCATCCCGTTTCAGGTGGGCAAAAACGGCCTTGTCGAAAAAATCGCCGAGGCAGCCAAAGACAAGCGGATCGAGGGTGTTTCCGATATCCGTGATGAATCGAGCCGTAAGGGCGTGCGCGTCGTCATTGAATTGAAACGTGATGCGACACCCGAAGTCGTGCTCAACCAGCTTTGGCGGCACACGCCCGCACAGTCGAGTTTCCCGGCCAATATGCTCGCCATTCGCGGCGGACGCCCCGAAGTGCTCAATCTGCGTGATATTATCGAGGCATTTGTCAAATTCCGCGAAGAAGTTATCACGCGGCGCACCAAGTTCGAATTGAACAAGGCCCGTGACCGGGCGCATATCCTGCTTGGTCTTGTCATTGCCGTGACCAACATGGATGAAGTCGTTCGGATTATCCGTGCTTCGTCCAGCCCCGCAGATGCCAAGGAAGCATTGCTGGCGCGCGAATGGCCGGTCGCGGAAATTGCCAGCTATATCAAGCTGGTCGAAGCCATTGAAACTGAAGTCGAGGGCGATACTTACAAACTGTCTGAAGCGCAGGTCAAAGCCATATTGGATCTTCGCCTGCACCGCCTTACCGCACTGGGCCGTGACGAAATTGGTGATGAGTTAAAAGAACTTGCAAGCAAAATTGAAGAATATTTATCAATTCTGGCCGATCGCGCAAAACTGTATGAAGTGATCCGTGAAGAATTGATCGCAGTACGTGACGAATTTGCGACGCCGCGCGTATCGGAAATCGCTCCTGCATGGGACGGGCTTGACGACGAGGATCTGATGGAACGTGAGGATATGGTCGTGACCGTTACACATAGCGGCTATATCAAGCGCACCGCGCTCGACACATTCCGTGCGCAGCGCAAAGGCGGCAAAGGCCGCGCCGGCATGGCCACCAAAGATGAGGATGCCGTCACAGAGCTGTTCGTCACCTCAACGCATACACCTGTTTTATTCTTTTCCACGCATGGACAGGTGTACCGCCTGAAAGTCTGGAAACTGCCCGAGGGCGGGCCGCAGACCAAGGGGCGCCCGATGGTGAACCTCCTGCCACTGGCGGAAGGCGAGACAATTTCCACCGTTCTGCCACTGCCGGAAGATGAAGCGGAATGGGAAAATCTGCACGTTATGTTTGCGACCGCCAAAGGTACGGTACGCCGAAATTCCATGGGGGCGTTCACAAATATTCCATCCAACGGCAAAATCGCCATGCGTTTTGATGAAGACAGCGATGACCGCCTGATCGGTGTTGCATTACTCACCGAAGGTGATGATGTCCTGCTTGCCACACGTGAAGGCAAGGCCATTCGCTTTGCCTCTACAGTCGTGCGTGAATTCCAGAGCCGGACTTCGACCGGTGTGCGCGGTATGAAACTGAAAGGCGATGATGAAGTCATATCGCTTTCCATTGTACACGGGTTTGAAGCAACCGCCGAAGAGCGCGAACAATATCTGAAAGCCGCGCCATGGAAAGAGAATGACAACGAACCTGCGCTTTCCGCACAGCGCATGGCCGAATTTAGTGAGAATGAGCAGTTTATCCTGACAGTCTGCGCCAATGGCTATGGCAAGCGCTCTTCTGCCTTTGAATACCGCCAATCAGGGCGCGGCGGACAAGGTATTCTCAATATCGACAATATCAAGCGCAACGGTGAAGTTGTCGCATCATTTCCCGCCAGTAATGACAAACAGTTGATGCTGGTCACCAATCAGGCGAAAATGATCCGTATGACAGTGGGCAGCATGCGGGTTATTGGCCGCAATAGTGCGGGTGTGAAGCTATTTGACGTTGCCAAGGGCGAATATGTCGTTAGTGCTGCCAAGATTGATGAGAGCGAAGAGGATGACGAAGGAATCGCCGAAAATGAAGACGGTTCTGAAGTAAATCCGAATGACGCGGCTGCCGGTGCCGGCGAAGAAGAATAGGCTGAGTGCCCATAAAGATTATACGCACGGGATATCTTTGCGTAATGTCTGAATCACACCGGTACAAATCAGGAATTGGCCAAAATAATAAAGCGGCCAGATAAGCAGCCATGGGATGTTCGAGCTTGCAAGAGGGCCAATTTCGGCAAATATGAGCAGGTCGGACAGAACGAACATAAGTGCGCCTGCCCCGACACGGGTGCGGGGAAAAACACTGGTCCATGCCATAGCCGCCATAGCCGCCAGAAACAGTGCATATACGGCTATCCCAAGCGCAGCACTGCGATCCGCGGGCAATATCCAGGCAATAAACACTATGAATGGTATCAGCAGGATCGCAAATGCTTTTTGGCTGAAAGCCAAGTTTTCCCGCCTGTTTCTAACATAAAGCCAGATTGCGGCGAGATGTCCGCCGACAAACGCAATTGCGCCCCAGGTCAAATCTATTTCGATGAGCATATCGCCCAAAGATCCGAATGCCATGACGCCGGCCAGCAATTTGGCATCAAAAGATGGATGGCGGCGCAGCGCGTATAGAACCAGAAATCCGACCGCAGCACTTTTCCAGAGCATCGCGTAAAAGCCGGGAATCCAGCCATCGCGGATAAAGAAATAGCTGATGCCGAATATCAGGCTGAACAATAGATAGGGCCGTGATTCCACAAATGCGCGTTTTACCATGGGTCCTCCTCCCCTGCCTGCAGGGCCATAGCATTCACTATATGCGAAATGCATCATAATATTTTGTGTCTGGGCCGCGCATTATGTATGAGCCTGTGCTGACCTCAGACGGAGCAACTTACATGACACATGACGTGCATATCATTGGCGGCGGTCTCGCCGGATCAGAAGCAGCCTGGCAACTGGCCGAGGCTGGCATTAAAGTACGCCTTTCCGAAATGCGCGGATCCGGCGAAATGACGGCGGCGCATCAGACGGACGGTCTGGCGGAACTGGTCTGCTCCAACAGCTTTCGCAGCGATGATGCAGAGCGCAATGCCGTGGGCCTGTTGCATGCGGAAATGCGTCATCTAAATTCCCTCATTATGGCCAAGGCAGAAACGGCAAAAGTGCCTGCCGGGTCTGCGCTCGCCGTTGACCGTGATATATTTTCTGACAATGTCACCCGGCAGTTGGAAGAGCATCCCAATATTGAAATTGTACGCGAACGCGTCGACCAGCTTCCCGGTAGCGGCCTTACGATTGTTGCCACCGGTCCCCTCACTGCCATGTCGCTTGCCGAAAATATCGGCGCTGCTACGGGTGACGAAGCACTGGCTTTCTTTGATGCCATTGCACCGATCGTCCACCGCGACAGCATCAATATGGATATCTGCTGGATGGCGAGTCGGTGGGACAAGGTTGGCCCCGAAGGTGACGGCAAGGACTATATCAACTGTCCGATGGATGAAGCGCAGTATAAAGCATTCCATCAAGGACTGCTCGACAGCGAGAAAACCGAATTCAAGGACTGGGAGAAAGATACACCTTATTTCGAGGGCTGTATGCCGATAGAAATCATGGCATCGCGCGGGCTGGATACGCTGCGCTATGGCCCGATGAAACCAGTTGGTCTCGACAATCCGCGCACGGGGCGTTGGCCGCATGCGGTGGTCCAGCTTCGTCAGGATAATAAGCTTGGCACTTTGTGGAATATGGTCGGCTTTCAGACTAAAATGAAGCACGGCGCGCAGGTGGAACTGTTCCGCACGATCCCCGGGTTAGAGAAAGCCGAATTTGCACGACTGGGCGGATTACACCGCAATACATTCATCAATTCGCCGCAGTTGCTCGATCGTCAGCTACGGCTCAAGAAAGCGCCGCATATCCGTTTTGCCGGACAAATCACCGGCTGTGAGGGCTATGTTGAAAGTGCCGCTGTTGGATTAATGGCCGGGCGGATGACCGCCGCAGAACTACGGGGCGAAACGCTGCCCCTGCCCCCACAGACAACCGCACTTGGCGCGCTGTTAGCGCATATTACCGGCGACGCCGATGCGAGCCAGTATCAGCCGATGAATGTCAATTTCGGGCTGTTCGCCCCGCTTGCCGAAAAAGTGCATAAGAAAGCCCGCAAAGAAGCCATGACGTCACGCGCGCGTTCCGATTTACGGCAATGGCTCGAGGCACATAAAGCCGCTTAAGTTACTTGGTCAGCAGCGGCATCTGGCCTTTTTGGCGCGTTTGGGCTTGGTCGTGGCAAATTCTGCCGGGTCCAGCTCACCGTTTCCGTTTCCATCCGCTTTCTCAAAACGCTGGCTTGTGGACACTGCCCATTCCTCGAATGTAAGCAGATTATTGCCGTCCTTGTCTAGCTTCTTAAACGCTTTGGTGCGGCTGCTGAGCATTTCGGCGCGCGTGATACGCTGGTCGTAATTACGATCATAACGCGCGAAGCGTCGCTGTTCGCGGGTTAGCTCGGTCGCTTCGGGCGGTGTCGGGCCTTTTAGGCCCGCAACATCCGCCTTCGGCAGTTCGGGTTCCTTATTCTCTTCCTCAATGGGTGCGGGCGGAGGCGGGGGAATATCAATCTGGGTATCAGCCTGCCCTATCCAGAAAAACCAACCCGCCGTTATCAATAATATCGCGCCCAGTCCGCCTGCCAATATCCGTGTCATCCATGCCCCCGTTTCCAGAATATGCTTATATCATAAGCCAGTGAGTCCATGCCAGATTATTTGCGCCGCCGTGGCCGGGCGCATGATGGGCGCTTCCAGACTGCCGCCTGCTGCGTCTTTATGTGCAAGTCGCAACATAATCGATAACGGCCGCATACTGCGCGGCGGTGAGAATTTTTTAAGAAACCTTTGCTCCTCCTGCAGTTTTTGGAGCAAAGCCTCGCGTAAATTATCATCGGCTGAATGACGTGCCAGATCCCATATTGCCCATAAATGCCCTGCTTTGGCTGTGGCAACCATGCTGTTTTCAAGGCCCGAACGCACCGCAATCGAATTAAAAATCGTCACTCCGCGCTGATCGGCATAATCCTCAATCTGTTCATGTGTAAGTTCCTCGCTGACAAGCAGTAATTCCCATGCATCCACAATGGGCAACAGGGTTTTGAGATTCAGCCCATCATTTTCAATCTCACCCAGCGCGTGCACTACTGGGTCACCTTGCGGCCTTTCCGCTGCAGGCTTCGCCAGCATATCACGCCACCATGCAAGCCGCATTTGCCCAAGCATGACTTCGCTCGTACCCCGCAAAATTGCCCCGCATCTGTTATCCAATGCGAATATTGCATCGTAAGCAGCGCGGCTTTTTGCCGGTGCATATGCAAATATCAGCCTTTGCAGCGGCGTCAGTTCAGCTTCCATCACCTGCATGCTGTCCACATCCACCAAATATGGGGACGTATCAAGGTAAAGATCGCATTAACCAGAACTGTTTGAGGCAGATTTACCATTTTTCCCTAAAACGCTCACATGCCCACAAGATTCCACTCAGCGGAAAACATCACTTAATGCCTCATTTGAAAGCAACACACTCAGCCCTTAATACGGGCAGCATGCAACGCGTGCTGCACGATGCACGGGGCAATGTTCTGCCAATCATGGCGGCGGGACTTATCCCGCTGGCAGCGTTAATCGGCGGCGGCATTGATACAAGCCGCGGTTATATGGTCAAAAGCAAGCTGCAGCAGGCATGCGATGCTGCCGCTCTGGCAGGCCGCAAAGCGCTGAGTGACAGCAACCCCAGCAGTGATGCAGAAACAATTGCAGGAAATTTTTTCCGCGCCAATTTCCCTGCCGATTATATGGGCACATCAAATAGCAAAATCACGCGCCTGGCAGGAAGTCAGAACGGATCAGGCAATAGCGAATATACAGCGCAGGCGACTGTGACACTGCCAACTGTTGTCATGCATGTATTCGGTAAAGACAGCTTCAAATTATCGATCACATGCGGTGCGATTTACGAAGTTTCCAATAGCGACGTCACCATGGTTCTGGATGTCACCGGTTCAATGGAAAATGATGTCAACGGCAATAGCACCAGCAACACATCAAAAAAGCGCATCACAGCGCTGAAGAATGCGATGAAAAACTTTTTTGATACAGTCGATGATGCTGCGCAGAACAGTAATGCGCGTATCCGCTATGCCTTTGTTCCCTATGTTGAGACAGTGAATGTGGGACGATTACTGGACCCCAGCTGGATAGCCGATACCCACACATATCAATCCGCATTGAAAGAGACTGTCACCACCACCACGCCAGGTGAAGTAGTGGAACATTTTCGAAGCAATAACAAAACCTATACGCGAAATTGCAGCGCCTATTACGGGTATTGGCATAATTCATACATTTATGGCCGCTACGATAGCAGTACAGGCTATTGTATCTGGGACGATTATCATGAGGGCACCCAGGAAACCACGACAACGTACAAATATTCGCAAAGGGAAATTGATACTTCCGTATATAAAACTTTTGCCGGTGTCCGGAACCCGACAAATCTCGACACATCGATGCATTACTGGAACGGCTGTATAGAAGAGCGCGAGACATCACCGGGAGCCACATGGTCATATAATGCAACCAGCAAGCGTATTCAGTCCAATACCGGCGATACGCCGTGGGATCTTGACATAGACAGCCTGCCCGGTGGCAGTGATGCCAGTAAATGGAAGCCCCATTGGCCCGAAATAAGTTATCTGCGCAACTATAATGAAACCGAATCAACCAGCGGTGAACGTGTCAGCAGCAATTGCCCCAATGCGGCACAAAAACTGACTGAGATGACGGAATCAGCCTATGATGCCTATGTCGATGGGCTGACCACGGGCGGCGGCACATATCATGATGTCGGCCTGCTATGGGGCGCACGGCTCAGTTCCCCGGACGGCATATTTCAATCCAATGTCAGGGAAGCCGCGCCCAATAACGGCTATGTTTCCCGCCACATGATTTTCATGACGGACGGCCTGCTCACCAATTATGAATGGCTGTACACCATGTATGGTATCGAACGTCATGACAGGCGGATTACCAATCAGGCGCCCACACGAAACTATGACAATGCTCTGGTGGCAGCGCAGGAAGCACGATCGCAATCACGCTTTCTGGCAATATGTGACGCTGTCAAGGCCAAGGGCATCCGTTTGTGGGTGGTATCATTCGGCACCACGCTGACCAATGAACTCAAAACCTGTGCCAGTGCGGATAGCGCATTTGTGTCCACCAATGCGGACGAGCTGAACCAGAATTTTGCCGATATCGCGCAAACCGTTGCTTCCTTGAGGCTGGCCCGATGATAAAACGCGAGATAGCAAATAAATTATGCGCCGATAAAAAAGCCGCCACGGTTGTGGAGTTTGGCATTATCGCCCCGACATTCCTGTTGTTGCTGCTCGGATCATTCGACATTGGGCATAGCGTTTATATGCAGGGTATATTGAAAGGCGCGGTGTTAGAGGCTGCGCGCTCTTCCACACTCGAAAGCGCCGCCAATTCGCTCACCGAAATAGATACGCAGGTAAAATCGCGCGTCAAAGCGATAACGCCTGATGCTGAGCTCATATTTGAGCGCAAAAGCTATTATGAATTTACCGATGTGGCGCGCGCGGAACCGTTCGAAGACAAAGCCGATGCGAACGGAAACAAGAATGGCGTCTATGATCCCGGGGAATGTTTTTCCGATGAAAATGGCAATGGGCAATGGGATAATGATGTCGGCAAAGAAGGATTGGGTGGTCCGAACGACGTTGTTTTGTACAAAGTTACCGCAAGTTATGAGAGTCTGTTCCCCCTTTATGCCATGTTAGGGCGTGATAGCCGGAAAGACGTGGTCGCCCAAACCGTTCTGCGCAACCAGCCATATGGCGAACAGGGTTCTGTTAATGTCACAAGGATATGCGCATGAATAATCGAATGGCACAATTGCTGCGCAGCAAATCCGGTGTTGCACTTGTGGAATTTGCATATGCCCTGCCGGTTTTCCTCGCACTTGGCATGTATGGATCAGAGGTCGCGTATCTCACTCTGCAAAAAACGACGCTTGCACAAACTACTGTGTCAATTGCGGATAATGCGTCCCGCATGGGAACCACGCTCAACAATGATATCAGCAAGACCATTTTCGAGTCCGATATTACCCAGCTTGTCGCTGGCGCGGATATTCAGGCGGGTGCGCTTGATATCCTGCAGAATGGGCGCATCATTATCTCCAGTCTTGAACAGGATGAAAACGGTAATCAGCGGATCGCATGGCAAAGATGCAAAGGTGCGAAAACCGCTACGTCATTATATGGCACAGAGGGCACAAATGGCACGAAAGACCCGGCCTTTACAGGCATGGGCCGGACAGGCGGTAAAATCCAGGCGGCATCACGCGATGCCGTTATGTATGTTGAAGTCACTTACGCACACCAGCCAATTTTTGGTGATATGTTTCTGAATAATAAAACACTTTATGAGGAAGCCGCATATAATGTACGCGACACCCGTGACTTAAGCGCAGGCCTTGTCGCGGATGGCACACCAAAAGCGGACTGCAATGTTTTCAGCGCAGACTGATACACATCAGCCGGATTACTTGTAACAAACTTTCTTGGCCGCCTCGATGATTTGCGGCGTACTCAGCAAGGCATCTTTTTCAAGGTTTGCAGCATAGGGCAGCGGCACATCTTCGTCCGTTACACGCAATACGGGTGCGTCAAGGTCATCAAAGCCCTGCTCCATGGCAACAGCAATGATTTCCGATGCGATGGAGCATGTTGGCCAGCCTTCCTCAGCCACAACCATACGGTTGGTTTTCTTAAGGCTGGTCAACACCGTTTCGGTGTCGAGCGGACGTAATGTGCGCAAGTCGATGACTTCCGCATCAATGCCCTCACCTGCCAGCGCATCTGCCGCTTCCAGCGCCAGGCCGACACCGATTGAATAGCTCACAATCGTTACATCGCTGCCTTCGCGCATAATGCGTGCTTTGCCAATTGGCAGAACATAGTCATCCAGATCGGGAATATCGAAACTGCGACCGTACATCAGTTCGTTTTCAAGGAATACGACCGGGTCTTCGGTACGGATTGCCGCCTTCAAAAGACCTTTCGCATCTGCGGCATCATAGGGCGCAATGACGATCAGGCCTGGAACAGATGCATACCAGGGGCCAAAATTCTGGCTATGCTGCGCCGCCACACGGGAAGCCGCACCATTGGGACCACGAAATACGATCGGGCAGCGCATTTGACCACCCGACATATAATTCGTCTTGGCTGCGCTATTGATGATATGGTCGATCGCCTGCATCGCGAAGTTAAATGTCATAAATTCTATAATTGGCCGCAAGCCGCCCATTGCAGCGCCCGCACCGACCCCGGCGAAACCATATTCGGTGATCGGGGTGTCAATGACACGCTTGGGCCCGAACTCGTCAAGCAGCCCTTGTGTGACTTTATATGCCCCCTGATATTCGGCGACTTCTTCACCCATCACGAACACGCGGTCGTCCTTGCGCATTTCTTCGGCCATGGCATCGCGCAATGCTTCACGCACGGTGATGCTTACCATTTCGGTGCCTTCTGGAACGGCCGGATCGCTGGCCCGCGATACAGGTGGCGACGGTGAAGCAATGGAAACGTCTTGTGTAGGCGCTTCTTTTTCAGCGTCGGCCGAAACCGGAGCAGGTGCAGGCGTGGTTTCCGCGTCCGCATCACCATCATCTTCGCCTGCCATTGTGGCAATAACAGTTCCGACTTTGACTTCGTCCGTGCCTTCCGCAACTAGTATCTTGGTAATTTCGCCTTCATCAACGGCTTCAAATTCCATGGTCGCCTTGTCGGTTTCGATCTCGGCAATAATATCGCCCGACGATACTGTATCACCTTCTTTCACGAGCCATTTAGCCAATGTGCCCTCTTCCATAGTGGGCGAGAGTGCCGGCATTTTCAGTTCAATAGCCATCAGTAATCCTCCACCAACACGTCCGTATAAAGCTCTGAAGCTTCTGGCTCTGGTGAACTTTCTGCAAAATCGGCAGCTTCAGCAACAATCTTGCGGATTTTTTTGTCAGCCTCTTTCAAATCGTCTTCCGTCATACCCATTTTGATAAGCTGATTCTTCGTTTGCTCAATTGCATCTGATTTTTCACGCATCGACTGGACTTCTTCACGGCTACGATATTTGGCCGGGTCCGACATCGAGTGGCCGCGGTACCGATAGGTTTTCAGTTCCAGCAGCACCGGCCCTTTTCCGGCGCGCACCCATTTCAGTGCCATCTCGGCAGCACCGCGCACTTCCAGCAGGTCCATGCCATTCACCTGAACACCCGGAATACGGAAGCTTTCACCGCGGCGGAAAAGCTGGTCTTCGGCGGAGGAGCGATTCACACTCGTACCCATGGCATATTGGTTGTTCTCAACTACAAAAACCATGGGAAGCTTCCAAAGCTCCGCCATGTTGAAACTTTCATAAACCTGCCCCTGATTGGCGGCGCCATCACCGAAATATGCCATGCAGACACCGCCATCCTCACGGTATTTATGTGCAAAACCCAAACCGGTGCCCAGCGACACCTGGGCACCGACAATACCGTGCCCACCATAAAATTTATGTTCGACCGAGAACATATGCATTGACCCGCCTTTGCCCTTGGATATGCCAGCAGCGCGGCCCGTCAATTCGGCCATAATAACTTTGGGATCAATGCCATAGGCCAGCATATGGCCATGGTCACGATATCCCGTAATCACGCTATCATGACCTTCATTTAGTGCCGACTGCAGGCCCACGGCAACCGCTTCCTGTCCGATATAGAGATGGCAAAAACCGCCAATCAGCCCAAGACCGTACAGCTGCCCGGCCTTTTCCTCAAAGCGGCGGATGAGAAGCATTTGCTCGTAAAGGTCGAGCAGTTCCTTTTTATCCGCTTTATACGGTTTATATGCAGGGAGTTTGGGAACACGCGAAGATGAAGATGAAGTCGCAGCAGCAGTTTTCTTGCGCGGCGCTGCCTTTTTCTTCGCGGCCGGTTTGGATGCTGGTTTTTTAGCCAATGGAGCGTCCCTTTCATGCCATCATTATCAGCACCGGTATGCATCAATGCACAGCATACCGCAACGTCATTTCACAATATTATGCAGGGTAAAAAATAAAATTCCGGAGTAAAATTATTTCAGGGGAACAACAATTTCATCTGGATGTACCACGTTAAGTTCCTTACGTAGCAATTCACCGGCCAGGTCCGGGTCAACACCATCGGGATTTAACAGGTCAACACGGTTGCGAAGTGCATCGCGCTCTTTTTCCAGCGCCGCAAGTTCAGCGGTCTGCTGCTCCAGACGTTGCTGATAATCGCTCCACGCAAGTACACCTGTTGGCCCGATCACCGCATAAGCGCCAATGGCAAGCAAAGCCAGCAACGCGAGACCCGCAGTCGCCGAACTTTTCAATGCTTCCAAACGTATTCGCTTACTCGCCATAATTATCTGTTGAATCAGAATTTTGTTCCCATTGCAAGCATATATATCGCAATTTTTAGAAACACGCGGCCAAGTGATTCTTTTATCAGCCAGATTTATCTGCGCGGTTCTGCCAGAGCTTGTCCAAAAAAGCTCTTAAACGGTTCAATTGTTGAATATATTGCGTCCGGCATATTGAGCACTATTGCCAAGCTGCTCCTCAATCCGGATGAGCTGGTTATATTTTGCGAGCCGGTCGGACCGCGCAAGGCTGCCCGTTTTGATCTGCCCGCAATTGGTGGCGACAGCGAGGTCGGCAATTGTCGCATCTTCGGTTTCACCCGAACGGTGCGACATAACGGCGGTGTAGTTCTTGCGGTGCGCCATGCTGACGGCTTCCATGGTTTCGGTAAGCGTGCCAATCTGATTCACTTTTACAAGCAGACTATTCGCCAGACCTTTTTCAAAGCCCATTTCCAACCGCTCGGGATTGGTCACGAACAGATCATCACCAACCAGTTGCACCGCGTCTCCGATAGCAGCCGTAACAGCCGCCCAGCCTTCGAAATCATCTTCCGACATGCCGTCCTCGATTGAACGGATCGGATACTGACCGGTCAGGTCAGCAAGATAATCTGACATTTGCGTGGGCGTCAGCGATTTGCCCTCGCCCACCATTTCATATTTTCCGTCCTTGAAAAACTCCGTGGCCGCACAATCGAGCGCCAGAACAACTTCATCGCCGACTTTAAAGCCCGCCTGTTCAATGGATGCCATGATAAAGTCGAGCGCGGCGGTCGTGGAAGACAGATTCGGTGCAAAACCGCCCTCATCACCGACCGCTGTAGCCAGCCCTTTATCGGACAGTCCTTTCTTAAGTGTATGGAATATCTCCGATCCCCAGCGCACAGCTTCGGCAATGCTGTCCGCGCCAACCGGCATGACCATGAATTCCTGAAAATCAATTGGATTATCGGCATGCTCGCCACCGTTAATGATGTTCATCATGGGAACCGGTAGAAGATGCGCGCCTATCCCGCCAACATAGCTGTAGAGCGGAAGGCCGCGTGCATCCGCCGCAGCTTTAGCCGCTGCCATGCTAACGCCAAGTATGGCATTGGCGCCCAGACGTTCCTTGTTTTCCGTACCATCAAGTTCGATCATCACTTCATCAATATCGCGCTGATCCTCGGCATCGAGTCCCACAATGGCTTCGAATATCTCGTCATTGACCGCAGCAACCGCTTTTTGAACACCCTTCCCTTTATAGCGGGCTTTGTCACCGTCACGCAGTTCAACCGCCTCATAGGCTCCTGTCGATGCTCCAGAAGGCACTGCTGCCCGGCCAAAGCTTCCATCCTCCAGCAAGATATCCACCTCGACGGTCGGATTGCCCCGGCTGTCCAGAATTTCGCGGGCGTGCAGGTCCATGATAGCGGTCATATGGCAATATCCTTATTTCGGTGTTGAGCGGATAATTTCGGAACAATTATATATTCCGCACGCTCTATAAGCACGCGCCTTTATTGGCAATATCGGAATATAAACTTCGTGGCTGCGTGTTATTACACTAAGCCACTTGAAAAAATCTGTTAAAACGCCAAATTGAGCATAAGGCATTGGGACAATTTAACCGGTTTTATGATACCGGCACTTCAGGAGGAAAATTCATGGCCGACAGTAAGAAAACGACAGCATCCAAATCAGCGGCAAAGAAACCCGCTGCAAAAAAGAAAACCGCAAGCACTGCGAAAAAGAAGACACCTACAAAGGCAGTTGCCAAAACTTCTGCGCAAACCAGCAATGATAGCGACTTTGCAGCACAGGCCCGCGACAAGGCTGAGTTTGCAAAGGAAAAAGCGGGCGATTACGCCAATGATGCCAAAATGCGCACAGGTGAAGCCGTTCGCAATCTAGGTCAGATTATTGCTGACACCGCAAATGTGATCGATGAAAACCTGGGCAGCAAATATGGCGACTATGCACGCACAGCGGGTGAGAAATTTAACGAGTTTGGCGACAAGATCGAGGAAAAAGATCTGAGCGAGCTTGGCGATGATACGCGTGAATTCGTGCGTAAAAGCCCTGCCGTAGCAATTGGTATCGCAGCTGTTGCAGGCTTTATGCTCACACGGATGTTCAAATCCGGTTCGAATAAGAGCTAAAGCCCTATTTGATGAGCAACAGTGACAATGAACCGGAATTGCCCGCCGCATCCGATGATGACAGCGCACATGTTCCGGTCGCAAACGACAGCGATGCGGAAGGCTCTGGTTCACGCCGGAGCCTTTCGGCTGAATTGCGCGGACTGATTGACGATTTGCAGACGAGAGTGGAAACCGAACTGGAATTCCACCGCGCGCGCATTTCCTATACCGTCAGCCAGAGCAAGCATATTTCCGTGCTGATGGTCGGTGTCGGTGTTTTCGGCAGCGTTGCTGTGATGGCACTTGTACTTGGACTGCTGCTCGCGCTTATCCCGCTTTTCGGACACTGGGTGGCGATCGGCATTGTTACACTGACGTGTCTGGTGCTGGCGATACTCTGCTTTCTATTTGCAACCTGGAAAACACGGCGGCTGCAAAATCTATACCGCGGCGATGAAACGGAAAATGAATCATGAAGCCGAACATCCATGATATCCGTGAGAAAAAGGCCAGGAAGAACCTGGCACAAGTGCAATTGAAAGCATCGGCAGCGCATGCAAAACAGCGCTTTGCACCTAGCAACCTTGCTGCAGAAGCCAAAGAAAATGCAGAAGAAGCCGCAGATATCATTGTTAAAGAGGGCATGGAAATCGCCAAGAATAACAAATGGCCGCTAGCAGGTGTGGCAATCGCAGCCGCGCTGCTATTGGCGAGAAAGCCTATTCAGGAAGCTATAGAAAATCTGCGTGAAGCCGAGTAGATTGTTATAGAGACCAAACGGGGATATTGAAATGAGCACAAGATTAGAAAAAGCCGGCCAGACATACCGCAATGCCCTAGCCAAAACCAAATCTCAGTCCTCCAGCATGAAAAACAGTGCCGGCAAAATCGCGCAACAAAGCGTGGAGAAGAGCCGCAAAGCGTATGCAGCGGCTAAAACCCGTGCGAATGATACAGCCGAGCAAGCCGTGATACATGTTGATGAAAACCCGCTCCGCTACATTGCGGCAGGCGCATTTCTAGGAGCAGTTGCGGGGGCTTTTATTCCCAAATTACGCGGCGAAGATGCGGCGCTCGATAGCGCAGAGCGCTTTTTAAGCGATGCAGTGCAAAAAATTGCAGACGGAGCCGTAGACGCGTTCGCTCCGAAAGACTAGGGAGCGACACACTGCCGTAACGGCAATTTACACTAGATTTTCTGAACAGGGTACGAATTATGAGCAAATTACATCTGGTTCTCGGTGGACGCGTTTCCGATCCGCGCGGTCTTGATTTTACTGAAATTGATCAAATGGATCTGGTTGGCGTCTATCCTAGCTATGAGGAAGCAGAAGATGTATGGCGCGGCAATGCGCAGCGCACAGTCGACGATGCAGAGATGAAATATGTCATCGTCCATCTGCACAAACTGCTGGAACCGACATTGGAAGATGGAGCAGACGGCGAGAGCAAGTAATTCGCCCCCCGTTATTTCAAAATAACAAAAAGGCATCCCTTCTTATCGGAAGGATGCCTTTTGTATTAGTCCGGCAGTTGTTTAGATAAATTCAATTTTCTCGACGAGATAATATTTGTCACCTGATGGGACCGTCAGTTCGACTTCCTCATCAACTGTCTTGCCAATAAGCGCACGGCCAAGCGGGCTATTGTAGCTAATCATGCCTTTTTTGGCATCGGCTTCTGCTTGGCCTACAAGTTGATATTTGACCGGCTTATCATCTTCGTCAAGCAATGTGACTGTCGCGCCAAATACAATTTTATCACCCGATAATGTTTTGGGATCAATAACCTGTGCACGGCTCAGCTTGTCTTCCAGATCACTAATCGTTGCTTCGACTTGGCCCTGGCGTTCTTTCGCAGCATGATATTCAGCGTTTTCCGACAAATCACCGTGCGCGCGCGCTTCTTCGATCGCATCCACAATTAACGGGCGTTCGATTTTCAGGGCACGTAATTCTTCACTCAGTTTTTCATGGCCTATTTGCAGCATAGGCATTTTTTCAACACTTGCCATTATGGCTTTCCTTTTTAAAACTCTTATGGCCTGAACCGGCAAAAAGCTGGCTTACGGGCCGTTTGGGAACGGTCCGCCATAAAGCACAGATTGTCGGGGTCAGGCGTTGGAAACCATATAATAGTCCTGAAGCGGCTTAACATCAAGACTTTGTGTTGTAAGGGCCGCAATCGCTGCACTAACGGCCACACTGGCGGATGCTGTTGTGAAATACGGCACTTTCCCATGCAACGCCGACGCGCGGATCGATTGCGAGTCTTTATGGCTCTGCCAGCCTTCAGTTGTGTTAAAAATCAAAGCGATATCGCCGTCCTTGATGCGGTCCACAATATGCGGACGCCCCTGCGCAACTTTGTTGACTTGCGTAACATCAAGTCCCTGCTCTTTCAGATATGCCGCGGTGCCGCCTGTTGCCACCACATCAAACCCATGTTCCATAAGCATTTTTACGGCAGGAAGAATAACCGGCTTATCCGTATCTTTTACAGAAACAAATATCGTGCCTTTTTCAGGCAGTATCATGCTCGCGGCCATTTGTGACTTGGCAAATGCAATCGGGAAACTGGAATCAATCCCCATGACTTCCCCGGTGGATTTCATCTCAGGAGAAAGAACGGGGTCGATGCCAGGGAAGCGGCTGAAGGGAAAAACTGCTTCTTTGACAGCTATATGGTCAATACTTCTATCAATTGATGGTAGATTTGCCAGTTTCTCGCCCGCCATAACACGTGCGGCGATCTTGGCTATCGGGCTGCCAATCGCTTTGGCGACAAACGGCACGGTCCTGCTGGCGCGCGGATTGACTTCGATCAGATAGACTTGCGCCTCTTTCACCGCGAACTGGATATTCATCAGACCGCGTACTTTCAAGCCTTGGGCAAGCGCCACAGTCTGTCGCTCCATTTCCGCAATCAGGTCATCGGAGAGGCTGTGCGGCGGGATGGTACAGGCGCTGTCGCCGCTATGCACTCCGGCTTCCTCGATATGCTGGAGCACACCCGCAACCACGACATCATCACCATCACAGATCGCATCGACATCCACCTCAATCGCATCGCGCAGATACTGGTCGATCAACACAGGGCTGTCGCCCGACACATGTACGGCGGTGGCGATATAATCATCCAGTTGCGCCGGGCTGTCGACAATTTCCATCGCCCGCCCGCCCAGCACATAAGATGGCCGGATAAGCACCGGATAGCCAATGCGCTCGGCCACCGCGATTGCCTCCTCACGGCTGCGTGCAATGCCATTTTCCGGCTGTTTCAGGTCCAATTTATCGACCAGTTTGGCAAAACGCTCCCGGTCTTCAGCCAGGTCGATCGCATCGGGCGATGTGCCCAGTATCGGTATACCTGCATCTTCCAGCGCCTGTGCGAGCTTAAGCGGCGTCTGCCCGCCAAATTGCACGATCACGCCTGCCAGCTCGCCCGTCGAACGCTCAACATCCAGAATCTCAAGCACGTCTTCCGCTGTCAACGGCTCAAAATAGAGCCGGTCGGACGTGTCATAGTCCGTCGATACCGTTTCCGGGTTGCAGTTGACCATGATCGTTTCATAGCCCTGTTCCTCCAGCGCGAAACAGGCGTGGCAACAGCAATAGTCAAACTCTATCCCCTGCCCGATCCGGTTTGGCCCGCCGCCCAGAATCACGACTTTCTTGCGTTCGCTCGGCGCAGCTTCACATTCAGGCGCGCCAAATATCGGCGTTTCATAGGTCGAATACATATAGGGCGTCTTCGCCTCAAATTCCGCCGCGCAGGTATCAATCCGCTTGAATACGGGCCGCACACCCAGCCTGTGGCGCAGTTCACGCACTTCCTGCTCGCTGGTCGCACCGGCCATCGCCTGCATTGCATCATGCAGTAACCCATGAGATTTTGCCTGTACCTGTCCCATGCCGCCCGCGACATGCACCGAACGCACCGCCAATGTGGCAAGCCGCCTGTCCGAAAAACCCATGGACTTGAGCTTGCGCAGGCCCTGCGCTTCAATTGGCAGGCCATTTTCGACAATATCCGCTTCAGCGGCGATAATTTCGGCTATCCGTTCGAGGAACCAGGGATCATATTTGGTGATGCCGTGGATTTCCTCGACGCTCAGCCCCTCACGCATCGCCTGTGCGGTGTTAAGCAGGCGGTCGGGCGTCGGCCGCGCCAGCGCGGCGGTGATCACGTCGCGCGATACGCCTTCCAGCTCTGGTACGCGGTTAAATCCGTCCAGCCCGGTTTCCAGACCGCGCAGCGCTTTTTGCAAGCTTTCATGGATATTGCGGCCAATCGCCATCACTTCACCCACCGATTTCATCGCGGTGTTCAGCAATGGCTCTGCGCCCTTGAATTTCTCGAAAGCAAAGCGCGGGATTTTGGTGACGACATAATCAATAGTCGGCTCGAACGACGCCGGCGTTGCCCCGGTAATGTCATTGTCAATCTCGTCCAGCGTATAGCCCACGGCCAGCTTTGCCGCGACCTTGGCGATCGGGAAGCCCGTGGCTTTCGATGCCAGTGCGGACGACCGCGACACGCGTGGGTTCATTTCAATCACGATCAGGCGGCCATCGGCGGGATTCACCGCGAACTGTACGTTTGATCCCCCGGTTTCAACGCCAATTTCACGCAGTACCGCGATGCTGGCATTGCGCATGATCTGATATTCCTTGTCAGTTAGCGTTAACGCGGGCGCTACGGTGATGCTGTCGCCGGTGTGCACGCCCATCGGATCGATATTCTCAATTGAACAGATGATAATGCAGTTATCCGCCCGGTCGCGGACAACCTCCATCTCATATTCCTTCCATCCCAGCACCGATTCCTCGATCAGCACTTCGGTGGTGGGCGAGGCATCCAGCCCGCCGGTAACGATACTGACGAATTCATCGCGGTTATAGGCGATGCCTCCGCCCGTGCCGCCCATAGTGAAACTGGGCCGGATAATGGTGGGCAGGCCCACATGCTCCAGCGCCTCGAGCGCCTGGTCCAGGCTTTGCGCAATCGCGCTTTTCGGGCTTTCCAGGCCGATTTTGTCCATTGCCTCACGGAATTTCTGCCGGTCCTCGGCCTTGTCAATCGCCTCGGCATCCGCGCCGATCAGCTCGACGTTATATTTGTCGAGCACCCCGTCACGGTTGAGCGACAGCGCACAGTTAAGCGCCGTCTGCCCGCCCATGGTCGGCAGCACCGCGTCCGGGCGTTCTTTTTCGATAATCTTGGCAACTATCTCGGGCGTGATCGGCTCGACATAGGTCGCATCCGCCATGTCGGGATCGGTCATGATCGTCGCGGGGTTGGAGTTGACCAGAATGATCCGGTACCCCTCTTCCTTCAGCGCCTTGCACGCCTGCGTCCCCGAATAATCAAACTCGCACGCCTGCCCGATAATGATGGGGCCAGCGCCGATGATTAGGATAGATTTTATGTCAGTTCTTTTGGGCATTAGTGGGTTACCATCAGTCCTTGACCTTCAAGGTCTTCAATTATGCAATTCGTTTTTGGCCCTCTATCAGGGTCTTCACCTTCGACGTAAGGCAAAAAGGTACCGGCGCTATCCTCCCTCGGGTTGAAGTCTTCAATGCCACATCGTTCCGCGGCCTGAATGACATCAGTCCGATTCGCCCAACACAAGTCCGGATCAGTACAATAGCGGTCTGAGCAAGACGTAAGCACAGCCAAAGGAATAAAAGTCCAAGCGAGATGCCTCACCCCAATCCCCCCACAAATTTCTTGAACAGATAGAAGCTGTCTTGCGGCCCCGGAGAGGCTTCGGGGTGGTACTGCACGCCGAATGCGTTTTTGTTTTTGAACGCAATGCCGCAATTGCTGCCGTCGAACAGGCTGCGGTGGGTTTCGGTGACATTGGCGGGGAGCGTCGTGCCATCGACCGCAAAGCCGTGGTTCATGCTGGTAATCTCGACCAGTCTTTCCCCTCCATCGGCGCTCTCGTCCCAGCCTCCGCCGACGCGCTGTACCGGATGGTTCGCGCCGCGGTGCCCCTGATGCATTTTCATGGTTTTCGCGCCTGCCGCCAACGCCAGCATCTGGTGGCCGAGGCAGATGCCGAACAGCGGGATATCGCGCTCCAGCAGGCCCTGTATCACCGGCACCGCATATGCCCCCGTCGCGGCGGGGTCACCGGGGCCGTTGGAAAGGAACACGCCGTCCGGCTGCAATGCCAGCACATCATCCAGCGAAGTCTGTGCAGGAACCACAGTGACTTTCGCACCCGCACGTACAAGGTTGCGGAATATATTGCGTTTCGCGCCATAATCAATCGCCACGACATGAGGTATATCTTTGTCATTCCGGCGAAAGCCGGAATCTCCTTCCTCTGTACTACCGCTCGAAACAGAAGGGGATTCCGGCTTTCGCCGGAATGACGGGTTAGAGGGTTCACTTTCCTCATAACCAAATCCTAGCCGCCATGGACCGCCTGTCCATATGCCTGTGTCGTCACGGGTCACATCCTTGGCAAGGTCGAGGCCTTCCAACCCGCCCCACGCCCGCGCTTTCGCGAGGAGGTCGTCCATATCGAACCGGCCATCTTCATTATATGCAATCACCACATTGGGGGCGCCTGCCTCACGGATACGCCGGGTGAGCGCGCGGGTATCGACGCCTGACAGCCCGATGCGCCCATTGGCCGCCATCCACTCGGTAAAATTTGCATTGCTACGGAAATTGCTTGGCGCGGTCACATCTTCGCGCACCACGCAGCCAAGCGCATGCGCGCTGTCCGCCTCAATATCTTCATCATTGCTGCCGACATTGCCGATATGCGGAAAGGTAAAGGTAATCACCTGCTCCGCATAGCTGGGATCGGTCATCACTTCCTGATACCCTGTCATGGCGGTGTTGAAACACAGTTCGCCCACCGCTTCGCCTGTCGCGCCGAAACCACGGCCCCACACCACTGACCCATCAGCCAGAACCAATATCCCGGTGGCGCCTTCTGGTCGTTCGGGAATGTTGGCTTTTGCCATGATCGGGTATCCTTGCGTAATGGATTTGTGTTGCCGCCTGGCACGCCAAAAACTGCGGTCCAAACGACCGGTGTATTAAGTTATCCACGGGCACGGAACAATCTATGAAATTGCGAAAATTCCGGCTATGTCTTTCCTTTATTCTTAAATTCATGAGCAATGGAGTTCGCCCGTGATTCGCGACGATATCAAGGCTGCACAGGTTGCGGCGATGAAAGCCAAGGACAAGGACAGAACAGCGGCAACCCGCATGATTCTTGCCAAAATCAAGGACCGTGACATTGAGCTACGCACCAAGGAAGCGGGCGGCGATGATGACGCGCTGGTGACCGATGTGCTGCAGAAAATGGCGAAACAGCGCCGCGAATCGATCAAGATGTACGAAGATGGCGGACGCGCTGAATTGGCCGATATCGAAAAGGTGGAACTCGCCGTGATTGAGGAATTCCTGCCCGCACAGATGGGGGAGGATGAAACCCGCGCGGCGATTGACACGATCAAGGCGGAACTGGGCGCAACATCTATGAAGGATATGGGCCGGGTGATGGCGGAGCTGAAATCACGCCATGGCACCACGCTCGACATGAGCAAGGCTAGCGGCCTTGTCAAAGCGGCCTTGTCCTGAAGGCATGGTACAGGGGAGATATAAAATGAAACATTCAGTTTTCGTGCCCGCATTGGCTATGCTGACACTGGCTGGTTGCGGCGAGAGCGGCACGGATGGTCAGACGGGCACCGATGCACGTGAAACCCAGCAGATCACCCCCACTGATGCGCAGAATGATGGTGTTGAAGCACTGGATTTCGACACGCTCAAGCTGGGCGCGAAAATTGTCGGGCCGCTGGGTCCTGAAGTCGATTCTTCGCTGAACACAGACCTCACTTCTGTCGGTGACCTTATCGGCTATGTGGCGTGCGTAGAAGGTACCGAAACATGCGATCCAAAAGCAGCGGGTGACGATATGGTCTATACCTATGTCTATACCGTCACGCCCGGCGTGGATCCGCACAATGATGACAAGTTCCCGAAATCCGAAGCGGTTGATCCTGTTGCCAAGGCCACTGCTTTCAAGATGGTGCTGCCAGCGCTCGGCTTTACCGGCGAGGCGGGCTATTCCAAAGAACAAACCGCAGAGGCACTAGGCACCGATGGCGCATTCGAGATACGCTGTACCGCAGATGGCATCACTTATGAAATTGCCAGCGGTACCGAATGGTCCACAGGCGAAACCATAACTTTCTTCTGGAAATCAACCAAACCACCTATGGGTCCGATGGATGCATTCATTCTGGAAGCGGATGGCAAGACCGCGATAGGCGCCGGTCCCTCTCCCACAACCCGCAATGATAATGCGGAAGGTATATGTCCCTGACCCATGGCACTTTCACCGCAATGGCTGGATGAACTGAGGGCGCGCACGACGCTGTCCACGCTGATCGGCCGCACGGTGAAAATCCAGAAAGCGGGGCGCGAGTATAAGGCATGCTGCCCTTTCCATAACGAAAAGACACCCAGTTTCACGATCAATGATGAAAAAGGGTTTTACCACTGTTTCGGGTGCAGCGCGCATGGCGATGCGATCAGCTGGATGACCGAACAGCGTGGCCTCGGCTTTATGGATGCGGTGAAGGAACTGGCGGCAGAGGCCGGCATGCAGGTCCCCGCCCCCGACCCGCGCGCCGCGCAAAAGGCGGAGCAGCAGGCGGGTCTGCATGACGTCATGGCGGCGGCGCAGGACTGGTTTGTGGACCGGCTGCATGATGTAGAGGGCAGCGGTGCGCGCGCTTATCTGGAACAGCGCGGGCTTTCACAGCGGATTATCCACGAATTCGGCTTTGGCTATGCGCCCGATGCGCGCGGGCGGATCAAGCAAGCACTTTCCGGCTTCAGTCAAGACATGCTGGTCGAGGCAGGCATGATGATATCGGTCGACGGCAAGGCGCCCTATGACCGCTTCCGTGGCCGGTTGATGATCCCGATCCGCGATCCGCGCGGGCGGGTCGTTGCTTTTGGCGGGCGGATATTGGGACAGGGTGAGCCCAAATATCTCAACTCCCCCGACACGCCTTTGTTCGATAAGGGGCGCACACTTTATAACCTGGACAAGGCCTCTCCCGCCTCGCGCCAGACTGGACGCATATTGGTCGTGGAAGGCTATATGGACGCAATCGCGCTGTCACAGGCGGTTTTTGAGGATGTGGTGGCCCCGCTCGGCACAGCTCTGACTGAATTCCAGATCGAAAAGCTGTGGAAAATGGCGGAGACGCCGATCCTTTGCTTTGACGGCGATGCGGCGGGGCAGAAAGCGGCCATGCGCGCCGCAGGCCGTGCCCTGCCCCTGCTGCGTGCAGGCCATAGTCTGAAAATCGTATCTCTACCTGATGGGATGGACCCCGATGATCTGGTCAAAAAATCCGGACCTTCCGCTTTTCAGGAACTGCTCGACTCGGCGCGCGGGCTGCTCGATCATATCTGGCAATATGAATATGCGCGGGAGCCTCTGGAGACACCGGAAGCCAAAGCAGGTCTGAAAAGCCGTTTAATGGAGCATGTGTCGCAAATAAGTGACAGTGACGTACGCGGATTGTACAGGCAGGAATTCCAGAGCAGGTTTGACGATGCATTTTACGCGCGCCAGCAGACCTATCAACCATCCTATAAACCGGGTTTCAAATCACAGAAATTCACCCCAGAACGGCCCGTAACCGACGATGCACGTGCTTATAGCAGGCGCGGAAAAAGCGATGCTTTATGCGCTGCTGTCATCGCCGGCCTTATCCAATATCCCGATGCCGCCAACACCCACCTGGATGCGCTTTCCGCCTATCAACCGGCGACACAGGAACTGTCAAAACTGCTAAGTGTTATTTTAGACGCTGCAATGGATACAGAAACACTTGATACGTCCACACTACTTACCATATTAGGCGAACGGGGGTTAAGTGATGCGGTCAGGCATATAATGCGCGCGGACCAACTTGCTTTCTCCTTTAATCGCCCCGCAAGGGATTTAGCGCCTGCACAGCCAGATGCGGCCAGGCATGATCTGTCGGAAGCGATTGCAGTTATGACGGCGCGGCCTGCGCTTGAAGAAGCTTTGGCCGAAGCGACGAGAAAGTTTGAGAACGAACTGGATGATAAATATTTTGCCGAGCAGCAGCGGCTCAGGACACGAAAGACGGAATTTGACCGCCGACTGTCCGAACTCGCAGACCGCGGCTCGGTAGATTGAGACAAGATTAGGACCCAAATTTTGGCGAAAAAGCTGGCAAGCGATAATAAGGCAGTAAAAGGTGACGAACCGCTTATTGACCTGAAAGAAGCATCTTTCAAGAAACTGATCACCAAAGCGAAAAAACGCGGCTATGTCACGTATGACGAGCTAAACGAAGCCCTGCCGCAGGATCAGATGTCATCCGAGCAGATTGAAGACGCCATGTCCGCGATTTCTGAAATGGGCATCAATGTTGTTGAAAATGACGAAGAAGCCCAGGAAGAAGCGATAAAAGAAGGCCCTGCCGCTGTTGATAGCAAGGAAAAAGCTAATGTTGCCGCGCCCAAAAAAGCCGCGGTGGATCGCACGGATGATCCTGTCCGTATGTACCTGCGCGAAATGGGTGCAGTCGAACTGCTCAGCCGTGAAGGCGAAATCGCAATTGCCAAGCGTATTGAGGCGGGCCGTGACACAATGATTCTGGGGCTTTGCGAAAGCCCGATTACGTTTCATGCCATTATCGAATGGTCGACAGCGCTAAATGAAGGCGAAATGCAGCTGCGCGAGATTCTGGATCTTGATGCCATGCTGTCCAAAGCTCCGGAAAATCTGGAAGATGATGACGATGATGACGGCGAAATTTCGGAAAAGAATGCAGGCCCCTCATTCAAGGAAGACGATGATGACGTAAGCGACGACGACGAAGTCATTGATGAAGATGAGGACGAAGAAGCAGCTGCACGCCGCAAGAAGCGCGAAGCTGAAGCTGAGGAAGAGGAAGACAACACGCTTTCTCTTGCGCAAATGGAGGAAGCTCTCAAACCAGAAGCTCTTGAGAAATTTGCCTATATTACTTCGTTATTCAAGAAATTTTCAAAAATACAGAAAGACCGTCTTGATGTCCTCGGTATCGGCAATGATTTTCCTGCGTCCAAAGAGAAAAAATACCAGGACCTGCGCGAGGAACTTACCGCGCAAGTCGAGGCTGTGCAATTCCACGCCACCAAAATCGAATATCTGGTTGATCAGCTATATGCATTCAATCGTCGCCTGACGGCTCTGGGCGGTCAGATGCTGCGCCTTGCCGAACGTCACAAAGTACCGCGCAAGGCGTTTCTTGATGCCTATATCGACCATGAACTGGACGAAAACTGGCTCGACGATGTCGCCAAAATCGACAAAAAGTGGCAGGCATTTGCCGCCAAGGAAATTGCGGCGGTAGACCGTATCCGTACGGAAATCAGCGATATAGCTTCGGCCACCGGCATGTCGCTGCGTGAATTCCGCCGGATCGTGAACATGGTGCAGAAAGGCGAACGTGAAGCGCGTATTGCCAAGAAGGAAATGGTCGAGGCGAACCTGCGCCTCGTGATTTCCATTGCCAAGAAATATACCAATCGCGGTCTGCAGTTCCTCGACCTGATTCAGGAAGGCAATATCGGCCTGATGAAAGCGGTTGATAAATTTGAATATCGCCGTGGTTACAAGTTTTCGACCTATGCCACCTGGTGGATACGCCAGGCAATCACCCGCTCAATTGCCGATCAGGCACGCACCATCCGCATTCCAGTGCACATGATCGAAACGATCAACAAACTGGTGCGCACTTCGCGCCAGTTCCTGCATGAACAGGGCCGCGAGCCGACACCGGAGGAAATGGCCGAGCGCCTTTCCATGCCGCTTGAAAAAGTACGCAAGGTGATGAAAATTGCCAAGGAACCGATCAGCCTTGAAACACCTATTGGTGATGAAGAAGATTCGCACCTGGGTGACTTTATCGAAGATAAAAATGCGATCATTCCGGTGGATGCCGCGATCCAGTCGAACCTGAAAGAAACGGTTACACGCGTCCTCGCCAGCCTGACCCCGCGTGAAGAGCGCGTGCTGCGTATGCGTTTCGGCATCGGCATGAATACTGATCACACATTGGAAGAAGTTGGTCAGCAGTTCTCGGTGACCCGTGAACGTATCCGCCAGATTGAAGCCAAGGCGCTCCGCAAACTCAAACACCCAAGTCGCAGTCGCAAAATGCGCAGCTTCCTGGATCAATAGCTAGCACGAAGGTGTGATCGTCAGTGGATATGCGCATACGCCCTGAAGACGCAAACGATCACGCCGCAATATATAACCTCACCAAACGTGCTTTTGCGCCCATGCCCTATTCCGGCGGTAATGAGCAAGAATTGATAGACAATCTGCGGCAATCGGACGTTCTCACCATATCTCTGGTTGCATGCAAGGGCCCTGATGTTGTGGGGCACATCGCTTTTTCACCTGCATTTGCAGCTGATGGATCGGAAGGCTGGTATGCACTTGGCCCAGTCTCGGTCGACCCAGAATTGCAGCGTCTTAGCATTGGTTCAAAACTGATCCACGCAGGCATTGCACTGCTGAATGCCCGCGATGCCGCCGGTTGCATATTGGTCGGCAACCCGGATTACTATAGCCGCTTTGGCTTCAGACCGTATCCGCAGTTTGCCCCGCACGGACAGCCCGCCGAATTTTTCATGATTCTTCCGCTGCGCATTATAGAGCCGCAGACAGTTGTCAGTTTCCACGCTGTTTTCAGCGAATAACCATCCCGCACCTTGCCATATAAACTGCTTCTGCCTATCAGTTTAATTGAATGATTAAATGCAACAGAAAGATATTCGTATGAAGCGCTTTGAAGGCACACAGGATTATGTGGCGACCGACGACCTAAAAGTGGCCGTGAATGCCGCCGTAACACTGCGTCGTCCGCTGCTTGTTAAAGGCGAACCCGGCACGGGTAAAACAGTGTTGGCACATGAAATTGCCAAAGCGGTCGGTGCGCCGCTGATTGAATGGAACGTAAAGTCGACTACCAAGGCGCAGCAAGGCCTGTATGAATATGATGCAGTCGCCCGCCTGCGTGACGGACAGCTCGGCGATGAGCGCGTGCATGATATCAGCAACTATATTCGCCGCGGCAAATTATGGGAAGCTTTTGAAAGTCCTGAGCTGCCCGTTCTTCTTATTGACGAAATTGACAAGGCGGATATCGAATTTCCCAACGATCTGCTGCAGGAACTCGACCGCATGGAATTCCATGTCTACGAGACAAAGCAGACGGTTAAAGCCGCTGAACGCCCCATCGTTGTCATAACCTCCAACAATGAAAAAGAACTGCCCGACGCATTTCTGCGCCGCTGTTTCTTCCATTACATCAAATTTCCGGACCGCGACACGATGCAGGAAATCATCGATGTCCACTTTCCCGATATCCAGAAAACACTGGTCGCCAAGGCGATGGATATTTTTTATGAGGTTCGTGAAGTTCCGGGGCTCAAAAAGAAACCATCAACCAGCGAGCTGCTCGACTGGCTGAAACTTCTTCTGCATGAAGACATGCCGCTGGAAGTGTTGCAGGACCGCGATCCCACCAAAGCGATTCCCCCACTGCACGGCGCATTGCTCAAGAATGAGCAAGATGTGATGTTGTTTGAAAAACTGGCCTTTATGGCCCGGCGCAAGCCAGTCTAGAGAATAGCCGATGTTCTTCTCATTCATGGATGAATTACGCGCGGCAGGCATATCTGCATCGCTCAAAGAGCATCTCATGCTGCTTGAGGCGCTTGATAAAGATGTGATCGCTTATTCGCCTGAAGAGTTCTACTTTCTGACGCGCGCCACATTTGTGAAAGATGAAGGCCTGCTTGACCGGTTTGACCAGGTTTTTGCCAAGGTATTTAAGGGCATTGCCACCACTTATGGCGCCGAGGAAACACCTATCCCCGAAGACTGGCTGAAAGCCGTGGCCGAAAAATATCTCTCCGAAGAAGAGATGAAAAAAATCAAGGCACTGGGTGACTGGGACGAGATTATGGAGACGCTGAAAAAGCGCCTCGAGGAACAGCAGAAACGCCATCAGGGCGGCAATAAATGGATCGGCACAGGCGGCACATCGCCTTATGGCAATAGCGGGTATAACCCCGAAGGCGTGCGGATTGGCGGGGAGAGCACGCACAAACGGGCGCTGAAAGTCTGGGAAAAACGCGAATTCCAGAATCTCGACAACACACGTCAATTGGGTACGCGCAATATCAAGGTCGCGCTGCGGCGGCTTCGCCGCTTCGCTCGCGAAGGCAATGCTGACGAACTCGATATAGACGGCACGATCGATGGCACCGCGCGGCAGGGCTGGCTCGATATCAAAATGCGCCCCGAACGGCATAACGCCGTCAAACTGCTATTATTCCTGGATGTCGGCGGTTCCATGGATCCGTTTGTCAAACTGTGCGAAGAGCTGTTTTCGGCGGCCACGTCAGAATTCAAGAATATGGAATTTTTCTACTTTCATAACTGCGTCTATGAAGGCGTGTGGAAAGACAATAGCCGCCGTTTCAGCGAACGCACCCCGACATGGGATGTGCTGCACAAATATGGCCATGACTATAAACTGATATTTGTTGGTGATGCCTCGATGAGCCCCTATGAAATCAGCCATCCGGGCGGCAGCGTCGAACATTTCAATGACGAACCGGGTGCAGCATGGATGCAGCGGCTCACGAACACCTATCCCGCTGCAGCATGGCTTAATCCTGTGCCCGAACAGCAATGGGGCTATTCACAAAGCGTGCGCATTATCAAGGAATTGATGAACGACCGCATGTACCCGCTGACGCTGGAAGGATTGGATGACGCCATGCGCGAGCTGACCCGCAAGGCGGGATAGCTTCAAGGCTCAATTCTCGTTCAGTCCATTCGGATAGCGTGTTGAAAGCCGTTCTTTCCAACTGTTTTCCAATGCCACCACTTCTCTCAGCTCGGCATCGGGTGAAAGACGCTGCAGAATGGAAAATCTGAAATTTTCAGGTTGTCTTGATTTCAAATGCTTGTTGCCTCCGTGACCGGTATCGGCATAATTCATCCAGCGTTGCAGCAGATTTTCCTGCCCCGCCGCCGACCCGACATAGTGCCGTCCACCCTGTGTATCCGTAATAAGATAAATTCCTCTCCAATGGCGTAACGCAGCGTGCCAGCGGCGTGGCAGATACTGCAGTTCGGGCCACGTAGGTGTCATTTCCTGCCAAGATGGTACAGCTTTTGAAAGCAGAGAGCTTTCCGCAATAGCGGTAATCTCAAATGTGTTGCGCTCAGCCCATTGATACCACGCCCTGTCCGCGCCCGGCCATTGAATGACCATTTTTTCCGCCCAAATGCCGGCCCAATCGGTACGTTTTAAATGAAACTCAGCAATCATACCCGACTGAAGCGCCGTGAAATCGCCGCTCATGCCAAGTTCAACAAGTTTCTGATGCATCGGCCGAGCCATAATTTCATCTGCCGTACGTATCTGGAAACCACGCACCTCATATAACCCGATGAAAATAGCGGAACCAGGCAGGTGGCGTATAAAAGACGCGAGATATTTCGCTTTTTTCAGGGCTGCTTCGGTGCGCGGTGCGTGCGTGCTTTGATAACAGTTGAAAAGATCGGGGTGCTCGCTGGCAATGCTGTCAAAGATCAGATTCAATTTCGTTTCATGTGGTCTGTGACGCATAATCAAGACGTCTGTTGGATTGATATCGGAACGGACAAGCAGTTCATTAAAAGTAAAAGGTTGAACGTCCATCATATTCAATACAAGAGATATTTCGCCCGTTCTGTCTCCCACGCTTTTTCATCGGGCAGCATGATTGCGTCCAGATCCTGCGGTGTTGAATCGGGGTTATCCACCCATTCGCGCAGCAGAGGCGAGCCGTTAATCACATCTATCGCCAGCACGCCATTGGTATATTCATATTTGAAATCCTTACCGCGCCACAGATCGTAATCCGGGTAGAGGTTGCGGATCGCCTTGAACGCCAGCGTCTGAATTCGCCAGGGCCGGAATGCATCATGGTCGTAAGCTGGGCCTTCCGCATGAATGTGCACGCCGTTGCATTGCTGGCCGACATGCTTGTGGAATGTCGGTTCAAACCAGCAATCACGCAGGATACAGCCGCGCAGCCATTCAGGTGCGAGCTGCTGCATTTCCGCAATAACCGCGCGCGCGTCAATGTCGGGCGCGCCGAACAGCTCCAATGGACGTGTGGTGCCGCGGCCTTCGGACAAGGTTGCGCCTTCCAGCATGACTGTGCCAGCATAGGCGCGTGCCATCGGCAGGTTAGGCGCGTTCGGGCTGGGATTGATCCAGATGCGGTCTTCGGGCCAGCCATGGCCAGGTGCAGCTTCCGGTGCCCAGCCCTGCATTTTGATGACTTTATAGTCGACATCCAGCCCCAGTGTATCAATAAACCAGTGGCCAAGCTCACCCAATGTCAGTCCGTGCCGCATCGGCATGGCCCCTGCCCCAACAAAGCTTTCCCAGCCTTCGCGCAGCGTCAGACCCTCAACAGGCCGACCGGCGGGATTGGGACGGTCCAGCACCCAAACCGCCTTGCCATGTTCGGCCGCGGCCTCAAGCATGTAGCGTAGCGTCGTGATAAAGGTATAGATGCGGCAACCCAGATCCTGCATGTCGATGAGAATGACGTCGAACGTCTGCATCGACTGGCCGGTGGGTCGGCGCACCTCTCCATAGAGGCTGAACACAGGGATATTATGGACAGGATCAGTAAAATCCTCGGTTTCCATCATATTGTCCTGTTTATCTCCGCGCATACCGTGCTGCGGACCGAAGGCGGCGGTCAGCGTGATATCATCCAGCACCGCGAGCGCATCAATCGAGTGCGTCAAATCCGCAGTCACTGACGCAGGATGCGCGAGCAGCGCGACTCTCTGTCCGTTGAGCGCAGCACGCAGATCGGGTTCGGCAATCAGCCTGTCTATTCCGTTTTTCATGGGGCTTCTGCTGCCTGTAGTTGATGGATAAAACAATCCTTATTATGAAAATCCGGCGCGCCTTCAGCGTGCGCCAATGCCCAGAACGATTTGCGGCTGCTCAGTTCCTCAATAACTGCCGAAAGGCCAATATCAAATTCTGTCGCCGCACCGAGTTCCTGAAACTGCGACAAATCAATATCGGCAAACAGCGTGAATGTGGCATTTTCCAAATGCGTGCGCACGACAGGCGGCGCGGGGACATCAGGGTGCGGCATAGACTTTCGGTAACTTTCAAACTGGAACACTGCCCACCGCGACGATGGCGCGAAATTCATTTCGAAATACTGATCACCATGCGCGGGTTTCAGAAAAATCTCCATGCAGGTTTCTTCCCACAGATCATCTGTACGTATGGACTGTGTGTGCGCCGGCAAGTTAAGACCATCAATGTCCCCTGATATAATATATTTTAAGATAAGATGCTTGCTGGGAGATAATGAGATGTTAACCGAGATATCGTCTACGGCCCCGCAATAGCTATCCGGATGGCAATCAAGTTTTAAGGACATTCAAATCTTCCATTTCATCGAATCAATTGCGAGACTGGATTTCAGTCTGTAACAAGCTCAATCATGACACAATATCAATCCGACCTGTTACGCCTACTCGACGAGCGCGGCTATATCCACCAGATTACCGATGCGGATGGCCTTGATGCGCTCGCCCGCAAGGAAATTATACCCGGCTATATCGGTTTTGATGCCACTGCGCCATCGCTGCATGTAGGCAATCTTGTATCCATCATGATGTTACGCCGTTTGCAGCAGGCGGGCCACAAACCTATTGTGATTATGGGCGGCGGCACAACAAGAATTGGCGATCCTTCAGGGCGGGATGAAAGCCGTCAATTGCTCACATCGGAAAAAATCGAAGATAATATCGCTTCCATCCGCACCATATTCGAACAATATCTTACATTCGGAGATGGCCCGACAGATGCAATCCTTATCAACAACAACGATTGGCTTGGTAAGCTTAATTATATTGACCTGCTCCGCGATGTAGGGCCGCATTTCACCATCAACAGAATGCTGACTTTCGACAGTGTCAGGCTGCGCCTTGAGCGTGAGCAGCCCATGACCTTTCTTGAATTCAACTATATGATTTTACAGGCCTATGATTATCTTGAATTAAGCCGGCGCGTGGATTGCCGGTTGCAGATGGGCGGCTCCGATCAATGGGGTAATATCGTCAACGGCATGGAACTCAGCCGCAGGATCGACGGAACGCAGCTATATGGCTTGACAACACCGCTTATCACGACCGCCGATGGCAAAAAAATGGGCAAATCCGTCGACGGCGCTGTCTGGTTAAAAGCGGACAGTCTTGCGCCATATGACTATTGGCAGTTTTGGCGCAATACGCAGGATGCAGACGTCGGCAAGTTTCTCCGTCTGTTTACCGATATCGAACTTAGCGAAATCAAACGCCTGGAAACTTTGCAGGGTTCCGAGATCAACGAAGCCAAGAAAATACTGGCCGATGCCGCCACCACGCTCGCGCATGGCCCGGATGCGGCAGAGCAGGCCGGCACGACAGCGCAAAAAACATTTGAACAGGGCAGTGCGGGTGACGATTTGCCCCGCTTTGAAGTGGGCCGTGACAGCATCTCTATCCTGGATGCGTTGGTGTCTCTGGGGCTGTGCAGCAGCAAGGGCGAAGCCAAGCGCATGGTCAAAGGCGGCGGCGCGCGCGTGGATGGCGAACAGATATCGAGCGAACAGCACCAGATTGATGCCAGCGTGAAAGAAGTCCGCATATCTGCCGGTAAAAAGAAGCACGGCATAGTTGTTTTCGGGTAAATCCGGCTTCCTATCTCACCTGTTTACCTTTTATTGACTCTTTCCGTTCATATTGTTCTTCTGCAAATAACAGGGGCAAAATGAACATGGAAACAGGTTTATCTGTGGTGGATCAGCGCCGTGCCGCGCGGCATACGGTCAATCACCGCACAACAGCAGAGCATCGTAGATTTGGTGAGTTTGAGGCACATATTGTCAATATTTCGGACAACGGATTTATGACACAGTCCGAAATGCCCATTGGCAAAGGGGAAAGTATAACCGTGCATTTGCCCGTCATCGGAGTCATCAATGCGCATATGATCTGGACCGATGGTAAGCGCGCGGGTTTCCAGTTTGAACGCGTCATCCGACTGGATGAATTTTTCGATACCATAGATGCGCTGCATCCTGTTTCAGATATACAAGCGGTGCATTAAGCTCTGTTATGCTGCGTCCCATTCTTCGCGCAACAATCCGTATATGCAGCTATCACGTACACCAATATGCGTTTCCCATTCACGGCGCAGACAGCCCTCACGCATAAAACCCATTTTTTCCAACAACGCTACCGACGCGATATTATCCGGGTCAACATCGGCAAATATCCGGCGCAACCCTAATTCTTCAAATCCATATTGAATGACGCGTTCAGCCGCTTCGCGCGCATAGCCCTTGCCCCACGCATCCCGGCGCAGGATATATCCGATTTCACGCACATTGTCGCGGTGCGGAATAAGCACGGCCCAGCCCATCACGAGTCCCTGATTATGGGTGATGGCCCAGGTTGGTATGTCCGGCTTCATATTTCCGGTGATATATGCCTGTGTCTGCGAAAGTGTTTTGTGCGGACCGCTCGACCAATATGTCATAAGCTCCGCATCCGAAAATGCCGCATGTAGGCTTTCTGCATCGGACAGTTTCAGCCGGCGTAGCAACAGCCGCTCGGTTGCCAGCTCTGGTACAGTCATTCCGCCGTCAGCGCAGCCACCAGCGCCTTGACCTTTTTCTGACGCCATTGCGGTGTAGGCGCGACCAGCCAATAACCCCGGGTTGATTTGCATCCCCCCGTCACGGCTTTCAGGCGCCCTTTTGCAACATCGTCCTCCACCAGCAGAGCGGGTACAGAACACTGCCCAAACCCGGCGATTGCAGCCTGCAGGGCGAGGCCCGCATCGGCGACCTGCATTACGGGCTCTTCCTTTTCGTCTTCGCTTTTGCGGAAACTGCATCCGGGCCAGCTTATCCAGTCTTCCGGTCCATCTGGCGCAGCGACAGTCATAAATTCGGCAGGACCGATCGGCACACCCTCCAGATCACCGGGGCCATCGGCCAGACGAAATGCCAGATCCAGATTGGCTTCGGTAAAATCAATGTCGCTATCGCCCGAAACCAACGAGAAACGTACATTGGGATTGTCGGCAGCAAATGCCGCAAGACGTTTATGCAACCATTTTTCGGCAAAATCGCGTGGTACGGCGATGGTGAAATTATGCGAAGACTGGCTGGCCTGCATGGCCTCGACCGCATCTTCGAACTGCAGAAAACCGCTGCGCAGCGAATCCAGCCCCGCCGCGGCTTCATCGGTGAGCTCCAGCCCTTTGGGCGTGCGGCGGAACAGTACGACGCCCAGCATATCTTCGAGCGCGCGTATCTGTTGCCCGACAGCCGCCGGTGTTACCGCCAGCTCATCTGCGGCGCGCGTAAAGCTTAAATGCCGCGCTGCTGCGTCTAGCACACGCAGGCCGTTGAGGGGAAGATGGGTACGCTTCATACTTTGCCCTTAGCGCGCCGTTGCCGGAGCTTCGAGCGGGAAATGCGGGATATCGACATCAATCATCATATCGTCTTCGCGCAGCATACGGAAATGCCCCTTCATACTGCCCGTGGGCGTGTTCAGCGGACAGCCGGACACATAATCATGGGTTCGACCAGGTTCCAGCACAGGCTGTTCCCCCACCACGCCCTCACCATCGACAATATGTACGCCGCCGCGTCCATCGGTGATGTGCCAATGCCGCGTGAGCAGCTGTACAGTCTTGTTCCCGTGGTTTTCGATGCGGATGTGATAACTCCAGAACCAGCGACCTTTGTCGGCCTCTGACTGGTCCCGCAAGTAGGTTACGGATGCACGGACCGTGATGTCTTCGGTGGTTGCGCTATGATCGAAAAAACTCTGCATACCGGCAATATGGACTCACAGGCCGACAGATGAAAGGGCCTGATGCAAATCTTCCACCACATCTATCGGATCTTCCAACCCGACATTGAGCCGCAGCATGTCTTCGGTGATACCTACTTCCAGACGCGCTTCTTCTTCGAGCCCATAGTGAGTGGTGCTGCTGGGATGGGTCATCAGCGAGCGGCTGTCGCCAATATTATTTGATATATCAATTAATTGCAGCGCGTTTAAAAGACCATGTGCACGCTCGCGCCCGCCATCCAGATAGAGCGACATGATCGGTCCCGCCGCATCCATTTGCGACATGGCAAGTGCGTGCTGTGGATGTGAGGCAAGCCCCGGATAGTTGACCCGCGCAACGCGGCTTTCCAGAAATTCGGCAACTTTAAGCGCATTTGTGCTCTGCCTGTGGATTCGCAGATCAAGCGTCTCCAGCCCCTTGAGCACCACCCAGGCGTTAAATGCGCTGAGTGTCGGTCCGGTATTGCGGGTGAAGGGCAACAGTACCTCATTGATAAATTCTTCACTGCCGCACACAGCGCCAGCGAGTACACGCCCCTGCCCATCCATCATCTTGGTGGCGCTATAGGCCACGACGTCGGCGCCAAATTCCATTGGCCGCTGCAACACATTGGTCGCAAAGGCATTATCGACAACGCTTATTATGCCGCAGGATTTTGCGAGGCCGCATACAGCTTTCAGGTCAATGATATCCATGGTCGGATTGGCGGGTGTCTCAAAGAAAAATACTTTTGTTTCAGGGCGTATCGCCGCTTCCCAACTGGCAAGCTCACGCCCATCGATAATCGTCGTTTCGATCCCGAATTTGGGAAGCAATGTATCGGTCAGCCAGCGGCAAGAACCAAACAGCGCCCGGCTCGCCACGACATGGTCGCCGGTTTCAAGCTGACACAGCAAGGCTGCCGTCATCGCCGCCATGCCCGTTGCCATCGACCGGCATGCCTCGGCCCCTTCCATCAGGGCAATACGCTGTTCCAGCATCTCGGTTGTCGGGTTTTGCAGGCGGCTATAGGTCATGCCCTGCTGATCACCCGAAAAACGCGCCGCCGCGTCCTCTGCACAATCATATGCATAGCCCGAAGTCAGAAACAGCGCCTCTGACGTTTCGCCATATTCGCTGCGTGCAATGCCGCCGCGAATCGCCTGAGTCGCGGGACGCCATTTGCGGGTAATGTCGCGATCCTGGCCGGTTTTTCTTTTCATAATCTCGCTCCGCGCAAATTGCCGCTCATGCTATAGTCTGGCGATAACGGCATCGCCAATTTCCCGCGTCGATGCCAAACCTCCCATATCGCCGCCGAAAATACCTTCATTTAGCGTTTTGGCGACAGCCGCTTCAATCCGATCCGCCTCTCCAGTCATATCAAAGCTGTAGCGCAGCAGCATCGCCACCGACAAGAGCATGGCGACCGGATTGGCAATCCCTTGTCCCGCAATATCGGGTGCGCTGCCGTGGATGGGTTCATACAGGCCTTTATGCCCTTCGCCCAGCGAAGCCGAAGCGAGCAGGCCA
This sequence comes from uncultured Sphingomonadaceae bacterium, assembly GCA_947493325.1. Classification (GTDB taxonomy): domain Bacteria; phylum Pseudomonadota; class Alphaproteobacteria; order Sphingomonadales; family Sphingomonadaceae; genus Alg239-R122. The sequence goes on along the minus strand of CANLQI010000001.1, from coordinate 999,626 downwards.
ATCGAACCCACACACATGCTCGCCTGGTCGGACAGGATATCGCCAAACAGGTTTCCCGTGACAATCGTGTCAAACTGCCCCGGGTTACGCACCAGCTGCATTGCCGCATTATCAACATACATATGCGTCAGCTCAACATCGGGATATCCAGGCGCGATTTCCAGCATCACCTCGCGCCAGAGCACCGAAGTCTCCAGCACGTTGGCCTTGTCGACTGAACATAGTTTCCCACGCCGCGCGCGGGCCGTGCGAAAGGCCACATGGGCGATACGCGCCACTTCATCCTCATCATAGAGCATGGTGTCGAAACCCTCGCGGCGGCCTCCGCCTGTCTCCCGCCGTCCGCGCGGTTCGCCGAAATAGACATCACCGGTCAGCTCACGCACAATCATCACGTCTATTTCCCGTGCGATTTCCGGTTTCAGCGTGGAGGCATCTTCCAGCCCCCGAAAGACCGCAGCAGGCCGCAGGTTGGCAAACAGGCCAAGTTGCTTGCGCAGTCCCAATATCGCCTGCTCTGGCCGCAAATGGCGTTCCAGACTGTCACAGGTGGGATCACCCACAGCACCAAACAGTATTGCATCACATTCCTTGGCCAGTTGCAGCGTAGCGGGCGGCAATGGATGCTCTTCTGCATGATAGGCCGCGCCGCCAACATTCGCATGGCTGAGCTTCAGGTCAGACAGGTTCAGCGCGGCCAGCAGTTTTTCCGCTTCCGCCATGATTTCCGGTCCAATGCCGTCGCCCGCCAATATCGCAATATGCATGGAGATATCCTATCGCCTTGTTTATCGGATATCACTCCTGCCCGTTTAGCATGATTCAGGCAACCGCCCTTTTCAGCCGGTCCACCAGCATCTGCCGCGCCATATAGCTATCGGCGCGATATCCATCAAAGAAATGGCGTTCGATAAAATGTCCCGTGAGTTTCAGTCCATCGAAAATCTGGTTCCAGCCTGGTGTGTCGCTGGATAGCAGGAAATCCGGCAACGGCAGCAACAGATGCTCTCGCCCCCTCGCGCTGTAACGGCTTACCGCACCGCCGCTTTTCGGGCTGACATATATCAGTTCTTCCTTTGCACCACTGGCCACGCATTGCTGCAGGTCGAGACCAAAGCCCATTTCCGCCAGCAAGAGCAGCTCATAACGCACCAGCGCCGCCGACCAGCCCCGCGCAGAGGGTGCAGAGGCAATCGCGTCCAGCAGCGCGGAAAATGCGCTGTAGAGCCGCCCATAGGCCTGTTCCTCCGGCAATACTGTGGCCGTCAACAGCGTCGCCCATGTGAAAGCGGCCGCGGCCAACGGTTCCTCATAATAAGGCGCACGGCTTTCCCTGAGTTCCAGCTCGACGCTCGCGAGCTGCTCGGCCGTCCGACTGCGAAATTCAGCGGATACCAGATTGGCGGGCATCAGCACAGGACGTTTCGTGCGCGACTTTGCGCCGCGCACATAACCCGCCATCAGACCATTGTTAGGCGTGAACAGCCGCACCACACAGCCGTGTTCGCCATGGTCACGCGTGGTGCAGACAATGCCGTCAGTGCGGATCACGGCCATATGCGCTCACCCATGGAAATAGTCATAAATATTCTGCGCCATCGCCTTTGACACGCCGGGTGCACGCTGCAGGTCATCCAGCGATGCCGCCTTTACTGCCTTGGCCGTGCCAAAATGCATCAGCAGTGCCCGTTTACGCGCGGGGCCAATGCCCGGGACCTCGTCCAGCGGACTGCTCCCCATCGCTTTTTTACGCTTGGTGCGGTGCGCGCCAATGGCAAAGCGGTGCGCTTCATCGCGCAGGCGTTGCAGGTAGTAAAGAACCGGCGAATTGATCGGTAACGTAAATTCGCGGCCATCGGGCATATAAAACGTCTCACGGCCGGCATTGCGGTCCGGTCCCTTGGCCACTCCGACCAGATTGACATCCTCAATGCCCAGTTCACCCAGCGCATCCTGCGCGGCACTGAGTTGCCCCTTGCCGCCGTCAATCAGCACCAGATCAGGCCAGTCACCCTTGTCACGGTCAGGGTCTTCGCTCTGCGCGCGTGCAAAACGGCGTTCAAGTACCTCACGCATCATGCCAAAATCATCGCCCGGCACAGTGTCCGGGTTCTTGATATTGAACTTGCGATAGGCGTTTTTGCGAAACCCCTCCGGCCCGGCCACAATCATGGCACCCACTGAATTGGTGCCTTGGATATGGCTGTTATCATAGGTTTCGATACGATCAGGAATGCCATCCAGATCAAACAGGTCGGCAAGCTCACGCAATATCTTCGTCTGACTGGCAGTTTCCGCCTTGCGGCGCACCAATGCTTCCTGCGCATTGCGCTGGGCCTGTTTGATAAGGCCCCGTCTTTCACCGCGCTGCGGCACGGCGATTTCCAGCTTGTGTGACAGACGTGCCGACAGAGCCTCATGCACCAGCTCTTTTTCTGCCAGTTCACGGTCCACCAGTATCAGCCGCGGCGGCGGCATATTCTGGTAGAATTGCATGATAAAGCTCGACAGGATTTCCGCGCCTTCGATATCTTCGACATGCGCCGGGAAAAAACTGCGATGCCCCCAATTCTGTCCGGCACGAATGAAAAATGCCTGAATGCAGGCCGTACCCCCGGTTTGTGCCAGCGCGAAAATATCCGCATCGCTGACCCCTTTGGCGCGTACCGCTTGGCTACCCTGGATAAAAGTCAGCGCTTTCAGCCGGTCGCGCAGGCTGGCCGCCAGTTCAAAATCCAGATTGTCCGACGCCGCCTGCATCTGCTCGCCAAGCCGGACCTGCACATCGGTAGACTTGCCCGTCAGAAAATTGCGCGCATCCTCAACCAACCCCGCATAGTCTTCCTTGCTGATCCGGTCGACACAAGGCGCCGAACAGCGTTTGATTTGATACAGCAAACAAGGCCGTGACCGGTTGTTGAAAAAACTGTCGCTGCATGAACGCAGCAGGAAAAGCTTTTGCATTGAATTGAGCGTGCTGGTGACCGAACCGGCACTGGCAAAGGGGCCAAAATACTGCCCTTTATATTTCTGCGCCCCGCGATGCTTGTACATGCGCGGAAAATCATGGTCGTCGCGCAACAGAATATACGGAAAGCTCTTATCGTCGCGCAGCAACACATTATAGGGCGGCCGGAATTTCTTGATAAACTGCGCTTCCAGCAGCAACGCCTCGGCCTCGCTGCTGGTGGTGACAATTGTCATCGACCGTGTCTGCGCAACCATGCGCTGCAACCGGCGGGACAGGCGGCTTACCTGCACATAATTGGATACCCTGTTTTTAAGCGCCTTGGCCTTGCCGACATAGAGCACATCGCCGCGCGCATCCTGCATACGGTATACGCCCGGTTGCGATGCCAGCGTGGCCAGTGTGGCGCGGATCGCCTCCACTCCTGTTTCCAGGTCGGGCTTGTCCGCACCCTTCACCGTATAGGTGGCTTTTTCCTCGCGGAAACGGTCGGGGGAATTGGGATCGGACATGCTGTCTCCAATATGGGGACAGCCGCCATGCGGTCAATCTTTAATGAAGATGCCCACTAGCAGGATTAATTAAGCTGATTGCCCAGATCGGAAATGGTGCTGTCCACCAGCGCCTTGTCCGCAGAAGCATCATGCACGTCACCGATAAGGTCAGCCGCAGCCATGCTTGCCGCATTCGCCACTTTCTCACGGATATCGGCAATAGCGGTACGCTCGGCAGACGCGATTTTGTCTTCCGCCATTTTTTTACGCCGCTCAACCAATGCCGTCGCATCCAGCTTGGCCTGTTCCAGAATGCTTTCAGCTTCCTGTTCGGCCCGGTGCTTCATGTCATCGGCTTCAGTAAGGGCGGATGCCATTTTGGCTTCATATTCCGCGCGCAATGCTTCCGCCTCGCCGCGCAGCTCTTTTGCTTCATCCAGCTGTGTACGGATATCCGCGATCTGTTTATCCAGATTGCTGGTAATAAGTGCAGGCACTTTTTTCCAGATCAGAATGCCGATGAATACCAGCATGGCAAGCGAAACCCACGCGGTCGCCGTGAGGCCGAGGGCAGATGGCTCGTAATGCGCTTCACCAGCACCTTCGGCGAGTAGAAAAAGCATCTCAGACATTGGCCAGCGCTCCTTTTACCGCTTTCACGGCTTTCGCTTTCGTCACCTTGGCAGCCGTCAGTTTGGACACGATGTCCTGTGTGGCTTCTGCCGTTACGCTTTCAATCTCGCCCAGTGCAGCCTGAGTCTGCGCAGCGATTTCTTCTTCGGCTTTGGCAATTTTGGTCGCGATGCGTTTGTCCGCATCACGGACCCGTTTTTCAGAAGCCTTCCCGGCTTTTGCTTTCGCTTCAGCTGTTATTTTCTGGGCTTCTTCGCGGTCAGCAGCCTGGCGTACCTGATATTTTTCCTCAATCTCATCCGCCTGTTTATGCGCAATCCGAGCTGCGTCCAGATCATCGGCAATACGCTTGTTACGCGCATCAACAGTCGACTGGATTTTCGGCAGCATGGAACGGCCGATCAGAAGGTATACAAGGCCAAATGTTATCGCCAGCCAGAAAAACTGGGAGCCGAAGGTGGAGACCAATTGGGAAATCTGAGGCATATCGCGTGTCCGCTGTTAACCGTTAAAATCATATGCCGTATAGTGCGGATCATGCCCAAAGGCAAAATACGCATATACGGTAAAGTCTATGGCCGGACAGCGAGCTGCCCGGCCAGAAATATTTAGGCAACGAAGATCAGGATCATTGCGACAACGAATGCCAGCAGACCCAGAAGTTCGGCCGCGGCAAAGCCGATGAACAGGCGGCCCTGCTGGCCGTCTGCTGCTGCCGGATTGCGTAGTGCGCTTTCGAGGAAAGAACCAAATACGTTACCCACACCAATGGCGGCCATACCGGCACCAATTGCTGCAAGACCCGCACCGATCAGTTTTGCTGCTTCTGCGTCCATTTTATTACTCCTTGAATTAAACTTAAAATATTAAAGTGATTGATGAAATAGTTGAAATTTAGTGCAAATTCTCTGCATCGTTGATGTAAAGCGATGTGAGAAGCGCAAAAACATATGCCTGGATAACCGCGACCAGCAACTCAAGCGCGCTGATGCCGACCATCAGCATGAAGCTCGGAATGCCGACCAGCGCGCCATAACCGGCGCCCGCGTTGGTCGAGTTGATCACGAAACCGCCCAACACTTTCAACAGGACGTGCCCTGCTGTCATGGCCACGAACAGACGTAGGCCAAGGCTGAATGGACGGATCATAAAAGAGATAAATTCAATGACCGCGATAAACGGCACCATGGGCAGCGGTGTACCATGCGGTACGAACAGCGAAAAAAAGTGCAGGCCATGCTTCCAGAAACCGACAATCAATACGATAGAAAAGCTCAGGACTGCCAGTATGCCGGTAATTGCGATATGGCTGGTGACCGTAAATGGCTTTAATCCAAGCACACCAATAGGCAACATACCCAATATGTTAGCAAACAGTATGAACATGAATAGTGAAAAGACATAAGGCACATATTTGCGGCCCGCCTCACCCACATTGCTGGTCAGCATGTTGGTGACAAAATTGCTCATGCTTTCAACCATGACCTGCCAGCGGCCGGGGATGATTTCACGTTTCATACCGCCCAGCATGAAGATCCAGAGCGCAATGAATGTAAGTATCATCCAGAGCGCACTGTTCGTGAAATTAATCGCCTGACCCGCAATTTCAAATCCGCCATCAAAGATAGGTTTGATCTCGAACTGATGCATCGGGTCAATTTTGCCTTCTTCACCTGCCACGATAATTCCTTACGACTTTCTTCATTCCGGCGGAATTAAATCCGCTATAATTCAATCCAGATCAGTTTCGTTTGGCGCTTCATGCGCTGCGGCCTTTTCCTGGGCCTTACGAGACTGCTCGTTCGATAACTTTATAATGTTCCTGAACACCACGATAATCCCCAGAAAGAGAAACGTGAGCAGGAGCCAGGGAGATGTGCCAAATATCCGGTCAAACAACCATCCAAACAGCATACCGCCAGCAATACCACCGATAAGTTCAGCCAGTATGCGATTGCCAAGCCGATAATTTGCATCGACGGAGCTTTTCCCATTCTGGCCTGAACGCACCGCTTCAGCGACATCGGCCCTGCGGATTCGGTCCTCGAGAGAATCTATCCGCGGATCTTCTCCGCTGCTGGTCTGCCCGGGTTTTTCTTTTGCCATGAAAGCTCCCTTTTCCGCCATTCTGGCGATCTATGGACGCGCGACATAACAGCGGTCAAACCCGCCAAGGCGCGGCCCGTTTAGAAAGTGCAGAACATTAAGTCAATGGTCATGCTGCAATGCGGAACAGGATATTGTGGGTTCATGAAAAAAGAGCATCGGAACGATGCGCTCCGATGCTCCTAAAAATGGAAATCACGATGTAATCAGGGGCAGCGCGCATCGCGCATCGGTGCCTCGCTTGTCCGCGTGCGCCATACGCCATCCGGGGACTGATATTTCTCACCTTGCGCAGTGCGTGAAATCGCATCGCAGCCTGTCGTAAAGGCAAATTCCTGCGGCGTCACATTATTTTCGCCGGCCTTTTTGATATAGAAAGCCTTACGCTTGATGTTGATATCGTCCACCATCGCCTTGATCTCGGCAGAAGGTGTCGTCACAAAACCCAGATAACCATCGGGTTTTTCACCGATAAGCCCCTGCGAACGCGCCGCCTGATAGGCAGGATTACGCTGTGCCTGCGCTGTGGACGCAAAAGTCATCACACCCATGGCCGCTATTGCTGTTATCATAATAATTTTACGCATCAAAAAATCTCCGGATTTTCATCTATCAAAGCTTTTGCATCACCTGCGAGCCTGTAGACAACTTCCTGTTTGATATTGATATTAAGGTTGATGACTATCGGTTTATCCGGCGCAGTAACGTTAACACATCCCTGCAAACCCAAACCGGTTGCCGTCAACAGCAACACCCATATCTTTTTTCGCCCTGATATATACGCCGAAATCATATTATTAGCGATGCCAGCATATGCCGCAGAGGTCAATTTATAGTGATTCATCGCATATTCTCGCTTTCCATAGGCTGAACAGGGTCTTCATCGGCAGGATCGTTTTCACGCCGCGTTTTCGGTTTGGTTTGAGGTATGGGGACAAGTTCAGGCGTGCCATCTGGTCTGGCAGGATTATCCGGCGTTCCCGGGCCACCGATTATCCCTGTTGCCACAGGGTCCAATATATATTCCGGATCATAGAGTGATCGGCCCGTCCTGATAAGCTGCATGAACGGTGCGGTAATTTTGACATTGAAAATGATTGGCAATTTGGCAATTTCGCGCGTGATAAAATTTTGCTGCGCCCCCTCGCCCTGCCTGACACCTGTCATTTTGACATCCGTCACGATTTCACCATCCAATGGTCCGTCCATTTTTATGGTGAGTTCTTCATACTGCAAAGATTTTAGAGTGTTAAATGCGAAATTCCCCATTGTCCCCAAATCTTCATAAGTAATCTGTCCTACATAGGCGAGTGTTCCGCCCTCGCTGCGCACATCAAGCCTGCCGCCTTCAATACGCCCGCCATTTTGATCAAAAACCATCGGCAGGCGTCCATCAAACACGCCTGTTGCCGCCAGATTGTCAAAATCAAAACGCAACAGAAATTTGGCCGCATCCATGCCCTCTATACGGAATACCAGATTACGGGTTTTTTCTTCGGAAAGGTCCAAAATCGTGGGTTCAAGAAACAGTTTCCCGCCTGCAAATGGCCATTCCCCGCCCTCCACTTTCATGCGCTGTCCCGGCAGCAGTTGATAACGGACCAACCCGTCCAGTGCCGAGATACCAGGATTCACCTCTGCCATGCGCGCCTGCTGCCCAGGGGCTGTCTCCAGCCCGAGGAGGTCCGAAAATTCTATTTCGCCTGAAAGCCCTGTCACGGGGCCAAAGGCCGCTGCAAGATCAAGGTTGTCCGTGCGGAATTTGCCAGTGCTGACTACACCGTCACCGCTCCAGTCGATCCGGCCCTGTCCGCGTACCTGGCCCTGCACATTCGCAACCACACCCAGAGCCAGACCAGTCAGCATCTCCGGCTGCAGTGCGTCACCGAAGTTGACGCCAGCAACGTTCAGATCAGCGCCGCCCCGCGAACTGTTCAGGTCATGGCGGATATCGATATCCATAACGGCAATGTCGGTGGACGGTTCGTGCAGCATGGCCGTGGCCGTAATAATGCCGTTTTCCAGCCTTAGCCGGGCATCATGCGTCACCAAAGATTCAAAGCGGGACGGTTCGGCCTGATCGGATACACGCCATCTATCTGCCTGCACTTCAAGTATGGAATTCGCAAAAACAAGACTTCCCTCGCCGTCCGTAAGATTGAGCGGCACATTGGCAATATTTGCGATGGCTCCGCTGAAATTGCCGCGGATGGCCTCTCCCAGGCTGCCGCTGAATTGCTCTGCTGTAATGCGCGTGGCGCTATCGCCCTTGCCAATAATGATCCGCACATCATCTGCCCGCACCTGTCCAGGGAATGAAAAGGCAAAACTTTCCGCCTGCACGTCTATTGGCGTATTCCCCAGAAATCCGTCAAACTGGCCATCGGGCAGGCGTGCGGAAACAATATATTCACCGCCGCTCTGGCTGATGATCGGACTGCCCGCATTGGGACAGACGCTGATCTTTCGCGCATCACTGCGGATATTGGCATATTGAACATCCGCGAATTGCAGTGTCTGGCATCTGTTGTACATGCGCAGCCCGGTACGGTCAGTCCAGCCGCCGTTAAGCGGTATCTGCAGATTACGGACATAGCCATCAGGCAGCGGTCCGGACACCACCGCGCGGCCCGAAAAGCCATAAGCCCCCGAACCGTTTTTCTGAAGAACAAGTACAGGCAGCGCCAGCGAAGCTGTACCGCTTGCATAGGCAGGCATAGTCACCCTGGCCCGAAAGCTGTTTACGCTGAGCGCATCGAATTCGGCTTGCAGTTGCGGTAGACCATCGCCCACAATAGCAAATTCGCCAGTGGCATTTTTCAAACCGTTTTCATTGATGTTCAGCCGGATAGCATTGGCGCTAAAAAGTCTGTTTCCATTCATGCTGTCGGCATAGACTGTTTCTAACAATATATCGGTTATACCGCCGCGATAACTGATCTGCAGAGGCGCGGTTACAGACATGTTTAAGGTCTGTTGCCGTCCTGCCCTGATAAATTTCGTGAGTAGCGGTCCCAGCGGCGTGTTTTGATTGTCGCGGGCCATGGCCGAAAGACCCGTCCAGATATTATCCGGCACTCGCATACGCCGTGCCTGCACTTCACCGTCCAATTTGGCATTGGCGAAATCCTCTGGCGCGGAAAAGCTGCCAGCAAATGCCAGTTGCCCGCTGCGAATATCGCCCAGAACAACATTTGCCGCGCGTATATCCGTTTCACCGCTCAGACCGCTTTGATTCCAGGCAAATTCGCTGTTGGCCGTAACCCTGCTCGAATCCATTCCCGCCAGCCGCAGTTTTTCAATATCGGCGGAAGTGTCTGCAGAAACGGATTTGAAATCGCGTGACAGTGACATGGCCACCTGCACATCGGATTGGCCAACACTTATGTCCCGGTCGGAACAAATCAGCGAATCAAAGCGGATTGGCCCTTCAAATTGAGGCTTGCCTGACGTGATCGCTATTTCGCCATAGAGCGTAGGGCGCTCAACTTTGCAGCCCTGATAGTCCAACGTATCGGAAATCGCGGCCAGATTGCCTGTAAAACCGTTTTGCAAATAGCCGGAACCATCCATGGACAGGCCAACCATACCGTAATCAGTATCTATCTGCGCTCGGGCATCAGTGAGCGTTAATCGCCATTCGGGAAAATCAGGCGGATCGTCCGAATCCGATTGCAAATAGGGATCAAGCGAGCCCAGCGAGAATTTACTATCTTTATAGCGGCCAAATAGCCGCAGCCCTTCCACATATATGTCATCAATGACAACGGAGCCCCAGACTGGCCGTAGGTCGATTATCAAGCGATCTATGGTGGCATCAGGCGATTTCGGATTACCGATTTTGATATTTTTGATAATCTGTTTTTCAAGACCGATTTCTTCAATTTCATATATTGCGTCTATCCCCTGCTTCTCAAGCTCGTCAGACAGATATTCGCGGGCGATTTGCTGACGCTGAGAAATCACGGCAATAATCGCGCCTATAATAAGAATCGCGAAGATGATGACGATCCGCAACCTGTTTGACAGGGATGCAAAAAATCCGCGCTTTTCAGCATCTGTAGCAGGGTCAGACATTACGCGAATATGCCCCCGCATTTCGGCAAGCGCAATCGTATTGCGCGATTAAGTGGAAATTAGCGTGGAATTTACGCCTGTTGCACGAATAAGGTTCCGCTCTATGATAGCATCATGTCTGGAGCACCTTATGAAAATAGCAGCAAAGCGCATGATGGCGCCGGACACCGTGCCAGGCTGCGCGAACGCCTGCTGCGCGGTTCCAATGAAGCGCTTCTGGACCATGAGCTTATCGAATATTTGCTGGCGCTTGCGATTCCCCGCCGTGATACGAAAGCACTCGCCAAACTGCTTATTGCCGAATTCGGCAGCCTTGCAGGTGTGTTATCTGCGCCTTCCGACAGTTTGCTCGCCGTCAAAGGCATGGGTGAAACCAGTACCGCTGCTCTCAAAATTGCACAAGTGTCGGCGCTGCGCCTGCTTCACGAACCTGTGAAGGAGCAACCGATACTAAGCGGATGGGCTGCGTTGCTGGACTATTTGCGCGCGGATATGGCCCATCTTACCATAGAACGCGTGCGGGTTCTCTTCCTCAACAGCAAAAATATGCTGATCCGTGATGAACATATGGGCGACGGTTCAGTCGATCAGGCTGCCATATATACCCGCCAAGTCATCAAACGCGCGCTTGAGCTAAGCGCCGCATCCATAATTCTGGTACACAACCACCCCAGCGGCAATCCCTCACCCAGCAAGCAGGACATTGCCATTACCCGTGAGATTGCAGAAGCTGGCCGGCGTTTGGGTATCAGCGTGCATGACCATGTCATTATCGGCAAAGAAGGCCATGTCAGTCTACGCGCCAAAGGGCTTATCTAACCGCAATACGCTTTAATTTGCGTGCCCATCCTGCTAGCCGCACTGACAACAGAAACGAATCCGACACATCAGACAGGAGTTCCCATGGTCCCTCGCTATGCCCGCCCGGAAATGACAGCCATCTGGGAGCCGGAATCGAAATTCCGTATCTGGTTTGAGATAGAAGCTCATGCCACTGACGCGCTCGCCGAACTGGGTGTTGTTCCCGAAAGCGCGGCCAAGGCAATTTGGGAAAAAGGTGCGTTTGAAGTCGAGCGGATTGATGCCATTGAGGCCGAAGTCAAACATGATGTCATCGCATTTCTGACCAATGTCGCCGAACATGTCGGTGAAGATGCGCGTTTCATGCATCAAGGTATGACCAGCAGCGATGTGCTCGACACTTGCCTGTCGGTACAACTCGTTCGCGCAACGGACATATTGCTGAAAAAAATGGACGCCCTGCTCGCCGCGCTTGAAACCCGCGCACAGGAACATAAATATACCGCCACAATTGGCCGCAGCCACGGTATCCACGCCGAACCCACGACATTCGGACTAAAACTTGCGCAAGCCTATGCCGAATTTTCACGCGGACGCGAACGGTTGGTTGAGGCACGCCGTGAAATCGCCACTTGTGCCGTCAGCGGTGCCGTGGGCACTTTCGCCAATATCGATCCGCGTGTCGAGGCACATGTTGCCGAAAAAATGGGGCTGGAGATTGAACCCGTCTCAACACAGGTTATTCCGCGCGACCGCCATGCCGCCTATTTTGCTATGCTCGCCGTTATTGCATCGAGTATAGAGCGGCTGGCTACCGAAATACGTCATTTGCAGCGTACTGAAGTATTGGAAGCGGAGGAATATTTTGCGCCGGGCCAGAAAGGCTCGTCCGCCATGCCGCACAAGCGCAATCCTATTTTGACAGAAAATCTGACCGGCCTGGCCCGCATTGTGCGCAGCTATGCCCTGCCCGCCATGGAGAATGTCGCATTGTGGCATGAACGCGATATTTCACACAGCTCCGTCGAACGCTATATCGGTCCCGATGCCACGATCACGCTCGATTTTGCGCTCCACCGACTGACCGGCGTAATCGAAAAGCTGCTGGTTTATCCAGAGCGCATGCAGAAAAATCTCGACCGGATGGGCGGGCTTGTTCACTCGCAGCGCGTACTGCTCGCGCTTACACAGGCCGGCATCAGCCGTGAGGATGCGTACCGTATTGTGCAGCGCAACGCTATGAAAGTATGGGAATCAGATGGGGAACTGTCATTGCTGGAACTGCTCAAGGCGGACAGCGATGTCTCCGCAAAGATCAGTGATGATGATCTCGCCGATAAATTCAATCTCGACTATCATTTCAAGCATGTCGATACGATTTTTGCGCGCGTCTTTGACACTTAATGTTTTGCGTGTAGCTTCGCCATCTGTATGATGACTTTGTAAATACAGACAGATTGGGTAAATACAGACAGCTTAGTCGATATGGGGTAGCAACGACATGATTTTTCTTAAAGCTTTGCTGGCATTCCTGGTTTTTGTGGCATTGTTTCTGTTCTGGTGGAGCAATGAACAGCGGATCGACCTTGATCTCGGCTTTGTAATTCTCAATGCCCGCGTGGCCACATATATAATTGCAGCATTTCTGATCGGATTTCTGCCTTTATGGTTTTACTACAGGGCGCTGCGCTGGCGGTTGAAGCGCCGTATTGCGACGCTGGAATCGCAAGTGGCAGTGCCACCCACAAAACCGCTCGACCTCAAACCCGATGAGATTACCAATGCGGATAACAGCCCGTTATCATCTGTCTGAATATGTAAGAAAGGCCGTCAGTGTCCAATCCGATCTATCTTGCCGTTGATACCCCCTCGCTTGATCGGGCAGTGGCGCTGGTCAAATCAGCACATGATCATATTGGCGGTGTAAAACTTGGCCTCGAATTTTTCTGCGCACATGGCCATCACGGTGTGCACGAGATCAGCCATTTGGGCCTCCCCGTCTTCCTCGACCTGAAACTGCACGATATACCGAACACAGTTGCGGCAGCAATGCAGGCGATCCATGTGCTTGAGCCGGCCATTGTCACCGTCCATGCCGCAGGCGGCCGGGCAATGATGGAAGATGCAAAAGCCGCAGCCGGAAGCAACACAAAAGTGGTTGGCGTCACCCTGCTCACCAGTCTGGACGAGAATGACATGTCGCACGTAGGTTATAGTGGCAGTCCGCATGACCAGGTGGAACGCCTTGCAGATTTGGCGCAGGAAGCCGGGCTTGATGGCATTGTATGTTCCGGCCATGAAGTCAAAGCCGCCAAGAAAAACTGGAAGAACGGATTTTTCGTCGTGCCTGGTCTACGTCCCGCCAGTGGCAAAACCGGTGATCAGAAACGCACTGTCACACCGCGCCAAGCGCGCGATAATGGTGCATCGATATTGATAATTGGTCGCCCGATTTCCAAGGCGGAAAACCCGGTAGATGCGGCGCGCGCAATTGAAGCAACCTTGTAAAGTATTTTCATGACAGACATAAAAATTTGCGGACTTTCAAGTTCCGAGACAATCGATGCGGCTGTGGAAGCCGGAGCCAGTCATATTGGCCTTGTGCATTTTGAGAAGAGCCCGCGTCACGTTACGCTTGATCGGGCCGCTGCATTGCGCAGGCACGCTGGGGCACGGATCAAAACAGTGTTGTTGCTCGTCAATGCAGACCCAAAAATGACCGCGTTGGCGATTGCCGCAGTCAGGCCCGATATTATTCAATTTCACGGTAGCGAGACACCCGAATGGACGGATATTATACGAAAAAAAGTCGGTCTCGAAGTGTGGAAAGCCGTTGGGCTGAAAGATACGCAAACATTGGAAAGAATCCAACGTTATGAAGGGAAAGTAGACCGCATCCTTTTCGATGCGCCTGCCCAGAAACTGCCTGGTGGTAACGGCGACGCTGCTGATTGGTCACTACTTGCCGGTTTCACCCCCATATATGACTGGGGACTTGCAGGCGGCCTGTCCCCGGACAACGTGGCCGATGCCATCCGTCAGACCGGTGCGCCATTGGTGGATGTGTCTTCCGGCGTCGAATCTGCGCCCGGCGTGAAAGATGTGGACAAAATCCATGCCTTTTGCCAAGCCGTGCGGCAGTTATGACAGAAACGCAAAATCCCCCCAACTCCTATCGCAGCCAGCCCGATGATCGCGGGCATTTTGGTGATTTTGGCGGTCGCTATGTCGCCGAAACACTGATGCCGCTCGTGCTCGATCTGGAAAAGCATTATACAGCTGCCAAAGCAGACCCGGCTTTCAGTGCCGAATTTGATGATCTTCTCGAACATTATGTCGGCCGCCCCAGCCCGCTTTACTATGCCGAGCGGCTGACCGAGGATGTGCGTACAAACGCACCTGAAGGCAAAGGCGCGCAAATCTGGTTCAAACGCGACGAGCTCAACCACACCGGCGCGCATAAGATTAATAATTGCATTGGGCAGATATTGCTCGCCAAACGCATGGGCAAGACACGGATCATTGCCGAAACCGGCGCGGGACAGCATGGCGTGGCCACCGCAACAGTCTGCGCGCGTTTCGGCCTGCCCTGCGTGATTTACATGGGCGCGCGCGATATGGAGCGGCAACAGCCCAATGTATTTCGCATGAAACTACTCGGCGCAGAAGTCGTTGGCGTGGAAAGCGGTGCGCGCACGCTGAAAGACGCGATGAACGAGGCTCTGCGCGACTGGGTCGCCAATGTCCATGACACATTCTATATTATCGGTACGGCGGCAGGCCCGCATCCCTACCCCGAACTGGTTCGCGATTTTCAGAGTGTGATTGGCCGTGAGGCACGAACGCAGATGATGGATCGCACAGGCCGCCTGCCCGACCTGCTGGTTGCAGCCATTGGCGGTGGATCCAACGCAATCGGCCTGTTCCATCCGTTCCTGGATGATGCGGACGTGGCCATGTTGGGTATTGAAGCGGCGGGTGAAGGCCTCAAAAAGAAGCATGCCGCCTCACTCGCGGGCGGAGAACCGGGTATTTTGCATGGCAATAAAACCTATCTTTTACAGGATGAGGATGGGCAGATTGACGAAGCGCATTCGATCAGCGCGGGTCTCGACTATCCCGGTATCGGCCCGGAGCATAGCTGGCTTAGCGATATTGGCCGCGTCGAATATGATAGCTGCACTGATGAGGATGCACTGGCCGCGTTTCAGCAGCTGTGCCGGACCGAAGGCATCATCCCCGCACTGGAACCCAGCCATGCGATATCCGCCGTGGTGAAACGTGCCGCTGAAATGGATCAGGACAAAGTCATCCTCGCCAATCTGTGCGGCCGCGGGGACAAAGATATTTTCACCGTGGCAGACGCGTTGGGAGTAAAAATGTGACCCGCCTCTCACAGTCATTCGCATCTGACCGCGCAGCGCTTGTCGCATTTATCACGGCAGGTGATGGAGATACCGCAGCCAATCTTGACGCACTGGTCGAAGGCGGTGCAGATATTATCGAGCTTGGCATGCCATTTACCGATCCCATGGCGGATGGCCCGGCGATCCAGCTTGCCAATTTGCGCAGTCTCGCTGCGGGCACAAAAACCGCCGATATCTTCGCCATTGCCAAGGATTTTCGCGTGCGCCATCCGAACGTACCGCTGATCCTGATGGGCTATGCCAATCCGATGGTGCGGCGCGGTGCACAGTGGTTTGCGGATGCCTGCACAGATGCAGGTGTGGACGGTATCATCTGTGTTGATATTCCCGCTGAGGAAGACGACGTGCTTGGCCCCGGATTGCGTAATGCGGGCATTGCCAATGTCCGCCTCGCCACGCCGACAACCGATGCTAATCGTCTTCCTGCGGTTCTGGAGGGCGCGACCGGGTTTCTCTATTATGTTTCGGTGGCGGGTGTCACCGGCAAGCAACAGGCGGCACAGGCCAGCATCGAAGACGCCGTTGCCGCGCTCAAATCACAAACGGACCTGCCAATCGCAGTCGGCTTTGGCATTCGCACGCCCGAACAAGCGGCTGCCGTCGCCAAAACAGCGGATGGCGTAGTGGTCGGTTCTGCCATTGTAGAGATTATCGCCGAACATGGTGCAGGTGCTGCTCCGCATGTTCGTGACTATGTAAAAAGCCTGTCATCGGCTATATACAATGCCAGAAAATGATTTTTTAGGATTAATCCCATGAGCTGGTTTAACCGTGTCCGCAATTCCATACCCTTTATCGCCAAACGCGAAACCGAAGATAATCTCTGGTATAAATGCAAGAACTGTCAGGAAATGGTTTTCCTGAAAGAATTTGAGGAGAACCTGTCGGTCTGCCCCATGTGCGACCATCATGGCCGGATTGGCGCAAAATTGCGTTTTGAACAGGTGTTGGACAAAAACAGCCAGGAAATACTGGAAGCGCCGACGGTTAAAACCGATCCGCTCAAGTTCAAGGACAGCAAGAAATATGCTGACCGCATGAAAGCAGCTGTGGCTGACAATGACTATCCCGATGCACTGACGAACGCCAGTGGCACTATTCATGATCATCCGGTCGTCATGGGCGTGCAGGAATTCGGATTTATGGGCGGGTCCATGGGCCTCGCCGTGGGTGCCGCGTTTGTTGACGGCGTGAACCATGCCATCGACAAAAAATGCCCCTATATCATCTTCACCGCGGCTGGCGGCGCGCGTATGCAGGAAGGCATCCTGTCGCTGATGCAAATGCCCAAGGCAACGGTGTCTATTAACCAGATGCGCGCGGCAGGCCTTCCCTATATCGTTGTCCTGACCGACCCCACCACCGGCGGCGTCACGGCCAGCTATGCCATGCTGGGCGATATCCAGATTGCCGAACCCGGCGCACTGATCGGCTTTGCGGGCCAGCGCGTAATTCAAGATACGATCCGCGAAAAACTGCCCGAAGGATTTCAGCGCGCGGAATATCTGCTCGACCATGGCATGATCGACATGGTGGTGCACCGCAAAGACTTGCGTGAAAAACTTGCCAGTGTGATTGATTACACCATGGGTAATATTGAGGCCGCTTAACGTATCTCCCCTCTCGCTTGCGGGAGCGGCCGGAGGCGGGAATATTTGGGGTGGGAATATTTTGCACGTTATTCATACACTGAAAATCTCACTATTGCCCTGCCCAACCCCTCCTGCAAGCGGGAAGGGCTAATGCCCGATGGTGCGATATCCGATAATGCCGCAGTACAGGCACAGCTCGACAGGCTAAGTCATCTATCACCCGGACGTGATATGCTGGGTCTGGAGCGTATTGGCGCTCTGCTCGCCAATCTTGGCAATCCGCAAAACAGCCTGCCCCCCGTTTTTCATGTTGCGGGAACCAATGGTAAAGGCTCAACCTGCGCATTCCTGCGCGCTGCAATCGAAGCTTCTGGACAGACTGTGCACGTTTTTACCAGCCCGCATCTGGTGCGTTTTAACGAGCGCATCCGCATTGCCGGACGTTTGATTGAAGATGATGCACTCGCGAAAGTCCTGTCGCGTGTGCTCGACCATGCAGGGGATATCAATCCCAGCTTTTTTGAAGTAACGACAGCAGCAGCACTGCTTGCGTTTGCAGAGACCCCAGTGGATGCGGTAATACTCGAAGTTGGTCTTGGTGGACGATTGGATGCCACCAATATTGTGCAGCAGCCAGCGGTATGCGGTATAGCCAGTCTAGGGATGGATCATGAAGCCTTTTTGCTTAGCAAAGAAGCGAATGTACCGGCACAGCCAATGGACCGCATCGCGTTTGAAAAAGCAGGCATCGTCAAAAAAGGCGCGCCGCTCGTCACGCAAAAATACGCACCTTCCATGATGGAGACAATTGCCACGCAGGCGGATAATGCAGGCGCGCGGCTCCATACGCGGGGCGATGCATGGGATGCCGCCATCTATGATGGCGCGCTGCATTACCGTGATGCATACGGCAAGATATCACTTCCCCTACCCCGCATGCCCGGCACGCATCAGGCAGATAATGCCGCGCTGGCCATCGCCATGATCCGACATCAAAACGCAGTTGCAGTGCCTGAAAGCGCACTTGCCGCAATGATGGAATGGACCGACTGGCCTGCACGGTTGCAGCGGCTTTCAGATGGCCCATTGACGCAAAAACTGGGCGGTGACAATCCTATATGGCTCGACGGCGGGCATAATAGCGACGCAGGATTGGCGCTTGCCTCGCATTTCAAAGAGCTGGATGCACCGGTACACCTTATTTTGGCTATGCTTTCCAACAAAGACCCGGCAGCCATCATCGCGCCACTGCTACCGTGGCTCAAATCATTCCATCACGTGCCTGTCCCCGATCATGAATTTCACGGGGCCGAAGTGTTTATACAGGCTCTTGGCAGCACGACGATGGAATTGCACAGCCATACGGATGTCGCGAACACCTTGGCATCTATTTCTATTGATGCGGCACCCGGCGACCATATCCTGATTGCCGGATCGCTCTATCTGGCCGGCAATGTGTTGAAAGCCAACAGGCAGGAACCGGTTTAAGTCTCTTTTTTGTCTGTTTCTTTGCCTTGAACACTACCCGCCGTGCCTAGCGACATGTCAACCATACCGGAGCGAATCATAAACCAGAACAAGATGATACCCGGTACAGCCGCCAATGTAGTAAGAAGGTAAAAATTCACATATCCCAGAGATTCAATCAACGCGCCTGCTGTGGTACCGGTCAGGAACCGGCCTGCAATACTGGCGGCTGATGAAATAAGTGCGTAATGTGCCGCCGTAAAACGAAGGTCACACAGAGCTGAAAAATACGCCACGACAACGACACCGCCAATACCGCTGGCAAAGTTTTCGAAACCAATCGCACCCGCCATGCCCCAATTACTGTGTCCTACCGATGCCAGCCAAGCAAAGCTGAAATTGCTGACACACATTAAAACCAGACTGAGCAGTACGGATTTTTTCATCCCCATGCGCGCATATAGAAAACCACCGACAAATATACCGATCAGATAGGCCCAGAAACCAAAGCCAACGTCATAAATGGCGATCTCATCATTGGTATAGCCCAGATCGTCGAATAAAAGCCGAAACGTCAGGTTGGCCAATGTGTCACCAATTTTGTGTACCAAGATGAAAAGCAACACCAGAAATGCGCCCTCACGTTGAAAAAATTCGGTGAAAGGACCAATGATGGATTGGCTAATTGTGGAGATACCCTTTTTTTCAATCACCACTTTATGTCGCTCTGGTTCGCCCATAAGCAACGCAGTTATCATTGCTGGCAAAGCAAAGGCCGCACAGGCCATATAGGCCGCCGACCACCCTACACGTGCGGCAAGAACCAATGCTAGCGCACCCGCCGCAACAGAGCCAATTCGCCAGCCATATTGCGACATGCCCGACCCCACGCCAAGCTGTTCGGGTTTGAGGATTTCAATACGATATGCGTCAATCACAATGTCAAATGTCGCACCTGCAAAACCAACACATACTGCTGCATAAGCTGTAAATAACAGGCTTGATTGAGGGTTGGCAAAAGCGAGATTTGCAACTGCCGCGATAACCATCAGGCCCGCAACAAGCATCCACGAAACGCGCTGCCCGAGACGATGCAACACAGGAACTTTTACACCATCAACAATCCACGCCCAGAACGGTTTGAAATTATAGACCAGAAATGCAAGCGCAAAAGCGGTAACTGCTTTCTTGTCAATCCCGTCCTGGGATAGTCGCGTAGTTAATGTGGCGCCGATCATGGCATAGGGGAAGCCAGAGGAGACACCGAGGAAAAAAGAAGCCAAAGGTGCTTTTTCGATATAGGGACGAATGCCATCCCACCATGTTTTGTCATCTACATCAGTGGCGGAATTAGCACTCATTTATAAAAGTCCCTCAATATTTAGAAGAAATCACATTAAACGGAAATAAGTTAAAGAAAAGCTGGAAAGCTCTAAAGTTGTTGATTGATAACTATCCTACCGTTCCACCGGGTGATAGTGCGTGAGCGCACGCGGCATGGTTTTGGGCTTTTCGCCGCGGATCAGCAAGTCAACGGCCTGAACGCCGCGCACCAATTCTCTGGCAGAATAAGGCTTGGTGAGGCATCCGGCAGCCAATTCGCGGGCCTCCTTCGGGCATGCGCCCGTTGCGAACAGCACAGCGATATGCCTGTCATGTGCGGCCTTGGCGACATCCACACCACTGCCACCACGCAGCCTGATGTCTGCCAAAACCAGTTGAACGTCTCCCTTTTCCAGCCATTTCAACGCGTCCTGCGCATTATCAACGGTCGCCACAACACGGTAACCGGCTTCTTCCAGATGCAGTTCATTATCGAACGCCACCAACGGTTCATCCTCAACGATCAGGATGTTTTGGATTGTTTTCTTAAACTTGCGAAAAAACATTATTATTTCCAGCGCCTTAGGGATGTTGGTGCGTTTGTAATTATATTGCCAGTTTGACGATGCAATTTCAATCGTGCGCCGCTATAGAATTACTTCTATGAACACAAAAAAAACAGACACGTCTTCATCCGGCAATACGGCCTCATCGGGCAAAGGCGGATGGTCCCCGACCGACGAACCCATGCGCTGGGTGGATGAGGATGAGGAAACGGCCGCACCCCGGCAGCAGAGCGGCGGCGGTCAAAAAGGCCAGCGTATTGCCAAGTTACTGGCACGCGCAGGCGTAGCGTCACGGCGCGAAGTGGAGCGTATGATCGAAGCAGGGCGGATCGCAATTGATGGCGTCACGCTGGAAACACCCGCCACCGTATTGGAAAGCCTGCACGGCGTGACGGTTGATGGCAAGAATGTCGGCTCTCCCCTGCCCACGAAATTATTTGGTTTTCATAAACCGCTGGGAATGCTCACGACCGAGCATGATCCCAAAGGCCGCAAGACCATTTACGACCATCTGAATGCGCACGCAAAAGAACCGCTACCGCGACTGATGCCCGTCGGCCGGCTCGACTATAATACAGAGGGCCTGTTGCTGATGACCAACGATGGTGAATTCAAGCGGCAGCTTGAGCTACCCAGCACCGGCGTCGAACGCAGCTACCGCGCCCGCGCTTTCGGCGAGATTTCACAGCAGCAGCTTGAAGATCTGTTTGACGGGATCGAAATTGATGGCATGCGCTATGGCCCGATCCAGGCCAATCTGGAACGCCGCACCGGACATAACCAGTGGATAGAAATGACGCTGACCGAAGGCAAAAACCGGGAAATCCGGCGGGTGCTTGAGCATTTTGACCTGAAGGTCAACCGCCTGATCCGCACCCGCTATGGCCCGTTCAGGCTCGACGATCTGCCCAAAGGCGAAATCGTCGAAATCCGCGCTTATGATGTGGTGCAGTTCCGCAAAACGCTCGGCAAGAAAAAGTAGGCGGGCCTATGCGAATTATTGCCGGTGAATGGCGCGGCCGCAAGATCAAGGCCCCTGCAGGCGACACCACCCGTCCGACCGCGGACCGCACACGCGAGACGCTGTTTTCCATGCTCAACAGCCGTTTGGGCGGTTTCGAAGAACTGTCCGTGATGGACCTGTTCGCGGGCAGCGGCGCGCTGGGGCTGGAGGCACTGTCACGCGGCGCAGCGCGTTGTGTATTCGTGGAACAGGACCGTGATGCTGTTAATGCCTTACAGGGCAATATTGCTGCCCTCGGCGCCAAAGGTGCCGATGTGAAAGCGCAGTCAGTCCTGTTTCTGGGCGTAGCGCCCAAGCCCCATGATCTCATCATGATGGATCCGCCCTATGACACAGGTGCAGGCGGCGTAGCCCTGGATAAACTGAAACGGCAGGGCTGGATCGGACCCGCCACATGGGTCAGCGTGGAAACTGCGCGCACCGAGGACTTGCTGGCCAAAGGGTTTGAGGTTGATACTGTCCGCAATGTCGGCAAGGCCAAGCTGCATATTTTGCGTTTGGCGGGAAGTAGCTAAATCTGTCATTCCCGCGCAGGCGGGAATCTTTAGCAATAAAGCGCCAAACCGTGAGAGATTCCCGCCTGCGCGGGAATGACAGAAATTTAGTCCGCGCACATCACCAACCCCCTTCCATTTTGTTCCCCAATCGTTCACATAAGCGGCCATGTCGGAAACCCCTGCCCCAAACTCGGAAGCTGAACCGCCCTATCTGCGCGGACTTAACCCGCCGCAGCGTGATGCCGTGCTCACCACCAAAGGTCCGGTGCTGGTACTGGCGGGCGCAGGGACCGGTAAGACCGCAGCGCTGACTGCTCGGCTTGCGCACCTGATCTACACCCGCAAGGCATGGCCATCGGAAATATTGGCAGTGACGTTCACGAACAAGGCCGCCCGCGAAATGCGTGAGCGGGTCGGCGCACATATCGGCCCCGCGGTGGAAGGCATGCCATGGCTCGGCACGTTCCATTCGATCGGCGCGAAAATGCTGCGCCGCCATGCGGAACTGGTCGGACTTAAATCCAATTTCACGATCATCGACACCGATGACCAACTCCGCCTTATCAAACAATTGATTCAGGCAGCCGAAATAGACGACAAGCGCTTTCCGGCAAAACAGCTCGCTGGCCTGATCGACCGGTGGAAAAACAAGGGGTTAAACCCGGATGACCTCGATGCGGGTGAGAGCGAAATGTACGCGAACGGGCGCGGACAGGAAATGTACCGCATCTATCAAGGCCGCCTGAAAACGCTTAATGCCTGCGACTTTGGCGACCTTCTGCTGCATATGCTCACACTGCTCAAAACCGACCGGCAGGTGCTGGAGGAATATCAGAATCGCTTCAAATACATCCTGGTCGACGAGTATCAGGACACGAACAGTAGCCAGTATCTCTGGCTGCGCCTGCTTGCACAGGAGCACAAGAATATCTGCTGTGTCGGCGATGATGACCAATCGATTTACAGCTGGCGCGGCGCAGAAGTAACGAACATCCTCCGCTTCGAAAAAGATTTTCCAGGTGCAAAAATCGTCAAGCTGGAACAGAATTACCGCTCCACTCCGCAAATTCTTGCTGCTGCCTCCGGTCTGATTAATGCCAATAGCGACCGGCTTGGTAAAACATTATGGACCGATCTGGACGCGGGCGACAAGGTGCAGGTGCTGGGCGTATGGGACGGGCCGGAGGAAGCGCGGCGCGTGGGTGAAGAGATTGAATCGCTCCAGCAAAAACAGGTATCGCTCAACGACATTGCCATCCTTGTACGCGCGCAGTTCCAGACCCGCGAATTTGAGGACCGGTTCATTTCCATCGGCATGCCCTACCGGATTATCGGCGGCTTCCGTTTCTATGAACGCGCCGAAATCCGCGATGCGCTCGCCTATCTGCGCATCATCAACCAGCCCGCCGATGATCTGGCGTTCGAGCGGATCGTGAATACGCCGAAACGCGGGCTGGGCACCAAATCAGTCGAGAAAATACACCGTCTCGCCCGTGCGGCCGGAACGCCGCTGAGCCATGCCGCAAACGACATAGTGCAAACCGATGAACTTGCGGCCCGTGCGCGCGGTTCCCTTGCCGAGCTGATGCGCAATATCGGGCGCTGGCGCGACCAGATTGGCGAGATCAGCCCTGCCGAGCTCGTGCGCATATTGCTCGACGAAAGCGGTTACACCACCGCGCTACAGGCCGAGCGCAGCGTCGAAGCGTCAGGACGGCTGGAAAATCTGTCCGAACTCGCGCGCGCGATGGAGGAATATGAAACGCTGGGCGATTTTCTGGAGCATGTATCGCTCGTCATGGATAATGATGCGGCGGCCGAAGAAGCCAAAGTCACGATCATGACCATTCACGCCGCCAAAGGCCTTGAATTCCAGCACCTGTTCCTTGTCGGGTGGGAGGAAGGTGTGTTCCCTTCACAGCGCGCATTGGACGAAGGCGGCATGGCAAGCCTGGAAGAAGAACGCCGCCTCGCCTATGTCGCCATCACGCGTGCTCGGCAGAAATGCACGATCCTGCACGCTGCCAACCGGCGTATCTACGGCCAATGGACAAGCTCCATTCCTTCACGTTTTATCGGCGAATTGCCCGAAGAACATATCGAAGAAGAAAGCAGCATGACCGGCGGTGCCTCAATGTGGCGTGCGAACTTTTCGGAACGCGATGACCCGTTCGCACATGTCGCCGCCACAACCCCCGAACGCGCCCAGCACCGCGGTCCGGGATGGAAACGCGCCGCCAGCTTGTCCGGCGGATACGACGCCACTCCGCAGCGCATCAGCGAAAACCGCCGCAGCGCCGTCAGCCTGGGCAATAAAGGCCGCACCGACATCACATTGGGCGACAGGGTTTTTCACCAGAAATTCGGCTACGGCATCGTGGCCGAGCAGGAAGGCAATAAGCTGGAAATAGATTTCGAAACCAGCGGACGCAAACGCGTATTGGACAGTTTTGTGGAGATTGGATAAAGTAAAAATAAAGTATGGAAAATATATGCTAAAAAAATAACAATATTCTTGAATTAAAGTTATTCTGCTATGTATTAACCCATTAATCCAATTCATAGGATTTCCGGATGGCTAGATTATTTGTGGTCAATCCAGAAATGCTTGAAGGCAGAAATGCTGGAAGAACATAAAAACTACTTGAATAAAGCATTGCAAGAAAACTCTTTCCTACATCTAGTCATTTCCAGCATATAATGCGGATGTTTGATGATACACACCTGCCCGACTCCGACATCACCAGTGAAAATTGCGGTGATCCATTTGCTTTTGAGCCTGTGCCATGCCGCCGCAGGAATGGCTGGACGGCCGAAAAACAAAGGGTTTTTATCGAGGCATTATCCAAGATAGGCACGGTCAGCGCTGCTGCCGAAGCTGCGGGAATGAGCCGCAAGTCTGCCTACGCATTGCGCGAACGCGATGGCGCAGAAAGTTTTGCAGATGTATGGGATTTTGCACTAGGGGTCGGTCAAGACCATGTCCGCGGTCTTGCTATCGATCGTGCGTTAAACGGATATACGGTGCCACGCTATTATCGTGGACGTATATGCGGCGAACGACGTATTTATGACAATCGCCTGCTGGAACGCGCTATCAATTCTTTTGATCGGCAAACATATATTATGCATCACAGAAATGCCAAAAATAAGCCGTGAGTTGAAAAAGCGGTGCAGATACACCCCCGAATCGCGTTACCTTTGTTACCTTGTTAAGAAATACAAGGTTGTAAATGAACATATTCAGTATATTTTGCGGCCAAAACGACTCTCCGATAAATCTTACCCGCACCATTTCTTGCGCTGGCGGCGATTGATATGCCCCGGTATATTGCTATAGACGCACCATGCCTATGGATCATGACACAGCGCAGCACTTTGTTCAGGAAAGCACCGAAGCCTTGCGCCAAGGCGATGGCAAAACTGCGCATGTGAAGCTGAGTGAAGTTATTGACCATGCAACTGGCATCAAGAAACCATGGTTCCTCATGGCACAGGCCTGCCACTTGATTAGTGACCCAGATGGCGAAGATTCGGCCCTGGAGCAGCTGTTGATTGATGAGCCACGTCATCTCGTTGGCCTGTTGATGAAAGGCGCTCTCAAGAACAAATCAGGTGATAGCCGAGCAGCCAGCTCCTTTTACCGTACTGCGCTCAATGTCGCGTCACAGTTGCCGCAGGTTCCGCAAGGTATTGTTCCAATGCTGCAAAAAGCTCAGGCGCATCTTGAAGCATCACAAGGCGATTATGAAGATTTCCTTTTGGCGCAGCTTGCTGAAAAAGGCGTATCTCGCAATATTTCATCACGATTTGAACAATCGCTTAACTTATTATTGGGCAAAGAAGAACTCTACCTGCAGCAGCCATCGGTCTTTTACTTTCCGGGCCTGCCTCAACGCGCATTTTATGAGCGGGGCGAGTTTTCATGGATGGCCGAAATGGAGGCGCAAATCCCGGAAATGCAGCGCGAATTGCAGGGTGTGTTGGCGCGTGAAAATGAATTTGCGCCATATGTAAAAATCAATCCGGAAAGGCCCCTGCCAAATAATGCGCTTTTGAATGACCCCAGCTGGGGCGCCTATTATTTCTGGGAAAATGGAACACGTGTGGTGGAACATGCCGATTTATGTCCCATGACGATGGCCGCGCTGACAACCCCGCCCATTCCGGTTATCAAAGAACGCTCGCCACTGGCGCTATATTCGCTGCTCAAACCCGGTACACATATCAAGCCGCATCACGGCGTACTCAATACACGCCTCATCTGCCATATCCCGCTTATCACGCACGATAAATGTGCATTGCGCGTCGGCAGCGAAACGAGGCAATGGGAAGAAGGCAAGGCATTGATATTTGATGACAGTTTCGAACATGAAGCGTGGAATCGCGGCGACAGCACTCGCATTATCCTGCTATTTGAAATCTGGCGTCCCGAAATAACCGAGGAAGAACGCATCGCTCTCACCGCCATATTTGAGGCGATCAGCTATTACGATGCGGGATAGTTCATACCCGCGCTAAAACACCGCCTTTGCGGTATCCTCTTGCATCATTGCCCTGCGCACCATCGGTATTGGTGGGCCGCCATAACTCAGAAATGTATCGTGAAATTCTTTCCAGCCTTCGCGGCCGCCTTTATCGGCGGTCCAATCATCGCGGAGCTTGCGGATCATAAGCTTGCCAAGCGTATAGTTCAGATAGGCGGGATCATAAGTGCCGCGCGCCGATTGCTGGATCGCAGTGCCTTCTGCCTGATAGCATTCGTCGATAAACAGCTGTTTCGATTCCTCCTGACTCATCCCGCGCGCATGCAGGCCGATGGCGGAAAGATAGCGGCAATCGCGCAGCAGCGCGTTGCTGATCTGCCCGATCCGCACTTCATCGGGTTCCAGCCCCGGCATATCATCGGCAAGGCCCGCTTCGATCATAAGTTCTTCGGCGTAATGCGCCCAACCCTCGGCAAAAGCATAGCCGACAAACAGCCGCCCAAATAGCGATTCAGCGCGATTTGCATGCAGGAAATTGAGGAAGTGGCCGGGCCAGATTTCATGGACGCTGGTGCCCAGAAGATCAGCTTTGCCGGGCACAAATTCATCACGGGTTTTCTTGTCCCAGCTAGGGTCCGGCGGACTGATATAATATACAGATGGCAGGCCTTTTTCAAACGGGCCTGGAATATCGATATAGGCAGAGTTCTGCCGGTTATAGGGCGGAGAT
Source organism: uncultured Sphingomonadaceae bacterium (assembly GCA_947493325.1). Lineage (GTDB taxonomy): Bacteria > Pseudomonadota > Alphaproteobacteria > Sphingomonadales > Sphingomonadaceae > Alg239-R122. The sequence continues at coordinate 972,434 of CANLQI010000001.1, read as the reverse complement.
TCTTCAACCTGAGCTGTTTCAGTGCCCGGTATTGACATCAGGTCCGTCTTTTCGAGAAAGGTTTTGAGCGGCGGCAATTGGCGGCGCGCTTCCGCGACAGGGCCATCGCTGGCTTTATTGGCGCTCATCTTGTCCATACACGCCTGCATAGTCGCCCCGGGCGCATAGCTGGCGCAAGCGGCTTTCAAGGCATCCTGATTACGTTTCAGATCAGTACGTCCGATTTCCTCCAGCTCGTCGAGCGGAATATCAACCATTTCGGTTTGCGCCAGCATCCGCGAAAAACGATCCGCGCCAAGGGCAAAATCCTGCGTTGCACCTGCCTCTTTTGCTTTCAGGAAATCGGCAACATCCTGCATCGCCAAGGATGCTTCGCCGGCCGCTTTGCGAAACTCACCCTGCAGACCGCTATCATCCACATCGGCAAAAGCTGCCTTCGCGTCGCCGACGAAAAATTCCGAAAAGCCGCTAAATCCAGCCAACCCGTATTTGACATAGCTGGCAGGCAAATCGCCTTTCAGGTTTGTTTTGATCTGCTGTGCGGCTTCAGGAATATTTTTCGCATATTTGATAAAAGCCTGCATCCGCGTCTTTTTATCCGCATAGGGCCGCGCAATATATACATTGGGATCAAGAGAACCCACATAAAAGGCTGGATTTTTGTGCGGCCAATTCGCATCTTCAAGCCAGAAAAGCTGGCCTTCGGCAACGGAAACCAGATAGTCCCGCTCAAACTGCTGGGCCTGGCTCAAACCATTAGGATCAATCGAACGTGCATCTGCAATTGCGGTCTTAAGAAAATCGATCTGCGCCTTAATGCCTTCTTCGCTCCAGTCGGGAAGCTGACCGTCGAACTCATGTTTGCCCTGATAGACAGCGAAATCAGGATTGAGCGGCATGTAACCGTCAAGAAATTCGGTAACGAAACCATCCCAGTCCGCCTCAATCACCTCCGCCGTTTCAGCACTGGACACAGATTCACTGTTGTCGGCTTGTTTGCAGGCGGCGGGCAATATGGCGATGCCCACCATCAAAGCTGTCAAAATGGATTTTTTCATCGGCGCGACTCCATTATGTCTTGATACATGACTGCAGATTTGCACGTATAACCCGCAGGGGCAAAGCGTTTCAGCAAATCTTTACGGCGCAATAGAATTGTCACCTTTCCTACTGCATATAACTGGTATAGCGAGACAAGTGTGAATGACAGCCAAACAGATGATTCTGGCCACGGGCCGCATCCATTTACGGTCGCAAATTTCCGCTATCTGTGGTTTGCGCGTCTCGCGGCAATGTTCGCGCTTTATGCGATGATGCTGATACTGGGGTGGCAGGCGTATAATATTGCGCGCGAAGACATGGGCATTGGCGCATCGGCCGGCATATTGGGGCTGCTGGGCCTGCTACAGTTCGTGCCGCTGTTTATCCTGACACCGTTGGTGGGTTGGGTCGCCGACCGCATGGATCGCCGCTGGATAGTGCGGATTGTGATGGGCATGCAGGCCGCAATTGCCGCCCTGTTGGCATTTTTTACCTATAACGATCTGATATCACTGTGGGCAATATACATCATCTCGGTCGCACTGGGTATCTGCCGTGCGTTTCTGGGTCCGGCTATCGCTTCGCTCGCGCCCAATGTGGTGCCTAAAGAATCAATCCCCCGCGCCATCGCGCTATCGACCATAGCGTGGCAGGTGGGCGTTATCGCCGGCCCCGGCATGGCAGGACCGCTCTATAAAGTGGCACCCTTCCTGCCCTATGCCGTATGCGCTGCGCTTTATATGCTCGCCATGCTGGCAGTATTTATGATCACGCCGGTACCGCGCAGCGAAATCGATCGCAGCAAGGGGCCGCTGCGTCAGGTTCTGGACGGATTGTCCTATGTCGGCACAAACAAACTGGTACTGGGCGCAATCACCCTCGACCTGCTGGTCATGTTTCTGGCAGGGGCAACAGCAATGATACCCGTGTTCGCGCGTGACATATTGAATGCGGGCGAGATCGGTCTGTCTCTACTCGCCGCCTCTCCCGCTATTGGCGCAGTCATTGTCGCTTCGGTTTTCTCATTCGCGCCGCTGTCCCGCAATGTCGGCAATGTGATGTTGGTGTCGATGGCCATATTCGGCCTTGCTACCATCGGCTTCGGATTCAGCCGCTGGTTACCGCTCTCCATGCTATGCCTTGGTATATGCGGCGCAGCGGATATGTTTGGGGTCTATGTGCGCAGTTCATTGATACAGCTGCACACGCCCGATGACAAACGCGGCCGCGTCAATGCGGTCAGCCAAATGACGATCAGCGCGTCCAATGAACTCGGCGATGCCTTTTCCGGTGGCCTCGCATTGTTGTTTGGTCCGATCGCGGCCATTGTAGCGGGCGGCACAGGCGCTATATTGGTAACAGGATTATGGTCGCGCCTCTTCCCTCAACTTGGCGCGGCCAAAACATTTGATCCGCCACAGGAAGTTCTGGATGCGGAAGAAAAAATGCGCCGAAACGTAACCAGGGACGATGAGGCCACGAAACAGAATTTATGAAGGAGAGACATCCCATGAAAGCAGCAAACATACTCGAAACCATCGGCAACACGCCACATATCCGCATGAACCGCCTGTTCGGTGACCGCGAAGTGTGGATCAAGTCGGAACGTTCTAATCCCGGCGGTTCGATCAAGGATCGTATTGCGCTGGCGATGATCGAGGATGCGGAAAAATCCGGCGCGATGAAACCGGGTGGCACGATTATCGAACCGACATCGGGCAATACCGGTGTCGGCTTGGCCATGGTGGCCGCCGTCAAGGGATATAAACTGGTGCTCGTTATGCCCGAGTCCATGTCGATCGAACGCCGCCGCCTGATGCTTTCCTATGGCGCAACATTCGACCTGACACCCAAGGAAAAAGGCATGAAGGGCGCGATTGAGCGCGCACAGGAGCTGATTAACGAAACACCCGGCGCATGGATGCCGCAACAGTTTGAAAACCCGGCCAATGTCGATGTGCATGTACGCACTACAGCAGAAGAAATACTGGCGGATTTCAAGGATGCGCCGGTAGATGTCATCATCACCGGTGTCGGCACGGGCGGACATATTACCGGTGTAGCAGAAGTTCTGAAAAAACACTGGCCGAACCTGAAAGTCTATGCCGTGGAACCTGAAGGTTCGCCGGTTATAAGCGGCGGTCAGCCTGGCCCGCATCCAATACAGGGAATTGGCGCGGGCTTTATTCCCGGCAATCTGCACACGCAGGCGATTGATGGCGCTATTAAAGTCGATCCTGCCGATGCCAAGGATATGGCACGGCGCAGTGCCAGCGAAGAAGGCATATTGGTGGGCATCAGTTCGGGTGCAACCCTAGCTGCTATTGCGCAGAAACTACCTGATCTGGACGATAACGCCCGCGTACTTGGGTTCAATTATGACACGGGCGAGCGGTATCTGTCCGTGCCCGACTTCCTGCCTGAATAAAGACAAAGCCTGTTAGAATTTAATGGTATCAGAATAACTTTGCCATTCGCCCCCTCTGTCATTCCGGCGAAAGCCGGAATCTCCTTCTTCTCCGCGCAACATCTGCTGGGAACAAAAGAAAAGGAGACCCCGGCTTTCGCCGGGGTGACACATGTGAGGGGCTTTCGCCGGGTTGACACATGCAAGGGACTTATGAACTACTGACTCTCGGTTTCAGGTTCCGGGGCAGGCTCGGCGGGCATATCGGTTGAATCCGGCTGTCCATCACCATCGGTGTCAAATGCATCGGGTTCACCGTTGCCATCGCGGTCCCAGGCGTCGGGGCGACCGTTTTTGTCCATGTCCCACACGTCCGCCTTGCCATCATTGTTGATATCCCAGGCATCGGCAACGCCATCTTCGTCGCTGTCCACATTGGGCGGTGGTATGTCGCTGGGAGGCGTTTCCTCGGGCGTTTCGCTCTGTACCGGGACATCGGTTCCAGTCTGGGTCTCCGCCTCGGGCGGGTTTTCTTCGGGTGTCGCATTCATGGCATCTTCTTCGGGTGCTTCGCTATATTGTGCGTAGGCCGGGCTTAATGCGAGCGGCGTTGCCATCACCGTCATAGCTGTCAATGTAGCTTTAAGAGGGGTTGGTATATTCATTGCTAAATTCCTTCATTTGCTCCCCTGTCACGTATAAAATCGGCCTCCCGGCTTTGGAAAACCAGTGGCTATCGGTCACATGGGCAGAAACAAGGATAAACAGAAAACACACCGAAAACCGTCGCTTTACAGGCACGGCGCAACTAAAGCGCCACATATCATGATGCAAAATTACAGCACAAAAAAGGCCGCAAAAAATGCGGCCTATTCTATTTTTGATACTTGGGAGAGCTCTTAGGCGACCTCAAACATTTCCGGTTCAAGCGCCATCGTAGCTTCCGACCCGGCTTCAATCTTGCGGCGCAAAGCGCCTGCTTCGGGCATGATACGTTCGGCAAAATAGCGCGCAGTCACCAGCTTGGTTTCATAGAATTTGGCGTTGTCCGTGCCGGCCTCCAAAGCTTCTGCAGCAACTTTCGACATGCGCAGCCACATCAGGCCCAGTGCAACGATGCCCATGATATGCATATAGGCATGTGCGCCAGCGCCGACATTATTGGGGTTCTGCATACCGTTTTGCATAAACCACATGGTCGCGGCTTTCAGCTGGCCAGTTGCTTTTTCCAGATGCCCGGCAAATTCGGCAAGCTTCTCGTTATTTTTCGCATCGGCGCACTCTTCATCGATAATTTTGAAGAACAGCTGCACCGCCCGGCCACCATTTTGCGCCAGTTTACGGCCCACAAGGTCCATCGCCTGCACGCCGTTGGTGCCTTCATAGATCATGGCGATACGCGCATCGCGTACATATTGCTCCATGCCCCATTCGGCGATGTAGCCATGCCCGCCATATACCTGCTGCATATTGGTGGCAATGTCATAGCCCTTGTCCGTGCCGTAACCCTTGATAACGGGCGTCAGCAGGCTGATCAGATCATCCGCTGTCTGGCGCTCTTCTTCAGTCTGCGCCTTGTGCGTCAGATCCACCTGCAAGCCGCCCCACAGACACAGTGCACGCAGGCCTTCGGTAATCGATTTTGCTTCCATCAACATGCGGCGCACATCGGGATGCACGAATAATGTATCGGCTTTTTCGTCTGTATCCTGCGGCCCCGTCAGCGCGCGGCCCTGGCGGCGATCTTTGGCATATTGCACACCGTTCTGATACGCGACTTCGCCCACACCCAGCCCCTGGATACCCACGCCAAGACGCGCGGCATTCATCATGATAAACATGGCGGCAAGACCCTTATTTTCTTCGCCCACCATATAACCGACGGCGCCATCATAATTCATAACGCACGTGCAGTTCGCGTGAATGCCCATTTTATGCTCAATCGAGCCGCATGTCACCGCGTTGCGCTCACCCAGTTCACCATCATCACCAACCATGAATTTGGGCACAATAAACAGCGAAATGCCCTTCACGCTATCGGGAGCATCCGGCGTTTTTGCGAGCACCAGATGGATAATATTCTCGGCCATGTCATGCTCGCCGGACGAGATGAAAATCTTGGTACCGCTGATTTTATAGCTACCATCACCCACGGGCTCGGCCTTGGTGCGGATCAGACCTAGGTCGGTACCGCAATGCGGCTCAGTCAAGTTCATCGTGCCGCCCCATTTGCCGGACACCATGTTCGGCACATATTTGGCTTTCTGTTCTTCGCTACCCTTAGCAAGGATCGCAGAAATCGCACCATTGGTAAGGCCGGGATACATGGCAAAGGCCATATTGCCCGACATCATATATTCTTCAAACGCAAAGCCGATAGCATGTGGCAGCCCCTGCCCGCCGAACTCTTCGGGCGCGGCCAATGTGCCCCAGCCCGCTTCGCGGTACTGGTCAAATGCTTCCTTGAAACCTTTTGGCGTTGTCACACTGCCATCTTCATGGCGCGTGCAGCCTTCCTCATCACCCGACTGGTTGAGCGGGAACAGCACTTCAGCCACAAACTTGCCACCTTCACCCAGAACTGCGTCCGTCATATCCGCAGAAGCATTTTCAAAACCGGGCAAGTTGGTGAGTTTTTCAAGTCCCAAAACTTCGTTCAGGATAAACTGTGTGTCGCGAACAGGCGGGGTATATTGTGGCATGTAAATTCCTCTTGATATGTCCGGTTATTATAGCTCGCAAGAGCCGCTATAACGAAATTTAATGATTGATTATTGGCTGGCCGCTGCTTCCGCTTCGACCTGCTCTACGGTTTTAATAAAATCGTTCAGCTCCTTGATGGAACTTTCCAGATCGGCTTTCTGCTTGCGCATCACGGCAACACGCTCGCGGCACTTTTTAATGGTAAAGCGGCGCTGCTCGCTGCGGTCATCGCCCATGTCATACAGATCGATCATCTCGCGGATTTCATTCAGTGAAAAGCCTACGTTTTTTGCCCGCATGATCCATGCGAGCCTTGCACGGTCACGCTTGCTGTACACACGGGTAAGTCCATTGCGTTCAGGAGAAATCAGCCCTTCGTCTTCATAAAAGCGCAGCGCCCGTGCAGTTACCCCAAATTCACTGGAAAGATCTGAAATCGAAAATTGCTCCCGATTATGAATGTCGGGCGTGTCCAAAGTCGCGTGATTCGATTGATTATTCATAATCCTCTTTTAACTGACGCTAACGTAAACGTCAATATGGGCGTATGAACCGATTATATAGGCGCAAGACCATCTTTTGTTACGCGCCGATAAAAACAGGAAACCGCGCCTGTATGGCATGTGGGACCAGCGGCTTTGGCGGTAATCCAAAGCGCATCCTGATCGCAGTCAATACGGATATCCTGCGCTTCCAGTATATTCCCCGATGTCTGCCCCTTCATCCATAATTTCTGGCGGGAGCGGGAGAAGAAATGCACGGTGCCGGTTTCTACAGTTTTATCCAGCGCCTCGGCATTCATATGTCCGACCATGAGCACATTTTTACTGGCAACATCCGTCACAACAGCAGTCACGAGCCCATTGGCGTCATATTTCGGATCTAACTTTGTTCCTGTTTCGCGTTCTTTATCCATATCACTGGCATAACAAGCTTCATTACAAACTCAAATAGAACACGACCTGACAGATAGATTCCTGATGTATTATATCCCGACTTTTATTGCATCCCGGTTTTTTATTACAGGGGGAAGACAAATGCTCTCGGGCAGCCTATAGGTCAGCACTCGTCTGGCAAGGGATTCTCTCGGATATGATTACGACCCACCCTTTTGATGATGACAAGCTTCGCGAAGAATGCGGTGTATTCGGAGTGTCGGGCGCAAAAGATGCGGCTGCGATGGTTGCTCTGGGCCTGCATGCATTGCAGCACCGCGGACAGGAAGCCGCCGGCATCACCAGCTTTGATGGCAAGGAATTTCATACCCACCGCGCATTAGGCCATGTGGCTGGCAATTTCGACAGCGGTGATGTTGTGGGTGCGCTGAAAGGTGAAACAGCGTGCGGCCATGTTCGCTATTCGACAACTGGTGAAACGGCATTGCGCAATGTGCAGCCACTATATGCGGAGCTGGCGTCCGGCGGTTTTGCAGTGGCGCATAATGGCAATATTTCGAACGCTGTGCGCCTGCGGCACGAACTGGTGCGGCATGGTTCCATTTTCCAATCTACATCCGACACCGAAACGATCATCCACCTTGTGGCGACTTCGCGCTACCGCACACTTTTGGACCGTTTTATTGATGCGTTGAAGCAAGTCGAGGGCGCCTATTCGCTGATCTGCATGACCGATGAAGGCATGATTGCCTGCCGCGATCCACTGGGTATCAGGCCGCTTGTCATGGGCCGCTTGGGTGACGCGGTGATATTTGCATCCGAAACTGTCGCATTGGATGTTGTCGGGGCAGAATATGAACGCAGCGTCGAGCCGGGTGAACTGATCGTCGTCACCAACGGCGAAGTGCGCTCACACCGGCCATTTACGGAGCAATCCCCTCGCCCATGCATATTCGAACATGTCTATTTCTCACGCCCGGACTCAATTGTTGACGGTTCATCGGTTTACAGCGTGCGCAAGGAAATTGGCGCGCAGCTGGCCGCGGAAAATGCGGTCGATGCCGATCTTGTCATACCAGTGCCCGACAGCGGCACGCCTGCTGCCATCGGCTATGCGCAGGAATCGGGCATTCCGTTTGAACTGGGCATTATCCGTTCCCATTATGTAGGCCGCACATTCATTCAGCCAGGAGATGGCGTCCGGCATCTGGGCGTAAAGCTCAAACATAACGCCAATAAGCCGCTCGTAAACGGCAAGAGAATCATCTTGGTCGATGACTCTATCGTACGCGGCACAACATCGCTCAAAATCGTGCAGATGATGCGCGATGCCGGTGCATCCGAAGTGCATATGCGTATTGCCAGCCCGCCAACCCAGCACAGCTGCTATTACGGTGTCGACACGCCGGAGCGCAAAAAACTTCTGGCGGCTCAGAAATCCATTGAGGAAATGCGTAAATATATTCAGGCGGACAGCCTTTCTTTTCTCTCGATAGAAGGACTTTACCGGGCGCTTGGGCAATCGGAACGCGATTCAGTAAAGCCAAGTTTTTGCGATGCATGTTTTACCGGTGCCTATCCCACCACGCTCACCGATCTTGATGAGCGTGAACAACCCGATCAATTAACATTATTGGCAGAAAGGCTCGGGTAATGGCGGGCGTGTTTGATGGACAATTGGCGCTGGTCACGGGCGCAAGCCGGGGTATTGGCGCGGAAACAGCAAAATCGCTGGCCGCACGCGGAGCGCATGTCATTTTGACTGCACGCAATAGCAGTGAACTTGAACAGGTTGAAGAAGCCATTCATGAAGCGGGCGGCAGCGCCACCATCGCCCCCATGGACCTGACTGATCCCGAAAGTATCGCGCGGCTCGCACAGGCCATTGCGGGCCGGTGGAACGCATTGGACATATTGGTGCTCAACGCTGCCATGTTGGGCACATTGACAGGCGTACCAACCATTGATGGGCAGGAATTCAACCGCGTTATCACACTCAACCTCATGGCGCAGCAGGCGCTCATAGCCAATTTCGATGCGATGCTGCAAAACAGCAAAAATGCGCGGCTTGTGGCGCTGACCAGCTCTGTAGCCAAAAGCCCGCGCGCCTACTGGGGCGCTTATGCGGCTTCCAAAGCTGCCCTTGAGACGCTGATAACGTCGTATGGGGAAGAAATGCGCAATATGGCAGCGATACGCACCGCGATTGTTGATCCTGGCAAAACCCGCACCAATATGCGGGCGCAGGCCTATCCCGGTGAAGATCCACAAACGCTTAAAACAGCAGGTATAGTCGCGGAAAAAATCGCTGAATTCCTGGCCAGTGATTTTGAAACCAACAGCCGTCTGGAAATTGAAAAGTAGAAGTTTAGTGCTCCTACGCAAACAACCGCCCAGAGTAAATTAATCCCATATTGCTCTGGATTCCTGCTTTCGCAGGAATACACCGCTAAAGGCTTGGCTTATTCAGCCTCCGCATCGATGACTGACTGCACGTACCGGTAGAATCTGTCGCGCTCTTCCTTCAGGCGGTCGTTTGTGGCTTCGGGCCAGTTGCCATTGGAGGCAATGACCAGCTTGCGCGCAGGGTCAACGAAAATTCCCTGCCCGAAAATCCCCTGCGCAGCGAAACTGCCATCGTCATAGGTCCACCATTGATAGCCATAGCCTTTGCCCGGCATTCCGATATCAGCCTGCTTGACGCCAGCATTTGCAAACCAGCCTTCGGGCACGATCTGCTTGCCACCCGCCTTGCCGCCCTCAACCACAAATTGTCCGAACAGCGCATAGTCACGCAGTGCTGCCGAGATACAGCATCCACCGATTTCAAAGCCGCCATCATTCAATATCCATTCCGCATCCATCTGCATGCCAAATGGCTGCCAGATTTTCTCGGATAGATAGCCGGACAATGTCTTGCCGGTTGCCTTCGACACCAGCACACCGATCAGGTTCGTTTCACCGGTATTATATTGCCAGCGCGAACCTGGCTCGGCTTCGCGTTCCAGCGTCGCCATATAAGTCAGGATGGGATTGTCGCCGTCTTTAGACTTGGTCATATTAAATTTGGCGACATCAGATTCAGGATCGGCGTAATCCTCATTCCATTTTACGCCCGATGTCATCGTCAAAAGCTGTTCAACACTGACACCGTCATATCCGCTGTCTTTCAGCTCGGGGATATAGTCTGTCAGCGGGTCATCTAGCGATTTGATCGAACCGTCCTGCACCGCGGCACCGACCAATGTGGATACGAGCGACTTTGCCACCGAAAAACTGGTCCAGCGGCCATCCGCGGCATAATCCAGCGCATATTCCTCGGCGCGGATTTTGCCGTCATGCAATATGATCAACCCGGCATTACGCTGATCCGCCATATATTTACCGAGCGTCCATTCATGCCCTTCGCCGCTCCATGTGCCAATGTCCAGCGGTGCGCCCTGCGCGAGGTCATATGTCTCATCACCTGCGGAGATCGTGCGCGTGGTCGTAAGGCTTTCCATTTGCCGGAAGGCGTTATCGCGCTGGTCCTGGGTCCAGAAAAGCACGTTCTCATCCGTGGGCAGGCCGGCGGCATCCGCCGCTACCTGCTTGATAGAGTCGCATGCGGACAGGCCAAGCAGCAGGGCTGCACCTGTCAGAAATCCCAAAAGCCGCATGTATCTCTCCTCGATTGATCGTTTTTTCAGTTATCATTTTTCACCAATGTCACCTGGCTGACATTAATGCCGCCACCGCGAAAGCCGCCCTCACAGTACATCAGATAGTAGCGCCACAACTTCACAAAATAGGAATCAAAGCCTGCTGGCAAGCCGCCGGCTTCCACTGCCTTGTCAAAACTCATTCGCCAGCGCCGCAATGTTTCCGCGTAGTCCAGTCCAAAGTCATGCTGATCGCACCATTGCAGACCGCGCGCCTGTGCCAGGCCGCGGAAGCGGCTTTCGGACAGCAGCATACCGCCCGGGAAAATATAGGTCTGAATAAAATCCGCACTGCGAGCATAGTTTTCAAACACATCGTCCGCGATGCTGATATACTGAATTGCAGCGCGTCCTCCAGGTTTCAGGTTCGTTGCAATGGCATCCAGATAGGCGGGCCAAAATTGCTGCCCGACCGCTTCCACCATTTCTATGCTGGCGATGCCGTCAAACTGATCTTTGACATCGCGGTAATCCGTCAACTGATAGTCTATGGCTAAATCACCGCGCATTGTCTCTGCATGTTTTTTCTGCTCTTCGGACAGTGTGATGGCCGTAACATGCGCGCCATGCTCGCGCGCCAGATGTCTCGACATCGCGCCCCATCCGCACCCAATTTCCAGGACATGTGCACCTTCCGGCAAGTTAAGCCTGTCTGCAATCGCGGCCATTTTGCGGTTCTGCGCCCGGGATAAAGGCTCATGTGTGGATAGCCGCTCTGCAAATAATGCGCTGGAATAGGTCATCGTTTCATCCAGCCAGGCCGAATAGAAATCATTGCCCAGATCATAATGGAATGCGATATTTTTTCGCGCTTGCCCAAGGCTGTTGCGGCGCAGGAAATGCGCAAAAAAATTGATGAGCCGCGTGAACCCGCTGGCCCGGGCAGTGCTGCCCAGACCCGCTCTGTTTCGCATGAACAGGTCGAATAGGAGGACGGGATCGGGGCTTTCCCATTCGCCCAGTTCCCACGCTTTATACCAGCCCACGGAACCCGATCGCCCCAGACGTATCAATGCACGCCAGCTATTCAGCTTTACGATCGCTGTCGGCCCTTCGCCGCGTCCGCCCAATATCCGGCGACTGCCGTCCGGCAAAATGCCTTCGAGTGCGCCATGGTCGAGACCTGCGTCAATACGGTCCAGAACCTTGTGAAAACCTGCACCTACAGCATGGGCAAACAGACTGTTTCCGGTAAGGAAACCGCGATCGGCCTGCACAAGATGCCTGCCCCGATTGGAAGTTGGCGCGTCCATGCCATGATTATGCCCGACCCATCATGACATCGCAATGGTTTTAGCCCGGACTTGCCGCGCTGCCCGCCAGCAACCCTCCGTCTATGGTGAGCTCCGCTCCCGTCATATAGCGCGCCTCATCGCCCGCCAGTAAAACTGCCAAGGCGGCAACTTCTTCAGCCTCCCCAAAACGCTGCATTGGCGTGTCCCTAACCAAGGCTGCAATATTGGCTGCGCGCGCATCGCCCTCTCCCAGCATCGGCTCCCACATGGGCGTCATGATGGCGGCGGGGTGAATGGAATTACAGCGGATATCAAGCCCCTGCTGCGCGCAATATAAAGCCACCGATTTGCTATGGTTGCGGATCGCCGCTTTCGACGATGCATAAGCCGCCGCACCCGGTATCCCGACCATTCCGGAACGCGAGGAAATATTGATGATGGAACCGGCACCTTTTGCCCGCATCGCACCTATCGCATAACGGCATCCTAAAAATGTACCGTCTAGATTGGTGGCATGTACAGCGCGCCAGTCTGCAAGTGAAGCATTTTCGGGATCATGCGGCTGCGTACCATATTCAAAACCGGTGATCCCGGCATTATTGACCAGCACGTCCACCGCCGGATATTTTTCGGCGATAGCGGCCCAATCGGCTTCTTTCGATACATCCAGATGCGTATATTCCGCGCCAATGGACGCAGCCAATGACATACCGTCTATATCATTAATGTCCGTAACGATGACATCTGCGCTTTCATCTGTGAAAGCCTTTGCAATCGCCGCACCAATGCCGCGTGCGCCCCCTGTCACAAGACAGGTTTTTCCGTTCAGTTTTTGCATGATAGTTCCTGAAATAGAGTCAGATTTACAGGCACATAATGCCTGTCACTTATGGCTTTCAGCCAGTTATGATCCGTTTAACGGTGACTCTTGTTCATTTCAGCATCCCTATTTGTGAAGCCTTTGTAATGAAAACATGGCTGCCAATCAATCCGCTTTGTCTTTCATGACCTGATATGCATCCAGTGCCCGTTGGCGCGCTTCCCTGTGCGCGATAATCTTTGCGGGATAATTATCCGGCTTGCAGCCATGTTCTTCTGGATCATGAATATGGGGGTCACTGAGGTCAGCCAATTCCGGCACCCATTTGCGGATATAGTCACCTGCACCGAATTTCTCGGACTGGCTGAGCGGGGCCATGATCCGCACAAACATATTGCTGTCGATGCCGGTGCCTGCGGTCCACTGCCAATTGACGCTATTCGACCCATAATCGGCATCGACCAGCGTATTCCAAAACCATTTCTCACCCTCACGCCAGTCTATCAGCAGGTGCTTTACCAGAAAACTCGCGGCGATCATGCGCACGCGGTTATGCATCCATCCTGTCGCCCAAAGCTCGCGCATGCCCGCATCGACAATGGGATAGCCTGTCTGTCCCTTGCACCACGCATCAAAATCACTGCGGACTTCAGATGCCTGCATATCGCGCCATTGCAGGGCATCAAAACGATCCCGCGCGTTCTTGCCGCCATATTCGGGATATTGCAGAATGACATTCTGCGCATAATCGCGCCAGACCAGCTCTTTTTGATAAGTCGTTACATCACGTCCGCGGCCCGAAACGCGGTGCCAAACGTATGCTGGCGAAATTTCACCAAAATGCAGATGCGGTGAAAGCCGCGAAGTATGTTCCTCCGACGGCAGGTTGCGACCTTCATCATAGACTGTAGCCTTATCAATAAAACTATCAACGTTCGCGCGTGCGCCCGCTTCCCCCGGCGTCCACTGCTTGGCAAAGCCCGTCGCCCAGTCAGGGTTTGTAGGTAGCAATTCCCAATCATCCAGATCATCACTAGCCGGCCACTCAACTGGCGCTCCGATTTTCTGCGGGGTGCGGACCGGCTCGCTGGGGGGCATATATTCGCGCAGTGTTTTCCAGAATGGCGTGTAGATTTTATACGGATCACCGCTTCCGGTGGTCACACTGCCCGGGCGCATCAGGTAATTGCCGTCGTGCAGGGCGAACGCGCAGTCTTTGCCCAGTTTATCTTTCAACGCACGTTCGCTATTGCGCCACCATGGCTCATAGTGGCGCAGCGCATGAATTTCGCATGCGCCCGTTTCCCGTGCCAAATCCGCCAAAATATCTGCGGCCACACCGCGCCGCAAAACAAGACGGGAGCCCTTTGCGCAAAGGTCCGCATCCAGCGATTTCAGCGAATGGTGTAGCCACCATAAGGACGCGCCGCCCATTTTGCGGTGCCTAGGCGTTTCCTCGTCCCATATATAGACAGGAATAACTGGGCCTTGGGTTGCTGCGGCTTGCACCGCTGCCTGATCGGAAAGCCGCAGGTCACGGCGAAACCAGATAATGACAGGTTTGGTCATGATATTACCCCCGGATTATTTTTCAATTCTGGTTGTCACAGAAAATCTGTCACCCATGGCCGGATTGGCGAAACGGGCATCGCGTATAGTGACGTTCTGCACGCCGTTATGTTCCTCAACAATGACATAGGGTGTACGTGCCCAGAACAGGAATGGCGCAATATCGGGGTTTTGCGCTTTCAACATTGCATAATCCACGTCTGGCACATCAAAATTCATTTGCCGCATATTGGCATGGTCAAGGCCGGCCCCGATCTGAAAAGGTATTTCCGTATATATCCCGTTCCGGCTACCAATCAGGACATCACGGCACCAGAATTTGACGGGCACTGCGTTGGCAATAACTATCTTTGGCGGCTCATTTTCTTGTTCCCTATGCGCGGCATAGCCTGCATTTTCCGCGCGGTTGCTGATAAGGTCGTTGGCGGCAATGTAGACCAGCACGGCCCCCAAAGCGATGACCGCAGGTTTGCGCCAGTTACCCTGCTCCGCCTTTTCGCGTTTGCGGGAAAGCCAGATACCAAATGCCAGTGCTGTCCATACCCATACATCGATAATGAATAGCGTATCGCCATAGAACCACCTGCTCGAAAACGGTTCCAGCAGGCGAATACCGTAATTATTGAGATAATCGAGCGCCGGATGCGAAAGTGTTCCGATATAGGCGAGCGCGAGCAGCCAGCCTTTATGTATCGGGAGCCTGCTTTCGGGTCGCCTGCCGCACCGTGCCTGCCAGTTGTCAAAAGCGATCACCGCCCATGTCAGAATAAACGGCAGAACCAGCATCGCTATAGGCCCGTGCGTAATTCCGCGGCGGATCGCCAGATGCTGATGCCCGCCCAGCAGAGCCGCGACCGCGTCGATATCAGGAATGTTGGCGGCAATAATCAGAGTGGCGGTCGCGAGTCCCGTTTTCTTTACCAGCCCTGCACGCGATAATGCCCATCCGGCAAGGCTATGTGTAAAATTATCCATATAAGCCTAAAGCTCCGGGCCGCCTTCTTTCACGGTCCATGTCTGACCTTTGCTGACCAGAGCCTGTAAATCGGGTTTCTTGCCTTCAGATGCGAGCCTATTCTGCTCTGCCACCGCTGTTTCAAAAGTCGGGCGCGGATCGTCGTACAATACGCCCAGCGCCATCGGAAATTCCCCGAATGGCAATTCTACAAGCATATGCGCGATGCTGCGATTGGTGACATCATGTTCAATAACGCCCGCGGCCTGCCAATCACCATCCACGACATCGACCACTTTCAGGGTCAGATTATCATGATCCAGCGCGATACCTTTTTCGCCTTTCTCAAACAACATAGGTTCGCCATCAGCCAGCCAGAGCTGTGTGGATGCGGCAGTTTTCTTCGCCGCAAATTCCTCGAAAACATCTTTATTGTAGACGATACAATTCTGAAATATTTCGATAAATGCTGTCCCTTTGTGCGCATGCGCGGCTTTCAGAACATCGGGCAAGCCTTTATGAATATCGATGCCTCGCGCCACAAAACGCGCCCCTGAACCCAGCGCAAATGCGCATGGACTTGCGGGCCGATCAACCGAACCATAGGGCGTAGACGGGCTGGTCGTGCCCTCGCGCGAAGTCGGTGAGTATTGCCCTTTTGTCAGGCCGTAAATTTCGTTGTTGAACAACATGATCTGACAATCAAGATTACGGCGCAGCACATGCATTGTGTGGTTGCCGCCAATTGAAAGCGCATCACCGTCACCGGTAATAATCCAGACATCTAGGTTCGGATTGGCCAGTTTCACGCCCGTTGCAACTGCGGGCGCACGGCCATGGATGGTATGAAAACCGTATGTTTCCATATAATAGGGAAAGCGGCTTGAGCAGCCGATACCGCTCACAAACACTGTATTTGCAGGATCCGCGCCCAATTGTGGCATCGTGCGCTGCACAGCTTTCAGGATCGCATAGTCACCACAACCTGGACACCAGCGCACTTCCTGATCGGTTTCCCAGTCTTTCAGCGTCGTTACTTTTGTCATCTCGTTCATATGGATTTCCTATCCGAGCAGATAATAGATAACGGCCAAAACCGCGACCAGCATAATGATTAAAACAACGGGATTGGGAGGTTTATTCATCCGATATTCTCCTCAATTGCGGCCATTATCTCAGCGATAAGAAACGGTTGGCCGGATACTTTGTTAAGCGGTTTGGCATCGACCAGAAACTGGTCACGCAGCAATGTTTTCAGCTGTCCGGTATTCATTTCCGGCACCAGCACTCTATCATAGGATTTCAACAACTCACCCATATTCCTGGGCACCGGCCAGATATTGCGGATATGGATATGACTGACATCATGCCCCGCATCGCGCGCACGGCGCACGGCCTGATGAATCGGACCATAGGTGGAGCCCCAACCTACAACGGCGAGCTTGCCGCCGAGGTCGCCAAGATCAACTGCCTGTTCACCTATGCTATCGGCCACACCCAGTACCTTGTCACGCCTGATTTCGGTCATTTCCTGATGATTGCCGGGGGAATAGTCGATATGGCCTGTGTCTGCCGCTTTTTCGATGCCGCCGATGCGGTGCATCAATTCAGGTGTACCTGGTTTCACCCAGGGCCGCGCCAGTTTTTCGTCACGGCCATAAGGCAGGAAGCCGCTTTCCTGCGCCTCAGTCATATGTGTGACCGGGAAAGCTTCATATTGCGACATATCAGGGACAGACCAGGGTTCCGCCGCATTGGCGATATAGCCATCGGTCAGCAGCATGACAGGCGTCATATATTGCACAGCGATACGCACCGCCTCTATCGCACATTCAAATGCATCTGTGGGCGAACAAGCCGCGATCACCGGCATAGGTGCGTCGCCGTTGCGGCCATATACAGCCTGATACAGGTCGGATTGTTCGGTTTTGGTGGGCAGCCCGGTGGAAGGCCCGCCGCGCTGTGAATTTACAATGACAAGCGGCAATTCAGTCATGATGGCAAGGCCCATGGCTTCACCTTTCAGAGCAATGCCCGGACCAGAGCTGCTGGTGACGCCCAGACTGCCCGCATAGCTTGCACCAATGGCAGATGCGATAGCCGCGATTTCATCCTCGGCCTGAAATGTCGTAACATCATATTCCTTGTAACGCGCCAGATGATGCAGGATCGCCGAAGCCGGAGTGATTGGATAACCGCCGAAAAACATTGGCAGGTCTGCAAGCTGCGCACCCGCAATCAGGCCCAGTGAAATCGCTTCTGCGCCAGTGACTGTACGGTATAACCCGGGTTCTGAATGCGCGGGAGAGACGTGCACCTGTTGCATGGGCCCGCCGAGTTCCGCTGTTTCGCCATAAGCATGACCCGCATTGAGCGCCGCAATATTGGCTTCGGCAATTTCAGGTTTTTTGGCAAATTTCTGATTCAGCCAGTCGATCACAGGTTGCCGCTTACGATCAAACATCCATAGCGCAAGGCCCAACGTCCACATATTCTTGCAGCGCAGCGCCTCTTTGTTGCCAAGGCCATAGGGCTTTACGGCATCCAGGGTATGCTGCGAAATATCAAAAGCGAGCAACTGCCACTTGGCAAGCGAGCCGTCTTCCAGTGGATTGCTGTCATAATGGGCTTTATCAAGGTTGCGTTTACCAAATTCGCCGCTATCGGCGATAATCAATCCGCCGGGTTTCAGCGACTCCACGTTGGTTTTCAGTGCCGCGGGATTCATGGCCACCAATACATCCGGCTGATCGCCCGCCGTATTGATTTCGCGGCTGCCAAAATTAATCTGAAAAGCCGACACACCGAAAAGCGTGCCTTGCGGCGCCCGGATTTCAGCCGGAAAATCGGGAAATGTGGCTAGATCATTGCCAGATAGCGCCGTCGATAGTGTAAACTGACCGCCGGTCAGCTGCATGCCGTCGCCGCTATCACCTGCAAAACGGACCACAACCGCTTCGGGCGGGGCATTCATGTTATCGTCTGTCACATCTGCGGCACTGGCCATAATTTGTCCGTTTCTATTTCTGCAACTTTATTCGTGCCTCACTAGGCGCGGAACGGCAAGGGGGCAATTTAGAAATTATATCCACCATTGCGGTTTGGCTTTCACGCTTTGCCATTTCCTTGGACATTGGGGATAGACCCACAGCCAATTTCTGCCTAGCGTGCATACGCAACGATAAGAAGATTATTCTCATGACAATTTCCAAAAACCTTCCTTACCGTCCCTGTGCCGGCATCATGCTTGCAAATAACGACGGTAAGGTCTTTGCAGCGCAGCGACTGGACAATCCTGGCGTAGATGCCTGGCAAATGCCGCAGGGCGGAATTGATGGTGGAGAAAGCCCGCGCGAGGCGGCTTTGCGCGAGTTATGCGAAGAAACGGGCATAGCTGCAGAGAAAGTCACTATATTAGCACAAAGCCAATCCGAACATTTCTATGACCTACCGGATGAACTCATCGGCAAAATCTGGAAGGGAAAATGGCGCGGGCAACGGCAATGGTGGTTCCTGATGCGCTTTTTGGGAAAGGATGCGGATATCAACATCGACACCCAGCACCCTGAATTCAGCATATGGAAATGGGTGGAACCGGAAACGCTGCCCGATATGATCGTACCGTTCAAAAAAACGCTTTACCGCGCTATCCTGAATGAATTTCGTGATCTTATTTAGATAAAAGCACCTGATTTTCAGACTCAGGGTGTTTCTTTTGTTTCACCGGCAACCACTTCGGGCGTCACTGCTTCGGCCGACTGCACTTTAAGCGGCGGTCCCTTGGCAATGGCCGCGTTCAGCTGCGATATTTCCGTGCATCCCGAACGGCATATATTTTCAAGCTGGACCAGGTTTTCGCGCGCCTTTTCAACCGCACCGCGTTGCACCATCGCCTCGCCCTGCCCGGCAAGTGCCATTTTGTCATTCGGATTAAGTTCCAATGCCTCCCGGTACAGGCGAATGGCTTTGCCTGGCAGTTTTTGTTCCTGCGCCACTTTCGCCAGCGCAACAAATGCAGCGGCATTTGCAGGGTCCAGCGCAAGTGCCGACTCGTAAAAATCCGCTGCCATCATGAGATCACCAGAGTTTTGCGCCTCTTTGCCCGCATCGACCAGGGCAATGGATTGTGGGTCGATATCACGCTCCGTCTGCTGGCTGAATGTCGCGCTGGAGCTTACGGCAAACGCCAGTGCCAATGCCAATGCTGCCGGTGAATAACGCATAATCAACTCCTGAATATTCCGTTTTTTGTATGTAGCGGAAAC
Organism: uncultured Sphingomonadaceae bacterium; assembly: GCA_947493325.1. Taxonomy (GTDB): domain Bacteria; phylum Pseudomonadota; class Alphaproteobacteria; order Sphingomonadales; family Sphingomonadaceae; genus Alg239-R122. The sequence goes on along the minus strand of CANLQI010000001.1, from coordinate 952,842 downwards.
CGTAGTAGCATCGCCCGCCTGACTATCCGATGAAGATGCCATCATGATTTTATGAGCCGCGCCATAAAAAATCCGTCCGTTCCATCATGAAACGGGGAAAGCAGCGTGCCGACCGGATGACCGCCAATGGTTTCTGTACGTCCGATAGCCATATCGATATCTTCTATATGCCAGCCTGCATGATCTGACAAGAAATCTGCAATTTGCCGTGCGCCCTCTTCGTGAAGAAGCGAACAGACGGCATAGACCAAAGCGCCGCCGGGCCGCACCAGTTTCGCGGCCATTTCAAGAATATATTTTTGCTCTCCAACAACTTTCTCAAGCCGCTCAGGTGTCAAACGCCAGCGGGTTTCCGGATTGCGCCGCCATGTGCCTGTGCCGCTACAGGGAGCGTCGACAAGCACAACATCCGCTTGTTCTTCAAATTCCCCGAGCGCCTCCCATTCGCGGCCCGGGTTAAGCAGCAGCGTTTCGATGTTGCGCGCACCCGCCCTCGCCTTGCGCGGTTCCATCCGCGAGAGGCGCGCGCGATTTGTATCCGAAGCAATAATACGCGCTTTGTCCTGCATTACAAAAGCCAAGGCCAGAGTTTTGCCCCCCGCCCCTGCGCATAGGTCGATAGCGAACTGCGCATTTTCGGCCTTGCATGCAGCAACAATCGCCTGACTGCCCCAATCCTGTATTTCCAAAGCGCCCGTTTTCCATAGGGGATGCTGTTCGATCTGCGTTCCACCTGGCAGCCGCGCTGCATTAGGCAGGTGGTCACTGAAAGTTATATCTGGCCAAACATCAGTTAGAATAGAGCGATTGGTTTTCGACGGATCAAAGCGGATATCCAGCGCGGCGCGGTCCAAAAGGCTGTTCAGTTCATCATCAGTTATAAGCGGAGACAGACGGTTCTTGATCCATTCCGGAATGGCACCGCCGCTGGCATGCGGCTCATTCTCGTCAATTTTTGCGGGGCCGTAACCGGAGCCATCAAACAAAGCGGTAAGTTCTGCATCTACCTGCGCCATTCCAAGCAATGCCGCGCGGCCTGTGGCAGGTATATCGCCATATTGGCGGATTGCACGATAGGTCAGTTCGCGCACCGCACGCCGGTCTTTCGACCCCATATAACGGCGCGTTTTGAAGTAACTCGCGGCAACTTTGTCTGCGCTCGGCCCGTTTTCACGCGCCGCAGTGATAATCTCGTCCAAAAGATCTATCGAAGCCTGTACCCGCGCAGATGGGGTCATTCGGAAATACGGTCATCAATGGAAAGACAGTGAAACACGACTTTTGTTTCGCTGCCATGTCTGGCACGTATTATTTCAGTCTGCTGCTCCGCTTTTTTCCGGCAGTCTTCAACCGTTATAAACGGCTCGCTCGTCCATTTGGGTTGCTCTGCGGGCGCATCGGCAGGCCAAAAGATAAATATCAGAAATATTTTCGTTAATTCCATTTTGCCTGCCCTGTCCGTATTCAGCGCGACGGATAATTTGGTGCTTCGCGCGTGATCGCCACATCATGGACATGGCTTTCATTCAGCCCCGCATTTGTAATACGCACAAATTCCGCCTTGCTGCGCAGGTCATCTATAGTGTGTGACCCGGTATAGCCCATAGCAGCTTTGACACCGCCGACAAGCTGATGAATGACTTCTTTGGCTGGCCCCTTGAAAGGTACCTGCCCTTCAATGCCTTCGGGAACCAGCTTGAGCTGATCCTTGATATCATCCTGAAAATAACGATCCGCCGAACCGCGCGCCATGGCGCCGACCGACCCCATGCCGCGGTAGCTTTTATAGGCCCGCCCCTGATACAGGAAGGTTTCACCCGGCGCTTCTTCCGTACCTGCCAGCATGGAGCCGACCATGACGGTAGATGCACCTGCGGCGATGGCTTTGGCTGCATCGCCCGATGTCCTGAGTCCGCCATCCGCAATGATAGGAATATCTGATTTATCGGCTTCTTTTGCCGCATCCATGATCGCGGTAAGCTGCGGCACACCGACGCCCGCGACGACACGGGTGGTGCAAATGGAGCCCGGGCCAATCCCCACCTTTATACCGTCTGCGCCTGCATCAATCAAAGCACGGGCGGCCGCTGCAGTGGCTACATTGCCGGCAATAATCTGTGCTTCGGAATGACGATTTTTTACGTCGGCAACGGAATCGATCACCATTTGACTATGGCCGTGCGCCGTATCGATGACGACGACATCGCATTCCGCTTCAATCAGCGCACGTGTACGGGCCATGCCGTTATCGCCGACGGTTGACGCCGCCGCTACACGCAGACGGCCTGCCGCGTCCTTGGTCGCATGCGGGAACGTCACTGCCTTTTCGATATCCTTGACCGTGATGAGGCCGATGCAGTGGAAATCATCATCCACAACCAGCAGTTTTTCAATCCGCCGCTGATGCAGGATCCGGCGCGCCTCTTCGTGTGTTACACTGTCGGGCACCGTGGCGAGATTTTCACGCGTCATCAACTCGCTGACTTTCTGCTGCGGATTTTCCGCAAAGCGCACGTCCCGGTTTGTCAGGATACCGACAAGCTTGCCGCTGTCTTCTACGACTGGAATACCTGAAATCCGGTTCTGCGCCATCAAAGCCTCTGCATCCGCCAATATGGCATCGGGTGATATTGTGATAGGATTGACAACCATACCGCTTTCAAAGCGTTTCACCTGCCGCACAGCGGCGACCTGCTCTTCGACTGACAGATTGCGGTGCAATACCCCTATTCCGCCCATCTGCGCCATGACGATCGCCATATCGGCTTCTGTAACAGTGTCCATAGCAGATGATAATACGGGAATATTCAGAACAATATCGCGTGTCAGGCGTGTTTGCGTGTTTGCCTGTCCCGGCACAATGTCGGATGCTGCCGGGCGCAGCAACACATCATCAAAAGTCAAACCAAGGGAAATATCCATGCCGCGCCGCCTTTATGCGTTTATTGATTCGTGGCGGTCCCGTGTAAACATGATGGCGGGAAATCGCTAGTGTATTTGTCTCAATCTCCGGCAGGTTCAGGGCCGGTCTGTGCGGCTCGCTCTTCTTGTGAATATGTGTCCAGATTTGCAAAGTGACACGCCAGAGCAATGTGCAGCTCTGTATCCTGCGCTGCACCACCGAGTTCCATTTCCGCAACCGCTTCATCATCTGGACCGTGGTAGACACCGTCAAGAAATTCCTGTAATAATTCGGGGTCCGAAAATGATCCACCGACCATGAAAGCAGGCACACCTTTTGCGGCGAGTGCCCACCCATCCTGACGACGAATAAAGGCATTTGCCTCTTCGCTCGGTTCAATGTCACGGTCCAATTTTCTGGCAACACCTTCTATGATTGGATCCATTGACGTTTTGCCGCGCCCTATAATAGCAACTTTGGCATCGCGCGGGGCGATAGCAATCGTGTCGACGTTCAGCGCAATAACAATATTTTTGAGCGGAATATTCGGGTTTTCTGCATAGGCATATGCACCCAAGAGACCCTGCTCTTCAGCAGTGGTTCCCATGAAATAAATATCACGGTCATGCTGCGGGCCTTTGGCAAGACGTTTGGCAGCTTCGATCAGGACGGAAATACCGCTGGCATTGTCAACCGCGCCGTTGCAAATCCGGTCTTCTGCGCCTTCATCACGGCAGATACCAATATGGTCCCAATGTCCAAGCATCAGGACAGCGCCCGCATCCGGGTTTTTCCCAGGCAATTTCCCAATGACGTTATAACTTGAGAACCGGTAAACCTGCGTGGAAATCTGTAATGCGCCGCTGAGCTGCAAATCCTGTCCTGTAAATTCAGCCTGCTTTGCATTTTTCCTGGCCCTGTCCCAAACCGATCCGGCAGAATCAAACAGCTGCTCCATAAAATCGCTGCTCACCGCGCCATCAAGGGGCAGCGCAGTATCCTTGCTCGCCAAACCCATGCTGCGCCGCTTGTAACTTGACTCAACACGTGCCCATGGGAAATTGCCGTCAAAAATGGTCAGGACAGCCGCGGCGCCCGCTTTGCTGAGCTGCGCACGCCTTTCCGTAAAACTCTTGCCATTATCTCCGGCAAAATCCGGGGCAGAAAAGTGAATGAGCGCGATTTTGCCTTCAACATCGGCATTGACATTGCCTTGTTCATCAACGCCGTAGCCTGCATAGATAACAGGCGCACCACGTACATTTGCCGAGCTTTCCCGGCTGCGCAATACTATTTCTTGGGGCAGATCGACAATGTGCCCGTTTTTTGTAAATTGCACGCTTTGCGCATGATGTTTCCGCTGTACCAGTTCAACCGGTGCGTACCATGAATGCGCCGGATCATTTGTACCAGAGACCAGCCCCGCCTTGCTCCATGCGTTCGCAATATATTCCAGCGTCTTTGTTTCACCCTGCGTGCCCGGCATTCTGCCTGTGAAACTATCGTCTGCGAGTATCTCAATATGCGCACGTATATCGGCTTCGCTAACATCCTGCGCACTCGCTTGAAGCGATAAAGCTGGCAAAGCAAAAGCGGACAAAAGCGCGGCAGCGCCTGCGAAACGAGCCTGAATAACGGACATAGGAGAAACTTTCTGCATTGATTGAGCGGTATTGCTACCACCCAATCATGCAATTTGCATCAAAATTACTGAGTCAGCTTAGCGTGTAAATTTGGACGCCATCCCGATGATGTCATCCAGCGGATTTCCATCACCGTCCAGATCCAGAAGCGAGCCAAGACCGCCCATGCCGCCGCCTTGCGCCTTATTGCCGCCCAGCACACCGCCAAGTACATTACCCAACACGCCGCCCAAGCCGCCGCTTCCGCCCTGCTGCGATGCATTACCGCCAGCCTGGCTGGACATATAGCCCGCAACCAGCATCGACAGTATTGGCAACATTTTTTTCAGTACGGATGTATCCAAGCCTGTCTGCTGCGCCGCGCTACCCGCGACTGTACGGCTTACATCTTTTGATCCGAAAATCTGGCCAAGGATTTCATTGCCTTTTGAAACGTTGGTAGGCTGATTGCCCAGAACATTTTCCAGCAAGCCTGTGCCACCAAGACCACCGATCATGCCGACCAGATCTTCGATACCGCCAGGCTGTGCCTGCGTCTGTTTTTTGAAACCGCCTAAAATTGCAGGCAACAGTGCTGCTGCACCTGTCTGTGCCTGGCTCTCGCTAATACCCAGGTCATTTGCCAGCGAACCCAGTCCGCCTGCCTGCTTCAAAATATCCATCATATCCATTATTAAGTCTCTCCCAAGTTGTAACTTCAAGGCTGGATGCCCCAAACTTGCAACCATAGCTAGCTGAAAATATGGAGATGCACTAGCTAAACACGTTTTGGCCAAGACATTTTACATGGTTTTAGAATCACACACATTGTGCCACAAGGGAACAATGCTTATGTGAAAGCAGTAGTTAAATAATATCAATTTCTTTTAGGGAAGGACAAAATTATGGGAATTTTTAGCTCAATCAAAAATGCAATCTTCGGAACTAAGGACGAGCCTGAAGCAGTAGATGCAACAACAACAGCCGGTGAAACACCGGGCAAGCCAATGAGCGCTGTTGATGTCGATCAGGTCATGACCGCAAAAGCGGCTGCACACGGCGAAGATCTGAACTGGCGCAGCTCTATTGTTGATCTGATGAAATTGCTGGGCATCGATGCCAGCCTTTCAAACCGTAAAGAACTTGCTCAGGAACTGGGTTACACTGGTGCACTGGACGGCAGTGCAGAAATGAACATCTGGCTGCATAAAGCTGTGATGCGCGAACTGGCTAAAAACGGCGGACAGGTTCCTGCAGACCTGACGGACTGATTACTTTAGTCAAATTCAATTAAGATCGGGCGTCCAGAAATTTCTGGACGCCCTTTTTATTTAGCCTTTCATACAATCATAAAAGAAAGGCTTCCCCGCCAGAACGGGAAAGCCTTATTCTTCTTTGATATCTTCATAAAAGAATATTCAGGCCACTTTTGGCGCTGCTTCACGAACTTCACTATCCACATGATCCGCAAATTGCGCAAAGTTATCAATAAAGAGCTGGACCAGCTTTTTCGCGGTAACGTCATATTCCGCTCTGTCGCTCCATGTTGAGCGAGGGTCAAGGATTGCACTGTCTACGCCCGGCACAGCCACAGGCACTTCAAAACCGAAATTCTCGTCAATCCGGAATTCCACATCATTCAAGCTACCATCCAGAGCCGCGTTAAGAAGCGCGCGTGTGGCTTTGATCGGCATACGGTTGCCGACACCATATTTGCCGCCAGTCCACCCCGTATTAACCAGCCAGCAAGTCACACCGCCTTTCGCAATACGCTCTTTCAACAAATTACCGTAAACTGATGGATGGCGCGGCATAAACGGTGCGCCGAAACAGGTTGAGAAAGTCGCTTCGGGTTCCGTCACGCCTATTTCCGTGCCTGCCACTTTCGCGGTATAGCCTGAAAGGAAATGATACATTGCCTGCTCAGGCGTCAGCCGTGAAATTGGCGGCAGCACGCCGAAAGCATCCGCCGTCAGCATGATGATGTTTTTGGGAACAGGTCCCATGTTTTTTTCCGATGTATTCGGAATAAAATCGATCGGATATGCGCCGCGTGTATTTTCGGCGAGGCTGTTATCATCAAGGTCCAGCATGCGGGTTTCGCTGTCCATAACAACATTTTCCAGCACAGTGCCAAACCGCTGCGTCGTTGCATAAATTTCCGGTTCCGCTTCGGGGTCAAGGCGGATCATCTTGGCATAACAGCCACCTTCGAAATTAAAGACTGCAGTATCGGACCAACCATGCTCGTCATCACCGATCAAAATGCGGCTTGCATCCGCGGACAATGTGGTCTTTCCGGTTCCGGAAAGACCAAAAAATACTGCCGTATCGCCATCTTTGCTCATGTTTGCCGAGCAGTGCATCGGCATAACACCCTTGAGTGGCAGCAAATAGTTGAGGAGACCGAATACAGATTTTTTCATTTCGCCCGCATAAGCCGTGCCGCCGATCAGGATCAGTTTTTCCGTCAGATTCACTGCAATTACAGCGGGGCCGTTCGTGCCATGCCGCTCTGGGTCAGCCTGAAAACTGGGCAGGTCGATAATCGTATATTCCGCATCAAACCCTTTCAGTTCATCGGCGGTCGGACGGACCAGCATCGTGCGGATAAAAAGGTTATGCCATGCCAGTTCGTTGATTACCCGCACGTTGACACGGTGCTCAGGCTGTGACCCTCCAAAAAGATCCTGCACATAAAGTTGTTCTTTTTCTCCGACAGCTTTGAAAAAGTCTTCTTTCAGCACAGCAAAATGTTCCGGTGACATCGCCTTGTTGGTCTTACCCCACCATACGCTATTTTCTGTCTCGGCATCGCGCACCATGAACTTGTCATTGGCGGAGCGGCCCGTGTGCTGCCCCGTTGCAACAACCAGTGGGCCTGAAGCTGCGAGTCGTCCCTCACCATTGCGAATCGCGTGCTCAACGAGCGCGGCACGTTGAAGGTTGGAATCAATACGGGCACTTGTTTCAATACCCATGTTTTTCAGGGCAGCACGGTTGGAATTTGTCATTTTGTCCTCATTGGATTTGGCGAATGTGATGGCGCATTGCATGATATTTTGCATACGTATGCGCGTATATTTGCCGCCCGCTTAAAACATGCCGCAATATACGTCAAACCGCCATTTTGCTGACAACGCTGTCATCAAGGGGGTTTACTTGATAAAATGCAGATGCGAATAAGCAGCTATTGATTTTCATGCGTGATTATTCAACTTTCCTCGGGTAAAGACCTTTTATGACAGCTACTATCGCACTGGTGGATGATGACCGGAATATCCTGACATCCGTATCCATAGCCCTGCAATCCGAAGGCTATGTCACGCGGCTATATTCGGACGGTGAAACCGCGCTGAAAGCCATCACCGAAAATCCGCCGGACCTGGCTATATTCGATATTAAAATGCCGCGTATGGATGGGCTTGAACTACTGCGCCGCGTACGTGAAAAAAGCGCCCTGCCCGTTATTTTCCTGACGTCAAAAGATGATGAACTGGATGAGGCGCTGGGCCTTGCCATGGGGGCGGATGATTACATTTCAAAACCGTTTTCACAGCGGCTTTTGATTGCCCGCATCAAGGCGATATTGCGGCGCACGGAATTTATCAATAATGACGAGCAGAATGACGAAGCGGCCATCAGCGAACCGATCGTGCGCGGTAGCCTGCATATGGACCCTGCACGCCATATGGTGAAATGGAAAGATGAACCTCTTACCCTTACGGTCACCGAATTCATGATACTTGAGGCGCTGGCCACGCGGCCCGGTGTGGTCAAAACGCGTAATCAGTTGATGGATGCTGCCTATCAGGATGATGTCTATGTCGACGACCGCACTATAGACAGCCATATCAAGCGCCTGCGCCGCAAGTTCCGCGAGATTGATGATGAATTTTCCGCAATAGATACATTGTATGGAGCCGGTTATCGTTTCTCCGAAGAATGATGAAAGCGGCAGTGATTTATCGCTATTCTGGACGCGGCGTGTATCGCTGACCGCACGGATACTGGCCGTCAACATCTTTGCCCTAGCGATATTGGCAGGCAGTTTTTTCTATCTGGACAGCTACCGCGCGCAGCTTATTGACGAGCGTATGGAGCAGGCCCGGCAACAGGCCGCAATTGTTGCCAGCGCATTGGCGCAAAATAATAATATAGTTTCAAACCGCACCTTTATTGCGGATGCCGGTAGCAAAACAAAATCCCGTATTCGTATTTACAATATAGGTGGTAGCAAACAACTGGACAGCTTTGCGATTATTTCTCCATCATATGTCTTGCGTGATCCGGCCACCGAACCATGGCGGAAAGATGCGGCACGGCTGCTTGATAGAATAATCGAAAGCATAGTGCGCGCGCCCGATGTAGAGAAGTTTTCCGAACCCGAAGAAGATAATTTCGAGGCTTGGCCAGAACTAAAAAGTGCCGCCAATATGCCGGAACCCTCTGCCAGATTTCGTTATGCACCCGACAGAACTCCTTTTATCAGCGCGGCTGCCGCTATTCCCCGGCGAGAGGAAGTTGTTCTGATTACCGAAAATGCCCGCGATATAACGCGTATCGTCCGCGACCAGAGAGCTTTACTGGCCATAATTATCGCCATTGTGACCGTGTTTTCTGTACTTTTATCCTTATTCCTCGCGCGCACGATCGTGCGCCCGCTGCGCCGTCTTGCACGCGCGGCTGTCCGGGTTCGATTAGGCCGCGCGCGTGAAGTGGTCGTTCCGCGCCTGCCCGAACGGCGTGATGAAATCGGTATGTTGGCACGCGCCCTATCGGATATGAGTCTGGCCTTGCGCGACCGAATTGACGCCACTGAGAATTTTGCCGCCGATGTCAGCCATGAAATTAAAAACCCGCTGGCATCGCTTCGCAGTGCGCTGGAGGGGCTGGAGAATGTCAGTGAACCAGAATTGCAGAAACAGTTGCTTGAGATTGCATCAAGCGATGTGCGGCGGCTCGACCGCCTGATCACGGATATATCCGAAGTGTCCCGCGTTGATGCACAGCTTTCGCGCACAAAATTCGAAAGGGTTGATCTGGGCGAAATGATTGAAAGCGTGTTGACCGCGCGTGAAGAACGCGGGGCAAACCAGGGCCGCCATATTGCATTCGCACGGCCGCGTCGCGGCGTGGCGACTGTATCTGGCGAGGCGATTCGTCTGGAGCGCGTTATCAGCAATCTGCTTGACAATGCTGTATCTTTTTCACCACAAGATGCGCTTATCGAAGTGACTGCGACGCGTGTTCAGAACGTTGTACACGTGCGCGTTACGGACTGCGGCCCCGGCGTTCCCGAAAGCGAGCGCGAAGCCATTTTTCGACGTTTCCACAGCGTGCGCCCCGATGATGAGGATTTTGGCCGCCACAGCGGACTGGGGCTCGCCATCGCGCGGACAATCATCGAAGGGCACAACGGGAAATTAAGCGTCTGCGACCGCGAAGACGGCCACCAGGGCGCCTGCTTTCGCATCACGCTCCCAGCAGCTGTTTCAGGACTACAGATATTGTCGTGAGCACCGACAGCAAAATATTGTATCCCGCGTCATGTGTCGCCATTGGCGGCAAAGCTATGCTCATTTCCGGTCCCAGTGGTATCGGTAAATCCGAGCTGTGTCTGGCCTTGATTGACCGTGGTGCACAGCTTGTCAGTGACGATCACGTCCTGCTGGAGTTTGATGGCCACACCGAAACATTGCGCGCGCATCCGGCACCCAATATTGCCGGGCAGATCGAAATCCGCAATCTGGGTATCCAGCGCATACAGCATGTTCGTAATATACCCGTCACGCTACTTGTCACCCTCGAAAAAAACGCGCCGCGATTTATCGATAACGCCGCGATGGAAATCATCGCAGGGTTAAAAATACCCCATATCGCCATGGACGCACATAGCGCAGCTTTGCCGATAAAGGCGGAATGGGCGTTGCGTGCCTATGGACTCCAGTTATAAGCAAGGTCATGCCCAACACACCAGATCATAAGTGCGAATCGCAAAACATAATGCTCGTTACCGGCCTGTCGGGTGCAGGGAAATCCACTGCATTGCGCACGCTGGAGGATTTGGGCTGGGAAGCAGTCGATAATTTTCCCATTCGCCTGCTCGGCAGATTGCTTGACACCCCCCTTCCCAGTGCGCGCGATGACTTGCGCGCTCCGCTCGCCATCGGCTTTGACAGCCGCACGCGCGGTTTCGACCCTGAAGCCATTATCGCCAAAGTCGAAAAACTGGACGCAAAACATCATCTCAATATTTCTGCCCTTTATCTTGATTGCGGCGGAAGCGAACTGGAGCGCCGGTATAACGAAACGCGGCGCCCACACCCGCTTGCAAAGGACCGCCCGGCGGCAAGCGGTATATTCGAGGAACGTGAATTGATGCAGTCCCTGCGGAAATGGGCGGATCACGTATTGGATACCACCTCTTTTGCCGCCAATGAATTACAGCAGGCGATCAGAGAGCAATTCAGTCTCGGCAAAAACACTCAGCCGACACTTACCATTACAAGTTTCGGCTTTGCGCGTGGAATGCCGCCTGTTGCCGACCTCGTTTTCGACATGCGCTTTTTGCGCAACCCGCACTGGGACAATGCACTGCGCCCGCTTACCGGAAAAGATGCCGCTGTCGGCGAATATATTCAGGAAGATGTTGCATTTTCCGAAGCCTATCAGCGGATATTTGATTTGATTATATTTCTGCTCCCCCGCTATGCCGCCGAAGGTAAAGCCTATGTAAATATAGCTTTTGGGTGTACGGGCGGACGTCACAGGTCTGTCTTTACGGCTGAAACAATGGCAAAAGACTTGCTCGAAGCAGGGTTTTCGCCCACTATTTCACACCGCAATCTGGCGTCACGCCCTACCGATGAACTGGAAGGCAAGCCCAGCACGTGATATGGGCGGAAAATAGCTTAACGATAGAACAGGACATGTTATTTTGAACCGGAGTTTTTTCGCCCAATGATTGGCATGGTTTTGGTTACGCATGGCAAGCTGGCAGAAGAATTTCTGGTGGCGATGGAACATGTCGTCGGCAAACAAAAAGATGTTGCCGCCATATGTATTGGTCCGCATGACGATATGGAACAAAGGCGTCAGGATATTGCCACAGCCATAAATGATGTGGATGGCGGCGACGGTGTTATCGTCCTGACTGACTTGTTTGGCGGTACACCATCAAATCTGGCGATATCATTACTTGAGGCAGGCCGTGTTGAAGTCATAGCCGGCGTCAATCTGCCCATGCTCATCCGGCTCGAAGGCGCAAGAAAAACCATGACAGTCGCCGAAGCCGTTTCGGCAGCACGCGAGGCCGGACAGAAATATATCAGCGTAGCGTCGGAACTGCTCGGACTGGAACATTAAATGCCGTCTCAGCAAGCCACCATTACCAACAAGCGCGGATTGCATGCTCGTGCCAGTGCCAAATTTGTGACCGTCGTCGCCAAATTGCCCGGAGATTTGCAAGTCATTGTCGCCAAAGATGGTTCTGAAGCGAATGGTGACAGTATTATGGGCCTCATGATGCTGGGCGCGGCCCGCGGCGATAATGTCACCGTCACAGTAGAGGGCGAACAAGCTGATGCGCATTTGATGAAACTTATCGGCCTTATCAAAGACGGTTTTGGCGAAGATTGACGTGAAAGACGGTTTTTCTCCCGCGGGCGATTTCGATGATGACGGCCGCCGTATCATTACGGGGTTTTCCAATCCGCTGGTCAAGCAGGTACGCAGCCTGCGTGAAAAAAAGCATCGGAAACGCAGCGGGCATTTTCTTGCCGAGGGGTTAAGATTGCTCACCGAGGCATTGGAAGCCGGATATGTGCCAGTAATGCTGTTTATGTCCGATACGCGCGAATCGCATCCGCTTATTACGGCACTCGAACAAGCCGTAAAAGACACAGGCGGGCAAATTGTTGTGACTACGCGCGATATTCTCGCCAAAATATCGGGTAAGGACAACCCGCAAACAGTGCTGGGTGTCTATAAAGACCATGGCACCACGCTCAGCGAAGTGGATCGCGGCAGTGCCAATATCTGGCTGGTCGCGCAATCGCTCCGCGACCCTGGTAATCTTGGCACAATATTGCGCACAGGCGATGCCGTCGGTGCGGGCGGACTTATCCTGATCGATGATTGCGTTGATCCATTCTCCGTAGAAGCCGTGCGGTCGAGCATGGGCGCGATATTCACGCAAAAAATTGTGCAGTCACCCTGGATAGAATTTCTGGAATGGCTCCGCAGCAGCAAAGGTGAATTGGTCGGCACCAGCCTGAACACCGACAAGGACTATCAGGCCGTGCAATATTCAGCGCCCACATTTCTGCTGATTGGCAATGAAGCGCATGGCCTCCCTACAGAGTATGAAGCTGAATGTGATATGCTGGTGAAAATGCCAATGCGGGGCAAGGCTGACAGCCTGAATGCCGCCATCGCAGCGGCCGTGATGGCTTATGAAGTGCTGAATCAGCAGAGGCGAGAACAGTCATAATGACTCTTTGCATGTAATAAGATATTGTAGCACCATGCGTATTACATATTTTGCTCCATGTTTTTTTCTGGCGCTCACCGCCTGCCCTCCTGATGAGGAAGTCAAAATATCCTCCCCTTCTCCGAAAGCAGAATCTCAAAAATATAAGGCGTTCGGCAATGAGCCTGGCTGGACGCTGGAGATTGATGAACAGCAAATCAGCTATACCGGTGACTATGGAGAAACGGTTATTACAGTACCAACTCCGCCGAAAAGGCAGAGTCTGGCTGTAAAACGCTATCTGACGCCGCAAATCAATGTCATTATCATGGACAAACCTTGCAGTGACACAATGGCTGATCGCAGGTTCGGAAACAGCGTGGTGCTGGAAATTGGCGCGCAGACATTGCGGGGCTGTGGCGGGAAAATACTGCCCCCCGATGATATGGAGGACACATATTGGACGGCTGTATCGGATAGCAGCAGCGCATCTGGCGCTGAGCTCCGTTTCCAGCGAGGACAGATCACAGGAAATGCCGGTTGCAATGGCATGAATGCTGCCTATCGATATGTAGATGGGAAGCTCACCGTCTCCCGGATAATGACCAGCAAAAAACTGTGCGGCGGCGCAGCAGATGCATATGAAAAGCGTTTGTTGAACATTTTGTCGGGAGAGGCAGATGTCAATTTCCTGCCCAATGGCAATATGACACTTTCACATGAGACCGACAGCCTGGAATTCAAAAGACAGCTTTAGGAAGAGAGGCTATTCTTCTTCAATAGCTGTTTTGTCCCGGGCAGCTTCAACCAATTTCTCTTCTATGTCACTTCCATAACGCGGGAGAGCTTCAACAGGCGGCACCTCCTCAATTTCGCGCTTGCCCGTTTCGATATTGAGCTCGGCAAAGCGTTTGCCGGTTGACATCACATTGCGTTCAAAACTGCCGACAAACTTGTTATAATTATTGACCGCGCCGGTCAGCCCGGTGCCGACACGCTTCAGATGCTCTGCAGCGGTTGCGAGGCGATCATACATTTCCTTGCCGAGCGCGCCGATCTGCTTGGCTTCGCGTGCAAGCCCCTCCTGCCGCCAGACCGATGCCACGGTGCGCGCTATCGCAACAAGGTTCGTGGGTGTTGCTAGAAGCACTTTCTTTTCAAAGGCATGGTCCCAAAGCGTTGAATCATGCTCCAGTGCAGCGGAGAGGAAGTGCTCGCCCGGCACAAACATGATGACATAGTCGGGCGCATCGTCAAATTGATCCCAATAGGCTTTGCGTGACAGACCATCGATGTGCGTCTTCATCGACTGACAGTGCGCCACAAGCGCAAGATCGCGCGCATCATCTTCACCTGCCTCAAACGCATCCTGATAGGCGTTGAGCGATACTTTTGCGTCAACGACCAGCGAGCGGCCTCCCGGAACGCGGATAATCGCATCGGGACGCGCCCTGCCCTCATCGGTATCAATGCTCACTTCCATCTGAAAATCGGTATGCTCGGCAAGCCCGCAGGTTTCCAATACATTGCGCAACTGCTGTTCGCCCCAGCGCCCCCGTGCCTTCGGTGCATTGCGTAGGCTGTTGACGAGCCGCGCCGCCTCGCTACGCACAGCCTCCTGCCCCAATTTCATGTCACCCATCAATCCTTTCAGGTCGCCATAGGCTTCATTCCGCTCTTTCTCGATCTTCTGCACGCTTTCCTCATAGGCCTTAAGCCGCTCGCCCACGGGATTCATCAGCGACTTGATTTTCGCTTCATGCTTTTCTTCGGCCTGATTAAACCGCGCATCCGCACGCTCCAGAAATGCCTTTTGCGCTTCGCCGAGCAGCTTGCCGCCCACTTCGCTGAACTGCGCAGACAGGGCTTCTTTCGCTTCAACAAGCTGTTGCAGCTGCTTTTCATGGTTCGCCGCATCCGCTTTCATCGCGGCTAAATCAGCTTTCAGGATTTCACGTTCTGTGCGATAGGTTTCCAGTCGCTCACCAAGCGTATCTGCGCGGCTCGCGCGCTCTTCTGCGCCCGCAAGGTCACGAATAGATGCGCGAAATTTTTCTCTTAAATCCCTGAGTTCTACTTCCGATTCCTCACGCTCTTTGCGAATATCAGCCAATGGACGGCTTCCCAGAAACCAGCCCACACCAATGCCAACTAGCAAAGCGATAACGGCAAAAATGACGGGCAGATATTCGGCCAAGCCGTAAAACTCCTAAATAGAACGAAATAGGAACTTAGGCGCAAATAGCCTTGCATTCAATTGCTAATTTAGAGGATTACGAGCCTCAGGCGGCACGGCGCATCTTGTTGAGCTTCTTAAGCACCATTTGCCGCTTGAGACGTGACAGATGGTCAATAAACAAAATACCTTCCAGGTGGTCCATTTCATGCTGCAAACATGTGGCCATCAGTCCGTCCATATCTTCCTCATGCACTTTGCCGTCCAAATCCTGCCAGCGGGCACGGATAGTGGCCGGACGTTCGACATCAGCATATTGGTCAGGCACAGATAGACAGCCTTCGCTATATAAGGACTGCTCTTCTGACGGGTCGAGTATCTCCGGATTGATAAAGATGCGCGGATTTTTGATAACCGGGCGGTGGTCATGACCGCAGCCTTCATCTCCGCAATCCTCTGCCTTCGCATCCGGATCAGGCTCCTGCAGATCGATCACCAACACCCGCTTGGGCACGCCAACCTGAATCGCCGCAAGGCCTATGCCCGGCGCGGCATACATGGTTTCAAACATGTCCTCGACCAGCTGTTTCAGCTCGTCATCAAATTTTTCCACCGGCGTGGAAACAGTTTTCAACCGCGGATCGGGCACTTCTATAATTGGTAAAATAGCCATAGGCATAAAATAGCGGCACAGTACTTACTCTTCAAGAGCAATAACGCAGCGATGTCTCAGCTTATCGGCTTTCTTGCGCGCAGAGCCTGCGCCAGCGTACCTTCGTCCAGATAATCCAGCTCCCCGCCCATAGGCAAACCATGCGCCAGTTGTGTCAGGCGCACCGGATATTTTTCAAGCCTTTCCGCAATATAATGCGCGGTTGTCTGCCCTTCCAAAGTAGCATTCATGGCCAGCACGACCTCGTCAACATCGCCCGCATCGACACGTTCTATCAGCCGCGAAATGGTAAGATCTTCCGGCCGCACCCCGTCAAGCGCGGAAAGCCGTCCGCCGAGCACATGGTAACGCCCCAGAAACAACCGTGATTTGTCCAGTGCCCATAGGTCGGACACCTCTTCAACGACGCAAATGGCCCGCGTATCGCGGCGGATATCACTACAGATACCGCACGGATTGACCGTATCCACATTCCCGCAATTCTCGCAGGTTTCCAGCTTGTCCCGCACCTGTTCCATGGCCGCAACCAGCGGGTTAAACGCGGTTTCGCGCTTTTTGATAAGATACAGCACCGCCCGGCGCGCAGAGCGTGGCCCCAGCCCCGGAAGGCGTGCCAGTGCCTGTGTCAGCTCTTCTATCTCTTGCGATGCCATGGATACGGCATTAGGGGGAAGGCACGCCTCCTGCCAAGCAAAATTTCATGAAGGACAAAACCATGCGCATCGCTTTTATGGGAACACCCGATTTTGCGGTCCCCACCCTGCGCGCCCTATATGATGCGGGGCACGACATTGCGGCGGTCTATAGCCAGCCGCCTCGTCCGGCAGGCCGCGGCAAGAAACTGCGCGCTTCGCCCGTACAGGCACTGGCCGAAAAATTGGGGCTGGAAGTGCGCACACCTGTTTCATTGAAAGGCGATGAAGCAAAGGCAGAGTTTGCTGCACTTGAGCTGGATGTGGCGGTTGTCGCCGCATATGGGCTGATCCTACCGCGCGCGGTATTGGATGCGCCAAAGCATGGCTGCCTGAATGTGCATGGCTCCCTGCTCCCCCGCTGGCGCGGTGCAGCGCCGGTGCAGCGCGCGATACTGGCCGGGGATGATGAAACCGGCGTGACCATTATGCAAATGGAAGCGGGCCTTGACACAGGCCCGATGCTGGCCAAGGCCGAAACACCTGTAGCAGGCAAGACAGCCGGGGAACTGACAGACGAAATTGCCGCAATGGGCGCACAGTTGATGGCGAAACTGCTCTGTGACCTGAAAAGCTACCCTGCCGAAGTTCAGCCGGAAGACGGCGTGACCTATGCGCATAAGATCGACAAGGCAGAGGCAAGGCTCGATTTTACGGCAGATGCCATACAGGCCGAACGGCAGATGCGCGCTTTCAATCCGATGCCGGGTGCTTTTTTCGAGCATGATGGCCAGCGCTACCGTGTCCATGCAGCACAGATAATAGAAGCGTCCGGTGAAGCGGGCACAGTGCTCGACGATCGTCTGACCATTGCCTGTGCCACCGGAGCCATTCGTCCGGTGATTATCCAGCGCGCCGGCAAGCCGGCCATGGATCTTGACAATTTCCTGCGCGGCAATGCCATTGCAACAGGAACGCAGCTGGCATGACCCGTTTCGCGCTCACTATCGAATTTGATGGCACGCCCTATATGGGTCTTCAGCGTCAGGCGCATGGTCCGAGTGTGCAGCAGAGCGTTGAAGAAGCCGCGGAAGCGATTACCGGCGAACAGGTGACCATGCATGCCGCCGGACGCACGGATGCGGGTGTACACGCCTATGCGATGCGCGCGCATATTGATATTGTCAGGGAAATTGACGCTTTCCGTCTGATGGAAGGCATGAACGCGAAATTACGCGGCGAGCCCATTACGGTGTTGGCCTGTGAGGAAGTTTGCGACGACTGGCACGCGCGTTTTTCCTGCATCGGGCGCAGCTATATCTACCATATCACCAACCGCCGTGCGCCGCTCACGCTGGACAGGGGGCGCAGTTGGCAGGTTGCAACCCCTCTGGACGCAGACGCCATGCACGATGCGGCACAGGTGCTTGTCGGCAAGCATGATTTTACGACATTTCGCTCCGCCCACTGTCAGGCGCAAAGCCCGGTTAAAACGCTGGACAGCATTGAGGTTGAGCGGCGCGGCGACATTATTGAAACGCATGTGGCCGCGCGTTCTTTCCTGCATCACCAAGTGCGTTCAATGGTCGGATGCCTTGTGCTAGTGGGCAAGGGTAAATGGTCGGGTAAAGATTTACAGGACGCACTGGATGCAGCGGACCGCCATACACTCGGCTTCAACGCCCCGCCTGACGGGCTGTACTTTGTACGGGCCAGCTATCCCGAATAAGCCTAGACCAGCATTTCTATCGCCTTGCCCTGACCCAGAAATTCTGCCGGACTGGCGCTGGCTCCATAGGCGCCTGCACAAAATATCGCCACTAGGTCACCCACATCCGCACGTGGGAAATGCGCCTTGTCCGCCAGCCGGTCGAGCGGGGTACACAGGCAGCCCACGATATTCGCTTCTTCCTCCGGTTCAGCATCAAATTTCGTGGCAATCGCCACCGGGTAATTGCGCCGCACCACTGTCCCGAAATTACCGCTGGCGGCAAGCTGGTGATGTAATCCGCCATCCGTGATCAGGTAGGTCTGACCATGGCTTTCCTTGCGATCCACAATCCGGGTCAAATATACACCCGCCTCGCCCACCAGCCAGCGGCCCAGTTCTATGGCAAATTCGGTCTGCTGAAGCGCAACGGGCAAGCGATCAAATTCAGCCGATAATGCGTCACCGATACGCTGGATATCAACCGGCATATCCTTTGGGAAATATGGAATACCAAAACCGCCACCCAGATTGACGTGCGCCGGGCTTTCACCAATCATGTCGGAAAGATGCGCGACCAGCGCGAGTGTCTGTTTTTGCGTGTCCACAATCGCATCCGCATCCAGCGCCTGTGAGCCTGCGTAAATATGGAAACCACGCCAGTCCGCACCGCTTGCAATTATTTCCCGCACCAGCGCCGGGACACGGTCCTGATCGACCCCAAACGGCTTGGCGCCGCCGCCCATGCGCATGCCCGAACCGCGCAGGTCAAACTCGGGATTGACCCGCACCGCCATTTTGGGCGTCGCGCCTGATTGTCCAGCCATGGCAATCGCCCGCCGCGCTTCATTTTCAGATTCGATATTAAGCGTGATGCCTGCATCTATCGCCCTCATAAGTTCACGGTCCCGCTTGCCGGGGCCGGCAAAGCTGACATGCGCAGGATTTGCGCCCGCATCCAACACGCGCATCAATTCGCCTTCCGATGCGATATCAATACCATCGACAAGCGAGACCATCAGTTCAAGCAATGGTGCGAATGGATTGGCTTTCATCGCGTAATGGATGGAAAGCCGTTCCGGCATGGCAGCGCGCAGTTCAGCGACGCGCGCGCGCAGCCGTTCTGCCGAATAGACAAATAAAGGCGTATCACCTGCCTTTTCGGCAAGTTCGCTCGCGGTGTAACCCGCGATTTCCAATTCGCCATCGCGCGTACCGAATCCCGCCGGTATGGGTCCTAACGGTTTCATGCCACCTGCTCCTCAGCCATTTTCTTCAGCGCCGTGCGATCAAGCTTTCCATTCGGGTTTTTGGGGAAAGCTTCAAGTCTGATAATCCGGTGCGGCACCATAAAATTGGGCAACTCGCTTTTCAGAACCTGTGTCAGCTGTTCCATATCCAATAGCTGCCCTGACTGCGGTCTTACATACAGTACAATCTCATGCCCCAACCGTTCATCTGCTATACCCAAAGCCACGGCTTCCGCCGCCAGGCCGCCGTCCAGCACGATGCCCTCTATTTCCGCCGGGCTTATCCGATTACCCGACGACTTTATCATCGCATCGCGGCGGCCCACGAAATAGAGCAGACCGTCGCTGTCACGGTGTACACGATCACCGGACCATACCGCCATGCCGCCAAATTCAGAAAATTCGGGCGCAGGTTTGAAACGCTCCGCCGTGCGCGCCGGATCCTGCCAATAGCCCTGCGCCACCAATGGCCCCGCATGAACCAGCTCACCCTCCTCATCAGCAGAGGCGCGTTTGCCGGAATCATTCACAACCATGATCTCCGCAAACGGTATCGCCTTACCCATCGAGACCGGGTTTTCGTCAATCAAAGCCGGGTCAAGATATGTCGAGCGGAATGCCTCTGTGAGGCCGTACATCGCATAAATGTCAGCGCCGCTGAATATGGCGCGCAATCCCTTGACCAGCTTCGGCGTAAGCGCACCGCCGCTGTTTGTAAGGCGCTTGAGCGGGGCAGATGCTTCGTCAGGCCATGTCTGCTCGGCAAGCTGCACCCATAAGGGCGGCACAGCAGCCAAGGTTGTTATCTCGTGCCGCGCACATGCCTTGATCACATCACGCGCTGTCAGGTAATCCAATGGAACGCAGCAGCCCCCTGCATACCAAGTCGAGAGCAGCTGATTCTGGCCATAGTCAAAGCTGAGCGGCAATACGCACAAGGTCTGGTCCGCGCGTTCAAGCCCCAGATACCCGGCTACACTGACTGCGCCGAGCCACAGATTTGCATGGCTAAGCATCACACCCTTGGGCCGCCCTGTCGAACCGCTGGTATATAA
The DNA here is from genome assembly GCA_947493325.1 of uncultured Sphingomonadaceae bacterium. GTDB lineage: Bacteria > Pseudomonadota > Alphaproteobacteria > Sphingomonadales > Sphingomonadaceae > Alg239-R122. The sequence goes on along the minus strand of CANLQI010000001.1, from coordinate 932,351 downwards.
TATGGCTACCAGCGCATCCGGGTCTGCATCTGAAGCTCCGAGCGGTCTCCTGATGGCTTTCCGTGCTTCCATGACCGCTTTTTCATCATGCAATACGCAGCCAACCGGTACATCACCTTCACCAAGTGATTTCAGCCGTGAGCTATTGGAAATGAGGCATTTTGCGCCGCTATCTGACAATATATGCGCGACCTGCGCATGTTTGAGCAGCGGATTGACCGGCACATGCACCAACCCGGCACGGGCGGCAGCCAGCGGCATAAGGCATGCCGTTTCTGTTTTGGGCAGCCATGTTGCGATACGGTTCCCCGCCGCCAGACCCTGCTCCTGAAGCCAGCACGCCAGCTGTCCGACACGGCGGTTGAGCATGGCATAGTCAATTGTTTCACCGCGCAGTTGAAGCGCTATATCGTACTGCTTCCCGCATAAGGCGAGATGGTCAAGGGGCTTTGCGGGCGGAACTATTTCAGAAAGTCTTTCGGTCTGGTGCAAGACGAACCCTTTATTCATAAAACCATATGGCGTTAAGCATAATTTATTCACGTTAACAGGGTTATCACGCCAAAGGGACTATCCTTCAAGGGTGATAGGAAAGATTTCAGCCTTGTCCCGCTGTCTGGAAATGCGTAAACGCGGATATTCGAACTTGAAGGGCTGAAAATCAGGGGGTTTGGGTCACTTGACTGAGCATAAGACTATCGACGAAACCGTGCGCGCCGTTTTGTGTGACGTACTGGGCCTCAAAGCAGAAGATGTTGCCGCATTTGATGCCGATACCGAACTATTTGGCGCGTTGCCTGAACTTGACTCCATGGCCGTTGCCGGCCTCCTCACCGAAATGGAGGACCGGCTGGATATCATGATTGAGGATGACGAAGTCGATGGTGAGATGTTTGAAAATTACGGCAACCTGCTGAAATTTGCCGAAGACAAGGCGGCAGATAGCATCTCGTGCCGGTTCGGTGAGGAAGAATAGCCTTTTCGCTATACAGCGGCTCTATTCAGCCGCCTCGGCCATAAATTCGGTTTCTGCAAGAAACCGTTCGGCATCCAGCGCCGCCATACAGCCTGTCCCCGCAGCCGTCACAGCTTGGCGATAGACATGGTCCATCACATCGCCGCAGGCAAAAACACCGGGAACACTGGTTTTCGGCGTGCCGGGTTCGACCAGCAGGTATCCGCCATCATCCATCGGCAGATGCCCTTTGAACAGCTCGGTCGCAGGTGCATGGCCGATGGCCACAAAACCGCCATCGGCCGCTTCATGTGATTTTTCGCCCGTCTGGGTATCGACAAGGTCAACACCGACCAGGCCTTCCGGATCACCGCCCGCCACAAATTTCTCGACTGTCTTGTTCCACAGCACTGTAATTTTCGGATTGGCGAACAGCCGGTCCTGCAGGATTTTTTCCGCGCGCAGGCTGTCGCGGCGGTGGATCAATGTCACATCATCGCTATGGTTGGTAAGATACAGCGCTTCTTCAACAGCGGTATTGCCCCCGCCAATCACGACAACTTTCTTGCCGCGGTAGAAAAAACCGTCACAGGTGGCGCAGGCAGACACGCCCTTGCCGCCCAGTTCCTGCTCGCCTTCAACGCCCAGCCATTTTGCCTGCGCGCCCGTGGCAATTACCAGCGTGTCGCCCTCATAAACCGTCCCGCCATCGCCGGTCGCGCGAAATGGCCGCTGTGACACATCAATATTGACAATCGTGTCGTACATCATACGGGTGCCGACATGTTCGGCCTGGGCCTGCATTTCTTCCATTAGCCAGGGGCCCTGAACCACATCACGAAAGCCCGGATAATTTTCCACATCGGTGGTGATGGTCAGCTGCCCGCCCGGCTGCAACCCCTGCACCACAATCGGTTCCATGCCAGCGCGCGCGCCATAAATGGCGGCGGAAAGCCCGGCCGGGCCGGAACCGATAATAAGCATGCGGGTTTTATGGGTCTCGCTCATGGTATCATACTTTCATCTGGAAATACCGCGCACGGCGGTATGTGATTCGCTTGAATATCTAAATAGGGATGGATGCCTTCCATGCGCAAGGGCAGCACGGGCAAACATATCTTCATGCACGGGGAGTCTAAGTTTCCACACAGTGCAGGCTTGTATTTCACACCAAAAGCTGCGCAAAATAGTGCATGGCCGCAATCTTAAATGCAATCGCTACTGCGGTTCCCGAATATAGCATTACACAATCCGATGTTTGGACGCGCATGTCTTCGCTTGTACCGGGCGGTATCCCCAATCGTTTATCCACAGTTTATGAAAGCGCGGGAATTGAAAAACGGCATATTGTCCAGCCTGCCGATGCCTATATGTCCGGTCAGGACTGGACGACGCGGAATCATGTGTATCTGGAAGAAAGCGAGAAGCTGCTGGCAACCGTTACAGCCGGTGCACTACACAAATCAGGCTTTAAGGCAGGTGAAATTGATACAATTATCTGCGTATCGACCACCGGTATCGCAACCCCGTCTGTACCTTCACAAATGATCCCATCCAGCGGATTTAGCGAAGATGTGCTGATATTGCCGCTGTTTGGATATGGCTGCGCCGGCGGTGTGATGGGGTTGCAGGTCGCGCGTGACATGGTCCTTGCCGATCCCGCGCGCAAAATATTGTTGCTGACTGTCGAACTATGCTCGCTTGCATTTCGTGTCGGCGACCTCAGCAAAAAAGGTATCGTATCCACCGCCCTGTTTGCGGACGGGGCCAGCGCCTGTGCAATTTCTGGTAAAGGTGATGGCCCTGCCCTGGGCGCCTTCACCCAGACCACATGGCCCCATACCCGTGATATGATGGGTTGGGACATTGATGAACAGGGACTGGGTCTGGTGCTGGCACGCGATATTCCCAGTTTCGTTTTGAAAGAATTTTCACCGGTTATTGATAGATTTCTCGCTGATAATAATATTACACGCCATTCGCTTGCCGAACCTGCCTGCCATCCGGGCGGACGCAAGGTGATTGAAGCATTGGAAACCTATTTCGATCATCTGGACAATGGCCTGCCCACCACACGCAAAATGCTGGCACAATATGGCAACATGTCCGCGCCAACGGTTCACTTTGTGATGGAAGCACTGCTTGCACAAAACAGCTCAGGCCCGTTGCTGCTCACCGCGCTTGGTCCCGGTTTTACCGGGGCACTGGGCCTATTGGAACGATAGTATGATGCAGGCAGGCGCATGGTATATCTGGGATGGCGGCGGATGGCCGGTGGCATACGCGATACTGATATTCCTGACGCTGCAGCGCGGGCTGGAATTGATATATGCGAACCATAATACAAAAGCACTGTTTGCCCGCGGCGCACATGAATACGGACGCGGCCATTATCCCGCCATGGTGGCTATCCATGCGGCTTTTCTTGTCAGTCTGTTCGTTTTTACCCGGCCCCATGATCCCATAGTCTGGCCTCTCGCGATCATATTCGTATTTCTGCAAGCTGCGCGGTTATGGGTGCTCGCTACACTTGGCCCCTATTGGACCACACGCATCATTTCTGCACCCGATTTCCCCCGGGTGCTAGCAGGACCATTCAAATATGTAAGTCATCCCAATTATCTGGTTGTCACGCTGGAAATACTCGTCATTCCCCTGGTTTTTGGACACATCTGGATAGCGATTATCTTCATCTGTCTGAACGCCGTAATCCTGTATGTCAGGATCAATGTAGAAAACACGGTTCTAAAAGAGCGCGATAACTGAAATCTGTACATAAAATATGCCTTTGAGCCGATACTGGCCGGGATGACTGCAGAAGGGATCACATTTGCATGCTGGCCATTGATCAAAAAGTAAATAAGAGCCCGCGTACAGCGCGACTTCGTGGCCCAGTTCGGCAGGGAGCTGCCCGTTTGAAAGACGTGACAAACAAGATAACGGCGGCTAATTCATGCTGCAACTTGGAGGATATTCCGTCCTAGCCTTTTCGCTTTATAAAGCGCCTCATCAGCATTTAATAATAACTGATCGCTGTCCATTGCGTTCTCATTTTCCGCATGTTTCAACGAAGCTACACCGATGCTAATAGTTACGCCATTGCCCCCAAATCTGGCGTTGCTTCCTTTCTCTATGGAAATTCTCAGGCGCTCCGCAATTTCCATGGTTCTGTGCGTATTTGCCCCAGGCAATACTATAACAAATTCTTCCCCCCCAATACGCCCTACCAAGTCGTCGGCACGCAGAACTTTACCACTATGCTGCGCGACAAAGCGCAATATCTGGTCTCCAACAGCGTGACCGTGTTGATCGTTAACCGCTTTAAAATGGTCGATATCAAACATGGCTACTGACAGTTCTCCGCCCTTGCGATGCGCTTTCGCAATATACTCTTTGAGCATGTTCAATGTGTGGCGGCGATTGGGGATGCCAGTTAGCTGGTCAGTATTGGCCAATTTCTGAGCTCTGGCAGCGGCTTGTTCAGCAAGCTTTTGTGCCTGTTTCAACATATATGTAGTTTCTACCTGCTGCGTAACGTCCTGTATCATTCCGAATAGGGCTACCGCTTCGTCATTCTCGTCTTTCTGTACCTGGCCGCGTGATGTGATATGCCGGATTGTATCGTCGGGCCGCACAATACGCGCCTGATATTCAAACGGGCTGGCAGTGGCTATTGCACGCTTTAAAATTCCCCTCACATATGCTCTGTCGTCCTTGTGATATAGGGAAAGATTATGCGCCAGTTTCGGTGCTTGCATCTCCTCATCATCGTGCCGGTCCTGTGTGCCGTCACAATCTTTAAGCCCGTGAATGCAAAAAACTTCTTCTGACCAAAATAATGTACCGTGATGCAGATCCAGCCGCCAATGCCCTAAATTGGCAATAGACTCTGCCTGCATCAGCAGGCTGTTACTTTCGTCAAGGCTACGTGTCAGTTTTCGGCTGGCTGATTGTAATGCAGCAAACATCATGGCCGTGCCGAGCAGAACCAACAGATAGAATTGCTGGAAAAACCCAGCCACTTCTTTCCCACCCGCTACAAACCGGATAGGACCAAGCCCCATGCCCGCAAATATCGTACTGATGATAGCAACGATAAGCACGCTTATGGCCGCACCAAATGGGCCAAGCCGGTACGTTACAACCAATACGGCAACAGGCGGAAGGAAAAATAATGGATATGATGTCTGGCTAAAAGAACCGGCGGTTACGCCTATCACCATAAGCAACAGCGCCATGATTTCAAATGGCCTGCGCCATTCTTTTCGGGTAAATGAACGTTCTGTCACAATATTGGTAATGATGAAAATTAGTGGGGTAATAAGCAATATACCGAGCATGTCGGTGACCTGCCACAGAAAGAAAAAGCTCCATGTTCCCTGTGTCAGCAGCGTTACTACAGAGGCGCTCCAAAGAGTTCCACTAATGGCAGCAATACAGAATTTGGCAACAGTGACAGGTTCGATGAATGAGAGGCGTTTTACGCCTATAAATTTCATCAAATAATACGCTACAAGCCCTTCGGTCGCATTCGCAAGTGTGAATATACACGAAAATAGCGGCGACGTACCTGCGCTTAAATTGCCCGTTAATGACGCAACAGCAATCGCAACAACATATCTAATATGTTGTTTTGGCGGTGAAAGTAGCAGAATCGCAAAATATAATCCGCTGGCAGGCCAGACAGTGGCAATTCCTCCTGTACTTTTTGTTGTCTCAATGGAAATTTCCACCAGCATATAATAGCATATCGCCGCCAGTATCGGGCCTAAAGCTATATGAAAACGGGATGATGGACTTCTATTCATGCCCCGATTTGTAAACAGGAACAGTAAACAGATTGCTAATATGAATGAGTATATTTCAAACGGCGCTGCCTATTTGGAATAGCGCCGTCATGAATTGGTAGCGGAGGTTCCTTGCCAACAGAGTCTCACACCTGATGGCAAACCCACAGCTACCGCTGTTTTGCAGGAGTTTCTTCGCCGTTTAACCACCGTAAACGTCACTCCTGACGCTTCGTTAAGTGGCGCAAAAACCAAACACGAGCGGGGGCGTAAAAACGATGTTTAGCGTCCCGCGAAACCCTCAAGATTTGATCGGGTATCAGGCTATCCTGGAGGGCGGCCTGAGAGCACATATCTCTGGTGCTTTCGATTTGGCTTCAGGTGTAGAAAATGTTCCTGAGAGTTGGGTGCTAGAAATGTGTATTGAACTGCCAGAACGTGGTTTTTACTACGACCCCCTGATTGGTGTGTCGCTCACAGGAAAGAGATTGTATCCATCCTCAGAGATTGGGCGCAGCGTCACTTTGATAGACCGTCTGTAGTATTTTTCGTTTAATGTGTTGTGCGAAATTTCGTTTTTTGTGCCTTTCTTGAGGCTACCCCATACGCTAAACCGTATATCTCTGTTTTATACGCTTTAGCGTATATTTGGGGTTGTGCTGAGCTCACGATACAGCTCACACTTAGGTATGATCATCTTGCCCACACGTCGCAACATGAGATAGTATCTTCGAATGAAATCAATAATTTTGCATAAAATTGCTGTTGAGAACTTTCGGCTACTCTCGAAAATAGATTTGGAACTTGAAGAGTTAACAACTCTAGTCGTTGGCCGTAACAATAGTGGAAAGACCTCGCTATACGAGCTTTTGAGAAGATTTTCGGGCGAACGACCACCGAGCTTTAAGATCGAGGATTTCTCGACTGCTTGTTATCGCAATTTTCTAGAAGCTGCAAAGGCGCGATCCGAGAATAAAAGTGAAGAAATTATTAGAGGCCATCTACCATCAATCAGTCTACGCCTAACTTTTCAGTATGACCCAACAAGCGATGATTTTGGTGCGTTAGCACCTCTGATTGTCGACCTTGACCCAGATGCAAGGCAAGCTGTCGCTGTTTTAGAATATGGCCTTAGGAATGGGCGCCTTGCAGAGCTCTTCACCGATTTACCAGACAATCTTGGGACTGATGAAGGCGCGAAGGCTCTCTTTGATTCCCTAAAGGAACGTGTTCCAGAGAACTACGGTATCAGAATTTGGGCTGAAGACCCGAACGATCCTGACAACACCAGAAATCTACAGACAAACGACATATCTGCGCTTCTAGATTCTGGATTTATCAACGCTCAGAGAGGGTTGGATGACGATAATCATGGCGAAGCCGATGTTTTAGGGCGGGTGCTGGAACAGCTTTTCTTGGCTGCACGAGCGCCCAACGCTGACGCAAAGGATAAAGAGCTCGCCGCAGAATTAGAGAAGGCAATCGAGAAGGTGCGGTCTTCTCTGGACACAAACGTGCAAGGCCAACTTGACGAGCTTTTACCTTCGTTAGGAACGCTCGGCTTTCCAGCGTTGAACGATGCTCAGCTTTTGACAGAGACAACGCTGGATGTTGTGCGCTTGCTCAAGAACTTCACAAAGATTCGCTATGCTGGGCATTCTGGCATTGCACTACCCGAGTCGTATAATGGCCTCGGGGTTCGCAACCTCATTCTCATTCTTATGCGGATCGTCAGCTATTATAAGCGCTTTCGTGCAAATCCTGAACCACCAGGCCTGCAAGTAATTTTCATTGAAGAGCCTGAGGCGCACTTACACCCGCAGATGCAAGAGGTGTTCATCAGGAAGCTTAAGAAACTAGTCGAGGACTTGATTGCTGCTGACGAAGACGCGGTTAAGTGGCCCGTCCAGTTTGTAGTCTCAACTCACTCTTCGCATGTAGCTAACGAAGCTGGATTTAAGTGCATACGTTATTTTTTGTGTAAGCGGTCGCAAATTGATCATGAGGTTTGCCATGCGGAGGTCAAAGATCTACGGTCCGGGCTGGACACCACGAGCGAAGAGGCCCTGAGTTTCCTACACAAATATCTTACCCTAACTCGTTGCGACCTCTTCTTTGCCGACAAAGCTATTTTGGTTGAGGGAATGAGCGAGCGACTGATGATCCCAGTTATGATTGAAAAACTGGATACCAGCCAGGAAAATCAAATTGACCCGTCATCCCAATATACCACCGTGATGGAAGTTGGAGGAGCCTACGCTCATATCTTTTTTGATCTTCTCGATTTTCTTGAACTAAAAACGCTGATCGTGACTGACCTTGACTCGGTTGCTCAGGAGGATGGAGCGGGAAAATTCAAGGCCGTTCGCGTCAACGAAGGAAGTCAGACCAGCAATGCAACTATCAGGGCTTGGTTTTCAGATGATACGCCTTGCGAAATTGCAAGTTTGCTAGCGAAGGCAGATGAAGAAAAGTGCAGTGAGCGGAAGCGAATTGCTTATCAAATTCCCGATCATGAAACGGGTGCTTGCGGGCGAACTTTCGAAGACGCGTTTATTCTGAGAAACTCGGAGAAGTTCGAATTGCAAGCCGAAACCTTAGAGGAGTTGGAGGAAGAGGCGTTTACGGTCGCTTCACAAAGTAAGAAGTCTAAGTTCGCATTGGATTATGCGATTAAGAACGTGGATTGGGATACACCAAAATACATCCAAGAGGGGTTAGAATGGCTGTTCGAAGATGAAGCAAACTTGGACTCTGATTCCACTGAGGAACAAGATGCCAACTGAAGACCTCACACCTGCCGAAGCCGCCAGCGAACAAGCACTGACTAAACTGTACAAATGCCTAGAAACGGGTGAAAGCTTCCGTCTGGATGCAGGTGCAGGAGCGGGGAAAACTTATTCACTTGTGCGTGCCTTAAGGTGGCTAATTGCCAATCGACAAGGTGACCTATCACGTAAACAGCAGCGTGTGGCTTGTATTACATATACCAATGTTGCTGCGAACGAGATTGCAGGCCGGATTGGCCATCATCCGCTAATCCAGGTTTCTACAATTCACTCGTTCTGTTGGTCACTGCTCGGCGGATTTCAGAAACAACTGCGTTCCCAAGTAGCTGAAATGGATTCTTGGACAGAGAAGCTGGAAGAGCCTGGCGGTATCGAGAGTCGACGTGTGGACTATAATTTGGGGTTTAGGTTCATCACCGATGATACTCTGTCACTGCATCATGATGATGTAATTCCTCTCACCATCGCATTCATGGAAAATCCAAAGTTTCGGGCTCTGCTAACAGCTCGTTTCCCGATCATCCTCATTGACGAATACCAAGACACGGACGTGAATTGGGCTGCGGCCATTGAGGAACATTTCCTGGATCAAGCGTCAGGTCCGCAATTCGGATTTTTTGGTGATCACTGGCAAAAGATTTATGGTGATGGGTGTGGCGAAATCTCTCATCAATCCGTCACGCAGATTGGGAAAAATGCCAACTTTCGATCTACCCAAACAATCATCGATAAGCTCAACCTGATCCGTCCTGATCTTCCTCAGCTTGGTGAAGACCCGAACAGCACAGGTGAAGTCGTGATACTCCATACGAATGATTGGGTGGGGACACGCCGAAAAGGTGGGCACTGGAGCGGGGATTTGCCTGAAGGTGAGGCTCGCGCAGCATACGAGAGAGCCGTGGAGTTGCTAGAGGCACAGGGTTGGAGCTTTGCAGATGAGGAAACCAAAGTTCTAATGCTTACTCACCGAGTACTCGCAGCAGAACAAGGTCATTCGAATATTGTTGGCACATTTCGCTTCCGCGATGACTGGTATGTTCCCGAACATCCACATTTGAAATTTTTCAAGGAAAGCCTTGAGCCTGCACTAAGAGCTTTCAGTGAAAAGCGCTTCGGAGAAATGATGGAAGCGTTTTCTATGAAGATACCAGCCGTAAGGGGAGCTGCGGACAAAGATCGATGGTCGTCAATAATGACCGAGCTCTCGTCTCTCACTACTGATGCTACGATTGGAGAGGTTGTCGATTTTATCAAGACAGCTGGGATTCCATCCCTTCCTGACGAAATGTTGAAACTGGAAGATAAGCTCTCGGCTTTCGATACGGAAGCAGGAGAGGAAATGGATAGACGACTTGCTGAATTCGAGAGCTTGCGTTCTGTTGCTTACTCAGAAGTCCAGTCTCTTGTCCGATATCTGGACGGTCATTCACCGTTCGAAACTAAGCATGGGGTGAAAGGTCGGGAGTTTGAGAATGTCTTGGCGGTGTTTGGCCGTGGCTGGAATCATTACAACTTCGGTCAAATGCTGGAATGGGAACAAAATGGTGTGCCATCTGATAGGCAGGCGACATATGAGCGAAATCGGAATCTTTTCTACGTTTGCTGCTCAAGGGCAAAAACACGACTAGCTCTTCTATTTACACAAGAGTTATCGGCACCCGCGCTCGCCACATTACAGGATTGGTTCGGCACTGAAGCTATACGACCTATTGATTTTTAGTGTCGCTTCTTTGGCAACGCATGTTATGCTAAGTTATTGTTTTTATTTAGTAAAATGGTAGAGAAGGAGGGACTCAAACCCCCGACACATGGATTATGATTCCACTGCTCTAACCACCTGAGCTACTCCGCCAGATGCACGAATGTGGCCAGACCGCCGATATTCGGCGATTGCTTCGTGCCTGCAAGGCGCGGGCTATAATTTGCCTCTGCTTTGCGGTCAACAAAAACCGGCATCATTTGCCAAAATAGCGCAGACTTCTAGCAAAGCCGCTTGTAATGCCCCCCATAAACCGCCAAATTGCGGTCGGGAATAAGGGGAAAAATATGCAGGATCACTATAGCGTGATTATTGTAGGTGCCGGCCATGCGGGCGCACAGGCGGCGATATCGCTCCGTCAGATGAATTATGAAGGTTCGATTGCGCTGATCGGGGATGAACGCGTGCCACCCTACGAACGTCCGCCCCTTTCCAAAGAATATCTGGCCGGTGAAAAACCGTTCGAGCGCATGTTGCTGCGGCCCGAAGACTTCTGGGAAGAGCGTGATATCGATCTGATGACCGGTAAGCGTGTCGCCGCGGTTGATGCAATGGACTGGCACATCACCCTCGCCAGCGATGAAATTCTGACCTACGACTATCTGATATGGGCGACAGGTGGCAGTCCGCGCATGCTTGACTGTCCGGGCGCCAATGCCCGCAACCTTTTTGCCATACGCCGCCGCAGCAAATTGGGCGAAGAACTTCAAGCTCTAGGTACAGAGATAATATTCACTAAATAGGATGCAGAAACCATTAGTTCAGTACGCGGATGAACTCTGGACAAACCCGTAAAGCTGTAACTTTTCAATCGGTCCTAGGAATCAGACCCATATGTGCGATGGAGTCACATTGGTCATTCCCTCTATTCATAAAAGACCTGTCTTAAATGTTAGCGCAGGAAGCTCTCAAGATATAATGATTTCTCTATGTAATTAGATTATAATTTCCTAAGATAATATGGTTCTTATATATTCTAAGTTGACTAAATTCACTTGAACAAGCCATAAAATCAAAAAATTAATGTGAAAATAAATCAAGTTAATATATTATAGAAAATATGTAATATTAAATTATAATTATAAAATAGTTTTTATTATCTTTGTTTTAAAGAAATTGCCATTTTTCAATAATTATTAATTATTTAATTTTAATATCATTGCAAGATCATTGAACATAGGAATTAACTTTTTAGATCCAGAAATTGTTAGATGATCAGAATCAAAATAATATGGAGTATTATTATCTTCAAATACACATAATCGATCTAAACATAAGGCCTCATGAGGGGAGAATATTTTAGACTGACCAATTTTATTCTCATGTACATAATCAAAAAATTTGGCACTATTTTTAAAATATGTATCAATGTTTTGATTGGGTAACGAATAGTCTGATTCGTAACTATGCTCAATCATCGCTCTAGGTATGTGTACATCGTAGACAGGAACAGGTGCAATGAAGAAAACATTAACATCATTTTCTTTCATAAGCTTATTAAAGTTTTTAAGACGCTCAATATTTTTATTATCATCATAAAAAGTTGGACTAAAGTGAATAACCACGCTTCGAATATTAAGTCGCGTTACATCATTCGCCAAATTCTTTGCATTCGTGCCTGAAGACATAAGAGGATTGTTAGCTACGTAAAAATATGTAGAAAAATCATTAGCATCCATTACATCTGCAAAAGAAACTTTGATTGCATCAGCATGACTATTACCAAGCAATAATACGCGATTATTGTTGTCAACCGCACCCAATCGACAGGTTGTTTCAGTTGGAGCAATAATACGAGCCATCTTTCCACAGCGATAATATGCTCTATCCTCCCAAGCACCAAAAATTCGATTTTGCGCGCTGCTATAACCAGATTGATTGATATGTGAACCAAACACACCAACACTTATTATTCCAGCCGAAAGAGTAGCTAGAAGTAATTTTGACTGTTTCTTGCCCCTAAACACCTCTACATAATTATACATCAAGAAAGAAGTAATAAACGTTAATACTATAATTAATAACAATCCTTTCATACTTTCAAAACCTATAATAGTACCTCCAAAAGCAGCATAATTGACAAGTACAATTATAGGGAAATGCGTCAAATAAATTGAATAAGAGTAATCTCCAATTCTAATTAAAATTCTTCCAATAACGTTACCGATATCAATGATTTCTTCTAATTTGATAGCTATAATTAAACTCGTAGCAACGACAATGAGAATTGAAGCAATGCCTGGATGACCCCTGTAAATACTAAGAGAATTATCTTCCAACGGATACAAAAATAAAACGCCAATTAGAATTAGTAGAGCAATATAACCAATTATAGTTTTTGTCAGTTTTGTTCTAAATGTAATTGGATACCAAGCAATAAGAGCGCCAGCAAAAAATTCCCATAATCTGGTTGGCATCATAAAGAAACTTGTTTTGGGTGATATAGTAAGGACAAATAATGAAAATACCAATGAACAAAAAATTAGTGCGATTAAAACCACTAGTCTTTTTCTTAAGAGAGGAAGTAAGAAAGGTGCAATTAGATAAAACTGCAACTCCACCCCTAAAGACCACAGGTTTAACAAAGGCTTAAATGCTGCAGCACTGAAATATGAATTTTCAAGCCAGAATGCGATATTACTTAGGCCAAACAAATCAAACCAAAGCCTGTCTAGACGCTGATTAGCATCTACAGGAATACTGATAAAGAGAACAGCAATAGTAGTAAGAAATATAGTTGCAAGATAAGCTGGTAATAATCTCCTCAATCGTCTTTTATAAAACTCTAACGGACTTGTCTTTTCAGCCAAAAGTGCCATCAAAAATCCACTTAGAACAAAGAAGATATCGACACCTAAATATCCATTTCCAAAGCCCTTTATCTGCAAGTGATAGAGGAGCACAAGAATAACAGAAAAGCCTCTTAAAACTTGTAAATCTTCACGATAGGTTTGCATAGTTATTACTCAGTTACCATTTTATATATAACCTTCAAAGATTACTCATTCAGGAATCCCAGCATTAAATCAGAACTTTTTGCAATACCTGTCGCTGTGTCAGCGCATCATGCTATTACAACACTCTCATTGTACATGCACAAACTCTTCTATACTTACTTCATTTTTAAAGGCAAGTCTCGTCAAACGCTTCTATTACATATCAATAATGTACTGAATTTTCGGTGTAATATTACATAATGCTATAAGATTGAGTCCACTAAGTGGGTGCGTAGACTTCTCCAATTTTCGATAATGATTTATGCTGTGAAAGAGAATCTCAATGCATCAAAAATTATTCTGCGTAGTAATCAAAATCAAAATGTAAATCGAGAGAATGATAGGCATGGCGTTTGTTTGCACAAAGTCAATTGATATACTTAAGAGTGATTTTATTCTATTCTAGAATTTAAAGAGAGCAATGCTTCAAATTTAAATACGCTAATCAGGTAAGAGGTTGGAAAGCATGGCAAAAATTCGCATGCGCATCCTCCTTCTGTTTGGTGTTTTCTTGATGCCAAAGGCATCCAGAGTGATCTTAACTTTTCAATAAACCTATGCTCACTATTCTGCAATATAGTGAATATCATTACATATTTCGCAATATAAAAAATAAGAAAATAATTTCGCGAATGATCAATTTTGGTAGCGGAGGTCCGCTACCAACACAATCTCACTTTAGCTGATGATCCTGATTCTACCCAAGAATTACAACAACTTATTCATAGAATGCACAACGCTGAAATCTCTATTCAGCAACAAAGCAGAGCGCAAACGCCCAATAGTCGTGGTCCAAGCGACAAATCCAACGAGCCTATGCCATGACAGCATCTGCCGCTCATACACTTGTTGGTCATACAGTCCTACTCAACACAGGCAATTTGGGTCATATATCAAAAATCTTTGACTTAGCAGATGGTGTGAAGGGTATGCCGCCTAGATTGATTGTCGAAATCACTCTGGTCCTCAGAGAAAACGAGTGTCATTTCGAGCCAAAGACTGGGGTTTCTTTGACTGGTCAGCGACTCCATCCGATTACTGAACTGGGAAAAACTTTTTTTGTTATTACGTAATCATCAGAATTTTGTTCATAGACATTTAGAGAACCAATACAATACAACGAGATACTCCTAAAGGATCGTCTCCGACACTGACGCTGTGTGAGCATGTTGATGAATGCACTTTCACAACCTCAACGAATGTGGCATCTTTTCAAAAACTTATTAACAAACTGATCTTCACAGAATCATGGCTTATAGAAGCTTGCGGGGCATATGAAAAACGATCTTACCTTTATAACTAACGATGATGCGGGCAATCTTAGAGATAGGTTTGCCACACTTATCAAAGCAACGGAATTTTTCGATGTTCTGGTTGGATATTTCTACACTAGCGGATTTCATGCCATTTATCCTTCACTTGAAGGAACTGAGAAAATTCGGATTTTGATCGGCATCAGCACAAATCGGCAAACTTATGACCTGATACAAAAAATTCAATCGCACAAGGAAGTGCAGGATGAATTCGGCTCAGCGGTTCGTGAAGAAATGGAACTGTCGAAAAACGAGTTGCCAGTCGAAGAGGGAATAAAGAAGTTTCTGGCTTGGCTCAAAAGCGGGAAGTTGGAAATTCGCGCATACCCAGAAGAAAAAATTCATTCCAAACTCTACGTCATGAGTTTTAAGGAAGGTCAGATGGATGCTGGTCGCGTAATAACTGGTTCCAGTAATTTCACTCAAAGTGGTCTAGTCGATAACTTGGAATTCAACGTAGAGCTAAAAAGCCGGTCAGATTATGAGTTTGCCAAAGCCAAGTTTGAGGAGCTGTGGGATAAGGGCATCGATGTCAGCGATAAATACGTTGAAACCATTCAGAAAGATACATGGTTGAGAGAGGATATCAGTCCTTACGAATTATATCTCAAATTTCTATACGAGTATTTCAAGGATGAAATTAACGAGGAATCCATAGACCATCGCTATCGACCTGAGAATTTTAAAGAGCTTAAATACCAAGATCACGCGGTCATTAACGCGCGCAAGATTGTTGATGAGTATGGTGGTGTGTTTCTCTCAGATGTGGTCGGTTTAGGAAAAACCTACATGGGAACGATGCTCTGCCAAGAGTTGAATCGGAGAGCTTTGGTAATCGCACCTCCGCATCTGATTGATGAAAACAATCAGGGTAGCTGGGAAAATGCTTTTCGAACATTTGGATTTCGCGCTCGGGATTATCAATGTCGTTCCATAGGAATTCTCGACCGCATAATTGAGCGGGGAGAGCATGATGATTTTGATATTGTGTTGATTGACGAGGCTCACAGATTCCGTTCCGAACATACAGAAACCTACGCCAAACTAGCTGAGATTTGTCGCGGCAAAAAAGTAATTTTGGTTACGGCTACACCCTATAATAATACTCCCAATGACCTGCTCTCTCAAATCAAGTTGTTTCAGAAGCCTCGTCAAAGCACGATTCCAAATCTCCCAGACTTGGAGGGCTTTTTCAAAAGCCTAGAAAAGAAGCTGAAAGGTCTAGACCGACAGAAAGATAAGGACGCCTATTTAGCGGCAACAAAAGAGAATGCTGCTCTCATTCGGGAACGAGTTCTAAAGCATCTTATGGTTCGCAGAACGCGCAAAGAGATAGTGGAATATTACGGCGAAGACCTAAAACAACAGAATATGCAATTCCCAGAAGTTGCAGACCCTCAAGCTATTTTTTATGAGTTTAGTCCAGAGGAAGACCGTATATTTTTTCGTACAATCGAACTTGTGACCAAAGACTTCAAATATGCGCGTTATACACCGATGCTTCACCATCAAGGATCAATGTCCGCGATGGAGCGGTTGAGCCAACAAAACATGATGAAATTCATGAAAATGCTTTTAATCAAAAGGTTAGAAAGCAGCTTTTTCGCTTTTACCCAAACACTCAATCGATTTATTATTTCCTACGACCGCTTCATCACCGAACTAGAAAACGGAACGGTTTATGTAAGCGCGAAGCATACCCACAAGATTTTTGAATATCTTGAAAGAGGCGACCTCGACGCTGTTGACCGTCTCATTGAAGAAGGCAAGGCTGAAGAGTTCGATGCCAGCGAATTTGATGAGGCTTTGAAAGAAAATTTATATAGTGATCGACGCCTGCTAGGTGAAATTCAAGATATGTGGAAAAAGGTTAAGCGCGATCCCAAAATTCTAGCGTTTAAAGAAGCACTAACAAATGAACCTCCCATACACGATGGAAAGTCCATAATTTTTACTGAATCAAAAGAAACGGCGGACTATCTCAAATCTCAACTTGAGGATTCATTTCCTGATGGCATCATCTGCTTCACAGGTTCAAACTCTGCCTCAGATCGTGAGGAAGTCATTGCAAATTTTGATGCAAATGCGAAATCTCCGAAAGACGATTACAAGCTGCTAATCACTACAGACGTTCTGGCAGAGGGCGCAAACCTTCATCGCTCTAATGTCGTTATAAATTATGATATTCCTTGGAATCCTACGCGTATTATGCAGCGCGTAGGGCGAATTAACCGAGTTGATACCAACCACGATAAAATTTTTACCTACACGTTCTTTCCGACAGATCAATCCAATGACCAGATCAAACTAAAGGAAGCGGCCGAAGCTAAGATTGCCGCGTTTATATCACTTCTTGGCGCGGATGCACGATTGCTAACTGAATCAGAAGAAGTGGAAGCTCACAGTCTGTTTAGCCAACTGCTTTCTAAGGAAACTATCGAGGGAGAAGATGAAGCGGAAAGCGAGCTAAAATACCTTCAAGAAATACGTTTATTGCGTGATGAAAACCCTTCTCTTTTCGAGAAGATTAAGCGTTTGCCGAAAAAAGCGAGAACGGGACGCAAAACCAACGAGAATAATTCAAGTTTGATAACTTATTTTCGAAAAGGAAAATTACAAAAATTTTACAGAGTTAGCAATGAGCCAGCCAGTGTTTCGGAAGAACTGGACTTCATGCAGACAGCTAGTGTTTTACAAGCTAAATCCGACGAAAAGCGGGTTTCCCTTAATAAAACATTCTATGACTTACTTGAAAGAAATTCTGAAATGCTAGCGAAGGCAACAGAGATTGAAGAAGAGGAGTTTTCTTCGAAACGTGGAAGCCGTGATAAATCTGCTCGTCTATCAAAGGTTCTAAAGGCAAAGCAAATTCGTAAGTTTCATGGTTTTACGGAAGATGATGAAGTTTTTATCGCGCAGGTCATTTCTGAGTTGGACGCTGGAGCTATACCAAAAAAGATAGCTCAAAAAATCTTCACGAAAGTGGAGCAATCACCCGAACTTATAGCCAATCCAATAAAGCTTCTGACCTTGCTAAAGCTTGAATTACCGAAAGCTTTCCTAATGCCAATGCATTCAGAAGGGCGGGCAAATCACTATGCACCCAAAGAGATAATTCTGTCCGAATATTTTAGCGCGGAATAAAAATGAAAAAATCAGAAGCCATAAACCTAGCTAAAGAGACGTTTGACGGGGAATATAATGAACAGTCTTTCAGGCAGTTCATTTCAAACCTGTTTAAAGGAAATTACTCTGCGCTCGATAAGACACGCGAAGGCAGTTATATCCGAGAAGCATTTCGTCAAACCGTCAAAAAATACAGAATCCTAGGTAACTTTGAGGATGCTGAAGGTAATTCCGTCGACATTCTAGAGGTCACTTTACAAAAAGAAGGCAGTCTAGAAAGGGCGCGAACAGCACAAAGAAACTTTGTCGCAGACTACCTAAAAAATCACAACTCAGATGCTGCTTTGGTCGCCTTCCTTTCCCCTGAACAAATGGACTGGCGTTTCTCCCTCGTTAAACTTGAATACTCGCTTGAAGAAAAAGAGGGTAAAGTCAAAACGCAAGAGGAGCTTACTCCCGCAAAACGCTGGTCGTTTCTTGTGGGTCGAAACGAAGGCAGTCACACAGTCAAAAGTCGCTTTATTTCGCTGTTAGCACATGATGTCGAGCCAACATTTCGCGAACTTGAAGAAGCTTTCAACATAGAACGTGTTACTGACGAATTCTTCGAAAAATATTGCGACCTTTTCTTTCGAATGAAAGAATCTCTGGATGCGCTGATCGAGAAAGACTCTGAGATTAAAGCTGATTTTGAGTCCAAAGAGCTTTCTTCTGTCGATTTTGCAAAGAAAACCCTTGGGCAAATGGCATTTCTATATTTTTTACAAAAGAAGGGTTGGTTCGGTGTAGCACCTAACAAGGACTGGGGAAGCGGTCCTAAAGATTTTCTTCGCCAGCTCTTTATTCGACGCGACAAATATGGGCAGAACTTTTTTGATGATGTGCTTGAACCGCTTTTTTATGAAGCTTTGGCTCAAGACCGAGGCGTAGAGGCAATCTACCCGAGACTTAATAATTGCAGAATGCCCTTTTTGAACGGTGGATTATTCGAACCTATGAACGGGTATTCATGGGAAACCACCAATATTCGAATTCCAGACCATCTCTTTTCAAACGAGAATAAAACCCATGAAGGTGACATTGGTGACGGCATTCTTGATATTTTTGATCGATATAATTTTACCGTAAACGAGAATGAACCACTTGAAAAAGAAGTTGCTGTCGATCCTGAAATGCTCGGCAAGGTGTTTGAGAATCTGCTGGAAATTCGAGATCGCAAGAGCAAAGGTGCGTTCTATACGCCAAGGGAAATAGTGCATTACATGTGCCAAGAGAGCTTGATTAACTATCTTGATACTAATTCCGATAGCGCGACTAAC
The DNA here is from genome assembly GCA_947493325.1 of uncultured Sphingomonadaceae bacterium. Taxonomy (GTDB): domain Bacteria; phylum Pseudomonadota; class Alphaproteobacteria; order Sphingomonadales; family Sphingomonadaceae; genus Alg239-R122. Next base: position 913,307 of record CANLQI010000001.1, on the reverse strand, counting down.
AGGCAAGAAATTGAAACACTTATCAGGCTCGGCTCTCAGATAATTCAAAATGATGCGCTCGTGTTAGCGAAAGGTAGAGAGGGAACTTATAAGTTTTTGCTCCCAGAATCTATTCGTGAGAATGCAGCCGATTTGGACAATTTACTATCAAATATCAAGGTGTGCGACCCTGCGGTTGGATCGGGAGCATTCCCATTAGGTATGTTAACAGAAATAATTCAAGCGCGACAAGCATTAGGCATTCATCTTGGCAATGAGCAAAGTGCCTATGAGTTGAAATTACATAGCATATCAAATTCAATTTACGGTGTAGATATCGATCCAGGTGCTGTCGAAATCGCGAAGCTAAGGCTTTGGTTAGCTTTAGTTGTCGAAGAAACAGAACCTCATCCGTTACCCAATCTCGAACATAAAATCATGCAGGGGAACAGCTTACTATCCGAATATGAAGGCATTCAGCTATTCGATGATTCTTTCTTGGAATCCTCTGATACAAGTGAAGTTGAACTCAAAAAAATTAGCTCAAAAATCTCATCGTTGCAAAATCGATATTTTGCTTTGCATGGCGAGGGAAATCTAACTTCCTCAAGGAAGTACGAAATTGAAAGAGAAATTGGGAAACTAAATAATCGGAAAAAATCCATTTTATCAGTGGGGGGTACTCAGTCTCAAGAACCCACAATTTTTGATTCAAATGACTCAACCAAGTTAGTTCAAGAAACTACGAGTAATCTTCAAAGCAAGATTCAACAGTACATTTTGGAATCTCGACGATCCGTAAAGCAGACTTTGAAGTTAGAAATTGATGCACTGAAATGGCAGTTGATTGAAGCATCTCTCAAAGAGCAAAATAAATTTGAAAAACTTCCTCAAATTGAAATGTTGAGAACGAAAAACATTAGACCGTTCTTCATCTGGAAACTCGAATTTTCAGACGTGTTCAAAGAAAATGGCGGCTTTGATGTCGTTATTGCTAATCCGCCTTACGGTGCAGATATTGACAACGATATAAAAGTCTTTGAACGCATTTTTCCGCGAACTACAAAGTCCTTCAAAGATATATATAAATTGTTTTTCGAATTAGCTTTAAGCAAGTTGGTCAACAGCGATGGCACAATAGCCTTTATCACTCCAAACACATTTATTCTTCAAACCAGATATACCGATCTGAGGGGATTTTTATTGGAACATTCCCTGCTTACGATTGTCAATCTTGGGGAAAATGTTTTTGAAGCCGTTGTTCCAACAGCCGTAACAATTGCTTCGAAATCTGAGCCTTCGGATGAAACAAAGCTGCAATATGCGGATTTAACGCAAAAATCAAAATTCTCGGGCAGCGTTGAAAATATTCAGTTTACAGAAACCACCCAATCTGCATTTTCACAAAATTCTGATTTATCATTTTCGGTTGATAAATTGAGCTTTGACAATGCTCTTTCATTGAATGATATTTTGGATTTCAAGGATGCAGGAATCAATTATCAGCGGGTAAAGGTAGGCTTATCTGAAAAGGGGAAGTCCGATCTAAGTAGCAGGTTACTTTATGAGGGTAGTCAAGAAACTGCTCAAGATAAAATGTATTGGAAAGGCAGTGATATTTTTGAATATCACATAAAACCCACTACAAATCGGTGGGTTAGAGTTGCAACAAAAAATACTTTGAAGTCCAATGAGCGCGTCATTCTTAATGCTGATTATTTCGCTAAAAAACCAAAACTTCTCTGGCGACAGACAGCCCAGTTCCCAATCGCTGCTGTAGATGAATCTGGAATTTGGTTTGGACGTAGCGTGCAAGCTGGTGAAATTAAATCCAAGTTCGCCGACAAAATAAGTTATGAATATTTGTCAGCATTGTTGAACTCCTCTTTGATGCGTTGGATATATCTTGAGAAGGTAAAAGAAGGCGGTCGTGTTTTCCCTCAAGTGAAACTTGCTAAACTCAAAACTCTCCCGATAATTATGCCTACGGTCGCGCAGTTAAGCTCAGTTGAGCGTTTGGTTTCCAAGATTGGCGCTATCAAGTTTGAAACAAGAGACAACGTTTCCCTAACCGCGTATATGGAAACCAAAGCCATGATTGATAATGTCATTTTCGATATTTACGAAGTTGATGGCGAACATAGAACCGAGATGAGCAAACTCGACCTCGATTCCTAGCAAAGCGATCATAGGTCGAGTGGACGGGAATTACAGAATTACCCGCAACGATAAGCGTAGCGGTTTCCTGCAATTTCTGTTTCGGAATAATCGACCTGTAAATCGCGAGCGATAAGGTCATAATCGAGATAAAAACGGATATGTTCGGGAATTTCGCCGAATAGCCCTTCTTCTACAAATCGCTCCGCCAATTCCTTCATGCTGTCGATTTCATAGATATCCATATCTAGATCATCGGGTTCAGTGCTTTCTGAATAGCCGCCCTCGCCAACAGCAATGATGTAACGCGTTTTCTGGTCATTGTTCCAATCATCTACTGCGGAATAATACCGCCCAAGATTGGCTTGGTTGATGCCGATTGCTTTTGCCAAAGCGCAATCAATATCATCTCCATCAATAAACTGGATTTCAAATTCTTCGACAATCTGACCATAGGCATTCCGCAACGCTTTGCGCTTTGTGTCATATTCCTCCAAGTCTTTAAAATAGAATCCTCGTGCATCCATGTCATAGGGTTGTGCGAATAACTCACTCATTTCTTCCTCCATCGGGTTTGAGTTTCAAACCAGAGCCTTTTGCTCTGCTCATGAAACTCTGCCCTTCGGCGAGAATGGGGGGCGTAAGGTGCTAAGGGAGGGGGATCACCCGTCCTGCAATGAACATGAAGGTTGGGGAAACCCTTGCATCGCGCTCGGGGGCAATGCCCCCAAGCCTTTTTTCGCGTTAGTGATCGTTACTCGGATGAGCCGAGACTACAGACTCGGTGCGTGAAACACGCATAGAGCGCGGGTCGATAGACAACGCCTGTTTAGGTGGATTAGAATAAACCTCAAACCTACAGCTTTATTGCCTTTAATAAGGCAAACTTGTTGTCATCTTCAACTTCCGAAACCAGAAGATCAACCCAAGCTTCCGAATAAGTGTAATCGCCATGAGCTGGATGAAAAATACAGTAATCTTGCTTAGTATTTTCAGGTTGGGTTGCATTTGATTTTGGGCGAACTTCGAATTTCCGCCATCCTTGGGTATGATTGTGTTGCGAAAATTCTTTACCTGATTTTTCACATACCAATTTTATTACTTCCATTGGTTTATAAGGATACAAATGATCGGAAAGCTTATGTTTGACCAACACGTTTTTGATTTCTTGCCCTTCGCTAGAATCAGGGCGAACAAATTGAAATTGCGCTCGTGCTTTCGTCACAGAATCTAAAGTATAAACGACGCGAAATTGATACTCTAAGTCAGCTTGATCCTGCTCGGTAAGACCTTCAAGAAGTCGGGCATCAACCGCGTCGATATGTGGGGGTACTTCATAACGATTTAACGTAGCGAGTTGCTCAATATTGAGCCTAGAAAACTGTAAAGCAAAAGATAATTCATGAGAAAGAGTTAGCTCTTCGCCGAAAATATCACACATCACTTTATCAAAATTCAAGCAGTTAGCTTGAAATAATCCCAGCCATTTTACATCAGCACGTCCAAGCAGTTTATGCTCTACGTCATCTCGTAATATCTTTAGAGATTTGAGATTTTGCCTAATGCCTTGAGAGAGTGGACTGCCTTCACGATCTATCATCTGGCTCAACAATAGGCTTCGTCCATCTTCTCCAATGATCGGAACGCCTTTGCGTTCATAATACTCATGTAGCAAGTACGTCCAAGCTACGTTTGATAGCATAGTGAAGACTTCGGTTTTGAAATTCATCGAAGCGCTGTTGAACACTTGGACTGCTAGTACCATAGCCTCTCTGGCTCTGATTATTCTCTCGTCATCAAAAACATTCAGTCCAGTTTTGTGATCGTATGCTTTTTTTCTGATTTGGTAAAATTCGACCGCATCGTCAGACGCTGCCACTTGTCCAGAATTTCCTTTTACCTCTGTAATACGTGCGCTGTTTATAGTCGCGTCTCTCCCAATATTCACTAGAGCTTGAATGTCTTGGTTACGCCACTGTTTTGCTAATAGTGCTTTGACAATCTTCTTTTCGTCCGCCGATAACGATCCTTTCCTGCTTCTTGTTGTCATTTTTTGTCTATCCGTTTTCGCAGACTATGATTTGAATTGTTTTTCATCTCTAAAGATGACCTCAAAAACTGAACAATGTCCAGTCGCCTTAGAAACTATATTATTGAAAATTCATATTCTTAGATATTCAACCGAATTATCGATTCACACCGCAGCCTTGTTAATCAATCGATAAACCAATCGGCATTCCACACATCAAGCGGTTTCCGCTTCTCCACGTTATTTCGATCCTTTTGGATGATGGTGACTTACCGCTGGTGTTCCGAGCCTCTAACAAGGCCGCGATTTGCGCGGTCTCCAAAGGAGGTCGATATGCAAGAACATTTCAACATAGTTTCACTAGCGAAACTGACAGAAGCTCAACTTTACGGACTTTTGAGGAAATATCAAAACCAGCTATCTCAATCAGAGGATTGCAATGAACAATCAGCTTTAAACGCAAAATTATCAGCAATCAGAATGGCTCTGACGATCAAATAAGCTCTGCATTAAGATTGGAATGCCTCTGCATCTTTTATCATTGCGATTCGATCTTCCTCGGGGATCTCGTCAAACGGCGGAATCCCTGAGCGTATGGCTTTCGGTATCATGTAGTGATCGACAAAAACCCTGACGCAATTTTCGAGTGTTTCAGTCCCGCGTGATTTGTCGGCATTTTTGAGAAAGCCTCCAATGCCATCCTCATCTTCCAGCAATGCATTTTGCTCGTACCAATCGAGATGAATCCAATAAAATCGCTCAAGACTGACAGTCTCTAGTTGCCCGAATGCTCCTTCGTATTCGCGTGCTTCGATATCATCGGATTCAAAGTCGGGGATTGGATGAACAAGATTATCGGTCATGTTCTGGTCCTCGCGATTTGACGTGCTCAATTTTCCGTTTGGCTTTTTGCACTTTGGTCTCAGTCGATTTGTTGAATTCTTGAGAAACAGAAATGCCCTGCCCTTTGCTGGAACCATCCTTGCCAGTTCGCAAACCAGATCGCTCAAGATACTTTTTGGCTTTCTCCGCGATGGCCTTGAATCTTTCCCCAAGCCTTTCGCGCAAATTTTTGGCTACGGATCTGGTATTTGATATCCGTGTTTTGAGAGCTTCGGTGTATCTTTCCCAGCTTTGCGAAGATGCAACTTTGCCAAGTGCTGACCGCGCCTTGCTTTTCATCTTTTTTCGGGACTCGGAATTTTGTGAGTCTTTAGTTTTTTGCGATTTGGCTTTCTCGAATTCCTTGCTCGCCGATAATACATTATGTTGCGCTTCTTTGCACTTGCGGTCGCTTGCAATCGCCTTTGCAACCTCGACACTCGGAAGTGTGCCAAGCTCGATATTCTTCATAAATTTTCGGACATCTTTAGTTTTGACGCCTTCGATGTAGCGGGGGAGTGAAAACACCCTGTTACCTTCATCAACAATCACGAAATCGCGTCTGTCGCCTCGGGCAACTATGTAGCCCGACTGATCTAGTGCTGAGACGAAAGCTCCCGCGCCATCTGACTGGCGGTAAAGATTTGTGATTTGTTGAACACGATCTTCGCGCGACATTCCCGAACTAGCGGCTTGATGTCGATCATGTTCAGACGTGCGAGATTTTTCATCCTTACCCTTTTTGGGTTCGACATGCGCCCCAGGAATAATCTCGTGATCCCAAAGATTTTCCAAAGCACGAGATGCTTTTTCATGTGCCACGTAATTCCAGCCATCGGGAACAAGCGTTAGCGTTTCTTTGTCGGTGCGCTGGAATACAACATGGGCATGGATGCGGTCAGACTTTTCATGCAACACAATGACGCGGGGCTGGTTTTCGAGTTTCAATTCGGTTGCCAGTGTGTTGGCTGCTGTAATCCATTGCTTTTCGTCCATCGCATAGCCGGGCTGAGGGGAAATCACGCCGTGATATAATCCCTTTGTTCCCCTTTGACCGCTATCGGTAATCTCCTGCATCTGAATAAGTGCTTCGCACACGTCTATGGTGCCAAGTCCCGAGACTTCCAAAACATGGACGCTTTCATTTTCTTCTGAATGCATGAGATAGCTACCGAGTTGGACGCCATTCGATCGGCTCTTGCCTTTAATTATCATAGCCGAGCGTCTTTCTGAGAAGTGCATTGGTTTCCAGCACTTCTCCTAAGGTCTTGGTTGTTAGCTTTGCCAAATCCTCCTGTAGCGGAATGAATGCACTTTGCTCATTCAGCTTGGCAAGCTCACCTGCCAAAAGACCTTGGCGGATTTTGATACGCCTCAACTCATCCCGATCATCTATGGGAGCTGATGAACTTTGAAGGCGCATCTTCAATCCGACTGCGCGCAAGAAGGCGGGAACTGACGAATAATTTGTAACAGCAGCAGCGTCCCGAATTTTTTGAAATTCGGCATCGGTTAGGCGAACGCCAACTACGCGCTGTCTTTTACGTTTGTCAGAACTCACCGCACCTTCCTTTCTTATATTTCCTTCGCGCGCACTTACGGCGGGTTCAGGAACGCCTGTTTCCTGACTGGGATGCACCACCAGATATGGTGCAAGTGAAGATTGAAGCTCGATGCTGATATCTTCACCCAGCGGGGATTATTAACGGGGGCGGCGCTTAGCCCCCTTAATCGAGCGTTTGTAGGTTTCCGTTGCCGAAGGCGGCGGTTAACCGAAAAACATGGCTCGCAATGTCCCTTTTTCTATGTTCTCACATCATTTGGGGGTGAGTAAAATTAGCGCAATAGGCGCTTGTATCTATTGGATATTCGTGACCCATCGGCTTCCAATGTATTTCCATAAGCCGTTGCCCTAAGCCGCTTTCTCGTATTACCGCTACGCTTCGTATCGACATAAAAATGCCCCGCTCTTTTTGGGAGCGAGGCGATTAGGCTGGGCGTTTATTAGACCATCAAACGTGAAGCTGGCGGGTCTTCTTTTTTGATTTGTAGATAGGCATCAAGAATTTGGATGCGGGCATCATCCGAACGCTTGTCGGCAAAAAAGTGGTACATATTTTTTGAGGAAAGCTGGTCAACATGGAGACCAGTTGAACCATCGATTTTTTTAATGCGCTTGTTGTTGGCGGAAACAACTTGTTGAATTTCGGAACATAGGCGCGGCACACCGATATCAAACTCCGCCATCAATTTTGAAAGTTCGCATTGAAACGACTTTCGTTGTGTCGGTCCATATATTGTCTCAACAAATATGAACGGTATAGAACTATGTGTGTTGTGGGCTTGCGTCATAGCGCTTCTCCTTCGCCATCAGGATTGAATAAGAGTTTTCAGGATTGAAAATGTCCAAGTGGACAATTTTACGGACAGTGAAATTCAGTAAATTTATCATGAGATTTTTCCTTCTCAGTCTGGTTGTTTCAGGGATTATTGCTTGGGTTGAGTTGCTCTCCATGTGAGCTTTGTTTCATTTCTAAAATCATTCTTGATCTCCTTAGTTAAGCTCGCGATCTTGCGAGACGATTTACTATGTGCCAGAGGGTTTTGGTATTTCGTAACCAAAAATCGGGGGATTTTTAGTAAATGCCAATTTATGAATCCGATGCTCGAACGCGCCGACATCGTGTAACGGTCGCGCTCAGAAAGGCGGTACTGAAAGAAGGCAAGCATCAAGCCGCAAATCGGATTTACAGACAGCTCTGCGATTGGGCGGAAGATCAGTCGCCCGAATTCATGGAATCAAGAGAAGTCCCTGTTCCTAACACGCTCAAAAATTGGATTCCAAATGAGGGTAGCGATATCGGACCCCGATACGTTGATGTCATGGAACGATTTTTAAAAGCCAAACACCGAGAGTGTTTTCTAACTCCGCATGATGACGTTCGTGCCTTGCAAGAAGTCACTCGATATTTTGGACAACGGAAATCAGTAACACTTCAATATGGTCCAATTTTGGAAGGCGAGTGGTTGATGTATCGACCGTTTCGTTCCGATGATAATTCCTATCTCGTCTCAGAAGTGCTAATCACATTCGACCATCACGCAGGCACAATAATTGCTCAGGATGATGTTGCGTTTCAAACTGACGCAAACGATGAGTCGATGATACACGAGAGATGGGATGGAGTATGCATCACCTCGGGTATGTTCTTACACATGATGCTTCGCACCGTTCACAAAACGGATGTGCAAGTTACAAACAACAAGTTCATCTTGTTTGATAGGTTTGATGAAGGTCATGACACTACCCCACAAGGGCATCAAAAAATCTATCGTGCTTTAGGTCAAACTTTAATCGGAATCGGACGACTGCACAGATCAGACATCTTCGATACGATCCTTCAAAGGCGCGTTGGCGGTTTTGAGAAAGAAAAAACTGGGCAATTCAACTTCAATCAATTGCACAAAGATATCCAAGCGGCGTTCAAACGGAAAATTCGTCGATAATCTTGTTGCCCGCTTGTTTCCATTCCAAGGTCTATTTGTAACTCATGTTCCCATGAGATTTCTCCTCGCGACATTTCAGTCGCAATTCAGGAGAATAATTATGAATCCCAATGCCAAAAAGATTGAACCCATGTCGGGGTCAGGTCCGTTTCATGCACCTGTGCCGCGTCAACAAATCCAACCCATGCAGCCAGTCGCTCATCCAAGAGGCTGGTTAAGAAAAATTGCAACTCTTGGTATGCCCGGTTTGGTTATCATCGTGGCGATAGCACTGATGCAGCTTTTTGCTCCTCCGCATTTGAAACCAGCCTACATCTTGGCGATGGCGCTTTCGCAATATGAGAACACAATCATCGCTGAAACCAAGGAAGAAAAGGCTGCTGCGGAAGAGCTCATAGCTCAGGCAAGAGCCGATGGTGAGCGACAAGCAGAAATTGTATTTCAAGCTGATCTCAAAGCAATCGAATTTGACTATCAGCAAAAATTTGCAACAGTCCAAGCTCAACTCCAGAATGGAATTGCAGCTTACCAGTCGCTCTACGACCGCGCCAACATGATCCAACAGGGCGCGTTGCAAATGGAAAATGCTCTTCTCCAATATAAGCAACAGGCAATTCGAGACACGCAAGGCGGAAAATCTTTCATCGCCAACGCTGCCGACATTGGTTGTGTATTTGCACCTGAATTTTGTGAAGTTGGAAACAAGGTTCGACAAGGCATGGCTGATGACCTCGTTTCTGCGGGTCGGAGAGGAACAGGGCAAATCACTCGTGATTTGCTCGATGGAATGCCCCATCCTGCCGATTTGCAGGCTGGCGCGATGTTACCGCCTCCAGTTCAAGCCCGATAATTCCATCATTTTCTTCGCCCCGCCTTTCGGCGGGGCTTTTTTATCAGGAGAAATCTTATGTCGTGTCGGAACGGCTCATTTGCCTCAAAAGTCGATGGCAACTCAATTAAAGCCGCATCAAATTCAAAAAGCACGTTCACGCAATCATCGCAAAATAGCCATCAGTCGAAAGCGAAAAGCGCCGCTGCTAGATATAAACCCTCGCCAGAACGAGAACCGAGACCGCGCGGAATGGGTGAACAGGCAGTGGTTCGCCAGACACATTTAACGCGAAAAGATGCATTGTCGCAATCGTTGGGCGGAAAGTTTCAGGCACAAGCCAAACCGCCTAAAAGTGCAACACTGGAAAAAGCCAAGAAAGCTGTCAAAAGAATGCCGACCGATTTAGATCAAAATCGGTCGGCTCAGGATCGTTCGCGCTAGTTTAAATTTCTTCGGTAAAGAGCCCTTTGAACCTTTCATCTGCGAAATACGGCGTGCGCTGGATCGCATAAGGTCCATGTCCACCGATGAATGTAAGTGCCAAACCACTTTCTCTATCAAAATATGATGCGATTTCGTCTGTAGTCATCAAGGGTGTTTTAATTATTTGTTCCTGACGTGACGTTCCGTTCGTTTCAGATTCATTCCCAGTCACGGTGTTTGATTTCGAAGTTTGATTGGAACTGCCTTGATTCTGGCTGTTTCCATAGGAGTAGGCAGTTGATCTCTGAAACCGCCGTGTAAAGACATCCCAAAGGGACTGTCCTCCTTGAATAGTTGCAGTTTCACTCAATGGCGCCATATCAGCTTGGGTCGTTGATTGTCCGTACTGATTGCTATTGCCTTCACTTTCGCTCGTTCCCCTTGCAGTCGATAATCCTTTGGTATTCGATTGCGAATTACCTTTATTTTCGCGGATTATCTCTGTTTCACCTATACGCTTGGAAAGCCATTCAAGCGTTGTAAGGTCAGTATTTGCAAAACACATAACCGTTCCTGCATTTGAGACAAAAGTCTCATAGGAATCGCGATAGTGTTTTTTGAGTTGCGTCATATCCTGCAAAATTGGCCATAGTTTGATGCCATATCCCGCCATCAATCCTGCCGCTTTTTCGAGCATTTCCATGTGACCAAGACTCGCGAACTCATCAAGCAGGAACAAAACTGGATGCCCGCAAGCGGGTTCTTCAAGCCCGATTTCCTCCATCCTGTAAAAGATCAAACTGATAATCAGCCTTAGAAAACGAGCCTTTGTTGGAAAAGCGCGGGCTGGCAAGCACAGATAAAGCGACATACCACCGGATGATGTTTTAAGTTCATCAATGTCAAAGCTCGTTGATGACAGAACCTTTCTGATACGCGGTGTTCCCAAAAACCGTGTGTTGCGACGCGAAGTGCTCAAAACGCTGCCGCGTTCGTTATCGCCCATAGCGATAACACTTTCCGCAATACCGATAATCTCGTCCGCAATATTATCGTTGGTTGCCTCGGTAGCTGCCATGTGCGCCCATAGCGCATCGAATGAATTGGTCTTATCCGATGCGCCTTCAGCAATGAGGTCATCCCGAAATTCGGGATCCCCTTTTGTCAGAAGCTGGCGAACACGCCCCAAGTGGCGCAACTCGGGTTCTTCTGTATCGCAGACATGCAGTATCAAGGCTGCAATCACATCTCTTGCTGATTCATCCCAGTGCATGTCTTTTTCGTTTTTGGTGACAATCATGGAATCGGCAATCATGCCGGCAAGATCGATTGCGTCATCGGCTTCGATATCGATTAAATCGAGCGGATTATATGAACCAAGAAGCTCCTTTGGGAGTTTGGCTTCATTGTAGGGGTCAAGAGCAATAACTTTGTGACCAGACTTCTCCGCTCGGTTTCTTGCTGTACGAGCTGCATTTTCACCTTTCGGATCGATGATGACCGCGCTTCCTGCCCACAAGCAAAGATTTGGAATAATGCAAGACGTTCCCTTGCCAGCCCTCGTTCCCGCAAAGGTAATCACGTGGCGATCGTCATTTACACCAATGGCATCGCCATTTGCGTTTCGACCTAACCAAATTGAACCTGATTGATAAATAGTGGTTGCTTTCAACCACCGCGCGGTTCCGAGTTTGCTGTGCTGGCTATCGTAATCTGCATTGCTACGAGGGAAAGTAAAACTTGAATTTGTCATTGAAAACCTCCTTTTAGAAGGGGGAGTTTTTCAAGGTTTTTGCATTCGCTTTTCTACCCAAAGTTCATGTCATTATTAGCCCTCAAAAGAGGGATAACTGCTTTCGCTTTGCGTTGGTTGTTTGCCATTTCGGGGTCTGAGAAAGTTCGTCCAACCAAGCCTCAACGAAAGCAACAGGATCGCCATATTCTTTGATCTCTTTTGGATCAGTAAAATGTGAACGATATCCAGTCTCGGTCATCGGAAGTGGCTCTCTTTCGGGATATATGCTCTCGATTTCCAAGTGGCTCATCGAAAAATCGCTATCTTCAAGGTAAAGCCAATCAGGTTTCCAGCGAACTTCGATAGTTATGTTGTCCCAAAGAAATTGGTATGTCTCTGTATGATTATTCATGTCGATCTCCTCGTAATTATGTTTTTGAACAAGGAGGCTAGTGACGTGGTGTATAAGGCTGAGCGTCACGCGCGAACGCGCGGGAACGGCAACTCGGTTTGGTGCGGGCAAGCCGTTGACGCTTAGCGGCACTTCGTTAATTTTGACGGTGATGGAAAACATCTGCGGGGCTGTAAGTCGCAGGATATAAGGGTTTCAGAGCATCTATTAAGATTTCGTTAACTCTATTATGTTGTAATTAACACATGCATCGATTGAAGTTTTTTGGTGCATTCTCTTGGTAGTGACAGTCTTTGAGATGATGAGATTGACTGACTGACGAGAGAAATATGCGTGAAGTTTTGCATAGAATAGTAAGATGCTTTCCCATGTAAGGTCTGGAGAATGGCCTCGCCTAAATAGTCAAATCGCGATGAAATTCAATTTATTTGCGGATTTGATGCTATGTTACAAAAACCAAAACGAGCCGACGCCATGAAGAAAATATTCAATGGTGCATCTGGGGATAAAAACCTTCGCAAATTGGTAAGATTGCTTGCACGACAGGCCGCAGAATGCGATTATGAGGCTACTCAAGAAACAAGGAATGAGCCAAATTTGGAGGGGACCTAATGCCGCGCGTTGCAATTTATGCAAGATACTCAAGTGACCTTCAAAGCGATAATTCTATCGAAGATCAGTTTCGAATTTGCCGTGAGTATGCTGAACGCGAAAATTGGGAAATCGTAGAAACCTACAAAGACCGCGCTGAGTCAGGCGCTAGCCTCATCCGCCCAGGTATTCAATCTTTGCTAGCAGATGCTCAAGCAGGCGATTTCGATATCGTCCTTGCCGAAGCATTAGACAGGCTTTCGCGCGATCAAGCAGATATAGCCACAATCTATAAAAACATGACCTTTAGCGACATTGAAATGCACACTTTGTCTGAAGGCAAAGTGGATCAACTTCACATTGGTCTCAAGGGAACTATGAATGCGCTGTTCCTGAAAGACCTTAAAACGAAAATCCATCGCGGAATGCGTGGTCGAATAGAAAATGGAAAGTCTGGCGGTGGAATAGGCTATGGCTACGAAGTCGAACGCAAATATGATGCTGATGGTGAGCCAATTCGCGGTGATAGAACAATTGTTGAAGAGCAAGCCGAAGTCGTTCGCAGAATTTTTCGTGATTATGCGAGTGGCAGCTCGCCAAGGGCGATTGCGAGAAAACTGAACAAAGATGGCGTTCCTGCGCCTAGGGGTGACGGTTGGACACAAAGTTCAATCAATGGAAATCCTAAGCGGGGAACAGGAATATTGAACAATGAATTATATGTTGGTCGCCTCATTTGGAATCGACAAAAGTTCATCAAAAACCCCGAAACAGGAAAGCGAGTAACCCGCTATAACCCTGAGAGCGAATGGGTTGTCCACGATTTACCTGAACTTCGTATTGTCGAGGACGATCTTTGGGATATGGTTCGGGAAAGACAATCTTCCATTCAGCATAAAATGGAAAATAGTGAGGCTCCAAAAGGCAATCTGCATAAATCCAATCGCCCGAAATATCTGCTATCTGGCTTAACTCGCTGCGGATGCTGTGGTGGTGCTTATACGGTCAAGAACCATTATCAGCTCGGGTGCGCGACAAGTTATAACAAAGGAACTTGTGACAATCGCGTTCGGGTCAAACGGGAAGAGCTAGAACAAGCCGTTTTAGAGGGGTTGAAAAGTCGAATGCTTAACCCAGAGCTTTTCAAAGAATTTGCTAATGAATATACGAAACGCATAAACGAAGTTCAAAAAGAGCGTTCCCAGTCGAAATCGAGAATGATTGCCGAGTCAGAGGCAATCGAACGAAAGATTGAAAAGCTTGTTGAGTCTATTTTTGAGGGCATCAACGCCAATGCCATCAATAACAAACTGCTAGAGTTGGAAGCACGGCAATCGGAACTCAAAAAGAAAATTGAAGAATCAGTCGATCCCCTTCCTACACTTCACCCGAGTCTAGCTTTACGATATCGGGCGCAATTGGAAGATTTGCATAAAGCATTAAATGATGATTCTGTCCGTGCAGAGGCGTCTGACACAATTCGGGGGCTAATAGACCAAATAGTCATCCACCCACGTCAGGAAAGCTACACAGTGGCGATTGAAGGCAAGCTTGCCTCTATCCTAAGCCTAGCGGGAGCGCCAGATACCGACAGTGCCAATACTAATTGTGAGATTGTGTTGGTAGCGGAGGAGGGACTCGAACCCCCGACACATGGATTATGATTCCACTGCTCTAACCACCTGAGCTACTCCGCCAGATGCACGAATGTGGCCAGACCGCCGATATTCGGCGATTGCTTCGTGCCTGCAAGGCGCGGGCTATAATTTGCCTCTGCTTTGCGGTCAACAAAAACCGGCATCATTTGCCAAAATAGCGCAGACTTCTAGCAAAGCCGCTTGTAATGCCCCCCATAAACCGCCAAATTGCGGTCGGGAATAAGGGGAAAAATATGCAGGATCACTATAGCGTGATTATTGTAGGTGCCGGCCATGCGGGCGCACAGGCGGCGATATCGCTCCGTCAGATGAATTATGAAGGTTCGATTGCGCTGATCGGGGATGAACGCGTGCCACCCTACGAACGTCCGCCCCTTTCCAAAGAATATCTGGCCGGTGAAAAACCGTTCGAGCGCATGTTGCTGCGGCCCGAAGACTTCTGGGAAGAGCGTGATATCGATCTGATGACCGGTAAGCGTGTCGCCGCGGTTGATGCAATGGACTGGCACATCACCCTCGCCAGCGATGAAATTCTGACCTACGACTATCTGATATGGGCGACAGGTGGCAGTCCGCGCATGCTTGACTGTCCGGGCGCCAATGCCCGCAACCTTTTTGCCATACGCCGCCGCAGTGATGTCGACCGGATTACCGAGCGGTTGGGCAAGGCACAGAATATCACCGTTATAGGCGGCGGTTACATCGGCCTTGAAGCTGCTGCTGTTTTCACCAAACTGGGCAAGAAAGTTACTGTGGTGGAGTCACGCAGGCGCGTGCTGTCGCGCGTCGCTGGGCGTGAACTTTCCGCCTTTTATGAAGCTGAACATAACAGGCAGGGCGTGGATATCCGTACCTCGGCTATGGTTGGAGAGATTATCACCGATGATGCCGGCGTAGCGAAAGCCGTTATGCTTGAAGATGGCGAAACCATTGATACAGACCTGATCATTTGCGGTATTGGCATTATCGCCGAAACAGGACCGCTCATTGCCGCAGGAGCCGTCGGCGGCAATGGCGTCGATGTCGATGACCATTGCCGTACCAGCCTGCCCGACGTCTATGCCATTGGCGACTGCGCCGCACATGCAAATATATATGCGGATGGCGCGAATATCCGCCTGGAATCCGTTCAAAATGCAAATGATCAGGCAAAAATCGCTGCAGCGGATATCGTGGGGGACGGCCCGATATATGACGCCATACCATGGTTCTGGTCAAACCAATACGACCTGAAACTGCAGACGGTGGGGCTATCCATGGGATATGATACAGAAATTGTGCGCGGTGATCCCGAAACACGTCAGTTTTCGGTGGCATATCTGCGCGGCGGAAAATTGATCGCGCTCGATTGCGTGAATAGAGTGAAAGATTACGTGCAGGGCCGCAAAGCGATATTGGAAGGTTATGCACTGGATCAGGAGCAGCTGGCCGATGCGTCTATCCCGATCAAAGAAATAAGCGTCGCGTAGTTTCATTTAGGAAGAAAGCTCTGTTCCCCGAAACGAATAACGCCCGATCTCATCCCATGGGCCGCCGCGATAATAGTAAAGTCCCAGCCCTTTGATGATGAAAGGCCGTGGTTCGAATTTCGCTGCCAGTTCCTGATACAGTGCCTTGCTCTCGGCGGGCGTTACCTTGTTCTGCACGGTGATGTGTAGCCGGGGCCGCGCCTGATCCTGTGGGGTCAGCATACCTGCAAAATTCTCCGCCAGTTCATCGCGGATACTTGCAAGCCCTGCGCAGTCAATCTGGTACGCGACACCTTTGCCTAAATGCATGACATCACTGAGTGAGGCCTCTGGCCGCGCAAAAGTCGCCACCATGTCTTTTACACGCTGCTTGATTTCCGGCAGCATATGCGGCGGCAGATGGTGGAACAACGTGATGTGCGCGTCCAGAAAATTGCGCTCTGGCGGGAAATATTGCTGCCGGAGCCGGTTCGCCCACGCAAAATCTGTATCGCCCATAAGTGCAGTCATGATGATCGGTGCGTTTGTGTCCATCTCTTCGCCATAACAAAAGGCGCGGGAATCTACACCCCCGCGCCTTCGTAATTTATATGTCTTACTTACGCGGCTTTGCGCGTTTTCAATACAGCCAGCATGTTTTCGGGCGATGTTTCACCATATGGATCGCTGTCGGAACCATTGTCATTGATGCCAGGCTCTTCAAACCATTCGGTAATTTCACCATCATCGACAATCATGGCATAGCGCCAGCTGCGGTCGCCAAAGCCAAGATGATCTTTCTTGATCAGCATGCCCATAAGGCGGGTAAAATCACCCGAACCGTCTGGCAGCAGCTTTACTTTTTCAATGCCCAGCTGCTTGCCCCATTGATACATGACAAAAGCATCGTTCACAGACACGCAGTACACTTCATCAATGCCATTGGCTTTGAATTCGTCATACAAACGCTCAAACGCAGGGCATTGTTCATTCGAACATGTCGGTGTAAATGCGCCGGGAAGTGAGAATACGGCAATTTTCTTGTTTGCAAACAATTCTTTGGTATGCACATCTTCCCAGCGGAAAGGATTGTCTCCGCCTACGCTTTCGTCGCGCACACGGGTTTTCAGCGTTACGTTGGGGACCTGACGTCCGATCATATGTATCTCCATTATATGTTGAGTTGAGTTCTGATATCGAACGCCAGATGGAGATATTTGTTTCACGGTTGAAACAAATAAATACGATTACGCTTATTGATATATTAACTTAATAAAACCGCGTTACATTTCACCGCGTTTACGGCGGATAGCATACCATTTTTCGACATTGGCATTATGCTCCGCCAACGTGTTGGCGAATATGTGTCCGCCCGTGCCATCGGCCACAAAATACAGAGCCTCGGTCTTGGCAGGGTTAAGCACTGCCTCAATGGATTTTGCGCCGGGATTGGTGATTGGTGCCTTTGGCATTCCCGCCATTGCGTAGGTATTATAATCATTTACATCGTTTATTTCAGACCGCCTGATACGCCGTCCGAGCGGCTTGCCTTTTGTAATCGGATAGATGATTGTGGGGTCCGCCTGCAATTTCATGCCTATGCGGATGCGGTTGCTATATACGCCTGCCACAGTTCGCCGTTCAGAAGGCTTGCTGGTCTCTTTTTCGACAATACCTGCCAATATAATCGCTTCACGCGGTGTTTTCACAACTGTATCTGGCGAACGTTCTTTCCACAGCTTCGCAAGCGTATCGGCCATGTCCGCCTGCATACGGTCCAGCACATCCTGCCGGGATTCGCCGCGTTCAAAACTATAGGTTTCGGGAAGCACCGATCCTTCTGCGGGCACTTCGATACTGCCAGTAAGCAGCGGCTGCGCCATTAGAGCTTCATAAACCATGATGCTGGGCGTGCCCTCAGGGATTGTAACCATGCGCTGCACAACGTCATTGCTTTGCAGAAGCGCAAGAATATCGGCATTACTCGCGCCTGCCTGCACAAGAAATTCACCGGTTTTTATGGGATCGCCGCTGCCGAGTATTTTTGCGCGGGTCAGAAATGTATCCGCAGAGCCAATAACGCCCAGTTCTTCCAACTGCCGCGCGACGGCGGATAGGCTGGAGCCTTCTTCCACGATAACCGCGGTTTCCGCCTTCGCCGGTCCGCTTGCATTCCAGCCATAGATGAAAAAGCCGGCTATGGCTGTAACGAACAGCACTCCGCCCAATATAGCGGCCAGAACGACTTTACGCAGCATAAGCGTTATACCGCCTTCATGATAAGGCTCGCATTGGTGCCGCCAAAGCCAAAGCTATTGCTGAGCACTGCTCTCACTTCACGTTTTTTGGCCACATGCGGGACAAGATCAACGCCTTCCGTCCCTTCATCAGGGTTATCCAGATTAAGTGTCGGCGGAACAATCTGGTCCCGCAGCGCAAGAATACAGAAAATCGCTTCGACAGCGCCCGCGCCGCCCAGCAGGTGTCCAATCGCGGACTTGGTGGAACTCATCGACATATTGCCAATATCATCGCCAAACAGACGTTTTACAGCCGCCAGTTCGAGCGTATCGGCCATTGTCGATGTGCCATGTGCGTTGACATAATCAATATCCGCCGTGGTGAGGTCAGCGCGTTTCAATGCCATCTCCATCGAACGATATGCGCCCAACCCTTCAGGATGCGGCGCTGTCACGTGATAGGCGTCACCGGATAGGCCATAGCCAACCACTTCTGCATAGATAGTTGCTCCGCGCGCTTTGGCTTTTTCATATTCTTCCAGAACAACGACACCGGCGCCTTCGCCCATAACAAAACCATCGCGGTCCGCATCATAGGGACGTGATGCCGCTTCTGGATCATCATTGCGCTTGGTTGAAAGAGCTTTGGCTTGCGCAAAACCCGCAATCCCAATCGGGCAGACCGTGGCTTCCGCGCCTCCCGCAAGCATTACATCGGCATCGTCAAGTGCAATCATGCGCGCGGCATCACCAATGGAATGCGCGCCGGTTGAACAGGCCGTTACAACTGCGTGATTGGGGCCCATAAGGCCATATTTGATCGAAACCTGGCCGGATATCAGGTTGATAAGGCGCCCGTGCACAAAATGCGGGCTGACACGTCCGGGACCGCGTTCGTTAAGTACCAGCGACTCCTTTTCAATGCCGGGAAGACCGCCAATGCCGGAACCTATGGAACAGCCCGCACGGAATTTTTCCTCTTCACTCATTTCGGTCAGGCCAGCATCTTCCAAAGCCTGACCCGCCGCATCAATACCAAATACGATAAATGGATCGACCTGGCGCTGCACCTTGTGATCCACACGTTTTGAAGGATCAAAACCATATTCATGGTCGGCAGGTTTTACCTCGCATGCAATGTGGCATTTCTGGTCGGATGAGTCGAATTTGGTGATCGGCCCCGCACCGGACTTGCTGGCAAGAATATTCTTCCAGCTTGTTTCAACATCTCCGCCCAATGGCGTGACCAGACCCAAACCTGTGACAACTACGCGGCGCATTTTGACAACCCCTTAAATTTCAATAGAAAAGGCTCCCCAATCGGGCTTGTGAGCGACCGAAACGGGGAGCCTGTATCCGTGTATATGTGCCCGGCAATATAAATGCGGGGCCGGACGTTCAAGCCATCCGGCGGTCACTTAATCTTTGTTATTTTCGATAAAATCAATCGCATCTTTGACGGTGCTGATTTTTTCGGCAGCATCATCAGGAATTTCAACGCTGAATTCTTCTTCAAATGCCATGACAAGCTCGACAATGTCGAGGCTGTCCGCACCAAGATCATCAATAAAGCTGGCTTCTTCCGTAACTTTATCGGCTTCTACGCCTAAATGCTCAATGACAATTTTCTTTACGCGGTCGGCTGTCTCACTCATTTAGAGATCCCTTTAGTCTTGTTGTTGATTTCACCTAATGCCCTAAAGCGATGTACGCCCCGTGGCAAGTCTTCGTTCATATTATAGTCATGCTATATAGACTGCAAAATGCCCTGAACAAGTGCAAAACAGCCATTTATTGCTTTACAGCATCGCCATCCCGCCATTCACATGCACGGTCTGGCCGGTGACATAATCCGCTTCCCTGCTGGCCAGATAGACCGCAGCCGCCGCGATATCATTGCCCGCGCCCAGTTTTCCTGCCGGAATACGCCCTGTCAGCGCCTCTTTCTGTGCATCTGGCAAGGCATCCGTCATTGCGGACTCAATAAAACCCGGCGCGATGCAATTCACGGTGATGCCGCGCGAAGCAAGCTCCTGCGCCAATGCTTTCGACATGCCGACCAAACCCGCTTTCGATGCCGCATAATTGGCCTGCCCCGGATTCCCGGTCGCGCCAACCACGGATGTAATTGATATAATGCGCCCAAACCGCGCTTTCATCATCGGGCGCGCGGCAGAACGCGCCAAACGGAATGCCGCCTCAAGATTGACCTGCAGCACATCGGCCCATTCGTCATCCTTCATCCGCATCGCCAGATTATCGCGTGTAATCCCGGCATTGTTGACGAGAATATCAAGCTGTCCCATTTTTTCGATAGCGGCGGGCACAAGGCCATCCACAGCGTCACGGTCGGACAGATTGCAGGCAATGATTTCGTGGCCCTTGCCCGGCATTTCCGCCTTAGCTTCCGACAGACTGAGCTTACGCGTTCCTGTAAGACAGACCTTTGCACCCTGCTCAGCCAGACCCTTAGCAATGGCTGAACCAATCCCGCCGCTCGCACCTGTGACCAATGCTGTCATTCCTGTCAGATCAAACATCGAAAACTCCCTAAAAATATCAGTAATTCAAATAATATAACACTATTTCTTCAGACTGCGCACCATGAGATTCGTATAGCGCTTTTGCCGGCATATTGTCCTTTTCTGTGCCCAGCCAGCATTCCACACAGCCATATTCATCGGCCAGTTCCAGCATACTGGCAATAAGCATCTTGCCAATGCCCTGTTTACGAAGTGCTGGCGTCACATCTACCTCATCAATATAAAGTTCATCCGGCTTATCAGGGCGGTGGTGCACTATTGCGGTGCATTTTCCGACAATCAGGCCATTTTGCACAGCCACAATCATTATATGCCCCTTATCCGCGAGAAACCGGGATAAATACTTGCGCTTTACCGGCGCATCAAAGACATCTTTGGCGACATTGTCCAGAATTGCGGCATTTTCTGCCGTCACTCTTTCAATTTTAATTGCTGTGGCCATAGGTATTAGAGTGAACCGATCCAGCCTGTAATATCATCCATTGTGATAATGCTTGTGGTCGTCACACCATCCGTACTGCGCCCGACCATCGGGCTTAGCACTTTACCACCAAATTCGATTGTTTCCGTAACACCTGCCGCGGCCATATTAACGGCAGATTCGCGCCAGCGCACGCGGCCCGTTACCTGTTCAACTAAAAGCGCGCGAATTTCATCTGGAGCCGATACGGGCGCAGCGCGCACATTGGCGAATACCGGTATGGATGGCGCCGCAATCTCAACGTCACCCAATGCTTCTGCCATAGCATCGGCGGCGGGTTGCATCATCGGACAATGAAATGGCGCAGATACAGGCAACGCTATGCCGCGTTTAATGCCATGATCTTTGACCATCGTAATCGCACGCTCGATTGCACCTTTATGGCCAGAAATAACAACTTGCCCCGGATCATTATCGTTCGCCACAGTGCAGATTTCGCCATGTGCAGCGGCTTTTGCCAACGCTTCAGCCTTTTCAATGTCCGCGCCCAGCAATGCGGCCATGGAACCTTCGCCCACTGGCACAGCAGCTTGCATCGCCAATCCGCGCAATTTCAGCAGTTTGGCAGTCGTCGCAAGATCAACCGCACCGGCAGCGCATAAAGCGGTATATTCACCCAAGCTGTGCCCTGCGACAAATGCGGCCTTATCAGCCAGCGCGAAGCCGCCCTCTGTTTCGGCCACACGTAATGTCGCAATCGCATTGGCCATAATTGCGGGTTGCGCATTTTCCGTGAGTGTCAGTTCATCTTCCGGGCCATCGCACATCAATGCAAACAGGTTTTGTCCCAGCGCCTCGTCAACTTCGGCGAAAATCGCCTTGGCAATATCATTTTGGCTTGCGAGCGCCTGCCCCATACCCACTTTCTGACTGCCCTGGCCCGGAAAAATAAATGCGCGCATATTACCCTCTTGCTGAAAATATTGTCTTTAAGCCAATGATTAGGTGCGATGGCGAAAGGATGCAAGCGGGGCTGGCCCCTGCCTTAATTTCCCTTGCTTTTTGTACAGAACCCCTTAAGTCAGCGCACTTCTGCTCGTGTTCGCACGAATGGAAACAAGAAAGCCGGAGGGGCGACATCATGAGGATGGCGTCAGCGATCGGCAGAAAACAAGGAAACGCACTCCCATGCCAATGTATGAGCATGTCTTCCTCGCGCGTCAGGACCTGTCACAGTCACAGGTCGATTCGCTGGCACAGGAAGCCACCAAAATTATCGAGAATAATGAAGGTAAAGTCGTCAAGACTGAAACCTGGGGTCTTCGCACTCTCGCCTATAAAATTCAGAAAAACCGTAAAGCACATTTCGTAATGCTGAACATTGACGGCCCGACATCTGTTGTCGCTGAACTGGAACGCCAGACTGCCATCAACGAAGATGTCATCCGTTATATGACCATCCGTGTTGAAGAGCATGAGTCCGGCCCATCTGTCATGATGCGCAAGAACGAGCGTAGCGAACGTGGTGAACGTCGCCCCCGCCGTGACCGCGACGACAATAATTAAGCGCGAAGGAGTTATTTAATATGGCACGTCCATTTTTCCGCCGCCGCAAGACTTGCCCGTTTTCTGGCAAAAATGCGCCCGTAATCGATTATAAAGACGTCAAACTGCTGCAGGGCTTCATGTCCGAACGCGGCAAGATTGTCCCCTCACGCATCACCGCCGTTTCCGCAAAGAAACAGCGTGAGCTGAGCAAGGCGATCAAACGTGCACGTCACATCGGCCTTCTGCCGTACATTGTGAAATAGGAGCAAAACCCATGGATATTATTTTGCTCGAACGCGTTGAAAAGCTTGGCACCATTGGTGATGTTGTCACCGTGAAGGACGGCTATGCCCGTAACTTCCTGTTGCCTAACAAAAAAGCTCTTCGCGCCAATGCAGCCAACAAGAAAGTGTTTGAAGCCAACCGTGCGAAAATTGAGGAAGAAAATGCCTCAAAGCGCGCCGAAGCCGAAAAGCACAGCGCAAATGTGGATGGCAAGAAAATTGTCCTCATCCGTGCATCTTCAAACAGCGGCCAACTGTATGGCTCTGTTTCAGTCCGCGACATTGTCGAAGGCCTGAATGAAGAAGGCGCCGATGTGAACAAATCGATGATCATCCTCGAACGTCCGATCAAAACGCTCGGCATTTTCGATGTGAAAGTCGTGTTGCACCCTGAAGTATCTGTGACAGTACAGGTTAACGTTGCACGTTCACCTGAAGAAGCGGATCTGCAAAGCGAAGGCGTCGATGTGATGGCCGAAATGTTCGACAGTGCACCGGAAGCCGGTTTCATTGAAGAATTCGATCCCAACGCAGAGCCCGGCGAAGTCGCCGCAATAGACGCAGATGGCGATGAAACACCAGCCACCGAACAGGCTGACGCCGATACAGCGGGTGAAGAGGAAGAATAAGCCTGAGCTTATATTCTCTTAAACTGAATTAAGAACGGGCCGGATAAAATTTCCGGCCCGTTTTTTATGGCCGTAACGCCATACCCACTTGTAATATCATTCAAGCTGCGGGATGACTACGGGATGAAGCCGAAATTCCTCGAACGTTTTCCCACGTCACCAGACTTATTGCCTTTCATGCTGGATAGCGCCAATGACAGCGTGACTGTAATCCAGCTCTCCCAACAACAGTTTCGTGAAGCAAGCTTCCTTGACCAGCGTATTATCAAGCCGCAGATACCGCGCGGTTCTGTACAATGGGATGACCTTGCCGAATCCTCCGGGCAAACCACCGCAAAGCCGGACTTTATCTTCCATATAGGCCATGTCGGCTCCACGCTTATTTCCCGCCTGTTCGGCGAATTGGAAAATACACACGCATTGCGCGAGCCTTTATTGCTCAGAAATCTGGCCGAAATAGGTGAATTGAATGGGCGGCCGCATTGCTCATGGTCACCCGAAAAATACCAGACGCGCCTGAAGCAGGCTATCATCTGGCTCTCTCGCACATATCAGCCTTCACAAACAGCGCTTATCAAGGCATCCAGTTTTGTAAGCGCAATTGCCGCAGACATAAGGCCTCATATCGGGCGCGCGATAGCACTTTATGTGCCGCCCAGACGTTATATCGCGACCATTATGGCGGGCGAAGCGTCACGGCAGGAACTGGCACATCTGTCCGGACAGCGGCTCACACGCCTGCATAGCAATATAGATGCAGAGCCGCTGCGATTATGGGATATGGATGCCCCGATGCGCGCGGCCATGAGCTGGGCGACAGAAATGACCAGCCTTGTGCAAGCATTCGGCGGAGAGGATAGCGACGATGTGAAATGGATCAATTTCGATACATTTTTGCAAGATCCCCAGGAATCATTATCGCAAATTACAGGTTTTTTTGGATACAAACATGATGCAGCGCAAATCACATCACTGGTAAACGGGCCGGTGATGCGGCAATATTCCAAAGCACCCGAGCATGATTACAGCGCCGATTTGCGTGCCGAACTTTTACGCGAAGCGGAAACGCAATATGCGGGCGCCATTACAGAAGCGATGAACTGGCTGGATGAAGCTGGATCGCAATATCCACTGCTTGGCAAAGCGTTGGAAACAGGAGGTACGTGATGATCAAACAAATCCCGCAGCTTTTGAACAAAGCCCAGATTACCGAGATAAAATCGCTCTGTGCAAAAGCCGAATTTGTGGATGGCCGGATCAGCAATCCGCATTCCAAGGTAAAAAACAACCTGCACCTTGGCGATATGGATATTTACGAAACAACATCCAAAATGATGCTGGACGCATTGATGGGCCATGAAGATTTTCAGAATTTTGCAATCCCGCAAAAAGTGTCTCCGCCGTGGATCACGCGGTATGAAACCGGGATGCATTACGGATTGCACCCCGATGCGGCGGTTATCCCCCTGCCCGATGGACCGCTGCGTTCGGACCTGAGCTGCACCATATTTCTTAATGATCCCAAAAGCTATGAAGGCGGCGCTCTTCGCATCACTTTGAGTGACAGCGCCATGCGCTTCAAAGGTGCCGCCGGATCAGCCATTGTCTATCCATCCAACACATTGCACGAGGTAGAGCCCATTACATCGGGCGAACGATTGGTCGGCATTACCTTTATCCAGAGCCGTATAGCTGACAACGCGCGCCGCCACTTGCTATATGAATTGGGCGAAGTGGCTGCTTTGGAAGGTTTACGCATGCGCGAGGAAAACTATAGCCGTCTGCAGTCGGTGCAATTTAACCTATCGCGTATGTGGATGGACGTCTAGCAGCACATAGCCTTAATTTTGCAATTTATCTGTAATGACAAATGCAAAAAAAATCGCTAATCAGCGGCGGCATGACAAATATAATAAAAATAATAGACGAACTCCAATCCCACTATGACATAGCCGTCCGTAATCTTCAGGATGCGATTCAGGACTATATTCAAAACGGCACTATTCCGCCGCAGCGTATGCGCAGCGATGGCAGCTTTGCCTATCCCGAACTGCGCATTAAATATGCCGGATCGGAACGCGCCAAAAAATCCGGACTGTCATTCGGCCGGCTGGGCGACACAGGTACATATGCAACCACCGTTACGCGCCCGCGGCTGTTTACGCCTTATCTGACTGAACAGATTAAAATCCTCGACGAACAATATTCAATCGAAATTGAGGTCGGACCCAGCGCGCAGGAAATTCCATTCCCCTATGTGTTGGAAGGTATAGAGGATTTCACGCTGGGCGATATTACGCCTATCGAGCTGGCACGCTATTTTCCGACCACTGAACTGGCCGATATCGGCGATGAACTGGCCGATGGTAGCCAGGACTATTCTGGCGATAGTGCCGCACATCCATTGTCCCTATTTGACGGGCTGCGCACGGATTTTTCGCTCGCACGGCTGCGGCATTATACCGGCACCCCGGCGGAGCATGTACAGCGCTTTGTGCTGTTCACCAACTATCACCGCTATGTCGATGAATTTGTAAGCTGGGCATGCAGCCAGATCGGCAATGGCCACTATACGGCACTGTCTGGCGCAGGCGGGCTCTATACTGAACAATCGGGCAGCGATCCCAGCAAACTTGTGGCTGACAGCGCATGGCGGCGGCATCAGATGCCTGCCTATCACCTGATCGCACCCGATGGCGGCGGTATTACACTTGTGAATATTGGTGTTGGCCCGTCCAATGCGAAAACCATAACCGATCACCTCGCAGTGTTACGGCCCGAAGCATGGCTGATGATCGGCCATTGCGGCGGTCTGCGCCCCACACAGCGCATTGGCGACTATGTACTCGCCCATGCCTATCTGCGCGATGACCATATCATGGATGATGTCCTGCCACCCGAAATTCCGATACCGCCCATTGCAGAAGTGCAGCAGGCACTGGCCGGTGCGGCCGAGCATGTGTCAGGCACAAGCGGCGCGGATTTGAAACGCAGGATGCGTACGGGCACAGTCGTAACGACAGACGACCGCAACTGGGAACTGCGCTATACCAGTAGCGCGCTACGCTTCTCGCAATCGCGCGCAGTCGGCATTGATATGGAATCGGCCACCATTGCGGCGCAGGGATATCGTTTCCGTGTTCCGTACGGGACACTGCTATGCGTGTCCGATAAACCGTTGCACGGCGAATTAAAGCTGCCGGGACAGGCAAATGATTTTTATGACGAAGCCATCGCAGGACATATGCAGATTGGCATTAAGACATGCGAATTGCTGCGCGATGAAGGTCCACGCCTGCACAGCCGAAAACTGCGCGCGTTTAACGAGCCGCCTTTCCGGTAACCGGCAACTTGCCGCATATATGCGTTGTTTTATCGCGCAATATGTAGAGCAGCGTATCATAGCTTGGTTTCAAGGAACTTTTTCCGGCTGAGACGTTAATAGAATGAACATAATATTTAACGAGGGAAGAGATATGACCAAAGAAACCAAATTCGACACAGAAGCCGCCAAACAGAAAGCCATGGAAACGGCCAAGCAGGCATCGGAAACCATTACCGAAAATGCGAAAGTAGCCGGTGAAATGATTTCACAAAAGGCGCAGGAAGCTTCTGAAATAATTTCCAAAAACGCCAAAGCCGCTGCGGAAGTTGTCGCCGAAAATGCGCGTGCAGCGTCAGAGAAAATTGCCGAAAATGCGGGCCCTGCCAAGGATGCCATTGTGGAAAAAGCGCAGCTTGCATCCGAAAAAGTGCAGGAAGGCGCGAAATATACCGCTGAAAAAGTTAGCGAGAATAGTCAGGCCGCTGCGGATTATGCAAAGAAAAATCCGGGCAAGACTGCTGGTATCTTGGGCGTAACAGCACTTGTAACAGCACTTGGCGCATTGTTTCTTCGCCGTAAGAAAACAGACGGTGATACGGCCGCAACTGAAAATACCGACGTTTAATAACAAGCGTCACTAATAAAAAACGCCCGCATCACTGCGGGCGTTTTTGATTCCAGCCTTAGGGCAAGCCGTTTACCAACCGCATTGCTTGCCTTCATTCTGTTCCTTCAGCCAGCCTTGCAGCGGCGCGAAATATTCGGTCAGCGCCTTGCCGCTCATTTCGCGCGTACCGGTAAAGGCTTCAAGCGCATCAGGCCATGGCTTGCTGGCCCCCATTTCCAGCATGGCGTTCAAACGCTTGCCGACCTCTTCATTGCCATAGAAAGAGCAGCGGTGCAGCGGGCCTTCCCACCCCGCCGCATCACAGGCAGCTTTGTAGAACTGGAACTGCAAAATCCGTGCGAGGAAATAGCGGGTGTAAGGTGTGTTACCCGGGATATGGTATTTCGCGCCCGGATCAAATGCATCCGCCGGGCGGTCCACAGGCGGCGTAATGCCCTGATATTGCCGGCGCAGGTTCGTCCATGCCTGATTATAGGTATCCGGCGTAATCGAACCATCGAAAACGCCCCAGCGCCAACGGTCAACCAACAAGCCGAATGGCAGAAATGCCACTTTGTCCATCGCCTGACGCAGCAACAGGCCGATATCCTTGTCCGCACTCGGTACTTCGGACTCGTCCAATAGCCCGATCTGCACCAGATAGTCCGGGGTGATCGAAAGCGCGATGGCATCGCCTATGGCTTCATGGAAGCCGTCATTTGCCCCGTCAAGGTGCAGGTAGCTTTGGTCCTTATAGGCACGCTGATAATAATTATGGCCCAACTCATGGTGGATAGTGATGAAATCATCGCCATTCACCTTGATGCACATCTTGATGCGGATATCGTCCTTATTATCGATATCCCATGCCGAAGCATGGCAGACCACATCACGATCACGCGGCTTCACGAATTGCGAGCGCTCATAAAATGTTTCCGGCAGAGGTTCAAAACCTAGCGAGGAGAAAAAGTCTTCGCCGACCTTCACCATCTTGATCGGGTCGTAATCCTTCGATGTCAACAGGTCCGTGGTATCGTAACCGATATCACCCGCGCCTTCCGGTGCCACGATTTCATAAATATTGCCCCATTCCTGCGCCCACATATTGCCGAGTAGGTCGGCGCGGATCGGTCCGGTT
The DNA here is from genome assembly GCA_947493325.1 of uncultured Sphingomonadaceae bacterium. Lineage (GTDB taxonomy): Bacteria > Pseudomonadota > Alphaproteobacteria > Sphingomonadales > Sphingomonadaceae > Alg239-R122. Next base: position 884,919 of record CANLQI010000001.1, on the reverse strand, counting down.
TCGGCTTGCACTTCATCGCCATATTTATCGTTGAGCTTGTCGCGTGTATAACAGTGCAGTTCGTCATAAAGCGGCTTCACTTCCTGCCACAATGTCTCGGTCAGCGCGGCAAAATCATCGGCAGGCATATCGTAACCCGAACGCCACATCGCGCCTACATCCTTGAAGCCCAGCTCCTTTGCGCCTTCATTGGCAATGCCGACCATACGGGCATAGTCATTTTTCATCGGTTTCCCGACCTGCGTGTGCCAGCTTTCCCACATTTCCTTAAGCTGATCGGGATTGCGGTTCGTGCCCATCGCGGCTTCGATATCCGAACCGTTGATCGGCTTGCCTTCAAGCGTGCCCATGCCCTTGCCGTACGCGCTATTCAGCTTGGTTGCGATTTCATTGAGTTCAGTCGCAGCGCCTTCAGTCGTAGGTGCAGGCAGCACTATGCCGCCGCGCAATTTATCCAGCTTACGCTTGGTTTCAGGTGAAAGCCCGGCGACATCCGCATATTTTGCGGCTTTCAATGCAAGATTGACCGAGAGTTCCGTACCCTCTGCACCCGCAGCAGCGGCCAGCGCGTCGGTATCCTGTGTGATATAAGTGGCGTTGATCCAATAGACCTTCGAAGCCTCAACCGAATAATCGAACAGTTTCTTTTCCGCCTTGGCGACAAATTTTTCAGCATCTTCGACTGTCGGTGCGGCCTCTTCCATCGGCTTACCATCATTTTCGTGATGTTTGGCCATCGCGGGCGCGGCTATCGCAACACTGGCCAGCGCCAGTACGGATGCGGCTGTTTTTCCAAATTTTTTCATAAGGCGATCCTCTCAAATCCTGTATTTTCGTTGGCAAGGAGATTGGAACTTCGCATGCGAAACGTCAATGCTTATCCGACAAACTGCATCCCGTCATGCCTGCAGAAATGTGATCATTTCCTGTGCCATGGCCGGTTCTGTGACACTCGACATATGCGTTCCGGGAATTTCGGCATAAGTGGCATTGACCAGTTGTCTTGCCAATTCGGGCGCAGAGCCATTGTCATGATCATCCGCGCCGCACAGCACCAGTGTCGGCACATCAACTGCGGCAATGGCCTCAACGTCCAAATCGCCGAAACTGTGCAACAGCAACCGTGCGGCCACCGGATCAATCTTCATGCTCTTCATGAACTGCACCGCCATCCAGTGCGCATCACCGCGCTTCACCTCTTCGCGGCGATCAATCGCATCGACAAAAAAGTCACGGCGGCGGCCCCAGCCCTGCAGCCCTTCCCAGCCCATGCCGATCAGCATCGCGCGGCGCGGACGCGTGCCGGTTGAAAGCAGCTTGGCGGTGGTGCGCGCGCCAAGCGAAAATCCGCCCAAGTCAAAATCATCCAGCGCCAGATGATCAATCAGAGCTTCAATATCGCTCACAAGCACATCGGTCGGATAAGCCACCGGATCATGCGGCGCCCCGCTTTGCCCATGTGCGCGCAGATCCGGCATGATGACGCGCAAACCGGCCTGGGCCAGTTTTTCGGCATGACCAAATTTGATCCAGTTCATCTGCGCACTGGAAAACAGACCGTGAAGCAGTAACAGCGGGCGGGCGCCGCTATCGCCTGCTTCATGGATAGCGAGCTGCGTACCGTCGAAAGAAGTGAAATTGTGGGTGGTCACGGGCATGTTGCAAATCCATTCATTTGATCTGCATATTTTGTACTCCTGCGAAAGCAGGAGTCCAGAGTTATCAGGCGCCATCTTGTCCTAGATTCTTCCTTTCGCAAGAATACGTCAGATATCGCCTGAGCGATATTGAAAGCCCTATCTTTCGTTCAACCCATTCTGCCGCATCCGCCACAGCGCAATATCAATGCGGTCCTGCCCGAAAAATGGCTCGTCATTATAAACAAGGGTCGGCACACCCCAATGGCCGCTTGCCTCCAGCCGCGCCTGATTATCTGCTATCTCCGCATCCAATGCTTCGGCATCATCCGCCGCTTCACGATCAAGCGTGGCCAGGTCCAGCCCTGCCCGCTGCACTGCACCGGACAGATGCTCACCTTCATGCCACCCGGCCACCCCGCCCCAGATAAGCTGCGACACTTCATCGGCAAAAGCGAGACTGCGCCCTGCCCGCTTCGCCGCCTGTCCCAGCCGTGCAAGACGGAAGATATAGGGCTGTTCCTCGGCAATCTCGCGCGTCATGATATTCTGCACGATCGGATCGGGATTGGGCACAGCAATAGGAATATCCAGAAATTCACCGATCCGCATGATATCACGCACGGTATAGCCGATCCAATTGGGATGGTTGCGCTCGAAAAAATCGGGCTCACGAATGGCCAGCGGATATACCGGGCTCAGCGTGATTTCGAGATCGTACTTCTCGGTAAGCTCCACATAACGCCGCGTGGCGAGATAGCTGTAGGGAGAGCGGAAGGACCAGAAGAGTTCGGCTGTTTGTGTCATTTTTTAGCAGTGCAACGAGACCACCTGTAAAAGCAAGTTTTTTCCCTTTGATCGCTGAGCCAGCATTTGCATCGTAGGACAAGAATCTAACAAAGATACTATATTTAGCATTAGAGTGACATATTATATATATTGACAACATGATGTCATAATGACAATAAGTATTGCATGACGAAATACACTACCAATGGAGACGCTCTCACCGAATTGATTTTGGAGATATTCCGGATCAATGGAGAAATGCTGAGCGCGGGTAACGAGATCACCAAACCGTTTGGCCTGACCAGTGCACGTTGGCAGGTCCTGGGTGCAATTGAACTAGCTGGACAGCCGGTCACAGTTTCACAAATTGCAAGGCGGATGGGTCTTGCCCGCCAGGGCGTACAGCGGATTACCAATGATCTTGAAAAACTCAACCTCGTAGCGAGTGCGCCCAATATCGATCACAAACGTGCACCGCTTTTTTTCCTGAGTGATGAAGGTGAAAAAATCATGACCAAAGTTAATGCCGCACAGGCGAAATGGGTCAATGCGTTGTCAGATGGCCTTTCGACAAAAACGCTCACCCAGTCACGTGACTTGTTGCAGACCATTCGAGAACGATCTGAAAACTTAAACAGAAAGAGGAAATAGAAAATGCCAAAACTAAAAGAACTCAACGATAATGTCAGCCTAATGGATCAGATGCAGGTCAATCAGGATGGTTCCATCGTTCTCATTAATGTGTTCACTATTGATCCCAAGGATGAAGACGCGCTGATTACTGCATGGTCGCATGACGCCGAATTTATGAAAGCACAGCCAGGGTATATTTCCACCCAGCTTCACAAGGGCATCGGTGGCAGTTCCACTTTCCTTAACTATGCCATTTGGGAAAGCGTCGAGAGTTTTCGCAAAGCTTTCACCAATCCGGAGTTTCAAAAACGCATTGGCCGCTACCCGGACAGCGCAACCGTTTCGCCTCACCTGTTCCAAAAATTGGCGATCCCTGGCCATTGTGTTGATTGAGGCGTAGATATCATGTCCGTAAGAAGCTCAAACGACCGATACGGCTCGGTTGCAGTCACAATCCACTGGCTGAGCGCATTGCTAATAATTGTATTGCTTGGCTCTGGCTTCAGAGCTAGCGGTATGGAAGACGCTGCTGCAAAAGCAGAAATCCTGCGTGTACACATCCCGCTTGGGATCGCAGTTTTAGCACTCACCATGCTGCGCATTTTATGGTGGCTGTTTGCTGACAAAAAACCGAATTCTATTACCATGCCTGTCTGGCAGGATCACATGTCGCGCATCATCCATTTTCTATTCTACATTGTAATTTTGGGAATGATCGCTAGCGGTATTAGCATGATGATATTGTCCAGCGCAGGCCCGGCTATCTTCGATGGATCAGCAACAGAGCTGCTGGATTTCTGGGACTTCAAACCAAGATTACCTCACGGTGTCGGAGCAAGAATAGTCCTTTTATTGTTTGCCTTCCATACAGGTGCGGCACTTTATCACCACTTTGTGAAGCGTGATGGCCTTATCAGACGGATGTGGTTCGTGTAGTTGCGTGAGTGACCAGCATGGTAGCCCCATATATCGCCCGCCGTGGTATACTGCCATGAGCGAGTTCAAAAGCCACCCCTTTTTGCAAATATTTGCGCCCCCGCATCTCTCCAATCTGCACGGCATTAAACGATGCCTCATTGGAGTGCAGCTTTCGCACTAGATTTTCAACGCCAGCTATTGAACAGTGGCATCTTCTGGTCTGCGAATGATAACAAGAGCCGACATCATCATCGCGCCCAGAAAAGCGAGCGCCATATCCTTTTGCGCGTCCCATGGGTCACCCTGTTGGCCATTATAGGCTTCGACAGCATCACCGGCGAGTAATAAGGACAAAAGCCATTCTATAACCTCATAGATAGCACTAATGCCCATCACGAATTCTACAGCAACATATATGCCCAAAGTTCTGCTTACAGCTGCATATCGCCGTAGAATCTGGAGTGCCGGATAGACACTCAAAAAACCAAAGCTGAAATGGACCAGCCTGTCATAATGATTGCGCGTCCACCCAAAAATACTGCTCAGATCTGAACCGATCAGCGCCTGAGCCCAAGCGTCATACGGTGTATTTGTATACGTATATCTGCCGCCCAGAGTGTGCAGCAGGAAAAACAGCACGATGCATGCCAGTGCACCATTGGAGAGTGGCCATTTTTTGAGCAAAAACGGCGCTGCAATCAAAAGCAGCACAGTCGGAATGTGATGCAAGGGTGCGACGTCCGGGAACGGCTGATTGATGTGTGCAAGTGCAACGCAAAAAGCGCAAATCAACAGCCAAACTTGCTGCGCTTTTGGCAAGTCTGTCCATATATTTATAAGACTGCGCCCCACCCTACCCCTTCTGCAAATGCTTGCGCCCCAGCAATTCCGCGATCTGCACCGCATTGAGCGCCGCGCCTTTGCGCAGGTTGTCGCTCACGCACCAGATGTTGAGGCCGTTCTCCACAGTCGGGTCTTCGCGCACGCGGCTGATATAGGTGGCGCTGTCGCCGACGCATTCGACGGGCGTTACATAGCCGCCATCCTCGCGCTTATCGACCAGCATGATGCCCGGCGCCTCGCGCAGGATTTTGCTGGCATCTTTTGCAGAAAGCTCATTTTCAAATTCGATATTGATTGATTCCGAATGCCCCACAAATACCGGTACACGCACACAGGTTGCGGTCAGCTTGATCTTCGCATCCATGATCTTCTTGGTTTCGACGACCATTTTCCATTCTTCCTTGGTCGAACCATCGTCCAGGAAAACGTCGATATGCGGGATCACGTTAAACGCGATCTGCTTGGTAAACTGTTTCGGGGTCGGCTGGTCGCCCACGAAAATATCACGCGACTGTTCAAACAGCTCGTCCATACCGCCTTTGCCAGAGCCCGAGACAGACTGGTAAGTCGACACCACGACGCGTTTGATTTTTGCCGCATCATGTAGCGGCTTGAGCGCCACCACCATCTGCGCGGTCGAGCAGTTCGGGTTGGCGATGATATTGCGCTTTTTATAGCCGTCAATCGCTTCCGGGTTCACCTCTGGCACGATCAGCGGCACGTCCGGGTCCATGCGGTATAGCGAGCTGTTGTCGATCACGACGCAGCCAGCAGCCGCGGCCTTGGGTGCATATTCCTTGGTCGGGCCGGAGCCCGCCGCGAACAGCGCGATATCCCAGCCGGAAAAGTCGAAATGCTCGATATTCTTGACCTTGAGCATCTTGTCTGTCTCGCCAAACTCGACATCCATGCCAGTCGAACGCGAAGAAGCGACGGCCGCGATTTCATCCATCGGAAATTCACGTTCGGCCAGGATATTCAGCATTTCACGCCCGACATTGCCAGTCGCGCCCACAACAGCGATTTTATAACCCATATAATGCTCCAGTTATTTGGTGATATCAGATACAAAAAAGGCGAACCCTGCGGCCCGCCTTTTCATGTTCATATACCGAACAGAGATGCGCGAGCTCAAGCCTCTGCGGCTTCTGTCTCGGCAATCTTTTTCTGTGTGCTTTTTTCCGCCATGGTGCGGGTATCGCGGCGTTCGGCGATACGGGCACGCTTACCGGTGCGGCCGCGCAGATAGTAGAGTTTCGCGCGGCGTACAACACCGCGGCGAACCACTGTGATTGTATCGACATTTGGTGAGTAAAGCGGGAATACGCGCTCTACGCCTTCGCCGAACGACATTTTGCGTACCGTGAAATTGGAACCCAGGCCGCGGTTGGTCCGCGCAATGCACACACCTTCAAAATTCTGAATACGGGTACGTTCACCCTCGACCACGCGGACGCCGACACGCAATGTGTCACCGGCCCGGAAATCGGGGATAGTTTTTTGATCGTTAAAAGCGTTAATCGCTTCTGATTCGAGTGTCTGGATAAGGTTCATGACCTAATCTTCCTTATTTGTCCGTCGCGCACCAGAGGGCGGTGGATTCGAAGCACCCCCGTGGCGCTCCCATAAATCCGGCCGCCTTAGCCGTGTATCAGCTTCAGCCTTGGCTTTGCGCCATGCCTCCACCTTCGCATGATCCCCCGATCGCAACACTTCAGGGATAATGCGCCCTTCCCATTCCACAGGCCGGGTATATTGCGGATATTCGAGCAAGCCTGTTTCAAAGCTCTCGTCATCCCCGCTACAAGATGCGCCCATTACCCCGGGCAGCAGGCGAATGCAAGCATCTAATAACACCAAAGCGCCCATTTCGCCGCCCGAAAGCACATAATCGCCGATTGAGACTTCCTCGATATCGCGGCCCTCGAAAATCCGCTCGTCAAACCCTTCAAAACGCCCGCATAATATGGTGACGCCAAGACCGGCGGAAAGTTCGCGTACACGCCTTTGTGTGAGCGGCTTTCCCCGCGGTGTCATGGCGATAACAGGCGCATCCGGTTGCTGCGCCAACGCGTGATCGACCGCCTGCCCCAATATGTCAGCGCGCAGCACCATCCCCGCGCCGCCGCCCGCAGGTGTATCATCGACGCTGCGATGCCGATCCGTGGCAAAATCGCGCATCTGGACAGTGTTGCAGGTCCATTTGCCCTGTTCCAGTGCCTTGCCCGCCAAGGACGTACCAAGCGGCCCCGGGAACATATCTGGGTAAAGCGTAAGGATCTGCGCGGTGAAGGTCATTTTATGCGAGGCAAGTTTGCCGCTTCTGATCTTCGCACACTTTCCAATATGACAGGAGACAATATATTGGCGAGCGGTTTCATGGTTATAATGGTGTTGTCAGCCCGTAAATTACCCGATTTTGCAAAAACGATATAATCCTCGCCGATCTGGCTGCTACTTTTAACACCGTACTGGCTCGAACCACAGGGACCATATGGGTTGGTTTCAAGACGAAAGCGTTTCGTTTTCAGCTGGCCCTTTAGCACTGACCCCGACCGGAATGTTGATTTGAGCATTCGGTCTTTCTTATGCTTGACTTTTTTTAAGGTAACAATCGCAACTACCTGCGATTCAGCCAGCCATTTTTCTTCAGTGTCAATCCAGTAATTTCGGTTGTCTTCCCGCTCTTTGGCCCGTGCATCATCATAGGCTTTATTTTCCTGAGTGTAAGCCTCCATTAATGGTTTTACGCGCTTGCGATAAGCAGCTTCATCCTCATCTGCCAACCATGAAAGGTCAGGCGGTTCTGGCCGTGGGGGAACATAGACGGGAGAACAGGCATACGCCGCTGTTGACCAAAAGCTTATGGAAAGAAAGAGCGTAATTAAGGACATCATGATAACATAATTTATGTGCCTGAAGGCGATAATATTATGTAACATATTCTGTTCCTACAGTAGCTTGCTCTGTAGTTATATCACAGGCACTGATAGGCACCATAAATTTTTTGCCGTTGACGCGTTCGATTTCGATCACATCGCCTGCACCATAATCGTAGATCGCCCAGATTTTCCCCAATTCTTCGCCGTCGCTGGAAATGCAAGGCAAGCCAATCACATCAGCGTGATAATATTCATCCTCTGCCAGTTCAGGCAGGTCGGCGCGGGATATGGTGATTTCCGTGCCGCGTGCGGCTTCGGCGGCATTGCGGTCGGTAATCTCGGCAAAACGCGCCACGGCGCCTGTCTTGTGATGACGCACGTTTTTAAGCGTCAGGTTGCCACCATTAAAACTTTTATGGGTTTTCAGGCCATCAATACTGTCCGTGAACAGTTTCAGCCTGACTTCCCCCGTCACACCCTGCGCACCGATAATAACGGCGAGCGCGATGCGTTTTTCATCACTCATAAACCCCTCCTTTCCAAGGAGGGGTAAGGGGTGGTCGCGATGCTGGTAGCATCGCTCGCGCAAGCGAAGAAATGATACATATCCGGTATCCCCACCCCAAACCCCTCCCCTAAAGGAGAGGGGCTTAGAAGTGCAGGCTTAGCCCTCCGCTTTTTCTTCAGCAGGTGCTTCTTCCTTGGCTTCTTCAGCCGCAGGAGCTTCTTCTTTAGCTTCTTCGGCCGGAGTTTCTTCAGCAGGCGCTGCTTCTGCTTCAGGAGCTGCGGTTTCTTCTGCTGGAGTTTCCTCTGCAGGAACTTCTTCCGCAGGTGCAGCCGCAGCTTCTTTGGTTGCTTCTTCAGCCGCAGTCGCTTTTTCAGCTTTCTCTTCGGCGCGTTCGGTTGCTTTTTCGCCCGGCTTCGCTTTGTTCGGGTTGTTACGCGGCGTACGCTCGTACAGGCCAGCGGCATCCAGGAAACGTGCGACACGGTCGGAAGGCTGTGCGCCTACGCCAAGCCAGTATTTGGCGCGGTCTTCATTTACTTTCACACGGCCTTCATCATCCTTGGCGAGCAGCGGGTTATACATGCCGATCTGCTCCAGATATTTACCGTCACGCGGGCTACGTTTGTCCGCAACAACAATCCGGTAATAGGGACGCTTTTTGGAACCACCGCGTGAAAGACGCATTACAACTGCCATAATATTTTCCTTTAATGTTAATTTATTAATTATTGAATTGAAGTTTATTTCTTAAGTAATTTTGCAAGATCAGGCGGAATATCCGTACCCGGCAGATCAGGAAGACCGCCCTGCCCGCCCATATTTCCGGGCAGACCGCCGGGCGCACCGCCGCCCATGCCAGGGGGCATGCCGCCGCCCTTGCCCATCATCGCGGCCAGGCCTTTCAGGCCGCCCATTTTGCGGATTTTCTTCATCGCGCCGGACATTTCCTTATGCATTTTCAGCAAGCGGTTGACGTCCTGCACTGTTGTTCCGGAACCTTTGGCCACGCGGATTTTGCGCTTGGCATTGAGCAGAGCCGGACGTTCGCGTTCCAATGGCGTCATGGAGCCAATCATGGCATCCATATGCACGAGCAGCTTATCGCTCATGCCGCTTTTCTGCATCGCCGCCTTGGCTTTTTTCATGCCCGGCATCATACCCGCCAGCGCGCCGAGGCCGCCCATCTGATTCATTTGCTTAAGCTGCGTGCGCAGGTCGTTCATATCGAACTGGCCCTTGGCCATTTTCGCGGCCAGCTTGTCCGCGTCTTCTTTTTTGACTGTTTCGGTGGCGCGCTCGACCATAGAGACAATGTCGCCCATGCCGAGTATACGCCCCGCGACACGGTCCGGGTGGAATGCTTCCAGCGCGTCCATTTTCTCGCCGACACCGGCGAATTTAATGGGCTTGCCCGTAACCGCGCGCATCGAAAGCGCCGCACCGCCGCGCGCATCACCGTCCATGCGGGTGAGAACAACGCCGGTCAGATCCACCTGGTCAGAGAAATTCTGCGCAACATTGACCGCATCCTGACCCGTAAGCGAGTCGACGACCAGCAGCATTTCATCAGGAGTGGAGATATCGGCAACCGCTTTCATCTCATCCATCAATTGCTGGTCAACATGCAGACGGCCCGCGGTATCGAGCATGACCACGTCAAATGATTGCAGCTTCGCCGACTGCATCGCGCGCCCGGCGATTTCAGCGGGTTGCTGTCCGGCAATCACGGGCAGCGTCTGCACACCGACCTGTTCGCCCAGCACCGCGAGTTGCTCCTGCGCCGCGGGACGGTTCACGTCGAGCGAGGCCATCAACACTTTCTTGCCCTGCTTTTCCTTCAGCATTTTGGCAATTTTGGCGGTGGTCGTGGTTTTACCCGAACCCTGCAGACCCACCATCATGATGGTGGCCGGCGGCGTCACAGCGATATTCAGTTCACTGGCATCCGAACCCAGCATTTCGGTCAGCGCGTCATTGACGATTTTGACAACCTGCTGGCCCGGCGTCACCGATTTCAGAACTTCATGGCCCACGGCCCTGTCCGTCACCTTGGCTACGAAATCCTTGACCACGGGCAATGCGACATCAGCCTCGAGCAGGGCAATACGCACTTCGCGCATCGCATCACGGACATCCTGTTCCTTCAGCGCGCCGCGGCCGCGTAGCTTGTCAAAGACGCCGCCCAATCGATCAGACAGGTTTTCAAACATATATGTCCTTCCTGCCCTTACCGGGCCAAATCCAGATCATAGCGGGCCTAAAACACGCAAAAATCGCCGGTGAGCGAAACCTCGCTGACCAGCGTTTGATGCAGATGAACCCGTATGATGTAAGCTCAATTTTTTGCGATAAACCGGTTCGCGGCCTTTCGCTGATGCAGCCAATACAGCTGGAGCAGGCAATATGCAAGCCCTATAGCGCGATTGACCTCAAGCAGGGCCAGTAGCACAAGCAGGACTAGACATGGCTGCCCGCCAATAATAAAGCACCTGCATGGCAAAAATCGCTTTTCATAAAATGCACGGGCTTGGCAATGACTTTGTCATTTTCGATGGCCGTGAAACACCCGTTTCGCTGGATGTAGCGCAGGTGCAGCAATTGGCCGACCGGCACGGCGGCATTGGCTGTGACCAGCTGATTGTGCTGCATCCATCGGACAAGGCCGATCTACGCATGCAGATATTCAACCATGATGGCGGCGAAGTCGAGGCATGCGGCAATGCCTCGCGATGTGTGGTGACATTGCTGGGTCGGGATATCTCTATTGAAACAGACGGCGGGATTATCTCGGGTGAACACGCCGGAGACACCGCGCGCGTCAACATGGGTGTGCCGCGCTTTGAATGGCAGGACATACCGCTCGATTACGCTATGGATACATCCAATATGCCCGTCAGCTGGGGCGATCTGCGTTCTCCCGCGGCAATCAATGTCGGCAATCCGCATGTGATATTCTTCGTGGGCGATGGCGGCGCGGTCGATCTGGGCTGCATTGGTCCCGATATTGAACATGACCCGCTTTTCCCGGAACGTATCAATGTGAATGTCGCGCATATCAAGGGCGGTGAGATATATCTGCGCGTGTGGGAGCGCGGTGCCGGCCTGACCAAGGCATGCGGCACGGGTGCATGCGCAACGGCGGTGGCGGCGATTACCCGCAAACTTGTCTCCTCCCCCGTTAAAGTGCACCTGCCCGGCGGTACGCTTCAGGTCGCCTGGGATGGCGGCGACGCGCCTATTCATATGGCTGGTCCGGCGACATATGTATTCAGCGGTGAAGTCGATCTGGCCGGTATCAGTTTGGATAGTTTGGCATGACCGAAGTGAAAGCGCCCGCTCAGATGCAGCAGGGCGCGGAATTTATCACCATGGGATGCAGGTTGAATATCGCCGAGACCGAGGCGATGAAGAAGCTTGTACCTGCGGGTAGCAATGTCGTGATTGTCAACAGCTGCGCCGTCACCAATGAAGCGGTGCGTCAGACGCGGCAGGCAATCCGCCGTGCCAAACGCGCGCGGCCGGATGCAGAAGTTATCGTCACCGGCTGCGCCGCACAGATTCACACCGATATGTTCAGCGATATGGCCGAGGTGGATCATGTCCTGGGCAATCGGGAGAAGCTGCAGGCGGAAAGTTACGCGGATCTACCAAACCAAACCGTTAGTGCTGAACCTGTCGAAGCGCGTGGATCAACGCGGCGCAACATTAATGGACATGCTTCGACAGGCTCAGCACTAACGGATATTGATGCAAGCAGGAACGCCAAAGTCCGCGTGGCCGATATCATGCGTGTCACCGAAACCACGCCGCATATGGCGACTGCCTTTGCCGAACATTCCCGCGCCTTTGTTGAGGTGCAAAATGGCTGCGATCATCGCTGTACTTTCTGCATCATTCCCTATGGCCGCGGCAACAGCCGTTCGGTCCCGGCTGGCGAAGTTGTCGAAAAGGTCCGTGAGCTGGTGGACAACGGCTATCAGGAAGTGGTGCTGACCGGCGTGGACGTCACCAGCTATGGCCATGACCTGCCTGGACAGCCGCATTTCGGCTTGCTCGTCGAACGGATATTGAAACTTGTGCCTGACCTCCCCCGCCTGCGCCTGTCTTCGCTTGATGGTGTCGAGGTGGATGACAGATTGTTCGATCTGCTCACCGGCGAGCCGCGCCTGATGCCGCATATCCATATCTCGCTGCAATCGGGCGATGACATGATCCTGAAACGCATGAAACGCCGCCACAACCGCGCGCAGGCGATTGAGCTTGTCGAACGGCTCAAGGGAAAGCGGCCCGAAATCGCGATTGGCGCGGACATCATTGCCGGCTTCCCGACCGAAACCGAAGAAATGCACCGCAATAATGTGGCGATTGTCCGCGAATGCCAGGTTGTGCACGGCCATATCTTCCCCTTCTCCCCGCGCGAAGGCACACCGGCAGCGCGCATGCCGCAGCTGGACCGCGCTATCATCAAGCAACGCGCTGCTGAAGTGCGCGCGGCGGTTGCAAGTGTCAGCTCGCACTGGCGCGCTTCGCTTATCGGTACTACGCAGAATATGCTGGTTGAAAAGGATGGCCAAACCGGCCATGCGGAAAACTTCGCGAAGCTGAAACTCGCGGACAAAACCAATCCCGGCGCACTTATCCCCGTGCGCATCACCGACCAGAATAATCAGAACCTTACAGCAGAAGCCATTTGAATGACTGAAGAATATACACGATATAGCGATATGCCCGGATGGTCGGAAAAGCTGCTGGGCGGTTTCAAGAAGACCTCTGATCGCCTGACCCAGAATATTGCGGGCATTGTCACCAAGGAAAAACTGGATGACGCGCAGCTCGACGATATCGAGGACGCGCTTATAATGTCAGACCTTGGCCCCGAAGCCGCCGCACGCATTCGTGAGAAACTGGCATCGGAGCGGTTTGAAAAAGGGCTTGATGAAACGGGCCTACGCAATATCGTACAGGCGGAGATTGCCGCCATATTGGGCACTGTGGCCAAACCGCTCGACATCGTGGCCTTTCCCCGTCCGCAGGTCATTTTGGTGATCGGCGTGAACGGGTCAGGCAAAACCACCACCATCGCCAAGCTTGCACATCTGTTTCAGGAGCAGGACTATGGCGTATTGCTGGCGGCAGGAGATACATTCCGCGCCGCCGCCATCGGGCAGCTTAAAATCTGGGCCGACCGGCTGGGCATAGAGATTATCAGCGGCAAGGAAGGCGGCGATGCGGCGGGTATCGTCTATGACGCCGTCAAACATGCCACTGCCACCGGCATTGATGTGCTCATCGTCGACACGGCGGGGCGTTTGCAAAACAAAAGCGAGTTGATGGACGAACTGTCCAAGATCCGCCGCGTTCTGGGGCGTCTCAACCCAGAGGCACCGCATGATGTCGTGTTGGTGCTTGATGCCACAAATGGTCAGAATGCACTGTCGCAGATTGAAACATTCGGCAAGATGGCGGGTGTTACCGGCCTTGTCATGACCAAGCTGGACGGCACCGCGCGCGGCGGCATGCTAGTGGCAGCGGCGGAGAAGTATGGCATGCCGATCCATGCCATTGGCGTGGGCGAAACCATTGACGACCTGCGCCCGTTCGATCCCGACTATCTCGCGCATGTCATTGCCGGAGGCGACAAATAATGAGCGATACTGCCGATCCGCAAAAAGACGTCAAAAAAGGCCATCAGGGCCTCAATTTCCTGATCGATTTTGGCCCGCTATTGATATTTTTCCTGACTTACCGTTTTTCGGACCCGTCGGAAAACCCTCTCACGGCCACAATCAAGGGCACCGGCGCATTCATGGTTGCGATCATCATCGCGCTGATCGTGTCGAAGTGGAAACTGGGCAAGATTTCACCGATGCTGTGGCTGTCATCCGTGTTAGTCATCGGCTTTGGTGCGCTCACCATCTATTTCAACGATCCCGTGTTTATTCAGATTAAGCCAACCATCATCTATGGCTTTTTCGCAGCCATTCTATTCGGCGGACTGCTGCGCGGTAAGGCGATGCTGAAATATCTGTTGCAAGCCGCATTTGAAGGTGTTGATGACGCAGGCTGGCTGAAACTATCGCGCAATTGGGCGATATTCTTTGTGGCGCTGGCCGTGGCTAATGAAATTCTGCGGCAGCCAGCATGGTTTTCGTTCGATACATGGCTCACGGTCAAAGTGTGGGGTTTTACGGCGCTAACCTTCATTTTCACCATGACCCAAATCCCAATGCTGATGCGGCATGGCTTGGCGATTGAGGACGGGGAAGAGGATAAAGGATAGTCCAATCCCCGTATTCCTGCGAAAGCAGGAATCTAGGGAAACCAGATACTGCGCCGCTCTGGATTCCTGCTTTCGCAGGAATACTATTATCTCAAAGAAAAAGGCGAGCCGCTAAAGCCCGCCTTTATAAATATAACCCTGTTATCAACAATCCAACGATAAACCGTCAGATCGCCATATAACTCTGTTGCTTATCCCTGATCGGCGCGGCTTACGCCTTCTCCGTCGAGGTTCTGGGCCACAAATTCCCAGTTGATCGCTTTGTCCAGAATCGTACCGACATAATCGGGGCGTGCGTTCTGGTAATCAAGATAATAGGCATGCTCCCACACATCAAGCGTGAGCAATGGCTTCATATCATGCGCGACAGGTGAATCCGCATCGTGGAGCGATGTGATTTCCAGCTTGTCACCATTCAGCACCAGCCAGGCCCATCCGCTTGCGAAATGGCCCACAGCTTCGTTCTTGAATTTCTCTTTGAAATCCTCAACCGACCCGAATGATTCTTCAATCTTCGCTTTCAGGTTCGCCGGGATTTCCTGTGTTTCCGGGCTCAGGCAGTGCCAGAAGAATGTGTGGTTCCACACCTGCGCACTGTTGTTGAACAGGCCTTTGTTGCCGCTCGCGCTTGCCGCCTTGATAACTTCGGACAGCGATTTGCCTTCCAGGTCAGTGCCCGCAACCGCGTCATTGGTCTTGCCGACATAGGCATTATGATGCTTGCCATGGTGATAGTTGAATGTCTCTTCGGACATAATCTCGCCAAACGCGTCTTTTGCATAAGGAAGATCGGGAAGTGAAAATGCCATATTAAGTCTCCATCCTGTTATTGGCTGCCCCTTGCGCAGGGCGATCTATGTGACGAACGCACAAAATGAATGCAAGTTGCATATGGGTGCGGGCAAAGCGCAAATAAAGTGCTCCGCATAAATTTGTCTTCAGCTACCGGAAATACGCCAGGCTGGATACCGCCGGTTTTCGCCGGCGTGATAGAGGCAGATGATATTGCCATGCGGGTCGCGCAGACGTGCTTCGCGCCAGCCCCAGCTTTCATCGCGCGGCATTTGATCAAATGTGATGCCGGACTGGGCAATGTCGCTGCACCATGCATCCAGCCGCGCGCTTTCCAGGTAAATCACATGATCCCCTGCCGGCTGATCCGTGTAATGCAATGATAAAGTCACCCCGCCCGCGCTTTCAAAACGCGCGTAACGTGGCGGGCTATCGACAATCTGTGTCAGCCTAAGTTTTTTGTAAAAAGCCACAGAAGCAGCATAATCGCTGCATCCAATGGTGATCTGATTCAGCATCGGAGCGGGAAATATTCCGTCGAGCCGAACATCGCCATGCCCCATCGGGCCATTGCCGGGCACCAGGTCCGGCGCGCTGCGTAAGGCCATACGGACAAAATGGCGGGCGTGTGCAGTGGCATCCTCCAGCGTCAAACCGCCGCCCATATACGTCGCTATCGCGCTGGACAGCGTACAGCCCGTACCATGGGTGTGTGGTACGTCGATACGCGCGTCACTCCATTGCGCAATGTCGCCGTCCTGCCCGATCAGCCGGTCGGTGAGCATATCCCCTGCTCCATGCCCGCCCTTGATAAGCAAATGCGTTCCATGGGACAGCACAGCCGCCTCCCCGCCCAGTGCGTCAAGTTCCGGCAGATTGGGTGTCGTGAGCGTCGCAATATCCATCAACCTGCCAAATGCAGCAATGGTCGCCTCATCCGCCAGCGCCGCGCCGCTGGTCGCCACCATGACCGGGTCGAATATAATGGCGGCATCGCCCGCCACGTCCGCCAGTTTATCCGCCACGGCCATCGCGGTCTCTGCCGATCCGATCATGCCGATCTTGACCGCGTCCACACCAAAGTCACTGACAACCGCGTCCATCTGATCGAGCACCATCTGCGCCGGGACGACATGCACATCGCTGACCCCGCGCGAATTTTGCGCGGTGACCGATGTAATCGCGGTCATCGCATAGCCGCCCAGCATTGTGATTGTCTTGATATCTGCCTGAATGCCCGCACCGCCGCCGCTGTCGGACCCGGCAATACTCAATATGCGCGGCAGTTTTTTCATGCGTTGCGTTTATATTTGCGGTCCGTCGATGCCGGGAATTTTGCCAGCAACGCTTCTGGCCTGGGCGGCCGCAAATGCAATGGTCCGCCGCAATTGGGGCATGTGCCCGACAGCGCGCCCTTGCTGCAATCAAAACAGAATGTGCATTCGAATGAGCAGATATGCGCGCCTTGCTCATGCGCGCTGACATCCTTACCGCAACGTTCGCAATCGGGGCGCATTTCGAGCATTGCTACGCCACCTCCGCTATTTTTGCGCATATCCGGTCCACCACCTGCGCAACCTGCGCTGCGTCATCACCTTCCGCCATAACGCGAATGACAGGCTCAGTTCCCGAAGGGCGGATGACCAGGCGGCCCGCGCCCTCCAGCTCTTTTTCCGCGTCCGCTATCACAGCTTGTACGTCCGCATTTTCCAAAGGCTTGCCGCCGGAGAAACGCACGTTTTTCAAAAGCTGCGGCACCGGTTCAAACAGACGCAGCAGCTCGCTGGCCGGTTTTCCGCTTTCCACCAGCGATGCGAGCACCTGCAACGCCGCCACTGTGCCATCACCGGTCGTCGCATGGTCGATCAGGATCATATGGCCGGACTGTTCGCCGCCAACGTTATAATCACCGCTGCGCATTTCTTTCAGCACATGGCGGTCGCCCACTTTGGTGCGGATAAGTTTCAGGTTCTGGCTCTCCAGATAGCGTTCAAGGCCCAGGTTCGACATAACTGTCGCCACCACGCCGCCACCGCGCAGCTGGCCGCTTTTTGCCCATTCGCAGCCGATCAGCGCCATGATCTGATCACCGTCGACCACTTCCCCCTTCTCATCCACAACGATAAGCCGGTCCGCGTCGCCGTCGAGCGCAATGCCTATATCCGCGCCTTCGGACAATACCCGTGCCTGTAATTCGCCGGGATGCGTTGAACCCACGGCGTCATTGATATTGCGGCCATTGGGCTTAACGCCAATGGCCGTAACCCGGGCGCCCAATTCCCAAAATGCGGTCGGCGTCACATTATAGGCTGCACCATGCGCACAATCGACCACAATATGCAGGTCATCCAGGCGGATATGGTCAGGCAAAGACCCTTTGACGGCATGCACATAGCGTCCCTGTGCATCTTCGATACGGCGGGCACGGCCCACATCGCCTGCATCTGCAAGCGCAGTATCCTGTTCCAACAGCGCTTCGATGGCAGCCTCATCTTCATCGGACAGTTTGAAACCATCGGGTCCGAATAATTTGATGCCATTATCTTCAAACGCGTTATGGCTGGCAGAAATCATGACCCCCATATCTGCGCGCATTTCGCGGGTTAGCATGGCCACTCCCGGCGTGGGCATTGGGCCAAGTGTGATAACATCCATGCCGACACTGGTGAAACCTGCAATAAGTGCGGACTCCATCATATATCCCGATAGCCGCGTATCCTTGCCTATCACCACACGGTGGCGGTGGTCACCGCGCTGGAAATATGTACCTGCCGCCTGCCCCACTTTCATCGCCATCGCGCTGGTCATATTGCCCTGATTTGTACGGCCTCTAATGCCGTCGGTGCCAAAGAATTTTTTCTGCATAAATGGTTTGCCCGCACTGTTGATTTCTATCTCCGTCATGCACGCAAATCAGTGCGGCATGCAAGCGGACTATGCGCCGAGTGAGAAATATTTACTTCCTGTGGTGCTCGGAACATGCCAGATATGCGGGAATGATTGATTTCCTGACAGACGCGATTGGCTGGCTGAACAGCACCGTATTCATGAAGATTCCGTTTTTTGGCAGCGAGATTCCGTGGGTCGTGCTGTGGCTTGCCATTCCAATGGTCATTTTCACCATCTGGTTCGGATTTATCAACCTGCGGGCGATGCCGGCGGCGTTTCATGTGCTGCGCGGGCGTTATGATGATCCCGAAGCACCCGGGCATATTTCGCAGTTTTCCGCGCTTACCACGGCGCTATCGGGTACAGTGGGCCTTGGCAATATTGCCGGCGTTGCAGTCGCCATTGCCAGCGGCGGGCCAGGCGCAGCATTCTGGATGTTCATTATCGGTTTTTTCGCCATGACACTGAAATGCGCGGAAGTCACTCTCGGCCTTAAATACCGGGAAGTTGATGCGGATGGCACGGTGCGCGGCGGGCCGATGTACTCCCTGAAAAACGGTTTTCGTGCCAAAGGTTTTGCAACATTGGGGCTGATACTCGGCGGGGCCTATGCGATATTCCTGTTTATCGGCGCAATCCCGCTGGTGCAGGTGAACCAGAGCCTGTCGGCCCTATCCTCAGTCAGCAGTATGGAAAGCTCGTCGCAGAACAATCTGATATTCGGCCTTATCATGGCGTTTTTCGTGGGACTTGTTGTGATTGGCGGGGTCAAACGGCTGGGCCGTGTTACGTCAATTCTGGTGCCGTTTATGGCGCTGATTTACATGACAGGCGTCCTTATCATCATCGCGGTCAATTTCACACGGCTGCCAGATGCCATCTCGCTTATCGTGAGTGACGCATTTTCCGGAGGCGCTGTGGCAGGCGGTATGGTCGGTGCATTTATCGTCGGTATGCAGCGCGCCGTCTATTCCTCCGAAGCGGGAGTCGGCTCTGCCGTTATTGCGCATAGCCAGGCCCGCACCCACGAACCGGCATCCGAAGGACTTGTCGCCTTGCTGGAACCATTTATCGACACGGTGGTCGTATGTTCGCTCGGCGCAATTGCCATTGTGCTGGCGGGCACATGGCAGGGGCAGGAAGGCGATATAGGCATCACAGTGGCCGCTTTTGCGCAGATTTCCGACTGGTTCCCATGGCTGCTGACCATTGCTGTGCTGTTGTTCGCACATAGTACGCTGTGCGCATGGGGATTTTACGGACTACAGGCCTTTGAATATCTGTTCGGTGCAGGCAAGTGGCGTTCGCTGGGTTTTAAACTTTTTTATATCTTTATCCTGCCGGTGGGCGCATTGCTCGACCAAGCCAGTGTATTTGACCTGATCGACAGCGCGTTTTTCCTGATGGCGATCCCCAATGTCATCGCCCTCTATATTTTCGCACCCGAACTGCGCCGCGATTTGCATGACTATCTGGCAAGGTCTAAAGCAGGAGAGATTGCGATCGCACCCGGATATAGGGAGAAGCAGCTATGAAATACCGGACACTCGGCGGGGGACTCAAGGTTTCCGCATTGGGGCTGGGCTGTATGCCGATGGCGGGTATCGGTACGGCGATGTATGGCACTGCGAATGTGCAGGAATCGCTGGCAACCATCGACCGCGCCATCGAACTGGGCGTCACATTTTTCGATACAGCGGAGGTTTACGGGCCACATGTGAATGAAGAGCTGCTCGCGCGCGGTATCAAGGACCGCCGCAACCGGCTGGTGATCGCCACCAAATTCGGATTTAAATTCGATGCTGATGGTTTTCGCGGCGTCGATTCAACGCCCGCCAATGTGCGCAGCGCCTGTGAAGGGTCATTGCGGCGACTGGGCATCGAAACGATCGACCTGTTCTATCAGCACCGGGTCGATCCGGATGTACCGATTGCCGAAACAGTTGGCGAAATGGGGCGTTTGGTGGAAGAGGGCAAAGTGCGCTTTCTGGGCCTGTCCGAAGCGGGTCTGGACACAATAAGGGCAGCGCATAAAGAGCATCCAATATCTGCGCTGCAAAGCGAATATTCGCTATGGGAGCGCGATGTCGAGGAAGAGATACTGCCACTATGCGATGAATTGGGCATCGGCTTTGTACCCTACAGCCCGCTGGGGCGCGGTTTCCTGACGGGGCAGATAAAATCGCGCGATGATTTGCCCGAAGATGACTATCGCCGCCGTGACCCGCGCTATAGCGAGGAAAATTTTGGCCAGAACCTGAAAATGATTGAAGTGGTCAGCGATATTGCCGCCGCGCACGGGCGTTCACCGGCGCAGATCGCACTGGCGTGGCTGTTGGCGCAAGGCGATAATATCGTGCCGATTCCGGGCAGCAAGCGGCGCGCCACACTGGAAGACAGCATGGCCGCAGTGGATATTACGCTGACGGACGGGGAACTGGATACGCTCGACAAGGCGGCCCCCATGGGCGGCACAGCGGGCAAGCGTTACGGCAATGATATGATGAAAATGGTGCGGCTCTGACCTATACGTAAGGCCAGATACCGGCGGGCGGCGCACCCAGCGGTGCATGCAGCCAAGTCGCCAGCAGCCATAATATTATGCCGCCGATAAAGGCAATCCAGCCCGGCATGGCCAGTCCTTTGCCAAAGGGCATAAAGCTGGTCTCCGCTTTCCATCGCCGCCATGTATCGCCGAGCAGCCGTTCTTTCTTGCGGTCCTGCATATGTGCGCCGACCAATGCGAGGAAAATGATACTGCCCATCAGGATGAAATTATCGAGCCGCGGCGCAATCAGGATATGCACCAGCGCCCAGAGCGCAAACGACCACATCATCGGATGCCGGGTGATGCGGAACACCCCATGCGGCGCCTGTAAAGCAGCTTTTTCCGCGCCCGGCATGGGCATTGCGGGATTGCGGATATTGGACCCGACATAAAGGATTGATGCAATCAGCATCAGCAGCGTGGATGCATCCCATATTCCGCGCCCGACAGGCCAATAGGTTTTGCCCGTTGGTACCGAGACATAGGCCCAGATCATCAGACCGAAAAAGAGCAGAGAAACGAGTGAATATAGCCCCAGAAATCCGCCGATGCCTAACCGCGATACCAGCCCGTCACGCAGCGGATGCGACATGATAAAATGGCTGGCGACAAAGCCGATACTGGCAAGGAGCAATAGCGTCATGGCATCCATTCATTCACTCCGCGAATGTAAGAGTTTTCGTTAGCTACCGGTCGTAAGCCTTTGGCAATGCTCCCTCTTCCGGTGTACGGTAACGATCGCGCAGACGGGCCTGACGGTTGTCGAGCGACTGTTCCACACCATCCACAAAGACGGCAACCGGTGCAGAGGAAAGCTCCAGCGGGTCGCCATCCCAGATTACAACGTCACCCACACGGCCCGGTTTCAGAGAGCCTATGCTGGCCTCCAGTCCCAATGTTCTGGCGGGTCCCGAAGTGATCGCCGCAAAGGCCTCATCCCAGCTCAGCCCCGTGGCCCCCGGTACATTGCTGAGTGCCACCAGATTGCCCGCATATTGCGCGGAATAGCGCAGCTGATGCGCATCATTGTCATTAATCATGCCGATGGCAACATTCACCCCGGCGCGCTGCATACGGCCGATATTCGATTGCGTTGCGGCTGTGCGCTCAAACGCTTCGGGCAGGCTGTTGAGCGCAGAGGCGATCACCGGAATGCCCGATGCCGCAATCTGGTCGGCGACCAGCCAGCCTTCGCTGACCCCCGCCATCACCCATTTGATCCGCGGATATTGGCGGCCCAGCTTGATAAGCTGCAAGATATCCGACGCGCGCTCGACATGGACGACAAGCCGCACTTTGCCGCTCATCACATCCTGCAAGGCTTTTGCATCGGAGCGGCGGAGAATATCGGAGTCATAAGAGCCGGGCGAACGGGCATAGCGCGCCGCCTCGGCCAGCATGGCGCGAAACTCGGTATACAGCGCAGAGCGGCTGCCGCCCGCCTCTGCCGCGCCGCTTTCGCCAAATTCGACAAACTGGAAAGCCCGCGCCTTGGTCACGGCGTCATAATCCTGACCCAGATCAATAATCGCGCCAAATCCTGCAAAGATATTCTCGCCCGTCGATGGCGCGACGACAGCCCGTGTCACGCCCGCGCTGCGGCTCACGGCGATGGCGGAAGCGCGCGGGTTGATAGCGGGTTCAACATCAATCGAGGCGTTATAGCCGGATGTGCCGCCGCTGCTGTCATTCGTCTGGCGCACCGCACCGATTTCGACCAGTCCGACACGGCTGAACCCCGCAAAAATACCGGGCGTGATCCAGCGGCCCTGCGCATCGATAGTACGCGTATTTGCGGGAACCGGGACATTGGCTCCCGCAGCGACAACTTTGCCATCGCGGACCACCACCGTGCCGTTTTCGATGGGCGCGCTGCCGTCACCTATCACCACTTTACCGCCGGTTATCGCAACTGTCTGTGCCATCACGGGGGAAGCAAATAATGCGAGAGAGAGGAGGAGGTATTTCTTCATTTCACATCTCCCTCACCGGGCTGCCCCAGCTCAAAATCGCTCACCGGACGGCGCGAAGGATCGTTGGCGTCGAACAGCAATGCGCCGTCGACCCACACTTTTTCGGGGCGGGCATAGACGCTGAGCGGATTGGAATTCCACAGCACCACATCGGCCATCTTGCCTTCTTTCAGGCTGCCGGTACGCTCCTCGATTCCCAGCGCCTTGGCGGCATTATAGGTAATCCACTGAATCGCCGTCGCATCGCTGATCTGCAGCCCCATACGGCGGCCATCGGCCAGCGCCTTGGCGGCTTCCTGATTGAGCCGCTGGATCTGGTCCTGGTCATCGCTGTGGACAATGGCGCAGGCCCCGGCATTTTCGATCAGTGCCGCATTTTCGGGGATGGCGTCATAAGCTTCGAGCTTAAAGCCCCACCAGTCGGCCCAAACTGCCGAACAGATGTCATTGTCACGCAGCAAGTCGGCGATTTTATAGCTTTCGACTGCATGGTGAAATGCGGAGATAGTGTAACCGAACTCTTTCGACATATCGATCACCAGCGCCATTTCGTCGGCGCGGTAGCAATGATTGTGAATCTTGATCTTGCCTTCCAGCGCGCCTTTCAGCGTTTCCATGCCGATATTGCGTGTGGGCGCGCTGCCGCCATCCTCGTCATATTTGTCCCACCGCCGTTTATATTCCACCGCACGCGCCCAAGTCTGACGATTGAGTGCCATATTGCCCATCCGGCTGCCGGGCTTTTGCCGGCGCGAACCATAGACACGCTTGGGGTTTTCACCGCAGGCCATTTTCAGGCCGTAAGGCGCATCCGGGAATTTCATCGCTTGCGTGGTGCGAGCAGACACGTTCTTAAGCGTGACCGAGCGCCCTCCGAACAGATTGGCGGATCCTGGCAGTATTTGCAGCGATGTGATACCGCCATTGCTCAGCGCGCGGCTGAACCCCGGGTCTTGCGGCCATACGCCATGCTCGGCCCACACATCGGGCGTCACGGGGCCGGTAATCTCGTTGCCATCGGATACCGCATCGACAGAAGGCGATGGATAATTGCCCAGATGGCTGTGTACATCGATAATCCCCGGCGTCACATATTTGCCGGTGCCGTCGAGCACAATTACATCCGCAGGAACTGGCGTATCCGGCCCGCCTACCGATGTGATTTTGCCACCGGAGAGGAACACCACACCATTGTCGATCCGGCCGCCTTCGCCATCATAGATGGTCGCGCCGGTAATCGCCGTGGGGTTCGATGGATAGGGCTTATACGTTGAAGGATAAGGATTATCGGAGAACCGGACACGTTCTTGCTGGCTGGCCTGCTTACCCGTATCTGCGCTGCTGTTACTCTGGACAGATTCGTCCGAAGAATTGGCAGCACATCCAACCATCGCTATCGAAAGCAACGGTGCCAACAAAAATATGCGCATCGGGTTCTCCTATAATTATACTCGCTCTATACTGCCGGTATCAATCCCGCATAGCAGGGCGAACGCCAGCTGCGCCAGGGTCGGCAACATCGCTTTGCCCCAACAAGTCGTCATCCACAGTGTCGTCCTGCAATGTATCAAGGTGCATGAGCTTTTTGATAAATGGTGATATGATCATCACGCCTACACCTACGCCGACCGCAACCCAGCCTACTGTTGAATAAACTTCAAGCACTTGCGCCTTGCCAGCCGCTTCGCCTTCCAGTCCATCAGCGCCAGTGGCAGCTGCAATCATACCGGCCACATAGTTGCCGGTTGCCGAAGCAAAGAACCATGTGCCCATGATAAGCGAAGCCATATGCGCCGGCGCAAGGCGGTTCATCGCGGAAAGGCCCACAGGACTTAAGCAAAGCTCACCGGTAGTGTGCAGCAGATAGATAAGGAAAATGAACAGAACGGGTGTCGGAATATCGATGCCCACTGAGCGCGCGCCCCAGACCAGTACCAGAAAGCCCAGACCAACCTGCACGACGCCAAGGCCGAATTTCATCGGTGCCGAAGGTTCCGCACCGCGCTGGCCAAGAAACTGCCAGATCATAGCGAAAACTGGCGCCAACAGAATGATGTAGATCGCGTTGATCGACTGGAACATGGATGCTTCCACACCGGCGCGATCAACATGGCGGTCGGTAAACAGATTGAGGCTGGAACCTGCCTGTTCGAACAATGCCCAGAATATGATCGATGTCATGATAAGGAAGATCGCGGCAAATATACGGTCACGCTCTTCCGACGTCAGCTTGGTCACAGCCGTGAACAGGACATATAGGACTAGACCACCACCGAACAGGCCGAGCATCCATTTCACAAGATCATTATACTGCACCATGAACCAGCACAGGGCAACCATCACAAGTCCGATGCCGTAAAACAGCCACTCACGCTTAAAGCCTGCCACCGTTTCGCGTAGATATTCCGGATTGGTAGATTCACCTTTGCCGTTCAGCAAAGGCTTTCCGAGTACAAAGAATATCAGGCCGATGAGCATACCGATACCGGCGAGCCCAAAGCCATATTGCCACCCGTATGTCTGGCCGAGATAACCGCAGATGATGGACGCCGTCGCCGCACCCACATTGATGCCCATGTAAAAAATCGTGTAGGCCGGATCACGGCGAATATCCGTACGCGAATAAAGCTGCCCCACTATCACCGAGATATTGGCTTTCAGGAAACCCGAACCCACAATGATGAGCGCAAGTGCTAACCAGAATACGTTGATGATCGGATCGGACTGTCCCCCCGAACCCTCAAAAGCCATAAAAAAGTGACCCAATGTCAACAGAACAGCACCAAAAAGCACGGCCTTGCGCTGTCCAAGATATTTATCGGCAAGATATCCGCCGACCACCGGCGTAATATACACCAGCGCGGTGTAGGAGCCGTATACGATACTCGCTTCACTATCAGAGAACATCCAGTGCTGGACAAGATAGAAAATTAGCAGGGCGCGCATGCCATAATAGGAAAAGCGTTCCCACATTTCCGCTAAAAACAGGACGAACAGACCTTTGGGGTGTCCCGCAAATTCTGCCTGCGGTCTCGTCACAATATAAGAACCGCCGAGTAGGAATGCGGCAAGAACAACCACCGCGCCATAGAAAAGTACTAGCTCAAAAGTCATAAATTCTACCTTCAGATATTCTCAGACCCGGATATTTCGGGTGAATACAAATTTGCGGAGAATATATCTCCCCATATATGCCACTTACGGACATTTTGATTCCCGCACAGTAGCCAAAAAATTGCGTGTGTGAAGAAGATTGTTTCAATTGTTATAAATTTATGGCGATTTTAGCGCGCAGTGCCTACATGCATTTTATGTTTAACGACCTGACTTCACCCGCTTCCTATATCACAACCCGCCGTTCATGCCGACCGCGCGATATGATTGCACCAGGCCCGGATGAGCCTCAAATACGCGCCATGGTTTCCACTGCGCTGCGCACACCCGATCATGGCAAACTGACGCCTTGGCGCGTGGTGCATGTGACTTCGGACCAGCGCGCCAGACTGTCTGAAAAACTGCAAGCTGCTTATCTGGCTGAGAAACCGAATGCCGGCAGGTTGGAGCTTGAAGCGATGGATATGTTTGCGCATCATGCACCTGAATTACTGGTTGTGCTGTACAGCCCCAAGCAAAGCCGCAAGATTCCTGAATGGGAGCAGGAACTCAGCGCCGGCGCATTCTGCATGAATATATTGCACGCAGCCCATATCGAGGGCTTTGTCGGTGGATGGATCACAGGCTGGCCTGCCTATAGCGAGAGCGTCCGTGACTTTTTCGGGCAATCATCGGAGCGCGTTGCAGGATATATCTATCTCGGTTCACCCGCAAAGCCATTGGAGGAACGTCCGCGTCCTCATCTTGGTGATATTTTGAGCAGCTGGAACGGCTAGGCTTTCACGAATCTTCTTGACCTGACGCGCTGTATTATGGCAGTGATGCAGCATGAGTGAAACGACAAAACCCGTTTACCTAAAGCTGCGTGACATTATCGCGGCATCCATTCTTGGCGGCGAATATCAGGAAGGAGATATGCTCCCTTCCGTACGCAGCTTTGCTGCCGAGCAGGGTGCTAATCCTCTCACCGTCGCCAAAGCCTATCAGGGCTTCCAGGATGACGGTTTGGTCGAGGTGCAACGCGGCGTCGGCATGTATGTTGCCGAAGGCGCGACAGACAAGCTGCGCGCACAGGAACGTGATAACTTCATGAAAAACGTGTGGCCGCCGGTCATGCAGCAGATGAAACAGATCGGCATTTCCCCGCAGGAACTGCTGTCGCTTGAAGACTGCTAAGCATTTCCGCCAACTGCGGTAATATCAATCCGCTGCGAAATCGAACGGCGTAATTCCACGTTCACGGTCATCAAATTTTAGAGTGCGGCCTTTGGGCGGGGCCGAACGCTGGGCACAGTCTGCCCGGTGACAGGCGGCGCAGCCCAGGCCGATACGTGTGACATCATTACCCGACATATCAATCGACTGCGCATAGACCATTTCGGCGGCATGTTCGCTCATTACACCCAGACCAATGGAAAATTCGGGTGCGGCCCCGCCCGCGCCATAGCCGGAACCCTGTACAGTCCGCGAAATGGTGAGCCAGCGTGTTTCATCTTCCAATTCCACCAGCTGCACCTGTACCTTACCTGATTCCGAGAAACTGTGATTAAGCTTCCACAACGGGCATGTGCTGGCACTTTCGACCAGCGGTGCGTTGCTGGCCCCGGCGTAGCGTTTCGAAAACTGCCCTGCTCTGTCGATCCGCACCATGAAGAACGGCAGGCCGCGCGCCCCGACACGCTGCAAGGTTGTGAGCCGGTGCGCAACCTGTTCAAAACCCGCGCCAAAACGCCGCTGCAGCACATGGACATCATAGCCAGTCTGCTCACAGGCACGCAGGAAGCGACCATAGGGCATCATCAATGCCGCCGCAAAATAGCCGAACAGGTGCCGCTGCAAAAGCCGCTCTGCCGCGCGGTTGCCAAAACCGGCACCGCGCACAAGATCAGATACCGTATCGCGAAATTCAAGCTGACCCAGCAAATAAGCCGCCTGAAACGTGCGCGATGCGGAATCGAGCATTTCGGACAATTGCAGCTGCCTGGCATGTAAATCAAAACGGCGTAATTTGCCGGGCATGACAGAACCTGGCAAAATCCGGATCATCAGCTGGTGCTGACTGCGCAAACGTTCCGAGATGGCCGAATAAAGATCGGCGTTTTCCAGCCGCAGTTCATCCGCCAATTCTTCAGTCTGTGTGTCAAAATCGGCAAAATGGTTACGCCAGCGTTCGATTTCCCGGCGCACCAAAGTGACGGGACTGGAGTGTGCGGCCCCTTCATCTCCATCTGCAGCCACGCCCTGATCGAACAGCTTTGCAAATGCCTCGACTGCGTTGGGCGCTGCCATCATCCATTCTTCAAGTTCTGACTTGTCAATCTGCAGTTCCGCAAATAACGGATCGGACAGCCTGCGCCGCAATGCGTCCATACCGCCACCCGGCTCCTCGGCAGTCAGGCTGCGCGGATCAAGATCAAACCGCTCAGCCAGTGAAAGCATCAACCGCGCACTGAGCGCACGCTGGTTGCGTTCCAGTAAATTCAAATAGCTGGGCGAGATATCCAGCAGCTGCGCCATTTTGGCCTGTGTGTGCCCATGGGTACGCCGCAAACGGCGCAGGGCGGGACCAGCAAAAAGCTTTTCGTTCGGCATATCTGTGCTGTGTCAATTTATTTACAAAATAACAAGCCAAAATCATCAAATGACGGTTCGTCTTCGGTTTTTTGTAAATATTTATCAATGCGGGATTCAATGGGCATAGAATTGGAGAGGCAAAGAAATATTAACCTTGTCCTGGTATCAATAAGCTGATTGCAGTCGGAAAGGATTTTGAGCGGCAATGTACAGGAAATTTGCTTTGGGAATGGTCGGCTTTACTCTTTTGTTTGCCATGTTTGCGGACAATTTCATGCCTGCAGATTCCGCGCAAAGCCAAACTGCCATGGTTGATACCGGTAAGGCCGAGATAAACACTGACACCATCCAGCCAGCGGCCTCGCAGCCTGAAAATATTCAGGAAAGCTTCACCGAATTTGATGCGAGTTTCGGGCAACCCGTCGACAGCGCAGCCCCGATGTTGGAAGCAGAGGGGTTTGACACGACAGGCGTGCAGCATGATGAAAAGAGCCGCGACATTGACATGGTGCTGCGCCCGGCAACAAAACGCCCCGTTCCACAGGCGCCTGCCCAGATTAGGGAGAAAACCTCTGTATCCGATCAGGAAACCAGCAAAGGCGGGCCCAATGCCGTTTCGCAGTATATCTTTCTTGATGCCGCAAAAGAGGATCGCTGAAGCGAAAACCTCTATTTTTTGGCAAGTATTTTCAGCGACGCTGCCGTCATCGCCTCAGCAGCCGTAGCGACAACCTTTTCCGCATCCGGCGCCCAGAAAGGACTGTGCAGCGAGGGCAGCTTCATCTCTCCCTTTTGCGCTTTTTCATAATCTTCCATCGGCACGCCCCCGACCCAGAATATCAGGCTCTTGATGTTCTCGGGATCCGCGCGGCGGAACTGGCTGAAATCCTCGCCGCCCATCACCGGAGGAGTGACCCTGACGCGGTCGTCACCGAATAGGGATGTAAACAGCCCGCCCAGATCTTCTGCAAAATCAGGGTCATTATAGGTGGATGGGGTGAATGTATCGTCCATCGCGATTTCGGGCATCTTGTCTTCGGGCATGCCGGCCGCAATCGCCTCCCCCTTGGCAATCCGGGCAATACCGTCGAGCAGTGTCTTGCGCGTTTCATTGCTGTAACTGCGCACCGTCAGCAGTAATTCCGCTTTATCGGAGATAATATTGTGCTTCGATCCGGCACGGAAACTGCCGACAGTGATGACCGCGGGTTCCTGCGGGTTGACTTCACGGCTTACGATAGTCTGCAAACTCGTGACGATACGTGATGCCAGCACAACCGGATCCTTGGTCGTATGCGGATAGGCACCATGGCCACCGACACCATGCACGGTGATATTGACGCTGTCGACATTGGCCAGCGCATAGCCAGGGCTATAACCGATATAGCCTGCCGGAAACTGCGCTGCATCGTGAAACGCAATCACATAATCAGGTTTTGGAAAGCGGGTATAAAGCCCGTCGTCAAGCATCGCTTTTGCGCCTGACCCCAATTCTTCGGCAGGCTGCAGGATCATCACCAAAGTGCCCGACCATTCATTCTTGCGCGCTGCAAGCTGCCGCGCCGTGCCAACCCAGCCAGTCATATGCGTATCGTGACCGCAGGCGTGCATGACACCGGTTTCAATACCCTTGTTGGTGGTTGCCACGACTTTGGAAGCATAGGGCAGACCCGTCTGTTCAATCACCGGCAGGCCGTCCATATCCGCACGCAGCATCAACACGGGTCCTGGGCCGTTTTCCATAACGGCGACAACGCCTGTCTGTCCGACCTTTTCGGTCACGGTAAAACCCAGCCGCCGTGCCTCCGCCGCCAATTTGGCAGCTGTGCGCACTTCCTGGAAACTGAGCTCGGGATTGGCATGGAGATCACGGTAAATCTCCATCAGCGAATCCATATCGGCGGCTATATCTTCACGAATCTCATTGCCCTGTGCAGGCGCGGCGAACAAAAGCGGCAAACTTGCCAGTGCAGCGAAACGATATATGGCTTTCATGGATAAGGGCTCCCCGGTTATTTATGTGAGCGGGAGGCTAAACCCAAATTACTGCGCCGTCCATCCTCCATCCATGGAAAGATTTGCCCCCGTGATGGACTTGGCCTCATCACGGCACAGATACAGCGCGAATGCAGCGACTTGTTCAGGCGTTACGAATTCCTTGGTCGGCTGCGCGGAGAGCAGCACATCGTTCATGACTTCCTCGCGTGTCATACCCCGGGCTTTCATAGTGTCGGGTATCTGGTTTTCCACGAGCGGCGTCCAGACATAGCCGGGACTGATGCAGTTTACGGTAACACCGTCTTTCGCTGTTTCGAGCGCCACCACCTTGGTAAATCCGGCCAGCGCGAATTTGGCCGACACATAGGCGCTTTTATTGGGACTGGCGACTTGCGAGTGTGCAGACGCGGTCGCAATAATCCGTCCCCAGCCCTGCTGCTTCATATAAGGTACGGCGAGGCGTGTTGTGTGGAACGCTGCTGTCAGGTTAAGCGCGATGATAAGATCCCATTTCTCAACCGGAAAGTCTTCTATGGCTTCGACATGCTGTGTACCTGCATTATTGATCAGGATATCAACGCCGTCAAATGCATCGGCGGCCTGTTTCATCATATCTTCAATCTGGTCCGGTTTTGTGAGGTCAGCGCCGCTATATATTGCCTTGCCACCGCTCAATGCTTCCAGATTTTCACGCTCTGCCTCAATCGCGTCTTTGTCGCCAAAGCCGTTCAGCACGATATTCGCGCCTTCGGCGGCCAGCGCCTTAGCATAGGAAAGACCAATGCCGGATGTGGAACCTGTAACAAGCGCGGTTTTACCTTTGAGGAACATGTCGAAGTCTCCTTGTTTTCAGTAATATCTATCAGTCGCCAAGATCGAATGATGCGGTTTTGCCGTCACGTATATTCCGCGCCAATATGTCCCCTTTGCGGATTGTTGCGGCAACCGCGTTTTGCCCCTGCGCCCAATGGTCCAGCATCGTGCTGCGCGAAAACTCAAAATCGCGCGCGCCGCTTTCCCAATCCTGTAATTTATAGATAAGCTGCACGACATTGACCGCGCCCTCGTTCACGATCTCGCGCAGTTTTTTGACGTCTTTGTCACCGGCCATATTTTTGGGCAGTTTGCCCAGCAGGTTTTTGATGACGTCATGTTCCTGCCGGATACGCAGATAATGATCGGTCACCTGCCGCGTGCGGCTTGAATAGCGGATGTCTTTCTTGCGGCTCCATACATCGCTCATATTCTTTGGCATGGCACCACGCGCGGGGAACAGGTCCATCTGAAAAACGAGCAGATCGCGGCGCTCCTGATGTTCCAGGATATAGGCAAGCGGCGTATTGCTGACCAGCCCGCCGTCCCAGAAGTAGCGGCCGTCAATTTCCACCGGCGGGAAACCAGGCGGCAAGGCCCCCGACGCCATGATATGCCGCGCGTCGATCATAACCGGCGCGGTTTTGTGGCCGGTGTCAAAATATTCAAAATTGCCCGTTTCAATATCGACCGCGCCTATACTCACACGGATGGGACCATTGTTGAGCAGATCCCAGTCCACCATCTGATCCAGCGTTTTACGCAGCGGTGAAGTGTCGTAAAAACTGATCGCCGCGTCGCTGCCCGTAGGCGCGAAAGCCACGGGAAGCATGTTGGGCCGAAAGAAACCCGGCGCACCAAAGCTGGCCACGGCACCTGCAGACATGAAATGCGACCATTGTTTCCACATATTGTCAGGGAATATCGTCTTGTTCGGCAGGCCGCTGGTGACCAGATTCCAGAATTCCCTGAGGGCAGACAGGCGATTTTCCGGTTTATTGCCCGCAATAAGCGCAGCATTGATGGCGCCAATCGATATCCCGGCAATCCAGTTCACCGGAATATCTTTCTCACATAGAGCTTCAAACGCGCCTGCCTGATACGAACCCAGCGCGCCGCCGCCCTGCAGCACAAGCGCAACATCATCTGGCAAGGGCAAAACAGGCTGTTTCAAAAAGATATCCCCGCAAAATTATAAACTGTAAGTATTGCCCTATAGGTCTTGGTGATGTTCCGTCAAAATTTAAACGGTTCCAACGCATCTATTTTTTGCTATCCATGGGGAAATTTGAATTTGGCGGGGAAGATTCCATGCGTTTAGACGATTATGACAAGGACATTAAGGTACGTGACAAAGGCCGCGGTTCCAGCGGATTTGGCGGCGGCGGAGGCATGCTTGCTCTGCTCGTTAATTTCCTGCCGTTCCTGCTACGCCGCAAACTGGGCTGGGGCACCATATTGCTGATCGGGGCGGGCGCATTTTTCCTCTACAACAGCGGCGGCCTGGGTTTCCTGAGCGGTTCTTCCGGGGAACAGACGGCGACAGCGGGCAGTTCAAACCCCGATGAAGTCTGCACGCTGGACGCGACACGCAAGGAAGTCTGCGATACATTTTCATCTGTCAACAACACATGGGAAAGACTGTTCCAGCAAAATAATTCTCGCTATCAGGAGCCTACGCTGAATTTCTTTACAGACCGCAATTCATCAGCATGCGGCGCTGCGCAGGCGGCCATGGGGCCTTTTTACTGCCCTGCCGATAAAGGTGTATATCTCGACACCAGCTTTTTTGGTGATCTGGAACGCCGCATGGGCGCGGGCGGCGATTTTGCACGGTCCTATGTGATCGCACATGAAGTCGGCCATCATATTCAGACAATTACCGGTGTTTCGGACCAGGTCCGCAGCCAGCAAGCCCGTTCCAGCAAAGCAAACGGCAATGCTTTGCAGGTGCGTATGGAACTGCAGGCCGATTGCTATGCGGGCGTATGGGCCGGTTTGAATGCGAACCGAATTGAGCAAGGCGATATTGAGGAAGGCATGCGTGCCGCCAATGCCATTGGCGATGACAATATCATGAAGTCCGCAGGCCGCCGGCCCGTGCCGGAAAGCTTTACGCATGGTACAAGCCAGCAACGTATGCGCTGGTTACGCAAGGGCATACAAACCCGTGATCCATCGGCTTGCGATACGTTCAGCACGAACCAGCTGTAATCTTATTCCACCATGCGGCTGACCGATTGTCATAATGTGCAGGACTTTCGGCAGCTTGCCAAAAAGCGCCTGCCCGGCCCCGTCTTTCATTATATCGACGGGGGCGCGGACGACGAAGTCACCAAAGCCCGCAATACAGCGGCTTATGAGGAATGCGACCTGGTTCCAAGCGTGCTGACAGGTGCCGAAAATATCGACATGCGCACCACGGTCATGGGCAAGGAAATAGCAATGCCGCTGTTGCTCTCCCCAACGGCCCTGCAGCGATTATTTCACTGGCAGGGTGAACGCGGTGTCGCCCGCGCTGCCCAGAAATTTGATACCTGGTTCGGCATTTCATCTCTGGCCACTGTCAGCATTGAAGAAATCGGCGCGACCGTCACCAGCCCAAAGTTGTTCCAGCTTTATGTACATAAGGATATAGGCCTGAACAGTTCGATGATCGAACGGTGCAAAGCCGCAAAATTCGATGCCATTGCCCTTACGGTCGATACCATTGTCGGCGGCAACCGTGAACGCTGCCTGCGCACGGGCTTTACCTCCCCGCCCCGGCTGACGCCATCATCTGCGCTCAGCTTTGCCAGTCATCCGCACTGGATGCTGAATTATCTCTGCCGTGAGAAGTTTTCGCTTCCCAATCTAGACACCCATGTGGCCGAGGGCAGCAATGTTGCCATATCGGTTGCGAATTATTTCAACACCATGCTTGACCAGTCAATGGACTGGAAAATGGCGGAAACCATCCGCAATGACTGGGGCGGCGAGTTTTGCCTGAAAGGCATTATGTCGGTGGAGGACGCCCGGCGCGCCGCCGACATAGGTGCCACCGCAATCATGGTGAGCAACCATGGCGGACGGCAGCTGGATGGTGGCCGCGCGCCATTTGATCAGCTTGCCGAAATAGTCGATGCCGTGGGAGACCGCCTCGACGTGATTTGCGACGGCGGTATCCAGCGCGGCAGCCATGTTCTGAAAGCCTTAAGCGTCGGCGCAAAAGCCTGCTCGGGTGGGCGGCTGTATCTCTACGCTCTCGCAGCGGGCGGCCAGGCCGGTGTCGAACGCACACTGGACAATTTCCAGACCGAGATTGAGCGCGACATGAAGCTCATGGGCGCACGCACCGTAAAAGATCTGACGCGGGAGAATCTGCGCTGGCGTTGACCCCGCCACCGCATGGGGCAAGCGGCGGGATCAGGAATTAACTCTCCGCCAATATGGGTTCTTCGTCTTCCTGCCTGCGGCCAAGCCCGCTCCAATCGACATTGCGGGTCAGATACATGACCGCCGCAAGGGCAACAAAGAGCAGCACCGAACCGATAAGCAGTGACAGTTCCTCAAGGCTGAGCAGCACGTACAGCAGACTGTAAAGTCCCGCGAGCAGGGCAGCAATAAAGCCGGACCTGCGCCAGCTCCCCAAAATCGCGGCGCTATACGCCGATACCAGTCCGATGATCGCGCCGGAAGCAACCAGATACGCCCAGGAAAAACCGATCAATTCAGCGAAGGCCAGCAGCATCACAAAGAATAATATCAGCCCCGCTCCGGTCAGAATATATTCTGCCGCCGCCACTCGCGCGCCGCCGATAATGTCGAACATCAAAAAAGCTACAAAGGTAAAGCCGATAAAGAGAAATCCGTATTTTACCGCACGGTCCACCTGCTTATAGAGATTGACCGGCTGGACAAGATTGATCTGTACAGCCTGGCTTACCGAAGGATCATTTGCGCGCGTTGCCGCATAGGATCCATAGTCATTGGGTTCATATTGTATCGGCGGGGAAATATCCTCTTTTTGCACAATCGCCTGACCCAGCGCCAGATTGGCAATCGAATAGGTGGCCGTAAAGCCGTCATCCGATACTGTGCGTTCATCCGGCAGGAAATCTCCGCCAAAGCCAGGATGCGGCCATTTGGAGCTTACATTCCAGATCGTCTGCTCTGCACGCGGGACCATGGAAATACGGCCATTGCCGCGCATGCTGTAATCATATGTCACATCCAGCGGCGCATCCGCACCGTCCGACCAATCGACAAATGCGTGAAAGCCCGAACTGCCGCTCGCGAGCAGGCCTTTGCCCGAACGCAAAGAGACCGGCTTTCCATCCACGGTGACTTTATTTTGCGCTTGCAACCCGCGCGCATCGGACACGCCAATGCGCAATTCCGCGCGGTCAAACAACAGCTGATCCGCTTTGATGCCGTAGCGGTTCAGATCATCGGGAATGGAAAACTGCGCCTTGCCATTGATGCGCGCCGTGTAAACGACCGGGCGATAGATTGATAACCGTTTCTCCTCCGCATCCAGCGTGACATCAGCCGAATTGCGTACGGGCGAAAGATAAAGCTGCTTCGTGACTGTAATCGTTCGGCTTTTCTGTTTGCCGTTTTCGGTCACAGTTTCCACTGTTTCTTCAGTGTAGGGAATAACCATGACCGGACCTGACAATATCTGCGGCCCGCCCCATCCAGCAGCCACGCTGTTGGTGGCGGTCTGCGACTGGCCCTGCCTGTCCCACACCAGTCCGTAAACCATAAGCAGCGGTATTGCCAGCAGTGCCCCGATAAGTATTACAAGACCCAATTTGAAACCCGGACTGCGTTCTTTGGTCATTTTATTCACCTCAATTCATCGCTGCTGTAGAACGTTTCGTCTGGCGGCCTGCGCCTGAATGCTTTCTGAACATCATTCACGTTTGAATATTTCGCGCATATCGCTTCCCCGCCGCCCTGGCTCCACTTGTCGCAACACCGACTATGTTTGTAGTTTTTCGTCGACGTGAAATGTTTTTGGTCGATGAAACTTTGTGGCATCATCAAAAATATCGCACGACTTCATATACATATTGGGGGCATCCAAATTGAGAGGTACGGCTGAAAAATACAGCTGGCCCGGGGAGGAACAAGATGAGGTACGCCCAGCTGATATGCTGCACTGCATTGCTTAGTGGAACAATAATAACACCCGTCGCAGCGCAAAATGCAGATGACCCTGCGGAAGCGGAAGCACCGCAAAGCGCAGATGCCGAAACAGTCAATGCCGCAGACACCGCTCCCGCCAACGCAGGTGCAAGAGTATTCACGCCGGACTATTTCACACAGTTCGCCCCGCAAACCGCACTGGAAATGGTACAGCGCGTACCGGGCTTTACAATTGAGGAAGCGGAGGAACGCCGCGGTCTTGGTCAGGGCGGATCGAACGTGCTTTTGAACGGCGAGCGTTTCTCCGCCAAATCCACCGATATTCGCACGGCGCTCGGGCGTATTGGTGCGGACAGCGTAACACGCCTTGAGCTATTGGACGCCGCCTCGCTCGACATTCCCGGCCTGTCCGGCCAAGTCGTCAATCTGGTCTACACCAGCAGCGGCGGCAGCGGACAGTTCCGCTGGAGCCCGTCATTCCGCACGCGCCAGACAAAGCCGTCGCTGTTCGATGGTGAAATTTCCTATTCGGGGCAGATCGGAAAGCTCGAATATACGCTGTCGCTGGAAAATGATTCTTTTCGCAATGGCAATAACGGCATTGAAAATGTGTTCGATGGCAATGACATGCTTATCGATATGCGCGATGAAATATTGTTCGTGGATGGAGACCGGCCCAAGATAAGCGCGACATTCAAGCGTGAGGCGGACAATGGCAATGTCGCCAACCTTAATCTGGCCTATGAACGTTTCTGGTTTGAAGTGCGCGAAGACAGCGATCGTATCGGCTCTTTCCGTGATTATTTTGAAACCGAAAAAGAATATAATTACGAAATTGGCGGCGACTATGAATTCGGACTGGGCGACGGGCGTCTGAAACTGATCGGATTGCACCGTTATGAAAACAGTCCGTTCTTTTTCGATGTTCTGACCAGTTTTGATGATGGATCACCCGGTGATGGTGTCCGCCAGGACCGGTTTGTCAATGAGACTGAAACCATTGCCAGAGGCGAATATCGCTGGAAAGGCGGCAGCAACGACTGGCAAATCTCGCTGGAAGGGGCTTTGAACAGCCTTGATACCGGAAGGGAATTATCGGTGCTGGAGCCAGATGGTGACTATGTGCCTGTTGCCCTGCCCGGCGGCGACGCGACCGTGAAAGAAAAGCGCGCCGAAGGCAATGTCACCTGGGGCAGGCCGCTTGCCCCGAACCTGACTCTGCAAACGTCGCTGGGCGCTGAATATTCGCAGATATCGCAGAGCGGTCCATCGGGGCTGACGCGCAGTTTTATACGGCCCAAAGGCTTTGTATCTGCCGCCTGGAAAGTGAATGACACGCTTGATGTCAACGCACGTGTTGAACGCAGCGTCGGGCAGCTTAACTTTTTTAGCTTTGTGGCATCCTCCGATATTGGTTCAGGCAACGAGAATGCGGGCAATCCCGAGTTGGTGCCTCAGCAAAGCTGGGATATTGAAATCGAAGCGACCAAGACGCTCGGCCCCTGGGGCTCGGTCACACTTTCGGGCGACTACCGGCTGATTGAGGATATTATCGGCCAGATACCGATTGGCGAGTTTGGCGAAGCACCCGGCAATATCGATGGGACCCGCGTATTCGGTATACGCGCCAACGGCACGCTCAAATTCGACCCGATTGGCTGGACAGGTGCGCGGCTGGAATTTGACACCCGTTACCGCAAGGCACGGCTTGATGATCCGTTGACAGGCGAGCGATTACCGGTATCAGGCAATTTAAAATATGATATCGATCTCGATTTCCGGCACGATATATCGAACACCGATCTTGCCTATGGCGGCGGATACAGTGCGTTTGCGCAGGAAGCCGGGTTTCGGCTCAACGAGATTTCTCAATTTACACTGGATAATGGCAGCTCCTACATTTTTGTCGAACACAAAGATGTAGCCGGCCTCAAAATACGGGCGACGGTTGAGAACCTAATCGGTACAGGCGAAGATTTTGCCCGCACGGTCTATGCTGGTCGCCGCACTGGCGACATAGCCTTTACCGAAGCGCGGGAACGTAGTTTTGGCCAGATTTTCAGGTTCGATGTCAGCGGAACATTCTAAATCCTATATGCATAGCCCAGCCTCAGCACACCTCTGCGGTATTACGCGGTATAGGTCCCGGCGGGACTCGCGCGGAGTGCATGTGAAATGGATCGGATTGCAGTTGATGCCGATTGCCATAGGCCTGACGGAGCGCAGCGGCAAGGCGCGGGTCATATGCGATCAGGTCAGCATGTCCCAGTATCCGTTGTCCATCGAACACGGCGAGGCGGTTTGAATTGAACCAGAACTGTGTACCTTCGGCCCAATATTCCTGCACCGTGGTGCTGGCATATTCATCTTTCCACAATCCCTCGCTCAGTGCCGCCGCATAGGCCGCCTCAACCTCTACATAGAGCGGCGGATCGGCCATCTGAATTGCATCAAGCACATTATGCGCAAATTCATGCACAAATATCGTCTCGCCCCAATAGCGGCTTGACTGCCGGCCCAGTACATCTTCCTCCGCGCCCACTGTAAATCTACCGCCAATCCCGCGTGCGCGTGCGTTCCAATATTCGCGGTCAGACAGTGGCTCAATCCGTGTATCATAGTGTTTGCGCTCACACCGTGTGAGACGCGGATCATCCCGTTCCGGCTTTGTCCAGTCTGCATTTTCCGGGAGATCGGTAATTGTTTCTTCTTCAGCCATAATCGCGACCCTATAGCCTTTTTCAGCAAGGGCTGCGGCAAGGTCCGGACGATGGGCCAGCATATCCATAATGACATCGCGGCTGGCAGACAGCGTGCTGTCTTCTACTTTAGAAGACGCAACAATGGGAATACCGCCAGCATCAAGATGTTTTGCATAAAAACTGCCCGCGTCACGAGGTGCAGGCAGCGTGTATGATAGCAGCGAAGAACACCCGGTGAGTGATAATGCAATAAGACCTAGGACAAAGCCTGTCCGCATCATCGTATCAATATACCCGCTTCTTCGGCTTGATATATTCTGCTTCATCGCTGAGCGTATATTCGTGGACCGGGCGATAGCCGATGTCGACCTTGCCGGTGCCGCGCGCCTTGTCCGGGCCGCCCCAGCCGTCAAATGTCGCCACGGTATGCTTCATCCATTCTTCGTCATTGCGGCCATTTTCGTCGTTCAGATAATCCTCGTTCACATGCGCGCCACGGCATTCCTTGCGGTTGGTGGCGCTTTCAATCGTTACCATTGCCTGCGCCATCAGGTTATCAAGCTCCAGAGTCTCGATCAAATCGGTGTTCCAGATCAGCGATCTGTCCGATACTTTCAGGTCCGCCATTTTGGCATTAACCGCATGCATCTGTTCCACGCCTTCGTTCAGCAATTCGTCGTTGCGAAATACGGCGCAGTGCTTCTGCATCGTTTTTTGCATTTCCAGACGCAGTTCGGATGTCGGTGTACCACCATCCGCATACCGGAAATGATCGAGACGCGACAGCGCCATATCAGCTGAGTCCGAAGGCAGCGGCTTATGCGATGCACCCGGTTTCAGTTTTTCCTTGAGACGCAGACCAGTCGCCCGGCCGAATACGACAAGATCGATCAGCGAGTTCGAACCCAGGCGGTTCGCACCATGCACCGATACGCAGGCCGCTTCGCCTACCGCATAGAGACCCGGCACAACAGCATCGGGATCACTCTTAGTCGGATTGATAACCTCGCCATGATAATTACACGGGATACCGCCCATATTATAGTGAACCGTCGGCGTAACAGGCAGCGCCTGTTTCGTCAGGTCAACGCCGGCAAAAATCTTACCCGTTTCGGTAATACCCGGGAGCCTCTCTGCCAACACATCCGGCGCAATATGGTCAAGATGCAGATATATGTGATCTTTTTCCGGACCAACACCGCGGCCCTCACGAATTTCGGTCGCCATACAGCGTGACACAACATCACGCGATGCCAGATCCTTGGCGCTCGGCGCATAGCGTTCCATAAAACGCTCACCTTCGCTGTTCGTGAGATAACCGCCCTCACCGCGCGCGCCTTCGGTAATCAGCACCCCTGCCCCGTAGATACCGGTCGGGTG
This sequence comes from uncultured Sphingomonadaceae bacterium, assembly GCA_947493325.1. Taxonomy (GTDB): domain Bacteria; phylum Pseudomonadota; class Alphaproteobacteria; order Sphingomonadales; family Sphingomonadaceae; genus Alg239-R122. The sequence continues at coordinate 844,513 of CANLQI010000001.1, read as the reverse complement.
AAACTGCACGAATTCCATATCCTGCAAAGGCAGTCCTGCGCGCAGCACCATGCCGCCGCCATCGCCGGTACAGCTATGCGCGGAAGTCGCGGAGAAATAGCAACGGCCATAACCGCCGGTTGCCAGTGTTACTGCGTGGCTGCGAAAACGGTGGATCGAACCGTCCTCCAGACAGATAGCGATCACACCCCTGCACTCGCCCTTTTCCATAATCAGGTCGATCGCAAAATATTCGATAAAGAAATCCGCATCATACTTCAGCGACTGTTGATAGAGCGCGTGCAGCATCGCATGACCGGTCCGGTCAGCCGCCGCGCAGGTGCGTTGCACGGGCGGGCCTTCGCCCATATTCTGCATATGCCCGCCAAAGGGACGCTGGTAAATGGTGCCATCGTCATTGCGCGAAAAAGGCACGCCTGCATGTTCCAGCTCATACACCGCCTGCGGCGCTTCACGGACCAGATATTCGATCGCATCCTGATCGCCCAGCCAGTCCGAGCCTTTAACAGTGTCATACATATGCCAGGACCAGTGATCCGGCGTGTTGTTACCGAGCGAAGCGGCAATACCGCCCTGTGCAGCAACTGTGTGTGAACGTGTCGGAAAAACCTTAGTGATACAGGCCGTTTTGAGACCCGCCTCTGCACTGCCCATGGTGGCGCGCAGGCCGGACCCGCCTGCCCCCACGACAACGGAGTCGTAGGTATGATCGATAATCTTGTAAGAAGGCTGTGTATTATTATCGGACATTATGCGGCAGCTCCCGTAAAGGCGATTTTGGCCACGGCGAAAATGCCAAGTGCGGCCCCGCCAACAGCGTAAAAATTTAGCAGCATCAGCAGGAATATCCGCGTGCCGCCATCGGTATAATCTTCAATCAGCACCTGTAACCCCATGCGCAGATGCCAGAAGACGCTGACCAGCAGCAGGATCATCGGCACCGCCACAAAAGGCGAAGACAGCCATGTCACCATCGTTTCATGGTCATAGGAAGGCATAAGCGCGAGCGTAATCAGGAACCACAGGACAAGAATGAGATTGCCCACCGCGGTGATCCGCTGCATTATCCAGTGATGCGAGCCATGCTTTGCGGAGCCCAGCCCCCGCACGCGCCCCAAATCTGTGCCTGTACCCATGTTATAACTCCAAAAGTGGTTGCAGCGCCGCTTATCCGCGGCCGAAAAATATGATGGCCCAGAATGCGCCTGTCAGAATGAGCCCGAGAAACGGCAGAAATGCGGCCCAGCGATTATTTGTGTCCAATTCATAGCCTGCACCCACATCAAGCACGAAGTGGCGAAGACCAGACGCCATATGCTGGAAAAATGCCCAGCTAAGCCCCACCAGCACGATATAGCCGGGTATCGACGTCGCGCAGCTTACAAATGTTGCATAGGCCTCTGTGCCCGCAGAAATCGCATAAAGCCACCATATCAGCACGATGCCGCCGACAATCGCCATGCCATCGCCCGTAGCCCGGTGCAGGATTGATACCAGCATCGCGGGACCCCATTTCCAGATCGAAAGATGCGGCGACAAAGGCCGCGCTTTGGCTCCGATTTGTGAATTGGCCATGTCAGTTCCCCATCTTACTCGGCATAGGCGCGAAATATGCTGCGACCCATGTTCTGCTTTGCAACATTGCTACACAATTCGCGCCACATTTGGCAGTGCAAATCGGTGATTCAGATTTGCGTTTAGCGCAATGTGCAGGCCATGCAAACATGCAAAACCCGATGCAGGCAGGAATGTGCATAAATACTGCCGATTATTCTTGTCGCCCCGCCCTCTGAATCTATCCTCCATTATCGCTTAACTTCGCATAGCTTCGCACCAAGGAGCGTCTATTTTCTGCCAGTTTTTGCAAATCCTGTTGGATTACAGAGTGCCTGCGGTGCCTTTCGTCATTCCTGCAAAGGCAGGAATCCAACTAACTTTAGTGTGCGGCGAAGTGTCTATGGCTGGATAACAGACTATCAATGGGAACGGCAGAATGGGCGCATAACGTCTTTCTTATCGGTAGGGTAGCGCGGCCTCAGCCTGCTGGGGTGACGAGATACATTAAACCGGTTCAACAATTATAATCCCGGTATAAACCCGGCAAGCCATATAGACGCGGTACGGTGCAGGCTCTATGCTCTACAGTATGGAAACGCCTTCCAAAAATATACTCGTGACCGGAAGCAGCCGCGGCATTGGCCAGGCCATCAAGGCGGAGCTGGAACGGGCGGGCCATAATGTCATAGGCCATGGCACGAAATCCGCCCCGAATCAGATCGGCATGGATCTGTCCGATTACCAATCGGCGCCCGATTTATGGGAAGCGGCGCTCAAAAAACTGGGCGGCCGCATTGATGTCATTATCAATAATGCAGGCATATTCGCGGAAAATCCGATCGAACGCGGCGATGCCGAATGGCTGGCGGCATGGGATGAGACCATGTCGGTCAACCTGACATCCTGCGCGCAGCTATGCCGTCATGCTGTCCAGCACTTTCAGGAAAAGGGGCATGCAGGCCGCATCATCAATATCGCCAGCCGCGCCGCCTATCGCGGCGACAGCCCGCATCACTGGCACTATGCGGCATCCAAGGGCGGCATGGTGGCGATGACCAAGACGATCGCCCGCGCCTATGCCGGTGACGCGATTTACGCTTTTGCCATCTGTCCGGGCTTCACGATGACCGGCATGGCCGATGATTATCTGGAGAGCCGCGGCGGTGAAAAATTGCTGGCAGACATACCACTGGGCCGCGTTGCCCGGCCTGAAGAAATTGCCGCCATGGTGAAATTCTGCGCCATTGACGCCCCACCATCAATGACAGGCGCGGTGCTGGACGCCAATGGAGCAAGCTATGTCCGTTAGACTGTTCACCATCATTGCACATTTTTTCGCCCTGGCCGGTTGCATGCCGGCTCCTGCACCGGGTTCAATGGCAAAGCCTGCGCCCATCTCTGAATTTCTCGCGCAATGTGACGGCAAAAACGGATGGAGCGATCCCGCTCCCCCGATAAATATTGTGGCAAATGTCTATCAGGTCGGCAGCTGCGGCATTGTCGCAGTGCTGATAACATCCGATGATGGCCATATATTGATTGATGGCGCCACCGAGCAAGCAGCCCCGCACATTGCCTCAAACATAAAGCGGCTCGGCATCAAGCTTAAAGACATACGCTATATTCTTTCCAGCCATGAACATTGGGACCATGCAGGCGGAATACCCGAATTACAAAGAATGACCGGCGCACAAATTGTCGCCCTGCCAGCAGCAAAAACTGCATTTGAAAGCGGTAGAGTTACGGCTGAAGATCCACAGGCTGAGGTGCACCCTGAATTTGAGGCTGTATCTGATGTCCAAGCCATTGAAGATGGAGAAGAAATACAGCTTGGCTCCCTGAAACTGACGGCCCATGCCACTTTTGGGCACGCACCGGGCAGTACAAGCTGGACATGGCAATCATGCGAAGATGAAAACTGTTATGCGGTCGTTTATGCCGATAGCCTTACTGCAGTATCAGGCGATAGCTATCGCTTTTCAGATCATCCCAGCTATGTCGCTTCATTTTCGAACAGCCTGAAAAAAGTTGCAGCATTTGATTGCGACATTCTCATCACCCCGCATCCTTCGGCCAGCAACCTGTATAACCGTATTGCTGGCAATGGCGCTTTGGTTGACCCTCAGGCCTGCAAGAAATATGCGAAGCAAGCCCATGAATATCTGGATGCTAGGCTCTTGCGCGAAGCAGGGCCTGCAAAATGAGTTACAAGCTCACCCTGCCCTGCACCCGCAGCGAAGCGGAAGTGCTTGCATGTGTCGACCTTGCCGAAATGATGACATCGGACAATATTCCGGTGATTGTCACCAGCGAGATTGACGAAACGCGGCCCAATGAATGGGAAATACATGCCTATTATAGTGCTAAACCGAAGTCACAAGATATTAAATACTTGCGGCAGTATATTCCCGGTTCTTCTGATATCGAGCCCGTGATTGAAAAACTGGGCGATGAAGACTGGCTGAGTATGAGTCAGGAGGGACTGGAGCCGATCCGTGCGGGCCGGTTTTATGTACATACGCCTCATATGCCCGCATCCGATGCACCGGATATTCGCAATTTCAGTATAGACGCGGGCCTCGCGTTCGGGACCGGCCACCATGAAACGACGCATGGCTGTCTTACCATGCTCGACATGATCCGGCGGCGCGGCATACGCTGTGACAATATGCTGGACCTTGGCACCGGCACGGGATTGCTGGCATTTGCCGCAGGCCATTTGTGGCCGCACGCCTGGCTGACAGCCAGCGATATCGATCCTGTATGCGAAAATGTCGTCAGGGAAAATGCCCACATAAATGACATTACATTGGGCACAGGGCGCGGGCAGCTGCACATGGTGACAGCCGATGGCATGATGCATCCGGCGCTTGTACGCCGCGCGCCGTATGACCTTATCGCCGCCAACATCCTTGCCGGACCGTTGATCGATATGTCCGCCGATATAGCTGGTGCGCTTACACCGCGCGGAAATCTTGTGCTGGCCGGACTGCTGCGCGAACAGGCTCCCGCCGTACTCAGCGCCTATCGCTGGCAGCATATGGCGCTCGTCAAGCGTATTGTCAGCGGTGACTGGAGTATCTTATGGATGCGCAAGCGCAGCCAGTAACACCCGCCCTTCCGGCAAGGCTGCTCCGCATGGCGCGGAAATTTCTGGCCTGGCTGTCGCTTGGCATCGGCCTGTTCTTTCTGGCCTGTCTTATCGGCAGCCTTATAGGTGTCAATAATGACTGGCGTGAACCAGACACCGGTGTCAGAATATTTGTCGAAACAAACGGCGTGCACACTGCCCTCGTCCTGCCCAAACGCGCGGCGGGGCATGACTGGTCGGCGCTGGTCAGCGCAAACCACCTCGCCAACCCCGCCCGGACAGGTGACTATCTCTCGTTCAGCTGGGGTCACCGGAAATTTTATCTCGAAACGCAAAACTGGGGCGATATCAAGCCTTCCACTATCGGCAGTGTGCTTGCGGGCAGCGATGACACGTTGATCCATGTCTATCACTACTATCGTCCACGCGCAGGCAAATATGCGCGAGAGTTGATGATAAGTAAAAAACAATATCAACAGCTTGTAAAGATTATCGAAGATAAATTCTTGTTCAATCCGGATGGCAGCGTGCCGCCGCCGATACCCGGCTATGGCGATAGTGATGTGTTCTATGAAGCCACAGGCCATTACACCATTATCAACACATGCAATACATGGACCGGTGATATGCTCGCTACCATCGGTGTGCGTGTCGGCGCGTGGACACCGCTTGCAGGCGGTGTGATGCGCTGGTTTCCCGAACCTGCCGCATAAACGCCTGCCCGCCGCCTAGGCTGTGGCCGCAGCCACGATATCGGCCCAGCCCGCTTCATCCACAGTACGCACGCCCAGGCTTTCCGCTTTTTTGAGCTTCGATCCCGCGCCTGGCCCTGCCACGACCAGATCCGTCTTGGATGATACCGACCCCGCCGCCTTAGCGCCCAGCGACTCCGCCTGCGCCTTGGCTTCATCACGGCTCATGGTTTCCAGCTTGCCGGTAAAGACAATGGTCTTGCCCGTCCATTCGGTTTCCCGCGCAGTGGATACATATTCCGGCGGATGGACTTCCCCGAACAGATCGTCCCACACGGCGCGGTTGTGCGTTTCATGGAAAAACTCCCCCAAAGCATCCGCCACTGTCGGCCCAATTCCGTCAATGGACGTCAAATCCTCGCGCGCGTTTTCATCGCCCGTAGCCAGCTTGAGGCCCAGCTTCCTGATATTTTCCAGTGTTTTATAGTTTTTCACAAGATCCTGCGATGTCGTCTTGCCGATATGCCGTATACCCAGCCCGAACAGGAAACGCGCAGGATCGCCTTCGCGCTTGTCCTCAATTGATTTCAACAGGTTATCCACAGACTTGTCCTGCCACCCTTCGCGCGCCAATATCGTCTCGCGGTGCCCATGCAGCCGGAAAATATCGGCAGGGCTTTTAATCAGGCCCGCATCCAGAAATTCGAGCACGCTTTTCTCGCCCAGTCCTTCGATATCCAGCGCCGCACGGCTGACAAAGTGAATGAGCCGCTGTGCGCGCTGCGCAGGGCAGATCAGCCCGCCGGTGCAGCGCACATCGACTTCGCCCTCCTCTGCCACCGCCTCGCTGTCACAGCGCGGGCAATGGTCCGGGAAATGATAGGGATCGCGCGGTTCATCACGCGTCAGATTTTCGACAATCTGCGGAATGACATCGCCTGCCCGCTGTACCTTGACGCGGTCTCCGGGGCGCACACCCAGACGCGCAATTTCGTCGCGGTTGTGCAGCGTGACATTGGACACCACCACACCGCCCACGGTTACCGGTGTGAGACGCCCCACAGGTGTCAGCTTGCCGGTACGTCCGACCTGTATATCAATCGCTTCCAGTGTCGTCTGCGCCTGTTCTGCCGGGAATTTATGCGCCAGCGCCCAGCGCGGTGCCTTGGCCACAAAACCCAATCGCTGCTGCCAGTCAAGCCGGTCGACCTTATAGACCACGCCATCAATATCATAATTTAATTCAGCACGTTCTGCTTCAATCCTGCGATAATGTGCCAGTATATCTTCCAGTGTTTCGAACCGCTGCACAAGCGGCGACAGCGGCACACCCCATGATGAAATCGCTTGCATCACGCCCATTTGCGTATCGGCGGGCAGTGCGCTCGCTACGCCCCATCCATGCGCCCAGAATTTAAGCGGGCGTGATGCTGTGACCTGCGCATCTTTTTGCCTCAGCGACCCTGCGGCCGCATTGCGCGGATTGGCAAACTGGCGAACTTTTTCGGGATCAAAATCCATGCCTTTCGCGTCCGAGGCGGCTTTGGCCTCTTCCATCAAGCGGCTATTGAGCCCTTCAAAATCCGCCTTGGACATATAGATTTCGCCGCGAATTTCGAAAATATCGGGGATGTTGCTGGAACCATACCCCGGCGCAGGCCGGGGCCCAGAGTCTTCGCTCATTAGGTCCCGGCCTCCGCCGGGATACAATGTTTGCGGAATATCACCAATCATGCGCACATTGGCAGTAACATCCTCACCCACCTGTCCATCGCCGCGCGTGGCCGCTTGTACAAGTCTGCCCTGCTTATAACGCAGCGCCACGGACAGGCCGTCAATCTTATCCTCCGCCGTCATGGCGACTATCTCATCTTCATTGAGATTCAGGTACCGCCGCACGCGCGCAATGAAATCGGCAATATCCTCGTCCGAAAAGCCATTGTCCAGGCTCATCATCCGCTGTTCATGCGTGACTTTGGAGAGCGGCGAGCTTTCCACCGCCGCGCCCACCTGCTTGTTCGGGCTATCTGCACGCACCAGATGCGGGAAAGCCGCTTCCAGTTCATTATTGCGCCGCACCAGTGCGTCATATTCGCCATCGCTGATTTCCGGCGCATCGTTGGCGTGATAGAGCCGGTTATGATGCGCAATCTGCTTCGCCAGCCGCATCATTTCATTGGCGGCATCGGCTTCGGAAAGCTTGGAGATATCAGCCATTCCTTAAGCCCCTCTCCTTTAGGGGAGGGGTTGGGGTGGGGCCCGCATTCCAACGATCATCCACATCATCCAGCTCAGCCAGAATAGCTGCCAAAACACCATCCATATTATTCATCACCTCACTATTTGTCACATGAAGCACCCTGATTCCCAATCGCAGCAATTCCTGATCGCGTTTCAGGTCGCTATCCATAGCATGCGTTTCACCATCAACTTCGATTGCCAAAGCCTTGGTTGCACACAGGAAATCGCAGATATAGTTTCCAACGACGGCCTGTCTGCGAAATTTGTAACCACCAAGCTGAGCTCCAGACAGATAACGCCACAGCCGTTTCTCCGGTTCTGTCGGATTGCGGCGCATCTCTCTGGCACGTTCCCTTAATATGGGATGTTTGTTTGACATAGACTTCCCCACCCCAACCCCTCCCCTAAAGGAGAGGGGCTTCAAGGCTATACCCCCTCCAACAAACGATCCGCCTGCGCCCTTGCCTCTGGCGTTACTTCCGCCCCCGACAGCATGCGCGCGATTTCCTCTTGTCTTGCAGCTTCATCCAGCGCCGTTACATCGGTTCGCGTGACCGTGCCTTCCGACGATTTGGCGATAAAATAGTGGCGGCTGCCACGCGCGGCGACTTGCGGGCTGTGGGTGACCACCAGGGTTTGTGCGGTTTGCGAGAGGCGCGCGAGGCGGTCACCGATGGCACTCGCCACCGCGCCGCCTACGCCGCGGTCGATTTCGTCGAAAATCATGGTCTCCGCCCCGCCCTCTTCGGCCAGCGCCACTTTCAGGGCGAGGATGAAGCGCGACAATTCACCGCCGCTGGCAATTTTCATCAGCGGGGCAAAATCGGAACCCGGATTGGTGGAGATCAGGAACTCCACATGGTCTGCGCCGCCCGGCCCCGCTTTATCATCGGGCAATGGTTCCACGCGTGTCTGGAACCGCGCCGCATCCAGCTTCAGCGGTACCAGCTCGCCCGCAACAGCTTTGTCGAGCCGTTTGCCGGCTTCGACGCGCTGTATATGAAGCTTATCCGCCGCTTTGCGATAGGCCTGCTGCGCGGCATCAGCGGCCTTTTTAAGGCTGTCCAGACGGTCACCACTGGTGTCGATATTCTTCAGTTCGGCTTCCCATTCGGCCAGTTTATTCGGCAATTCAATGCCTGTGCAATCATGCTTGCGCGCCAGTGCGCGCAGGTCGAACAGGCGCCGCTCCAGTCCGTCAAGATACTCGGGGTCGAAATGCATCGCCTCGGCAGCAGCATTCAGCTTGTCTTCGGCTTCGCTCGCCTCAATCACCGCGCGGTCAAGCGCGCCAAGCGCCTCGCCCAGCAAGGAATGATCGGCCGCAATCCGGTCCAATTTACGTGCGGCAACCCGCAATTGCGCCAGCGGGCTTTTTGATCCCTCCCAGACTTTTGCAATATCGGCCAAGTCCTCAGTCAGCCGTTCACCCTTTTGCATGGTCGCGCGTTCCAGTGCGAGGCGTTCTTCCTCGCCTTCTTCGGGTGCAAAATTGCGCAGTTCCTCTATATTATGGAGCAGCAATTCGCGGTCATGATGTGCATTGTCAAATACGTCTTTCGCGGCGCGATACTCTTTGTCCGCAGCCCGCCATTTTTGCCATGCCGCGCGCACCGTTTCCAGATCGCATCCTCCGAAACTGTCGAGCATGTTGCGATGGCCGCGCGGATTGATAAGGCCGCGGTCGTCATGCTGGCCGTGAATTTCCACCAGCAGCCGCGCCAATTCACGCAGCAGAGCCGCTGATACCGGCTGATCGTTGACAAATGCCTTGCTGCCACCGTCCGCCTTTACCTGCCGCCGCACCAGTAAAGACTCACCGGGTTCGGCCTCAATATCGTTTTCATTGAGAAGCGCAGCAATTGCGCTACTGCCTTCGGGTGCATCAAAGCTGGCGGTAACCGCTGCCCGTTCTGTTCCGGCGCGCACCAGCGCCGTATCCGCACGCTTGCCCATGGCAAGGCCCAGTGCATCAAGAAGAATCGATTTACCCGCGCCGGTTTCGCCCGTCAGCACGCCGAGACCGCCTGCAAAATCGAGATCAAGCGCCTCGATTAAAACGACATTGCGGATGCTGAGTGACTGTAACAAAATGCACCTGTCCAAATATTCCGGCAGAAATGCGGAATCGATATCGCAACATTACAGCATTTTATCTATTATTCCAGCGATGAGAGCACAAGAACAAAAAACGAACAACTGGTTCTATGAAGCAGGTGTACCGTGCTTTTGCATCAACTCATACGCTCGCTCGTACCACTTGCTGCCCGGGTAGTTGGCACCCAGTACGGCAGCGGATTTTTGCGCTTCCTGCGGGATGCCCAGCGAGAGATAGCTTTCCGTCAGGCGCATCAGCGCTTCGGGGGCATGGCTGGTGGTCTGATAGTCGTCGATCACTTTGCGGAAGCGCACAGCTGCGGCTAGCCAACGCCCGCTGCGCTGATAGAAGCGTCCAATCTCCATTTCCTTGCCGGCCAGATGGTCATTGACAAGATCAATTTTAAGTTTGGCATCGGCGGCATAGCGTGAACCGGGATAACGGCGAATGACTTCACCGAGAGCAGAGAGTGCTTGCTGTGTAGTTTTTTGATCGCGCGTCACATCGCTAATTTGCTCATAATAATTGAGCGCAATCAGATAATAGGCATAAGGCGCATCTTTATTACCCGGATGGATGGACAGGAACCGCTGCGCCGACTGAATGGATTTATTGTAATCACGGTCAAGATAATAGCTGAATGCGCTCATAAGCTGTGCCCGGCGCGCCCATGGTGAATAGGGATGCTGACGCTCCACTTCATCAAACAGCGCCGCAGCAAGCCTAGTATTATTGTTGTCCAATCGCTGCTTTGCCGCTGAATACAGTGTGTTCACATCACGTGCGACATAGCTGGTATCCACTTTATTGCCGCCTGTCGCACATGCGGAAAGCGATGTTAGGACTAAGCCGGCGGCAAGCGATTTTATAAATAGGTTTTTCATGGGCATCCTTTTATCGGCAAAGGCACGTCAGGCCAAGTGAATATGCAAAAAACCGGGCAAAACAGTGTACCGTGCAATAAAAAGGCCCGGCAATTAATGCCGGACCTTCTTAAGCTATACCAAATTACTGGCAGATTAATCAGCAATAACGATTAATCGTCATCGCCTGTGATAAAGTCCGGCAAGGGAGCGTCGCCGCCCTTGTCGCCATCGTTATCGCTGCGACCACGGCCGCGGCCGCCTTCTTTGTTGCCGCCGCTGCGTCCTCCATCACGGCCCGATCCGTCTCTTCTGGGACCGCGATTACGGCTGCCACCGCCGCGCTTGTTTTCGCGTGGTGGACGTGTGTCTTCCAGCTCTTCACCGGTTTCCTGATCAACAACGCGCATCGACAGGCGGACTTTGCCGCGCTGGTCAATTTCGAGAACTTTCACTTTGACTTCCTGACCTTCGGACAGTTCGTCGGAAACTTTCTCGACACGCTCATTCTTGATTTCGGACACGTGGACAAGGCCGTCTTTGCCGCCCATGAAGTTCACGAAAGCACCGAAATCGACGAGGTTCACGACTTTACCGTCGTAAATCTTACCAACTTCCGCTTCCTCAACAATGCCTTCAATCCATTTCAGCGCTGCTTCAATCTGAGACTTGTCAGAAGAAGACACCTTGATCAGGCCTTCATCATCAATATCAACTTTCGCGCCGGTTTCCGCGACGATTTCACGGATAACCTTGCCGCCTGTGCCGATAACGTCGCGGATCTTCTCTTTGTTGATCTGCATCGTTTCGATACGCGGTGCGTGCTCTGACATTTCGGTACGGACAGACGAAAGCGCTTTCGACATTTCGCCCAGGATATGCGCGCGGCCACCATTTGCCTGCTCAAGAGCAGTCTGCATGATTTCCTTCGTGATACCTGCAACTTTAATGTCCATCTGCAGCGATGTGATACCCTGCTCGGTACCCGCCACTTTAAAGTCCATATCGCCCAGATGATCTTCATCACCCAGAATATCGGAAAGAACCGCAAAGTCCTCACCTTCAAGGATAAGGCCCATGGCAATGCCCGAAACCGGACGTGCCAGAGGAACACCTGCGTCCATCATTGCGAGTGAACCACCGCAAACGGTTGCCATTGAAGATGAGCCATTTGATTCGGTAATGTCAGACAGAACCCGGATCGTATACGGAAAGTCTTCAACAGTCGGCAGAACCGGGCGCAGGGCGCGGAATGCCAGTTTGCCGTGGCCGGTTTCACGGCGGCTTGTGAAGCCGAAACGGCCCACTTCACCCACCGAATATGGCGGGAAGTTATAGTGCAGCATGAAGTTGCTGTAGCTAAGCCCTTCCAGACCATCGATCATCTGTTCGGCATCTTTCGTGCCCAGTGTCGTGGTCACGATTGCCTGTGTCTCACCGCGCGTAAACAGCGAAGAACCGTGCGTACGTGGAAGCAGGCCAACCATAGCTTCAATCGGGCGCACCTGATCGAGCTTACGGCCATCAATTCGTGTACCGTCCTTGATGATCGCACCGCGCACGATTTCCGCTTCCAGCTTTTTGACAAGCTTGCCAGCGGTCATCTGTACCTGGCCTTCTTCCTCGGCATATTTCTCTTTCGCCTTGTCGCGTGCAGCGTTCAAGGCGTCGGAGCGGGCCGATTTGTCGGTCAGCTTATATGCGGCAGCGATATCATCGCCAACAAGAGCGCGCAGCTCTTCTTTCATCGCGCTGTTATCTTCAGCAGAAGCCAGTTCCCATGGATCTTTTGCAGCCTGTTCGGCCAGATCGATAATCAGGCCAGCGACCTTTTTCGATTCTTCGTGCGCAAACTGGACAGCGCCCAGCATGACGTCTTCGGAAAGCTCTTTCGCTTCCGATTCCACCATCATCACGGCGTCCTGTGTCGCGGCAACAACCAGATCAAGCTCGCCTTCAGCTACAGCTTCCATATTCGGGTTCAGCTGATATTCGCCATCTTTATAACCGACGCGTGCTGCGCCGATCGGACCCATGAAGGGCACGCCGGAGATGGTCAGCGCCGCAGAGGCAGCCACCATCGCAAGAATGTCGGGTTCGTTTTCGCCATCATAGCTTAGAACTTGGCAAATCACGTTGATTTCGTTGTAGAAACCTTCGGGGAAAAGCGGGCGGCATGGACGGTCGATCAAACGCGATGTCAGCGTTTCTTTCTCGGTCGCACGGCCTTCGCGCTTGAAAAAGCCGCCGGGAATACGACCGGCAGCAGAGAATTTTTCCTGATAATGTACGGTGAGCGGGAAGAAGTCCTGTCCTTCACGTACCGATTTGGCAGCAGTGACTGCGCACAGCACCACTGTTTCACCGAGCGTTGCAAGTACTGCACCATCGGCCTGACGGGCGATACGGCCCGTTTCCAGAGTGAGGGTTTGTCCGCCCCACTCCATTTCAACTTTCTTTACATCAAACATATGATTTTTTCCTATTCAGTCCCGCACGCCCTATTGCGGCGGTCTGTCTTCATTTTCCAGGCTGTCCGGCCCGGATCGGTTGGAGCGCCTTTGTGGCTCCGTTGATAAAGCCATGCCATACCGAATTGTGTGACATCAGCTTTGCTTTTGTGCTCCGGACCTGATCCGGAGCCCAGAGCAGCATGGTATTATACAGCTCTGGATCCCCGCCTTCGCGGGGGTGATGCAACGTAAACGGCCCGCCAATGGCGGGCCGAACGTATTGCGTCACTTACGAAGACCCAGTTTCGCGATCAGGTCATTATAGCGACCTTCATCTTTCCCACGAAGATAGTCGAGCAGCGAACGACGCTTGTTTACCATCATCAGCAAGCCGCGGCGGCTGTGATTGTCTTTGTGGTGACCTTTAAAGTGCTCGGTCAGGTTCGTGATCCGTTCAGTCAGGATAGCCACCTGTACTTCGGGGGAACCTGTATCGCCTTTTTCACGGCCGTGTTCTGCAATAAGTTCTGCTTTTTTTTCTGCAGTAATAGTCATTTAATTCATTCCTTCGAACATCTTATATATTAAATCCGCGTTCGATGATGGTTCGTCCATCTTCAAGCCTTATGAGTGCGACCGGGGAGCCTTCCCCATCCCGCGTCCAATATTGCCCGTCATCCGCGACAATCCCGATATCGACCTGCCCCATGCGGAGCCGCCTTGCCTGTTCGGGATCAAGATCAAGAGCCGGGATGTCGTCCAGCCCTGCCTTCATCGGCAAGATTATGTCATCTAGGGGTGCGCCTTTACCAATTTGATTGAGTTTGTCCAGCGAAATCGCATGACTGAGGTCAAAAGGCCCTGCTTTTGTCCGGCGCAGCATGGTAACATGACCGACTGTGTCCAATGCGCGCGCAATATCACGGGCGAGAGAACGGATATAGGTGCCTTTGGAAACATGGGCTTTGAGGGTGATTTCATTCAGCTTTTCTGCTGTGTCCGCTTGCCCAGGTTCGCTATTGCTCACCCCCACCCCTCCCCTAAAGGAGAGGGACTTTGCAGCACTATCGATCTTCTTAAGCCCCTCTCCTTTAGGGGAGGGGTTTGGGGTGGGGGACACGTAAAGAGAATGAACAGTCACCGCCCGCGTCTTGAGCGCAAATTCCTCCCCCGCCCGCGCCAAATCATAAGCGCGCTTGCCATCCACTTTGAGCGCAGAATATTTGGGCGGGATCTGCTCAACCGGACCTGTAAATTCGGGCAGCACCGTTTCAATCGCAGCAGGTGATGGACGCACGTCCGATCTTTCCGTTACTTCGCCTTCGATATCCAGCGTTGTTGTTTCTTCCCCGAAAGCAATGGTGAATTCATACACCTTGCTGGCATCGAGCATCCGTCCGGCCAGCTTGGTGGCTTCGCCCAGCGCAATCGGCAATACCCCTGTTGCCAACGGATCAAGCGTGCCGCCATGCCCGGTCTTTGTCTTCGGATAACCGCCTTCACGCAAATTGCGCTTCACTGCGCCCACGGCCTGGGTCGATCCCAGTTCCAGCGGTTTGTCGAGAATGATCCAGCCATTGATGCGCGGCTTATCAGACATTCAGGCCAAATATCCCGAGATAGAAATTGATGACAAAAACCACCGGCGGCAGGACTACCCGTTCGATAATCCGTGCTTCAGGAAATACCATCGGTACAACTAGCAGCAACAGCAGCAGAATCGGCAGGCTATATTTGCGCAGGGATGCATATTTGTCCGCAAGCGGCGGCGGCAAAAGTCCCTCCACAATATGCGATCCGTCAAATGGCGGTACAGGCAAAAGGTTGAACAGCGCCAGAAAAACGTTGATGATCAGAAAATTACGCAGGTTATCGAAAACAAATCCGCTGACGGTGCCGAAATCCGCACCCTCACCCATTATATTTATCATCAGTGCCATAGCAGCCACTGCAAAAAAGCCCAGTATCAGGTTACTGCCCGGCCCCGCAAATGCCACGGCCATCATATGCCAGCGCGGATTATCCAGACGGCTTTGCACCACAGGTACAGGTTTTGCCCACCCGAATATTGGTGCACCAGTCACCGCCAGCAAGGTAGGAAGCGCGATAGTGCCGACCGGGTCGACATGTTTGATCGGATTTAGCGTCAACCGCCCCAGACTGGCTGCGGTCGGATCGCCATAAAAGCGCGCAACCCAACCATGGGCAACTTCATGGAATACAATTGCCAGCATAAGCGGGATCAGCCATGTCGCAATCGTGTAAATGATATTCGTGTCGTCCATTATCTGTTCCACTCGTCTTTCATCAGGCCAAATACATATGTATCACGAATATAGCCGGTCCATGTGATTCTGTTTTTCCGCAATATGCCCTCCTGCGTGGCACCGAGTTTCAGCACAGCCGCGCGTGAACGTGTGTTCCGTCCATCGACACGAAATTCTATACGCCGGTATCCATTTGCAAAGGCATGATTTATCATAAGCCGTTTCATCGCATCGTTGCATCCCGTGCCCCGCACAGAGGGCGCGATATATGTGCCGCCTATTTCCACTACACCATTGACTGCGTCAGAGTTGATGTAATTGGACATGCCAACCAGTTTATTCTGATAAATTACAGCGAACTGCACCCAGTTGTCAGTGGCATGAAACCGCTTCATGGCTTCGTCGAAATGGTCATTCAGCATGGAAACGGGATAGATATCCCATATCTCCTGATCCTCTGCACAGGCCGCGCGCAAATCATCCAGATGGCATTCCGCGAGCGGTTCCAGCGTGACATCGCCTTCGGTAAGCATCGCTGACAATGAATGCGGATCACACATCTTTAAGTGCTTCGCTAAAATGCTTGCGGCACAATGCGACATAGCGGTCATTGCCGCCAATTTCGGTTTGCGCGCCCGCCTTTACCGCCTTGCCATTTTCATCGACACGCAGGTTCATGGTCGACTTGCGACCGCATTCGCACACGGCCTTAAGCTCCACCAGAGAATCCGCCAACGCCAGCAACTGCGCGCTGCCCGGGAACAGTTCCGCCTGAAAATCGGTGCGCAGGCCATAGGCCAGTACCGGGACACCCAATATGTCACATACCCTGGCCAGTTCAAACACTTGCTGTTTGCTTAAAAACTGAGCCTCGTCGACCAATACGCACGCAAGGCCGCGCTTATCGTGCTCTGCGGAAATGGCGGAGAGCAAATCTGTATCGGGATCGAACAGATTCGCATTCGCCTGCAAACCGATGCGCGAGGTTATAACGCCCGTATCATACCGGTTATCCAACGCCGCCGTCCACAGCATGGTTTCCATGCCGCGTTCCCGGTAATTGAAATCCGCCTGCAGCAATGTGGTCGATTTGCCCGCATTCATCGAGGCATAATAGAAATAGAGTTTAGCCATGAAGGAACCTTAACCGTTACGTCATTCCGGCGAAAGCCGGAATCTCCTTTTGTTAAGAGTAGTACTACAAAGGCTTATAAAATGAGATTCCGGCTTTCGCCGGAATGACGGTGCGCACTACTGGCCTTTATCCAAATCCTGCGCCACTTTGGGCTCGCGGAGCAGGTTTTCGACATGCCCGCCTTCATCGAAACTCTCATCCGTCACGAATTTCAGCTTGGCGGCATATTTCATCTTGATCCGCTTTGCGACTTCGCGTTGCAGATAGGCTGTATGGGTGCGCAGGGCTTTTAAAACAATGGCTTCTTCTTTGCCAAGCAATGGTTTGATAAACACCGTGGCATTGCGCAGGTCCGGCGACATACGCACCTCCGTCACGGAAACAGTCGCATCAGCCAGAATTTCGTCATGCACATCGCCACGCAGCAGAATTTCCGACAGCACATGGCGCACCTGTTCCCCCACCCGCAAAACGCGGACGGAGCGACCCTCAGGTGATGTGTCGTTATGTCTGGCCATCAATTCAACTTTCGAAAGCTTCCTAACACGTCACCCTGAACTTGTTTCAGGGTCCATTTATCAGTTACAGAACTGCTTCCAGAAGAAGAATGGATGCTGAAACAAGTTCAGCATGACGAATTTAATTCATTTCCTCACAGCACCCGCTCTTTTAGTTCCACATCAAAGACTTCGAGCGTATCGCCCGCCTTGATGTCATTTGTGTCTTCCAGCACGACACCGCATTCTAGGCCCGAGCGGACTTCATCGACATTGTCCTTGAAGCGGCGCAGCGAAGCGATGACTGTCTTGGAAACAATAACATCTTCGCGGGTAAGGCGCGCATGATGGCCTTTCTGGATAACGCCATCGAGCACCAGCAGACCGGCGGCCTTGTCTTTCTTGCCCGCGGGGAAGACTTCTTTCACCTCGGCGCGGCCGACAACGGTTTCGATACGCTCTGGTCCCAGTTCACCGGCCATTTCGCCTTTAATATCTTCGATCAGGTCATAAATGACATCGAAATATTTGAAGCGCACGTCTTCACGCTGCGCAATCTCACGCGCTTTGGCATTGGCACGGACGTTGAAGCCGATAATCGGCGCGTTCGACGCCTTGGCCAGCGTGACATCGGATTCGGTAATGCCACCGACACCCGAATGCAGCACGCGCACCTTGATATCGTCATTGGAAATCTTGTTGAGCGAGCTTGCAATTGCCTGCACCGACCCCATCACATCCCCCTTGATAAGGACCGGATATTCGATCGCCTTATCGGAAATGCCAGAAAACAGATTTTCAAGCGAGGCAGGCGCCGTTGCGGTGCGCAGCTCAAGCGCCTTTTGCTTGCGGTATTCGGCCACTTCGCGGGCGCGCTGTTCGTTATCGACAACGGTCAGCTGCTCCCCTGCCGAAGGAACGCCGCTCAGGCCCAGAACTTCGACAGGAACCGATGGCCCCGCTTCCTTGATCTGCTTGCCCTTGTCATCGATCAGCGCGCGGACCTTGCCGCTTTCACCGCCCACGACAAATACATCCCCGCGGCGCAATGTACCGCGATTGACCAGAACCGTGGCAACCGGGCCGCGGCCTTTATCAAGTTTCGCCTCGATAACCGTGGCGTCGGCATTACGGTCAGGGTTTGCTTTCAGCTCAAGCAATTCCGCCTGAAGCATGATTTTCTCAACCAGCTCATCCAGATTGGTGCCTTTGAGTGCAGAAACTTCCACATCCTGCACATCACCCGACATGGCTTCCACAATCACTTCATGTTCCAGTAGACGTTCACGGATTTTCTGCGGTTCCGCGCCATTTTTGTCGATTTTGTTGATCGCCACAATCATCGGCACTTCAGCGGCCTTGGTATAGTTGATCGCTTCAATCGTCTGCGGCATCAGGCCATCGTCCGCTGCGACCACCAGGATTACGATATCGGTGACATTGGCTCCGCGCAGACGCATTTCGGTAAAGGCTTCATGGCCCGGCGTATCAAGGAACGTGATGACCGTGCCATCTTTGCGCTTCACCTGATAGGCCCCGATATGCTGCGTAATGCCGCCCGCTTCACCATCGGCCACGTCCGTGCCGCGTAGCGCGTCGAGCAGAGATGTTTTACCATGATCGACATGCCCCATAATCGTCACTACAGGCGAACGCGGCTTCAGCGTTTCTTCGGGATCAATATCGGTTTCGACATCAATCTCTATATCGGCTTCCGATACGCGTTTGATTTTATGGCCAAACTCCTCAACCATCAATTCTGCCGTATCCGCATCAATTGTCTGGTTGACCGTCACCATCATGTCCATATTGAACAACGCTTTGACCAGATCCGCGCCCTTTTCACCCATACGCTTGGCGAGTTCCTGCACCGTAATGGCTTCAGGGACAATCACTTCACGGCTTTGCTTCGGCTTTGCCTCACGTGGTTTGCCGGACATTTGTGCGCGTTTTTCTTTCTCGCGCGCACGTTTCAGCGCAGCCAGCGAACGCGCCCGCGCGCCGCCATCACCTTCGGACAATGCCTTGGTAACAGTCAGTTTGCCCGATTGACGGCGCTCACCCCGATCACGTGATGGCTTGGGCGCCGGCTTTTTAAGCTCAGGCCGCGGCGGGCGCTCAACCGGTGTAAATTTACGCGGTGCGGGGGATTTATCCGTAGAGGGTGCCGCGGCAGCTGCCGATGCATCCGCAGCAGTTTTTTGCGCTTCCGCTTCCTGTTTGACTGCATCTTCCGCGGCTTTTTTCGCGGCCTCTTCAGCAGCTTTCTTATCTTCGGCGCTGGCTTTCTTGTTTTCCTCGGTGCGGCGTTTTTCTTCTTCGGTATCTTCTTTCTTTTTCTGCAATTCGCGGCGGCGTGCTTCTTCAAGCGATGCCAGACGTGCTTCTTCGGCTTCGCGCAGCAGTTTCTCCTGACGCTCCTGACGCGTCAGTGTGTCATCCGCTTTGGGTTTCGGCTTGGGCTTCGCAGTAGGCGCAGGTGTAGGCGCCGGTTTTTCAGGTGCCTTTTGTGCAGGCGGCGCCGCCGGGTCGATTTTCTTGGCCGCTTCCTGCGCACCAGGTTTGCCCACCAGTTTGCGGCGCTTGACCTCAACCACAACTTTGTTGGTGCGGCCGTGGCTAAACGTCTGCTTGACTTCTCCGGCCTCGACCGAACGCTTCAAACCCAATGGTTTGCGTGCCGGTTTTGACTCTTTTTTCTCTTTATCACTCATCGAACAGACTTAGCCCTTCATTACTTCTTCTTGTGTCGCGGAGGCCGTATGACCTTCGCCAATTGTGGTGTCACCACCTTTTTCAGTATTCACATCCTCGGCCATAAACCCGAACGCGTAGATATTCACGCCGCGATAGCTTGCCAAACGCTTTGCGATATTGCCCATACGCTTTGCCGCTGCACGGTCCGTAACTGCCAGATGGACCACATTTTCCCGCCCCAATGCCATAGATAGGGGGATGCGGTCTATAGGCAAGACAAGTCCGCGCAAATTACTGCCCTCTGCATCGCTGCCTATTCGCCATGCCTGGTCCAGTTTCCGGTTGCCATCTTCACTGGCGTCGTCGGCATGCATGAGCAGGTGTATCTGTCCCTGCCGCGCGGCAACGTTTATCTTGTCAAAACCTGTGAAAAGCTGACCGGAACGCGCCTCCAGGCCCAACCGGTCCAGGAATGCGCGCTCAAGCGCCGTGTCAATCTGCGCTGGCAGATCTTCGGGAATGCTATTCACACCGCCCTTGAACGCCCGCGCCAATGCGCCTTTCAGTTTGCCGTTGGTGACCGCTTCTTTAAGCTCGGCAAGCCCCACGCCAATCCATGCACCGCGGCCCGGCGCAGCAGCACGCACGTCGGGTGCCACCTGACCATCGGGGCCAAGCGCCAGCCGTATCAACTCATCCCTGGGCGCAGTCGCACCCGAAAGGATGCAGCGTCTTACCGGATCATTTGAAGTGTCATTGGGGAGTTTCCGCAACTGCGTCCTCCCCGGCCGTATCGGTATCCTCGTCTTCAAACCAGTGTGCGCGGGCCGCCATAATGATCTCATTGCCCTGCTCTTCGGTCAGGTTATAGCTGGCCAGTATGCCGCCTTTGTCCTCGGCCCGCTTGTTTTTGCCATCACGGCGGCGCGGTTCGGCACGTTTGCGCGCGACCAGTTCATCCGTGGCAAGGTCCGCCAGATCATCAAGCGTCTTGATACCCGCCTTACCGAGGGTGACAAGCATGCCTTCGGTAAGGTGCGGCATTTCGGCGATGTCGTCCTCAACGCCAAGCTCGACGCGCTCTGCCTTGGAAGCCTCTTCGCGGCGGTCCAATGCTTCACGTGCACGGCTCTGCAGCTCTACAGCCAAGTCTTCATCAAAGCCTTCAATGCCGGAAAGCTCTTCAGGCGCGACATAAGCCACTTCTTCCATCTCGCTAAAGCCTTCGGCGACCAGAAGCTGTGACAGTGTTTCATCGACGTCCAGTTCATTCTGGAACATTTCGGAGCGCTCAGAGAATTCTTTCTGGCGCTTCTCACTGGATTCCGCTTCGGTCATAATATC
This sequence comes from uncultured Sphingomonadaceae bacterium, assembly GCA_947493325.1. Classification (GTDB taxonomy): domain Bacteria; phylum Pseudomonadota; class Alphaproteobacteria; order Sphingomonadales; family Sphingomonadaceae; genus Alg239-R122. Next base: position 823,578 of record CANLQI010000001.1, on the reverse strand, counting down.
GATGGCAGAGCCGGTCAGCTGTGACGCAAGGCGCACGTTCTGACCGCGGCGGCCAATCGCCAGCGACAGTTGGTCGTCAGGAACAACGACTTCGATCCGGCCCTCTTCCTCATCAATCAGCACGCGGCTGACCGTGGCGGGCTGCAGCGCATTCACGACGAATGTTGCGGTATCTTCAGACCATGGAATAATGTCGATTTTCTCGCCCTGCATCTCCTGAACGACAGCCTGTACGCGGCTGCCTTTCATACCGACACATGCGCCGACCGGATCAATCGAGCTGTCATGGCTGATCACACCGATTTTGGCACGGCTGCCCGGATCGCGGGCCGCCGCTTTAATTTCAATGATGCCATCGTAGATTTCGGGGACTTCCTGCGCGAACAGCTTGCGCATGAAATCCGGGTGTGCACGGCTCAGGAATATCTGCGGGCCGCGGTTCTGGCGCTCCACTTTCATGATTAGCGCACGGATACGGTCGCCGGTACGGGCAACTTCGCGCGGGATTTGCTGGTCGCGGCGGATAACGCCTTCTGCGCGGCCCAGATTTACGATGATGTGGCCGAATTCAACCGACTTCACGACGCCTGTAATGATTTCACCGCCGCGGTCCTTAAACTCTTCAAACTGACGCTCACGCTCGGCATCGCGCACTTTCTGGAAAATAACCTGCTTGGCGGCCTGCGCATCAATACGCCCCAAATCAACAGCCGGCAGCGGATCAACAATAAAGTCACCGACATTGGCACCGTCTTCCAGTTTTTTCGCGCCTTTCAGGTCGACCTGCTTGAAATAGTCCTCGACTTCCTCAACCACTTCGACAACGCGCCACAGACGCAAGTCGCCGGTTTGCGGGTCAAGTTTTGCACGAATGTCATTCTCTGCACCATAACGGGCACGTGCAGCACGCTGAATCGCCTCTTCCATCGCTTCAATAACGATAGTCTTGTCGATCATTTTTTCCGATGCAACTGCGTTCGCAATTGCCAGCAATTCGGCTTTATTTGCAGAGATGGCACTGGCCATGATTTCGTCTTCCTATTCTAAGTCGATTTTTGTTTCTGCGTCCACATCGCCTTGTGGAGCAATATCATCTGCGTCGAACATTTCTTCCGTAAAAACTTCTTCCGCACCTTCCGAAGAAAGCGGCACAGTTTCATTGATAAGTCGGTCCGTCAAAATCAGTTTTGCGGCATGTACAATATCGTGACTGAATGTAAAGCTTTGCCCTTTGCGGTCTTCAAAGCTGATCCGGTCGCGATCGACACCGCGCAATATCCCGGTCAGCACTTTGCGATCCTCAACGCTTTCACGCAGGTTAATGCGTGCATCATATCCGCTCCAATCGGCAAAATCCTGGAGCCTGGTCAAGGGCCGGTCGATACCAGGCGAACTTACTTCAAGACGATATGCGCCATCAATGGGATCGCTGTCATCCAGCTTTTCGGAAAGCCGCCGCGACAGTTTTGCACAATCTTCAATCACCAGCTGCCGCGTTTCCGGGCGCTCGGCCATAATCTGCAATGTGCGGTCACCTGCACTGCCAGTCAGTTTAATGCGCACCAGTTCAAAACCCAAAGCTTTTACTTCGGGTTCAATCAGCTGTGTCAATGCATCCATATTGGCCAAGCGGCAGGTCTCTTTCAAATCTCATGGCATGTATCGATAGCAACAATGCCTTATTGCGCCGGCCCCTTTCGGCGCCAGCCCCTTCACGTTCGATAATGTCGGGATGATTATGATATAGGTGAGCGATATTATTTTGGCAATGGGGTATTTGCAGAGTCTTTCACCCCAGCAAATCATGCTTTTTAAGGGCATGGCGCAGCTGATCATAACTCAGGTTCAACGCTTTGGCTGTCTGCCTCTGATTATAACGATTCTTGGCCATGGCATGCTGTAATATGATTTTCTCGTGATTATCGACTGCAGCCTTCAGGTCATCCACTTCATCAACTTCTGCCAGTGGCAACATGGCGGGGACTACGGTCTCGTCTGCAGCAGGGGAAGTAGGCGAAGCTGATGCAGGCGATGCGGCCTTGTCATCATTGCCCAAACGTACTTTTGACGGCAGCGGCTTCCACGGACTTTCAAATGGATCAAACACGATATGGTCAACCGAACGCTCTGGATTGTCCCAGCGATAAATGGCGCGTTCCACCACGTTGCGGAGTTCACGCACATTACCCGGCCATGCATAGCGCACCATTGCCTGCATCGCGAGATCGCCAAAGCCGGGCCACTCGCTCCAGCCAAGCTCTGCCGCCATTCGGCGCCCGAAATAATCAGCAAGCACCTCTACATCACCGTCCCGCATCCTGAGCGGCGGCAAAGTGACCACTTCAAAAGACAGCCGATCGAGTAAATCGGCACGAAACTGTCCGCGCTCGACCAGGTCCGGCAGGTCTTCGTTGGTCGCCGCTACGATACGCACATCGACACGTACGGGACGCGACGAGCCAATGCGTGTCACTTCGCCATATTCAACTGCGCGCAGCAGCCGTTCCTGCGCTGCCATGGATAATGTACCGAGTTCATCCAGAAATAGCGTCCCGCGATCCGCTTCCTCGAAACGCCCTTCCCGCGCCCGCGTAGCGCCCGTGAATGCACCGGCCTCATGCCCAAAAAGCTCGGCCTCTATAAGCGTCTCCGGCAATGCGGCGCAGTTCATTATGACCAGCGGCCCATCCCAGCGCTGACTCAACCGATGCAAACGCTCTGCAATAAGCTCTTTGCCCGTACCCCGCTCACCAATGACCAATATAGGCCTTTCCAGACCGGCAGCACGGCTCGCCCGCTCGACTGCATCAAGAAATGCGCCTGACTGGCCTATAAACTGGTTTTCGCGTTCCATAAAATCCGCTTAATACAGAACTTCACCAAAATATAGTGTTTTTTACCATTAACTGGTAATTTTCCCATTATGTAAAATCGTATATCTTGATAATATCTATGTGTTTCAATATTTTACAAAATTGGCACGCTGTTTGCAATGTTTAGGACAAGACATAATGAGGAGGCAAAAATGACCACATCGCATATGACATTTCGTAAAGAGCGGGGTCGTAAGGAACAGGGCCAGAAAGAACAGCATTCCGGCCTGACAGTTAAGACAGCGTCGTGGATATCCGTGGCAATGATGCTGACCTGCGTAATCTATCTTAGCATTGCGCCGGGACTGGATATGCAGAAAAACATTTCCGCGCCTTCTCAAAATTCGGTTAGCAGTTCTTCTGCCCATTATCTGGCTTGATCACAAAATGCATAGCCAAAACGTAAATGGACAGAATACACAGATAAGGCCGGGCGGCGTTTTAACCCCCCTTGCCCACGCCGTTCCGGCCTTATCCCGCCCCACCGAATATGTTAAGCAGGATTCAGATAAATCAAGCTGGACCCGCCTTTTTACAGATACGCATTCCTCTAAATGGAGTTTTAATATGGGAATATTTTCACGCACACGCGACATTGTCGCCGCAAATTTCACCGATTTGCTTGAACGCGCCGAAGATCCGGAAAAAATGATCCGCATGATCATTATGGAAATGGAAGAAACGCTGGTCGAAGTTCGCGCTTCGGCAGCCCGCACCATTGCAGACCAAAAGGAAATGCGCCGTCATATCGACAAGCTTGAGACGCTGAAGGCCGATTGGTCGGAAAAAGCAGAGCTCGCACTGTCGAAAGACCGCGAAGACCTGGCCCGCGCAGCCTTGCTGGAAAGGAAGAAAGCCAGCGACATGGCAGACCAGTTGAATGAGGAAGTCTCGGTTCTGGAAGACACGCTGAAATCTTCGGAAGAAGATATTGCCAATTTGCAGAACAAACTGCGCGATGCGCGCGCGCGTCAGAACAATATCATGTCACGCCTTGAAAGCGCTGAAAACCGTATCAAGCTGCGCACCATGTATCATGGTGAAAAGGTAAAAGACGCCTTTTCACGCTTTGACCAGCTCGAACGCCGCGTCGATATGGCCGAAGGACATGCAGATGCATTGTCTCTTGCATCCGAACCCGAAACACTGGGTGAGAAAATCGCCGCTCTCAGCGATGATGACGTCGTCGATGAAGAACTCGAAGCCCTCAAAAAATCAATGAAGAAAGGGTAATATAATGGAAGGCCTTATTGCTATCCCGATACTTTTTATCGTCCTGCCATGGATTATTTTTCACTATGTCACAAAATGGAAAACCATGGGGACAATCACCACCGAGGATGAGGATTTGCTGGAAGAACTCTATTCCATGGCACGCCGTCTGGATGACCGCATGGACACTGTCGAACGCATCATCCGTGCCGACAATCCCGACTGGCGTCCCGACCGCCTGACCAGCGCAGCCGAACAGGATGACCCATCACTCGAAACCGTTGAACGCCTATTGCAAGAGAGGAACAGATAATGCCCAGCAGCCGTACCAAATTCTATCTCGACAAGATGAATGCCAAATGGAAAGGCGTATGTGCGGGAATAGCGGACTATACTGGCATTGATGTTGTCTGGGTTCGTATCAGCGCAGTTCTGCTGACACTCATGGGTGGATTTCCCTGGACCTTCATCGCCTATTTTATGGCGGCATGGCTGGCAGACAAAAAACCGGTTGATCTGTACCGTGACGAAAGCGAGCAGAAATTCTGGCAGGGTGTACGTCAATCACCCAAACGCACCGCACGCGATGTCCGCGCCCGGTTCCGCGAAATTGACCGCCGCCTGGCTGATATGGAAATTTACTATACCAGCAAGAATACGCGGCTGTCGGATGAAATCGAGCGCCTACGCTAGAACCGAAATGACGAATGGAGAAATGACATGGGCTTTATACTGACACTGATATTAAGCGCGATAGCATTCCTTTATCTCAGGAAACGGTACTGGAAATGGACGAATGAACTGGAAAGCAATAACCGCCTCAGCAGCTATAGAGACGCGGAAATTGCCAAAATAAAAAAACTGACTGACCGGCGCTATTAAAGGCGCGGCGAGGCAGAGCAAAAGATACGAGGAGGAAAATATGAGTTGGAGCGGCCCCGGATTTGTAATCGCCATTATTGCGATCAGTACTATTGGCTGGCTTATCAGCAGCTGGATCAGAGCCAAACATGGCTATCCGCTTGAGAATGAATGGTCCGGCATGAGTGAGATGGCCGGTACGAACAAAGACCCCGAAGCTGAACGCAAAGTCGAATTGCTCACCAATGAAAATGAGCAACTCACCGGTAAGGTCTCACGGCTTGAAGAACGGATCGCCGTTCTGGAACGGATCGCCACTGACCCGGCCCGCCGCACAGCCGAAGAAATCGAAAAATTGAGAGATTAAGCCGATGGAAACTCTGATCGAAAACCCACATATTTTAATGCCTCTGGCCATTGGCTGTATCGCCATCACAATTGGATGGGTCATAAACACATGGATACGCGTCAAGAACGGCTATCCGCTGGAAAATTCATGGGGTCAGGCGATCCACCCTAAAACCGATAATGAGGCCAAGGAACGTATCAAGCTGCTGACGCAGGAAAATGCGGAATTGCGCGCCGAGCTTGGCTCGATCAAGGACCGCATGGCCAATGTCGAACGCATTGTAACCGACGGAACGCATCAGCTGACACAGGATATCGAAGCCCTGCGCAGCAAATCAAACTAACACTTTGGAGAGGACTAATGGACTTGGGTTTTATCGCACTGCTCATCCCGCTGGCCCCATTCATCATTGGCGGCTTTGCGATCTGGACACATCATCAAAGGAAAATGATGGAGCATCAATCCGAAATAACGGCCGAAAAAGCGGCACAATATGCGGCCCAGACCGAGCAGCTTGAACAGCGCGTCCGCGTGCTGGAGCGGATTGTAACCGACAAGGGCATGGATCTGGCAGATCAGATCGAAGGTCTGCGGGATGATCCGCCGCGTATCAATTAAAAAGAATAACCGAGGAGAGAAAATATGGGCCCGTTTGAAATGGTTGTTGCGATCATAGCAGTGATAACAATTGGCAAGATTGTAAATACCCGCATGAAAGCAAAACACGGTGTTTTTGAAGATGAAAATGGCAACCAGATTGTTGCACATGATCCCGACGCAGATCGCATGCGCGGCGAGATTAAGACACTGAAAGAACGTATCGCCGTACTGGAACGTATTGCGACCGACGAACGCGGCAGCCGCGCGCTGGAACAGGAAATTGAAAGCCTGCGCGACCGCTAAACTATTCCTTGGGCAAATATTTCTTACGAGGGGGATGGTTCCGGGAGGACCGATATCATGCAAGACGCATCATTCTATATGACCATGGCCGCAAGTGGCCTGATTGCCATCACCATTATTTCCATCAGCGTCCTCAATGGCTGGCGCGAATGGGTCGCTTATAAACGCATGCAACTGCGCGAAATGCACCATGTGGCGCAAAACAGCGATAATGGCGGCTCCAACGCGACCTCGCGCATCGAGATTGCGGATATGAAAGAGCGGCTCAAAAAACTTGAAGCGATTGCCGCGGGCGTAGAGCTTTAAAGGCATGCCCGCAAAGGGCTTTGCCTTGCGCTCCTGCCCTGCTATTGGCGCGGCATGACAGAGCTTTCCGACATTATTGAAGAATATGAATTCTTGGACGCGGATGACCGTTACCGGCTGATTATCGACCTAGGCAAAGAGCTGGAAGATATGCCGGATGCGCTCAAAACCGATGCGACGCTGGTGCGGGGCTGCTCCGCCGCAGTATGGGTCTATCCGGCGCAGACCGATGCCGGGAAGCTGCATTTTATGGCCGACAGCAACGCCGCGATTACCAAGGGTATTATCGCGCTGGTGCTGAAAACCGTTCAGGACAAACCGGCTGATGAGATATTGCGCACCGATATTGCTGCGGCACTGGAGCCGTTTGATCTGAAGAATCAGCTCAGTTCCAACCGGACACAGGGCATTCCCAATATGATTGCGCTGATACGCGACACTGCGGAGCGATATGCGGGCGGCTGATTGATAACAAAACAGATTATCAGTAGATTCGTCATTCCAGCGCAGGCTGGAATCCAGCTAATTTAACGAATGGCAGTATATTTGTTGCCAAAACGCGGCCTATCACTGAATTGGCTGCATTTCACTGAAGGCTTGATCATGCCGATAACTTATCTGGACCCCGGCCTGCGCCGGGGTGACGCAATTAATATTTCCAATCTTACAAGATGAAAATATCTAAACAGCCGGTTTCCAGCTGCGGTTTTCTTCCGCCGCGCGCAGCACATTATAGGCCGCCTGGATTGCCTGAAACCGTTTCGCCGCATCCTCGTCGCCCTGATTGACATCGGGATGATTGCGTTTGGCGAGCAGCCGGTACGCCTTACGGATTTCCTCAAATGTCGCATCGACTTCCACGCCCAGCACTTCCAGCGCCGTCATTTCATCGCGGGTATGGGTGCCGTCGCCGGGTCCGGCCCAGGCATGATGTGCAGATTCATGATAGCCGGCATTTTCGCTGCGCTCCTTGCGCTCACGCTCTTCGGCTTCCTCTTTGCTCAGCCCCTGAAAATAATCCCAGTTGCGGTTATATTCCCCCGCGTGCGTTTCGCAGAAATACCATTTTTCCGGACTATTGGGAGATTTGGGTGCAGGTCTGTCACCCACCGCATCACAGCCAAAACGGTCGCAGATGCGCACATTCTGCGCCTCGCGCGTGCTTTCATAGCCACGCCAGCGGGGAAAGCCCCAATCACTTGATCTGCCCGGTCTTGCCATCCGGCTGCCCTAACAAATGACAGCTTCAAGCGCCAGCGATAAAGCTGGCCTTGTAATTGCATTATTTACAATCAGTACGTTTTCAAAACTTAGTCATGGATTTTTTGGGCGCATTGCTTTTAAGTGCATGGCATGACGTCTCTCAGTGCACTTCTGGATTCCGCCGTTCGTTCGGGCAATAGCTGGACCATCGATATACCCTCTACATGGATGCAGGGCCGCACCAGTTATGGCGGCCTCAGCAGTGCAATTGCCCACCACTGCGCCCGTGCCAGCGTCGCAGATGCCCCGCCGCTGCGTTCTGCGCAGATTGCCTTTGCCGGGCCGCTGGCTGGCGAAGTGACTATCACGGCCGAACTTCTGCGCCGCGGCCGCAACACCGCTTTTGTCGCAACGCGCACTGCCTCCAGCGATGGTATCGGCCTTGCCTGCAATTTTATCTTCATGAACCCGCGCACGAGCACAATCGAGCATAGCGATATCAGCGCGCCCGATTTTGGCCCCCCGCCTGCAGAGTCCGATGTCCGAAACGGGCCGCCCGAATTTTTCACACATCATATGGATTATCCCGAAAAACGGCTTGAACTCGGTTTGGGCGAAGCCAGGCTCATTCAATGGCACCGTCTGCGCGAACGCGGCGGGCTGGATCCCATGACCGAACTGCTGTGCATTGGCGACGGTTTGCCACCATCAGCCATGGGCCTGATGACTGAGCCCGGCAATGTCAGCAGCATGAACTGGCAGGTGAACATGCTCACCAATGCACCGCAAACCCAGGATGGCTGGTGGCTGCTCGAATCCGAAACCCACCACGCGCATGATGGCGCATCAAGCCAATATATGACTGTGTATAACAGCGACAAAAAACCCGTAATGAGCGCAATGCAAAGCGTCGCATTATTTGTATGATTTAGTAATTCCATAGGAGAAACCCATATGAAAACACGTATTACAGAGCTTTTCGGCATTGAGCACCCCATTATTCAGGGCGGCATGCACTATGTGGGTTTTGCAGAGCTGGCGGCGGCTGTGTCCGACGCGGGCGGGCTCGGCATGATTACCGGCCTGACCCAGAAAACGCCCGAAGATCTCGACAAAGAGATCAAGAAGGCAAAGGAACTGACCGACAAGCCGGTGGGCGTGAACCTCACGTTCTTGCCCGCTTTTACCGCCCCGCCTTACCCCGAATATATCGATGCGATTATCGCCAATGGCGTGACGGCAGTGGAAACCGCCGGGCGCAATCCGGAAGAACATCTGCCGCGTATGAAAGAGGCAGGTATCAAGATTATCCACAAATGTACATCGGTCCGGCATGCCTTGAAAGCGCAGGCAATCGGCTGTGACGCGGCCAGTGTCGATGGTTTTGAATGTGGCGGACACCCGGGCGAAGATGATATCCCGAACATGATCCTGCTGCCGCGCGCTGCCGATGAGCTGGATATTCCCTTCGTCGCCAGTGGCGGACAGGCCGATGCGCGCTCACTCGTTGCCAGCCTCGCCATGGGCGCAGAGGGCATGAATATGGGCACCCGCTTTATCGCCACCAAGGAAGCGCCGGTGCATCAAAATGTGAAAGACGCGATTGTCGCCGCCAGCGAACTCGACACAACGCTGGTCATGCGCCCGCTTCGCAATACCGAACGCGTGCTTAAGAACGAAGCCGTCGAGGAAATCCTGAAGATTGAGAAAGAAAAAGGCGATGATCTGCAGATCACCGATATCCTTGAGCAGGTGGCCGGTGTTTACCCAACGATCATGATGGAAGGCGACATGGATGCCGGCGCGTGGAGCTGCGGAATGGTGGCAGGCCTGATCAATGATATTCCGACAGTCAAGGAACTGATCGACCGGATCATGTCAGACGCCGATGCGATCATCAACGAACGGCTGAAAGGATTTACAGCGGCATAGTGCCCCGGCAAAATACAGCCCGAAATATAGTCTAAAGTAGTGCAAATTTAGAGTTAAGCGCGCGGGCATATGGGCTGAACTTCCGGTTGTACTTTGCCTGAAACCCCTGAAAAAGCGTGCGTTGCGTATGTATTTTGGGTTTCTTCCTGGCAAAAACAGCTGCCGCCCAGCTGACTTTCGGACTGTATTTACATATCAATATTCCCGTAGTCACTTTCGGCGGTACAGGGGGCGGAAACCATCCCCATATTACATGCCATGCATATAACATATAATCTGTCTTCCCCCATCACGTGTGACATGTTTCGCAAATGTCAAAGAGCCGCTCCGCATCTATCATATGCCCGGACATGTAGGACAGCAAAAGCGTATAATGGCCGATGGCCCATACGGGCGGCTCACCCGGAGAACACTGAAAAAACACTGATATTGGCGCAGTCAAAAAAAGGCGGGTACAGGCTTTCAACTGAAGCAGCACTTGTCTTCCCGGAGATGAAGCGCCCGCCGCCCATGGACCCCGGCCTGCGCCGGGGGTACGTTGAGAGATACCGGGGTGCGTCTAGAGATGCCGGAGTATATTGAGAGATGCCGGGGTATATCTAGTCCGGTTTCATTCGCCTTTCCATTCCGGTTTGCGTTTTTCGGCAAAGGCCGCCGCGCCTTCGCGCGCATCCTGTGATGTAAATACTTTCCCGGCAATCTCCTGCTGCCTGTCCCACATTTCCGCGCTGGACCAGTCGGGCCGTTCATTAATGATGCGCTTTGATGCCATCAGGGCCAGCGGACCGTTGGCCGCCACACGCACGGCCAGCTCCAACGCACCATCCAGCGCCGCGCCTTCGGTCACGCGGTTAACAAAGCCCATTTCATAGGCGCGTTCTGTGCTGATAAAGTCCCCTGTCAAAGCTAGCTCCATCGCCATGCGCTTGCCGATGATACTCGGCAGCGACAGCAACCCGCCGCCTGCAGCGACCAGCGAGCGTTTGACTTCGGGAATGCCGAACTGCGCCTTGTCATTGGCCACCACCATGTCGCAGGCAATGGCGACTTCCATACCGCCCGCCAGCGCATAGCCCTCAACCGCGCCGATCAGCGGTTTGGCAGGCGGCGCCTCACAAAACCCGGCAAAACCCTTGCCCTTCACTGTCGGCAATTCGCCCTTCAGAAACGCCTTCAAATCCATGCCCGCACAAAATGTACCGCCCGCGCCGGTGATAATGCCCGCGTTCAATCCCTTGTCGCTGTCGAGCCTTTCCATCGCATCGGCCACACCTTCAGCCACCGCGCGGTTTACCGCATTTTTGGCTTCGGGCCGGTTGATGGTGATTATCAGGACACCGTCCTGCGTTTCTGTAAGTACCTGCTCGGTCATGTTTTCCTCCTGAATATCAAAACAGTAAATCGGCCAGTTTCGTGCGTTGCCAAGCAGCATCGCCGAATTGCGACGCGTTCCAGATCGCATTGCGGCGATAGAGCTGTGCATCACAGTCGTGCGTGAATCCAAAACCGCCATGAAACTGGATCGCCCGGTCTGCGGCATGGCTATAGGCCTTGTCCGCTGCTGCCTTTGCCATACGGGCCGCGACTTCTCCCCTGCCCTGATCGGCAAAGCTGTGCGCAGCGCTGAACATATGCGAGCGCGCCTTTTCATAGGCTATATAGGCATCTGTGATCGGATGTTTCAGCGCCTGATACTCGCCAATGACCTTGCCAAATTGCTTGCGGGTACGAAGATATTCCAGCGTATAGTCGATCACCGCCTGCGTTCCGCCGCACATTTCGGCCGATTGCAGAAGGTTGGCAGCCAGATCGATATGCGCCAGCGCGGCTTTGGACATATCCGCGTCCATCAATGCACCGGCATCAATGGATATTCCGTCCAGAGTCAGTTCAAAACTGCGCTTCGTCTCATCAATAATCGCTTCACGGCGCAGCGCGCTATCGGCAATGGCACTGCGCGCAATCAGCGCAAGCCGCACCTCGCCATCCAGCACGACCGAGGCAATGATAAGCTCTGCATCACCCGCATAAGTGACAAACTGCTTCGTGCCGGACAGCGCATAACCATCACCCGATACCTCTGCCTTTGCGGTGACATTATCGAGGTTCCAGTCCCCTTCCTGCTCGGTAAGCGCAAGGGTGGCAATCGCACCGCCTGCGATTTGGGGAAGCCATGCGGATTTCTGCGCTTCACTGCCGCCTACAATCAATGCCTGCGCAGCCAATGTAGTCGTCATAAACGGACCAGCCAGCAAGCGGCGTCCCATCTGCTCCATAATCGGCACGACTTCCGCCAGCGAGAGGCCCACGCCTTCATATTCCTCTGGTACAGCGATGGCGAGCCAGCCAAGATCAGTAATTTCCTGCCATATATCCGGATCATAGCCGCGCGCGTCCTCCATCAAGGCACGCACTTTTTCCACTGGCGATTTGTCGCGGCAAAAACTGGTCGCCACATCCATCAGTTCGACCTGCTCTTCGCTGAAACCGATTGTCCCGAGATTTTTCATACACCAACCTTATTCAAATTCCGTTAGTCTTGAGCCTGTCGAAGTGCGCCCATCTCCTGACACTTCATTGCAGAGCGTCCTTCGACAGGCTCAAGACTAACGGCGTTCTATATTTGTCATACATGAATCTAAATCACCGCCCCTTGGGCAAGCCCAGCACATGCTCGGCCACAATGTTTTTCTGCACCTGTGACGTGCCGCCACCTATCGTAGCGGAAAAGCTGTTGAGGTAAGCGCGGTGCCAATATCCATCATCCACCGCATTGTCGTCGCCGACATAATATCCGGCCTTTGCCCCCTGAAACTGCAGCGAAAATTCTGTGAGCTCTCGGATCATTTCGGTGCGCGCCAGCTTGCTCATCAGCGGCAGGCCCATCGGGCGATCCTGCACCAACGGCGGCATACGGCGGCGGTAGTTGTTGAGGTTTTGCGCCTGGATGTCGATCATATATTCGACCAGCTGGTCACGCACCACAGGATCATCGAGCACCGGCTTGCCGCCACGCCGCGACCGGCGCGCCACATCGACAATGCCCATCACGTCAAGCTCTTTGAGGAAATACCCGCCCGCCAGATTGACTTTGGCCCCGCGTTCATATTCGAGCGTTTTCATGGCGATTTTCCAGCCATCACCCTCTTCACCCATCAACCCTTCCGCCGGAATGCGCGCATCGGTGAAAAAGCATTGCACGAAGCCATATTCGCCCGTCAATTTCTTGATCGGCCGCGTTTCGATACCCGGCACATCCATCGGATTGAGGAAAAATGACAGCCCCGCATATTTGCTGTCGCCTTCATTATTGCTCGTGCGCGCGAGCAGGATCATGTACTTCGCGCGGTCGCCGAGCGAGGTCCAGATCTTCGATCCATTGAGCACATATTCGTCGCCGTCCCTTACGGCCTTGAGTTGTGCATTGCCCAGGTCGCTGCCATGCTCGGGTTCGGAGAAACCCTGACACCAGATATCTTCCGCATTCAACATACCCTTGATATATTTCTGCTTCTGCTCCTCACTGCCAATGTCGAGCAGCAATGGCCCGGCCCAACCGATACCGATGGCGTTGATCATGATCGGCGCGTCATGGTCCTTCATCGCCCGCGTCGCCGCACGCTGATAATCGGGATGCAGACCGCCGCCGCCATATTCTTTCGGCCAGCTCGCGCCCAGATAACCCGCCTCATAGACCTTGCGCTGCCACGCACGCAGGAAGTCGAACTGCTGATCCGTGCTCACCTCCATAAACGTAAGCGGCAGCATAAAGCCGGGATTGGTAACGGTATTTTCCCGAAACCACGCCTGCGCATCGGCGGTATATTCCTTAAGCTCAGCTTCGGTAGGTTTTGCGGCACCCGCTTTGGCCATATGCACATCCTCTTACAATTTAATCGATCGATTAAGATGGGTTATGGCGCGGAAATGTGGAAGTTGTCCAGTATTATATCAGTCTGTGTGTGCGATAACACGATGGAGATCGAACCATTTGAATCATTTGCTGGCAAAAAGATATATGGATTCGCGCAGTGCCTCAATCAGAGGCAGCTTCTGCAAAGAATATCAATGCTGAAAAGATGGTGGACAGGATAGGATTCGAACCTATGTACGCTTGCGCGGGCAGATTTACAGTCTGCTGCCTTTAACCACTCGGCCACCTGTCCATCAATGCCGTATTTCTACAACATGAAGGCGGCTCAATGGCGAATGAGAGCTTGCCTGTCAATGCTTTCTGGGTGAAAAGCACACTGAAAATCGAAATTATACTGGAAAGCACGGATAGCGCCCATGAAACGCGATAAATGGAAAGGCCGCCAGCGCGGTAAAAAATCATTCGGCGGCAAAGGCGGGCATAAAGTACCGCGCTTTTGGGGCAAGCATGCGGTCTATGCTGCGCTCGACAATCCACAGCGGACTATTCGCAAGCTTTATGGCACCCATGCCGCGATCAGCGAGATTGTGATCCCGGACGGGCTGGAAGTGCATTATGCCGAAGCCGCTGATCTTGCGCGCATGGTTCCGAATGATGTCCCGCATCAGGGGCTGGTTGCGGAAATTGAACCCCTGCCCGACCTATATCTGGGCGATGTGCTGGATGCGGCCGATGGACGGCCGCTGGTAATCCTGGACCAGGTGACTGACCCGCAGAATATTGGCGCGATATTTCGCTCCGCCGCCGCGTTTGATGCCGCGGCCATTATTACGCAGGACCGCAATGCCCCGCCCGAAAATGGCACCATTGCAAAGGCCGCCTCAGGCGCATTGGAAACACTGCCATGGCTGCGGGTCGTCAATATATCCCGCGCGCTGGAAGAAATTGCAGAGGCCGGATACTGGCGCATCGGGCTCACTGGCCATGCCGAAGCGCTGCTTGCCGATGCCATGCCCGAGAACAGCCCGATATGCCTGGTCATGGGCGCAGAGGGCGAAGGCATACGGCAAAATGTCGAAAGCCATTGCGACCAGCTAGCGCGCTTGCCGATATCGGATGCTATGGAAAGCCTGAACGTGTCCAATGCCACGGCGATTGCATTATATGCTATAGCCACACGGTAAGGAATTATGGGAGGGGAAACATGCGTAATATTTTAGGACTGATCGCTGTACTTGCCGCGCCATTGCTGCTCACGGCCTGTCTGCTCACACCGGGCAAGTTTACGTCCAATCTGGACATTGAGCGCGACGGCACATTCACATTTACCTATGATGGCGAGATTTTCATGGCTGGCATGAGCAGTATTATGGACATGGCGGCCATGGCGGATAAGGACGAGTTTGAAGCTGAATGTTATACCGATGACTATGATCCGCGTGAATGCAGTGCGGAGGAAGTGGCCGAACAGCGCGCCGAATGGGAAGAAAAAGCCGCACAGCGCGCAGCCGAAAAAGCCCGCAGCGCGGAAATGATGAAGCGGATGATGGGCGATCTGGACCCATCCGACCCCGAGGCGGTCGATGAATACGTAAAACGGATGGCGAAGCAGAAAGGCTGGAAATCCGTGATTCACCGCGGCGAAGGCGTGTTCGATATTTCCTATGAAATGCGCGGGAATATGGACCGTAATTTCCAGTTTCCTGTGCTGGAAAGGACAGAAGGCATTACGCCTTTTGTTATCGCGATTGTCCGTAATGATGGCACCGTACGCATTGATGCGCCCGGCTTTGCCACAAAAGAACAGTCGGGCCTGTCCGGCATGATGGGATTTGCGGCAACGATCGGTGACAGTGATAAAAATGATGGGGACGGTGAGGACCGTAAACTCCCCGCCATCCCGATTCCAGATGGTGTCTTTACCGTCACTACCGATGCGGAAATCCTCACCAATAATACCGAAGAAGGCCCAAGTATCAGCGGTGATAAACGCATACTGAGCTGGACCATTACCCCGCGCACCGAAAACGCGCCCGAAACATTGCTGCGCCTGTCACAATAGGCCAGCGTGCAATACCTCATGGCCTGATTTACGGCAGATCTTGCGGCAGTAGATACAGATATAAAATAGGGCTAGATACATAAAAAGGAGCGGGTCTTTGATGACCCCGCTCCCTTTTATTCAGCTGTAAAGCCTGCTTACAAAGCTGCGATGAGAAAGGGTGCAGCCTCACGCCGCACCCGATTCAGCTTTATTTGTTGACTGAGTCTTTCAGACCTTTACCAGCCTTGAATTTAGGCTGTGTCGACGCTTTAATCGTCATAGGCTCGCCAGTGCGCGGGTTGCGACCGGTGGAGGCTTTACGCTGTGCTGTTGAGAATGTTCCGAAACCCACGAGACGTACTTCGCCGCCTTTGCTGAGCTCGCTTGTTACTGTTTCAAATACTGCTTCTACGGCTTTGCCGCAATCTGCTTTGCTGAGTCCGCTGTGATCTGCGACTGCGCTGATAAGTTCGTTCTTGTTCATACCTTGGGATCCCCTGGTTATAGTGTGTATTTAGAATCGCCGCTTTGGCTGACAAGGAATAAGAACGAATATCTTGGCGGTGTAAAGGGCAAACCCCACTTTTCCGCCGTTTTTAAGAAGTTTTTACGTCAAAAGGAGTGTTTTTGAACGGCGAACGCCCCCGGAAGGCCAAATTGGGCTGCGGGGAAACTATTTGAACGCGGCGATATGACCTGCAAATCATTGAGTCGCTTGATAATCGGGTTGTTTATACGCGCAACTATAGCACCAAATAGCAGCGCTATTTGGCATAATATTACATCTGATTAAGATGCCTAATGTGCGACCGGACCGTTGGTCGAAGCCTGTCCCGCGGGTACAGGCTGTGCCGCCAGTTCATCCGCATCGGTCCAGTCAATTGGCGACACTTTATCCACCAATGCATGGATCAATACTTCGTCGACATGTGACACAGGCACGATTTCCAAGCCTTCCTTGATATTATCGGGTATCTCGGCAAGGTCTTTTTCGTTTTCCGCAGGGATCAGAACTTTGGAAATGCCGCCGCGCAATGCCGCCAGCAGCTTTTCTTTCAATCCGCCAATGGGCAGGACCCGCCCGCGCAATGTTACTTCCCCGGTCATTGCCACATCTGCACGCACCGCAATTCCTGTCAGGGTAGAGACGATCGACGTCACCATACCGACACCTGCTGAAGGACCGTCTTTCGGAACAGCACCTTCGGGCAAGTGGATATGAATATCCTTGCGCGCAAAGATACTCGGCTTGATGCCATATGATGGCGCCCGTGCGCGCACAAACGAGAATGCGGCCTGAATGGATTCATTCATGACTTCGCCAAGCTTACCTGTCGTTTTGACCTGACCTTTGCCAAGTACAGTCACGGATTCAATGGTGAGCAATTCACCGCCGACTTCTGTCCAGGCAAGGCCTGTAACGGCGCCAATCTGATTTTCTTCATCACCCATGCCGTGGCGGAATTTGCGCACGCCGGCAAAATCGGACAGATTGTCTGTCGTGATAGTGACGCTTTCCGCCTCACCTTCCAGGATTTTGCGCAGGGATTTGCGTGCGAGGCGCGCAATCTCACGTTCCAGCGTCCGCACACCGGCTTCGCGGGTGTAATAGCGGATTAAGTCGCGCAGTGCGTCTTCTTCCAGTGTGAACTCGCCTTCTTTCAGGCCATGCGCATCCACCTGTTTTTCGATCAGGTGCCGCTTGGCAATCTCGACTTTCTCATCCTCGGTATAGCCTTCAAGCCGAATGATCTCCATCCGGTCGAGCAATGGCTGCGGCAGGTTGAGCGAGTTGGCCGTCGTCACAAACATGATGTCGCTCAGGTCGATATCAATTTCCAGATAATGATCCTGAAACTTGTCATTCTGTTCCGGGTCCAGCACTTCGAGCAATGCGGACGCAGGATCACCTCGGAAATCCTGGCCCAGCTTGTCAATCTCATCGAGCAGGAAGAGCGGGTTTGAAGTACCGGCTTTTTTCAGATTACTGACAATCTTGCCCGGCATCGAACCAATATAGGTGCGGCGGTGGCCGCGTATCTCAGCCTCGTCACGCACGCCGCCCAGCGACTGACGCACGAATTCGCGGCCTGTCGCACGTGCAATGGAACGGCCTAGCGATGTCTTACCGACACCGGGAGGGCCAACAAGGCACAATATCGGACCTTTCAGTTTATTGGTGCGCGTCTGCACCGCGAGATGTTCAATGATCCGCTCTTTGACTTTTTCCAGGGCGAAGTGATCCGCGTCGAGGACTTCTTCCGCTTTCTTGATATCTTTCTTGAGCTTCGATTTCTTGCCCCACGGCAAGCCAAGCAGCGTGTCGAGATAGTTGCGCACTACGGTGGCTTCCGCCGACATGGGCTGCATGCCGCGCAGTTTTTTAAGCTCCGCGTTCGCTTTGGTCTTGGCTTCTTTCGAAAGTTTCGTTTTTTCAATCTTATCGGTCAGCTCGGACATTTCATCGCCCTCGCCTTCACCGCCGCCCAGTTCGGACTGGATCGCTTTCATCTGCTCATTAAGATAATATTCGCGCTGCGTTTTTTCCATCTGGCGCTTAACGCGGCCGCGGATTTTCTTTTCAACCTGCAGAACGCCAAGCTCGCCTTCCATAAAGGCAAATGCCATTTCCAGCCGTTTGACCGGGTCACTTTCGGTAAGTAGTGCCTGTTTGTCCGATACTTTGACATTGATACTGGCGGCCACGGCATCGGCCAGTTGCGCCGCATCCTCAATCTCTGCCATTTGCACGGATGTGTCGTCCGGCATTTTCTTGTTAAGCTTGGAATATTGTTCAAACTGGTCAACCACGGAACGCATCAACGCCGACACTTCCGTGCCGCCCACCGATACAGGCGCAACGGTTTCAACGCTGGCCATAACCATATTGTCCTGTGCCTCAAGCGCCATCAGGTTGGCCCGCTCTTTGCCTTCGACCAACACGCGCACAGTGCCATCGGGCAGTTTCAGCATCTGCAGTACCGTGGCCACAACGCCCATATCGTATAGATCATCGCGCAGTGGATCATCGCAGGCCGGATCAAGCTGCGACACCAGATAGATTTCCTTATTCGCATTCATCGCATGCTCAAGCGCAGCGACAGATTTGTCGCGGCCCACGAAAAGCGGCACGATCATCTGCGGAAATACGACGATGTCACGCAGGGGAAGAAGAGGGAATTGCTGGTTCATAAATAACTTTCAAATAGTTCTTTGCGCCATAGCATAGCAGGCACAGATGTTTATATCCTGAATATGGGCGTCAATTCAGGCGAAACAAGCATCATAGTGATACAGAGTATAATAGCCGCAGTTAAAACGGCATTTTAAAGCCTTCGGGCAAGTTAAGGCCGCTGGACATCTTGCCCATCTCGGCTTCGCTTGCCTTATCGGCTTTGGCACGCGCATCGTTGAACGCAGCGGCGACAAGATCTTCGGTTATCTGTTTTTCCGATGCCACCAGCAGGCTTTCGTCGATATCGACCGCGATGATGCGCCCTTTGGCCGTAGCGCGCACCTTGACAAGACCGCCGCCCGCCATGCCTTCGACTTCGATGGACTCCAGCTTCGTCTGCGCTTCGGCCATCTGCTTTTGTACAGTCTGCGCGGCTTCCTGCGCCGCTTTCATCATTTCTTCCATGCTCTTCATGCGGTTTTGCTCCATTGTCCGTTGCCGCTCTGCGCGGTATCATTATCCAGTAATTCCGCCTCTGGAAAAGCCGCCTTGGCCGCTTTCACCATAGGCGAATTTTCCAGCTCCTCGCGCGCCGCCTGTTTGCGCGCTTCGGCTTGTTCGCCAAGACTTATCTGGGCCTCGCCTTCGCCTTTTTCAATCTGCCAGCGCTGCCCGGTGAGTTGCATCAACGCATCACGCAACTGCGGCCCAAAATCCTGCGAGAAATTATTGGCGGTTTGATAAATGAGTTTCCCGGGCTGATATTCAACCACGCGCACGTGATCATGCAATATTTGCGACAGCGTCAGATTGCCATTTTGATCGAGCCATTGCACAAATTCTTCAAATGTGGCCGGCCCTGTACTTTTTACAGCAGAGCTAGAACTGTCTTTGGGCGCTGGCGCAGTGTCAACAGGCGAAGACGTCGCAGCCGCTCCAACCCTGCCCTCGGCCATATCTTTTATCAGCTTGCCGGGGTCTGGCATATTGGTGGCATGGAGCAGCCGCAGCAGAGCCATTTGACATGCCTGTGCGGGCATCGGCGCGCGTTGCACTTCGTCATGTCCTTTCAGCAACAACTGCCACAGACGGTGCAGCTGCGGATGCGTGAGCCGCGCGGCCCAGTCATTAAGCTGTGTCCGCTCGTTCTCGCTCATCGTCACCTGGTCGAGCGGCTTGATCTTGGCGAGCGTTAGCTGGTGCACATAGTCCATAAGCGCGCGCACCAGTGCCAGCGGTTCGACACCCAGCACATGCTGCTCATCCATGGCTGCAAGCGTTTTTTCCGCATCGCCTTCCAATATATGTCCCAAAAGACGCCGCACAGCGCCGCGGTCGGACAGGCCCAGCATGTCGCGTACCTGCGCCGCAGTAACCATGCTATCATCGCCGCTGCCCTGCATATCGGCATGGGCAATAGCCTGATCGAGGATCGACAGCCCGTCACGCACCGAACCTTCCGCGCTCTGCGCAATCATGGCCAGCGCTTCGCTTTCCGCCTTCACGCCCTCCAGTTCGCAAATCTTCGCAAAATGATCCGTCAGCATATCCGCCGTAATGCGTTTCAGGTCAAAACGCTGACAGCGCGACAGCACTGTGATCGGGACTTTATTGACTTCGGTGGTCGCAAACAGGAATTTGACATGCGCCGGTGGTTCTTCGAGCGTTTTGAGCAGTGCATTAAAAGCATTTTTCGACAGCATATGCACTTCGTCGATGATGTAGATTTTATAGCGCGCCGACACGGCGGCATAGCGCACCGCCTCAATAATCTCCCGCACATCATCAACGCCGGTATGGCTGGCGGCATCCATCTCGATCACGTCGATATGCCGTCCCTCGGCAATGGCGGTGCATGGTTCACATTGGCCGCATGGATCAATTGTGGGGCCGCCCGTACCATCCGGGCCAATGCAGTTGAGCGCTTTGGCGATCAGCCGCGCCGTCGATGTCTTGCCGACCCCGCGCACTCCGGTCATCAGAAAGGCATGCGCCAGCCGGTCGCGTTTGATCGCGTTGCCGAGCGTCTGCACCATCGCATCTTGGCCGATAAGCTCGGAAAAAGTCTGCGGACGATATTTGCGGGCAAGTACGCGGTAGGCATTGTCCTCCGCGATTGCATCGCTTGGCGCTTTCGCGGCGGCAGGCATATTCATGTCAAGCGATGGTGTCTCTGAATTTTGGGCATTTTGTGAAGCATCCGCACCTGTTGCAACGGGTTCCTCGCCGAGCAAAGCGGGTTCTTCGGGCATATCCATATCCAGCGATGGCATATCGGCTGAACTGCCCTGCGCGCCGTCGCTGTGCGTATCTGCTTCGTTATTATCTATAAGATCTTTGTCCGGGGAATCAGCCATACATATAGTTTAGGCGCTTATTGGCTTTTTGTCGAAGCAGATTGTGACATATCCACAGCGTCCGTGTCCCAGACATGAAAAACCCCCGAACGCGCGAGGGTGCCTCTTGAGAATTTTGGTAAAGTAGGAGCCGGGCGACCCGTAGAAAAATCGTTGTGGCTGCTTCCTTCCGGACCTGACCAGATTGGCGAACACTACGTCCACCCGACTCCCATCCGCCATATGGCGTGGCTTTGCGGTAAATGCAAGCCCCGCCTGAAGATGCCCGCGAGCCGCCCGTTTCCTTAAATTAGTCGTTCAGGACAAATGTGATGACCATCGTGACGCGCCATTCACCAACCTGGCCATTTTCTACCGTCGCTTTGGTGTCTTTAACCCAAACGCCTGAAATGCCCTTGATAGTCTTGCCAGCACGTTCTAGGCCCTTTTTCACAGCATCTTCAACGCTGACGGTCGATGAGGAAATAATTTCACTTGTTTTTGCTACGCTCATGTTTCTCTCCTTTGTATTGTTTAGGGTTTTATTATGGATAGGTGCGGCAATGGATACAAGAGCCAGAATGCAGCCATAGGTGGTTTTACGTATTATTTTACAACAATTTTTTGCACCGCCGCGCGTGCAGCTTCAGCAATGGCTGCATCTGCTTTTTCCGCCTCCAGTGCAGGCCTGTCGAAATAGATGGAGAGCAGCGCAGGCGGCTGTCCTGGCGGAAATAATATACCCGTGTCATTATACGAGGGTGCGGACCTTGGCGCAGTGCCGGTTTTATGGCCCAGTTCCCATCCCTGCGGAAGCCCCGCAAGTATCCGGTCTTTACCGGTGGTGGTATCGCGCATCCATTTTATGAGCGTATCACCGTGCGTTTCATTACGGCCATCCGCGACCATCAACTGCCGCAGCAACTCGGCCATCGCCAGCGGGCTGGTCGTGTCGCGCGGATCGCCGACCGCATTTTCATTGAGCTCCGGCTCATATCTGTCGAGCCGGCTTATATCATCGCCATGACGGCGCAGGAATTTCGTAAATGCTTCCAGCCCGCCAATGGCGCGTAGCACAATATTCGCGGCGGCATTGTCGCTGATGATAACAGCCTGATAGGCAAGTTCATCCAATGTCGTATCGCGCCGTTCTGCAACCAGTTTTTCTACAAAAGGCGCGTAAGGCACAAGGTCTGCTTCGCGCACGGTAACTTTGGCATTGCGGTCAACAAGCCCCTTGTCGTGCGCTTCGAATAACGCAATCGCAAGCGGCGCCTTGAATGTCGAACACATCGCAAAGCGTTCATCAGCGCGGTTGCTCAGCAACACTTCCCCCGCAGCATTTATGCAGGCAACACCTAGCCGTCCGCCAGCCTGCTGCTCCAGTTCCTGCAAAGCCGTATCGTTCGTGAGCAAAGGTTTAGGTGCAATCTGCACGGCTCGCTTGCAGCCCGCTGCCAAGAAAGATGCTGCGGGAATAGCCAGTAACGTCCGCCTGTTAAAAACCGGCCCAGACATCACACCCCCTGCATATTATGCGCTTCACCTGGCATATGCACCGTCAGGCTTTCCATATCTTCAGTCACGTAAATCTGGCACGCGAGCCGGCTGGTCCGTGCCACACCTGCCGCCAGATCCAGCATATCCTCTTCCATTTCCTCTGCTTCGGGCAGCTTGCCAAAATCATCGTCCGACACAATCACATGGCATGTCGAACAGGCCATCTGTCCTTCACAGGTCCCCTCCAGCGGCTGGTCATGGTTTTGCGCGATATCGAGCAGGCGGTCGCCGGGATTCGCGGTTGCCACAACTTCATTCTGGCCATCAGCGCTGATAAAAGTAATTTTTGTCATATCACCCTATAATCTCTCCCGCCGCTGTATTGAGCATGAACGCGGCTTCGGTCAATTCCGCCTCGGTCGTATAGCGGCCAAAGCCCAATCGGATCGACGATTTCACTTGCGCGGGCTCAAGGCCTAGCGCGGTGAGCACATGGCTGGGCCGCCCGGAACCGCTGGCACAGGCGGAACCGGCCGAGAATGACACCCCACGCACGTCGGACATCAGGCGTGCGACATCCAGACCATCACGGCGGATATTCAGATTGCCTTTATACCGGTGATGCGCCGAACCGTTTACGGTCCATTCGGCAAACAGCTTGCGGGCGATATCCCACAGGCGGCTGACATGGGCCTGATCTTCATCAAAACGCTGTGCCGCCACTTTTGCAGCTGCACCAAATCCCGCACATAGAGCAGGTGACAAGGTGCCCGAACGCACACCGCCTTCCTGTCCGCCGCCATATAAAATCGGTTCCAGCTCTATATCGCTGCGCCGCCATAATGCGCCAATACCTTTGGGACCGTGGATCTTATGCGCGGACAGCGCAATCATATCGGCGCAGCCGGGAACCATGACCCGGCCATAGCCCTGCACGGCATCCGTCAGGAATAATGCCCCCACGGCATGGGCCATATCGGACAGTTCACGTACGGGCTGAATGATGCCGATCTCGTTATTCACCAGCATGGCGGCAACTATCGCCGTGTCACCATCTATCGAGGCTGCCGCCGCATCCATATCCACACGTCCGTCTGATCGGGCCGGCAGCATGACCACATCATAGCCCTGTTTTTCCAGCCAGAAGCACGTGTCGCGCACAGCCGCATGTTCGGTCACTATAGTTACGATCCTGCGCCGCGCCCTGTCCGCAAATGGCAATGCGCCGCGCAGCGCCAGATTGATCGCTTCGGTCGCGCCGCTTGTGAAAATTACCTCACCATTATCGGGTAGCAGTTGTGCCACCTGTCCGCGCGCGGCTTCGACAGCGGCGGCGGCCTTGCGGCCTGCGCCATGCGAGCTGTGCGGATTGGCAAAGCCATCTTGCAGCCAAGGCTCCATGGCGGCATATGCTTCGGGCGCGAGCGGCGTTGTGGCCTGATAATCAAGATAAATCGGCGCCTTCATGTTCCGCCCTTCAAAGATTGGCCCTTTACGCGGTCATATATTGATTTCCACACTTCGATAAAGCGGTAGATATCGCTGCGGCTGGTATCGCGGCCAAAACTGACCCGCACCACTTCATTCGCAGCGGCATCATCCCAGCCCATGGCTGACAGAACATGACTGGTTTTGAGCGTTCCTGATGAACAGGCGCTGCCCGCCGACACGGAGACACCGGCCAGATCAAACTGGATAAGCTGCGCATTGGCGGCTGCACCCGGCATCCGGTAACCGCCAATGGTCGGCAAGCGATCCGCATCCAGTGCAACCACTTCACCGCCCGCGCCTGCGATGGATTTATCAAGCTGTTCGCGCAATTCCGCCGCCCGTTCCATCCATGTGCGTGATCCTTCCAATGCCACCGCCATGGAAAGTGCGGCTGGAAGGTTTTCCGTGCCTGCACGATATCCTTTTTCCTGCCCGCCGGACGCATGGATATGCGCCAGATCGCGTATCAATAGAGCGCCTATGCCTGGCGGTCCGCCAAATTTATGCGCGGATATTGAAATCATATCCGCGTCCGGCAATGGCTTTTTACCTGCCGATTGCGCGCAGTCGGCGAACAGGACGCCACCTGCTTCTTGCACGGTTGCGGAAATAGCCGCCATATCCTGCGTCACGCCGGTCTCGTTATTGACAGACTGGACAGCAACCAGTTTTTCGGAAGGTGCGTTTTCCAATGCCCGTTCCAGGCTGGCCTGTACAACACGGCCCTGTAAATCCACGGCCAGTTTCTCCGCGCCGCTCGCCGTCCGCAATACAGCATCATGTTCCACCGGCGTCGTTACAACGCGCGATTTTTTGGTGCGGCCCAGAGCAATGGCAATGGCCTCGCTTGCACCGCTGGTGAATATGATCTCTCCATCCCAATCCAAAGCCTTGGCAATGCGTCCGCGCGCATCTTCAAGAGCAGCACGCGCACTGCGGCCATCCATATGCGGCGACGAAGGATTGGCCCAATGCGCCATGCCTTCTGCAAATGCTTCTTGCGCAGACAAGCTGATAGGCGTCGTTGCGGCATGGTCCAGATATATGCGCGGCGTGCTTGCCATTATATTGCCCGTCTTTCTGTCATTCGGCGATCATTCTGCACAGCTATGCCGCATTTTGTTGCACTTTTGCGAATGGTTTCTATATAATCATTTATATAAACATTCCTGCGAAAGCACAGCCCTTATGGGCTTTTCGCCCAGATAATTGGAAAAACATCACTTATGCCATCCGTTATTTTTCCCGGTCCTGAAGGCCGCCTCGAAGGTCGTTTTAGCCCCGCACCACGTCCCCGCGCGCCCGTTGCCATGATCCTGCACCCGCATCCCCAGGGCGGCGGTACCATGAATGACCGGATTACGCAGGCGATGTACAAGACTTTCGTAAAGCGCGGTTTTGCGACGCTCCGATTCAATTTTCGCGGTGTAGGCCGCTCGCAGGGCAGTTTTGACAATGGTATCGGCGAGCTTTCCGATGCCGCGGCGGCGCTCGATTGGGTGCAGAGTTTCCACCCCGAGGCGCAAACCACCTGGGTTGCGGGCTTTAGCTTTGGCGCGCTGATCGGCATGCAGCTGCTTATGCGCCGCCCCGAAGTGCGCGGTTTTATCTCGGTCGCGCCGCCCGCCAATATGTATGATTTCAGCTTTCTGGCCCCGTGTCCGGCATCCGGCATTATGATTCAGGGCGTGAATGATGAAGTCGTTTCTCCAGGCGCAGTGCAAAAGCTGGTCGATAAATTGCGCACGCAAAAACATATCACCATTCACCACGATGAAATCCCGCGCGCCAACCATTTCTTTGAACATGAAATGGATGATCTGATGAGCTCGGTCGATAATTATCTGGACATGCGGCTCGCGCCGGATTCGCCCATCAAATAAAGTCTGCGCATCGGCGCTGTTAGTTTTCCGTTTCGCCAAGCTCAGTATTGGCCGGTGACAGTCCGCGCTCATTGGGCACGGATAATATCGCCACATTTGCAAATAATATGGCCGCAAGTAACAGCATCAGCAATGGCTGTTTTTTCGGTCCGCCGCGCTTTAACAGATAGACGGCGCCGCCTATCAGGGCGATCGCGCCAATTACCATTACCGACAGAATAATATTGATCATACCGCGCTGCCTTTTCTCGGGCCGTTAACGGGAAACATGCTTTACAATGAGCCGCGTCACTTCATCAAGCAGGTTCGACGGCAAATCATGCCCCATGCCTTTGATAAGCGCGAATTCCGCGCCTTCTATATTCGCGGCGATATCGCGGCCGCAGTCGGAGGGCACCAAAGCGTCGGAATCGCCATGGATGACCAAAGTGGGCGCCGTGATGCGTTTCGTCCAATCACGCAAATCGCCTGATTCAATAATCGCGGCCAACTGCCGCTTTGGTCCTGCAGGGTAATGGCTGCGTTTTATCGCCGCGCGAATAAGGTTTTCGACCTCCCCTTCCGCGCGTGCGCCTTCTGGAGAGCCAATAAGTTTGAAAAACTCCACCGCCATGGCCGTGGCGGCGTCAATATCCTTGGGCCGGTTTTGCGACATACCGAACAGCGCCTTTTGCACATGCCGCTCCGCGCGCGGTAATTTGGGGTTGTTGGTGGATGTCATCATCGGAATGAACGTTGCCACTCGCCCGGGATGTTTCGCGGCCAGTATCTGACCAATCATACCGCCCATCGACAAGCCGATTACGTGCGCCCTGTCGATGTCGAGCGCATCCATGACACCGACGGTATCAGCAGCCATATCCTCCAGCGAATAGGGCGCCATTTTGCGCGATGGCAGGAATTTCTTGACCAGCAACTGCCACACCGGTCCGGGGGCCTGCAAACCTTCAAACTTATGCGACAGGCCGATATCACGATTGTCGAAAGCAATCACGCGGTACCCTGCCTCCACCAGCGATTGTATAAAATCCTCTGGCCAGAATACCAATTGCGCGGAAAGCCCCATGACAAGCAGAATCGCCGGATCGCTTTTCTTGCCGTGGTCCTCGACTTCGATTGCAATGCCGTTTGCCGTGATCTGCGCCATAATCTCTTCCTATCTATGTTCGTTATGACGGCTTTTTATAAGCAGCAAATCTGGGGTCATCGATGGCAGCTTTGTAGTCCGATGCAATACGTTCATGTCGCGCCGCAATAGGGCCGTAAAAATCGGGATGCGTAAATATATAGAAACGGTCCGCCTCTACACAGTCCGCAACCCATTCGCTGACTAGTTCGGGCGGCATGCCATTTTCGATAACGTGCGTCATCTGCTGTGACATTGGATCGCTCATGTCTATCGGTTTGCCTGCCTTCGACGGCGCACCGAACCCGCTTTTGTGAATTTGCGTTTTTACCCATGCGGGGCATAGCACGCTAACGCCAATGCCCTGCTCCGGCAATTCTGCCAGCAGGCTTTCGCTATAGCCGACAACCGCGAATTTTGTCGCGTGATATGGCCCCATGCCCGGCATCGCAACATGGCCTGCCATTGATGCCACGTTGACGATATGACCGCCCTCACCGTGGGAAAGCATGAGCGGCGTAAATATCTCGACCCCGTGCACCACGCCCATCAGGTTGATGTCGACCACCCATTGCCAATCCTTGATCGGGATCGCTCCCGTCTTTCCGCCCGAACCCACGCCCGCATTGTTGATGACCATATGCACTTTTCCAAAATGCGCCACGGTTGCATCGGCGGCTTTTTGCATCGATTCATATTCGGCCACATCACATTGCACTGCGGCAATGGTGTTGTGACTCTGAAGCAGCTTTGCCGCTTCACGCTCCAGCGCCTCACCATTAATATCCGACATCATGACATTGGCCCCGCGCGCCGCAAAACTGCGCGCCATTTCCAGCCCCAGCCCCGATGCCGCACCGGTGATAAATACTGTCATGCCCGAAATCGAAGTCATATGTGCATATCTCCTGTGCACTATGCATTAGACATATATTCTCCAGTAATGAAACCTTCCATTACGGTATGCAGCATGCCGTAACGGTAAGTGTGCGATCTCTTGCGTGACAGGCCCCAGATTTCTAAGAAATTTTCGCCTTTGCGCGATTTGAGAAACTTATTAAAAATACGGGCAAGGGATAGCTATTACGTTACAAATGCAACTATGCTGACCTTGCTACATATTGATTAACAAAGCTTTTTATAGCATAAAAATGTAAAATAACTCTTCTTTAACAAAATATTTATGTTAACCTACTTTTAATGGCGAGTCGAAAACGGCTAAAGAGTTTTGGCAGCCGGGGCAAAACAACAGGAGAGGTATAATGACATTCAGAAAAATGAACCGCACATTGCTAATAACAGCATCTTCGGCAGCATGTATAATGGGGCTGGCTACGCAGGCACATGCGCAAACTGCCGATATGTCAGTTGCCCCGGATGCTTCGGTCGCCGGTCCGGTCTCTTCTGAGGAAGAGCCAGGTATTTTCGTGCGTGATGATATTGATCTGGATGCGCCTGCCCCTGATGGCGCCTATGATTCCGAGGTGGATGTCACCGGGGTAGGTCAAATCGTGACCCGCCCCGATCAGAACAGTTTCGGGCTTGGACTTTGTACTGGTACGCTTATTAATCCCCGGACCGTGATATTCGCAGCACACTGTGTAAACAGCCAATCTGCAGATAGTTATGGTTTCGCGTCTGGCGGCACAGCCATCAGTGTTGGTTTCGGCGCAGATAACCTGCCCGGCGTGCGCCGCTGGGTTGGTCTTGATGGCGGCACCGCGAATGCCACCGATGTTGGCACCAATATCTATAATGTCGAGCAGGTCTGGTATGATCCGCGTTCGCTTGAACAGCCTGCCGGCACCTTTCTGGAAGCAGACGTAGCTCTGGCTACGCTGGATACTCATGCGGGCGGCATTCCCACATGGACACTGTTATTCTCTCCGCTTACAGAAGAAACCCACGGTATTATTAACGGCTACGGAGGACGCGGTTTCGGAGGTGATGGTGTCAATCTGGGCATTGATTTTCGCCGCCGTGTCGCTGAAAATATGATTTCCACATTGTCATCAATTGATGACCGTAATAATTTCCTGTTTGGTCCTGACGATCCTTTCCTGCCGCAGAATCTCTATCAGACCGATTTTGACGACCCTGACGGCGAGGCTGCTTTTGATCCCGGTGTCGGCAATTTCGATTTTGACATTTATGATGGTGCTGCGCTGCCACGCGAAGGCTCAACAGCCGGAGGAGATTCCGGTGGTCCGCTTATTGCCGATGAAGCTTTTGACCAGTCTGTTATAGTCGGCGTTCTTTCGGGCGGCAGTTCGTATTTCGGCCCCGCTTCTTCCAACGCATATGGCAGCATAAGCTTTTACCAGCCGCTGTTCATGTTTTGGGATCAGATTGTTGCCAATAACAGCTATGTCTATGCCAGCAATCGCAACGGAATACGCAATTGGACCAATCCCAATCATTGGGTGCAGGATATGGATCCCAATTACGCAATTGCCGTTGATGGCGAACTTGTGAACGCACTGCCGGGATTTGAAGCGCCAGGCGTGACAGGTGACACACCGCAATTTGGCTCAGTATGTTTTCTTGCCGATTGTGAAGACCTTTCTTTGACAGGCACCCCCCTCGAAGAAGGCGACCCGAACAGTATTTATATCGAAGGCGGGCCGGGAACACGCAACTTTGTTCCTGACAATGTTGTGGCCGATCCGTCACAGGGTATCCGGGCACGTTATTATGAAGTCACGCTGGGAGCATTTGGCATAACTAGGCTGAAAAGCGATATTACGATTGATCGGCTTAACATTGAAGGCCCGGCGATACTGGATATCCGCAAGAAAGGTAACCTCAAAGTGTGGGGCGACTATACCCAGACCGGCGGGTTGGTGAATATCGACGGCAGCCTAACCACTGGCGAAGCTTTTCTGGGGCGCGGAATTTTAACGGGCAGCGGCCTGTTTGATCCCACTTACCTCACTTCAGTAGAGGGAATTATTGCACCGGGAGATTTCGGAAAAACGGGAACGCTGACCGTTGCCGGCGATGTCATCCTATCTTCTGCCACCACTACCTATTTTGATGTGGGCAGGCGCAGCAATGATGTGTTGGCCGTTGTCGGTGATGCCGATAATACAGGCATTATCTCACTCGGCGGTACCGCAGCAGTCATCAATAAATTCGGTCGCGGCGGCGCACGCTGGGGACAGGAATTTGAGATTATTACAGCTGAGGGCGGCGTTCAGAACACATTTGACAATGTTGTGGGCCGTATTGGTGTACTATATCCTGAACTGGAATATGATACCAATAGCGTAACCGCAAGAATGCGGGCTATCCGCTTCAGCGATTTTTTCCGCGGCAATCAGATCAATAATCCGTTTGCGCTTGGTTTTGCGAACATCCTGGATGGTTTCAGGGGCAATTCATATAATGATCTAGCGGACGTATTTGGTGTTGTCGATATTATGGAAGCTTCCGAACTGAATGCTACCTTCCAAAATCTTTCCGCAAGTGCTGCAGGTCAGGTCGCCGTATTGGATGAAAGACAAGGCGCAAATATGCGCAGTTTGATTTCGGATCGCTTATCGCTGCTCGGATCAGACCGTAAAGTTGAAAACCGCATCCGTATCATTGGCAGTCCAATCGCTTTTAAAGCCGCTAAAACCTCAGCGCTCGGAAGTTCCAAGCATGTGAGTTTTGCAAATAATTACCAGTCATCAACCTGGAATGCCGTCAAATTACCAGAAAATATGAGCGGCTTCATTTCTTCGGGTTTCAATCAATCGACACTGTCATTCTCTGACAATGATCCTAGAGCCAACCAGAGTAGCTGGCACATAGCATCGGGTTTGGAACTTGGCATTGATAGCCTGACTAGCATTGGTACCGCTTTCGGCTTTGCCCAAGGAGATCAGATTCTTCGTGGTAACCAGTCAGATGTAAAAACAACGCAGGCTGCTTTTTATGCCAGCCATCGTCTGGGCAAAGGTTTCTATGTCGGTGGCCAGGCATCCTATGCTTACTCAAGAATTGGCACAAGCTTCCGGCCAGGTGGTCAACCATCGTCGCTTAGCATCAATACAGATACCAATTCCTTTACGGGTGAAGTGGAGATTGGGCGCAACTTTGATCTTGCCGGAATCATGCTGACACCGCGCACCAGCATAGGATATGTATCTTATGCAATGTCCGGTTTCCGGGACAATGCGCAGGATCTGGCACTGGGCGTGGACAAAATTGCACGTTCTGGCTTTGAAGCTCGTGCGGGCCTGAAAATCTCGGGCCAGACAAAGCTTGGTTATAAATCGGGATGGTCGCTGCAACCGGAAATGAAGCTGGACTATGTGAATCGGCTGTCCGGCAATGACACTGATTTCGCGCTGCGCTTTCTGGCAGCCGAAAGCCTGAACTTCAATCTGCCCATACAGCTGCAAAGCGCAAGCTATGGCGAATTGAAAGGCGGCTTAAAGCTCGTTAACGGACCGCTTAGCATTGGTGCTACTGTCGAAACGCACCTCGGCCAGCAATTGTACCGGGATGACCGTGCAAGAGTGAACATGTCGATACGTTTCTGATAGAAAACGAAAATTCAAAGAATTGGGGGCGTTAAGCCCCCTTTTCTTTATGTGTCGCAAAAGATCATTTCTGTCTTTGGCTTATGATGAGAGCTTCCATTGGCGCCATATTTGCGGTTATATCCATTGCTGATATTTCTCACCTGCATCCGGCCAATGGCGGCTGCACGGAATATCCATAAATTGTATTGCAAATTATTCTTATTAGCATTATTTGAACCCCTCACTCAGCAGAAAGAAAATACTATGCGACTAGGAATATTGGGTTTGGCTATCGCGGTGCTCGGCTTGTCAGCCTGTAACAACACTGGAACCGGCGATGGATCGACATCAGCCAGTGGCAAAGACGAGATGCTCGTTATATTTTCTTCGCGCCATTATGACTCCGACTATGCGCTGTATGATGCTTTTGAAAAAGAAACTGGCATTGACGTCCGCACCATAGAAGCGGACGGGGATCTGCTGGTCGAAAGGCTAAAAGCTGATGGGGCGCGCAGCCCTGCCGACGTCATTGTCACAGTCGATGCCGGCCGGTTATGGCGTGCGGAGCAGGAAGACCTTTTCGCGCCGCTCAAATCCGATACGCTTACGGAACAGGTTCCTGCGGCTATGCGTCATCCCGATGGGTTCTGGTACGGTCTTGCCACACGCGCGCGTGTCCTTGTCTATGCGAAAGACAGGGTGAAAGAAGGCGAACTTGCCGGATATGAAACGCTTGCTGACCCTGCATTCAAGGGCCGTGTCTGCGCGCGCTCGTCTGGCAATATTTACAATATCTCCCTGCTCGCCGCGCTCATTGATCGCTGGGGCAGCGACAAGGCCCAGCAATGGGCCACCGGCGTTGCGAATAATTTTGCGCGCGATCCACTGGGCGGAGACACGGACCAGATCAAGGCCGTTGCAGCCGGAGAATGTGACGTGGCGCTGGTCAATCATTATTATTTCGCGCGCCTGATGCGTGATGACAAGGACAAGGGAGTTGTAAAGGACCTTGCCGTTTTCTGGCCGAATGCGGGTGAAGGCGTGCATGTCAACGTGTCGGGTGCGGGTGTTGCCAAAAACGCCCCCAACCCTGAACTGGCAAGACGCTTCATCGAATTTGCGATGACCGAACAGCCGCAGCGTTTCTTTGCCGAATTGACCAATGAATATCCGGCGGTGTCTTCGATCACATATGACAATGCGGCGCTGAAAGAGCTGGGCGATTTCAAGGCCGATCCTATCAGCCTGTCCAAACTTGGCGAA
Source organism: uncultured Sphingomonadaceae bacterium (assembly GCA_947493325.1). Classification (GTDB taxonomy): domain Bacteria; phylum Pseudomonadota; class Alphaproteobacteria; order Sphingomonadales; family Sphingomonadaceae; genus Alg239-R122. The sequence continues at coordinate 790,733 of CANLQI010000001.1, read as the reverse complement.
AACCAGGCGGAGGCGCAGCAGCTATTTGACCGGGCCGGATGGCGCTAACTGACAGGGCGCTGCCGGCCAGGCGTATGTTCGGGGCGCAAACTTCCGTCCGGCGCTGGCGCGGCATTGGCCCTGCCCCGGTGGGTATTGCCGCCGCGCTGATATGCACCCTGCCCGTTCTTGCGCTCATTCCGATGGCGTTTGCGGGCGGCGGCGCACATATCAGCCACCTGCTGGATACACAGCTTGCCGATTATGCGCTTAATTCCGCTGCCCTGGTGTGCATCGCAATTGCGGGAACATGGCTGCTTGGCGTACCTACCGCATGGATCACCACGCGCTATGAATTCCCCGGGCGCCGCCTGTTTCTCATCGCACTGCCGCTTCCGCTCGCCATGCCAAGTTACATCGCTGCATATGCATGGCTATCGATGACTGCCGCAGCCGGACCGGTGCATGATGCATTGGGCGGGTTTTTCCCCACAGTCAGCGGCATTGCCGGTGCCGGTTTCGTTTTTTCCATCTGCCTGTACCCCTATGTTTTCCTGCTGGCACGGCAGGCGTTTGAAAGCCACGGCGTGAACAGTTTTGAAGCGGCACGAACATTGGGCGCTTCACCGATGCGCGCATTTTGGAAAATATCGCTGCCGCTCGCACGGCCTAGCATCATGGCGGGCATGGCACTGGTTGTCATGGAAACGCTCGCCGATTACGGGACAGTCGATTTTCTGGGTACACCCACGTTCACCGTCGGCATTTTGCGCGCATGGATTTCCTTTGGCGATCCCGATGCTGCGGCTCGGCTCGCCTTGATACTGCTTATCCTCACGCTAATCGTTTTTGGCGGCGAGAGGGTGCTGCGACGCGGCAGAAGTGTGTCGGAAATCGGCGGGCGCAGCAAACCGCAACGCCGCGTTCGCCTATCGGCGCGCACCGCACTGTTGGCGGCTATATGCTGCGCTGTACCTGTGTTGCTCGGATTGGCAGCCCCGGTCGCCCATCTTATCATGCTGGCACTGGAAACGCAGCCTGTACGCTCGCCGCTGGATGCCCTGCAGGGGACAATGCTGGTCGCATCGCTGTCCGCACTGATCGCCGTCACCATTGGATTGGGGGCAGCTTATGCGGCGCGTACCGGCGGCTGGTTTGCGCAGGCTTCGGTGCGAGCGGCGCATGCCGGTTATGCAGTGCCTGGCGCCGTGGCCGCGCTGGGTGTGATTGCCATGCTCGCCGCCGTGCAAAGCCTGTTCGATGGTTTTTCCGGCTGGACCGCACCGCTCATAACCGGCGGCGGGCTGGCCGCGTTGCTGTTCGCTTATCAGGCACGTTTCGCCGCCGCCGCTATCGGCCCGTGCGAAAGCGCCCTCGCCCGTATCACACCGACAATGGATCAGGCCGCCCGGTCGCTGGGCGCCAGTCGCTGGTCGGTTATCCGGCGCATACATGTGCCCATGGCATTTAGCGGTATCGCAACGGCCGCTTTGCTCGTATTCATCGAAGTGATGAAAGAGCTTCCCGCCACCATGATATTGCGCCCGCTGGATTTTGAGACACTCGCTGTCAGCGCACATCATTACGCATCGGACGAACGACTGGCACAGACGGCGCTGCCTTCGTTGATGCTGGTGCTTCTCGGTTTGCCAGTCATGATGCTGGTAAGCTGGCTGGTGACTCGGCGTCAGGCGGAAAGCGCATCATGAAACGCGATACCGGCGACATAGCGATACGCGCACGCGGACTGGTCAAATCATGGCGCGGGCGGCGTGTGCTCGACAATGTCGATCTGGAACTCAGGCGTGGGCACGTTACCGCAGTGCTCGGCGCTTCGGGTACAGGCAAATCAACGCTGCTGCGAGTCATAGCCGGGCTGGAAGATGTGGATTCCGGGCAGGTCAGCACAGCGGACGATCTGCTCACGGATGGCCAGATCATCGTTCCGCCAGAGCACCGCAATGTCGGCCTGGTATTTCAGGATTTTTCACTCTTCCCGCACCTGAGCGCGCTTGAAAATGTTATGTTCGGTCTGAACGCCAGTCCTATTACGGCCCGCCGTGAAACGGCGCTGGAACGGCTTGCGTCCGTACAAATGGCAGATAAAGCAGCTGCCTATCCGCACACATTATCGGGCGGCGAACAGCAGCGTGTAGCCTTGGCTCGCGCCCTTGCGCCGCAGCCGGATATCGTGCTGCTTGATGAAGCATTCTCGGGGCTGGATGCACGGTTGCGGGTGGAACTGCGCAATACGGCGCTGCACGCACTTAAGGCATCGGGGGCCGCAGTCCTAATTGTAACGCACGATGCCGAAGAAGCCCTGTTCATGGCTGATGAGCTCGCGCTTATGGTCGATGGCGCCATTGTCCAAAGGGGGAAACCCGGCGAACTTTACCTGCAACCGAAATCGCTGGCGGCGGCACAGTTGCTGGGTGAAATAAACGCATGGACCGGGATGGTTCAGGACGGAAAGCTGCACAGTCCATTCGGGGATATCGACACTGCCAAAGCCGATGTAGCAGAAAATGCCACCTTGCTGGTCCGGCCTGAAGGCGTGATTTTAACGCCATCCAAACAAGGTGATTGCCAGATAGTGGAAGTACATCCGCTTGGCGCCATGACCGCAATTACATTTCGCGCGCCAAACGGCGAAATATGGCACGCCCGTGGCGCAGCAGCCTCGCCGCTCAGACCCGGTATGATGGTGGATGTCGCGCTCGATCCTACACTTATGACTATCGTGCCCGCACAGATTTAACCTGCCAGAAATACAGCCGGGCAAACGCAGGGCGGTTTTGAAAATTGATGCAGGAAGTGGTGCCCCTGGTCCGACTCGAACGGACACTCCTTGCGGAACTGCATTTTGAGTGCAGCGCGTCTACCAATTCCACCACAGGGGCATTTTGCTTACGAGCTATGCTGTAAGGCGAGCGTTTCTCTAGCTCAGTCGCTCGCGCAATGCAACGGGGTTTCAAATACCCAGTCTATCAAAACGTCTGCTGACGCGCAGCCCCATGGCAACGAATGCAGAGCTTACGGCGCCTGTCTATCATCTGTTTCTCTGTAAAATAGCGTGATCGCTAGCATCGCAAAGCATATTGCGCCAACTGCGCTTACAGCTATACGCAACCAATGTGCACTTTCCATGTATCTATCAACGGCGATGAACAGGAATATTGCGCTCATAATGCTGAAAAGCAATGCCTTTACTTTATGGCTCATAAATCATGCCTCTCTATTTCTTCAATTCCCGCTTCAGCGTCGCCTGCGTGCTTTTGCCATAAGGCGGTTTGAACCCGCCCATGCCGGCCACATCCACGCCAGTCTGGCGATATACCGCGCGCATATGGCTGAATGTCTTAAACCCATCCCGCCCATGATAATGCCCCATGCCCGACGGACCAATACCTCCAAACGGCAGGTCTTCCATCGCATTGTGGAAAATCACGTCATTGACTGTCACGCCGCCGGAAACTGTGCGGCTGAGCACCTGCTGCTCTTCTGCCTTGTCTGACCCGAAATAGTAAAGACCCAGCGGCCGATCATGGTCGTTCACATAGTCAATCGCTTCATCAATACTACGATATGTCATCACCGGCAGGATCGGCCCGAAAATCTCTTCCTGCATGACTTTCATGTCATCATTGACCCCGCGCACGATATGCAGCGGCATTTTGCGGCCATTATAACTTTCAAAATCTTCCTCAGCAGGATTGACCTCAATCACTTCCGCACCCTTGTCGCGCGCGTCGGCCAGATAACCCTGCAACCGGTCATAATTGCGTTCATTCACAACGGAGGTATAATCATCATTGTTGATCAACGCAGAATATTGCGCATGCACGCCCTGTTTCACGCTTTCGATCACATCTTCTTCCTGATCCGCCGCGACCATCAGGTAATCGGGCGCAAGACAGATCTGCCCGGCATTCATCATCTTGCCCGTCGCAATGCGTTCGCCCGCCTTTTTCTGGTCTGCGCTGCGTCCAACAATGGTGGGCGACTTGCCGCCCAGTTCCAGCGTGACAGGCACGAGATTTTCCGCCGCCGCGCGCATAATATGCTTGCCGACACTAGTCGCGCCGGTGAAAATCATATGGTCGAACGCAAGCTGTGAAAAAGCGATGCCGACCTCTGGCCCGCCGGTAAACACGGCCATTTCGGTTTCATCAAAATATTTGGGGACAATTTCTTCAAACAGCGCCGACACATTTTCGGTAAATTCGGACGGTTTTATCATGGCGCGGTTGCCTGCGGCGAGTATACCCGCCATCGGTACCATGACCATGCCCACGGGGAAATTCCAGGGCGCAACCACACCCACCACGCCTTTAGGCTGATACACTACTTCAGCTTTTGCGCCGATCAGGCCAAGCGGGAAAGTGGCCCTGCGTTTTTCGCCGCGGGTCCAGCTTTCAAAGTGCTTGCGCGCATGTTTCATCGCGCTGACTGACGGCATGATATCGGTCATAAGCGTCTGCTCACGGCTGCGATGGCCGAAATCTTCCGAAACAGCGTCCGCAAACTGGTCCTTATAGTCAATCAGCAAGGCAATCGCACGGTCCATCCGATCGCGCCGCACGCGCATAGCTTCAGGCATGGACGCAGTAAAATCAGCACGCTGTTTTTCCAGCGTCGCCTGCATTTCAGTGGATTTATTGGATTCGGACACAACGCTCTCCTGTTATCTTTGCACGCAGCATAAGCGAAAGGGTTGCATTATGAAATGGGGGATTAGAACGCCGCCGGTTTCAGTTGAATATGAGCCAATGGAGAAAGGCTGGCAGCGCCATCAAGGCACCGAGCGGCAGGCGTGTATCTGCGGCTACTTTACGGCTCGCCAGCATCATGACTGCGGCCAACATCAGCCCCAACACGCTTGCACCCAGCAGTACGAATGGCAGACCGGCCCAACCCAACCAGACACCGATCGCACCGAGCATTTTGGGATCACCACCGCCCAGCCCTTCGCGCCCGCGCAGCCGTTTGTAGCTCAATGCGATCAGCCAGAGCACCGCAAAGCCGGCGACACCGCCCGCGATATGATCCACGATATGGCTACGGTTAAATATGAAAGCCGCGACCAAACCTGTCACAGCGAGCAGCAATGTGAGCCGGTCAGGGAGCCAATAGTGCCTGAAATCAAGCGCAGCGAGAGCCAGCAATATCCAGCCAAAAATTGCGCCTGCCGCGCCATAGAAATCCGGTGACAGGTAAAGGGACACGCCGCCAATTACTGCTGCGCAAAGCTCAATCAGCAACGCATCGCCGCCAATGGCAATGCCACAAGACCGGCATTTGCCGCGTTGCAATATATAGGAAATGACTGGGACAAGCTCATGAACGCCGAGTGTTTTACCGCACCCCTCACATGCGGATCGCCCTGTTAATATCGATTTATCGTCTGGCCAGCGCGATACCAGCGCAGCAATAAAACTGCCAAATATCGCGCCTAGAACAAGCCCCGCGAGCGTAAAATATAAGCTTTGCCCTAACAATTATCGTCATGCTGAACTTGTTTCAGCATCCATTCTGCCTCCTGATGCAGTTCGGGCAATTTAGACATGGATCCTGAAACAAGTTCAGGATGACGGGCTTTATCAGGCACGTCAGTCTGCCTCATCACCCGCATCAATCTCCACCAACAAACTTCCCTCGCTCACTTGCGCATCCAGTTCGGCGTTCAGCTCTGCCACGACCCCGTCAAACGGGGCGACAAGACTGTGTTCCATTTTCATGGCTTCGAGTGTCAGCAGTTTCTGTCCCTTGGTCACGCTGTCACCCGCCGCAACATTCACTGCGATAATCTTGCCCGGCATCGGGGAGAGGATCGCACCATCGGAGATAGCTGCAGTTCCTGCGGAAACTAACGGGCTTGTAGAAAACAGATAGTCTTGACCGCGCTCCGTTACTATAATTTCTTCTCCTGGTCCCGGATAAGTGCTGGCTAACGTTTTTCCTTTCTTAATATTACCTTCATAGGCCATCCCATCACACCAAAGTGTAATGGTTACCTTTTTTTCAGTATTTAGACGAAAACCAAATAAACCATTTACAAGTGATCTGTTATCGGTCTCCCAATCGGAGTAATCCATGCGATACCGCCAAGCAGCCGCATTTATTGCAGCGGGAACAGGAATTTCTTTAGAAATTAGTTGTTTTCCTGCCGCTACTATTAGACCTGTATCCAAATCTGCCGAGGCAAACCGGCTGTTATCAAGGCATTCAAAAAGGAAACCTTTATTAGTATGGATCGGACTAATAGCGCTATATTGTAGCGCCTTCTTCAAAGCATTAATTGCTTCTTGCCTATCACTTTCATGGCTTATGACCTTTGCAATCATCGGATCATAGAATGGTGAGACGTTGTCACCTTCCTCAACTCCTGTTTCGATGCGCGCCCATCTGTCATCTAAAATAAGCGAGTCTAATGGCCCCATGCTCGGTAAAAACCCGCTGGCCGGATCCTCCGCATAAAGCCGCGCCTCAATCGCCCAGCCATCAATGCTGAGCTCTTCCTGCTGCACCGGAATGGGCTCTCCGCTCGCCACGCGGAGCTGCCATTCGACCAGATCAACACCGGTGATTTCCTCGGTCACGGGATGTTCGACCTGCAACCGCGTGTTCATTTCCATAAACCAGATGCGGTCAGCGCGCAGGCCTTCGGACCCATCGGCGATAAATTCGATTGTGCCCGCGCCTTCATAATCCACGGCCTTGGCCGCGCGGACAGCCGCACCGCATACGGCCTCGCGGGTGGCTTCGTCCATGCCGGGCGCAGGGGCTTCCTCGATCACCTTCTGATGGCGGCGTTGCAGCGAACAGTCGCGTTCGAACAGGTGCACGACATTGCCGTGGCTGTCGCCGAATACCTGCACCTCAATATGGCGCGGGCTTTCGATCCATTTTTCGATCAGGACGATGTCGTTGCCAAACGAAGCCGCCGCCTCGCGCTGACAGGACACAAGCGAGTCCGCAAAATCCGCCGCTGCGTCTACCTTGCGCATGCCCTTGCCGCCACCGCCTGCGACTGCTTTGATCAATACGGGATAGCCAATCTTCTCGGCCTGCTCGGCGAGGTAATCCGCGTCTTGGTTGTCGCCGATATAGCCCGGCGTGGTGGGCACGCCCGCATTGTCCATCAATGTCTTGGCCGCGTCTTTCAGGCCCATGGCGCGGATACTATCCGGTTTCGGCCCGACCCAGATAAGCCCCGCATCGATCACTGCTTGAGCAAAATCGGCATTTTCCGACAGGAAGCCATAGCCCGGATGAATCGCCTCCGCACCCGTTTCCTTTGCAGCGGCAAGTATCTTCTCACCGACCAGATAGCTTTCGGTGGCAGGCGAAGGCCCGATATGCACTGCCTCATCGGCCTCCCGCACATGCAGTGCTTTTGCATCGGCATCGGAATAGACCGCAATGGTGCGGACACCCATATCCCGCGCGGTGCGGATAATCCGGCAAGCAATTTCGCCCCGGTTTGCGATAAGGAGGGATTTAATCATACTAATTCCAATTAGATTCAGAAATGACAATAATTTGTTTGATATCTGGTGTGTAGAGAAGATAAAGATTGGCTAAACCAAATTCCAATCCTCCACTAAAATAATATGAAAGTTGCTCTAAATCCGCATGGCACCAGTCATAAATTTCAGTTTCTAAACCTTCTGGTAGAATATCACTCAATACCGCTTCATATGCTGCTTCCCATTCACCTAAATCTGGATGGCGATTGTTAGTTCCGTATTTAACTGGACCGTAAACTGGCCTTGCAAAAAAATATGAAAACCCAAGCTTGTCTCCTTGGGAAAAGTCTAAGGGAAATTCAGATATTTGAAAGTTTTTAGGCCAACCGAAACTTTTACTTGAAAAGTTATAATATAATCCAAGGAAATCGTCTTTCGATTTCATTTTCGGTTTATGGTTTTGAAAATATTCTTTTACGACGATTGGTTTTGGCAACCATGACCGACGATCAATGCAATACTTTAAATGCTCGGATATAGCAGTCTCCATAGAACAATTATTGCCCAAGTTTTCATTAAAAATAGAAAACTCAAGGACTCCCATCATTGCATGAAAGACTTGTATCGAGTGAGGTAATGGAAGACGTTTCACCATCACATCCTGAACACACCGAATTGCGCACGCTCCGGCACTTCAGCATTGAGCGTCGCGGCGAAGGCCAGGCCCAGCACGTCGCGGGTCTGCGCGGGGTCGATAATGCCGTCGTCCCACATGCGGGCGGTGGCGTAATAGGGATTGCCCTCGTCTTCATATTTCTGCCGGATCGGGTCCTTGAACGCTTCGGCCTCCTCCTCGCTCCAGCTTTCCGCATCGCGGTGGACGGTGGCGAGCACCGATGCGGCCTGTTCGCCGCCCATTACCGAAATCCGCGAGTTCGGCCAGCTGAACAGGAAGCGCGGATTATATGCGCGGCCGCACATGCCATAATTGCCCGCACCGAATGACCCGCCGATCAGCACGGTGATTTTCGGCACGCTGGCGGTGGCGACTGCGGTCACCAGCTTGGCGCCATGTTTGGCAATGCCTTCTGCCTCATATTTGCCGCCGACCATAAAGCCGGAGATATTTTGCAGGAACAGGAGCGGCACACGGCGCTGACAGCATAGCTCGATAAAATGAGCACCCTTTTGCGCGCTTTCGGAGAATAAAATACCGTTATTGGCGATAATGCCGACCGGCATGCCCCAGATATGCGCGAAACCGCACACCAGTGACGTGCCATACAGCGCCTTGAACTCATGAAACTCGCTGCCATCAACCAGCCGGGCGATCACTTCATGCACGTCATAGGGCGCGCGAACGTCGTCGGGTAGGATACCGTAAATTTCCTCCGCATCATATTTGGGCGGGAGCGGTTCGACGATTGCAATATCGGGCGTGCGGCTTTCGGGCAGTGTCGAAACAATATCGCGCACGATGGTGAGCGCATGTTCATCATTTTCGGCGACATGATCGACCACACCCGACTTGCGCCCGTGCAGGTCGCCGCCACCCAGGTCCTCGGCGCTGATTTCCTCACCCGTCGCGGCTTTGACCAAAGGCGGTCCGGCGAGAAAAATCGTGCCCTGGTTGCGGACAATCACGGTCTCGTCCGACATGGCAGGCACATAGGCGCCGCCGGCGGTACAGCTGCCCATCACGCAGGCGATCTGCGGGATTTGCTTCGCGCTCATATTCGCCTGATTAAAGAAAATCCGCCCAAAATGGTCGCGGTCGGGAAAGACTTCGGCCTGGTGCGGCAGGTTCGCGCCGCCGCTATCGACCAGATAGACACATGGCAGATGGTTCGCCTCGGCAATTTCCTGCGCGCGCAGGTGTTTCTTGACCGTCATCGGGTAATAGGTGCCGCCCTTGACCGTGGCATCGTTGCACACAATCATCACCTGCCGCCCCGACACGCGGCCAATCCCGCAGATCAGGCCCGCGCCCGGAATATCATCCTTGTAGAGGCCGTTCGCCGCGAGTTGCCCGACCTCAAGAAAAGGCGAGCCGGGATCGAGCAGGCGTTCGACACGTTCACGGGGAAGCAATTTGCCGCGGCCAACATGGCGTTCACGTGATTTTTCACTGCCCCCTTTCGCGGCCTGAGCAACCTTGTCCCATAATTCATCCCTGAGCGCCGCATTATGCGCCATATTGCCGCGATATGCTTCGGATTCGGTGTTGATTTTTGTGTCGATTACAGGTGCTGACATTATATCCTACCTTCGTCACCCTGAACTTGTTTCAGGGTCCATTTCTCAATCGAGAAACAGGTTTGTAGTTGCAAAATGGATTCTGAAACAAGTTCAGAATGACGGATGAGAGAAAGCATCACCCCGCCCCGATCAGCTCGCGGCCAATCAGCATGCGGCGGATTTCGTTGGTGCCTGCACCGATGTCGAGCAGCTTCGCATCGCGCATAAAGCGTTCCACGGGCCAATCCTTGGTATAACCAGCACCGCCCAGCGCCTGGATAGCTTCCAGCGAGACTTTCACCGCATTTTCGGACGCCAGCAGGATCGATCCCGCTGCATCGAAGCGTGTGGTCTTGCCCGCATCACATGCCTTGGCCACGGCATAGACATAGGCACGTGCGGAGTTGAGTGCGACATACATATCCGCGACCTTGCCCTGCATGAGCTGAAACGAGCCAATGGGTTTACCAAACTGTTTGCGCTCCCGCACGAACGGGATGACGACATCCAGGCACGCCTGCATAATGCCGAGCTGGATCGCCGCGAGCACAGCGCGCTCATAGTCAAGGCCTGACATCAGCACGCCGACACCGCCGTTAACAGGACCCATCACGTTTTCCTCTGGCACATGGCAGTCATTGAACACCAGTTCCGCCGTGGGCGAACCGCGCATGCCCATCTTGTCGATTTTCTGGCCGATGGAGAAACCCTCCATGTCCTTTTCAATAATAAACGCGGTGATACCGCCACTGCCCTCGCCCGTTTTGGCATAGACGATCAGCGTTTCGGCATATTGGCTGTTGGTGATCCAGAATTTGGTGCCGTTGAGCAGATATCCGCCCTGCACGCTATCTGCTTTCAGTTTCATCGACACCACATCGCTGCCCGCATTCGCCTCTGACATCGCGAGCGAACCCACATGCGCGCCCGATACCAGACCGGGCAGGTATTTTTCTTTCTGTTCGGGATTGGCCCATCGCGCCATTTGATTGACGCACAGGTTGGAGTGCGCGCCATAGCTGAGACCTACAGAGGCGCTCGCGCGGCTGATTTCTTCCACGGCAATACAGTGTTCCAGATAGCCCAGCCCCAGCCCGCCATCTTCCTCCGCTACTGTAATCCCATGCAGGCCAAGCTCGCCCATCTGCGGCCACAGGTCTTCGGGGAACCAATCTTCCGCGTCGATTTTGGCCGCGATCGGTGCAATCTTGTCTTCGGCAAAACGGCGCGTGGTGTCGCGAATCTGGTCCGCCATTTCGCCCAGTTGAAAATCAAAATCGGGGGTTGCTGACATATGAGACTCCTTGAACACCAAAATCTTTAGATGGCACCATAATCAGCTTCGCAGATTTTTGTAATATAATTTCGTGAAGAAGTTGATGTTGCAGCGCAATATTGGATTTGAAAAATGCGCGCAGAAGGCGTAACTATACCCCATCATATTTCACTCAGACTCAGAAAGCATTTCCCCATGGCCACATTCAGCGAAAACGATCCGATTGTCATTCTATCTTATGCCCGCACTCCGATGGGCGGCATGCAGGGCGCGCTGTCCGACGTATCGGCGACGGAACTCGGCGCGACTGCGGTAAAGGCGGCTGTGGAACGCGCGGGTGTCAATACAGATGATATCGACCGTATCTATATGGGCAATGTGCTCTCCGCTGGCCTTGGTCAGGCCCCGGCGCGTCAGGCCGCATTGAAAGCTGGCCTGCCCAAATCGGTGGAAGCCACAACGGTCGGCAAGGTATGCGGATCGGGCATGCAGTCGGCGATTATGGGTGCAGAAGCGCTGGCGGCGGGCTCAATCGACCTGATTGTCACGGGCGGCATGGAAAGCATGACCAACGCGCCCTATCTGATGAAAAAGCACCGCAGCGGCGCGCGTATCGGCCATGATACCGTGTATGATCACATGTTCCTTGACGGACTGGAAGATGCCTATGAAGAAGGCCGCGCCATGGGTACTTTTGCGCAGGACACGGCGAATGAATATCAGCTGACCCGCGAAGCGCAGGACGATTATTCGATCGAATCGCTGCGCCGCGCCAATGCCGCCATCGAAAATGGCGCGTTCGACCGCGAAGTCGTGCCGGTCACTTTTGCCACCCGTAAGGGTGAAGTCACGGTGGACACTGACGAACAACCTGGCCGGGGCCGTCCGGACAAAATTCCTGAGCTGCGCCCGGCATTCGCCAAAGACGGCACGATTACGGCGGCAACATCTTCCTCCATTTCCGATGGCGCTGCCGCCATGGTATTGACCCGCCAGTCAGTTGCCGATGAAATGGGCAAGAAACCGGTTGCGCGCATCACCGCTCTCGCCGCGCATGCGCACGAACCATCCAAGTTCACTACTGCTCCGGTGGGCGCGATGCAGAAAGTGCTTGAAAAAGCAGGCTGGACGATGGACGATGTCGATCTGTTCGAAGTCAACGAAGCCTTTGCCTGTGTTGCCATGTTCGCAATGCAGGATCTCGGCATCCCGCATGATAAAATCAACGTGCATGGCGGCGCAACCGCGCTGGGCCATCCGATCGGTGCCAGCGGCGCGCGGATCATGACCACGCTGATCGCTGCGCTGCAAACACATGGCAAGAAACGCGGTATCGCCTCGCTTTGCATCGGCGGCGGCGAAGCCACCGCAGTGGCAGTGGAATTGATGGATTAAGTGCCGGAGTAACCCCTTAAGGCTTACCCACACCCCATAATGCGGATGCGATGACATAGCCGGACTGGCCATTTACATCAAATTCGCAATAGCCGTTCGTGCAGCTGCCGAGCACACCGACGACGCCGGGTTCTGCACGCCAGAGCACCGGCGCGTTTGCGGAAGGCTTGGACAGCATTTTCTGCGTACCGTCCACGATAACCGCCGTGCGTTTGAGCGACAGCAGTTTTGCATACACCCATGAAATCTCACCGTCATGGTCTTCGATCTGCCGCCAGCTTTCATAGCGTTTCAGCACTTTGACCGGCAGGTCCTTGCGCTGATATACCCACGCGATTTTATAATCACCGGCCGGGCCAACGCGGGCATAGGCTTTCTCATCCTTGATCGAGGCCCAATACGGCGTTTCCACATTCTGCGCATGTGCAGGGACACTGCCCGCTGCAAAGCCTATGCCCAGAAAAACCACCACAATGCGCTTCAGATAAGAACGCATAATATACTCCGATCACATATAACTGGCCCCATGCCCACTGCACCTTACCGCGAGTAAGGCTGCGTTTTCAAGCGCCGTGCGCTTGACCTTTGGTAAAATCTGCAAGATAGCGGAGACATGCCAAACAGCGCCAGACTCTCCGCCCCGATTGCCAAGCCAAAGATTGTGGTCACACGTGACCTTGCCGACAGCGTGCAGGCGCGGATGGAAGAGTTGTTCGAAGCGTCTCTTAACCGTGCGGATGTCCCGATGACACAGGAGCAGCTGCATGGTGCGATGCAGGATATTGATGTCCTTGTCCCCACCGTGACGGACGATATCAATGCTGATCTGATCAATGGTGCGGGCGACCGGCTCAAACTCATTGCCAGTTTCGGGACCGGCGTGGATCACATCGACCTGAAAGCCGCGCGCAAACGCGGTATCATGGTCACGAATACGCCGGGTGTTTTTACCGATGATACCGCCGATATGACCATGGCGCTCATCCTGTCCGTACCTCGCCGTTTTGCCGAGGGTGAAAAACTGGTGCGTTCAGGCAACTGGGAAGGATGGAAACCATCGGGCATGCTGGGCCACCGCATTGGCGGAAAAACGCTGGGCATTATTGGTATGGGGCGTATTGGACAGGCCGTCGCGCACCGCGCCCGCGCTTTCGGCCTCAATATTATCTACCATAACCGCCGCCGCCTGCCCGAACATCTCGAACAGATGCTGGGCGCGGAATATCAAGGCGATCTGGACGCTCTTATCCGTGACAGCGATATTATCACCCTGCATTGCCCGCATAATGACGAAACGCATGAGATGATAAGCGCAAAGCGGATCGCGTCGATGAAGAAAGATGCATATCTTATCAACACATCACGCGGTGAGATTGTCGATGAAGCAGCCATGATAAACGCTTTGGAAAAAGGCAAGATCGCAGGCGCTGGGCTTGATGTTTACACCCATGAACCGGCGGTCGACCCGCGCCTTCTCGCGCTCAAGAACGTTACACTCCTGCCCCATGTCGGCAGCGCCACTTTTGAAGGCCGCGAAGCATCGGGGGAACGCGTCATTGCCAATATCCGCATCTGGGCCGACGGACATCGCCCACCGGACCAGGTTCTGGACGGGTGGGTATAAAACCGGTAAATTATTTAACGGGTGAAAGCCAGCCAGGCTGCATATGCGAGAAATGGCAGGCCGATACCATCTGCTATCGCTATGGAGCGCAGCGCATCTGGCTGTCCTCCCATAATATAAATCGCAAGGAAACCCAGCATCGACAGCGCCGTTCCCACGACAGCAAGCCTACGCACATCCGGATCAAAAACCGCCCATAGGCAGCCAATGAAAACCACCAGGAACAGTGCAGCGCGGTGATGCAGCAGTGTAAATGCATCGCTGCCCGCTGGAACGCCATATAGCTTCGTAATGAGTGAAGGCACGAAAAGCGCAGCAGCAGGAGACAAATGGATCAATGCCAATACGCCCCATGCCATCCGCTCAAGCATGCATTAATCCCCCGTCAAAATCCGGTTTACCAGCTCTTCCACAGTCGGAACAAACCCGTTGGAATAAAACGGATCGGTTCCGAAATTATAGGCTGCGTGACCGGCAAACATCAGGTTTTCCTGTACGCTTTCCCCATGCGCGATATTCTGCAGTGATTTCTGGATACAGAAACTGCGTGGATCGGCCAAGCGGCCTGTGGTGAAATTGTCGTGATCTTTCCATGAGGAAAAGCCGCAATGCGACAGGCAGCCCATGCAATCCTGCTGGTCCTTGCGGATCATGTCGCGGTCCTCGGGCGTGACAAAAACGATGGTATCGTCCGGTGTTTTAAGCCCGGCACTATAGCCCTGCTCCACAAATTCCCGCGCTTTTTGCAAATCTTCCGGTGCGACGTAATTTTTGCCCTTCACACCCATATCAAGTTTTTCAGTGCGCTCTTCACGAAGCTCTTTGGAAAATGGCACTTGCCGCTCGGACCGCGCCTCCAGCGAATTCAGGAAATCGTTGCGCACAGCCGATGAGTAGAACCCGGTGGGCGAGAATTTGTGCAGCAGCACATCGCCTTCCTGGATTTTGGTAAGCTCGTCCTTCCATTTTTGCGGAATCGGGCTTTCCCTGGTGAGTAGCGGCCGCGTACCAAACTGGAATGCGATCTGGCCCAGCTCGGGATTATCAATCCAGTCTTCCCAGTCGCGCAGGTACCAGACACCGCCCGCCATAACAATCGGCACACTGTCATCAATGCCGCAATCGCGCATGATATCACGCACCGCTTTTACACGCGGATAAGGGTCCTGTGGTTCACGCGGATCTTCCGCATTCGAAAGGCCATTATGCCCGCCCGCCAGCCACGGGTCTTCATAGACCACCGCCCCCAAAAGATCGGGAACCTTGTGATAGGCACGTTTCCATAATGCGCGAAATGCCCGCGCAGAGCTGATGATCGGCAGATAATAAACGTCATATTGCGCAGCAATTTCAGACAGCTTGTACGGCATGCCCGCACCGCAGGTCACGCCCTGTACCATGCCCTTGGTCTGTTCAAGCACGCCGTGGAGAATATCCTGCGCGCCGCCCATTTCCCACAGCACATTGATATTGATCGCGCCCTTGCCGCCCGCAATCTCATGCGCCTGTTTCACCTGGGCAACGCCGCCCGCAATACCGTAAGCAATCAGTTCTTCGTGACGCTCGCCGCGCGTTTTACCTTCATAGGTTTGCGGAATGACATTGCCATTTTCGTCATAGCTGTCGGCATTCACGGCAGAGACTGTGCCGATACCACCGGCCGCAGCCCAGGCGCCGGAACTGGCATGGTTTGTGGCCGATACGCCTTTACCGCCCTCAATCAGCGGCCAGACTTCACGTCCAGCATATTGGATTTTTTTCAACCCTTTGAACAAAATGCATTCCCCAATTTTTCAACCGCTATACAGAAGTGGCGGTTAGATTGCGCGTTATAAATCTTCTGCTTTCTAAATGACTTGGCTTTCCGGCTTAGCTTTTCGTATTCGAACAGCTTTTGATTTCCGCAGGTTCAGGCCGCGCGCCTTCGGCTTCAAAGCGCGCAAAATATCCGGCAATATCGGGCTTTTCCTTAAATTCTATCAACCGGTATCCAACCGCTGCAAATTCACAGAATAGCAGCTTGGGCGGAATGCCATGTTCGGTGGTGGGCCGGTCGACATCGACCACAATAACCTGACCGCCTTCTTTCAGCGCGGGCCGCAGCCGCCAGATGAACGCATATGGCTCGGTCACTTCATGATACATATGCACCATGAAAATCCGGTCGAAGCTGTTTTTAGGCAGCTTTGGATCATCGATATCGCCGGGCTTAATCGATACATTATCAAGCCGTTCACGCTCGACACGAATGCCGAGACGCTTGAGCGCCTTTTCATCAATATCCTGTGCCAACACCCGGCCAGTTTTGCCCACACGTTCCGCCAGCCGGACGGTATAATAGCCCTCACCCGCGCCGATATCGGCTACCGTGGTGCCCTCTTCTATCCCGGCCATATCCATAACCTTATTGGCCTCATTACGGTCGTCACGCGCTTCTTCAGTGGAAAAACTGTTGCCGGTCACTGTGGACACCGGCCTGTCAGGTGACGGAAAAGCCCGGGACGTCTCGGGGCGCGAACTATCCGTTTCAACGGGCTTGCAAGCCAAGACCGACAGAACAAATATACCAGCAATAATATTTTTCACTTGTAACATAACTTGTAACATAAATGTGTCTTAGCGCGGCCTTATGCGCTTGTCCAAGGGTTAGGCTGTTCTGTGTAGAAGGATATTCGGCAGGTTTAGTCCACGTCCTCGACATCGACTTTTTCACCCGTCACTTTCTGCGACAGGGCCGCTGCCATAAAGGGATCAAGCGCTCCGTCAAGAACATCGGATGGTGCCGATGAGGTTAATCCCGTGCGCAGGTCCTTCACCATCTGATAGGGTTGCAAAACATAGGACCGGATCTGGTGGCCCCAGCCGATTTCGGTCTTGGCCGAATATTCGCCGCTGGCCTCCGCCTCGCGCTTCTGCATTTCCGCTTCATACAGCCGCGCTTTCAGCATACCCATGGCGGTCGCCCGGTTCTTGTGCTGTGACCGGTCATTCTGGCTCGCAACGATGATGCCCGATGGCACGTGGGTTATCCGCACTGCGGAATCAGTCGTGTTCACGTGCTGCCCGCCCGCACCCGATGCGCGGTAGGTATCGATCTTCAGGTCGCTTTCGTTAATTTCAACTTCGAAACTGTCATCAATCACAGGGTAGACCCAGACGCTGGAAAAGCTGGTGTGCCGCTTCGCCGCGCTGTCGTAGGGCGATATACGCACCAGCCGGTGTACGCCGCTTTCGGTCTTGGCATAGCCATAGGCATTTTCGCCCTTGATCTGCAGCGTGGCGGATTTGATGCCCGCCTGATCCCCCGCCTGATATTCCATCATTTCCACTTTATAGCCGCGCGCCTCTGCCCAGCGCTGATACATGCGCAGCAGCATTTCTGCCCAATCCTGGCTTTCCGTGCCGCCTGCTCCGGCATGAATTTCCAGATAGGTATCAAGCGCATCGGCTTCGTGCGACAACAGTGCCTGAACTTTGTCTTTCTCCGCCCGTTTGGCAAGCTTCTCCAGCGTATCATGGCCTTCATCGACGATTTCATCATCGCCCTCGGCTTCACCCATTTCGATGAACTCAATGGCATCGGCCATTTCCTGGCTGATGTCATTGACGGTGGAGACAGCCTGTTCCAGCCGCCGACGCTCACGCATCACTTCTTCGGCGGCCTTTGGATCATCCCAAAGCGTGGGGTCCTCCACCCGCGCGTTCAACTCATCCAGCCGTCTGAGCGCATTATCCCAGTCAAGCGACGTGCGCACAAGGTTGAGCGCGGCTTCAATCGTTTCAATATGGCCCTGCCCCTCGGCACGCATGGCATCTCTCCATTACTGCTACGCCAGCGACATAAGGCCTTGTGCGTAATTGTAAAGCATATGAAGACGTAATCGCAGTGATAATGCAGGGAAGTGGCATTCGGCCTGTTCAGGACTTTCCCTAGCATTATTGAATTCGTTACATATTCCGGCTGAAGTTTAATAAACCCTTCGGCAGGCTCAGGACAGGCTTTAGGACTATCCATGTAGCAGCGTATGATACCACTGACACCGAAACATATGACCTCGCAGTACCCCGGTGCAGACCGGGGTCCAAAGCAGCATGCGCAGACGGCAGCGATGGACGCGCTGCATTCCGGCCTGCGCCGGGGTACATGCGAAGTTTAGTGAAGCTTAAGACTTTAGGTATGGAGCGCAGAACGCCTGCTCCTGATACACTCCGCGATGTCTCCACCGCGTGCTCCTGCGAAAGCAGGAGCCCAGGGCGGGATGGAGATACAGTGGCATTCTGCCGCTCTGGATTCCTGCTTTCGCAGGAATACGGGTGAAGTTTACTAAAGTTTAGGATTACAACTCCGCGGCTTTTCCTGTTCGGGCGAAGTTTAATAAACTTTAGTACTACCGATACGGCGTATGATACCGCTGGCACCGAAACATATGACCCCGCATTACCCCGGCCCTTCGACTGTCTGCCTGCGGCAGTCGCTCTGGATAAGCTCAAGCCTTGCTTGAGGCCGGGGTCCGTGACAACATGCGCAGGCGGCAGCGATGGCCACACTGGATTCCGGCCTGCGCCGGAATACACGGCCCTGAGCGGGCAGGCAAAACAGCGCATAAGCGCGGCGGACAAAGCGAAGAGGAACAGCATGGCGCGAGGCTAGCATGGCGCAGCTGCTGTAGGACAGCGGATATGGCCGCGATTACGCCCCGCAGCTTTTTCGTATGACCAGCTTGGCGGGCATGCAGAGCTTGCAAGTAACTTCGCAAGCCCTGCCTAATAAATGCCGCCCTCATCCTGCAGGAAGTCATTATCCGTTCTGGTCTCGCGGCGTTCGCGTCTCTGCGCTTTGGGTGCGGCTTTTTTCTTTACAACCGCTTTTTCAATCTCTTCCTTGCGGATCGTGCGGCGCGGTTCGGTTTCGGGTTTGAAAGCTTCCCAAATCACGGCAGCTTTCGGATCATCACCCGGCCATGCACCATAGACACGGCGGCCGCTGCTACGGTCAATACGCACCATGCGGATGCCGCGCGGTGCACGAAATGGCGTGACCTGCATATCCTTAAACGCCGCCTTTGCAAATTGTTTGAATATCGGCGCTGCCAGCGAACCACCCTGGGCATAGCTGCCCATGTTGCGCGGCTGGTCATAACCCATATAGACACCCGCCACGATATCAGGTGTGCCGCCCACAAACCATACATTGGTGGGGCCTGAGGACGTGCCGGTCTTGCCAAACAAAGGCCGGTCCAGATCACGCAGATTTTGCGCCGTACCGCGCAATATCACGCCTTCGAGCATATGCACCACCTGATAGGCGGTCATGGGATTGAGCAGCTGTTTGCCGACCGGTTTCAGACGCGGCATCGGTTTGCCATCATATTTGGGCATGTTACAACCCGCACAATCACGCTTGTCGGTGCGGAAAATGACCTTGCCGTTTCGATCCTGCACATAATCAATCACAGTCGGGTCAAGCTCACGCCCGTGATTGACCAGCATCGAATAGGCGTTGGTCATTTTCATGACGGTCGTGTCCCCTGCCCCCAGGGCAAAAGCGAGGTACGGATTATATTTACCGATTTTCATACGCTCGATCGTCTTGACGACATTGGGCATGCCGGCATCGTTCGCCGCGCGCACAGTCATCAGGTTGCGTGACTGTTCCAGTCCCCAGCGCAATGTTTGCGACCCTGCCCCGCGTGCGCCGCCGAAATTGCGGAAACATTTACGGCCCAGTGCCGCAGACTGATATACGCAAAAAGTGCCGTCCACCAGCTTGGTCGCCGGTGTCATGCCCTGGTCCAGCGCGGTGGCATAGACAAATGGCTTGATCGTCGAGCCAGGCTGGCGCTCCGCCTGTGTCGCGCGGTTGAAAGAACTGATGCGCGAGTCAAAACCGCCCTGCATCGCCAGCACCCTGCCATTATATGGATTTTGTGCGACCATGCCGCCCGACACTTCCGGAATATTGCGCAGCGACCAATTGTTGCCATCGGGTGCGACAGCGATAATATCGCCCGGTTTCATCATGTTGAAAGCGGTGCCGCTCTTGCCGCGCAATGATGCCGCATAGCTGGGCAGAGTTCCGGTATCGCCGTTCGGGAAACCGATTGTCGCGGTGTTGCCCGATTTTGATACCACCACGGCCACGCGCCAGTTGGAATAATCAAGCCCGATAAAAGTGGAACGCAAACGGCTGGCCCATTTATCATCGGCTTCGATGGTATTGATCGGGCCGCTCCACCCCTTGCCGCGCGCATAACGCCGTAATCCATCACGCAAAGCCTCAGTCACTTCCACCTGAATATCGGGACGCAGCGACGTGCGCACCCACAGCCCGCCGGAATAGACGCCATGTTCGCTGTCGTCTGCATCTTCGCCATATTTTTCAATGAGCTGACGGCGGACTTCTTCGATAAAATAACCGCCTACCCTTGTGTAACCATCGCTTTTGCTGCGCACGGTGCCGAGCGGCTGCGACTGAGCGGCGCGCATTTCAGTCGCCGTTATGAAACCGTTGTCGTTCATCTCGCCCAGTGCCCAGTTGCGGCGCTCTACCGCGCGGGCTTCGTTACTTTCGGGGCGATAGTTGGCCGGACCTTTGGGCAGGATGGCGAGATATGCCATTTCGTGCAGCGCAAGATCACCCACATCCTTGTCGAAATAGGCGCGGGCTGCCGCCTGCACGCCATAGGCGCTGCGACCCAAGAAGATTTCGTTCAGATAGAGTTCGAGTATCTGCTCTTTGGTAAGCGCATCCTCGATACGATAGGCAAGCAAGGCCTCTTTCAGTTTCCGGCCGATCGAATATTCATCGCCAATCAACAGGTTTTTTGCGACCTGCTGCGTAATGGTCGAACCGCCCCGCGCGCGCTCGCCCGATCCGATTTTGGTGACATAGTCGAATACCGCGCCCGCAAGACCCGGATAATCAAGGCCGCCATGGTCGAAAAATGTCTTGTCCTCAGCGGACAAATACGCCTCGATCAGCGTGTCGGGATAGTCGACATATTGCAATTGCACGCGCCGTTCACGCGCATAGCTCTGCACAATTTCGCCGTCATATCCGCGCACCATCGTGGGCAATTGCGGCTGATAATCGACCAGCGCTTCGGCAGATGGCAGATTGCGGATGACCAGCAGCCATAGCAGGAACCATGCAAACAGCATGAGTCCAAAAAGCACGGCCAGCGCTTTGAACCAGCGTTTTTGCCATAAAATTTTAAAGCGCTCTTTCAAACCGCTGGCACCCCTGCGCATGCGGTATGTGACGCTATTGTCATCTGTATTTTCCATCATGATGCTGATTAGCACAGCTTTGCGCGGATATACCAGATGCTAAAATCGGAAATTTTATCGCTATCAATGCGCTGTGGACAAACTGGTCAGAGACGCCTTAACGCATCGCCAATTGCCGCGCGAAATATACATTGACGGCATTGGCCACAGAACGCGCCAATTTATCCTGTCCCGCTTTGGAGGTCAGGAAATCCACATCGGTTTCATTGGTCAGATAGCCGCTTTCCAGCAGGATGGAGGGCACATCAGGCGCTTTGAGGACCACAAAGGATGCAAAGCGATGTGAATTATTGCGGAATGTCATGTTGCCGCGGCCTTCGCGCAGTACAAGTTTCGCAAAATCTGCGGACAGATTCATCGTCTGCCGCTGTGTCAGGTCGATCAGGATCGAATTTACATCGTCCGGTGTATTGCCCAGATTGACCCCATTGATGATGTCCGACTTATTTTCACGCGCGGCCAGCCGTGCCGCCTCGCGGTCGGAGGCGGACTCGGCCAGTGTGTAGACAGTCGCGCCATTGGCCTCTTGATTGCCCGCCGCATCGGCATGCACGGAAATAAACAGATCCGCATCCATGCGACGCGCAATACCGTAGCGTTCCTGCAAGACCAGAAACCGGTCACTTTCGCGGGTCAGCGCAACACGGACACGGCCGGTTTTCACAAGTTCATCGCGCAGCGCCTTTGCCAGTGCCAGCGTCACGTCCTTTTCACGTTTGCCGCCATGCGGGCTGATCGCGCCGGGGTCATGCCCGCCATGGCCTGCATCGATAATCACCAAAGGACGGCGGCTATCGCTGGGTCCGTAAATTTTGGGCAATTTTACGGTAGGTTTGGCCTTCGGCAGCGGTATGCGCACGCTATATTGCTTGCGCGGGGGTTTTGCGCGATAATTGACAGGCGGCAGGAACTTCTTGCGGCCTGATTTGACAAGCTGAGCAAATTTACTGCGGTCCGTTTCGACCAAGGAAAGAGTCAGGCTTTTACCGTTTTTGGCGAAACGACCCGAACCGATCATGGCCGGGCGGCCAAGGTCCAGCACGATGCGCGCGGTATCCGGCGAAAACTGCCCTTTACGTACATGGCGCACAATCCCGCTTCCGCCAGCAGAACCCTTGCGTACACTTGCGCCCTTAATATCTATCGCAATCCGGTCCGGGCCAGCTAGCGTAAATCCTGAGGCCACAGATACAAGCCCGTCAAAATGCATGGTGATTTCATGGTCGCCAAGTTCGATATGTGAAATTTCACCCGCAACAGCCGGTGTTTGAAAGGTTAACAGGCCTGTCATGCCAACAAGCGTGCGTATAAAAATGCGCTTTGCCTTTGATACCAAAGCCTTTTCACGTTTAAAAAACATATGCCTAACTCGCCATCATTATCATTTTGCCCTGTTTTCGGGCGTTTCAAACGATTTATGGCGAAATAGTTAATGAAAAATTAACTTTGGTTAACGCAATTTAGAACCCGGTTTTGCAAAAGAGTTCATTTCCGCAACCTTTTGGTTGCCGCTTATGTAAACCGGTGCTAGCAATGCTGGCACAGGGGCCGATAATGCCAACATATGGCTTTCAAAGCGCCCCTTTTTTCAGCTGTCCGTATTCCACGGCGGCTATGACCAGGTTGATGCTATATGGAATTGAGTCCCGCCCCTGTACCGCAATCGCTGCATAGCGATCTGCCGTGTACAGCTCGCGGGCACTGCGCCAACGCCGCAGCTCGATTGCCATCAGCAGACACGTTTATTTTATGTTTAACCCATTGGAAGCTCGCCCGGCTCTTGCCCCGCGGACGCTCCATTACAGATATGCGCAGGCCCACCGGACATAAAACGTCACGGCGACCTGCGTGGAGACTATTTAATGACAACGCGCATGTTAATCGACGCGCGCCACCAGGAAGAAACCCGGGTGGCAGTGCTCAAAGGAAACCGGATTGAGGAGTTCGATTTCGACTCTGCTGAACATAAGCAGATAAAAGGCAATATATATTTGGCAAAAGTAACGCGGGTGGAACCCTCGTTGCAGGCTGCATTTGTGGATTATGGCGGCAACCGCCACGGTTTCCTCGCCTTCTCGGAAATCCATCCCGACTATTATCAGATACCCAAGGAAGACCGTGAAGCATTGCTGGCCGAAGAGGCCAAACATGCCGAGGAAGAAGCTGCGCTGCGTGACAAGGAAGAGGAAAGCGGCGACCTTAGCCCGCCTTCTGCTGATGATGAAGAGCATAGCGAAGGCCGCTCCTCGTTCGAGGAAGAGCTGATCGAAGACAATGGCATTATCGAACAAAAGGCACCTGCGGCCGATGATGACGATGAAGATGCCCCCGAAGAAGATGCGCCGGAAGCAGATTCTGATTCAGAAGATACCGATACGAAAAAAGGCAAAAGCAAGGCCAAGCGCCCCCGCCGTGGTGGCCGTAAGGGTGGCCGCGCCAAAGCCAGCGACGAAGCGCGTAAAAAACGCCTCGCTCTGCGCCGCCGCTATAAAATTCAGGACGTTATCCACCGCCGTCAGGTATTGCTGGTACAGGTTGTTAAAGAAGAGCGCGGCAATAAAGGCGCTGCGCTCACCAGCTATCTTTCGCTCGCGGGACGTTACTGTGTGCTCATGCCAAACAGTTCGCATGGCGGCGGTATCAGCCGGAAAATTTCCAACAGTACGGACCGCAAACGGCTAAAATCCATTATTGCCGAGATGAAATTGCCCAAAACCATGGGCTGTATCGTGCGCACTGCGGGCCTTTCGCGTACAAAAACCGAAATCAAGCGCGACTTTGATTATCTCGCGCGTCTGTGGGATGAAATCCGCGAAAAGACATTAAGCGCCTCTGCGCCGCAGCAAATTCACAGCGACAGCGATCTTATCAAGCGCGCCATCCGCGATATTTACAACCGCGAAATACAGGAAGTGCTGGTCGAGGGCGCAGAAGGATACCGGGCCGCCAAGGATTTTATGAAGCTGTTAATGCCCAGCCATGCCCGGCGGGTAAAAAGCTATGCCGATCCCGTTCCGCTGTTTCAGCGTTATGGCGCGGAAGACCAGCTTTCCGCAATGTACGACCCCGTTGTACAGCTGAAATCAGGTGGCTATCTGGTCATCAACCCGACCGAGGCACTGGTGTCAATCGACATCAACTCGGGCCGGTCGACCAAGGAGCATGGCATTGAGCAAACTGCGGTTGCTACCAACCTGGAAGCAGCCCGCGAAATTGCCCGGCAATTACGATTGCGCGATATGGCCGGTCTGGTGGTTATCGACTTTATCGATATGGATTATGGCTCCAATGTGCGCAAAGTTGAAAAAGCGATGCGCGAAGCATTGAAATCCGACCGCGCCCGCATTCAGGTGGGGCGTATTTCCGGTTTTGGCCTGATGGAAATGAGCCGCCAGCGCCTGCGCACCGGTGTCCTTGAAGCCACTACGCGCATCTGTCCGCATTGCGATGGCACTGGCCTAGTCCGTACAGCTTCATCGGCGGGTCTTGCCGCGCTGCGCATGCTGGAAGAAGAAGCGGGCAAAGGCAAAGGCAGTTCCATTGCACTGCGCACGAGCAGCGAAGCCATGATCTATGTTCTCAATCATAAACGCAATGACATTGCCGCTATCGAAGAACGCTATGGCGTGAAGATCGAAATCCTGCCCGATGGCGAGGAAGAAGGCGCCAAAATGGTTGCCTCCTCTTCAGGGCCGAAACCAGTCAATGCGCCAAAGTTCGAACCCATTATCGACGATGATGAAGACGAAGAAGATGCGGCTGCGATCGAAGATAATGACAATGATGGCGAGAAAGATGATCGCCCCAAACGTCGGCGTCGCCGCCGTGGCCGCCGCGGTGGCCGCAAAGACACCGGCGAAAACGATAGCCGTAACGAAAGCGGTAAAAAAGCCGGTAATGAATCGAAAGATGCCGGTAATGAATCGAAAGATGACAGTGCAGACAGCAAGTCAGATGACGCATCGGATGAAAAGCCAAAGCGCAGCCGGCGTGGTAGCCGCGGCGGACGCGGGCGTGGTGGTTCGAAAAAAACCGATGACGCACCGAAATCCGGCGATACTGATGACAATAAATCCGAAGCCGGGGCATCGGTAGAGTCAGAAGGCACGGATAAGGAAGAAAAACCTAAACCGCGCCGGCGGACACGTAAAGCTGCCGATACCAAAGCAGATGATACGGCCACGAAAACGCCCGACACTTCTGCCGATGCTGAGGAAAAACCGAAACGGCGTACACGGAAAAAGGCAGAGCCTAAAGCCGAGACGCCTAAAACAGGGGCGGAAGCCAAAGCAGACAGCGGAGATAAAGCGGACAAGCCGGTCAAGAAACCGGCTCCGCGTAAACGCGCACCCGCGAAAGCCAAGGCAGATGCTGCAGATAAAACAGAAAAACCTGTCAAAGCGCCGCGTAAAACTGCTGCGAAAAAAGCACCTGCGAAAAAAGCAGCAGTGACCAAAGACGCACCGACAGGTGAGCAAGCCGGCAAAGACAGCAAAGCTGCTGAAACCAGCGAGGCACAAAGTGGCGGGGCAGGCAAAAAAGGCTGGTGGCAGCGCACTTTCGGGTGAGCCGCTACATTGCCACGCTAAATGACATGTAAATCATACGCAAACGGTGGTAATCCTGCGTATGATTTACATGATTATTGGATAGGCTATCAGATAAGATAAATTGTCTTTTTTCAGGAGTACACCCGAACCGTGCCCCACCCTAAACTGCTCAATGTATCGTCAAATGACAAGAAACGCCTGAAACTCATGTTCCTTGCAAAGCACGCATGTTCGGGCGGGGAAAAGCATGCAGTGGACGGCAATCACGCTGTTTATCATCATGAAGTGCTGACCACGCTTCAGGAAGCCGGTTTTAACGTCACGCCGGCAAATGATTTTTCTGCGCTGAATGACGCGCCGGACGCGGATTATATTTTCACGCTCCTCAACCGCGCAGGCTTTCCCATGAGCGAAATGCTCGGCCCGCTTATGGCCATGCGCCACAATATTCCGTTTCTGGGTGCATCGCCGATAGTGCGCGGTCTGGGCGATGACAAACACCTGATGAAATCGGTGGCAAAGCTTCGCGGCGTTCCCGTAACGCCCTGGACCATTGTAAGGCAGGGACAGAACATACCTGATCATCCGGGTTTTGATTTCAAGACAATTGTCGCCAAACCCAATGCTTCTTCCGCCAGCTGGGGCGTCGGTATGTTTGCCGATTGGAAAGAGGCGCAGGATCATATCCGAAAACTTCTTGATGAACGTCATGACGTGATCGTTGAGGATTTTGCCGGCGATTATGATATCGTTGTTCCGATTATCGGCGGGGATGAACCGTTTTTCCTGCCAACCTCACGTTTCGAAATGCCCGGTGAAGACGAGGGCAATTACCGTTCCTATGAAGAAAAACGCGGTCTTGGTGAGAAGGTCAAAGAACAACTCATCACGGTGGATGATGCAGAAATAACCGATCAGCTCAGGGCCTATGTCACGCAAATGCTGCCGGAAGTCTGGCCGTTCGATTACGGACGTTTTGAATTCCGTTATGACAAACAGACTGGCGATTTTCGTTTTATGGAAGTGAATCTGTCGTGCAATCTATGGTCCAAAAAAACCGTGTCGGGCGCCGCCAGAACCATTGGCATCACGCATGCCGAACTGATCGAGCATCTGGTCGCATACAGCATGGAGCGGCAGGGATTGATAACAGCGGTAAGGCAGAACCAGGCTTAATCTTTCATGACAACCATTCACGCTTGCACGATGCGCACAACATTATGCGTAAAAATATGATGTGGGTGATTGAGATGCACGCCATTATTGGCTATCGCGGGTCCACAGTTAATTGACGGGATTGAACATGGCGACTTTCACACTGCCGAAAAACAGCAAGATCAGCAGCAAGGGCACGATGCATAAGGCGGCCGATGCGGCAGGAAAGACCAAAAATTTCAAAGTCTATCGCTATGATCCCGACAGCGGCGAGAACCCGCGTTATGACACATTTGAAATCGATACCGAAAATTGCGGCCCCATGGTGCTCGACGCGCTGATCAAGATGAAGAGCGAGCAGGACAGCACGCTGACATTCCGCCGTTCCTGCCGCGAAGGTATCTGCGGATCATGTTCGATGAATATCAACGGCAAAAACGGCCTTGCCTGCACGACATCTATCGAAGACTGCAAAGGCGATGTGCGCATCACGCCGCTGCCACATATGGAAGTCATCAAGGATCTGGTCCCAGATTTCTCTCATTTCTATGCGCAATATGCGTCGATCAAGCCGTGGCTGCAAACTGTGACCCCCGAACCATCGGGCAAGGAACGCCTGCAAAGCCCCGAAGACCGTAACAAGCTCGACGGCCTGTATGAATGTATATTATGCGCGTGCTGCTCGACAAGCTGCCCCAGCTATTGGTGGAACAGCGACAAGTTTCTGGGCCCTGCCATCTTGTTACAAGCCTACCGCTGGCTGGCTGACAGCCGTGACGAAATGACGGGCGAGCGGCTTGACGAGCTGGAAGATCCTTTCCGCCTGTATCGCTGCCACACCATCATGAACTGCGCCAACGTCTGTCCCAAGGGACTGTCCCCCGCCAAAGCCATTGCCGAAATCAAGAAAATGGCCGCCGAGCGGCATATCTGATCCGGCATCCGCTTGCGATCAGTGGCCATGCCCGACCATCTTCCCAATCACCTTCACGGCGACACTGTTTTCGACCATTCCCCCGACCCGGACCGCCCGGGCTGGTTGAAGTGGGGGCTGCGGGAAAAGGACCGCTATAACAGCACCATCGGTCCCATGTGGGCGAAACTGCGCCAGGACGGTATTACGGTCGTGCGCACCGAGCCAGGCCATCTGCAGGGAAATATCGGCAATAATGTGCATGGCGGCGCGATGCTCACACAGATTGACATTGCGCTGTTTGTCGCGGCCCGGTTACACGGCGCGCTGCAATATGGCCCCGGTGTCACGCTTGATCTGAACACACAGTTTCTGGCCGCAGGGCGGATTGGCGAGCCGCTCGATGCAGAAGTCGAAATCCTGCGCGAAACGGGGCGGCTGCTGTTCCTGCGTGGATTGCTGGTGCAGGATACGGACCATATTGCCGCTTTTTCCGGCACCATCCGCAAAACCCCGAAATCACGCACATGAGCAGCCTTGTCGCCCGCTATGAAGAGTTGATCGCGGGTGGAGAATTGCGCGCCGATACCGACCAGCGCCGCACTGTCGAGGCGCTTGGCAAACTGCAGGAGAAGCTGGAAGCCGCCCCGCCACGTGGCAGCGTTTTATGGCGATTGGTCGGCAAGAAGCCGGAAGCGCCGCGCGGCATATATATGTGGGGCGGTGTCGGGCGCGGCAAATCCATGCTGATGGATCTGTTTTACGACAATCTGGATATTGCCCGCAAACGCCGCGCGCATTTTCATGAATTCATGCTCGACATCCATGCCCGGCTGCGCACCGAACGCGACACCCAGAAAGGCGATCCGATTGCCGCTGTATCAAGGCAGCTTGCCGAGGAAGTCCGCGTGCTCGCTTTTGATGAAATGGTGGTCAATAACAGCGCCGACGCAATGATCATGTCACGGCTGTTCACCGCGCTGATAGATGCGGGCGTAACCATTATAACCACGTCAAATCGTCCGCCCGATGACCTCTACAAGGATGGGCTGAACCGCGAGCATTTCCTGCCCTTTATCGCGCTGATGAAAGAACGGATGCATATATTACCGCTGAATGGCCCGACCGATTACCGACTGGAACGCTTGTCGGGCAGCGACACCTGGCTGGTCCCGAATGGAGAACACGCCACCCAGGAACTCAGCGCAGCTTTCTTCCGCCTGACTGACTATCCCCCAGAGGACCGGGCCAATGTTCCGTCAATGGAACTCAAAATCAAGGGCGGACGCACTATGCATGTTCCCCGCGCACTGAAGGGTGTGGCGGTGTTTTCATTTAAGCGGCTGTGCAAGGACGCGCGCGGTGCATCCGACTATTTGGCCATTGCCCGGCGATTTCACACCGTCATCATCGTCGGCATTCCCGTGCTGTCGCCGGAAAACCGGAACGAGGCCGCACGGTTTGTTACGCTGATCGATGCATTATACGAATATCGGGTGAAGTTGCTCGCCGCGGCAGATGCGGAACCTGCCGCGCTTTATCCAAAAGGCGATGGCAGATTCGAATTTGATCGCACCGTGTCACGGCTTATGGAAATGCAGTCCGATGAATATCTCGCGCTGGGTCATGGTAGCGAGACAGAATAACGAGGCACACCGCCTTCCAAAGAACGGCAGTTTTACCCATGTCTGAGTCAAGAATTCCTCGCAGTAATTAATAGTGCGAAGCATTAGCAAATATGTGCCTGTTTCCGCCCTTTTGGCTGTTGAATTTCAATATGCAACCGCCTAATATCGCCACTGAAATCGAGTCTCCAGTGGTATCATGCCGCGGCCTCGTCCAACACAGTTTATCCGGTGGCTTTAACAGTGCACCGCGGAAGGGACAGAATTGCAGCGGGTATTGCAGGAATTTTCTGCCCATAGGACATACATATACTCATCTTATTACACGAAATACTCACCTTATTACACGAAAGCGAAAGGCAATAATTCATGGCACGCAACAAAATCGCGCTGATCGGCGCAGGTATGATCGGCGGAACACTGGCGCATCTCGCCGCTGCAAAGGAAATGGGCGATGTCGTGTTGTTTGATATTGCCGAGGGCATGCCCGCCGGCAAAGCACTCGACCTTTCGCAGGCGGCCCCGGTTGACGGTTTTGACAGCAACCTGAAAGGCACAAACGACTATGCCGACATTGCGGGCGCAGATGTTATCATCGTCACCGCAGGCGTGCCGCGTAAACCGGGCATGAGCCGTGATGACCTGCTCGGCATCAACCTGAAAGTCATGAAGGCAGTAGGCGAAGGCATTAAAGCCAATGCGCCCGATGCCTTTGTTATCTGCATCACCAACCCACTGGATGCCATGGTCTGGGCCCTGCGCGAATTTTCCGGCCTGCCGCATAACAAGGTTGTGGGCATGGCAGGCGTTCTCGACAGCGCCCGCTTCCGCCACTTCCTGGCCGATGAATTCAACGTGTCAGTCGAGGACGTCACCGCATTCGTGCTGGGCGGACACGGTGACACGATGGTCCCCGTCCCCGCTTATTCTACAGTCGCGGGCATTCCCATTCCCGACCTTATCAAAATGGGCTGGACGACGCAGGAAAATATCGACGCGATTGTCAAACGCACCCGCGGCGGCGGCGGTGAGATTGTCGGTCTGCTCGGCAATGGCTCAGCCTATTATGCCCCCGCCACCAGCGCGATTATGATGGCGGAAAGCTACCTGAAAGACAAACGCCGCGTCCTCCCCGCCGCCGCGCATCTGACGGGCCAATATGGCGTCGATGACCTTTATGTCGGCGTACCATGCATAATCGGCAAAGACGGCGTCGAGAAAGTGATCGAAATCGAGCTGAGCGACGAAGCGCAGGGCAATTTTGATGTGTCTGTTGATGCGGTGAAGGAATTGCTGGAAGCGTGTAAGGGACTGGATGAGAGTCTAGCGTGACACCAGGTTTGATCATTGCTGGATTGATAGTGCTGTGTGTATGTATGGGTTGGGCTGGCGCTAGAAAAAAATGGGGCTTCGGCGCCTTGCTTAGCCTACCCTTTATTGGATCAGCACTCTATTTGGAAATCACGACACATGGATCTTTATTTACCGATCCTTACGGTGATCTTTTACTTATATTGATTTTTGGACCACTTTTTATTGGTTGGATTTGTTTTGCCATTGCGTACTTATTTGCTCTTTATCTGTATCAAAACCAAGTAGAAAAGGATAATAAATGTCCATACTCGTAGACAAAAATACCAAAGTCATCACACAGGGTATGACCGGCAATACCGGTACCTTCCATACACAGCAGGCGCTCGATTACGGCACGCAGATGGTGGCTGGCGTGACACCCGGCAAAGGCGGTACAGAGCATCTGGGCCTGCCCAATTTTGACACGGTAGGTGAAGCCAAAGAAGCGACCGGCGCGACCGCGAGTGTGGTTTATGTGCCGCCGCCATTTGCCGCGGACTCAATCCTCGAAGCTATTGATGCTGAAATTGAGCTGATCGTTGCGATTACCGAAGGCGTTCCGGTGCTCGACATGGTACGCGTAAAACGCGCGCTGCAAGGTTCGAAATCGCGCCTTATCGGCCCGAACTGTCCTGGCGTACTGACTCCGGACGAATGCAAAATCGGTATTATGCCCGGCAGCATTTTTCAAAAAGGCAGCGTCGGTGTGGTTTCACGCTCCGGCACACTCACATATGAAGCCGTGCATCAGACGACTGCGGTCGGCCTTGGTCAGACCACGGCGGTTGGCATTGGCGGTGACCCGGTCAACGGCACCAATTTTATCGATGTGCTTGAGCTGTTCCTCGCCGATGATGAAACCCAATCGATCATCATGATCGGCGAAATCGGCGGCAG
The DNA here is from genome assembly GCA_947493325.1 of uncultured Sphingomonadaceae bacterium. Lineage (GTDB taxonomy): Bacteria > Pseudomonadota > Alphaproteobacteria > Sphingomonadales > Sphingomonadaceae > Alg239-R122. Next base: position 758,969 of record CANLQI010000001.1, on the reverse strand, counting down.
CGCGGAAGAAGAAGCGGCGCAGTTTATCGCCGATGAAGCCAAAAAGGGCCGTAGCAAACCGATGGTCGGCTTTATTGCGGGTCTCACTGCGCCTCCGGGTCGCCGCATGGGCCATGCGGGCGCGATCGTGTCCGGCGGTCAAGGCGGCGCGGAAGACAAGATCGCGGCAATGGAAGGCGCAGGCATCCGCGTCTCCCCCAGCCCATCCGAACTCGGCACCACGCTTGATGCGCTGCTGAAAGAGACAGTCTAAGCACTGGATAACCTCCTCACGGGGATTTGACCCAAAGGATAAAGCATATGGGTTTTGAAGGTCAGGATTTCGATGATTTGGAGGGCGTGAGCCCGTCCTTTGTAGAATCGCTTTATCGCCAGTACCGGGAAAATCCGGGCAGCGTTGATGATAAATGGCAGCAATGGTTCGCGGGTCTTGAAGAGACCGCGAGCGGGCCAAGCTGGCAGCGCAGCCATTGGCCTTTGGACAGCGATGATGCAATGACGGCGGCGCTCGACCCGACCCAGATGGAGCCGGACGCGAAACCTGCCCCCAAAGGCAAGGCAGCGCCTGCCGGACTCGACACGGATAGCATCGCGGAAGCCGCAGGCGATTCCATTCGCGCCATGATGTTGATCCGTACCTACCGCGTGCGCGGGCATTTGGCGGCGGATCTTGACCCTCTTGGTTTGTCGACACGCGAATTGCCCGCGGATCTGACGCCCGAATATCATGGTTTTTCGGGCGATGCGCTCGACAAAAAAATCTATCTTGGCGGCACAATGGGGCTGGAAACAGCGACCATAAGGGAACTTGTTGACCTTTTGCGTGCCAATTATTGCGGCAATATCGGTCTGGAATATATGCATATTTCCGATCTGGAAGAGCGCGTATTCTTTCAGGAACGCATGGAGGGCAGCAAAGCCTCTGTCGAATTTACCGAGCTTGGCAAAAAAGCGATCCTGAGCAAAGTTATCGAAGCCGAACAGTTCGAAAATTTCCTCGCCAAAAAATATGTCGGTACCAAACGTTTCGGCCTGGATGGCGGTGAATCCATGGTCCCTGCCCTTGAAGCCGTTATAAAATATGGCGGCCAATACGGCGTGCAGGAAATCGTGTTCGGCATGGCGCACCGCGGACGACTGAACGTGCTCGCCAATGTGATGGCCAAGCCGTACCATGTGATCTTCCACGAATTTTCCGGTGGCTCTGCCAACCCCGATGACGTCGGCGGTTCGGGGGATGTGAAATATCACCTCGGCACCTCCACCGACCGCGAATTTGACGGTATCAGCGTACATATGTCGCTGGTTCCCAATCCCTCGCATCTTGAGGCCGTTGATCCGGTGGTGCTCGGCAAAGTGCGTGCGCAGCAGGTTCTGCGTGACGATCTGGAAGAACATGATCAGGTCCTGCCCGTATTGCTGCACGGTGATGCGGCTTTTGCGGGACAAGGCATTGTCTGGGAATGTCTCGGCTTCTCCGGTATTCGCGGGTATAATACCGGCGGCTGTATCCACTTCGTCATCAACAATCAGGTCGGTTTTACCACCAGCCCGCAATTTGCGCGCTCTTCACCCTATCCTTCCGATGTAGCGAAAGGCGTGCAAGCGCCGATTATTCACGTGAACGGCGATGATCCCGAAGCGGTGACCTTTGCCTGCAAGATCGCAATTGATTTCCGTCAGCGGTTTGGCCGCGATATCGTGATCGATATGTGGTGCTATCGCCGCTACGGTCATAATGAAGGTGACGAGCCAAAATTTACGCAGCCGCTGATGTATGATGAAATCAAAAAGCACCCGCATGTCAGCAAAATATATGGCGCGCGGCTTGCGAAAGAAGGCGTGATTGATGATGCCTGGGTCAAACAGACCGAGGATAATTTCACACAGCAACTGCAAAACGAATTTGACAGTGCGAAAGATTATGCGCCCGATAAAGCCGATTGGTTCAGCGGGCAATGGTCTGGTCTGCACAAACCCGCCAGCCCTGAAACGGCGCGGCGCAACACCGAAACGGGCATCGATAAAAAACTGTTCGATAGCCTGGGCCGCACGCTGACCACCATTCCGGACGGGCATAATGTCCACAACACACTCAAACGCATAATCACCGCCAAAGCGAAAATGTTTGAGCAAGGCAAAGGCTTCGACTGGGCGACAGCCGAGGCGCTGGCCTATGGTTCACTGGTCAGTGAAGGCTATAATGTCCGCCTATCCGGCCAGGACAGTGGCCGCGGGACATTCAGCCAGCGGCATGCCGTGTGGGTCGATCAGAAAACCGAAGCGCGCTACGTGCCGCTGGAACAGGTTCCGCATGGCAATTTCGAAGTGCTCGACAGCCCACTGTCCGAATATGGCGTGCTGGGTTTTGAATATGGCTATGCGCTAGCAGACCCGAAAACACTGGTGCTGTGGGAAGCGCAGTTTGGTGATTTCGCCAATGGCGCGCAGATTATGATCGACCAGTTTATTGCATCGGGCGAATCCAAATGGCTGCGCGCCAATGGCCTCGTCATGCTGCTCCCGCACGGATATGAAGGTCAGGGCCCCGAACACAGCTCGGCAAGGCTGGAACGGTTCTTACAGTTATGCGCGGGCGACAATATGCAGGTGTGCAATATCACCACGCCCGCGAATTATTACCATGTGCTGCGCCGCCAGATGCACCGTAATTTCCGCAAGCCGCTGATCATCATGACGCCCAAGTCATTGCTGCGGCACAAAATGGCGGTATCGGGAACGGAGGATTTCATCGGCGACAGCCATTTCATGCGGATCAAATCGGACACGAACGCGCCCGCTGACAAAGATATCAAACGGCTTGTCCTATGTTCGGGCAAAGTCGCCTATGACCTGATTGAGGCACGTGATGCCGCAGGCGACAAGGACATTTCCATTGTCCGCATTGAACAGATTTATCCCTTCCCCGGCGAACCATTGGTGAAGCGTATGAAGCGTATGACCAATCTGGAAGAAGTCGTCTGGGCCCAGGAAGAACCGAAAAATAATGGCGCATGGACATTTGTCGAACCATGTATCGAAGAGTGCATGGTGAAAGCCAAAATCAAACCGCAGCGTCCGCGTTATGCCGGGCGCGCGGCAGCGGCATCGCCCGCCACCGGCTATGCCAAACGCCATCAATCCGAACAGGGCGCGCTGATCGCAGACGCGCTGGGGCATAGTGTCCGCAAAGAAATACGTCGTCAGAGAAAGGGCTGAAAACAATCATGGCCATTGATGTAAATGTACCCACATTGGGCGAATCCATTACCGAAGCCACCGTTGGCGAATGGCTGAAACAGCCAGGCGACAGTGTTGCGGCGGATGAACCTATCGTCAGTCTAGAGACCGATAAAGTCGCTGTCGAAGTCCCCGCCCCTGCCGCAGGCGTGCTGGGCGAGCACAAGGTTGCCGAAGGCGATAATGTCGAGGTCGGCGCGCTGATCGCGACGATTGAGGAAGGCAGCGGTACGGGTGCATCCAAACCTGCCGCGAAAACCGAAGACACGGCGGCGAAAGATACGGACGCCAAAACCGAAACAAAACTGGAGCAGCAGCCCGATGCGAATAACGCGCCGGTCACGCTATCGCCTGCGGTGCGCCGCCTGGTGCTCGAACACGGGCTGGACCCCAGCAGCATCAAGGGCACGGGCCGCGATGGCCGGCTGACCAAGGAAGATGTGCTGGAAGCGGCCAAGAACCCGAAAGCCGCGCCTGCGCCCGCCGCAGATGCAAAAGCTGACGCTGCGCCCGCCGCGGCGGCCGATATGCGTGGTGAAGAACGCGTGCGCATGACACGCCTGCGCCAGACCATTGCCAAACGGCTTAAATCCGCACAGGATACAGCCGCGCTGCTCACAACGTTCAACGATGTCGATATGACAGCCGTGATCGAGGCCCGCACGAAATATAAGGAACTGTTCGCCAAGAAACACGGTGTGAAGCTGGGCTTTATGGGCTTTTTCGCAAAAGCCGCCTGCCTTGCGCTCAAGGACGTGCCATCCGTCAATGGACAGATTGATGGCGACGAAATAGTCTTCCACGATTATGTCGATATCTCCGTTGCGGTGAGCGCGCCTAACGGCCTGGTCGTCCCCGTGATCCGCAATGCCGAGCAGATGAGCTTTGCCGATATCGAGAACACCATCGGTGACTTTGGCCGCCGCGCCAAGGATGGCAGTCTGAAAATGGAAGAGATGAAAGGCGGCACTTTCACCATTTCCAATGGCGGCGTGTTCGGCTCGCTCATGTCGACGCCGATCATCAATCCGCCACAATCTGCCGTGCTGGGCCTGCACCGCATCGAACAACGCGCGATGGTGATGCCCGACGGTTCAATCGAAGCGCGCCCGATGATGTATCTCGCGCTCAGTTACGACCACCGCCTGATCGACGGGCGCGAAGCCGTGACATTCCTCGTCCGCATCAAGGAAGCGATTGAAGATCCCACACGGCTGTTGATAGACCTTTAACCCTTGCGCTCCTGCGAAAGCAGGAGCCCAGAGCGGAAAAATATGTAAGGAGAAAATGGGCAAACGCGGCTTTGTATATCTGATGGCCAATACGCGAAATGGCACTCTATATCTTGGTGTGACCAGCAATATTCAACAACGAATATATCAACACCGTAATGGTCTGTTAGAAGGCTTCTCCAAGGATAATGGATGCGTATTGCTAGTTTGGTTTGAACAATATGATGACTTGCAAGAGGCGCGGCACCGTGAACTGCAAATGAAGAAATGGAAGAGAGCGTGGAAGATAGAGTTGATTGAAAAACATAATCCGAAATGGAAAGATTTGTTTGAAACCCTATTCTAATACGCTCTGGATTCCTGCTTTCGCAGGAATACAAAGGAAGAAAGATTATGACCGATAATTTTGATTATGATGTTCTGGTAATTGGCGCTGGCCCAGGCGGCTATGTCGCTGCGATCCGCGCCGCGCAATTGGGTCTGAAAACCGCCTGTGCGGAAAGCCGGGAAAAGCTCGGCGGTACATGCCTCAATGTCGGCTGTATTCCTTCCAAGGCAATGCTGCATGCGTCCGAATATTATGACGCGGCCGCGAACGGTGCGATGGAAAGCATGGGTATAGAGGTCAGCCCCAAGCTTAATCTGACTGCAATGCATGGCCAGCGGATCGACGCGGTCGACGGCCTGACCAAGGGCATCGAATTCCTGTTCAAGAAGAACAAGATCGACTGGAAAAAGGGACTTGCCACTTTTCAGGACGCACATACAGTCAAGGTTGGCGGCGAAACCGTCACCGCAAAGAACATCATCATCGCCACGGGCTCTTCGGTCACCCCGTTGCCGGGCGTCGAGATTGACAACGACAAACAGGTGGTGGTCGATTCCACCGGCGCGCTGGAACTGAAGAAAGTACCCAAGAAAATGGTCGTGATCGGCGGCGGCGTGATCGGGCTGGAGATGGGTTCCGTCTGGAACCGCCTGGGCGCCGAAGTAACTGTGGTCGAATTTCTGGACCAGCTGCTCCCCGGTATGGATGGCGACGTACGCAAGGAAGCGGCCAAGATATTCAAGAAACAGGGCATGGAACTCAAACTCAAGACCAAGGTCACCGGCTGCACGGCCAAGGGCAAGAAGGCCACGCTAACACTGGAACCCGCAGCGGGCGGCGATGAAGAAACGCTGGAAGCAGATTGCGTGCTAGTTTCGATCGGACGCAGGCCCAACACCGAAGGCCTCGGCCTCGAAAATATCGGCCTCGAAACCAACCAGCGCGGCCAGATTGAGACAGATCATGATTTCCGCACCGCAGTTGACGGCGTGTGGGCGATTGGGGACGTCGTTCCCGGCCCAATGCTCGCGCATAAAGCCGAAGACGAAGGCATTGCCTGCGCGGAAAATATCGCGGGCCAGACCGGTATTGTGAACCACGACATCATCCCCGGCGTGGTCTACACCCTGCCTGAATTCGCCGGTGTCGGCCTCACCACGGAAGAAGCCATCGAAAAGGCCGGCGGCGACAAGAGCAAAGTCAAAGTCGGCAAATTCCCGATGATGGCCAATAGCCGCGCCAAAACCAATCACGAGCCAGACGGTTTCGTAAAGGTTGTGGCCGACGCAGAGACTGACCGCGTGCTAGGCGTGTGGTGCATCGCTTCGGTCGCTGGAACGATGATCGCCCAGGCCGCACAGGCAATGGAATTTGGCGCCACGTCGGAGGATATCGCCTATACCTGCCACGCCCACCCGACACACAGCGAAGCGGTGAAAGAGGCCGCGATGGCGGTGCAGGGCAAGCCGATCCATATTTGATCACATTGTGCTCCTGCGAACACAGGAGTCCAGAGCAGGATAGCACAGAGTTCGAATAGCGGCTCTGGATTTCTGCTTTCGCAGGAATACGGAATTTATGACCAATCCGATATTGCCCCCGCCCGAGATTATAATCGGACCGATGCTCAACGCGCTCGACCTGTTCGGCATTGCGGTGTTTGCGGCGTCGGGTGCGCTAGCGGCGGCACGCAAGGGGCAGACACTGGTGACTTTCGCTTTTTTCGCGCTGGTAACAGGTGTGGGCGGCGGTACGATCCGCGACCTGTTGATCGGGGCGCCGGTATTCTGGATACGCGATGCGATGGTGCCGCTGGCCGTGCTCGTGGTGGTTCTGCTGGTCTGGATCACGCCGCAGCGATGGTGGCAGGGCAAGGCGCTCGACTGGCTCGATGCCGCCGGGCTGGCCGCCTATGCCGTGTTCGGGGCAGCCAAGTCGCTGGAATATGGTGTCCATCCCCTGCCCGCAATGATGATGGGCGTGATAACCGCCTGTGTCGGCGGCATAATCCGTGACGTGCTGGCGGGTGAACCCTCTATCCTGATGCGGCCAGAGCTTTATGTGACCGCAGCGGCGCTGGCCGCGACCATGTTTGTCGGCCTCTCGCTCGCGGGGATGATCATACCTTTGGCGGCGATTATTTCCGCACTCGCGGGCTTCGCGCTGCGCGGAGCGGCCATTCAGTACAGCCTTGGCCTGCCATCCTATCGCGGCGTCGATGGAGATGACGGCGCATGAAGCTTTTTGGAAAACTGCATATCTGGATTGGCTGGCTGGTCGGTGTGCCGCTTCTTTTCTGGACGGCAAGCGGACTTTTCATGGTGTCGCAGCCGATTGAAAAAGTGCGCGGTGAGCATCTGAAAGCCCCGCCCGCTGCAATAACGCCTTTTGACGCTGTTATGCCCAGCCTTGAAGGGCGCGCCATCGTCAAAACCAGCCTTGTCCAGCAAGCCGATGGCCCCGTCTGGATCATCAATTTTCAGGACGGCGGCAAAAAGCGCGCATCCGCCGCGAATGGCCAGATATTGCCGCCGCTTACAGCCATTCAGGCATCGGCCAGCGCACGGCAAGCCTATGCCGGTGATGCCGCATTGCAAGGCGTCACCTATTTTGCGGCCGATCAGAACCCCGTTGAACTGCGCCGTGGCCGCCCGGCATGGCAGGCGGTATTCAGCGATGATACGCATATCTATATTGATGCGGAAACGGGCGAAACCCTGGCCACACGTACTGGTCTGTGGCGCGTGTTCGATTTTATGTGGGGTCTGCACATCATGGATTTGCAGGAACGCGAGGATAATAATCACCCCACGCTGATCATATTCGCCGCACTTGCGCTTATCAGCGTGCTATTCGGTCTGATACTGCTGTTTCGGCGGCGTTCTTCAAAAAGCAAAGGCGCCGCTTCCAATTAGAAACGGCGCCCTTCCCCCCTGAACCTGTATGATTAATAATTAATATTCGGCTGCAGCAGAACCGTCTCCGATTTGCACATAATCAATATTGCCGCTTGTTACGCCGCACTGGAAAGCCTCCGTGCCGCTCCGCGCTGACACAGTGCCTTCTACACGCCAGCCATTGCCGTCCCGCTCCACCTTGTCGATGCGCTGTACGCGGGCATCGCGTCCGGCACGTTCTTCGGCGGCATAGGCACATTGATCGGCGGCGGTATTTAATTCATTGCCCTGGCCGGAACGCTGATCGGGATAGCGCGCATCGCGGTTATTGCGATAGTCGCGGTCGCGGTCCCGGTCGCGGCGCTTGTTCTTGCTGGCCGCATCGGCAATCGCCGCAATACCGCCCAATATCAGCACACCGGTAATGATATCACCCGCAGTGGAACGATGGCGGCGGTGACGGTGATGCCGGCGATAGGGATTATAACGACGGTAACGGCGATGCCGTTCGGCCGTCTCATCTGCACTCGACCAGTTCAGCTCGTCCAGCGATGTGTTATATAGAATTGGTGCCGGCGCGGCCTGTGTCACAGGCGCAGCTGTAGCGGGCGCAGATGACAGCGCCATGACCGCGGCTACACTGGCCCCGGCAAGAAGTTTCGAATGTTTCTGTAAATATTTCATGAGGTTTCCCTTTGGATAGTACGGGAAATGCCCCCGTTTGATTGCAAGATAGACGGTTCAGCCTGTCACAAGTCTGAACCGTCTCATCTCTTTACATATGTTTACATACACACCGTTTTACCAGCCACGGTTCAGACCTTTGAAGCGAATCTCGGGACGTCCGCGTCCATCCGTGCGGCACGTAAACTTGCCGCGGTCCGTGTCGTAGCGCGTCTGCAATATCACATTGCCTTTAACGCGGTAGCCATAGCGTGTCCGGTCGATATCGCGGATCCGCGTTACATCTGCCCGGCGTTTGCCCAGGCGGCGCTCCACAGCGCGGATACATTTGTTCACGGCGCGGCGCGGACCGACACGCCGGTAATCGTTACGATACCCCGCACGGTCATAGTTGTAATCACCGCGGTATCTGTCGCCGCGATAATAACGGTCACCGCGGTTATAACGGTAATCGCGATAATCACGGTAGCGATCTTTCTTGCTCGCGGCATTGGCAATCGCGGCAATACCGCCGATAATCAGTGCGCCGGCAATCACTTCGCCTGCATCGATTTTATCATCATTATAGCGATCCTTTGCGGTCGCAGGAGTTGCGGAAACAGCCATCGCAGCAGCGGCAGCGGTTCCGATCAGTGCTTGTTTGAGCTTTGTCATTACGCTTGTCCTTTCAGTTGCTGCCCAGAACCATTTCCGAGCGTGCAAGGACCTTATAGATGATTCGTATTGAGCGATGACTGAACTCGCATGACAGGCTTTGTTCATAAAAACAGCAATTTTTATGAATATTTCAGATTCATAAATTGCATAGACGACCGCCCGGATCACAATCTTTACATTCCGGCGCAGGCCGGAATCCAGTGTAACACTGTGCAGTACCGATTGCCGTGTGACTTGATGAATTTATCTACAGCACAGCAGCATTTCACTCTGCGATAGACCCCGGCCTCAGGCATAGTTTGAGTTTGTCCTGAGCGCCTGCCGCAGGCAGGCAGTCAAGGGGCCGGGGTACAGATAGTTTGCTGAGCAGGTGCTTTCGTCAATCCCCCTGCATATCCTCACGGGTCAATTCAGGTTCCTGCGTATCCTCAATCTTCAGCCCTGTCCATTTGGCGAGGAAGGCGTAAATATCGCTGTATTCCTCGATCAGCTTGTCCGTCGGCTTGCCGCTGCCATGGCCGGCGCGGGTTTCGATGCGGATGATTTTGGGTTTGGCGCCTGTATCCGCCGCCTGCAGCGCGGCGGTATATTTGAAGCTGTGGCCGGGCACCACGCGGTCATCGGTATCGGCAGTCGACACGATCACCGCCGGATATTCCACCCCGGAACGGATATTGTGATAGGGCGAATAGCTCAGCAGCTTCTTGAAATCCTGCTCTCTATTCGGATAGCCATAATCATCGACCCAGTACCGCCCCGCCGTAAATCGGTCGAAACGCAGCATATCCATCACGCCCACCGCCGCATGGCCCGCGGCGAACAGGTCGGGGCGCTGGTTAACCGCTGCCCCCACCAAAAGCCCGCCATTGGAACGGCCTTCAATGGCTATCTTGCCCTTGGCGCTGATACCTTCGGCAATCAGATATTCCGCCGCCGCCACAAAATCGTCGAACACATTCTGTTTATTCTGAAGGCGGCCGGCATCATGCCATTCCTTGCCATATTCCCCGCCGCCGCGCAGGTTGGCCATCGCATAAACGCCGCCTGCATCGATCCATGCCATACGTGTGGATGAAAAGCTCGGCGTCAGTGAGATATTGAAGCCACCATAGCCATAAAGCAGTGTCGGCGCGCCTTCACTCAAATCCACATCCTTACGGTGCACGATGAACATCGGGATTTTCGTGCCATCTTTGGAAGGGTAGAATTTCTGTGTCGTCACATAGTCATCCGGGTCAAATGCCAGTTTCGGCAGCGCAAATGGCGTGCTTTCCCCCGTATCTGTGTCGAGCCGGTAAACCGCACCGGGCTGTGTAAAGTTGGTGAACGCATAGAATGTCTCGCTATTGCCCGGCTTGCCGCCAAAGCCGCCCGCCGTGCCAATCCCATTTAGCGCAATCTCGCCTACTTTTGCGCCGTCCAGTGTCATCATTTCCGCAAGCGATTTGGCATCCTCCATATAGGTGACGATCAGCTTGTCACCGACGATCGAGGCGCCAGACAATGTCGCTTCGCGCTGGGCCACGATTTCCACCGGCTGCGGGTCGGCGGCGCTCATGTCGAATTTCACGATACGCTGGCGCGGTGCGTCCTTGTCCGTTGAAAAATAGAGTGTGTCGCCAATCCCGTCGATCAGGTTCCAGGCATTGTCGAAACCGGTGATCAACTTGCGCGGCGTCCATTTGCCCGCGCCTATATTCATCAACGTGATTTCATATTTATCGTCAGTGCCGGAAGAGGATGTCACGACTACCCATTTATTATTCGATGTCACCTGCGCAAAATTGTTGAGCTTTGGGTTATCGGGCGTTGCGAAAACCTGCACGTCTTCTGACTGCGGCGTGCCGAGTTTGTGGTAATAGACGGCATGGTTCTTGTTCAGCGACTGGAATTCCGCGCCTTCCTCTGGCTCGGGAAAGCGCGAATATAAAAACGCGTCATTGCCGATCCAGCTCAGCCCCGAAAATTTCATCCACTCAACCGTGTCATCCATGACTTTGCCGGTGGCGACATCGAGCACCTTGACGGTGCGCCAGTCCGAGCCGCCATCCTGAATGGCATAGAGCAGTTTGGAACCATCGTCGGACGGCGTCCATCCCGCCAGCGCAGTCGCGCCATCGGCGGCCCATTCATTTGGATCGATCAAAACGCGTCCTTCACCGTCCAGACCTTCGCGCACATAAAGAACCGACTGGTTTTGCAGGCCATCATTGCGGGTATAGAAATAGCTGTCCCCGCGCGCCCGGGGCAATCCAAAGCGTTCATAGTCGAACAATTCCTTCATCCGGTTCGCCAATGCCTCACGGCCCGGCAGTGTTTCCAGATAGCTATCGGTCACTTCGTTCTGCGCCTTGACCCAGTCCGCGACTTTCGGGTTGACGCGCACGTCATCTTCCAGCCAGCGATACGGATCCTTCACATCCACACCGAATTGCGGGTCGACCACATCGACTGTTTCCGTTTCGGGATAGGTCAGATTTGCTTTCGCCTCTTCATGGTGTTTGGCAAGAGCGGGGGCAGTGGCTGTCATGGATATGGTTCCGAGCAATAGGGCGAGTGTCGAGGTGCGCATGAATTGTGCCTTTCAGCAATTATGTTTCGATATGCGCAAACTAGCATGCATGGCGCTTTTGGCAAGCGGCGCAGGAATAAGGCACGGACAAAGAAAAAGGTTGCGAGAAATAACCTCCCGCAACCTTTGAGATGTGACAATTGATATGGCTTAAGCGTCGGCGAATTCTTCTTCGTCGAAGCTCTGGACCGGGCCACTGTCCTGGCCTTTGGCATCTTCGTCGCGTTCGACAAATTCGATGATCGCCATGGGCGCCGCGTCCGAAGCGCGGATGCCGGCTTTAATGATGCGGGTGTAACCGCCGCTGCGATCCGCATAGCGTTCCGCCAGAACATCAAACAGTTTCTTAAGCTGTGTTTCGTCCATCAAACGGGACATGGCGAGACGGCGATTGGACAGGCCACCTTTTTTCGCGAGTGTCACCAGTTTTTCGATATGCGGGCGCATTTCCTTTGCCTTGGGCAGAGTCGTCTTGATCTGCTCATGCTTGATCAGCGCAGCCATCATGTTCTTCATCAGAGCCTGACGATGTGAGCTGGTCCGCTGCATCCGGCGGCCCTTCATTCTATGACGCATGGTATTTCCTTCTTCGTTCGTTAGGGACCCGTATCAGGTAGTCCAAATCAGGCTGTTTTAAGGGTCAGCCCATTTCCCTGATGTACTCCGGCGAAGGCCGGAGTCCAGTTAACAAATAAGTCTGAACCCCGGCCTTCGCCGGGGTACTGTCTATTTAACCCAGCAGCTCCTGCTCAAGCTTTTTGGCCATTTCCTCAATATTTTCAGGTGGCCAGCCGGGAATGTCCATGCCGAGGCGTAGCCCCATGCTGGACAATACTTCCTTGATCTCGTTCAGCGACTTGCGGCCAAAGTTTGGTGTGCGCAGCATCTCTGCTTCGGTTTTCTGAACCAGATCGCCGATGTAGATGATGTTGTCGTTTTTGAGACAGTTGGCAGAACGTACCGACAGTTCCAGTTCGTCCACTTTCTTGAGCAGATAGCGGTTGAGCTGGTTCGCGTCGCTTTCTTCTTGGCTCTGCTGTGCAGCGCCGGCCTGATTGGCGGCCGCCAGTGACTCTTCGAAATGCACGAACAGCTGCAACTGGTCCTGAAGAATGCGCGCGGCATAGGCAATCGCGTCTTCGGGTGTTACGGTACCATCGGTTTCGATGGTGAGTGCCAGCTTGTCAAAATCAAGCTCCTGACCAACACGCGTCTTGTCCACTTTATAAGAGACCTGCGCGATGGGTGAGTAAAGCGAATCCACCGGGATAAGGCCGATCGGCGCATCTGCCGGACGGTTGGCAACGGCGGGCGCGTAACCTTTGCCGGTATCGGCAGTCAGTTCCATGTTCAGCGTTGCACCTTCGTCAAGGTGGCAGATAACCAGATCAGGATTCAGGATTTCAATATCGCCGGACACGGCAATATCGCCTGCAGTCACAGTCGCAGGCCCGGTCGCGGAAAGCTGCAGGCGTTTTGAGCCTTCACCTTCCATCGCGATGGAAATCTGTTTGATGTTCAACACCATGTCGGTGACATCTTCGCGTACACCGGCAAGTGACGAAAATTCATGCAGAACATTTTCGATTTTGATCGATGTAATCGCCGCGCCTTGCAATGAAGACAGCAGAACCCGGCGCAGGGCATTACCAAGCGTAAGGCCGAATCCACGCTCGAGTGGTTCGGCCACAAAGGTTGCTTTCCGCTTGGGATCGCCGCCAGCCTTCATTTCTAGGCCGTTTGGCTTTTTCAATTCCTGCCAGTTCTTGATATTGACAGTCATGGACTTCCCCTAATGATGTGGCGGGAATTTCTGATGCGTGCGTTCGCATGAAATTCCGGCCTGATAAGAAACTTGGACGGCATGGCCGCCCGCTTAAACGCAGTAGATAGTTATACCCGGCGGCGTTTTGAAGGACGGACACCATTATGCGGAATGGATGTCACATCGCGGATCGAGGTGATGGTGAAACCCACCGCCTGCAAAGCGCGCAGAGCCGATTCACGACCTGAGCCCGGACCCTTCACTTCAACTTCCAAAGTACGCACACCGTGTTCCTGTGCTTTCTTGCCCGCATCTTCGGCGGTAAGCTGCGCCGCATAAGGCGTGGATTTGCGCGAGCCCTTAAAGCCCATCATGCCAGCCGAAGACCAGCTGATCGCATTGCCCTGCGCGTCGGTGATTGTCACCATGGTGTTGTTGAAACTGGCGTTCACGTGCGCGACGCCAGATGATATGTTTTTGCGTTCCTTCTTACGGATACGCTGCGGTTCGCGTGCCATATTATCTGCTTCCTGACTTTAAATCTGAAAAGATTGCCAAAGAATGAAACTGCCGCCGGAGAAACCCCGGCAAGCGGCTTATTTCTTCTTACCTGCAATCGGTTTCGCCTTACCCTTGCGGGTACGTGCATTGGTGTGGGTGCGCTGTCCGCGAACCGGCAGACCTTTACGGTGACGCAGGCCGCGATAGCAGGCCAGGTCCAAAAGGCGCTTGATGTTCATCGCGGTGTCGCGGCGAAGATCGCCTTCTACCGTATGATCAGCATCAATGGTTTCACGAATCTGCAGCACTTCCTGATCGCTCAGGTCCTGCACACGGCGGGTATGATCGATTTTCAGCTTGTCAGCAATTTCGACCGCTTTGGTACGACCAATACCATGAATATAGGTCAGCGCGATAATAACACGCTTATTTGTAGGGATATTTACCCCAGCAATACGAGCCACTTAAATTTTCTCCTGCTCCACGAGACCATATGGAAACTTGCATTTCCGGCCCATCTCAACGCTACACATACAAAAAGGGCAACCCACCAGCCGCGCTAAATTCGCGTGACGGTGACTGCCGTTCCTGAAAATGAAGCATGCGCCTAGGTCGATTCTGTGTCAGAGTCAACAAAGGAATGTGCGTTTTTCCTGTTTTTTGGCGATACACGCAAAATATTACGGCACGTCAAATCACAGAAGAATGAAATAGGTGGCGGCGTTGATCATTTCAAGAGGGCAATCGCTTCGTCATTCCAGCGAAGGCTGGAATCCAGATAACCATGGGATGTCGATACATTTACAGCCGAGATACGGTCTGTAAGGGGATGAAGGGATGAAGGGCATAAAGGAATGTTATAGTAAACTTGCCTTATAAGGACAGCTTATCTGGACCCCAGCCTGCGCTGGGGTGACATCATATTAAAGCAGCACCATAATAGAGAGGCGCCGTGTTGCGTTAACGCCTGCAATATGGAAGCGTGCACCGCATGACTGACAAAGAACTGGAAACCCGGCCTGATTCGCTGCAATCATCACGGCATGATCCCTTTGAAATAGCGGGCCAGCAGATCCCGCCCGGCAGCGCCGCCGATATCGCCCTACCCATCAGCAAATTTTCATCCGGCACGCCGGTCACGCTGGACCTGCGTATATTGCATGGCAAACAACCCGGCCCCGTCATATTTGTAAGCGGCGCGGTCCATGGTGATGAGATTATCGGCACGGAAATCATTCGCAGGCTGCTTCCCAAACTTAATCCGAAACGGCTCGCTGGAACGATTATTTTTACGCCCGTGGTCAATGTGTTCGGATTTATCGCGCATGACCGCTATCTGCCCGACCGGCGTGACCTGAACCGCTCCTTTCCGGGCCGTTCCAAAGGTTCGCTGGCATCACAGATCGCCTATATATTCAGGACCGAAGTAATGGCGCGCTGTACGCTCGGCATCGACATTCATTCGGCGGCGCAGCACCGCTATAACCTGCCGCAGATCCGTATTGAACCGGATAATGCCGGACTGCGTGACTTGGCGCTGGAATTTGGCGCGCCCGCGGTTATCGAATCGCCGCTGCGGCCCGGCTCCATGCGCGCGGTGGCCAAGGATAATGGCGTGGATATGCTACTTCTGGAAGCGGGCGAGGCATTGCGTGTCGATGAAATATCGGTGCGGGTTGGCGTGTCGGGCGTGCTTCGCGTATTGCGGCATCTGGGGATGATTATCAATAAACGGCTGGGGGCCGTGCCGACCGATCCGGCGCGTTCCAGCCGCTCGACCTGGCTGCGCGCGCCGCGCGGCGGCATATACAGGCCATCGAAAATATCGGGCAGCCGCGTACTGGCGGGGGATATAGTCGCCATTGTCAGTGATGCGATGGGCGATGACCCACACAATATAACCGCGCCCATAGACGGTATCATTATTGGCCACCGCCAGCTTCCCGTCG
The DNA here is from genome assembly GCA_947493325.1 of uncultured Sphingomonadaceae bacterium. Taxonomy (GTDB): domain Bacteria; phylum Pseudomonadota; class Alphaproteobacteria; order Sphingomonadales; family Sphingomonadaceae; genus Alg239-R122. The sequence continues at coordinate 743,144 of CANLQI010000001.1, read as the reverse complement.
TCAATCAGGGTGATGCGTTGCTGCACATTGCCGAAGTACGCAGCATCGACACAGTGGAAGAGCGCGTGGGGACCATCACCGGCAGCATATTGGATGACGTGATGCTGGACGATGTGATGCTCGATGAAGACGAGGTTTTGTGAAAATGACCGAAGAACCCGCCCAAAATGCGCCGGAATTATGGAGCGATGCTTTTCCAAAACTGAAAGAAGACAGTCATAAATATGATCGCGGCCATGCAGCGGTATTTTCGGGCGGGATACAAGGCGCTGGCGCGGCGCGGCTGGCCGCGCGGGCGGCGCTGCGCATTGGCGCGGGGCTTGTGAGTATTGCTGCGCCCGGTTCCGCGCTCACGGCACATGCCGGACGCGCACCTGATGCGCTGATGCTGCGGCGGGTGGATACACAGACCGGTCCCGCCGCCATATTGGATGATGCGCGCATCAATGCATTATGCATTGGCCCGGCCTATGGTGTGGGCGAAGATACAGTGGCCGCCGTCCGCAACATAGCGGCGCAGGGCCGCGCCATGGTGCTGGACGCAGATATTTTTTCCAGCTTTGCCGGGCGCGCGGATGATCTGGCGGATATCTTGAAACTCCGGAACGGCGGCACAGTCCTGACACCGCATCAGGGTGAATTTGACCGCCTGTTCGAAAGCCGGTTTGACGACATGTCGCGCAGTGAAAGCGTCTGCGCCGCGGCGGCGCATATGGACAGTATTATCGTCCTGAAAGGCGCAGAGACAATCATCGCCGCGCCCTGTGGCCGCACTGTTATCAACACGAATGCCCCGCCTGATCTGGCTACAGCAGGCTCAGGCGATGTGCTGAGCGGCTTTGTCACCGGATTGCTGGCGCAGGCCATGCCCGCTTTCGAAGCGGCCTGTGCTGCCGTATGGCTGCACGGCGAGGCAGGCTGTATTGCCGGCCCCGGGTTGATCGCCGACGACCTGCCCGAAGCCATCCGCGCGCCGCTCACAATTTTGCGCAGGCCGCCCGCTTCCAGTATCGGATTTGGGAATTAGCAGGGGCAACGACTATTGTACCCCGGCCCTTCGACTGCCTGCCTGCGGCAGGCGCTCAGGATAAACTCAGGCTATGCCTGAGGTCGGGGTCCACAGCGGCAAGCGCAAGCGTGGCAAATATGTACCCCGGCCTGCGCCGGGGTACATGCAGACTGGAATTTAATTACCCCTTGCCTCTGGTCTTCGTCGCGCCGGGCTTGGCGTTTTTTTCCATAAATTCGATAATCCGCGTGGCAACATCCTTGCCAGTCGATGTCTCAATACCTTCCAGCCCAGGCGAACTGTTCACTTCCATAATGACCGGGCCGTGATTGGCGCGCAATATGTCGACGCCAGCCACGTTTAGCCCCATCACTTTGGCGGCGCGCACGGCGGTCGAGCGTTCTTCGGGCGTAATCTTGACATTTTTCGCGCTGCCGCCGCGGTGCAGGTTGGAGCGGAAATCCCCCTCTGCCCCGGTGCGCATCATCGAGGCCACCACTTTGCCGCCAATCACGAAAATGCGGATATCGCTCGACCCCGCCTCCTTGATAAATTCCTGCACCAATATGTTGACGTTCGCACCGCGGAACGCCTCGATCACCGACTTGGCGGACTTTTCGGTTTCGCCCAGCACCACGCCGATGCCCTGTGTGCCTTCGAGCAGTTTGACGACAGCGGGCGCGCCGCCCACGATTTTCAGCACTTCATCGGTCTGGTTCGGATCATGCGCAAACGCCGTGACTGGCAGACCAAGGCCGTGTTTTGCGAAAATTTGCATCGACCGCAATTTGTCACGGCTGCGGCCAATGGCCACGCTTTCGTTGAGCGGCCACACCCCCATCATTTCAAACTGGCGCAGCACGGCAAGGCCATATTGCGTAATCGACGCGCCAATACGCGGGATAACAGCTTCATAGCCGCGCAGGGTTTCGCCATTATACAGCACGGTGGGACGATGTGAGGTAATGTTCATCGTGCAGCGCAGCGTGTTGATGACGTCGATCTCGTGACCGCGCTGCTCCGCCGCCTCCACCAGCCGCCGGTGCGAATAAAGGTTCGGATTACGGGCGAGCATAGCTATTTTCATGAAAATTTTCCTATCGGAATGATGCGCCTGTACGAAAGCGAAAAATTATACGGGATGTCCTAACACATATTTGCGCGCGACATTAACAATAAAACTGTTTTTCAGCGCCCGGCGCCCGACCAGCATCGGGAAAGTCATACTGCGGCGATTGCTGATCGTGATCTCGGTACGTTTCTTGCGCCTACCAATCTTTAATGTCGTGCGTATGACATAACGGTGTTCAGTGCGTCCGTTGGAACTGGTGACATGGCGCTGCTCGACGAGCGGCGCCTCAACCATATGAAAATGTTTGGGCGCGGTGCGCAGGCGGAAACGCAGATATTCCTCATCATCACGCTCAATAACACGGATATGCGTGCCGTAAATGCTTGACGAACGCGCTCCTGTATCAATTTTGGCGGGAATGCCGAGAATGCCGAGTTCGGGCAAATCGACTATTTCCGCCCAGCCTATCTCGACCGGTGCTTTTTTGCGTCGGAATTTAAGGGCGGATGCAAGTGCCATATGGGGCTTGTGCCCGAGAAACCGTTCCGGACACAAGTGTTTTCAAAGGGTCTTTCCGCAAGCGAATTATTTGTAGCAGTTAAAACGGCTCGGCCGCTTAGCCTCATAAAACCAGTTATTCGTCATTCCCGCGAAAGCGGGAATCCAGCCCCTGAGCTTGAACCAAGCGGAAGAGTCAGGAATTGGACCCGGATCAAGTCCGGGGTGAAGAACACTTCAATGTCTTCAGTTTTGGCGAGTCAAACCACGCCATAAGCCAGCATCGCATCGGCCACTTTTTTGAAACCCGCGATATTTGCGCCCTTCACATAATCAACATAGCCATTGCCATCATCGCCATATTCAACGCATTTTTCGTGGATACCTTCCATCAGTTCGGTCAGCATATTGCCCAGCCGTTCATGGTTCCAGCTGATGCGCTCCGCATTCTGGCTCATTTCCAGGCCGGATACCGCAACACCGCCCGCATTGGCGGCTTTGCCGGGGCCGTACATGATTTTCGCGTCGTGAAAGATATGCACGCCCTCCAGCGTTGTCGGCATGTTCGCGCCTTCGGATACGGCGATCACGCCGTTATCAACCAGCGTTTTGGCTTCATCGCCGTTCAGTTCATTCTGCGTGGCACATGGCAGGGCCAGATCGCATGCGACGCCCCACGGCCGTTCGCCTTCGTGATAGCTGGCTCCCGAAAACTCGTCGGCATATTCGCTGATCCGCCCGCGCTGGTTATTTTTAAGGTCCTTGATCCAGTCGATCTTTTCCTGGTCGATACCGTCTTCATCATGAATAAACCCGCCGCTGTCGGACATGGTCAGCACTTTGCCGCCCTGTTTGACAATCTGTTCAGCCGCATGCGTCGCCACATTGCCGGAACCCGAAATAACAGCGGTTTTGCCGTCAATGCTGTCATCCTTGTGCTTCAGCATGTTTTCAAGGAAATAAACCGCGCCATAACCGGTGGCCTCGGGCCGCATCTGCGAACCGCCATATTCCATGCCCTTGCCGGTGAGCACGCCTTCCCAGCGGCCGGTGATGCGCTTATACTGGCCAAACATATAGCCGATCTCACGTGCGCCTACGCCAATATCGCCCGCGGGTACATCGGTATCAGGGCCGATATGGCGGTAAAGCTCGGTTATAAACGACTGGCAGAAGCGCATGACTTCGGCGTCCGATTTGCCGCGCGGATTGAAATTCGCGCCGCCCTTGCCTCCGCCCATCGGCAGGCCGGTCAGTGAATTTTTGAACGTCTGTTCAAATGCCAGAAATTTCAGTACACTTTCGGTCACGCTGGGATGAAAGCGAATGCCGCCCTTATACGGGCCAATGGCATTGTTGTTCTGCACCCGCCAGCCGCGCTGTACGCGGATATTGTGGTTGTCATCCTCCCAGCAGACCCGGAACGATACGACGCGGTCAGGCTCCGCAATCCGCCGCAAAATCTGCGCTTCGTGATATTCTTCCTTATCTTCGATAAAATCGTAAATATCCTGCGCGACTTCGGTCACGGCTTGGACAAATTCTTCCTGCCCCGGATTACGTTTTTCAACACCTTTGATAAATGTATCCAAGTCTACATGGTCTGAAACTGCCATCGCATAGTCTCCTGCTTGCCTCCTGCGCGGGCAGGAAGATTGTGATTATGCGACCATGGTGCTTGCCTGTTATATTTTCTGGCAGCTTATAATTTGTTTATATGATCTCTATAAATCACATTATGTGCGGCACGTCACTAACTCATTGCCGGATTTGCAATGACCCCATGATATTGGCTCGCTCTACTTCGGTGAGTCTTGTTTTTCCGCAGTATCTTTACCGAATTCTTCATCAAAGCTGCTTTTCTTTTCCTCAGCTTCCCCGGTATCTGTCTCACTGTCTCCGCCGTTTTTGGCCTCACCATTTTTAGGGAGCGGGCCAAGTTGCATGGAAAGGCGTGAAATCTGCTCGCCAATGACGCCATCTACTGCGGGCGCGATCTGATCCATTTTGAAACGCATAAATCCGCCGACAACATATTCGAAACCGATTGTGGTGGTCGCGTCCTTATTGGCCTTGATGGCGATGGTCAGCTTGCCGTTGACGGCTTCGCCCTGCAGCGGGCCCAATGCACCCGATAGGCGCAGCATCTTGCCCGGCTGCGCAAAGACAATCCGCATATGTTCGACACTGCCGCGCTTGTCGCCTTCTTTCGCGGCCGGTATCTGCTCGCAAAAACACCCGCCCGCCTGCGCATCCATATAGAAATTGGCGGCATCACCGGTCCAGCTATGCTGCGCCGACCACCATTTTGACGGCGAACGCAGCATTTTGAAAACATCGTCAGGGTTGGCCTTGACCTGCACGGTGTGCCGCACGGCAAAACCATAATCATTCTGTTCGATGACTTCGGCCTGTGCCGCAGGTGCTGCCAGCAAAGCCGCTGCCGCCGTGCTCATGCATAATAATGTCTTTTTCATTTATCCGCCTCCCCTGCTTCAGCTTGCTCCGCCAGCCGCCGTTTTTTCACCTTGGCATAGCTCCTTATGCCAAAAGGTATCAGCAAAATATAGCCTATGCTGATGCCCGCCAGCGCGTGCCACGGATTGGTCAGCAACGCTGCGCCAAACAGGCCGACAATGGCAATCGCCTCCAAACGGATATTGCGTCTGAGCCGCAATGAAGTCCAGCTGAATGTCGCCACGTTGGAGATCATCAGAAACGCGATTATAGCGACCCATGGCGCGACAACGCTGTAATGGCGAAACCAGTCCTCGCCGGTAATGAACCACAAATAGAGCGGCAGGAATATGAGCCCCGCACCCGTCGGTGCCGGTATACCGGTCAGGAAACCCGCGGATTTATGCGGCTGTTCATCCATATCGATCTGCGCATTGAACCGCGCCAGACGCAGCGCGCAGCATACGGCAATTGCCAGCGATATGATCCAGCCAAAACGCGGCATATCCTGCAGCGACCACAGATAGATCACAAAAGCGGGGGAAACACCGAAGGCGATCGAGTCCGCGAGAGAATCCAGTTCCGCGCCAAACCGGCTCTGCGCATTCATCATCCGCGCGATCCGGCCATCAAGCCCATCAAGTACGCCCGCCAATATGATAGATGCGGCGGCCAGTTCGAAATGACCGGTAAAGGCAAAGCGAATGCCGGTCAGCCCGAAACATAAAGCGGTAACAGTGATTGCGTTGGGCACCATCGCCCGAAGGCTCAGTCCCTCGCGTAATCTCGTGCGGCGCCGTGCTATTGCGCGCGGCGAAAAACGGCGGGGTTTCTTGCCCGACATCCGTTCAATCGGCCCGCTGCGTGATATGCGGCATTATTGGCCAACTCCGGTCAGCAGCTTGGTTTCGCCCATTTCCGCCAATATCGTCTCACCCGCAACAATCCGCTGACCCTTGACGATCCGCGGCTGCGTCCCGTGCGGAAGGTAAACGTCAACGCGGCTGCCAAATCGGATCAGGCCGACCCGCTGCCCAGCGGCAACAAAATCGCCTTCCTTCACAAAGGGCACGATCCGCCGCGCTACCAGCCCCGCAATCTGCGTAAAGCCGATGCGTACCCCGTCACCGCGTTCGATCAGGAAATGCTGCCGCTCATTCTCTTCGCTCGCCTTATCAAGGTCCGCATTCAGGAATTTGCCCGAAATATAGGCCACCCGTTTGATAGTACCGCCTATCGGTGCACGGTTGATATGCACATCGAACACGCTCATGAAAATCGACACGCGCATCATTGGCTCGTCGCCCAGTCCTTCGTCCCCGGCAAGTTCAGGCGGCGGCGGAACCTGTTCGATCAGCGTGACAAGACCGTCTGCGGGGGCTGTGATGAATGTATCACCCTGCTGCGTCACGCGCACCGGATCACGGAAAAATGCCAACACCCATAAGGTGATACCCGCCATCGGCCAGGCCAGCGTTTCCCACGCCATTAATGCAAAAAACAGGCATATTACACCGGATATCAGCGCAAATTTACGGCCTTCGGGATGGACAGGCGGAAAGCTCCATTTGGCAATGCCGCCGCCCTTATTATCTAAAATTTCATTGGACATGGCCCTCTACTAGGGATTGCAAAGCGATGTTACAATATTCTTGTGACGAATAACGTCGCTTTTCGGTGAATAGCAACGCGGTGATGGGCAAGGCCCATATTATGCCTCCATAATTATGACCCAATAAATATGACAATGTCGTGGTTGAAACTGCGCCCATCTTTGCTAAGACACTGCCAGCAAAGCCGCGAGGCGCGATTCCTCCCTCACAGGAAAGACAGATAAAATATGGCAAAAATCAAGGTAAAAAATCCGGTCGTTGAACTCGACGGCGATGAAATGACACGCATCATCTGGGAATGGATTCGCGAGCGGCTCATCCTGCCATACTTGGATATCGACCTGAAATATTACGATTTGTCTGTCCAGAAACGCGACGAGACCAACGACAAGATCACAGTCGACAGCGCCAACGCAATCCGCGAGCACGGTGTCGGCGTCAAATGCGCCACCATCACGCCCGATGAAGCGCGCGTTGAAGAATTTGACCTGAAGAAAATGTGGAAATCGCCCAATGGCACAATCCGCAATATCCTGGGCGGCGTGGTGTTCCGCGAACCCATCGTGATTGACAATGTGCCGCGGCTGGTACCCGGCTGGACTGACCCGATCGTTATCGGCCGCCATGCATTTGGTGACCAGTATAAAGCCACCGACTTCCGTGTCCCCGGCCCCGGCAAGCTGCGCCTCGTCTATGAAGGCGATGATGGCACGAATATTGACGAAGAAGTGTTCCAGTTCCCCTCGCCGGGCGTGGCAATGGCGATGTATAATCTGGACGATTCCATCCGCGACTTTGCCCGCGCATCGCTCAACTATGGCCTGGACCGCAAATGGCCCGTCTACCTTTCGACCAAAAACACCATTATGAAAGCCTATGATGGCCGCTTCAAAGACCTGTTTGAAGAGATTTTTGAGAGTGAATTCAAGGAACAGTTCGATAAACATGGTATTGAGTATCAACACCGCCTGATCGACGATATGGTCGCATCGGCCATGAAGTGGAACGGCAAGTTTGTCTGGGCCTGTAAAAACTATGACGGCGATGTGCAGTCCGACACGGTGGCACAGGGCTTTGGCTCGCTCGGCCTGATGACATCCGTGCTGATGCGTCCCGACGGCAAGACTGTCGAAGCGGAAGCTGCACACGGCACAGTAACCCGCCACTACCGCATGCACCAGCAGGGCAAGGCGACATCGACCAACCCGATTGCCTCGATCTTTGCGTGGACACGCGGCCTGATGTACCGTGGCAAATTCGACGAAACGCCCGAAGTGGTGCGCTTTGCCGAAACGCTGGAGCAGGTCTGCATCAAAACGGTGGAAAGCGGCGATATGACCAAGGATCTCGCGATCCTGATCGGCCCCAACCAGAACTGGATGACGACGGAACAGTTCTTTGAGGCGATCCGCGTGAACCTCGAAAACGAAATGGGCAGCTGGCAGTAAGCTCAGGCCTTCTGCCATATAGGCTACCTCTGCATAGGCCCGGGTTCGGATATCATGCCAACGGGCAGGAACTGCTATTCCATCCTGCCGACCTGTTGATAGGCTGCTGCCTTAGTCACAATTGTCTTGCTATGCACAAGGTCAGCTGGATTCCTGCCTTCGCAGGAATGACAGCAGCGGCGTGGAGAATGGATGGTCATTCGTGCCTTGCTGCGCCCACAACCCTGTTCTCGCGAATTTTTCATTATTAATGCTAACGTGTCTGTAGCAATGGAGTTATAGTGCCCGCATGGCAGGGGAAATTGAATATAAAACCGTAGCAGACGCACTCGTCATTCTGGGCGCGGCAGGGATTGTTATCCCGGCGTTCAACCGGTTTCGCATCACACCGATTATCGGCTTTATCCTGGTCGGCATATTGGTCGGTCCGGCTGGACTTGGTTCGCTGGTCGACCGCGCGCCATGGCTGCAATATATCACCATAACAGACACGGAGGCGATCAAGCCGTTTGCCGATTTTGGTATAATATTACTTCTGTTTTCCATAGGCTTAGAGCTATCTTTTAAGCGTTTATGGACGATGCGGAAACTGGTATTTGGCGTGGGGGCGGCCGAGCTGCTTATCGCCGGTTTCATCATCGGCACTGCGCTTTATCTGATGGGGCAGCAGTGGGCCGGGGCCATGGGGCTGGGTCTGGCGCTTGCCCTGTCATCGACGGCGCTGGTGCTGCCCATGTCTGGAACGGCATCGCCGGTGGGCCGCGCTGCACTTGCCATGCTGCTGTTCGAGGATATGGCGATTGTCCCTATCATCTTCATATTGGGCGCGCTTGCGCCCTATGCCGAAAGTGACGGGCTGGAAGGCCTGGCGACAACATTGTGGGAAGGCACGCTCGTCATTGTCGCGATGCTGATACTCGGCCGCTTTCTGCTGCCCCGCCTGTTCGCACAGGCCGCGCGAACGAAAAGCCCGGAACTGTTCCTGTCGGCCAGTCTCTTGGTTGTCATCGCATCAGCGTTGGCAACTGCAGCCGTTGGCCTGTCCCCCATTGTCGGAGCATTGCTCGCCGGGCTGATTATTGCGGAAACCGACTATCACGGCGAAGTTGAAAGCATTATCGAGCCATTCAAAGGGCTGGCGCTCGGCATATTCCTTATCACCGTGGGCATGAGTGTCGACCTGAAAGTCATTGCCCATAACTGGGGATCGCTCACATTGGCCGTGGTCGGCGTGATTACCGTCAAAACGCTTGTCACGGGCCTTTTGCTGCGCTTTTCGGGCGCGGCCAAGGGCACGTCGGCAGAAGCGGGCCTGCTGATGTCGAGCCCGTCGGAAACCACCCTGATCGTGCTCGCCAGCGCATCGGCAGCGGGTCTTATCGGTGCCAGCACAGCACAGTTCTGGCAGATTGTGACGGCGATCGGCCTGACGATCACGCCTCTACTCGCGCGGCTTGGCCATGATGTGGCGCGCTGGCTCGACATGAAAAGCAACGAACAAAGCGTACATATCGACGAAAGCGAAAGTGCGCATCGCACCGTCATTTTCGGTTTCGGCCGCATCGGTATGTTGGTTGCCGACATGCTGAAAGAGCATGGCAAGCCCTATATTGCGGTGGATTCGGATATTGACACCATCGCCGTTGCGCGGCGCAAGGGTTATAATGCCGTCTATGGAGACATTTCGCGGCCCGGCATTGTCGACCGGCTGAAACTCGGTCACGCCGATGCGCTTGTCATCACGATGGACGAGCCTGTGCTGGCAGCGCAGATCGTCAAACGTGTCCGGGGCTGGGTTCCTGACCTGCCGATCGTATCGCGCGCCCGCGACACAGACCATGCCGCTGAATTATACCGGATGGGCGCCAGCGTGGCCGTTCCCGAAACGCTGGAAAGCTCGCTACAGATATCCGAAGCCCTGCTGGTGGATCTGGGCGTGGCCATGGGGCCCGTAATCGCCTCCGTCCACGACAAGCGCGACGAATTTCGCCGCAAAATCATGGAAGATGGCGGGCTGACCCAAGAGCCGGCGCTTAAGTCGCACCATGATTCAGACCCGGCGCCAGAGAGCAGCTGAACAGCCGGCATATCTCACAAATATACGTAAATTCAGCCCTGTAAATGCGCCCGCACTGCATCCATCGCCGCGTCGGCTTTATCGCCGTCAGGGCCGCCGCCCTGTGCCATATCGGGACGTCCGCCGCCACCCTTGCCGCCGAGTGCCTCTACGCCAGCACGGACCAGGTCGACGGCGTTATACCGTTCCGTCAGATCATCGGTAACACCGACACCGAATGTCGCACGGCCATCGTTAATGGCGGCTAATGCGGCAATTCCGCTGCCCAGTTTCGACTTAGCCTCGTCGATCAGGCCGCGCAGTTCCTTCGGATTCAGGCCCTCGACAATTTGCCCGTGAAATTTCACGTCGCCAATGGTTTCCACCTCTGTGCCCGCTGCTGCGCCGCTACCGCCGCCCATGGCCAGCGCCTTTTTGGCCTCGGCGAGCTCGCGTTCCAACGTCTTGCGTTCATCGAGCAATGCCTTGACGCGCGTTTCCACATCATCGGGCGTAGTTTTGACCAGCGTCGCCAGTGATTTGACGGTATCGTCCCTGTCCACCAGCCACTCGCGTGCGGCTTCGCCCGTCAATGCCTCAATCCGGCGCACACCGCTGGAGACTGCCGATTCCGAAACAATGCGAAACACGCCGATATCGCCCAATGCACCCACATGCGTGCCGCCGCACAGCTCGACCGAATAGGGTGTGTCCGCGCCGCTGCCCATTGACAGCACGCGCACTTCATCGCCATATTTTTCGCCAAACAGTGCCAGCGCGCCCGCTTCGACAGCATCATCGGGCGACATCAGCCGCGTTATAACCGTTTCATTGCCGCGTATTTCGGCATTTACCTCGGCTTCAATCACGCCGATTTCATCCTGCGTCAGCGCGCTGGGATGCGAAAAGTCGAAACGCAGCCGGTCCGGTGCAACCAGGCTGCCCTTTTGCGTGACATGCCCGCCCAGATGCCCTCGCAACGCCGCATGCAAGAGGTGGGTCGCGCTATGATTGGCGCGCAATGCATCGCGGCGTTCGCTATCTACTTCCAGATGCACGGTATCACCAATGGCAATCGTGCCCGCATCCACGGTGCCATGATGCGCATGGATGCGGCCCAGTGGTTTTGAGGTATCGCTCACGGTAACCGACAATCCTTCGGCCGTGGACATGGTGCCGCTGTCGCCCATCTGGCCGCCGGATTCGCCGTAAAACGGTGTCTGGTTTGTCACGATAATGGCTTCATCACCTGCGGCAATACTGTCTACCAGCGCGCCTTCTTTTACCAGCGCGACCACCCGGCCCTCGCCGGTTGTCGCGGTATAGCCGGTAAATTCGCTGGCGCCTTCGCGTTCGGCGATATCGAACCAGATATCATCGGAGGCTGCGGCGCCAGTGCCTTTCCATGCCGCGCGGGCGGCAGCCTTTTGCGCGTCCATGGCCGTGTCAAAACCCGCCCGGTCCACGGATAGACCGCGTGCACGCAGGGCGTCTTCGGTCAGGTCATAGGGAAATCCATAGGTGTCATAGAGTTTGAACGCGGTTGCGCCCGCCAATGTACCGCCCTCCGGCATATTGGCTGTTTCTTCATCCAACAGCTTGAGCCCCTTGTCGAGCGTCTGGCGGAATTTGGTTTCCTCGCGCAGCATGGTTTCCTCGATCAAAGGCTGTGCGCGGCCAAGTTCGCCAAACGCCTGTCCCATTTCAGTGACCAGCGCGCCGACAAGCCGGTGCATCAGCGGTTCGTCCGCGCCCAGAAGATGTGCGTGGCGCATGGCGCGACGCATGATACGGCGCAGCACATAGCCGCGCCCTTCATTGGCGGGCAGCACGCCATCGGCAATCAGGAAACTGCACGCGCGCAGGTGATCGGCAATGACGCGGTGGCTGGCCTGATTTGCGCCATCAGTCGCGGTGTTTGTAAACTGGCCCGATGCGGCTATCAGCGCTTTGAATGTATCGATATCATAATTGTCATGCACGCCCTGCATCACCGCAGCGATGCGTTCCAGCCCCATGCCAGTGTCGATACTGGGCTTGGGCAGGTCCGTGCGTTCGCCGCCCGCCGACTGGTCATATTGCATAAAGACCAGGTTCCAGATTTCGATGAAACGGTCGCCATCTTCATCCGCACTGCCCGGAGGGCCGCCGGCTATGTGATCGCCATGGTCATAGAAAACCTCGCTGCACGGACCGCATGGCCCGGTATCACCCATCGACCAGAAATTGTCATTGGTGGCGATGCGGATGATGCGCTCATCGGGAAGCCCCGCGATTTTCTTCCAAAGGTCAAAGGCTTCATCGTCGGTGTGGTAGACAGTTGCCGTCAGTCTATCTGCTGGCAACGCCCATTCTTTTGTGAGCAGCGTCCATGCATTCAGGATCGCCTCTTCCTTGAAATAATCGCCGAATGAGAAATTGCCGAGCATTTCAAAGAACGTATGGTGGCGCGCGGTATAACCGACATTGTCGAGATCATTATGCTTGCCGCCCGCGCGCACGCATTTCTGCGAGGAAGTAGCACGGGTGGAGTCCAGCGTTTCCAGGCCGGTAAAGACGTTTTTAAACGGCACCATACCCGCATTGACAAACATCAAGGTCGGGTCATTATGCGGCACCAGCGGTGCGGACGGGATGATGCTATGATCTTTGCCCGCGAAAAAATCGAGAAAAGAACGCCGGATATCGTTGGTTGAAGTCATCAAATTGACTTAGGCGAGTAGCAAATCGCTTACAAGTGGAAGATGGAAGCAAGCCCCATTTTACTAGGCTAGCTATGCGCATGGCTAGACTATGCACAGGGCTAACGTTTGACAGAATTGCATAGGTACAAACGAAAGACCTGCTCTCTTTCGAAAGCAGGCCAATACTTTTAATTCATGAAGAATAAAATTAGTCCTTAGCCTCTTTTTTGGCTGCTTTTTTAGCCGCTTTTTCAGCTTGCTTGGCCAGGCCTTCTTCTACATCAGCGCCTACTTTTTCATTATGTTCAGCAACGGTGCTGATTATCACACCGTCTTTGTCTAACAGCATGGGCTCTTCATCGGACCCCAAAGCTGCCAAACGTACGTATACCGGGCGCGGGTAGAGACTGTTTGTAGCACCGTTGGAACCATCCACGATGCCGCCAATTAGACCACCAGCCAGAATATTTCCGGCCATAGCACCACCAGTACGGCTTTGCACGTAGATGAAAGCAGGCTTATATCCCTCTTTTTCAAAATCAACACGCAAATCATTGCGGCGTTTAAGGCTGACTTCACATGGTGTTTCACAGCTTGCGCCAGTTGATATTGCAACAACCGCTCCTTCAGGTTCCGACTGGAACTGAATGTCCTGACTTGTCCCGTTGATAACTGTCGCACAGCCGCCAAGTCCAAATGCAGCAGCAGATATACTTATTGCTGTAACTACTTTCTTCATAATACCCCCTAATATTGAACTTTTACAGCTCTAGGCGGAGGGTAGATTGATGTAAAGAAACGATTAATACATTCTGTATTTGCCTGAGATTGATTTTCTAGCTTCTGATCATATCGACCTGAAATCTATTCGTCTCCGCTGTCATCAGAAACGGGGCCTGTCATCATTTCCTCGGCAACTTCTTCTTCCTTGCCGCGGATCAGGCCTTCGATTTTCTCACGGACCTCATCGTTTTCAAGCAGGAACTGTTTCGAATTTTCACGGCCCTGTCCGATACGGATCGAGTCATAGGAGAACCATGAGCCCGCCTTCTCGACCACGCCAGCCTTGACGCCCAAATCGAGAATTTCGCCGACTTTGGAAATGCCCTGCCCGTACATAATGTCGAATTCGACCTGTTTGAACGGCGGGGCGACTTTATTCTTCACGACTTTAACGCGGGTGGCATTGCCGATAATATCATCGCGGTCCTTGATCTGACCGATGCGGCGGATATCAAGGCGGACGGATGCATAGAATTTAAGTGCATTGCCGCCGCTGGTCGTTTCCGGACTGCCATACATCACGCCAATTTTCATGCGGATCTGGTTGATGAAAATCACCATGCATTTGGAACGGTTGATCGAACCTGTCAGCTTACGCAGCGCCTGACTCATCAGACGAGCTTGCAGGCCAACATGGCTGTCGCCCATTTCGCCTTCAATCTCGGCCCGCGGAACCAGCGCGGCGACGGAATCCACGACGAGAATATCAATGGCGTTGGAGCGCACCAGCGTATCCGCAATTTCCAGCGCCTGCTCGCCCGTATCCGGCTGCGAAATGATCAGCTCGTCAATATCGACGCCCAGTTTCTTGGCATAGGCCGGGTCAAGTGCATGTTCGGCATCGACAAAAGCCGCCGTGCCGCCTGTTTTCTGCGCCTCGGCAATCGCGTGCAGCGCGAGTGTCGTCTTGCCGGAACTTTCCGGGCCGTAAATTTCAATAATCCGGCCTTTGGGCAGACCGCCAATGCCCAGCGCAATGTCCAGGCCCAGCGACCCCGTCGAAATCGCCTCGACATTCATCGCTTCACGCGAGCCCAGTTTCATCGCAGAGCCTTTACCAAAGGCGCGATCAATTTGCGCAAGCGCCGCATCAAGTGCTTTTTGTCTGTCCATATCTTTTGCCTGATTATCCGTTTTTACGATTTTCAACTGTCCAGCCATATGCCTGCTCCTTCACTCAAATGCCACCTGAAATATCATTTGGCAATTCATCAATGAAACAGTTTGTATATGGTTTGTTCCAAAAGAACAAGAGTGGAACAAAATTATTTTCAATTTACAGCGCAAACGCCCGGCTGGCATGGACTTGCAGCTATATATCCGCCTGTAATTGCTTCAGGACATCTTCTACATCCGCCAGTGTATATGGTTTTTTGAGCAGCGGCGCATGGGCATAATCCGCTGGAATTTCCGAATCCGCCGCGCCGCTTGATATCGCAAACGGAATGGACGCCGCGCGCATGGCCCCGGCAACATCCCATGCCTTTTGCCCGTTGAGGTTAATGTCCATGATTGCGGCATCAAACCCGCCATCGCTAACCGCCGCCAAAGCCGCTTCAACCGTTTCCGCCGGTCCGGCCGCTTCATGGTCCAGCATATCGACAAAATCCTCCAGCAGCATGGCGATCATCGGTTCGTCTTCGATCAGCAGTATTTTCATGATATACACATCCTCACTCTGCGCCGCTGAGCATCAATGCTTCCTGCACAGCCTCGGCAATCTGTGCGACCGAAAACGGTTTGGGCAGGAAATGCATATTGGAAATATCGATCGATTTGCGCAGCTGTTCCTCGGCATAGCCGGACATGAAAAGTATCGGCAATGTCGGATGCGTCCGCCGGATCTGCTCCGCCATTTTCGGGCCATCCATATTGGGCATCACGACATCGCTGATAACCATGTCGAATTTGGTATCGCCGCGCAGTTGTTCCAGCCCTTCCTCGCCGTCATTGGCGGTCACGACAGTATAGCCCTGCCGCTCCAGCGCACGCTGCGCGACGGTCCGTACCATCGCCTCATCCTCGACGATCAGCAGCGTACCCGTGCCCCAGTTTTCCCGGGCGCGCACGGGTACCTGTTTCGGCACGACCGGTTCACTGTCGCCGGCCTCATGCACGGGCAGGTAGATAACAAAGCTGGTCCCCTGCCCGACATCGGATTCGGCAAAAATATAGCCGCCTGACTGTTTGACGATGCCGTAGACAGTGGAAAGGCCAAGTCCCGTGCCCTTGCCCACCGCCTTGGTGGTGAAAAACGGTTCAAATATCTTGCCGATATTTTCCGGCGGGATACCGCTGCCCGTGTCGGCGACGATCAGGCTGGAATAATCGCCGATCGGCAGGATTTCACTCTGCATCCGGCGCACATTGGCAGCCGTCACCTTGCGCGTGGAAATGGTCACTGTGCCGCCATCGGGCATTGCATCGCGTGCGTTCACGACGAGGTTGACGATCACCTGCTCCAACTGACCCGGGTCGGCACGAACAAGCCCAAGGTTGCGGTCATGCATGACTTCAAGCTCGACCGTTTCACCCAGCAGGCGTTTGAGAAGATTGGAAACTTCCGATACGATATCGGGCAGCTGGAGTATCTGCGGGCGCAGCGTCTGTTGCCGGGAAAATGCCAGCAACTGCCGCGTCAGGCTGGCCGCGCGGTTGGAATTATTCTTGATCTGCTGAATATCGTCATAGTCGCTGTCGCCGGGCGAATGGCGCATGAGCATAAGATCGCAGTGCCCCATGATGGCGGTCAGCACATTGTTGAAATCATGCGCAACCCCGCCTGCAAGCTGGCCCACAGCCTGCATTTTCGTGGCCTGTGCGATTTGCCGTTTGAGCCGTGTCTCCTCACTGCTGTCCTTTAGCGACAGCAGAACGGCGGCATCGCCCAGTCCGCGTACACCGGACAGTTTGATCGACACCGGTTCATCAGGTGTGGACTTGAGCCGGACGGCGACATCGCCGGTCATGCCGGGCACACCAGACGATGACCCGCTGGCATAGCGCCGCACCGTATCCGACAGCGCCGCCTTATCTTCGGCCACAACGATATCCGCCGGATATGGCGGAATAGTCTTGCCTTCCAGACCGGTTGCCTTTGCGAAAGTTTTGTTCACAAACAAAAAACGGCCGTCGCGGTCGGCCATGGCAAGCCCGAAAGGCAGCATCGACAGGAGGTTTTCGATATAGGAGAGCGCAGTCTCCCGGTCCTGCAGGTTTGCATCCTGGTCAATCATGACAATCAGCGCGGGGCTTTTGCGCGCCGGATTTTGCGGGTCGGGCTCGGCCAGCGGGATGTGCAGCAGACGTACCGCCATGCCGCCCTGCCCCTCGCGTGCAAAGAATATATTGTTGCGATCATCGGAGCGCAGATAGCCGGTGAAATTCTCGCCCGTTATATCCGTGTCCGCATCACCGGTTGCGCGATAAATAAATGCCGTGTTGGCAGAACGAATGCGCCCTTCCCCGCCGATTACCACCGACATGATGGCCGACGCGCCCAGCACTTCACCCGGTTTACCGCTCAGCATCCGGTTGGCTTCGGATACGATATCGGTCTGCATAAACGGGGTGAAACGCCACAGCAGATAGTCCTCACCGCGGCCGATACGCATGATTTCCGCGTCATAGCTTTTGTCGCCGCAGCGCAGGTCGGTAATCTCCCTGCGGCCATCGCGCCAGGCCGAACGTCCACCCTCGACCAGTTTGTCGGTGTCGCTTTTTTCCAGTGGCATTTTGGGCGGCGCGCTCTCTGCACCGAACCAGTCGGCAAATGCGCTGTTGGCACAGGTAAGCCGGCCCGCGCGGTCGGTAATCGCAATTGCAATATCCGCCTGATCCGCTGCTGCAAAGGTGACCGACCAGTCGGGCGTGATGACATCATGTGTATCGGCGCGGGGATAATAGCGGCGATAGGCGTACATCAGCCCGCCCAGTGCCATCATGGCGCCGCCAAAAACAGCGGTCAGTATGGCATTGCCAATGGCAAAATAGATAATCGCGGCGGACAGCAGCACGGCGCATGCCAATATGGCCAGAGTACGCCTGCGGTCCGATTCCTCGGCGACAAGGTCGGGGATGACACTGCGTTCCTGACCGCTTAAATTTACAATCGGGTTTGGCACATATGGCTTTCTATATTCTTGAATAAATGCACTGGCATATTGTCATACGGCGTTAATCCGCCGGTTTGATGCGCATGCTCCGACGCCGTTTGCGGGCCACCCATATCCGCCAGAAAAACGCCGTTATCACATAGCTGACCGATGCAAAGACAATGGCGAGTATCAAAAACCCCAAAGCTGTCTCCGCGCCTTCATTGAGCAGCCATTTCAGCCAGTCGCCAAAATCGCTGCGCATCTGTTCATTCAGCGGCGCGCCGTAAGTGCTGGCGTCAAGCTGCAGGATAAGGTCGCCCACTTTATTCGCGGCGATGATCCAGAACGGATAGGTGAATGGATTGGTGATAAATGTCGTGAGCGCTGCCACCGGAACATTGGCCCGCACCGGCAGGGCCATGAAAACGGCCACGAAAATCTGCCCTGCGGGAATCAGGAAACCGGCCAGCATGCCAAGCGCCACACCGCGCGGAACAGAGCGGCGCGTAAAACGCCATAATTCGGGCAATAATATGCGGTGCGCAATGGGTTTCAGGAAGCGGTTCTGCTCCATCTGCTCGCGCGTGGGCAGGTTGCGCGACATCCAATTTGAAAACCTTCCGCTCATACAGCAAATACTAGCACAGATTTAACCCTTTTTCCTCACCCTTTATCACGCAGCAGGCGGCCCTGTTCGCGTTTCCAGTCGCGTTCCTTCACCGTCGCACGTTTATCCGGTGCCTTTTTGCCCTTGGCGAGCGCCAGTTCCACCTTGGCGCGGCCCCGGCTGTTGAAATAGATATTGAGCGGCACCAGCGTCATGCCCTTGCGATTCACCGCGCCGTGCATCTTGTTTATCTCACGCACATTAAGGAGCAGTTTACGCGGGCGCTTGGGTTCGTGATTATGGCGGTTACCATGACTGAATTCGGGAATATTCGAATTGACGAGCCACACTTCGCCATCTTTCACCTCGGCGTAGCTTTCAGCAATATTGCCTTGTCCGAAACGCAGCGATTTGACCTCGGTGCCGGTCAGCACAATGCCTGCCTCAAATATCTCATCCAGCGCAAAGTCAAACCGCGCACGGCGATTTTCTGCAACGACTTTTACTTTATCGAATGTCTTGGTGCGGGGACGGGCCATAAATATTATGCAAGCCCTGCATGTTCCAGCGCGGCATCCACCTTAGCGCAGCTTTCCTGTGATGGCGGCGTCATCGGCAGGCGCAATTCCTGCGGGAAGTCTTTTTGAATACGCGACAGTGCGTATTTGACAGGCCCCGGCGACGCATCGCTGAACAGCGCCACATGCAATGGGAACAGCCGTTCCTGATATTCCAGCGCCTTATCCATATCGCCAGCAGTCATCGCCGCCTGAAACTGTGCACACAGCGCCGGCGCAACATTCGCGGTTACCGAAACGCACCCTGCACCGCCCATCGCGCGGTGGCCCAGCGCAACATCATCGTTGCCGGACAATTGACAGAAATCCGCACCGCAGTTTTGACGGTGATCGCTCACCCGCTGTAACTCGCCGGTCGCGTCTTTAAGCCCGATCACCGTGGGCAGTTTGGCAAGCGCCGCCATGGTCGCGCAGCTTATGTCCGTCACTGTCCGCGATGGAACATTATATAGCACTATGGGTAAATCGCACCCCTCCACCAATGCTTCAAAATGCGCGATCACGCCGCGCTGGCTGGGGCGGTTGTAATAAGGCGGCACAAGCAAAGCCGCCGTAGCCCCGACGTCTTTCGCATGGCGCATATGGTCCAGTGCCACTTTGGTATCATTCGACCCGCACCCGGCGATCACCGGTACGCGCCCTGCCGCCTGCTCCACACAGATTTTCACGACATGATTATGTTCTTCGATTGTCATCGTAGCGGCTTCGCCTGTCGTACCGCACGGCACAAGCGCACTGCTGCCCGATTCGATTTGCCAATCGATAAAATCGCGAAAATGCCCTTCGGAAAACGCCCCGTCGCAAAAGGGAG
This sequence comes from uncultured Sphingomonadaceae bacterium, assembly GCA_947493325.1. Lineage (GTDB taxonomy): Bacteria > Pseudomonadota > Alphaproteobacteria > Sphingomonadales > Sphingomonadaceae > Alg239-R122. Next base: position 723,431 of record CANLQI010000001.1, on the reverse strand, counting down.
TCGCTAGAGCCGGAATGGAACCGGAAAACATGGATTTACTCCTTAATTTAATTCCATATAAGAAGTGAGAAATTCAAATCAAACACGGCGTCGTTCAGCGCCTGATAAGGAGCATATGCCTATCATGTCCAGCATGATGAAAACTTTTACACTCTCCACCGCCCTTTTGACCCTAACAGTCGTTCCCCACTTTGCAATTAATCCTGCATGGGCCCAACCTGCACAAGGTATCCCCGCGCAAGACAATCCCCCGCCAGTTGCCATGGCGCAGGCCGCCAGCGATGGCAGCGAGTGGGACCGTGCGCGTATGCAGCTGCAACGCTCCGGCCGCAGCGAGATGAGCGGTGCGATTGCCCAATGGCGCCGCCTGAACGAATCGGACAATCACAGCTTTACGAGCTATGCAAATTTCCTGATGCGCAATCCCGGCTGGCCCGGCGAGACCCGCATGCGCCGCAATGCGGAAACCGCAATTGCCCTCAACAGCTATTCCAATAATCAGGTATTGAATTTTTTCGCCAAATATCCACCGCTCACGAATACGGGCAAGGCGCGCTATGCCATGGCCCTGCGCGGCGCGGGAAAAAGCGATGAAGCCGCTGCCGTAGCGCGCGAGGCATGGCGCGGCGGACCGATGAAGGAAGCAGATGAACAGGCTTTGCGTAGCATGTTCAGCCGTAATTTCACGCCAGATGACCATGACGCACGCATGGACGCACTGCTTTGGGCCTATGCCAAAACTGCTGCGGGGCGGCAGATCGGCTATGTTTCCGCCGCCAAACGCCCGCTGTTTCAGGCGCGCTATGCGAAACTGACCGGCTCGCCCAACGCCGACAACCTGATTTCCGGTCTGGGGCGTGGTGCGCTGACTGATCCCGGCTTGCTCGAACAACGCGCCCGTGCATGGCGCAAGGGCGGACAGAGCTATGCCGTGCGCAATATGCTCGCCAACCGGCCGCAATTGCGGACCTATCCGCTTGATCCCGAGGAATGGTATGAAACGCTGCTCGTCAACGCGCGCGGCGCGGCCAATGACCGGCAATATTCGCTGGCTTATAATATAGCGTCCAAAGTTGACGACGCTTTCCCGGCAGGTACTGATATTAGCGGCGAAAGCCTGGGCGTGCGTGATGATTATACCAGCCTGACATGGCTGGCGGGCACCACGGCGCTGTGGGATATGCGTCAGCCTGCCAAAGCCGTCGGCATGTTCTCCCGCTATGGCAATGCCGCCCGCACACCGCAGACCCGTTCCAAAGGTTTTTATTGGGCGGGCAAAGCGGCGGCGGATGCCGGTGACAGTGCCACAGCCAACAGCTATTTTGAGAAAGCGGGACAATATGCCGACCATTTCTATGGTCAGCTGGCGCTCGAACGGCTGGGCCGCCGTGTCCCGCAATTTGCGGGCGCGCCCAATGTGCAGGTCGATCCTGCTGCGCGGAATGCATTCAATAACCGCTCGCTTGTCAAAGCCGTGCGCGATATTTCCCGCGCAGGCGACTGGAAGACGCAAAACCGGTTCTTCCGCGCGCTGGTTTCGGAAACACAAACTGAGGCCGAGCATAAAATGGTCGCAGATCTAGCGCGTGATATCGGCCGCCGCGATCTGGCTGTCATATTGGGCGCAAGTGCGCGCAGCAAAGGCGTCGACAATTTCCAGACAGTGGCCTTCCCGCAAATGCCGGTGCCACGCGGGCTGGAGCGTGACTGGACCATGATCCACGCGATCACGCGTCAGGAAAGCCAGTTCGCGCAAAATGCGAAAAGCCATGCCGGGGCGATGGGTCTGATGCAGTTGATGCCTGGCACGGGACGCGAACAGGCCGGCAAAATCGGCCTTAGCTACAGCTATTCTGCACTGACCAACAACCCCAGCTATAATATTCGTCTGGGTTCCGGCTATTTCTCCCGCATGCTGCGCTATTACAACGGCTCCTATCCGCTCGCGATTGCGGCCTATAATGCGGGACCGGGCAATGTAAACAAATGGCTGCGCCGTAACGGCGACCCGCGCACGGGCCAGATCGATATCCTGAAATGGATTGAGAAAATTCCGATCTACGAAACCCGCAACTATGTGCAGCGCGTGATTGAAAATGCGGTTGTCTATGACGCGATGGAACCTGCCAAAGCGAGATACCGCGGTGCCAACCCGACGAGCCGCTATCTGGGCAAACGCAGACCGGGGTGAGGATGAGTCATTTGATCTCACGGCAATTCACTTTGTGAATGCCTCCGATGGGGTTCGGCCCAATAAGGGCCGGCGGCCGGTCGGCCTTGCCGGACTGCTAGTCGCAGTCCGGATCAAAGCCAAACGCCAACGATCATATTGCCGCAGTTTTGCGAAAACAGTCCCATATGGTGAAATCCCGGTGCTGCGGCCAGCAGCACCGCAAGCGCGACTGCGCGCCCGGGCTTATGCCCGGAACCCATTTGGAGGCGGATGCGTAGTATCTCGCCGTGAAATCAAATAATGACCACCAAACCCAACTACATCACACCGTCCGGTTACGAGGCACTGCGCGCGCGGTATCATGAGCTGTTCCATGTCGAACGGCCCAAAGTTGTCGATATCGTCAGCTGGGCCGCGGGCAATGGTGATCGCAGCGAAAATGGCGATTATATTTACGGCAAGAAACGTCTGCGCGAAATTGACCGTGAAGTACGCTGGCTCAATAAACGGATAAAAGCCGCGCAGGTGGTGGTACCCACCGAGCAGCCTGACAAAAGCCGCATCTATTTCGGCGCGACTGTCGAAATCGCCGACGAAGATGATACCCGCCGCACTGTCACCATTGTCGGTGATGATGAAGCGCAGCCCGATGAAGGCCGGATCGGCTGGAACAGCCCCCTCGCCCGCGCCCTACGCCGCGCACAAGTGGGGGATTTACGAACAGTACGATTGCCATCAGGTCCGAAAGAATGGGAAGTTATGGCGATTAGCTATTGATATGCGTGCTCCTGCGAAAGCAGGAGCCCAGAGCGACAAAGCGCAGTGTTGCCCTGGATTCCTGCTTTCGCAGGAATACGGCATGCTTTAACCAGACTTATACCCAAACGCTTCCCGCGCCAGCTTTACCAGTTCCGGTTCAGCCTCGGGAAAATCATCCGGCACTTCTGCTTCCATGCGCTCCGCGATATGGTTCATGATTGCGATGCGCGCCGCCTTTTTATTGTTGGCGTCAAACACAGCCCAGGGCGCTATATCGGTGTCCGTTTTTGCAAACATATCATTATATGCGGCCAGATATTCGGCGCGTTTTGCGCGGTTGCGAAAATCATCTTCGGTGACTTTCCAGCGCTTTTCCGGCGTATCCAGACGCGCGGCAAGGCGTTCGTCCTGCGTTTCCTGCGTAGTGTGCAGGAAAATCTTGATGACATTGGTATCGCTTTGGATGCGCTGTGCCTCAAAATCATTGATCTCGTCATAACCGCGCCGCCATTCGGCCTCGCTGGCGAAACCCTCAACACGCTCGACCAGCACGCGGCCATACCAGCTGCGGTCATAGACAGAAATGCCGCGCTTGCCCGGCAGATCGCGCCAGAAACGCCACAGGAAATGCCGGTCCAGCTCTTCCTTTGTCGGTGCGCCCACGGGATAAACCTCAAAATAACGCGGATCCCATTCCGCGGTCATGCGGCGGATCACCCCGCCCTTGCCCGCCGCATCCCAGCCTTCAAAAGCGATAACCGTGCGCTTTTTATGGATGATATGCGCGAAATGAACATGCGCGAGGCGTTTTTGCGCCGCTTTCAGCGCATCTTTATAATCGCCCTCAAATTCTGCGCCTGTTTCATAGTCGGACAGGTTGATAGTCATTTCTCGCCCCTATAGCACTCAGTTCGTCACCCTGAACTTATTTGGTATTTATCCCCCTGCGCCAAGGGAACACCGTCATTCCCGCGAAAGCGGGAATCTATCTCACCAGGCTTGCGCTTATATGCAGCTATTGTGAGATAGATTCCCAGTCAAGCTGGGAATGACGATGTTATTAATACGAATGGTACCATTCCTTACTTGATAGGGATAATCCCCAGCGTGTTTCAGGGTCCAGGGCTATAAAGCAAAATATTTGCGTCTGACGCTCTGGATGCTGAAACAAGTTCAGCGTGACTAAATATTAGTCGATATTTATTGCTCTTTTTCCATCTATTGACCCAACCTTCTTTCCGTCACTCTGCGGTTCCACCACCCTGATATTCAGTTCACGCAACTGTTTCAGTGACACCGGCGACGGCGCGTTCATCATCAGGTCTTCGGCTTTCTGGTTCATCGGGAACAGCACGACTTCGCGGATATTGGGTTCATCTGCGAGCAGCATGACCATGCGGTCGACACCCGGCGCGGAGCCACCATGCGGCGGTGCGCCGAATTTGAACGCGTTGATCATGCCGGAAAATTCCTTGTCCACTGTCGCCTGATCGTAGCCGGCGATCTCGAATGCCTTGTACATAATATCGGGACGGTGGTTACGGATTGCGCCGGAGCTCAGTTCCACGCCGTTACAGACAATATCATATTGCCATGCAAGGATATCCAGCGGGTCCATGGTTTCCAGCGCGTCCATCTCACCCTGCGGCATCGAAAACGGATTGTGCGAGAAATCGATTTTCTTCGCATCTTCGTCATATTCGAACATCGGGAAATCGACGATCCAGCAGAATTTGAATACGCCCTGCTCGATAAGTTCCAACTGCTCGCCCACCCGGGTACGTGCGGCGCCGGCCAGTTTCGCGGCATCGCTTTCCTTTCCTGCGGCAAAGAAAACACCGTCATCTGCACCAATACCCAGATCAGCAAGCAGTTTCGCGGTCGCTTCCTCGCCGTGGTTTTTGGCAATCGGGCCGCCGGGCACACCGTCTTTCATATTGATATAGCCCAAGCCAGCGAAACCTTCGCCGCGCGACCAGTTATTCATATCATCAAAGAATTTACGCGATTTCGTGCCAGCACCCGGCGCCGGAATAGCGCGCACTGTGCCGCCGCTACCGGTAATCTTGTCAAACAGGCCGAAACCAGAGCCTTTGAAATGCTCGGTCACGTCCCTGATTTCAATCGGGTTGCGAAGGTCTGGCTTGTCGCTGCCATATTTCAGCATCGCTTCCTTATAGGGAATGCGCGGGAATTCGCCCGATTTGGTGACAGTCTTGCCGTTCGCAAATTCCTCGAACACACCGGCGAGCACGGGTTCGAGTGCCTGAAACACATCTTCCTGTGTCACAAAGCTCATTTCCAGATCAAGCTGATAGAATTCACCCGGGCTGCGGTCCGCGCGTGCATCTTCGTCACGGAAACAGGGGGCAATCTGGAAATACCGATCGAAACCCGCCACCATCATCAGCTGTTTGAACATCTGCGGAGCCTGCGGCAAGGCATAGAATTTGCCGGGATGCACGCGGCTCGGCACCAGATAATCACGCGCGCCTTCGGGCGAAGATGCGGTTAGGATCGGCGTCTGAAATTCGGTAAAGCCCTGTTCCACCATGCGGTTACGCAGGCTCGCAATCACTCGGCTGCGCAGCATGATATTTTCATGCAGCCGCTCACGGCGCAGGTCGAGATAACGGTAACGCAGGCGGATATCTTCGGGATATTCGGCCTCGCCCGCTACCGGCATCGGCAATTCCTCTGCGGGCGACTGCACATCAACAGTCGCCGCACTGACTTCAATCTCGCCGGTATCAAGATTTGCATTCACGGTATCGTCTGAACGCGCGACAACTTTGCCAGTCACCGTAATGACCGACTCCACCCGGGATTTATCCAGCACTTTGTACGTATCGCTTTCCAGATCAGTCACAATCTGTGTGATACCAAAATGATCGCGCACATCGACAAACAGCAAATGACCATGGTCACGCTTGCGGTGGATCCAGCCGGACAGGCGGACTTCGCTGCCAACATCGGATTTGCGGAGCTCGGAACAATTATGGGTGCGGTACGCGTGCATGTTTATCACCAGTATTTTCTGTGGGCAAAGCCCGTATGTTTCTATCAAAATCTGTTGCAAGTGCTAACACAGGGGAAGCAGGCATTTGTCAAGGCGCGAGTTGCGCTTTAAGGGGATAGTTCATGGAAATTCACCCACTCATTACGACAACCGAGTCCCTTGTGCAATTGTGCGCGCGTCTCGCAAAATCCGATTTTATCGCTGTTGACACGGAATTTATGCGCGAAAGCACTTATTATCCGCTACTTTGCCTCGTTCAGGTCGGCAATGACAAAGAAGCCGCTGCCATTGATCCGCTCGCCGATGGAATCGATCTTACCTGCCTGCTGGACCTGCTCACTGACAATCACGAAGTGCTCAAAGTTTTTCATGCCGGCGGTCAGGATGTCGAGATTATCTATAATCTGACCGGCAAAACACCGAATCCCATTTTCGATACGCAGATCGCCGCCATGGCGCTCGGCCAATCGGAACAGATCGGTTATGCCAATCTGGTGGACAGCTGGCTCGGCACGCATGTCGATAAAGGCGCGCGTTTTACTGACTGGTCACGCCGCCCGCTGGATGACCGGCAGATTGATTATGCCATTGGGGATGTAACCCACCTCTCCAAAATTTTCCCGATGATGCTGGACAAACTTCAGGAAACGGGCCGGGGACAATGGCTCAACACAGAAATGGAGAAGCTCGCTGCTCCGGATAATTATGCCGTCGATCCGCAAAATGTGTGGCGGCGCGTTAAATCGCCGGGCCGCAATCCGCATGTTTTGGGGCGGCTCAAGGCGCTTGCCGCATGGCGCGAACATGAAGCACAGGACAAAAACCTGCCGCGCGGGCGCGTTATAAAGGATGAGACTATGGCCGATATCGCCGCCCATCCGCCCAAAAAACAGGCCGATCTGGGCCGCGTCCGGGGACTTTCCGCAGCATGGAAAAACAATGATATCGGAAGCCGCATGATGCAGGTGCTCAGCCAGGCAGAACCCCTGCCCTCTGACGAAATGCCCGCACGCAACCGCCGCGGACCTGGTCTGGGCAAGGAAGGCGCATTGGTTGCTGATCTATTGAAGCTGCTCCTTAAAATCCGGTCACGCGAAATTGATGTTGCCTCACGTTTGATTGCCAAGGCAGATGTCCTCGAAAGGCTTGCCGCAGGCGAGCGTGAAGGACTGGATATACTGCAAGGCTGGCGCTTTGAACAATTTGGCAGCGACGCACTTGATCTGGTCGAAGGCAAACTCGCCTTTGCGATTGTCGACGGCAAGCTCAAGATGACACGGCTCGACAACACGAATGAACAGCCCATACAGGAAAGCATGGCGTCATGAGCGGCCATTTGCCGACACTCAAACAATTACAATATCTCATCGCTCTCAAAGAACATGGCCATTTCGGGCGCGCTGCCGAATCATGTTTCGTCACCCAGTCGACATTGTCGGCAGGACTCCGTGAAATGGAAAACCTGCTGGATGTCACACTGGTCGAGCGCACCCGCCGCGTGGTGCGTTTCACACCGCTGGGCAATCTGGTGGTTGATAGGGCGCACCGGATATTGCGCGATGCAGAGGAACTTAATGACATTGTGCGCTCCGCGGGGCAGCCACTGTCCGGCGAACTACGCATGAGCGTTATTCCCACTATCGCACCCTTCCTGCTGCCCAAATTACTCCCCGGTCTGCGCCGCGAAAGACCACAACTGAAACTGTTCCTGCGCGAGGAAATCAGCGCTGCGGCATGCGAGTCCCTGCATCACGGACAAGTCGACTGCGTGCTTCTTGCGCAGCCCTACACCTGCGGCGACGTGGAGAGCGAAACATTATTCAGCGATGAATTTTATGTGGCTTTCCCGAAAGATGATCCGCGTGATCCGCCGGAATCCATCAAACCCGATCTGATTGACGAAAACCGGCTATTGCTGCTTGAAGACGGTCATTGCCTTAAGGATCAGGCGCTTGCAGCGTGCAACCGCCCTGAATTGCAGGCCAATGCAACGATGATCGGTACATCGCTGCATACATTGGTGCAGATGGTCGACAATGGCCTTGGTCTCACATTGCTGCCCAAATTGGCGATAGATAATGGTATATTGACCGGCACCGATATTTCCGCGCGCCCGCTAAAAGCCAAAACAGCCTCGCGCGATATTGCGCTTGTCTGGCGCAAGAACAGTCCGCGCGGGGAAGAATTCAAAATGCTGGCACAATTGCTGCGTGACGGATGGAAAGCTGCCCAGTCCACACATACTTAGTCCATATATTTAAGACCGGCACGCAGATAGTCCCAGCCGGTAATGATCGTCAGCACCGCAGCCACCCAAAGCAGCACCAGCGATGCATCATGTATCCACGGATATGCGGGTAATCCGCCGCCCAGTATTAGACCCCCCAGCGCGATCAGCTGCACCGTGGTTTTCCATTTCGCAAGTTTTGAAACCGGCACAGACACTTGCAATCCCGCCAAAAACTCGCGCAGGCCCGATACCGTTATTTCACGCAGCAGAATGATCAGCGCGGCAATTACATGCCATCCTTCAATATCGTGATTGGCGCATAGTATCAGGATAACCGATGCCACCATGATCTTGTCCGCAATCGGGTCCAGAAATATGCCGAGTTTTGACACCGTCCCTTGCGAACGCGCCAGATAGCCATCGAAATAATCGGTAATGCCCATAAGGCAATAGACCACATAGGCTGCCAGATAGCCCGCAGCCCATTCCGGCCACCACAGCAGAGCGGCGAGCACCGGCACGGTAAAAATACGCGAGAGCGTTAGGATATTGGGCAGATTAAGCATATCTTTTCCGCCATAACCGCAATCATGCATAAATGGAATTATATTGCGCAATAATTGTGCGGGCAGCACAGCCTCACACAATCAGGCAAATCTTTCCTTGGAGATAGCCCATGAAACCGCTACCCCAAGGGGCGGGGTTGGCCATAAAAGGGTTCATGCATGTCATCAGCGATATCTCTCCTTAATAAAAGGAGGTTCCTGCCGCTCTTTATAACGCAGTTGCTGGGCGCCTTTAACGACAATCTCTTCAAATTCTCTATGGTGATTCTCGTTATCTACGGCATCTATGATGATCCCGCCAAAGAGGGCATGTTCAGCGCCGTTTCCTCCGGCCTTTTCATTCTGCCTTTTTTCCTGTTCTCCGCACTTGCCGGGCAGTTGGCGGATAATTACGACAAGGCCCTGATCAGCCGGACTGTCAAGAATATTGAGGTTTTACTGGCTGTTATTGGCGGCATAGGACTGGTTATCGGTTCAATACCGCTGATGCTCACCGCGCTGTTCCTGCTCGGGCTTCAGTCTACTTTCTTTGGCCCCATAAAATACGCCATATTGCCGCAGCATCTGCAAAAAGACGAAGTACTGGCCGGCACCGGTCTGGTCGAAGCAGGAACCTATATCGCCATATTGGGCGGCACGATTGTGGGCGGATTCCTGGTCTATGCCAGCCAGAATGCGGCGGGTGAATATGACCCCAAATATGCCGCCATTGGCGTTCTGATCGTTGCGGTTCTGGGCTGGTTTTCCGCACGGCAAATTCCCCCTGCACCTTCGCAGAAAACACGCGAAAAGATCGATTTCAACATTATCCGGTCATCCTATAATCTGATTACCGCCACTATGAAGAACAAGACTGTTTTTATGGCAATTGTCGCGATCAGCTTTTTCTGGACGATTGGCGCGGTGCTCATCATCCTGTTCCCGCCGCTCGTCAAAAACGTGCTCACCGCAGATCCGAGCGTCGCCACATGGATACTCGGTATATTCTCAATAGGCATTGCAGTGGGATCGGTGCTCATCAACATGATCCTGAAGAGCAAAGTGTCCGCCAAATTTGCGCCGATCAGCGTGATTGCAATGGGTGCGCTGTCGTTGCTGCTCTATTTCTTCTGTCTGGGCTGGGAAGGCCTGCCAGATGGACAGCTATACGATTCCGCCACGTTCATATCTTTCAAGGGCAGCTGGTTTATCATGGCCACTCTGGCGGGAATCGCGATCACCGGCGGCATGTTTGTGGTGCCGCTCTATGCATTTTTGACCACGACCGTGGATATCAGCGAAACCGGGCGCACTATCGCGGCCAATAATGTCGTGAATTCGGGCTGTATGGTGCTGGGATCGCTGGCTGCCATGGCGCTGGGTCTGGTGGGCGTGCCGATACTGGGGCTGCTGTTATTGGTGGCCGCCATGTGTATTGTCGCAGCCTATCTTGGTTGGCTGTTGCATAAAGCATGCGATGACGAGCCCGCCATGTTTCTGGAAAAAATCGACCACTGATTGATTGATACCAGCGTTTAGCGCCCGTTTCAGAAATTGTCTTTTGCTGTGCGAATAGCGGCGAATGTAGCCACTGCATCACCCGCATGCCCCATCGCCTGTTGCAGCGCGGGATCATCTGCGCGCAGAAATGGATTGGCGGCAATTTCCCTGTCGAGCCGTGTCGGCACGGTCCATTCATCACGGGCACGCTTGTCACGAATATCCTTCACGTAGCCGCGCAGTGCCGGATTTTCGGGATCAACGCTTTCGGCAAATGCAGCATTGGCGAGCGTATATTCATGCGCGCAATAAAGTACCGTTTCGGGCGGCAGAGCGCGGATACGTTTCAGGCTGTCCCACATCATCTGCGGTGTTCCTTCAAACATCCGCCCGCAGCCCAATGCAAAAATGGAATCGCCAACAAAAGCAACCTGCTCGGATGACAGGTGATAGGCAATATGGCCCAGCGTATGCCCGGCAACATCCATCACTTCTGCATGCATGTCGCCCAGCGCAACATGGTCACCCGCTTTCACTGCACGGTCCACGCCTGCAATTTTCCCGCCTTCACCTTCAGGCGCCGTGATGGTGCATCCTGTCGCTTCCTTGATCGCCAGATTGCCGCCGGCATGGTCGGGATGCCAGTGCGTGTTCCATATCTGTGTGATGGTCCAGCCTTTACTCTCTGCCTGCCGCAGATATTCATCGGCATCGGGCGTATCAATCGCCGCTGTCTCACCACTTGCCGGGTCATGGGCCAGAAAGCCGTAATTGTCGGATAGACAGGGAAACTGATGGATTTCTATCGGCATAAATGGACCTTTACGCTTGCATTCTATTTTCGCCGCAATAACAGAAGGACGAACCGCGTGAAAGGCTAAGGAATCGCCGAATGGCAAATGCTGCATCAAGACTGACCGGCGACGTGCTCGCGGATATTGCCCTCGAAGCGGGCGCGCTTATCATGCGGATTTACGATCGCGGGTTTGAAGTCGGTCAGAAAGGCGATGATTCCCCTGTCACCGAAGCCGATCAGAAAGCAGAAACGCTTATCCTTGCGCGGCTGAAAGAATATGCGCCTGACCTCCCTGTTCTGGCAGAGGAATCTGCCTCAGAAGGAAGGATACCCGAGCTGGGCAATCTGTTCGCCTGTGTCGATCCGCTCGATGGCACACGTGAATTCATAAACCGCTGCACGGATTTTACCGTCAATATCGCTATTATCGAAAACGGTATGCCTGTACGCGGCGTGGTGTACGCGCCCGCGCTTGAAATGCTCTATGTCGCCGAAGGTGTAACAGGGGCATGGCGCTGTGAGGCGGAACCAGGCAGCACAGTACCAGACGAAGGCGCGCGCCGTCCCATTACCATCCGCAAGGCTCCTGCTCAACTAGCCGCCGTCGCATCGCGATCGCACCGCACGCCGGAAACCGATGCATTCCTTGAAAAATTCCCGATTGGTGAACTCAAATCCGCTGGCTCCTCGCTCAAATTCTGTCTGGTGGCCGCGGGTGAAGCCGATATCTATCCGCGCATGGGCCGCACCATGGAATGGGACACCGCCGCGGGACATGCCGTTGTGCAAGCGGCAGGCGGCAAAGTGCTGACCGAAACCGGTGAACATCTAAACTATAACAAGGCCAAACGCGGCTATGACAATCCCCATTTTATCGTCTATGGCGATGTTGAGCCGGTTTTGGCTTGATCGCCTCGCGACGATGGTGCCGAATTGCGAACGAGAGTGAGCCAAATCAAAACTCAGGCATTGAAACCATTCAATCCACGTGGCATTGCCGCTGCAAAATATGGAGCTTCATATGACCCCTTTCCAATGGGACGACCCCTTTCTCCTTGACGACCAACTGACCGAAGACGAGCGCCTTATCAAGGACAGCGCCGCTGCCTTCGCGCAGGGCGAATTACAGCCACGTGTGATTGAGGCATATCGTGATGAAGTATCTGCGCCGGAGCTGTTCCCGCTTATGGGTCAGGCCGGACTGCTTGGCGCTACGCTGCCCGAACAATACGGCGGAGCGGAAGCATCCTATGTCGCCTATGGCCTGATTGCCCGTGAAGTAGAGCGGGTCGACAGCGGCTACCGATCGATGATGTCGGTGCAAAGCTCGCTCGTCATTCATCCGATCAATGCATACGGCAATGACGCCCAGCGCGAAAAATATCTGCCCGGCCTGTCGTCAGGCGAACTGATCGGCTGTTTCGGGCTGACCGAACCCGACGCAGGCAGCGATCCCGGCGGCATGACAACACGCGCCAAAAGGGTCGATGGCGGCTATGTGCTGAGCGGCGCGAAAACGTGGATTTCCAATTCACCTTTCGCAGATGTCTTCGTGGTCTGGGCCAAGTCCGACGCACATAAGGGCGCGATCAAGGGCTTTATCCTCGAAAAAGGCACGAAGGGCCTAAGCGCACCGAAAATCGAAGGCAAACTGAGTCTGCGCGCATCCACCACCGGCATGATCCAGATGGACGACGTTGAAGTGCCGGAAGAAAACCTGCTGGATGGTGTAGAAGGTTTGAAAGGCCCCTTTGGTTGCCTCAACCGTGCCCGTTACGGCATTAGCTGGGGCGCGATGGGCGCGGCCGAATTCTGCTGGCACGCCGCCCGGCAATATGGTCTGGACCGCAAGCAGTTTGGCCGTCCGCTGGCACAGACACAGCTTTATCAGAAAAAGCTTGCCGATATGCAGACCGATATTGTGCTTGGCCTGCAGGGTTCCCTACGCGTTGGCCGCCTGATGGACGAAAACCGCTTTGCGCCGGAAATGATCTCCATCGTGAAACGCAATAACTGCGGCAAGGCGCTCGATATCGCGCGCATGGCGCGTGACATGCACGGCGGTAACGGCATCAGCGAGGAATATCAGGTGATGCGCCACATGGTGAACCTGGAAACGGTCAATACCTATGAAGGCGCGCATGATGTACACGCGCTCATTCTGGGCCGCGCGCAGACAGGATTGCAGGCGTTTTTCTAAACCCCTAAACCCGCAAGTTCATCCAGTCCGGCCATGATGTTCAGATTCTGCACCGCCGCGCCGCTGGCACCCTTGCCCAGATTGTCGAGCGTCGCGATCAGCCGTGCCTGAGACCCATCCGCGCTGGCATACACATGCAGCGTGAGCGCATCGCTGGGCGCCGCATTTTCGGACAGCAGGATTTCTGCCGGCACATCTTCCATTGGCATGACATTGACCAAAGGTTCCCCCAGATAATGCGCGCTCAGCGCATCGTGCAATTCGCGGGCGCTGGCAAAACCTGCCTCACTATCAAGGAACAGCGGCACTTCGACCATCATCCCGCGCATGGCACGCACGACTGACGGTGCAAATAAAGGCGCACGGTCAAGCCCGGCATGCACCTGAATTTCCGCAAGATGTTTATGCGCTATATCAAGTGCATAGGTACGAAACCCGATATCAGGCTCCTGCACCCGAAAGCGATCTATCAGCGCATTGCCGCCGCCTGAATAGCCCGACACGGCATTGATTGTATATCCATGACGAGCGGGCAATAGGCCCCGTTCCACAAGTGGTGCAACAAGTGCCAGAAAGCCAGTCGGATAGCAGCCGGGGTTAGACACCCGCCAGCTATTGCCAATGGCCTGCCTCTGCCCCTCGCGCATTTCGGCAAAGCCATATGTCCAGCCCGGCACAACACGGTGTGCACTTGATGCATCGATAACGCGTACATGCTCGTTGCGGATCAACGTCATGGCATCACGCGCAGCATCGTCGGGCAGGCACAGAATGACAAAATCACTATCGTTCATCGCTTCTGCGCGGGCCTTCGTATTCTTGCGGACCGCTTCATCCAGCCGGATCAGCGAAAGATCTGCCCGCCCAGCCAGCCGCTCGCCTATTTCAAGACCGGTGGTTCCGGCAGCACCATCAATAAAAACCGAAATTGCCATCAGGCAAGGCGCTTGCGCGCCAGAACCGGCTGTTCCACATCATCAGGGAAGCGCGCGATGACATCGGCAAGCGGTTCTTCGACCACCTGCATCCAGTGTGCATTCGCATGGATCATGTTTTCGCTGTCCGTCATAATTCCGACATGGCCGGGAAAAAATATGAAATCACCGGCTTGCAGAGCTTCCCCTTCTGGCACATCGTCGCCAAGCCCCACCATTTGCTGGTCGCTGTCGCGCGGAGCTTTGATACCTGTCATACCCAGCACCATCTGCACCAGCCCCGAACAGTCGAGGCCATCGCCGCTGCGCCCGCCCCACACATAGGGTGCCCCCATGAATTTGCGCGCAATGTCCACCGCGCTGCCCTGTACAGAGCCAAGTTCGGATACATGCCGTACATGCACATAGCCTTCACCGGTTTTCAGGAACGCAGGATTGGCATCTTCGCCTTCCATCGCCGTGCATAAAAGCCGCGCGCCCATCGGCAGGCGTTCCAGAATCTGTGATTTGATATCAGGTTCGGAGAATATCAGCGCGCCGCGCGCATCGGCTATATGGCTGTTTCCCACATTCTCGTCAGGCAGAGGTTCACTAAGCGCGGACAGGGCCACATAACCCAGATAATCATCGTGCGGCGCAAAACCCCATGCCCAATCGCCCGATATATCGAGCACCGCGAAACGCTCTCCACAAATAAGCTGTGACACAGCTGTTGCATGGGCCATGGGCAGTTCGTGCATCGTGGCCGTCGCGGCAATACAGCCGCGCGGCTGCGGCTCGACATAATGCGGCGCGAACAGCTTTCCGGCCAGTTTGATATCCGCCAGATCACCGCGAATATGGGTGATACGCTTGTCATATTTGCCCATAGGGCCGTTCAGCTCAAACCGCCGCTGCTTTTTGCTGGATGATGAATCTGTGCTCAAACCAAGTTATCCCCCGCCGCGCCATGATCATGCGCATATTATGAATCTGTCCAAAATCAGTCCGTTTTGCAAGTATATTACAGCAATCCTATTTTGCATAACGCCCCTGCAGATATTTCCACGTCGCGCGCAGGCCGAGTGCCTCACCGCCCTTAGTCTGCCCCGGACGCGCTGCCGGACGCCATGCAAATGTGTCAAAATGCGCCCATTCGGTATCACCGCTCACGAATTTTTTCAGGAACAGCGCCGCCTGTATCGCTCCGCCAAATCCGCCGCCACTATTGCCGATATCGGCAATATCGCTCGACAGATATTCGATATATGTGTCCCACAGCGGCATTTGCCATATTGGATCATGTACCGCCTTGCCGCCTTCCAGCAGTCCGCCTGCCAAATCATCATTATTGGCAAACATCGCAGGCAGATCAGGGCCCAGCGCCACCCGGGCAGCGCCTGTCAGCGTAGCAAAATCGATAATAAGCTCAGGTGTATCCTCACATGCTTTCGTCAAAGCATCACCCAGCACCAGCCTGCCCTCTGCATCGGTATTGCCAATTTCCACGCTGTGCCCTGCGCGGCTTGTCAGCACATCACCCGGGCGAAAAGCATTGCCCGCAACCGCGTTTTCCACCGCAGGGACCAGCATATGCAGCCGGATCGGTAGCCCCGATGCCATAATGATTTCCGCCAATGCCAATGCATGCGCCGCACCGCCCATGTCTTTTTTCATAAGCCGCATGCCGACCGCGGACTTGATATCCAATCCGCCGCTGTCGAAACACACGCCCTTGCCCACAATGGCCACACGTGGATGTTTCTTATTTCCCCATTCCAGTTCCAACAGGCGCGGCGCATGATCGCGCTTGGCCGCCCGGCCAACGGCATGGATCATCGGATAGCCTTGCTCCAGATCATCACCGCGTGTGACCGTCAGCTCGGCTTTATAATCTTTGGATAGACGCTTTGCGGTCTTTTCAAGCTGGTCAGGCCCCATGTCTTCTGCCGGCGTGTTGACCAGATCACGCACCAGAGCCGTTGCCCCGGCCTCAATCTGCATGGCATCAATGCGGCCTGGGTTAGAGACCAGCAATTGCCGCTTTCCGGTTTCATTGTCGGATTTCTTGTAACGGTCAAAACCATAATGCGCGAGCAGCCAGCCGAGCATGGCATCGCCCGCATCGATTTCATCCGCTAACCTATACTTACCTTCCGGCAGGTTGCCAGCCGCTTTGGCAAGGCACCAGCTTTTCAGGGTTTTCAGGCTGGAAACTCCAGCCAATACGGACCATTCATCTGCCTTGTCACCCGATAGGATGGCTATTTCATGCGCTTTGCCGGTGAATTTCTGTGCCTCCACCATCGTGCGGATCCGGCCCGGCTGACCGTTCAGCCATGCCTTGAAACTATCACTGTCGACAAGGTGAATGTCGTGGGCGGACTGGCCTTTATCGGCCACTAATATATCGGTAAAATCTGTCATTCCCATTCTATAGCGACAGAAATATGCAAGTGCGACTCTGTTTCGCGTATAAAATTGAATGATTTACTCTGCAGCTTCCAACATACTGCGATTTTCGCTGGTCGAAGCGGGCACTTCCGCCTCGCTGAAACGCATCACACCATCATCCACCGGCCCGCTGCGCAGGATTTTGCGATCCTGCAAATAATCCTGATTAAGCCGCCATGGCAATTGCGTTCCCGATCTTGGAAGTTCCTCAATCGACCGCTGGATATAGCCGGAGGAAAAATCGAACACATCTTCCTCTTCCATATTTTCCGGGTCCGCCAGATAGGGATTGGCAATCTGCGTGTCTGTGGCATCCATATGATTGATAAGCCGCGTGGTATATTCGGACACGATATCAGCTTTCAGTGTCCAGGATGCATTCAGATAGCCGAACACGATCGTCATGTTCGGTATGTTGGAGAACATGCAGCCCTTATAGTAGAAATGATCGTGGAAATTGACAGGCTTGCCATCAACAGTGAAGTCGACTTTGCCCGCGACAGCAAGTTTCAGCCCGGTTGCAGTGACGATAATATCCGCATCCAGATGCCGTCCGGATTTGAGCGCGATACCTTTTGCATCGAAGCGTTCGATATGATCCGTGACAACAGAAGCCTTGCCCGCCGCAACTGCATCAAAAAAATCATTGTCGGGGACCAGGCAAAGCCGCTGTTCCCACGGATTATAATGCGGGCGAAAATGCACCATATCCTGTTCGTTTTTCAGCTTTTCACGAATTCTTCCAAGCAGGCGTTTTTTGATCCATTCCGGCTTGCTGCGCGCCAGTTTAAACATGAAATTCTGCACCCGCACGTTTTTGAAACGTGTAAAGCGATAGGCCCATTGCTCCGGCAAAATCCTGCGCATGAAATTGGCAAGCCTGTCTTTTGCGGGGCTTACAAACATATAGGTGGGCGAACGTTGCAGCATCGTCACATGCGCCGCTTTATCGGTCATGCTTGGAACCATGGTCACCGCCGTCGCGCCGCTGCCTATGACCACCACATTCTTGCCGCCATAATCCAGATCCTTGGGCCAGAATTGCGGATGCAAAATCTGACCTTCGAAATCTTCCCTGCCCTCGAATGCCGGATCATAGGGTTCGTCGTAATTATAATAGCCCGAACCCATGAACAGAAAATTGGCTTTCAGCTGCGTTTCGCTGCCATCATTTTTTTTGGCGGTGACAGTCCACAACGCCTCGGTGCTGGACCAACTTGCGGATAAAACTTCGTGGCCAAAGCGGATATGGTCCTGCAGATCATATTCATCAATGGTTTCGTGCAGATATTTGAGGATAGACGGACCATCTGCAATTGCTTTTTGTTCGCGCCACGGTTTAAAATTATAACCCAGTGTATGCATGTCGCTGTCACTGCGAACGCCGGGATATTGGAACAGATCCCATGTACCGCCCGGATTATCGCGGCGTTCCAGCATCGCAAAGCTCTTGCCCGCGCAATATGTGCGCAGATGGGCGGCCATGCCGATGCCGGAAATACCCGCACCCACAATCAGGACGTCGACATAATCCGATGCTTTTTCCTGTCTCATGTTCCGCTCCATATGCGCATGGTGACGCTGTTCAGTCTGAACAGAGACAGCTTACTGACATCGTTGCAAATTGCAACTGGATACCCATACGGACTATCACAGCGACCAAATGACAATCGCGCAGCCTCCTATTAGGAGACAGCGCGATTGCATGGAAATTATATATTATAGTGCCTTAGAAACTACCGCGTAGTGTAATGCCGTATGTACGTGGCTCGGCAAGAAACGCAGAGTAAGTCTGCTGTGATGCGACAAACGGCGTGTTAAACGCAACCTGCGTGTAATCCTTGTCAAACAGGTTCTGCACCCAGCCTTCAATCGCCCATTTTTGATCTGGACCGCGAATACCGATCCGTCCGTTAACTAGGAAATAGCCGTCCTGCTCCTTACCAAATAACAGGTCGGAACCCGTATTATAGTCACTGCTCATACGGGCGTTTACGTAGAACAGACCGGTCAGGCCACTGTTACCAATAGGCGGTGTGTACGACAGTGAAGCGGTCGCAGTCACTTCGGGCGCATTGGACAGATTATCACCCGGCAGCAGGCGCAGAGCCGGGTCCAGCGGAGCACCGCTGTCATTACCTATAAGGTCATTTTGATAACTCGTATCGCTGTAAGTAACGCCCATGCTGACATTCACATAATCAATGGGGCTCATCGTTGCTTCCAGCTCGACGCCCTGCGCAATTACGCCAGCTTCAACATCGCCCGGATCACATGCGCCCGTGGCAGCATCTGCATCAATATCCGCACCGCCCAGACCTGTGCCGCAGCTGTTGACATTCTGCACGAGGAAGACCGAGCCATTAAATGTATTCAGCTGGAAATTCGTGAATTCCTGACGGAAAGCCGAAATGCCGAACGTGAATTCAGGCGTGGAATATTTCGCACCGATTTCATAGGCGTTCACGGTTTCCTGTCCGAATTGCAAGTTCGCAACATTCAGGTTCGTCGCGTCTAAGAAAAGCGGATTGGAAAGCGCCGAACGGTCAAGATTGAAACCGCCAGCCTTATATCCACGCGAATAGCTGGCATAGAGCAGCAGGTCATCAGTGGCCTTGTAAGAAAGAATTGCCGTACCGGTAAATTCATTCTCGTCGCGGTCGTCAGCTACGGACAAGCCATCCAGTTCGGATGTGGAGTTACCCTGACAAGCCAATGCGATCAAACCGCCAGCAAGCGGCGCGAGTGATGGAACCCCGAGCAGCCCTGACAGCAACCCGCGCTGTGTCGGGCAGACATTGTTGTCATTCGCAAATGTCGCGCTGAAATCTTTGGTTTCATTAGTATAGCGCAGACCCAGTGTGAGGTCGAGACGGTCGGTGATATGGATAATATTATGTGTAAAGACAGCGAAGCTTTCGCTGTCCTGGTTATACACATCGCCTGCACCACCCAAATCATTAAGCGTCGCAAGATTATCCAGGCCAGCAAAGATAAGCGGCGTTGCCGGACCAAAGGCCCCACCGTTTGCAGATAGTAAAGCGCGGCCACCGGCTGAAATACAACCGGTATCACCAGGTGATGCCAGCGCCGGATTAACTGCATTTATGATGCGGCATGGAGCAAATGCACCATATTGCGAACCAAAGCGCAGGTTATCACGTGTTTCCAATTTCTCATTTGCATAAAAAGCACCAACCAACCAGTCGAGCCGGTCATCAAATGCCGAACCCTGTAGGCGAAGTTCCTGCGTAAAGGTTTTAAACTCACGCGCCCCAGCATCGCGGCCAGGGGCACGGTAGAGAATGTCAATCTGTGTGTAATCGGTGTCCGAACCCTGAAAGTTTGAATAATCACGATAGCCGGTAATCGACGTCAGATTCACGCCACCAAGATCGTAATTCACCTCCAGCGAGACACCATAATCTTCTGTTTCACCATCATACGAACGACCTAGAGAAACATAGATATCACGGTTGAACGTGCTTTGAGTCAAAGCGCGCGGATCTTGACCAAGACCAAGCAAAATCGGAATAATCGGGTTATCAGTGCTGGTGAGTGCAGGTGATGGCCCCACCGGTTTGTTAAAACCGTTTAATCCAGGGCTAACGCGCGCAAATGGAGCAAAGTCAGGCTGCACAAATGTTGCCGCGCAACATGCTTCGTCTTTTTTTGAATAATCACCAATCAAGCGAATTGAAAGATCGGAATTGGGTTCAAACAACAACTGGCCACGCACCAGATAGCGGTCCTTGTCATTTACATCCGTGCCGTTCACAACATCGTTATAAAAACCGTCACGCTTCAGGTACACCCCGTCGATACGGGCCGCCACTGTATCACCAAGCGGCGCATTCAGGCCGCCTTCGATACGCAACTGGTCAAAATTACCATAGGTGAATGCGCCATAGCCGCCAAATTCAAACTCGGGCGGCGCAGTATAAATGCTGATAAGGCCCGCCGAAGAGTTACGGCCGCCCAAGGTGCCCTGCGGACCGCGCAGGATTTCCACCCGGTCGATCGGGCCAATCTCGCCCAGCGCATTACCGCTGCGTGAACGGTAGACGCCGTCGATAAAGACCGCGACCGAGCTTTCAAGGCCGGGGTTATCGCCCACTGTGCCAATGCCGCGAATACGCGCGGAACCGTTGGCTTCATTGCCGGTGGAGGAGACGAGCAGCGAGGGTGCAAGCTGATTCAGTTCGCGAATATCGCTGGCCCCGCTTTTCTGCAGGTCGTCCGCGCTCACTGCGGAAATTGCGACCGGCACATCGGCCAATGCCTGTTCACGGCCCTGCGCACGCACCACAATGACATTGCCATCATCAAACTCTTCTTCGGCAGCTTCCGCCGCCTGGTCAGTCTGGTCCTGCGCATAAACAGGTGCCGCACACACAGCTGATAAAGCAAGCGCGCAAGCAGAGGTCTTGAAAATATATTTCATGGGGTCCGTCTCCTGAGATTTTATCTTTTTTAGGAGCGAGACTTTATATCAGATTCGGCCAAACACAAGCCGAACCTGTCAATATGTAAGAAGATTGTCATAAACTGTGGCATTCATGTCATACACTTCAATTCAAATAGGCAGGTGCGATATACAGAGGCTTACTGGTAAATCACAATAATTGTGAAGGTTACGTGATCACCACACCATATAAATCATGTTCGTCAGCGTCTTCGATAACCACGTTGACAATATCGCCCTGCAACAATCCGCCGCTGACAGCCTGTACATCGCGCAGGAACACATTACCATCGATTTCTGGAGCGTCAGCCTGCGACCGGCCTGTTGCGCCGATGCTGCCGTCTTCATCCGCCTCGCCGAGTTCATCGATAATAACGGGAAGCGTCCGGCCCACTTTCGCGGCAAGTTTGGCGGCGCTGATTGCCGCGGTCTTTTCCATCAGGCGCTGATAGCGCTCTTCCTTGACTTCCTCAGGCACTGCGCCGTCCAGATCATTCGCGGATGCCCCCTCAACGGGTTCGAACCGAAAACCGCCAACGCGGTCAAGCTGCGCCTCGTCGAGCCAATCGAGAAGATACTGGAAATCTTCCTCACTCTCACCCGGAAATCCGACCACGAAAGTCGAACGCACTGTGATATCAGGGCAAATCTCGCGCCAGCCTTTCAAACGGTTCAATACTTTGGCTTCATTGGCGGGGCGTTTCATGCGTTTCAGCACGGACGGCGCGGCATGCTGGAACGGAATATCCAGATAAGGCGTGATAAGACCTTCCGCCATCAGCGGTATGACTTTGTCAACATGTGGGTAAGGATAGACATAGTGTAGCCGCACCCACGCGCCCAACGTGCCAAGTTCGCGAGCCAGATCGGTCATATGCGCCCTCACCTCACGCCCATGCCATTCACGGGGTTGATGTTTTATATCCACACCATAGGCCGATGTGTCCTGCGATATGACCAGCAGTTCCCTTGTGCCCGCAGCCACCAGCTTTTCGGCCTCGCGCAGGATGGCATCAGGACGGCGGCTGACCAAATCACCGCGCAGGCTGGGGATAATGCAGAAGGAACAGCGATGATTACACCCTTCGGAAATTTTCAGATAGCTGTAATGGCGCGGCGTGAGTTTCAGGCCCGCATCCGGTACCAGATCGACAAATTCACCGCGTGCGGGCGGTGCCGCTTCATGCACGGCGCCCACCACATCTTCATATTGATGCGCACCGGTAACGGCCAGCACATCCGGGAAGCGCGCGCGGATAGCATCCGCTTCATTGCCCATACAGCCAGTGACAATCACTCGGCCATTTTCCGCCATCGCTTCGCCAATGGCTTCGAGCGACTCTTCCTTCGCACTGTCCAGAAACCCGCATGTATTGACGAGCACGACATCCGCGCCCGCATAATCGGGCGACATATCATAGCCATCAGCGCGCAGCTTGGTGAGGATGCGTTCGCTGTCGACCAGAGCTTTGGGACAGCCGAGCGAGACCATGCCGACTTTCGGCGGTAAAGGAATTTGCGTTGCCATAATGTTGGCGCGTTTACGCTCGTATGCCGCAAATGTCACGTGTTTTGCGCAGTCTTTGGTTTTGCTGTGGTCCAGTTGAAATTGACCATGGCCGTATTAATGCGCTAACGCAGTGGTCATTGACAATAAAGGGAGGGAACGAATGAACTGGTTATCCGTATTTTTGGCTGCACTGACCGGCTTTATGGTGGGCGGCATCTGGTATGGACCCATCATGGGCAAACGCTGGATGGAGGCATCGGGCATTACTGAGGATGATGTCAAAAACAGCAATATGATGAAAATCTATGGCACGACCTTCGTGCTCAGCCTGATTTCGGCAACTGCGCTTTCGCATATGTTTGCAATGATGGGCGGATCGTCATTTCGCGGCATTATGATGATGAGTGTCGGCATTGCGCTCGGCTTTATCATTCCCGCGATCGGCACGAATTACCTTTTTTCGCAAAAGAAAATGGGTTTGTTCCTGATTGATGCCGGATACTGGCTGCTTTTCTATACCGCAATGGGGCTGGTCATGGCGTGGTTCTACGCCAGTTAGAATTATCCCGGAAACTGTCTGTCAGGCAGCTTCGGGTTCCAGTTCCGCGCCTTTGCCAGGTATGATTTCCACAATTGTATCGCCTGCGATCAGCTCCTTGGTTTCCTCTTCCCAGAAACCATGCGCCTTGCCGTCGCGGTAAATACGCACGCCTAGACCATTGTTGGTAAGCTGTCCCAGACTGCGGCCGATTTCATCGTCAGCGACAGGCCGCTGATTGAGCTTGACACGGCCGTGGATGGACGCAAGATCGCTCAAATAATCGGAAATATTCGCGCCATGGCAGGAACTGGCGAGCAGCAACCCGGCAAAACTGACCGGATTGATGACGGTTGTTGCCCCGGCCTGACGCGCCAGCAATTCGTTATCCGCCGCACGTACCGACACGCTGATCGGCACATGGTGTGCTAGATGGCGCACGGTCAGCACAATCAAGATACTGGTATCGTCGCGGCCCGCCGATACCACCACCGACTTAGCCCTAGAGACCTTGGCGGTCATCAACACGGTGTCACGCGTCGCGTCGCCGGTCAGCACGGCGCACCCCATTTTTTCCGCTTCGTGCAGATTGCTGGACGAAGTATCGACAATCACGATATCTTCCACCGGCGTGCCGCGGGCGATCAGTTCCTCAACGGCTTCCTTGCCGCTGGTTCCAAATCCAAGGACCACGATGTGGTCGTGCAAGTTTCTTTGAATTACTTTCATACGCCATACATCCCAGGTACGTTTGAACACGAAGTTATACGCCGTGCCGATAAAAATCAAAACCACGAAAATGCGGATCGGTGTCACCACCATCGCATCGAACATGCGCGCCCGTTCCGTCACCGGTGCGATATCGCCATAGCCGGTTGTTGTGATGGAAATCATCGTAAAATAGATAACATCCAGAAAGCTGACATGGCCGTCATAACTGTCGCGCAGGCCATCCTTGTCAAACCAGTGCACCGCAATTGCCACCGCGATCAGCCCAATGACAAAACCCACACGCCACGCAATATCGACCCATAAAGGCATGCCCGACCGGCGGGTCAGGGCGGTGTATTTTTCAAGACTGCGGCGTCCGCTCATATACTATTATTGTCCAATATCTTTCGCGCCAAAACTGGTTCTATTGTGCCGGCAAATGCAATATCGGATTAACGGGTTTTAGTGCTTTCCGTATCTGAAAGTGCAATTGCGGCTGACTTGCATAGCCGCTATCACCCGATATGCCAATAACCTGTCCAGCCTTAACCGCCTGTCCCCGCACAACGTCAAGGCGCTCGGCATGGCCATAGGCCGTTACCCAGCCATCTCCGTGGCTTATCAGGACAAGCCCGCCAAATACGGCAATTTCGTCACCGCTATAGGATACCACGCCATCGGCCGCCGCGTGTATGGGTGTGCCCCGCGGCGCACCGATATCAATACCCTCATTGACCTTGCCGCCGCCTTTGTTACCAAAACTGGATGTCAATTTGCCTTCAATGGGCCATCGGAATGTGCCACTGAACTTTGCAGGAATAGCAATAGCCTTGGTCACCGGTTTGGACGCAGCGGTACGTATGGGCTGCGCTGCGACACGCCCTCTGGCCAAAGCAGGCTGACCGCCGCTCACAATATCATCAATACCTATATCAAAAGCAGCCGCACGTTTTTGCAAATCTTCTGGCGCAGATGCTGTGGCCATGGCTGTATTTTCATCATCAGGTGCATTGTCAGGCGGCAGCAAAAGCCGCTGACCGACACGCAGAATATATGGCTCCTGCAATCCGTTCAAAGCCACAATCCGGCTCCAGTCCTGCCCGTAGGCACGGGCAATGCCGATGCCGGTCTCTCCGGTTTCCACCTTGTGATACCGGCCAGCCGGAATTTTCAGTTCCTGCCCCGGACGGATGATATAAGGCGGGGCAAGAGAGTTAAAGCGCGCAATAATCTCTGACCCGGCGCCGGTGCGATTGCCGATACCGCGCAGCGTGTCGCCGCGCTGCACGATATAGGTCTGACCCGCGACCTGCTTTGCACCGGCCTCTGTCTTGCGTGTCTCCCAAACCGGCGGCGCGACATCCTGTTCCAGAACGCGCATATCGGCCTCAAGACGCGGCGGCGTTTCTGCACTTTGCGGCGCGCTTTCGGTTGTACCCGGAATACAGGCAGACAACAGAACTACGGCGCATAAAGCCATATATGCACGCGCGCCCACAGATTTCCGATATGCCCCCGAAAATATCATGGCCGCATGTTTAGCAATGTTTGATCCGCATGCCAGTCTTAATCTTTTGCGCTTTGCATAGCTTCCAGCTTTTCCAGGCCGCCCATGTAACTGCGCAATGCTTCCGGGATCGTAACGCTGCCATCTGCCTGCTGATAGTTTTCCAGCACTGCCACTAATGTGCGGCCCACGGCCAGGCCGGACCCATTGAGCGTATGCACGAACTGCGTACCCTTTGTCTCGCCTTCGGCACGGAAACGCGCATTCATGCGCCGTGCCTGATAGTCACCGCAGTTGGAACAGCTGCTGATTTCACGGTACGTATCCTGCCCGGGCAGCCAGACTTCCAGATCATAGGTTTTGCGTGCTGTCGCGCCCATATCCCCGGTGCATAGCAGCATCTTGCGATACGGCAGTTCGAGCAGCTGGAGAATCGATTCTGCGGCCTGAGTCATGCGTTCATGCTCGGCTTCGCTGTTATCGGGATGTACGATCGCCACCATTTCGACTTTTTCAAACTGGTGCTGGCGGATCAGGCCGCGCGTATCGCGCCCTGCAGAGCCTGCTTCCGACCGGAAACAGGATGTCAGCGCGGTAAGCCGCATCGGCAGATCGCTTTGCGCCAGTATCGTTTCACGCACCGAATTGGTCAGACTGACTTCGGCTGTCGGAATCAGCCAGCGGCCATCGGTGGTCTGGAAGGAATCTTCGGAAAATTTCGGCAATTGCCCCGTGCCAAACATCGCTTCATCGCGCACCAGCAGCGGCGGTGCGCATTCCATATAGCCGCCCGCCTGCACCTGCTGATCCAGCATGAATTGTCCGATAGCCCTTTGCAAGCGCGCCATATCGCCTTTGAGGAAGGCAAAACGCGCGCCGGAAATATTCGCAGCCGTTTCGAAATCCAGCCCCAGCGCAGGACCCATATCGGCGTGTTCCTGCGGCGCAAAGTCGAATACACGCGGCGTGCCCCAACGTGACAGTTCGACATTGTCATTTTCATCTTCGCCTTGCGGAACTTCATCCATCGGCAGATTGGGCAATGCCGCCATCAGTGTATTGAGCTCTTCACCCGCGATGCGGGCCTTTTCCTCAAGCGCAGGCAGTTCGGTTTTGAGCGCGGCCACTTCGGCCATCAACGCCTGCGCGCCCTCTTCGTCACCCGTGGCCTTTGCCTTGCCAATAGCTTTGGATGCCTCATTGCGGCGGGCCTGCCCTTCCTGCAACTGTGTCGAAAGCGCACGCCGCGAACTGTCCAGTGCGATTATTTTCGCAGAAACAGGCTCTGCGCCGCGGCGTTTCAGACTGGCATCAAAGCTTTCAGGATTGTCGCGTATCGTTTTAATATCATGCATGGTCTGACCCTATGCAATTTGCGCGTAAAAGGCGCAAGTCCCTGTTGCAATCCACACCTAAAAATAACTCATGTAAAATCACCCGTATTGCCGCTTGTATAACCGCAGGTGCAAAGCTATAGCGCGCCCAAGAAGATGAGGATTAACCTTTCGGCACACTGGACATGCAACATGCCGGACCCGAAATCTGGAGAGCCCAAATGGCAACTGCCGCAAGCGCTGTTGAAGATATCGATATTCTCGCCAAAGCCCGCCGGGCCGTTAGCGAAGACTATACCCCCTCTGCTGATGAAGAATATATGTCTGAAAAGCAGCAGGAATTTTTCCGAAATCTGCTTCAGGAGTGGAAAAATTCCATCCTTGATGCTGCCAAAGGCACATTGAAGCAACTGCAGGACGGCCCCATTCAAGAGGCCGATATGAATGATCGCGCGTCCAGTGAAACCGAATGGGGTCTGGAACTGCGCACCCGCGACCGGCAGCGCAAGCTGGTGTCCAAAATCGATTCGGCACTGCGCCGGATTGACCAGGGCGAATATGGCTATTGCGAAGTCACCGGTGAACCGATTGGCCTTGGCCGCCTGATCGCGCGGCCTATCGCAACCATGAGCGTCGAGGCGCAGGAAGCGCACGAGCGGCGCGAGAAAATCTCCCGCGACGACTGAGGGACACGTCTTTTGGCCATAAACCTCTGTTTATAGTTAACGATTTATCCACTGTTTGACGGTTATATAAGGTGCACGGGCAAGTATATGCCCGCCTTTATAGTCGAGGTCGCCATTATGCTGGACAAAACCGAAAACAGAGCCCGCGCGCGAGAGAGCCTTTTCCAGTTCGCTGAAATCATTCTTGGCGATGGCACACAATGGCATAAGGTACGCGTGCGCAACCTTTCCGCCAATGGCATGAAAGCAGAAGGCAATGTCTGTGTTGCCCCGGGCGATGCCTTGCAAATTCGGATCAGCAATATCGGGGCTTTACGCGGCAAGGTTGCATGGGCTGATGGAACAAGTTTCGGCGTTGCTTTTGATACGGCAATCGACCCCAAACAGGCGCGTAAATCACCGGCCAGCGAAGGCCCCATCATGCCGCGTTATCTGCGCCCCATTAAAACGAAATATAATATAAGGCATTAAGCCTGCCATTTTTGAGAAACTGCTGGATGTTGTGCATTCAGATAGAGCAAGCGGCATAATCATCGTCATTCCCGCGAAAGCGGGTATCCATCTCACCAAACTCACACATAATGCAACTGTTGTGAGATAGATACCCAGTCCCCCGACTTCGCGAGGGCAGGCAAGCGGGAAATGACGGCTTTGCCTTGGCGCAGAGATATAATGGTCATATTCTATCAATAGACTGACATATTTGTCTGTAGAGCCTTCGCCTAGCGAAAACTTATCTGGACCCCAGCCTACGCTGGGGTGACGAATGTGCCGGGATGCCTATTGCGCTCGAGTGAAACTGTACTGGTGAAACGAAACTTACGGCACTAAAGCTGAGAGCCCTGCTATTTACACGGCTTTTTCCCCACTATCTCGTTATCATTACCCAATACCGGTGGCTCGTACCGGATACTCGCAGGCGTCTTCCCGAAAGTCACCGGATGCCGCATCGCACGATAAGGTCCGCCTTGCGCATGCTCGCGTTTTTCAAAGAAACCGACAGCTTCCAGATGCGGGTCTTTCAGCACGTCTGCCATTTCATTAAACCGCATTGCCGGAATATTCTCACGCGCAAGGATTTCCAGCCATTCTTCCGTTGGCTTGGTCGCGGCCACTTCCTCGATAATCGCATATAGCTCACCGGTATGTTTGGTGCGCTCCTCATATGTCGAAAAGCGTGGGTCCTCAAACACACCGGGACGCCCACCAATTTCAAAAAAGCGCGCCCATTGCGCATCGACATAGGGCACAATGGCAATATAGCCGTTCTGTGTGGGATACGGCCTGCGACGCGGGTTGATTGAACGGGTATAGCCAAGCTTCCCCCCTTCATCCTTGAACGTCGCGCCATAGAGGTTTTCGACCATGTTAAAAAATGTGAAGGATTCAAACATCGGCACCGAAACAAACTGGCCCTGCCCCGTTTTTTCCCGGTGATACAGCGCCGCCAAAGTCGCATAAGTTGCAAACAGCCCAACGGTCTTATCGGCTATCAGCGACGGCGCATAGGCAGGCGCGCCGCCCGAACGTAGCTGATCCAGCGCCGCATAGCCTGATGCCGCCTGCACTAGGTCGTCATAGGCCTGTAATTTTGAATATGGCCCGCCATCGCCAAATCCAGCGCAGTGCACATAGATGATTTCGGGATTAATGGCCTTTACATCCTCATACCCCAGTCCAAGCCGTTCCATGCCCGCCAGACGGACATTATGGAAAAATATATCGCAGTCTTTAAGGAGCCTGATGAGCTCTGCTTTTTCATCCGTATTTTTGGCATTGATGGTCACGGATCGTTTATTACGGTTCAGCGCCGTATAGATCGGGCCAAGGTCACCTGTCGGCGATTCCCCGGCATAGCGCATCATGTCGCCCTTGATCTTGCCGTCTTCATTTTCGACCTTGATGACTTCAGCGCCCATATCCGCCATCAACATGGTTGCAAAAGGTCCCATGACCACACTCGACATATCGACAATCTTCACCCCTGCCAGTGGGCCGGTGGCCTGGCTGGCGTCATTCATGTCAGATTTGTCGCTCATATAATCTCCTACGCAGATATCGGAGCTCTTAAAAATTCAGAGCTTTAGTGTATAATAATTTGAGAAATATATTATTTTTTAGATTTCGGACGATAGGTCTGTGCTTCACCGGGGAAGGTTCGTGCTTTCACTTCTTCGGAATATTGTGCCACGGCAGTTTCAATTCGCTCTGCCAGATTGTCATAGCGTTTTACAAATCGCGCGGTGCGTTCGAACATGCCCAGCAGGTCTTCTGTCACCAAAACCTGCCCATCGCATTTGGCCGATGCCCCGATGCCGATGACAGGAATTTGCGAAATTGACATGGCTTCTTCCGCCACACTTTCCATAACACCCTCGACCACCATCGAAAATGCGCCGGATGCGCTGATCGCTTTCACATCATCCAGCAATTGCGCCGTTTCGGCATTGCCTTTGCCGCGCGCACGGTAGCTGCCCAGCATATTGATTGACTGCGGTGTCAGGCCGACATGGCCCATGACCGGAATACCGCGGGCAGACAGGAATTCGATGGTCGGCGCCATATGCGCGCCGCCCTCCATCTTGACCGCCGCGGCGCCCGTTTCCTGCATGATACGCGCAGCGCTTTCAAATGCCTGCTCGGGTGAGGCTTCATAGCTGCCGAACGGCATGTCAACAATGACAAGACTGTGATAGCTGCCCCGAACCACCGCGGCCCCGTGCGCGCACATCATATCGAGCGTGACCGGTACCGTGGACGGCAGGCCGTAAATCACCTGCCCCAGCGAATCGCCCACCAACAGCATATCGCAATGCGCATCCAGCAACTGCGCCGTGCGCGCCGTATAGGCGGTCAGCATCACCAGCGGCTCTTTCCCCTTGCGATTCCGGATCGCAGGGACAGTCACGCGTTTCATGGGAGCCGGTGTCGGGTTGGCACGGCTGGTCGAAGTATCAAGTTTAAAGGTCGTAGACATAGGCTTTGCCTAGCGTATAGCGTGCATTCGTGAAAGTGATATATTTTGAAAAGATGCCCCAGTTATGTTCTCAATGGCCGGTATACAGGCGGAACCAGTAGTCCGGGCGACCGTTATATGACCGTACAGTATATGCTAGATATTCAGACATATTGAGAATGATAAGAAATCGGGCGGGACAAATGGCAAATATTACAATCGGGATAGCGGCCTTTTTCCTGGTCGCCATAACCATTTCCAGCGTGATCGAGTCCAACATATGGTGGATACGCATATGGGATTTCCCGCGGTTTATGATCGCTTGTCTGGCGCTCATCACATTTGTGTGCGCCATCATATTTATGTCAGGACCGGCGCGTTGGGTCGTGCCGCTGACTATGGTGGCCGTGATGGGATGGCAGGCATATAGAATTTTCCCCTACACGCCGTTTGCAGCCAAAGAAGTTGAATTCGCTACTCTCGATGCCCAGGATACGGACAAACAATGCTTCAAGATACTCAGCTTCAACGTGCTGCAGGACAATCGTAATTATCAGGCCACGATCGACATGCTGGAACGCGAAGATCCGGATGTCATACTTCTGATGGAAACCGATCAGAAATGGATAGACGCTGTTGCGCCTGCCATGGAGAAATACGGATTTCGTGAAACCGTACCGCTTGACAATCTTTACGGTCTCGCTTTCTACACTAGGCTCAATGTGACGCGCAGTGAAGTGCGATATATTGCCGATACGGGCACACCGTCTATTTTTGTATGGATGGAAACCCGCAATGGCGATGCTTTCCATTTTATCGGCCTGCATCCGCGCCCGCCCATGCCGGGCCAGGACACCGAAGACCGCGATGGCGAAATCGCCATAGCCGCAAAACTGGCGGCAGAGGAGAATGTGCCAGTTCTGGCCATGGGTGATTTCAATGATGTGGCTTGGTCAAAAACGTCGCAGACATTCAAACGCATTGGCGGTTATGTCGACCCGCGCATAGGCCGCGGCTTTTATGCAACTTTTCCTGCGTACTGGCCGATTTTCCGCTGGCCGCTCGATCATCTGTTCATCACACCTGATGTGGCCATCACATCGATTGATGTCCTGGAAAATACAGGGTCTGACCATCTGCCGGTTACTGCGCAGTTCTGCATCGCACCACAGCTGGCGGACAGATTGAATGATACGCCCGAACCAGCAGATACCGAAGACCGCAAAGATGCCAATGAAATGATTGAGAAAATGGTGGATAAGAATACCGATAGCTAAAGCCATAGGCCTGCACCCAAAGACGCCCAACCGGAAATATCGGGGCCTATATATTTAATATCTGGCCAGCCGAGCCTGTGCCCGTCATAAGGCCGTTCATGTCTGTCACCGCGACTCCCGCCAAAAAAGATTTTCCGCTCGGATTCACTGAATTCGTGGCGATGATTGCCGCGCTCATGTCGCTGACTGCGCTCGCGATTGATGCGATGCTGCCCGCGCTCGGCATGATTGCAGATGATTATGCATTGACCGATCCCAATGACCGGCAGTGGGTCGTGCTCGCCTTTATCGCGGGATTTGGCATAGGTTCGCTATTCTACGGCCCGTTATGCGACCGTTTCGGGCGTAAAAAGGTACTGCTGCCCGCCCTTGCCTTTTACGCATTTTTTGCTGTCTTGGCGGCATTTGCGCCCGATTTCAATATACTGGTGGCATTGCGCTTCTGTGCAGGGCTCGCAGCGGGCGCGCTGCGTATCGTTGTCACATCGGTGGTGCGCGACCGCTTTGTCGGCGACGAAATGGCGCGTATCATGTCACTCGCTTTCATCATATTCACACTAGTGCCGATGCTCGCGCCCACACTGGGTGCCGGGATATTGCTGGTGGCCAGTTGGCCATGGATATTCGCGGCGCTCGCCATGCTGGGCATTATGCTGCTGATATGGACATCGCTGCGCCTGCCCGAAACGCTTGATCCGCAAAATATCATTCCGATCCGCAGGGATACGATCTGGACGACATGGAAAACCATCATGTTCCATCGCAAGGCGAGCGGCTATATGCTCGCCAGCGGTTTAAGCATGGGGCCGCTGTTCGGTTTTGTGGCGTCAGCGCAGCAGATTTTTGATACAGGTTTTGGCGTGGGCAATTATTTCCCGCTGATCTTTGCCATTATCACGGCAAATCTGGCGCTCAGCGCGTTTCTGAACGCGCGCTTTGTGATGCGTTTCGGCGCCCGGCGGATGGCGCATAGCGCGATATTGGCGGTTATAATTCTGGCCGCTCTCGGCCTCGCCATCGGTTTTGCGGGCGGCATGACGCTTGTACCATTTGTTATCGTGACCGCATTATCACTTGGCATGACAGGCTTTATCAACAGCAACTGTTCGTCGATCGCCATGCAACCCTTTGGCGGAATGGCGGGGGCGGCATCATCGTTTCAGGCATTTTCCACGACCATCATCTCTGCCTCACTTGGCGCAGTGATAGGACAGAGTTTTGATGGCACCGGCATACCGCTGACCACCGGATTTCTGTTATGCAATATGGCTGCGCTGGCGGTGCTTTTCTGGGCGGAGAAAGGCAGATTGTTTCAGCGTAAAGTGCCGGAGGCCGCAGCCTGATTATTTGCCGCAGGCCTTGTCGCGCGCCTTTACCGCTTCGCGCGGATTGTCGCTGAATACGCCGTCCACGCCCAGTTCGATAAAATGTTCCACCTGCGCCGCCAGATCGCCTGCATCGCGCGGATCAGCGCCCTTGCGTAGCTCAGCAGGCAGAAAATAATTCTCCCGCCGGAAAGTCCACGGATGTACAGCGAGGCCAACTTTATGTGCATCAGCTATCAGGCTGGTGGGTTCCAGCGAGCGCGCCTCAGCATCGCGCGGCAATATGAGGTCAGTGCCCGGGCCAATGCCATCGGCATAGGTCGCAATTTCAGCCAGCCCTTCGGGCGCAGCCAAGTCAAACTGTGTCATGCTTTCACGCATGTCATAGGGCGGCACCAGCGGGTGAATAAGCTGAACAAGCCTAAGGTCCGTCATCTTGTCCAATGCGCGCAGATTACCGGTTTCAAAGCTCTGGATAAATACCGGTTCGCTGACGTCCTTATAACCCGCTGCGTGGAGCGTATCGACCAGCTTCTGCTCCATCGCCAACCCCAGGTCCGCAAAATAGGTCGGATGCTTTATTTCGGGATAGATACCAATCCGCCGCCCGGTATCGGCTTCGCGCGCACGGACTAGCGCGATAATCTCATCCAGTGTCGGCACCTGGTACAAACCGTCAAAGGCCGTGTTTGCCTCACGCAACAACGGCAGGCGCTCCTTCGCGCGCAAAGTGCGCAGTTCCGCCAATGTGAAGTCTTCGGTAAACCAGCCCGTTACTTGCCGGTAGTCGATTTTCTTGGTGGTTTTACGGTCCGCAAATTCGGGCCGGCCCGCAACATCGGTGGTTTCGGATATATCGTTTTCATGCCGCGCCACCAGCACGCCATCCTTTGTCATCACCAGATCGGGCTCGACAAAATCCGCGCCCTGATCGATCGCGAGATCGTAGGATGCCAGTGTGTGTTCGGGCCTCTCCCCGCTTGCCCCGCGGTGTGCGATCACCACGACATCGCGCTCACATATCTGCGCCGCAGCGCTGCTATCGGTCATCATGGCCCCCATCAGGACAAGCGAAACAGAAAGAATGCGTATCATATCCATGCGTGTACGCCGGAAATATTACCCGCCTATGGCAGTCAGCAAGTCGGGGAAAATGCCGAACAGAAGTATTAGCCCAACCGCTATCGGGCATACCCAGGCCACAAGGAAGCGGAATAGCGCCAAAACGCCGCCTTCAAGACCGGTCTGCGCATCAACCAGTTTCCTGTCCGCGCGCCAGCCGACAAATATCGCCGTCAGCAGCGCTGATGTCGGCAGCAGTATTTTGCCGGTAAATCCGTCGATCGTGTCAAAGATGCTCTGATCCGCAAAGATATCCCAGAACGGCAATAGCCGCACTTCGCTCCACACGCTAAGCGACAATGCGCAGGCAATGCCCACAACATAGATGCACAGACCCATGATCCATGCAGTCTTTGCACGTGACCAGCCAAACGCATCCTTGGCCCATGCCGTGGGTCCTTCAAGCAGCGAGATCGAGCTGGTCAGCGCCGCAAAGAAGATCAGCACAAAGAACAGCAAGCCGATAAACGATCCGGCAGGCATATTCTGAAATGCAATCGGCAGTGACTGGAATACCAGTGTCGGGCCGCCCGCAGGATCAAGCCCCGCCGCAAATACAATCGGAAAGATCATCAGGCCCGCCAATATCGCTACGCCGGTATCGGCAAAACCGATCATGCCCGCTGTGGGACCCAGTTTCGTTTCGCTGGAAACATAGGCACCATATGTCATCAGTGCCGCCGAACCCAGGCTCATCGAGAACAGCGCCTGCCCCAATGCCTCGTTAATGACCGGCGGTGTCAGCTTGGAAAAATCGGGCGTGAAAAGGAATTCCACAGCGCGCCCAAAATCACCGGTAAAAGCGCCGTAAATCGTAATCAGCACCAGCAGCACAAAAAATGCGGGCATCAGGAACATGGCCGCTTTCTCGATGCCGTCCGTCACCCCCTGCGCGACAATGCCGATTGTTATCAGCATGAACAATGTGTGCATGGCGATCAGCATCGGCACATTTTCAAACAGCGCGCCCATGCGCCCCGTTATCTGTTCCCCGCTTTCCCCTGCCAGCGCACCGCGCAGTGGCTCGCCTGCGCTCAAAGCGCCTCCAAAGTCGCCCAGCATGACGCCGATATAATAGATGACCCAGCCCGCCACGACCGAATAAAATGTAAGGATGAAAAACGCCGCGATAATTTCAAACCAGCCGAATATCTGCCATTTTTCACTTATGCCCGATGCCTTGGCAACATTACGGACACTGTCGACTGCATCGCTGCGCCCGGCCCGGCCGATCAGGATTTCGGAAAGAACAAGCGGCAGGCCAATCAGGATAACACAGCCAACATAGACGGCCACAAAAGCGCCGCCGCCGCTTTCACCGGCGAGCGTCGGGAACCGCCACAAATTGCCAAGACCCACTGCGGCACCCACCGCCGCCAACACAAAAGCGGTACGCGATGACCAGCCTTCAGCTTTCTCTGCCTGAACTCCTGCTACCATAGCATCGAATCTCCCCTAATATATTTTTGGGAAGGTTCTAGCGCGTTGCGTGCGCTCCTACCAGAGTCTTGATATGTGGCTGTTTATAAATGACTGTCTAATCGGTAATTTCAACGCCTTTCCAAAAGGCGATATGGTCCTTGATATGAGTTGCACGCTCAAGAGGCGATGGATAATACCATGCCGCATCGACATTGGTTTCCCCGCTTACTTCGAGCGAATAATAGGACGCATTGCCCTTCCACGGACAATGGCTTGTCGTGTCACTGTTTTTCAGATAATCAGAATTCACGGCGGCGCGCGGGAAATAATGATTCCCCTCTACAATCTGGGTGTTATCACTCTGGGCTATGACGGCCCCGTTCCATTTTGCAGTCGGCATAATCTTTCCTTTTTACATATCTTCTTGGGCGGCATCCCCGCACATCTCATATTAACTCCAGAAACCCGATTAAGTTCAACATGACCGAAACTTCACGTCCTACTCCTGCCACACTCTGGTTTGTCGCCATTATCGTATTTATCGATATGGCGGGCTTTGGCCTGATCGTGCCGGTATTGCCTTCGCTTATTACCGGCATGGGCGATTATAGCATTGCCGAAGCCGCGACAATTGGCGGCTGGCTGCTCTTTACCTTTGCCGTCATGCAGTTTTTCTTCGCGCCGGTGATAGGCGGGCTGAGCGACCGGTTTGGGCGACGGCCCATATTGCTGTTCACCACAGGCGCATTGTGCATTGACTATGCGTTGATGGCGCTCGCACCAACGCTCGCCTGGCTGTTTCTCGGACGCGCCATTGCCGGCGTCATGGGCGGCACATGGGCCGCGGCCAACAGCTGTGTCGCCGATATCAGCAGCCGAGAGACACGCGGGCGCAATTTCGGCATTATGGGCGCAGCGGGCGGTTCGGGTTTCGTCATCGGGCCCGGCATTGGCGGGTTTCTGGGCGAATATGGTGACCGCATGCCATTTGTGGCGGCATGCATCTTGTGTTTTATCACCGTAGTTCTGGGTTTCTTTCTATTGAAGGAAACATTGCCACAGCAAAAACGCCGCAGCTTTTCCATCCTGCGCGCCAACCCGCTTGGCAGCCTGATCGTCATGTCGAAATTCCCGTTGGTGATCGGCATGATCGCGGTCATTTTCCTGCTACAGCTGGCCGCACAGACCGAAATGTCCGTATGGTCCTATTATGGCAGCCTGAAATTTGACTGGGGCCCGCGCGAAATAGGGCTTAGCGTCACTTTATGGGGCCTGCTGTTCGCTATCGTCCAAGGCGGCCTTGTGGGGCCGGTGCAGAAACGGCTGGGCGAGGTGCGCACGGTGTTTATCAGCCTGCTGTTCGGGATTCCGACCTATCTGATGTTCGCCTATGCGCCGAACCAATGGTGGATGGTTGCCGGTATTGTGGTGGGCGCAGCTACTGCACTTGCCTTCCCGGTCATGCAGTCGATGATGAGCGCCCGTATCAGCGACGATGCACAGGGGGAACTGCAGGGCGCGATTGCCAGCGCGGTCAGCCTGACGTCTATTGTCGGCCCGGTGATGATGGCGATGACATTTGAACATTTTGCCGACGATACCGGACTCTATTTCCCCGGCGCGCCTTTCCTGCTCAGCTGCGGACTATTAATAATCGCAATCGGTGCGTTCGTGTTTGCAGTGAAGAGATATTATGGCCCGCCGCCGCATGCGGATGATTTGGCATAATCCGCCAGCACGTTATAATCCACATTACAGGAGGGACACATGGCATCAGACCCGCATATCACAGGCATCCTCGCCAGCGC
The DNA here is from genome assembly GCA_947493325.1 of uncultured Sphingomonadaceae bacterium. Classification (GTDB taxonomy): domain Bacteria; phylum Pseudomonadota; class Alphaproteobacteria; order Sphingomonadales; family Sphingomonadaceae; genus Alg239-R122. Next base: position 686,180 of record CANLQI010000001.1, on the reverse strand, counting down.
GCTGAAAGGCCGCAGCGATATTGAACGCAAAAAGATGTTTGGTGGCAATTGCTGGATGTTGAACGGCAATATGCTGTGCGGCGATGGTGAAGGTCGCTTTATGTTCCGCGTTGGCAAGGAACAGCAGGAGGAAGCGCTTAAACTGCCCGGCGCGGAAATTGTTGCCTTTAACGGGCGGAAAATGGGCGGGATATTATGGGTTGAGGAGAAAGCGGCGCTCGAATATGGGCTGGACAACTGGATTGCGATCGCCGAACGCTTTGTGGCGACCCTGCCCGCCAAATAGCTATTCCTGCCGCGCAAGCACGCGTTTTATCGCGAGCGCCAGCACCACACAGCCCGCAAGCGGTAACCATATAATGAAAAATTCAGACCATAATACCGCAAGCCCGCGCCCCGTAAAAAAGCTATGGCCGATGGGCGACACCTCAATCGGCTGATAAGGCGCGAAATAGCGGGCATCGTCAAAGGGCCAAAGCAGGGCAGCACCCAGTCCGCCATTGGTGAAGGCGTCGAGTATGCCGTGCGATGCCATGCAGGCGAACAGATAGAGCGCCGCTGTTTTGAAATGCGCCGGGCGCAGTATCGCAGTTACCAAAAACGCGCAGACTGCAGCGATAAGCAAAGAATGGCTCGCCCCGCGATGCCCCCATGCCGCACCATATTCGATCCCCATGCCAAAACCGATAACATCCAGATCAGGCAGCATCGACAATGCAATGCCCGCCGCCACAATAGGTACGGTCAGCCGCCCATGCCCCAATACCAGCGCCCCTGCTATGGGAATGGCTGCATGGGACATGATTGTTGGCATAATCAGTCCTGATTCAGGCCAAGCGCTGTTTCATAATCAGTGCCCTTGAAACCGACCATCACGCCGCCATCATATTCAAGCACGGGCCGTTTGATCATGGACGGGTTTTCCACCATCAGCTGCAGCGCGGTATTTTCATTCACATTTTCGCGCACGATTTCGGGCAGCTTGCGAAAAGTGGTCCCGCGGCGGTTGAGAAGCGGCTCCCACTCGCCAATTTCCAGCGCCCAGTTTTCCAGCATATCCTTGGTCACGCCGGACTTTTTATAATCATGAAACGTATATTGCACGCCGCGCTGCTCCAGCCACTTGCGCGCTTTTTTGATCGTATCACAATTGGAAATTCCGTATAATGTCGGCATAATCATTCTCTTTTTCGAAAGCGTCCCGTGCGCTTTTGCGCCAGACTTTGGCGTGTCAGATAGGGCGGAATGGCAAGATTCGCAAGCACCCACATCAACAGCTACGTCATATCTTTATAATAGAGGCAGATATCACGCACCGGACATTCGGTGCATTTCGGACTGCGTGCCTTGCAGATTTTCTTGCCAAACTGGATCAGCCAGAAATGCCCGTCGCGCAATGTCCAAAGCGGAGAGCGTTCTTCGAGCTGCTGCGCAGTCTTGTCGGCGGTCTTTGCCTCCGTCATGCCGATACGGTTGCATACGCGATGAACGTGCGTATCGACGGCGATCACATCCTTCCCGAACGTAAAGCTCATGACGATATCTGCGCATTTGCGGCCAATACCGGGGAGCGATAATAAACCCTCGCGCGTATCCGGCACGACGCCGCCATGCTCGCTCAGCAGGCTTTCGCAGAATTTGCGGATATTGCGGGTTTTCATATTATACAGCCCGCATGGACGTATCGCTTCTGCAATCGCGGCATTGTCCAGTTCCAGCATAGTTTCCGGCGTATCGGCCAGCGCAAACAGTTGCCGCGCCGCCTTGGCCGTATTGCGGTCCAGCGATTGCGCAGAAAGCATGCACGAGATGCACGAACGAAACGCGTCCGGCTGGCCTTTCGGACCTTTCGCATTTTTCGTGCGCCCCGGCATCGCTTCGGATAGCCGGCGATATATAGTTTCGACTTCGGCGTCCGTTATCATGACTGCGCGCCTGTCTTGCAATCCTCGCGTACCGGACAGATTTCACAATGCAGCTGTTTGGGGCGGCAGAAATTCTGGCCGATGCGCTTTACCAGCAGGTGATGCTCATCCACATCCTCGGGTTCCCATTCCTCTGGCAGAACGGGCGTCAGCGCATCATAGGCGCGCGCCGTATCGGCCTTTTCAGGGACCAGACCCATGCGCTGCACGACACGGCGGTGATGGGTGTCGATCACCAGTGCGCGGCGATTGAATGTGCTGGCATTCATCACGCCCGCCGCAATCTTGCGTGCTACGCCCGGCAGCGTTTCCAGCCACGCCATCGCATCTTTGGTGGGCAGATTGTCCAGATGGTGCAGCATAACACTGCCGCGCTGCGCGATGATTTCCGTAAGACAGGCTTTCAGTCGCTGCGCCATGAGTTCCGGGAAAGTCGCGGTCTGGAGCATCTCAGTCAGCGCCTCCAGCGGCGCACCCGCAACCTTTTCCCATGTCCCGTACCGCGCCAGCATCCGGTCGGTATTCTCGTTGGAAACCGCTGTTTTCGTGCGCGCACCAATCACGCCCTGCACCAGTGTCCAGACCGGATCACGGCGTTTTTCGGGCAGACGGCGGACGCGCCCGAAATGCGCGATCAGGCGTTCGTGCGCGCGCTCCAGCGTCTCGGTACGCGGGTCCGGGCCAAGGTCAAACTGCATAAAAGCGATATGGGAGTCGAACTGCGCAAGGCAAGCCTCTGATGTCTATTCCTTCACCTTCACATAAGTGACAAAACTCATCTTGTTGCCATCGGGATCACGTGCATAGCCGCCGTAAAATTCAGGGCCGAACATTGGCCGCGGCCCCGGCGCACCTTCGTCGCTGCCACCATTTTCAAGGGCAGCCTTATGCGCGGCATCCACCTGTTCGGGACTGCCGGTATAAAGCCCCGCCGTATGCCCATTCCCGCATGTCTGCGGCTCGCCATTTTGCGGTTTGACAATCCAGATCTTGAACCCGTCCGGCATTTCATAGCTGTAGGTCATGCCCGGATAATCATCCGCCAGATTCGCACCCAGCGCAGGCATCACCGCACCATAATAGGCCCGTGACCGGTCCAGATCGCTACTGCCCAGTGTGATATAGCATTTGGTCATTTGTCTCTCCTTATCTGATGACGGCATACCAGAGCAGCATCATGTGTTCATGTGCAAAAACCGTCACCCTGAACTTGTTTCAGGGTCCATTTGTCAATTACAGAACTGCACCTAGAGGAGAAATGGATGCTGAAACAAGTTCAGCATGACATCATCACTCCCACTCAATCGTTCCCGGCGGTTTGCTGGTGTAGTCATAGACCACCCTGTTAATGCCCTTGACCTCGTTGACTATGCGCGTTGCGGTGCGGGTCAGGAAAGCGGCGTCGAAAGGATAGACATCCGCTGTCATGCCATCGGTGCTGGTCACCGCGCGCAGGCCGCATACGCTGTCATAGGTGCGGTGATCGCCCATCACGCCGACTGTCTTGACAGGGAGCAGCACGGCAAAAGCCTGCCAGATCGCATCATATAATCCGGCATTGCGGATTTCTTCCAGATAGATAGCATCTGCCTTGCGCAGGATATCGCAGCGTTCTTTGGTGACTTCGCCCGGAATGCGGATCGCAAGGCCTGGTCCCGGAAATGGATGCCGTCCCACGAACACATCGGGCAAGCCAAGCTCACGGCCCAAATCTCTGACTTCATCTTTAAAAAGCTCTCTAAGCGGCTCCACCAAATGCATATTCATACGCTCGGGAAGCCCGCCGACATTATGGTGCGACTTGATGGTGACGCTCGGCCCACCGGTAAAGCTCACGCTTTCAATCACGTCGGGATAGAGCGTGCCCTGCGCCAGAAACTCGGCCCCGCCAATCTTCTTCGCTTCATCCTCGAACACGTCAATAAATGTCTTGCCGATAAACTTGCGTTTCTTTTCGGGATCGGTCTCACCCTTCAGGCCATTGAGGAATAAAGTCTCCGCGCTCACATGCACTAGCGGAATATGGTAATGTCCCTTGAACAGCCGCACGACTTCATCCGCTTCGCCCTGCCGCATCAGGCCGTGGTCGACAAACACACAGGTGAGCTGATCGCCAATCGCTTCGTGGATCAGGACCGCCGCGACCGCGCTGTCGACGCCGCCGGAAAGCCCGCATATAACCTTGCCGTCCCCAACCTGCGCACGGATTTCAGCGATTTTTGTCTTGCGGAATTCGGCCATGGTCCAGTCACCAGCACAGCCGCAGACATGGCGCACGAAATTGGCGACCAGCTTACCGCCATCGGGCGTGTGCACCACCTCGGGATGGAACTGTGTGCCATAATAACGGCGTTCTTCATTGGCGATCACCGCAAAAGGCGCGCCGGCGGATGTCGCCACAACCTTAAAGTCAGGCGCAAGCGTATCGACCTTGTCGCCGTGGCTCATCCATACCTGATGGCTTTCGCTTTCCTGCCAAAGACCGTCAAACAGCGTGCAGCGCTGCTGGATATCGATAAAGGCGCGGCCAAATTCGCCGCTGTCACCGCCAATGACGCTGCCGCCCAGCTGCTCCATCATCACTTGCTGCCCGTAACAGATGCCCAGCACCGGCAGGCCGCTTTCGAACACGACATTGGGCGCACGCGGGCTGTCCGCATCCGTCACCGATGCCGGACCGCCCGAGAGGATGATCCCCTTGGGCTGCATCCGGTGAAACGCTTCTTCCGCGCTGGTGAACGGGGCAATTTCGCTATAGACACCCGCCTCACGTACCCGCCGCGCGATCAGCTGTGTTACCTGGCTGCCAAAATCGATGATCAGGATGGATTCAGGCCCGTTTTGCGGGGCTGCAAGTTCGGAGGATAATGCGGTGCTACTCATGCGCCCATGCGATAGTTTGGGCGGGCACGAGAGTCCAGTGGGTGTATGGATATTTTGGTTAAATATGGTCTGGCAAAACAGCTCCTGCTCCGCTCAGGGTGAGCTTGATTGTCTTTTAGCCCTCACGGCTGTTTTTCGCTTGCGCGAAAGCCTGCAGGAACGCGGCACCGGCCCTCTCCCCACCCAACCTCCCGATATATTATACCTTGTCGGGAGGTTGGGTGGGGAGAGGGCCGGTACCGCTTAGTGAGCGAGAGCGAGCCAATTAAAGACTCTGAGGCTGGGTGGGGCAGGCCCCCTTTCATGTGCCCCGGCGCAGGCCGGGGCCCAGGGCGACAGGCGGAACGGCTGCTCTATGGCACTGCTGGATTCCGGCCTCCGCCGGAATACTGGAAAAAGGAGGGCACCGAAGCCGCCGCGCTTCAACGCAAAAAGCCGGAATCTTATATCCTCTTCAACTCTGCCACGGTGCGATCATTCACGATATTGCCCGTATTCAGTGTCGTTTTCGGCTCCAGCATCAGCACATGGCATTCGCCGTCCAGCGCTTCCGGGCAATGTTCTACGCCGCGGGGCACGATAATCATTTCGCCCTGCTTCAGGTCAATATCCCCGTCGCGCAGTCCCATGCGCATCCGTCCCTTGATCACCAAGAACAGTTCATCTTCATTGTCATGATGATGCCAGTCAAACTTGCCGGAAAACTTGGCCAGTTTCACATGCGCATCATTGACCGACCCCGCAATATACGGCTGCCAATATTCGCCGATTTGCGCGAAAGCATCGGTAAAATTCACTTTTTTCATTTCCTTTTGCTCCCATCATTTCGCGCGGTACATGTTTTCTATATGCAAGTGCAAGCCGTAAACACACAAAACCCCTGAAATATAATCATAAAAGACTGGGGAAAACTTGACCTTTTTGCTTGGGGATATGCGCCCCAGCACCTATATTGTAATAATGACAGAAACACCTGAAAAAACACCGCAAGAACCACAGGGCGAACGTGCACCCGATTCTGCCGAAAACCCCAATCAAAACGACTATGGCGCGGATTCGATCAAGGTCCTGAAAGGACTGGATGCCGTGCGCAAGCGTCCCGGCATGTATATTGGCGATACCGACGATGGCTCAGGCCTGCATCATATGGTGTTTGAGGTGTCGGACAATGCGATTGACGAAGCGCTGGCCGGCCACTGTGACGCGGTGTGGATCACGCTCAACCCCAATGGCTCTGTCTCTGTCGAGGATAATGGCCGCGGCATTCCCGTGGGCATGCACAAGGAAGAGGGCGTGTCCGCCGCCGAAGTCATCATGACGCAGCTGCACGCAGGCGGTAAATTCGACAATACCAATGATGAAAATGCCTATAAGGTTTCGGGCGGCCTCCACGGTGTGGGCGTGTCAGTGGTGAATGCGCTTTCGGAATGGCTCGACCTCAATGTCTGGCGCGATGGCAAGGAACATTATATGCGCTTTGCCTTTGGCGAGGCGACACAGCCGCTCGAAGTGATTGGCGATGCACCCGAAGTGGATGGCAAAATCAAAAAGGGCACAAAAGTCACTTTTCTGCCCTCCCCTGACACGTTCAAGATCACCGAGTTTGATTTTGACAAGCTGGAGCACCGTTACCGTGAGCTTGCATTCCTGAACTCCGGTGTGCGCATCATCCTGACCGACGCGCGCGGTGAGGAGCCGATCAGCCATGATCTGTTCTATGAAGGCGGCATTGCCGCATTTGTGCAGTATCTCGACCGCAACAAGACCGCGCTGATGCCCGATCCGGTGGCAATTACCGGCACGCGCGACGACATCACCATTGATGTCGCACTCGAATGGAATGACAGCTATTATGAAAATGTGCTGTGCTTTACCAACAATATCCCGCAGCGCGATGGCGGCACGCACCTGGCCGCATTCCGTTCGGCACTGACACGCACGCTCAACAATTACGCCGAAAGCTCGGGCGCGCTCAAGAAAAGCAAGGTGAAACTCACCGGCGATGACATGCGCGAAGGGCTGACCGCGATTGTTTCGGTCAAGCTGCCCGACCCCAAATTCTCTTCGCAGACCAAGGATAAGCTGGTGTCCTCCGAAGTGCGGCAGCCGCTCGAAAGCTTGATGGCCGACAAGATGGCTGAATGGCTGGAGGAAAACCCGCAGCAAGCGCAAATGGTGGTGCAGAAGATTATCGACGCCGCCGCCGCGCGCGAAGCCGCGAAAAAGGCGCGCGAGCTGACCCGTCGCAAGGGGGCGATGGATATCGCTTCCCTGCCCGGCAAGCTCGCCGATTGCCAGGAGCGTGACCCGGCCAAGTCCGAACTGTTCTTGGTCGAGGGTGATTCCGCGGGCGGCTCGGCCAAACAGGGCCGCGACCGCCATTATCAGGCAATCCTGCCGCTCAAGGGCAAGATTCTCAATGTCGAGCGCGCACGGTTTGACCGTATCATCTCGTCCAAGGAAGTCGGCACGCTGATTCAGGCGATGGGCACGGGTATCCGCGATGATTTCGATGTCGAAAAACTGCGCTATCACAAAATCGTGATTATGACCGACGCCGATGTCGACGGCGCGCATATCCGCACATTGCTGCTGACATTTTTCCACCGGCAGATGGGCGAGATTATCCGCAACGGGCATCTCTATATTGCGCAGCCACCACTTTACAAAGTGTCGAAAGGCAAAAGCGAAGTCTATCTGAAAGACGACGCGGCGCTGGATGCGTATCTCATCAATGCAGGCCTGAATGGCCGCGTCCTTGAAACAGCGGGCGGTGCGCGCGGCAGTCAGGAACTTGTGGAACTGCTCGAACATTCGCGCCGTATGCGCAGCCTGATGACATATGTGCCGCGCCGGTATGATGCTGCTATTATTGAGGCGCTTGCCCTGTCCGGCGCGCTTAATCCGGACATAAACGACAAAACCCGCCTCGCCGCGCTTGAAAAAGCCGCAAAATGGATGGAAGCCGCCGATGAGGGCGGCACGTGGAAAGGTAGCCTGTCCGAAGAGGGCGGCTATCATATCGAACGCCTATGGCGCGGCGTGACAGACCATCATATGATCGAGGCCAAATTCCTGTCCTCTGCGGAAGCACTCAAGCTGCATAAGCTCGCGTCCGAGCAGGCGGAGATTTACGAAAAAGGCAGCACACTCGTCAAAGGCAGCGCCGATGACAGCGAGGAAGATGCGGATGCGGCAACCGCCAAGGGCATCACCATATCGCGGCCCTCCGAACTGCTCGAAGCGGTGCTGGCCGCAGGGCGCAAAGGCCTGTCGTTCCAACGCTATAAGGGGCTGGGCGAAATGAACGCCGAACAGCTGTGGGAAACCACACTCGACCCCGAAGTACGCTCGCTGCTGCAGGTCACAGTCGAGGACGGCGACATTACCGACGAGATTTTCGACAAACTGATGGGCGACGTCGTGGAACCAAGACGGGAGTTCATTCAGGACAATGCGCTGAATGTGGCGAATCTGGATGTTTGACGCGCCACGGAATGCGCAAGCGTTCCGAAGCGTCAACCCCGGCGCAGGCCGGAGTCCCGCAAGTTCTTTCGCATCAACACGGCGCATATATTGAATTTTGCCCTACCTCTGAAAAGACGGAATGAGCGATTTCACACAAAGGCATAAGGTACGAAAGCTTGAAAACGACGCATGTTCTGAACACAGCCGAGAAACTTAGCGAGACTTTTTAGGCAGGCCCCTTCATCCGTCATTCCCGCGAAGGCGGGAATCCATTTCCCGTTCTTGCAAGACAAAATAAGATGGTGGCGGCCTTATATACAATCTACAAGCTATGACTGAGGATATCTTGGGGGTTGGATTCCCGCCTTCGCGGGAATGAGGCATTATTTCCCCTTATGCCGCTGATCCGGATGCAGTGATTTGCCCAGGATATGGTCGTCATTGTGGAGCACGTGTGATGTACTGCCGACGATCAGCGGGTCGGGGGCGACGACAAGGCCTGTGTCTTTTTCCGGATAATCTATATTGTGCAGGAAATGCATCATGCAGTTGATGCGCGCGCGTTTTTTGTCGTTTGACTTGATGATTGTCCAGGGCGCATCGGCGGTGTCGGTGTAAAAGAACATCGCCTCCTTTGCCTCGGTATAATCATCCCATTTGTTCAGGCTGGCCTGGTCAATCGGAGAGAGTTTCCAGCGTTTGAGCGGATCGGTTTTGCGCGCGTCAAACCGGGCGTGCTGCTCATCCTGCGTCACGGAAAACCAGTATTTGAACATGCGGATACCCGAACGCACCAGCATCCGTTCCAGCTCGGGGGCCTGCCGCATAAACTCCAGATATTCCGCCGGAGAGCAAAACCCCATGACCCGCTCGACACCCGCGCGGTTATACCAGCTGCGGTCATAGAAGACCATTTCACCTGATGTCGGCAAATGCTCGATATACCGCTGAAAAAACCATTGTCCTTTCTCATGGTCGCCCGGCTTGGCGAGTGCCACCACGCGCGACTGGCGGGGGTTGAGATGTTCGGTAAACCGCTTGATCGTCCCGCCCTTGCCTGCGGCATCCCGGCCTTCGAACAACAGCACGAATTTCTCGCCTGTCTCTTGCGCCCAAAGCTGTACTTTCAAAAGCTCCGCCTGCAGCTTTGCCTTGGTCGCTTCATATTCCCTGCGCGACATTTTTTTGGAATAAGGATATTTACCCTGTTCGAATCTGTTTTGCGGACTGTTTCTGCGCCCCGGTACAATCGGCTGCGGGGTCTGTTTGGACTTCGTGGCAGCAGGAGTATCCGCTACGCGCTTGTTTCCCGTCCTGCTGTTCATACGCATGGTCATATCCTCGCCCTCTATCCTTCACACAAATCTGGATAACGGAAATAAACCGAATGTCGCAAAAATGCATTGACCTGCATCAAACCGTAAAAATTTCCATTTGGTAGAATGGAAAGGGCCGTTAGCCGAAAATACGGCCTGCATGCATTGACCTATCTGCCCTAGTTTCCGTAGCATTATCCACGGTAACCCGCATTACCCCTGGGTGCCGGCGCTTGAAGATGAAAGTGGAGTTTGCATGTCGATACAATCCATATCGATTCAATTCACGATGCCTTCGCTTCCCTTCTTCCGGCGGGTCCGCAACGGCATTACGCTGGGCGCGGTGCTCACCGCCGGAATTTGCGTCGGCACCATCATGGGGGCAACCGAAAACTGGAAGCACGGTGCGCATTATGCCGTTTCCATGTCAGGCATAGCGCATTGCCATTCGGACCGGACCATGGCGCTGCTGCATCTATCGCGCAACGGTATGCTGTCCGGTCATTCACATTAATCCGCGCTTTTCCAGCATCCTTTCGCATGGTCATTCACCATGCCCACCGCTTGCATATAGGCATAGATGATCGTCGTCCCGACAAAGCTCATGCCCCGTTTTTTGAGCGTTTTCGATATAGCATCGCTGATCGGGGTGGAGACTGGGATATCGCCCCAATCCCTACCGCGATTGTCAATCGGCATGCCATCCACATGGTCCCATAGCCATGCATCGAACGATCCGAATTCCTGCTGCATTTCCATAAAAACCCGCGCATTTTTGCGCGCCGAATAGATTTTCAGTTTGTTGCGGATAATATCGGGATTGCCGCGCAACGCTTCCAGCTCATCATCCTGCATGGCCGCCACTTTGGCGATATCGAACCCGTGAAATGCTTTGCGATATCCTTCACGTTTTTTCAGCACCGTCTCCCAGCTTAGCCCTGCCTGCGCGCCTTCCAGGATCAGCATTTCGAACAGCTCCCGGTCATCATGGCATGGCACGGCCCATTCATTGTCATGATAGTCGGCGTAAAACTCCTTGCCCGGCGCGCCGCCAAAACAGCGTGTCTTTCCATCTGTGCCTTCAATCATTTATGTCTCTCCTTTACACTGACCTATGTTAGGCTAATGCTTCGTTCAACAGATGAAGCCCTATGCATTCGGTAAAGCCCATCCACCTCGCCTATCGTATCGCCCAGCAATTGCGGCTGGCCTATTGGCGCTTTGCAAAGCCGGCGCTGTATGGTGCGAAAATCATGACATTTAATGATGCGGGCGAATTGCTGCTGATCCGGCACAGTTATGGCAAGAGCAATCTTTATATGCTGCCCGGCGGCGGTGTGAAGCGCGGTGAAGACCCGCAGGAAGCGGCATTGCGCGAATTGCGCGAGGAAACGGGCTGTGCCGCGTGTGATGTGAGGCCGCTGGGCGTATATCTTGATACCAGTATGGGCGCGCGCAATCATATACATCTTTTCACCGCACGCACGGATGATATGCCCGAAGCCGATGGCTACGAAATAGTGGAAGCACGGTTTTTCGCACTGGATGCCCTGCCCGCCACCACCACGCAGTCGGTGCACCGGCGGCTGGAAGATATCAGGCGCGGAGCCGCGCAATCCAGCGTGTGGTGAGGCGGCATCAGTAAAACGCCTTGGCCGGGTTCCGGCGGCGCGATTCATGCCGCATTTCCTTTGCGCCTGTTTTACGCTCCAAACCTCCGACATCGGCAAATTCAGATGTATCCGGCACGCGGCTGAACGCGATTTTCACGCCCAGATAATTGAGATCCAGCCCATACTGTGAGGCGGGCATTACAGTGGTCATGCCATAGCGCCGGTTGAGTGCATCAATCCGGTTCCACAGCATCGCCTCGGTAACGTCGCGCTGGTCTTGCGCCTTGGGCACAAACAGGTCGGGATCGGGCGGGCTGTCACGCAGGCCATGCAGGTACACCGTCACGCCTTTCAGCGACAGCGCCGGGACCTGCCGCCGGTAACGCCCCTGCCCGTGGTCATTTGCCGGGCCGCGCAGTTTTGACTGTTCTGCCTGCCGCATCAGCGCGCGTATCATCGGTCGCCAATGGGCGCTCAGTTCTTTCAGGAAAACCCAGCTGTTCTGTGTCGCACGGAACCGCATTTCATGCGATATTCGTCCATTGGGATAAAGCTTCATCGACACTGTCATCGCGCCCGCATAATAGCCGGTATGGCGCAGCCGGCTCGCGGCTTTCAGCAGCAATGCTCGGGCCACGATGCGCGCGCCCTGTGATGTCCGATGTTCGCCGGAAAGCACGCGGCTATGCCCGATCATACCTTTTTTGGGCTCAGTCAGGTCGGGAATGTCATATCCCTTGAGCGCGTAGAGAAATTTCTCTCCGTTAACCGAATTCCAGATCGCCCGCGCGCGTTTGGGTTGCAGGTTCCACAGCTGCGTAAACGTCGTCACCCCGGAACGTTCCAACCGGTTGAATATGCCCGCCCCCACGCCCGGAATCGCGCGCAAAGGCAAATCCGCGAGTCTTTCCGGCAGTGACGACGTCTCGATCACCGTCAGGCCGTCGGGTTTCTGCAAATCGCTGGCCAGCTTGGCAAGCAGGCTGGAGGAGGCAAGACCAATCGAACATCGCATCGCAGGGCCAATGTTTTTGTAAATGCCGCGTTTAATCTCCAGCGCCTTGGCGCGTGCCACCTCTACGCCCGCTTCTTCGGGGTTGAGACGGCACACACATTCATCAACGGAGCAAATACGGTGGATCGGCAGATGCCGCTCAATCTCGCGCATCAATTCATGATGCATGGAGACATAGCGGTCATGGCGCGCGGGACGAATGGCGATACCAGGACAGAGCCGCCGCGCCTCCCGGACAGTCGTACCGCGTGTTATCCCGTATTTCTTGGCCTCGTAACTCGCGGCAATCGCACCGCTGTGTTCGGATTCAAGGGGCGTGACCAGCACTGGCCTGCCACGCAGCACTGGTTCGTCATGCTGCTCAACACTGGCAAAATAGGCGTTGAAATCGACAAACAGGAACCGCATGCCCGACGCATGGCTGGCCAGCGCCAGCCCCTCACCCTCAGCGCCGTGCGAATCATCAAGAATAAACATTGGAACATAATAGGAACATTTGGTCGTCTGACAAGGTTCCAAACAATTGTCATCCCGCTAAAACCTCAAGTCATTGTGCGTTAATCAAATAATGACCGTACCTTTATCAGATAGATTTACAGCCAAACCATGATGCGTGAGGAACTGCGCTCCTCGAAACCGTTCGTCTATCCAATTTGTATCATTATGGAATTTGACTTGTGTTTCGCAAAATAAGGCGGAAGTGCAAAAGTACGGCAGGAGAAATCGATATGGCGCACGGAAAACCGGAAATCACCGGCATGAACTATGTTCTTGCCGTACCTGATGCGATGGCGACTGCCCGCTGGTGGATGGATGAGATGAAGTTTGAAAAGCTGCGCGATCTGGGCGGCTGGGTGTTTGTCAAACGCGGACCGTGCATGATAATGCTCGGCAGTTGTCCAGATGCTATTCCGGTGCCGGATCTCGGTGACCATCAATATTTCGGCTATATCGAATTTGACGATATCGACGCCTATTTTGACGAGATCAAGGATAGCAAAGTCGACATTATGTCACAGCCGGAAGACAAACCGTGGGACATGCGCGAATTTGGCGTACGCACGCCCGATGGACATAGAGTGCTGTTCGGCGAGAATCTATAAGCGGTTAAGGAGAACCCAAATGTACAAAATTTATAATAGCCTTATGATTATACCGGCCTTGCTGCTTACAGGCTGCATGGGCACTTCCTCGCAAGGAGGTAACAGTGCAAGCGGCTTTGCAATATTGCCGTCCACTGTCATTTCCAACGATTGGCAAACGCTGGACACCGCCGGTTATAAGGGAAAGCGCGATGATATCAGCTTTGCCACACCCACACATGGCTGGTACGGCACCGGCAAAGGCGATCTTTACGCAACCACAGATGGCGGGACAAGCTGGAGCAAGGTTGCCAGCCGTCCCGGCACATTCATCCGGGCGCTGGGTTTTCTTGATGAAAAAACCGGTTTTATCGGCAATGTCGGTACGGATTATTATCCGGGCGTGACCGATGAAACACCGCTGTACCGCACCAATGACGGCGGCAAAAGCTGGGCCCCGGTCGATTTGGGCGGGAAGACCATAAAGGGCGTCTGCGCAATTGATATTTTGCAAACAGAGAGAATTTATCAGGGCGAACTGAGACCGCTTACCGTCATACATGCCGCGGGCCGTGTCGGAGGTCCCACGGGTATTTTGCGGTCAGTGGACGGCGGCCAGACATGGTCGGTCATCGATATGGCGCAGCATGCAGGCATGATATTGGACGTAAAGTTTTTCGATGAAAATACCGGACTGGTTTTTGCCAGCACGAGCCGGTCAGGCGATAATGAAGGACTGATCCTGCGCACCGAAGATGGCGGGGAAAACTGGCGCGAAGTCTATAAATCCGGCCGCACCGGGGAATTGATATGGAAAGCATCATTTCCAGACAGACTAAATGGTTTTGCCACTGTACAAAATTATGATCCCGAGCGCGCACAGCAGCTGATTGTCAAAACATCCGATGGCGGCAAAAGTTGGCAGGAATTGCCGCTAACTGTTAATGCCAAGGCGCGCCAGTTCGGCATTGGCTTTGCCGATAAAAACCATGGATGGGTCGGCACAATGGCGGGCGGTTTTTATACCAGCGACGGCGGCAAGAGTTTCAAACCTGTCCCCATAGCCAGAGCCGCCAATAAATTCAGGATTGTGCCAACCGAGCAGGGTGCCGATATATATGCGATCGGCACCGAGGTGCAGAAACTGAATTTGGGAAAATAACTATTGCGCGTTTTGCGGCAGGTCATCGCCAATATCATAATAATCGCCCTTGTCCGATACATAGATATGTGACCCAAGCTGCGCACCTGTCGGTGCATCGAATGCACCCATGGCCACCGCCGTGCGTGGATGGTGAATGGGGTCCCAGAACAGATAGGACCCGCACGTCTTGCAAAACCCGCGCCGCACCTTTTCAGACGCCTCATACCAGATGATATTGTCCCCGCCGGTGATTGTCAGACGCTCTTCGGGCACATCGGTGGACGCCCAGTAATGCCCCGACTGTTTGCGGCACTGCGAACAATGGCATGCATCGGGCGCGGCCAGCTCGCCCTCCACCTGAATGGCAACCGCCCCGCACAGGCATGATCCTTTTGGCATTGTTATTCTCCTGAATTTTTATTTGGAGATCTTATACGCATTTGTCATTCCAGCGAAGGCTGGAATCCAGATAATGCATCATATGGTAAAAGGCTTGCCGCTTCTGGCAAGGCGCATCTTTGATATGTTCCACATTATGCGCAAACCTCGCAGCACGCTCGCACCCTTAGCTGGACCCCAGCATGCGCTGGGGTGACAGACAAAGAACCGGTAGAGATTGTTGACACACCGCTTCCATTTCCACGCACCCTCCCCTATATGCCTTTTCATGCAGATTCCCGGCCATATCGACCCTGTTCCCATACCCCGCAACGTCACGCCGCGTGCTGACGGGCGGGTGGATTTAATGGGCCTGTCCAAGGCGCAGATACGTGAATTGTTCGCTGAAGCGGGGCTGGATGAAAAGCAGGCAAAGCTGCGGTCGAAACAGGTGTTTCACTGGATTTATCACCGCGGTCTTTCCGATTTTAACGCCATGACCGATATGTCAAAAACGCTGCGCCCCTGGCTGGATGCGCGCTTCGTGATTGACCGGCCGGAGGTGGTCGAGGCGCAGGTGTCCGAGGATGGCACACGCAAATGGCTGCTGCGCACGCCCGATGCGCAGGATTATGAAATGGTGTTCATTCCCGATGCGGACCGCGGCACGCTGTGTATTTCCAGCCAGGTCGGCTGCACGCTCAACTGTACATTCTGCCACACTGGCACGATGCGGCTGGTGCGCAACCTGACACCGGGCGAAATTGTCGGGCAGGTCATGCTGGCGCGCGACGCGCTGGGCGAATGGCCCAAAGGCAATATGGACCTGAGTGACGATGACAGCGAAGATAGCTATCGCGCCGATGCCTATAGAGCAGATGGACGCATGCTCACGAATATCGTGCTGATGGGTATGGGCGAGCCGCTTTATAATTTCGACAATGTCCGCGATGCGATGCAGGTGGTGATGGACGGCGAAGGGCTGTCGCTGTCAAAGCGCCGCATCACATTGTCGACCAGCGGCGTGGTGCCGATGATGGAACGCGCGGGCGCGGAAATCGGCGTGAACCTTGCCGTATCGCTGCATGCGGTGACCAAAGAAGTGCGCGACGAGATTGTACCGATCAACCGCAAATACGGTATCGAGGAACTACTGGAGGCCTGTTACCAATACCCCGGCGTTAACAACGCGCGCCGCATCACGTTTGAATATGTGATGCTGAAAGACAAGAATGACAGCGACGATGACGCGCGTGAACTCGTCAATCTTATCCGCAAATATGACCTGCCCGCCAAAGTCAATCTGATCCCGTTCAATCCCTGGCCTGGCGCAATTTACGAATGTTCGGAGCCGGAGCGGATCAAGGCGTTTTCCAAGATCATATTCGACGCCGGCATCAGCGCACCCGTGCGCACACCCCGCGGCCGCGATATCGACGCCGCCTGCGGCCAGCTGAAAACCGCCGCCACCAAAATGAGCCGTGCGGACAGAGACAGGTTGGAAGCTGAAGCTGAAACGACAGGATAGATTTCAATATATACAGTCAAAGTCGTCATTCCCGCGAAAGCGGGAATCTATCTCACCACACTCGCGTCCCTATACAACCGTTGTGAGATAGATTCCCAGTCGAGCTGGGAATGACGGATTGATAGTGTCTCAAATCAAAATAAGCAGCACCATATTATACTGTCAGAATCATAATCGCTGTAACCTATCACTGGAAATTGCCGAATAGCTGCTTATGGTGGCGCAGATGGACGGCGGATTGAACAAAGAGCGCAGAAAAGCAGCGCCGAAACACCGGCTGACGACGCGTCTTTGGCATTGGGTGAATGCCGCGGCGGTTATTATCCTGTTTATGAGCGGTCTCAATATATTCAACGCGCATCCCCGGCTGTACTGGGGCAGCTATGGCAGCTGGGGTGATCCGGCATGGTTGCAGCTGGAGCGGTTTTCGCACTGGATGACTATTCCGGGCTATTACAGCCTGGCCGATGCACGGATGTGGCATTTCTTTTTCGCATGGGTCTTTGCCATAGGACTGCTGATATTTCTATTTATATCTTTATTTAACAGGCATTTGCAGCGCGATATACATATCAGCCGTAAAGAATGGCGCTGGTCCGCGATCCGCGGCGACATCACCAAACATGCGCGGCTGGATTTCAGTCATGGCGATAGTAAATATAATGTCCTGCAGAAAATCGCTTATGCGTCGGTGCTGTTCCTTCTCATCCCGCTTATGATCTTCACGGGCCTCACCATGTCGCCCGCAATGGCGGCGAACTGGCCGTGGCTGCTGGATATTTTCGGCGGGCGGCAATCGGCACGGTCAATCCATTTTATCGTCACATGGATGCTGTTTGCGTTTTTTGTGGGTCACATCCTGCTGGTGTTGCTATCGGGTCCCGCACGGCAATTGCGCGATATGATCACTGGCGGCCGCAAAGATGCGGAATCATCATGAGCACAAAGCCGCTTTCCCGCCGCGCGCTGCTGACATCCTCTGCACTGGTGGCGGGCGGATTGCTGACCGGATGCGGCAGGGAGTTTAACAAGAGTGAAACCGTGCGTAAAATATTGGGCAGCGCCGAAGATGCCAATTTTGCGGTCCACCGCGCGCTGGGCGACCGGATGCAGCTGGCGCGGGAATATGATGAAGCGGATTTGTCGCCGGAGTTTCAGCCCAATGGCACACGCGACCCCGCGACCGAGGAATATAATGCCCATGCTGCCAATAATTTTGCAGACTGGTCGCTGGAATTGACAGGCCTGTTCGAACGCCCGCAATCATTCTCCATGGCCGCCATCCGCGCGATGCCACAGCGTACGCAGATCACCCGCCATGACTGTGTCGAAGGGTGGAGCGCAATCGGCAAATGGACCGGTGTGCCGCTCAAACTGCTGCTGGATGCAGCAGGCCTTCGGCAAAGCGCACGCTATCTCGTCTTCCACTGCGCCGACCGATTGTCGGGCGTGCGCTATTATGAAAGCATTGACCTGCTTGATGCCTATCACCCGCAAACCATTATGGCGCACATGCTGAACGACGAAAATGTACCGATTAAGAACGGCGCACCGCTGCGCCTGCGCGTCGAGCGGCAACTGGGCTATAAGCACGCCAAATATGTGCAACAGATTGAAGCTGTCGAAAGTCTGTCGGGCGTCTATGGCGGTAAAGGCGGCTATTGGGAAGATGTGGGCAATTACGCATGGTATGCAGGTATTTAATATGGTTGTAATCTTGCGCTAGCGCCGCCAATAAAGACTCTTCTGGAGGATGAAGTTTTGAGCATAATCGGTAAATTTCTGGGTCCTGCCATCAAGCGGGGGCAACTATCACTGACCCATGCAGATGGCAGCAAGGAAGTATTCGGCAAGCCTGCAAACGGCTTTCCCAATATCTCCATACGCATGGCCGATGACAAAGTCGTCCGGCAGATCATGATGGACCCGCGTCTTGGCGCCGCCGAAGCGTTTATGGATGGCCGCCTGATTATCGAACAGGGCGATGTCATGGACATGATCCAGTTGCTGCGCAGTAACAAGCCTTGGGAGAAATCCGGCGTGTTACAACCACCGGGCGCGTTCAAACGGGTTATCGACAATATTTCCGCTACATTCGATCAGTATAATTTTCAGAGCCGCTCCAAAAAAAATGTCGCGCATCATTATGACATTGGTAATGACCTCTATCGGCTGTTTCTGGACCAGGACCTGCAATATACCTGCGCTTATTGGACGGATCCGAATAACACGCTGGAACAGGCACAGCTGGACAAGAAGGCGCATATCGCCGCGAAATTGGACCTGCAACCGGGCCAGCGCGTGGTCGATATCGGCTGCGGCTGGGGCGGAATGGCGCTTTACCTGCATGAAAAAGCCGATGTGGATGTGCTCGGTATCACGCTGAGCGAAGAGCAGTTGAGCGTGGCAAAAGAGCGCGCGGAAGCTGCAGGTGTTTCCGACCGCGTACAATTCGAACTGATTGATTACCGTGATCTGGCGGCACGTGATGCGGGTAAATTTGACCGCATTGTTTCGGTCGGCATGTTTGAGGCGGTGGGCACGCCGCATTTCAAAACATTTTTCCGCTCCATGGCCAATCTGATGACGCGGGACGGTGTCATGCTGCTCCACACCATCGGCCGCATGGGCGGTCCCGGCAAGACCGATGCATTTACCCGCAAATATATTTTCCCGGGCGGCTATATCCCGGCGCTGAGTGAAACATTGGCCGCCAGCGAGAAAAGCCGTCTGATTGCGACGGATATCGAAACGCTGCGACTGCATTATGCCTTTACGCTGCGCGAATGGTACAAACGCACGGTGGCGCACAAGGATGAAATTGTCGCGATGTATGACGAAAAATTCTTCCGCATGTGGACATTCTATCTGGCCGGCGCGACCGCGGCATTTGAAAGCGGCGGCATGTGCAATTACCAGATACAATTCTCGCGCAACCGCTACACCCTGCCCCTCACCCGCGATTATATGGCGGAAAATGAGGCTGAGTTGCGTAAAACATAGGGTTTGGACCGGATACCGGTACTATTCGACAAACAGCATTGTCTTTGTTTCAGTAACAGTTACCATTTGCTGAAAAGCTGAGCAGGAGACATATAATGCGTAGACAATTTGCGGCGATATCACTTCTCTGTGCTGCGCCGCTATGCATTGCCAATGGCGAAGTGAATACCGGAACAACTCAGGACGAAGCCCGGCTGAAAGAGATCAAGACTACAGTCTGGCCAACGTTCTACAGGTCACAGGATGTCGATGGTCTAGGCCGTTTTCTGGCATCGACTTTTGTCAATATCGCTCCAGATGGTAATGTTTCAACCCGCGAGGCAGAACTGCGCAGTGTCGCCGAAAATTCCTGGAATCCTGTCAATTTCCGGTATGTTGTGAAACGTATCGACTGGCATGGTGTGAATCTGGTCACTGTCACAGGGCACGGTATGAGCGAGAGGACTGACGAACAAGGAAAGCCTTGCCTGCACAGCTATACGTCTTCCAACCTATTGCGGCGCACACAGGATACGGAATATGGGTGGCAGGCCCTGTCCAGCCATGTGTCAGGCATCGGCTGTGCACCGCTAAAAGCAAAGTGACTTATTCCGGATACACCTCATCCATATATTTCATATTATCGCGGATCAGCTCTTCCAGCACATCAAGATCGATATTTTTAAGCCGCGTTACATAGAGGCATGCCTTTGCCATCTTGTGCTTGCCGAGCCGTGAAAGCATGTCATCGCGCCGCGCCTTTGCTTCTTCGCTGCAATATCCGCCCATGATATAGATCGACAGATTTGCCTTGCGCGGTGAAAATCCGGTGCGCAGGAAATCGCCTTCGCGCCCGCTGTCGTATTTATAGTGATAGCTGCCGAAACCGATAATCGAACCGCCCCACATTCTGGGCGGCAGACCGGTGACTTTCTGGAACAGTGCCAGCAGCACGCGCGCATCCTCGCGGCGGCCTTCATGTTCGACCGCATCGATAAAGCCATTCACATCGCCGTCATTTTCGGTGGTTTTATTCTGTGCCTGCGCCATTATTTGCCTCCTTTCAAATCCGTCACTCCCGCGAAAGCGGGAGTCTATCTCACTAGAATGGCACTTATGCCCAACCGCTATGAGATAGATTCCCAGTCCCCTGCCTTCGCGAGGGCAGGCAAGCTGGGAATGACGTCATTAAATACTGTATATCTTCTAACACCCCATCCCCCGTTGCGCCAGCCGTGCAGCCCTGTTACCCGCGTGTCTAACGTGTTTTACAAGGATTCGTACCCATGACCGCTTCAGATGCCCCAAAACGTGTTGTCCTAGCCTATTCGGGCGGGCTGGATACCAGCGTGATCCTGAAATGGCTCGAAGTCGAATATGGCTGTGAAGTGGTGACGTTTACCGCCGATCTGGGTCAGGGCGAGGAACTCGGCCCCGCGCGTGACAAGGCGCTCGCCATGGGGATCAAGCCCGAGCATATCTTCATCGATGACCTGCGCGAAGAATTTGTACGCGACTATGTGTTCCCGATGATGCGTGCGAATGCCGTCTATGAAGGCGAATATCTGCTCGGCACATCGATTGCCCGCCCATTGATTTCCAAGCGCCAGATTGAAATCGCCAAGCAGGTCGGCGCCGACGCTGTCAGCCATGGCGCCACCGGCAAAGGCAACGACCAGGTACGTTTCGAGCTGGGCTATTACGCGCTCGACCCCGATGTCAAAGTCATCGCCCCATGGCGCGAATGGGACCTGACCAGCCGTACCAAGCTGATCGAATTTGCCGAGCAGCATAATATCGACGTGCCCAAGGACAAGCGCGGCGAAGCGCCCTTCTCGACCGATGCCAATATGCTGCACACCTCATCAGAGGGCAAAGTGCTGGAAGATCCGTGGGAAGAAACACCGGATTATGTCTATTCGCGCACCAACCATCCCGAAGATGCGCCGGGTACGCCGGAATATATCGAGATTGATTTTGAAGCCGGTGATGCGGTGGCCATCAATGGCAAAGCCATGTCGCCCGCCACCATCCTCGAAACACTCAATGACTATGCCCGCACGCATGGGATCGGCAGGCTCGACCTGGTTGAAAACCGCTTTGTCGGCATGAAATCGCGCGGCATGTATGAAACACCGGGCGGCACGATTTATCTGGTCGCGCACCGCGGCATCGAACAGCTCACGCTCGACCGCGGCGCGATGCACCTGAAGGACGAGCTGATGCCGAAATATGCCGAGATGGTCTATAACGGCTTTTGGTTCTCGCCAGAGCGCGAGATGCTGCAGGCGGCGATCGACCACAGCCAGAAAGACGTGACCGGCACCGTGCGGCTCAAGCTGTATAAAGGCAGCGCCAGCGTTGTCGGGCGCAAGGCGGATGTGCAGTATAATCTCTACAGCGAAGATGTGGTGACGTTCGAGGATGATGCCGGTGCCTATGACCAGCGTGACGCGGAAGGCTTTATCAAACTGAACGCATTGCGGCTCAGGTTGCTGGGCAGAAGGACTCGGGATTCATTGCTCAATGACGAGTGATTCTCGCGTAATTTGAATCAGCGATAAATTACCATATCGAATCATATAATTACGCGCTTGTTTCAATTTATTACTGTCCACAAGTTATCCACAGGACGCTCCACTCATTTCAGCACGCGCAGTGGATAAGTCATTCTATTTTGCTTGCGCAGACCGGTCTGCCGTGACAGTTTCAAGTCATCGGAAGGAACACGGAAGTCCGAAGGCACTGAAGTCAGCAACGGCGGAAGAGCGAGAAGGCGGAAGCAAAACGCAAGTGGAGCGGAAGCTGGAAGATGATCACAGTGGCAACACGGTGAAAGTCAGAAGATGGAAATGGTCTGGAAGATTGTTTGAATTATATCATTGGATTGTCGCAAGACAGGACAGAGAAATAAATTGAACAGACGCCAGATGATCGATGGTCATGTGCGCGCATTGAAAGGATTGGCTGGTCAAACAGATAATCCGGACAAAGCAAGCGACGGACAGTCGGGATGGTGTCAGGCAAGCGTCCGTTTTCTAAAGCGTGCAGCGAAGCAATTCAAAGCACCCACCTGAAAGCGGCGCGAGCCAGACGCAAGAAGAACAGGCGGCCAGATCGCCGGACCGCAAGGCCCCCAAGGGTGACATGGTCTGAAGTTTACGTTCGCAAGATCGCAAAAAGTCAGGACATCCATCCAAACGGAGTGCGATACCCAAACGGGTTCGCCCAAGTGTTCAAGCGCAGTGGGCGCTGGCAGCAATGCCAGCGCCCGTTTGCGTATGAATAAAAAGCAGTTGTCACCATAATTATACTAACTCAGCGATTCTGCCTCTGTATAATTCAATTGCGTGATCCGAGATTTGTTTGCCAGCTGCCAACGAAGCTATCCAATTTATAAACTTTTTGACTTCGCGCGATCGTGTATTTTCAATCGATTTACCATCAAGTCTATACTCTTCAAAACATGCTTCATAGCCAAGTAAAGAAGGTGGCACAGTTGGAACTATGTCGTCCTTATTGTAAAAATGAAATGGTGTTTGAAGCCAATCAATAAAATGAAAATTACCATATTTCGGCATGCCGTATGTGTAGCACGAATGAGGCTTTTTAAATTCATATAGACACCAATTACTGCAAGAATTTCTATAATAATCTCGATCATACCATACAGCGTTTAAAATTGCGGCCATAGCTCCGCCTAGAGAGTGCCCACAAATATATACCGGAGGTAATTCTTTGTCTTTAAGAATTTTGGAAAGCTCTTGGCATATTGGCTTGATACATGTTGCTACGGATTTATAGAAACCTTTGTGAAAACTAATATCGCGATTATAACTGTATTTACCGATATTTAAATTAGTTAGCCAGTCATAAGCCTGAGCAGTGCCTCGTATAGCGATAAATATTACTTTTGGAGTTACAACTCCAGTTACAACTGCATATTTTCTTTCAATTATAAAATAAGAATTAAATTCAAAACTTCTCATTATATCATTGAAATCGTTTGTATTAGAAGACGACTTGATATCTGGATAGGCCACACATGGTATTAGATTTACTCTTTCAGCATCTTTAACTTCAAAATTTGGTATATTGTAATATGCGAGTTCGCTGAGAAGAGCGCATACGTAAGCTTTCTCGATGGAAAATAAATTATCTTGCCAATCCTTCCCATCGATATGGGACCAAAGGTTGTTGAATTGGTCTGGTGTTTTCACGGCTTCGTTTTAATCTTTTGATTACAGAGAAGCCAAATACTAAATTTCATAACGTATTCACACAAATTTTCATTACAGATTATCATAATTTTTCGCAAAGAAATATTATCGACATCGCTGCTGATAACAATTACAGCGCAAACTTTCAACTTACAGCGCGTGCCCTGTCCTACACACCCCATTTCATGCTAGCCGGAGAGCGCTAATGGTTATTCACGCGGGCATCGGCGCTGGCTCTTTCATATCGTCTGCCACTTCTCTTTTACTCCAATCCCTCGCCATTTATACTCCGGGACCTTCCGGCATTGCGACATAACCGTAATCGCTTTATAATCTATATATTAGGCATTTATATAAATCTGGTGGAAAGACCCACTATATGCACGCGGGACTTTCCGGCATCCGCCTTATGTGCGTACAGACAGACACTATGTCAGCTTTAAAGCACAAAATTACAAATTACGGTGACAGGAAATTAAGCTGACTGTTTACTTACTCCTTAAATAAATTACCGCCTGTCCTACATGCCCGCACCCATGCTAGTCCGGTGATGCAAACTGGCCCTTATTGGCCGCTGCATCTGCTCTTTCATATCGTCCGCCCCTGCCGCCTTTATTTCCCGCTAAGCTTAGTCCAAAGTTCAGCCCTGCGCCCCTCGCGCTTAACTCTAAACTTACATAACTTCCGGCTGAACTTTGCCACGGATGCGGGACCTTCCACCTTGTCGCCGCCAATGCATAGATAGTATAATCTATAGATATCAATATTTTATATTAATTTTGCTGTATCGTAGCCTAAACCCATGCGGGACCTTCCAAATGCCGGTGGGCAAGCTTGATACATAAAACAACAGCACTGCCACCCGGCTTTCACTGGAGCAAGACTTCCCGGCCCCTGCTTTGACCGATGCCCGGCTTCAGCCTTTTTAGATGATCAGATGCGTGGCGTGATGAATATGGCAATGGCGTGCCTAATGCGCACAATATTGTCGGAACATTCAAAACAAAAACCCCGCCGGCATTGCTGCCAGCGGGGCTTCCGTTTTTCCTCCCCAGGAAAACTTGTGCCGGGTGAACCTTCGGGGCTTAGCCGAATTGGTTCATCGTGTTTTGTACGCCGCCCGCTTTCAGCGCGGCTTCGCCGGCGAAATATTCTTTGTGATCATCACCAATGTCGCTGCCCGACATATTCTGGTGCTTCACGCAGGCAATGCCTTCGCGGATTTCCTTGCGCTGCACGCCCAGGACGTAGCCGAGCATACCCGCGTCGCCGAAATATTCTTTCGCCAGATTGTCGGTCGACAATGCCGCGGTGTGATAGGTCGGCAGCGTGATCAGATGGTGGAAAATACCGGCCCGTTTCGCGCCATCCGCCTGGAACGTGCGGATGCGCTTGTCGGCCGCCTCGCCCAGCTCCGTATTGTCATATTTCGCGTCCATCAAATTGTCGCGGTCATAATCAGCGACATCCAGACCTTCTGCGACCATCGCGTCATAAACCTGCTGGCGGAAATTGAGTGTCCAGTTGAACGACGGCGAGTTGTTATAGACCAGCTTCGCATTGGGCATGACTTCGCGGATCCGGTCCATCATCCCTGCAATCTGTTCAACATGCGGTTTTTCGGTTTCAATCCACAGCAGGTCCGCGCCGTTTTGCAGGCTGGTAATGCTGTCGAGAACGCAGCGGTCTTCGCCGGTGCCTGCACGGAACTGGAACAGCCCCGATGGCAAGCGTTTGGGGCGCATCAGCTTGCCGTCGCGGTTGATGACAACATCGCCGTTCTGCGCGGTGGAGGGATCAATCTCTTCGCAATCAAGGAAGCTGTTATATTTGTCGCCAATATCACCCGGCTCCTTGCTGACCGCAATTTGTTTGGTCAGGCCCGCGCCAAGTGAATCGGTGCGCGTAACAATGATGCCGTCCTCAATACCGAGCTCCAGAAACGCGTAGCGGCAGGCACGGATTTTCGCGAGAAAGTCCTCATGCGGCACCGTCACTTTGCCGTCCTGGTGCCCGCACTGTTTCTCGTCCGACACCTGGTTTTCGATCTGCAACGCGCAGGCACCCGCCTCGATCATTTTCTTGGCCAGCAGATACGTCGCCTCCGCATTGCCAAAACCGGCATCGATATCGGCGATAACCGGTACGACATGGGTCTGGTAATTTTCAACCTGTTCGAGCAGTTCCTTCTCTTTCGCGGCGTCATTGGCTTCACGCGCCGCATCAATATCACGGAACAGCAGGTTGAGTTCGCGCGAATCTGCCTGACGCAGGAAAGTATATAGCTCTTCGATTAGCGCCGGCACCGACGTTTTCTCATGCATCGACTGGTCGGGCAGCGGCCCGAACTCACTGCGCAGCGCCGCGACCATCCAGCCGGAAAGGTACAGATATTTGCGCTTCGTATCACCGAAATGCTTTTTGATGGAAATCATCTTCTGCTGAGCGATAAACCCGTGCCAGCAACCCAGCGACTGTGTGTAATTGGCAGGATCCGCATCATAGGCCGCCATATCCTCTCGCATGATTTTCGCGGTATATTTGGCGATGTCCAGACCGGTTTTGAAACGGTTCTGCAACTGCATGCGCGCGGCCGATTCAGCATCGATGCTGCCCCATGTGCCGTTTTTGCCGCCGATCAATTCTTCATTGGCCTTGATTATTTCCTGATATAACATGTGTATTTCCTTATCCGGGGAGTATGTAAATTGGTGTATTGTGCGGCGCAATGTCAATTAATTTGCACCTGTCACATTCTTAATGGACGGAAAAAGGCCAGATATCCAGAAAAATTCGGGCAAATTCTTGTCATGCCTATATCAAAAGATGTATATATTGTGTAAATTTGTAAATATATTTACATTGCTGTTTTTCTACTCCAACAGCAGAGTTGCAAACAAAACGGGCTGGCAAGGTTGCCCCTGCCAGCCCGTCTGTAACTTTCAAACTGTCGTCCGGCTTATGCCGCGGACAGGTTTGCAGCGGCCATTTTGCCGCGGCGATCTTCTTCTAGCTCGTAATTTACGCGCTGATCTTTTTCCAGTGTACGCATGCCGGCAGCTTCCACTGCGGAAATGTGTACGAATGCGTCGTTGCCGCCGTCTTCGGGAGCAATGAAACCATAGCCTTTATCGGCGTTGAAAAATTTTACTGTGCCTACTGGCATAACTGTAGTCCTTTATAAAACCGTGAAACCCCATGAAACCCGTGAATCGGGCCATATTGGCTCACGTAACAAATGCTAGAAACGTATTCGGAAGAGAGAGTAGAGCAGCGTAAACGGCTATATTCAGTCACCTATGGCGACATCCAGCACGGCTTACATAGGAGCGCGTCCCAGCAATAGCAAGCGTTGTGGGCACGCCATAGCAAAATGCATAGATGGGCCGGGCAAGCCATAAGGCGGGTTGTGTCACCGCTTCACCGCTTGACAGTCCGCCCAAGCCGCCTTACCGTATTAACTAAATAATACAGTAAGGAACATTCCATGCGTAAATTCATTATTCTCCCCCTGATCGCCCTGCCCCTCACCCTCGCCGCGTGCGACCGTATACAGGAACGGACCGAGGAGAAAATTCAGGAAAAGATCGAGGAAAAAGCCGAAGTTTCGATCAAGACCGGTGACGCGGCGCAAGGCGAAAAAACCAATATCTCAATCAACGCCGAAGGCTTTAATCTCGATCTGGATATACCCGATCTTGATATTGATGCGCGCACCGACAAAAGCGACAAAATCTATCCCGGCTCCAAAATTACTGGCCTGGACATCAATGCGAACAAAAAGAACGGCAAGGGCGATGCCGAAATCGAGCTGCGCTTCACCTCCCCCGCCGGCAGCGATACGGTGGCAACATGGTTCGCCGATAAAATGCGCGAAGACGGTGGAACCGCCACCGTCTCCGGCGACACTGTCACCGGCACCAATGACGAGGGCAAACCGTTCACGCTGACATTGTCGGGCGATGGTGACAGCACCCGGGGAACGCTGAACCTGACTGAATAGAGCGGCCAGCCAGCAGCCGCGCGCCATACCTCAACTCCACCGCGACGGTTGCGTCAGATGCGACCACATCATGTCCAGAAACGGGACCATCTGTTCCAGCAAGAATATGACGCTGATCAGCAGCAGGACCGCGATAAAGGCAAACTCCGCCTTCGCCTTCCAGTTGGATGTTTTGGGCTCCTCGGGATCCTGATGATTTTTCATATGTGTGGTTCAACCTTCTTGTCATATAAAATCAAGAGGCAACCCGGTTTATTATGCTTTTTTAACCGTGTAGGCCGATAAAGCCGGGTGTAAGTAACCCGAACTCTCGCGCAGGCGCCGCCGCCTTTGGGCAGAGCCTTGGACATACGCGACGGCCACCCGGACAGATAATCTGACCGGCCGAGAGTTTAAGAGGTTACTTATGCCTCACAACAGGGACTGACCTGTTGCGCCTCCGAGTTTAGCGAAACGGGTAAAGCGGGGCAAGAGCGGAGTGACGTGGTGGTATATTTTCAATATTCGAACAATATCCACACTATATTGTCACCCCGCAATCCAATCGCCACCGCGAGACCCGACTGTTACCTCCGAGACTAACTGTCACCCTAAACCCCAACCGTCACCCCGGACTTGATCCGGGGTCCAGAGCGCAGTCATGCAATGTTTCGATGGCGCTCTGGATACTGAAACAAGTTCACCCATGATGGTTTGAGTACCGGTATGACAGTTTCACTATCCTCATAATGACTCCAATATCACCGCAGCGCGCAAGCAATTCCAAATACCACCGAGCCCCCTGCCTGACCAGACCCCGCGCCCACCAAAACCCGCATCCAAACATAAAGTCACACACTGCCCGCAAAGCCCCAAAGGTCCCGCCCGCACACACATGCCTCTCTTATTTTGCCATTATAAACAATGGCTTAAATAACAAATCAAAACCGGAAGGTCCCGCCCTTTGCCGAAAGGTCCCGCCCCCTGCCGAAAAGTCCCGCCCGCCGCATGCACCCCGAACAGGCCCGCACGGCGCGAAACGCAAAAACATCCCATAAAACTGCATGCCACCATCGCTAGCACAGCCGCTCATATGTAGGAAAACGGTTTGACAAAGACAGCACGGCGCAAGCCCCAACACACGTCACCCCGGACTATAATCGTTACCCTGAACCACAACCGTAGCGTATGGATTCTATCGTCACCCTGAACTCGTTTGGCATTTATCCCTTTTAGGCATGTAGTGCGTCATTCCGGCGAAAGCCGGAATCTCCTTTCTTTCTCTGCAATGTCGGTGCTGGGTAAAAGTAAGGAGATTCCGGCTTTCGCCGGGATGACGATATGGAATAATGGCAGAGCTTTATGAGTACGCTATATTACATGTTCGAAAGGGATATATGCCAAACGAGTTCAGGGTCCAGAGCAAAACCGTGCAACGTCCCCTATGCCGCTCTGGATGCTGAAACTAGTTCAGCATGACGGGATGATAAACCAGTGCCAGCCCCGCCGCTCATCCCGGACACACTCACAACCCGCAAACCGCGCTAAAACATGCCGTTCTCGTGGAGCGCGGTTTGGGGGTGAGTGCAGCACGCCCCGGTGCCGGGCCACCCTACCATTGCCATCACAGTGGAAAATATCAATCCTGCGCATATTCCTGCACCTAAGACGTCCCGAGCGCAGGACAGGTCTGGCGGCAATGGAGTACTACCTTGTCGCCTTCGGCCCCGCAATTGTGGCACAAGCCAGCTAGTGCCGCACTCGCCGCCATTACAGCCAGTAATTTGATGTTGTCTATAATCTCATAATCTCTCTCCCATAGCCCCAGCGTATATGCGAGCGTTTTTGCTTATGGGGGAGAAACGGACGGGGATGCGTTTGGTTGTATTTAGAGTTGGAACGTCTAGTTGATCTTAAACCCTATGCCCTCCTTTGGTAAGTTATATTTTTCATGTAATTTTAGATAAGCAGATGGATCGATATCTCTTAAGAAAGCCAAGTGACCATTGAGCTTTTTCTTATCTACTTCATTTTTTTTGACTATATGCTTGTGAAGCATGGCTTCAATATTGCGTTTTTTAGTCCGTCCCAATGAAATTTTAAAGTCATTAGATAGTACAATTCCTGTCACCGTCCTTCTACTGCCCGGCCCTAAAAGCCTGGTTTTTGCTTCGTTCAATTTTAGGTTTCCATCAATTCTTAGTGCCTCAGATATCATTTTTATTAATAATGCCATGTCTAGAGGTTGGTCTGATGAGAAAGATAAATCATCGGCATAGCGAGTATAAATCCACCCATTTTCCTTTGCTACTAGATACATACTTTCATCAAACCTAAACATAATCCGATTTGACACATATGGGGAACTAGGTGCCCCAACAGATAAGCAATTCTCATTCGCCCTACGTGAACTCCAAAAAAATGCAGAGGTACTGAGATGAACAAATTCTTCTTCAATTTTTAGATTATTCAAATAACGAGACCAGTCGCTAACTCGTATCGAATTAAAGAAATTTTCTAAATCAAATTTTGCCAGCCACTTGGATTTTACATGTGCTTGAGCATTCTTTTTTATCGAGCACCCTAATTCATAAGCCGATGCACAATTATGCAAGGGTATCTTAGCAGGAGCTAATGCCACTAATGCTCTTTGTATCGCTTTAAGCTCTCGAGAAGGGTGAGCGATCAATCTTTCACCGCCATTTCTCTTGGCTATACAGTATGTCTTGTACCTTTGAGGCGCAGTTTCAATTATAGTTTTTACATCTGCCCTACTAATACATGTTTGAGCAGAAATTTGATTTACTAAAAGCCCAGTCATGCCAAAGCTTCCAGTATATTTATCCGAGGATCACTCTTTTCATATTTTAGTACTATTTCATATCTTATGCGAGGCACATCAAACAAGAAACTTGGTCGTCCATCCCTAAATATAAATGAATCTAGCCCACCTACGAAAATGTAGTATTTTGTATCTCTTTTTACTGACCTTACCCAACCAAAAACCTCCAAACAAAATATAGCCATTTTTATTGATTTTTGAGACATTTTAATGCCTAGTAATTCTAAACCACCTTCAATTTCACTAATTTTCGAACAAGCCAAAGTCTGTATAACTCCGCCTACTAAAAAAATTCTATGTCCGATCTTTTTCTGGTCAAATTTTTCAGTACGAGATTGATTACGTAAAAAATTAGTAATCGCAAATTTGATAGCAGGCAGCATTTTCTTAGCTCGTTCATTTTCAATGTTGCCATTTTTATCACATATCCATTCAATCTCTTGAACGCTAGATTCATTAGCTCGTTCTAGAGACCTAATAGGCCCATCTTTTATGAATGAGTTTTGTGAATAGTAATTACTATGCATAAAAACTAAAAGTTTGTTCGATATCTCTTTAATCTGTGAAAATGCAGACACCTCAGCTATTGCGCCCGGACTTTCGCAAATTACTAGTATCAAACGTGAAATAGATGCAATCCACTCCTCGAACTGCAACAGATCATCATAAATTCTAGAGTCAAATACAGTTGCTGCTTTTTCCGCAAGAACTACTTTTTTGTTTTCAAAAATCATATCGCTTCGTGGAAAAATAAAATCTCTAAAAGATACAGATTCTTCACCTGTCGACATTTGTCCACCGCATAAGAAAACAACATCTTCAGGAAATTGAATGCGACTACTCTCGAGCTGAACTTGCTTAAAAAAGTCTTCAGCTCGAGAGTTCATCGACTT
The DNA here is from genome assembly GCA_947493325.1 of uncultured Sphingomonadaceae bacterium. Classification (GTDB taxonomy): domain Bacteria; phylum Pseudomonadota; class Alphaproteobacteria; order Sphingomonadales; family Sphingomonadaceae; genus Alg239-R122. Next base: position 654,909 of record CANLQI010000001.1, on the reverse strand, counting down.
ACCTTATCGCGTGCTTTGAGTCGCGAATTCTGCGGCGAAGACTTGAGTCGGAGAATTCGCGACTCAAAGCTCGCCATAAATGTAACCAATCGTATAATGTCTAGCGAAACGCCCGACAAACGGTACGAAGTGTACGTAAGCTCAAACAAGTAGCCATTTTATTTTAACTAAGTCAAGTTGTTAAGTTTGACTATTGTCACCCCAACATCCCCCGCAAATACCCGCCCGTAAAGCTCCGCTTGTTCGCGGCCACTTGCTCCGGCGTGCCTTCCGCCACAATCTCACCGCCTTTTACGCCGCCTTCGGGGCCTAGATCCACGATCCAGTCGGCGGTTTTGATGACGTCGAGATTGTGTTCGATCACGATCACGCTGTTGCCCTGTTCGACCAGGCGGTGGAGGACTTCGAGGAGTTTGCGGACATCCTCAAAATGCAGGCCGGTGGTTGGCTCGTCGAGGATATAGAGCGTTTTGCCCGTGGAGCGTTTGGAAAGTTCCTTCGCGAGCTTTACCCGCTGCGCCTCGCCGCCCGATAGCGTGGTCGCCTGTTGGCCGACCTTTACATAGCCCAGGCCGACTTCGTAGAGCATCGCCATCTTGTCGCGGATCGGCGGCACGGCCTTGAAAAATTCGACCGCATCCTCGACCGTCATGTCGAGCACATCGGCAATGCTATGCCCTTTGAATTTCACCTCCAGCGTTTCGCGGTTATAGCGTTTGCCGCCGCATTCCTCGCAGGTGACATAGACATCGGGCAGGAAGTGCATCTCAATCTTAATCAGGCCATCGCCGCGGCATGTTTCGCACCGGCCGCCCTTCACATTGAACGAAAACCGCCCCGGCTTATAACCGCGCGCCTGGCTTTCGGGCAGACCGGCAAACCAGTCACGGATATTGGTGAACGCGCCGGTATAGGTCGCGGGGTTGGAACGCGGGGTGCGGCCAATGGGCGACTGGTCGATATCAATCACCTTGTCACAATGTTCCAGGCCGGTGACCTTGTCATGCTTGCCCGCGATAATGCGCGCGCCGTTAAGCGAGCGCGCCGCGGCGGCATAGAGCGTGTCGATGGTGAGCGAGCTCTTGCCGCTGCCCGACACGCCGGTGACGCAGGTAAAGGTGCCGAGCGGGATTGAGGCCGTGACATTCTGCAGATTGTTCGCCTGCGCGCCGTGCACGGTCAGTTTCTTTTTATTGCCCTTGCGGCGTTTTTCGGGGACGGCGATTTTCTTGCGCCCCGTCAGATAATCGGCGGTGAGCGATTTTTTCGATTTCAGGATCTGTTTCAGCGTCCCCTGCGCCACCACTTCGCCGCCGCGCACGCCCGCGCCGGGGCCGAGGTCAACCACATGATCGGCATTGCGGATCGCGTCCTCGTCATGCTCGACCACAATCACGGTGTTGCCGAGGTCACGCAGGCGCTTGAGCGTTTCCAGCAGCCTATCATTGTCGCGCTGATGCAGGCCGATGCTAGGTTCATCGAGCACATAAAGCACGCCCGACAGGCCCGAACCGATCTGGCTGGCAAGGCGGATGCGCTGGCTCTCGCCGCCGCTGAGCGTGCCGCTGGTGCGGTCAAGGTTCAGATAATCCAGCCCGACATTGTTGAGGAAACCGAGCCGCTCGTTAATCTCTTTCAGGATCGCCTTGGCAATCTGTTGCTGCTGGTCGGTCAGATGGTCGTTGAGACCCGCGAAAAACTCCACCGCGTCGCCGACGCTGAGCCGGGTCGGCATGGAAATGTCCTGCCCGGCAATCTTGACCGCGCGCGCCTTCGGGTTGAGCCGTGCGCCGTCGCACACTTCGCACGGCGCCGCCGCCTGATATTTCGACAGCTCCTCGCGCATCCACGCGCTTTCGGTCTGCAGCATGCGGCGGTTGAGATTGCCGATTACGCCCTCAAACGGCTTTTTCACTTCGTATGATTTGCGCCCGTCCTTGAACGTCAGCTTGACCGGCAGGCCGCCCGTGCCGTTCAGGATCACGTCCTGATGCTCTGCGCTCAGGTCGCGCCACGGCGTGTCGAGGTCAAATTCAAAATGCCGCGCGAGCGACCCCAGCACCTGCATATAATAGGGCGAAGGCGGGTTCGATTTCGCCCAGGGCATGACCGCGCCTTTTTTCAGCGTCAGTTCGCCGTTCGGCACCACCAGCTGCGGGTCAAAATACTGTTTCTCGCCCAGCCCGTCACATGCCGGACACGCCCCCTGCGGCGCGTTGAACGAGAATAGCCGGGGCTCGATTTCCTCGATCGTGAAACCCGATACCGGACAGGCGAATTTTTCGGAAAACACAATGCGGTTGTCCGGAATGCCCGCGCCTTTCATCGCACCGCCAGCTTCTGTATCCTCTTCACGGCCCGGTACAGTGCCATCCGCCAGATCAACATAGGCCAGCCCATCGGCAAGCCGCAGCGCGGTTTCAAATGAATCCGCAAGCCGCGTTTCCATGCCCGGCTTTACCGCGAGCCGGTCGACCACGACTTCAATGTCGTGTTTGTATTTCTTGTCAAGCGCGGGGGCGTCCTCGATATCGTAAAATTCGCCGTCAATGCGCACACGGGTAAAGCCCGCCTTGGTCCATTCGGCCAGTTCCTTGCGATATTCGCCCTTGCGGCCGCGCACCACCGGCGCGAGCAGGTAGAAACGCGTCCCCTCTGGCATGGCCAGCACACGGTCAACCATTACACTGACGCTCTGCGCGGTAATGGGCTCACCCGTCGCGGGGCTGTACGGCACGCCCACACGTGCCCAGAGCAGGCGCATATAGTCGTAAATCTCGGTCACTGTCGCCACGGTCGAACGCGGGTTGCGGCTGGTGGTTTTCTGTTCGATCGAGATGGCGGGCGACAGTCCCTCGATGTGCTCGACATCAGGTTTCTGCATCATTTCCAGAAACTGCCGCGCATAGGCGCTGAGGCTTTCCACATAACGCCGCTGCCCCTCGGCATAGATGGTGTCGAACGCCAGCGATGACTTGCCGCTGCCCGACAGGCCAGTCATGACGATCAGGCTGTCACGCGGCAGGTCGATATCCACACCCTTAAGATTATGTTCGCGCGCGCCCCGGACGCTTATCTTGGTCAGCATATCGCAGTCTTTATCCTGAATGTATCGGCCAATGCATATGACCTTATGTTCTAATTATGTTCCACTCGTCAAGTGGCCTGTGCACTAAGCTGTGCAACGTGGTGATGCGGCATGCATTTTGCAATGTTATGGCCGCATTCCAAGCTGGTTTGGCTGGATGCGGCAATCGATGCATATAGCGCTTTGGTCGAGCCGCATTTGCTACAGGAGCAATTTGGTTTCATATCTGCCTGCATAAATAGAGGAATAATATGGCATATCAAAATTACAGCATCATCCGCGTGGGGATTGGCGCGATCCTTTTGGCATTGACATCACCCGCGCTGGCACAGGACAGCACCCCTGCCCCGCCCTCTGCGCCCGCACAGCAGACGCCGCCATGCGATACGGCTGAACATAAACAGTTCAGTTTCTGGCTGGGTACATGGGATGTCACGCCTGCGGGCAAGGATGCGCCGAGCGCGACCAATATCCTGACGTCCGAACATCTGGGCTGTGTCATGCGTGAGGATTATACCACGCAGGGCGGCTATACCGGCATGAGCATGAGCTTTTACGATGCCGCGCGTAAAGTCTGGCACCAGACCTGGATGGGCCGCGATGGCGGCGCGCTATTTATCGAAGGCGGCCTGAATGACAAAGGCGAAATGGTGCTGACCGACAAGGGCATGGCACACAAGGCCAAAGACGCACCCATCAGCCGCGTGACATGGACCCCGAACGCAGACGGCAGCGTACGCCAGCACTGGGAATCCAGCCCAGACGATGGCACAACATGGAACACCCTGTTTGACGGGCTGTATGTGAAAAAAGTTGAAGAAAAAGAAGGGACCCGGTAAATCCGGCCTAGCCATGCGGGCCGCTGTGCAGCAGCTTTTGCCCGTCACCGCTTTCCAGCCATTTTGCGCGTATATTATACACGCGCTCTATATTTGGCACCGATAATGCATCGGCTGCCGGGCCGCATGCCGCAACCTTGCCCCTGTCCAGCATCACCACGTGATCGGCATAATTCATCGCGTGGGATAAATCGTGCAGTACCATGATAACGCCCGTGCCGCTGTCATGTGCAGCGCGCCGCATGGCCGCCAGCATGGTAAGCTGATGGCCGATATCCAGATTGGCGAGCGGTTCATCGACTAGCAGCCAGTCCGGCTGCGTAGCGAGTACTCGCGCCACCAGCACCCTTGCGCGTTCGCCGCCTGATAGGCTCTGCACACTGCGCTCTGCAAAATCCGTTACATCCATGGCCACCATCGCATCATCAATGGCCGCGCGATCGGCAGCACTTTCGCCCGCGAAAGCGCCGCGATGCGGGAAGCGGCCCATTGCCACCAACGCGCGCACGTCGATATCCCAATGCACCTCGTGTACCTGTGGCAGATAGCCGATCCGCCGCGCGCGTTGTTGTGCGGAGAGTTCAGTAAGCGGCGCATCGTCCAGCAGAACCCGGCCGCTATCAGGCAATCGAAGCGTCGCCAAACAATTGAGCAAAGTCGATTTACCAGCCCCGTTAGGGCCGACAATCGCACTCACCCGCCCGCTTGTAAAAGCCGCGTGTACCCCTTTCAGTATCTGCGCCCCGCCCAACCGGACGTTAATGTTCTGCGCCGCAAGTGTCATGCGAGTTTCCTTCGCATCTGGATAAGCAGGGCGAGGAAAAACGGCCCGCCGATGAGCGACATAGCAATGCCGAGCCGCAGTTCGCTAGTCATTGGCAGCACCCGCACCAGGCTGTCTGCCACCAGCAGCAGTGTCGCGCCCGCCAGCGCCGAAGGGATAAGCAGCGAAGAGGGCCGGGCGTCTGTCAGTGGGCGCATGAGATGCGGCACGATCAGCCCGACAAAGCCGATGATACCGGCCACCGCGACTGATCCACCGACTGTCAGGCCGATGCCGATGATAATCCACCATTGCAGGCGGCCCATATCGACGCCCAGCGAACGCGCCGCCGCTTCGCCCAGTGTCAGGGCATCAAGAGCGCGCATGGTCATCATCAGGCATCCCATGCCCGCGATGATAAGCGGCGCAGCAATCCATACATCGCGCCAGCTGCGATCGGTCAGCGCGCCCATCAGCCAGGTAACAATTTCAGTCATGGCAAAAGGTGTGGGCGCGAGCGATATGGCCAGCGATGTGAATGCGCCTGCCAGGCTGGCGATCATCATGCCGGCCAGCGTGAACAGGATGATACTCGCGCTGCGCCCGGCGATCAGCGCCAGCAGAAACATCGCCCCGCCTGCGCCGATCAGCGCGAACATAGGCAGCAGCCATGCGCTCACCGCAAAGCCGAAATAGAGCGACAGCACCGCGCCCAATGCGGCACCGGGTGAAATGCCGAACAACCCCGGATCGGCCAGCGGGTTGCGCAGGAAACCCTGCATCACTGCCCCCGCCATGCCCAGCCCCGCGCCGATCACAACCGCCAGCACCGCACGCGGCAGGCGCAGTTCGGCGAGAATGATGGCTGCTGTGCCATCCGCGCCCCACTTGCCAAAAGGCAGCCACACCTTGCCCGCCAAAAGCGACAGCGCAAAAGTGATAGCCAATGCAAGGATCAGCCAAAAGTTGAGATTCTTTTTCATAGTGCCGCGCTCTTGCGAAAGCAGGAGTCCAGGGTGGCAGTATGCAATGCGGATATTAACCGCCCTGGATTCCTGCTTTCGCAGGAATACGAATAACGCAAGCGACGCATACTGCCACACACGTCCGTTAGCCCTGAGCCTGTCGAAGGGCGTCCAGCAACCTCGCGTTCTGTTGATCCACGTCTTTCGACAGGCGCAGGGCTAACGGTGTATATTGCGGGCGTTATGGCCATCATCCCTTCACCTTCGCCCGTATCTCCGCCAATCGTTCGGCCGCGCGAATGATCGTGGGTCCGCCGCAGAAAATCAGGTTCTGGTCAAATTGCGCAAACTGCATCTGTCCGTCCAGCCGTGCCAGCGCCGGGTGGCCGAGCATGCGGTCTTGCTGCGCCATCGAACCGTTTGCGGAAAGCAGCACCCGGGGCGGATTATCGACCAGATACTCAAGGCCCAGCACATCCCACACGGCCAGTCCGCGCGCTTCGGCCACATTGTCAAATCCGGTGCGGGTGAGCAGATCGTCGATCAGCGTAGCCTTGCCCGGTACCAGCCCGCCACCCTGCCACACCAGCGCGGGCACAGATGAGTCCGACCGCGGTAGACTGTCGGCAAGCACGGCGGCAATGCGCCCCACCAGCATTTCACCCTGCTCCGCGCGGCCAATGGCGGCGGCTATGGCACGGATAGCGGCATCGCTGTCCTCAACACTGCTTGCAACCGGAGCCTGGACCAGTGCGATCCCGAGCCGGTCCAGCGCGTCGACTGTGGCCGGTCCGACATGCCCGCCCGCAACCACAAGATCCGGTTTCAGCGCCAGCACTTCCTCGACACTGCCCGAAATAGCGGGAAAGCTTCGCGCCTTTTCGATCGGCATCGATGTGGCACGCGGATCGTGCGAGTAATGGCTGATCGCCAGCATCTGGGCGGGGTCCGCGACCTCAGCCAAGATCGCATCGGTGCACGGGTTGATGGAGACGATGGTGGGGAGGTCTGACGGGTTTGTACTGCTGTTTTGCACAGAGCAACCCGTCAGGGATAAGGCAATAATCCCAATGACACCCGTTATTTTGTGCTCCTGCGAAAGCAGGAGCACAGAGCGCCTATATGCACGCTTTGTTTTTGTCGCCCTGGATTCCTGCTTTTGGAGGAATACTCCAAAACGCAAAGGCCGCTCTATTTCCATCAAAACCGCATCCTGACCCCGACAGTGCCCGCACGGCCCGCCGTGCTGAAATTCGCCACTGTCTGGTAATCGGCGTCAAAGAGATTCTCGATACGGCCATAGGCTTCGAACATATCGCCAAACGGCACCGATGCCCGCAGCGTCACCAGCGCGTAGCCATCCAGCGCCACCGTATTCGCCGCATTGTCAAAACTATCGCTGACCAGCCGCATGTCCGCGCCGATATTGAAGCCATCGCGGCTCTCGCGGCTGTTCCAGTCCGCCGACAGCGTCAGCGCATGTTTCGGCCGCCGCGCCAAGACATTGCCAAGATTGGCCGAGCCTGCACTTAGATTTTCGGTATCGATATAGCTATAGGCCGCACTTGCGCGAAAACGCGCCGATACATCCGCGCCCAGCTCCGCTTCAAACCCGCGCGCGCGCGCCTTGGCGACATTGTCGTAGGTACCGAACGGACGGTCGGTGCAGATAGGATCCGTCACCCCGAAACAAGAGACAAAGTCGATCTGGTTGCGCGTATCACGCTGAAATGCGGTCAAAGATGCATAGAGCCCGGACTGGCGGAAACCATGTTCTATGCCAATGTCATAACTACGGCTCTTTTCAGGGTTCAGCGCAGTATTGCCGAAATTGCTCAGCAGCTGAAACAGGGTCGGTGCCTTGAACCCCTCGCCATAGCTTGCCTTGATACGCCATTCATCCGCGATCTCGAAACTGCCATTTGCGCCCAAAATTACTTCGGTGCCAAACTGCTCATGATCGTCTACCCGCGCGCCTGCAGACAGATTAAGCCGGTTGCCGCCAAAGCTGATCAAACCATAAGCGCTGTCGATGCCGGTTTCGCCCGATGCGCCAAACGGCCCGGTCGTAAATTCGCTATCCTCGCTTTCCGCACCGAAAGTGAAGGCAAGCTGGTCAGTGACGTCCCAATTACCCTTTAATTCCGCGCGTTCGGTGCGGCCTTCCGAAAAGAAGCCGGGATCGCTGCCAAAGGCGAGATTGAAATTGGCGCGGTCGATATCACTGATCGAATAGCCGCCGCGCAGCGAGAAATTATCGCCCGTGTAAGCCAGTCCGGCATAGCCCGACCATTGCTCGGTATCCTGAAATTCGGCCGTATCGGCAAAGGCGAACAACGGTGCCGGGAAACCGTCAATTTCGCTGCGGCCATCGGCATAGCGGCCACGGATTTCGGCAGTCAGGCCATCGGTGATATCCAAACTGGCGCGTGCATTCACATAGGCCTGGTCAAAACCATCTGCTTCGGTTCCGCCCGCAAAGCTGGAATAGCCGTCCGTCTGATAATAGCCGCCGCTGATGCCGAGCGAGACCGGGCCTATGTCGCGTGCGATACTGCCAGAGAGATTGAGCGTGTCAAAACTGCCATATTCACCGCGCAGGTTGATGGTATCGCCCTGCCCGCCTGTGCTGATCGCGATAACCCCGCCCACAGCCTGGCTGCCCCATACAACCGAGTTGGAACCGCGCAGCAGTTCGATTTTCGAGATATTGCCCGCAAGAGCATTGCTGAAATCAAATCCGCCGCCCGGCGAAGACGGATCATTCACCCGCACGCCGTCGATCAGGACAAGCACCTGCTCCGCCTCGCTGCCGCGAATGCGCACGGCGGAAAACCCGCCAATCGGGCCATTGCGTGACACGGTGACACCCGGCGCGCGTTCAAGGACAGGCAGGATATCGGCGGCCTGGACACGCGACAGCTCTTCATCACCTATGACAGTGACCGACTGCCCCTGCGCAGCAACGCGGTCGTTTTTCCCGGTCGCCACGATGGTGATGGCCTCGTCACGTATATTGGCCGCGGTATATATAGCGGACTGTGCGTCCTGCTCCTGTTCTTGAATATCGGCACCTGCATCCGCATCCTGTGCCCAAGCCAGATCAGGTACGCTCGTCAAAGCCAGAGCAGATAGCCCGGCCAGCAACACGTTTCTTCGCAATTTCTGCATGGATTTCTCCTTCACCATGACTGTTTCAACAACGCCGTCATGCGAAGGGTTGGTTTCAGCGCGCGGCATATTGCCACATCCAAAACCATGCTTCGTCCGTCCGGTACACCTCGCCCGCGCGGAAAAACGACCGTTACGGGCTGGTCTCCTGGCTCCCGGGTCATCATTTTCGCGCCGCCTTCCCGGTTCCCCAGTGGCTTGATGCGCGAACACTCGCCGGTCACAGTTGCGAGGGCAGCTTTGGTGCGGCTCTGCGTGAAATACGCACGGCCATGTTCCAAATTCCCAATTCACGGGCGTTTCCGCCCGACCTGTAACGTGGGCATGCTTTAAAAGGCGGCCGGAGCTTTCGCAACCCCCCGTATTACACTTTAATGATATTATACTTTAACGATATTGCGCTTTAACGATTGTTGTGGCGGATAAACCAAACATTGCTGGCATCGCCCCGCATCATGCAGTAGCTATTGCCGGACTCATTTATTCAGCATCGGATGTTATCATTACCCAATCCCGTGACGACGAATTGCCGCATGCACCCGTGGGCAGTGCCACCGGTGCGAGCGAGGCTGCACTGGACGGTGACGGCGGTGCGGATGCGGGAAAGACGCAAAGCAGCGCATCAGACAAACAGGCGCGGTTCCTCACCGGTAACCTGATGCACCATGTCGCGGTGATGACGCTGACGTCGTCACTCGGCCTGCTGGCAATGTTTCTCGTCGATTTCGCCGATCTCTATTTTATCTCACAGCTCGGCGATGATGCGCTCACCGCCGGCATGGGTTTTGCCGCGACGCTGATGTTCTTTAACAGCGCGCTCAATATCGGGCTTATGATCACCATCAGCGCGCTGGCGGCACGGCGGATTGGCACGGGCGATCCGGAAGCAGCACGCGCGCTGCTCACGCATATCTCATTGCTTGGCGTCGGGCTGTCGATACCTGTCACACTCGCGTTCTGGCTGCTGTCGCCGCAGATCATGGACCTGTTCGGGGCCAGCGGCGCGGCCAAGGATGCAGCGGTGCATTATATTTCCATAGTCATGCCGTTTACGCCTGTCACGGTGATGGGCATGGTCTGTTCGGGCTTTTTGCGCGCGCACGGCGATGCCAAACGGGCGATGAATACCACGCTGGCGATGGCGTTTACCAACGCGGTGTTCGACCCGCTGCTAATTTTCGGTGTGGGACTGGGCTTTACCGGCGCGGCCATTGCCACCGTGCTGTCGGTATTTGCGATGGCGATTGTCGGCCTCTGGCCGGTGCTGCACATCTATGGCGGCTTTGCCCCCTTCAAACACGAAGAGTTTCACGCCAATCTGCCCGCCATCTGGGGCATTATGATCCCTGCCGTGCTGACCAATCTGGCAACCCCCGTGGGCGGCGCGATATCGTTTCGCTTTATCGCCGAATATGGTGCGGGCATTGTCGCGGCCTATGCATTGATCGGCCGGATCATCCCGGTGGCCTTCGGATTGTTCTTCTCGCTCTCCGGCGCGATTGGTCCGATTGTGGGGCAGAATTTCGGCGCCATGCGGCTTGATCGCGCGCGCACGGCGATCAACAATGCGGTATTGTTCGCGGCGGGCTATCTGCTGATTATCTGGCCGCTGCTCTATCTTTTCGCGCGGCCCATTGCGGCGCAGTTCAACTTAAGCGAAGAGGGACAGGATCTGGTCGCGCTCTTCGGTCTCGCCGTTACGCCGCTGTTCCTGTTCAACGGTATTCTCTATATCGGCAATGCAACGTTCAACAATCTTGACCGGCCGCGCTGGGCAACCTGGCTCAACTGGGGTCGCAATACGATTGGCGTGCTGCCTTTTGCATGGGCCGGCAGCCATTATTACGGTGCGGCAGGTGTTTTGATCGGCCCCGCTATTGGCGGCGTGCTTTTCGGTATCCTGGCCTATTGGATGGCACTGCGGCTCGTCACGCGCCAGCATGCACAAACCGCCGCAGTCACATGAGCGTGCCTTGAGACCGCACCGGTCCACACAGTTTCACGGCAGCGGTTTGGCCACGGCAACACACGTTCATATTGGACACTGCGATTATCCCAAAGGTTAACGCCGCCGTGATATTTTCATTACATTTTGTAATTGTAACACTATAAAGTTTTGCAAATATAAGGTATAACAAATTGATAATGAGCATTAAAAATTGCTGAGCGGTCTGGTTAATTTTATTACATTATTGTTAACCTAAATATTACATCCATGTGCCATAATCAAAATCTTGGAAACAGGGAGATATTTTATCACCACGTTCTCGAGTAATATCGGAAATCGCCCTGACGGATTTTCAGGCGGCTTTATATGTGCAAGCATATCGCATCCCTACAGCCTTTGCGTACCTGACTGGCGCGTGGCCGCATATATACTAATCATGAATGAAAGTGGGGACTGAATTCATGATCGGGGGCATAAAGACACGCTTTTCTGATATTGCGCGACATCTATCGCAAAAATCGTCGCAAAAAGCGCGCCATACGATGGTATGGGGATTTTTGCTGGCTGTACTTATCGGCATCACCGAATTCAACGCACCTTTTGAGGATATGGCCAATGCGGGCCGCAATAAAATGCGCAGCATGGATGCCAGCGGCCAGGTGGTCGTTGTCGGCATTGACCCGCGTGCCGTGGAGGAAGTGCAGGACTGGCCATGGTCATACGACAATCTCGGTGCGCTGGTCACAAAACTTGATCAGGCAGGTGCTAAGCGGATATTTTTTGATTTCAAAACGGTCAAGAAAGCTGACCCTTCAGAAAATGAGGCTTTCGTTGCAGCTTTGAAAAATGTGAAAGCTGAAGTTTATTTGAATGCACGTGTGGATTTAGAAAGTGCGACAAATGTTCGTAACCCGCATATTCCTGATGAAATGTTCCGTCAATATGGAAGTTTAGCTAACAGCAACTTCTATATCACTGGATATAATAGCGTGTCAGAGCTTCTGTTTGGATATATGGTATCAGAACAATATATCCCATCAATTGCTTCGCAGATATCAGGGCAGCGTGGTGACATGCAAAGTTCTTTCCCGATCGATTATGCAATTGATGCAAATTCAATTCCTTATATCAGTGCTGCAGACGTGGCCTCAAATGCTGTAAATGAAAATTCCTTAAGCGGCAAAGATATCATCATTGGCATAAATAATATTGGAATAGAAAAAAGATATTGGATTGTTGGAAAAGGACCAAGTGCAAGCGTGTTTTTCTCTGCCTTAGGCGCGGAAACATTACGCGATGGAGTTCCAGTCAGAACAGGCTGGCTTATTCCGCTTATTCTTGCACTGGCTGCTATTTATGCTGCCACTTTGATAGACAAAACTGCCCCGCGCCGTTTGTATAGGCTGGCAATCATACTGGGTTTTATATTCATACCGGTTCTGCTGGAAAGTATTGGCATCTTTCCGGACATTATACCTGCATGCGTGTTTCTAGCCATCGTCATAATCAGTGGTGCATGGCATAAATATAAGCTTTCAAACGAGTTACGCAATTCGCGCAATGATGTATCCGGCCTGCCAAACCTTAACGCATTGCGTGAAGCATCACTGCCGGATGAATATATTCTGGTGGCGGCGCGTATTTCGAATTATGTCGAAATACTCACCGCCCTGCCAGCCAATTCCGAATTTGATTTTGTCGAACAGATATCCGACCGTCTGGGTTTCGGCACCAGCGGCGAAACATTATATCATGGCGATGAGGGTGTGTTTTTCTGGGTTGTAAATACTTCCCTGAAGGATGCGTTACTGGATCAACTGGCTGCATTACAGGCTATTTTCCGTAACCCGGTCGTGGTGTCAGAACGAAAATATGACCTGAAAATCTGTTTCGGAATGGATGTGGATGCCGAGCGTTCACTCGCAAGCCGGATGTCAAGCGCATTGCTGGCCGCACAAACCGCGCAGGAGGACGGCAAGCCATGGACATTTTACGATCCGTCGTATCAGAAAGATGCGACATGGAAATTGTCCATGCTGAGCGAATTGGACGACGCCATAAAAAATGGTGAGCTGTGGACGGCATTCCAGCCCAAGCTGGATATGCGAACCCGGCAGATATGCGGGGCCGAGGCTCTGGTGCGCTGGGATCATCCGCAGCATGGGGCCATCAGCCCTGAAGATTTCATATTGGCAGCCGAAAAACAGAACCGCATCGACCTTTTGACCAATTTTGTACTCGGCAAGGCATTGTCGGCAGTTGAACTGTTGCAGGGATCGTATCCTGATTTCAAAATTGCCGTCAACCTGTCTTCCCGCCTGCTCGTCATGCCTGACCTTATCCAGAAAATCGAACAGGCATTTATCGGGCGTGATGTTCCCAAAAACTGCCTGATCCTGGAAGTGACGGAGACAGCGGCCATGTCGAGTTCAGAAATGGCGCTGCAGCAATTGCGTGACATTGATGCACTGGGCATCGGTATTTCCATCGATGATTATGGCACCGGCTTTTCAACGCTCGATTACCTCAGAAAATGTCCCGCATCCGAAGTCAAGATTGATCGCAGCTTCATAAATATGCTGACACAAAGCAAACGCGACAGGATCATGGTCAATTCGACAATTGAGCTGGCGCATTCACTGGGTCAGTGCGTTGTGGCCGAGGGGGTGGAGGATCCACAGACTCTGGAATTTCTGCACAAGATGGGCTGTGATATTGCACAAGGCTATCTGATTGCCCGTCCAATGCCGCTGGAAAACCTGCAGGAATTCCTAGTCAATTACAAAAAATCCATAGCTGCATAATATTGTAACATTATGTAAATTACTGTAATGTAATTTTATTATTCAACCTCAGATCACTATGATTCTGGGCAATTTTTTCTACGCGCAAATTAGATTAAATATCTGTAATAAAAATATTTTTTTCTTTTTATTCGTCGTCCGAAAGTGCATTTTACATTTGTTGACAATTTACGGTTAACATCAACAAATGCAAAGGAGGCATTATGAAAAAGCGTACACAACAGGGAAGAGGTTTTTGGGAATGGCTGCTGGGTAGCGGCTTGAACTAAACCAAAAGCCAATATAGATTGCCAGGCCTCAAGATTAATTTCTTGGGGCCTTTTAATATTACATTTATTTAATGTTATGCTTCCCAAAGCGTTATGAAAAATCGGGTTTCCGCTTTTCCAATATGGCGTCAATTGCCTCACGGTGGTTGTCAGTCTGCTGCAACAATCCCTGCATGGTCGCGGCCTGGGCAAGATTTTCCGGCAGAGTCTGCGTCCGCGCGTCTTTCAGCAGACGTTTCGCCATGCGGATCGCCTGTGGCGGAAATTGCACGACCTGCGCCGCCAACTCCTGCGCCCGCACCATAAGCTGATCTTCGGCTGTGACTTCGGATACCAGACCATATTCGACGGCCTTGCCGGCTTTCACAAACTCGCCGGTAAACAGCATCTGGCTGGCCCGCGCCATGCCAACAATCCGCGGTAACAGCCACGCACCGCCATCGCCCGGAATAATGCCAACACGCAGGAAACTCTCGGCAAACACCGCATCTTGATTGCAGATACGGATATCGCACATACAGGCCAGATCGCAGCCCGCGCCAATGGCATGGCCATTGACCGCCGCGATGACAGGCACGGACATTGCATCCAGCGTCAGCGGGATGCGCTGGATGCCCTCACTATACCATTTCTCGATTTCAGTCGGGCTCATGCCCTGCTCTGCGGTCATCGCCTTGATATCTTTGATATTGCCGCCGCTGCAAAAACTGGCGCCATTGCCGGTCAGTATTGCGCAGCTTATCCCCGGGTCAGCCTCGGCACGCTCCAGCGCACTTACCAGAGCCGCAATCACATCATCGGCGAGCGCATTGCGGCTGCCCGGCCGGTTCAGCGTGATCGTCGCCACCCTGCCCTCTGCACCATATAGCACCAGCGCATCGCCGTCGCTGTCTGGCACAGGCTGACCCGCAGGTTCAATCTGCGTCGCGGCGGAACCTGCGGCAAGTGGCGGGCGTTTTTTCTTGTCCGCATAATCACCGCCGTGGAACAGCAGCGGCGGCTTGTCGGCATGGTCATATTCAATGACCTCACCCACGAAAATCACATGGTCGCCGCCATCATATTGATTGCGCGTGCGGCACAGAAAGCGTGCGGTGCAGTTTTCCAGCAGCGGCGCACCTTCGTCGCCATAATCAATCCCGGCGAATTTATCGACATCGCGTGAGGCAAAACGGTTGGACAGCGCGTCCTGATCGCTGGCCAATATGTGGACCGCGAATGTTTCCGCCTGCTCAAACACTTTCATCGACCGCGATGCGCGTGCCAGCGACCAGAGGACCAGCGGCGGATCCATGGATACCGAGTTGAAACTGTTCGCCGTTACGCCCACCGGGTGTCCATCGGCAGCCCGGGCGGTGACAATAGTGACGCCGGTTGCAAACTGGCCCAATGCGTCGCGAAATGAGTGGGGATCAAAATCAGCCATGGACCACATCTAGCGGCAAAAGCGCGCAGGATGCAATTGCCGATATTGCTGGTCCGTGGATGCGGAGGGAAACCCCTGCCCTACCAGCTATCGGACCTGCCCAGCCCGACGAACGCCACGTTGCCAACGCCCGAATCTTTCACCGGCTTCATATGCCGCGAACGTCAATGCAATTTTTGAATTGGCACTGGAGTTTCGCCTGCTATGCTCGGCGCAAGGCGGGGCAGGAGACGTGAGCTATGGCGGATGAAGTCGATGCAATTTGCACAATGGCCGAAGGTGCCATGGTTTCCCGCGCTGTAGAAAAGAAAGCGGGTGAAGCCGTGCAAAACCATGACAGCGCAGCCTGCCTGAATTGCGGCGAGATGCGCACGGGTGCATATTGCGGCAACTGCGGGCAGTCGGCACATATCCACCGTTCGATCAGTGCATTCTGGCACGACATATTGCACGGCGTTCTGCATTTCGAGGGCAAGTTCTGGCGGACCTTGCCAATGCTGGCATGGCATCCGGGCAAGCTGACGCGGCGTTATATCCATGGCGAGCGCGCGCGCTTCATATCCCCGATGTCGCTGTTCCTATTCGCGATATTCATGATGTTCGCGATATTTTCGTTCATGCCAAGCGGCAGTGATGACAAAAGCGCGAAAGAATATCTAAACAGCGAAGAAATCACGGTCGCTGCGGAAAAACTCGATCAGCAGGTGGCGCAGGCGACGCAGAAGCTTGCAGACTCCGGCAGTATGTCCGCCGAAGAGCGGCAGGAACTGGAAGACTGGATTACCGAATGGAAAATTGAACGCAACGGCATATCCTATATCCGCACGGGTGAAGCGAAATATCCTGACGTCGGTTCAAAAATCGAAACCAGTGGTGTCGGTATCAGCACCGGTAACGGTATCGAATCAGGCTGGGCTGCACTGGACAATAGGGTTAATAATTTCATCAAGAAAACCCGTACGAATCCGGACCTGATCCTTTATAAGCTCAAATCCGATGGCTATAAATTCGCCTGGCTGCTGATCCCGATATCCATCCCTTTTGTCTGGCTCGTCACACTTGGCGTGCGGGGGCATCGTTTCTATGACCATGCCGTGTTTACGACGTATTCGCTGGCATTCATGTCGCTGATGTTCATTGCCGTTGTGCTACTAGGCAGTTTTGGGATCGGCACCGGCTTTACCGTCCCGTTCGCGCTGGGATATGGCCTGTTCCATCTGTACCGGCAGCTGCGCCATGCCTATGCGTTGTCACGCCCGGGCGCGCTGCTTCGGCTGATTTTCCTGCTTATTTCAATTGTGATTGCGCTGATTCTGTTTGCGCTTATTCTGCTGGTATTGGGGATGCTGTCCTAAACAGAAGGCGGGCCTAGTCCGCCGCCGCACAGTTTCCCAGAAAGGCCCGTTTGATATCTTCGGCCAGCCGCGCCGGACGCAACGTTTCGGCATCAATACAGCACCAGCTTGACTTAACCTCCGCCAGCACTTCTTCACCGCGTGTAATGACCGTATCGTAAAATGCGCGCGCGCCATGCACTTTTTCCAGGATGACGGTGGCAATCACTTCATCATCCAGAAATGCGGGCTTGCGATAGGTAATCTCATGCTTCAGCGCGACCCACAGATGCGCGGCCACAGCCTGCGGCGGCGCTATTTTCTCCCAATGCGCAATAACGGCGTCCTGCACCCAGTTCAGGTAATTGGCGTTATTCACATGGCCCATAAAGTCGATATCCGACGCCTGGACAGAAATATTATGATCGTGACTCGTGCTCATATGTTGACATTAGTGTCAGCGGCAGGAGATTCATAGATGAAAGTAGCGAAACGAATATCTTTTACGGCATGGCGTGATATATCCGCAAGCATATGCCCATTATTGCGAACATGATGACAATGGACCCCATTGCATATCTTGACATTGTGCTACGTTTTAGCGGGATCACATGCCTGTTTCTGATCCTGATCTTTACATGTCGTGATTTACGATCATCGGCACGCACAAAACTGCTGGCCGCAGCTTGCATAAGCGTCATAGCGTTACTTCTTGGATATACCCCTGAATTCCTAAACCTGCCAGAAAGCGTTCGCCCGTTCCTTAGATTTCTGGACGTACCACATTTGGTCCTGATTTGGCTGTTTGCCATGTCCCTGTTTCAGGAAAAGTTTAGCATATGGCCTGTATATGCAGCTATAGGTCTCATATATTGCATGCCTATTTTCATAACCCGGCTCGCGGAATTTGGATTTATTTCAGGATATCCAGCCTGGATCATACCTCTTGTTAGCATCGCATCCCTGATACTGGTTGGCCATCTTGTCACCATTGCGCTGGTTGGCCGCAGTGATGACCTTCGTGTAGAGCGCCGTGACCTGCGCATCTGGTTCGTTGCTGTAATGGTCGGCGTGACGATATTAGCTGCTGTTTCCGAAGCGATTCCATCGATACAAGCAGGACTGCCACGCCAAACTGTCAAAGCGTTAACAATATGGCCTGGCATAGTTTTCGCTTCATACTGGCTGCTTTCCGTCGAGCCGGGCAAAATCACGTTCGCTGGAACAGTAAAGACAGGTCAGCTCTCTACCTTAGCCGAAGCAAAAAATGCCGAACTGCTAAGGAAGCTAGAAAATCACATGCAATCGGAACGGCCCTATCTTGAAGCGGGCCTGTCGATTGACATGTTGGCTGGCCAGCTAGCCCTACCTACACACCGCCTGAGATATCTTATAAACCAGTCGCTTGGTTACGAAAATTTCAGCAGCTATGTAAACTCGCACCGCATAGAATCTGTAAAACAGGCTCTGTCCAATCCGAATCAGGCACATTTGCCCATATTGACCATTGCACTGGACAACGGCTTTACATCCCTGCCCTCCTTCAACAGGGCCTTTCGAAAGTTTGAGAACGTCACGCCCTCTACTTATCGCAAGGAAAACCTGCGCCCTGTCCGATGAAAGGCTAGGACCCATGTTTTCACTTTTGACCTTCTTTTATTCAGTTTTGATAGGCCAGCTTTTCAATCATTCACTATGCTCCGGGTCATATTTACAATGCCGGTGTTCCGCCAGATTCCGGTCGGGCAACGGACGTATAATGAACGGATATTGATATGTTGAAACTGATTTTACCAGCCGCAATGCTGATCGTCGCGGGCTGTAGTCACCAAACGCAATCGAACATTATTGTCACATCACAGGCAGCTACGCAGCCAAACAAAATCGCTTCCTATCGGGCTGAGATTTCAGAGCTGGCCGAAAACCTAGTCTCAACCCATCCGGTTCCCTACAAATACATATCAAAGAAAAACTTCGATGCACTCGTGGCCAAAACAAAGGCCGGAATCACTGAAGACACGTCAAAAGCAGATCTGCTGTGGATATACAGCCGTATCATTTCCAGCATAGGGTGCGCACACACACTCATGCCGTTTTTTAATCAGGAAGATGCTCTTATAAAGCCTGAAGAACGCTTTCCTGTTGATGCCCGCTTTTTTGGCAATCGGCTATATATCATTGATTCACTTACCAATGCTGGAAAACTGTCGGCAGGTACAGAGATAGAAACGATTAATGGGCGCAATGTGCAGGATTTATATGATGAAATCGCACAACACATCCCTTCAGATGGATACAACCCCCATTTCCCACACGGATTGATCAACATTTCATTCAGCAGCTACATGACATATGCTCTGGATTTCCCCGAGAAATATGAACTCACTGCAAAAGGAAAAGACCAGCCGGTTCTTTTGACGCCGCTACACCAGTTTAAGCATAAACCAATAATTCCGCCCTACGATCCATGTAAGAAAACATTGTGCTACCGCGAGGTAAATGGCGACACCGCTGTCATGACCATCCGGAATTGGGATTTTTACGGTGAAAGAGGCGCAATTTTCAAAAAATTCATCGATGACAATTTCGCGAAAATGCAAACGAGCAATATCCAGTCTTTGATTGTTGATGTCCGCGGGAATCTGGGCGGCACCAATTTTGCCACAGCATATCTGCTTCGGCATATTGCGAAAAAACCTTTCCGTTTTGGCACTATGGATTCTGCAGGCGCAAAAGAGTTGAAAGAGATGCTTCCGCCAATACTCACAGGCTTTAAAGGCAAGGTTTACATTCTATCCAATGGACAAACTCAATCGGCAACCACACATTTTTTAGCACTGGCAAAATATCATAAAATGGGGACTATTGTTGGTAGCCCTTCCGGTTCCGCATCCACAGTGAATGATAATAAAAAAGAGTTTATATCAAGTACGGCAGGAATAAAATATTACGTCGCGCGTGATACGTTTTCTGTTGATGTTAACGGTTTTACGGAAAGTGATGGCATTGCGCCTGATATTGCCGTTCACCCCACAATTGAGGATTACCTTCAAGGCCGCGATCCAGCACTGGACCATGCAATCAAAATTAGTGCCAAATAACCCTAAATACTATTATTCACCCCCGGCCGCGATAGCCAGGGACGCCTTGTTCCGGTATCCACAGGCCTTCCGGCGCAGGGCCGGATTGCCAGAATACATCGATGGGAATACCGCCGCGCGGGAACCAGTAACCGCCGATGCGCAGCCAGTGGGGTTTCATTTCGATAAACAGCCGCTGGCCGATGCCAACCGTGCAATCTTCATGAAAAGCCGCATGATTGCGGAACGACCCCATAAACAGCTTGAGCGATTTGGACTCTACAATCGTTTCATCCGGTGCATAGTCGATGACAATATGCGCAAAATCAGGCTGGCCGGTAACAGGGCAAAGCGAGGTGAATTCCGGCGTCACAAACCGCGTCATGTAAAGACTGTCCTTGCGCGGGTTCGGCACATAGTCGAGCACCGCCTCTTCAGGCGTGGTGGGCAGCGGGCTATCCTTGCCCAGGAATTTCGGCGTGTTTGCTGTATCGTTCATGCGGGCGATATAGGACAACATGACGATAATGTCATCTGCAAGATAGAAGCAGGATGCAACGCATTCGTTTCACCACACAAAAACATCTGGAAAACCCCGCATTCAGCCGCTATTCACCCATACGCGATACATCTGTCGCGCTATTGCCTGAAAATCTGCTATGCTTGGAACCATGTCTGTTTTGCGCCACTTTTGCTGCATTTTCCTGACCACTGTCAGCCTGTCGGCATTGCCTGTGCACGCACAAAGCTCACCGCCGCCGCTCAACGATTTTTCGCTTGAGCCGGAGGAAACCGAAGAACCGCCCAGCAGGGTGCAGGGACCGGTGGCCGATGGCCAGCGCCCACGCGACCTGACGGCCCAGCCGCCGCAGCAACAGCCCGCACCGCGCAATACGCCGCCACGGCAGCAGCAATCCCCTGCACCGGCAACGCAGCCTGTACCGCGCAGCAACCAGCCAAGCCAGACGGGTACGCCCGCCACGCAGCGCCAGACGCGCCCGCAAACGACGCGGCCACAGCAAACCGGCAATACACAACCCGCAGGCCGCGCGGACAATATCCCGCCTGGAGGTGCTACGGCACCTGCTCCGGGTGTAGGCGTGAATGACAATGACGCCGGCTTGGCGCCAAATGACAATACACCCCCGCCTTTCCCGCAGGCTACTGAAGAAACGCCTTCACAGTCCGAAATATCCGCCGAGCCTTCGCAGGAAGACGGACTGTCGCCGACCATTTGGGCGCTGATTGCAGCGATGCTGGCAGTGCTGGGCGGATTGGCGTTTTTCTGGACACGTAGACGCAAAAACGCAGATGAAGAGCCTGCCCATGAAACCCCGCCCCAGCCTCAGCCGCAGCCTGTTGCCAAGGCGCGCCAACCTTCCCCGCCCGCCAAATTAGGCGCTGAAACAAAGCCTGAGCCGAAGCCTGTCAACAATGACGGCTTTGTCACATCGTCGCTAAAGGCTCCGCAGCCCGCACAGCCCCCTGTAAACCCCCGGCAGGCAAAACCCCGCCCGGCACAACCACGTCCGGCCTCGCCGGTACCGCAGGGCAAGCCCTATAAACCCGCCCCTATGGCTTCGAATACATTGGGCGACCTGCGCGTTGAATTTGCCGCGACAAGCGCCGGTGCGACATTGATGAACGCCGTACTTGGTTACCGGGTCAAGCTGCATAACCTTGGCAAGGGCGCGATCACGAATGTCAGACTGCATGGCACGATGGTGCAGGCCAGCGGCAGCGAAGGCGAAACCGATATCCAGATGCAGCCATTGCACACTGCCGGTGATATCGCAGCGCAAGGCGCAGAGGAGCTGAAAGGCGAAATCCGCGTACCGCTCGCCGGGATCAAGCCGATCGAGTTTAACCGTCAGGCGCTGTTTGTTCCGGTGGCGCGTTTTTTGATCGAATATACCGATGCAGACGGCAAGACACACAGCGAGCATCACGCCTTTATCGTCGGCCGCGAACATGAACCCCCGCGCGAGAAAATGGCGCCTTTCCGGCTTGATCTGGGCCCGCGTAATTTTGAGCTCGTCGGGCAGCGGGTGCTCGCGGTATAATTATCTGAACATTTCTGCCTGCGCTGCGTTATGCAGCGCATATGGCAGGCACAACCCTTATTCCCATATTGGGCGACCAGCTCTCGCTTGACCTCGCGTCGCTGAAGGACGCGGACCTGGAAACTTCTGTCCTTCTGATGATGGAAGTTGCTGACGAAACCATTTACGTCAAACATCATAAAGCCAAAATCGCGTTCATCCTTGCCGCGATGCGCCATCATGCGCAGGCGCTGCGCGAACGTGGCTGGACGGTCGATTATATCAAGCTGGATGACCCGGACAATCATGGCAGTTTTTCCGGTGAAATCGCGCGCGCCATAGAGCGCCACGCGCCGGACTGCATCGCCATCACTGAAGCGGGCGAATGGCGGGTGCGTGAGATGATCGAGAATTGGGAAGACCAGTTCGGCCTGCCCGTCACCATCCACGCCGATGACCGCTTTATCGCCACGCATCAGGAGTTTTGCGATTGGGCCGAGGGCAAGAAACAGCTGCGCATGGAATTTTTCTACCGCGAGATGCGGCGCAAGACGGGCATTTTGCTGGATGAAAATGGCAAACCGGAAGGCGGCAAATGGAATTATGACAGCGAAAACCGCAAACCGGCGCAGCAGGACCTGCTGATGCCGCAGCCCATCCGCTTTCGCGCGGACGAGATCACACAAAGCGTAATCGATATGGTGGCACAGCGGTTTGCGGACCATCCAGGCAGTCTGGACCATTTCCATTTCGCCGTGACACATGAAGAGGCGATGCGGCAGAAGCGTCAGTTTCTAGACGAAGCCCTGCCGCAATTTGGTGATTATCAGGACGCGATGCTGACCGGCGAACCGTTCCTGTGGCATTCGATCCTGTCGCCCTATCTCAACACCGGACTGCTGGATCCGCTGGATCTGTGCCGCGAAGTCGAGGCCTGCTATTATGACGGCAAAGCCCCGCTCAATGCCGCCGAGGGATTTATCCGGCAGATCATCGGCTGGCGCGAATATGTGCGCGGCATTTACTGGCGCGAAGGCCCGGATTACGGGGACCGCAACCATCTGGAGGCGACGCGCGATCTGCCCGATTTTTACTATACCGGCGACACCGACATGCATTGCATGGCGCAGGCGATCGGGCAGACGCTTGATCTGGCCTATGCGCATCATATCCAGCGGCTGATGATTACCGGCAATTTCGCGCTCATCGCGGGTATCGACCCGAAACAGGTGCATATCTGGTATCTGGAAGTCTACGCGGATGCCTATGAATGGGTGGAACTCCCCAATACGCTGGGCATGAGCCAATATGGTGATGGCG
The DNA here is from genome assembly GCA_947493325.1 of uncultured Sphingomonadaceae bacterium. Classification (GTDB taxonomy): domain Bacteria; phylum Pseudomonadota; class Alphaproteobacteria; order Sphingomonadales; family Sphingomonadaceae; genus Alg239-R122. The sequence continues at coordinate 631,860 of CANLQI010000001.1, read as the reverse complement.
GGATACTGGCGTCCAAGCCCTATGCCTCGTCGGGTAATTATATCAACAAAATGTCCGATTACTGCGGCCATTGCCGCTATGATGTGAAAAAACGCACGGGCGAGGATGCATGTCCGTTTAATGCGCTCTATTGGGACTTTCTGGCCCGCAATGCAGATAAGCTAGAGGGCAATAACCGTCTCGCCATGCCCTATCGCAACTGGGCCCGAAAAGATGAGGATGAGCAAAAGGCGCTACGCGAAAGCGCGGCACGGTTTCTGGATACGCTTTGATTTTAATTATAATTTCATCATGCTGAGATTATTTGGTAATTATAACATTCCGACATGTAACGCGTCATTCCCGCGAAAGCGGGAATCCAACCCCTGCCCTTTCACTTATCTGAAACAGCATGAGCCCGCTCCTTCGACTGCCTGCCTGCAGCAGTCGCTCTGGATAAACTCAAGCTTTGCTTGAGCCCGGGTTCCATGGCGGCATGCGCGGGCGGCAGCGATGGACGCTCTGGATTCCGGGCGGTGCCGGGAATACACGCAAAGTTTAATAAACCCTTCGGCAGGCTCAGGACAGGCTTTAGGACTATCCATGTAGCAGCGTATGATACCACTGACACCGAAACATATGACCTAGCAGTACCCCGGTGCAGACCGGGGTCCAAAGCGGCATGCGCGGACGGCAGCGATGGACGCACTGGATTCCGGCCTGCGCCGGAATACTGGGAAAGTTTAGTAAAGTTTGAGACTTTAGGTATGGAGCGCAGAACGCCTGCTCCTGATACACTCCGCGATGTACCCACCGCGTGCTCCTGCGAACGCAGGAGCCCAGGGCGGGATGGAGACACGGCAGCATTTTGCCGCTCTGGATTCCTGCTTTCGCAGGAATACGGGTGAAGTTTAGAAAATCTTTTGGCAGACTCAGGACAGGGTTTAGGACTGCCGGTGAACGGCTTTTCCGCTGTCTTATCCGCTTTTCACTCTTCCTCTTCTTCAGCATCCAGCGTATCCGCCATCTGGTTGGTCTTGTCCCACCATGCGTCCGTCCTGTCTTTCAAAAGCCCCGCATTTTCCGCACAGGCCCATTCCTCCGCGCTCCATAGATGCGCGGCATCCAGATCAAGATCGGCGGCATCCATGTCATCTGCCGCCAGCTTTTCACCACTGAATTCCTCCAAGCTATCATATTTTCTCAACAGATCGTCGCCCTGCATCCCGGCAAGAAAAGACTGGGCGGCAAAGGAAGATTGGTCATTATCCAGTGCCGTGCCGCAGTGCAGGTGTGCGCGGGCGACAAATAATGCCGCGCAGCTGCCCTCATAATCCGGTATATCGGGTTTTTCGTCTTCCGGGACTTGTTTAAGCGCCTCCACTTCCTCTCGCGGTGCCCCGTCAATGCGTGCCGATACGGCCGCATCGAGGGCCCTGTCCTGTAAATCCTCAATCTGGCATCTGACCACATGTGCCGCATCACCATCCTCTGCGACGCATTTGACAAATTTTGCATAATTCGCCTGTATGAAATGCCCCTCGCGTATCCGTTCACATTCATTTTGCGGTTTGGGCCCGGGCGGCATATCGATAATCTTGTCGGAATTGATCCGGTCGGCACGGTTGATAAGAAAGATGAGCATGCGATCATTCTGTTTCAGCCGGGTGCCGATGATCTTGCCGTTCCTGACAATCGGCTCCTCTCGCTTTTCAAGTGCACGCACATACGCTTCGTCGATCAGTTTCTGCGTGGCATGGCGCTGCGCCGCGGCCCAGGCGCAGGCAAAACCGTGGCCATCGGGACGGCGGCGCAATTCATAGGCAGACTGAATCGACATGCCCGCCGCATCGGCCGCAAATTCGGCTTCTCCCGTGTTGACCAGCGCCTCCAGAAATGCCCTTTGCCGCGCCCCGGTCCACCCGTCATAACGGGACGCAATATAATTTTCCGGATCATTCAGATATGCAGCCGGATCGCCGGAATCCGCTTCGGGCGAAACATGCCCATGGACAGATGCGTCCTGCGTATCCGGGGCGGGGTTTTGGTTCTGCGTATTGGTCTGTGTCATAATATACCTCACAAAATGGATTTTTAGTAAATTGATATTATCCTATTTGGTACATTGTAGGAAAGCGGTTTCTCTCTTTCTCCCCGCGTGACATCGCCTGTTATCCGTGTCATGAATAATATATGATGATGGCGGTTATAGAAACGCACACAGTATATGATATCGTCCGGCTTTATGTGCCGATATTATTCGCGGTGGGCGCGCTTATCCTGATGGTGGCATGGATGCCGCTTGTCCTGCGGCGCTTGCCACTGTCTCTGCCGATCATATGCGTGGCGGTCGGCATGGCCATATTCTATTATACGCCCTTTGCCGATTATTCCCCCAACCCGCTGGAAATGCCGGTGCTGGTCGAAAAAGCAGCGGAGCTTATCGTCATCATATCGTTGATGGGTGCGGGCCTTAAAATCGCGCGGCCCGTCGGCTGGAAAAGCTGGAATATGACCTGGCGGCTGCTGATCGTCGCCATGCCGCTTACGATCATCGCCATCGCGCTGACCGGACATTATCTGTTCGGGTTCGGCATAGCCTCTGCGTTGTTGCTGGGTGCATGTCTTGCGCCAACCGATCCGGTGCTGGCCGCCGATGTACAGATTACGCATCATGAGGATGATGAGGAAAGTGAGGCGCGTTTCGCATTGACGTCGGAGGCGGGGCTGAACGATGCGCTCGCATTTCCGTTCGTGCACCTCGCCATATTGGGCAGCGCGGCGGGATTTACCATGTCCGGGCTGGCGGATTGGGCGCTTCATGATATTGCGGTCAAACTGACCGTCGGCCTGATTGCGGGATACGTCGCCGGTTGGGTTTTCGGGCGGATATTATATGCCCTGCCCAGTGGCACGCGCCTGTCACGCAGCGGCGACGGTTTTGTGGCGCTCGGCATGACGCTTATCACCTATACGCTGACAGAGGCGCTGCATGGCTATGGCTTTCTGGCCGTGTTTATCGCCGGTCTGCAGATCCGCCATGCCGCCGATGGGCATGAATTCAACGCGCGCATGCATGATTTTGCCGATGAGATCGAACGGTTGTTGATGATGGTGATGCTGGTATTTTTTGGCGGCGTGCTGGTTAGCGGTGAATTGCTGTGGGGCATTGGCTGGCGTGACGCGCTGTTCGTGGCCGTGACGCTGTTGTTAATCCGGCCGCTATCCGGCTGGTTCAGCCTGCGCGGCGTGGACCGGCCAGAGCTGGAAAAAAACATTATCGCGTTTTTCGGGATTCGCGGACTGGGTTCGGTTTTCTACCTGGCCTATGCGCTCAATCACGGTGATTTTACCGATGGCGCGGCGCTGTGGCAGTTGCTGACACTGGTGATAGCGGCATCCATATTAATCCACGGGATTTTGGTTACGCCGCTGATCCGGCGGCTGGATTAAACGGCACGCCGACACAAATCTACCCCGCCACCGCCCGCGTTCGGCCCTGCGGATAGGTGCCGAGCATGCGCACCCATTTGGTGTGGAAGCGTAGCTCTTCCAGCGCACGATCGACCGCCGGGTCGCCGGGGCGGCCCTCGATATCGGCGTAAAATTCGGTGGCGGAGAAACTGCCGCCGCGCTGATAGCTTTCCAGCTTGGTCATATTGACGCCGTTGGTGGCAAAGCCGCCCATCGCCTTGTACAGCGCCGCGGGGATATTCTTTACCTCAAACGTGAAGGTTGTCATCACCGGGCCATCGGGCACGGGATCAAGCGGCGCGCGGGCCAGCACGACAAAGCGCGTCATATTATGGTCCGCATCCTCGATATTTTCCGCGATCAGCTTCAACCCATACAGCTCTGCCGCAATTTTGGGGGCGATCGCCGCCATCGACGGATCTCCGCTTTCAGCCACCAGCGCCGCCGCGCCCGCTGTATCGGCATAGGAGATCGGTGTCATGCCATGCGCGCGGGTATAGGCGCGGCACTGGCCCAGCGCCTGCGGGTGGCTGAACACTTTGTCAAATGGCCCGTCCCCCATCGCCATCAGGCAGTGATGGATCGGCAGGAAAATCTCCGCCACGATCGACAGGCCCGATTCAGGGAGCAGGAAATGGATATCCGCGACGCGGCCATGCTGTGAATTTTCGATGGGAATCATCGCCCGGCCCGCACGGCCATCTTTCACGGCATCAATCGCATCCTCGAATGAAAAACACGGCAGTACAGGTGCATCATTTGCAAACCGGCGGCCGAGCTCTTCACACGCAAGATGCGAATTGGCCCCGGGCGCACCCTGAAACGATATCGCCTCTTGGGGTGATTTGGCCGCGATTTCCGCCATTTCGGCGACGCGCTTGCTGGCAATTTCGGGATAGCTGTACATGATGGCTTCTGGCGATATCGCGGCGGCGGCGGCGCGGCAAGGCAAAACATGCATAAAACGTCTGGCCAAATGTGGATGAATTGTTGCATCATGGGCCATCCCCGATTAAGTGGGCGCATAGATATTTTTGGGGGCGACGTGATAGCGCCGGCAACAGACACGGACAGAGGCAGACTATGAGCGATAGCAATACAATAGCAGGTTGGGTTTTGGGCGCAGGTATTGCGGCATTGGGCCTATCCATTGTCAGCGGCAAATATTTCCATGCCGACAAGACCGAGCATCTGGAAGAGCCCGGCTATGCGATTGCAGGTGTTGTCAGCAGCGAAGACGGCGCCGATGAAGGACCTGCACTCGCCACACTGCTCGCCAGCGCAGATGTTGCCGCGGGCGAAAAACAGTTCAGCAAATGTGGTTCATGCCACACCATCAACGCGGGCGGCGCTGCGGGCATCGGCCCCAATCTGCATGGCGTGATGGGCAAGGGTATTGCCAGCGGTTCATTTGGCTATTCTTCCGCATTGCAGGAAGTGGGCGGCAACTGGACATGGGAACAGATGGACGCATGGATCGCAAGCCCGCGCAAATTCGCCAATGGCACTTCGATGAGCTTTGCCGGTATCGGCAATGCCGAAGACCGCGCGGCATTGCTGGCCTATCTGAATTCGCAAGGGTCGAACCTGCCGCTGCCCGAAGCACCTGCGGAAGAAGCACCGGCCGAAGGTGAGGATTCAGAAGCCGCGGAAGGTGAAGCTGCGGAAGCGGAAGCACCCGCAGAAGCGGCTGCGCAGTAAGCATTATAGCAGCATATATGGGCACTACAGCCCACTGACCGATAAGCACACCCTTGTTTCAACGTGCTCCTGCGAAAGCAGGAGCCCAGGGCGGGAAGCGCTATCGTCCCACTGCGCCGCTCTGGATTCCTGCTTTCGCAGGAATACGGTGCTTTGACCACCAAACTAGCGCAATAGCCGAGAGCTGATGGCCTCGTTCTGCTTATTAAGTATACACTGCTATCGCTTGTCCAGCTCCAGATAATGGGTCTCAACCGCGACATTGCTACTCGCCAGCCTTACTTCGACGAGGAAATAGAGCAGCCCTGTTATCATAAACCCCATCGCCAGAATGAAACCGGCGGCAATAACGATGCTCAGGTTGATCTGAAACAGCGCCATGGTGAACAGCGATACAATGCACAGCCCGATTGTAATCGCGCCGCATACGCCCATCAGGATCGCGCTATTGACGATTTTCATCCGGCGGCTAAGCCCGCGCAGTTCCTGCACCACGCGGTCATGCTCCTTGCCTTCCGTATCGGCATAGGCCGTTTTGAGAACACGGCTGCGGTCCACAACCCGCGCCAGACGCCCTGCAAAAAGCTGTAGCACCGCACCAATTGCGACCAACAGGAAAGCAGGCGCCATCGCCAGCTGAATAAGCCCCGATATATTCTCCGCACCGATATGCATCATCGCTTCTGTTCCTTTGTTAAGGGTCATCAGATAGGAGCGTGCAGTTTCAAGCGCAATGGAGAATGCAATTGCATGCCGCCCGTCGTGCTGAACCTGCTTGATAATTATACCATTCTCTCGTCATTCCCACGAAAGCGGGAATGACGAGTTACATGTCGGAATGGTATAATTGCCAACTTGTTTCAGGATGACGGTTGGGGTTTAGGATGACGGGTTGGATGCAAGGCGGCGTTCTTAATTCAGTGTTCCTGCGAAAGCAGGAACCCAGGGTAGTCTGGCACTGTGCCGCTCTGGATTCCTGCTTTCGCAGGAATACTTATGACTTGGCCAAAAGCGTAATCACTACCTCGTCACGCGCGGCTGGCTGTGTATCTTTATCCACTATCGGCAGCACCAATGCATCGGCGCGGATGCGGTCCAGTATCGCGCGCGGTACATCTGCGTCATAAAATACCCTGTCCGCACTGCCCAGCAGGCGCGCTTCGCGGATGGTCAGGTCATCAGGATCATCGCTGCGCAGCACAATGGTGAACTGTCCCGATTGCTGGGGCATGTCAGGATTTTTCAGCCAGCGCGCCACGGCGTCTTTGTCATGCGCCACAAGCGGATCAAGCGCCCCGCCCGGCTGCAAGGCCGCATCAATTGCGCGGCGGCGGGCATCGGCTTCGGGCCATTTCGCCTTGATCGCATCACGCGCGGCAAATAGCGCATCGGCAAGCTCGCCGAGTGTCGGTGGCAGCAGCGCTTCAAACCGTTGCCGCAGCGCCTTGGCAAGACCCGCCGAGGCCCCGCCTGTCCCCATGGCCAGCAAAACCGTATCGCGGTCAATAATCGCAGGGGTGGTGAAATCGCACAGTGCAGGCCGATCCACCGCATTGACCAGCAGGCCGCGCGCTTTCAGCCGCTCGGTCGCCGCCACCGCTTCCGCCTCATCGTCTATCGCCACCATCGCAAGGCGCGCTTCGGTATTTTCCTCACCGACAATCACCGCGCCGCCGCGTTCCAGCAGCCGCCGCTTCGCCGCGGCCGCCTCGCCATCGCCGAGCAGAATGACTGGCTTGCCATTTAACCGCAGAAAAAAGGGCGAGCTATGCATCGCCCCCGTCCATATCTTTGTCCAAAAGCCATTCGGGCACGCGCTCCGCGTCCATCACCGTGCCCGCCATGATACGGTCCGCCACCACGGCATAACGGTCGCCATCGACCAGCACTTCGGGGACCAGATCGCGGCTGTTATAGGTGCTCGCCATGGTCGCGCCATAAGCGCCCGCAGTGCGGAATATCGCCAGATCGCCCGCCTGCATCACATCGGTTTCGCGGCCCATGGCAAATGTATCGCCGGTTTCGCACACGGGCCCCACGATATTGGCGGTAAAACGCGCGCCGTCCGGCTGCACCGCCGCAAAATCATGATAGGCTTCATATAATGCGGGCCGCGCCAGGTCATTCATCGCCGCATCGACGATGATAAACGGATTGACCGCGCCCGGCTTCACCCGGATCACCTTGGTGAGCAGCACGCCCGCATTGCCGGCAATCACGCGGCCCGGCTCAAACATCAAGCGCACGTCCCAGTCTTTCGTAATCCGCCCCACCATTCCGCCATAATCGGCGGGACTTGGCGGGCTTTCGCCCGGACGATACGGCACGCCCAGACCGCCACCCAGATCGGCATGGGTGACAGATTGCCCGTTGCCGCGAATGTCGGCAATCAGCGCGCCGAGCCGCACAAATGCCGCCTCCAGCGGGTCAAGACTGCCCAGCTGACTGCCAATATGCATCGCCACGCCGCGCATGTTGAGGCCCTCCATAGTGGCCAGACGCGCATAAATGGCCGCGGCTTCACGAATCGGCACGCCGAATTTATTCTCTGCCTTGCCCGTGGAGATTTTGCCATGTGTGCCCGCATCGACATCGGGGTTAACGCGCAGTGCAGCCTGCGCTATGCAGCCTTTGGCAGCAGCAATGGCCGCGAGTTCAGCGCCCTCCTCTTCGGATTCAATATTGAACTGGCCGATCTTTGCATCCAGCGCGCGCGCCATTTCATCGCCGGTTTTACCGACGCCTGAAAAAACAATATCCTCTGCCCGCATGCCCGCCTTCAATGCCCGCACCATTTCGCCGCCCGACACGACATCGGCGCCATAGCCTTCGGATGCCAGCACTTTCAGAACGGCAAGATTGGGGTTGGCTTTGACGGCAAATGCCAGATGCGCATCGGAGCAAGCCGACAGGGCATCGCGAAACACGCGCGCATGCCGCTGTAACGTGGCGCGCGAATAGATATACACCGGCGTACCCACAGCCTCGGCAATATCGGGAAGCGCCACATTTTCGGCATGCAGGACGCCATTTTGCAACTGGAAATGATCCATAGTATTGGGTCCGTTCAATATCGGGAAATATCAGACTGCCTATTCGGGCGGCAGATCAAATTCGTCATCCTCACGCTCTTCACTGCGCCGTAGCAGTTCGACATTGCGTTCCGGCCGCGCCTGGGTGGAAGGCTCCAGCAGCTCGGATGGTTTTTTGGGCGCTTCCGCACCGCGCGGCGCAACGGGCAGGTTCTTGCCCGCCAGCGGCTTAAGCTCGGTACGGTTGCCGCATGCCGTCACCGTCAGAGCCGCGGCGCCAATCCATAAAATCTGTTTCATCCGTGTCATAAGCGCATATCTGCCACAAAAATCATTTGCTTTCCATTCCCAATAGTGCGCGTGCTTGCGCGGTGCGGGCCTTTACGGCATCCGGCGCGGTTCCGCCAAAACTGTTGCGGCTCGCCACCGATGCATCAACCGAGAGCGCCTGGTACACATCATCCGTGATACGCGCGTCGATCTCCTGCAATTCGGCAATGCTCAGCGCATCGAGCGCACAGCCCCTGCTTTCCGCCAGCTTGACCGCTGCGCCGGTAATATGGTGCGCTTCACGAAACGGAATATTGGCGCTGCGCACCAGCCAGTCGGCAAGGTCGGTGGCCGTGGCATAGCCAAGCTCCGCCGCTTCGCGCATACGGCCCGTATTAAACGTGGTTTGCGCCACCATGCCTGTCATGGCCGCAAGCGAGAGCGTAAACAAACCCTCCGCTTCAAACACCGGCGGCTTGTCGTCCTGCATATCCTTGGAATAGGCGAGCGGCAGGCCTTTCATGGTAATCATCAGCGCATTCAGCGATCCGATAATCCGCCCCGCATGGCCGCGCACCAGCTCGGCAGCATCGGGATTGCGTTTTTGCGGCATGATGGAGGATCCGGTCGAAAAACTGTCGGGCAACGATATAAACCCGAAAGGCTGGCTGGCCCAGATGATCATTTCCTCCGCCAGCCGTGACAGGTGCAGACTGCACTGCGCCGCTGCATTCAGGTAATCGAGCGCGAAGTCACGGTCGGACACCGCGTCCAGCGAATTGCGCGTGGGGCCATCAAAGCCAAGCTTTGCCGCCGTGGCATCGCGGTCGATATCAAAACCCGTGCCCGCCAAGGCAGCCGAGCCCAGCGGACATTGGTTAAGGCGTTTGCGGGCATCGGCAAAACGCGACCGGTCACGGGCAAACATCTCGTAATAAGCCATCAGGTGATGGCCAAGTGTTACCGGCTGCGCTGTCTGTAAATGGGTAAAGCCGGGCATGATCGATGCCGCATGTTCGTCTGCACGGGCCACCAGCGCCTTTTGCAATTGTACGAGCGCCGCATCCGCCGCATCCATTGCATCGCGCACCCACAGGCGGAAATCGGTTGCAACCTGGTCATTGCGGGAACGCGCGGTATGGAGTTTGCCCGCGACAGGCCCGGCAATCTCGGTCAGCCGCGCCTCGACATGCATATGGATATCTTCCAGATCCCAGTTTTCATCTATGCCGTCCGCCGCATATTCCGCCGCAACCTGTTTCAATCCCTTGGAAATCTGCGACGCTTCATCCTGCGTGATAATATCCTGCGCCGCCAGCATGGCGACATGGGCCAGCGATCCTTCGATATCCTGACGCCACAAAGCCTTGTCGAACGGGATAGAAGCATTTATCTCCCGCATGATAGCGGACGGACCATCTGCAAACCGGCCGCCCCACATTGTATTGGAGTCTGACTTGCGCATATTGAACGGATCACCTTCGTTTACGGTTGCGGCATCGGCGTGCCTTTTGGCCACGCTTTGCGCCTGCGATACGCAATCCGGCGAAGCGGAGCAAGGCGAACGCACCAGAATCGTCATTAATGATGAAAATGCAGCGGGCAGCGCCAGCGGGAATCTGGATATCTCGCAGCGCGGAGCGCCCATGCCCGATGTGTCGTTTGAGGACCCCGATGGCGTGCCCACGACTCTGGCTGACTATACCGGCAAACCGGTGCTGGTTAACCTATGGGCGACATGGTGCGCGCCGTGCGTGCATGAAATGCCAACGCTCGATGCACTGGCAGAGCGCGAGAAGCAGCGGTTACAGGTTCTGACAGTGTCGCAGGATATTCAGGGGGCAGAGGTAGTCGATCCCTATTTCAGTGAGGCGGGCTTCAAAAATATCCGGCCGTTTCTCGACCCGGACAACGGACTGAACTTCGCGTATAAAACGGGCATTATGCCAACTACCGTGTTATATGACGCGCAGGGCAAGGAAGTCTGGCGGATGACGGGCAGTCTGGATTGGAATGGCGCGCGCGCGGCGGCTCTGCTTGAAGAAACGCTGGCAAACCCCGGTGGGTAGGGGCCGAAAGCCGATTACATCAGGATAATCGGCTTTGTTTTCTTGCACTTCTGGCGCTTGGATGTGCGCTTTTTCTCGTCTGAAAGCGCCACTTCATCCAGCACCTGTTCGAGCGCGCTCAGCTGCAAAAGACGCTTTTCCTTGGGACAATCGTCATTTTCAGATGCAGCCACAGATGTTCCGGAAACCAGAACCGATAGTGCCAGTAGATATGCTCCCCGCTTCAACATGTGCCTAACCTGTCCTCTCAAAACCATTATACTGGGCAGCATGGGTATGCCACGATTCCTTTGAAAAGGCAAACTGACACAATTTTGGGTAGTGGGTCAGTTTGGAATTTGAACTGCTTTCCGGCAATCCCTATGTTATTCCTAGCGAAGAGCAATGGAGACACAATGTTTAGTTTAGAAAAGAGCGATGGCGGAATTATGATCGGCAGGCGCACTGACAATGGTTTTGAACCGTTGGCCTTTGTGAAGCGAAAGAATTTTGAGAATGATCAATTCTTTGAGAATAAAGTTAACTCGCGCATGGACGAGTTGAAAGAAGAATATGCCTAAAGGCTCCAAAGGACAAAACGCCTTGCTGACGTGATCGGCGCACAGTTTTGATGGTAAGAAGAATATGGTGGGCGATGACAGGCTCGAACTGCCGACATCTTCGGTGTAAACGAAGCGCTCTACCAACTGAGCTAATCGCCCCCATGGGGAAGCGCCAATTGCCAAAGTTTTCTGGGCTTGGCAACCCCCTAATGCCAAACGGCTTCATTTTCTTTCATATCATGGGAGATAACATCGCTCAATCGTGGCACTGCTACACAGTGATTAATTTTTGTTTTTGCAACGTGCGCAAATAATCCTGCATGGCACGATATGCATTATCCGACAGAGCAACAAATACCCTGCGTCCATCTTCACTATCGGCGCGACGTTCAAAAATTCCTTGCTCTGTCATCACTTTGATCCACCGCAAGGCCGTTGTTGGCGGCACATAAGCGGCAATACACAGGCTTGAAACGGACACGCGGCTGTTATCAAGATGCGCTGCCATCATATCCAGCAGCATATCCCAAGCAGGATCGGCAAATAATCCGGCATCGAAAAAACGTTCCCGCAGGCGGCGGGCGCGCAAAATATCCCGCACATTTTGTAGCATGCTTTCTTCCGCCGCATCTGTTTCATCCATCAGCCCCTTGCCTGATCCCTCTCCCTCTTCACGGTATCCGGATTCATTTTCGCGGGCAAAACTATCAGAGCTTCCTGTCTCTGAGACATTGGACAGTTCGGCCAGCCGCTTGGCAATAACAGTGACCTGATGCGTTATCCGCTGCAATTCGTTATCGCGGTTATTATGCGATGGCGCACGACCGGCTTGCGGCACGGACAGGAGCATCGTTGCAAATGTTACAATGCGTTCCGCCTGATTTTGCCCGATTATGATATGTGCCGTTGTCTGAGACAGCGCGCCATATATTGCGTCCAGAAAAGGCAGTTCGGTTATGATTGTCATTTCACGCTCTCTCGCCGTATTGCGTGCCGCAATATCGTGCAGCACACGCATTGTCGCCGCATCGTCCGAATCAATGTCCATGATGACAGCCTGCGTACCATGGCAGATATCGGGATCAGCCAGCACATCCTGAACGCTATACGGCCCGATTGTGCGGCCACCCGCTATGCTTAGGTCTTCTGATATATTAGCGGCTATATCTGGGCGATTGGAAATAATAATGGCCGATTTGACAGCATTGCCATCATAACTGATATCTTCTTGGTCGCTCATAATGCCCCGCGCTATAATATTGTTGAAGAACGCAATGTTATCCGAAACTGCACAGCAGCTTCCCGATATTCATTCAGCAATTTGCGAAGTAATTCAATCCGTATAACAGGTTAAGATGCCAAGATACATCCGATTACGATCAATCTTGTGGCAGGCAGGTTACGCTATCCATCCCTTCTCACCGCGAAAAATCGTACAGAGGTCTAGTCACCAAACGGATCTTTCACCAATATTGTATCCTTGCGCTCCGGCGAGGTGGAAACCAGCGCCACGGGGCATTGGATCAGTTCTTCGACGCGTTTGATATATTTGATGGCCTGTGCAGGCAGATCGACCCAGCTGCGCGCGCCGGCGGTGGTTTCGGACCAACCGTCAATTTCCTCGTAAATCGGTTCGGCCGCCGCCTGGTCATTGGCATTGGCCGGGAAATAATCGAGGATTTTCCCGTGCAGCCGGTAGCCCGTACAGATGCGCAGCTTCTCAAAGCCGTCCAGAACATCCAGCTTTGTGAGCGCAATACCGGTTACGCCCGACACCGCGCATGCCTGCCGCACCAGCACGGCATCGAACCAGCCGCAGCGGCGCTGCCGCCCTGTCACGGTGCCGAATTCATGGCCCCGCTCGCCCAGCCGCTGTCCGGTTTCATCCTCCAACTCGGTTGGGAAAGGTCCTGAACCCACGCGCGTGGTGTAGGCTTTCACGATACCCAGCACAAAGCCGGTTGCGGACGGGCCAAGGCCGCTGCCGCTTGCCGCGGTGCCGGAAATGGTATTGGACGATGTCACGAACGGATAGGTGCCGTGATCGACATCCAGCAGCACGCCCTGTGCGCCTTCGAACAAAATGCGCGCGCCCGCCTTGCGCACTTCATTCAGCCGTTTCCAGACAGGCTGCGCGAATTCCAGAACGAAATCGGCAATTTCGCGCAGTTCGTCCACCAGCCGATCACGGTCGATCGGGTCTTCGCCAAAACCCGCACGCAATGCATTGTGATGCGCGCACAGCCGGTCGAGCTGGGCCCCCAGATCATCCAGATGCGCAAGGTCACACACACGGATCGCGCGGCGGCCCACCTTATCCTCATACGCCGGACCAATACCGCGCCGCGTGGTGCCAATCTTGCCCTCGCCGCTTGCATCTTCGCGCAGCGCATCAAGGTCGCGGTGAAAGGGCAGAATCAGCGCGCAGTTATCGGCTATCGCCAGATTGTCCGCACTGATTTCGACGCCCTGCCCGCGCAGTTTTTCTGTTTCGGCCTTCAATGCCCAGGGGTCGAGCACGACGCCATTGCCGATAATGGACAATGTGCCGCGCACGATGCCCGATGGCAGCAGTGACAGTTTATACACTTCATCACCGACAACCAGCGTATGGCCCGCATTATGCCCGCCCTGAAAACGCACCACTGCATCAGCCTGATGCGCGAGCCAGTCGACAATCTTGCCCTTGCCCTCATCACCCCATTGCGCGCCAATTACAGTCACATTTGCCAAGTTGAAAATCCTTTGTCTTAATCAGGTGGGAAGCAATGGCCTGTGTATCGTCACAGCATATCTGCGTCCACCTGCAAATGCCCGTCCAGTCAATCCAGTTCAGTCATAGAGTTTCGGCAGTATCGCCGTTCAGAATATGGCTGCAGCCCAATGCCTGCGCATCGTCATCTGCATCAAGCGCGGCAACAGTGCGCCAACCGGCTTCCCGCATTTGCGCTGCGATTTCAGGGGCATGGCCAAAGGGCAGGAACAGTTTGCGTGGCTTTGCCATTTGCGATGCGTTGCTGAGCGGGTCGGGATACAGCGAGAAACCGGTCGCCACTTCGGCCGAGCCGTCATGGCGTTTGATGGCATATGTACCGCCGCGCCCCAATGCGCCGGTATAGCCTTCCGCAAAAATCGAAAAGCCCAGCCAGCTTTGATATTCGAATCCGTGCCGCTCTGTCGGATCAAGCGTCACGCCAATATCGCCGCCTATCGTCCCCGCAATTGTACGCAGCGCTTTAATGCGGCCGGCCAGCGCCCCGCCTGCATCAATATTGGTCAGTTTTTTCAGCGCATCATCAATGGGGCCCGCCGCGTAAAGCAGCGGCAGATATGCATCTGCGCCCAATGCCGCGATGCCGCCCGCATCCTTTGCATCCAGCTCCCTGCGGACTGCATCGATTTGACTGGCCTCCAACGGGAATGCAGAGCCCGCAAGGGTATCCACCAGATCGGGCAGCGTGAAATCCACGCTGATATTTTGCACGCCTGCCGCTTTTAATGCTTCGATGGCGACGCTTACAATTTCGGTTGCCGCAGCAACGCTATCATTGCCCACGAGTTCCGCGCCCAATTGGGTACGTTCGCGCTCGGGTTCCAACTGATCCGCACGTATTTTCAGCACGGGACCGCAATAGCTTATCCGCAATGGCCTGGACGCGGCAGCCAGCCCCGTGCTGGCAATACGGCCGATCTGCACCGTGATATCCGACCGGAGCGCCAATGTGCGCAGTGACACCGGGTCAACAAAACGGAACATATGGTCGCGCTGCACCCCATCCATACGGCTGCCCAGCGAGCGTTCATATTCCACCATCGGCGGCTGTATCCGGTCATAGCCATGGCTGGCCAGCGCATCCATCATCGCACGCCGTGCATCCGCCATCGCTTCTGCATAAGGCGGCAGACTGTCCTGCAGCCCCTCTGGAAGTAGATCGGAATTCATTGAACTTCCTTAAATGATTTAGGCCTCATTATGCAAAAACCCAGCCCAGGTGAAGAATTAAAACCGTAATGCCTTGACGGTTTTGACACCCGGAAGCTGACATACTTTCCACAGCACCGGCTCTTCCACCGCCGAATCCACGGACAATAGCAGCACAGCTTCGCCGCCTGCCCTGTCGCTGCGGCGGCCAAGGTGGAATGTCCCGATATTCACGCTCGCCTCGCCCAGAGTCGTACCGATCCGGCCAATGAATCCCGGCTCATCCTGATTCACGACATAGAGCATATTGCCATCCAGATTGGCCTCCATCTTGATACCGAAAATCTCGACCAGACGCGCCTGTTCATTGCCCAGCAATGTACCGGCCAGAGATTTTTCGCCATCATCGGTGGTGACCGTGACCCGCACCAACGTATGATAATCGCCCTCGCGTTCATGCCGGACTTCGCGCACGTCCAGCCCGCGCTCCTTCGCAAGGAACGGCGCGTTGACCATATTGACGGTGTCCGAATAGGCGCGCATCAATCCGGCCAGCACCGCCGCCGTAATCGGTTTCTGGTCCAGCTCAGCGGCCGCGCCTTCGACTTCGACCGCTATGCCCTTGATATTGTCGCTTTCCAGCTGTCCGGCAAAGGCGCCCAGCTGCGTCGCCAACGCCATATAGGGTTTCAGCTTGGGCGCCTGCTCTGCCGACAGGCTCGGCATATTCAGAGCATTGGTGACCCCGCCATTCATCAGGTAATCGGCCATTTGTTCGGCCACCTGAATCGCCACATTGACCTGCGCCTCTCCCGTGGAAGCGCCCAGATGCGGAGTGCAGATCAGGTTGGGCGCACCAAATAACGGGTTTTCCCTGGCCGGTTCCTCGGCAAATACATCAAGCGCCGCGCCCGCGACATGGCCGCTATCCAGCGCGTCTTTAAGCGCCGCCTCGTCAATCAGGCCGCCGCGCGCGCAGTTGATGATGCGCACGCCTTTCCTGGTTTTCGCCAGAGCATCTTTCGACAGGATATTGCGCGTCTGATCCGTCAGAGGGGTATGCAATGTAATAAAGTCCGCCCGGCCCAAAAGGTCATCCAGTGTCACTTTTTCAATGCCCAGCTCCACCGCGCGTTCCGCGGTCAGGAACGGGTCATAGGCGATCACTTTCATTTTGATGCCCAGCGCGCGTTCGGCCACGATTGAACCGATATTGCCCGCGCCGATCAGACCCAGTGTCTTGCCGGTCAGCTCGACACCCATGAATTTTGATTTTTCCCATTTGCCGCCCTGCGTCGATGCGTCGGCTTCGGGAATCTGTCGCGCCAGTGCGAACATCATGGCAATCGCATGTTCCGCCGTTGTGATCGAGTTGCCAAACGGGGTGTTCATCACCACCACACCTTTGGCCGACGCCGCGGGAATATCGATATTATCGACGCCGATCCCGGCACGGCCAACCACCTTCAGGTTGGTCGCCGCCTCGATCAGCTCCGGCGTGGCTTTGGTGGAGGACCGGACCGCAAGCCCGTCATAATCGGCGATAATGGCTTTTAATTCTTCGGGTGTCTGACCCGTAATCACGTCCACTTCAACGCCGCGTTCACGGAAAACCTGCGCGGCTTTCGGGTCCATTTTGTCGGAAATAAGTACTTTAGGCATAAAATTGTCCTTCAATTTTAGGCCGTCATCCCTGCGAAGGCAGGGATCTCCACCAATCTGGCGCTTTGCAGCAGGAGATTCCGGCTTGCGCCGGAATGACGATCATATAATTTGAATGTTAACCGGCCTGCACCTGCGCATAGGCCCATTCGATCCATGGCAGCAGACGGCGGAGGTCTTCTTCCTCCACGGTCGAGCCGCACCAGATACGCAAGCTGGGCGGGGCGTCGCGGTAACCGTTAAAGTCAAAGCCAACGTTCTTGTCTTCGAGCATTTTGGCAATGGTTTTGGGCACGGCGGCTTTCGCATCATCGTCCAGGCCATCATAATAATCGCCCTGGAACACCATGCAGACACCGGTATTGGTGCGTTTGGCCGGATCGCTGACCATATTGCGCAGCCACGGTGTCGCCTCAATCCAGTCGGTGACGATCCGGGCATTGCGGTCGGCGCGGGCATGCAGTTCCGGCAAGCCACCAATTGATTTCGCCCATTCGAGCGCCGCGATATAATCCTCGGTCGCCATCATCGACGGCGTGTTGATCGTCGCACCTTCAAATATTGCACGGTTGAGCTTGCCGCCTTTTTTGACGCGGAAAATTTTGGGGAGCGGCCAATCGGGATCATGGCTTTCAATCCGCTCGACCGCACGCGGGCTGAGGATCAGCATGCCATGTGCGGCTTCACTGCCCATGACTTTCTGCCAGCTATAGGTGGTGGCATCGAGCTTCGCCCAATCCATTGGCTGCGCAAAAATCGCGCTGGTGGCATCATTGATCGTGATGCCCGCACGGTCGTCTGCGATCCAGTCCGTATCCGGGATTTTTGCGCCCGAAGTTGTCCCGTTCCAGGTGAAGACGATATCATCACCCTTGTCGATTTTGGTCAGATCGGGAATTTCACCATAATCGGCCTGCAATGTCGTCAGACCCGCAGGTTTGAGCTGTTTGACAGCATCCTGAATCCACACATTGCCGAAACTTTCCCATGCGGCCACCGTCACCGGACGCGCGCCCAGCATGTTCCACATCGCGAGCTCCACCGCGCCTGTATCAGACGCCGGGACAATGCCGATCAGGTAATCATCAGGAATGCCGAGAATTTCACGGCTGAGATAAATGGCATATTTCAGCCGCGCCTTGCCGATGGCCGAACGGTGCGAACGGCCGAAACTGTCGGTTTTCAATTTGTCGAAAGACCAGCCGGGATGTTTGGCTGTGGGGCCCGAAGAAAAAAACGGGCGTTCGGGACGGAGCGTCGGCTCCGCCGGTACTTGGTTACTCATCATATTCTCTCCTTACAGAGAGCACGCGCGGCGTTGGGACCGCGTGGCCCAATTACCGGCGTAATGATGCGTTGCAGCATTGGCAAGGGGGAAATGCAAACACCGTGAAATAAGTAGTAGATTATTTTTGCAAAGGCAGGGGAGCAGGCAATTGCAATCCTATATATTTTATCAGAAAACGAGTATATACAATTATTATAATTAAATTTTTTCCATCGTCACTGGATGGAAATGCATTTTGACTTCGCCGCCGTCAGGCGTAATGCCATATATCTCGTAAAAACCGTCGCCGATACCGGATTGCTTTACTTTCCAGCCTTCCTTCCTGAGTTTCGTTTCCAGAGTGTTGCGGCCAGACCAATCAGACTGATGTATGGATTCAGATTTGACTTTTCCGGATATTTTACCTGCCGCATATGCAGACTCGCTTGTCGCGACCTGCATTGTCGTTGCCGCCGCAATGGCTATCAGGGCTTGGCTGAACTTCATGGAATATTTTTCAACCTCAACTGAGTTTCAAAGCACATACTGCTATCTGCGCGGCAATGCGTGAACATTTTGTGAATATATGCACCGCGCATTCGATTTCCAGTGTTAGGCCAGAATCAGGCTAGAATCGAGTCAGTGTCAGCTATGTATTGATCCACCCAATTTCCTAATAATTAATATGTGAAACCTATTTATAAATTTGATTTATAGATATATTTCTCTAATTTTAATAAATCGCTAATAATGGTTAACGGATTTTTAACGATTTGGCGTTTAATCAATAGAGCATGATATTCAGACGTCCATATATTCGCCGCTTCACGGTTGCTGCCATGGCTACAGTCATGCTGTCCGCCTGCGGTATATTGCCCGAGGGCCGCACGTCATCGTCCAAGGCATCGGCGCCGCGTCCCTCGGTAAGCGCAGCGCCGCGCATCGCGAACAATCAAAGCGCCCGCGCCTGTCATGCAAAACTGGGCCAGGCCAAAGTGAACTTCACACCTGTGCCCGACCAATATTTTGGCGGCGGGTGCAGCCAGGTGAACAGCGTCAACATGACGAATGTCGGATTCGATCGCAATTCCGCATTCCAGAACACTCTTGAAGTCACCAATCTGGGCCCCGTCACCTGTCCGCTCGCCAGCAATTTTGCCGGATGGGCGCAATATGGCGTGGCCCGTGCGGCGCGGCAGATATTGGGCAGTGATCTGGTCCGCATCGAAACCATGGGCAGCTACAGCTGCCGCAATGTTGCCGGTTCCGGCCGCCTGTCACAGCACGCCCATGCCAATGCGATCGATGTCGCCGCATTCGTGCTTGCCGATGGCCGGCGGATCAGCGTCAAAAATGACTGGAACGGCACGCGCACGGAACGCGAATTTCTGCGCACCATTCACGCCAGCGCCTGCAAACGTTTCGGCACAGTGCTAAGCCCCGACTATAACCGCGCGCACCGCGACCATTTTCATTTTGATATGAGCGGGAATGGTTACTGTAGATAAGGTATTGAACAGATAAGGTATTGAACACCTTTGTCAGGCATAGCCTCAGCGCCCGCCAACCATGTTTTTCTCCCTCACGGCTGTTTTTTCGCTTACGCGAAAAGCCTGCGGGAACGCGGCACCGGCCCACTCCCCCGCCCAACCTCCCGATATACTAGTTTGGGTAAACTATCGGGAGGTTGGGCGGGGCAGAGGGCCGGTGCCGTAATGTGAGCAAGAGCGAACCAGATCATAAATCAACCAAATAAACATTGCCGCCCGTTGCAATCCATCTTATCGCGGTCTTATGACTGACAAAAACACCAAAACCGAAATCCACGAACGCAAATTCCGCCGCGCATCCGAAGATGCCAGAACTGCGGAAAAATCACCCATCTCAACGCCGCAGACCAGCGATCCGGCCTATGTGCTCGCATATCGCGACACGGACTTTCTGCTGCGCGAAGAGCTGCGCCCCGTCCGTTTCCAGCTGGAATTGCTGAAGCCGGAAATGCTGCTGGATGAAGCAGATATCGGCTCGACTTTCGTCATGTACGGGTCGGCGCGTATCCCCGAACCTTCCAAGGCCGATGCAATTATCGAAGCCGCCAAGACACCGCAGGAAAAACGCATTGCCGAAAACCTGAAAGCCAAGTCGAAATATTATGACGAAGCGCGCAATCTGGCGCAGATCGTCAGCAAATGCGGCATTACCGAGGAAGGCAAAAAGCAGTTTGTTGTCTGTTCAGGTGGCGGCCCGTCCATCATGGAAGCCGCCAATCGCGGCGCACATGACGTGGGTGAGGAATCGGTCGGCCTCAACATCGTGCTGGAACATGAACAGGCGCCCAATGACTATGTGACCCCGCACCTGAGTTTTCAGTTCCACTATTTTGCGCTGCGCAAGATGCATTTCCTGCTGCGCGCCCGCGCGGTGGCGGTATTCCCCGGCGGCTTTGGCACGTTTGACGAGTTTTTTGAGCTGCTGACACTGATCCAGACCGGCAAGATGCAGCGTATTCCCATCCTGCTGTTCGGCGGCGATTTCTGGAACAAGGTCATCAACTGGGACGTGCTGGGCGAGGAAGGTACCATCAGCCCAAGCGATCTGGAGCTGTTCACCATGGTCGAAACAGCGGACGAGGCCTGGGACCATGTGCAGCAATTTTACGGGTTGGAATGCGGGTAAAACACAGATCTGCCCCTAGATGCCCCGTTTCGACTTTCTCCTATCACTCCCATCTCCCTTGTCATTCCAGCGAAGGCTGGAATCCAGATAAGCCAGCATATGGCAATATGTTGATGGTTCTGGCAGGCCATTCCATTGGCATACCTCGGCATATGCAGTTCCTTTCGACCAGTCAGTACCCTTGTCTGGACCCCAGCCTTCGCTGGGGTGACGGAGTGAGAAGCCGAGAGCGGAACGTAAACCTGCCTTAAGCACAGAGGAAAACCATACGTGTAATGATAGGCGGCATTACCCCCTCCCCTTCGCCTCCTCTTCCATCTCAATCGAACGGTCGCGCGCAGCTTTGGCGGCTTTGTGCACCAGCTTTTGCAGCGCGCCGTCCGCATCAAATACATTCAGCGCCTGCCGCGTCGTGCCGCCGGGACTGGCGACCTGATCGGCCAATACGCTGGGGTTTTCGCCTGATCCTGCGGCCAGCTGCGCCGCGCCTTCGGTCATTGCAAGCGCCAACCGGTCAGCCTGGTCTTTCGGCAGGCCCAGATCGGCAACACCCTGTGCCAGCGCATCGATAAAGCGGAACAGATAGGCCGGACCGGAACCGCTGACCGCGATGATCAAATGGATCAGTTCCTCTTTCTCCAGCCATTCCGCGCTGCCCAGCGCGGCCATCATTCCGTCAATCATGGCATGCTGGCCAGCATCCAGCTCTTCGGCGAAAATGCCGATCGGTGATTTGCCAATACTGACCGCCATATTGGGCATGGCCCGCACGATGGGGCCGCTATCCGGGAAAAAGCCGCGCGTGGTTTCAACATCCACGCCCGCCAATATCGACACCAGCACCGTCTCCGGCCCGGTCAGCGGCGCGATGTCATCTGCCAGGTCCGCGAGCATATAGGGCTTGATGCCGATCATCAGCATGTCAGCAGGCGGCATGTCCGCGGGCACGGATTTCAATATCCTGATACCGTCTGGAACCTTGCTGCCATTGGGCGTAATCACGGTCACACTATCCGGGTCCATCCCGCCCGCCAGCCAGCCGCGCAACATCGCGCCCGCCATATTTCCACATCCAAAAATCGTCAGGCTTTTGGGATATATGGTCATGGCTTCAGGCCTCTCCCTGTGTATCGATCAGCGCACTTTCCAGTGCGTCCCGGGGGTTTTTATCGCCCCATAATATGAACTGGAAAACCGGATAAAAACGGTCACATTCATCGATCGCGGCCTCGACCGCCATCTGCGCCTGGTCAATGCTGAGCAAACCATCGCCGCCCAGCATCAGCCCGTGCCGGTACAACAGCACTGACGTATTCGACCAGATGTCAAAATGGCCCAGCCAAAGCTGCTCGTTAATCAGCGCCAGCGCTTCGTGCATCGGCGCCAGTTTATCGGCATTGATACGTATGTCGGGCAATGCCAGCAATTGCAGCACATTGTCTTCATGCCGCCAGATTGCACGCAGTTGGTATGTCGCCCAGCTTCCCTTGACTTCGGTCACGATTTCCTCGTCGCTGACCATCTCGCTGGGCCAGCCGCGCGCTTCGAAAAACGCGGCGAGCATGTCCACCGGTGCGGCTTCGTCGCTTTCCATTCCGGTGATTTGCTCGCTCATACATGCTTTCCGTGCCCGGGAGAATGGCAGCACGAATCTGCTTCCACGGGCCTTGGCGTCAATCATGACCCGCTGTGTGATACAGCGCAATTGGCGCGCTGATATTGCATGTGGAGAGATTGCCTTCCCTGTGGGAAAGCTGTGGACAACGGCGCTATGCCGGGGTCAAACGGTTTATCCGGCCTTGCCAGAACTTTCAGATTTGCCTGAAGATTTGCCAGCAGATTTAGATGCAGCCTTGCGCGGCGCACGTTTTGCGGCGGGCTTTTTGGCGGCCGCCGCTTCCAGCGCATCGACACGTTTTTTCAAATCGTCCGCTTCCTCGCGGGCCTTGGCGGCCATATCCTTGACCGCGTCAAATTCCTCACGCGACACAAAATCCATGCCGGCAATCCATTCGCGCATATTCTCACGCGCGCTTTCGCCTGCCTCACGGCCCATGCCAGCCACTGTGCCCGCCGCGCCGTTGATGAATTTGGCAAAATCGGCAAATATCTTGTTTTCGCTCTGCATGTTTCTCGTCCTGTATTGTCCCGTTTCGATTTGAAAGCCGTTACAGCCTCCGCTTCTCTTACTTGGGTATTCACAGGCTTTTAGGCAAGCCTGATATCCAAAATCATGCCTATCAAATCGGTACAGTCTGCACCGCATCACGCGGCTGCAGGTTTTCGGCGTCAGGGTTGAGTTCATCAAACTGCTTATTGAGTATCGCCGCAAAACACAGCCATGCAAGATAGGGCACCATCAGCCACGCCGCCAGCGGCCGCACCCGCCCGAATACCAGGGTCGTGACCGTCGCCAGCAGGAATATCGCCACAATCAGATAGAACGCATAGGTTACCTGATGCATCGCAAAAAACAGCGGCGACCAGCTGAGATTAAGCACCAATTGCGCCGCAAACAGCGCAATCGCCAGCCCGCGCAGCTTTGCGCCGCGCGCGCATACCACCAAAGTCAGCGCGAGCCCGATCATGAAATAGAGAATGCTCCACGCCACACCAAACAGCCATCCGGGCGGCTGCGCATCGGGCTTTACCAGCATCTGATACCAGCTGTTTTCTTCCGCCGAACCCGATATCTGCCCGGACATAAAGCCCAGCAGAATGACAAGCGGAACAATAAACAGCGCCCAGCGCAGAAATGTCATGCGAATCTGGGTCTGTGAGGCAAGTTCATTCATGGATTATTTCCTGGTAACGTGAATTGAGTAACGCGAATTATCTGCAAAAGGTGACAAAGGTAACGCGATTCGGGGGTCTATTGAAGATCAAGTGGTGGTTTTATGGATGAGTCGTTGCTTGGGCCAATGTAATTATGCTGATGGGACATTTCATATCGCGATTTGGCTAGCAAGCGAATTCCTACATTGAAAGGGGCTGTGGATGAGTGAGCCGCTTTGAATAGACTCCCCGTCCTGCATGAACTCCAACTGTCACCCTGATACTGAAACAAGTTCAGCATGACTGTTTCAGGATCCATTTCTAAACTGATCGCTGTTTTGGGAATGTGGCACTGCGCTAACGGCAAGCATTGCGCACAATTGGCAGAAACTGTCCTGTAACTGCACGATGGATCCTGAAACAAGTTCAGGATGACGGTTGAAACAAGTTCAGGATGACGGTTGAAACAAGTTCAGGATGACGGTTGGAGTTCATGCAGGGCGATTTTGGAGTCAGGATGACGATTTTGGAGTCAGGGTGACGGTGGCGGGTTGGATGACGGCAGTACAAGATGACAGTAGTACAAGCTGTGGCTGCCAGAGTCTTTTTGACCTCATGGCTAGTTCGCTGCGCGGCAAGGTGGATTGTAAAAAACCGCTCACCCCTTCACCCCGCCGATCAGAAACTCCACATTTCCGCTTGGGCCTGTAATAGGGCTTTCGGTTATGCCCTGCACCGCCCAGCCGGTACTTTCCAGCCACGCGGACACTTCATCGCAAACGCGGGCATGCAGGACGGCATCGCGCACCACGCCGCCCTCACCCACTTCATGGCGTTCCACCTCAAACTGCGGCTTGATAAGCGCCACCAGCCAGCCGCCCTGCCGCACGAAACCGAGCGGTACGGGCAACACATCGGCCAGTTTGATGAAACTCGCATCGCACACGGCAATATCGATGGCGCGGCCGATATGCGTATCGGTTAAAATGCGCGCGCTGGTCTGTTCATGCACAGTGACGCGGGCGTCCTGCCGCAATTTCCACGCGAGCTGGTTGGTACCACTGTCGACCGCGAACACATGATCTGCGCCGCGCGACAGCAGCACATCGGTGAAACCACCCGTTGAACTGCCCACATCCATCGCCGTCCAGCCGCGCACATCGACACCGAAATGCGTCAGCCCATGGTCCAGTTTCAGACCCCCGCGCGACACCCATGGATGATCCTTGCCGCGCAGCTCAATCGCGGCATCAGCGGACATTTGCTGGCCCGCGGTCGTGATTTTCTGTTCTTGATGAAAAACAAGCCCGGCCATAATCGCCGCCTGCCCTTGCGCCGCGCTGTCCACCAGGGCACGTTCGACAAGCAGTTGGTCTGCGCGCATTTTTTTCGGTTTCTTTGGGGCGCCGGTCATCAGGCCATCAATCTAACCGTGCATCACCATAGTTTCCAACAACTATTTTCAGCATATGCATATTTGACCTTGAGGCTTTGGCGCAGGGCAATTACATCCCGTCATATGCAAAAATATTTTCCCCTGAAGATCACCGCCCTGACCACCGTCATCGCTTTATCCGCATGTGTGCCGTCCTCTTCGCCGCCGCCCGCCCCCGCGCCGCAGCCGCAGCCGCAGGCACCGGTGGTCGTGACGCCCACTCCGGCTCCCGCCCCTGTAGCACCTGCATCCGGTGACTGGCGCGATTGGCCGATTACTCCGGGTGATTGGACATATCGGCAGAATAACCGGGGATCGACCGCCTTGTTCGGTACGGCGGGCCGCCAAGCGGATTTCATGGTGCAATGCGACCGCGCACAGCGCAGCGTCACCCTATCGCGCGCAGGGCAAGCGCAAGGAAATGCACAAATGCTGATCCGTACTACAGCGGCGCAGCGCAGGCTTCCTGCATCAAGCGGAGGCAATCCCCCCTTTATCACCGCGCGCGTGCAATCCAGCAACAACCTGCTCGACCAAATCGCGTTCAGCCGCGGCCGTTTTACCGTGGAAACATCTGGCACAGCGGCGCTTGCAATACCGATCTGGCCCGAATTCACGCGCGTGGTCGAGGATTGCCGCAAGTAGATTTGCCCAAGTAGATTTAGCGATGTCAGGAATGCTGCCATCTTGGATGCGCAGGCGAACTATTGTGACAGCAAAAAAATAAATTACAAGCCTTGTCGTTATCCGCGAATTGATTCACTACTTATGATGCAACAACCGGAGAATGCTCATGGTTACAGCGTCATATTTTCAACAAGCGAAAGGAGGTGATCCGATGTCTCATGGTTCAGCACAGGGGTCGGTCAAGTCCGTTTGGAGTAACGTCCGCTAATTTTTAGCAAGACTGGTTTGCTAATATAGCATTTGGATATTCCAACTGGCGGCACTTCCGGCCGCTGACCATGTAGAGAGCCGCGCGGGATCAGTCCCGGCGGCTCTTTCCATTATTATGGTCCATTCCATGGATGTCGCCCACAATAGCCCTTCTCAACTGCCGCAAAAACTGTCAGGTTCCGTGCAGGAAACGGGAGATGACGATGGCTGCATCATTTAAATATCTGTCACTTGAATATCTGTCATTGGCGCTGCTTGCGGGATGCGCTGCGATCGGCATGCCTGTCGCTGCATCGTCGCAATCCGGCGATATAGCTATGGATGCGCAGGTAGAATCTCCAGCCATTTTCTATGATGTGGAGGAGCTTTCCATTGCCGAGCTGTCGGATCGTCTGGCGCGCGGCGATGTGACCAGCAGCGAACTGGTCAGCGGCTATATCGACCGGATAGGCCGCATCGACCGCGCACGCGAGGGCGGCCCGCATTTGCGCTCGGTCATCAATATCATGCCAAATGTGCTCGCCGAAGCGGCACGGCTGGATGCCGAGCGGGCAGCGGGGAAGATACGCGGGCCATTGCACGGTATTCCGGTGATGGTGAAGGATAATATCGAGGTTGCAGGACCGGTGCCGACCACCGCCGGCTCCACCGCGTTGCTGCAAAACATCACGAACCGCGATGCACCGATGGTGACGCGGCTGAAAGCGGCAGGCGCGATTATACTGGGCAAGACCAACCTGTCACAATGGGCGAATATCCGCTCCAGCAATTCCACCAGCGGATGGAGCAGCGTGGGCGGCCTTGTGCGCAATCCCTATGCTCTGGACCGTAACAGCTGCGGCTCTTCCTCCGGCAGCGGCGCGGCGGCGGCAGCCAGTCTGGCGGCGGGCACGGTCGGCACGGAAACCGACGGTTCCATTACCTGTCCGGCGGCGATTAACGGGCTGGTCGGGTTCAAGCCCACGGTCGGACTTGTGTCGCGCACGCATATCGTGCCGATCAGCCATAGTCAGGACACCGCAGGCCCGATGACCCGCAATGTGCGTGATGCAGCGCTGATGCTCACCGCCATGGCGGGAAGTGATCCAGCGGATGCGTCCACGAAAGATGCGGACACATATGCCGCTGATTTCGCCAGCGGTCTGAGCGCGGACTATCTGCAGGGCATGCGCATTGGCGTGATGCGCGACCGGGTGGGCGATAATCCCGACATACAGGAGATATTTGACGCGTCTCTCAGGCAATTGGAGGCGGCAGGCGCGGTTCTGATCGATATTGCCGACACGCGCAGCGGTTTTGGCGATCTGGGTGAAGCTGAATTCACGGTGTTAATGGTGGAGCTCAAGGCCGATATGAACGCCTATCTGGCCTCTACGCCCGCCACCGTCAAAACCCGCACGCTGGCTGACCTGATCGCATTTAACAAAGCCAATGCCGACACCGAATTGCGCTGGTTTGGACAGGATCTGTTCGAACTTGCAGAGCAGCAGGAAGGGCTGGACGATCCAGCGTACAAGGCCGCAAAGCGCAATGCAAAATCACTCGCGGGACCAAAAGGGATTGACCGTTTGCTGCGCGAAAACGATGTCCGGTTCCTGATTGGCCCAAGCAATGGCCCGGCATGGGTCAGCGATGCCGTGAACGGCGATAATTTCAGCGGGCCGAGCCAGAGCCAGCTTCCCGCCGTGGCCGGTTATCCGCATATCACCGTACCGATGGGATATATTGAGGGGCTGCCCGTGGGGCTAAGCATTATCGGCACCCAATGGGCCGACCATGATGTCATCAAGGCAGGTTATGCGTTTGAACAGGCGAGCAAGGCGCGGACAAAGCCCGCATATCGCGCCACTGTCGAAATGCTGCTGCCAAAATAAACAGCTAGCGTTTCGTGATGTCAGCGAGAATTGCACGATCCGCTTCGGGCAATAATCCTTCCAGCACGCGCCAGAACCCCGTCACGGCGTCCTGCCCCGCATGCTGATAGGCGGCGGATAGTTTCTGACGAAGCGCGTCAAACAATTCGCTCTCCAGTGCAGCGCCCGCCCTTGTGAGCCGCAGCATTTTTTGCCGCCGGTCATTACGCCCGGGGCGGCTTTCCAGATATCCGCGCACATCCAGATCTTTTAGCACACGGCCCAGCGACTGTTTTGTAATCGCCAGCCTCTGCAAGAGCTGAGTCACTGTCAGATCCGGGCTGCGGGCAATGAAATACAGCGCGCGTTGATGGGCGCGGCCCAGCCCCTCCGCTTCCAGCCGTACATCGGCTGCACGGGTCAGGCGCATATAGCCGAAATGCAGCAATTCCATACCCCGCCGCACCTCATCCTCACGCAGGAAGAGCGGCGATGCGGCAGCCGACTGTGTGGCACCGGAAGGCGGCATAGGTGAAGATGAGGAAGGAAGTTGGTCAGCCATTGACCTGTCTTGCCAGCATGGCTAATCCAGCGCAAGTACAACGCATTGCCATATCGGCTGTATTATGATGCAATCAGATTCGCGCAATTCAGCCCCATGAGGACGATATGACCGGCCCGGACGCACCCACATTTGACCTTCGCCCCAATGCGAATCCTGTTGCAGATGCGCAGCGCGAAAAGCTGCTCGAAAACCCCGGATTCGGAACGGTTTTCACCGACCATATGGCGGTGATTAACTATACGGAAGGTCGCGGCTGGCACGATGCCCGCATCGAAGCGCGTGCGCCGATCCCGATGGACCCTGCGTCTTCCGTGCTGCATTATGCGCAGGAAATTTTCGAAGGCATGAAAGCCTATAAGCTGCAGGACGGCGGCACGGCACTGTTCCGGCCCGAAGCCAATGCCCGGCGGTTTCAGGATTCCGCCCGGCGCATGGCAATGCCCGAGCTTCCCGAGGAAATGTTCCTCGCATCCATCGGCAAGATTGTGGAAACCGACCGCGCCTGGATACCGCCCGGCGATGGCGGCGCGCTGTACCTGCGCCCCTTTATGTTCGCAAGCGAGGTGTTTCTGGGCGTACGTCCGGCCAAGGAATATCTCTATATGGTCATCGCATCGTCAGTGGGTTCCTATTTCAAGGGCGGGGCCAAGGCGATTACCATCTGGGCATCGCAGGATTACAGCCGCGCGGCACCCGGCGGCACGGGCGCGGCCAAATGCGGCGGCAATTACGCGGCCAGCCTTATCGCCCAGTCCGAAGCCATCAAACAGGGATGCGACCAGGTGGTGTTTCTGGACGCGGCCGAACGCAAATGGGTGGAAGAACTGGGCGGTATGAACCTGTTTTTCGTGCAGGACGGCGGAAAGATTGTCACCCCGCCGCTCACCGGCACAATCCTGCCCGGCATTACCCGCGATTCGATCATGACGCTCGCCCGTGAAGAAGGATATGAGGTCAGCGAAGAGCCGTATAGTTTCGATGCATGGTGCAGCGACGCTCAGAGCGGCAAGCTTCTGGAGACTTTTGCCTGCGGCACGGCAGCGGTTGTTACCGCAGTCGGAACCGTCAAATCTGCTGATGGTGAATTTACTGTCGGCAGCGGCGGCACGGGTCAGGTCACCGAAAAAATGCGCAGCCGCCTGGTCGATATACAGCGCGGCAAAGCGCCAGATACCCATGGCTGGGTACAACGGCTGTTTTAGGATTTACGGGATGGTCACCGGTTGGCGACAGTCTTTTTTTGCTCACTCTTGCTCACAAGTCGGTACCGGCCCGCTCCCCCGCCTAAACCCCCGATGCCATTGGCAATTATACCATTCCGATATGTAATTTGTCATTCCCGCGTAGGCGGGAATCCATTCCCTGAATTTGCACTTACCTGAAGCGGCGGGAGTTGGACCCCCGATCAAGTCCGGGGTGACGAAGTTCCTAAATTCAAAATATTTGGTTACCTGCTTGGGGGATATAAGCACTATGCCACTTTACCGCATCGGGTAGTTGGGTGGGGGAACGGGCCGGTGCCGACTTATGCCCATGAGGGCATCAAATCCAAAACCAGAGCGAGCCAAAAGACAGCTAAACCCAAGCTCCCAAAAAAACTGATACAATCCCTTGCCCCATGCATATAAGTCCGTTAATAGCCGCCTTTGTTGCTGGGGTGTGGCCAAGTGGTAAGGCACCGCTTTTTGGTAGCGGCATTCGCAGGTTCGATCCCTGCCACCCCAGCCAACAATTTTTCTTAATAAGCGCAGTGAATTTAGAAAAATGTTGCCCCGGACTCGATCCGGGGCCTCGTGCAATCCGATGCTCCGGTTTCACTTAGCGAGATACGAACTTAGGGAAATATGGATTCCCGCCTTCGCGGGAATGACAGCGTCATTTAAACAAGCGTGCCTAAGGCAAAGCCTCGCCCCTGCTCGCCACCAGGACCTTGTACCAATCCTCACGATTCCACGTCACGTCATATGCCGTCGCCGCATCCCGGATGCGTTCCACATTTTGCGAACCGATAATCGGGATGGGCTGTGCGGGATGCGCCATGATCCAGCTATAGGCCGCAGCGGATATCGAGACATCCTGCGCATCGGCGACCTCCTGCAACACATTCACAACCGTACGGTCACGCTCTGCCCGGGGATCGGATATGCGTCCGCCGCCCAGCGGGGACCAGGCCATAACGGTGGTGCCATGCTGCATCGCCTGATCAAGTTGACCGTCTTCAATCGGTTGCAGATGAAATGGGGAAAACTCGGGCTGAGTCACTGCCAGCGGTGCATTTAAAAACGCGCGCAGCGCATCAATCTGCGCCACCGTAAAATTGGACACGCCAATTGCGCGGATTTTTCCGCTGGCCACCGCCTTGTCGAGCGTGGCTGCAAGCTCCGCCGGATGCGTCAGGATATCGGGACGGTGCACATGCCACAGATCGATCTGCTCCGTGCGCATCCGCCTGAGTGAATCCTCTATCGCTTTTTCCAGATACTGCGCGCTGCTGTCATAGGGCACAGGCGGGGTAATGCCGCCCTTGCTCGACAATATCATCTGCCCGCGCAGCTCTGGCTTTTCGGAAAATACCGCGCCCAGCAATTCTTCTGCTGCACCGAAACGCGGGCCATCCAGACCATAAATATCGGCCGTATCAAAGAAATTGATGCCGGTTTCCAGCACAGTCTCGACCAGCTCATGTGCCTTTGCCAGCGAAGCTCCGGCAAAGCGCCACATGCCCCACGCCATCGGACTTGCCATAATATCACTGCCATGCAGCGCGCGCGGAGAATTGCTGATTTCCAAAATAATATCCTTGGGTCACATGGTTAAGCAGGCGCTGGGCCAAAGCGGGTGTGTATTATATTGCAAAGGATATAGGACAGGCGTTTGCAAGGCTCAACCCATGCCGAGCCACCACCGGATCATATAGGCTATTGCCGCCAGAAACAGCACGCTTGCCAGCCAGATGGCGGCCATCCAGCCGAGACGTTTCCACAGCGGCGCCTCATGCGGATCCATCAGTGATAACCTTCATCGCTGACCTTGCCGCGAAACACCCAATATGCCCAGGCAGTATAGCCCAGGATAAGCGGCACAGTGATCACCGTGCCCACCAGCATGAAAATCTGGCTGCTGCGCACCGTGGCCGCGTCCCATATCGTAATCTGATCCGGCACGACATAGGGAAACATCGATACGCCCAGCCCCACCATGCCCAGAAAAAACAGCCCGAGGGTGAGGAAAAACGGTGCATATTCACGGCGTTTTTTCAAGCTGCGGTACAGCATGAAGGCAATGATTCCGGTCAGCAGCGGCACCTGCGATGAAAACAGAATGTTCGGCCATGCGAACCAGTGCCGCCAATATTCCGCATCCAGAAACGGCGTGTAAATACTCACCGCGGCCATCAGCGCCAATGTGGCGGGCATCCATATCGCGGCGAGACGGAAGCCGTGATCCTGCACCGCGCCTTCGGTTTTGGAAATCAGCCAGGTCGCGCCGAGCAACGCATAACCCGCCACAACGCCCAGTCCGGTCAGGATGCTGTAAGGCGTCAGCCAGTCAAGCCAGCCCCCGGCATAATCGCGGCCCTCGACTTCGATACCCTGCAACAATGCGCCCAAAGTCACCCCCTGCGCGAAAGCCGCGACGATTGAACCCGATGTAAAGGTAAAGTCCCAGAAACGCTCGTGCGCGGGGTCACGCCAGCGCGCCTCAAATGCCACGCCGCGAAATACCAGACCAAGCAGCATCGCTATAATCGGCGGATAGATGGCGGGCAGGATAATCGCATAGGCGAGCGGAAACGCCGCGAACAGTCCGCCACCGCCCAGCACCAGCCAGGTTTCATTGCCGTCCCATACCGGCGCCACGCTGTTCATCGCCTTGTCGCGTTCTGCACCGCGGCTGAGCGCCGGAAAGAGTATGCCGATGCCAAGGTCGAAGCCGTCCATCACAACATACATGAATACGGCAAAGGCAATAATAAGCGCCCAGATAACGGTGAGGTCGATATTCATGCGCCCTCTCCTTTATCAGCCTGCTCGATACCCCACTCGGCATCATTGCCGCCTTTGCCGCGTGCCTGCTCTTCCTGCGCGGGTGTGATACCCGCAGTGCGGATCGGGCCGCTTTCGGCAGTTTTCTCGGTCCCGGTGACGGGTTTATTCATCAGCCGTAAAATATACAGCGTACCCGCGCCGAACATAATGAAATAGACGATCACAAAAGCCATAAGCGATGCCCCCACGGCAGGCGCATCAAGCGGCGAGACACTGTCCGCCGTGGTGAGCAATCCATAAACCGTGTAAGGCTGCCGTCCGACTTCAGTTGTAATCCACCCTGCGATCACCGCAACAAATCCCGACGGTCCCATCAAAATGGCGGCGCGGTGGAGCAGGCTCCAGTCATAAAGCTTTTTACGCCAGCGCGCGAACAGGCTCCATAAACCGATGCCAAGCATCGCGAAGCCGATGCCGACCATGATGCGAAACGACCAGAATACCATGCCGACAGGTGGTTCCTTGTCATCGTCAATCGTATCAAGCCCATCAAGCGGCGCATTCGGGTCATGCTTTAGGATGAGCGATCCCATTTTGGGGATTTTGACGGCATAGTCGATGCGCTTTTCTTCACTGTTGGGAATACCAAACAGGATCAGCGGTGCACCATCGGGATGACTGTCAAAATGCCCCTCCATCGCCATCACCTTGGCGGGCTGGTGCTCCAGCGTGTTCAGTCCGTGCAGGTCGCCCGCGAAAATCTGTAGCGGCGCCACAAGTGCCGCCATCCACATTGCCATCGAAAACATCTTACGCGCCCGCATATCCATTTTGTTACGCAGCAGGTGCAGCGCGGCCACGCCGCCGATAACGAAAGCGGTCGTCAGATACGCCGCCATCAAAGTATGCACCAACCGGTAAGGAAAGCTGGGGTTAAAAATAATATCCCACCAGCTGTCACCCGGCACAAACTGGCCATTAGCGGCGATTTCATAGCCGGTCGGCGTATGCATCCAGCTGTTGACGCTCAGAATCCAGAACGCCGAAATACAGGTACCTATGGCGACCATCAGGGTAGCGAAATAATGAAGCTTTTTGCCGACTTTATCCATACCGAACAGCATGACGCCCAGAAACCCGGCCTCCAGAAAGAACGCGGTCAGCACTTCATAAGCCATGGGCGGGCCGAGCACGGGCCCCGTTTTATCCGAGAAAACCGACCAGTTCGTGCCAAACTGATAGGACATGACGATGCCCGACACCACGCCCATCGCAAATGCGATGGCGAAAATCTTGCGCCAATATTTGAACAGGTCGAGATATATCTCTTTACCGGTTTTCAGCCATAGTCCCTCCAGCACAGCAAGATAGCTGGCCAGACCGATGGAGAATGCAGGAAAAATAAAATGGAAACTAACTGTAAACGCGAATTGTATCCGCGCGAGCATGGTGGCATCTAAACCGTCAAACATGTGCTTTCCCTTTGAACCGACAGAAACGTGATAGACTTCTGTCTGTCCATGCGCTCTTACCATGTCTGGACGGCAGGACCAATCAAGCATAAATGCTAATCACAAATCCGTGATTGCATAATTTGCATCACGGCATAGGTGGTTCCAGGCCAGCGACTTGCAGGCAGAAATAATAACTCTCGCCTAACCGCCCGTTATCTAGGATACAGCAATGTAAACAGTTGTAACGAACGTCGGGTAAAGCTGGATTCTTGGGCATATTAACGCCTAAATGTAAATTATATGATGCGCCTGCGTTAGCGGCGGCAAGAGTGTTGAGGAAAAAATAATGAGAATAGCCATCGTCGATGACGAACCCGATATCCTGCAATATGTAGAGAATATTGTGAAAAGTATGGATTATATTCCGGTCCCGTTTACAGATGGTGACCGGTTCACAACGGCTATGCTCCGTGACAATTTCGACCTTATCCTGCTTGACTGGAATTTGCCGGGCAAGAACGGACTTGAGATTCTGCAATGGATGCAGACCGGCGTAGAAGACAAACCACCCGTTATCATGATGACCAGCCGAACATCGAAAAATGATATTGCCGATGCCCTGAATGCGGGCGCGGATGACTATGTCACAAAGCCGGAAGACGAAGATGTTATCGAAGCGCGCATCAATGCCATGCTGCGCCGTTCCATAGGCGGCGGAGCGATGGAAAAAAGTGCGGAATACGGGAATTACAAACTTGACCGCATGGCACAGACAGTAAATCTGCACGGTGAAGAAATTTCCCTTACGGCCAAAGAATTCGATCTGATTGACCTGTTGTTCCGCAACCGCGACCGCACATTATCACGTGCCTATATTATGGAAACAATCTGGCGCACCAACGCTGACCTTGCCACACGTACGCTCGACATGCATGTGTCGCGCCTGCGTTCCAAGCTGAAACTGAAATCCGAAAACGGATTTCGCATTTCCACCGTATTCGGTTATGGCTATCGTCTGGAAACTTTGGAGAAATCAAAAGGCTGAATATAACAGCCGAGAGGGTATAATGTATAAATCTCTACCTCACCTGACAATATTCTGGCTTTTTTTGGCTGCACTTGTGCTGCCATCTGCCAGTCTCGCCCAAAATTCAGGTGATGATGAAGAGATTGTGTATGTTTTTCAGCCTAACGATACAGTGATTGCACTCGCCAATCGCTATTTTCAGAAACCCGAAAAATATGCGGAGGTTATGCGCTATAACAAGATACGCAATGACCGGGCGATTCCTGTGGGCTATAAGCTCAAAATTCCGCATGACTATCTAAAATACACCGCCAGCAAAGGCACAGTGCGTGCCTATCGCGGCGATGTTGCAGTGGCCGGGAAAAACAAGCGCGCACGCAATGTGACAGTCGGCATGACAGTATCAGAAGGCGATACACTCGCTACCAGCAAAGCCTCTTCCATGTCGCTTGCTTTTGCCGATGGTTCTATCATGACCATGCCATCAAACAGTGTCATTCGCGTAACGCGGCTGCGCAAAATTTTGCTGACCAATTCCATCGATTACGAATTTTCGCTCGACCAGGGTGGCTTGCGTTCCAAAGTTACACCATTTCGCAATAAGAAAGACCGGTACCGCACACGCACGCCGATATCGGTATCTGCTGTGCGCGGCACAGATTTCCGTAATCGCTATGACGCTCAAACAGGTCGCTCGTTTGCGGAACTGGTTGAAGGCGGGCTGGATATCAAAGCCTCCAATGCGGCGGACAATGGTGTTACGCTCGAACCCGGTTTTGGCGCAACTATAGGCGCGCAAGGCCTTGCCAAGCTACAGTTGGTTTCAGCGCCTGAAGTGGTTTCGGGTACAGGTTTACAAAAACGTGACCTTGTGGAATTCAAACTTGATAAAGATGATAACCCCTCAGCATATCGCATTCAGATTTCGCGCGATAGCGGCTTTATAGAGATGGTTGAAGACATACAGAGTACCGATAATAATATTGCTATCGCCAATATCGATAATGGCAATTATTTTGCGAAATTTACAACCTATGGTGAAAACGGACTGGAAGGCCTGCCAACCACAATTGCCTTTAAGCGCCGTTTGAACAGTGTGAAGGCGACCGCTTCTGTAACGGCGGATGGGTATAATTTCCGGTGGATCGGTCAAGGCGAAGGCAAGCGTGTCTACCAATTCCAGCTTTATAAAGTCGAAGATGATCAGAAACCTGAAAACTTCGTTCCGACAGGCGCGGCATTTATCGAACAATCAGGCCTCAAGTCCGATGGTCTTACTCTTTCTGATTTGCCCGAAGGCCGTTATTTCTGGCGCGTGGGAACACAGTTGTTCCTGGATGGAGAGATTGACCAAAGCTGGACCAAATTCGAACAGTTCACCTCCACGTAACCCCCATCAAAGCGTGTTTGCAATAAGTTTCACGCGCTGATAAAGCTTTACGTCAGATGAAACTGCGCACACGGCTATGGATAGAATGGGGCGTCATTGCCGCGCTTGCGACCTTCCTGATCGCCGGAATTTCCATCTATAATGGCGTCGGCCGTCTGGACAATCTGTTTTATGATACTGCAAGCCGGTTTACGGCGGCTGAAGAGCCTAAAGATATCGTTATCATCGGTATTGATGAGCCAAGCCTTGCCGCATTTGGCAAGTGGCCATGGTCACGCGAATTGCATTGGGCCGTATTTGATGTACTCAGACAGGCAGAGCCCAAAGCGATCGCCTTTGATATCCTGCTGACCGAACCGGGCGATCTGGATCTGGACACGGCGCTCGCGGATATCATGGCAGAAAATGGCAATGTTTTCCTGCCGCTGCAATATATAACCCCCGGTTCCAACGGGCGGGAATATGATGAACTGCTCCCCGTACCGCTGTTTGCAAATGCTGCGAAAGACATCGGGCACGTCAATCTTTTCCCTGATTATGACGGAATATTACGGCGTATGGAGCCTTGCTTTCGTATGGACCGCAATGCAGAGCCAAGATGGCATCTGATGGAACTTGTCTATGAAAACACAATGGGTGAAAAATCGGCCATAGCCAGTGCAAAAGATTGTACGCAGCCTGTCATGTTACCGTTTCAGCCGCGCGCCAATTTTACCTATGTGAGCTATCAAAGCCTTGCAACTGGCCAGGTACCCTCGGCATTTATGAAAGACAAATATGTGCTGATAGGTGCCACGGCAGCGGGAATGGGAGACCAATATAGTGTTGCCGGCAGCAGCAGCGGTCAATTGGCCGGCGTGACTATTATGGGCAACTATCTCAACACATTGCTTAAAGGCGGTTTTATCAAACCGGTTGGCCGGTTCACCCATATTCTCATATCCCTGATCCCAAGCTGGATATTGTTGATCGGATTTTGGCGGTGGAAGCCGCGCACAATATTATTTGTGGCGATTGGCTTACTGACGCTCATATTTCTTTTCACAATCGGGGCGCTATATTCTTCCCTGTGGTTCGCGCCGGGCGCCGCACTTGCAGGCCTGGCCTTTATCTATCCGACATGGGGTTGGCGCCGGTTGCAAGCCACCAGCGATTATATGGAAGATGAGCTGGATCAGATGGATGCTACCCTGCCCCCGCTGCCCTTGCCCACGTCCGCTTTTACGCCTGTTGATGTCGTGACCGCACAAGCGGAAAAAATGACGCACGCAATCTCGCAGATGCGCGATTTGCGCCGGTTTGTTTCCGATACGCTTACGTACCTGCCTGACCCCATGCTGGTTGCTGATATGAACGGTGAGATATTGCTTTCCAATAAAACCGCCGATGCGGTTTTCGGCCATGATGTCGAAGAGCAGAACATCATGGAATTGCTCCAATCTTATGTCAGCCAGCTTGATTGGGAACATGTTGCAGATTATCTGAAAACAGCAATGCGTACGGAATTTGTGCAGGGCAATCCTACGCCTGGTTATACAGAGTTTGCCGCACGCAACAATCGAAGTTATGCACTGCGCTGTGCTGCCGTAAAGTCAGGCAAGGGCTATGTGCGCGGTCACGTTATATATATGGCCGATATCACCACAATTGCGAATGCGCAGGCTGAACGCGAAGAGGTTTTACAGCTGCTCTC
Organism: uncultured Sphingomonadaceae bacterium; assembly: GCA_947493325.1. Classification (GTDB taxonomy): domain Bacteria; phylum Pseudomonadota; class Alphaproteobacteria; order Sphingomonadales; family Sphingomonadaceae; genus Alg239-R122. The sequence goes on along the minus strand of CANLQI010000001.1, from coordinate 594,188 downwards.
CCACGACATGCGCGCGCCGCAGGCAGCGATACTCGCATTGCTTGAAAAAGTGCCCGCAAAGGCGGGTACGCGCAATATTGACGACCGTATCGCAGCGCAGGCAAACCGCACCCTCAATCTAGCCGATAACTTCGTTGATATGGCGCGCATGAAAAGTCAGGATTTCGATCCAGAGGACATATTGCTCGCCGATCTTATGCTGGAGGCGGCAGATGGGCTATGGCCGCTGGCATCTGCACGCGGCATAGAATTTGTGTTCGATGATCGCAGCGATGATGCCTTTATTCTGGGCGAACGCAGCAGTCTGTTTCGTGCCATTACCAATCTGTTTGACAATGCCATTAAATATAGCCCTGACAAAGGCAGGATCACGGTGACACTGCGCCGCCGCCAGTTTGGAAAAGATCATTTCATAAGTACGACAATTGTCGATGAAGGTGAAGGTATTTCCGAAACACTTCTGCCTGAATTATTCGGTAAATTTACCAGTGAACCGGGTAGCATGCGATCGAGGGTTAAAGGGATTGGCCTGGGTCTTTTCCATGTTGAAAGCGTTATTGCGCGTCATGAGGGACAGATCAGCGCGAGCAATGCCAAAACCGGCGGTGCCATGTTCAAGATTATCCTACCTATTTCTGATGAACCGAGTAGATAGCGCCTCAGTTACGGCCGCTCCGGGTCTCAACCCTGTTTTCAGGGGATTTGCCAAAATTGCTCATCGCCGCATTAGTTAGGTACGGCAGCGTTTCCGAGACATCGGCCTTGCAATGATATTCGGAGGCTATGCCCGAGAATATTTCCTGCCCGTCCGCGATCCGAAATATTTTCACTTCCAGCCTGTGCTGCATTGATACGCATCTGCCGAACGGTCCCATTTTCTTGGGCAGCTTTTCAATGATCAGCCTGCCCCCTTGGCCTGCGTTATTTTCATGCACTTCAAGGCTGGCGGGCAGCGCCGACAATGCAACGGACACGGCATAGTCACCGTCAGCCGCTTCTTTCCAGTCTTTGAAATGCAGTGAATCCGCGACCAGGTTTCGTGCCATGGTATGTACCTGGCCTATATTATCGGGCGGAACGATAAATATATATTTCTCCTGCGCCGAAACTGGCACTTGCCCGCCAGAGCTGATACGTGTCTCAATGGCTGGTGCACACGCCGATGCAGCCAGACATATCAGACTAAGTGGCAAAGCTGTTTTCAATATGCGCATCGGCTCAATCCTTCGCATATTCTATATTCGCGGCGCGTATGACCAGCAAAAGGCCCGAAGACATGCCGCGTATGAAATTTTCGCGCTCAACATTCAAATGTTCGTCCAGTGTATGGGCACGCCCACCACCTGCGCCCGTACCAATTGTAATGGCTGGAATTCCCATGCTCATCGCCATATTGGAATCTGTTGAAGATGCAGCTTTATTGGGTTCAAATCCATAAGCTGCAAGCGCGCCCTCGGCCACTTTTACAAGCGCGTCATCTGCAGGCGTTGATCCGGCCGGCCTGTCACCAATACGGTTTTTTTCCGCAGAAATTTCGCCATATTCTGTGCTCCGTGCATAATTCTCTGCCACCACGGCTTCATCAACGATGGACAGGAAACGGTTTTCCAGCCTCTCCAATTCAGTGGGGTCAGGGGAACGCATATCGACTTCCAGAGCAATTGTGTCCGGTATCGTATTTACAGAACGGCCGCCCGAAACAACACTGGCCGAATAGGTGGTTTTGGGGTCTGCCGGTACGCGTACGTCATATAGCCGGCGAACAGTGTCCGCCATTGCTGCCATCGGATTTACAATTCCGTAAGCACCATAGCTATGCCCGCCCGGGCCCTTGAATATGATGCGATAGCGTTTTGAACCGACTGCACTATGGACAATGCGTTCCGGCTTACTGCCATCAACCGAAATAAAGCCGCCCATCCTGTCCTTATAGGCTCCTTTATTGAACAGGTAGCGCACACCGCGCAGGTCGCCCAGACCTTCTTCCCCGACAGTCGCGACAAATAATATATCGTTTCTGGTGGTAACCTGCCCCGCATCCATCGCACGGGCCCAGGCCAGCAATGCGGATAGCCCCAGGCTGTCATCACCTATGCCCGGGGCCATAAGTTTGTCGCCTTCGCGTGTCACTTTAATCGGTGTTTCGGGCGGAAAGACCGTATCCAGATGCGCCGATACCACGAGCAATTTTCCGCCCTCAGGGCCACTTCCCCTGCGCAGGCCCAATATATTGCCCTCTGCATCGCGTGTTACATTTGCCAGCCCGACTGCCTTGAATTGCTCCATCATCCATGCGCCGCGCTTTTCTTCCTGAAACGGAGGTGCGGGAATTTCGGTAATGGTAATTAGCTGTGCGACTGCCTTGTCATAATCAGCCGCTAAAGCCTGAATGGCCGCGAGTTCTGCGTTATTTTCAGTCTGCGCAGAGACAGGCAAAATAAACAGCAAAGCCGCCACAGCAGGCAGAAACGGTTTTGCGAAATCTTTCAGTTTCATACATTCGCTATATGCCCCGCTAATTTACAATATGCAAACTATGCTTCGTGTCGCTGTCTCATTTTTGTGTCAATATATAGTAAATCACATAAAACCATGACAGGAATCCGTGGATGACAGCCCATAAAATACTGTTATGCGCAACATAGCTGATAACGATGGCAAGCGCACTGCCAAACGAAAGTCCGGTTTTGACCACTTCACGCGAATATACTATTTTTTCTGCCACGTTTATGCCGCTTCCCGCCCGCGTGCCGCCATCTCGCTGTTCAGCATTTCCGCCAGGGTAAATGCAAGCTCAAGCGATTGCGCCGCATTAAGCCGTGGATCACAGTGCGTATGATAACGATCGCCCAATGTTTCATCGGTAATCGCAACAGCACCGCCGGTGCATTCAGTCACGTTTTGACCTGTCATTTCAATATGGATGCCGCCCGCCGTCGTACCTTCCGCGCGGTGCACGGCAAAAAAGCCGCGTACTTCGGAAAGAATGCGTTCAAATGGCCGCGTTTTATAACCGCTGGCCGCTTTGATGACATTGCCATGCATCGGGTCGCATGACCATATAACCGGATGCCCTTCGGCCTTTACGGCGCGCACAAGCTTGGGCAGGCCGGCTTCGATCTTGTCATGGCCATAACGGGTAATAAGCGTGATCCGGCCCGCCTCGCGCGCAGGATTAAGTGTGTCCAGCATGCGGATCAGCGCATCGGGCTCCAGGCTCGGTCCACACTTCATGCCGATCGGATTACCGATGCCGCGCATATATTCCACGTGTGCAGACCCATCAAACCGCGTGCGGTCACCAATCCAAAGGAAATGCGCCGATGTGTCGTACCAATCACCAGTCAGCGAATCCTGCCGCGTCATTGCCTGCTCATAGGGCAGCAATAACGCCTCATGGCTAGTGTAAAACTGTGTGGCCTTAAGCTGCGGCACGGTGTCGGGGTTAATCCCGCATGCCTCCATAAACTCCAGAGCTTCACTGATCCGGTCCGCCATTTCGGCATATTTTTTGGCCCAGGGGCTGCGTCCCATAAAATCATGGGTCCAGCCATGCACCTGTTGCAAATTGGCGTAACCGCCACTTGCAAATGCGCGTAGTAGATTCAGCGTCGCCGCGGCTTGGCTGTAAGCGCGCACCATACGCTGCGGATCAGGCTCTCGCTTGCCGGCATCAAATTCGATGCCATTTATGATATCTCCGCGATAGCTCGGCAATTCGGTGTCACCCACAGTCTCCACTGGCGACGAGCGCGGTTTGGCAAACTGGCCAGCCATACGGCCCAGCTTCACAACCGGAAGTTTTGAGGCATATGTGAGGACCACAGCCATTTGCAGGATGACGCGGAATGTATCGCGGATATTGTTCGGATGAAATTCGGCGAAACTTTCGGCGCAATCACCGCCTTGCAAAAGAAATGCTTTACCTGCAGAGACTTCTGCCAGGTCTGCTTTCAAGTTGCGCGCTTCACCCGCAAACACCAGTGGCGGATAATCACTCAGTGTTTGTTCAGCATCGGCAAGTGCTGCCGCATCATTATAATCGGGAATATGCAGCGCCTCATGCGCTCTCCAACTGTCAGGTTGCCAATTTGCGGCCAAGAATCTTTCTCCGTTCTAAAATAGACTAATATGATATCCTAATTCACTTTAAGTGGTAGCAAAAGCGGCGGATAGTAACATAGCTCAATTATGATATGATAGTCGTATATTGAGAAACGCATGAATATCGTAAAGGATGCATGGTTTTGATGCGTTGCAATTTAGCAACAACATCGAAGTGCGATATAGCAGGTACATGCATATAACTGCACATTAAAAACAATATTTTTCATAATTTTATACAAAAAACACTACTCTCAGTGCAGTTTTCGACAATATTGTGAAACTTGTGTTGATGTTGTGGGGGTCACTTGATATAAATCGCGTTATTGAAGGAGAAATTATAATGGACATTAAGCGTATTGCGCTAGCAGGTGCAGCAGCACTTTCTATGATTGCTTCGCCTGTAATGGCGCAAGCTTATCAGGCTTCTAATCAAGAAACTGTACAGGTTGAACGCTCTCAGGAGTTGTCATCAGCTTCCAGCCAGCTCGAAGGTGAAAACGGAACCCTTATCGGAATCCTAGCTTTTGCAGCTGCTGTAGCAATTGTTTTGGTTATCGCCGAATCAGACGATAACGGTGAATTTGATCTGGACTTGGACGATCCGCCAACAAGCCCCTGAGTTAAATTGCGTTAAATTCTATATACTATATTTCAAAAAGGCGGTTGTTTGACCGCCTTTTTTATATTTTCATTGCTCTGCTTTTCGCGCGCTTGCCTTTTCGCGTTCTGGCAGAACCATCATCTTCCAACCGTCGCCGACAAAGTATTTCTGCGCCAAATCTTGTATTTTCTCTGGTGTCGTAACCGTATAATCGCCGTAAATGGTTCTGAGTGCAGTCACAACATTACGGTCATACGACGCCCCCTCCAATTGCCACATCCAAAATGTATTGCCGGTGCTCGAACGCTCGATAACCTGTCTGAGCGGTTCCGTAATGCGGCTGAGTTCATCAGATTCAACTGGATTGGCAACCAAATCAGCGGCAATGCTCTCTGCAATTTCAAAAAACAGCGGAACATTTTTGGGCTCAATCTGGCTTATTGCCGCAATATAACCACCTTCAGGCAGCTTGAGCGGCCAATAATTCGTAACTTGCGGTGCGTAGCTTGCGCCCGCCTGTTCACGGAATTTCTCGAACAGCCGATTGTTGAAAAGTGACGACAGAATTTCAAGTTGACGGCTTTCGCGCGCACCGGAAATACCCCCGCCCGTTGGCCAGGCTATAACCGCCGCAGCCTGATTATCATCACCATTATGCCGTACAATGGTGGGATTGCTATCTGACGGAAAATTTATACTCTCCGCATTTTGCGCAACAGGCGCGGCATTACGCGCATTGAGCGCGCCGAATGTTTTTTCAAGCGAAGCGATGGCATCTTCGCGCTTGAAATCGCCAAACAGCATGACTTCAATCGGACCGCTTGCAAGGATCGGCGCCCATGTTTCCTTGAAATTCTCGGGCGTCAGCCTGTTCATTTCATTTGGCGTAGGCGTTTTCCACCGGGCATCTTTTCCGCGCACAAGCCATGTGAAATCGCGCTCCATAATTGTACCCGGACTCATGGAATAGCTGTCATATGAGAGCTTTCCGCCCGCTTTGGCGCGTGTAATAGGTGCCGCGTCCCAGCGCGGCTGTGCCAGCTTGGCTGCAAAAAGATGTAGCTGATCTTCAAGATCACTGGGTTTGGTCGACGCGCTAAATTCGAATGCATCGTCATCAACCTCAAACTCAAAACCTATCGCTCTGCCCGTTGTAAGGCGGTCCAGTTTTTCACGGTCCAGATCACCCACTCCGCTATCGACAAGAGCAGTTTGCGCGGCCCATATCTGCGTGCCCTGATCCGGGCTGAACGCTTTGTAACCATTGCCGAAACGAACTTTTACATAGACCTTGGCGACTTCAGCATCATTGGCATATAGTAATGCCCGCACGCCATTGGATAAAGTCACCACTTCCATACCAAGCAGGTTAAGCGATTCAACTTGCGCCACTGTGCCCGGTTCGCCAAGGTCTGGGAGATCATCAAAACTAACTGTTTCAGCTGATAAACGCGCGTCAGTCGATGCCGCGACCTGCTTTGCCAATGCAGTCTCAAGTTTCTGCGCGCCATTTTCAATTGGCCGCGGCGCAATTAGTATACCGCGGGTTACATCGCCCTTGAACAGGTCCCGTGTCGACTGCAGCAACCGCTGCGGTGTATACATGCCGCGCATATTGCGGAACAGATCGAGCGCAGTTTGCGCGGAAGCCACAGTTTCCCGAATATCAACCGCCCTTACGATTTCATCTGCTTTTTCGGCCCCGGCTTCTGTATCCGACGTTTCCACGGCGACCAGCAGCGCATTGTCAAACTCCGCAATTTCTCGCGCGATTTCCTCCTGTGTCGGCGGATTCGCCTTTGCGTCCTCAATGACGCCGCGAACATCATCAAGCGCGGCCTGCCAGTCATCACCGATCGGAATAACATTGACAAATGTACCGTCTACAGAGCGGCTGACATCATCCTGATATACCGATGCCTGCAGAAAGCTGCCGCCGCCACGTGCGCGCGCTTCCAGCCTGCGCTGGATCATGCGCAGTGCAAGCAAATCGATAAACAGGCCCTGATTATACGTTATTGTGTCATCCACACGCCGCCATGGACGAAGCACGGCATAATTTATGATGTGCGGAAATGTCGGTTCCACCATGAAGCTGGTTGTAATCGCGTTATCATCGCCTTGGGGCGGTTTCGGATCACCGAAACTGGGATGTTCTTCTACAGGTCCCTCCACTTCCCAATTCGCAAAATATTTGTTCAGCAGTTCGGCGAATACAGCTGGTTCGCCATCACCGGCCATAACGATCACAGTGTTTTCAGGGCGGTACCAGCGTTTATGAAATGCGCGGACAGAACCTGAATCAGCCGCCTGAAGTGTTTCCACGGTGCCAATCGGCGAGCGGGAGGCAAGCCTTTGCCCACGAAAAAATTCTTCCCGCGTGGCATCGCCGATCCGTGTCTGCGCTCCGGCCCGTTCACGCAGTTCGGCCAGTACGACTGGCACTTCGCTTTTCAAAGCATCGTCCGTCAAACCGGGTTCGCGAATCATGCCGGACAGGATTTTGACGCTTTCGTCCAGCCCCGCCGCGCTCGCATTGGGCAAGTCCAGTTTATATACTGTTTGCGTAGGCGTGGTTTCGGCATTGCTATCGCTGCCGAACGTGGCCCCGAACCGCTGCCAGATTTTTATGACATCACCATCGGGCACATATTTGGAGCCGCGAAAAGTCATATGCTCCAGCAAATGGGCAAAGCCCTGCTCGCTATCTTCTTCCATCAGCGAGCCTGCATCAATGCGAATGCGGATCGCGACCTGTCCTGGCGGCACACCATTATTACGCACAGCATAGCGCACACCATTGTCCAGAACGCCAAACGTCCATTCCGTATCGACAGGAATATCGCTGTTTTCATATAGCCAGGGCAGTTCATCAGCCTGCTCGGCTGCGCTGGCGGCTGGCTCAGCCTGCTGCGCATAGACGGGAACATGCATGCTGGCCGTGGCAATAGTCAGGGCGAGCATCGAAACGACAATACGACTGGAAATAGCTTTCATAAAGAACAGCTATAAACAGACCAATTCTTACTGACCAGTGAATAAGACACGTTATTTTTGGTGCGCAAAAAGAGGATGGCGATCCCGGCAAGGCTAGAATCGCACGAAGCCCACTTGAAGCGAACAGCATTTTACACCACATGGATAACCATGCTGATAGAAACCGAAAACACGCCAAACCCTTCGACTGTAAAATTCCTGCCCGGGCAGGCCGTCATGGAAACGGGTACACGCGATTTTGCCTCTCCCGAAGACGCAGAAGCATCACCGCTGGCCGAGGCACTGTTCAATCTTGGCGATGTGACCGGCGTGTTTTTCGGTTATGACTTTATTTCCGTGACGGCTGCGCCCGGTGTTAACTGGAGCGACCTTAAGCCCAATGTGCTCTCCGTGCTGCTGGATCATTTCTCTGCCAATATGCCGCTGTTCAAGCCCGGTTCTGCCGGGGAAATCTCCGTCCCTGCAGAAGATGCGCATTGGGAGGAGAGCCCCGAAGACGCTGACATAGTCGCGCAGATCAGGGAGCTGATTGAAACGCGGGTACGCCCCGCAGTGGCGAGTGACGGCGGTGATATTGTCTATCGCGGTTTTAATAAAGGCATTGTTTATCTGCAGATGCAGGGCGCATGCGCCGGTTGCCCATCATCTTCCGCAACGCTCAAACAGGGAATTGAATCGCTGTTGAAACATTATGTTCCCGAAGTCGTTGAGGTACGTGCAGCCTGACAGGCACCCGCCCATATTTACATCAGCAACAGAAAGCATCCCATGTCCGAACCTATTTCAGATAAAGCCCTTGATCAGATTTTCCGTACGGCACGCACATATAATGGCTATTTTGACAAGCCGGTAAGCGAGCAGCAACTGAAGGATATCTGGGATCTTATGAAAATGGGTCCGACCTCGGCCAATATGCTGCCGGCTCGGCTGATCTGGTGCACAACCGGCGATGCGAAGCAGCGCCTGGCTGAGCGTTCCAGCGAAGGAAACCGTGACAAGATATTAAAAGCGCCTGTAAGCGTTATCATCGGTATGGATCAGAATTTCCACGAATATCTGCCGGAGTTATTCCCGTATACCGACGCAAAAAGCTGGTTTGAAAACGACCCTGAAGGCCGCGCTGAAGGGGCATTTCGCAACTCGTCGCTGCAGGGCGCCTATTTCATCATCGCGGCCCGCGCGCTTGGCCTGGATACTGGCCCGATGTCGGGCTTTGACAACAAGGCTGTCGACGAGGAATTTTTTGGCGATACCCCCAATATCAAGTCGAATTTCATTTCCACTTTGGGATATGGCGACCCGGACACAATTTTCGATCGCAGTCCGCGTCCTGATTTTGACAAATTCAATTCCATAGCCTGAACGTCGGCTCGCTATGCGTACACTCGTCATCGATACAGCGACAGAGGCTTGCTCTGTGGCTATATTCGATGATGATACGCTCATATCCAGCGACTATGCCAAACTGGGCCGCGGCCATGCCGAACGGCTCGTCCCGATGATTGCAAAGCTTCCAGAGCGCGGCAAAGCAGATGCGATATTGGTGAATTGCGGTCCGGGCAGCTTTACCGGACTGCGCGTAGGAATTTCCGCTGCAAAAGCTCTGGCCCTTGCATGGGGCGTGCCTGTACATGGCTATAACTGCTTGCATCTGATCGCGGCAATGGCGCTTGCAGAAAATGACAGTCTTAAAAATGTGGATGTTGCCATGCACGGCGGACATGGTGAATTTTTCGTGCAGTCTTTTGATAAAAACGGCGTACCCATATCGGATATGGCATCGCTGAAACCTGATGCCGCCCTGCGCCAACTCGGGACATTTATTGCGGGTAGCGGCAGTGAAAATCTGGCCGATTTGGGCGATGATATAACGGCTTTACCCCTTTGGCCGGATGCAAGGCATATATTGCAGTTACCGCAAGCAGCACGCGCCCTGCCCGCGGAACCTGTTTACGGCCGCGCGCCTGATGCAAAGCCTGTAGCTGCACAGCAGAAAATTGTCTAAAAGTCGCCCATGGCATCAAAACATAAACCCGCCCTGTTCGATTTTTACGACGATCTGGTCGCAGATGATTTTCTGAATCCCGCTATGGCGGTGATGCAAGAGGCGTTTGATCCACAATTCGGTGAAGCGTGGAATTACATGCAAACGCTTTCGATGCTCGCCATGCCGCTCAGCCATAATCAGATCGCACTGTCACAGGATGGAGAGCCTGCCGCCTTTACACTCAGCCGGGCCGTGGCGGACGAAGAAGAACTGCTTCTGATTGCAGTGCATCCAGATTTTCGTGGTTACGGAATTGGACAAATACTCATTTCACGCCTGCTGCGCCAAAGTAGATCACGCGGTTGCACGAAGTTATTTCTGGAAGTCAGGCATAACAATAATGCCCGGGAATTTTATGAGAAAATGCAATTTAAACAAATAGGTAAACGCCCAAGCTACTATAAAGGCAAAGACGGCGAAACATTTGATGCCATAACCTATTCGTACAAATTATAATGCTATCTATATTATATTTCTTGATATGATTTATTATAGCTTTACATATACTGATATTCTTCAGATTAAACAGGAACAAAATTTTATATATTAGGGGGTTATGTAAGTATAATGACAGAACATACAGACGATACACACGAAATTCTAGTCACTTTAACTGCAGATATTGTGTCGGCACATGTTTCCAACAATAGTGTTGCGGTCGGCGACATGCTCGATCTTATACAGAATGTGCATCAGGCACTGGCTGGCCTTGCTTCCGAAGAAAAGCAAGAGGAAGAACGCCCGGAGCCCGCCGTTTCCGTGCGCGCATCGGTAAAACCCGATTACATCGTCTGCCTGGAAGACGGCAAAAAGATGAAAATGCTCAAGCGGCATCTTATGACCGCCTACAACATGACGCCCGATGAATACCGCCAGCGTTGGGATCTGCCATCAGATTATCCGATGGTTGCACCCAATTATGCCGAAAAACGTCGTGAACTGGCTAAAAAGATCGGACTGGGGCGTAAACCGGGCAAGCGCAAAAAGAAATAAAGCAGCGCAAATCTTGCCAAGCACTGGCTTGCAAACAGGCTGTAACCTTCTACATTAACGGTTACAGCCTGATTTGTTTTGGGCCATTGCAAAATTAGGGGAAGACAGGTTTATGCACCAGAAAATTGACCTGGAAGCATTATGTGCGGAGCGCGGGTTGCGCATTACGGATCAGCGGCGGGTAATCGCAAAAGTGCTGTCCGAAAGTGATGACCATCCCGACGTCGAAAAAGTGCATGAACGGGCCGCGGCCATTGATGACCGTATTTCCATCGCCACCGTATATCGTACGGTACGTCTGTTCGAAGAAGCAGGCATATTGGATCGCCATGACTTTGGCGATGGCCGTGCCCGTTATGAAGCGGCTCCGGAGGCCCATCATGATCACCTGATTGATGTGGAAACCGGCAAAGTCGTCGAATTTGTCGACCCTGAACTGGAACTTTTGCAAAAGCAGATCGCGGAAAAGCTCGGCTATCGCCTCGTCGATCACCGGATGGAGCTATATGGAGTCTCCCTCTCCCGCAAAGACGGATAACCAGCTATTGTTTGAAGAACAATATGCGGGTCCGATGCCTTATGAAAAATGGAAAGGTGCAGGGCCGGCCGGCTATCTGATGTTTGCTTTGCGCGTGATTTTGATCGTGCTCGCGCTCATCATCTGCGTTCCCTTTTATTATACTTGGCGGATTTTGCGCCTTCCCAACCCATGGCCGCGCTGGTTCCTGCGTTCAGTCAGCTATATCTGCGGCGCGCGCATCCGCAAGATCGGCACACCGATCCGCCGCGATGTCGTGCTGCTCGCCAACCATACGTCCTGGTTCGATATTCCCATGCTGGGCGGCGTCAATGGCACGTCTTTTGTGTCCAAGGAAGAAATCGCCAAATGGCCTGTCGTGGGTTGGCTGTGCCGGCTCAACAATACGATTTTCATATCACGCGCCAACCGAATGGGCGTTGCCGATCAAATCAACCAGTTGCGCGAAGCGCTCGAGGAATGCTGGGCCGTCACTATTTTTCCCGAGGGGACCACCACTGACGGCACCATGCTGTTGCCGTTCAAAGCGCCATTGCTCGCGGCCCTCAACCCGCCTCCACAGGGCCTGTTGGTACAGCCGGTCTATATCGACCTTGGTAAAAACCGTGACCGCGCTTCATGGATAGGCGACGAAACCGCACCGCAAAACGCATTTCGGCTGATGTCTTATTTTGGCGCATTCAAAGTGGACATTCATTATCTTGATCCTTTCGACCCGCGCGATTACGGCGATCGCAAAGCAATTGTGGCCGAAGCCCGTGTGCGCATACAGGCAGCACTCGACGCATCGCTTTCGGCTAGCCAGGCTGCGGTCCCCGGTGTATAGGCCCACCCATGTCTACAGATTCTAAAACGAAAAAACCGCTGAGCAGCGGTAAATCCTATTATGTGAAATCATTTGGCTGCCAGATGAACGTCTATGATGGCGAGCGCATGGGTGAAATGCTGTCCGCCGAAGGCATGCAGGCATCCGCAACGCGTGAGGATGCCGACCTGGTGGTGCTCAACACCTGCCACATACGCGAGAAAGCCGCCGAAAAAGTCTATAGCGATATTGGCCGTTTGCGCCGCAAGGATGGCTCCACCCCTATGATCGCCGTGGCTGGCTGTGTCGCACAGGCAGAGGGTAAGGAAATATCCCGCCGCGCGCCCAGTGTGGACATTGTCGTGGGGCCGCAGGCCTATCACCGTCTGCCCGAGCTTATCAACACCGCCAAAACGGGCCGCAAGGCGATCGACACCGACATGCCGCCTAATTCCAAATTTGACGTGCTGCCCGGTCGGCCGAAACAGCCGCGCCCTTCGGCTTTCCTGACGGTGCAGGAAGGCTGCGACAAATTTTGTACCTATTGCGTGGTGCCCTATACGCGCGGCGCCGAAATCTCGCGTCCGTGGGGCGAGGTTGTCGATGAGGCCAAGGCCCTGGTCGATGGCGGGGTCAAGGAGATCACGCTGCTCGGTCAGAATGTCAACGCCTGGGAAAGCGAAGACGAAAAAGGTCGCCAGCAAGGGCTGGATGGCCTAATCCGCGTGCTGGACCAGATTGGCGGGCTGGAACGCATCCGTTACACCACCAGCCATGCCAACGATATGACACAGGGCCTGATCGACGCGCATGGTGACGTGGAAACGCTTATGCCTTACCTGCACCTGCCAGTCCAATCCGGCAGCGACCGCATATTAAAAGCGATGAACCGTTCGCACACCACGAAAAGTTATCTTGAGATACTGGAACGTGTCCGCACCGCACGCCCCGATATCGCGCTTTCGGGCGATTTTATCGTTGGTTTCCCGGGCGAGAGTGACGAGGATTTTGAAGCGACATTGGACGTCGTGCGCGCCGCCAATTATTCGCAGGCATTCTCATTCAAATACAGTCCGCGTCCCGGCACGCCTGCCGCCGATATGGATACGCAGATTGCGCCTGAAGTCATGGACGAGCGGCTGCAAAGGCTGCAAGCCCTGCTCAATGAGCAGCAATTTGATTTTAACCGCAAGCTGGACGGTATCGACACCCGCATACTTCTGGAAAGACAGGGCAAGAAAGAGCACCAGCTGGTCGGCAAGACGCCATGGCTGACATCCGTCCATGTTATCGCGCCCGATGCCAAAATTGGGGATATGGTGGATGTGCATATTGACAGCGCCGGTCCAAATAGTCTGCAAGGTAGTCTGATCGAGAGGAAAGCTGCTTAATGGCGAAAAAAAGCGCGAAGGGCAAAAAGCCCAAAATCAATCCGAACCAGCCCATTACGGAAAATACGGGATTGGATGTGCTTGCCCCCGGCCCCGCCAAGGCCAAAATCGAAATAGCCTTTGACCAGCCTGCCGTACTCGGCACATTATTTGGCGAATTTGATCAAAACCTTGTCACCATTGAAAACCGTCTGGGCGTCTATATCGCCGCGCGCGGAAACCATATTCAGATTGAGGGCAATGTAGAGGATGTCGCACAGGCACGCGATGTGCTCACCGGGCTATATAACCGCATCATACAGGGACAGGATATTGATGCAGGCGCAGTAGAGGCTTTAATCGGTATGGCACATGAACCCACGCTCGACGGCATTGTCAAAAAAGATGTGGCGACCCCGCCCTCTGTAATGATCCGCACGCGTAAAAAAACCATTGTGCCACGTTCGGCCACGCAGGTTCCATATATGGAATCACTGGCCCGCGACGATATTATTTTCGCGCTTGGGCCTGCTGGTACGGGCAAGACATATCTGGCCGTGGCGCAGGCCGTGTCGCAGCTGATTACGGGTTCGGTAGACCGGCTGATCCTGTCACGGCCGGCTGTCGAAGCGGGCGAACATCTGGGCTTCCTGCCCGGTGATATGAAAGACAAGGTCGATCCCTATCTGCGCCCGCTTTACGATGCCCTGTATGACACACTGCCTGCAGAACAGGTCGAGCGGCGCATTGCCAGCGGCGAAATTGAAATCGCGCCCCTCGCCTTCATGCGCGGCCGCACGCTCGCCGATGCTTTTGTCATATTGGACGAGGCGCAAAACACGACGCCTGCGCAGATGAAGATGTTCCTCACCCGGTTCGGCATGAACAGCCGGATGGTGGTGTGCGGCGACCCGAAACAAGTCGATCTGCCCGGCGGCGACCATAAATCTGGACTGCATGATGCGGTATCGCGGCTCGAAGGTGTCGAGGGCATGTCCATGATCCGCTTCACCGCGGCCGATGTGGTACGCCACCCCATCGTGGGCCGCATCGTCAAGGCTTATGAAGGGCCGGATGCATAGAGCCCTGCAATGCTTGACGTAGATGCATCAATTAGCAGCCATTGGCCGGACCGATCGGGAAATGCTGAAACATGGCATGACATTGCGCGCAAATGTGTAAGCACCGCCGTGTCATTCAGCCCGTATAGCCAATATGTAGACCAGCCCACACTATTTGCCGTCAGCATCAAAATGAGCGATGATGCCGAAGTGCAGGCGCTCAACCGCGATTACCGGCAGAAAGACAGGCCCACGAACGTGTTGTCTTTCCCGATGGTGCAATCCGACCTGCTCTCCGCCATGTCGCACAGCGATGATGGAGAGGTTTTGCTGGGCGACATCATATTGGCTTATGAAACCTGCGCGCGTGAGGCGCAGGAAAAGGCCATATCCATTGCCGATCACGCACAGCATCTCATGGTACACGGGACTTTGCATCTGCTGGGCTTTGATCACATGGACGATGCCGAAGCGCGCACTATGGAGGCACTCGAAATAAAAGCACTTGCATCCATGGGGCTTGCTAACCCATATTCCAACAATGACGATAACGATTAAAGGCCAGAATACACATCATGCCCGAAG
This sequence comes from uncultured Sphingomonadaceae bacterium, assembly GCA_947493325.1. Lineage (GTDB taxonomy): Bacteria > Pseudomonadota > Alphaproteobacteria > Sphingomonadales > Sphingomonadaceae > Alg239-R122. Next base: position 579,084 of record CANLQI010000001.1, on the reverse strand, counting down.
GCGACAGTAGTAACGCACCCGCGCAAAGCCCGGCCAAGTCCGGTGAAGATGATAGCGGCGGGGGACGAATATGGCAGGGCATAAAGACCCTGCTATTCCGCGATGAATCCGACCAATCGCTCCGCGCGCAATTGGAAGAAGTAATAGACGAGCACGAAGATAACGGAGCACCGCAAACCGAGGCAGAGAATGGCGACCTATCGCATGTCGAACGCGAAATGGTACGCAATCTGCTGCATTTCAGCGAAAGCGATGTAGATGATGTTGCGGTGCCGCGCGGCGATATTATCGCCGTTGCGGAAGAAGCGAGCTTTGAAGAAGTCGTGCAGGCCTTTGCCGAACATGGCCATAGCCGGATGCCGGTATACCGCGAATCACTCGATGAAATTATCGGCATGATCCATATCAAGGACGTGTTCGCGATAATCGCGACGGGCCAAAAGCCGCCCGCCAAATGGACACAGCTGATGCGCCAGCCGCGCTTTGTACCGCAATCCATGGGTGTGCTTGACCTGCTTGCCGAAATGCGCGCGACCCGTACGCACCTGGCTGTGGTGCTGGACGAATATTCGGGCACAGACGGATTGGTCAGCATTGAAGACCTGGTCGAAGAAATTGTCGGTGAGATTGAGGACGAACATGATGATGAGCCCGAGGCGATACTCACGCCGCTTGATAACGGCATGTGGGATGCCGATGCACGCGCCGAGCTGAATGATGTCGCCAAACTGGTCGATCCCGATCTGGCCGAAGTCGAGGAAGATGTCGACACACTCGGCGGCCTTGCCTTCGTACTGGCGGGGGAAGTACCGCAGGCGGGCCAGATACTTCGTCATGAAAGCGGCTGGCAAATAGAAATCGTCGAAGGCGACGATCGCCGTGTCACACGATTACGGTTGCATCCAAAATCGGACGAAGAAAAAAGTGAAAACTAAATATCTGAGCGTAGCCGTAATATTAACCAGGTAATCGTATAGTTAAGGATATTCAATCGTATGGCACAGAAACGCACATTCGCGGTTATCGGTCTGGGCAGTTTTGGCAGTACGATTGCACTCGAACTTGCACGCTTTGGTGACCATGTGTTGGGCATCGACATCAATGAGCGGCAAGTAACGCCGTGTTTGGGGCAAGTGAACGAAGCAATTATCGCAGATGGCACAGATATTAATGCACTTAAAGAAGCCGGCGTAGCCAGTTATGATGTGGTTATCGTGGCAATTGGCGAAAATCTTGAGGCCAGTCTGCTTTGCCTAATGAACTTGCGCGAATTGGGTATTAACGAAGTCTATGTCAAAGCTCTGGATAAGCAACACCAACGCATTGTAGAAGCGCTTGGCGCGCATGAAATCATATTGCCCGAACAGGAAGTAGGCGAGCAGATCGCGCAAAGACTGCATAATCCCCGTATCCGGGACTATATCCAGCTTGCCAAGGATCAATATCTTGCTGATATCGCTTTGCCCACGGATTTCAAATCTAAACCGCTGTCGGCAATAGAGCTGGAGAATCGCTTTGGACTTAGATGTCTCGCAGTTGTCCGGGACAGGGAAATTCTGGCTGTATGCGATGGTGATATAGGGCTTTTCACCGGTGACAGGCTCATCATTACCGGCGAACGCTCCGCAATGCGCGCATTTAGCGACCGTTTATAGGATCCGGCGGCTTGGACAGGAAATCCAGTTCAACGATCAGCGGCCTTGTATCGGGTCGCTCGATAGGCATACCGCCACCGGCCTTATTGGCATTATTATACGGAATATTGATTTCTGTGGGCGCATTGCTCCTCAAGCTGCCAATTGCGACAGTGGATTCGATTACATGGTCCGATGCATTTTTCACCGCTTGTTCTGCTGTCACCGTGACGGGTCTGATCGTTGTTGATACCGGAAGTGCCTATACATTATTTGGACAGATCATCGTTGCGCTGCTGATCCAACTCGGCGGGTTGGGGCTGATGACTTTTGCGGTGCTTGTGCTTTCCTCACTGGGGCTACCCATCGGCATGAGCCAGCGCATATTCCTGCGCGATGATCTTAATCAGACCTCGCTGGGCGAACTGCTCTATCTGGTTCGCATAATAATCAAAGTAGTAGTTGGCTGTGAAATAATAGGCGCGGTGTTGATGCTGCCAGTTTTTGTACCTGAATATGGCTGGGGCAAAGGCATGTGGCATGCGATATTCCACTCTATTTCAGCCTTTAATAATGCCGGTTTTGCGCTATTGCCAGACAGTCTTACCAAATGGGCGACCAACCCGATAATCAATATAGTTGTGCCGTTGATGTTCATTGTCGGCGGACTGGGTTTCAGTGTCATTTCAGACATTGTGCGCACCAAAAGCTGGCATGGCCTAAATTTGCACAGCAAGATTATGCTGTCGGGAACGCTGGGCCTGATCATATTTTCAGTGGCAGGTTTTGCCGCTTTGGAGTGGAATAACGTAGGCACGCTCGGTCAATATAGCAGCGCCAGTGACAAACTGTGGGTGAGCTGGTTTCAGGGCGTAACCACACGGACCGCAGGATTTAACACTGCGGATATTGGCGCAATGGATGATAGCACAGCGATGATGTTCATGGTATTGATGGTCATTGGCGGCGGCAGCACATCGACGGCGGGCGGCATCAAAGTTACGACCTTTGTCGTTTTGCTACTCGCAACCATTGCTTTTTTCCGCCGTCATCCACGTATGCGCGCCTTTGGTCGCTCCATCCCACTTGAGCAGGCGATGAAAGTGATGGCGCTCACCACAATGGCACTCATGTTAGTGATTACAGGCATTTTCGTCATTTCGATAACGCATGAGGGCGATTTTCTTGGGCTTGCTTTCGAAGTCACAAGTGCGTTCGGCACAGTTGGCCTGTCACGCGGCGCAACGGGCGAGTTGGATGGATTGGGCCGTGCGGTCATTATGATGCTCATGTTCCTAGGGCGTGTGGGACCGCTCACGCTGGGATTTTTCCTGGCTACGCAGATACCTACACGGATCAAATATCCGGAAAGCAAGATTTATCTGGGTTAAAAAGCAACACTAAGGCTGAGAGCTTCAATTTTTCGCGCGTAACTCTGATCCCAGTTTGAGCACCTGATCACCATCTTCCTGCTTGATAAGATAGGCAGGGTTGTCCTCACTGCCGTTGCGGGTGACTTTACTGTCTTTCAATGTGCGCGTAACTTCACGTTCAAACCTCTCCTCTATCTGGCCTGATGCAGTGCCATTACCCCAATCCCATTCGACATATTGATTTGTCTGAAAGCTTTTGGACATACGGTTTTCTCCTTTGCGTAAATCATCGCCAAACAATACGCATGAAATTGCAAACAAGTTCCCATTGGCAATTGTGCGTCCATCGGCTAATGCCCCGCATCATGGAAATTAGTGATCTTCGGCTTGCCCTGTTCAGCGGCAACTATAATTATGTGCGCGATGGCGCGAACCAGGCACTTAATCGCCTTGTCAGCTGGCTTTTGGATAAAGGCGCCGCCGTGCGTGTGTATTCGCCCACCACCGATACACCTGCGTTTGAACCGGCGGGCGATCTTGTCAGCATCCCGTCCTTCGCACTTCCGGGCCGCGATGAATACCGCTTCCCGATGATGATTTCTCCCAGCGTCAAGCGCGATCTGGAAAAATTTGCGCCCAACATCATACAGATAAGCAGCCCCGATGTGGTGGGGCACAGTGCAGTGCGCTGGGCGCGCAAACATAATGTGCCCGTGCTCGGATCTGTCCACACGCGGTTCGAAACATATCCGCGTTATTATAATATGGCATTTATGGAACCACCGCTGGAAGCTGTTCTGCGCCGGCTGTACCGCCGCTGTGACGCGCTGGTTGCACCGTCCGATTCCATGGCACAGGTTCTACGCGAACAGCGCATGAACTATGACGTCGGCATCTGGTCGCGCGGTGTGGACCGCAATATTTTCGATGCCAGCAAGCGTGATATGGCATGGCGGCAAAGCCTGGGTATTCGCGATGATGAGCCTGTCATTGGCTTTACCGGACGTTTGGTGATGGAAAAAGGGCTGGATGTCTATTCAGACACCATCGACCGTCTTATCCGCCGCAAGGTAAAGCATAAAGTGCTGATCGTCGGAGATGGTCCTGCCCGCGGATGGTTTGAGGACCGCCTGCCTGATGCAGTATTCGCGGGTTTTCAGACAGGCCCCGATCTGGGCCGTGCGGTGGCGAGCATGGATATATTCTTCAATCCCAGCATTACTGAAACATTCGGCAATGTGACATTGGAAGCGATGGCATGTTCTGTTCCCGTTGTGGCCGCGCGCGCAACCGGCAGCCAAAGCCTGGTCGAACATGGTGTTTCCGGCAAGCTGATACGCCCGGGTGCCACGCAGGATTTTGCCGATGCTTTGCAGCATTATTGCGAATATCCGGAAATACGTGCCAAGCGCGGTGCCGCCGGTGCAAAGCGTTCGGAAAAATATGGCTGGGACCGGATTAATGGTGCGCTCGCCGATACATATATCCGCCTTATCCGGCAAAGAGAGGGCAGCGGCCCTCCCAAGCCGGATGCATTGCGATAGATTACCGCAATATGCCCCTATTGCGCATCGCAATGGAGAAAAACAGCAGACCAAAAGTGATGATCCATATCGCCGCGGCAAACATCATCTGTCCACTGGTATCCATACTGGCCGGCAATTCAGACGCTATATGCTGATAATAGGTCGTTCCAACCAATCCGATTATAGAGATGGCATAAAGCGCAACTGCAAACCTGCTTTTCAAAAGCAGCGCCAGCGAGCCGAAAAAAGCGCCCCACACACCCAAAGCCCAAAATGCGACAGCCCATGCCGGGAAAGCATAGAAATATTCGCGCTGTTCCGCGGGCATTTCCAGATTTTCAAGGTATCCCAGCTCTGTGCTTAGATAACTGATGATGCCGCCCGCATTCCAGAGTAGCGAGACAATAGCGACAAGCCAGAACCACCACGGTGTTTTCACGCCAATATTCATTTTCTTCTCCCCTGATATTATTTACCACACCATATACGCAATATTATTACGCTGCAAATTCGTTGTGTATCGCGCAGGAGTTCTGCTTTAAGGTCAGCGATATGAGTGATCTTTTCGGACATGATGAAAATCAAGCAAAAAGCACATCCGCTCCGGGTGCAAATGCCCCGCTTGCGGACCGGTTGCGTCCGCAGCAGCTTTCCGATGTCATCGGACAGCAGCATATTACCGGGCCGGATGGTGCCATTGGCCGCATGGTCGCGGCAGGCAGATTGTCCTCCATCATATTCTGGGGGCCGCCCGGAACTGGCAAAACCACGATAGCGCGCCTTCTGGCGGGCGAAGTCGGCATGCATTACAAAGCAATTTCCGCCGTTTTTTCCGGTGTCGCGGATCTTAAGAAAGCCTTTGCCGAGGCAGAGCAATATGCACGCACAGGCAAAAAGATGCTATTATTCGTGGACGAGATCCACCGGTTCAACCGCGCACAGCAGGACGGTTTCCTGCCCTATGTTGAAAAAGGGACAGTGACGTTGGTGGGCGCGACCACCGAAAATCCCAGTTTTGAATTGAACGCCGCCTTGCTCAGCCGTGCACAGGTACTGATCCTCAACCGGCTGGATACAGATGCGCTGCGTGAACTTCTGAACCGGGCAGAAACGCTTATGGAGTGCGCTCTGCCCGTTGATGATGCCGCGCGCGATGCCCTTATCGCCAGCGCGGACGGTGATGGCCGCTTCCTGCTTAACCAGGCTGAAACACTGTTTTCGGTTGATATTCCTGAACCTCTCGATCCTGCCGGTCTTGCCAGTTTCCTGCAACGCCGTGTTGCCGTGTATGACAAGGACCGCGAAGGGCATTACAACCTGATTTCCGCGTTGCATAAATCGGTGCGTGGTTCCGATCCGCAAGCGGCGCTCTATTATCTTGCCCGCATGCTGGTGGCCGGTGAAGAGCCGCTCTATGTGCTGCGGCGGCTGGTCCGTATGGCTGTCGAAGATATTGGTCTGGCCGATTCTGAAGCTTTGCATCAATGTCTCGCTGCCAAGGATACATATGAATTTCTGGGCAGCCCCGAAGGCGAGCTCGCCATTGCGCAGGCGTGCATTTATCTCGCCACTGCTCCGAAATCCAATGCCGCCTACAAAGCGCAAAAAGCCGCGTGGAAATCCGCAAAGGAGACCGGCTCGCTTATGCCACCGCAGAATATATTAAATGCGCCGACAAAGCTGATGAAAGATATCGGTTATGGCAAGGATTACAGCTATGATCATGAAAGCGAACATGGTTTTTCCGGCGACAATTACTGGCCGAAAGAAATGGAACCACAAGTTTATTATGCGCCGGTCGAACGCGGCTTTGAACGCAAAATCGCTGAACGTATTGCCTATTGGGAGAAACTCAGACATGCGAAGAAAGACAGCTAGCGCGCTTATCATCGCGGCATTTACCGCTGCGCCTCTCGCAGCGCAGAACAATGCGGATGACCTGCTCTACAATCGCGCGCTTTCTGCAGGGTATAAAGCCCAATTCACCTGCTCCGGGCTATGGAATGGGGGCAAAACGCTGGAAAATATTGCGCGTGACGAACTGACAGGCATATATCCGCGCATCGCCGACATTGTACCCACACTTGAGACTGAAATTGACGAAAAAGAACGGCAAGTGAAGGTTACTTATGCCGATGATGCTCCGCCGCGTATCGCCATCTGGAACCACCGCACCGGCTGCACTTCGCTGCCCATTGGCTTTTCTGGCATCAAGACGGGTGCAACCGTAAAACTGCGCGAATTTCATGATGAGCTGCCCTGGCCGATGGGGGATGCCAATGCCAAAGCCCCGGATGAATCCATGGGTGCACTTGCGTCACAGGCAGTTGATGGCGGTTTTGGTGGCAAAACCAGTGCGGTATTAATCATGCGCGGCGGAAAAATTACGGCTGAGGCCTATATGCCCGGCCACGATAAACACACCGGGCAGCGTACTTGGTCCGTGGCCAAATCCATCGCAGGTACGCTGATCGGCCATGCAGTGCTGAACGGCAGCATTGATGTGAATAAGCCTGCGCAAATACTTGAATGGCAGGGTTTTGGGGATAGTCGGAAAAGCATAACACTCGATAATCTGATGCGCATGGCGAGCGGATTATATAGCGACACCGCAGGTAACCGGACCGACCCAGTCTATATGGGCGCGGCAAGTGTCGGACAACGCAGCACAAGCTGGCCGCTGATCCGTAGGCCCGGTTCGCATTTTCGTTATGCCAATAATGATACGCTCATGGCCGTGCGCGGCGCGCAGGCGCAGTATGCAGACTTTGATCCTTATGCATTTTTCCGCAAAACAGGCATGACCCGGACCTACGCCGAAACCGACTGGCAGGATAATTACATACTTTCCAGCCAGCTATGGACCACTGCGCGCGATCTGGCCCGGCTGGGACAGCTATATCTGAACAACGGTGTCTGGAAAGACAGGCAGGGAAAGAAGCAACGCCTGCTGCCGGAAAACTGGCGCACCTATGTCACTGCACCATCGGGGCCACAACCGGACCGGCAGTTCGGATATGGCGCGACATTCTGGCTGATGAATACATCCGAAGGTATTCCCGCGGACACATTTGCAGGCTTTGGCAATCGCGGTCAGTATCTGATCATCATCCCCTCAATGGAAATGGTGATTGTCCGGCGCGGCTATGACACGCGAGAAGCCCGATTCAATATAGAAGAATTTACACGTCAAATCGTTGCAGACGCCCAATAGTCCACAATCTTCGCGATTGCGGCCTTTCTTATTGAAGTCTGGCCGGTTATGTTGCCATGTGTGAAAGTGGTGCGGTGCAAATCGCATCAAAATAAAATTCAAAATTAAAGGGGGCCTGAAAAATGAATTCATTATATATCGGCAATTTTGCCATTGATGGCGATATCCTGGAGAAAGTTCTCTGGGCCATTGCCATTCTTTTAGTCACATGGTTGCTGGCGACAGTCGCCAAATGGGCGGCCGCCAAAATGGTGGACCGTATTTCTTTTCTGCAAGCCAAGACAAGCAGCGGAGAAACCGTCGGAATTTCGATTGGCAAGATAGTGTCATTGCTCGTCTGGCTGTTCGGTATTATCGCGGTGTTACAGGTTTTCCGCCTCGACAATGTGATTGGGCCTATCGACAATATGCTGCGTGATATCACCAGCTTCCTGCCAAATCTGCTCGGCGCAGGGTTATTCTTCTTTGTTGGCCTCATCATCGCGCGCCTTGTGCGGCAACTCATCGAAACGACGCTGGCTACTGTCGACCTCGACAAATGGGCAGCACGCGGCGGTGTTACCGAAGTCACCGGCAGCACAACCATCAGCAAGACAATCGCCAACATTGTGTTCGCGCTTATCATGATTGTGGTCGCCATTGGCGCATTGGGTGTGTTGCAGATTGAAGCGATTTCGGGTCCGGCAACGGAAATTCTGGAAAATGTTGCAGCAGCCATTCCGCGGGTAATCGGCGCAGCCATCCTTCTGGGCCTGTCATTCTTCCTGGGAAGATGGGCATCTGACCTGATGAAACAGATACTCGCCAATATGGGCGCGGATCAGGCCATTGCGTCGGTCGGCATATTGCCATCATCCCTACCTGTATCCAGCCTTGTTGGCCGGATTGCGCAGCTCGCCATCGTACTGTTCGGTGCAATTGCCGCTACCCGGTTATTGGCATTTCCGGAACTCACCGCCATCCTGAATGAAATTCTCGATCTGGGCGGACGCGTGGTATTTGGCAGCGTCATTATTGCCGTGGGCGTCATGCTCGCCAACCTGATTTCCAATCTGGTGGCCAGCACAACCGGCGAAAACGGTGTGATTTCAACTATGCTGAAATATCTGATTATCGCTGTGGCCACGTTCATGGGCCTGACGCATATGCAGATCGGTGAACAGATTGTGATTATCGCGTTTACCGGCTTTGTGTTTGCAGCGGCTGTGGCAAGTGCCATCGCATTCGGCCTGGGCGGCCGTGATGCTGCGGCACGTCAGCTGAAGAAAATTCAGGATGCAGCGGATGCCAAGCCAGCCGTGACACAGGCTCCAAAACCTAAAACGCCTTCTGCCAAAGCGGCTGAAGCCAACGAGCCGCCTAAAGCCTGATAGGCCAACGGCAAGAACAAAAGGGCGGGTGAGAAATCATCCGCCCTTTCTTTATGGGCTTTCCATTTATGGCCGGAGAGCGCAGAAAGCGTCCATGCGCCAATTTACCCATACTGCCTGTTTCGACTGGTCTGGCCAGAATGTGGCGCGGCCCAGGGGCATTGCGCTGGCGACAATGGGACCTGATCAATGTCCGCAGCTGATAAAAGCCGAAAATGGCTGGAGCCGTGAGGATGCCTTGGCTTGGCTGATCGGACATGCGGATGCAGGAACGGACATGCTAATCGGCATGGATTTGTCCGCCGCCCTGCCCTTCACAGATTGCGACGCCTATTTCCCCGGATGGGAGCAAAGCCCGCCCGATGCCAAATCACTTTGGGCGCTAGTTGATACAATGTGCGAGAATGAAGCATTTCTGGCGGCAAATAATTTTATCAATCACCCGGAATTGCGTGAGTATTTTCGCCATACAGGCTATCTGGGCAATGCATGTGGCACGGCAAAATCCGGACGGTTGCGGGTTGTGGAAGAACAGTCACGCATCCAGAAACTTGCCAATCCCTATAGCTGTTTCAACCTTGTCGGCGCTGCACAGGTAGGCAAATCAAGCCTGACCGGGATGCGCGTACTACATCGCCTGAATGGACGGATACCCGTTTGGCCTTTTGACCCGGTCCCCGATAGCGGACCTATGATTGTCGAAATCTATACCAGTATTGCCGCTGTATCGGCAGGCCTCACAAGAGGCCGCACAAAAATACGCGACCCAAAATCACTTGATGCTGTACTTGCCAAGCTGGGCGTGAATGCTGCTGCATCGCTTGCCATATATGACGACCATCAGGCCGATGCCATAATGACCGCAGCATGGCTCGCAATGGCCACAAAAAACAGCGCGCTTTGGCATCCAAAGTGCATGGATTCAAAAATTGCTGCAACTGAGGGGTGGACCTTTGGCGTTTTTTGAGTATAGGGAGCGTTCCAGTCGAACAGCAGACAGTTCGAAAAGAGCGCCGAATTAGCTCAGCTGGTAGAGCAACCGCCTTGTAAGCGGTAGGTCATCCGTTCGAGTCGGATATTCGGCACCACTTTTTACATAATTCTACATCTCGACATCGTCACGCGCTGCTAGCATGCCGTAGCGGCAATCTGAACTGCGTTGCATATATGTCACGCACATACCGGAATCCCGCAAATTAGAGGGCTTTTTGATTGTGGCTAGCTCGCGAAAAAACTAATCTGCGCAGCGATATGCACGATTTCATATAAGAAAATCGGCATTACGAAAAAATCACGGGGCGAATTATGAATACATATGTGCCTGAAAAACCGTTCTGTAGGGAAGGAACAATCGCATGAAAACCGTAAATCCGTTTATCAAGACCGTATTAATGTCAACGGCAGGCATTGCCTCTATCGCAATGTCCAGCACGGCAATGGCACAAGACACCGCTCCAGCGGAAGAAGTCGCTGAAGAAGAAGTTGATGATAGTAATATTATCATCGTGACAGCGACCAAACGCGAACAAACTTTGCAGGAAACTCCTGTCGCAGTATCCGTGACATCGGCTGAAACAATCGAACGCGCACAAATCCGTGATATTGGAGACTTACAGTCTGTAGTACCCTCACTTCGCGTATCGCAACTACAAAGCTCATTCGCAACCAGCTTTGCGGTTCGCGGATTCGGTACTGATGGCAATAATCTGGGCCTAGAGCCATCGGTCGCCGTATTCGTAGATGGTGTTTATCGCAGCCGCACGATCTCACAAATTTCCGATCTTCCCAATTTGCAGCGTGTCGAAGTATTACGTGGGCCGCAGTCCACACTGTTCGGCAAGAACGCAAGCGCAGGTGTTATTTCACTTGTGAGTTCGGAACCATCTTTCGAATTCGGGGGTAATCTTGAAGCTTCTTACGGAAACTATAACGCGTTTGTTGGTAAAGCATATGTGACCGGGCCAATTTCTGACAATGTGGCCGCAAGTGTCGCTGCTGGTTATAATCGCCGTGACGGGTTCGTCACCAATGGCTTCAATGGCGATGACCTCAACGATCGCAATCGCTGGTTCGCGCGCGGACAATTGCTGTTTGAAAATAGTGACAATCTGAAGATCCGTCTGATTGCAGATTACGACGAAATCGACGAAACATGCTGCGCAGTTGTCAATCTCGCACGTTCACCTGAAACCGCAGCAATCGAAGCGATTGGCGGCGAAGTTAATGATTTCCGTACGCCTTTGGCCGACGTTGCGTTTACCGATGTTGATCCATTCAACAAAGTTCAAAACTGGGGTGTCTCAGCCCAAATCGATTATGATATTGGTGCATTGACCCTCACTTCTATTTCGGCTTATCGCGATACTAGTATTGATGCTAATCAGGACATCGATTTTACCAGTGCCGACATAGCCAGTGGTGCGAATATCGGTCAGGCCGAAATTAAGACTATTACGCAGGAACTGCGTCTTGCCAGTGATTTTGACGGAATGTTTAACTTCCTGGTTGGCGGATATTACTTTAATGAAGATTTACAAGCCGCTGATCAGATCATTTACGGCCCAGGTTTCCGGCCATATGCTAACTTGCTTATCCAAGGCGCTTCTGGAGGCGCTCTCAATGTAGATGCTCTAGAGCAACTACTTGGTGCACAAAATGGTAGTTTTTTCGCAGCAGGAACGGGTTTCTTTAACGAATTCCAGCAAGATAACGAAGCCTATTCACTATTCGGACAGGTTGATATCGATATTACTGATCGACTTACAGTAACATTGGGCGCAAACTATACCAAAGACAAGAAAGACGTAACATCAAACGGCCTCTCCAATGAGGCGTTCTCCGCAGTCGACCTCGACGCACCGCAATTTGCGGGATCTAGGAACCTGTTATTATCCCAGGGCGCGCTGGCACAGGGTGTTGGCAATGCTCTTGGCCTTGGCCGATCAGCTACAGCAGCAGAAATCGGTGCTTTTGCTGCTGGTAATATGGCCGCCTTCGGAGCGATACAGGCGGGTGCCCAGGCATTCGCGGATGCTAATCAGAATAATCCTGCAGCAAATCCGTTTGGTGCTTTAAGGGCTTTTCAGTTCCTTCCACCGATCCTGAACATCCCCAATGCAGTGGAAGATGGCAAATCGCGTGACGATGACATTACCTACATTGCGCGGATAGCCTATGAGGTGAGCGATACATTGAATGTATACGCAAGCTATGCGACTGGTTTCAAAGCAAGTTCGTGGAACCTCTCGCGCGACAGTCGTCCACTGCCAGGTGATTTCGCCCAAGTCGTATCGCAGGGGCTTGCAACACCCAATCTAAGGCCAGGCACACGTTTTGCTTTGCCTGAAGAGTCGACTGTGTACGAGTTGGGAATCAAGGGCAACTGGGAATCGGCAGGTGCTAATCTCACCTTTTTTAAGCAGAAAATCGAAAACTTTCAGGCCAATACTTTTATCGGTTCTAGCTTCGTCCTGTCTAACGCGGGTGAGCAAGAGACATTCGGTATTGAATTTGACGGTTACGTGAAGCCGACAGACGAGTTGACCCTTACTCTGGCGATGACTTATCTTGATCCCGAGTATAAGAGTTTTGTGGGTTCACCAGTCGGCGACCTTTCTGGCGAAACTGTTGCTGGCATTCATCCAATCAGTGCCTCTTTCGGCGCACAATGGGAGAAAGAACTCGCGAATTACGACCGGATTATTATACGCGGCGACTACGCGTATGAATCTCGTGTGCAAGTAATTAACGGGTTGACCAATTTTATCGGTACAAATCCGGATGGAACACAAAACTTTGCGCCTGCCATTGCTGAAGCAAGCAAATTTCAGCGCGAAGTGAACAATGTGAATGCATCGATTACCTATGCGATGGATATGGGACTGGAGTTCTCCATCTGGGGTCGCAACATCCTCGATGATCGCTACATTTCGACGATATTCCCTTCGGTGGCTCAAGGACAGTCAATATCAGGCTATCCTAACCAGCCGCGTACATATGGCGGTACGGTGCGGTTCAAATTCTGATCTGGAACCCATTGAACACAATAATCGGGGAGGCTACGGCCTCCCCTTTTATTTGCATATGGACAATATGCACCGCACAATTGTAATGCGCGGGCGTAATGCGCTGCGAAAGATGAACAATATAAGAAATGCTCATGAAACCAGGCTTTGACGGATTATTCGCGAACGATGCACTGCTGCTCACGCCTACTTCTGAAATGATGGAAGCAATGCCTGCCTATGTTGGTCAATGGATGATATGGCTCATGGTGATCGGCATTAGCGCACTCATATTATCGTTCAAAAAGATAGAGGCGCGCTATATCGCCGGGGCCTATATCTGCTCGATACTCGCCGGCTTTATTGTCGGACGGATAGTGGGCGCGGAAAACTATCACTATGGCAGTATATCCCTGCTGCACGTCATTTTCTGGACACCTGCAGTCGTTGCAATTTTGCGGCGATTAAAGTCGATTAACTTTAAATCATTTTATGGTGTCTGGCTTATTCTCGCACTCGCCACGATGATTTTCTCGCTTGTCTATGACTGGCGCGATGCCATTACCTATCTGGGTCTGATACTCTGATATCCGGTGTATTTAAACGGCCGCTTAAATATCTTTACCATTGTCCGGCAAAACCATAACATGCCGAAAAACCATGATGGAGACGGACATGCCCGGTGCACTGGATGGACTGACAATAGTCGAAATGGCGGGAATTGGCCCCGGGCCGTTTGCCGCGATGATGCTTGCCGATCATGGCGCGCGCGTCATCCGTGTGGAAAAGCCGGGCGCGCGGGGCCTTCCCAAAGACATATTGAACCGGTCACGTGAAATCATTGAACTTGATATCAAATCGGACGATGATATCGAAACGCTGCGCAAGCTCATCAAATCAGCAGATGGGATTATCGAAGGCTTTCGTCCCGGCGTCATGGAACGTTTGGGCCTGGGGCCGGATGATCTGCTCAAAGACAATCCCAGGCTTGTCTATGGCCGAATGACCGGTTGGGGCCAGACCGGGCCCTATGCGCCCTATGCAGGACATGATATCAATTATATCGCGTTGTCGGGCGCTTTGCACAGCTATGGCCGTTCCGGTGATAAACCGACACCGCCCGTCAATGCCGTGGGCGATTTTGGCGGCGGCGGCATGATGATGGCATTCGGCATGCTCGCGGGCATATTGTCTGCGCAGAAAACGGGGCAGGGTCAGGTGATCGACTGCGCCATGACCGATGGATCCGCGATACTCAGCGCATTGACATACAGTTTTCTCGCGAGCGGCATGTGGCGCGACGAACGCGGCGTTAATCTGCTCGACACCGGCGCGCATTTCTATGACACATATGAGACCGCCGATGGCAGATATGTCTCGATCGGGTCGATAGAACCGCAGTTTTATGCGGAATTGCGCAAATATGCAGGTCTCGAGGATGATGCAGGTTTTGATGCACAAATGGACCCGCAAAGCTGGGAGCCTCTCAAACAAAAACTGACGGATTTGTTTCGCACCAAAACACGCGATGAATGGTGCGCCATCATGGAGCATAAGGATATATGCTTTGCGCCGGTTCTCAGCCTGAACGAAGCGCCGGATCACCCGCACAATAAAGAGCGCGAGACATATATAGACGTAGACGGCGTCGTACAGCCGGCCCCTGCCCCGCGGTTTTCACGCACACCTGCGCCCAAGCCGCGTATGAGCTAGTGGCCGTTTTGGTGAAACGTCTTATTCCCGATAATTTCGTGCTCCTTTTGCTGGGCACTATCGTGCTGGCGAGTGTTTTGCCTGTAAGTGGCACGGCCGCCAGCATTGCGGCAACGATCATGGCAGCGGCCATTTTCCTGCTGTTTTTCCTGCACGGACTGCGCCTGCCGCGCGCAGATGTGCTGACGGCCATGCGCAACTGGCGGCTGCAGCTTATCGTTTTCCTATTCGTATTTGCCGCCATGCCGCTGGCGGGACAGATTATCGCGCCCATGGCTGCGCTGTTTCTGCCCGCGATATTCGTGACCGGGCTGATTTACCTCACCATTTTGCCCAGCACCGTGCAGTCCGCCATCAGCTATAGTTCAATCGCAGGCGGCAATGTCGCGGCATCAGTAATGGCGGCGGCAACATCCAACCTTTCGGCGATATTCATAACCCCGATACTTGTCGTACTGCTTATTGGCGGGACGGATGGCGGAACCATTGGCAGTGATATAATCATCAAAATTGCGGCCATAATTCTGCTGCCCTTTGCGTTCGGCCAAATTGCACAGGCATGGCTTGGCGCATGGGCAAAGCGGCGCAAATCCCTGCTATCCTTCACGGACAAGACGGCTATTGCAATCGCTGTCTATGTGGCTTTCAGCGCATCTGTCGTCGCCGGTCTGTGGCAAATGGTGGACGCGGCAACGTTAAGCATTCTGATAGGATTTATCCTGATTTTACTGATATTTGCTTTTGGCGCAGCATGGCTTACAGGGCATTTGTTCCGCATCCCAAACGATGACAGGATCAGTTTGCTGTTTGCCGGCTCACACAAAAGCATCGCCACAGGCGCGCCGCTCGCCGCAGTCATTTTTGCCGGGCCAGAAGCAGGGGCCATTGTCCTGCCTGCGATCATATATCACCAGTTGCAGCTGATAGTGTCTGCGCCAATTGCGAGCAGGCTGGCGGGAGCGGGATAGTCTGCCCCTGCCTGATTTTGCAGTTTTCAATCTGAATTTTTATTTGATCGCCTCACGGCGATAAGCCTGTTCCATCCCGCACATTTTATGCGTTGAAGCGCGGCGGCACCAGCCCACACCCCCTCCCGACCTCCCAATGACATTGTAAGCTGTTTGGGAGGTCGGGAGGGCCAAGTCCAGATACTGGGGCTGGTGCCGCATTCCCGCAGGCTTTTCGCACAGCGAAAATAGCCGTGAGGGACGGGAAGCTAAGCCAGTACCAACTTATCGCCGCGAAGCGATCAAACAAAACCCTACAAACTGCGCAGTGCCCGCGCTGGCCGCGCGGCAAGTACAGGCAGCGAACCAATCGTACCGAGCACCAGTGTCAGCAAAGCCCCGCCTCCCAGCATAGCGAGCACGATGGTCCAGTCCGGCGCCCAGTTAAACTCAAATATCTGCACAATCACATACCATGCCGCAAACAGCCCCAAAGCCAGAGCCACAGAGGCGAGTAGGAATGCAAGCAGGCCATATTCCAGCGCCTGCGCCGACAATATCTGCCGCCGCGTCGCGCCCAGTGTTTTCAGGATCACGCTGTCATAAATACGCGATTGCCGGGACGCAGCAATCGCGCCGATCAGCACGGCAATACCAGCAAGAATCGCAATGGAAGCTGCGGCTGCAATTGCCGAAGCCATTTGCCCCAATATCGTCTGCACCTGTCCGATGACTTCACGCACTTCGATCACGGAAATGGACGGAAATGTATCCAGCAGCGAACGCGACACGGCGCGTTCCGATGCATCGTCAATTGTCACAGTCGCCGCCAGATTATGCGGAGCATCACGCAATGTATTGGGTGAAAATACCATCACATAGTTAAAACCCAGTGTGTCCCAGTTAATCTGCCGGAACGACGCAACCTCCGCCTTGAACTCGCGGCCCAGCAAGCTGACAGTCAAGGGATCACCGATTCTCAGGTTCAGCGCCTCCGCCATTTTCACATCGACCGACACAAGCGGCGGGCCGTCATAATCCTGCGCCCACCATTCGCCTTCCAGCAGTTCGCTCCCTTCGGGCAATGTCTCGCTATAGGTCAGCCCGCGTTCCCCGCGCAGTACCCAGGCATTATCGGGAATATCCTCCAGCTCCGACACGCGCTGCCCCGCATATTCGGTGATCGTACCGCGCAATGCGGGAACGGTATTGACCTCCGCTTCGGGCGCGGCATCGGTAATTTTGGCAAGGAAAGTCTCGCGCTCTTCCACTGGCACATCCAGCACAAACAGGTTGGGCGCCTGTTTGGGAATGGTGCGTTCGATTTCATTGTTCAAACTGGTCTGGATAGCCGCCAGCGTCACAAATAACGTAAGACCAAGACCGAGCGCCACGACAAGCTGCCCTGTCTGTGATCCGGGCCGGTGTAAATTGGTCAGCGCCAGACGCGCCAACGGCTGTTTGGGCCGCGGCAGGCGCGCGGCGATTTTGCCAATGGCCCAGCCAATCAGTGCGAGCAGACCCAATACAGCCATCACACTGAGCAAAAATCCTGCGCTGAACAGCGGATCGCGGGCCGTGAAAACAGCAATGGCGCCAATCAGCAATGCCCCGCCCGCCACAAATACATAAGTGCGCCAGTCAAGCTGCGATGCGCCATCAACGACCGAGCGGAACAGTCCTGCGGGCGGCACCAGCCGCGCTCTTGCCAGCGGCGGCAGCGCGAATATCAACGCAATCAACAGCCCGTAAAGCGCGCTGATGATAAGCGGCATGGGATAGATTGCAAAACCGGGTTTTACCGGCAGCACATCACCCGCAAAATAAATGATAGCCTGAGGCAGGAACGCGCCGGCAAGCAGCCCGGCGATGATCGCCAGTGACGATACCGCCAGTATCTGCGCCATATAAATGCGCAGGATATCACCCGAATGCGCGCCCAGGATTTTGAGCGTGGCGATACTGCCGCGTTTGCCCGCCAGATAGGATGCTACGCCATTGCCGACACCAATGCCCGCCACAACCAGCGCAGTCAGGCCGACTAGCGCTAGAAACTGTCCCATGCGCAGGATAAAGCGTGTCGCCCCCGGTGCACCGCGTTCGCGGTCCTTGACTTCCCAGCCCGATTCCGGGAACGCGCTGTTCAGCCGCTCAATGGTATTTTCTATATCGCTCGCAGCGGGTGTTTTGATGCGATATTTGCTTTCATACAGACTGCCCGGGCGAACCAGACCCGTGCGTTCAATACCCTCCAGCGATACCAGCGCCACCGGTCCTAGTGTAAAGCCTTCGCCAAGCCGGTCCGGCTCTTCGGCGATCAGACCAGCGATACGGAATTCGGCGTCGCCAAAGCGCAGAGCCTCACCTATGGACAGCCGCAAACGGTCCGATAGTCCCGCACCGATATATATTTCGTCAGCTGACAGCGCACCTGCTGTCTCGCCATCGTCCAAGAGCAGTTCGCCATAGAGCGGGTAAACAATATCAATCCCTTTAAGCTGCGCCAGTACCGCGCTTGGCCCATCGCTTTCAGTTTCGCGGACGCGGTTCGCCATGGCCTGCATGCGCACCGTTTCCGACACTTCCCCTTCGGCGCGAAACGCCGCCTGCTCTTCTTCGCTGGCCATGCGCTGCGACATGGCGATTTCGATATCACCGCCCAGTATCACCTGTCCGCGAGAGGAAAGTTCAGTTGTTATGGCCGATGTCAGGCTGCCAATCGTGGCCAGCGTCGCCACGCCCAGAAACAGGCAGATAACCAGCAGCCGAAGCCCGCGGAACCGGCCATTCAGATCACGCCGCGCAATGGCCCAGATTTGTGTCCAACCCATATTTAGACCGCATCCGCTTTGGCGGTATCAGCAACAATATCACCATCGCGCATTTCGATGATGCGGTCGCATTTCTTTGCAAGCTCTGCATCATGTGTAATCATGAGCAGCGTCGCGCCTGTCTCCTGCTGCCTGGTAAACAGCAATTCGATAATCGCCTCGCCTGTCTTGCCATCCAGATTGCCGGTCGGTTCATCGGCAAAGATAATGTCCGGCCGGGGTGCCATCGCGCGGGCAATGGCCACGCGCTGTTGCTCACCGCCGGAAAGCTGCGCCGGATAATGCGTGATACGGTGGCCTAGGCCCACTGCTTCCAGCTCTGCCCTGGCAACAGCAAATGCATCACCGCGCCCATCCAGTTCCAGCGGCACCGCGACATTCTCATGCGCTGTCATGGTGGGCAGCAAGTGAAATGCCTGCAATATAATGCCAATCTGCCCGCGCCGTGCAGTTGCCAGAGCGTCTTCATCCATCGGACCAAAGTCCATGCCCGCCACCTGTACATCGCCGCTGGTCGCACATTCCAGTCCTGACAAGATTGCCATAAGGGATGATTTGCCCGACCCTGACGGCCCCAACAATGCGACCGTTGTACTGCGCCCTATTTCAAGGTCGATACCCTTTAATATTTCGGTTGGCGCATCTTTTGCCCCCAAAGAAAGGGTGACATTGCGCGCCTGAATGACAATATTGTCTGGAGAAACTGTTGTACCGTGCATGAAGGGATAATCCATAATGACCAAAAAGGTTGCGTTACCGAACCCATATGGGGCGCTTCGCCTGTTTGTCTATGGGTCGTTATGCATGCTCGCCGCATGCGGCGGCGCACAAAACGATCAGAATGCCGCAGTTATCGACCAGCAGCAAAGCACGCCGATCGAAGCAGCCGAACCCGCCGGCCTCGCGGAGCAACCGGAAAAACTGATTATCGCTTTTGGTGACAGTCTGTACGCGGGATATCAGCTGCAACAGAACGAAAGCCTGCCCCATGACCTGCAACAGGCATTGCGGCAGGGCGGCATTAATGCGCGCGTTATTGGTGCTGGCGTGTCGGGTGATACGACTGCGGCGGGGCTGAAACGTTTCGCCTTCACACTGGACGGGGCGGATCGCAAACCGGATCTGGTCATTATCGGGCTGGGCGGGAATGATCTGCTACGCGGGCTGGATGTCAAACAGACACGCGCGAATATCCGCGCCATGCTTGATGAGCTGAAAAAGCGCGATATTGACGCCATGCTTACCGGCATGATGGCACCGCTCAATATGGGGGATGAGTATGTGGATGCGTTCAATTCCATTTATACCGACCTTGCGCGCGAATATGACGCCGCGCTTTATCCGTTTTTCTTTGACGGAATTATCGGACAGGATGGCGCGCAGCAACCCGGGCTGATGCTACCCGATGGCATTCACCCCAGCGCAGAGGGTATCGATGTCGTGGTGGAGAAACTCGCGCCAGCCGTTGAGCAGGCACTGGAAGAGACATAAATCTATTTCCTGTCAAGCATCCAGATCAGAACCGCAATCACAAGTCCGACGACAAAACCGGCCAGTAAGCCAATAACAGGCTGTCCCTGAAACCCACCAATGAAAACACCTGCAATAGAAGCGACAGCGATAAAAAATCCACCTGCGACTGGCGTTCGGCGTTCGGGTTTTTTGATTGGATCCTGCATATTCGTCTCATGCCATGTACGCATATAATCCGCTACATGTTTTTGCACCCGTAGGATTGTCAGTCATAGGATTGCACGGTGCCATCGCAGATCGTGAAATGGCGCGGGGCCTCAATGCTGCTGAATAAATGGCTGTCCGTCCCGGTCATCCACACCTGTCCGGGCCGTTCCCCCAACCGTTCGTACAAAGTGCCGCGCCGGACCGGATCAAGATGTGCCGCCACTTCATCCAGCAGCAACACCGGCGCATTGCCCTTGAGCGATGCCACCAGATCCGAATGCGCCAGTATGATCGCAATCAGCATCGCCTTTTGCTCACCTGTTGAACATAGGGCCGCCGCCTGATTTTTTTGGCGCATGGTAACGATAAGGTCATCGCGGTGCGGGCCATCCAGTGTCCGTTTGGCCTGCCGGTCGCGCCCACGGCTTTCTCGCCAGATACCCTGCATGATTTCTTGCGGCTGCGCTTCGCCGCGGGCAAGCGCAAGCAAAGGCTTGGCAAATGCGCCCTCCGCTTCCTTTTCCAGCGCGATATTAAGCTGCGCAACCATTGCCGCACGCGATGCTGCGACCAAGGCGCCATATTCGGCCATGCGCGCTTCTATCGCATCCATCCATGCGGGGTCCGGCATAATATCACCGGATAACAACCGGTTGCGTTCCCGCACAGCCAGTTCATATTGCGAGGCATGACGTGCATGCAGCGGGTCAATTGCGAGCACGAGCCTGTCCAGAAACTGCCGCCTGCCGCCTGCGCTTTCCATGAACAAGCGGTCCATGGCGGGCGTCAACCAGATCACCGACAGCCATTCGGCCAGGCTATTGGCGCTGGCCGCCGCACCGTTGACCCGCACCTTGCGGCGTTCGGGCGTATCGGCAGTAACGCCTGTACCGATTTTTATGTCACCCAGATCAGCCGAAACCGCGAAACCGCCCGGCCCTGCATTCGCCGACATGTCGGACAAGGGCGCGCGGCGCATACCGCGTCCGGGGGCGAGCAGAGAAATCGCTTCCAATATATTGGTTTTGCCCGCGCCATTATCGCCTGTCAGGATATTAAAGCGCGCAAGCCCGTGCAGCTGGCTGTCGCCATGGTTGCGAAAGTGACGAAGCGACAGGAAATTAAGCGGCATACACATAATGTGTAGCCATAAAGCCAGGCTGTGAGAAGCACTTTAGCGGCAAATTGCGGGAATGCCCCGATACACTATTTTACAAATACCAATGTTTCGGAAATTTTCCCAATGTTTGGTATTCATCAAATGTTAAGTAAAATGTATAATGAGTTAAATATTTGTTTATAATCATAAAATCAAAACTGGCACACCTCATGCAACGTTGTTTGTATCTTCATCATGGTGATGGAGGCATAAAAGGAAATTATCATGAACAACGTAAGCAATCTTCAGTCATCCGTTTTCGCCGCAGTATCGGCTTTTGTTTTCAGCGCGATTTTCGTCGGCGCAAGCGTTCTGCCAGGTGCGGCAAATTCTGCCAGCATGTTTGTCTAAAACAACCCGGCCACATTATTTAACCCCGAGGAAAGGAATTTAAAATGTATAATATCAATAAACTCAAATCATCCGCATTCGCCGCAGTATCGGCTTTTGTTTTCAGCGCAATCTTTGTCGGCGCAAGTGTCATCCCCGGCGGCGCCGCAGAATCCGTGAGCATGTTTGTCTAAAACATAATTTCGGCTATTATCAACATTTCATCAAAAAGGGAAAAACATGAAAAACACATTCCGGCTCGATAAGGCAAATGCCAAATTTATGGGCGTCTGCTCCGGTATCGCCAACTGGGCGGAAATCGACGTCACGATGGTCCGCATTCTGTGGGTCCTGGCAGTATTATTCGGTATTGGCGCTCCAATATTGATCTACCTTTTGATTGGACTGATCGCAAATTGAACCACAAACGATAACCGCCGCGCATTGCATAATGAAAATATATGCGGCAAGCTTTTCAGCATCACCTGAAAGGATAGCCCTGAAAAGATAGTAATGACGCGGCAAATGCACATAACATATAATAGACCACAGCCAGCAAAACTGATTTGCACCATATTAATATGTGTTTGTCTCTATTTGCTTGCCGCCTGTTCGCTCCCATCAGAGAATCAGACTACAGCGGGTGTTAGCACAGGCCCCCGCGCCGATGGCAAGACAGAAGTCATCATATTGGGCATGATCCACGGCGCACATAAAGACAGTCAGCGATATTCACTGGACCGGCTCCGTAATATTATCCGCGATATTGATCCCGACATTATCCTGACCGAAATTCCTGCGGGCCGCGCGGAAGAGGCGCTCGCATCATACCGCAAGACCGGATCGGTCACCGAAACCCGGACCCGCGCCTTCCCCGAATATACTGATGTCATTATTCCATTACACGACGAAATCGGCTTCTGGCTGGTGGGCACGGCTGGCTGGACCGAAGATATCGCCAAAGAGCGCACAGCGGCGCTGCAATCGATTGAACAGGATCCCAAACGCGCCACACAATGGGCCGAACATAAAAAGGCGCATCAGGAATTTACCAATGCAGTAAAAAACCGCAGCGATGACCCGTTATTCATCCATAGCGCGGCCTATGACAAATTAGTCGAAGCGTCATTTCAGCCCTATCTGCAGTATTTTGAAGATGATCTGGGCGCAGGCGGCTGGGCCGCTATCAACACCGCGCACAGCCGCAATATTCTAAACATAATTGATACTGTGGAAGGACGAGGCAAGCGGGTGCTCATTACCTATGGCGCCGCCCATAAATACTGGATAGCCCGGAAATTGGAGCAGCGCGATGACGTAATCCTGCTCGATCCAGTCCCATATTTTACTGCAAATATAGACTAGATTTCAAAAACTAATTCATCTGAACTGTCGTCATCCACTAACACATCTTTTTTAGGCATCGGCCGAAAAGCGAAAGCCAGCAAGAATAGGCCCATGGGAACCGCACTCGTTACCCATAAATCATGTGTTAAATGCTCCCAAGGAATATTCTCCCACGGTATTTCGCGCAATTCAATCATCTCATATAGATCGAGTGCTTCACCGACAAATGCTGCCAATACAGCTCCAAACACAGGCAAGATGTGCCATGGCTTACGCCGGAAAATTGCTATTATGAGCACGAATACAACCAATCCGACCAAGACATGCAATGTGTCTTTCTCAAGACCAAGCAGCTGTTCAATCCATAGTTTACCCGTTTGAAATGACCCTAATTCAGACATGGTTTTGATATTCAGACTTTAGTTGTAAATGGCGTGAAGTTTGTCCCTGCGTCATAAACATCTACACCTTCACGTCTCTTAAGCCAGCCGATAACCGTATAGGTCACAGGTGTCAAAACCACTTCCCAACCCACTTTAAGCGCCCAATTTGTTACCATGACTGTTAGCACCGCACTTGTTTCCCAGACGCCATAGAATGCCAATGGATAGAAAATCAAGCTGTCCACCCCCTGACCTGCTATCGTCGATCCAATGGTGCGCGACCAAAGCGCCTTGCCTCTGGTCCATATTTTCATACGTGCCATAACATAGCTGTTCACAAATTCCCCAGCCCAAAAGGCAATGATCGAGGCGAATACGATGCGCGGCACCTGGCCAAACACACGCTCATAGGCATCCTGCCCGTCCCAGACATTCGCGGGCGGGAGTTGCACCACCACCCAGCACATAAAGGCCATAAACAGCATGGCGGCAAATCCGGCCCAGATCACACGGCGCGCACGGGCGTAACCATAGATTTCCGTCAGTATGTCACCAATGACATAGCCCAGCGGAAAAAATAATATTCCCGCGCCATAAACCCACTGCTCACCATCTATGTTGATAAATGTAAGCTTGGCCGCACCCACGACATTGGAAAGCAGCAATACCGTCACAAAAGCCGCCATCACAAAATCGAAATAGCGGAAACGGTGCTGCGTAAGCTGGTCGCTGTTTATCGAACCAACTGGATTATCAGCCGCGTTTGCGTCATGATTCGTATCATTGTCCATGCATCCTCATATCGCAGTTTGCATGTGCGCCAAAGGGCGCTATGTGGGCTATGTCAAACGAAGCAGTATTTACCCGTTTCACTGGCAAGCGCCCGTAGCTCATCTGGATAGAGCGCGAGACTTCTAATCAGAGTCAAACCAGCACAACTAATTGATTTATAATATAAATTATAATCATAGTGTTGATAATACTCCAACTGATAAGCAGTTGTTTTATATAAATATTTATGGTTTTAGACTATGTTTCCATCCATAATGGACGCGAGACTAAATCACCTATTTTTGTTGATAAGCCTAGTTTGCTTTGAAAGGCTATCTTCGATAAAGTTTTCACAAGCTAATTTGTGTAAATTTAGGTTTACACTCTAATTTTAGTGCAAACCAAAATGGATTCGGATTGTTCACAACGCTGACAATGCAAATTTTAGTTTACACAAATTTTGTTGTGAAAAGTGATATTAGCTTTTGCTTTTCACAAAAACCTGCTAATTGATCATAATGACCAATCAGCCATATGTACCGGATAGCTTGCCAATCAGAGAGCTAAGTTGGCGTGAAATCCTACCTTTAGTAGGCGAAGCCAATAGTTGTTTAGCAAGGTATGATGGGATGTTACAAACACTTCTGAACCCTGGCGTTTTGCTATCCCCTATAACTGCAAATGAAGCTGTATTATCTTCCAAAATTGAAGGCACTCAAGCTACACTAGATGAAGTTTTTGAAGCTGATGCTGGCGTAATTTTAGAGGCTCGCAGAGACGATATTGAAGAAGTATCAAATTATAGAAGTGCTGTGCAACAAGCCGAACACGCGATGATGGATCGACCTTTGTCACTCTCGCTAATTAAAGAAATACACCAAAGACTAATGCAAGGCGTAAGAGGTCGAAACAAAGAGCCCGGAGCGTTCAGAGCGGATCAAAACTGGATTGGCCGGCGCGGTGACCCAATAGAAAGAGCAAGATTTATACCTCCGAATCCAGCAGTGATGCAATCAAGCCTGCTAAATTTAGAAGATTATTTAGGCATAAAGGATGAAGACCCACTCTTACTCACGTGCATTGCACACGCACAGTTTGAGATAATTCACCCATTTAAAGATGGGAATGGTCGGATTGGTAGAATGCTTATTCCTCTCATATTGTTTCAGCATCAAAGGCTCTCAAGGCCAATGTTCTATATGTCAGAATTCCTCGAAAGTAACCGAAATGAATATTATGACCGATTGTTGGAGATAACAAATGCGAATGATTGGCACGGATGGATCGATTTTTTTCTAGGTGGATTAATAACTCAAGCTGAGTCTAATATCAAAAAAGTTATAGAAATTCGTAATCTTTATGAAGCGATGCAGGAAAGAGTAGTAGAAATTACACATTCTCAATTCTCACATGCAGCTGTAGATAGTTTGTTCAAAAGCCCGGTGATATCAGGGCCAAAATTCGCTCAAGATGTTGGCTTCAATACCCGTGTTACAGCTAACAATATGCTCCGCCAACTTTCAGATTCCGGTGTCATAACCCGTATTCGTGATGGCGCTGGCAGAACTCCAGCTCTCTATGCGGTTCCAACACTGATAAACATTGTGGAAGGGCGGACTATATTTTCTCCAAAAGTCGACAGCTAAGGCATTTTTATGTGCCGGCCATTGTGCTAATTATGTGCCGGGATATACCCAATGATACCACTTTGTTCCAAATCCATTGACACACCTTTCATACAGGACTAGGCGGGAAATCC
Source organism: uncultured Sphingomonadaceae bacterium (assembly GCA_947493325.1). GTDB lineage: Bacteria > Pseudomonadota > Alphaproteobacteria > Sphingomonadales > Sphingomonadaceae > Alg239-R122. The sequence goes on along the minus strand of CANLQI010000001.1, from coordinate 553,043 downwards.
GCTCGAAACCAATAGTTTTGCACTGTGCGCCCGTAGCTCATCTGGATAGAGCGCGAGACTTCTAATCTTGAGGCAGCAGGTTCGAGTCCTGCCGGGCGCACCAATTCTCCATGTTCCACTTGATGCAGAACCTGCCCTGTTTCCGAAGGCCGGACGAACCTGCTTCAGATAGTTGTTTTGATGGTCAAGCCATCAAAAGTGGTTCAAGTCCTGCCGGGCGCACCAATTCTCCATGTTCCATTTGATGCAGAACCTGCCCTGTTTCCGAAGGCCAAGCGCACCGATTTCCTATAGCTGCCGCGCCTCATCCCGATCGATCAGTACATCCGACCATTCGGGGTGTTTTTCCCATTTCTTGGCGATAAATGGACACGATGGCACAACGCGCAGGCCATTTGCACGGGCGTCCTCAATCATAAATTTGATCAGTTTTGAGCCAATGCCATTACCGCCCATATGTTTCGGCACGCCAGTGTGATCCGCAACATATACACCCTTTTTTGCGCGGAACATGGTGAGTTCACCTTCGCCCTCTACATCTTGTACAGTCGCTACGTACCGGATTTTGCCATTATCCCCGTCTTCGCGTTCGATATGCACCTTATCCATTCCATTTCTCCTGGCTAAAATTTTTGACCTTACCCGCGCTGTGCTTTTTGCATCGGCTCGGACGTTACCGGATAGCCCAGATCATCGGGCACACATAAATGCGGTGTGCCGCCGCGTTCCTCGATAAATGGAGTCACAGTGCGCACCGGAATGGCGTTGGCATGATCCACGGCATCGTCAAATGCCGCAAATTGTGCGAGCCGCTCCAGATTGCGGCGGGTGGGAAAAATAATCCTGAGCTCGCCCTTATCCGCTCTTTCCAACACATCGACTGCACTGGCCCAGAACAGGCGGCGATTTTCGGTCTCATCCACCAAAACCTTGTCACGGCCCGCACCCGCATCGGCGAGATAGAAACGTGTGTCGAAAATACGCGCCTCGCTGAACGAAGGCCGCCAGCGTGCAAAAGGCACCATCGCGTCCATATCGATCCACCACCCATGTGCTTCGCAGATTTCCTGTAATGGCCTGCCCGCATGCAGATCTGCGCGCGCAGACTGTAACAGTGCCTCATCCGGGGTTTCGGCAAAGCCGATGGCAAGCCCGGTTTCTTCTATAGTCTCGCGGATTGCGGCAATGCGCGCCGCGCCTTCCCCATCATCATCTGCGCAGCCCAAAGCTGCGGCAAACGCATGGTCTTCCGGATCGATGCGTCCCCCTGGAAAGACGGCTGCGCCTGCGGCAAAGGCCATTTTCGCAGAACGTTCGACCATCAGCAGTTCGGGCGGATCGCCTGCCGGTGTGTCACGGAAAATCACCACTGTGGCCGCATCTATGGCAGGCGCCAGTTTCTGCCCCGTCATGGGGTCATATTGTACATCTTTTTGATCTTGGGGTTTTTGATTATCAGGCGTTTTTATCATCGTCATGCGCCCGAAAGACCGGGTTTCAGCTCTCGGCCTTGGCCACGCCTTTTTCGTCCATCAACGTCGCCAGCTCGCCTGCCTCGAACATTTCCATCATAATGTCAGATCCGCCAATAAATTCGCCTTTGACGTACAGCTGCGGAATAGTCGGCCAGTCGGAATATGTCTTGATGCCCTGCCGCACTTCCATGTCCTGCAACACATCAACGCTTTCATAGGCCACACCCAGATGGTCGAGAATGGCAACCGCGCGGCTGGAAAAACCGCACTGCGGGAATAAAGGCGTGCCTTTCATGAATACCAGCACATCATTTGATGAAACCAATTCTTCGATTTTCGTATTCACGGCGTCACTCATGGCCGAAACTCCTGACCTGTTTAATTGCGTTACAATCTATTTGGGAACGGCGGTAGTGAGTTGCAAGGCATGCAGCACGCCGCCCATTTTGCCGTCCAGCGCGGCATATACCGCCTGATGCTGCTTCACACGGGACATTCCGCGAAAGCTTTCCGACACAACATGCGCGGCGTAATGATCACCGTCACCCGCCAGATCAGTGATTTCCACCTTGGCACCCGGCATTGCCGCCACGATCATGCTTTCAATTTCCTGCGCTGTCATGGGCATGATGGCTTACTCGGACTCTTCCATATACTGACGGCGCGCCTCGTCCATATATTCTTCCATCGCGGTGCGTACACCGGCTTCATCGATTTCAACACCCGCAGATGTAAGGTCGCCCAGCAATTTGCGCATCACGTCATCATCACCCGCTTCTTCAAAATCCGCAGCAACGACCGATTTTGCATAGGCGTCGGTTTCTTCGGCGGTCAGGTTCATTTGGGCCGCGGCCCAATGCCCGACCAGCTTGTTACGCCGCGCATTGACCTTGAACTGCATTTCCGCATCACGCGCAAACTTGTTTTCAAACGCTTTTTTACGGTCATTTATATCACTCATAATGGCTTCCTAGCTTTGATATTCACTCATGTATAAAATAGGTTGGCAGCGCGGTGGGCGCAAGGCGCAGCATGAAATTAAGCGCCCTTCTTTTGGAAGAGAGCTTACAATTTACATTACCACTACCAGCTTGCCGATGGCGTCGCGGTTTGCGAGTCTGGCAATGGCTTTGCCCGCATCTTCAAATGCAAAAGTCTCGGAGATTTTCGGGCTGATCTTGCCCGCTTTCCAAAGATCAAACAGTTCGGCGATATTGGCGGCATTGCCCTGCGGATCACGCGCCGCATAGGCGCCCCAGAATACCCCGCATACATCGCAGCTTTTCAAAAGCGTGAGATTGAGCGGCAGTTTCGCAATTCCAGCGGGGAAACCCACCACCAGAAAACGCCCTTCCCATGCAATTGAACGCACCGCAGGCTCGCTGTAATCGCCGCCCACCGCATCATAGATTACATTGGCGCCTTCGGGGCCAACGGCTGCCTTGAACTGCTGGCTGAGCGCCTTGGACTGTTCCTTGTCAAACGGCTGCCTTGCATAGACCACCGCTTCGTCTGCGCCCGATTCCCGGGCCGCTTCGGCTTTCGCTTCGCTGGAAACGCCGGCAACAACGCGTGCACCATAGGCTTTGCCCAGCTCAACAGCCGCGAGACCCACACCGCCCGCCGCGCCCAATACCAGCAGCGTATCGCCTTCCTTAATATGCCCGCGGTCTTTCAGCGCGTGGATCGACGTGCCATATGTCATCAGCAGCGACGCGCCCTGTTCAAAACTGAATTCGTCCGGCAAGTGGTAAGCCGCAGCGGCGGCAATCGCTTTTTTCTCGACTAGCCCGCCAAAGCCGGTTCCCGCAATCACGCGGTCGCCGACCTTGAAATCGGTCACACCGTCGCCGACAGCCTCGACAACGCCCGCAATTTCGCTGCCCGGTGCAAACGGACGCGGCGGGCGTAGCTGGTACATATCCTGAATAATCAGCGCATCCGGGAAGTTGATCGAACAGGCCCTGACCGAAATCAAAAGCTCCCCGGCCCCGGCCACCGGATCATCAATCTCTGTCATTTCCAGTGTTTCGGGACCACCCGTTTCTTTTGATAGCAGTGCGCGCATTTGGCAGTCTCCCTTTCTGGTGATTTGAGATCTGTAAATACAGATCATTTCTGTTCATATTTCAAATGAATTTAATGAATAAGGTAACAAAGGTAACGCGATTTGGGGTGCAATCTCACATAATTTTATGTTGAATTTAGCGTCGGAAATGTAATGAACAATAGAATCGGTCGGGATTATCGCACAAAAATGGAGTCATACCGGAAAGCTATCAACAGCAATCCTACATTTCAATTGCTATGATCGTGGCTGTTGCCAGGGCTTGTCTGCGGATAGACCCGCTTCATATGCCGCTATCGCATCGTCCCGCTCCATCGTCATGCCGATTTCATCCAGCCCGTTTATCAGGCAGTTTTTGCGGAACGGATCGATGGCAAATTCGAACCGGTCCTGAAACGGCGTGGTGACAGTCTGGCTATCAAGATCAATGTCTATCGGGTCTGTCGCGGTCACTTCCATCAGGCGGTCAATCGCGCCTTGCGGCAGCTCGATGGTGAGGATGCCGTTCTTGAAAGCGTTGCTGCTGAAAATATCCGAAAAACTCGGCGCAATCACTGCCGTAACGCCCATATCGAGCAGCGCCCATGCGGCATGCTCGCGGCTTGACCCGCAGCCGAAATTATCACCCGCAATCAATATTGGCGCGCCGGCATATTCGGCATGGTCAAACACATTATCAGCTTCACGGCGTACCGTTTCAAATGCGCCCTGCCCCAAGCCTTCGCGGGTAATGGTTTTCAGCCATTTGGCCGGAATAATAACATCGGTGTCGACATTTTTGCGGCCAAAGGGAATGGCGCGGCCAATGACCTTGGAGATACCCCGCACCGCGTCAATCCGTTTCCGGCGGCGGCATATCTTTTTTCGGCTTTTTCGGCGCTTTGTCCTCGGCTTTCCTGTGCTTGCCCGCATAAAGCAGGGCCGCCGCGAGCGCTGCCGAGCCTATTGCCGCCGCGCCGATTTTGGCGGCGTCTGACATTTTCTTCTTATCTTCGCTTTTCTTTTTACTCATATTTTCTTCCTATCATAATTCACGAACATCGGTAAGCCGCCCTGTCACTGCCGCCGCTGCGGCCATCGCAGGTGACACCAGATGTGTACGCGCGCCCGGTCCCTGCCGTCCCACAAAATTGCGGTTGGAGGTGGAAGCACAGCGTTCCCCGGCAGGCACTTTGTCAGGGTTCATGCCAAGGCACGCCGAACAGCCGGGCTCGCGCCATTCAAAGCCCGCCTCCACAAAAATGTGGTCCAGACCTTCGCGTTCCGCCTGATGTTTCACCAGGCCGCTACCGGGTACGATCAAAGCCGACTTCACATTATCCGCCATGGTCCGGCCCCGCACAATATCAGCGGCAGCGCGCAAATCCTCGATCCGGCTGTTGGTACAGCTGCCGATAAAGATATGCTCGACGGGGATATCGGTCATTTTCGTGCCCGCGCGCAGCCCCATGTAATCGAGTGATTTTTGCGCGGCGGCCTGTTTCGACGGGTCGGCAAAGTTTTGCGGATCGGGCACTGTGCCGCCTATCGCCACGACATCTTCGGGGCTGGTGCCCCATGTTACGGTGGGTTCCACATCGGCGGCGTCTATTGTAATGCTGCTGTCAAACACGGCATCTTCGTCGGTCGCCAGCGTACGCCAATATGCGACTGCTGCGTCCCAGTCCGCGCCCTGCGGCGCCATCGGGCGGCCTTTCAGATAGGCAAACGTCTTGTCATCCGGCGCGATCAGACCTGCGCGCGCGCCAGCCTCTATCGACATATTGGAAACGGTCAGGCGGCCTTCGATTGACATATCCGCAAACACCTGCCCGCGATATTCGATGACATGGCCCGTACCGCCCGCCGCGCCGATATGGCCGATAATATGCAGGATAAGATCCTTGGGCGTCACGCCCGGTGCCAGCGCGCCTTCGACCCGGATTTCCATCGATCTGGAGCGTTTAAGCAGCAATGTCTGCGTCGCCAGTACATGTTCCACCTCGCTCGTGCCGATACCGAATGCGAGTGCGCCCAGTGCGCCATGCGCCGCCGTATGGCTGTCACCGCACACCAATGTGGTGCCGGGCAGCGTAAACCCCTGCTCCGGTCCCACGACATGCACAATCCCCTGCTCCCGGTCAGTGGCGCGAATATATCTGATGCCGAAAGCAGGCGCATTGCGTTCTAGAGCCGCCAATTGCGCGGCGCTGTCGGGATCGGCAATCGGTATCGGCCTGCCATCCGCGTCGACACGCGGCGTGGTCGGTACATTATGGTCCGGTACAGCCAGTGTCAGGTCGGGCCGGCGCACGGTGCGCCCAGCAAGACGCAAGCCTTCAAACGCCTGCGGGCTGGTGACTTCATGCACCAGATGCCGGTCGATATAGATCAGCGCAGTGCCATCATCGCGCTGTTCCACAACATGCGCATCCCAGATTTTCTCATAAAGCGTTCGGGGCCGGATCGTCATGACACCGTAATAGCGCAGCCCGCGCAATTGGCAATCCAGTATACACATTGGCCAGTATACACATTGGCCCATATGCACGCCGAGTTGCATGTTTTGCCTTTGAGCGCGCCGTGCGATGCTGCTATGCGGGGCGCATGCAGATTTCACGCACGTCACAAAGCATTATCGGGTTGCTGCTGGCCGCTGCCATTTTTGGACTATGGCTTGCCATTCACATCTGGGCGATGTTCGGCCTCCGGCTCGAAGGTACGGCATGGCTTTGGGTTGCACCCATATTTGCGGTGCAATGCTGGCTCTCGGTCGGGATGTTCATTGTCGCACATGACGGCATGCACGGTTCGCTCAGCCCGAAATGGCCCCGGCTGGGCGCGGCCATCGGTGCCATACTGCTCTTTCTTTATGCCGGTTTTGCATGGAAAAAAATGCGGGATGCGCATTTTGCCCATCACCGCCATGTCGGCGGCGCGGATGATCCTGACTTCAACGCCGATAATCCCCGTGATTTCTGGCCATGGTACACGCTTTTCCTGAAACGCTATTTCGGATGGATGTCGGTGGCATGGGTGTGGAGCGTCGTGCTGGCCTATTATTTCATCCTCGGTGTGCCACCCGAAAATATCGCATTGCTATACGGTTTTCCGGCCATTGCGTCTTCGCTGCAGCTATTCTATTTCGGCACATATCGTCCGCACAGGCACGAAAATACACCCTTTGCCGATCGCCATAATGCCCGCACAAACGACTATGGCGTGCTGGCATCACTTTTCAGCTGCTTTCATTTCGGCTATCATCATGAACATCACCTGTCGCCCGGTCTGCCCTGGTGGGCGCTTCCCGCACGGCACAGGCAATTTATTGCGGAAAATCTTACGGAACAACGGGCATGAGCGTTTTGGAAATCATACTGGTGGTCACGGCGACTGTCATTGGCATGGAATTTTTCGCTTGGTGGGCGCATAAATATATCATGCACGGCTGGGGTTGGGGCTGGCACCGCGACCATCATGAGCCGCATGACAATGTGCTGGAGAAAAACGATTTGTTCGGCGTGGTATTTGCCGGTTTTGCAATATCACTGTTCATCATCGGCGCATTATGGTCGCCATTGTTGTGGTGGATCGGCGTCGGCATTACCATCTACGGCATGATCTATGCCTTTATCCATGACGGGCTGGTGCATCAGCGGTACTTCCGCTGGGTCCCCAAGCGCGGCTATGCCAAACGGCTGGTACAGGCGCACAAGCTGCACCATGCGACCATCGGCAAGGAAGGCGGTGTCAGTTTCGGTTTTGTTTTCGCGCGCGATCCCGCCAAGTTGAAACAGGAACTGAAAAACCAGCGCGAGAACGGCATTGCCGTGGTGCGCGACGCGGCTATTTAGCTTTCGCCCGCAGTGTCAGGGCAATCCCAGCAAATATCAGGACAGTTGCGACAAACAGCCGCAGCGATATTGCTTCCGACAGAAACAATATGCCCCCCAAAGCCGCGATTGCGGGGACGGATAACTGGACAACGCCCGCCGTCACCACGCTCAGATGCGGGAGCACCGCATACCAGATGACATAGCCCAAAGCCGATGTTATCACGCCCGACGTAATGGCAAGCATCAAGCCGTAACTGCCCGGTATTTCCTCCACCAAAAATAGCAGCGCAAAAGCCAACGGCACCGTGCCGATAAAGTTACGTGCCGTGGCCAGCGAAGGGTTTTGCGCACTGCGGCCAAGCCAGCTGTAAATGCCCCACGCAAGCCCAGCGCCCGCCATCAACACGCTGGGCCATAACGGCGGCGCGGCAAGGCCGGGTAGGAGCAGCCACACCAGTCCCGCAAAAGCCACTATCAGCCCCGCCCATTGCAGACCGCGCACTTTATGGCCGCTGGCAAGCCCGATGGCCTGCATGCTGATCTGTACACAGGCGAATAATATCAATGCACCGGTCGCCGCCGTTAGGTCCAGATAGGCCAGCGAAAACAGCGCTGCATAGCCGAATAGCGCCACTACAGACATGCCATTCGATATACGCGGCAATACGCCGCGGCCATGGCGCAGGCCGAGCAATAGCGCCAGCATGAGCGCACCTGATACCAGCCGGACCGATGTAAAGGCGGCCCAGTCGATAGCTTCATCCGCCAGCGCCGCACGATTCAGCACCGAATTCCCCGCAAACGCCAGCATGGCGAGCAACGTCAACACCGCGACCTTCACGCCGCCCGCCGAGCTCTCTGCCTGCATATCAGTCTTGACTGCGCGCAGCCCCGGACACCACCGGCCCGCCGATTTCAATGGCTTTTTTATAATACGGGCGATCCATCATGCGCGCGAGATAATCGGCAAGTGCGGGAAAGCGTTTTAGCATCCTGCCCGCACCCGCAATTTCGATGACATAGGTAAGATTGATGTCCGCGCCGGTGAAACCATCGCCCACCACAAATTCACGGCCCTGCATATGATCATTCGCATAGCCGAGCAGTTTGCGAACCTCGCCGCCCAGAAACGCTTCCATCGGATCGCTGAACCCGCCAAAGCGCGGCGACAATAGCGTCAGGATCACCGGCATGGCCATGGAACCTTCCACCATATGCAGCCACTGCAGATACTGCCCGCGGCCCGCTTCGCCCGGCCCGGGGCCGAATTTGCCCTGCCCGTATTTTTCGACCAGAAATTCGATAATCGCGCCGCTTTCGATCACCGTCTTACCATCAATCACCAGCACGGGCGCCTTGCCAAGCGGATGGATCGCCGCAAGATCATCCTGCGCCCGGTGTGTTTCGGGATTGCGGTCATGCTGCACCAGTTCATAGTCCGCGCCCATTTCCTCAAGCAGCCAGATAATCCGCGTCGAACGTGAATAGCGCAGGTGATGCAGGGTAATGGTCATGGCTTTTGCTCCCGAATTGATGTTTCACGCCAGAGCCTAGGTGCTGAGAGAGAAAGAGACAAGGCTGGTGAAAGGAGTATGCGCCGTGTACAGATGCATCACCGCATCTCTTCACCGTCACCCCGGACTTGATCGGCATTTATCCCTTGCGCCAAGGGAACATCGTCATTCCCGCGAAAGCGGGAATCTATCTCACCAGACTTGCGTTTACATGCAGCTGCCTTGAGATAGATTCCCAGTCCCCCGCCTTCGCGAGGGGAGGCAAGCTGGGAATGACGATGTTATTAGTACGAATGGCGCAGTTCCCTGCTTGAAAGGGATAAATGCCAACTTGATCCGGGTACAGTTCCTGCCGTTTCCATTAGATTAAGGTCAGGAGATGGATTCCCGCTTTCGCGGGAATGACGAAAGGGGCATACGCTTAATGCCCAACAACCCCCAGGCTCTCGAACGGTTTTTCATTGTCGCTATATTTCTCGACCAATGTCGCGCTGGCTTTGTTCATGCCGATCACCTGTACCTGCTTGCCCTCGCCCTGCAGACGGGCCACGACTTTATCCAGCACGCCGGTGGCGGAAATGTCCCAGAAATGCGCCTTGGTCACGTCGATTGTAATACTATCAACATCTTCCTCGCCGTATTCCATCGCTTCGGTCACGATGTCTACAGAACCAAAGAATATCTCACCGCCAATCAAATAATAGCGCGTTGTGCCCTCCAGATGCGTGTCGATTTTCACAAGGTTGCGCACTTTCGCCGCGAATAATATGCCGCTGAGCAGCACGCCGACCAGAACGCCTTTGGCCAGATCATGCGTCGCCACCACAGTAACGACTGTAGCCAGCATGACCGCGGTAGAAGCTTTTGGATGATGCGTGAATTCGGTGAAGGATTTCCAGCGGAATGTGCTAATCGATACAAATATCATAACGGCCACGAGCGCAGGCATCGGAATAGCCGCAACCCACGGTCCAAGTACAACGATCAGGATCAGCAGCAAAACGCCGGCAAGCAGTGTCGACATGCGGTGCCGTCCGCCAGATTTGATATTGATGACCGACTGGCCAATCATCGCGCAGCCGCCCATGCCGCCGATAAATCCGGTAAAGAAGTTCGCCGCGCCCTGGCCATAGCATTCCTGCCGCTTGGCGCTGCGTGTTTCGGTCATGTCATCCACAATAGATGCGGTCAGCAGCGATTCCAGCAGGCCGACAGCGGCCATACCCGCCGCATAGGGCGCGATAATCTGCAGCGTTTCGAGCGTCAGCGGAATTTGCGGCAGGTGGAACATCGGCAGGCTGCTCGGCAATTTGCCCATATCGCCCACGGTCGACACATTCAGCCCCCAATACATGCTGACACCCGCCAGCAGTACGATGGCCACCAATGGTGATGGCACAGCCTTGGTAAGACGCGGCAGCAGGTAGATAATCGCAAGACCTGCTGCGACCATCAGATATGTCTCAAGCTTGAAATTATCGCCGGTAAGCTGCGGCAACTGCGCCATGAAAATCAGGATGGCGAGTGCGTTTACAAAGCCGGTAATGACCGAACGCGACACAAACCGCATCAGCAAGTCGAGCCGGAAAAGCCCGGCCAACCCCTGAAAAACGCCCATCAGCACGGTTGCGGCAAAGAGATACTCAACCCCATGATCGCGCACCAACGGGATGACCAGCACCGCCACAGCCGCCGTAGCCGCAGAAATCATTCCCGGACGACCGCCCAGTATTGCCGTAATCACGGCAATGGAAAAACTCGCATAGAGACCGACCTGCGGATCGACACCCGCGATCAACGCAAAGCCGATGGCTTCGGGGATCAGCGCCAGCGCCACCACAAGGCCTGCGAGAAATTCGGTTTTGGGCTGGCTCAGCCAGTCGCGTTTCATCTTGCGGTGCAAGGCCATGGTATCAGTCTTTCGGAAAACAGGTTTATGCTGCAGCGCAGCAATTCATGATGCGCGCATATGGGGGAAGACGCAGAATATGGCAACCCCCAACATCACTCCGGCATATCACACGGCGTCATTCCCGTAAAAGGCAACACCGTCATTCCGGCGAAAGCCGGAATCTCCTTCAATCTTCCGACATACTCAGGAGACCCCGGCTTTCGCCGGGGTGACGCGTAGCCGGTCACTCGACCTAGTGCGGGTCACTGGCCCGGTAATCCGCCGTTACGGTCGCCATCGCCGCAATTTCTTTCTCATGTTCTATTTCACGATGCGTTTCCGCAAGCGCCGCCTTTTCCCATTCTTGCATGGCCGGATGCGCGCGCATCCCATCGGCCCAGCGCTGCCCCGCCTCCCCCACATCAAGCCCAAAGGTGCGGACACGGTAAGCCACGGGTGCATAGAATGCATCCACGGCGGTAAATTCGGATCCCGCCAGATACGGTCCGCCAAACCGCTCTAACCCTTCGGCCCAGAGCTCGGCAATACGCGCCACATCCTTGGCCAGCGCATCGCTCACCTCATGAAGTGTAGCGCGCACGCCCACATGCATCGGGCAGATATTGCGCAGCGCCGAAAAGCCGCTATGCATTTCCGCCGCCGCACAGCGTGCCCAGGCACGAGCTCCCTCATCCGCGGGCCAGACACCTTGGTGACGCTCGGCCAGATATTCGATAATCGCCAGTGAATCCCAAACCGTGCGCCCGTCGTCATCAAGGCACGGCACCATGCCATTGGGCGCAAACTTTCGGAACTGAGCAAAATTCGAATGACCGGAAAATTGCACGATATGCTCGTCAAAAGGGATATCCAGCGCACGCATCAACACCCAGGGGCGCAGGCTCCAGCTCGAATAATTCCGGTTGGCGGTGGTGAGTGTGTAGGTCATATGGCTTCCTTGGGCGAAGTGTAAGCAGCATCATGATGGAATGGCTGTGGGGCATTGTCACGCAATGCTTCCAGAACCTGCCCGAAACCTGTTTGCAGCGGCGCGTCCAGCATTTTTTGTGCTTTGCCCGCATCATATACACGGTCGATATAGGCGGGAAGCTGCCAACCCTGACGTGCATACAGCTCTGCCACATCCGGAAAATAGCGGGCGATGACGGATGGCGCACCGGCAACCAGAGCCCTGCTGTCATCGCGGGAAAACGGTGTGGGCGCAGACAGGACAAACACCTGATGACCCAGCTGCGGCGCTTTTTCAAGTGCCGCAACGTGCGCACGGGCGGCATCTTCAACAGTAAGCCGCCGGTTCAGGAATTCATTGGCTTTCATGTTCGGCCCGGACAGCGTCCTATGGGTATCATCTTCTTCGGGAAAGAACCGCCCGGTGCGCAGAACCATGGTGCTGATCCCGTGCAGGTCGTGATACAGCCTGCACAGATGCTCGGCCGCCAATTTGGTCACGCCGTAAATATTGCGCGGCTGCAGCGGCCCGAACTCCTCATCCAGCCAGAACGCCTCACGCGCACCGCCCGCCTTGCCTGCACGCACATCGGCCCGGATCATGAGTGATGTTGTGGACGTGAAGATGAAGCGTTCGTGCCCCGCTGCAACTGCGGCTTCGAGCAGATTTAACGTGCCGGTGACATTGACGTCCACGAATCTTTGCGCCGGATAGCGGACAATGTCCGGCTTATGCAGCGCGCCTGCGTGTATCACTGCTTCTATGCCATGATCCGCAAAGACACGGTCGATGGCCGCCCGGTCAGCGACATCGCAAACAACATCGGTATCTACGCCTGGGGCAACGTCCAGGCCCGTGACTGCATTGCCCGCCTCACGCAGAATCGGGGCGAGAAAGCGGCCCAGCCAGCCCGATGATCCGGTGAGAAGGACCTTCATGTCGCATGCCCATTCCAGGCTGCCCAGCTTTTCCAGACGCCGATAGCATGCACCAGTCCATAGACCAGCACAATGGCCGATGACCAATAATCGAAAGCACCCTCAGGATAAGGGACATAGAGGATCGTCGGAATCAGCAATAGACCGCGCAACAGGTAGATCCCGGTGATAACCACCAACCCGAGCCGCAGCAGTGGCAAGCGGCGGATCAACCCTGCCCCCGACAGCGCATACAGGCCCCAGATTGTGAGCACCGCTGTTATCCCCAGCGTGAACCAGAGCAGCTGGTTATTGCCGTTTTCATAGGCTGTTATCAGCGGCTCGGGCGCGCCAAAAAAGCGGAACCAGTCCGGCCCCATGGCGATGCAGCCAATATGCAGCAGCGCGGCCAGGAAGCTCAATATCGCACCCGCAATGAGCCAGCGCGCACCGCCCGCCTGTTTCCATGCAGCGTTCAGAGCGCCACCTCATATTGCGCCGTGGTCTGCGCGGCGACATCCTCGGCCGTCACGCCCGGCGCGAGTTCAACCAGCCTGAACGGGCTGTCATGGGTCTCGCGGCGGAATACGCACAGGTTGGTGATAATCATGTCGACCACATTTTGTCCTGTCAGTGGCAGCGAACATTCGGGAATAAACTTGGGATCACCCGCCTTGCTCGAATGGTCCATTACGACAATGATTTTCTTGACGCCCGCGACCAGGTCCATCGCGCCGCCCATGCCCTTGATCATTTTGCCGGGGATCATCCAGTTGGCGATATCGCCATTTTCGGCGACTTCCATAGCGCCCAGCACAGTCAGGTCAATGTGGCCGCCACGGATCATGGCAAAACTGTCAGAGCTGCTGAAATAACTCGACTGCGGCAATTCGCTGATCGTTTGTTTGCCTGCATTGATAAGGTCAGCATCGACGTCATCTTCATACGGAAAGGGCCCGATGCCCAGCATGCCGTTTTCCGATTGCAGCGTCACTTCAACGCCGCCGGGAATATGGTTGGCGACCAGTGTCGGAATACCAATCCCCAGATTTACGTAATAGCCGTCTTGCAATTCCTGTGCGGCCCGCGCCGCCATTTCGTTACGATCCCAAGGCATATTCATTTATCCCCTATTGCCGCGGATACGCCGTTTTCCCGGCCATCTGCGCTGTTTGTTACATCCGGTATCGGTTTTTCAAACCATCCCGCGTTCCACATGCTGTTAAGCGCGGTAAAACTGCCGGGTTTTTTCAGGTAATCATAGAGCTCGTCAAAATCGGACTTGCGATCACCTGCCATCGCAATGATACAAAACCGGCTCGACGCCTCTTGCCGGCGCAGCTGCTTGCGATCCTTGCCGCCGCGATCAAGTGAAAGAAAATCATCGCCGTCGCCAAGTAGATTGGCACTGCGCAGGCTGGCAATAATATCTGCCGCCTCTTCCGTCGATTGATCGGACAGCCACAAAATGGTGATTTCGGACTGCCGCAGCACTGACAGCGATGCGGCAAGTTCGGTGATAAGCTGTGTATCGTTGAGCGGCGATACTGCCTGACTGCCAATATGGTCGTCCAGATCAATCATGACTGCTGGCGGCAAACCGCCGCATGGCATGAATGTCGGTGAAGTCACGGAAAACCCTGATTCCAATATAACCGAACTAATGCTCTCACCCTCACCATATTTTTTGGCCTGACTTAGGCTAAAGTCCACAAAACCACCGTAAGTTTCGGAAGAATGCTTCTGCCGGAAGCTTTCGAGATATTGCAGCAGGGCCGCCTTAGACTCTGCCGCATTGCCAGGTGCGCCCATATCAGGCCCGCCCTGCGCGGTATTATCGGTCACATTACCGCTGGTCTCGCCGCGCGCCTCGGCTTCATATTCGGAAACGGATTTAAGGGCATCGGTACGAATTTTATTACCGATAACGCCTGCCGCTGCCAAAGGCAGCACAGCCGCTACGCACGACGACAATAATGGCATGAGCGCCAACGCCAGAACCAATTTCCAACGGCTATACATCAGGCCGCATCCCGCTCCCGCGTGGTGACAAACTCGATTTTCTTGTCATAGGGCGACCCGTCAATCATGCGCTTTACATAGATGCTGGGCAAATGGATTGCATCGGGGTCAATCTGTCCCGGTTCAACAATTTCCTCCACCTCGGCCACACAGATTTTGCCTGCTGTCGCCATCGGTTGGTTGAAATTGCGCGCTGTTTTACGAAACTGCAGATTACCCACTGTGTCCGCGCGCCAGCCCTTGATGATGCACAGGTCCGCAAAAATACCGCGTTCGAGAATATAATCCTCGCCGTCAAACTGCTTCACTTCCTTACCCTCGGCGACCTGTGTGCCGACACCGGTTTTGGTGTAAAATCCGGGAATGCCGGCACCGCCTGCGCGGCAGCGCTCAGCCAGCGTACCCTGCGGGCAGAATTCCACTTCCAGCTCACCGGCAAGAAACTGCCGCTCAAATTCCTTATTCTCGCCCACATAGCTGGAGATCATTTTTTTAACCTGCTTCGTGCGCAGCAATTTGCCAAGGCCTTCATTGTCGATACCGGCATTATTGGAGGCAATGGTCAGGTCCTTGACACCGCTGTCACGGATCGCATCAATCAGGCGTTCGGGAATACCGCACAAACCAAATCCGCCCGCACAAATTGTCATGCCGTCAAATAACAGGCCGTCGAGCGCATTGGCTGCATCAGGATAGATTTTTTTCATAGTGAATCTCGCAGTTAAGTTGCGTTTGCCTCCGCAATAGAGGGGCATGGGCTATCGCGTCAATTCCAATCCACCCTAAAGACATGTTTGCACGGTGTTTTAGAGCGCTTCCACCCAATTTTCCGGTAACCCGGCCATATCACGCAGCGCAGTGAGCGCCTGCACAGTGCCGGTCACTTTAATTGCCATCATGCCCATTGCCGCCGCAGGTTTGCAGTTGATGCCCAGATCATCCAGATAGACGCACTGCTCCGGCACGACATTCAGCGCATCGCACATCATCCGGTAGATACGCGAGTCAGGCTTACGGATGCCCACTTTGGAGCTTTCGATGATATGGTCAAACCGGGCCATGATATCCGCTATCTGGGCCGCTTTTTCTTCGGTCATCGCCATGCCAACGCCCTTGCCGCCTGGCACATTATTGGTGATGCAGCCCAACGTGTATCCGCGCTCTTTCAGATCATCCAGCGCAGTCGCCATGGCGGGCCGCACATCGCCAGCAAGACAGGCAAGTACATCCGCGCCGCGAAGCTCCACACCAAGCGCCGCCGCTTCATCTGCAAAAGCCATATCAAAAGTCGCCGCATCCATTTCCGCCCGCTCAAACCGCGCCCAGGCATTGTTGTCAGGATTTGCCGAATTGATCCGCCGCACTGTATCCTTTGGTAGACCGCGCTCCGCCTCCATGCGGTTAAAAGCTTCAAACGGTGACGAGGTAATCACGCCGCCAAAATCGAAAATGATAGTGGTGATGCGGGTCATGTGTAATTCAGCTTCAGACCTGCATGCGGCCAATCCATTTTAACGAGCCGTCCGGTGGCAGATAGCGTGATATAGGCAGTGCGCAGATCGGGTCCGCCGAAACAGATATTGGTGGTGAACGGGTCATCCGTGGCCACAAATTCAACCAGTTCCCCTTCCGGTGAAATCACGCTGATGCCGCATTCACCGATCGTCGCGACACAGATATTGCCATCGGCATCGACCGCCAGGCTGTCAAAAAATTTATACCCTGACGGAGAATATAAAAACTGTCCGCTATCTCCCAAAAGACCTTGATCAAAAATGATTTCTCCTGGCTCACCTATATTATAGGCATAGAGTTTGCAGGTATAGGTTTCGGCCACATAAAGCCGTTTACCATCAGGGGAGATGCCAATGCCATTGGGGTTTTCGGACGGAAAAATCACTTCCTTCAAAAGGCTTCCGTCCGCCTTTGCGTAAAACACGCCGGTTATGTCACGTTCGCGCGGGCGGTTCTTGCCATGATCGGTAAACCAGAAACCGCCCGCCTGATCGAACACAATGTCATTGGGGCCGCGCAGACTGCATCCAAAGTCGCCATCCTTATAGAGAATCTCGATCTCGCCCGTATCAATATCAATTCGCTCTATCCGCCCGCCTGAATAATCCTCCGGCTGACCATGGGGAACCAGAAAAGGCATTTCATCTGTGCCGCCATTCACATAGTGAAAACCGCCATTATTGCAGACATAGAGCCTGCCATCAGGGCCGATTGCCGCGCCATTGGGTCCGCCGCCCGGAGTGGCAATCACGGATTTTGTCCCATCCTCGGCCACACGCGTAATGCACCCCGCCTCTATTTCGACCAATATCACGCTGCCATCGGCCATCGCGATTGGTCCTTCGGGGAAACGCAATCCGCCTGTGACAAGTTCCATGGCATCCACTCCTCTTGATAAAGCCGCGCTTGGCGTGCTGGTACATATTATTTTCCCAATGTGCAGATGACGGTCATTGCCCCGCCGCGTCAACTGTTTTAGGGATTTGGTTGCACACGAAACCAATACGCGGAGTCCTAGCCATGACAACCCAATATCCCGAAAACCTACCGATGCACATTGACGGAGAATGGCTGGAGGCAGGATCGCGCGATACCCACGCAGTCATCAATCCGGCAACGGGCGAAACAATTGCTGAGCTGCCACTAGCCACGCAAGATGACCTTGACCGCGCACTGGACGCCAGCGAACGCGGTTTTGCCGAATGGCGCGCACGTGACGTTAATGAACGCGGCGCGATATTGCGCAAAGTGGCCGAAAACCTGCGCCAACGCGCCAAGGATATCGCCCCGCTGCTGACCATGGAACAGGGCAAGCCGCTGCGCGAAGCCATGGGTGAAATACTGGGATCGGCCGGTCTGTTTGAGTGGTTTGCCGAGGAAGCCAAGCGCAGTTATGGCCGCGTGCTGGTGCGTCCACCCGGACAGCGCTCGGTCGTGCTGGGTCAGCCGGTGGGGCCAGTCGCGGCGTTCAGCCCGTGGAATTTTCCGCTGTTCCTGATGGCACGCAAGCTGGCCCCGGCGCTCGCGGCAGGCTGTTCGATCATCTGCAAACCGCCTGAAGAAACGCCCGCCTGTACCATCGCACTGATGCAGTGTGTGATTGATGCGGGCGTACCTGGCAATGTCGCACAGCTTGTTTTCGGCGTACCCGATATGGTGAGCAGTCACCTGATCGCCTCGCCGGTCATTCGCAAGGTCAGCTTCACCGGCTCGGTTCCGGTCGGCAAGCACCTCATCAAACTGTGCGCCGACACCGTGAAACGCCACACGATGGAACTGGGCGGCCATGCACCCGTGCTGATATTCGACGATTGCGACCTGGACCGCACGCTGGATATCATCCAGCCGCAGAAATTCCGTAATGCGGGGCAGGTCTGTGTCAGCCCGACACGATTTTATGTGCAATCCGGTATTTATGACCGGTTTGTCGAAGAGTTTACCAAGCGCACAGAAGCCATGCAGGTGGGCAGCGGGCTCGACGATGCGTCACAAATGGGACCGCTCGCCAATATCCGCCGCCCCGACGCTATCGACCAGCTGGTCAGCGACGCCCGTGACAAGGGTGCGCGCGTCACCACCGGCGGAGAGCGCATGGGCGATGATGGCTTTTTCTTCCGTCCTACCGTGCTGGCCGATGTGCCGCTGGAAGCGCAGATCATGAATAACGAGCCGTTTGGCCCTGTCGCCATGATGCGGCCGTTTGACACGTTTGACGAGGCGATTGAACAGGCCAACCGTCTGCCATTTGGCCTCGCGGCGTTCGCCTTTACCGAAAACGGGCGCCAGGCCAACAGGCTGGGTGACATGATCGAGGCTGGAATGGTCGGCATTAATACTGTCGGCATTAGCGGGGTCGACACGCCCTTTGGCGGCATGAAACAGTCCGGCTATGGCAGCGAAGATGCCATTGAAGGGCTGGAGGCCTATCTGGTGACCAAGGCGGTGCATACGGCCTGATTATAATACAGGACTAACGGAAAATAGAATGTAGGAATGACTATGACCAAGAAACGCACCGGTGGCCGCATTCTTGTTGATCAACTCTCCGCGCAGGGTTGCGACCGGCTGTTCACTGTTCCGGGAGAGAGCTTTCTTGCCGTGCTCGACGCGCTGCACGACGTGCCTGACATTGAAACTATCGTATGCCGTCAGGAAGGCGGGGTCACATTTATGGCTGCTGCTGATGGAGCCATGACACAGCAGCCCGGCATTGCCTTTGTCACGCGCGGTCCCGGCGCAACCAATGCCAGTATCGGTGTACATGTCGCAATGCAGGACAGCATTCCGATGATCCTGTTTATCGGCGATGTTGCCCGCGGCGACCGTGACCGCGAGGGATTTCAGGAAGTCGATCTGCCCGCGATGTTCGCGCCGCTCGCCAAATGGGCAACACGGATAGAGGATGCTGCGCGCATCCCCGAATATATCGCCCGCGCCTATAGCGTCGCCCTCTCGGGCCGTCCCGGTCCCGTTGTTATTGCACTTCCAGAAGACATGCTGTGCGATGCAGTGGAGGCGCTGGATCGCCCGAAAATCAACGCGCCTGCCCAGCCGCTCTGCCCGGACGCCATGACCGCGCTCACCGACCTGCTCGCCGATGCGACCGATCCGATCGCCATTATTGGTGGGGCCGGATGGACACCCAAGGCCCGCGATCATTTTCAAAGCTTTGCCGAGAATATCGGCCTGCCAGTGGCGGCGGCTTTCCGGCGGCAGGACGCGATTGCCAATGACAGCAGTGTCTATGCCGGCAACCTGGGTTATGGCCCCAATCCTGGGCTGGTCGAGCGCGTCAAAAATGCCGACCTTATCCTTGCCGTTGGGGCGCGGCTGGGTGAAGCGACCACGGATGGCTTTACGCTCATCACCCCGGACCATCCGGGGCAGAAACTGGTGCATGTGCACCCTGACCCCAATGAGCTCGATCATATCTACCGCACCGACCTGCCGATCTGCGCGGACATGAATGAATTTGCCGAGAGCGCCGCGCTGTGGGACCATGACTTGCTCAGCTTTGATGCGGGTGCGAAGGCGCATGCCGAATGGCTGGAATGGTCGACGCCAAAACCTGGCGAAGCCGTGCTTAATCTCGGCCAGTGCGTCGCCACCATGCGCGACACGCTCTCGCCTGACAGTATCATCTGCAACGGCGCGGGCAATTTTTCGGGCTGGTGGCACCGTTACTGGCATTATGGACAGATGCCGAGCCAGCTTGCCCCCACTGCGGGTGCAATGGGTTATGGTGTGCCCGCGGCGGTCGCCGCCGCACTGCGCCATGGCGACCGCACGGTAATTGCCGTGGCGGGAGACGGTGATTTCCTGATGAATGGACAGGAACTCGCCACCGCCGCGCAATATGATTGCGACATGCTGGTGATTATCGTCGACAACAGCACGTACGGCACGATCCGCATGCATCAGGAGCGCGAATACCCCGCGCGGCTATCAGGCACGAGCCTGAAAAACCCCGACTTTGCGATGCTTGGCAAGTCATTCGGCGCTTGGACGGCGACGGTGGAGAAAACGGAAGAGTTCGCCCCTGCCCTCGCCGAAGCGATGCAGCATAAAGGTATCAAGTTGCTACACTTGAAAACCGATATCGAACAAATCGCAGCGAGCGGCGCTACAGTGAGCGGACTTCGCAGATAACAGGCACAAAAAAGCCGCTCCGAAACGAAGCGGCTTTTTATAAGTTATATAAATGATTAAATGTCGTCGCCCAATGCGCCCTTGACTTCTCCCTTGGCTTTTTGTGCGTCGCCTTTTACTTGCTGCGCCTTGCCTTCAGCTTCCATTTTCTCATTATCCAATGCATCGCCGGTTTCTTCTTTAATTTTACCAGCAGCTTTATTAGCATTGCCTTTCACTTTATCAACAAATTCACCCATGTCCGTTCTCCTCATATTTTCTACGGCGAAATTACCGTTCCACATTACTTACGCAGGAGCATCATAGGGGTTCCATATATTATTTATGTGCCGCAAATTTAGCGCATCGTCATGCCGCCATCGACCATGTATTGCGAACCGGTCACATAAGCCGCATCATCTGACATTAGGAAAAGTGCGACTGCCGCCACTTCTTTTGAGGTTCCGAAACGTCCGAGTGGTACCTGTTTTTTGATCCTTGTACCAAATTCTTCCACTTCTTTTTCGGATAGACCCATCCCGGAAAAGAAATTGGTATCTATCGGACCTGGTGCGATCGAATTGACTCGAATATTGCGGCCTGCAAGATCCGCGGCCCATGCGCGGGTCATAGCAGTCACTGCGCCTTTCGTACCGGCATAAACTGCACCCTGCGCCTGTCCCAGATAAGGAGACACCGACGCCGTCACCACGACTGCTCCGCCGTCATTAAGCTGCGGAATCAACTGCGCCATTTGCAGCACTGGACCACGTACATTGACATTGTTCATGGCGTCGAATGTATCGGCATCAACTTTCGTGTTCTCACCAAATTTGCCGAAACCGGCATTGAGCCATAGCCCGTCTATACCGCCCATGCTTTTGACTTTTTCGGCCAGTTCCTTGGCTGCGCCGGGTTCGCTGGCATCATTGCGCAATACGAGGGATTCTGGTGGTAAGGTTTTGCCTGCTTCATCAAGGTGGTCTTGGGTTGTACCCGTAACAGCCACTTCACCGCCTTCGTCTACGATGCGCTTGGCTGCCGCCAAGCCCATTCCGCTTGTACCGCCTGTAATGAGAATCTTTTTGCCCTTGAAACGTTCCGACATGTTTTTCCTTTCGCTGGGGATGAACGGCAGAGGGCCGTATTGTTCATCATGCCAACGGCGGAAAGACCACGAAGTTCCGGTTAATTCTTACTCATGTCCAATATCTCTTCCCACTCATCTTCCATAACAGGCGCAACGGACAGGCGGGACTGGCGGATGATGGCGAGATCGCCAAGCTTGGGGTTCTGCTTCATCGCCTTGAGCGATACCGGATTTTCCAGCCTGCGTACCGGCTTTACTTTCACCGCGACCCAGCGGCCTGTGTCATCGAACGGATCGGGAAAATGTTCTTCGGTGACTTCGGCAATTCCGACAATTTCCAGACCCTGGCGGGAATGATAGAAAAACGCCTCATCGCCTTTCTTCATGGCCTTCAGATTGTTTGATGCCTGCGCATTTTTTACGCCGTCCCACACGCCCTCTTTCTCCGCCAACAGGTCGTCCCAGCTATAGGCATCGGGTTCAGATTTGATCAGCCAGTATGATTTCGCCATGGATTTGATCTCCGTCATATTTATTGCTGTGCCAGTATAATAACACAAGCTAGTGCAAATCTGTTTTCCTGCCGTTATAGAAGGTAAGATAACTGACAAGACAAAGAGATTAAAGATGAAAGAACTTCCCATCCTCTCGCTTGCCGATAATCCGGCAAAACTTTCGCAGGAAATCGGCAAAAGTTTTCAGACATTCGGATTTGCGATGGTCCGTGACCATGGCCTGGATTCGAAACTTGTGAAACAGGCATGGGAATTGACACGCGATTTTTTCAACCTGCCCGAGGAGGAAAAACGCCGTTATCTGATCGAAGGCAGCGGCGGTGCGCGCGGATACACGGCGTTCGGGACAGAGATCGCAAAAGACGCCAAGCAACATGATCTGAAAGAATTCTGGCATGTCGGCCGTGAACTGGACCCGGATCATCCGCTGTCCGACAGCATGCCGCCCAATGTGTGGCCGTCACAGCCCGATGGTTTTCGTGAGACACTGGAACCGCTTTTTGCGGAGTTTGACCGCGTGGGAAATATAATCCTGTCGCGCATTGCGGTCTATCTGGGCTTGAAAGAAGACTGGTTTGAAAAGGGCGTCGAGGACGGCAATAGCATATTGCGCCTGCTGCATTATCCGCCGCTTCAGGATGCAGAGCCGGGTGCAATCCGGGCCGGCGCACATGAAGATATCAATCTGATAACCCTGTTACTCGGCGCGGAAGAAGCCGGATTGCAGCTGCTCACACGTGAAGGCAAATGGATTGCCGCCAACCCGCCCGAAGGCGCGCTGGTGATCAATGTCGGTGACATGCTGCAACGGCTTACCAACCATGTGCTGCCCTCCACCACGCACCGCGTCATCAATCCGTCGGGTGAGCGTACCAAGCACAGCCGCTATTCCATGCCGTTCTTCCTGCACCTGCGCTCGGATTTCCCGATTGCGACGTTGCCTGGCACGATAAGCGAGGATAACCCGAACCGCTATCCCGAACCGATCCTTGCGGACGATTATCTGCAGGAACGGCTACGTGAGATTGGCCTGATCAAATAAACATTCGTGCATAACAGAAAAAGGTCGTGCCATATCGGTACGACCTTTTTCCTTGCGACCCGCTTGGGGGAATTTATGACTTGGGCATAATCACGGTGTCGATGGCATGAATAATGCCGTTGGACGCATCGACATCTGCAAGGATAACAGTGGAAGTGTTACCATTCGCGTCTGTCAGCACAACGTTATCACCGTCGAGTGCAGCAGTAATATCTTCGCCCTGCACAGTCGTGACCGTGGCTTTGCCTTCACCATCTTCGATCAGCTTGGTCAGATCGGCCGCTTTCACTTTGCCTGGCACCACATGGTAGGTAAGAATGCCTTTGAGTGCGTCTTTGTTTTCCGCTTCCATAAGTCCGGAGAGTGTTTCCGAACCTACTTTGTCAAATGCGGCATTATTGGGGGCAAATACGGTGAATTCATCTTCACCCGACAATGTCTCGCCAAGGCCCGCCGCTGTCACGGCCTGTACCAGTGTTGAAAAATCGGGATTGCCCTGCGCGACATCCACAATAGTCGTTGTGGCTGCAGTATCGTCTGTCGGGGTAACATCCTCTACTACTGTGTCGTTGTCCAGGGTTTCCGTCTCGGTCGTATCGCATGCCGCGAGCAGAGCGACAGCCGATCCTGCCATCATAAACTGTGTAATTTTTTTCATTTTGCATTTCCTTCAGGATTGGGGGTTTCCTGAAGGTGTAACGGCTATTTTACAAAATCGTTCCATAACAGGCACAATTTATTTTCCGATAAAAACAAAGTCACGGGCAAAATGTGTCAGATGCGCCCCGCCATCGACAAATAGAATCTGTCCCGTGACGGATGGAGCCGCGGCTAGGTATAAGGCGGCTTGCGCTATATCGTCCGGATCGGGAAGACGTCCGAGCGGCATCATGTCCGTCAGCCTTTCCATCTGATCCGCATCATATTCATCGGTCGGCAGAGTGAGGCCGGGTGCAACTGCGTTAATACGGGCCCGCGCACCATGCGCGATCGCCAATGTGCGGATCGACTCCGCCAGTGCCTGTTTCGACAATGTATAGGATAGCTGGTCGCCATTGGGGTTGCGCACTCTTTGGTCGACAATATTGATAATGCAGGGCGCACGGTCGTCAGTAGAGTGCTTTATCAATCGCTGTGTAAGCAATACCGGCGCGTGCATATTTACCGCAAAATGCGCGGTCATTTTCTCTGCCGTCAGACTGTCTGCATTGTCATATTCGAACAGTGATGCGTTATTGACCAATACATCGGGCGCGCGGCCAAAATGATTTGCAACCCTGTCCATCAGGTCATCGCACGCCTGCGGATCGGCAAGATCAGCCATAAAGCCGTGCCAGTTCGTGCCCTCGGCTTTCAGCAGTTTTGCCAGACCATCGTCCGGTTCCGCATCGCTACGCCCGTGCAGCGCAAGATCATAGCCCTGCCGCGCGAAACCGGCCGCTATTGCAGCCCCGACACGGCGGCAACCGCCGGTAATCAGGGCCAGCTGCGCGCTCATGGCCGCGACCTCCGCATGGTGATGCCAATCGATTCACCATTTTCCGCAATGGCAAGCTTCACGATTTTGACTTCTACGGCCAGAACGCGGCTATCCTGCGTAAACAGTGTTTCCATAATATGCTCCGCCACCGCCTCGATCAGCGTAAAATGCACATCCTTTGGCAAAGCCTCCAACACCGCATCTTTCAGGTCCATATAGTTTTTGGAAGCAGAAAGAGGCGTTTCCGGTGCATAGTGACCCGCCATTTTCAGATCAGCGCGGATGGTGATACGCAGCGGCTGTGCCAGCTTGGTCTCTTCAGAATAAATGCCTGTCAGGACATTTACATCAAGATCCGCAACTTCCAGAATCAGGCTGTCGGGCATTTTTTCAGTCATATCGAAACCTTATCCTATTGCGACCAGCGCGCAAATATCGCGGTGGGCAGCAAGCGTCCCGAACCTTCTTCGCGTACTGCCAATTCGCCAATCTCAATTTTGCCGGGCAACTGCGCAAAATGTTCGTTGAGCAACGCGCCAATTGCCAGAGCCGACATCCGCACAGCATAGACCGTGAGGAACAGGAAGCGCGATTTGTCATCCAGTAACTGCCGGCAATCGGCGATCAGGCCGGGGAGTTTTTCCTCCAGCCGCCATATCTCGCCATCGGGCCCGCGCCCATATTTGGGCGGATCGAGCAATATGCCATCATAGCGCCGCCCGCGCCGCACTTCGCGCGCGGTGAATTTCGCGGCATCGTCGATAATCCAGCGCACCGGATATTCGCCCATGCCCGACTGCGCGGCATTTTCACGCGCCGCTGCGACTGATTTTTTCGATGCATCGACATGCACCATTTTCACGCCGTGCGCCGCGAGCGCCAAAGTGCCGACACCCGTATAGCCGAACAGGTTCATGGCTTCTGCACTATCCACACCTTCCAGACGCTCCCGCATCCAGCGCCAGACCGGGTCCATATCGGGAAAAAAGCCCAGATGACGGAACGGCGTACATTGCGCGGTAAAATGCACCTGGTCATTCCACACCAGTGGCCAGCCCTCTTTCGGCACATGGTTGTTGAAATGCCAGCGTCCGCCGCCGTCTTCATCTGATGCGGGAATAAATTCGCCATCTGCCTGCCAATTATCAGACTGCGGAGACCAGAGAGCCTGCGCCTCGGGGCGGATCAGTTTATAGCGGCCATATTGTTCCAGCTTGCGGCCATGCCCGCTGTCGAGCAGGCGAAAATCGTCACGCGGGCTGCTTTCCATAATAACCATATCGCGGAGCAGTTCAGCCATAACGCGGCGCCGCCCTTTCGCTGATATAAGCCGTTACTGCATCATAATCGGATGGCAGCCTGGCATAATCTTCCTTACGCTCAAACAGGTCGCCGACACGCTTTGGCAATGGCGGACGGTTGCCGGTGGCGCGTTCAGCCGCATCGGGGAATTTTGCCGGGTGCGCCGTCGCCAATGTGACAATCGGTGTCGTGGCATCAATCCCGCTCATTCGTGCGGCCTGCAGCCCAATGGCAGTGTGCGGGTCAATAATCTCGCCGCTTTCTTCATGCGCCCAGCGCATGGCATCGCGCATGTCATCATTATTCACACGGGCACTGGTGAACAGGCCGTGCACCTGCGCCAGCATATCGCCGTCCAGCGCCATGGCACGGTCACTTTCAAACCGCTGCATACGTGCCCGCGTCTTGGCGCCGTCACGGCCTTCCAGATCGAACAGCAGACGTTCAAAATTGGAACTGACCTGAATATCCATCGACGGCGCAGGCGTTGCGGTCACGTTGCTCGCCGAATAATCACCCGCGGATAGCGCGCGGTGGAGAATATCATTCACATTCGTCGCCACGATCAGTTTTTCGATGGGCAATCCCATCTGCGCCGCGACATAGCCGGCAAACACATCGCCAAAATTGCCCGTCGGCACGGAAAAAGCGGTTTTGCGTTTCGGCGCGCCCAGTTGCAGCGCCGTCACAAAATAATAGACGATCTGCGCCATCAACCGTGCCCAGTTTATGGAATTGACCGCAGATACATTAAACTTGCCGGAAAAATCCGGATCGCTGAACATCCGTTTCACCATCGCCTGCGCATCATCAAAACTGCCGTCTATCGCTATATTATGGACATTGGGCGACAGCACAGTCGTCATCTGACGGCGCTGTACATCGGATATGCGGCCATCGGGATGCAGCATGAAAATATCAACCTTGGCGCGCCCCGCCAGCGCGTCGATTGCAGCGGACCCGGTATCGCCGGAGGTTGCCCCGACAACGGTCAGATGCGTCTCGCGGCGGGAGAGGAACTTTTCAAACATCAGGCCGAGTAGCTGCAGTGCAATATCCTTGAACGCCAGTGTCGGTCCGTGGAAAAGCTCCATCAGCCAGTGCTGGTGATCCAGCTGTTTGAGCGGCGTAACGGCGGCATGCGCAAACCGGCCATAGGCTTGCCGGCACAATTCACGCAGTTCAGTCTCTGTCAGGCTGTCACCCACAAATGGTGTCATCACCCGCACCGCAACCTCGGCATAGGATAACCCCGCCATATCCGCGATTTCGGCTGCGCTGAATTTCGGCCAGCTGCGCGGCACGAACAGACCGCCATCGCTGGCCAAGCCCGCCAATGTCACATTTTCAAAATCAAGCGGCTCTGCATGTCCGCGCGTGCTGATATATTCCATGGCTATTCCCCGTCAGTCCAGCGCGACTAGCGCGTGGCGGGGCCGGGTGCAAGAATTATGAAGCGGCATCGCCCGCTCCATTTCTTTTGCGCACCGCCAGCACGAAAATAAGCGCCGCAACAAATGCAAAGAAGAACCATTGCACGGCATAGGCCATATGGTTGTTGGGAATATTATCAAGCGATGGCGGCGCATTGGCGCGAAAACCTTCCGCAGGCGTATCGGAAATCAGGCGCAGCAGATGCTTGCTGTCGGGCCCGATAATACCCTCCACCTCGCCGCCATTCCATTGCGGATCCTTGGGCGATTTGGACCAGCCGATCACAACCTGCGCGGTCGCATTCTCATCACCTGCAAGGCTGCATGTGGCGATATGCGCATAGCCGGCGGTGTTATTGCGGCTGCGGCCACTGGAACTGCGCCAGCCAGTGACTTGCCCACAATTCAGGCTCGACCGGCGAAACAGTGGCAGGTTTTCAGGGTCAGCGCTGACTGGCCATTCCACAGCCGGTTTGCCCTCGGCGGCGGCATATTCGGTGAGCAGGCTGTTTTTCCATGCCGCACGCTGCAATTGCCATACGCCCAGATATATCATCGTTGCAACGGCCGCGATCACAATAAGCGTTGCGAAAACGGGGGTGCGTTTCATGACCCTTCATCCTCCGCGTCGACCAGCTGCCCCTCATGCGCCTCATTTTTATGCTCCAGCACGAGCAAGGCCCCTTTTGACACCCGCAAGGCCCCGAATACGGCGGCCACCGTAACCGGTGTCCAGAGCAGGGCGTGCACCCAGAACGGCGGCTTTACAAAAACTTCCAGCGTCAATGCCAGCGCGCAAATCAATGCGCCTATGATCAGCGTGAGAAAAGCCGCCGGCCCATCGCCCACATTATAGCTGCGGTAATCGAGGCCGCAGGCGCGGCATGTGTCGGCAAAGCCCACAAAGGTGCGGAACAGCGTTTTCTCTCCGCAGCGCGGACAGAGACCAAAAAGGGCAGCCTGAAGTGTTTCCGGCTGCCCTTGTTTTGGAAGATTATCGCCGGTCACTAGTGTACAGGTGCGCCCCAGCCGCCCCAGACATAGATTGCGGCAAAGAGGAACAGCCATACGACATCGACAAAGTGCCAATACCATGCCGCCGCCTCAAAGCCGAAATGCTGTTTCGGCGTGAAATGGCCTTTATAGGCGCGAACCAGACAGACGATCAGGAAGATCGTGCCGACCAGAACGTGAAAGCCATGGAAACCGGTCGCCATATAAAATGCCGAGCTATAGTTGATGCCCGCAAACGGGAACGGCGCAATGCTGTACTCATAGGCCTGAATGGCAGAGAAAACGATGCCGAGAATAATCGTGAGCCACAGACCCTTAATCAGGCCATCGCGGTTGCCGTTGATCAGCGAGTGGTGTGCCCATGTCACGGTTGTACCCGAACACAGCAGTATGAGCGTATTGAGCAGCGGCAGTTCAAATGCGTTCAGCACTTCGAGGCCCTTTGGCGGCCATTGCATAAGCGCTTCCGCGCCTTCCTGACCGATCATATTAGTCGCGGTCAGTTCTTTGCCTTCACCTGCGAGTTCCAACGGCACAGGGAAGAATGAATAATCAAAATAGGCCCAGAACCAGCCGACAAAAAACATCACTTCGGACGCGATGAACAGGATCATGCCGTAACGCAGGTGAAGCTGCACCACCGGTGTGTGGTCACCAGCATGCGCTTCGCGCACAACGTCGGCCCACCAGCTGTAAAATGTCAATAAAACGCCGGCAACGCCAAGATAGAAAACCCATGCCCCGAATGCACCGAAATGGTCCTGATGCATCCACATGATGCCGCCGAACGCCATAATAAGCGCGGACATCGACCCGATAAACGGCCAGATGCTGGGCGGCAGAATGTGATAATCGTGATTTTTGGCTCCGGCCATATTATATTTCCCTACAGTCCCTGAAACTTGTTTGTATCTTTAGCTTCCCTTTTTGTCCGGGTCCACCGGATAAAAGGTATAGCTGAGCGTAATTTCTTTGATATCGCGTGTGTCGGGATCCTCCAATATGGCAGGATCGACAAAATAAAGTACCGGCATGCGGGCCATCTGTCCGGGCTGCAAAGTCTGTTCCGTAAAGCAGAAGCACTGGACTTTATTAAAATATTTACCGGCTTGTACCGGCGTGACATTGAATGTCGCCGTGCCGGTGATCGGCTGATCGGAGCGGTTTTTGGCGATATAAATGGCCATATCGCGCGCGCCGATGCTGATTTTGTCCGTGGTTGTTTCCGGTTCAAAATCCCATGGGAGCGCGCTTGATACATTGGAATCAAAACGCACCGACATATCGGCATTTGCGATCTGCACAGTTTCTGCCTGCGCCGCATCCACCACCTGCGTGGTGCCGCCAAAGCCTGTCACACGGCAGAAAATCTCATACAGCGGTACCGCCGCATAGCCGAGCCCAAGCATGCCCAGACCGATCATCGCGGTAATCAACCCCACCCGCAGATTGCGGGATTGCATGTCGGAAGTTTGCGCCGTGTCCGTCATCAGGTCATGCCAATCTTCACGACAGTGATAAGATAGAATAGAATTACCAGACCTATCAGGCAAAGCCCCATGACCTTGGCCCGTGAGCTTTGGCGTTCGCGCAGTTTTTTCAGCGTTTCGGGATCGTTATAATCAGGGCGGTTTTCATCTTCGGTCATGCTGGTGCTCCCGCATATACAAGCCGGTCCGCGACCAGCACGGCGAAAACCGCGAACAGATACACAATGGAAAAGGCAAACAGCTGCTTTTCCGGTTTCATTTTTTTGGGATCACTTTCCTGCCGAAAGCCCACTTTGGCAGCAAGACCCAAGAAAATGAGCGACAGCATGATGGCAGGCACTCCGTAAATCCAGCCTGTCAGACCAAGTAACGGCGGCGCGGCGGCCACAGCCAGCAATACCACCGAATACCAGAAAATCTGCCGCCGGGTTGATTTCTCACCCGCGACCACTGGCATCATTGGAATACCGGCCTTTGCATAATCCGATTTGACAAACATGGCGAGCGCCCAGAAATGCGGCGGTGTCCAGATGAAAATCAGCGCAAACAGCAATATCGGCAGCAATGTGACATCACCTGTCACAGCGGCCCAGCCAATGACCGGTGGGAACGCCCCTGCGCCGCCGCCAATGACAATATTCTGCGGTGTATTGGGTTTCAGCCAGATGGTGTAGATTACGGCGTAATAGAATATTGCTACAGCAAGTATCCCCGCGCTCAGCCAGTTTACGCCAACACCCATTATGAAAACCGAAAGCGCCGACAGACCGATGCCGAAATGCAGCGCCGACTGTGGCTGCATGCGGCCCGCAGGTATCGGGCGGCGCGACGTGCGCTTCATCCGGCCATCAATCTCGCCTTCATACCACTGGTTGAGCGCCGCAGAACCGCCTGCGCCCAGTGCAATGCACAGGATAGCCGTAAAGGCAATCACCGGATGAATGGAGCCCGGCGCAGCCAATAGTCCGCAGATGCCCGTGAAAATCACCAGTTTCAGCACACCCGGCTTCGTCAGCGCATAAAAGTCGCGCCAGTCCGCCGCGATATAATCGGGCGCAATGTAATCAGACGGGGCCAGTTGGCCGGTGCCGTGATCGGTAGATGTGACAGTATCTGCGTTCATATCTTTATGGCATATCTTTATTGGCGTATCTCTATGGGCGGTTTTGACGCCGCCCTTTTTGGAAAAGCACTGCACCGAATAAACCGGCGCAGCGCATATCCTTCAATCACCGCATTATTTAATATGCGGCAGTGTTTCGAACTGGTGGAATGGCGGCGGGCTGGACAATGTCCATTCCAGCGTCGTCGCGCCTTCGCCCCAGTAATTGCCCTCTGCCCGGCGGCCCGCGAACAGCGAGTAACCGATATTGGCAAAGAATACGAGCATGCCGATCCCCATGATGGCATAGCCGTAGGAAGCGATTTCATTCCAGTAAGCGAACTGATCCGGATAATCGGCATAACGGCGCGGCATGCCCTGTACGCCCAGGAAGTGCATGGGGAAGAACAGGACGTTCACGCCGATAAAGAAAATCCAGAAATGCACATGGCCGAGCAATTCATTATACATCCGGCCGCACATTTTCGGGAACCAGTAATAAAAGCCCGCGAACATCGAGAAGACCGCGCCAAGCGACAGCACATAGTGGAAGTGCGCTACCACATAATATGTGTCGTGCATCGCATCATCAATACCGCCATTGGCCAGCACAACACCGGTCACGCCGCCCACGGTAAACATGAAGATAAAGCCGATCGCCCACATCATGGGTGTCTTAAAGCTCAGCGAGCCGCCCCACATGGTGGCGATCCAGCTGAAAATCTTAATGCCCGTCGGCACCGCGATGACCATGGTGGCCGCCGTGAAATACATTTTCAGGTTTACCGAAAGGCCCACGGTGAACATATGGTGCGCCCATACGATAAAGCCGACCACACCAATCGCGACCATGGCATAGGCCATGCCGAGATAGCCAAACACAGGCTTTTTACTGAACGTTGCGATAATATGGCTGACCATGCCGAAACCGGGCAGGATCATGATGTACACTTCGGGATGCCCGAAGAACCAGAACAGATGCTGGTAGAGCACCGGATCACCGCCGCCCGCAGCATCAAAAAACGCTGTCTGGAAATTACGGTCGGTGAGCAGCATCGTGATAGCCGCCGCGAGAACCGGCAGAGCCAGAAGCAGCAGAAATGCTGTCACGAGCACAGACCATACGAACAATGGCATTTTGTTGATGGTCATGCCGGGGGCACGCATGTTGAAAATCGTGGTGATGAAATTGATTGCGCCCAGGATGGACGATGCGCCCGCCAGGTGGAGCGAGAGAATCGCCATATCCACCGCCGGGCCTTGCGACCCGCTGGTCGATAGAGGCGCATAGACTGTCCAGCCTGTCCCCGCACCCAGCCCCGTACCGCCTGGCACAAACGTCGAACCGAGCAGAAGTACAAAGGCAGGAATCAGCAGCCAGAAGCTGACATTATTCATGCGCGGAAACGCCATGTCAGGCGCGCCAATCATGATCGGCACGAACCAGTTGCCAAAACCGCCAATCATGGCTGGCATCACCATGAAGAACACCATGATAAGGCCGTGCGCGGTAATCAGCACGTTCCACAGGTGAAGCCCCTGATCCTCGGTCGCCGCGCTGCCCTGCATCATGGATGCCCAGCCCTGCAGATACTGGATGCCTGGCTCGGCCAGCTCCATCCGCATCAGACCGGAAATCGCGCCGCCGATAATACCCGCCACAACCGCGAATATCAGGTAGAGCGTACCGATATCCTTATGGTTGGTCGACATGAACCAGCGCTGGAAAAATGGTGGCACATCATCGTGATGATGCTCGTCCGCATGTGTTTCCATATCGCCAGGATTTGCTGCAATTGTTGTCATGTTCTAACTGCCCTTAGTTCGCTGGAGCCGCTGCTGGCTCTGCGTCAGCTGCTGCATTTTCAGTAGTTTCGGTTTCAGGTGTCGCCGCAGCCTCTTCTTCGGCCGCATCGGCGGCGGCTGTTTCAGCCGCAGCTTCTTCTGCGCCCTTGATGCTGCCGCCCTGCGACTGCACCCATGCGTTATATTCGTCCATGGGCAACGCTTCGACGGCAATTGGCATAAAGCCGTGACGCGCGCCGCACAGCTCCGAACACTGGCCGTAATAGACGCCGGGTTCGTCAATCTGCATGACTTTCTCATTCAAACGGCCCGGGATCGCGTCCATTTTGAACCAGATGGATGGCACGGCGAAGCTGTGGATAACATCCGCCGCCGTCACAATCACCTTGATAGGCACGCCGGCAGGTACGACCATCCGGTTGTCGACAGCAAGCTGCGGAGGTTCACCCGCTGCCCTTGCGTCTTCTTCACTCAGCATATTTGAAATCACTTCAAATCCGCCATTATCGGGGTAGGTATAGCCCCAATACCACTGATAACCGGTGATCTTGATAGTCAGCGCATCTTCCGGCGCAGGCTCATATTGCTTCGCCAGCAGGCTGATGGATGGCACCGCGATCACAATAAGAATCAGTACGGGAACCAGAGTCCAGATCACTTCGATCAGCGTGTTGTGCGTCGTTTTTGACGGGTCAGGATTGGCATTTGCCCGGTAACGGAACATGACCCATAGCAACAGGCCAAGGACGAACAGCGAAATCACCACGATAATCGGCATCAACAGATAGTTGTGCATGCCGTATGCTTGCTGCCCGACTTCCGAATATTGATCCTGAAAATCAATCCCGCCATCAACGGGCATGCCCTTACCTTCAGTGGGCTTCATGGGCACGTAACTGCCGGCAGCCTCAGGCGCTTCCGTCTCGCCCGCAGGGACTTCACCCGGCGCCGCAGCTTCTTCGATAGGTGTCAGCTGTTCGTTTTCTACAACCGCTGCTGGTACCGCTTCCTGTGCCATGGCCGCCTGTGGCGTAATGGCCAGCAAGGCCGCAATTGACAGGGTTTTGACTATTTTTGTGAAAGTCATTTACTCTATTTTCCCCAGCCTGCCTCAAGGTCGCCCCCTTGCAGACACTATTTTGAATCCATAAAATAATGACGGGCTTATACGCGGGGTTGCCGCAGGTCTCAAGCTTATCTAGTGATATTTTTCACAGGCAATGTTGCGCTTGACGCAATTTACGCCATTGACGCTACGTAAAGGACAGTTTTGATGCAAGATGAAGATGTGTTGGCCGAGTTTAGGAACTGCAATGCCCTGCTGGAAGGGCATTTCATATTGTCATCCGGTCTGCACAGCGCCAATTACCTGCAATGCGCGCGCGTTTTGATGGATCCTGCGCGCGCCGGGCGGCTGGCCAGCGCCATCGCCGCCAAAATCCCGCGCGAAATTCGTTCAAAGATAGATATTGTCGTCTCCCCGGCGATGGGCGGCGTTATCATCGGCCATGAAATGGGCCGCGCGCTGGGCGTCGAGGCGCTTTTTCTGGAACGCCCCGAAGGTACATTCGAATTGCGCCGCGGCTTTGCATTGGAGCCCGGTCAAAAAGTCATAATGATGGAAGATGTGGTCACCACGGGGCTGTCATCGCGCGAGGCCATCCAGGCGATTGAGCAAGCTGGCGGCGAAGTCATTGCGGCGGGCGCATTGGTTGACCGTTCCGCCGGAAATGCCAAATTCGATGTGCCTTTCTATCCACTCATCTCGCTTAATTTCCCGAGCTATAAGGATGCAGAACTGCCGGAAGAACTTGCGAAAATCCCTGCCGAAAAACCCGGCAGCCGGAAAGCGGCATGACAGGGCATCTGCGTCTCGGCGTCAATATTGACCATGTCGCGACCATCCGTAATGCGCGCGGCGGCGAGCATCCCGATCCTGTCAAAGCCGCATTGATCGCTGCCGAAGCAGGTGCGGACGGTATCACCGCGCACCTGCGTGAAGACCGGCGGCATATTCGTGATGAAGATATAACGGCGCTGATGGAGCAGCTGACCATACCGCTCAATCTCGAAATGGCCGCCACTGATGAAATGCTGGATATTGCACTCAAGCATAAACCCCGCGCAGCGTGCATCGTCCCGGAAAAGCGTGAGGAACGCACCACCGAAGGCGGGCTGGATGCCGCAGGGCAGCATAATCGCCTTGCCGATTTTGTAGGCCAGCTGAAAAATGCCAATATCCGCGTCAGCCTGTTTATTGAACCCGATGCGCGGCAGGTCGAGGCCGCCATCCACCTGGGCGCGCCAGTCGTGGAATTTCATACCGGCCATTATGCGCATGCAGAGGGCGAAGAACGCACGGCCGAGCTGAAACGCATTGCCGATGCAGCGGCACTGGCCATCAAAAACGGTATTGAGCCGCATGCCGGGCACGGGCTTACATTTGACAACGTCGTGCCAATCGCCGCTATT
Organism: uncultured Sphingomonadaceae bacterium; assembly: GCA_947493325.1. Taxonomy (GTDB): domain Bacteria; phylum Pseudomonadota; class Alphaproteobacteria; order Sphingomonadales; family Sphingomonadaceae; genus Alg239-R122. The sequence continues at coordinate 517,982 of CANLQI010000001.1, read as the reverse complement.
CCGCAGCTTGTAGAGCTGAATATCGGCCACTTCCTGATCGGTGAAGCGATTTTCGGCGGACTGGAAGGCAGCATAAGCCGGATGCGCGAACTGATGGATGACGCGCGGTGAGAAATAACACTCAAAAATCCTCCCTAAAGCGCCAGCTTTGGGGAGGGGGACCGCTTTGCGAAAGCAAAGTGGTGGAGGGGTGGATGCGCCCAAAAGCAATCCCAAAAGCAATCAATGCATTTTGTGCTCCCGCCCCTCCACCACTCGCTTGCGCGAGCGGTCCCCCTCCCCGTCTTCGACAGGGAGGATATGCTTTATTCACTCTCGTTCGCAAGTCGGTACCAGCCCGCTCCCCCGCCCAACCTCCCGATGTCATTATACAGTGTCGGGAGGTTGGGCGGGGGAGCGGGCCGGTACCGACTTATTCCCGTGAGGAAATCGGACAAGGACTCTCATTATGATAATCGGCCTCGGCTCTGACCTGTGCAATATCGAACGTATCCAGAATTCACTGGACCGTTTCGGGGAACGTTTTGAAAACCGCGTATTCACCGACACTGAACGCGCGAAAGCTGCACGGCGACCTTACACCAAAGCAGGCACATATGCGAAGCGGTTTGCCGCCAAGGAAGCCTTTTCCAAAGCCGTTGGGACAGGTTTCAAGGCGGGCGTGTTCATGCGCGATATTGGCGTCGTCAACGCCCCATCGGGCGCACCAACGCTCAAATTGACAGGCGGCGCAAAAAAGCGTCTGGACTCCATGGTACCGGATGGCCATGAGGTACATATTCATCTCACACTCACCGACGATCATCCATGGGCACAGGCGTTCGTTATTATTGAAGCATTACGGAAGTGACTAGATAAGCACTATGACATATGTGGCCACCAAGCCTGGTACCGAAAAAAAACCTGTCAACTGGTTCGCCGAAATGCGCGGGCTGTTTTTCCTGTTGCTCGGTGTGCTCGCTTTTCACAGCCTTATCGCCAAGCCTTTCTATATTCCCTCCATGTCGATGATGCCGAACCTGCATGTGGGTGACCGCCTGATCGTCAGCAAATATCCCTATGGCTATAATTGGTCATCAGCATCATTCCATATACTACCGCCCTTTAAAGGCCGTCTGTTCGGCAGCACGCCGGAATATGGTGATATCGTCATCATCACGCCGCAGGACAAGAAAATCGATTATATTAAACGCGTGGTCGCCCTGCCCGGCGATACGATTGCGGTGCAGAACGGTCAGATCATCCTGAACGGCATGCCAGTGCCGCAGGAAGTGCAGCCGGAAATGGAAGTGAAGGTGGACGTCAATTCACCCTGTGATGGAATGAGCTTCCCGCGGCTTAAGACCAAAAACAGCAATGGACAGGAAATATGTGTTCTTCCCATATTGCGCGAAACGCTGCCCAATGGCGCGAGCTATAACATTACCGATGTCGAGGAACAGCCGCTCGATAATTTTGCCGAGATCAAAATTCCCGAAGGCCATGTTTTTGTCATGGGTGATAACCGCGACAATAGCGCCGACAGCCGCGAAGTGTCCGAGCGCGGTGGTTTGAACGGCCCTATTTCGCTTGAAAATATTGGCGGCCGCGCGGAATTCACGACATTCTCGCTTGATGGCACGGCAGAGACGAATCCAATGACATGGTGGGATTCGCTACGCGGTGAGCGCGCGTGGCAGAGCCTGCGCACGACAAAAATTCCCGAAGGCGATGTCCCGGAAAACAATATCCGCTAGTTCTGTTTACTATAAGCTGGATTCCCGCCTTCGCGGGAATGACAGTGCTATTGGACTTAATTGCCCTGCGATGGCGCAGGTGGCTGTCCGCCGCCCTGCTGCATCTGTTGCAATTGCTGCATCTGCTGCTGCATCGCCTGTATTTCGGCTTCGGATTTGAAATCGAGCAGTTCGACATCAAACGTAAGGTCTGTGTCCGCAGGAATAGGCGATCCTGGAGGCGGCGTGGAGCCATAGCCCAGCGCAGAGGGAATTTTCAGACGGTATTTGCCGCCTTTCTGCATTTTTTTAAGGCCCTCGGAAAAGCCCGGTACAACGCCGCTGACCGGCATGGCCTGCTGCTCCGCCGCATCAAATACACTGTTATCGGGCAAGCGGCCTTCATAATTTACCAGCGTTACGTCACCATCCACGGGAGATGCACCTTCGCCAGGCGTCAATGTCGTGATCTGCAGCCCGCTTTGGGTTGTTTCGACTGACGGCAAAGCCTTAACGCCTACCCATGCCAAACCAGCCGCCAGCAGCACCGCCAGCAGGATGCCCATCCATAATTTCAGCATGGAGCCTTTTTTGACGGGTTGTATCGGAACGCGGGTTACAGTCATGAATATTCTCTCGGTTTATGGCCACCCGGCCTGCATAATGCGGCAAAGGCCCAAATGCCAGACGCAAAAAACCCGGCAAGTCATAGACCGCCGGGCTTTGGGAATTCTATTTACCGTCGCGCTCTTCGCGCTTGCGGTCCATTTTGCGGGCGCGGCGGACAGCGGCTGCTTTTTCACGTGCGCGCTTTTCAGATGGTTTTTCGTAGTGGCGACGCAGTTTCATTTCGCGGTACACGCCTTCACGTTGCAGTTTTTTCTTCAGCGCCCGAAGCGCCTGATCAACATTGTTGTCGCGGACCATGATTTGCATAACTACTTAAAACTCCAGTCAAAATACCGTATATCCGCTGGCTGCATATGGCTGCAAACGGACCGTATAATTACAATAAATATGAGTATGCCGCAGACATATCTACGGACAATCTGTGGTGCGATTAGCAGTGAGTCGCTGCACAATCAAGCTTTTTCCGCGCAAAATACGCCTATTATCCAAACGGATTTAGCGCCAATTGCCCGATTGCTTCTGCCCGCTTTTATATGCGATATGATAAAGCAACGACGACACAGATACGGATATTATGCCCAAACTCACTGTTAACGAACGCCCTGTTGAATACCGAATGGACGCGGATACGCCGCTGCTATGGGCGCTGCGCGATGCATCCAACCTCACCGGCACGAAATATGGATGCGGCAATGGTGACTGCGGTGCGTGCATTGTTGATATTGATGGCGAAGCAATCCGTTCCTGCCTCGTCACACTGGCTGAAGTCGAAGGGCGGTTTGTAACCACCATCGAGGCGCTGTCACGCGATCGCAGCCATCCTGTGCAACAGGCTTTTGTGGCTCAGCAGGCGGTACAGTGCGGATACTGCACATCCGGCTTGATCATGGCATCGGCAGCATTGCTGCGTAAAAACAGCAATCCCAGCGATGCCGACATTGATGCCGCGATCAAAAATATCTGCCGCTGCGGCACCTATCCGCGGGTGCGTGAGGCAATAAAACGTGCGGGCCGCGCCATGCGGGGCCGCGACCGTATTTCCGCCGCCCCGCCGCCGGGCATAACGCCGGAGGATGCGGCGAAAGCGGTACCGGCGCTGGTGGCACCCGGTTCTGAAACAAACACCCCGGAATAGCCCAAATCCGTCACCACCGCGCAGGCGGGGCCGCAGTCAATCTGGCGCTATTTTGCTAGCGGCCCCCGCCTGCGCGGGGGCGACACTATGGGATAGCTTTAAAACTTGGCGCGAACAGTGAAGCGTGCGTTGATCGGCTCACCGGTCGAAATATTATTGTCATTATGCGCCGCCGGGAAATAGCTTTCGTCCAGCAGGTTTTCGATATTCGCCTGCAGCTGCAAATTCTCGTTGATGTCATAGAATATCGCGGCATCGACGCGGGTATAGCTTGGCAGTCTTACGTTGTTACTAAGCGACGCAAATTGCGAAGATTGATGCGTGACCCCCAGGCCAAGGCCCAATTGCTCTGTCACATCATAGCGATTCCATAGCGACAGCATATGTTCGGGCACTTGGGAAAGCCGCGCATTGTCGGCCTGCCCGGCAGCATTGAAATTGCCGCGCTGGTTTGCGTCCAGATAGCTATAGCCTGCACTCACATGCCAGTTTGGCAGAACGGCCCCTGCCAGTTGCAGTTCAAATCCTTTGGTGCGCGTGCCGATGATGATGCTGTTTTCCGGATCATTGGGGTCCGGTATGACCTGGCTGTCACGGTCCAACTGAAAAACAGCCGCCGTAAAGGCTAGGTCAGGGCGGATATCCCATTTCGCGCCCAGTTCGTAATTTTCAAATTTCTCGGGCGCAAGCGCGACTGTACTCGGGCTCAGCGACAGAAACTGATCGCCAGAACGCGGCAGGAATGACTGGCTGTAACTCGCATAAAGAGACACATTTTCCTGGGGCTTGTAAATCAGGCCGATACGCGGTGACCATTTATCGTCGGTGCGCGAAAAATTACCTTCATTTCCTCTCGCAATGGCGGCAGCATCGATTACGTCAATTTCAAAACGGTCGTAGCGAACACCGCCAACAACCTTGAAATTCGCGCCGATATCAATCTGATCCTGCAGATAGAATGACAGGAATTCAACGTCCGATGCACGGTCTCGTGCGATCGCGGGGAACCCGAATTCCGGAATATTTAGCGGATCCGTGAATGCAAATGTAATCTGGTCATCCTGAGAGTCCGTAAAGAACACATCGCGGCGCGCGTTCACACTGTCCTGCTGACCATATTCATAGCCGAGCAGTATTTTATGTGTCAGCGGACCTGTCGCGACATCCCAGATCAGGTTGCCCTGAATGATGAAATTCTCGCGCTCCGTCGTATCACGGTAGCCGTCCAGCTTCACTGTATTGTCAGCCACGTTGAAGCCGGCGGGATAGATATTTTGGTACAGCTTGTCATAGTCGGCATATTGGATGGTCGAATTATAGCTGAGGCTATCAGAGAAATCATGCTCCAGCTTGCCGCGCAGAATATGCGCCTGCAGTGTCGTGACATTGGCGCCAGGTGCGCCGAAAAATGTATCACGCACACCCGTCAGCGGCACACCCATGCCGTTTGAAGGTACGCCGCGGTCCACCACACGGTCATCATCGACATATTCATAGGACAGCTGCACCCGCGTGCTCTCGCCCAGATTAGCAGCGATGCTGGGGTTAACAGCAAACCGTTCGCCGCCAAAGAAATCACGGTGGTTGTCCAGTTCTTCGTAAAAACCGTTGAGGCGGAAACCGGCAGTTTCGCCAATGGCCAGATTCACGTCTCCTGTAATCGAGTAGGAACCGAACGTATCAATCCCAAACTCCGCGCTGCCGAATGTTTCTTTCGCAGATGGCGCTTTGGTCACACGATTGATGACACCGCCGCCACCGCCGCGGCCAAAGATGAGTGCATTCGAACCTTTCAGGATCTCGACACGCTCCAGATTATAGAGCGGGCGGAAATATTGCACGTCGTCGCGCAGGCCATCGATATAGAAATCGGCGGTCGTATTCTGACCGCGGATGGTGAGTTGGTCACGGTGTCCTTCACCCTGCCCGATGGATGCACCGGGGGTGTAGCGCAATATATCGCCAATATCCCGCAGTACCTGGTCGTCAAGCTGTTCGCGCGACACCACGGAAATGCTCTGCGGCACATCCACAAGCGGTGTGTTGGTTTTCGTGCCGCTGGTCGACTCGACAGTCAGATAGTCTTCATTGCGGCCCGTGATAATAATCGGCTCCGGGTCGTCATATCCTGCATCATAGGCTGCAGAGGCCGACGCATCTTCTGCCATGGCGGGCGAATAAGCCGCAAACGCGGACACGCTGGCAAACAGGGCTGCGGTAGAAATTTTGACGTAAGATGACATGAAGTGCTCCGGCAAATATAATGACCGTCTGGACAAACGGTTAAACAGGAATGGAACGGCGATTGAGAATCATTCTCACCGCTTGACGCCCGCACTAATGATAATCATTCTTATGCGCAACACTCTATTGCGAATTATTTGCAAAATCTTTTTGGGGTCGCATTTTTGCCACAGATAATTATGGTGGCAGCGAATAATCCGTGCTTCACGGCACCCACACCTAACAACAGGAACATCAGCACATGAAAGCAACCATCTGGCACAACCCCAAATGCGGCACATCGCGCAAGACACTGGCGATACTGGAAGAAACTGCGGGCGTGGATGTGGAAGTTGTCGAATATCTGAAAAACCCGCCCACGCGGGACAAGCTGGAACAGCTTTATAAAGATGCGGGCATGTCGCCCAAAGAAGGATTGCGCGTACGCGGTTCGCCGGCAGAGGAACTGGGCCTTACATCGGACGATGCGACAGATGACCAGATTCTGGACGCCATGGCAAAAGAGCCGATCCTGATCAATCGCCCGCTGGTGGAAACCGATAAAGGTGTGGCGCTGTGCCGTCCGCAAGAGAAAGTGCGCGAGCTTCTATAAGCCTGCCTGCCGGGAGAATATAATGCGCAAATTCCTCAAATGGCTGCTGATATTGATAGTGGTTGCTGTCATAGCCCTTGGCATCTGGGGCTATGCGCCAGACCGCGACGTTCAGGAACTGCGCGATGAATACGGACAGGCCCCCTCGCAATATGTGGAACTTCCCAGCGGCCAGAACATCCATCTGCGCGACGAAGGCCCGCGCGGTGCGCCCGCGATACTATTGCTGCACGGGTCCAGCGCATCGCTGCATACGTGGCAGCAATGGGCCGAGGTCCTGTCGCGCGATTACCGTGTTATCCGTTATGATCAGCCTGGCCACGGCCTGACCGGCCCGCACGTGGACAGGGATTATACCGTCAAAGGCTATAGTGATACAGCCGCCGCCGTGATGCAATATCTGGGCATCGAACAATATATTATCGGCGGCAACAGCATGGGCGGATGGGTCGCATGGAACCACGCGCTCGCCTATCCGGACAATGTCGCGGGGCTCATTCTCGTCGATGCATCGGGCGCGCCAGACGCAAATCCGCGCAAGCTGCCAATCGGTTTCAAACTCGCAAACAGCGCCGCCATGCGCCCGCTGATGCGGATATTCACGCCGCGTTCGATTATTGAATCCAGTCTGGAAACCTCAGTCGGTGATCCATCGAAAATCACCGATGCGCAGGTGGACCGATACTGGAACCTGATCCGCTATCCGGGCAACCGCGAAGCCATTGGCGAAAGGGGCGATGTCAAACGCGAACCGGTTACGCCGGAGCGCATCAAAAACATCCAGGTGCCCACGCTCGTCATGTGGGGCGCGAAAGATACGCTGATACCCGTATCGGCGGCGGAGTGGTTCGACACACACATCCCGAACAGCACGGCGATTATCTATGACGATCTGGGCCATATCCCGATGGAAGAAGATGGCGCGCGGACCGTGCGTGACGTAATAAAATGGATGGCGGATATGGCTGAACAACAATAATTCTCTGCCATTGTGATTGCACTTACACACGCAAATAAAATATATTGCTGTAACTGGTTCAATTGAATGAATACTGATTCACATGTATTTTCCACAAAAAACCACAATCTATAGTAGCGCATTACGCCGCCCTCCCCTAAATAGTTGGCAAGTAATGCAGGGCTTGCGATTCTGACGGCCCGCACATTACAGGAGCCAGACTATGCGCATTGCCATCGCCTCTGACCATGCCGCCACCGACATGAAGGCCGCGCTCGCCGAATGGCTGCGTGAACAGGGGCATGAAGTTGCCGACCTTGGCCCCGATGATACGGCCAGCGTCGATTATCCCGATTACGGCTATAAACTTGCCAGCAGGATTGCCGATGGCAGCGCCGAAAAAGGCGTGGCGCTGTGCGGTTCCGGCATCGGCATATCAATCGCTGTCAACCGCAATCCTGCGTGCCGCGCCGCTCTGGTTTCCGATCATCTTTCCGCGCGCCTGTCGCGCGAGCATAATGATGCCAATGTAATTGCCATGGGTGCCCGCCTGATCGGTATGGAAACGGCCAAGGATTGCCTGAGCATATTTTTGAGCACTGAATTTGGCGGTGACCGCCATCAACGCCGCGTCGATAAATTATCCAGCCCGTCCTGTTAGGAGTTTCCATGACCAACACTGTTTCTTCCAGCGATACTTTCCGCTCCTCCGGTTTTTTCAGCGAGGGCGTTGCCAAGACGGACCCCGCCATCGCTGCAGCCATTGGCAAGGAATTGCAACGCGAGCAGAAACAGATTGAGCTGATTGCATCGGAAAATATTGTGTCCAAAGCCGTGCTCGAAGCACAAGGCAGCGTGTTCACCAATAAATATGCGGAGGGCTATCCTGGCCGTCGCTATTATCAGGGCTGCGAACCTTCCGATGATATCGAAAGCCTCGCCATCGACCGCGCGAAGCAGCTTTTTGATTGTTCCTATGCCAATGTGCAACCACATTCGGGCGCGCAGGCCAATGGCGCCGTGCTGCTGGCACTCATCAAGCCGGGTGACACTATCTTGGGCATGTCATTGGATGCAGGCGGCCACCTTACGCATGGCGCCAAACCGGCACTATCTGGCAAATGGTTTAACGCCGTGCAATATGGCGTACGCGAGAATGATCATCTGATCGATTATGACGAAGTTGAACAGCTCGCGCTGGAACATAAACCGGCGCTGATTATCGCGGGCGGTTCAGCCTATCCACGGATCATTGATTTCCAACGCTTCCGCGCAATTGCCGATAAAGTCGGCGCATATTTTCAGGTTGATATGGCGCATTTCGCTGGACTGGTGGCGAGTGGCCATCACCCTTCACCTTTCCCGCATGCACATGTTGTGACCACCACCACGCACAAGACACTGCGCGGCCCGCGGGGCGGCATGATCCTTTCGCAGGATGATGCGCTGGGCAAGAAATTCAATTCGGCTGTATTCCCGGGCCTTCAGGGCGGGCCGTTGATGCATGTGATAGCAGCCAAGGCTGTGGCCTTTGGCGAAGCATTGCAGCCTGAATTCAAGGCCTATAGCGCGGCCGTGATCGAAAACGCCAAAGTGCTGGCCGCGCGCCTGAAAGAACGCGGCGCGGATCTGGTCGCAGGGGGCACTGACACGCATCTGGCGCTGGTTGACCTGCGCCCGCTGAGCGTTACTGGCAAGGATGCCGATGAAGCGCTCGAACGCGCGGGCATTACCTGCAATAAAAACGGCATTCCGTTCGATCCGCTGCCCCCTCTGAAAACCAGTGGCATCCGCATTGGCTCGCCCGCCGGCACAACGCGGGGTTTCGGCCCAGCAGAATTTCGTGAGATTGGCGATATGATCGCCGATGTACTCGAAGGATTACGCGATAAAGGCGAGGCAGGTGATCCAGGGGTTGAAGCCGACGTGCGAAAACGTGTGGAAGCTTTGTGCAATCGTTTTCCAATTTATAATTGATTTGATGTCCTCACGGACATAAGTCGGTACCGGCCCGCTCCCCCGCCCAACCTCCCGATGACATTGTACCTTGTCGGGAGGTTGGGCGGGGGAGCGGGCAGGTACCGAATTGCGAACGAAAGTGAGCCAAAAAGAGGATAGAATAATGCGCTGCCCCTTTTGCGCCAATGATAACAGCCAGGTCAAGGACAGCCGTCCAACCGAAGACAGCACGGCGATCCGCCGCCGCCGTCAGTGCGAGGGGTGCGGCGCACGCTTTACGACATTTGAGCGTATTCAACTGCGTGACCTGAGCGTTGTCAAAAGCGAAAATCGCCGCGAACCGTTTGACCGAGCAAAGCTGGAAAAATCGGTACAGATTGCATGCCAGAAACGCGATATCGAGCAGGAGCGGATTGATCAGCTCGTGTCCGGCATTCAGCGGCAAATCGAAACCAGCGGCGAAAGTGAAATCCACGCACAGAAAATCGGTGAAATGGTAATGGACGGACTGCGGCAACTCGACAGCGTCGCCTATATCCGTTTCGCATCAGTCTACCGTGATTTCAACGAAGCCCGCGATTTCGAAGAATTTGCGAGCAACGTGAAAGATATGGGCGGGCAGTGAATATTTGGCACTGAGATTTGAACCACTGCTATTTCCCTCGATACACCTTCTCGATGCGTCGCTATCGCTCCTTACTCGATGGTTACTCGGGATGAACGGTGTGGGAGGCAGGGTGCAATATCAATATCCGTTCGTCTCGAGTAAGGATCGAGTGAAGCATGTAATGCGAAAACGAGAGCCTGTATCGAGAGAATTGGTTTATCAAAAATCCAAATTGGATGATCTATGAGCTTTTGGGCATATATGTTACGCTGCGCGGACGGTAAATATTATACCGGACATACGGATAATCTGGACCGTCGTATAGCCCAGCACCAATCTGGTGCGATAGCTGGATTCACGCATAGCCGCCTTCCGGTACGGCTGGTCTGGAGTGAAAACTTTTCAACACGTGAAGAAGCACTTACCGCCGAAATGAAAATCAAAAAATGGTCAGTTGCCAAGAAAGAAGCATTGATTTCTGGCAATTGGCAAGAGCTATCCAAAGCAGCCAAAAAGAAATATCCCAAAAAAGCAGAAACTAAACCGCCCATCATTGTCCTCGTGCGCCCGCAGCTGGGTGAAAATATTGGCAAGGCAGCGCGCGCGATGCTTAATTTCGGCCTCACCGAAATGCGCCTTGTCAGCCCGCGTGACGGATGGCCCAATCCCGATGCAGGACCATCGGCGTCCGGCGCGGATATTGTGTTGGAGCATGCAGAGGTTTTTGACAGCGTTGCAGATGCAGTGGCCGACTGTCATCATGTCTATGCCACCACCGTGCGTAAACGCGGCGTAACCAAACCCGTTGTGACACCCGCAGCCGCAGCCGAGGAATTTGGTCAATCGGCGGGCCGCTCCGCCATATTATTTGGTCCCGAGCGTTCTGGTCTTGAAGCAGACGATGTCGCTGCCGCTGGCAAGATCATAACGGTGCCGATCAATCCTGAATTTGGTTCGCTTAATCTGGCCCAGGCGGTGATATTATGCGCGTATGAATGGTCCAAATATGCGGACAATCTGATCAGCCCGACCGTAATAGAAGCGGCGCCTCCTGCCCCGCAGACGGAGCTTGATGACATGATTGCGCATTTATACAGGCTGCTTGAAGACCGCCGTTATTTCTTCCCGCCAGATCGGACTGTCATTACAAAACGCAATTTGCGGACGCTGCTGACACAGCCAGGTTGGAACAGCGGACAAGTGCGTACGATGCGCGGCGTATTGGCGGCGTTTGAAAAGCGTGATGATTTTCGGAAATAGGGGGGAGAGTTTTTGACTTGGTCGGCTGACGCCTCCAGTTCGCTCTGAATAAGAGTCTTTTAATTGGCTCACTCTCGTTCGCGAGTCTGTTCCATCCCGCTCCCCCGCCCAACCTCCCGATGCATTATACCTTGTCGGGAGGTTGGGCGGGGGAGCGGGATGGAACAGACTTATTGCCGTGAGGCAATCAAATAAAGACTCTTAGCGGCAAGATAAAAACTACTTCCTGATCAGATCCCACTTTTCCAGCTCATATGCAATCGACGTCTCGACCAGCTTATCCCAGAACTCATCGATAAAACCGATCGGCACGCCTGCTTCCCATGCGGCTTTCTTTGCATTTTCAATGACTTCTGCCTTGCGCTTTTCATCACGCACCGCGGCGCGGTCCTGCTTGATACGGGCGGCGGCGTCCATATAGCCAAAACGTGTGCCCAATAATGCGATCAGTTCGCGGTCAATGCTATCCACTCCCACGCGGACTTCGGCCATGGTTTCGCACTTTTCGGGGGATTTTCGTGTATCAGTCATGCGGCGTCTATTAATCTGCAAAACCATGCAAGTCGAGCATTTCCGAAACAAGTGCGGTACAGGCGCAAAAATGGCCGAAATTGCGCAAATATAGTTGACTCTTGCCCGCGCAAACGTCATAGGCCGCACTTCGTAAATTGGCTCCGCACCCCGGTGAAGCGGTAGCCGCGTTGAATTTAACTGAATTCAACGGTGCGAATCCGGGAAGCATGACAAGCAAATTGAAAGGACATGAAACGTGTCAAAACGTAAAGCATCCAAGTATAAACTCGACCGCCGTATGGGCGAAAACATCTGGGGCCGTCCAAAGTCTCCGGTAAACCGCCGCGAATATGGCCCAGGTCAGCACGGCCAGCGCCGCAAGAGCAAATTGTCCGACTTCGGCATTCAGCTGCGCGCGAAGCAGAAGCTGAAGGGCTATTATGGCGATGTGACGGAAAAACAGTTCCGCCGCGCTTATGCCGAAGCTGCCCGGATGAAGGGCGATACCGGTATGAACCTGATCGGTATTCTCGAACAGCGCCTCGACATGGTGGTGTACCGCGCGAAATTCGCACCGACGATTTTCGCGGCGCGTCAGATCGTCAGCCACGGCCACATCCTGGTCAACGGTGTCAAATGCAACATCGCATCACGCCGCGTGAAGCCAAACGATGTTGTTTCACTGAGCGCAAAGGCACAGGAAATGGCACTGGTCATCGAAGCACAAAGCCTCGCAGAGCGCGACATTCCCGAATATGTCGCACCCGATGGCACCGACAAAGTCACATTCGTACGTGTTCCAACACTCGACGAAGTGCCGTATCCGGTGAAAATGGAACCCAATCTGGTCGTCGAATTCTATTCGCGCTAACAGGTTTTATTACGACAAATACGAAAAAGGCGGCCCGATTGGAGCCGCCTTTTTTGATTTCGCCGGTCTTACCGCGAGAGCAAGCTCCTACTCACCTTCGTGGAAAAACAGCGCTTGTGAAATTGCCGCACGCACTGTGTTGCGGTGAAATGGTTTGGTAATCAGGAACGCCGGCTCTGGGCGCTCGCCGGTCAACAAACGCTCCGGAAACGCGGTAATGAAAATCACCGGCACATCATAATCGTTCAGAATATCGGCCACCGCATCAATGCCGCTGCTATCGTCGGCGAGTTGAATGTCGGCCAGAATAAGGCCCGGCTTATCCGCTTTCGCCTGTTCGACCGCCTCATCACGGGTTACGGCGATACCGGTCACATCATGGCCCAGATCATTGACGATGGTTTCAATGTCCATGGCGATAATAGGTTCATCCTCAATAATCAGGACACGCGTGCGTATCTGATTATCGATTTCGGCAATCGCACTATCAATATGGCTGGCAACATCGTCTTCACCCATATCCATCAGATAGGCCGTATCCGCGTTGGAAAACCCTTCCATCGATGTCAGCAAGAGCGCCTGCCGTGACAAGGATGGAATTTTGCTGAGCCGTTGATCGGCAATTTCCTCGCCCTCATTAGCGCCCAGACCCTGTGCGCTATCATGCGTGGATTGCCAAATCGCCTGAAATGTACGGTACAGGCCCAGCTTTGCATCCACATCTTTGGGAAACTCATCGGGTGCTGCAATAATGGCTTCGAGTGCGGAGCGCACATAGGCATCACCATAGCTTTGATCTCCCGCCAAAGCGCGGCTGTAGCGCCGTAAATAAGGTAAATGCGGTGCAAGCGTCTGTCCAAGCGACATATTCAAAGATTCCTCTACCATTGATCAGATTTTACCAAATGATTGGCATCGCCTGGCCAAATGTCAATGATTTGCACAAAACGGCATAAAATAAACCTGTCATGGAACATTTCTGCGGAGAGCCCGTTTCTATCACGAAGTTGTTTTTAGTCACTTCGATGTTATATCTGGTTAGTCAGCAGTGCTGATCAACTATGTCAACCGGCTACAGGGGCCTATCCATTATTCGGTTAGCAAGAAGTTTTGAGAGATGTGTTTTGAGCCATAAGTTCGACAATAAAAGTGGACAGTCACAAAAATCGCCGCGTCAGATAGGTGAAAACCCTGACGTTGCATGCAATAATCGCAGCGGTGATTGCGACAAGTCCGAAGTAATCGGCAATGCGCTTAAATCTTTTTATCAAAACACGCTTGATGAAACAGTACCGGATGATTTTCAGAATCTGCTCGACAAGCTGAATTGAAGCAAGCCCTAATAGTGATATGAACAAATACGGAAAGGAATAGCTTTACCGCATGCCTGCCCCGTACCGACATAAACTTCTTCAACGCAATTTCTGGAAAAACATCAGTCTGTCGACAAGCTATCGGTTGCTTGCGATATTGATTTTTGCACTGTTGCCGCTGGCATTGCTCGCAACCTATGCGGCGCAGCAAGTTTCCGAAAATGCAGCCAATGAGCGCACACGCCTTATTGGCAAGACCATTGAGGAAAGTGCCGTCAGGCTCGATAGCTCAATCACAAAAGACTTGGCGATCATTATGGCCTATGCTGACCGGATCGCTCTGGGCGAAGATGCGCAAGTTATCTGTCCGCTCTTGCAGCGCCGCTTTGAGGGCCTGAATGGACCTACCGGCGCGCTCGTCTATGCGGGCATAAATGACACCGGAGAAGCGGTATGTGAGATTGGATCGGTTACACCTGGATTTCGCGCGCTTATGGCGCGTGAATTTTCCGACAGTACGACGTTGTTGCCGGATAATAATGGTATTTTGGCGCAGCAAAAAGGACGCAATTCGCTGACGCGCGTCGTGGCATATTACCCATCGGACAATCTTTTGACAATTGCGGATCCGGTGGACCAGCTGCCCATGTCTGAATTGATTTTATCCAGTGAAGATAATGAAATACATCTCACTACACTCCCAGATAAACTGAAGCGCAATCTTGACAGTTCAATTTCTGCCGACAGCAATGTACAGGGTCTCAATCTTGCGCTTACCATTGCCAAACCGAAAGCCAGTCCGCCCGAATTTTTCAATATCGTCATCCCGTTCATCATGATGGTCGCCGCCGCGCTGATCGGCTGGTGGGTTGTGAACCGCATGGTGATGCAGCCGATGTGGATATTGCGCCGCAAGATGACACGTTATTCGATCGGCGATACGCTGAAGCCCACTCAGAGAAAACCGCTATATGCGGCAGAGATACAGGATCTGGACAAAGTATTTCTGGAACTGACGCGCAATGTGGCAAGCGACAAGGAGGCGATTGACGCCAGTCTGAAACAGCAGGTGGCGCTGACCCGTGAAGTCCATCACCGGGTCAAGAACAACCTGCAGATTGTCGCGAGCCTCATCAGCCTGCATGCCCGCACCGCGGAAACGCCCACCGCCGCGCATGCCTATGCTTCCATCCAGCGCCGTGTCGAGGCGCTGTCGGTGGTGCACCGCAACCATCACGCCGACGGGGAAGATAATAAGGGCATCGATCTGCGCGCGCTTATCAGCGAGATTATCAACAGCTTTCGCACATCCGACAGCGATGGCGCATTTGCCCGCACGGCGCAGGTGTCCATCGATAATGTCAATGTGTCGCAGGATACAGCGATGCCGGTGGCTTTCCTGCTGACCGAGATACTGGAATTGCTGCAAATTTCCGGTAACTGCACGGATATCCGCATCAACCTGGAAAATCCGCGAGAGGATGGCAGGGCCGCGCTTGTTATGACCTCTTCCGCACTCGGCGAAAATCCCGAATTTGATGCGCTGATGGCCGATGGTATCGACCGGGTCATCATGGGGCTTTCACGGCAACTGCGTTCGGAATTGATACGCGATGAGGGTGCCGGCACAATGCGTATCGACATTCCGGTTATGATAGATAAACAGGCGCACAATTAAACCGGCGAGACCGGATAACCCGAACCCTGGATCAGCTCGCGTAGCTGCCGCGAAAATCGCGTGTAAAACCGGCAAAATTCCCTGCACTTATCGCATCGCGCATCGCCGCCATAAGCTGTTGGTAGAAAAAGATATTATGCTCTGTCATCAGAATTGCGCCCAGCATTTCTTTTGACCGGACCAGATGGTGCAGATAGGCCCGCGTATATGTGCCGCACACCGGACAAGCGCATTTGCTATCCAAAGGCTCTTGATCCTCGGCAAATTTCGCATTGCGGATATTGAGCGGCCCCGTCCATGTGAACGCTTGACCATTGCGGCCAGAGCGCGAGGGCAGCACGCAGTCGAACATATCCACGCCGCGCTCTACCGCGCCGACCAGATCGTCTGGTTTCCCCACCCCCATCAAGTAGCGCGGACGGTCATCGGGCAATTGCGACGGCGCATAATCAAGCACGCCAAACATCGCCTCCTGCCCCTCCCCCACGGCCAGTCCGCCAATGGCATAGCCATCGAAACCAATATCGGTAAGCGCATCGGCAGATACCCGGCGCAGGTTTTCATCCAGTGACCCTTGCTGAATACCGAACAGCGACGCGCGTGCGGCATGTTCTTCTCCGCTGTCAAACCCGTCACGCGAACGCCGTGCCCAGCGCATAGACCGCTCCATGGAGGCGGCCGCTTCGTCAGGGCTGGCGCCATTTGGCGTGCATTCATCAAAGGCCATCACAATATCGCTGCCCAAAAGCCGCTGAATTTCCATTGACCGCTCCGGCGTCAGCATATGGCGAGAGCCATCAAGATGGCTTTTGAACTCCACACCATCTTCGGACATTTTGGTAAGGCCGGAAAGGCTCATCACCTGATAACCGCCGCTATCGGTCAATATCGGCCGGTCCCAGTTCATGAAATCATGCAGCCCGCCCAGCCGCGCCATGCGCTCCGCCCCCGGACGCAGCATCAGGTGATAGGTGTTGCCCAGGATGATGTCTGCACCGCTGGCACGCACATCATCCGTTTTCATCGCCTTGACCGTGGCCGCCGTGCCCACCGGCATAAAGGCGGGCGTGCGGATATCGCCGCGCCGCATATGCAGCATGCCCGTGCGCGCCTTGCCATCACGCGCATGGATATCGAAATCAAACCTGGGGCGGGGTGTGGAATTGCTATCGCTCATAGAACCGCGCTGTAGCGGCAATGTTCCGTGGATACAATCGCCTAAAGCAGGGCTTTATTGACCCGGACGCAGCGATATGCGAGACATTGCACTCGGCGGTAGGGAACCACCAATATCGGCCCGGATGGGTCAATCGTGACGGAGAATATAAATGAAAACCTCAAAAATGGGCGGGATTGCCGCCTCCATGATCGCGGCAGCTTCGCTTGCAGCATGTTCAGGCGCAGAAAAAGCGGATGACGCGGCAGCGGCGGGAACCGAAACGGCGGAAGGTGTTGAAACCGTATCTGCCGATGCGGCGGATAAGGTAAAATGCTTTGGCGTATCGCTCGCAGGTAAAAATGACTGCGCAGCTGGCCCCGGCACCACCTGTTCAGGCACATCAACCGTCGATTATCAGGGCAATGCCTGGAAATATGTCGATGGCGGCGAAGAAGCGTGTAACGAAATGGGCGGCACGCTCACCGAACAGGACAATAATGACCAGGGCCTTCCAGCCTAAATCATTCCATTATAATTCGAAAAAGCGGCCCCTCTGGAGCCGCTTTTTTTATGGCAATCGCCTGTAGCTTGTGGGATTAGCCGCAATATGAAAGACCACTCCCACCACAACGGACTTGCCGCCGCCCTATTGGCGGGCGCACTGTTATCCGCATGCGGTGAGGTTGAAGAGAATGACACGCTGGTCGAAATGCCGCCACGCGAAAAATGCTATGGCATTGCGCTGGCCGGACAGAATGACTGCGCCAATGGCCCCGGCACCGTCAATTGCGCAGGCACCTCCCGCAAGGATTATCAGGGCAATGCGTGGAAAGCGGTGGATGCGGGAAGCTGCAAGGAACTGGGCGGAACGCTGGAAATGACAGCGAAAAATCTGCCGGATGCAGATGATTAAGGCAACAACAGACTGCTGTCGCCATAGCTGTAGAAACGGTAATTCTGCGCAATGGCATGGGCATAGGCATCCAGCATCACCTCGCGCCCCATCAGCGCGCTTACCAACATGAACAGTGTCGATTTGGGCAGATGGAAATTGGTCATCAATCCATCAATCGCGCGGAAATTGTAGCCGGGTGTGATGAAAATATCAGTATCGCCTTCATAGGCACCGATAACCCCGTCTTGCGATGCCGCGCTTTCCAGCAGGCGGAGCGAGGTTGTGCCGACTGCAACGACCCGGTGGCCATTTGCGCGGGCGGTATTTAACCGCTGTGCGACATCCGCATCGATCCGGCCCCACTCGCTGTGCATCTGATGCGCATCGGTGTCATCAACTTTCACTGGCATGAATGTGCCCGCCCCCACATGCAGTGTCAGCATTTCATGCCCTATCCCGCGCGCGGCGAGTTTATTCATCAGCCGGTCCGTGAAATGCAGCGCCGCGGTGGGCGCGGCAACAGCGCCTTTTTCGCGCGCAAAGCGGGTCTGATAATCCTGTGCATCTTTTTCGTCGACATCACGCTTGCTCGCGATATAGGGCGGCAAAGGCATGGTTCCCGCGCGCTCCAGCAACACTTCCACCGGTTCATCGCCTGCAAAGGCCAGAATAAAGCTGCCGTCAGCCAGCCGCTCTTCGGCAGCAGCAGCCACATCATGCCCAAAATCAATGATATCACCGATTTTCAGCCGTTTGGCATTGCGGATAAAAGCCTGCCACCGGCGCAGGTCGATGCGTTTGTGCAATGTCGCGCCGATGGTGGCATTACCGCGCATGCCAGTCAGTTGTGCGGGGATAACGCGCGTGTCGTTGAAAACGAGTATATCGCCGGGTTCGAGCATATCGGGCAGATCGAGCACAGTCTTATCCGCCATGCCGCCATCACTGCGCACACACAGCATTCGCGCGGCATCGCGCGGGCTTACCGGGCGCAAGGCAATATTTTCCTGCGGCAGGTCGAAATCGAAAAGGTCTGTTTTCATGGGACAGGTGCTTAGCCGCCTTGCCGCACAAGCGGAAGCCGGAAGTTTGCGATAATTTTAACTGATCAGTTCTGAATAGGCTGCGTCGTGAGCGGTGCATTCAATTCATCGACACCAATATCCTGCTCCATTGGCGATACCGGTGCGTTAAAATTCGGCAGCGGTTTGTTGTCGGCAACAATGGAAGCCTGCAATATCCGGGTCGGGTTCGCAGGCGGTTCGCCGCGCACAATGGCGTCAACATATTGCATACCCGATATGACACGCCCAAAATTGGTGTAATTATTATCCAGCGAAAAACGCGGATAAAATACGATGAAAAACTGGCTGTTCGCCGTATTGGGTTCGCTGGTACGCGCCATCGACACACTGCCGCGCAGGTGCGGAACCTTGTTAAATTCGGCTTCCAGATCGGGCAGGTTCGAACCGCCTTGCCCCGTGCCTGTGGGATCGCCGGTCTGCGCCATAAAACCTTCGATCACGCGGTGGAAAACAACACCATCATAGAACCCCTGCCGCGTTAGGGTCTTGATACGTTCGACATGGTTGGGCGCCCATTCGGGTTGCAGGCGGATTGTCACACTGCCGCCGGTGGACAGGTCAAGGCGCAGCATGTTTTCTTCCGGCGCCACTGCAGGTGCTGCCACAGGCGCTACCTCTTCTGTTTCCGCTTCCTGCGCCTGCGCCACTGACATGGCGAAAGGCAGCATTGCAAAAAATGCCAGCGACTTAAAAACCGACCGAAAGACCATCAATATCAACTCCAAATTTCTTGCCGCGCTTATCCGCGCCGTATTGCCGAAATGCAAGTGGCAAAATGCAAGCGGGCATTTCGCAATATCCGTATTCGTTCCGCTATTAATGCCCTCACCCTGTCGCGAGCATGAACCGCATATGGAATCTCCTAATCCCCTTTCAGGCCGATCTTGTTGACCCGCTGCGTCACCTGCGCCCGCACGTCATCGGTCACGAATTTATGGATATCACCGCCGTACAGCGCGATTTCCTTGACCAACCGGGAAGCAATAGGCTGCAGGCAGACATCCGCCATCAGGAACACCGTTTCAACGCGGTCATTCAGCTGCTGATTCATCCCCGCCATCTGATACTCATATTCAAAATCGGCAACCGCGCGCAACCCGCGTACGATCATGCTCGCGCCCTCGCGCTCGGCAAAATCCATCAGCAGCGAGTTAAACCCGACCACCCTGATATCACCATCCAACCCCGCAACTTCACGTTCCACCATGGCAATCCGCTCATCATCACTGAACATCGGCGATTTACTGGGATTGGTGGTGACACCGATAATCAGCTGATCGACCAGCTTTGCCCCGCGCCGGATGATATCCATATGGCCCAGCGTGATGGGGTCGAAAGTGCCGGGATAGACACCTATGCGTTTTTTCGGCTCCGCCATTATCTGTCCCTTTCCACAATATAACGGGCGAGCGCGCGCAGCAGCTCGGCTTCTTCGCCATAGCCCGATAGATGTCCGACCGATTGCTCCACCAGCATATGCGCCTGTTGCCGGGCCTTTTCAACGCCCATCAGCGACAGGAATGTTTCCTTGCCCGCATCCGCGTCCTTGTGCAGATGTTTGCCCGCCAGTTCCTCATCGCCCTCAACGTCGAGCAGGTCATCGGCAATCTGGAAAGCCAGACCAATATCGCGCGCATAGGCCCGTAAAGCCGTGCGCCCTTCAGGAGCGATGCGCGCCAGTATTGCGCCCATTTCCACCGCAGCAGCTATCAGCGCGCCGGTTTTAAGCTGCTGCAACCGTGTCACCGTGGGCAGATCGAATTTGCTGTGCTCGGCCTCCAGATCCATCATCTGTCCGCCCGCCATGCCGTGCGGGCCGCTGGCCTGTGCCAAAGTCGCAATCAGCTCCGAGCGCACATAGGCATCGCCGTGTGTTTCGGGATCGGCGAGTATCTCAAACGCCAGCGCATGCAGCGAATCCCCCGCCAGCACCGCGATTTCCTCATTATAGGCAATGTGCACGGTCGGCTTGCCGCGGCGCAGATCGTCATCATCCATGCAGGGCAGATCATCATGGATCAGCGAATAGACATGGATCGCCTCCACCGCCGTTGCCACGCGCACCGCCGCCTCGCGGTCGACGCCGTGCATGTCAGCCACCGCTGTCAACAGCAGCGGACGCACTCTTTTCCCGCCACCTATGGACGCATGGCGCATCGCCTCAAACAACCGAGCACGCGGATCGTCGGGAACGGTGAGGATTTTGGAGAAATAGCCATCTACTTCTCCCGCAATGGTGGCAAAAGCCGTTTGCAATATCTGGGTATCCTCCACGACTTTCATAAGCGCCTATTCCGAATCAAATGGCTGTGTGCCCGAAGGCTTGCCGTCCGCGCCGATGGAGATTTTCTCAATCCGGGCCTGCGCCGCCTCCAGCCGTTTCTGGCAATGCGCGCGCAGGGCGTCGCCTTTCGCATAAAGATCAATTGAGGCATCGAGCGGAACATCGCCGCTTTCCAGCTTGCGGACAATATCCTCCAGCTGTTTCAGCGCATCTTCGAAACTGAGCTTTTCAAGGCTCTCGGGCGGGTTATTTTTTGCCGTATCAGTCATGGCAATAGCAATGGCGGCACGCGGCGATGCGGTCAAGGTGGAACGCGTGAATTATACGCAAATCTATCTCACAAACGCCGCTCGCTTTTTGGCTCTGGCTGTATATTGTGCCTTCAACGTAAGGAGGACCCATGTTTATCGGCCATTTCGCACCAGCATTTATCGCCGCAGCGCATATCCGCAGGAACCCGACGGTTAAAACGCCTGGGCTCGGCACATTTTTCGTG
The DNA here is from genome assembly GCA_947493325.1 of uncultured Sphingomonadaceae bacterium. Classification (GTDB taxonomy): domain Bacteria; phylum Pseudomonadota; class Alphaproteobacteria; order Sphingomonadales; family Sphingomonadaceae; genus Alg239-R122. Next base: position 496,588 of record CANLQI010000001.1, on the reverse strand, counting down.
GGCGCGCAGCTGGTTGATTTCGGTTTTTTCGCTTTCACGCTGATGGGTATCGAAAAAATGCGCATTACGCCAGGGATCAGCGCCATGAACCCGATGGATCTCTATCACATGCCCTATACGCACAGCCTTTTGGGAACGGCATTATGGGCTTTGCTGTTCGCAGGCCTGGTATATCTCATCACACGCCATAAACAGGGCGCGATATGGACGGGAGTCGTTGTGCTCAGCCACTGGTTTATCGATCTTCTTGTGCATATTCCCGATCTCACACTTGCGGGCAGCGGTGACAGGCTGGGCTTTGGCCTATGGAATCACCCGTGGATTGCCATACCGCTGGAACTCGGGTTTATCGGCGGTGCAATTTACTATTACGTACAGCGCACCGAACAAAAGCGCGGAACAAACCGCTGGCCTTTGCGTATCCTTGTCACTGCCTTGCTGGCCGTGCAGATACTCAACTGGTTTGCAAAACCGCCTGCCGAATTTGGTCCAGACATGGCCATCAGCGCGCTGGCGGCATTTACTGTCCTTGGCCTGCTTGCCGCATGGGCAGACCGCGGCCGCATATATGGAAAGTCAGGAATATTATGACCAAATTTATCATTGCCTATTTCGCCATCGCCATTGCATTTGGCATATTGGATGCAGTGTGGCTCAGCAAAATGGGGCCGAACCTGTACCGGCCCATATTGGGCGACCTGCTGGCGGATCAGTTCCGCGTGGTGCCCGCGGTGATATTCTATGTGCTCTATATCGCTGGCATTGTGATTTTTGCAGTGAACCCCGCATTTCGCACGGGAGAATGGACGACGGCGCTTATCTATGGCGCACTCTTCGGATTTTTCTGTTACGCGACTTATGATCTCACCAATTATGCGACGCTTAAAACATGGAGCACGAAAATCACCGTGCTGGATATCATCTGGGGCACATTTGCCACCGGCACGGCAGCGGCAATTGGCACATGGATCACGATGAAATTCACATATTCGTGATATTAGAGTCTAGCCCAATTGTGGCCGCTTCGCTAAAGCGGCTTGCATGACTGCGCACACCACAGAATCGCCCGATCAGATCACCCCCGAAGTCGTCGAACAGCATGGCCTGTCGGCGGAGGAATATGAGCGGATACTCGCCGCCATGGGACGCACGCCGAATCTGGTGGAACTTGGCATATTCTCGGTGATGTGGTCGGAGCATTGCTCTTACAAATCCTCGCGCCTGCACCTCAAAAAACTGCCCACTACCGGGCCTCAGGTGATTTGCGGTCCCGGCGAAAATGCAGGCGTGGTCGATATTGGCGATGGCCCGGATGGCACCAAACTCGCCGCGATTTTCAAGATGGAAAGCCATAACCACCCCAGCTATATCGAGCCCTATCAGGGCGCGGCGACCGGCGTGGGCGGCATATTGCGCGATGTATTCACCATGGGCGCGCGGCCCGTGGCCAATATGAACGCGCTGCGTTTCGGACGGCCCGAACATCCTAAGATGAAGCATCTGGTCAAGGGCGTGGTCGCGGGCATTGGCGGCTATGGCAACTGCGTTGGCGTGCCCACCGTGGGCGGCGAAACCAATTTTGACGAAGCCTATGACGGCAATATTATCGTCAACGCAATGACCGTCGGTATCGCCGATCAGGACAAGATTTTCTATTCCGCAGCCAGCGGCGTCGGCAATCCAATTGTCTATGTCGGTAGCAAAACCGGGCGCGACGGTATCCATGGCGCGACAATGGCGAGCGCGGATTTTGATGATGAGATTGAGGAAAAGCGCCCGACAGTGCAAGTCGGCGATCCGTTTACCGAAAAACTGCTGATCGAAGCGTGCCTGGAGCTGATGGCATCGGACGCAATTGTCGCGATTCAGGACATGGGCGCGGCTGGTCTGACATCGTCTAGCGTTGAAATGGCCACCAACGGCGAGGTCGGCATCGTACTCGACATGGACAAAGTGCCCTGCCGCGAAGAAGGCATGACGCCTTACGAGATGATGCTGAGTGAGAGCCAGGAACGCATGCTGATGGTGCTCAAACCTGGCCGCGAGGAAATGGCCGAAGCGATTTTCCGCAAATGGGAGCTTGATTTCGCCGTGATCGGTGAAGTGACCGACACGAAACGCATGGTGCTCACCTTTGGCGGGGAGACGGTGTGCGATATCCCGCTTGGTCCGCTGGCCGAAGATGCGCCGCTCTATGATCGCCCGCACCTGTCGCGCGCGGAGTATAAGGCACATGTTGATATCAAGCCGCTGGAAGATATTCCTGAAAGCCCCGATATCAGCGCAGACCTGCTCAAGCTGATGGCCAGCCCCGCGCTCGCCAGCCGCCGCTGGATCTGGGAACAATATGACAGCCAGGTAATGGGCGACACGGCCCAGAAATCAGGCGGCGACGCGGCGGTTGTGCGCGTGCACGGCACCAACAAGGGGCTTGCAATCAGCACCGACTGCACCCCGCGCTATGTCTATGCCGACCCCTATGAAGGCGGCAAACAGGCGATTGCCGAATGCTATCGCAACCTGACCGCCGTGGGCGCAAAACCGCTCGCCACCACTGACTGCATGAATTTCGGCAACCCGCAGAAACCACATATTATGGGACAGTTCGTGCACAGCATCGAAGGCATGGCCGAAGCCTGTACCGCGCTCGACATGCCGATCGTCAGCGGCAATGTGAGCCTTTATAACGAGACCAAGGCCGATGACGGCTCGAGCAAGGCGATTTTGCCGACACCCGCAATTGGCGGGATCGGGTTGATTGATGATATCGATAAGATGATGACGATTGGGTTTAAGAATGAGGGTGGTAATCTGATGCTCATTGGCTCTGATCCGTCAGATATCCACCTAGGCCAATCACTTTGGTTACGCGAAATCCTTGGCATGAAAGCCGGTGACGCGCCGAAAGTTGATCTGGAACTTGAGGCACGGAACGGAGAATTTATTCGCTACCTTATCTCTAAGGGCATTGCAAAAGCAGTGCATGATATATCTGACGGAGGCGTGCTAGTCGCAGCAGCAGAGATGGCGTTAGCGGGGAATCTTGATCTAGAATTGCATACAGAACGATGCAATTACTTCCTGGACGATTCATCGACATTCACCGCCAAGTTATTTGGTGAGAAACAGGGACGATATCTTGTATCCGTTTATGATTCCCGGCAAGTGATTGAAGTGGCTCTTAAAGCGAACATTGATTGCGAACATATTGGCGGCCTTAGAAACATTTACGAAGATCCCTCTATCGATCCAGACGAAGAACCATATCTCTGGCTGGAGGATTGGGATGAAAGAGGCGCAATCTCCCTCACCAAACTACGCGCTGCACATGAGAGATTCTTTAAGGACTGGATGGGCGACTAAGGGGCCGCTCCGACCCGCTGCGCGACAGGGAGGATCAATGTTAGGTTCCTCCCTGAAACGAAGTTTCGGGGAGGGGGACCGCGCCGAAGGCGTGGTGGAGGGGCAAATGGCAAAATCGACCACAGGCAGAACGGTCAGGCAGGCCCGCAGGCTCCGCCGTGAAATGACACTACCTGAAGTGCTGCTATGGCAAATCCTGCGGATGAAACCCGAAGGCATAAAATTCCGCAGGCAACACCCCATTGGCCCCTATATTCTCGATTTCTACTGCCCTGCCGCCAATCTTGCTATCGAGATTGACGGTATTGTACATGATATGGGCAGACAGCCGGAATATGATGCAAGGCGGGATGACTTTCTGGTGGAACAGAATATCGAAACACTCCGCATTGCGGCGAAAGATGTTCTGGATAACCCGGAGGATGTGGTGGATAAAATTGTGCGTTATGTTGAAACGAAGCGTTAACGCCCCTCCACCATCCTGCGGATGCTCCCCCTCCCCATGCCTGCGGCACAGGGAGTATTGAATATGCCCGCCGGATATTCCGCTACGCCGCTTGCGAAGAAGCTGACGCTGAAAGACGGCATGCGGGTGTGGTTTGCCGATATGCCGGAGAGCGTGCGCGGCGAAATTGACGCTTATGGCCTGACACTGCTGGAAGAAAACACACCAACACAAGGCCTCAACGCCGCGCATATCTTCGTCAAGGAACGCGCCATGCTTGAGGCGCACCTCACCAAACTCCGCAGCCTGATAGATCCCGCCGGACAGGTCTGGGTAAGCTGGCCCAAAAAGGCATCGAAAGTCGCAACCGACATTACCGAAGACACCATCCGCGCGCTCTGCCTGCCCATGGGTTTTGTCGATATCAAGGTGTGCGCGGTGGACGCGGTATGGTCCGGCCTGAAACTCGTGATCCGCAAGGAACTGCGTTAGGCGCAGCAGGCCTCCGCCATCAGATGGTTCGGATCCAGCCCTGCGCTGTCATAGCTTTTCAGTATTGCCTGATACGTATCCGGGCTGTTGATGCCGAGCTTTGCACGCACCTCTTCGAGCGGCAGCGGCAGCAGGCTTACAATATCCTGATGCCCGATTTTCTGCGCTGCTTTGCCATTGCGCTGCCCCTCGCGGATCGCTTTCAGGATCGGTGTGCCCTTGGGCGCAATCTTGCGTTCTTCCAACGCGCCGAGCCACGCGATAAACAGAAAGCCAAGACTCTTGTTCTGCGCATAGGAAAAGGCGAGCAGGCACAGCTCGCCCAGCGGATCACGGCCATAGCCGCTCAGGATATGGAACATATCGTGGGTGTCACGCATGCGGTTGCCATACCATTCGAGCTGATCGTCATATTGCGGCACTTTGGCGGCAAAGCTCTGTTGTTCGGCAACCAAGCCAGCAGCGCTCAATCCCTCGCGCTGCATAAATTCAACATAGGCATGTGCAAGCGAACCTGCGGGCATAGCGCGCAATGCGTCATGATCGTCGAGAATGTCGGGCAGATATTCGCCGCTTTTGCGTAAACGCATGCCGGTGGGCGATGTCAGGAACTGCTTCGCCTCGGTCACATAGCGTTTGCCGCGCAGATAGTTCGTAACATGGAACACCTGCTCGGTATCTTCCTTGTCCGCGATCAGATTGCGAAAATGCCGGAATGCCTTGATCGGGCGCAGCCGCGAGCCGGGACGGGCGGGGTGAATTATGGGGAGGTCAGTCATCGGTCGAAATCTCGTCTTGTTGCGCAGGGGAATCATGTTGCGTGTTACTAACACTAATGTAAGTAGTGATATGCCACCCACATTGCAAGCATAAAATACTGTCCTACATATTTCGATCTCGCTAAGATCTGAAATATCGGACTATAAGGCTGATATGGGCGCGAAATATGAAAGTTTGCAGGCGAGACCTTAGAAAACAGAGCGGGACCTTCCAGATATTAATTTCATTAATATTGTTTATTTATAATATCTTACTATAATTCAGCTAAATCCACCCGGGACTTTCCGAACTGCACAGCGGGTGATCTGCTCCCGCATTATGGCAGCAGCAATAATGATCGATATAGCCATAACAAACGGCAGTGGCGCGCTGCAGGAGTCTTATATCCGCTTCATGTGTTGACCGATGCGGGTGATTGCGCGATGCAGACATTCTGACAATATAGGATAGCCGAAATGAAGCCGCATGACACCCTTCCCTACACAGAATTGCCGGACTATTCGGACGATGAACGCATTGCCCGCGCGCATGCATTTTACGAGGCGATCAAGACGCGGCGGACGTGCCGCGATTTTGCCGATGCACCGGTTCCGCGCAAAGTGATTGAAACGGCGCTGCTCGCCGCGGGCACTGCGCCCAATGGCGCCAATCACCAGCCTTGGCATTTTGCGGTCATCGAAAGCGCGGCGAAGAAGAAAGCGATCCGCGAGGCGGCCGAGGCCGAAGAGAAAGCCTTTTATGAAGGCAAGGCCGGGGAGGAATGGCTAGAAGCCCTGGCCCCACTCGGCACAGACGAGGACAAGCCCTATCTGGAAACCGCGCCTTATCTGATCGTCATTTTCGGACAGCGCAAGGGAGGCATGCACCCGGGCGACATGAAACAGAATTATTATGTGAATGAAAGTGTCGGGATTGCCACCGGCATGTTGATCACCGCGCTGCATGATGCTGGGCTGGCCACGCTGACCCACACGCCCAACCCGATGAAATTCCTGAATGAAGTATGCGATCGTCCAGCAAACGAAAAGGCAGCGATGATTCTGGTGGTCGGCAAACCCGCTGATTCTGCGACAATTCCGGTACATGCGACCATAAAGAAACCGCTGGACCAGATCAGTTCATGGCTGTAATGCCTCACTAATACACGGGAGGAACAATCATGGCGACAACTGCACCTGCGACACAGCGTTTCCTGGAACTTGACGCGCTGCGCGGCTTTGCCGTCATGGGCATATTGGCAATGAACATCATGGCATTTGCCATGCCCGAAATGGCCTATATGAGTCCCGCGATCTACGGCGGCACCGATACCCCGGACCTGATCGCATGGATTGCCAGCTTTATTCTGGTGGATGGCAAGATGCGCGGGCTGTTTTCCCTGCTCTTTGGCGCGAGCATGATGCTGATTATCGCAAGTGCGGAGGCAAAAGGGCAAAACCCCGGGAAAATACATTACAGCCGTATGTTCTGGCTCGCGCTGTTCGGATTGTTGCATTTTTTCTTTATCTGGTGGGGCGACATTTTGTTTCTCTATGCCCTGATCGGGTCGCTGGCTTTCCTGTTCCGCAATATGCAGCCCGGAAAGCTTATAAAATGGGCGGTGGGAATTTATATAATCGGCTGCGTGCTTTTATCGCTCGGCATCGGCACGATGATATTCCTGCAAATGGCCGCGACTGCCCCGGATGCTCCGGAAGCCATGATTACCGAATATAATAAAATGACTGCGGAATGGTCGCCCGCCGCAATAGCGGAGGAGATCGCTGTCCATACCGGCAGCTATGTAGATATAGTATCGAAGAAGTTCGCAGAAGACTGGCACATGCCATTTGTTAATCCGCTCATGCTGATATTCGAAACGCTGCCCTTGATGATGATTGGTATGGCTTTTCTGAAAAACGGTTTTCTATTGGGTCAGGCAGAACCTGCGCACTATCGCAAATGGGCGATATGGGGGCTTGCGCTTGGTGCCCTGATATATGCCGCACTCGGTTATGTCGTATATGCCAGCGACTTTGACGCGGTATTTGCTCTTAACGCCAGCGTCGCATGGTCAATGCTCCCCCGGTTGCTGATGACAATCGGATATGCCGCACTATTCATATTATTGATCAAAAAATATGCCGGTAGCGGGCTGATACAGCGTGTTGCCGCCGCTGGCCGCGCGGCATTTACCAACTATCTGGGCACCAGCATTGTGATGACAACGATTTTCTATGGCTATGGCCTGGGCCTTTATGGTTCCGTCGGCCGCTGGGAGCTGTATCTGTTCGTACTGGGTATGTGGGCGCTGATGCTGCTCTGGTCGAAACCCTGGCTGGAAAACTTCCGTTATGGACCGCTCGAATGGCTCTGGCGCTCACTGGCACGGGGTAGTTTTCAGCCGATGCGGATGACGCCAAGTTAGGTAGCCTACGCCCCGGCGTACGCTCGCCCTCGCACGAGGCGTGGGGTGACCAATCTGCTCCGAGCGAATGCGAACCGTGCGATCTTCGTATTCCGGCGCAGGCCGGAATCCAAAAGGGGTAAGTGAGACGCTTTGGACCCCGGCGTAGGCCGGGGTACACGCAACCCCTTTTCGCCCGTCCTCTGCAAGAGGCCACTTCTATGGATTGCCACAAACCAGAAACATCACGGCGAATCTCCATTACGCTGCCTCGTGACAAAAAAACTAGATTTTTTCCATTTTTGCTATTGCGACATATTCTCATTATCGCTATCTATGTGTTAAGGAGAATGAGTCGCAATGGTCGTATGTGTCTGTAACGCCATCCGGGAAAAAGATCTGCGTGATGCCGCACGGAGCGGTAATGGCAAGCCTTGTGATGTCTATGCACGCCTCGGTCGTCGCCCCAAATGCGGTCAGTGCCTGTCGTTCGCGCAAACCATTATCAATTCGGAAGCTGCAACCGCTTAGCAATAGCGCCTCTGCAAACCCGCAGAAAAGCTGAACTTTCTGCATTTTTCCTCTGTCCTACATCGTCTTACTTCGCTATAGTCTCCGCGATAAATCCACCAGCAGGAGACAGACCCATGAAGGGCGACACCAAAGTTATCGAATTTCTGAACGAGGCACTCAAGAATGAGCTGACCGCGATCAACCAGTATTTCCTGCATTCCAAAATGCTCGATAACTGGGGCGTCTCCAAACTCGCCAAATTCGAATATGAAGAGTCCATTGACGAGATGAAGCATGCCGACAAGCTGGCCGACCGCATCCTGTTCTTGGAAGGACTGCCCAATTTCCAGTTAATGGGGCGTCTGAAAATTGGGGAAACTGTTGAAGAAATCCTGAAGGCCGATTTGGCATTGGAAAATGAGGCCGTGCCGCTGCTAAAAGACGCGGTCGAATATGCCGAGAGCGTGAAAGATTATGTCAGCCGCGATCTGTTTGCCGACATTCTTGCGAGTGAAGAAGATCACGTTGACACGCTCGAGCAGCAGTTTGAGATGATTGAGCGCATGGGCATAGAAAATTACGTGCAGCTGCAATCCGCACCGACAGAAGGATAGCGTTTCAGGGGCGGGTCGGTGCAAGCCGGCCAAAACCTGCGGTCTTTGCACTGACTGCACGGCGGCCAAAAGCGCCGCGTCTGGCTCGCGGCGTCACTTCTTTATCAAGCGCAGCCACTGATTTTTGGAACAGGGGCCGCAAACTGACCACTTGTTGCAACAACTCGTCGGGTTGCTGCCGTAATTCCACACAGTTGCGTGCCATCATTTCTATATGCTCGGCAAGCTGCGACAGGCGTTCTGCTCCAAATTGCGCAGCCTCGCTTTTTAGCGTGTGCGCAGGCATCACAATTTTGGATGCATCGCCCACACGCATTGCGTGCTCTATGGCAGCAACCGACTTTATGCCATCTTCATTAAAATAGCCCAGCACACGTATAAAATCCAAGCCCAGCATGGCCTGCATCCTCGCAAAAACCGACCAGTTCACGATCGGCGTCACATTCTCAATCACCCGTCTCTCCGCTATAATAATGCCGCCATAAATCCTGTTAGCCAGCGGTCTAAACACTATTGGTAAAGACTATGTTTACAGACGGTTGGATTTTTGGAACTCAGGGCAGGGAGAAACAGCGATGCGAAGTCCCGTTTCAGGACAATGTATTCATTCTAGGCTTTCTTATCATCAAACGGGTTTTTGGCAGTGCGCAGGTTGAGCCGCACTGGCACTGCCCCAAATCCTAGGTCGCGGCGGAGGCCGTTTATCAGATAGCGGCGATAGCTTTCGGGCAATTTGTCGAGCCGGGTCCCGAATATGGCAAAACCGGGTGGGCGTGTTTTGGCCTGTGTAATATAGCGCAATTTGATGCGCTTGCCGCCCGGCGCCGGCGGCGGATTATCCTCTACCGCCCGTTCAAACCAGCGGTTCAAAATCCCGGTTGGTACGCGCTTTGACCATGTTTTGCGTACCTCAAATGCAGTTGTCATCATAGTATCAATGCCTTTGCCGGTCACAGCGGATACCGTCAGAAGCGGCACACCTTTCACCTGCGCCAAACCTTCATCCAGTGCGGCACGGATGCCATTGAACAAATAGCTGGCATCTTCGGCCACATCCCATTTATTGACCACGATCATAAGCGCGCGGCCTTCCTGAAGCGTCTGATCGGCAATCTTGAGGTCCTGCAATTCCAGCCCTTTGGTGGCGTCGAGCAGGAGCACAACAACCTCGGCAAAATCGATCGCGCGCTTGGCATCGGCAACCGACATTTTCTCAAGCTTTTCCTGCACTTTCGCACGCTTGCGCATGCCCGCCGTGTCAATCAGGCGGACGTCGTGCAGCACTTCGTTACTGTCTTCCCATTGCCAGCCAATCGAAATGCTGTCACGTGTAATCCCTGCTTCAGGGCCGGTAATCAGACGGTTCTCGCCAAGTATCTTGTTAATAAGCGTCGATTTGCCCGCATTGGGGCGGCCGACTATAGCGAGTTTGAGCGGGCCGATGGGATTGCCATCTTCGTCTTCGAAAAGCTCCTCAGGCGGATCGAATGCGTTTCCGTCTTCATCCTCGATATGCGGGCGCAATGCCTGGAACAGGTCGGACAGCCCCTCGCCATGTTCCGCGCTGAGACCAATCGGGTCGCCCAGGCCAAGTTGATAGCTTTCGAGTATCCCTGACTCTGCCGCGCGGCCCTCTGCCTTGTTCGCAACCAATATGACGGGTGTTTCGCTGCTACGCAGCCAGCGGGCAATTTCGCTATCCAGCGGTGTTATTCCCGCCCTTGCGTCAACCACGAATAAGGCGGCCCGCGCATCCTTGATGGCTTCTTCGGTCTGCACCCGCATGCGCCCCGGCAACGTCTGCGCATCTTCATCTTCATAGCCTGCGGTATCGATAATCTGAAATTTCAGGCCCAGCAGATCGGCCTCACCCATACGGCGGTCACGTGTCACGCCCGGCTGGTCATCGACCAGCGCGATTTTCTTGCCTACCAGACGGTTGAACAAAGTGGATTTGCCCACATTAGGGCGTCCGATTATGACGATTTCCGGTAACATTTGGGGGGCATATCCTAAAAACATACCGCGCGCCAGCAGACTTGCAAGCGCGCGGTAGTAAAGAGCGGCTGGATGATTTTAACGGAAAGCCGAAAGCCGCCCGCTGTCATCCAGTATATAGAGCGTATTATTAGCCACTATGGGCGGTAGCGAAACCGGCTCCTCCACATCAAATAATGTTGTGATAGAACCTTCCGCAGTCGATACGGCGGCCACCGTGCCTTCCGAACTTGCGACAATCAGGCGGCCGCCCGCCAGCACGGGGCCGGTCCAACTGATCGGATCTTTCTTTTTCTCTTCGTTGCGGAAACGCTGCAACTGCGCAATCCAGCGCACTTTGCCAGTAGCCCGGGCAATACACAGCAAACGGCCATCATCGGTCAGCGTGAATATCCACTCGCCCGCCAGCGCAGGCGTGGAAATACCGGCGATATTGAGTTCCCATATCCGCTGTCCGGTAATAAGTTCGTAGGCTGCCATGCGCCCGCCCTGGCCCAGCGCAAACACGCGGCCACGATCAATAATGGGATCCGCATCAATGTCCGACAATGTCGCCACCGATGTCGAAATACTGGTGCGCGACAGGGCATCGCCCCATATATCACGGCCGTTTTCATAGCGATAGGCGTTAAGTTCTCCGGAAGAATAACCGGCAATAATCGTCGCCTGCCCTGCCGCAGGAGCAGCTACGCCAAACACACCGGCCTGACCGATGGTGCCCGCCTTATTCCATTGTACCGAACCGTCTGCGGCATCGAGCGAATACAGCTGGTTATCCTGTGTCATGACAAACACGCTGTTGAACGCAAGTGTCGGAGAGCCGCGCAGCGGTCCCGCCGGTTTTACTTTCCAGAGCAAAGCGCCATCAGCCGCATTGAGCGCAGCAACTTCGCCGACGCCGTTCGTGGCAAACACACGGCTGCCCTCAACACTGACACCGCCGCCAAATACTGCATTTTGGCCATCGCCTTCGACCCGCAAAGGAGTAGACCACAGCTTCCCGCCCGTGCTGCCATCAAACGCATGGACCATGGCGGATGTATCGACGACGTATACCCGGCCTGCATCTGCGACCGGTGCGGCGGCGAGGCGAACGCGCTTGGTGCTGCCGGCAATATTGGCCGACCATGCGCTGCCCAGTGTCGCACCAAGCGCAACATGCCCCATCGATTTGGCCGCATTGCCGCCCGGCTGCGTCCAGCCACTATTTATTGTGGCTGGCGGATAAAGGACTGCCGTGCCCGCAAGATTCGGGTCCACTTTCGCACCACTTTCGGCGCGCGACAGTACGGGAATACGCTCACCGACTGTCGGGGTTGTCGATGGTTTATCATCGCCGCCAATAATACCGCAGGACGCGAGCATTGCGGAAGCCGTCACAACCAATGCCGATTTTGCAAAGAATGTGGACATTGTGCAGCCCGTTTTATGCTTAGCCAATATATTCATTCACTTGTTCCTTCGCTAGCCGTCACGGCTTCTGGTGCAGGCGCCTCGTCCGTTACGCCAGCAGCTTTTGCAACAGCTTCGGCTTCTTTTTCATCGACAACATCAATGCCAAACTGGCTGGCAATCTGTTTGGCGCGGTCACGAATGGTTTGCGGCACAGCTTCGTCCTTTGCAAGCTGCGCAAATAGCGGTCCGGCAAGATCGGGCTTGTCCATTTTCATGTGCGCGATAGCCGTCATTTCGCCCGCACTGCCAAACCATGCATTGCCCGGGACCGCTAGGGGTTTCAGCCGGGCAATGACCGTTGTGGGTTCCAATGTGTCAAACTCCGCTGCCGTCTGTCGGATAAGGGCGGCATCGCGGTAAACCTGCGGCAACGTATCGTCCGCCACAACTTTACCATATGCCTCGGCGGCACCCTTAATATTATCTTTTTCCAGCAAAATACCGGCCTGCAACATTTTTGCGGCGGCGCGGTAGCCATCCTGGTCCGCCTCTTCCAATGGCTTCAGGGCAGCCGCTGCACCATCGGGATTATCCCGCTTGGTGATCGCATCAATTGCTGTCATATATTCTTCGCCAGCGACCCCGGCGGCATTTTCCTGCTGATTGCTGTAAATCAGCCAGCCACCAAATGCCGCCAGACCGGCCACAACAATGCCGATTATCCATAGTCCGTAACGCTCGCCAAATGTCGACAGCCGGTCTTCGCGCATTGCATCATCGACTTCGCGCATGAATACATCCTGCTCGGCATCTTTCTTTTCTTTACGTTTGTCATTGCCGGAATTTGCTGCCGGATTTTGAGGTCCAAGGGCCAAGGCCTGCCTCCCTATCTTGAAAAATCTTGGGTTTGATATTTGCTCACGGCTCTTTAACGCGAGAGCGCGGGCTTTTCCATTGCTAAATTACCATCTGCACATTCATGACACGTAATGTGCTGCCTCCAAACTGAACGCAGTATGAAAAGGCATGATTATTCGCGCGCGGCAATTTGCAGCAAAAGCCTCTCAACCCCTGCCAATACCGGCTTCTCATCCAATGTAGGAGCATGGCCAATACCGGGCACTTCAATGAATTCGCCCCGCTCCAGCCCTGTCATCATTTTTTCTGCGGCATGCGCGCTTAATATGTCCGAATCTTCACCGCGCAGCAGCAAAGTTGGCGTTTGCCGCAACGCGCCAAAGGCTGGCCATAAGTCTACACCCGCTTCGCCGCCAGGAATCCGGAAAGGTTCCGCAATTTTCATATCATAATCATAAATGATACGCCCGCCAGGCGTCAGTTTCATGAGCCGCTTGGCAATAATCAGCCAATCGGCAACCGTGAAATCAGGATATACGCCGCCCTGATTTTCGCCAAGGTCACGCGCTGCATGCATCCATGTCGGGTAGCTGCGCCCCTGCCCCACATATTCACGAATCCGCGCCAGACCATCGGGATTAAGCTCTGGCCCCACATCATTAAGCAGGGCGCCCACAACGCGGCCCGGACGGGTGGAGGCCAACAGCATTGTAATGATACCACCTAAAGACGTTCCGAAACCCACAAATTTGCTGAGCTTCAGATCGCGCAGCAATGCCTCCATATCCTGCACATAGGTGAGCGGCACATAGCTCATGGGATCATTGGCATAAGCGCTTTCGCCCCGCCCGCGAAGATCAACGCATATGACGCGCCACTGCCCCGCCAGCCGCGCGGCCAATCCCTCAAAATCGCGGGCGTTGCGGGTCAGGCCAGGTATACAGATGATCGGCGGCCGCTCCCGATACTCTGCCGAAGCGGGATAATCGCGGTAATGTAAGCGCAGCCCGTCATTCGACCACCAGAAACCGTCTGTATATCCTGTCATATATATGTCTTCATCATTGCATTGACTCCGCGTGATGGCCACTAATGCCTGTATGAACATCCAACCGCAAGATTCTTCCTATCGCCCTGCGCTTAATATTCTGGAACTGGGGCCCAAAATAGGCGACCGCGTTGCGCCCGCCGATTTCCCGAAGACAATATTGCGCTATCGCAACGACCGCTGGGCAAAAACTGTAGGTCTCAGCCATCTGGATGATGCGCGGTGGGTGCAGCATTTTGCCCGGTTCACGCCACTGAAGGACAACCTGCAACATCCGCTTGCGATGCGATATCATGGGCATCAATTCCGTCAGTATAATCCGGAAATCGGCGATGGGCGGGGTTTTCTGTTCGCACAGATGCGCGATCATCTGGGCCGGTTGATGGATCTGGGCACCAAGGGTTCGGGCACGACGCCGTGGAGCCGGAGCGGCGATGGCAGGCTGACCTTGAAAGGCGGTGTGCGTGAGATACTCGCCACTGAAATGCTCGAGGCTCTGGGCGTCGAAACCAGTAAGACATTCTCCATCATCGAAACCGGTGAGAGGCTGAAACGCGGCGACGAGCCCTCCCCCACACGTTCCGCCGTGATGGTGCGGCTGAGTCACAGCCATATCCGTTTCGGCACATTTCAGCGGATCGCTTTTGAAGAAAATGAGGCGTTGATGCAGCAACTTGTCCGCTATTGCCTCAATAATTTTTATGGTGGCACAGGCGGCGATCATGACGCAGCCGTCCTGCTACACAAAGCCGTAGAACAAATGGCGCAGCTTGCCGCCAGCTATATGATCGCGGGATTCGTGCATGGCGTGTTGAACACCGACAATATGAATATTACCGGCGAGAGTTTCGACTATGGCCCCTGGCGGTTCGCACCGCGCTGGGATGCAGGCTTTACCGCAGCCTATTTTGACCATCAGGGCCTCTATAGTTTTGGCCGGCAGCCCGAAGCGATCCACTGGAATCTGGGGCAGCTCGCCGTTGCATTGCGGCTCATCTGCCCCGCAGAGCCTCTGATCGAAGCTCTGGAACAATTTGCACCGCTTTATCAAAACGCACTCATCGCCCGGTTTTGCTGGCGACTTGGCGTGAAATCGCGGGGTCTTGAAACGGATCGCAACATGATCTCTGCCGCGGAAACAACGATGAAGCAGGACAATCTGCTGATCGACGATTTTTTCTTTGACTGGATGGGGGGCAGAGAGCCTGACAATGCGGACGGCAGTGAAGCGGCTGCGGCTTTTGCGGCGCATATCAGGCCCTATGACCCTGCGCGTTCACGTACGCACAGCTATTGGCGGGCGGATGCACCGCAATCCATGCTGATTGACGAAGTGGAAAGCATTTGGGACGCTATTGCAGACAATGATGACTGGCAGCCGCTGGACAAAAAAATTGCCGCAATTCGCGATATGGGGGCAGCCTTGCAGAGCATCTGACCATTAACCACCAATAGATAACAAACCTTGTTATCATGCGCGCTGCACACTAATTTGACATCCAATCCACTTTCCCACTTTGCTGAAAAGGTCCCGCTTTTGTCCGAACTTATTTCCATCGAACCTGCCACCGGCAAGGAATTCTGGCGTCATCCCATCGGTAATGTCGATGCAGAAGTGGCGCGTGCGCGCGCCGCTTGGCCGGAGTGGGCCGCACAGCTCGTGGCCGACCGTATTGCCCTTGTACGGCGCTATGCCGATGAAATCGCGGCTGCGGGCGACCATCTCGCCACCACAATAGCACGCGAAACGGGCAAGCCTTTGTGGGAGACAAAGACGGAAGTCCAGGCTGTCATTAACAAAGTGGATATTTCGATCAGCGCCTATGAAGAGCGCACCCCGCACAGGAAACTGGGCGATGCCGCCGGTGCGGCCATGTCGCTGCGCCATAAACCGCATGGCGTAATGGCGGTGCTCGGCCCCTATAATTTCCCGGCACACCTGCCGAACGGGCATATTGTCCCGGCACTGATTGCGGGCAATACGATTGTTTTCAAATCATCGGAAAAAACACCTGCCACTGCCGAGATACTGGTGCAGTGCCTTCATAAGGCTGGCGTGCCCGAGGATGCGGTCCGCCTGCTCATCGGTGCGGCGGATGAGGGCAAGGCACTGGTCGCGCATGAAGATGTTGACGGCATATTGTTCACCGGATCGGCCACCACCGGCATCGCCATTAACAAGGCACTGGCCGATCAGCCTGACAAAATTGTGGCGCTGGAAATGGGCGGTAATAATCCCATGATTGTGATGCCCACTGGCAAGGTGGAAGATGCGGCAACGCTGATTATCCAGTCCGCCTTTACCACTTCAGGACAGCGGTGTTCCGCGGCAGGCCGCCTCATCGTGCATAAGGATATTTACGATGCCGTTATTGCCGCAACGCTAAAGCTCGCGGATCGCCTGATTGTCGATGAACCTTTTGCCGATCCAGCGCCCTATATGGGCCCTGTCATCGACAATGGAGCCGCTGATGGCCTGGTCAAAGGTTTTGACGATCTGGTCAGCAAAGGCGGCAAGATTATCAAGTCACTCGAACGCCGCGATGATAATCTGCCATTCTTGACCCCTGCCATTGTAGATGTAACGGATATCACGGACCGCCCCGATGAGGAGCTATTCGGCCCCTTACTACAGGTTATAAAAGTGGACTCGCTGGAAGAGGCGATTGCCGAAGCCAATAATACGCGCTTTGGCCTATCCGCATCTTTGGTAGGCGGCACAGCCGAAGATTTCGAGCAGTTCTGGACGCATGTCCGTGCAGGAATTGTCAATTGGAACCGGCCCACCAATGGCGCATCATCTGCGGCCCCATTTGGCGGTGTCGGCCTGTCCGGCAACCACCGGCCCAGCGCCTATTATGCAGCCGATTATTGCGCCTATCCGGTGGCCTCTGCAAAAGCGGCAGAACCGGAAGCCAATATCAGTGTAGGCCTGTCAGAAACCTAGGCGAGGCGGCTCTGCTTTAGAACATCCAGAGCAGCACGGCACCCATCAGCACGCGGTACACCACAAACACCATCATCGATGCTTTTTTCAGGAACTTCATCAAGAAAGCCATGGTGGCAAAAGCCGCTACAAATGTCAGCGCCCCTGTAATAATCGCTTCCTTAAGCAGATCACCGCCCGCATCCAGCAGGTCGGGCACGATGAGCACACCGGCGCCGGCGACTGCCGGAATGGAGAGCAGGAAAGAAAAACGTGCTGCTTCTACGCGCTCAAAGCCCAGAAAACGCGCCGCTGTCATGGTCACGCCGGACCGGCTTGTGCCCGGGATAAGCGCCAATGCCTGCGCAATGCCGACAATAATGCCATCTTTGAGCTGCATGTCTTCATATGTGCGGTGTGACGGGCCAAAACGGTCCGCAATGCCGAGTAATATGCCGTAAACGATCAGGTTCACTGCGATAAGGTCCGTAAAACGCAGCCCCTCCATCAAATTGCCATCGGGCAGCGACATGCCAAACACATCCGTCGCGATGCCGTTCAGATAGCCGAGCTTGATAGCAAGGCCAAACAGTGCCGCCGGGATAGTGCCCAGCACGATCCACCAGAACAGCCGCCGCTCCGCCGGTGCCTCACCAATGCCGACACTCGCGAAACCGCCGCGCGCAAGGCCCCAGACATCGCGGAAAAAATAGGCCATAATCGCCAGCAAAGATCCGACATGCACCGCCACATCGATCATCGGCCCCTGATCCTCCATATCCATAAAGATAGGCAGCAGGATCAGATGGCCGGACGATGAAATCGGCAGGAATTCGGTAATCCCCTGCACTATGGCAATCAGCAACATCTGAATAAATGTCATCGCATATGCTTTCTTACAATCACAACCGAGCCGCAAAGGCAGCCCGAAAATCAAATAAGCCCCATGACGCGTACCGGCCGGAATGTCCAGACAGAGTTGCGCGGACAGCGGCATTTCCAACTCTTAGCTTCACATTGCTTCGCACCTAGGAACGTGTTGAAACCGCCAATGTAGGACAAATCGTGTTGGATTTGCTGGACATTGCAGGGCCGTAAAACATGGACGCTTATTCCTCTCAGACATATCAGTCGTGATTGCCGAGATAAATAAGTCCGTTTCGGCTATAATTTTATATCCAGAATGTGTAACTTTACACTTTCTCTTCTAATATCGATTATTTTAAGTAAGTAATACTGTCTTATATCGCATTTTCCACGTGACTCATTCGGCTAAGTTACATATGCCTGCGGGCATGCCACATAAAAAGAAGACATCTTCCGAAGCCGGACAGAAATTGCTTGTGAAAAAAGCCATGCTATCATTTGTCGAACAAGGGCAGAGCTATCCCGATAAGCGCGCGCCCAAAAAGCGCGCAGACGATTTTCAGGAGATAGCGGATCGTTATGCAGCGCAAACAGCCGCGGATCAGTCATCACGCTGTTCACAATGCGGCGTTCCGTATTGTTCGACGCACTGCCCGCTGCACAATCATATTCCCGACTGGCTCCGCCTCACAGCCGAAGGCCGGTTGCGTGATGCCTATGAAATGTCCAATGCCACATCGACAATGCCCGAAATCTGCGGGCGCATCTGTCCGCAGGACCGGCTTTGCGAGGGCAATTGCGTCATCGAATTTTCCGGGCACGGCGCCGTGACAATTGGCTCGGTTGAAAAATATATCACTGATACGGCATGGGAAAAAGGCTGGGTGGAACCCGTTGCGGTCGGCCCGGAGCGCGGCCAGTCAGTCGGCATTATCGGCGCAGGTCCGGCGGGCCTTACCACGGCCGAATATCTGCGCGTCGCTGGCTATGACGTGCACGTCTATGACCGGCATGACCGCGCGGGCGGTCTGCTGACTTATGGCATCCCGGGCTTCAAACTGGAAAAACATGTCGTCACGCGCCGCGTCCAGCGGTTGATCGATGCGGGCATTCATTTTCACGACGGTTTCGAAGTGGGCCGCGATGCCAGCATGGATGAACTGCGCGCGAAACATGACAGCATCCTGATAGCAACGGGCGTTTACAAGGCCCGCGATATCAAGGTTCCCGGTATTGGCGCACAGGGCGTCCTCCCCGCGCTTGATTATCTTACAGCGTCCAATCGCAAGGGTTTTGGGGATGATGTTCCCGAATTTGACAGCGGCGCTATGGATGCCAAAGGTAAAAACGTCGTGGTGATCGGCGGCGGCGACACCGCAATGGACTGTGTCCGCACCGCAGTCCGCCAGGGCGCAAAGTCGGTCAAATGCCTGTACCGGCGCGACCGTGAAAATATGCCGGGGTCCCAGCGCGAAGTCGGCAATGCCGAAGAAGAAGGCGTGGAGTTCGTCTGGCTTTCCGCGCCCGTTGCAATTGAGGGTACGGAAAAAGTCACCGGCGTCAAAGTCAGCAGGATGCGGCTGGGCCAGCCCGATGCCAGCGGCCGCCGCGCACCTGAAATCGAACCAGGCAGCGAATATACGGTAAAAGCTGATATGGTGATCAAGGCGCTGGGCTTTGATCCGGAGGAATTGCCCACGCTGTTCGATTGTGAAGAGCTGAGCACCACGCGGTGGGGCACACTGCGCGTCGACCATAAATCGATGATGACAAATCTGGACGGTGTGTTCGCCGCGGGCGACATTGTACGCGGCGCATCACTGGTCGTCTGGGCGATACGCGATGGCCGCGACGTCACTGAGCATATGCACCGGTTTATGCGCGAAAAAGCAAAAGCTGCAAAACAGGCGGCATGAAATAGAGAGGAAAGAAAATGTCTAAAAGAAAGTTAACATTGCTTACGGCCATATCACTTGGAATGGCATTGCCTGTCACAGGCCATGCGCAGGAGACCCCAGAAACCGCGCAAACAGATACTGATATCGACCCTGCGCGCATGTCTGCGGCCCAAAAGGTTGTCGACAGTATCTGGCCGCTGGGTACGTACCGCAAGATGATGGACGGCACGATGGACCAGATGATGGATTCGATGTTTGAAAGCATGTTCGATATGCGCGCATCCGATGTCGTCAAAGCTGGCGGAGTGAATACCGAGGATAGTGATGAGACTCTTGCCGAAGTGATTGAGGAAAAAGATCCGCATTTCCGCGAACGCATGAAAATCACAACCGATGTGATGATGCGCGAAATGATCCCGCTCATGGAAAAAATCGAACCATCCATGCGTGAGAATATGGCACAGATTTATGCCAGCCGTTTCAGCCTTGCCGAGCTGAATGACCTGAATGTGTTTTTTGCAACGCCCACTGGCAAATCATATGCAGCAGAATCCTTGCTCATTTTCACTGACCCTAAATTCATGGAAAGTATGCAGGCCTTTGTCCCGGAATTCCTCTCTGCCATGCCGGACATCATGAAGAAAGTCGAAGAAGAAACAGCGCACTTGCCGCAACCTGCAATGGATGAAGAGACGGGCGAATAAACAGGTTTGGCAGCGATTACGTGCGGCACAATTATCCGAAAAGAATGCAATAATATGACAGAATATCACCACCCCACCGCCGAGCACGCACGCCTCGCGAAAGAGGGCATGTATCGTCCCGAATTTGAGGGCGATGCGTGCGGGGTCGGGATGATTGCCGCCACGGACGGTACGCCATCGCGCCGGGTGGTGGAGGCGGCAATTGATGCGCTGAAAGCCGTATGGCACCGCGGCGCGGTGGATGCAGATGGCATGACTGGCGACGGCGCAGGTATTCACGTCGACCTGCCCGCGCGTTTTTTCGACGACGCCATTGCCGACAGCGGGCACAAGGTGCTGCCGGGCCAATTGGCGGTTGGCATGGTATTCCTACCGCGCACAGACCTGAACGCACAGGAAAGCTGCCGCACCATTGTCGAGGCGGAGCTGATCGAGGCAGGCTATACCATCTATGGCTGGCGGCAGGTACCGGTGGATGTCACGGTCATTGGACAAAAGGCGCAGGTGACGCGGCCCGAGATTGAGCAAATCATGATCGCCGGACCCATGGCGGAAGACCAGAGCGCAGAGGAATTTGAAAAAACGCTCTATCTGGTGCGCAAGCGTATCGAAAAGCGTATTATTGCGGCGCAGGTCAACGATTTTTATATCTGCAGCCTGTCCTGCAAATCGATTGTCTATAAAGGGCTGTTTCTCGCCGAAAGCCTGTCGGTATTTTACCCCGACCTTACCGATCCGCGGTTTGAAAGCCGGATGGCGATTTTCCACCAGCGCTATTCCACCAATACCTTTCCGCAATGGTGGCTGGCACAGCCATTTCGCACGCTCGCGCATAATGGCGAAATCAACACCATTCGCGGCAATAAAAACTGGATGAAAAGCCATGAAATAAAAATGGCCAGCCTCGCCTTTGGTGAACATTCAGAAGATATCAAACCCGTGATACCCGCCGGCGCATCGGACACGGCGGCGCTGGATTCGGTGTTTGAAACCATATGCCGTTCGGGCCGCGAAGCGCCGACCGCGAAAATCATGCTGATCCCCGAAGCATGGCAGGGCACCGACAATATTCCCGCTGCACATAGCGCCATGTATCAATATATGGCGAGCGTGATGGAGCCATGGGACGGCCCCGCCGCGCTGGCGATGACAGATGGCCGCTGGGCCGTGGCCGGGGTCGACCGCAATGCGCTGCGCCCGCTGCGCTATACAATCACGTCGGATAATCTACTGATTATCGGATCGGAAAGTGGCATGGTGGTCGTGCCGGAAAGCAGCGTCACCGAAAAAGGCCGGCTGGGCCCCGGGCAGATGATTGCGGTTGATCTGCAGGAAGGGCAATTGTTCCACGACCGCGCGGTCAAGGACCGGATTGCCGCCGAGCAGCCCTATGAAGAACTCGTCAGCGGGTTTCGCGGTATTGATGACCTGTCACCTGTCAAGGACAGGAAAACACCTGAATGGAGCAAGATAGAGCTCAACCGGCGGCAGGTGGCGGCAGGTTTCACCATTGAAGATATGGAAATGATCCTCGCGCCGATGGTGGAAGATGCCAAGGAAGCGATCGGCTCCATGGGAGACGATACCCCGCTGGCTGTCATCAGCGCCAAGCCGCGTATTATCAGCCAGTTTTTCCGGCAGAATTTCAGCCAGGTGACAAACCCGCCCATTGATTCCTTGCGCGAACGTCATGTGATGAGCCTGAAAACGCGCTTTTCCAACCTTGCCAACATACTCGAGAAAGACGGGCAGAATGAAAATGTGCTGGTGCTCGATACACCTGTCACAACCTCCAATGACTGGTTCCGCCTGAAAAAGGCGTTCAAGGGCATTGAAGCCGAAATCGACTGCACTTTCCCGGCCGAAGGCGGACCGGAACAGCTGCGCGAAGCGATTGCCCGCGTGCGCATCGAGGCCGAACAGGCCGTGCGTGAGGGCAAGACCGAAATATTCTTGACCGACGAGAATATCAGCGAGGATCGCATCGGCATGGCCATGATCCTTGCCACCGCCGCGGTGCACACGCATCTGGTGCGTGAAGGGCTGCGCGCCTTTGCCTCGGTCAATGTGCGCTCTGCCGAATGTCTGGATACGCATCATTATTCGGTGCTGATCGGTGTCGGTGCGACCACGGTCAATGCCTATGTCGCCGAAGCGTGTATTGCGGATCGTCATGCCAAGGGGCTGCTGGGTGAACTATCGCTTGATGAATGCCTTGAGCGGCACCGCACTGCCGTCAATGAAGGCCTGCTGAAAATCCTTTCCAAAATGGGCATTGCTGTCATTTCCAGCTACCGCGGCGGATATAATTTTGAAGCCGTGGGGCTGAGCCGCGCGTTGGTGCATGACCTGTTCCCCGGCATGCCGACAAAAATATCCGGCGAAGGCTATAACTCGCTGCATCTCGCCGCGAAACTGCGGCATCAGGACGCGTTTGACAGCGCCGCCGTGCGCTTGCCCATTGGCGGTTTTTACAAACAGCGCGAAGGCGGGGAAACCCATGCCTATAGCGCGCAGATGATGCATTTGCTGCAAAGCGCCGTCGCCAATGACAGCTATTCCAGCTATCTGCAGTTTGCCGAGGGCGTGCGCGCGATGCCGCCTGTCTATCTGCGCGATTTAATGGGTTTCAACTATGCGGAAAAACCGCTGCCGATTGATGAAATCGAGGCGATAACCGAAATACGCAAGCGGTTCATCACGCCGGGCATGTCGCTGGGCGCGCTGTCGCCCGAAGCCCATGAAACGCTCGCCATTGCCATGAACCGTATCGGCGCGAAATCCGTATCGGGCGAAGGCGGCGAAGCGAAAGAACGCTACACGCCCTATGATAATGGCGACAATGCCAACAGTCCGATCAAACAGGTCGCTTCGGGACGTTTCGGCGTGACTTCGGAATATCTGGGCGCGTGCGAAGAGATAGAAATCAAGGTGGCGCAAGGTGCAAAACCCGGCGAAGGCGGGCAGTTGCCAGGCTTTAAGGTGACCGAATTTATCGCGCGCCTGCGCCATTCTACCCCGGGTGTGACGCTTATTTCCCCGCCCCCGCACCATGATATCTATTCGATTGAGGATCTGGCGCAGCTGATTTACGACCTGAAACAGATTAATCCGCGTGCACGTGTCTGTGTAAAGCTTGTTTCGGCAGCCGGCATCGGCACAATTGCGGCGGGCGTGGCCAAAGCGCATGCGGACGTAATCCTTGTCGCCGGCAATACCGGAGGTACGGGGGCCAGCCCGCAGACCAGCATCAAATATGCAGGCACGCCGTGGGAAATGGGGCTGAGTGAGGCCAATCAGGTGCTGGCGCTCAACGGCCTGCGCCACCGCGTTAAACTGCGCACCGACGGCGGCCTGAAAACCGGGCGCGATATCGTTATCGCCGCCATTTTAGGCGCAGAAGAATTCGGCATCGGTACATTGTCGCTCGTCGCCATGGGCTGCATCATGGTGCGCCAATGTCACAGCAACACCTGCCCCGTCGGTGTCTGTGTGCAGGACGAGCGCCTGCGCGAGAAATTCACCGGCACGCCCGAAAAAGTCATCAACCTGATGACGTTCATTGCCGAGGAAGTGCGCGAGATACTGGCGCGTCTTGGCTTCCGCTCGCTTGACGAGATAATCGGCCATACCGAATTGTTGCGGCAGGTAAGCCGCGGCGCAGAACATCTCGATGACCTTGATCTCAATCCGATCCTCGCCAAGGTGGACGTGCCGGACGCAAAGCGGCGCTTCAATCTGGAAACGCACCGCAATCCTGTCCCGGACAGTCTGGATGCACAGATTCTGCACGATGCGCGGCCGGTATTTGAACGGCGTGAGAAAATGCAGTTCACCTATAATGTGCGCAATACCTATCGCGCGGTCGGCACACGGCTGTCCGCTGAAATCACCGCGAAATACGGTATGAAAGGCCTGGATGAAGGCCATGTGCGCGTGCGCCTGCGCGGGAGTGCGGGGCAATCGCTGGGCGCATTCCTGTGTCAGGGCGTTACGCTCGAAGTATTCGGCGATGCCAATGACTATGTCGGCAAGGGATTGTCAGGCGGGACCATCACCCTGCGCCCGACGGTCAGTTCGCCGCTGCGTAGTCAGGACAATACGATCATCGGCAATACCGTGCTCTATGGCGCAACGGCTGGCAAACTGTTCGCGGCGGGCCAGGCGGGCGAGCGTTTTGCGGTACGCAATAGCGGCGCAAATGTCGTGGTCGAAGGATGCGGCGCGAATGGATGCGAATATATGACAGGCGGCACAGCAGTCATTCTGGGCGAAGTCGGCGGCAATTTTGGCGCGGGCATGACCGGCGGCATGGCCTTTATCTATGACGAAAAGGGTAGTTTTAGCCGCCGCGCCAATGCCGAAAGCATCACCTGGGACCGCATCCGTAGCGCATATTGGGAAGGGCATTTAAAATCGCTGATTGAGGAATATGTCGATGCAACGGACAGCACGTGGGGGGAAGAAATCCTGCAGAACTGGGAGCGCATGCGGGAGTTTTTCTGGCAGGTATGTCCCAAGGAAATGCTGGAAAGGCTGGAACATCCGCTGGCCGATAACAATGCAGCCAATGATACGATTGAAGCTGCAGAATAGATAAAAATAGGGCCGGCCGCATTGTGTAGCCGGCCCCGGGATTTCAGTTCACATCAAATTAGAAATGAACGGCAAGACCCACTGTAGCGCGGGTAGTGTCAAATCCAAGCGTATCGACTACAGCGCGTAGCGATACATTATCGCTTACTTTGAACTGACCGCCAATGCCGACAAGATAGTCGTCGCCACTGTCATCAACGTCTGCTTCGTTGAGAATGCCACCTGTCAGTTCACCGATATCAAGGTTAACTCCCTGATAACCGCCACGCAGGAATATCTGACCGCCGTTGCCGACGCGCGCGCCAAGCTTACCGACGATACCGTATTCGCTGTCAATGGCACCTGAGCCAAGGTTGAAATTGCCTTCAACACCTGTCACCAGTGTTTCACCAATTGGCACGTCAACGCCAGCATATATACCATATACAATACCGCCATCATCACCGATCGGATTGTCGAGCAGGTCGTGGTAACCAGCCTGCGCACCGACATAAACTTCGGCTTCAGACGCGTCCTGTGCCATTGCCGGGGAAGCAAGGCCCATCGCGGCAATTGCGGCGATGGAAGTAAAAGTAATTTTTTTCATAATGTTTCTCACATGTTATTGTTTTCACCACACTTGTTGCGTGTGGATGTGCACTAGATAAATAGTGCCGGATAACATTTCCATGAACAGCAGGTGCAGTTTGCCGACATAAAAACTGGTTTGATGGAAATAAAATATTTGTCAAAAACCCGAAATGGCCTATTCACTTGGGGCGCTAACCCGCAGAAAAGCTCTGTTTTCTTCATTTTGCAATGGGCTGAATAGAGTATAAAATGCATCCGGTCCAATAAGAGGGAAAACCATGATAAAAATAACACCAAACTATATGGAAATGAAAGCGCGTGACATTTCTGCAACAAAAAGATTCTATGCAGACGCGCTTGGATTTACCTTTACCGACTATGGCCCTGAATATGCTGCTGTCGAAGGCGGACCTGTGCAGCTTGGCTTTGCAACCGGCGGCGAACCCGCCGTGCCGCTTCCTACATTTGAGACAGATAATCTAGAGGCGGCGCTGGAATCAGTGACGCAAGCAGGCGGCGAAATCAAGGTTCCTGTTTTTGCATATCCGGGCGGGCACCGTTTTCACTTTCTGGACCCGTCAGGCAATGAAATTGCTATTTATCAGGTTGATACCTAGATAACAGGAACAGACCGGAATAATTTCATATCAGACATTATCCACCGAAAAATCTTGGCCATATCTATTTGAATAGTGGACGGCGACGCGCCGCTCGGGCAAAAGGATGCCATGTGGCAGCTATATCAATTCCCTCTTTGTCCGTTTTCGCGCAAGGTCCGCCTGCTAATGGGCGAAAAAGGCGTGGGTTATGAGCTGGTACGCGAAAGTCCGTGGATGCAGCGTGACGAGTTTCTGGATATCAACCCCGCGGGACGCACGCCCGTCATGGTACACAGCGAGCGTAATACACGGCTGATCGACAGCGCGGCTATCTGCGAATATCTGGAAGAAACTGTCGATAAAAACCCGATGATTAACGGCACAGCCGAAGGCCGTGCGGAAATCCGCCGCCTGGTGGCATGGTTTGATGAACAGTTTTACGGCGATGTCGTCGCGCCGCTGATGCATGAACGCATGCACAAGCGTATCGTCCATCGCCAGCCCCCCGATGGCCGCATATTGCGCGAAGCGATGAAGCTCGCCAACAACCATCTCGACTATATCGATTATCTGATCGACCATCGCAGCTGGCTGGCCGGTGCGACGCTCAGCCTGGCCGACCTGACCGCCGCGGCCCATATCTCGGTCGCGGATTATCTGGGCGGCATTGACTGGCAGGGACATGAACAGGCCAAAGGCTGGTACAGCGTATTCAAATCGCGCCCCTCTTTCCGGCCATTATTGTCGGAACGCATGGAAGTGATCGTCCCGCCCAGCCACTACGAAAAACCGGATTTTTGACGCGCCACGTCATCTGGCCGAAGGTCAGGTGACGAAGCGTCAACCCCTGCGAAAGCAGGGGTCCCAATCCAGCGCCACGTCATTTGGCCGAAGAACAGGGGCGAAAGTATAGCCCAAAGTATCGCAAGTTTAGAGTTAATAAAACGGCGCAAAACACTGTACTTCGGGCTAACCTTTCGCGCACAGCCGCACAATTGGCGGATGCCGCGGGTCTTTTTGCACCGCCTGCACGCACACAATACCGAAATTCGTGACTGAACTTCGGACTGAACTTTGCATGAAATCGCATCGCATTGCATATGTTCGCGGTAGATAGGGCAACACTGTCAAAAAACCATCAGCCGCCTAGCACGAGATGCACTTGTAGGACAGAAATTTATCGGGAAGTAAGGCACAGCAGCGCCATGCATCGCCCTTTTATGTGCCCCGGCCCCTTGTGCACCCCGGCGCAGGCCAGGGTCCAGGGCAGGCAGGACAGTTGTATATAATGCCGCCTGTGGATTCCGGCCTGCGCCGGAATACGGGGACGGTGGACCGCATCACCTGCGACCCCTTATGTACCCCCGATCCTTTTCTGGTGTAGGACAGCGCGAATTGCTACACCGCCTTTTCCATATAAACCTTGTCCATACCGGGCGCGAAACCGTCTTTCCGGGTGCGCAGTGTCACAAAGCCCATATGGTTGAAAAACGGCGCGATCATCGGGGATGTATGGACGCGCACCCCGGCATAGCGCCTTTCCGCCGCGATCACGTCCAGCCGGTGTTCGGTCAGCTTGCGGCCCAGCCCCGCACCATGATAGTCCGGCGACACCATGCCCCAGGTAAACACCGCCAGACCATTTTCAAAAGGCCGGTACCCACCGCAACCGGCAAGCTTCCCATCATGTTCCAGCACAAAATAGCGCCCCTCGGGCTTTTCCACAAATCCCGCGAATAACGGGCGTTCCGAAGGGTCGAAATAAGGCGGCGTATTGGCATCGAACAGCGCAAGGCATGCCGCCGCGTCTGCCGGTTCATATGCCCGGAACTTCATTACCCCCGCACTGCCGTCACCAGATAATTCAGCGACATATTGTCCGATAGCGTCAGCCCTTTCATCGGATCCATCATCAAGCCGCGCGTATCGGTGACTTTCATACCCGCATCCTGAAGTAGTGCTGTCAGTTCGTCGGGCGTCAGAAACTTGTCCCAGTCATGTGTGCCGGAGGGTATCTGGCCCAGCCCCTCACCAATGTGGATCATCGCCATTTTGGAAAAATTCGTGCGGTTGGGGGTGGAGAGGATCATCAATCCGTCATCCGCCATTGCGTCCGCCAGCCCTGCGATAAATGCCGCAGGGTCCGCGACATGTTCGACCACTTCGAGCGAGGTGACAAGATCGAACCCGCGCATATCGAGATTCTCAATACCGGTGTGCAGATATTCGATATCCAGACCACTGCCGCGCGCATGTTCCCGCGCCACGGCGATGTTTTCGGCGGCGGCATCAATGCCGGTCACTTCGCCGCCAAGCCTTGCCAGCGGCTCACACAGCAAGCCCGCACCGCAGCCGACATCCAACACGCGCTTG
Organism: uncultured Sphingomonadaceae bacterium; assembly: GCA_947493325.1. GTDB lineage: Bacteria > Pseudomonadota > Alphaproteobacteria > Sphingomonadales > Sphingomonadaceae > Alg239-R122. Next base: position 468,163 of record CANLQI010000001.1, on the reverse strand, counting down.
CCCATCAGCGGTTTCAGACCCCGGTCATCACATCTGAAATGGCTGTCAATCGCGCCGCGAATATAGCGAAGCCGCACGGGGTTCAGCTTGTGCAGCATGGCGCTGCTGCCCTTGGGGTCCCACCACTCTTTCGCAAGCCTACCGAAATGCGCGGCTTCGCTCTCCAATATCGTATTGGCCAAAATGGTTGTGTTTTCACCGTTTCTCACGCTTGCCATCGCCTTTTTGTCTCTCTACACATTGCTTCATATCATATTATGCCTTTGATATGGGGCTGTCACTAAAAGAAAGAAGAACCGGCATATAGCATGGCACGCATAGTGATGAAATTTGGTGGCACATCCATGGCCGGGACCGAACGTATCCGCCGAGTTGCCAGGATTGTGAAGCAGCAGGCCGATGCCGGGCATGAAGTCGCCGTGGTCGTGTCCGCGATGGCGGGTGAAACAGACCGCCTCATCAATTTCTGCCGTGAAGCGAGCTCGCTCTATGACCCCGCCGAATATGACGTGGTCGTGGCCAGCGGCGAACAGGTGACATCGGGGCTTCTGGCAATTTCGCTGCAGTCGATGGGCGCCGATGCACGTAGCTGGCTGGGCTGGCAGATGCCAATCAACACCATTGAGTCGCATGCGCGAGCGCGTATTCAGGATATTGACGCCATGCCGATGGTGCAGGCCATGCAGGAAGGGCAGATCGCAGTCATTCCGGGTTTTCAGGGCGTGAGCATGGAAGGCCGTGTCGCCACATTGGGCCGCGGCGGATCAGATACCAGTGCGGTCGCGGTCGCGGCAGCGATCAAGGCGGACCGGTGTGACATTTATACCGATGTTGATGGCGTTTATACAACAGATCCACGCATCGTTGCCAAAGCGCAAAAGCTCAAGAACGTCACCTATGAGGAAATGCTCGAGCTGGCGAGCGTAGGCGCCAAGGTGCTGCAGACGCGTTCAGTGGGCCTCGCCATGAAAACGGGCGTGCGCATTCAGGTACTGTCATCCTTTATCGAGGACGGCGCGCCGCCCGCGGATACATTGCCCGGCACGATGATTGTCAGCGATGAAGAATTGGAAGGAATGGATATGGAACGCCAGCTGATCACCGGCATTGCGCATGACAAGAATGAAGCGAAAGTGACGCTGACCCGCGTGCCGGACAAGCCGGGTGCGGTTGCCAATATCTTCTCCCCGCTCGCCGATGCGGGCATTAATGTGGATATGATTATCCAGAATGTGGGCCGCGAAAAAGGCGAAACGGACGTGACTTTCACGGTGCCGAAAACCGATCTTGCCCGCTCGATGGATCTGCTCGATCAGGCACAGAAAGATATTGGCTTTAACCGCATCATTTCCGACACAAATGTCGCCAAGATTTCGGTGGTGGGAGTCGGCATGAAAAGCCATGCCGGTGTCGCTTCAACCATGTTCAGCTCGCTCGCGGACCGCGGCGTCAATATCATTGCGATTACGACATCCGAAATCAAAGTCAGCGTGCTGATTGAAGAAGATTATACCGAGCTTGCGGTGCGTGTGTTGCACACGGCTTACGGGCTGGATGACACGGATGCAGGGTAAAAATAAGCCCCTCTTCTTTAGAGGAGGGGATGGGGTGGTGACGATATTCGGTAGAATATCGTTCGCGTAGCGAATAATGGCACTGCCCCACCCCAAACCCCTCCCCTGAAGGAGAGGGGCTTTTTAAGAAAGAAAACACCATGACACACCCCCTCACCTCTTCCCTTATGCAGCGCGGCACCGATTTTTTGGGCTGTGAGACCGCGATCATGTGCGGGGCGATGTCATGGGTGTCGGAGCGGGGTCTGGTGAGCGCCATCAGTAATGCAGGCGGGTTTGGCGTGATTGCTTGCGGGGCGATGACGCCCGAACTGCTCGATACCGAAATTGCCGAGACGAAAAAGCTGACCGACAAACCGTTTGGCGTCAACCTTATCACCATGCACCCGGACCTGATGCAGCTCATTGAGATTTGCGGCAAACATGGCGTCGGCCATGTCGTACTTGCCGGCGGATTGCCGCCCAAGGGCAGCATTGAGACGATCAAGGCAGGCGGCGCAAAAGTCATCTGTTTTGCCCCCGCCATGGCGCTGGCGAAAAAATTTATCCGCTCCGATGTCGATGCGATTGTGATTGAGGGGATGGAAGCGGGCGGCCATATCGGGCCGGTATCGACGTCCGTGCTGGCGCAGGAAATATTGCCTGAACTTAGCGGAGATATCCCGATTTTCGTAGCCGGCGGCATTGCCCGGGGCGAAGCCATTGCCAGCTATCTTGAAATGGGCGCGGCAGGCGTGCAGCTCGGCACGCGTTTCGTCTGCGCGCATGAATCGATCGCCCATCCCGATTTCAAAAAAGCCTTTATCCGCGGCAATGCGCGCGATGCGACCACCAGTGTACAGGTCGATCCTCGCCTGCCCGTCATTCCTGTACGTGCGCTCAAAAACAAGGGCACAGAAGAGTTTACCGCCAAACAGATCGAAGTCGCCAAGCTGCTGGACGCGGGCGAAATCGAAATGGGCGAGGCACAGCTGCAGATCGAGCATTTCTGGGCCGGAGCGCTGCGCCGCGCAGTGATTGACGGTGATGTTGAAAACGGTTCGGTGATGGCCGGACAGTCCGTCGGCATGGTGAAAACCGAGGAGCCCGTGGCCGATATTATCGCCAGCCTGATGGACCAGGCGGAGGCGGCGTTGGAGCGTTAAGGCATAGCCTGTAGGTTTTACGTCATCCTGAAACTTCCTTAATGTCATCCTGAACTTGTTTCAGGATCCATTTTGAAACTGTTCACAGTTTTTGAAGTTGGACACTGCGCAAAAGGCAAGCTTTGAGCAAACTTCCAAAAACTGCGCTGTGATGCGGCATGGAACCTGAAACAAGTTCAGGATGACGTATTGCATATATGATCGTGCTAAATATGGTTGTACTTAACCGCCTTGCCAAACTAATACACACATCCAATATAGAGTGTCACTAACAGGAGCGGCGCAGTGGACGAAATTCTCGATATCGGCAAAGATGATAAAGCGTCCTATAATCTGGGCCTGACTCCGCTGCATCCACCGCAAAAAAGCGTTATCCGCACTGTTCTCGGGATTAACCTGCTTGTGTTGCTTATCGGCATTGGCTTTGCCGATGTCATGCTTGCAAAAGAAGCCGAATTAACGCCTCTTGGCATTTTCCTGGGGCCGGCGGCCATACTCGCGCTTATTATTTTTATCATGCTGCCCGAACGCAAATATCGCCGCTGGGGCTATGATATGGCCGCGGACCAGCTCCGCGTGCTGCGCGGTTACCTGTTTCGCACCGACACGGTCGTCCCATTCAACCGCATCCAGCATATTGATGTCGCGCAGGGGCCGATCCAGCGTTTCTATGGTGTATCCACGCTGATCGTGCACACCGCCGGAACACATAACAGTGTGGTCGACCTGCCGGGGCTGAAACCCGAGGACGCAGAAGCGATGCGGGAGGAAATGCGCAAACATATCAAGCAGGAAATGATATGAGCGATATTGCCGATCCTGTGCCGCACACTCCTGCGGCCGATAATGCGGATGTAATGGAAGATGACGCGGCGGTATTGCGGCTGCATCCGCTGTCGCTGCTGCTCAGTTTCCTGAAACTTATTCCGCAGTTTATCTATATCATTCCCGCTTTGTTTTTTGGCATGAGCAAAGGCGGTGCCCTGGTCTTTGTGCTGCCAGCTATTGGTGCGCTGATCCTTGTCAGTGTAGCAATATCCTATTTGAAATGGCGCCGTTTTTCCTATCAGGTCGGCGAAGAGGAAATCCGTATTTCCAGCGGCATATTAAGCCGCAACAAACGCTCTATTCCCTACGAACGCATTCAGGATGTAAATGTCGAACAGAAGCTGCTGGCGCGCGTTTTCAATCTGGCCGCCGTTAAATTCGAAACCGGAAGTGCGGGCAGCGATGATGGCGTGCTCAATGCAGTCAGTCTGGACGAAGCATCGCGGCTGCGCGATATCATCCGGCAACGCAAAGCGGGCATTGCAAGCAATACTATGGCAGACGCAGATAGCCCGGCGACCCCTGATGCTGCATCTGCCGAGGAAGAGGAAGAAGATACGCCGATCTTCATAATGGACGACAAACGCGTTTTCATTGCCGGGCTGTTCAATTTCTCGCTTATCATTTTTGCTGTACTGGCCGCAGCAGCGCAGAATTTCGATTTCCTGATTCCCGATGAAATATTTGACCGCGATTACTGGATTGAGCGCGTCGATGCGGGCAAACAGATTACCGGTCTGGGTCTGTGGAGCCAGATTCTTGGCTTGATATCGGCTGTAATCGGCCTTGTCATTCTGGGGCTTTCCACAGGTGTCATCACCACGTTTCTGCGCGAATACGGCTTCCGGCTCGACCGCACCAAAAACGGTTTCCGCCGCCGCCGCGGATTAACCACGCTCACCGATGTGGTTATGCCGCTGCACCGCATTCAGGCCGCCACAGTCCTGACCGGCCCCGTCCGCCGCCGTTTCGGCTGGCATCACCTCAAGTTTCAATCGCTTGCAAGCGATGGCGGCAAAGAAAGCGACCATAGCGTCGCCCCGCTCGCCACCACCGATGAGATGGACCGCATCATGGCGGAACCCGAAATCGTGCGGGAAGCGGCCGCGGAATATTTGCCGGTCAGGCAAGCCTATTGGATACAGCCGGTTATCATATACAGCGCCCTGATCGCAGCGATAGGCGGCGCATTGGCATGGTTTCTTGATGCAAGGCTGCTGTGGCTTCTGGCGCTGATACTGCCGATCATATTCTTTATGCGGCTGCACTGGAAACATCATAAATATGTGCTGACAGGCGGGCAGCTGTTCGTGCGCAGCGGTTTCTGGCGGCAGAAACTGACGATACTACCCATCCGAAAAGTGCAATCGGTGGATATCTATCAAAGCTTCATCGACCGGGCGCTGGGCAATGTCAGCGTCGTGCTGGGCGTGGCAGGAGGGTCAGGCATTATCCCATTAACCGTGCACGATATTTACGAAGAAGATGGCTATACGCTGCGCCATGCGCTGTTAAAGGCAGTTGTGTAGACTCCATCGCAATAGTTTCACTGGTCATGCTGCGCTCCAATTGTTATTCCTGTGGAAAATAACATCAAAGGGGATGTGATATGCGCAAGCGGTTTATGGGATTTCGGGCAATATTGGCGGCAACCGCTTTGGCGAGCGCCAGTCCCGTGCTGGCCACACCGGCCGAAGACCTGCAGGAAATTATCGATGCGTATTGGGCCTATTCATTGGAGCAAAGCCCGGTATTTGCCACCAGCCTGGGCATCCGCGATTATGATGACAAAGTGGGTTCGGCCACACTTGAGGATGCGGCGCAGCGGGCGAAGGCGGCGGCAGATTTCCTGAAACGGCTGGAGGCCATTCCCGTAGATGCGCTGAGCCCCAGTGACAAAGTCAATTACGGTATATTGCGCCGCTCGCTGATGGAAGCGGTCGAGGCCGATACATATGGCCAGCGGGCAATCAATTTCACCAACCGCAGCGGATGGCATTCCAGCTTTGCCGGCATGGCCAACAATCTGCCGTTTCGCACCAAGGCGGATTTTGAAAGCTATATCACGCGGCTGAAGCAATATGACCGCGTCAATGCGGAATCGATTGCGGTCGCCAACACGGCCATCAAGGGCGGCTACACCCTGCCTTGCGACGCTATTGAAGGATATGAAGGCAGTATTTCCGGACTGATTACCGAAGATCCCAAAACATCTCGGTTTTATGAACCGTTTACCCGTACAAGGCCCGCTGCAGTCAACGAAGCGGATTTCAATGCGCTCGCTGCGGACGCAGAAAAGACTATTGCGAACATCATCAATCCAGCGCTGCAACAGCAGTACGAATGGTATATCAGCGATTATAAACCCAATTGCGCGGTAAAGCCGGGTGTTTCGGCGCAGCCGGGCGGCGACAAATATTATGATTTCCGCATCCGGCAGATGACCACCACAGAGCTGAGCGCCGATGAAATTCACAATATCGGCCTTGGCGAAGTCGCGCGCATCCGTGCCGAGATGGTCGAGGTCGCCAAAAAAGCGGGCTTTGATAGCCGCGAGGCCTTTATCGCCGACCTGCGCACCAATCCCAAATATTATGCCAAGACGCCCGAAGAGCTGATGGAAAAAGTCGCGCGGGTCACAAAGATTATCGATGGCAAAATGCCAGGTCTGTTCGGCAAGCTCGCGCGCCTGCCGTACGGCCTTAAGGAAATTCCGGCGGAAATTGCGGAAGGTACGACCACCGCTTATTATAATCCCGGTTCCCCCGATGTCGGTATTGCCGGGTTTTACTATGTGAATACATCCAAGCTGGACCAGCGTCCGTTCTGGGAAATTCCGGCGCTCAGTGTGCATGAAGGCGTACCCGGCCATCACCATCAGATCGCACTGCAACAGGAACTCGACATGCCCGATTTCCGCAAGCATGGCGCATTTTTCACCGCCTTTGTCGAAGGCTGGGGACTATATTCAGAGCGGCTCGGCATTGAAATGGGGCTATATGACACGCCCGCCAATGATATGGGGCGGCTGTCCTATGAAATGTGGCGCGCAACGCGGCTGGTGGTCGACACGGGCATCCATTCGAAAGGCTGGAGCAAGCAGCGCGCCATCGACTATATGCTCGACAATACCGCGCTGACCAAGGCCAATGTCGAGGCCGAAGTAAACCGTTATATCAGCTGGCCCGGACAGGCACTTGCCTATAAAATCGGCGAGCTGAAAATCCGTGAACTACGCAAATTGTCAGAAGACCGGCTGGGCGATGACTTTGATATCCGTGAATTTCATGATGTCGTGCTGGGGCAAGGCGCGGTGCCTCTTGATGTGCTGGAGGCACAGGTCATGGCTTGGTTGGACGGGAAAAAATAGGCGGAAATCACGACCCATGATGAATATGTAGTTTGCAGGAAATTCAAGGAATTAAACCTCCTGACCACGTTGTTAGATAAAACTGCAACAGTAAGACAAATTAGCGTTTATATATTTGAATATGCCATCATATGCTCTCTGATTAAAAACTACGTCACCCCGGACTTGATCCGGGGTCTAGCTCCTGCCGTTTTCATTAGATGCAAGGTCAGGAGTTGGATTCCCGCTTTCGCGGGAATGACGAATGACATATTCAAACGATATAAACGCCAAGCGAGCCTATTTCGAGCGAGGTCGGAGCGTGTCCCAAGCAACTGTTCAGGTGAGCGCCCGAGGATTTAGGCGTGACGGCAGTATTGGATTCATATGCAGACTTTTGGACGCCGACACAGCACAATTATTCAGGCTGCGGCAGTTCGCCTTCGGATTCCACAACGGCTTCTTCAGCGGCGGCCGCAGCTTCGGCATTCGCACGCTCGCGCGCTTCCAGTTCGGCTTCAATCGCTTCACGGCGCGCCTGTACTTCGGCCGCTTCCTCATCAATACGTGACAGACGCTCTGCGCGCGCTTCCTCAATCAACTGGCCATAGCGTTTTTCAGGCGCTTCTTCACGCTCCTGATATGCCCTATTGATCAGCTGTGTGGTGCAACCCGTAAAACCACCCGCCCCTACAGGAGAGCAGCTTTCCGTGCCGGTTGCCCCGACATATTCGAAAGACTTTACTTTTTGCGACCAGGATTCATTGGCAATGTCATTCGGATTATTGCGCAGGTTTTTGGGAATCCGATAGCGGTCAATCACGCCGCAAATGACAATTTCCTCATCCGTGCTCGCGGGACATTCCTCACCTTCGAAAATCATCAATGTATTGACGCGGTAATTTTCTTCGCCAGAGGGCAGTTGTTCCTGCGCCACTGCAGGTGCAGCGAATACGGCAAGAGCCATGATTGCAGAGGTGGCAAAAGCAAATTGTTTCATTAGGGTCAGTCTCCGAAATTCATGTCTGTTTGCGCTTTTCCATGTGAACATATCATGAAGTGAACGCACGATGAAACGCTTTCATGCAGACAGTCTATATACGTTTGGCAAGCGAAATGGCCGCGCGGCAGCCGAGCCGGATAAACGCGCTCATCACTGGATAGCCGGGCGCATTTTCCGCGCCATGCTCAAGCGCCTGTGCCTTATGCTCCAGCTCTTCCGCTTGAAACTCGGCAATCGCTTCGCTCAGCTCCGGGTCGCTGTCCCCCAATTCTTCGAGCTGCTGCGAATAATGTTTGTCAATTTCGGTTTCGACTGCCGCCGTACAGGCCATCGCGGCTTCCGGCCCCATCAGCGCAGTTGCAGCGCCCAGCGCATAGCCCGCCGCGCCCCAGAATGGTTGCAGCGCCGTGGGCCTTACCCCGCGTTCGGCTACCATTTTATTGAAAAATGCCAGATGCCGTTCTTCCTGCTCCGCCATATGCGCCACAACATTTGCGCCCGGTGCGGAATCGCCCATCACGGCAAGTTGCCCCGCATAAATGCGTTTCGCGCCATATTCACCGGCCTGATCCACGCGGATCATCGATGTGCGGTCGGCTCTATCTGGTGCATTATTACCCATGGATTACTCCGGATGTTTGCGTGCAAAGCGTATCAGCATAAATATGGTGAGCGCAGAGCCGAGCGACAAGAGGAAATTATATCCGGCAAATGATATGCCCCATAAAGTCCATTGCGGCACGTCACAGCGGATCAGCGGCGCATTGGTGATGTTGGCCAGCATTTCGTCTGCGCTCGCGGCGGGGGCCACATTGCTGGCGCAGGTGGTGATGCCTTCCCACCAGCCATATTCAACACCTGCGTGAAATGCGCCGATCAGACCGCTGATCGCAATCGCAATTGCCGCCACAATGATGAGCAAGTCCGACCAGCTTTCCTTGCGCGCGGCAAAGCCCAATACAGCAAATAACAGCGCCGCCCAATGCGGCCAGCGCTGCCAATAGCACATTTCGCAAGGGTGCAGCCCCATGACATATTGGCTAAAGAGCGCACCGCCCAGCAGGAAGATCGGCATCACAAGCGCCAGCCAGAAAGCCAGATTGCGTGCCAAAAGCCGCGCGCCACCTATGGCCTGTGCCATTAGTTACGCTTTGTCTTTGTTTGACCGGTCTTGGCGGCCAGCCTGGCGCTCGCATTGGTCGTCCGGCTGATCGTCTCAAGCGCATAATGCAGCTGGAAATCCTCAATGCCCTTGGCTTCCAGTTCCTCTACGGTCGCCGAAAAGCGCGGATCGTCCTTGCCGTCCTCTTCCAGAACATTGTCCTCAATACCGATTTCATTGATCAGATGCCCGCGCAGGTCGGACTCGCGGTAACGCGGCCGTGTCTTGTAATCGGGGTCGGAAATCTGTGGCACCTGAATATCGGGATCAATCCCGCCTTCCTGCACAGAGCGGCCATTGGGCGTATAATAGCGCGCGGTGGTCAGTTTAAGCGCGGTCGTGCGTGACAATGGCAGTAATGTCTGTACCGACCCTTTGCCAAAGCTGCGCTCGCCCATGACAAGCGCGCGGTGGTGTTCCTGCAATGCGCCCGCCACAATTTCCGACGCAGATGCGGAACCCGCATCGATCAGGACAATGACCGGAAGACCATCGGCATCATCGCCAGCACGTGCATAAAAGCTCTCTCTGTCGCTCCTGTCACGTCCGCGCTGGGACACGATTTCGCCTTTTTCAAGAAAGATATCACTTACCTTAACGGCTTCATCCAAAAGACCGCCAGGATTGGAACGCAGGTCCAGTACATAGCCGGACGGATTACGGCCCAGTGATTTTTCAATATCACGAATGGCTGCACGTACGTCTTCACCGACATCTTCGGTAAATGACGCAATGCTGATCACTCCGACATCATTTTTGACTTCCCATGTCACGGGTTTCAAATCGATAATCGCGCGTGTGATTGTCAGGTCAAAAGGTTTGTCACGCCCCGGACGCACGACAGAGATGCGGATATCTGTGTTGGGTTTGCCGCGCATCGCGTCAACCGCTTCATCCAATGTGCCGCCGTAAATCAGCTTGCCATCCAGATGCGTGATATAATCGCCCGCCTTCATGCCCGCACGTTCGGCCGGTGTATCCTTGATCGGGGCAATCACCTTGACCGCGCCATCTTCCATCGTCACCGACAGGCCTAGACCGCCATAGGCGCCCTCTGTCTGTGTCCGCAGATTCTCAAAATCACGTGCGTCGAGGAAACTACTATGCGGATCAAGGCTGGCCAGCATGCCGTTAATCGCACCCTTCATCAGTTTTTCATCGTCAACTTCCTCGACATAGCTGGCGCGCACCTGTTGATACACGCTTATGAAATTGCCGATTTCGCGCTGATTATTCGCATCTACCGCAGATAGACCTGCGGTTGTAAGTGGCAGCAGCGCCACCGCTGTTACCAATGCTGTTGCACGGAGGAAATTGCTTTTAATCATTGCCTTCAATCCTTTTTGCGCGATGCGCCGGTCTTGAGTGCCGGATTTCCCGCATAATATAGCGTATTAAAGCCGCAAACCATATATTTGCCAAGACTATTTACCATTTTGCGCGGCAATTATCGACCAGCGTCGCTGAATACAGGCTGAGCGGAACCCCAAGAACGTGTCGTTTCCGCCCAATATCTGACTATCCGACGATAAGCTGGACAATATCGACGGGCTTCCCATCACGGCGCAGTTCGACACTTACAATGGGCGATATCCGCGCTGAACGGCCTATAGGCGCGCCCTGCGATACACGTTCACCCACTTTTGCCGTCACCGACGCGAGCCCGGTGAGCAGGCTGGTCCAGCCATTATCATGTTCGATAATCAGGATATGGCCATAGCTTTTATAGGGTCCGGCAAAACCGATACGCCCTGCCGCAGGGGCCACGACTTGCGCATCTGGCTGCGGCGCAATGGTCAGCCCGCGCGAATGCACGCCGCCATCGGACAATTCGCCTATTCCGGTCACAACCCTGCCGATAACCGGCAATCTATAGGAAAAACGCGCCTTTTTCTGCGTTGCTGTGCCGCGCTGTATGACGCGGGCGGCACCGGGCCGCTGCGGCCGCAGCAACGGACCATCCAGCTGCGCCAGTGATTCGCGGACATCGCCCGCCCTGTCGATCCGTCCCATCAGGTCGGAAATATCCCGTGCGTCTTCACCCAGGGCAAGCGCGCGGTCTCTCTGCAATGCTGCGCTACCCGCCAACTCACGTGACGCGGCGCGCTGTCCGGCCTCCAGCTTTGCAAGTCTATCCCTGCGTGTGTTGAGTTCGGCGCGCCGGTCACGAAGCAAAACTGCAGCAGATTCTGCCTGCATACGCAGCTGTTTGCCGCGCGCAATTTCGGCGCGCAGATCCGCCGTGCGTTCTTTCAGCAACGGGACCATTGATGCCATCAACCCCCTGACCCGCGCCATATCACGCAGTGATCCAGGCTGTACCAGGCTAAGCGCGGTGGGGCGGCGGGCAAGGTTTTGCAGCGCTGCGGTAAGCTGAATCAGCGGTTTCTGCCGTTTGGCAAGCCGTGCATTCTGATCGCGCTGGAGTTCCTTTACGATCGCGATATTGGCGGTGGCCGCGCTTATATTGGCTTCCGCCTCCTGAATACGCGCCGCCATAGCGAGCACCTGCTGTGCCGTGCGATCCGCAGACAGGGCAGAATTTTCCGATTTTTTCTCAAATTCCTCGCCAAGCCTGCGCGCATCCCGGGCCTGTTTTTTCGCAAGTTCCAGGGCGGCCCGCGGATCGCCTGTCTGCTCTCCCGGAAACACAGGCTGTGACCATAGTGCATTGCCGCCCGTGACCAGCAGCGCCGCTCCCATGAAAAGGCCAAGACAGATGAGAGTGGTGCGCAGCATCACCCCTCCCTGTGATAGGGATGGCCCGCGATAATGCTGGTCGCGCGCCATAATTGTTCGGCCAGCATAGCCCGCGCCATCATATGCGGCCATGTTACCTTGCCATAGGCGATGAGCAAATCTGCATCCCGCCGCGCCGTATCGTCAAATCCGTCCGCCGCACCAATCATGAACGCGGTTTCGCGCACGCCATCGTCACGCCAATTGCTGAGGATGTCTGCAAACTCCATGGAAGTTAGCTGTTTGCCCTTTTCATCCAGCATCACGCGGCGTGCATGCGAGGGCAATTCGGGTATCTTCCCGCCCCTGTCCGGCAATTCGGTAATATGCGTGGGCCAGCTGATCCGCTTCATATAACGGTCCACAAGCTCTGCTTCGGGGGATCGGCCTATCTTGCCGCGTGCGATTATATGAAGGCGCATGATCCTGTCCCGTAAGGCCTATGGAAGCGCCATTGCACTTAAGCTTCGGCGGGCGCAGGAGTTTCTGCGGTTTCCTCTGCATCATCATCGCCAAATGCCCACATCCGTTCCAGATTATAGAAACTGCGCACTTCCGGACGGAACAGATGCACCAGCACATCGCCCGTATCGATCAGCACCCAGTCGGCATTGGGGAGCCCTTCCACCCGCGCGGTTCCGCCCGCTTTCTTGACGCGCTCGGCAAGTTTCTGCGCCATCGACGCCACTTGCCGCGAAGAGCGGCCAGATGCGATCACCATGTAATCGGCAATGCTTGTCTTCCCGGCCAACGGCACAGAAATGACTTCCTGCGCCTGATCATCATCAAGCGATTGCATGACCAGTGCATGCAATTCATCATTCGGTGCAGAAGCAATATTATCGGGAGTTTCGGTGTCGTTATGAGACGGAAGGTCGGACAATGTGGTTCCTTAAAGCTTAATCCTGAAATTCATGATAGCGATAAAATGCCGCATACTAAACCCCCAACATGACTGCGGCGCCAATTGCGTACAGGAATTTACAGCCGTGTACGCGTTATATCGTCCCGAACATGGGTATTTGCATATTGTTCATGCCACGTGGGATTGGCACGGCGAATAGCCGTGGCCGAACGCGGATCGGCGCGAAACCGCAATATTGTGATGGCAGGCAGCGGCCAACAAGGCCACTGTGATGCATTGCGGGCGCGGCGCATGTATGGGCGCAGCCACGCCATCGCAGGCGCAAGCACAGCCGATTCATTATAGCCGGGCCGTGCAATAACCGCGATTGGCATCTCACGTGCAATATCGCGCCAGGCCCGCCATTTGTGGAAAATCGCCAGATTATCAGCCCCCATGATCCAGATGAACTGCCGGCCTGGATGGCGTTTCTTTAGCGCGCGCAATGTGTTGATCGTATAGCGGGTGCCAAGTTCACGCTCGATCGCGGTTGCCTTGATCCGCGAACGCCGCGACATTTTCTGCGCAGACGCCAGCCGCGCCTTGAGCGGCGCCATATCGCGCGCCTTGTCTTTCAGCGGATTGCCCGGGCTGACCAGCCACCACAGTTCGTCCAGGTCCAACGCATCGCATGCGAACAGGCTGATATCACGGTGCCCCCCGTGTGCGGGATTAAAACTGCCGCCCAAAAGACCGGTGGTTTTGCGGATGGTTTTGCGCGGGCGGGTCAGGGTCTTACCTGCCCGTTGCCGCGCACCAGCCATTTATAGGTGGTGAGCCCTTCCAGCGCCACAGGACCGCGGGCGTGCAGGCGTCCCGTCGCAATGCCAATCTCCGCTCCCAGGCCGAATTCACCGCCATCGGCAAACTGACTGGATGCATTGTGCATCACTATAGCACTGTCGACTTCATCTGAAAAACGCTTTATATTATTTTGATTTTCAGTAATAATTACATCTGTGTGCCCTGAACTATGGCGCGCAATATGGGCCAGGGCTCCATCCATGCCCTCAACCAATGCGACCGAAACAATCGGTGCAAGATATTCGGTCTCCCAATCTTTCGCATATGCACTCGTGGCGCGCGGCTCCAGTTCCAGCACAGCGTCGTCACCGCGTATCGCGCAACCCGCTTCTATCAGCGCGCGCAGCAATGGCCCGGGCGCACCATAATCCTGATCGATCAACAATGTTTCCATTGCGCCGCATACCCCGGTACGCCGCATTTTCGCGTTCACCACGATGGCTTCGGCCTTATCCCGGTCGGCATGACGATCCACATAAGTGTGACAGATGCCATCCAGATGCGCGAGCACCGGTACGCGCGCTTCCTCCTGCACCCGCTTGACCAGCGATTTGCCCCCGCGCGGGATGATAAGATCAATGCGGCCTTCCGCGCCGCCCAGCATGGCCCCCACCATCGCGCGATTCTTGTTGGATATAAACTGAATAGAATCAGTGGATAAATTCGATTTGTTCAGACCATCTATAATCGCACCATATATCGCCTGATTGCTATGTACGGCCTCGCTGCCGCCGCGCAATATGACCGCATTGCCCGAACGCAGGCACAATGCCGCCGCATCCGCCGTTACATTGGGCCGGCTCTCATAAATAATCCCGATCAGTCCGATAGGTATGCGCACCCGCGCAAATTCAAGGCCATTGGGCTGGCTATGCTGGCTGATGACCTCCCCCACCGGGTCAGGCAGTTTCGCAATATCATCAACTGCGCTGGCCATCGCCATCACGCGGCCTTCGTCCAGCATCAACCGATCCAGCAACGCATCGGTCAGGCCTTTTTCCGCCGCCGCATCCATATCCTGACGATTGGCGGTGCAGATATCACCGCACATATTTCGCAAAGCCGCGGCAATATTATGCAGTGCATCCGCCTTGGCTTCACTGCTCAAAAGCGCAAGCTTCCGGGCTGCACCGCGCCCGGCAATGGCCATATCCCGGATTGCCTCCTGCGGGGAAACTGTCTGCGCTTCGCTGTCCATGGCATGACCCTAGATTATGTCTGGTTCGCGTGAAAGACAGAAATGTGGAAGATTAAAATTTGTTATGATTGGAGAGAATCGAGGCTTAAACAGCGCATTTGCGAGTCGCAAAAACCGATTCGCATCGATTCATAAGCCGCATAAATCAGCCAATTTTACATGAATATAACATTTCATCGCATGCGCAACTCGACTCGTCACGAGTCACTTGGCACAGATTCGTATTGTTAACGCTTTCCCCCTAAATCCTGCCCCAACAAAAGAAGGTTAAGGGTCGTGTATAGTATAAATCGGCCATCGGGCGCAAAAACCCGCATGGCAAAATGGTTCCCAGAGCGCGAGTTTTTCACGCGCTCACGCGGGCAGGTCAAATTCTGGAAACTATCGTCCCGGCTGCAAATCATAATTGCAGCCGTGATTGCTATTGCATTGGTATCAATGGTCGCTGTTGGTGTATACGTGCTGACCAGCCAGCATATTACCGAACGTGAGCGTATTGCACTGGACGCGAAAAGCGCCGAAGTGGAAGCCTTGCAGACCAAGGTAGACGATTACCGCGCATCGCTCGACAGGTTGGCCAATGACCTAGAAAAACGTCAGGATTTCCTAGACAGCATTGCCAATAATTATCTGCTGACCGATCCTGAAAACCCCGATCTTGCGAAAGATGGCAAGGCTACGGCAAACGAGAGCGACAAGGCAGCTACAGACGAGAAATCCAAATCAGGCAATATTGCAGATAAAATCAGCGCACTCATCCCCGAAGCCGCGCACCTGATACAGATAGGAAAACGTCAGCTGGCCTTTGTCGATACGCTGACACATATTGCCAATGCCCGCGCCGAGGCCGCTGAAACCGCCATTCGCAAATTCGGGCTGAACCCCGATACAATGGCTGCTGCGCAATCCAGCGCACAGGCCAGCGCACAGGGTGGTCCCTTTGTGCCCTATTTTGAAGATGGCAGCGATATGCAGCATAACCCGCGCTTTGCCGAACTTACCCGTTCCCTTGAACGCATGGACGCGCTGGAACGTTCTCTGGTGGGCATTCCTTCGGGCGAGCCGGCGGATATGAACGCGATGAGCAGCAATTTTGGATATCGCAGTGATCCCTTTACCGGTCAGGGCGCGATGCACAGCGGCATTGACTTTAAGGGTATACGCGGCCAATCTATCTATGCTGCCGCTGACGGCCAAATCAGTTTTGCCGGATGGAAGTCCGGATATGGTAAAACCGTCGAGATCAGCCATGGTAATGGCATGATGACGCGCTATGCGCATTTGTCATCCATTACCGTACAACCGGGACAACAGGTGGATAAGGGCGTTCGCGTGGGCGGCATGGGCAGCACAGGCCGCTCTACAGGAACGCACCTGCATTTCGAAGTCCGTTTGAACGGACAAGCTATTAACCCCCGCCCTTTTTTGGAGGCCAATACAGATGTTCTCAAAACCCAAGCCGTCGCACGACAACGAACCGATGCCAGCGCCAACGCCGGCTCCTGAACCCGTACAGCGCGTGCAAAGTTCCAGCCAAGCCGCCTGTTCCGTCATCGGTTCAGATGTCATTATCACCGGCAATGTCGCCGCGGAAGTCGACCTGCATATTGACGGCCGTATCGAAGGCGATGTGAAATGCCAGTCGCTCGTACAGGGTGAAAGCAGTGAAGTGCATGGTGCGGTTGTTGCGCAAAACGCAAAACTGTCCGGCCTCATCAAAGGCTCAATTGATGTCCGCGACCTGATTATCGAACGTTCCGCCCGCATTACCGGCGACGTATCCTATGATACGATCAGCATTGAACAGGGCGCGCAGGTCGATGGCTCTTTCAAGCATAAGAGCACTGCCGCAAAAACGGCACGCCCGCAGCAGGTAAAGCCGGTGGCAGACGCACCGAAAAAACCGGCCAATCCTTCGCTAAACCTGACGACGACGGAAGCTGCAGAATAGGCAGGCTGGGCATGGTGACACCGGCTGTTATCGGCGGTAGCAAAACGCCATATATTTCATGACGGTCAGCAGACGGCATGTTGTTGCAAGCATCGGGGCCGGGTTGGCCAGTGGCGTCACAGCTGTTGCATCTGATCCCAAGGCGCGTATCAACCTTGACCGGTTCGAGACGCTTGTAACCCGGGTAGCCGATGGCTGGAATGCCAACGACGCCGCCCATGCCGCCAGTGCATTTTCCGCCGATGCCATATATTCGGAACCACCGGACAAGCAGCTATATGTCGGCCGCGAGGCCATATATCGCTTTTTTGGCGGTGAAACGGGACGCGAGTATCCGATGCACATGACTTGGCATCACCTCAGTTTTAATGAAAAACATCAAACCGGCGCAGGGGAATTTACCTTTGGATGGCCTGATGGACAGGTCCACGGGATGGTCTCGCTTCGTCTTACGGCCGGCCTGATCTCCAATTGGCGCGAGTATTTTTATGAGTCGGACAAGAACTGGCAGGATTTTCAGGGGGGCAACCGGTTCTAGCGCAAGCTGCGTCTAGCTGCGCGGTGCTTGCCGCCGGTAGCTAAGCGCTTCGGCGACATGCATACGCCCAATATTTTCACTGCCCGCAAGGTCGGCAATGGTGCGTGCAACCCGCAATACGCGGGTGTAACTGCGCGCGGACAGCCGCATCGCTTCGGCAGCCTGTGCCAATAGCTGCCGCCCCGTTTCGTCCGGCGTGGCATGGTTTTCCAAGGCATCGCCATCAATTTCCGCATTGGTGCGTGCCGGTATACCCGCATAACGCCGTGTCTGCAGCGCCCGCGCGTCCGCGACGCGCGCCGCCACTTCATCTGACCCCTCTGCAGGGGGCGGCATGGTCAGGTCGCTGGCGGTTACGGGCTCGACTTCTACATGCAGGTCAATCCGGTCGAGCAGAGGCCCGGACACTTTCGCCTGATAATCCGCAGCGCATCTGGGTGCGCGCGAACAGGCGAGCGCGGCATCGCCCAGATAGCCGCAGCGGCAAGGATTCATCGCCGCGATCATCTGCACGCGTGCGGGAAAAGTGACATGCGCATTGGCCCGCGCCACGCTGACTTCACCGGTTTCCAGCGGTTGCCGCAGCGAATCCAGCACCGCGCGCTGGAATTCAGGCAGTTCGTCCAGAAACAGCACGCCCATATGCGCCAGAGAGACTTCGCCCGGTTTTACTTTCAGCCCGCCGCCGACCAGCGCAGGCATGGACGCGCTATGGTGCGGCGCGCGAAAGGGCCGCGTCTGCTGCATCTTGCCTTCCTCCAGCGTACCAGCCACGGATGCCACCATGGATGCCTCCAGCGCCTCTTCCGGTGACAGAGGCGGCAATATACCAGGCAGGCAGGAGGCCAGCAGCGACTTGCCCGCACCCGGCGGCCCCACCATCAGCAGATTGTGCCCGCCCGCCGCCGCGATTTCGAGCGCGCGTTTTGCGGTTTCCTGCCCTTTCACTTTTTTAAGGTCTGTGGTCCGCATAGGTATTTCAGCTTCGCCCGGAACCGGCGGCGCAAGCTGTGACAGGCCTTTCAGGTGATTGAGTAGCGCCAGCAAATCCGGCGCGGCCACGATATCCAACTCTCCTGCCCATGCCGCTTCCGGCCCCTGTAATGCCGGACAGATCAGACCTTTTTCAGCCTCCGAGGCATGCAGGGCCGCCAGCAATACGCCGGGAGAAGATGCAATCCGGCCATCCAGCGACAATTCCCCCACAACGATAAACTCCGACAATAGCTCGGCATCCACAATCCCCATGGCGGACAAAAGGCCGAGCGCAATCGGCAAGTCATAGTGCGAACCCTCTTTGGGCAAATCCGCAGGCGAGAGGTTGACGGTGATTCGCTTGGGCGGCAGCGACAGCCCCATAGCGGCAATGGCCGAGCGCACACGCTCACGGCTTTCGGCGACCGCCTTGTCCGCCAGCCCGACCACGTTGAAAGCGGGCACACCGGGCGCAATCTGTACCTGTACCTCAACACCGCGTGCTTCCAGACCGAGATAGGCCGCAGTCGAAACAATCGTCACCATAATATTCCCCCTTTGTTCTTTTTAGTGCTACTCCATATATGTAACCAGAGTCGAGCAAAATCATCGACTTGTCCGTAGCTGACAGTAAATATTCCGACAAAACACGCCTGTGTTTCGGCAAACGTCACCGGCGCAGCGCAGACGCCGCTTGTCAAAACCATCGCCGCGCACCAGATATAATATATGCGCAAGAATACCCGCTCTCCCTATCAAAAACGCGGCGGCATACGGCTTGTCATGCTGGTTGCGGGCATATTTCTGGTCGTGATTTCGCCCATTATCGGCGCGATTCCCGGGCCGGGCTTTATCATCGTCTTTCCGGTCGGGCTTGCCCTGATCCTGAAAAGTTCGCTGACGGCCAAGCGGCTGTATGCGCGTTTTGAACGGAAATTCCCGCGCTATGGCCGCTGGACAAATATGGTGCTGCGCCGCGGCAAGGGACACGGCAGCGATAAACCACAGGAAACCGATGTTAAAAAAACCGCCTGAAAAAGCCATAAAACCGGCAGTCGGCGCTTGACTTTATCCGCGCCTCCACGTAATTGCCCTGTCTTTCGCAGGCTATGCGACAGTAGAGTTTCCCGTAAAGTTTCTCTCTGGCGCAGCCGCAGATATTTACGACAAGATTTTAGAATAAGGATCACGTGCCATGAAACGCACATTTCAGCCAAGCAACCGCGTGCGTCAGCGCCGTCACGGCTTTCGCAAACGTATGGCAACCGTGGGTGGCCGCAACATCCTGCGCGCACGCCGTGCCCGCGGACGCAAATCCCTCTCCGCCTAAAGGCCTCACCTGCCCGCTCACCCGGGCAGCCTGAGCGTTTGGTACGCTGACACGGACTGGCGTAACCCAAGATAGCAAAGCCGCTCATTCGGGCGGCTTTACTGATTCGCACTCCCCCGCAATACAGACGATTCGCAAAAGAGCCGATTTTCTGGCCGCGAATCACGCGCTGCGCATTGTGACGCCCGGCTTTATCCTGCTGGTGCGCAAGGATGCGAATGATGCCGCCGCAATGCGCATGGGATTTACCGTTACAAAGAAAATCGGCAACGCAGTCGTGCGCAATCGCATGAAACGCCGTTTCCGCGCATTGGCGCGGCAGTTGCTGCCCGAACATGGCATTGCCGGCGCCGACCATATCCTGATCGGCCGGGCACAGGGCATAGAGCGCGATTTTGACAAACTGGAACGCGATTTTGTGGCGGCACTGGAACGTATTCGTGCAGGCAAAACCGATCGCAAACCGGATTTCAAACGCAGGCCGCCCAGGCCGCGTAAAAGTCGGCGTAAAGGCGTGAAATGAAGCACATCTTCATCTTTATTGCCCGGTTTTGGCAATGGGGGCCTTCGCGCATTTTGCCGCCCACATGCCGATACAGCCCCAGCTGCTCCCAATATGCAATTGAGGCTTTGCAGAAATATGGTGCGATTAAGGGTGGCTGGCTCGCGTTTAAGCGGCTATTGCGCTGTCAACCATGGGGCGGGCACGGCCATGATCCAGTGCCATAATGGGGTTTGCGATGCAGTGCTGCGCGCAAATTTCCATGGAATTAGAGAATTTTAAGGACGTATACCGGTGGAAAATAAAGGCAATTTTTTAGCAGCGATTCTATTGGCGGGCATCATCCTGTTCGGATGGCAATATGCAATGGGCTATTTCTACCCTGCCGCGCCCGAGGAAATTGCCGGAACGCAGGCCGGGGAATTGCCCAAGCCCAGCCTGGATGAAAGTACTGGCGGCGCCGCACAGCCTGAAGCCATCCGTCCGGTTGGACAGGCGCTGACCGAAAGCAAGCGCATCATTATCGATGCGCCGCGCGTGCGTGGTTCCATTAACCTGACAGGCGCGCGGATCGATGATCTGCTGCTCAAAGACCACCGGGAAACACTTGATCAGGACAGCCCGCCCATCCGCATATTGTCGCCATCGGGCACATCGACCCAGCATTTCGCGCAATTTGGCTGGATTGGCGAAGGCGTGGAAACGCCCAAAAGCGATACGGTCTGGAATGCAAATGACACAACGCTGACAGCGGAAACCCCCGTCACGCTGAGCTGGACCAATGCCACGGGGCAGCAATTCCTGATCACCTACAGCATCGACAAGGATTATATGATCACGGCGGAGCAGAGCTTCGTCAATAATGGCGAGAATACTGCCGCCGTGCAGCCTCTGGGTCTTATCAACCGGACCAATGCCAATGCGGACAATGATGAATGGACCATTCATTCCGGGCCGATCGGTGTGTTTGAAGATGCCGCCAATTTCGACAATGATTACGATGATGTCGCCGATGCCGGACGCAAGGGTATCAGCTACGCAAATAATGTTGGCTGGGCCGGTTTTACCGACATTTACTGGCTGTCCGCGTTAATCCCGTCTGACAAAAGCGGAAACGGCACTGTTAAAGCAAACTTCCGTTCTTTTGGCGAAGAGCTGTTTCAGAGCGAAATCGTTTATGACAAAACCATAGTCGCCGCTGGCGAGACGCACACCACCACCAGCAAGCTGTTTGCGGGCGGCAAGGAAACCAATGTCCTTGAAGCCTATGAAAACGCAGGCATCCCGCTGTTCAGCCGTGCGATTGACTGGGGCTGGTTCCGCTGGTTTGCGCAGCCAATGTTCCACGTCCTTGACTGGCTATTCAAATATATCGGCAATTTCGGTCTGGCGATCATCGCGCTGGTGTTCATCATCCGCGGCCTGATGTTCCCGATTGCGCAGAAGCAGTTCAAATCCATGGCGCAAATGCGCGCGATCCAGCCGAAGATGAAGAAAATCCAGGAACGGTATAAGGACGACAAGCAAAAGCAGCAGCAGGAAATCATGGCGCTCTATAAGAAAGAGAAAGCCAATCCGCTCGCCGGCTGCCTGCCGATCTTCCTTCAAATTCCGATCTTCTTTGCGTTGTACAAGGTGCTGCGCCTCGCCATCGAAATGCGGCATGAACCGTTTGCAGGGTGGATCAAGGATTTGAGCGCACCCGATCCGCTGACACCGGTCAATCTGTTCGGCCTTATTCCATTCGACCCGCCTGCATTGCTTGCCATTGGCGTGCTGCCGATTATTGTCGGCATCACCATGTGGTTGCAGTTCAAACTCAACCCTGCGCCGCTCGATCCCGTGCAGAAACAGGTGTTCAGCATCATGCCATGGGTATTGATGTTCGTGATGGCACCTTTTGCGGCAGGCTTGCAGCTTTACTGGGCAGTCTCCAACATCCTGACCATCGCGCAACAAAAATGGCTCTACAGCCGCCATCCGCAATTGAAGGAAATGGCCGCGAAGGAAGCCGAAGAAAAAGCACGCGAGAAAGAACGCAAGGC
The DNA here is from genome assembly GCA_947493325.1 of uncultured Sphingomonadaceae bacterium. Lineage (GTDB taxonomy): Bacteria > Pseudomonadota > Alphaproteobacteria > Sphingomonadales > Sphingomonadaceae > Alg239-R122. The sequence goes on along the minus strand of CANLQI010000001.1, from coordinate 446,116 downwards.
GGCAGAGGCAGACGCAAAGGGGTGACCCGTTTCACCGCGTCATGCTGAACTTGTTTCAGCATCCATAATCTCTGGAGCCTGATATGGATAAACAACCTTGTGTCTATATCCTGTTCAATCGCAAGCATGGAACTATTTACATTGGTGTCACATCTGATTTGATGAAGCGCCTTTATCAGCACAGGAATGAAACCGTTAAAGGTTTCACAAAACAACACGGTGTCAAAAAGCTCGCCCGATTTGAGTTATATGATACAATGGATGAAGCTATAAAAAGGGAGAAGCAGCTCAAAAACTGGCACCGGGACTGGAAAACAAATCTGGTTGAACGAGACAATCCGGAATGGATAGATCTCGCAGTAAACTTCGGTTTCGAGCCTGTTTAAGTTCAGAGTATATGGATCCTGAAACAAGTTCAGGATGACATGGCTAGAGCTTTGCACATATGATTATGACCAACCCTGACAAACTCTTCTCCGGACCTGTCACCTTTCTGAAATCCGCGCCTTCGCTGGAATTTCTGCCCGCACCGCACGCCCCGGAAATCGCGTTTGCGGGGCGGTCCAATGTCGGCAAGTCCTCGCTGCTCAATGCGCTGACTGGCAGAAAAGCTATTGCGCGTACTTCGGTGACGCCGGGCCGCACGCAGGAGCTCAATTTCTTCGACATCGGTGACCCGCTCTATTTCCGTCTCGTCGACATGCCCGGCTATGGCTATGCCAAGGCGCCCAAGGATGTGGTCAGGAAATGGCGTTTCCTGATTAACGACTATCTGCGCGGGCGGCAGGTGCTCAAACGCACGCTGGTGCTGATCGACAGCCGCCACGGCATTAAGGATGTCGACCGTGATGTCCTGAAAATGCTGGATGAAGCCGCGGTCAGCTACCGCATTGTGATGACCAAAGCGGACAAGGTGAAGCCGACAGCTCTTGCGAGTACGGTGGAACGCGTCACGGCGGAAGTGCGCAAACATCCGGCCGCGCATCCCGATCTCTTGGTCACATCATCGGAAACGAAACAGGGCATCAGCGAACTGCGCGCCGCCGTTGTCGAGGCAGTCGAAGCGTAAAATCGGTGCGTCACTCCAGCGAAGGCTGGAAACCACCGCGCCTCTCGGTTATGCAAGAAGCCTGATAGGCAATCCTGGCTTTTGCCGGGATAATAATTAATCCAGCGGAGCGCGCATGAAACTCATCATCGGTAACAAAAACTATTCCAGCTGGTCATTGCGCGGGTGGCTGGCCTGCAAGCAATCCGGCCTGCCCTTTGAAGAGATTACCGTGCCGCTGTACGGTGAGGACTGGGATGAAAAGCGCAAGGGTGAAGAATTTGCGCCCTCGCAAGGCAAGGTTCCGATATTATGGGATGGCGAAGCCGTGGTGTGGGACAGCCTCGCCATTGTCGACTGGCTCGCCGATAAAACGCACCGTGACCGATTCTGGCCCAAGGATGAAGTCGCGCGCGGCATGGCGCGTTCGATGTGCGCGGAAATGCACAGCGGTTTCATGCCGCTGCGCCGTCATCATCCCATGAATATCCGGCAAAGCTATAACAGCATTACGGTCGCCGATGATGTGCAGGCCGATATCGTGCGCATATTGGGGCTATGGGCCGAAGCACGCGCGCGTTACGGCAAACAGGGGCCGTTCCTGTTTGGCACATTTGGCGCGGCGGACATCATGTACGCGCCGGTTGTCTCACGGTTCCGTACATATGGCTTTACCCTGCCCGGCTTTGCGGAAAGTTACATGGACACGATGCTGGAGCATGAATGGATGCGCGAATGGTGCGATGCCGCGGGCGAGGAAAACTGGGTCATTGAACGGTTTGAACAGGATCAAAAACCAAATGAGTAAAATAATATACCAGCCCATAATACCGTTAGTCCTGAGCCTGTCGAAGGACGTACTGCATGCTGGCATTACATTGATGCACGCCCTTCGACAGGCTCAGGACTAACGGTATTCTTATAAAAGACAGGGATTTCTCCGTTATGACAGCTTTAGACTATGCCAAACGCCTGATCGCCTGCCCCAGCATTACGCCCGCCACTGGCGATGTATTTGCCGAGCTGGAGGCCATGCTGACACCGCTGGGTTTCGAAGTGACGCGTTTTATCAGCGGTGAGGCTCCCGATGGTCCGGTCGAAAACCTGTTTGCCATTCGCGGGAACAGCGGACGCCACTTTGCCTTTGCCGGGCATCTGGATGTCGTGCCGCCGGGTGAAGGCTGGCACAGCGACCCGTTTGAACCTGAAATACGCGGTGATCTGCTTTACGGGCGCGGCGCAGTCGACATGAAGGGCAGCATTGCGAGCTTCGTGGCCGCACTGCATGACATTCCCGAAGATATGGGCACCATCAGCCTGATCATTACCGGCGACGAAGAAGGCCCCGCCGTTTACGGCACCCGCGCGCTTATTGCGCATATGCAGGACCGTGACACCATTCCTGACCTCTGCCTTGTCGGGGAACCCACATCCGTGGATCAACTCGGCGATACGGTGAAGATAGGCCGGCGCGGATCGGTCAATATGTGGATTTCGGTCGACGGCACACAGGGCCATGTCGCCTATCCGCATATGGCCGATAATCCGATTCCGAAACTGGTGCGCATATTGGCCGCTGTCGACGATATCGAGCTCGACGAAGGCACGAACTGGTTCCAGGCCAGCAATATCGAGATAACCGATATCGAAGTCGGCAATCCCGCGCATAACGTCATCCCGAAACGCGCCGAAGCGCGCATCAGCACGCGGTTTAATGACCTGCACACCGGCGCGGAACTGGTCGAACGTGTCACCAATCTTGCCGAGGCATTGGACGGTAATGTGAAAGGCATTATTTCCGGCGAAGCGTTCCTGACCCCGCCCGGTGAACTGTCTACGCTGGTCAGCGAAGCGATTGAAATGGAAACCGGGATAAAACCCGAACTTTCGACCAGCGGCGGCACATCAGATGCCCGCTTCCTGTCACAGATATGTCCTGTGGTTGAATTCGGCCTGTGCAATGCCACCATGCATAAGCTGGACGAGGCTGTTGCGGTGCAGGATCTGGATACACTTGCCGGGATTTACAGGCAGATTGTATTGGCAGCTCTAGGATAACGTCATTCCCGCGAAAGCGGGAATCTCTTGCAGTCTGATCGCAGGTATATCGAATATGTCAGTCACTACACAGCCTGAGATTCCCGCCTGCGCGGGAATGACGATCTGTTCTACCGCTTCAACACAATATACAGCGCGCCATTGCCGCCATGCCGGGGATGCGCGTTTCTGACGGCCGCAATGCTGCCCGCATGACGTGATGCCGCCAGCCAGTCGGACACCGCCGCACGAATGGCGCCGCGCCGGTTTCCGCGCGCATCACGGGCATCCTCACTGCGCGCCTTGCCGGTAATCAGCAATATCACGCGAAACCCCGCGCCAATAGCGAGCGCCAGACTTTGGTCAAGCCGCGTGTAAGCAGTGGAAAGCGTATGGCCGTGCAGGTCGACAGTGAGATCAGGTTCAATGCGCCCGCGCACAAAACGGCGGTCCCAATGGCTGTCGAGCCCCTGCCGCGCGTCATTACTTAAGCCCCTCTCCTTTAGGGGAGGGGTTTGGGGTGGGGGAAATCTATTAAAGGCATTGCCAGCTTTCGCTTCGCCGGCTCGGCCATGCCTCGCCATCACCCCCTCCGTCTCTTCTGAAGAAGAGGAGCTTATAAGAGTGCCAAACTTTTTCTTGTCCGACTTTTGTACAGCTGCATCGCTAAACACACTGGCCTGCATGACAGGTTTCGCGGCCCGCTTTGCCTCCAGCGGTTCAACCGTTGCCGCGACTTTATTCCAGAGCGCCGCTTCCTGCGGCGATAACGGGCCGGTTTTGCGGGTCATTGCCCGGCGGAAAGGCGCGCAAATGTTCCTTTGGGCAGGAAAATCAGCGCCTGTCCTTTGGCCGACATACCGCCCGCAATCGCGCGCGCTTCATCGCCCGCGCCCCAGAATGTGTCGAACCGGTTCGCACCCTTGATCGCGCCGCCCGTGTCCTGCGCCACCCATAGGCCATTCGGTTCAGCGCGATCCATTGAAAGGAATACAGGCGCGCCCATCGGCACGAACTTGGGGTCGACCGCCACGGTGGTGCGCGGCGCCACGGCATAGCCCATCGCGCCCAAAGGCCCTGGCCCGGTCAGTTCGTTAAAGAAAATATAGCTCTTGTTCATCCGCATCAGCGCCTTGCCCTCTTCGGGATTGGCACGCAGCCATTCGATAATGCCCTGCATCGATGCCTTGCCCGGGGCCAGCGCATCGCGTTCGCGCAATACGCGGCCAATGCCGATATATTCGCGGCCATTCTGCCCGGCATAACCGATCCGCATCACGCCGCCATCGGGCAGCAACAGGCGACCGGAGCCCTGAATCTGCAAAAAGAAAAACTCGATCGGGTCGGCGGCATAGGCAATTTCGAGCCCTCGTCCCGCCAATGCACCTTCCTCTATCGCGGTCCGGTCATGATATTGTACCAATTGTCCATTCTCGACCCGCCCGCGCACACGCTTGCCCTTCAGATTATCCGAAAACAGGCCCAGATCGACTTCGACCAAATCTTTTGGCTTGGCATAAACCGGCGTTTCATAGCCTGTCCGGCGTGTCCGGGAACCGCGAATCTGCGGTTCGAAATAGCCAGTGGCAAAGGCGCTGCCATCCCCCACCTGCACTGTTTCCATATGCGCTGCAAAGAAACGCGCCGCGTCGCTCGCGGGCCAGTTTGCCGCAGCTTCGCATGCCTGTGTCCAGTCCGCCGGACGGGTCAGGCCGCTGCGGTCTTCGCGTTTGATAAGCGAAGGACAACTCAGTTTGAAAGCTTTCAGCCCATCCTGCGCTTTGGCGGAATATAGCGGCAGGCTGGCAATATCGGGGCCGAGCCGAAGCGCCTGCCCCGCAGCCTGTGTCTCATCCCCGCCGGTGCGGATCGCATTGCCCGCAACCGCGGGACGGATGGGGGGCGCCGCGACAGGCTGTGCAGCCTGATCCGGTGACGCCGCTGGCGGCGCGGCAGGTGTATTGTGCGCGCGCGTTTCGGGAATGACGCTGCATGCCGACAGGGCAAACCCGCATGTCATTGCGTACAGCCATTTCTGGCGAGAAACGGTCAGTCCAGCCATCGTTCGTCCTATCTGTAAATATTCAGGAAGCTTCGTCGGTTTCCACCAGCGTCCAGTGCGGCTCACCGCTATTGATATCACGCGCAAATGTCCAGATATCGTGCGTTTCCACGGCGTCAGAAAGCGATCCTGCAATAACATCGCCTTCCTTATTGCGGGTGACAGCGGCAATATCGGCATCGAAACGCATGGTGATGCGCGCGGTCGGTGCATCATATTCGACGTCTGCGACCATGGCATTTTCAATGCGCACCAAACGATTGTCAAGCGTTTCGCCCGCTTCTTCGCGCGCATCCAGCGCCGCTGCAAAGCCCGCATAGACATCTTCATCGCACAGCATTTTCAGATCTTCGCGGTTGCCGGTCCAGAACGCCTCCAGCACCATGCCATAGGCTGTCTTGGCATTTTCGACAAAACGCGTGACATCAAAATTGCGGTCCGCGCCCAGCAGCATACGGATACCCGGCTCCGCCGCGGTATCATACAGCTTGGCATGGCCCTGACGGGGGTCGATGGTGATCACATTTCCGGGTTTCGGTTCCTCGGTCTCCGGAAAATTTAGGTTGGATGTGCCTATCTGTTTATCGGCATTGCTTGCCGGTTCCTGCTCATGCCCCGTACGTTTGCCCAGCACCGAATAGAGACGCAGGCCCAAAAAGGCGGCAATGGCGGCAAGAATGATGATATCGATAGACATATATTTTCCTGTTATGCTGGACCAAGCGGACTCTGAAATTAAACAGCGAACGAGTCTGTATTATGTTCCTACATGCCCTAAATAAGAAGCGAAAACAAATATGCAAACCGCTTTGGCATGAAATATGGATAAAAGTTACATTGCTTCCCATGTCCCATAAGCGTGCTGACCATAGCGTGAATATTGCGAGATCATCGTTGCATGTGACTTCACGCATTGCCCTTGACATCATGTCCTGCTAGGCGATTTGGCGTGTTGGCGGCACAGGTGCCTCCAGATTATTTTAGCATGACATAATATGAAAAGGTAATATCTATGGCCGAAGAAAATGACGGCAATGTAAATCCAGACATCGCAGCCGCAAATGGCAGCGACAACGGTCCCTCCGCAGCGGTTTTGAACCAGTATGTCAAAGACATGTCGGTCGAAAACCCGAATGCCCCGGAAAGCCATCAATGGGAAGAACAGCCGCAGATCGACGTGCAGTTCAACATCGGGTCACGCGCATTCGGCGAAGACATGCATGAGGTCGAGCTGAAAATAAACGTCACGGCCAAAACCGAAAAAGGCACGGCTTTTCTGGTCGAACTGGCCTATGCGGCGCTGGTCGGCATGCGCAATGTCGATGATGAACAGGCGCACGCGTTTCTGTTTGCCGAGGCCCCGCGCATGATTTTCCCGTTCGCACGCCGGATATTGGCCGACGCTGTACGCGATGCCGGTTTCCCGCCGCTGATGCTGGAACCCATGGATTTCAACACGCTTTATCTGCAGCAGTTGGCCCAGAAACAGGCCGCCGAAGCCGGTGAGCAGCCCACAGGCAATGCGTAAACAGCTCTGAAATTTATCCGTTTGTCCTGAGCCTGTCGAAGGACGTTTCGTAATGTGATGGACGTGCTTCGACAGGCTCAGCACGAACGGTATATCGGACCTATTTTTCAGCATGAATCTCCTCAAATCCACCGGAATAATAGGCGGCATGACCCTGGTCAGCCGCCTTTTCGGTTTTGTGCGCGATGTGCTGATTGCCCGGATATTGGGGGCTAGCGCCACCAGTGATGCCTGGCAACTGGCGTTTCAGATGCCCAACATCTTTCGCCGCCTGTTTGCCGAAGGCGCGTTTTCCGCGGCCTTTGTCCCGCTGTTCAATCACAAGATGGAAGAAGATGGAGAGCGCAGCGCGGCGCAGCAGTTCATTATCGAAGTATTATCGGTTTTCGTACCGGTGCTGCTTGCGTTTACAGCGCTCATGATGGTGATTATGCCGGGCGCAATCTGGCTGTTTGACGATTTCGGACGCGGCGGGCGGAGCAGCGATTTCGCCGTGACGCTGGCCCGGATCACTTTTCCCTATCTTGCCCTTATCAGCGTCACGACTCTATTTGCCGGGATACTCAACTCGCTCAGCCGGTTTACCGCCGCCGCCGCCGCGCCGATATTGCTCAATATCTGTATGATTACGGTGCTTATATTCTGTATCATCACCGATGGCGGGCGCGATGCACGGCAGGCTGCCTATCTGCTGGCATGGGCTGTGGCGGCTGCCGGTGTGCTGCAAATGCTGTGGCTCCATTACTGGGCGCGCAAGTCGGGCTTTCGCTTCACCCTGCGCTGGCCCAAAGTCACGCAGGATGTGAAAAACCTCAGCATGCTGATCGTCCCCGCCATTTTCGGCGCGGGCATTTACCAGATCAGCCGGTTTGTCGACCTGTTCTTTCTGGGACAGTTGGAGGAAGGATCGTTCACCGTGCTCGCCATGGCGGACCGGCTCAACCAGCTGCCACTCGGCATTATCGGTATCGCGCTCGGCACTGCCATATTGCCCGCACTCTCTCGCTTTATTGCACAGGAAGACGCAGGCGGCGCGCAGCGCATACAGAGCAACGCCATTGAACTGGGCATGCTGGTCACGGTGCCGGCCGCGGTCGGGCTATATTTTGCCAGCCTGCCGCTTATCAGTGCCATCTATCTGGGCGGCAGATATGACATGGATGCGGTCACCATTACGGCGGCGGTTGTATCAATGCTTGTTATCGGCTTGCCCGCCTATGTGCTTATCAAGGTACTGACCCCGGCATTTTTTGCGCGCAAGGATACCCGTACACCTGTCTATACGGCGGCGATATCGCTCACCATCAATGTCATTCTCAACATCCTGCTGATCCCTATATTGGGCGTCGCGGGACTCGCACTGGCGGGCGCAATTGCGGCATGGTGTAACTGCATTATGCTGTACGCTCTGCTCTATATGCGCGGACACTTTCATCTTGAACCGGACCTGATCTTCCGCCTCAGCCGCATATTGCTCTCTGCTGCGGCCATGGGTGCAGTTATCTATTTTGCCCGCCCCTATGGCGCAGAATATTATGGCGGCAATATATGGGAACGTATCGCCTCCATCGCTCTTCTATGCGGCGCAGGCGCAGCTGTCTATTTCGCGCTGGCCTGGGTGACAGGCGCCATCGACAGGGACAAGATCAACATGTTACGGCGGCGCAAAGCAGTCGAAGCGGACGCAAAAGGAAATACATGATGCGCACAGTATCCGGCATTCAGCCGACCGGTAATCTACATCTTGGCAATTATCTGGGCGCGATCAAGAAATGGGTGGCCATGCAGGACCAGATGGAATGCCTGTTCTTCCTCGCGGACCTGCATGCCATCACCGTCCATAATGACCCGGCGGAGCTGAGCGCGAACACGCGCGAAATGGCAGCGGCGCTGATTGCGGCGGGCGTGGACCCGAACAAGGCCGTGCTGTTCAACCAGGCCCGCGTGCCGGGCCATGCGGAGCTTGCATGGTTATTGTTCTGCACCGCACGCATCGGCTGGCTCAACCGTATGACGCAGTTCAAGGAAAAATCGGGCAAAAACCGCGAAGGTGCCAGCATCGGCCTGTTTGCCTATCCGGTATTACAGGCCGCCGATGTCCTGATTTACGGTGCGACACATGTGCCCGTGGGCGAAGACCAGAAACAGCATCTCGAGCTTGCGCGCGATATCGCCGCCAAGTTTAACGGTGATTTCAACACTGAACTCTTCACCCTGCCCGACCCGATTATTGAGGGACCGGCGACGCGGGTCATGAGCCTGCGCAATGGCAGTGCAAAAATGTCAAAATCCGATCCCAGCGATGCCAGCCGCATCAACCTGACCGACGATGATGATGTGATCGCGAAAAAAGTGCGCAAGGCAAAAACCGATCCCGAACCACTGCCCGGCAATATGGATGATCTGGCCGAACGTGCAGAGGCGAAAAACCTGGTCGGCATTTATGCGGCTGTGCGCGATATGACGCCGCAGGAAGTGCTTGATGAGCATGCCGGAGCGGGCTTTGGACAATTCAAACCGATACTCGCCGAATTGCTGGTCGAAACCCTACGCCCCATCCGCACGCGTTTTGTGGAGCTGAAAGAAGATAGCGAACAGATTGACGCGATTTTGTGCAAGGGCGCATCCAAGGCGCGCGAACTGGCACAACCCACTGTAGACGGGGCATATAAGGCACTTGGGCTGCTGCGTTAATTTACAACGCTTTACAGCTTTTAATGCACCATTCAACGCACGTTCAGCGCGGAACATATATATGTTATAGTGCGTTGGGAGCTTGAAACTACTGGAGTCGCGCTATGAAAAATCTGTCTGCAACCTTATCGAACCGGAAACTTTCACTCGTATCGGTGCCATTGCTGGTGCTGTCGCTGAGTGCATGTGCGACACCGTCGTTCAAGTCCGAGGTAACGCGGTTTCAGCAGCTACCCGCCCCGACCGGTCAGAGTTTTGTGATCAAGGCCGCTGATCCCGAGCTGGAAGGTGGTCTGGAATTCGCGCAGTATGCCACGCTTGTCGAGGAACAGATGACACGTATTGGCTATGTGCCCGCCAGTTCCGCCGATGCCGCGGATATGACAGTCAGTTTTTCCTATGACATTGACCGGGGCCAGAAAAAATATCGCCGCACCGGTTTTTACGATCCCTTCTACGCAGGCTATGGACGCGGTTTTTATGGACGTCATGGATATTGGGGTCGCCGCAGTTTCTATAACCGTTATCGTTATTACCGCCATCCCGCTTTTTTCCGGTTCGGTTTTTATGACCCGTTCTTCTTTGGCGGTACAAACCTGCGGGAAATCACTGTGTACACCAGTGAGCTTGACATGACTATTGATCGCAATGCCGATGGCCAGCGCCTATTTGAAGGCAAAGCAGAAGCGATGTCGCGCAGCCGCCGTCTGGGCTATCTGGTGCCAAATCTGGTCGAAGCGATCTTTACAGACTTCCCGGGCGAATCGGGCGAAACCGTCCGTATTTCGGTAGCACCGGAAAAAAGAACGGTCCGCCGAGTTGACTAGACCCCAGAGCATATCAGGATTTAATTTCAATCTAAATAGCTCTATCCCGCGAGTTTACTGAACATTGCTCATGTCCCTGCTTCACCTTTGGGCTTATCTAAAATTGTCATCCTGAATTTATTTCAGGATCCATTTCAAAACTGCTCGCTGCTCTAAATTTAAGGCGGAAAGATAACGGCAAATCCGCGCCTCAAAGCCACAACTATTCGTAATAGAACCATGGATGCTGAAACAAGTTCAGCATGACAATAAGAATTATGTTCGTATAGATGACACTTTTCCTGGCAGCAGGCCACATGGAAATATCTGCCTAAACCCCTGTCGAACCGAAACCGCCTGCGCCGCGCGCGGTGGCGTCCAGTTCATCCACCAACACCATTTTGGCACGCTGCACCGGCGCGACCACCAGTTGCGCTATCCGGTCGCCGCGTTCGATGGCAAAATCCTCATTGCCATGATTAATCAGGATTACGCCGAGTTCGCCGCGATAATCGCTGTCGATTGTCCCCGGCGTGTTGGGCAAGCTGATGCCTTTTTTGATGGCGAGCCCCGAACGCGGGCGCACCTGCACCTCATAGCCTTCAGGAATCGCCATGGCGAAGCCGGTCGGTACAATCGCACGATCACCAGCAGCGATCACCATTGCCTTCGCCGCGCGCACATCCATGCCCGCAGACCCAGACGTCTCATATTCAGGCACGGGCAAGCCCTCCCCGTTTTCCAGCCGTTTGAGCTCAATATCAATTTCCGGAAAGCGCATCGGCCATTTTCTCCACCAATTTACGGGCCACATCATTCTTGTGCAGTTTTTCCCAGCTGTCGACGCCATCTGCGGTGACGATATGCACGGTGTTTTCCGTGCCGCCCATCACGCTGGAGCCGACGCCGCCTGACACGTCATTGGCGACAATCCAGTCGCATTTCTTCCGCGCCAGCTTGGCCTGGGCATGTTCCACCACTTTTTCGGTTTCCGCCGCGAACCCGATCAGCAGGCTAGGCCGCTGCTCATGCGCGGCAAGCCCCGCCAGTATGTCAGGGTTTTCAGTCAATGTGAGCGGCGCGGGGCCTTTGCCGGTCTTTTTCATCTTCTGATCGGCGCTATCCGAAGCGCGCCAGTCGGCCACCGCCGCCACCATCACGGCGGCATCGGCGGGCAATGCCTGTTCTACGGCCGCCTGCATTTCACGCGCAGTCTGCACATCCACCCGCGTTACGCCTGCCGGTGTTGCCAGGTGCACGGGCCCCGCCACCAATGTCACTTCGGCGCCCATATCAGCAGCAGCGGCGGCTATGGCAAAACCCTGCCTTCCGCTGGAACGATTGCCGATGTAACGCACTGGATCAATCGGCTCATGTGTCGGCCCCGCCGTTATCAGCACATGCTTGCCATAAAGCGGCCGGTGCTGGTCATCGGCAAAGGCGGGCTGGCCTTCGAGAATATCAAGCCCCTCTCCTTTAGGGGAGGGGTTGGGGTGGGGAATATCATCAGGCGCAGCACTATACTGCACAGCCCCACCCCCGGGCCCTCCCCTAAAGGAGAGGGGTGAGTTCGCAAAATGGTTTTCGATTTCAGCAAACACCATTTCCGGTTCGGGCAGCCTGCCTTCGCCAAATTCGCCGCAGGCCATCGCACCGCTATCGGGCTGCATCACATGCACGCCATCCTCGCATAGCTGCGTCACATTGCGCTGCGTCGACTCATGATGCCACATGCGCACATTCATTGCCGGTACGGCCATGACCGGCGTATCGGTGGCAAGCAGCAGCGTGGTGGCAAGATTATCGGCAATGCCCGCCGCCATTTTCGCCATCAGGTCGGCCGTTGCCGGGCAGACCACGATCAGGTCCGCCTCCCGGCTGAGCTGGATATGCCCCATTTCGGTTTCGTTTTTCAGGTCCCAGAGCGTCGTGAAAACTTCATTCTCGCTGAGCGCCGCAAGCGACATGGGCGTTACGAACTGCGCCCCGCCTTCGGTCAGGACGCAGCGCACCGTCATCCCCGCCTTGCGGATCAGGCGGATCAGTTCGCACGATTTATAGGCCGCAATCCCGCCGCCTATTATCAGGGTGATATGTTTTGGTGTCGTCATGCCACCTATCTACAGCGCAGAATATGTGAGAGTCCATAAATAAGGGCGATAATGCCCTACCCATCAAAAAATTTCATGTGGGCCGGAACAATATCGCACGCCATAGATTGATGGGATGCGAGACCGGGCCCCTCTGGCGCGTCAATTGGCGCGTGATGTCGGATCGCATCGATGGATATCGGTGCCTTATGGACAGCACGCGATTTTACGCACAGCTTCCTAAAAACCTGATATTCCGATAGTTATTAAGAATATTCAACAGGGTTTGGAGACGAAATTTATGAAAAAAGCAGCTTTGATTTGCGGCAGTGTTGCCGCGCTTACGCTGGCCGCCTGCACACAGCAGGAAGGCGATACGACAGAAGGTACGGAAACAACCGAAACGGCCGAAAAAGCTGTCTGGGGCTATGAAGGCGACCAAGGCGCTGAAAACTGGGGCGACCTTTCCGCCGAATTTGCAACCTGTAAAACCGGCAAGGAGCAGTCACCGATTGACCTGCCCGCCGCTGATGCCGCGAAAACGGTTGACGTGACCACCAATTATGCCAGCCAGTCCGCGAAAATCGTCGACAAGGGCTATACCGTGCAGGCCGATTTTGCCGAAGGCGCGTCGTTCACATCGGGCGACACCACGTTCAACCTGCTGCAAATGCACATGCACACCCCGTCTGAGCATACCGTGACCGGCAAATCCTATCCGCTGGTGGCGCATTTCGTGCATCAGAGCGGCGAAGGCGAATTTGGCGTGCTCGGCATATTGTTTGAGGAAGGCGAAGCCAATGCTTCGCTGCAGACTATAATCGACAACGTCGGCGGCGAAGCCGATGTCGATATCGCCGCCATGCTGCCATCCGCGTTAACAGCCTATAATTACCCCGGCTCGCTCACCACGCCGCCTTGCACAGAAGGCGTGAACTGGCACGTCGTGACGACACCGGTGACAGCAAGCGCAGAACAGATCGAAGCCCTGAATGGCATGATGAAGAACAATGCCCGTCCGGTGCAACCGCTGAACGAGCGGACACTCGCCGCGGCGGAGTAATTACTGCAAAGCAGATTTACAATGGAAGGCGCGGTCACATATGGCCGCGCCTTTTTCGTATGACAGCTTCTAATCTAAACGCGAAAACATCGTCCGGTTAAACTCGCGCCAGCCATCATCAGTGAGTATCCAGTCGGCAACCTCGATCCGGTCATCTTCCTGAAGCGTGTAGCTGGAACGCCCCTGCTTGCCGCCAGCTTTGCCCCATATAGTTGTCAACGCTGTGTCCGTATATGTCGCCACCATCGGATGCAGGTCACCGCCATTATCAGCCCAGAAACCCTGCGAAGAACCGCGCTGGTAATAGCCGTGCCCGACAAACGTCTGCACCTCGTCACCGCGCTGCATTTCGATTGTGTAGGTCAGACGGTAAAACTTCCCGTCCAGCGCCTCGCGCCACACCATAGTCGATTTGGAAGGCGCGCCGAATGATGTACCCTCCGCTCTCCATGTACCGGTAAAGGTTTGGAGCAGGCTCTGTTGCGGCGCTACCTCAGATTCCTGTGCGAACGCTGGATCAGCATAAACGCCGGGGAAAGCTGTTACCGCCGAAGCCAAAATTGCAATGAATGTGCGCATATCATTTCCTCCTCCAATTAAGGAGAGGCTACATGATAGGCAGGATCAAGTCTAACCCCACATCCACATCGCGCCCGCGCCTGCGGCACTGAACAGCACAGCGGTGAAAGCGTAGCGCCAGAAACCGCCGCCACTGCGTTCTTTTTTGTCCCAGATCAGCTCCACTTCGGGGAGCGGCGGAGCGTCGGGCGCGCCGCCTTTTTTGGGAATCTGCGCATCAAGCCGCCGGATCATGTCGGGCAGCTTCATAAGCGTATCGATATCACTGTGGATACGGTCGGCCACTGCCGCTTCAGGCCCCAGTTCACCGCGTATCCAGCTGCGCACATAGGGCGCGGCGACATCCCACATGTTGATGCTTGGGTTGAGCGACGTCGCGATCCCCTCCACCATCACCATGGTTTTTTGCAGCAGAAGCAGGTGCGGCTGCGTCTGCATGTCGAAATCACGCGTGATGGCGAACAGGCTGTCGAGCATCTGTCCAACGCTGAGCTCGCTCACTGGTTTGCCGCGTGTCGGTTCGCCCACTGCGCGCAGCGCCGTCGCAAACTCATCAACATTGTGATAGCTCGGCACATATTGCGCCTCGAAATGGATTTCCGCGACGCGTTTGTAATTGCCCGTGGTCAGGCCATAGAGAATTTCCGCGAGCCAGAAACGCGCCTGCCGGTTGATGCGGCCCATAATGCCGAAATCAATCGCCGCAATCGTGCCATCATCTTTCACAAACAGGTTCCCCTGATGCATGTCTGCGTGAAAGTAACCGGCCGAAATCGCCTGTTTGAGGAAATTGAGCACCAGCCGCTCGGCCAGATCGTTCAGGTCATGTCCGGCTTGCGCAAGTTCTTCAATTTTGGATATCTTGACGCCGTTGACCCATTCCAGCGTCATTACCCGGCCCGATGTGCGGTCCCAGTCAATCGCGGGGATTTCATATCCCTCTTCCACTTCCATCGCTTCGCGCAGCTCGGACGCGCTCGCCGCCTCGCGCCGCAGGTCGAGTTCGCGCAGGGTCCAGCGTTTGAAATTGGCAACCACCAGCCGGGGGCGTAAACGCGCCGCTTCCCCGCCCATATCTTCCAGATGCGCCGCCGCCCATTCATAGGTTTCAATATCACGCGCGAATTTCTCACGGATGCCGGGGCGCAACACCTTGACCGCGACATCGCGGCCCTCGGTCGTGACTGCGCGGTGCACCTGCGCAATCGACGCAGCCCCCACGGGAACCGGGTCCACTGACTGGAACAGCTCGCTCACCGGTTTGTTCAGCCCGCGTTCCAGCTCGCGCTCAATCTCCGCAAAAGCCACGGGTGGCAGGTCATCTTGCAAATAAAGCAGATTGCGTGCCGCTTCCTCGCCAACAATATCAGGACGGGTCGCCAGCGTTTGTCCCAGCTTAATCGCCGCCGGACCAATCGCGCGGAATGCGCCTGCATAATCCGGCTCCTTTGGCTGAAAAGTCCCGAACCGCGCGATACGGCACAGCCGCTTCACCTGCGGCGGTGTATTTGGGTCTTTTTCCATACCACGCAGCGCGCCATGCCGCGCCAATATCCTGCCCCATTTCAAAAGGCGAAAAATATGCGTGCGCGGCTGGGTCATTTTTTTATGCCTTCACAGGCATAAGTCGGCACCGGAGTATCTTTATCCCTCACGGCTATTTTTTCGCTTGCGCGAAAAGCCTGCGGGAACGCGGCACCAGCCCTCTCCCCCGCCCAACCTCCCGATATACTAACGGGACACATTATCGGGAGGTTGGGCGGGGGAGAGGGCTGGTGCCGTTCCATGCCCGAGAGGGCATCAGACAAATACGCCATATTATATCTTCCACCCGCTATGGATGGCGACAAGCCCGCCGAGCAATGGCTCCACTTTGGTCCGCACGAAACCCGCATCGCGGATAAGCCCCTCAAATTTTTCCATATCGGGAAAACGGCGGATTGATTCGATCAGATAGCGGTAACTGTCCGCATCCCCCGCCAGCGCCTCGCCCAGTTTCGGCACAACCTTGTGCGAATAGGCGTCGTAGACTTCGCCAAATCCGGGCCAGAGCGTGGTCGAAAATTCGAGACAGTAAAAACGCCCGCCAAATTTAAGCGCACGGTGCGCTTCTTTCAGCGCCTTGTCGATATGTGTCACATTGCGGATGCCGAATGCGATTGTATAGGCGTCGAAACTGCGGTCATCAAAGGCCAGTTCCTCGGCATTCTGCCGCGACCAGACCAGCCGGTCCTCACCCATTTTCATGGCGCGGTCGATGCCGACATCGAGCATTTCCTGATTGATATCAGCCACCGTGACATTGGCGCCGGATTTCACCAGGCGGAAGGCAATATCGCCCGTGCCGCCCGCCATGTCGAGAATATCTTCATGCGCCTGCGGCTTGACGCGGCGCACGAACCGGTCTTTCCACAAACGGTGCATGCCGCCCGACATGGCATCGTTCATCAGGTCATATTTGCTGGCAACGCCAGAGAATATCCCGCCCACCCGGGCCTGTTTCTCACTTGCGTCAATATCTTCATAGCCAAAGGGCACTGTTTCAGTCATGCATGGCTATGTAGGGATAAAAGAGCCACTGTGGAAGTGGGTTTGAAGGGATTTCTTTATTCTCCTTCCCCCTTGATGGGGGAAGGATGTGGAGACTTGGCGGCTTGCCGCCTAGTCGGATCTGGATGGGGGTGCGCTCTCGTCTTGATGCAGCATACTGCGCGTAACAGCTTGCAGCTGTAACGCTTCGTATCCTTCCCCCATCAAGGGGGAAAGATGTTCCAGGGTCCCCTTCCTTTCCGCACAGTAATACCCTACATCCCATGCCATGCCTGAGCTCCCCGAAGTCGAAACCACGGTACGCGGCCTTGAAGCCGTTCTGAACGGTGAAATGCTTGCCGAAGTCACACCGCGCCGCGCCGACCTGCGCTGGCCCATGCCGCCTGACCTCCGCCAACGGCTGACCGGGGCGACGGTTACCGGCCTGTCACGTCGTGCTAAATATGGCCTGATTGCAACCAATCGCGGCGATGTGCTGATTTTCCATCTGGGCATGTCGGGCAAATGGCGAATTGCGCCAGAGGATATCGGCAAGCACGATCATTTTGTCCTGCGCACGGAAAGCGGCACCACACTCGCGCTCAACGACCCGCGCCGTTTTGGCTCACTCGATCTGGTACAGGCAGACGCGCTGAACAGTTTTCCCGCCTTTGCCAAAATGGGGCCAGAGCCGCTGGGCGATGATTTCAACGCCGCCTATCTGCACCGCGCGCTGGCCGGACGCACCTCCCCTATCAAGCTGTCATTGCTCGACCAGCGTATCGTTGCGGGGCTTGGCAATATCTATGTCTGTGAAGCACTGAATATGGCGGGCATATCGCCCAGGCGCAAAGCCGGAAATATTTCCAAGGCGCGTCTGACAGAATTGGTGGACGCAATCAAACAGGTCCTGGCACAGGCGATCGAAGCGGGCGGCTCCAGCCTACGTGATTATGCCCGCCCCGACGGCGAACTCGGCTATTTCGCCAAAGAATGGCGCGTCTATGGCCGCGAAGGCGAACCATGCCCCTGCGGCGGCACCGTGCAGCGCTTCACCCAGGGCGGGCGCAGCACGTTTTGGTGCGGGAAATGTCAGCGGTAGCTATGACGCGAAAACACCCCATATCCCGCGAAAGAATCATTGACCTTCCCACCAAGCCGCATTATATGCCGCACCTTCATGGCGCTGTAGCGCGCAGTTTGCGCCACCCAACGCCCATCAGATATTTTAAAACATACAAGTTTTTGAGGTAATTACACATGGCAAATACGCCGCAAGCAAAGAAACGTATCCGCCGCAATGCGCGCCGTACAGTTGTGAACACCAACCGCATGGGCCGCATTCGCACCTATGTGAAAAAAGTCGAAGCCGCTATTGAAGCCGGCGACAAGAAAGCGGCGACAGAAGCGATGACAACCGTACAGCCCGAAATGGCACGCGGTGTTGCCAAGGGCCTGATCCACAAAAATACAGCGGCACGTAAATATTCGCGCCTCAACAAACGTATTGCTGCCCTGGGCTAAACAGTTCCGCAGATACTGCGATCATAATCGCAGGAAAACACCCCGCCCGCATATGCGGCCGCGGGGTTTTTTGTGCCCGCCATATATGTCCGCGCGATGATGGCATATCGCTATGATACACGGCGTTACTTTTTGCGCCCAGCCAAGCTATTAAGACAGGCAAGTGACAGATTTGTGAAAGCGATTTTTATGCCGCACTGCACAAGTGTAGGACTTCCCGCGATTCGCCAAATGCCAATTTTTGCGCTTGTAAGTAAATATAATTAATTCAATATTTTAGATATAGTATCCACAATTTTTCGTTATTTTCTTGAGTCAAATCTTTTATTTCAATTTTTTTACACATCCGCCCTTGCTCGACTCGCCTGCGCCTGTCTAAACAAGAGTCATCGGGGGCCGGACGAATGGGCAGGCTAGCTGTTTTGGGCAGCGACGCAAAAAACGTTCTCCGCTACTATTATGACGAGAAAATATGGCCGGATAAGGCAATTATCCGGGTTAGTATTTTATTGTCAGAACCGATTAATAATTCACGAGATATCGTGACAAGATGCCGGAATAATTATTTCGGCACTGTCCATATTTTCGAGGCTCGTATTTCGGGCAAGGGGTGATAAACGAATGGCGGACAAACGGTAAGACATGAAAAATGATACTAAGAATGTTGATACCGTGACCGCCGATGCGATGAGCGCCGAGGATATGGCGGCCGGATGGGCAGCCGACTGGTCCGAGATCAGCAATGGTCTTAAAAAAGATCTGGGCGGACAGATTCATGCGCAATGGATCCGCCCGATGGAACCGGGCCGTTTCTGCCGCGATACCGGTACGCTCGAACTTTATGCCCCATCCGATTTTTCCGCCAACTGGGTGAATGACCGCTTTGCTGATCGCCTTTCACTTGCCTGGAAAATTGCCCGTCCCGAAGTGCGCAGCCTGAAAATTTCCGCCCATCCCAGCAGTGTGCAGACTCATGAACTGCGCAGCCGCCGCGGCGAAGGTGCTTCCGGGCATATGCGCCATGCGGCGGATAATGCTCAGGACACAGGCCTGTTCGGCGATACGTCGGCATCGCGCTATAATGGCGGCGACTTTCTGGATGCTTTTGGCGATGCGCAAGGTCAGATGGCGGCGCAACTGGGCTTGGACAGTTCGCTCACATTCGATAATTTCGTCACCGGCGAAGCCAATATATTGGGCCGAAATGCGGCGCAGCGCATGGCCGCCGAAGAAAAGCCGCAATTCACGCCGCTGTACCTCAAAGCGCCCACTGGACAGGGCAAGACGCACTTGCTGCATGCCATTGGCAATCAATATGCCAAGGCAAAACCGGAATCGCGTATTTTCTATTGTTCGGCCGAACGCTTCATGATCGAGTTCGTCTCCGCGATGCGGCAGAACAAGATGATGGAATTCAAGGCGCGGCTGCGCGGTTTCGACATGCTGCTGGTGGACGATATTCAGTTCATTATCGGCAAGGCATCGACACAGGAAGAATTCCTGCACACAATTGATGCATTGCTGAGCGCTGGCAAAAGGCTGGTTGTCGCATCCGACCGGGCACCACAAGCATTGGACGGCGTCGACCAGCGTCTTCTCTCGCGGCTCTCCATGGGACTGGTCGCTGACATGCAGCCCGCCAATATCGAGCTGCGCCGCGCTATCCTGCGCGCGCGCCTGTCCCAGTTTACACCGTGCAATGTCGGCGAAGATGTGGTCGAGTTTCTTGCCCGTACCATCAGCCGCAATGTCCGCGAACTGGTCGGCGGCCTGAACAAGCTGATCGCCTATGCGCAGCTCACCGGCCAGCCGGTAACGCTCTCGCTGGCACAGGATCAGCTTTCGGATATATTGAGCGCCAACCGCCGGCGCATCACGATCGACGAAATCCAGCGCACGGTGTGTCAGTTCTATAAACTCGACCGCAGCGAAATGGCCTCCAAACGCCGCGCACGCGCCATTGTGCGTCCGCGCCAGGTGGCCATGTATCTTGCCAAAGTGCTCACCCCGCGTTCCTACCCCGAAATCGGGCGCAAATTCGGTGGCCGTGACCATAGCACGGTCATCCATGCCGTCCGCCTGATTGAAGACCTGCGCGAACGTGACGCCGATATGGACGGCGACGTGCGCACTTTGCTGCAACAGCTGGAAAGCTGAGCCACTCTCGCCTACATAGGCCATCATGACCGACCTTACCGATGCACAGCTAGACCGTTATGCGCGGCATATTATCTTGCCGCACATTGGCGGCGCGGGGCAGGCAAAACTGCTCGCCGCGCACGCTGTGGTTGTGGGTGCGGGCGGCATAGGCTGTCCGGCGCTGCAATATCTGGCGGCGGCGGGTGTGGGCCGCCTCACTATTATTGACGACGACCAAGTATCGCTTTCCAATCTTCAACGGCAGGTGCTGTTTGGTGAAGGTGATATTGGTACCCCCAAGGTGCAAGCAGCCAAGACGGCACTCACGAAAATTAATGCTGATATCAGAGTAACAGCATTGCAGGAGCGATTAACGGCGGACAATGGCGCCGCCATGCTGACAGGCGCGGACCTTATACTCGACGGCACCGACAATTTTGCCGCACGGCTGGCCGTCAACGACCTTTGCCACAGGCTGCAAATCCCGCTCGTGTCCGCCGCCATCGGTCAGTTTCAGGGACAGGTCGGCACGTTTTACGGATGGCGCGATGATGCTCCCTGCTACCGCTGTTTTGTCGGTGATGCATTTGATGCCGAAGACTGCGACACCTGCGCGGAAAACGGTGTGCTCGGCGCGATGGTCGGCATGATGGGCAGTTTCGCCGCGATGGAGGCCGTGCGGGTGCTCACCGGTTTTGGCGATGATCAAACCCGCAAGCTGCACATTTTCGATGGCCTGAAGCCCGCCATGCGCACGATCACACTGCACAAGGATGCGGCCTGCTCGACATGTAGTGCTGTGACGATAGCCAAATGAAGCGCTAACGGGGATAATATCTTTGGCACTTTTACATGTCATCCCCGCGCAGGCGGGCTGCAAACGTTTTAGAATAATGTGCAGCCTATCAGAGGAGCTGCCTGCAAGTGACGTTTTATATCAGGCATGCATGCTGCCAGTAATTGCATAATGCCGCCATCCACCCCTCCACCATTTTGCTACGCAAAACGGTCCCCCTCCCCATCGCTACGCGACAGGGAGGAATCGGTTATCTTGATATTGCAGTACCGTGAAATCAAAAAAGACTCTCCACCCATTCCGGCACCAGCGTCCCCGCCTCTCCCTGCCTGCTTTCATCGAACAGGTGGCTGCCTTCGGATGGATCAAGGTTGATTTCCAGCGTCTGTGCGCCACAGGCACGGGCCGTCTGCACGAACCCCGCCGCGGGATATACCGCGCCTGATGTGCCAATTGACACGAACAGGTCGCACGCCGCCAGCGCGGCCTCGATCCGCTCCATATGATAGGGCATTTCGCCAAACCACACGATATCCGGGCGCAGCGCCTGTGCACCGCATGCCGGACATGGCGGGCCGTCCGCCAGAGTGCCGTTCCATGCGCTGCGTATATCACAGGCAAGGCACAAGGCGCTGTTCAGCTCGCCATGCATATGCAACAGCCGCTGCGAACCCGCCCGGTCATGCAGATCATCGACATTCTGCGTAACGAGCAAAAACTCGCCTTTCCATTCGGCATCCAGCCGCGCCAGTGCCATATGCACCGCATTGGGCTGCACGGTTTTCAGCTTGGCCCGGCGCTCGTCATAAAATTTCTGCACCAGATGCGGATCGCGCATAAATGCCTCTGGCGTGGCGACATCCTCGACCCGGTGCCCCTCCCACAAACCGTCCGGCCCGCGAAAGGTGGCGACCCCGCTCTCTGCGCTCACACCTGCGCCGGTCAGGATTACGATATTGCGAATATTGTCCATCTGCCCCATGAAGCACATAAAGGATAGATAGGACAAGACGCATGACCAATATCGGCATTTACGGCAGCGCGGGGCGCATGGGACAGGCTATCGAAGCAGCGATAGCCGAGGCGGGACTGAAACATGCGGGCGGCGCGGACCAGGGCGATGGCCCGGCTGCGCTCGCGGCAAAAGCCGATGTACTGATCGATTTTTCCGCACCGGACGCGCTCGAAGCCAATCTGGATGCCTGTATCGCGGCAGGAAAGCCCATTGTCATCGGCACGACGGGATTGCAGGAGCGTCACCATTTTTTGATCGACAATGCCGCCGAACATATTGCCGTGCTGCAGACCGGCAATACCTCGCTCGGCGTCAATATGTTGAGCGCATTGGTCGCCGAAGCAGCGGCTCGGCTCGGTGAGGACTGGGATATCGAAATCCTGGAAATGCACCACCGGCACAAGGTGGATGCACCATCGGGCACGGCATTGCTGCTCGGCGAAGCAGCGGCCAAAGCGCGCGGTATTGATCCAGTGGCAGACAGCGAACGCGGACGGGACGGCATGACCGGCGCGCGCGGGCGCGGCAACATCGGTTACGCCAGCCTGCGCGGCGGATCGGTCGCGGGCGATCACAGCGTTATCCTCGCCGCCGAGGGCGAAAGCATCACCCTCTCCCACCGTGCCGAAAATCGCAGCATTTTCGCCCGCGGCGCGGTCAAAGCGGCTGAGTGGTTGGCCGGAAAAGATGCGGGGCGCTACTCCATGAAAGAATTTTTGAATATATAATATTTCATTTATTTAAAAATACTTGCAATGCCAAAATAACCCAATGGTTTTTTTGTCCTATGAAATATTTTTTCTTAGGCAGATTATATTAGTCAATCCCGAAATAAGGGTGAACATCGCGGGTCGTTTCCTAAACTTTTAAATGGAGACGAATAATGAACGAACTTTCCCAAAAAGCACTACAGCGCATTGATAAACTTCAATTCAACCGTCTGAGGCTGGAAGAAATTGAGCGGGGCCGATGGCTGCTGCCCTGGTGCCTTCGCCCTTGCAAGATGAAAATTTTAATCGTGGCAGATGGCTTCGATGGCAACTTTGTGAACATATCCTTTGGCCAGCTTTATTTCAGCCTGTCGGCTCTGATCGATACGCTGGAAAATGATCCTGACTGGTGGGTCAAATATGATCTGACCAAAGCGCACCGCCAGCACGATCCGCTCGGTGAAGCCGATATGGAGGAATTCCGCTTCACACAACCCGGCTTTGATATCAACGATTATGATCAAGTCTGGTTTTTCGGTGCAAGGACGAATGAAAACGATGCCGAGCGACTGGATGATGATGAGCTGGAAATCATTTCACGCTGGATGGATGAAGAACAGGGCGGTGTATTTGCATGCGGTGATCATGCCGATTTCGGCGCGTCCATGTGCAGCCGAATTCCGCGTGTGAAATCGATGCGTAAATGGACCCCCGGCCAAGGCGTGCCGCAAGCCAGCGGAACTAACCGCCATGACACCTTAATGAAAGGTCATGATGCTTTTTATACGTTCAATGACGAATCGGACGACATCCCCATGAAGACCAGATTGCGGCGCTACCCGCATTGGTCGTTCAGTCCGTTTTCATTGCGCTGGTCTCCGCATCCGGTGCTGTGCGGCAGAAACGGTCCGATTGATGTCCTGCCCGATCATCCGCATGAAGGCGAAGTTATCGAACCGACTGACCCTACAGCGAGCTTTGCATTTAATGGCTATTCCAATGATGAATATCCCCAAGTTAGCGGCCATAGAGAGCTTCCGGACATTATCGCGTGGGCGCGTGTGCAAGGAGATCATACGTCTGTAACGGATCTTAACAAAGGTGCTGCGAATGCCAAGGAATTTGGCGCTGTCGGCGCTTATGATGGACATAGGGCCGACATTGGCCGTGTCGTTGTGGACTCGACATGGCACCACTGGATGGACGTCAATCTGATCGGCAGGCCCGATTTTCCAATTGATCCGATTGATCCAGTCGCTGCTGGCGATCCAAAAAAGGAAGGATTTCTCCATTCCTCGGCAGGACAAGCTGAATATGCACGCATCAAGGAATATTTCCTGAATGTTGCAAAATGGCTAGGCGCACCAGCCAAACAGAACTGCATGTTTATGCGGGCCACATGGGGCATCATCTGTCGGTATCCACTGGCTGAACAGCTGTCACCCCGATTGCCAATCTGGCAGCTGGGTGCATTCGCCAGAGACGCGATTGGCCGGCGCGCCTCGCAATGCAGCATGCGGCAATGGCTATTGCCCTGGTTCCCGGTATGGCGCGAATTTATGTATGCGGACCTGGAAAAAATTGAGAAAATCCGTCCTCCGATCGCAAAACCGAACTGGGATGTGTTCGAAACATATGTCATTGGCGGCATAACCAGAGAAATGCTTGAGCTTGGCCTGAAACTTGGCGAAAAAGGCGATGAGGTAAAAGCGAAAATGGTTGCCGAAAGCATGACACGCGGCCTTAAAATAGGCTCTGAAGCTTTTGCTGAAGACTTTGCCGGGTCCACCAAGGAAGGCAAAAAAATGATCGAAATGAGTAAGAAATTGGCTTCCAGAAAAATGTCAGCCAAGTCTTTTCTACACGAAAGATAATATAGCAGTATGATGACCGGCCCCTGCGGAGAAATCTTGCGGGGGCCGGTTGCATATTGGGTATTCAGCAGCCATGGTTGCACCCATGAAAAAAGACGATATCTTCGAATTTTACAGCCGCCTGGCCGCCGACAATCCGGCGCCGGAGACCGAGCTGAATTACGGCAATGTCTACCAGCTTCTTGTCGCGGTTACGCTGTCGGCGCAATCAACCGATGTGGGGGTGAACAAGGCGACCCGCGCGCTATTCGCAAAAGTGCAAACGCCCGCGCAGATGCTGGAACTGGGCGAAACCGGCCTGAAAGAGCATATCAAAACGATTGGTCTGTATAACACCAAGGCGAAAAACGTGATCGCCATGGCGGAGATTCTCGTAAACGCGCATGGCGGCGAAGTGCCCGAAGACCGCGACATGCTCACCACCCTGCCCGGTGTGGGCCGCAAGACCGCCAATGTGGTGATGAACTGCGCATTTGGCGCGGAGACATTCGCGGTCGACACGCATATTTTCCGCGTCGGTAACCGCACCGGCCTTGCACCCGGCAAGACGCCGCTGGCTGTCGAGAAAAAGCTCGATAAGGGAACGCCCGCGCCGTTCCGAGTGCATGCGCACCACTGGCTGATCCTGCACGGGCGCTACGTGTGCAAAGCACGCACGCCGGAATGCTGGCGCTGCAATGTCACGGACCTGTGCCGGTTCAAAAAGAAAGTGACGGAAAAACCGAAGGGGCGGTGATTACTTCGTCTCGGGGTAATACCACACGCGGCGGACCAGTCCGCCCTCGATTTCATAGACGGCCAGCGCAGACTGTGACTTGAGGTTGCCTTCGCCGTCAGTCCAGCGTGCAATTTCGCGCACGGCCACAAAACGACCGTCGCGCACGCTGCCATCGATTTCGCTGGTGGTTGCCGTGGGCGATGCAAGATAGCTTTCCATTTGCCTCGCAAGGTCTGCCTTGCCATTGGCGAAGACCTCCACCTTGCTGTCTGCAACGCTGAGCCATTGCACGTTATCATGCATCAGCGCCAGCATAGCGGGCAGATCGCGGCTGTTATAGGCATCAACATAGGCAGAGGCCGTGCGCAATTCGCTGGACGGAGCCACTGCGGGTACATGCGCACAGGCGGAAAGGGTCAGCATCGCCGCAAGCGGCGCCAGTGCGCGCAATATGGCCCTAAACATCATCCGCGCTGATCATTTCCGCGCGGTCGATCTCGCCCGTCATGCTGGCCACAGTCGTCGCCACGGCAGCATCGCCGCTGACATTGGTGGTGGTGCGCATCATATCCATAATCCGGTCAACACCGGCGACAAAGGCAATGGTTTCCAGCGGCACGCCGACACTGCCGAACACCAGCGCCATCATGATAAGGCCCGCACCCGGAATACCTGCCGCGCCCACTGCGCCCAGCGTCGCGGTGATGGAAATCATGAAATAATCGCCCCAGCTCAAATCCACGCCAAATATCTGCGCCCCGAACAGAGTGGCAAGGCCCAGATACATCGCGGTACCGTTCATATTGATGGTCGCGCCCAATGATACGACAAAGCTCGACACCGGCTGCGACACGCCCAGATTGCGCTGCGTACAGCGCAGCGTTACAGGCAGGGTCGCATTGGAAGATGCGGTGGAATAGCTGACCGCAATGGCATCGGCGATGCCGCGGAAAAAGTCGATCACCGGCAGTCTGGCGATGAATTTGATCATCACCGAATAAATGCCCAGAATAATCAGCAGGCAGCCCAGATAGTTGAGCCCGACCAGCTTGGCGAGCGCGGTGAGCGCATCAAAGCCAAGCGTTCCGGCCACCCAGGCCATCAGCGCGAACACCCCGAACGGGGTCAGCTCCATGACAATCATCGTTACTTTTTGCATGATGACCGCGCCGCTGTCGAAAATCTTGGCAACCGGTTCGCCCTCTTCCTTCGCCATCAATATGCCGATACCGACCAGCAGCGCAAAGACGATCAGCGGCAGCACATTGACATCGGCCATCGTCTGCACCGGACTTTGCGGGACCATCGATATAATCATGTCGGTCCAGCTGGAATCATTGGGCTCTGGCACGGGACCCATTTCAATATTGCTGGTGTCAATACCAAGGCCGGGCTTGACGAACGTGCCAAGCGCGAGACCCAACCAGACAGCGATCTGGCCTGTAATCACAAAGATAAGCAGCGCGCGGCCGCCCACTTTGCCCAATTTGGCAATGTCACCAATGGCGGCCACACCCGATACGAGCGAAAAGAATATCAATGGCACGACCAGCATTTTGATCGAAGCGATAAAGAAATCACCGATCCATTTGATAGATGCCGCGTCCGGTCCCCACAGATACCCCGTCAATATGCCCAATATCAGCGCGGCAATAACACGCTGCCACAGCGGAATAGCGAACCAGAATTTCAGCATCGTGCCTCCCCGACATCTATGATTTTGCACGAAAGCTAGACGCTGTGCCGCGCTGCCGCAAGATATTTACATAAAGTATGAAATCGCAAGACAGGTGGCAAAGCCCACGCCCAGCGTCAGCGGGATGCCCGCCTTGAAAAAGTCGGTGAAACGGTAATTGCCGGCCGCATAAACCAATGTGTTGGTTTGATAGCCAATCGGCGTTGCAAAGCTGGCCGATGCGGCAAACATCACGGCAACCACCAATGGCCGCGGATCAACCCCCAGATCAGCGGCCAGGGTGATAACGACTGGCGTCACCAGAATGGCCACCGCATTGTTGGTGATCATTTCGGTCATCAACACCGAAAAAGCATAGA
This sequence comes from uncultured Sphingomonadaceae bacterium, assembly GCA_947493325.1. Lineage (GTDB taxonomy): Bacteria > Pseudomonadota > Alphaproteobacteria > Sphingomonadales > Sphingomonadaceae > Alg239-R122. The sequence goes on along the minus strand of CANLQI010000001.1, from coordinate 418,849 downwards.
CTGCGAACAGCAATGCCCATGGCGGCATATCCGCAAGAAACGGTGTTAGCGCCGACACAAGCAGATCCACACTGCCCGCTTCCTGCAAACCGAGCCCTACCGCCAGCATGCCAAAGATCAGCACCAGAACGCTTCCGTCGATTGAGCTCCATGCTTCCTCGGCATCGATACAGCGGGCCAGAAGGATGGCGCCCACACCCAGTATCGCGGCCACGGCAATGGACAGAAAATTGAGCGCAGATAAAATCACCACTGCGGCAAGCGCCGCGATCGCTATTGGCGCACGGTCACGCCGGAAAGCGCGAGTTTTTGTTTCCGCAATACCGATCAGGTTGGTATTTTCATACATGCGCGCAATGTCATCTTTCGATCCCGTAACAAGCACGCGGTCGGCGGCATGAATTTTCGCATTGGGCAAGTCACTGCGCGGCAAATTGCGATAGCGGCTGAGGCCCAATATCCGCACGTTATTTTGCGACAGGAACGGAATGTCGAACAGCCGCTGACCGATGCTGGGGTGCTGCGGTGAAATCATCGCCTCCACCACTTCTTCACCCATGGCGCCCGCATCACCCTTGCGCACTATGCCGACCTTATAATCATCGCTGGTGCGCAGCGACATAAGTTCCGCGAGATCCAGCTGCACCACAATCCGGTCATCGGGTTCCAGATAGACCTGATCCAGATCATGGCGGATAAACAGGTCATCGCGCTTGATCGCCTTGATCTGGATATTCGCGCGTTTGGACAAAGCCACATCGCCCAGCTGCTTGCCGTTATCCGCAGATGCATTGCGCACCGTCAATTCGGTCAGAAACATGTTCTCATTGCTGTCGGCGGGCCGGATCGAGCTGTCATCGCTTGGCAATAGCCAGCTGCTGAACAGCGCGAGCATGATCATGCCGGCCACACCGGCCACAAGGCCGAAAGGCGTGATTTCGAATATACCAAATGGCTCCAGCCCAGAATCGCGCGCCACCGCATCGACAATCAGGTTGGTCGAAGTACCGATCAGGGTGGTCGTACCGCCCAAAATGCACACGAAGCTAAGCGGAATAAGCAGCTTTTTTGCGGAAAACCCAGTGGCCCGGGCGAGCCGCATGATGATCGGGATCATCACCACCACAACCGGTGTGTTGTTCATAAAAGCAGAAGCAACATAAGCACCCAGAAACATCTCTGCCACGGCAAGTTTGGGGTGCTTTCGCGCCCGCCGGATAATCATACCGGCAATGGCATCAATCGTGCCGGTGCGCAGCAGTGCGCCCGAAAGAATAAACATCGCGCCAATCGTTATCGGCGCGGTGTTTGAAAAGGATGAGAATAATCCGTCAGAGTCGATAATTCCGAGAAACAGAAATGCGCACGCCCCCAATATGGCAACAACGGCCGCGGGAAAGCGTTCGGTGGCAAAAGCCACAAACATAGTGGCCAAAATGAACAAGCCAATCTCGGCCTCATAAGTGCCGATAGTCGCGCGGATCAGGTCGAGCATGCTTTAAAAATATCCCTTGCGACATGGCTTATATGACAATGTCTGCTTGTAAAACAAGATTATCCGCGCATCATCCACATTGAGCCCGGTGCAACAGTTTCTGATCGGCAAGAACCAGCGCCATCATTGCCTCCACCACCGGTGTGCCGCGAATGCCCACACATGGATCATGGCGGCCCTTGGTGACTATTTCGGTGGCCTCACCATCACGGGTGATAGTGTCAACGGGTGTCAGGATGGAACTTGTCGGCTTGAACGCGGTGCGGCACACAATCGGTTGCCCGGTGGATATACCGCCCGCCGTGCCGCCCGCATGGTTGGCGGCAAATTCGGGCCTGCCGTCTTTACCCGGTCGCATCGCATCGGCATTTTCCTCGCCGCGCAGCCGCGCTGCGGCAAAGCCATCGCCAATTTCCACGCCCTTGGTGGCGTTAATCGTCATCATGGCTGCGGCCAGCTCGCTGTCCATCTTGGCATAGACAGGCGCGCCCCATCCGGCGGGAGCGCCTGTTGCCACACATTCGACAACAGCGCCCAGCGAGCTGCCATCCTTGCGCGCGTCATCCACCAGTTTTTCCCAGCGCTTCGCTGCCTCGGCATCGGGGCAGAAAAACGGGTTACGGCCAATTTCGCCCGCATCAAAATTCGCATGATCAATCGCATCGCCGCCTATTTCACAGACATAGGCAAGAATAGTGACTTCAGAAATAACCAGCCGCGCCACCGCGCCCGCCGCCACCCGTGCTGCCGTTTCGCGCGCGCTGGAACGTCCGCCACCGCGGTAGTCCCTAAGCCCGTACTTCGCATCATAGCTGTAATCGGCATGACCGGGGCGATAGGCTTTCGCGACCTCGCTATAATCCTTTGACCGCTGGTCAGTATTCTCAATCATCAGCGATATCGGCGTACCCGTCGTTTTGCCCTCGAACACACCAGACAGAATTTTCACCTCGTCTGCCTCGCGCCGCTGTGTAGTGTATTTTGACTGGCCGGGCCTCCGCGCATCCAGATAGGGTTGGATATGGTCAGGGCTGATCTCCAGCCTGGGTGGGCAGCCATCCACGACTACGCCGAGCGCAGGTCCATGGCTCTCCCCCCAAGTGGTAAAACGGAATATGCGGCCGAAGCTGTTATAGCTCATATCTTATCCATAAATTCGATGCGATTACCAAACGGATCCTTGGTAAAGAACCTGTTTCGACCCTCAATCATATTGTCATCATGCGTTATATGGCCTGCAATTTCCAGTTTTGCGCGCAATTCATCAAGATGATCAACAGACAAAGCTATATGTGCTTTGAGAGCTGGCCGAAAATTCGGCTCAACACCGCAATGCAGCTGTTGATCACCAACTTCAAACCAGCAACCACCCCGTTTTGCCATATCAACTGGCTTTGGAATTTCTTTCAGGCCCAGAAGCTCGCTAAAAAAATAACGGGCCTGGCTTTCGCTGTTTTCGGGCATTGCGATTTGGACATGATCGATTTGCACGCTGGAGACGCTCATGTATCAAGCGCAATATCTGGTGCGTCTTCCTGTTTCATGCCGACGACATGATAGCCTGCATCGACATGGTGGGTTTCACCCGTCACGCCCGACGAAAGATCGCTACAGAAATAGAGGCCCGCGCCGCCGACATCTTCAATCGTCACATTGCGGCGCAGCGGCGAATTATATTCATTCCATTTCAGGATATAACGGAAATCGCCAATGCCGCTCGCCGCCAGTGTCTTGATTGGCCCTGCTGAAATGGCGTTGACCCGGATATTCGCCGGGCCAAGGTCATTGGCCAGATACTGCACGCTGGTTTCCAGTGCCGCCTTGGCCACGCCCATCACGTTATAATGCGGAATGACTTTCTCTGCACCATAATAGGTGAGCGTCACGATAGAACCGCCATCGGGCATCATCGCCGCCGCGCGCTGTGCCACCGCGACCAGCGAATAGGCGGAAATATTCATCGTCATCAGGAAGTTATCAAGGCTGGTGTCGAGATATTTGCCGCGCAGCTCATTCTTGTCCGAAAATCCGATGGCGTGCACGACAAAATCAATCGTGTCCCAGCGGCTTTTGAGTTCGGCAAATGCGGTGTCAAGCGCATCCATATTGGACACGTCACATTCAATCAGGAAATCGCTGCCCAGTTCCTCGGCCAGCGGGCCAACGCGTTTTTTAAGGGCATCTCCTTGATAGGAAAAAGCCAATTCGGCGCCCTGTGCGTGAAGTTTCTGCGCGATGCCCCAAGCCAGCGACTTATTATTCGCGAGCCCCATGATGAGGCCGCGTTTACCCTGCATCAAATCACCCATATGTCCGGCCTTTCTCACTCGTCCTCAGATATATCGTCTGCATCATCTGCTTTTACGACTTTATCATGCGCCCGTGCAAGCGCCGCGTTCAATTCCGCGCCAATTACCATGCCCAGACCGATCAGAAAAAAGAAAATCAGACTGACCATCACGCCGGCTAGGCTGCCGTAAGTCAGGTCATAATTGACGAAATTGCCCAGAATAAACGGCATCAAGCTAGTATTGAGTATCCACCACAGGCTTATGAACAACGGTCCCGGCCAGATCGGCGCGCCCGCCTTGCGATAGATGCTGGGCGTCAATGTCCGGAAAATCAGATACAGCGCGCCAAACAGCACCAGCGTTGTAAATAATTGACTCCAAGCAATATAATTGAGCGTATTGCTGGCAAAGGGCAGATAGCTTTGCACGAATTCTTCTGCGCCGCTCAACATGACCTGCGCGCTCAAAGCAAATATCGTCAGCACCACTGCGCCCACGATCAGCGCAATTGACCCCAGCCGGTAATGCCAGAACGGGCGGGTACTCACCACTTCATAGGACCGGCGGATCATATCGCGGATGGTTTCAATCAGGCTCGCTGTCGTCCACAGCCCGACCACAACGCTCAGCCATAACAATGGCCCCGTGCGCGCTGTCATGGCCGATTGCACAGGCTCGTTCAGAGCGCTCGCCATGCTGGGCGGCACGGCAGCAAGAAACGCTTCGACAGCCTGATATCCATAATCGGTCCGCCCCACAGCGCCCGCCAGCGATGCCGCCACGACAAAAAACGGGAATAAAGCGAGCAGCGAAAGATAGGCAAAATTGCCCGCAAGCACGAAACCATCGTCATACACATGTTTGGCGACATCGACGGCAACAGACTGTGCCTGATCTATCCACTTGCGGGGGCGGCCCGTGATATTCAGGATGTGCCTTTCGGTTGCATTATCGATCGCGGCATCACGGGCATCGTCTGAGGAATCCGGTTTATTCATCGCCGTGCAAAATGCCTGAAAAAAATTTATAAAGCGAGCGTTTTAGAGGCAAAGCCTAAACCCCCAGTTCGGCACGCACGTTTTCGGAAGTTTCCCAGCTTTTGACAAACTCCTCAAGCGCCGCATCATTTTCGGGCAGGTGAATTTGCAGTTCGACAAGCTGGTTGCCACGTTTGCCATTGCTGCCCGTAAAACCGCGGCCTTTGATGCGCAAATGTGTGCCTGAGTTGCTGCCTTTGGGGATAGTTACCATCACCGGACCTTCGACAGTCGGGACTTTTACTTTGCCGCCAAGCACCGCTTCCTTGAGTGTTATCGGCAGTTCAAGGCGTACATTATCGCCATCGCGCGTAAAGAAAATATGCGGCTTGATATGGATGGTCACAATCGCATCGCCATTGCCCCCCGGCCCCGGCTGTCCTTTGCCAGGCAGACGCATCTGCGTTCCGTGCTCCACCCCTTTTGGCAGTTTCAAATCAATTGTCTTGCCATCCGACAGCGTAATACGCTGCGGCGCAAGTGTCGCCGCGTCCAGAAATTCAACCGCCAGCTTATAGGCAATATTGGCGCCTTTGGGCGGCGGCGCACTGCGCGTATATCCCTGCTGGCCGCTCTGGGTACGTCCGCCGCCGCCAAACAGGCCGTCGAAAATATCTCCGAAATCGACGCCGTCGGCAAAGCCGCCCTGACCGCCTCCGCCTTGCGGTTGGCTAAAACCGCCCTGCCGGAAACCACCGCCTCCGCCGCCATAGCCAAATGGTCCGGTGGGGTTGCCATCCATGTCAATTTCGCCGCGGTCAAATTGCGCACGCTTGTCCTTATCGCTGAGCAGGTCATATGCTTTGGTGGCGTCGGAAAATCGTTCGGATGATCCGGGATTGCCTTTATTGCGGTCAGGATGAAGCTCTTTGGCCAATTTGCGATAGGCACTCTTGATTTCCTTTTCGCTGGCGCCTTTTGGTACGCCCAATATGGAATAAGGATCTGCCATAAATACTCGTTTCCGTCTCTCTATGCTTTGTTTATACTACGTAAATGGGGTTTATACTGTGTCCGTCAAGCCGGGACATGCCCGGTAATATGCCCTTTGCGCATCAACCAGCGAACGATAATATAGGTGACCAATCCAATCGGGCCGAGCATGAAAGTCAGCGCCAGTATGGGCGCCTGAATGAACCGGTTGATGCCATGGATATCTGCATTGCGCGCAACCCAGAGCCCCACAAACAGATCAAAGCACAGATAATGTATCCAGCCGATGACAACGCCAATATCGCTATCGAATATGGAACGCACCCCGGCAATGGACCCGAAATCCATTTTGCCGTCTGTGGGGACAAATCCGCCCAGCACCATCACCATTAATGTCAGATATGTAAGGCCGAGCAGAAACACAGGACCGTAGAATAGACCGCGCAGCACCGTTTCATGCCGCGGCATGAATATCAGCACGGCCCAGGATAACAACGCCATTATATTGGCGATGGAAAATAGCTGTTCCCACATGTCAAAAATCCCCCTGTTTTCGCGTCTGTTTCGCTAGCCTTTTTACATAGGTGCTGGCAAACAGGTTGCCAAAAATCATCATTAGCGCAAAATCGCGCGCCATGGCAGTGTTTTATTGATATAATGCACCTGAATGCCAGGAAGGACAAATATGACGCAGACGGACCCGTTTGAACTCTTCCAAAGCTGGTATGACGAAGCGCGGAAAAGCGAATTGAATGATTCCAACGCAATGGCCCTGAGCACGGTCAATGCGCAGGGCCAGCCTTCATCGCGTATGGTGCTGCTGAAAGGCCATGATGCGGACGGTTTTATATTCTATACGAATTTGACCAGCCGCAAAGGCATGGAACTTGCCGGAAACCCGCATGTTGCGCTTTTGTTTCACTGGAAATCGCTGCGCCGTCAAATCCGGATAGAAGGCAGTGTCTCCCCCGTCAGCGCCGATACGGCAGATGCCTATTTCGCCTCACGCGGGCGGGACTCACAACTGGGGGCATGGGCATCGGACCAGTCACACAAATTGGAAAACCGTGAAATATTCATGGATCGGTTCAAAGCCATGCAGCGCCGATTTGAAGGCAAAGACGTAACGCGCCCGCCGCATTGGTCGGGTTACCGTGTCACACCGGAACGCATGGAGTTTTGGCAAGACCGCGAACACCGCCTGCACGAACGCCGTCTTTTTGTGCATAGCGGCGAAAATTGGTCCGAAGGGCTGCTCTATCCATAGGCCGCACGAAATGCTTGTGCATATCGGCCTGTTGGGCCATGCCAAAGACTTTAAGAATATACCTGCTGTATGGCTGGGTAAGAAACTGAAAGACACTTAAAATGGCCGCATATCCCTATTTCCACGTTGATGCCTTTGCCGCAAAGCCTTTTGCCGGCAATCAGGCGGCGGTCATTCCGCTCGATAGCTGGCTGGATGATGATGTGCTGCAAGCCATTGCCGAAGAGAATAAATTTGCGGAAACAGCCTATATTGTCCCTGACGAAAGCGGGGAAACACATTATGAGCTGCGCTGGTTTACACCGGAATGTGAGATTGCGCTTTGCGGTCACGCGACGCTTGCCAGCGGACATGTTGTGCTGTCCATGACGCCTGACCTGCGTACCGTGCATTTCCGTACCCGCGAAGCCGGTGTTCTGAAAGTCAGCAAAGATGGCGATATGTATCACATGGCGTTGCCTGCCTATGCGCCTTCACCCAAGCCGCTGGAACAGGCCGTTACTGCCCTTGGTAAAACGCCGTCTGAAACCTATTTTCACGATGGCCGCTATGCTTTGTTCATGTATAACACGCCCGAAGAAGTGCTGGAATTGGAACCGGATATGGCCGCCCTGAAAGACTGCGGCGATAAATGGCAATTTATCTGCACGGCGCCGGGCACAGACACCGATGTCATAAGCCGCGTATTCGTGCCGGGTGCAGGCGTTGATGAAGACAGCGTAACAGGCTCCGCGCACTGCGTCCTTACACCTTTCTGGGCAGCACAGCTTGGCCGCGATCATTTTTCCGCTTATCAGGCGAGCACACGCGGCGGACATGTCGGCTGCAGACTTGATGGTGAAAAAGCCATTTTATCAGGCGCATGTTTTACAGTGGTTGAAGGTCAGTTTAATATGCCGTAAAGGCGCACCTGTTCATGATGCTAAATCATGGCCTCACCCCAATACTGACCGGATAATCAAGTTGACTTCGTTTTTACGTAACCTGTTCAATACGTCGCCAAGCGACAAAAAGCGCAAAAAGAAGCGCAAGGGAAAATCCGCACCTTCTTTGCCAGCGGGCAAACGTGTGTATGCCATTGGCGATATACATGGCCGGCTTGATCTGCTTGACGAGTTGCTGGAAAAAATTGATGCGGATGTGGCCGCGCGCAAAAATGCCGATACGCAGCTTATTTTTCTGGGTGATCTGGTCGACCGCGGCCCGGACAGTGCCGGCGTTATCGAGCGCGCGATGGAGCTTGCCCGTGAAAGCGACAAAGTCCGCTTCCTGATGGGCAACCATGAGGAAATGTTCCTTCATGCGCTCACCGGTGATGTCAAGAAAGTCCGGTTTTTTTCGCGTGTCGGCGGGCAGGAGACCATATTGAGTTATGGCCTTCCCTTTAACAAATATTGCGGTATGGAAATGGAAGAACTGGCGGAACGCCTGCCTGCTCTGGTCCCTCAGGATCACGCTGATTTTATATCCGCGTTCGAAGACTTAATCGTGATCGGAGATTATGCTTTTGTGCATGCGGGCGTGCGCGCCGGCGTGCCTATAGAGGAGCAGGTCTCGAAAGATGTACGCTGGATACGCGGTGATTTCCTGCGCAAGGATCACAAACATGACAAGATGATTGTCCATGGTCACACCATCAGCGAAGACGTGGACGAACGCCGCGGGCGCATCGGTATTGATACCGGTGCATATGAAAGCGGTATTCTGACTGCAATCGGTCTTGAAGGCACTGACCGCTGGTTTTTGCAAACGGGCGCGGACTGACACAATAAGCTTGTGCCGCGTGTCCATTTGCGTCATTTTCCCAGGCATGAGAAAAACAATCCTTACCGCTTCGCTATTGCTGGCCGCTGTGCCCGCAAGTCACCTCGCCGCGCAAGATGCCGATAATCCGAACGATTCGCCCACGGCCACCGTGCCCACAATGGCACCGCCAGCCTCAACTGGCCCGGCAGATGCACAGAATCTGAAAGCCTATGTCGAAAAACTGGTCAGTTTCGGAACCCGCCATACCCTGTCATCCCCTGACCACCCTACCCGCGGTATTGGCGCGGCACGGCGCTGGGTAGAACAGGAATTCAACAAAATTGGCGCAAGCTGCGCAGAGTGCATAAAGGTCGAGCGCATTGCCCGCAAATTTACCGGCGCGCGTGCGCCTGACGGTGTAATCGTCGAAAACGTACTCGGTATTCAGATGGGGCGAATGGGATGGGACCACGTTATCATCATCGCTGCGCATCTCGATAGCCGGGTGACCGACCCTCTAAATTTCACTGATGATGCCCCGGGTGCAAATGATGATGCCTCCGGCGTCGCGCTAGCATTAGAAGCGGCGCGTATACTTTCGAAAGAAAAACATGATGCGACTATCATATACGCGCCGCTCACAGGCGAGGAACAGGGCCTGTGGGGTGCACGTCTTCTAGTCGATACTGCTAAGGCCCGTGGGTGGAATGTGACCGCCTTCTTGAATAATGACATGGTGGGCAATACGCTGGGTAATGATGGCCGTGTCGTAGACGATGTGGTCCGCGTATTCAGCGAAGGCATTCGATCCTCAGAAAGCCTTCCAGAAGCGATGGCGCGGCGCGGCAGCGGCGGAGAGGATGACGGACCGTCACGCGCGCTTATGCGTTATATCAAGCGTACGGCGGAAGGTAATGCACAGTTCGGGCTGGACGTTTTCGGTGTGCGCCGCCCGGACCGTTTTCGCAGAGGCGGCGATCATCTGCCTGCGCTAGAAGCAGGAATACCTGCCATCCGCTTCACCGTAGGTGTAGAAAACTACAAGGCGCAGCATCAGGATCTGCGCACAGAAAACGGTATCGTATATGGCGATACGATCGACCAGATGGACTTTACCTACCTGCGGCGCGTTACTGAGCTGAATATCGAAGTAGTGAGGCAACTCGCAAATGCGCCCCGTGCGCCACAAGAAGCCGAACTTGGCGGTGCGGTGACATCAGACACTATCGTCAAATGGACACCGGTAGAAGGCGCGGCAGGATACCGCATATATTGGCGGCGCAATGACACACGCGGCTGGACGAATAGCATGAATGTCACAAATACCGCCCAGACAGAAGTTAAACTGCCGGGTATTATAGTTGATGATCATTTCTTTGGTGTGGCAGCTGTTGCCGGGAATGGCAAGGAGAGCATCATTACGTTTGCCGGTCTGCCGCAGCGCAACCGCTAAACCTGACTGTCAGACCGGTTTCAGGCGGCCTGGCTGTCTTCGCCCGCGCTCGGGTCGCGCAGCACATAGCCGCGGCCCCAGACAGTTTCGATATAGTTTTCACCGCCGCACGCGAGCGCCAGTTTCTTGCGCAATTTGCAGATAAAAACGTCGATAATCTTGAGCTCGGGTTCGTCCATGCCGCCGTATAGATGGTTCAGGAACATTTCCTTGGTCAGCGTCGTACCCTTGCGTAGCGACAATAGCTCGAGCATGGCATATTCCTTGCCCGTCAAATGCACGCGTGCACCATCGACTTCGACTGTCTTGGCATCCAGGTTTACGGCAAGCTTGCCGGTGCGGATAATGCTTTGCGAATGTCCTTTGGAGCGCCGCACGACAGCCTGTATCCGCGCAACAAGTTCATCGCGGTGAAACGGCTTGGTCACATAATCGTCCGCGCCAAAACCGAATGAACGCACTTTGCTGTCCATTTCGGAAACGCCCGACAATATCAGCACGGGCGTCTGCACCTTGGCCACGCGCAGTTTTTTGAGGACATCATAGCCGTGCATATCAGGCAGGTTCAGATCAAGGCAAATGATATCATAATCATAGAGCTTGCCCAGATCGAGCCCTTCTTCACCCAGATCAGTCGTATAGACATTAAAACCTTCCGAAGTGAGCATAAGCTCGATAGCTTTTGCCGTTGTCGGTTCATCTTCAATCAGTAGCACGCGCATTGTGTATCAGCCCCTTTATTCGCAATATAGGTCTGCAAATCTTCTGCTCGAAACGCTCATACCTATAAATAATTAACCATAAGAGATATGAATAAGAAAGGTTAATTTTGGATTAAGTGGCAGAAATCCGTGCTTTATGGGGATGTATCAGCACAATTTGCTCGCGCAAAAGCGAGTCGTTCTGCGGGTTTAGGGCGTCCATGCAGACAAAATGTCACACCTTTTGCTATTTATGGAGCCCCAGCCTGTTTGCCCTATGGGATAAAGCCGTATCCAAAACAGATGCGGGAACCAGATGTGATTTGTTTCGTATATAGAGTTGAAATAACATATCAGTTCCCGCATCCGCGCATTGGGGCGCTATCCTCCCGCGTCCATCTGCCGGATCGGGTTTGAAGGGACCTCGTCGGACTAGCTCTGGCGAGGTCTTGCCGTTCATAGAAGCTAGGGCGTTTTGAATGCCTGTCGCAGGAATGCGATCACGGCCTCAACCCGCGCCGGTCTGTAATGGGATGGCGGCATGACAAGGTTCAGATAGAGTGGCGCGCTCATCCACTCGGGCAGAATAACCTGAAGCGCACCTGTTGCCAGCGCGGTTTCACACATGAAATCCGGCAGTTCGGCTATGCCATGTCCTGCAACAAGTGCGGGCAACATAATATCGCTATTATTCGCCTGGAATACCGATTTGGGCCTGACAGAAACTGTTTCACCCTTTGGTCCGGTAAATTGCTGATTATCGGGGTTGGGCAAGTTGGAATAGATAAAACAGCGGTGCGCGCTCAGCTGTGCGGGGTGTTCCGGTTCGCCATATTCCGACAGATATGCAGGCGCAGCGACCAGATAGCGTTTCACTTCGCGCAAACGAATGGCGCGCAAGCTGCTGTCGGGTAGTGCAGCAATTCTGATAGCCACATCCACACCGTGCGCGACCAAGTCGACGCGAGAGTCCCTGAGATCAAGATCAATTTCTATATCGGGATAGGCTGCCATGAAATCCGCCAACACAGGGCCCAGATTGACAAGGCCAAAACTGAGCGGTGCTGCCAGCTTGACCCGGCCCGATAGTATCTGCGCTTCGTCATGAGCCGCTTCCATGGCGGCGGCGCCCTCTGCATGAATACGTTCAGCATATGGCAACAACGACTGCCCTGCCCCCGAAAGCGTGATCCGGCGCGACGTACGGTGGAATAGCGCCGTGCCCAATTCTTCCTCTAGGCGCGTCACGGCCTTGGACACGGTTGCCTTGGCAAGGCTCAGCTCCTTTGCTGCCGCGGTAAAACTTCCGAGCTGAGCCACTGCGGCAAATATGGCCCAGGCTTCAAAGTCTGGTAAGCGCATTAATGGAAACGATCCTTTTCTATATTGATTATTTTAGAAACGATAGTCCGTGCCTATATTAAATTCAAACAGAAAGGAAATTAACATGATTGAGAAACGCGAATTTTCATCTTTGGGCCATACTGACCATGGCTGGCTCAATGCACGGCACCATTTTTCCTTTGCCGGATATCGTGACGATGCCCGCATGGCCTGGGGTTCGGTCCGGGTATGGAATGATGACGAAATTGCTGCGAAGAACGGTTTTCTGACACATCCGCATCAGGACATGGAAATCATTACCTATGTCCGTAAAGGCGCGATTACCCACCGCGACAGCATGGGCAATGAAGGCCGCACCGAAGCGGGCGATGTTCAGGTTATGAGTGCGGGCACAGGCGTCCAGCACAGCGAGTTCAATATGGAGGATGAGGAAACACGTCTGTTCCAGATATGGGTTATTCCCCGTACGCGCGGCGACAAACCCCGCTGGGACACCAAAGTCTTCCCCAAGGGCGAACGCGCCGGAAAACTGGAAATACTGGCCAGCGGCTATGATGACGATGTCGCTGCCGGAGCGGCAATGATACGCGCCGATGCCCGCCTATATGGTGCGACCCTGAAATCAGGCGACAGCCTGACGCATCAGGCTGCGGACGATATGCCGCTTTATCTGGTCGTGTCCAAGGGCAGTGTTGATGTGAATGGCGTCACGCTAAACGCACGTGATGGCGCAGCGATCAGAGACGTTGAAACGCTGACGATCACAGCAGGCGAAGATGCCGAATTCCTGCTCGCGGAAACGCCGGATATCGGTTTGCAGTAAATTGAGAGAGGCAGTCTTTATTAGACTGCCTCGCTTTGCGCAGTTTCGATTTTGTTATCAGACACTATTGCTTCCAATGCTGCAAAGCATTCTGCATCAACTGCTGATCCTATTTCAGCCCGCATGATATCCAGTGCCTTAGTGACCGACATGGCTGCCCGATAGGGACGGTCGGCTGTTAGGGCATCAAAAAAATCGCAAGTCGTAATAATACGGGTATCCATGCAAATGTCCTCAGCATTGACGCCGTGTGGATATCCTTTTCCGTCAAGGCGTTCATGATGCGCGCTCGCAATCATTGCCATATCCTTAAAGATGGTAATATGACTCAAAATATCTGCTGTATGTTTTGCATGTGATTGCATGACTTTCCATTCCTCGTTATCTAATTTAGCAGGTTTATCAAGGATGAGGTTGCTGACACCAAGCTTGCCAATATCATGTAATACCGCTGCTCGACGCAATTTGCGGGTGTTCGCTCTATCATATCCTAAATGCATACATATCTGTTCGACGTAAGTGCCTACGCGCCCGCTATGACCGCTGGTATAAGGGCTTTTGGCATCAATCACGCGGCCAAATGCATCAGCAATATCGTCCAGATAATCCTCATCGACCGTAATAATGTTTTGCGCGGGTTCTAGCATGAATATTTTCGCATCCAGATCGTCCGCATTTAATTCTATCCAGAAATCATCACTATTCACGTTGTTCAAAAAAGCATCACATAATGCAGGGTCAAACCAGCCTCCCGCACGGCTTTCCACTTCTTCGCAAGCAGCTTCTGCACCATTGGCCATTTGGAAAACATCTATTACCTGAGCCAAAAGCGCAATACGTGAATAAAGTGGTATCTCATTGCCTTTCAATTTCGCAGGCAAGCCGGAACCATCCCAATGCTCATCAAGTCCAGCAATACCATCCGCAACACTGTCTGAAAAACGCAATCGACGCGCAATATCGGCGCCTCTTGAACATCGCGTTGCGATCATCGAGCGTTCTATGTCTGCGCCATTTTTAACAATATTCGCAAGCGCGCCAATACGTTGTTTGAGTGGGGCACCGCTTGCGGTGCGGCCCAACACAAATTTCAAAACATTGGCTTTCCTGCCGTCGATTAGTTTATAATCATGTTTGATAGCATGATCGTCGGCCAGATAAAGCTCACAGATGCGCGCCGCATTGCTGCTACATCCAAGATCTTTCAGCAAAAGGGTATAATAAAGCTCCCACAATTGTGTTTCATTCAGGCCTATAGCCTGGCCAATATGGCTTCCGATCCAGCACACACGAATGCAATGGCCTTTGGGTTGCCCCTGAGTAAGGTCAAGTGCATAACTGAACGCACCCAAAATCTCTGCCATAGAAATATGCGTATCTACATTCGGTTGAAATATTTTGGAAAAGTTTGTCTGATACATGAGTCGACGCCGTGGTTGCTGGTTGATTGCCAGCTATGCCTAATGATCAAGTGTTGCGATTTACCTAACGTCTATAAATACAAAACCCTGTCAGGCGCTAACCTGACAGGGTTTTCTCTTTGATAGTTCCGGCCTTAACCGAACAACATCTATTACTCTTCTTCCTCAGAAGCAGGCGTTACCGCAGGTGCTTCGGTTTCAGCCGCCTGCGCTTCTTCAGCTTCGGCTTCTTCTGCAGCCGCCATTGCATCAAGCATCGCCTTCTGCTGCGCTCTGAGCGCAGCGTCCCGGCTCGATGCGGCGATGCGCATGCGGTTCATGCCCGCGCCCGTACCTGCTGGAATCAAACGTCCAACAATGACGTTTTCTTTCAGGCCGATCAGCGTGTCTTTCTTGCCTTCCACCGCCGCCTGCGTCAGCACGCGGGTGGTTTCTTGGAAAGATGCTGCAGAGATAAAGCTGCGTGTCTGGAGCGATGCCTTCGTAATACCGAGCAATACCGGCGTACCCACAGCAGGTTTCTGCTTCTTGGTCAGCTTGGCATTGATCTCGTGCATTTCCTCTGCATCAATCTGTTCACCGGCCAGCAGGATCGTGTCCCCGCCATCGGTGATTTCGACTTTTTGCAGCATCTGACGCACAATCGTTTCGATATGCTTATCGTTGATCTTCACGCCCTGCAGGCGGTAGACTTCCTGAATCTCCGCAACCAGATATTCGGCCAGCGCTTCCACGCCGAGCACTTCAAGGATATCATGCGGGTCGGGCGAACCTGATACCAGGTTATCGCCTTTCTTCACATAATCGCCTTCCTGCACGTCGATCACTTTGGTTTTCGGGATCAGATAATCAACTGAATCGCCCTCCTCCGGGTGGATCGCGATTTTGCGCTTGGCTTTATAGTCGCGCACAAATTCGATGCGGCCAGATATCTTGGCGATAACGCTATTGTCTTTCGGCTTACGTGCCTCAAACAATTCGGCAACCCGCGGTAGACCACCGGTAATGTCACGCGTTTTCGCCGCTTCACGGCTGACACGTGCGAGCACGTCACCGGCTTCGACTTCCTGACCATCGGTCACCGACAGTGTCGCACCGGTGGACAGCATATAACGCGCCGCTTCACCGCTATCACCATCCAGCAGGGTCAGGCGCGGACGCAGGTCTTCCTTGTCCTTGCCGCGGCCCGTGGCGCGATATTCAATCACGACACGTTGCGCAATACCTGTGGCTTCGTCAGTCTGCTCGGTCAGTGTCTTACCGTCGATCAGGTCCTGATATTTCACAACACCCGGTTTCTCGGTAATCACCGGCATGGTGAACGGATCCCATTCAGCCAGACGGTCGCCCAGCTTCACTTTGCCGCCATCCTTCACAAGGATATTGGTGCCATATGGAATACGGTGCACCGCACGCTCGCGGCCTTCCTTATCCATAATGGCGATCTCACCATTGCGCGCCAGAGAGAGGCGGCGGCCATTTTTGTCGGTAATCGTCGGAATATCGCGATATTCCAGCACACCGTCAGCCACTGCTTCCAGGTTTGACTGCTCGTTGAAGTTCGCGGCGCCACCGATGTGGAATGTCCGCATGGTGAGCTGTGTACCCGGCTCACCGATTGACTGTGCAGCAATAACGCCGACAGCTTCACCGATATTGACCGGCGTACCACGCGCAAGATCACGTCCATAGCATTTGCCGCAGACACCATGTTTAGATTCACAGATCAATGGTGAACGTATGCGCGCCGCCTGAATACCGATTTCCTCGATCTTCGCTACAGCCGCTTCATCCAGCAATGTGCCATTCTTGACAATAACACTGTCATCTTTCGAATCCACGATATCTTCGGCCAATGTACGGCCCAAAATACGCTCGCTCAAAGATGCGATAGTCGAACCACCTTGCACAATGGCTTTCATTTCCAGCGCATTGTCGGTTTTACAGTCTTCCTCAACGATGGTGCAATCCTGCGACACGTCAACCAGACGGCGGGTCAGATAGCCTGAGTTCGCCGTTTTCAGCGCAGTATCGGCAAGGCCTTTACGCGCACCGTGAGTCGAGTTGAAATATTCAAGAACTGTCAGGCCTTCTTTAAAGTTCGAGATAATCGGCGTTTCGATAATCTCGCCCGAAGGTTTCGCCATCAGGCCGCGCATACCCGCCAGCTGTTTCATCTGTGCCGGCGAACCACGTGCACCCGAGTGGCTCATCATATAGATGGAGTTAATCGCGGCTTCGCGGCCATCTTTATCCAGCGGCGTTGCTTCAATTTCGTCCATCATTGCGGTTGCAACTGTGTCACCACAGCGGCTCCATGCGTCGATAACTTTATTGTATTTTTCCTGCTGCGTAATGAGGCCATCCTGGTACTGCTGCTCATAGTCAGCCACCAGCGCGCGGGTTTCATCCACCGTTGCCTCTTTCGAGTCAGGAATGATCATGTCGTCCTTGCCGAAGGAAATACCGGCCTTGAACGCGTGCTTGAAGCCCAATGCCATGATTGCATCGGCAAACAGCACCGTGTCTTTCTGACCCGTGTGACGATAAACCTGGTCAATCACATCGCCGACCTCTTTCTTGGTCAGCAGGCGGTTCACAACGTCAAACGGCACTTTATGGCTGCTCGGCAGACATTCGCCCAGCAACATGCGGCCCGGTGTCGTTTCAAACCGCTTCATCACGATATTGCCGTCTTCATCGGCCTGCGGTACGCGGCTTGTGATTTTCGAGTGATATGTGACGGCACCCACTTCCAGCGCCTGGTGCACTTCAGTCATACCCGTCAGCACTTTTCCTTCACCCGGCTCGCCTTTGCGGTCCATGGAGAGGTAATAGATACCCAGCACCATATCCTGCGAAGGCACGATAATCGGCTTACCGTTGGCAGGTGACAGGATGTTGTTGGTGGACATCATCAGCACGCGTGCTTCCAGCTGTGCTTCAAGGCTCAGCGGAACGTGCACGGCCATTTGGTCACCATCAAAGTCAGCGTTAAATGCCGAACAAACCAGCGGGTGCAGCTGGATAGCCTTGCCTTCGATCAGAACGGGTTCAAACGCCTGAATGCCCAAACGGTGAAGCGTGGGCGCGCGGTTTAGCATCACGGGATGCTCGCGAATAACTTCGTCGAGAATATCCCAGACTTCCTTGCGTTCTTTTTCCACCCATTTCTTCGCCTGTTTCAGCGTCATGGAAAGACCCTTCGCGTCAAGCCGCGCATAGATAAACGGCTTGAAAAGCTCGAGCGCCATTTTCTTCGGCAAACCGCACTGGTGCAATTTCAGCTCGGGACCAGTCACAATGACCGAACGGCCCGAATAGTCAACGCGTTTACCGAGTAGGTTCTGACGGAAACGTCCCTGCTTGCCTTTCAGCATATCGGACAGCGATTTCAGTGGGCGTTTGTTGGCACCGGTAATGGTGCGGCCGCGGCGGCCATTGTCGAACAATGCATCTACAGCTTCCTGCAGCATCCGTTTCTCGTTACGCACGATGATATCGGGCGCACGCAGTTCCATAAGGCGTTTCAGACGGTTGTTACGGTTAATGACGCGGCGGTACAGATCATTGAGATCCGACGTTGCGAAACGGCCACCATCCAGCGGCACCAGCGGGCGCAGCTCAGGTGGGATAACCGGAATGATTTCAAGGATCATCCATTCCGGGCGGTTGCCGGATTCGATAAAGCTTTCGACAACTTTCAGACGCTTGATGATTTTCTTGGGCTTAAGCAGGGACTTCGTAGTCTCCAGCTCTTCCATCAGATCCTTGCGTTCCTGCTCAAGGTCAAGCTCCATCAGCATGATCTTGACGGCTTCCGCACCGATACCGGCGGAAAACGCGTCTTCCCCGTACTCATCCTGTGCTTCCAGCAGCTCGTCCTCTGTGAGCAGCTGGAATTTTTCCAGTGGCGTCAGGCCGGGCTCGACCACCACGTAGGATTCAAAATACAGAACGCTTTCCAGTTTCTTCAGCTGCATATCCAGCAGCAGGCCAATGCGCGATGGCAGCGATTTCAGGAACCAGATGTGCGCAACCGGCGCAGCCAGATCGATATGGCCCATACGCTCACGGCGTACTTTGGTGACAGTGACTTCCACACCGCATTTTTCACATACGATGCCTTTATATTTCATGCGCTTATATTTACCGCACAGACATTCGTAATCTTTTACGGGGCCAAAGATACGCGCGCAGAACAGACCGTCACGTTCGGGCTTGAACGTCCGATAGTTAATCGTTTCCGGCTTTTTAATCTCACCAAAAGACCAGCTGCGGATACGTTCGGGCGATGCGAGGCCGATTTGAATTTCGTCAAATGTTTCCGGCTTGGCGATCGGATTTGCAAATTTGCTCAGTTCGTTCATTTTTATTTCCTCGTTTTTCCCCCTCTCCTTTAGGGGAGGGGGTCAGGGGGTGGGGCATATTCAGAGACAATTGCATGTCTCCCACCCCAAGCCCTTCCCCTAAAGGAGAGGGGCTTAATGGCAGTTACTCGGCGGCCTGTGGTAGCTGGTCCGGACCTTCCTCGTCGTCCTCATCACCATCTTCATGGGATTTCAGTTCGACGCTGAGACCCAGCGAACGCATTTCTTTCACAAGCACGTTAAAGCTTTCAGGGATGCCGGTTTCAAAGCTGTCGTCGCCCTTGACGATAGATTCATACACCTTGGTCCGGCCGATCACGTCATCGGATTTGACCGTCAGCATTTCCTGCAGCGTGTAAGCGGCGCCATAGGCTTGCAGCGCCCAGACCTCCATCTCACCGAAACGCTGTCCGCCAAACTGCGCTTTACCACCCAGCGGCTGCTGCGTGACGAGCGAGTATGGACCAATGGAACGCGCGTGTATCTTATCGTCGACCAAGTGATGCAGTTTGAGCATGTAAATATAGCCCACGGTCACTTTACGGTCGAAACGATCACCGGTGCGGCCATCGAACAGGTCAACCTGCCCCGACGTATCCAGGCCGGCTTTATCCAGCATGAAAGACACATCGGCTTCGCGCGCACCGTCGAACACAGGTGTGCCCATGGGAACACCGTGTTTCAGGTTCCGGGCCAGCTCGACCGTTTCTTCGGTCGTGCGGCGGTCAATTTCTTCATGATATTGCTCGCCGTAGATGTCCTTCATCAACTCCTTGACCGCATCCGGCGCTTCACCTCCCTGCGGGTCAGGATTGGCCTCACGCCAGTCTTCCAGTGCTTTTGTCACCTGCTGCCCCAGACCACGTGCGGCCCAGCCCAGATGGGTTTCAAAAATCTGTCCAACGTTCATACGCGATGGCACACCCAGAGGGTTAAGCACGATATCAACGGGCGTTCCATCTTCCAGGAACGGCATGTCTTCCTGCGGCAGGATGCGTGAAATCACACCCTTGTTACCGTGACGACCGGCCATTTTATCGCCGGGCTGCAGCTTGCGCTTCACCGCAACAAAGATTTTGACCATTTTCAGGACGCCCGGTGCCAATTCGTCACCGCGCTCCAGTTTGTCACGCCGATCTTCGAATTTCTCGACAATCAGTTTCACCGCTTCATCATACTGCGTTTTGACAGCTTCCAGATCGCTCTGGATTTTGTCGTCTGCAACCGCAAATTTCCACCATTCGTGCTTCTCGACTTCGGCCAGATTCTCTTCGGTAATCTTGCTGCCTTTCTTGAAACCCTTAGGCGCAGCGGCGGCCACATTGCCCACCAGCATATCGCGCAGGCGGTTATAAGTCGCGCGGTTCAAGATGGCACGTTCGTCCTCGCGGTCTTTTGCAAGCCGTTCAATTTCCTCGCGCTCAATTGCCAAGGCGCGCTCGTCCTTGTCGATACCGTGGCGGTTAAAGACGCGCACTTCCACAACTGTACCGGCAACACCCGGCGGCAGGCGCAGTGATGTATCGCGGACATCGGATGCTTTCTCACCAAAAATGGCACGCAGAAGCTTCTCTTCCGGTGTCATCGGGCTTTCGCCTTTTGGTGTGATCTTACCGGCGAGGATATCGCCCGGATGCACTTCGGCGCCGATATAGACGATACCCGCCTCATCGAGGTTGCGCAGCGCTTCCTCACCGACATTGGGAATGTCGCGGGTAATGTCTTCAGGGCCAAGCTTGGTATCACGCGCCATGACTTCAAATTCCTCGATATGGATCGAGGTGAAGACATCGTCTTTCACAATACGCTCGGAAATCAGGATACTGTCCTCATAGTTATAGCCGTTCCACGGCATAAACGCGACGAGCGAGTTTTTACCCAGCGCCAGTTCACCAAATTCGGTCGACGGACCGTCGGCGATGATATCGCCTTTCTGAACCACCTCACCCACTTTCACCAGCGGACGCTGGTTGATGCAGGTATTCTGGTTCGAACGCTGGAATTTCTGGAGCGTGTAGATATCCACACCGGATTCGCCAGCTTCAACGCTGCCGGTGGCGCGGATCACGATACGTGTCGCGTCAACCTGGTCGATAATACCCGCACGGCGCGCACCAATGGCAGCGCCGGAGTCACGGGCCACGGTTTCTTCCATGCCTGTACCGACAAACGGCGCTTCCGCTTTCACAAGCGGCACAGCCTGACGTTGCATGTTTGAACCCATGAGCGCACGGTTGGCGTCATCGTTTTCCAGAAACGGAATAAGCGATGCCGCAACCGACACAAGCTGCTTCGGCGAAACGTCCATCAGCGTGATGCTCTCACGCTGCGCCATCAGGAATTCACCGGCTTCACGCGAAGATACGATTTCTTCGACAAACGAGCCATCCTCATTCAGTTCGGCATTGGCCTGGGCCACAGTATGCTTCTGCTCTTCCATCGCAGAGAGGTACACAACCTCATCAGTCACTTTGCCATCAACGACTTTCCTGTATGGCGTTTCGATAAAGCCGTATTTGTTGACACGGCTGAATGATGCCAGCGAGTTGATGAGGCCGATATTCGGCCCCTCGGGCGTTTCAATAGGGCAGATACGGCCATAGTGGGTCGGGTGAACGTCGCGGACTTCGAAACCGGCACGTTCACGGGTCAGACCGCCGGGGCCCAACGCTGAAACGCGGCGTTTGTGCGTCACTTCGCTGAGCGGGTTGGTCTGGTCCATAAACTGCGACAGCTGAGAAGAGCCGAAGAACTCACGCACCGCAGCCACAGCGGGCTTGGCGTTGATCAGATCGTTTGGCATCACAGTGGACACATCAACCGACGACATACGCTCCTTGACCGCACGCTCCATGCGTAGCAAGCCGACGCGGTACTGGTTTTCCAGCAGCTCGCCGACAGAGCGCACCCGGCGGTTGCCGAGGTTGTCGATATCATCGACCTCGCCCTTGCCGTCTTTCAGGCCGACGAGTGTTTTGACAACAGCCAGAATATCTTCCTTGCGCAATGTGGTCACTGTGTCCTCTGCGTCCAGATCAAGACGCATGTTGAGCTTTACACGGCCCACCGCGGAAAGATCATAGCGTTCGCTGTCAAAGAAAAGACCTTCGAAAAGCGCATCGGCGGTTTCACGCGTTGGTGGTTCGCCAGGGCGCATGACGCGGTAGATCGCATCAAGACCCATGTCGCTATTTTCCGACTTGTCGGCTTTCATTGTATTGCGGATCCACGGACCGGTGGTGACATGGTCAATATCGAGCAGAACCAGTTCGTCAATGCCCGCACCGTCAATCTTTTCCAGATTCTCCGGCGTCACTTCATCACCAGCCTCAATGTATATTTCGCCGGTTTTTTCGTTGATAAGGTCATAGGCGCTGTAACGGCCATAAATCTCGTCAGTCGGAATGATAAGCGACTTCAGGCCATCTTTTTCGGCTTTATTGGCCGCACGCGGGGTGATTTTCTGGCCCGCTTCAAACACGACTTCACCCGATTTCGCATCGACAATGTCAAAGGCAGGCTTCTGCCCGCGCCACTGCTCACCGATAAATGGTATTTTCCAGCCATCCTTGCCGCGCACGTAAGTAATGGTTTCGTAAAATTCAGCCAGGATTTCCTCACTGTTCAAGCCCAGCGCATAGAGCAATGCCGTGACCGGCAGCTTGCGCTTGCGGTCGATACGGACATTGACAATATCCTTGGCATCAAATTCAAAATCGAGCCATGAACCACGGTACGGAATAACGCGGGCCGCGAAGAGAAACTTTCCCGAGCTATGCGTCTTGCCGCGGTCATGATCGAAAAGAACGCCCGGTGAGCGGTGCATCTGTGAAACGATCACACGCTCCGTACCGTTAATGATAAACGTGCCGTTATGCGTCATAAGTGGCATGTCGCCCATGTATACATCCTGCTCTTTAATATCGAGCACGGAGCGGCTTTCGGTATCGGGATCTACTTCAAACACGATCAGGCGCAATGTGACCTTCATCGGCGCCGCATAGGTGATGCCGCGCTGGCGGCATTCCTGCGTATCATATTTCGGGTCTTCCAGCTCGTAATGCACGAAATCAAGCTCTGCCGTGCCGGCGAAATCGCGGATCGGAAACACGCCGCGCAGCGTTTTTTCCAGACCTGAGACATAATCTGTGGCCGGATCAGAGCGCAGGAACTGCTCATAGCTTTCCCGCTGCACTTCGATCAGGTTGGGCATTTCGATGACTTCATGGATGTCACCAAAGATTTTACGGATACGCTTTTTCGCGGTGGGGATAAGCTCCGCCGCCTTTTTCACTTTGCTTGCCATAATTAGGATTCGCCTCTTTCGCGTGTCTTGTGTGCCGATATATCAGGCGCAAAAAATGCGCCCGAAAACCAAATTTCAGGGGCGCATAAACGACAAAAAAGCCGCGTTACCAACCATTTCTGGCTGATCGCAGCTTTGCGTCATCTAAAACCGATTGCAATTTTCATTTCGTACGGAGACGCCTGCGCATTGGCGGTCCATGTCTCGAAAACTGCCGGTGTTGGATTTCATATAGGCCGCGGGCTGGCTTTGGTCAAGAGGTCCGCCATATCGATTCGTCTGCACTGGTTGCCAGCAATCCCACCTGTAAAGTGGCAGAGCATAGTGTCTAAAAGTCGCGGATAAACGCGTTATTTATTGTTTTTCAATAAACTTCTTGCCTTTTTTCAATATATATTTATCGCTTATCAATATTGAAAAGCAGGAGATCACGACATGACCCAGATACTAAAAGACCCATTGCTTGTGATAGCACGCGTGCTGTTGACGCTGTTTTTAGTCTTATTCGGAATCGCATTGATCGCGTGCGTTATTGTTCTGATCGCCCTGCCTTTTACTTTTGCCCAGGCCCAGATTGTCGAACTCGGTTTGGCAGATGGCGTATCAAGCTGGAGCTTTGCCGGGCGGCTGTTGATCGGGCTGCTACTGGCTGGCATCACCTTGGTCTGTGCATTTTTGTTCACGCTGCTATTGCGCCGGATTATCGACACAGTTTCGGCGGGAGATCCGTTTAGCCCAATCAATGCCGGGCGTCTGCAATATATGGGCTATTTAATCCTTGTGCTTTGGGTTAATGCACTTTTACTGCCTCTCGTTGCTGCATGGGTAAATGCTCTGCTCCAGCGATCGGACCGGCTTGAGGTATATCACATTTCCGCTGATGGCCTATTGCTCGCACTCGTTCTTTTCATCCTCGCCCGCGTGTTCCGGCATGGCACCGATATGCGTGAAGAGCTGGAAGGAACAATCTGATGCCCATCACCGTAAAACTTGACGACCTGCTTCACGATAACCGTATGACATTGACCAAACTGGCCGACCGTGTGGGCATCACCATCGCCAACCTGTCGATCCTGAAAACCGGTAAGGCCAGAGCGATGCGGTTTTCCACGCTGGAGGCCATCTGCAGAGAGCTGAACTGCCAGCCAGGCGACCTGCTTAGCTTTGAGGATGAATTGGAAGGAGACGGATGATGCGCAAACTCGCTTTCCTTATACCAGTCATGATACCGGTCGTATTTATGATACCCCGGCTGCTCGCGCCGCTATGTGATACGCATGCATTTGGTTACATGGGTGCAGCCTATCTCGCCTGACCTGCTTCTACGCGATCATGGCGCAATATATCCGGCTAGATCCCATCCAGCGTGCAACCCCGCGCTTCCAGGATAGGCCGCATTTCCCTGAAGGCCGCGGGTGTCTTGCTCAGCGGGATATAGGGGTGGAGGTGATGCACGATATGGTATTGCATACCCATCGACCCGATATTGCCGAGCACACTGCGAAAGGCGCGGGTGTCCTTATAACGGCCCTGCTCTCTTCCCGGATGATGCGGTGCCCAGCTGAGATAGAACTGGATATATGTTGCACCGATATGCCGCGGCAGCCACCATATCAATGCCGCTTCGATGGCATGGCCGCTCCACGCCAAAGCAATCAATGTGCCGATAAATACCGCCTGATAGATCATTGCGTCGACCAGTGCATCTTCGCGGCCCATTCGCCGCAGCACAGCAACATAGGCGTTGGTTCCCCCCTTGGCGCCAGGCTGGCGGTTCTGGATACTTTTCCAGATTGCCTGCCACGGGCCGCTGGCGGCCGTGGAATAATCCGGGTCAAGCTCTGGGTCGTTGGCATGTAGGTGGTGCTGGATATGAGTCAGCTTGGCAACGCGGTACGGCAGCACCAGCGGGATAGTGGACAGATGCCCGACCAGCTCATTAAGCCAGCGCCATTTCGAGCCCTTGCGCCCGATAATGTCATGCTGCGCCTCATGGCTGGGCAGATAGCATAAAGCCACATTCGCGCATGCAATCAGAAAACCGAGCCAGAGCGGAATGATATCCAGAAATACCAGCGGCCAAAGCGATAACCATATAGCAAGATTACCAAGCCCCCAGGCAACTGCGCCCCATGGAACCATACCGGAATATTTGCGCGCGATGGCGCGCTCGCGCTTCATCAGTTCGGCCTGTGTCGCAGTGTTAGCGGCAGACGCATTCATATCCAGCGCCCCCGGACTTGTGCAGCGAGTCCCAGTAAACTGCCAAGACATATGCCGAGGATCAGCGGCGAAACACCCAAAGGTGGGACCCAGCCTGCCGCCTGTATGACCTGCGCCAATAGCGGCCCCAGAAAGGCAATCCCGAATATCAGCGGCAGGAAATGGAATATCTTCGTAACGATAAATGTCATGCGCAATCCTGAAACGAATATATTTTCTAGCTCTATATTAACATGGATGTCAATAAAGTGCGCCATGAATGCCGCATCAAAGAAAAAGGGCGGCTCCACCTAAGGAGACCGCCCTTCTCATAGTCTGTAAAAACAGACGAAGCTTTACAGCTTTTACATCTCGCTCAAATTACTTGAGTTCAACGGTACCGCCAGCAGCTTCGATTTTGCCTTTGATTTCTTCGGCTTCAGCTTTGTTGACGCCTTCTTTGATCGGCTTAGGCGCACCTTCTACCAGAGCTTTTGCTTCGGTCAGGCCAAGCTGTGTGATCGCACGAACTTCTTTAATCACCTGAATTTTCTTGCCGCCGTCGCCGGTCAGGACAACGTCGAATTCGTCTTTTTCAGGAGCAGCTTCACCGCCGCCCGCAGCAGGCGCACCGGCAACAGCAACAGCGGCTGCAGCGGAAACGCCCCATTTTTCTTCAAGAGCTGTCGCAAGTTCAGCTGCTTCAAGAACGGTCAGTTCGGAAAGTTGGTCTACGATTTTTGCAATATCTGCCATGTCAAAATAATCCTGTTCTGTCGGAATCCTATTTGGGACCCTTAAATAATAGTTAATTTGTAAATGTTTATACGTCTAAGCCTTACGAATCTGTGGCCGCATATGCGCCCACAACCCGTGCAACCTTGCTCGCGGGTGCCGACACAATCTGGGCAACCTTGGTGGCGGGTGCGTTCAGCAGGCCAACAAGTTTACCGCGCAGTTCGTCAAGTGATGGCAATGCTGCCAGCGCTTTCACACCTGCCACGTCCAATGCGGTATCCCCCATTGCGCCGCCGACAATTTCAAGTTTGTCATTGGTTTTCGCAAATTCGACAACTGCCTTGGCGGCAGCCACCGGATCCGATGAAACTGCAAGAGCGGTGGGCCCTGTCAGAAATTCACCGATGGAATCATAATCCGTGTCGGAAATAGCGAGCTTGGCAAGACGGTTTTTTGTGACTTTATAAGAAGCCCCCGCGTCGCGCATTGCCGACCGCAGCTCAGTAGACTGAGCAACAGTAAGACCGAGGTTGCGTGTGACCACAACAGCTCCGGCATCGGACAACATGGCGCTAAGCGAAGCAACTGCTTCCTTTTTCTCGTCGCGATTCATGCCATTCTCCTTTTGAAGACGCCGCAAAAAGCAGCGCCCCATTCCTAAATCGTCATGCTGAACTTGTTTCAGCATCCAGAGCCGCAAACGGTGCGCCCGCTGCCCTGGACCCTGAAACAAGTTCAGGGTGACGGGCGAAAGCCAGCTGGCAATGCCAACAGGCCATATTGTCCAAGGGGGTGGGTTTCGCGCCGGAGTAAAGCCATAGGCTTTGCAAACGACAGACCTGCAAAAAATGCGAGGCCGGTAAAACTTTTCCCCGTCTAGGCTGGCAATTAAGAGGGACAGATTTCCCTCACCAACTGTCTCGGACGGAACCGTTAGAGCGAACTCTTCAGGTTTCGTCGGCGTAATAGCGGGAATGGCGGAGGAGTCAAGCAACAAAAAAGGCCGGAGTTTCCCTCCGGCCTTTCGTTTAACTGATTATCGAAACCTGATGAACGCTTACGCGCCTTCGATTTCCGATGTGTTGATTTTCAGGCCCGGACCCATGGTTGAGCTGATGCCGATTTTCTTTACATATTTGCCTTTGGCGCCTGATGGCTTGGCTTTGACAATTGCGCCGACAAATGCGTCGAAGTTTGCGCGCAGGTCTTTTTCGCTAAAGCTTGCCTTGCCGATGCCACTGTGCACAATACCGGCTTTTTCCACGCGGAATTCCACCTGGCCGCCCTTGGCGTCGCCAACAGCTTTGGTCACATCCATTGTTACAGTGCCGAGTTTCGGATTAGGCATCAGACCTTTGGGGCCCAACACTTTACCCAGACGGCCGACAACGCCCATCATGTCAGGCGTTGCGATAATGCGGTCATAGTTGAGGTCGCCGCCCTGCATTGACTCCATCAGGTCTTCTGCGCCGACAACGTCCGCGCCCGCTTTTTTCGCTTCTTCGGCTTTGTCGCCCTTTGCGAAAACGGCAACGCGCATGTCTTTGCCCGTGCCCGAAGGCAGCGATACCATGCCGCGCACCATCTGGTCCGCGTGACGCGGGTCAACGCCCAGGTTGATGGCAATATCGACAGTTTCGTCGAATTTGGTGGAGCTGGCGAATTCCTTCACCGTCTTGATCGCATCATCCACATTGTGGAATGCTTCACGGTCAAGTTTTTCGGCAATATTCTTTTGTTTCTTGTTCATGGCCATTGGATTAACCCTCCGTCACTTCAAGGCCCATAGCGCGCGCGCTACCTTCGATAATACGCGTTGCCGCTTCAATATCATTGGCGTTCAGGTCTTTCATTTTGGTTTCCGCGATTTCCGCGAGCTGCGAACGCTTGATCTGGCCAGCGACTTCTTTACCGGGCTCTTTCGAACCGGATTTCAGCTTCGCAGCTTTCTTGATCAAATAGCTGGCAGGCGGTGTTTTCGTGGTGAAAGAGAAACTGCGGTCCGCGTAAACTGTAATAGTCGTCGGGATCGGTGTGTTCTTTTCAAAATCCTGTGTCGCGGCGTTAAACGCCTTACAGAATTCCATGATGTTAACGCCGCGCTGACCCAGGGCAGGGCCGATCGGTGGAGACGGGTTAGCGGTGCCGGCAGGCACCTGTAGTTTGATATAGCCATCAATTTTCTTGGCCATGAGCTTTGCTCCTTCATTCTGTCAGGATGCATGCATTGCGCGCACACCCTTCAAATTAAGCGGTCAGACGGATTGCCAGATGGCGCACCTCCCGCATGAGAATCTGTCGCCAAAGCAACAGAAGGCGCGGCATTAGCGGATTTTGCGCATAATGCAACATATAATCCTCTCCTTTTAGGGAGAGGATAGTGAAGCTTGGTGCGCAAGCACCTAGCGCAACTTGGTGAGGGTGCAGGACCTATCGATAGCGCGAAGCCCCTCACCCCTGCGACTAGGCAGCAAGCTGCCAAGTCTCGTTGCCCTCTCCCGGTGGGAGAGGGTCCTATTACTTCTGCAGCTCAACCTGCTCGAAATCCAATTCCACAGGCGTTGGACGACCAAAGATGGACACCGACACTTTTACACGGTTTTTCTCGAAATCCAATTCCTCGACCACACCGTTAAAGCTCGCGAACGGACCGTCGAGCACTTTGACCTGATCGCCAATGTCGTATTCAACACTGATTTTCTTCTTGGGCGCGTTGGCGGCTTCTTCCTTGGTATTCAGAATGCGTGCAGCCTCGGCCTCGCTGATGGGCTGCGGCTTGCCGCTGGAGCCCAGAAAGCCGGTTACTTTCGGTGTATTCTTGACCAAGTGATAAACATCATCGGTCATGGTCAGTTTCGCCAGCACATAGCCGGGGAAGAATTTCCGTTCCGACTGCACCTTTTTGCCGCGGCGCACCTCAGTCACGGTTTCCGTGGGTACTTCCACCTCATCGACGAGCTGCGTCAGCTCAAGCCGCTGTGCTTCGGAAAGGATATTCTCCTTTACCTTGTTTTCAAAGCCGGAATAGGCGTGAATAATGTACCAGCGCGACATGGGCGAAACTTTCTATATTAAATCTGTTATTACGCGAGCGAGAGCAAAGATTGCACGACCCAGTTGAATACCGAGTCAATGCCCAGGAAAAATAGCGCCAAAATGGTCATCATGATCATCACCATGATAGTCGTCGTGATGGTTTCCTGCCGTGTCGGCCATACCACTTTGGACGATTCAGCCCGTACCTGACGGACGAATTCACCGGGGGTTGTCTTTGCCATAAACTGCCTGCTTCCAAACTCGAATTACATGTCTCACCGGTAAGGGCCATTAAGTGCCAACCGGATTGGTTGAGCCTGCTATATATGACCGATGTAATGAGATGAAAGCCCTTTACCCAGAGATTCGATTTTGCGCAAGGAAAGATTATTTCAGGACTTCACCACGAGATGGTAATGTTTTCTGACCTCGCGGCTATTTTTCGCGGTGCGCACGCATCTGGTGGGCGGGCAATAGGGCCTGGCCGCCGGTCTGAGCCTTATGTCAATATTTTGGACATGCTCGTCGAATGATGTGATCCTCCATCCTCGACTGGTTTAGAGTTAATCCGCTTACACTAAGGCAACACCGTCTTTCCTGCGAAATCGGGAATCTATCTCACCACACTTGCGCCTATATGCAACCGTTGTGAGATAGATTCCGAGTCCACCGCCTTAGCGAGGGCAGGCAAGCTGGGAATGACGATGTTATTAATACGAATGATGCCGTTCCTTGCTTGATAGGAATGAACGCCAACTTGTTTCAGGATGGCGGGGATGAGTGGCGAAACTTCGAACTGCGATCAGCTTGTCCGGCAGTAAATTCGAAGAGGGCCCCGACTGCGCGGTCAAACGAGGCTCTTTTCAATCAAATCCCATTTATTGCCGAACGGGTCACGAAACACAGCGACTTTGCCATAAGGCTCTTCACGCGGTTCTTCGAGGAAATCGACACTGGCGCGCTGCATCAGGGCGTAATCAGCGTCGAAATCATAGGTTTCAAGAAGCAGGAACACACGGCCCCCGGCCTGATTGCCTATCGCTTCTTCCTGATTTTCATTGGCCGCTTTCGCCAGCAGCAACCGCGTTTCCGTTGAACCGGGAGGCGCAACAAGAACCCAGCGTTTGTCTTCGGAAAGCCGCGTATCTTCGATCAGGTCGAAACCAAGGCGCCCGACGTAAAACTCGATGGCCGCATCATAGTCTGGCACGACAAGGGTCATGGCAGCGATAAACTGGGTCATGGGAGGATTCCTTTTTATTTGATTGCCTCACGGCAATAAGTCGGCGCTGGAGTTTCTTTGTCCCTCACGGCTGTTTTTCGCTGCGCGAAAGCCTGCGGGAACGCGGTACCGGCCCTCTCCCCCTCCCAACCTCCCGATATACTAGCAGGTCACACTATCGGGAGGTTGGGAGGGGGAGAGGGCGGTACCGTGCGCTTCAACGCATAAGACTATGCCGCAATCGCGTAGGGTTGAATCTCGCCGGTCAAATATAAATTACGCGCTTTCGCACGGCTCAGCTTGCCGGAACTGGTGCGCGGCAATGTGCGCGGTGGCACGAGCTCGATGACGCAGTTCATGCCAGTGATCGAGCGCACCTTGTCGCGGATTTCACCATGCAGGCGCTGGCGCTCGGCTTCATCCGATGTGCGGCACTGTACCAGCACCGCAGGTGTTTCTTCACCGCCAGGTGTCGTCACGCTGAATGCTGCAATATCGCCAGATTTGAAACCGGGCAGCTGTTCAACCGCCCATTCGATATCCTGCGGCCAGTGGTTTTTGCCGTTGATGATAATCATGTCCTTGGCGCGGCCCACCACATAGAGATAGCCGTCCGACATATAGCCCATATCGCCTGTATCAAGCCAGCCATCCACAAGACATTCATTCGTCGCTTCTTCATCGCGGAAATAGCTGTGCATGACAGATGGCCCGGCGGTCCAGATTTTGCCAATCGCTTTTTCGGGCAACACTTCGCCGTGCTCACTGCGGATTTCGACTTTCATATCAAGCGCGGGCTTGCCGCAATTGACGATCGCGCGGTAACGTTTCGGTTTCGCGGTATCGTGCACTTCGCCGGAAAGCTTGGTTTCTTCGACAAGCTCCACAACAATACCCTCGCCCGGCGGCATCAGCGTCACGGCAAGGGTGGCTTCGGCAAGACCGTAGCTTGGCAGGAATGCCTTCGCATCAAAACCGGCGTCGGCAAAAGCGTCGACAAAGCTCTGCATCACATCAGGGCGGATCATGTCCGCACCATTACCGGCAATACGCCAGCGTGACAGGTCAAAACGTTCGGCCACTTTTGACTGGCTGCCAATGCGGCGCGCGCAGATATCATAACCGAATGATGGTGAATAAGAACAGCTGTTGCCCGGGTTGCGGCTGATCAGATCCAGCCATGCCAGCGGACGCCGCGCGAAATCTTCGGTTTTCAGGTAATCCGTCGATACCTGATTGGCGACCATGGAAAGCATACAGCCCACCAGCCCCATGTCATGATACCATGGCAGCCAGCTGATACAGCGGTCCGTGCCGCCGACATTCATGCCCACGGCATGCGCTTTCAGGTTGCTGAGCAACGCGTGATGCGTCACCGCAACGCCGTGTGGAAAACGGGTCGAGCCACTGGAATACTGCAGATAGCAAATATCGTCAGGTTTGGCTTGTGGAAGCTCGGTTTTTTTGGCCTCACGTGCGGCGAACTCCACCCAATCCAATCCTTCGACATTACAGGCATCCGCTGCCGCGCCTGCCATTTCGGCAAGTTCGGGGGGGAAGAACAGGATTTTGGGGTCAGAGCTCGTGAGCTGCACTGACAGCTGGTCGATATAGCTGTCTTTGCCGCCAAAACTGGTTGGCAGTGGCAAGGGAACCGGCCATGCACCGGCATACACCACGCCAAAGAACAGCGCTGCAAATTCTGCGCCCGTTTCAGCGCATAACGCAATTCTATCGCCCGGCTTGATACCATGCGCAATCAGGCGATAGGCGGCTTCAATGGCATCTTCGCGCATTTCGCTATATGGATAGGGCCGCGTCAAAGTGCCGCGCGGATCGTGGAAATTAAAGCCGCGTACGCCCTGCGCCGCATAATCAAGTGCATCGCCCAGAGTATCAAAATCGGAAAAACGCCTTGGCAGATCATCCAGTGACGGCGTTGGCAATAATTCTGTCATAAACTGACCCATCTTTATATTTGCAGGGATATTTGTCCCTGTGGATGCATAAACAGCATGAAATCCGCTGCGCATCCGTTCAAATTTTCTTTCTTAAGCCCCTCAGGTTTAACACTTTACATTGTATGACAATGCCATCAGGACTTATACATGACATGTTTTTGCGCATTACAAGCGTTCAAATTTGGCCCTGAATGTGGCACAAAAATGACAAATGGCTGACCAGAAAGAATTTGAGGGCGAAATGCCGCAGAAAAGCAAGCTTTCCAAAGGCGCACGCAAACCGCGTGAACGCAGACCGCCCAAACCGTTGAATGAACGCCTGCTCAAAGACCTCGCGCTGCATTATGTTGGTAGATACGCCACCACGGCGCACAAGCTGAAAACCTATCTCGCCCGAAAGCTGCGTGAGCGCGGGTGGGAGGGGGAACGGCCCGCCGATATTGATGCACTCGTCGCACAGTTCGTAAAGCTGAAATATATCGACGATGCCCTGTTCGCGAGCCAGAAGGCCGCATCACTCACCGCCCGCGGTTATGGCCGCCGCCGCGTTGACGAAGCATTATATGCGGCCGGTATTTCGGAAGCTGATGGCGCAAAGGCAAAAGAAACCGCCGCCCAATCCGCAGCCGAAGCCGCATTGAAAATGGCCCGCAAACGCCGCTTTGGCCCCTTTGCCCGCGAAGCCGCCCCATCCGATAAACGGCAGAAACAGTTGCAGGCTATGCTGCGCGGCGGGCATGATTTTTCGATTGCACGTACGCTGGTATTTGCCGATACTATGGAGGATATAGCCGATCTGACAGAGCAGGCGGGCGGATATGAGGATTTTGAACCATGGCACGACTAATCTGGACACGCGCATGTGCGCTCTGCATCGCAGGTGCACTCGCCGCCTGCACCGCTCCCGGCACGGCGCAGGGCGACAGCACGCAAAATGAAGCCACTGGAACACCGTCAATAGACGCGCAATCCGGCCTGGAAGTCGTCCCGCTGACCGTCAAAAGTGGGGACACGGTACATTCTTTCAGGGTCGAAGTGGCACGCACAGCCGCGCAGCAGGCCAAGGGCATGATGTTCCGCACCGAAATGGCCGATGACACCGGCATGATATTCCCGTTCCCCACGCCCAAAATGGCGAGCTTCTGGATGCGCAATACCGTGCTGCCGCTTGATATCATCTTCGTGCGCGCAGACGGCTCGATTGAAAGCATCGCCGCCAACGCAGAGCCTTATTCACTGGACTCCATCCCTTCCGGCGAACCCGTTGCGATGGTGCTGGAAATCCGCGGCGGACTGGCCAGGGAACTGGGTATCAAGGCAGGTGATATGGTGAGCTGGGAAGACAGCGGTACCAATCAATAATTCGAAATACACCGTCATTTTCCCATTGCCCTTCCCCATCCAAAACGGCTAAGCGATGGCCATGGGAATCTTAGGCAAAATATTCACGTGGTGGAATGGTGCGACGATTGGCACATCCATATTCAGCGCATTCAACGGTGAAAAGGTCGGCGAAGATGCCGCCGGCAACACCTATTTCCGCGGCAAGAAACAGCGGCATGGCCGCGAACGCCGCTGGGTTATCTATCAAGGCTCCAACGATTCCAGCCGCGTCCCCGCCGAATGGCATGGCTGGCTGCACCACAGCTATGACGAGATACCCGAAAGCCATCTGCCACCGCCGCGCATCTGGGAAGCGGATTATACCCCCAATGCCACTGGCACGGTGCAGGCATACCGGCCCTCCGGCGCGCTGGAACGCGGCGGCAAGCGTGCCGCGTCCACCGGCGATTATGAAGCGTGGAGCCCCGGTGAGTGAAGCCCGCCCTACCCCTTATCCTGCTGCCCATATTACTGCTCAGCGCCTGTAATCAGGCGGATGACAGCGACAAGGCAGACCCCGCCGATGCGATAATAGAGCCGGCGGCGGACGAAGTCGTTACACCGCTGGTCGAGGGTGAAGGCACGCCAATGGCCGAGCGCGTAGCAACCATCGGTTTCCTGAACAAGCGCAATGGCATTACGCAGGATCTGGAAATGAAGCCGGGTGAAGCACAGCGGATCGGCCCCGCCATCGTCCGCCTGCAGGCCTGCGAACGCACCGCACCATGGGAACCTGTCCCAGAGGCCGGCGCGTTTGTACAGCTATTCGTCGAAACCCGCACTAGCAAGGATGAAGACCCCAAATGGCTGAAAGTCTTTTCGGGCTGGCTGTTCCGGGAAGCGCCGTCCGTCAATGTGGTCGAACATCCGATTTACGACGTGTGGGTCAAGGATTGCGCGATGCGCTTCCCGGGCGAGGAGGATTTGCCGAAACCGGCCAAATCCACACCCGCGCCCAGCGCTCCTGCGGCCTCCGCACCGTCCAGCAATGCCGATAGCGCCTCTGGCAATGACAGCGCCGGGGACACCGCGCCCGCCGCGCCGGCTCCGGCAGAGTCTGCACCCGCGCCTGCCCCCGTAGCGGATGGCGGGGACGAAGGCTGATCTGCCGCATCTTCGCCGCGGCTGTCGCTGTCCACATCCACACCATATAACGCCCGCGCGAGCAGCCGCAGATAGTCTTTCTGCGCAATCTCCCGTGCACCCATACTGGCCAGATGGTCGGTCATGAACTGGCAATCAAGCAGCTCATATCCCGCCAGCCGCATCGCCGCGACCAGCGCCGCCAGCGCCGCTTTCGACGCATCACGCACCCGGCTGAACATGCTTTCCCCGCAAAACGCGCGGCCGATCGACACCCCGTACAGCCCGCCCACGAGCGCGCCGTCCTGCCAGCATTCGATGCTGTGCGCATTGCCCTGCCGGTTGAGCGCCGTATAGGCCGTCTCAATTTCCCGGTTGATCCATGTTTCCGCCCGGTCTTTTGCCCCTTTACCATTGGAAGTTTCGGCGCAGGCGGCAATCACCTGCGCAAACGCGGCATCGCAGGTGAATTCGAACCGGTCCTGTTTCAGCGTCTTCGCCAGCGAGCGCGACAGGTGGAATTCCTCCAGCGGGAAAATCGCCCGCATCTGCGGCTCGACCCAGAACACCTCTGCGTCATCGCGGCTGTCCGCCATGGGAAATACGCCAATGGCATAGGCTTTCAGCAGCAGATCAGTGTCGAGCGTCATATCCCGACTTGTAACGCCGCGCGCGCCCGGGGCAAGAGGCAATGGCGGGGCAATGGACAATAGCGGGGCAGGCACCAAATAATCGCACATGATCCGACAATCCCCTTGCCCTTCGCCGCCACACCGGATAATGGAGCAGCTCACCTGCGCAGCGCCGCGGGCATGAAAGGCATAGGGGTGTAGCTCAGTTGGTAGAGCATCGGTCTCCAAAACCGAGGGCCGTGGGTTCGAGTCCCTCCGCCCCTGCCATTTCCGGACAGCCATTAAGTGCGCCTTTGGCCGAACTACACCATTGCTCTGCCCCGCTGACAGATCAAACCCAACTCTTAGCTTCGCATTGCTTCGCACCTAGGAAGGTGCCCAAACCGCCAATGTTGGACAAACCCTGTTGGATATGTCCTACACGGATCAGATGATCCCGGCAGACTGTACAGCGGCTTTTGCAATCTGTGTATTGTGGTTTTATGCGGCTATTTTGATACCCGAAGTTTAATAAAGTTTCGTACTGTACAGGGGAGAGCCGCAGATGCTGAACTTTGGGCTGAACTTTGCCATAGGCTGCTGGAGTGTAACGATAATATTCCCTATCCGCCCAGACCAAGTGCATACCGGTATGGCGCAGCTTATAACGTGCGTGTAGGGTTTTGCACAGCAGCAATATACGCAAG
This sequence comes from uncultured Sphingomonadaceae bacterium, assembly GCA_947493325.1. Taxonomy (GTDB): domain Bacteria; phylum Pseudomonadota; class Alphaproteobacteria; order Sphingomonadales; family Sphingomonadaceae; genus Alg239-R122. The sequence goes on along the minus strand of CANLQI010000001.1, from coordinate 382,719 downwards.
CTGCGCGCCAACACATAAGAGCGTTTCGAGGCCAAATTTTCGCATAGATTTTGGATGAGGAATATGAGCAGGATAAAGATATAGGGCATAGCCTTTGGCTAGCATAGGCAAATACATGTAGGAAAATGGTTTTGGGGATTAAGGATTATCCCGCTGTGTCACATGATGCGGCATGCCGGGAAGTACGATACGGAGAAGACGGGTCATATTCGAATGCCTATGGTAGTTTAGGGGTTAAGCAAACTGTCACCATAATTTAATAAACGGCGGTTTGATATCAGTATTAGGTAGCAACAGAGATCGCTAGGCCTATAAGCAGTTTGCAATAACACTCTGATTACATAATGTGCTGATTATAATTCTTTTTTATAACTCAATCAATTAGAGCATTGTCACCAGGTTTTTCAAGCCCGTATTTCTTTTTGAAAAATTCATAATTTGCATCGTCAATAGAAATTTTTCTGGGTTGTGTATCAACTAAAATACCGCCTCGGTCATTTTCAAAATTATAAATAAAAACTATTGTAAGATCTTCTTCCATGTATACAGTACCAGAAGATTTTTTAATAGGTTTAGTTTCCCCTAATTTAAATGGCCCGTAATTATTCCATAAAAATAAAAAATTTTCACTATCAGGTGTGAACACTAGAATAGGTGTGTCTTTATCGTACTTGCGATTCGGAGATTGCAATATATTTCCATCGAGATTGTAAGTCACAAAACTTACAATATTTTTGTCTTCACTATAATTTACGCTTTTTTCCATATTATTTTTAAAAACCTCGGCGCGATTTAAATCTTTTTTATTTATTGATTCATTGCATGCGGATAATAAAAAAGTCATTATTATTGTAAATATTATTAAATTCTTCATCATTTTTTCTTCCACGGGAATGTATCCCAATAACTTTTGAGAGATGGTCGACTAATCAAAATATTGCCTCTAACTGGAGGGCTAGTGCTACCAGAGGGTGTCGGAATAAACGAATAGCCATCTCCACCTAACGGGGAACCATTAGTTCTATTCGTTGCAAATGACTCTGCAAAAGCTTCACCTCTTCTCATTTCAGCCTCTCCAAGCAAAGTATTATAATAGTCTTCTCTGCCGGGAGCAAATGGGCTGGCTATGAGAGCTTGATTGTAAGCGTTAATAAAACCAGCAGATTGACTGGCTCGATCAACACGCTTCCCAGTAGGGTCCTTTAATTTAAATTTTTTCGCCATTGCAAAGTCAAAAGCATGTCCCAACTCATGCAAAAATGTATCTTTTGAACCAGATTCTGTCCAGTCCGGTAGTGCGCCAGCGGGGCGTATGGTCCGAATTAACACTGCTTTAGAAGCAGGGTGATAAAGCCCTCCTACGTCATCCAGCAAACGAGTTTCTTCAAAAGTAAGGCGCGCAGATTCTGATGCAGGAATGTTTAGATATTCAGTGACATTGTCCTGAAGCGCAACAAACTTAATCCCAGAACTCCTTATAAACCTTAATTCATTTGTTGTCAGTTCACTGAGTGATTTTATTAAAGGTGCTATATCTGCGCCGGGCATTACAGCTATTTTTATTTTGTAAGATTTATCCGCATTATCAGAGGGAGTAATCCTAACCTTTGAGAACTTGACTCCATCTTTGCCTTTTTTAGCGCTGACTCCTGAAGCTACTGTACAGACACCACCTGGGCATCTTGGATCTGTTGTGGAAACTACATTTCCACTAGAATCGTAATTAACAGTAGTTGTTCCAATTTGTCTTGACAGAAGCGTGGGTGATGCTCCTGAACTGTAAACTTCTTTGACAGTTACTCCTTCATTGTTAACGCTGGTTCGAACAGTATTACCAGCTGCATCTGTAGTTATGACAGGCGGGGATGAGGGTGTCCCTAAATTTTCACTTGCGAAATGCGTATCTGTTTTATTCCAAGCATCGGAATTGTTACTTTTAACAACCCCATGCGCCACCATATCACCAATTGTACTGCCAATCACATCAGGCAAAGCCCGCATAAGATTGTCACCAAAACTTGTTCCTTCAATAGCGCTACGCGTTGCAGCAGATGCAATCGCACTGGCCGCGCTCACACCTGCATGCGTAATATGATTGCCAAGCGTATTATCTATTTTCAAACTATCCAAGTTACGGCCCAGACGTCCAGCGACACCACCACTAATCGCGGCTGCAGCGACACCTGCAAAGCTAAACTTATCCTGAAGGCCAGTTACCGTGCCGATACCCTGTGTCAGGACATTTCCGGTAGCACTACGCAACGCACCCTGAACAAAGCTGCTTTTAACACCTCCGAACGCGCCTGCACCACCCAGACCGCCGCCTATGCCGCCGCCGAGGGCAGCCAGACCGACGCTTTTCCAGCTGAAGCTGTCCTGCAGACCCGTTGCAACACCCACGCCCTGCGATATGATAGAACCTGCAGCGCCCGCAATAGCCCCGCCAATGACGCCGGCACCTATGGCTGCTGCACTACCTGCTGCTGCTGCCGTACCGCCTAACGCTGCTGTTAAACCTGTGGCTGCGGTACCTGCGGCGCCAGCTGTGCCAAGAACAGCTGGAGCGCCAATAATCGCAGGTCCAGCGATAGCGACTACCGCTACTGCAATCGCAACAAGGAATATCTGCCCCACAACCCCGCATTTATTGCTTTTCTTTGGCGGCTCCGGTGTATTGGGGGAGGTGTCGCCGATCGCTTTCGCGGGGTCGTATACTTTGAAGGTGTTGGCGTTGTTGTGGATGTTGCCGACGTTGCTCGGGATCATCAGCGTGCGGCCCGGCGCGAGGGTTTCGCCGCCGGTCAGGCCATTGGCCTCGGCCAGTTTATACCATAAAGCCGCATCGCCCCACACGGTGGCGGCAATCGCGCCCAGACTTTCGCCGCCCTGCACGGTGTAGGTGGCCGCGCTGTCGGCCTGGCTGAAGGCATTGATCGCGGTGTAATTCTGGTCAAAGTCGGCGTACAGACTGCCGCTCGTTGCGCCGCCCCGGAAATGGCCGTCGCCGCCTTCGGCCGTGCGCCGCGTGATCGAGGTGGCATAATCGACATTGCCGGTGCCATCATTGCCGACCAGCCCCATCTGCTTGCCGCCAAACACATAGCGCCGCTCGGCCGGATCGGAGCCGGCGACGTTTTCGCGCCGCTGAATAATCTGTCCTTCCAGGCTGTTGGCATAGGATATTGAGCGCGGGCGGTTGCCGCCGGTGATATTCACCGATGTCAGGCGACTGTCTTTGTCATAGACATAGTTCGATGTGCTGGAGCCGTCGCGGTTGGTGAGAACCACACGCGACTGCAGCGCGCTGTCGCGGAAGAAATAGCTGTTTGTCGTGGCACTGTCGGCATAGTCGAGATCGGCGTCCGAGTAATTGCCGTTAACAGGATAATAGGGTATGTGCGAAGCGCTCGAGCTCAGCCAGTATTTGGTACGCGAACCCGCCAGCAGGCTGCCCGTGGAAGTGCCGGTCTGGTTCGATGCGGTGATGACTGCCGCAGTGCCCGCACCATTGGTGTTATAGGTGTTGATGGTGTGCGCGTAGAGCCATTTGCTGCCCTGTTTGGTCTTCGATTTTTCCGAAGTAACCTGATTGCGTCCATCATATTTGATCGAATGGCGGCTGTGCACCAGAGCGCCGCTCGCACTATATTCGGCATGCCCGGTGACGCGGCCGAGTACATCAAAGCTGGTGGTCGCGCGGGTGCGGCCAGCGATATTGACGTTCGTGACCTGACCGGCGCTGTTATAGGTGTAGGTTTCAGTGGTGCCGCCATAGGAAGCGGCCTGATTGACGGCATCGCCCAGGACGTCGCCAAAGTCCTGACTGGTGTTCTCCACGCCGCCAGCGGTGAGACCTGCCGCAGCGACGCCTTCAAGCGCGGTTGACTGATCGTCCAGCGACTGCAGAGGGGCCGTTCCCGACTGCTCATTGAGATCAGGGTCTGTGGCTGTATAGGGATGCACACCCGGTGGGAATGTAGGCGGGAATATGGGATCCGGGCCGGGTGGGGGTGTCGGTGTGGGCGTTGGGGTCGGAGTAGGCGTCGGCGTAGGTGTTGGAGTTGGGGTCGGTGTGGGCGTTGGAGTGGGTGTGGGTGTGGGTGTTGGAGTTGGAGTGGGTGTTGTGCCCGTGCCGCGCGTGACGGTCCGGCGCTGTCCGGCGGCATCATAGGTAATGCTCAGGCCCTGACTGCCGTACTGGATCACGCCGCCCGACAATATACCTTTCGACACCACAACGCGGTTCATGGTGTCATAACGGTACCAGAAATCCTGCACGGTGGTGCCGCCGGAAAGTGCGCCCGATGCGGCGACCGGGCGATAGGTTGCGCGGACACGGCGGATATTGCCGTTCGCGTCATATTTCCAGTACATGTTGACATTGTCCGCGCCCGATGCGGCGTCATCGCGGTACGTCGCCATACGGCCCAGCGCGTCATAGGTGGCAATGCCGTTTTGTAGCGTCACTTGGCTCACCACATAGGTTGCCGGCGCCCATTCAGGCTCGCCAGGTGCCAGATAATACATATATCCTGCAGTATAATCGCCTGTCCGCCGGATCAGCTTGTCGCCGGTCAACCGGCCCAGCTTGTCATAGGTGTAGCTGGCAATCTCGCGGGTCCAGTCGGTGTTGGCGACTTCCGCATCACCCGATATGATCTGTTTGATCTGGCCTGTATTGTAATAGCTGTACGCTTTGTTTTTCAGATTTGCGCTGCCGATCGTGCTCTTTTCCGTCAGGACCCGGCCCGCCACGTCATAGGTATATGTGTAATTCTGGTTGCCCATATCCTTGCGCGAGATGATATGGCCAAAGAGATCGGATTTTTCCTGGGATGTCTTGCCACCCGCATAGGTTGTCGTTTCCGTCCATCCGCCAAAAGCGCCCAGCCCTGCAGCGCGCAGACTATTGCTCCACACATATGTGGTGGTCGTCACATCGCCGCCGAAGGCGCGGGTGGATATGACGCGGCCCTGCGCGTCATAGTCAGTGGTCTGTTTGTTGCCGCTGCCCAGGACGTTGTTATATTCCCAGATCCGCTGGCCCAGACCATCATAGCGGTAATAGTTGATAAGACCGCCCGGTTTCGTAATCTGTGTGACCCGGCCCATTTTGTCGAAGACCTGGTTGGTGACGCGGCCGATCTCGTCGGTAAGTTTGACGGCATTGCCATAGCGGTCATACTGGGTTTTCTTAATGCCGCCATCGGCGTGTTTTTCTTCGTACACCAGCGCTTGGCTGCCGTCATAGCCGGTGCCAGCCAGCAGTTTCAGCGTGGTGAGATTGCCGTTCGCATCTTTGCTGCCCGTCATCCGGCCCGAGGCGTCATAATAGTAATGCTCGGTGGGGCGTACATTGCTCACCGCGCCGTTTTCCGCCGTCACGGAAACCTGCGGGCTTTCCTTCTTAATCACCCGGCCCATATTGTTATATGTATAGTTGGTGGTCTTGCCCAGCGCATCGGTTTCGCTCAGCGTCTCGCCAAAGGCGTTGTATGTACGGCTGCTGATCAGTGTATGGCCTGTCGTGGAGTTCAGCTGCCGTCCCTCCTCGGTCACTTTATACGCCTGTCCGCGCGCATCATACTGGGTATAGGTCGCATTGACATCGGCGCGGCTTGCGGTCTCGCCCAGCGCCTGTAGAAAGTTCTTGCCCGACAGATCGCGTCCGGCAGAGGTGATCGCCACGGTCTGGTTGCCGTTTTTGTCATAGCCAAAATGCTTCCACACACCATCGCCCGAGTTGGTTTTAATCACCCGGCCCGCCTTGTCATATTCAAATGACTGCTGCCACATGCCGTTCATGCCCTGGCGCGAGACTTCGCCGTAAGCGTTATAGTCCATATTGGAGCTGTCGCTGCCGCTATTTTTCCTCCAAGCACTGTTAGTGTATTGGAGCACAAACTGGTGCGTCTGGCGTCCTAGCGCATCATAGCGCGTGCCAATACCTTCATTCTTGTTGCCGCTGCCCGTCGCACGGATATAGGTTTCCAGCACCTTGCGCCCCGCCGCATCATAGCGGTAGTTGCGCACAAAACCCGAGGCGTCTTCCACACTCAAAAGCTGGTTGGCGCCGCTATAGTTATATTCGGTGATATGGTCTGCGCTGGAAGCGGTAAAGCTGCCCTGACGCGTGCGTGCCAGATCATTCAGACCGTTGTAATAATATTCTGTCGCCGGGCGAAGCGTACCACCCGAGCCGCCATTCCCCGTCGTAATCGCGGTATTCACATATTCTTTCGTCAGCCGCCCGGTCTGGTCATAGTCATATTTGACAACCTCACCTGTGCCATGCGTTTTCTGTATCACCTGACCCAGACCGTTATAAGCATATGTGATCGTTACAGGAGCTGCCGCACTGTGCGCGCCGTTGCCATTATGTACGAGCAGTTTCTGTCTTGTTTCACTGAGCCGGTTGCCAACCTTGTCATAGCTATAGTCGGTAATCCGGTCCTGATTGCCGTTGGCAGAAACAGACGGCGGATTGGCGCTCACGGACGGCGCCGCGGCCTTGTTCACATAACGCCGCTCACGCGTCACATTGCCTTCTGCATCATACGTCCAGTCAGTCCGGTAACGTTCCTGGTCCACCTGTGCCTTCTTGCGGTTCAGATTATCATAATAGCTATACGTGCTATTGCCGTTCGCATCAGTCGCTTTGATTACATTGCCATTGGCATCATATTGGTAGGATGTGACAATCGCAGACGCGGTGTGACTATAGGCGGAACCATTCCATGTCACCGTGCGAATGCCCTCGGTATTCCCCGAAGCATTCAGACCGCTCACACTGCTGACCGTCATCCGGTTCAGCTTGTCATAGGTGAAGCTGGTCATGCGCGAGATACTGCCGGGCTGGGATGGCGGCGTGCCCCCTGCTGCAGATGGCAATGCCACGGTGCTTTCAAACACCCGGCTCGTCTTTACATTGCCATTCTTGTCATAGGTGAACTTGCTGTACGTGCCTTCTGCATTGATCTCGACCACTTTCTGATTGAGGTCATTATAGTAGAACAATGTGCGCGCGCCCGCCGCATCCTTGGTCTCGGTCACATTGCCGCGTTTGTCATAGCTGATATATTCGCGCGGGGTAACAGTGACAACGCTCGCCGTGCCGGACGCAGATATCGTGTACGCGCCAAAAGCCTCGCCTTTCGTCTGGGTCAGACGGTTCGCCTTGTCATAGATATATTCGGTAATCCGCCGGTCGGCCGCAATATTATCCGCCTCGATCATCTTCGTGCGGTTGCCGCGCGCATCATATTCAAAACGGTTCGTCACCACGCTCGCCAACACAGCCCCGTCCTTGTCATGGGACTTCATCGGCAGTGTTTCACTCAGCAGCAGGCCGCGCTTGTCATAGCTGTTGGTTACCGTACCGCCCAGCTTGCCGCGCACACTCACACGGTTGCCAAAGGCATCCAGCGTATATTGCTCATATTGGCCCTCGGCATCCGTAACCTTCGTCACCCGGCCCAGCTTGTCATATGTGAAGCTTGTAATCGCATCCTTGCTGTGTGCGGTCACGGTCGTGATGTTGCTGACCGATGCCGCATTATTGGCCCTGTTATAATAGCGGCGCACCTGTGACATTTCGCCAAAGACGGTATAGCTGTTCACCGTCACATAGTTTTCCGCGTCGCGCGTGCGGATCAGCCGGCCCTGATTGTCATAATAGTTATAGCTGGCATTGCCTTCGGGATCGATAGTCTTCACCACCTGTCCAAAGGCGTTATATTCATAGCGCGTCATACCGCCCTCGGCATCCGTCATGGTCAGTACATTGCCGCGTTTGTCATGCGTGTAGGTCGTGTAATGATCAAACCCATTCGGATCTGTTCTTTTTATCAGGTTGCCCAGACCGTCATAGGCATAATAGGTGTCGGTGCGCTCCGGCTCACCATAGGCGGAGATGTCACGAATCACACGGCCAGCACCGTCATAGATTTTTACAGAAATGGACTGATCGCCTGTGCCATAGGCAGCATACGTCGCATTAAGCTTGCCGGTCCGGTGATAGGTGAACACCGTACGGTTGCCCTCGCCATCATAAACGCTGTTCTGGCGCCCCGCGCTATCATAGGTATAGCGCATGTCGGTCCAAGTGCCTGCGGCACTCGCCAGGCTGTTAATCTGCGCAATCGTAGTGCTGTCGCTCGCAGTAACGCGGTTTGACCAGCGCACCTCACGGGTCTTGCGGCCCGCGGCATCATAGTCGAAACGGCGCACATAGCCCTCGGCATCGACAGTGAAACGCAGCTCACCCTTGCCGCTGTACCAATTGCGCGTCGTGCGGGCCAGAGAACCGTTACCCTCAACGGCCTTGATCACCTGCCCCATGGCGTCATAGGTAAACGTCGTGCGGTGGCCGGTGGCATCCGTACTCGTTGCCACCTGTCCTGCGCTGTTATAGGTCAGCGTGCTTATGCGGTCATTGGACGATGTTGTAACAGCCGCCTTGATGTTGGCATAGCTGAAGTCGGTGATGTTGACCGTATTCGCATATTGCCTGGTGGTCGTCAGCTTGCGCGCGCGGTTATACGTATAGGTGGTGACAGTGCCGGCAGCATCCACATTATAGCGAAGCAGTCCCTGGTTATCGTATATATTGTGAATCGTTACGTCTGCCGCGGACGCCAGACCTGATTGCAGCTGGTTGAAACTGCCCGAAGCACGGAGCGATGCATTGGTTATCTTCGCATAGCGGGTTTCCTGGATAAGCATGCCCGCCTTGTCATAGACATTGTGCGTGAGATACCCCTCACCATCCAGCGATCCGATCACCCGGCCATCACGGTCAAAGAAAGTACGGCTAATGGCATCTTTCGCATCTGCGACTGGTGTAAGTGGGTATTCCGGAGGGTCGGCGCGCATGGCGGTCAGCTGCGCTGTGGTCAGCTTGTTTACATAATCAACCGTTTTGACGAGCCGGCCTGAAGCATCATAGTCAAACGCCGATATGCCGCCCGTACCGTCAACAGTCTGGATAACACGGCCCGCATCATCATAAATATTCCATTCCCAGATGTCATAGCTATGGGCATTTGGACGGATATCATCCATTTCCAAATCATTATCGGGATTGGCGAGCAGGACATGCTGCTCGCTGGTTATGCCATAGGCGTACCGAACGGTGGCGATGATCCGGCCCTGGCTGTCATATTTATATTCCATGACATCGCCCGCATGATTGATATCGGCAACCTTGCGGCCTTGTTTGTCATACAGGTGATAGTTTTTAAGGTTTGTACCATCTTTTTCGAGGCGCACCCGGCCATTGCGATCATAGACAAAGGTTGACTTGCCTGTCGTCGAATATGTGCCCGCACGGGTCAGGCTGAGCAGGTCGCCCGCCTTGTTATAGATTGAGGTTGTCGTGCCTCCATCCGCCGTCGTCATGACCGTCCGGTTAACACTGTCGCTGAATACGATACTGGTTGTACCGCCGGAAAGGTCGGTCGAGGCCACCAGGCGGTTCATGCCGTCATAGACAAATGTCTCGCTGTTTTCGTCCAGGCTGTTGCGTTTCAACAGATTCCCGGCCTGGTCATAGGTGAAATATTCGTAACTATAGCCCTCTGCCGTACTTGCGTGCGAGCGATCTGTTGCCGCGCCATATCTGCGTACCTGGGTTACATTGCCGCGCGCATCGTACAGGCTATAGGTTATTTTTGCCTGGCTGCCATCAGTTCCGGATGGACCAGCAACCGATTGCACCCACGCTGTGAGCTGCGCTTCCGTCAACACAGCATCGGGCGCAAGCGAGCTGATATCATAGATATCCTGTGTAAATTCGACCTTCCAGTACATTTGTCCGTTGGCACGATAGTAATATTCCGTCACATGACCCTCGGCACTTATGGCAAAGCGCAGGTGGTTTTCGGCATCGTAAACGTACCGCGTGGTAAGATCGGGGCTACTCTCAGCTGTAAACTTGGTGACTTTGGGTGCTGCAGCAATCAGCGCCGTGCCATCACGATAGCCACCGGGATGATCAATATACAGATAGGCACCGCCACTTTCGTCCCGGTCATAGGTGCGGGTCACCTGAACCCGTGTTGGCGTCGTGGTGGACAGGCCGGACACTTGCCACAGCCCGCCAACTGTCTGAGTCATCGTGCCTGGTCCCGACACTATTTTTGCCGATGCCAGCGCAGAGCTTCCCCACGCGGTAGAACCGCCATGCAGGCCAATCGACTGTTTCGTTACCGAACCCACCGCCTGCAGGGTCATGTCAAATACGAATTTCTCCCCTTTTTGGGCAGTGAAACCTTTGGATACTCCCGACCAGTTGGCACCTACAGCTGAAGTATATTTAGTGGCTGGCGCGCCATGCAGAGTGCCTGCTGGCGCGGCAGTGGTGCCGCCACCACCCCATTGGGCCAGATCAGTGGGCGAGACGACCTCATGATCCTGGCGCAATATCGTGACATCGGGTGCGGACAGTATGACCGCATCGCCCGGCTGATCCGCCGGATAGTTGATGTAGAAATGCGCATACGCATACTGGTCCGCCGAAAATGTCCGTCGCAGTTCAATGGTCGTCGGCTCCGTCTCCGAAAGACCGTCAATATACCAATAGCCGGAAGAACTCTGCACCAGCTTGCCGGGTCCTTCCACCACATGGCCGATGCTTTCTCCATCGGTGGGTCTGCCCCAGCTGCTCACATTGCCGTGAATTCCCAGCATATGGTGCGTTACACCGCCTGTGGCCTGGGCTGTAATACGGTATGTGACTGTGTCCCCCGCCTTCACAGCACCAAGCGATGAATAGGTGCGGCCATAGCTCGCACCCGCGTTTATCGTGAATTTGCTGGCCTTTTGTCCATTGATATCAGCGGTGGCGACGCGGGTGGTATGGGTATCATACCACTGGCCTGTGTGCGAAATATCCGGCTTGAGATTATCGGTCTGTGCGACGGCTGCGCTGGTGCCCCTTACCGTCTCACTCAGCAGGTTGTTTTTCGCATCATAGGTGCGTGTCGTGATATTGCCAGTCGGATCAATGATCCTGATGACGTTGCCGTTCGTATCATATTCATAACGTGTTTCCGGCGCGCTCTCATCATAAACAATGCCGAACGGGTTGGCGTTATCGGCAGCAAGATCGGCATTATCGACTTCAACAACCTCAGGAGCGGCCCACTGCGTGCTCCACCCGCTTTCAGCCTGTCCGCTATATGTGAAGAAACGGGCGTAAACATTGTTGTTCGGACGGTTTTCATGCCAACGGAAGCTGACCGTATCACCTACCTTAGCTCCGGTTTCAGCATCATAGATACCGCCCAGGCTACCTGTTGGCTGATTGGCCGACCCTTCCGGCAGGACATAGCCGACAATCTTATACCATTTGTTTTCGTCCATCGCGGACTGCTGCGTGCTGGTGCCCCAGCCCATGAAATAGGGATTCGTCGCGTTGGTGCCATTGTGGCCATATTTGACATAGGGTGTGCCATTTGAGGACAAACCAAAATAGATACTGTGGTTATCCAGGTCGGACTTGCGCACATATTGGGTGAATTTATATGTTTTTTGTGCATCGATCGTGAACTGGTTGGTAAACTGGCCGCCGCCATCCGCTGCGCCATCAAACTGCCCCGTGTCCAGAACGACCGCTCTTGCACCATCCGGCCCCTGCGCCTGAGTCCAACGTGCTTCATCGTCCCTGTCATAGGCAGCACTGGTGATCCAGCCATCCACATCGGGTGCCTGCAACAGATTGGCATCGCGTGCGATATCCAGTTTTTCGCCATCATTCAAAATCGCAATGTCGGCGACTTCGCGCACTTCGGGTTTATAAAAATGCGCGTTCTTGGCGATTTGCGTGCCATAAAAATTGAAAAAACGCGAATGGGCCGTGTCGGTGGTGCGGGCTTCATTCCATCTGAATGTGGATGTTTCGGCTATCTTTTCGCCTGTTTCAAGATCATAAACACCGCCCATCATGTTATTGGGTTCATTGGGTGAACCTTCAGGCTTCACATAGCCTACAACCTTATACCATTTGCCGGATTCAAACAGCGCATCCTGCGCTGCTGGACTGGCATAGTAGAAATACGGGTTCGTGTTTGCTGCACCATTGGAAGCGTTTTTAACCTGCGCGCCGGTATGACCAAAATAGATGTTGTGCTTGGCCGGTCCATCATTCTTGAAATACCAGGTGTATTCATAGTTTTTTGAGCCATCTATGGGAAATCCTGACGAAACAGCCCCGCCGCCTGCGCTATTTGCACTATCATTCTGTCCGGCATGCAGCGACACAACCTGTTCGCCATAGGGGCCAGATGTCACGGTCCATTCGGTTTCGCTTGTATAGCTCCCGGTAAAACCCGCACCGATAGTGCCCGCCGCTGGCAGCGTTCCGTTCACATCCTGCGGCCATCCGGAATCATCGATGAGATTATCCCCGCGATAGGCCGTTTCACCGTCGCCCCAGCCAGATGCCTTGACCAGATTGCCCGCCGCTGACGCATTGTCGCTATCTGTCTCAATCGTGCGCACCACATTGCCGTCAGCGTCATATTCATATTGCACAACCTGCGACGGACCGCCTGTATAGGCCGGAGGCGATACCAGCTGCACCAGCTGACCCTTGTCATCATAATAAAACTTCGTCACCTGACCCATAGGATCAGTCACACTCGTGACATGCACGCCATAGCCAATGCGTGTCGTCCGGCTCTCACCGCTCGCCACCGTCTGCACAAACGCGCTGACACGGTAGTCCCCGTCTATCTGAACATAGTCAATCTCAACCTTCGATCCGTCCGTCTGGCTGATCGATGCAATACGCTTCGATGTCCCGTCATAGGTGTAGGTCGTGACATATTTCTTGCCATCAGAAACCGAATTATTTTCCGGTGAAAGATCAGTTGTCACACTCTTCAGCCGGTTCTGGCTGTCATAGGCATAATAGACGCGCGTGAGCGTCTCTGCGCTGTTACCGTTCGCCAGATCTGTATAACTGGTCGTAACCTTGGTAATATTATTGCCCGACCAGCTATACTGCACATAAGATCCATCCTGTGTGGACACTTTATCCAGCTTGGTCCCGCTGTAGGTATAGGTCAGCTTATTGCCGTCTGTGTCGCGGTATTCCGTTATACGCCAGCTATTCGCAACTCCGTGCCCGCTGAATTTCTGCGTATATTTGCTGTCGCCGTCGGTCCATGTCCAGCTGTTGGAGGCATAGGCAAGCGTGTCATGGGCACCGCCGCCGCGTTTGGAAATATATGCCGATCGTCCGGCATCCCATGTGTAGATACCGACCGTACCGTCCGCATAGCTACGCCGCACATAAGAACCTGCTGTGTTCAGCGTGCCCTCAACGCCGTACACTCTTTGATCCGTACTCTGGCGCCAATTGTCGCCATTTTCGTCGGACAGGTCGCCCTGGCTGTTATAGGTGCGGGCGATATTGGCGTCGGGACCGCGCCCCACCACAAACTCGTCACGCTGCGATACCACCAGATTGCCCGTCGCCGCATTGAAAAACAGCTGCTCGCCCGCTCGGCCCAGACTGGACTGCCCCAGCAATCCCCCCGCACCCAGCGCCGAACCCGATCCGTTCTCCAAACCAGATCCCAATCCCGTAAATATCGCTACCATCGCTTTTCCCGCTTAGTCCAAAAAAGGCACAACGCCTCTCCAACATTCCAACAATCGGAAAAAATCGGAATTTGTTTAGGAAAAAATTTGATGCGCCTTAAACTGCGCAACTGGTAAAACATTGACATATCGTCAAACATATCTTGACATCACGTGTATATCATTGAAATGATATTCTTAAATATTGACAATCCGGTATCACACCAGATGCCGAAATTGCAACGGAAGGCCATGTTTTGGGGGCAGATAGGGCTCTAAACTATATCAATGAAATGCTGTGGCATGCCATGATGGTGGCAGGCCCGATATTGGTCGCCATTCTCATCGTCGGATTGCTGGTGAGCATTTTTCAGGTTGCCACGCAAATTCAGGAAATGACGCTCAGCTTTGTGCCCAAATTGATGGTCGCGGCATTTTTACTGATTGCTTTTGGACCATGGATGATAACCAGCATTACGCAATTTGCCACCACGCTCTATCTCACCATTCCCAGCATTGGTGGCAATTAAACCCGTATGTCCGATGAATTTGCAAACTGGATACTGGCGATTTTGCTGCTCAGCCTGCGTATTGGCCCGGTATTCGCATTTGCGCCGCCTTTTACCCTGATCCGTATCCCCGCCATTATCCGCGTGCTGTTCGGCCTCAGCCTATCCGCATGGCTTGTGACCAGCTATCCCGAACAAACCTATCAGCTTAATCTGGCGGCCATAGGGTTTATCAGGATTGCCGCCCTGGAACTGTTGCTTGGGCTAACAATTGTGCTGGCATTCCAGATTGCATTTGCCGCGCTATATACAGCGGGCAGGACATTGGACGTGCAGGCGGGCTTTGGTCTCGCCCTGCTCGTTGATCCCACGACAAGAGCCCGCACACCCCTGGTCGGAACATTATTTGCATATGCAGCGGCCGCCATATTCTTTGCCATGGAAGGACCGGCGGAACTGATTGCCATCTGGTCGGCATCGGTGGAGAATATCCCGCTTGGCGCAGCCCAGATTACATCCAGCCTGTTGCCGGTATTCTCGCATATTTCATTAAGTTTCGTGCTCGCGTTCGGGATTGCCGCAATACCGCTGCTGGCGCTTTTCCTGACAGATATCACGATTGCCGTCATGTCGCGGACACTACCGCAAATGCATGTCCTGCTGCTCGGGTTTCAGGCGAAAGCGATCATGCTGCTGGTATTTCTGCCCATCGCATTTGCGGTCTCATCCACCATATTCCTGCAACTCATGCGTGCGACGCTTGATATTATTCCAAGGCTTTTGTGATCTATGGAAGATTCTGATCAGGATAAAACCGAAGAACCCACCCCTTTCAAACTGCGCAAGGCACGCGAAAAAGGTACGGTTGCGCGCGGAATGGATCTGGGGTTTCTGTCGGTTTTGGCGGCCTTATGCGCTTTCATCGCCATTTTTGGGGCGATGACTGCCAGCAGCTTTATCGATGTTATGCGCGCATCGGTTTCCGTGGAAGTGAACAGCGCGACTACCCCAGCCGAAATACTGGCCTTTTCCGCTGCGAAACTATGGCCGGTATTTTATCCGCTACTTTTGTTAATGGGTATTGCCGTGGCCATTATCATTTTCCTTGAGATGCTCCAGCTGCGCGGATTTATCTTTTCCACCCATCCGCTGAAACCCGATTTCAGCCGGATGAGCCCGGCCAAGGGTTTCAAGCGTGTGTTTTCCCTGAAAATGCTGAAGGAAACGCTGAAGAATGTGATCAAGCTGGCGGCATATTCAGGCTGTGCATATCTGTTTATCCGTTACAGCGTGGATACCTATGGCGCCGCCGCATCCGATGCGCAAAAACTTGCAGGCATCATGCTGCTGACAGGCTTTCGTCTGCTGCTCATTTTCATGGGCCTTGCCTTTATATTCATGGTGATCGACCAGATCATCGTGCGCAAGGAATATCACAAGCAGATGCGCATGTCCTCGCGCGAGGTCAAACGCGAACTGCGCGACCGGGAAGGCGATGCCAAACTGAAACAGAAACGCAAACAGCTGCACAAGGAATTTGCGCAGCAGAGCGAGAGCATGGGCGGCGTTGCCGGGTCAGATGTGGTGATTACCAACCCGCATCATTATGCCATTGCCCTGACCTATAAACCGGGCACGATGGAAGCGCCGCAAATTGCCGCCAAGGGGCGCAATAATTTCGCTCTTCTCATCAAGAGCAAGGCATTTCTGCACGGCGTTGCCGTCATTGAGAACAGGAAGCTGGCCCGCGCTTTATATGATGGCGGTAAATTGGGGCAGGAAATTCCCGATGGCCTGTTCCATGATGTCGCCGACATTTACATGCAGATACGCAAAAACAGGCTGGACGGTGCAACCGCTCATGCAGAGCAGGTGAACGATAATGCTGGATAAACTGTCGGCGAAAAGCAAGGATCTGTTTCTGGTCATCGGCACGATATTGATCCTGCTGATATTATTCTCGCCCATTCCGCCTTTTCTGCTGGACCTCGCGATCATTATTAACTTTGGTCTGGCCCTCACTATATTGCTGCTGACTTTCTATGTGGCCAAACCTGTTGAATTTTCCACATTTCCTTCGCTGTTACTTGTGGCGACATTGTATCGATTATCCCTGAACGTCGCGGCCACCCGGCTGATCCTGACGGGCGGCGACGCCGGTGAAGTTATTGGTGCGATCGGTGATTATGCGGTACAGGGCAGTTTCATTATCGGGCTGGTGGTGTTCTTCATACTGGTGGTTGTCCAATATGTCGTGATTACATCGGGTGCGCAGCGCGTTTCTGAAGTCGCGGCCCGTTTCACGCTGGATTCCATGCCAGGGCAGCAGATGAGCATTGATGCCGACCTCAACATGGGTCTGATCGACCAGCATGAAGCCGCTGCACGCCGCAAGGAACTGGAAAAGGAAGCGTCCTTTTACGGCTCCATGGACGGCGCCAGCAAGTTCGTAAAAGGCGACGCCATTGCGGGCATCATTATCCTGCTGATCGATATCATCGCAGGCTGGATTGTCGGCGTTGTACAGATGGACATGAGCTGGATGGAATCGCTACAGCATTTCACCCTGCTCACCATTGGCGACGGCATTGCAACACAATTGCCCGCGCTTATCATATCCGTGGCCACCGGTATTATCGTCACACGCTCTTCCGCCGACCGTGAACTTAGCACCGAAGTGCTGCGGCAGCTGGCATCTGTGCCGCGTATTCCGATTATTGTAACCTGCTCCCTGCTTATACTGCTGTTGCTGCCCGGCATGCCGAAATGGCCGATATTCCTTATTGTGGGTTTTGCCATGCTGGCCTGGTTTTCGATCAGGAATAAACCGTCCATCGCGGGGGATGATCAGTTCTCAAGTGATGATGACGCAGAGGACAGTCATGCATCCACCATGCCCGCGCCCATTGAAATTGCGCTGGGCAGCGAGCTTGCCGAACACTGGAAGCCCAAGGAACCGGTTATTTTCGACCGCATCACCAGCCTGCGCAAAAGCCAGCTGGAAAACAATGGTTTCCGCTTCCCGGCCGTCAAATTCAAGGATGATGCCGCGCTGGGCGCCAATCAATATAATATCGCCATATTTGGCACCAGCCATGGCAAAGCCGATATCTTCCCCGAAATGACACTGGCCGTGCGCAGCGATATATCGCGCCACAATTTGCCAGGCGTTGAAACGAATGACCCGGCATTCGGCCTGCCCGCAATATGGGTCGAAAACGAACACACGGAAACGGCCAAGTCGGAAGGCTATACGCTGATCGACCCGCTGACCGTGTTTATCACCCATCTGGGAGAAGTGGTCAAAAACGGCACGGAATATCTGTTGACCCGCAATGACATCATCCAGATGCTTGATGGCGTGCGCTCTCGCCAGCCCGGCCTGATCGAGGATCTTATTCCCAATATCATGTCGGTCGCCGATATACAGAATGTCCTGCAAAACCTTTTGGCGGAAAATGTATCGATCGCAAATATCGACCTGATCTGCGAAACACTGGTCGATGTTGGCAGGCAGGTTAAAGAGCCTGCGGCTCTGACCGAGATGGTACGGCAACGCATGAAGCACGTTATCTGCCAGCAACTGCGCGGTACGCATGATGATTTGGCTGTGCTTAGCCTAGACCCCAGGATCGAGCATCAAATCATGTCCGGCGTTAATACGAGTGATGGCAACAGTCCGGTTGTTATCGAACCTGCTCTGGCCGAGCAGATTATCAAGAAACTGGCCAATATGTCGGATGAAATGACCAAGCAGGGCCGCCATCCCGTGTTGCTGTGCGGGGCCGAATTGCGGCGACACATGCACAGCCTGACCCGGCGCAGCGTACCAAAGCTGGCGATCCTGTCCGTCAATGAAATTCCGATGAATATCAACCTTACCTCATTTGATATCATCAAGGCGGAAGGTTAGAAGCGGCAGAGGCACATAGCATATTGAATATGCGCCTTTAATCATATGGACGCCCATGATAAACCATTAACTGGACTAGATAGAGATTGGAAAACGCGGAACATGGCTGACAATATCCGGCAAGACGGCGAAGCCAGACTACCCAAATTGCTGGGCTGGCTGGAACATGATCCTGAAAATCTGGCTCTCTTGTCAGATGGCATAGAAGCGGCAATCTCTGAAAATGAGCTGGAAACCGCTGCGCAGCTTGTCACGCGTTACAGTGATATAGAAACCCCGCCGCCCGCCATACAGAATCTGTCCGGCATTATCGCCCTTCGCCAGAATAATTTTGATAAAGCCGCGGAAATATTTCAGCAGCTGCGCCAGGATGGGCATGACAACACGGGCACGCGGTTTAATCTTGCCTGGACATATGCGGTGTCGGGTAAAGACAGCGATGCGCTGGAAATGATCGATGGGCAAATGGCCGAAGAATTACCGCAGGCGGCAGCATTGAAAATACAGCTTATGCATGCAGCCGGTCAGTTTGACGAAGCCATGGAAGAGGCAAAAACGCTCGCCGCCATACACACCGATGATCCAGCACTAATGGCGGCCATGTCCGTGCTGGCACTGGATGTAGAGGATATTGATCTGGCACGTGCATGCGCGGGGAAAGCCGCAGCTCTGCCCGATGCCGTTACGACACTTGGCACACTTGCGCTGGCAGATAGCGATCCGAATGCGGCGCTCACCCATTTCAATGATGCGCTGGACCAAAAGCCGGAAAATCCGCGCGCATGGCTGGGCCGGGGAATGGCGGAACTTGCTCTGGGCAACAACAGCCAGGCCGCAAGTGACATTGACAAGGGCGCAGAAATATTTGGCGATCATCTGGGTTCATGGATCGCCGCGGGCTGGGCCTATTTTGTGCAGGGTGATTACAAAACGAGCCGGCAACGCTTTGAAACGGCGCTGGACATAGATGCCACATTTGCGGAAAGCCATGGCTCCATGGCTGTCATCAATATTGTCGAAGGCAATATGGAGGAAGCCGGCAGATTTTGCGAGACCGCGCTGCGCCTTGACCGTCAATGTTTTTCCGGCGCGCTGGCCAAAAGCCTTCTCGAACGTTCTCAGGGCAATACAGAAGCAGCCGACCGGATTGTCAAAATAGCCATGGAGACACCCATTGATGCAAGCGGCAGAACCATTGGCCAGGCATTGGCGAATATGAATACAGGTATTGCCGGCAAAGCGTAACGACCGCGGCAATATCATGGCTTAAGGCCAAGGCTGGCATTGCCCATGTCCGCTATTATTTCCCCAGCTCCTGCAACGATTCCTGCAGCAATTTGCGCATATCAGGGTCGCGGTCTATTATTTCGACAACTTTATTCACGACTTGCTGAAAGTTTGCATCGTTGACCAGACGGTCGCCAAATTCCTGCGACAATATGCCCTGAATAAGCGCGTGCTGAATATCGTTTTCCGTAAAGTTTCCGGAATCCAGCAAATCCTGCGCGACACTTACATCACGCGTGTGTGTCGGCGCTTTGGTGTGACCGGTCTTGGTGTTTTTCGCACTGCGTTTTTTGCGCGAGGCCGCATCCAGCCTTTCCTGCAGCAATAGCACAAGCTGGTCGACATTATTGATCCGGGTCATGATATGCCTCGCATGATTTCAAACAGCTCAATGCCTGGTTTTCGGATCTGAAAACTGATTCAGCAAAGCGGATGTTGAGGATACCGCAGGGGCATCGCTCTCCGCCTGACCCGCAGGCGGCACCAAATCAGCGGTTTTATCGATAATAAGCTGCATGTCATGATTAAGCGGAGGGTTTTCCTGATTAAGAGCTATGCCTTCACGCAGCTCTGATATAGCGCTGTCAAACTGATCATGGATAAGGTGCACCAGACCGCGCACAAACCGGCGGATATAATGATCTTCCGGCAATTCTTCCAAAGGTTCCCAATTCTCCATGGCGCTTTGTGCATCACCCGAAGATAGCTCAAAAAAACCAAGCTGAAACCGGGCAATGACAAAATCAGGCGCAATTTCAACGGCGCGTTGCATCGCTTCATACGCTTCCAGCAATCGATTGCCGCTGGCCAGCACGGAACCGCGCAGAAAGTGAAGGCGCGGATCGCCGGGATATTCCTGCAGCATAGTATCTATGGCCGCCACATCATTGCCGCTGTCCGACTGCACAGTTTCTATCAAGCGTGCCATTTCTTCTTCGCCGCACAATTCAGTCATAGATTTTCCTCCGTTAAAATTTTCCAAGCCTTTTACGCAGAATCTGCAAAGCTTCACCATGTAATTGTGAGATACGTCCCTTGCTTAAGCCGAGCAGTTTTGCAATCTGGTTAAAATTAACCCCGCTGCCATAATGCTGTTGCAATATCATGGCCTGTTTCCGGGGCAGTTTTTCCACTTCTTCCGCAAGGCGCTGGGTAGCTTCTTTCCATACCAGACTATCATAGGCATTGGGCTGACGTTCATTTTCTTCATCGTCATGATAGATGCCCGTACCTTCCAGCATCAACCCGAATGCCAGACCTGAAGCCAGTTTGGTCAATTGTTCAAGTGCAGTTTCCTCATCGGCTCTGGCAATATTCGACAGTGACCTCAATCGCTCCTGCTCGATTTTATAACGTGTGCTTACCTGCCGGCTGACCTCACTTGTAGTGGCAATGCCATCCGCGATATTGCCTGCGATCCTCCGCCGTGAATACCCCCGAAAGGGCACGGTGCGCAATGGATCAAACTTGTGTATCGCATCAAGCAGGCCTTCGTAGGCGAGCTGTTCAAACTCGGCGAGTTCAACATTTTGTCCCATGCGCTTATAGTAATACTCTTTGGCTATCTTTCTGGCGAGCGGTTGGTGCATATGAAAAAGCGCATGCTTGGCGGGCAAATCACCCTCTTGCCTGAATTTTCGCCATAGCGCCGCCTCCACCCATTTTTGAATGCGCAGAATTGCAAGCCCATTTTTTCCGATCTTGCCCTTCACCTGAAACTGCCCAACACTCCTTCAAGCACCAATGCCCAGCCATCAATCAAGACAAACATCAGCACCTTGATTGGCAGCGAAATTGTAGCAGGCGGCACCATCATCATGCCCAGTGACAACAAGACGCTGGAAACTATCAGGTCAATCAGCAGGAACGGCAATAAAATCACAAAGCCAATCATAAAAGATACGCGCAATTCATTCAGGATGAATGCCGGAACCAGCTTCGGCAGGCTTACTTCCTGCGGACTATTCGGCAAATCCTCACCCGCAATGGCATAGATAGTTTCCAAATCCTCATCACGCACCTGCCGCAGCATGAATTCGCGCAATGGCTCACTCCCGTTCTCCATCGCTGTCTCAAGTTCCACCTCGCCCGCTATATAAGGCTGCAGCGCATCCTTGTTCAGCGCATCAAACGTAGGCGACATCGCAAAAATGGTCAGGAATAATGCAAGGCTTATCAAGACCTGATTGGGCGGAGTTTCGGGCATGCCAAAAGCATGTCGCACCATGGCCAGCACGACAATGATTCGGATAAAGCAAGTCATGCTGATGAACAACGCGGGAATAAGCGCAAGCAGGGTCAGCGTAAGGGCAATGCGCACAATATCGTCGCCACCGCCCAACAAGGATTGCGGTAGCTGCGCAGCGGCATGAACGGGGCTTGTCCAGACAAGCATCATGCAAATACTGCTGACCGCGGCCATACGCTGCAAGATTGTCCTCATGGCAGCCCCGCCTCCCCCGCCTCATCGTCCTGCTCCTTGGCGGCATGGCTATCCAGCAATGTGCTGTGCGATGCGCCCGACAGCACCAGATATTCCCTGTCACCGCTGCGCAGCTTTATGATCTCACTTTGCGGGCCCAGCCTGCATCGATCGATTATGGTAATGTCGCGCGCGCTCTGCTCCGCTTTCAAATTAAGCAAGTCTTTGAATTTTATGTTTTTATAGCTATTATTGCGCGCCCGCAAAATAAAAAGTACCAGCAGCCCGAGACCGAGCGAAACGATAAAGGCGATCAGGATACGCCAAAAGGAAATGTCCGGCGTTGCTCCGCCTCCCAGCTGCTGTGCATATGCGTTACACGGAGATAGAGAGCACGATAATATGACAGCAGAAAATAGGGTTTTGGGGCGGAAACCAGAGAAAATAGATATGTTCAAGAGTAGATTTCTTTAATGCAGATACCAAAATTGTCGCCCACGGCAACAACTTCACCAAGAGCCACAACCTGCCCGTTCAGTTTCAATTCTGCAGGCTGATTCAAGGAAGCATTCAGGGGAACGGTAGAACCCTGCTTCAAAGCCAGTAGTTCAGAAACACTGAGCTTTGCGGACCCTATAAATGCCTCCAGCACGACCGGCACATTATCAACCACAGACCTTTCAAAAGCCGCAGCGCCGGGCCTAGAATCAGAACCGGGGGAAACAGAATTGGAATTGGCATCGGTTTTGGAATCTGTATTCCAGACCGCCAGCTCATCATCTGCAGTGGGTTTTTGTACTGTTTCATCACTCATAGGGAATCTCTATTAATAAATTTCATTTTATTTCAAGTTGAAAACCGTCTTTATCCTGCTGCAACGCGCATGCTGCAACAGCTTCGACCTGGCCGTTCACCACAAGGTCAACATTCGCTTCGACCGCGCTGTCCAGTATTAGCACATCATCAATTTCAAGATCATTCAGCTCTGAAAATGTCAAAACAGCGGTCCCGAGCTTTGCACCAATATCGACCATGCATGCGCCCACTGCGTCATTACGGTTCATGGCCTGATTATTCAGATGCGCTTGCTGGATAGAAGCCTGACGGTGCCGAATTAGAATATTTTCATGCATGGCAAACCCAAGCCGGAATGTTTTGCATTTGCTTGTAATTTCGCCTGACCAGAAACCATCCTGCAGCGACGCGAGATCCGTTTTCTTCTTTGCAAAGTCAGGCATATCGGCGTCCCGGTTCAACCAATCTGCAAGAACCTTTCGAATTCTGGCGCGCAGATCGCGCAGACACAGCTCGCTTAATTTCAGCAGAACAGGTTTATCAATCTGCGAAACGCGCGCCGCAGGAATGTCGATACCCAGCAATTTGAGCGCAAGAGAAAGTGTGACGTCTGGCGTATAGCCAATAGCGAGCTCTTCACTCAGCAGGTGATATTGCAGATGTATTTTTTTCTTCGCAGCTATTTTTTGCCTGTTTTTGATTTCTTTGGACTTGGCTGCTTTGGCCTTGGCGTCTTTAGCATCTTTGGCTATTGCCGCTTTTACGCCCTCTTCTTTGCCAATCCCTTCTTTACCAGCCGTTTTTGACGTGCCCCTGGCTATTTTATTATGAGGGAGCGGCGCACCAGAATAGCTTTGCGAAGACCCCTGGTTTTTCAATAATTTCAAGCGATCGAACTTCAGGGCGGGCGACCAGCACTCGCTCCATTCCAGAACAGCATCATCAATAATGGATGCTAATTCATGTGGCTTGATCGCGTTTTGGGGTAACCATGGGCGATATTGAACCGTCAACCCTGCCCCCTGATACCAAATAACTGCTGGATCATATCATTGGAAACACTGACCAATTGCGAAGATGCCTGAAACCCGCGCTGGATGATGATCAGTTCACCAAATTGCGCGGACAGATCGACATTCGATGCTTCCGTCCGGCCAGACAATACGCGTCCTACCTGCGGGTCATCGCTGGTAAACAGCCGCCGTTCACCCTGCTCATTAAATGAGAAAAGGCCATTGCCAACACTTTCAAGAGTCTGCAGGTCCTTAAAATCGGCTAAGGCGACAGGCCCCAGCACTTCCGTCTGTTCATTGGAATAGCTGAGTTCAATTGCACCATCCGCATTGGTGGTGATGTTCGTCACTGCCCCTACGCCATATCCATCGACATCGCTGGAGCGCATGGTGGAAATGGTTCCAGACGAAAATGAAGTCACATTCTCGGAAAAGTCGAGCGTTACGGACAGCCCTTCGGCTTCCGCATCCTCGATGACAATCTTGGCAGTATCTGGATCAATTTCGCCCTGCTCAAACGACAATGTGCCTGTGCCAACTTCGCGGTCATCAGCATCAGTTACGGTGACGTTCCATATATTGCCTTCTTCATCGGCATCGCGGGCAAATGCGATTTGCCAGACTTGCTGCTGCCCGGCGGCATCAAACACCGACACATCGCTGATGACATGCTCGGTCGCGGTAGATGACAAGTTGTCGGCAAATTTAATCTCTGTGGTCGCCTGCGGAGGACTGGTCCGCTTTTCATCCACGTTAAGCTCTACTGCACGGCCCGCATCATCAAGCACAGCCAGCCTCAGCTCTGTCCCTTCCAGCGTAATATAGCCGTCTTCTGCAACCACGAAATTACCCGTGCGTGTGTAGAAAGTCTTGTCACCATCCAGCACGACGAAGAAACCGGCCCCATCAATGCCCAGGTCGAGACCATTTTCGGATTGGCGCAAATCGCCCTGGCGAAAATTGATCTGCAGATCGTCCATGCGGACGCCATTGCCGCCGCTGTTGCGGTGATCGTACAGACCAAAGTTTGTGCCGGATGATGTATAGATATCGCTAAAATCAACATCGGTGGACTTAAAACCGGCGGTATTGAGGTTGGCGACATTGTTGCTGATCGTTCTCAATCCCTGAGAGTAAGCCTCAAGGCCGCTCATTCCTGTATAGATTGCACCCAGCATACTCATTCGGCTGTCCTTATCTGTGTCACGCTACCTATCGAAATATTGCTGATTGTCTGGCCATCCGCGGTTTCGATGGACAGGCGGGGTTGGCCGTTCACAAAGCTGATGGCCGTCACTGTACCGCTTATCGTCGTAGAACCGGCAGGAACGTCGACCGTTTGACCCAGCAAGCCGGTTGCCTGATTGGCTGATTGTGCGGACAGAAGATTATCCATTTTATCGTTCAGGCTTTGTGCCTGCTGAATTTGGGAAAACTGGCCCAGCTGCGAAACGAATTCGAAATTATCCATCGGCTTGAGCGGGTCCTGGTAAGTCAGCTGCGTCAGGATAATCTGCAGCAGCGATTCAAAACCAAGCCCGAATGCGTCGGTTGCACCACTCGCATCAACACCGCCGGAATTATTCTGTGCCGGCCCCACAACGGAGGGATCGGGTACGGATGGTATGGGTGCTACTTGCATAATGTTTTCCTAATATAATATCCGCGCTGATTGATATTGAGGCCCACAGCCCTCAGATTCCCGCGAATGTTTCTCCATTCAATTCAAAATCAAAACTATAAATACCATATTGCGCCAAAACCGATGTAACCGCGCGGCGCATTTGCTGTTTTTCCGTCTCGCTCAAATTTTTTGCGGCCGCGATCAAGCGCACGCCCGTCTCCAAATTTTGCAGCACGACCTGGACTGGCATATGCGCACGCTGCGCATGCAGTTGCGCAAGCATTGCCATGCCGTTTTTCGGGCCGACCGGACTACCACGACTTGCCATGGCCGCATTCTGTTCAGTCGCCCCGGAACTCTTGCCATGCGCAACATCAGCGATACCGGGTGATACAGCATGGCGGTTTTGCACAATAGTGTCATCTGCCGCCGCCGTATTGGATGCCATAACCGTAGCTCGCACAGCATATTGTTTCTCAGGCGCTGAGTTCGATACAACATTACCCATTTTTTCGGATAATGGTAGATTTTTTTGATTGATATCAGGCGCATCTACGCCGAGGCTGGTTTTTGCGTTAGCAATTTTACCGGATTTTTCATTTGCACGCGCAGTGCTTTTTGCTCCTGAGGCCGGTTCACGTTGCGGCAGCGGTCTTGCAAACAGTCCATCTTCATTAAATGCCCGTGCCCTGTCGGGATTGGCAGGCCCAGCCAGAATGCTGGAAAATGAAGGCAAGCCTTGCCCGGTTTTCAAACCGCTGGATCGCAACCCATCTCCGGCACCTCTATTGTCTGCCGATAGACTCCGCCCTGGAACATGCGCCTCTATCGCACTATCGCTCATGCCGCACACTCCTGTAACCAAATCTATCTGCCGCTTCGCTCAGCTTGTCCTCCTGCACAGTCTTGCGATACTTTTTGGTCGCCTCTTTTCCAAGATTGCATGCCAGTTTATATTGCAATTCGGACAATAACCAATTCTCTTCACTACTATTAAGCCTTTGATCTGCAAAAGCAACATGTTCGTTCGCCTGCTCCAGCTGCTGTTCCTTGCCAAGCAATGCGCTGGCAAGGTTTTGTGTCAGTTCGGGCGTGAAATGCACGCCAGCAAAACAGTCTTCCCAATCCTGTACGGCTTCATCGCGTTTATCCGTAATGCTATCCTGTATTTCTACCGCGCGTTCTTTGGAGCGTTTGGCGATATGCACTTCCGAGCGGCTATGCTCGCGCTGTGCGCGCCGAATCGCGGCAAGCTCGCGCAGCTGTTTCAAAGTCTCGCGCTTAGCCATTGGCATGACTCGAAGACAGTTTGGTTAATGCAGCAAGACTGGTATCAAAGTCGGAATGTATATCCTGACCTTGTGAAAGGAAATCGATAATCGCCGGGCGCAAGGCAATCGCTCTGTCCAACTCTGCATTGGAACCGCTGCGATAGACACCGCTTTCGACAAGCGTTCTGGATTCTTCGTACACTGATAACAGCTTGCGTATATTTGTGGCTGCATCCTTATGTGCATCGGACATCAGTTTTTCGGCCTGACGGCTGATGCTTCTGGAAATATCGATGGCCGGGAAATGCCCCTGCTCCGCCATTTGCCGGGACAATATGATATGTCCATCCAGCAGTGACTTCATCATCTCGGCGATAGGATCATCCACATCATCCGTTTCCGCAAGCACTGTCATAATCGCGCTGATCGCACCGCCGGAACGGAGCGCGCCGCAATGTTCGACAAATTTGGGAATAGCCGCAAAAACGCTGGGCGTGTAAGCCCGCACCGTTGGCGGCTCCCCCGCAGCAAGGCCAATTTCGCGCATGGCCATGGCCAGACGCGTAACAGAATCCATTACAAGCAGCACATGCTCGCCTTTCGCACGCCAGTGGTTGGCGAGCGCCAGAGCGTAATGCCCTGCTCTTACGCGCAAAGCAGCGCTTTCGTCTGATGTCGATGCGACCAGAGTGAATCGCTCCGGATTTTCGGCGCGCTGACAGTTTTGCCACATGGCTTCAACTTCACGGCCGCGTTCGCCAATTAGGCAGATGACACAGCGATCACAATCAATCTGTGCCGACAATTGTTCAATCAGGCTGGTTTTCCCCACTCCCGCCGCAGCGAATATGCCAACCCTTTGTCCCTGCGCCAAAGTAAGCAACCCATCGATGGAACGGATGCCGGTATCAAGACGCTTATTCGATGCCGCCCGCTCAAGGGGACCGGGATTGACCAGGCCCAGACTTGTGAGGCTGTCAGCCACGATCGCGCCTTTGCCGTCAACAGGCCTGCCAAGCGAGTCAATGGCGCGCCCTGCATAGCTTTCACCCACACCTATGGAGGCATGGGATGTGCCCCCGCCAATGACGCGGGCATTTAACTGCACGGCTGTATTGGCCTCCAAGGGAAGCAAAGTCACCTTGCCGCCTTCAACCCCCACAACTTCCGCTGCAATCGAGGTTGATACGGAAGAATTGGGTGACTTTTGTTCGATGCTGCAAATATCACCAATGGCGCAGATCGGGCCATCAGCCTCAATATGCGTCAGGCCAATTTTGTTGACCTTGCCATAACACAGCGCAAAATCGGCAATCTCGATATGATTGATGAAAGAATGTGTGCCGAGTGTACTCACGCACCCTCCGCCAGTTGCTGCAACAATTCTTTCAATCTGCCAATTTGCAATTCAGGACCGATTTCCAGAACACCGAGCGACAGTTTGATCCTGCAGTCCCCGCTTTTCAGCGCGGCATCACAGCGGATTTCCACGTCGTCCTGTAGATTTGGTATCTGCTTTCTGGCAGTTTGCGGATCGGGGAAATCCTCCTGGCTCACGACAACTGCCAATATGGTTTCGTCTTTAATCTGCCTGATACGTTTTGAAATGGCACTGGCGACCAGTGCGGCCAGATCATCATGGTCATCAAATATTTTGGCGAGGCCAGCCTGCGCCAGCATGGCGGCCAGCGCATCTATGGACTCCAGCCTTTGCGAGAGAAGTGTAAGGGCCGCCTGCAATGTCTTGGCAATGCGTTCATGTCTGCCCTGCTCATCAACCTCCGCATCTTTCAGGCCCGCAGCCTTGCCTTTTTCAAAAGCTTCCGCCCGCACCTTTTCGATTTCTTCCTTGGCATGTTTATATTTTTCCGCAAGCGCGGCATGGGCGGATTCCAGTTCGTGCACCTGCTTTGCGGAAACTTCTCTCGCTTCCACCAGCTTCTTCTCATAATTGAATTCTGCTTCAGTCTCTGCGTTGGTATTACGCTCATCGGCCTCCACATGCGTAGATTGCGCCGCCTGATGCAATGGCCGCACCGACCCAAAAGAACTTACCGATCCGGATTTAATGATACGGGTCACGGCTGCTTCGCTTTGGGAAAAAGAAATTCAGTAATTTTCTGCACAAGCGACGCGCCGCTTTCCGGCTTTAACCTTTCCAGATCCTCCCTGGCGTTTTCCTCTTCTGTCACAATGTCGATCAGCGTGGCATGCGCTTTTTCTGTTACCCTGTAACCTACCACAAACCCCCTGCCCTTTATCGCCTCCGCGCTATTGATCCGGCGGCGCAGCAGCGGGGAATATTGCGCATATCTGGCATCGGCCTCCTCTGCTTCATCCGTGACCTCTTCATCCAGCGTTTTCGTTGTCAGCTCATCAAGCCGGCGTGCGGTGGTTTCGGGGAGCAGGCCGATGACAGCCTGCCTGTCCTTTTCCGACATGGCATCCAGCCGGTCCAGCAGCTTTTGCAGTTCGGGGTCAGGGTTTTGCATGCTCACCCTCATTCAGGCCATCCAGCTTTGCCTGCAGTTGCTCGGCAAAAGACGCATGGTCATTTTCAGGCGCCATATCATTCTTGGGCTTTTTGCGGCGAAACACAAAGACCAGAATGCACAGGAACAGCGCAAACAAGCCAATGGCGGCCCAATATACTGGCGGCGTTATCTTGAAAGGAAGGTCAAGCTTTTGCGGCGTTTCCGGTGCCTCATAACTGTCAGTCACCGGAACCCGGGGCGGCTGCGCGGTAATTTCGGGATCGGTCGTAAAGAAAATCTGGTCGCCCAGCGATCGGTCAAAACCTATCGCCTCGGCTACCGCGTTAGTCATGGCCGCTTTGGTTTCACTGTCGGGTGCAGCGCGAAAGGTGACAACGACAAGCAGACGGAATTTGCGGCTTTCACCTGCTGGCGGTGTACCGCCCAATTGCTGTATCAGTGCTGTATCGACTGTTTCAGTGGGCGCAGCTCCCCTTTGCAGTATATCAGATATGGCGACGGATATTTTCGCATTGCGGCCCGGGAAACCGCTTTCAAGCGCCTCACGGATGCGCGCTTCATAATATGTCTGCATGGCTGTTGCCTGACCTGTTTCCGTAGATGTCTGCGGCACCGGGGCCGGCACATTATCGCTAATGACGCGCCCCGCATCATCAATCACAGAGACATTCGCAAAGCTCATATCCGTTACCGATGCAGCAACCAGCGCCTGTATGCCCTGCACCATGGCTTTGGTCGGTTTTTTACCGGGCATTGGCTGTATGGTAACAGCCGCTTTGGCAACGCTTTCATCGCGTTTGAAAATGGCACGCGCCGGTATCGCCAGATGCACCCGTGCACTTTCAATGCCATCGATCATCATGATGCTGCGCGACAGCTCACCCTGAAGCGCGCGCTGATAATTTATCTTCTGCGCAAATTCGGTGATGCCCATGTCGGATTCATTGAACAATTCAAAACCGACCAGCCCCTTGATCGAAAGGTCCGATCCGGCCAGCGCAATTTTAGTGGCGGCAAGCTGATCCGCGGGAACCAGCAATGTCGTTTCTCCATCCGCCAGTTCATAGGGAATATTGCGCTCTTCAAGCTCGGCAACGACCGCGGCGGCCTCTGCAGTCTGCAAGTTGGTATAGAGCGGTTCATATTGTTCCCTGAAAAATGCAAAATATATGGCAAACAGGAAAGTTGCCGCGATAACAAACGCTATCACGCCAAGGAGTATCCGCCGCGAAAGTGGCAATTTGGCAAAATTTTCAAACATGAGATGTATATTCCTACATCTGCATATTCATGATTTCACGGTAACCTTCGACCATGCGGGTGCGCACCTGCAGCATCAATTCGAACGAGAGGCGCGCTTCCTCCAGAGCGAATGTGACTTGATGGAGCGGCACGGAATCATCAATCGCAAAACTGCGTACCATCTCGTTTGCATGGGTCACCTTATTTTCAACCTCGGCAATCCGCGACATCAGTATTTCACCAAATGCCGTGGCTTCAGGGGCGTTGCCCTGTGCAGTCGCCGCTATATTGGCTATTTCTGATGGACCGGCCGCCTGCGAAAATACAGGCTGTTCGGCACTTGCCAGACTGGCGGCCGCTATCGATTCAATTGTCATTGCTGTTTCCCGATATCCAAAGCGCGCGAATACATCTGCATGGAGATGTTGAGCGCCACCAGATTGGCTTCATAGGCCCGTGAGGTTTTAATCATATTGGTCATTTCCGCCGCATGGTCGAGTTCCGGATATGTTACAAACCCATCGGCATCCGCGTGCGGATGCGCAGGTTCATACACCCGCCTTGTTCCTTGATTCTGCGCCTCAACGCCATAGACCGTAACGCCCTGCATCGAAGGTGACGCAGTCGAAGCCCGCTGGTTCATCACTTCGCTGAAACTGACCTTTGGTCCAGATACCAGTGTGAGCGGCCGATACACGCCGCCATCGGCTGTCCTGCTGGTATTCACATTGGCGATATTCTGGGCAATGACCTGAAGCCGCTGCCACTCGACATCAAGGCCGGACATGCTGATTTCCATTGCCTGCATTACTGGCCTCCAGTCGCGGCCAGCCGGCTGAGCTGGGTTTGCCGATTCAGTACGTCTATCAACGCCGCATAGCGCGCACCCGTCCCCGCAGCCCTGGCCATTTCCATATCGAGCCTCATCTTCCCGCCATTCTCACTTACGGGCACCATTTCCATACGCGGCTGGACATCGCGTATCGCATCTATGCCCCTGTTCGATGCAGCGGCCAGAGCGTCTTCAAAGCTGACCCGCACGGGCCGGTAATTTGCGGTTTGCGAATTCGCGATATTCTCCGCAATCGCAACCATGCGCATGGAAAGCCCGTCCAATGCCTTGTTTATGAGAACAGCTGATACCTGATCCATCTTGGTCTTCCTTGTTATTGTACCAATATTTCGGCGTGCAAAGCCCCGGCGGCCTTGATGGCCTGCAAAACACTGATTGTCCTGCGGGTATCCACGCCCGCCTTGTTCAATCCCTGCACCAGGCTTGCGACCGTTGTGTTGGGGAAGCTGATGACGGCGTCATCCGAACCCTGATCGACTTCCACATCTGTATTTGTAATCACCAGACTGCTGACATCGGTGGCGAACCCGCTGATAAAGCTGGGCTGGGACCCCTGGTTTTCTGACCGGATCGAGATTTTGATATCGCCTTGGGAAATAACAACACTTGAAATGCTGACATTGCCGCCTGCCACTACTGTTCCCGATCTTTCATTAATCACTATTCTGGAAGAGACATTGGGCAGGACGGCGACATTTTCGATTTCGGAAACAAACCGGGCAAAACCATATTGTCCGCCCGGGAAACGGATATTCACTTCATCCGCGTTGACAACATTGGCCGTGCCATATCCGAATTGGCTGTTGATACTGTCCGCAATCCGCTGCGCCGTCGTAAAATCGGGATTGCGAAGCACAAAACTCAACGTATTATCCTGCTGTAAGATATTGGCATCAACCGGGCGCTCCACGGTGGCGCCGCCGGGCAACACCGCGCTGGTCGGATAATTGCGCTGCTGCAGGTTGAGATTGGCTTCAAAACTATACCCACTTGTCACCAAACCGCCTTGTGCAAGGGCATATGCCTTGCGGTCCGGTCCCTGCAAAGGGGTCATAAGCAATGTGCCACCGGCAAGGCTGCGTGCGTCGCCAATGGAAGATACGGTCACATCAATCCGGTCGCCGACATTGGCAGAAGCAGGCAATGTGGCCGTCACGATAACAACAGCCACATTCCGGCTGCTAATCTGGTCTTCCGTCACATTGGTGCCAAGGCGGCTCAAAACATTTTGCAGCGCCTGCCGCGTCACAGCATTGCGGCGGGTGTCGCCGGAACCGGACAGGCCGGTGACAATGCCGTACCCCACCAATGCGTTATCGCGCCAACCCTGAAAGCGCCCCAGATCCTTGATCGGCACATCATTGGCCATGGCAGGATATGCCATGCATGCGATCATGCAGGCCGCCAATATTTTGAAAAGGGGCATTGTAAAATTCAGGCGCAGGCTCAGTACGTGCATTAGACCAGTCCCAGAAAATTGAAAATTCGTGTGATGAGCCCAGGTTTTGCACTGCGCGAGACAAATCCCTTGCCCTTATAATCTATCTGCGCATCGGCAATGCGTGAGGATAATATACGGTTGTCACTTGTCAGGTCCGCTTCACGTATACGCCCGCGAATGGCAATATCCGTCGCCTCGCCATTGATATTCAGTTTCTGGATGCCGCTAATAATGAAATCACCATTTGGCAGAACATCCTGCACCGTGACACTTAACTGCGCCACCATGCGGCCGCTGCGACGCGTTTCCCCGCGCCCGGTATAATTGCCGCCAAAGGAAATACCGCCAGATTCGCTTAATGAGCCGCCTGAAATACTGCCCGACACCGAATTGTTTTTGCGCGAACCGTTTTGCGCGCTGTTTACCGCACTGGACTGCTCATAAATCACGACAGTGATCAAATCACCTGCATTTTTGGCCCGGCGGTCAGAGGCGAGAGATGTCCAGCCATCGGTGCGGAACAGGTTTTCCGCATGGGCGGGCGCGACCGGAATAAGCAGAGAGAAACTACTTGCTGCAAACAACATCGCGCCCAGATGCCGTGCTTTTCCAGTTGGTGTTTTATGAACCGGTGTACCCATGATTATTCCCCAATATTTTCCGACACAGGCTGCGCCCCGGTGTCGTCCTGTCTGTTATCACGCGCATGATATGCCGCCGAGAAAACCTTGCCGTCTTTCGCCTGTACAAAGACATTCTTTCCGGATTTTCCGGATTGCACGGTGCGCACGGCGCGCTCTACAACAACGGGTCCTTGGCTGAATCTGAAAACCAGCTCTTCACCCGCATCAACCATGCGCGCTTTTGGTAGCGCAATGCTGCCCAGAAACGTCCCCGCGCTCAGGTCCGCACTGGCGCGGACCACTTTATGGGTGCGGTCAAAATACAATGCGCGCTGATTTGCCTGCGCATCACATGCGCCGCGCGTAACATCATCATGCTGGATTATGGAGCCGCCCTTTACGGCAACCACCAGACTGTAGCAGCGGTCATTGCGCGTATACCGATGCTCCGGCATGGATATGCGCACCGTACGGCGCGCATCGTCAGAATAGGCTATATGCAACGTAGGCACACGCCGGCGCACAAGTTCAGCAAGCTGCTTTGCACTGAATTCAAAACTGCCGCCATGCGATGGCAAACGTGCAATTTGAACGCCTGCTACCCTGCCCCGAAGTGCGGATGGTATCGTTGCAACATCCACCACATCGCGCACCAGAATATCACGGCTTTCCGTGACGATCTCAGCCTGCCCCACCAGCGATGCATTTGCAGCTTGGGGCGCCGTCGCCGTGAATAAAATCAGGAGAGCAGATGTGAATGACATATCCGCTTATCGCCGCAATCCGTTGGCAATACCCATCAACTGGTCCGCTGCCTGAACGACCTGCGCATTGGCCGCAAATGAACGCTGCACCAGAGTGAGTTGAACCATTTCCTCGGTCAATTTGACGTTGGAACCTTCAATGGCGCCCTGTTCGATGAGGCCCATGCCGTCTTCACCCGGGAATGCTTCCGATATACGCACATCGGGCGAAACCATATATAATCCGCCATCAAGCCGCTGCACACCCTGACTGTCTTTCAAACCCACCAGATTAATCTGACCCAGTTCGATCACTTCCAGATCATCCGCAGTCGTGGCACGAACCAGGCCGGTATTGTCAATCTCCAGATCGGTGACATTGTCCGGAATATTGATCATCGCGCGCAGCGGCATATTGTTCGATGCCGCCAAAAGTCCTTCCTCGGTTACTTTCAGCGTCCCGCCCCGCCACAAAAAAGTCTGCCCGGATGGCCCCATCAGTTCAATAAAACCGGGACCATTGACCGCAATATCGAGCGCGCGGCCCGTGCGGCGCAAATCGCCCTGTTCAAGCAGCATGAATTCGCTATCCGCCATCACGCCCGCCGGCACCGTGCGTTGCTGCAAATCCGGCGCAATTGCGTCTTCCAGACGGCTTGCCATGATTTCGGTAAAGCGCACATCCGAACGTTTGAAGGTCGAGGTATTCAGATTCGCAATGTTGTTGGCGATCGTGTCGAGCGCCTGCTGCTGCGATTCCAGCCCCACCGCGCCCACATAAAATGCTCCGTTCATAGCTTACTTATCGACCTCCCTGTCCAAATGTCGTGAGCGCGCGGCCAATCAGGTCATCATAAACCTGCACCAACTTGGAACCCGCCTCTGCCTGCCGGATGGCGGCCATCATTGTGATCATTTCCTCGGCAATACCGACATTCGATGTTTCCACCATCCCCTGCCGCAGCACATAATTATCCGCCATTAGCATCATGGCTTCAGGCGCGGCAAAAAGCGATCCGCTTACAGGCTGCATGGACTGCCCATCCTCTGCATCAAAAATGGCGATTTGCGCCACGGGCAGTCCGTCTTCCAGGATTGTGCCGTCCTGCAATATTTCGGGACGACCGCCACTCAGCATGATGTCACCTTCCATGCCCTGCACCGCAAAACCCTGACTTGTGACAAGCCTGCTATCTTCATCCAGCCTGAATTCACCCTGGCGTGTGAAAAACATATTCTCGCCAGCAGAGACCATGAAAAAGCCGCTGCCGCTAATGGCGATATCCAGTGGATTATCGCTTTTTTGCAGTTTGCCCTGCTCCATATCCGCACGGGTGGCGTTGACAGTTTGCGCCCGATCTATCGAGTCGGTGGATAAAAGCAATTCCGCAAATGGAATTTGCCGCTTGAATCCGCTGGTCGTAATATTGGCGATATTGTGCGAGACAGTCTCAAGCTTACGCTCAGTAGATGTCAGGATCGCACTCCCGATTTCGACTATTTCGCCCACAAGACCCCCATTTTCTTAAACTATACTGCTATAACCAAAGCATAAATTTGTAAACCCGCGTTTAGCGAAGAATGCACCGAATTGGAGCATATCTCTCTTAGGCGGCGCGGTACAATATAGAGGAGTGGCTTACGAATGAAGCAATTTAGAGGATTTCTCCAAGCCTTGCACATGAAGTAAATGGATGTAAATTTTTAAGATTCCAGCATTTCAGACAGCCATGCCGTCATTACTAACCATCATATAGTAAGATTGTAGGAATAAACTGGAAATATTATTGCTGCATGTCCATGTCCGAACCCATTGCCGACAATATTAAACAAAATCGGCCTGTGATGCGGCATCAATAGTCAATGAAATCCCGCCCAGCACAA
Organism: uncultured Sphingomonadaceae bacterium; assembly: GCA_947493325.1. Classification (GTDB taxonomy): domain Bacteria; phylum Pseudomonadota; class Alphaproteobacteria; order Sphingomonadales; family Sphingomonadaceae; genus Alg239-R122. The sequence continues at coordinate 347,017 of CANLQI010000001.1, read as the reverse complement.
CGTCGCGGTATAAATAAAACCCAGCCTCCAAGGGCGGTAAATCCTTTGCAATCGTGAATTCGGGAAGCGGCACGTCCACCGCCGCGCTCAGCTTTTGCAGGAATGGCAGGATAGCCGCCATGGTCGCGCGCGGCGGGTCTCCGTCCAGCATAAAGTCCTCCCATTCGAGAAGGTCGAAAAGCACCTGTCCCCCCTTATAGAAAGGATGCGTTTCCAGCTTTGCGAGCCACGCGCGGCAGCGTTCCGGTTCCGCCCGCCGCCACCGCGTGCCCCGGCGCGCCAGGAAGCAGAGCGCGGCACGCATATCTTCGTTATAGGACGCAAAGACCGAAAGCAGTTCATGATCGATGGGGAGCAAGGCGGACATATCAGCAGGCATAGCTATAGATTCCGCGTGGTGACATAATTCGCCACTTGTCTGAGCACCGCCTTGGCCGGGTTTTCGGGAATGAACGCCAAGTCTTTTTCAAATCTGTCCACGCCCTGATATGCCAGCTTTTGTGCCAGTTTGCTCGCATAGTCTATCGACCCGGCGCCTTCCATCGCCGCCAGCATTTCCTCGGCCAGTGCAAATGGCTTATCAATCCGCGGGAAGCTGTTGATTTCGCGCATCCGCTCCACAATTTCGGGCGTGGTATTGCGGAACAAATGTATCATCATGACGGTGCGCTTTCCTTCCAGTAAATCGCCCAGTGCTTCCTTGCCATATACTTCGGTTTCACCCACCAGATTAAGCACATCATCCTGAATTTGAAATGCAATTCCGATCAGGCGGAATGCTTCGTTGAATTTATCCAGCTGTTCGGGGTCCGTCACACCCGCCGCGGCTGCGCCGATACGGCACGGGCTGATACAGGTATACCAGCCGGTTTTCTTGGTGCTCATGCGCGCATAATCGGCATCGCGGCGGGGTACGAAATTGCGGTGTATCCAGCCAAGCTCAATCGCCTGACCCTCCACCGTTTCGCGGCACATGAACAGGATTTCGTGAATAATGCCCAATGTCCGCGACAGACCCAATGTTTCCAGATTGGACAAAGTCATGTCCACTGCGAATAAATGCATGGCATCGCCCGCATTGACCGCAAGGCCGATGCCATGTTCCATATGCAATGTCGGCTTGCCGCGCCGGTGCGTGGATTCATCGGCGATGTCATCGTGCACCAGAAAGCCGTTGTGGAACATCTCCAGCGCAGCGGCGGCGCGCACGCCATCCTCCATCCGCCCGCCCAGAGCCACGCAGGTGGCAATGACAAGCGTGGGCCGAAGCCCCTTCCCCTCGCGCACCACATAATCGCGCATCAGATCGTACAGGTCACGTTTGGGCTGTTTATGGGGGAGCAGCCGCAATATCTCGTCCACCACGCGGTCCTTGCAGCGGTCCAGCGTTGCCATCAGGTCATTGTCGAACACATCAGGTGCGGCCTGCCAGCTGCCCGCATCGCGCCCGTTCCACAGCGAGCGTGCGGGTACAAGCACCGGATCATTGCCCGACAGCAGTTCCTGCGCCGCCGGATAGCGGTCATTCAGCCAAGCCAGCGCCGGCCAGCGCGGCATTTCTTCGGTCTGTGTGTCGCCGCCATCAGCATCGGGACGCCACGCCGCATCGCCCACCTGATCGCGGTATGCGCTCCATATTGCCTGCACTGAGCGCAGGCCGGAAGCACGCTGCGACAGCAAGCTGAAACAGCGCCATGTCGCCAGCAAATCCTCCCGGCTTCCGCGCATATCCAGGCTTTTCTCCAATGCCTCTGCAGAGGGTTTTTCGGCGGAATCAAACAGCAGCATAAGCGAACGGTCATCGAAATGTACCTGCACCCTATAGCTTTCATCCGACGGATCACGGCGCACGATAAGGCTGCTATTGTCGGCAAAAAGCTCCGCCTCGCTCCTGTCACCGAAAAACAGTTGCAGCTTGATGGAGCCAAGCTGTTTTGCCGCTGCGGCGACAATGGCAGGCGCGCGTATTGTCAGCGCGTCGATGGTGGTGATCAGGACGCCCGCACTATCCAGCATCGGCGCCGCCCGAAAATTCGACAATGCCGCGCGTTGTCACGCTGAATTTCTCGCCGCCGACACTGCCCGAAAGAATGCAGTCGCCGACAACTTCGTGCACACTGAACGCATGAAAACTGGTTTCGCTGGGGATGACCACCCGCGCGGCGGCATCCGCATTGAAATCCAGCACAACCCAGTCATCCCCTTGCGTCGCCGTAATCGCCAGCCGTTTGGGGACACCCGCCATCGGAGCCACACCCAAAAGACCCGCGAGCGGCGGGGTCAGCGTCACGTCATTGCGTTCCAACTCGCCTCTCACGGCAAAGCTCACATTGCGGCGCGGAAAGTGCCGCCGCATCCTGCCTTTATTCCAAAGCATGAAGGACGCGGTGGCCTCACCCGGATCAGCCGAGGGGCGGATAAAGGTAAATACGCCAGCCCATTCCGGCGGGTTCTCGGGATCGCCCGACATATCATTGGCAAAACCGAACACCCACTCGCCCAGCGCCGGCCATGACCAGCGCCCGCGCACACGTTCATGATAGCCGATCAGGTCGACCTGCGATTTTCCGCCATCGTCATTCCAGGTTCCGGTGGCGGCAATCCCGGGTTCCGATTGCCAGCGCAAATGCTGGTCCCCTGCAAAAAAGGCGCATTGACTAGTGCACGGACGGCCCGTGCGTTTCAGGTTCAGCGCGACGGAAGGGTTATTGTCCGATGCCGCAATTTTCAGCTCGCCCGGGACGCCGTGCGCATGCGGCAATGCGAATGCCGACCATGGCGGGCGGGCGGTATCGGCGTTAAACTGGCTGCTCGACCAGCCGCCCTCACGGTCATGCAGCAATAATATCGTGGTGAAACGTTCGGTGCCGGGCGGTTCATCCTCGGCAGGGCCCAGCCATGCGGAATTGGCCACCATGGCCCGGCGACCATCGCGTGACAGAAACGCATAATGCAGCCAGCGCCGGTCTATCGGATCGACAAGCGGTGCACGCGGAAACGGTCCGGCAGGACCAAGCCCCAGAGGCTCAGCTGATATCCCGCCGCGATAGGAAAAGGATGCCATTCGGTCTCCCCCCTCATGATAAACTCTGTTACGCGACCATAAATCATGTTACATGTGTAACACGAGTCGCACCACATAAAGTTTATAAAAAACTGAAATTTACGCACGAAACCGTTTGAGAGGCGCAAGATTGCGCCGCTGGAGGTGGCTGTGGTGGCCAAGACCGGAAAGCAGAAGCAGCCCAAAAAACAGATTGCAAAACGCGGTCCGAGGAAACTCGCCGAACCGCGCGCACACGAAGAAGTGTATATCGAGAACCATAAGCAGCTGCTCGTCATGGCCAAAAAGCTGCGCGAGCGTTTGGGTGCCGATCCGGATTTCAGCGTCATGCTGCTTTCCAATCCGATATTGGCGCTGCGCAAATATGGCGTGCGCATGACACCGGAAATGGAGCACCATGTCCTTTCCACGCTGCGCCATCCCCCCAAGCTGCGCTCGCGGCGGGAAGAGCTGGAAGAAAAACTCACCAAGGAGCTGGGCGTGCCGCCCAAACCCGATGACCCGAAATGGCTTGCCGAACTGGTGTTCAAAACGCGCAAGCGCACCCCGCGCTCAATCAGCAAGCTGGAGCCTGCATATAAGCCCGCGCTTAACGCAGCCACCATCGCCAGTCTGCGATCGCGCGCGCCCAAGGCGACCAAACGTTATCCGGGCAAACGGCGTATCAAAGTCAGGCACAGCATGGGCGTGGTCAAAGGCAAGCAGGCACTAAGGCGGCTTGATCTGGACGCAGAATTGCCCGAGCTCAAGCCGCTGCAGCGCGCACCGGCATCGCTGACAATCGAAAAGGCATGGTTTTATAAAGATGATCCGGTCGTCCGGGATGCGGTCGAGCTCGGCGTGATCATGCGCCGCGGGTTCCCGTTCAGAAATCCGGCCCAGTTCCGTGATCTGGCCGCGGGCAAACGCACCGATGCGTTCCATAAATTCGTCCGCAAAATCACCATCAAGGACAGCAAGAAAAGCGATAGCGGCAAGACCGCACCGGCCAGGAAAAAGGTCAAGCGGACATGAGCAATACGTCCAACTTTGACTATTGTGTCCAGTTTGCGATTGAGGCGATCAAGGAGATATTCCACCTCGCGCTGAAAAACGAAGACATGTTCCCGCACAACCTGCCGCCCATGACGCGCATGTTTGGCGGCCAGTCGGCAACCGTGTCTGTACGCCTTCTGGATGACGAAACCAATCCAGCCGATCTGACTTTTCTGGATGAAAAGCATATTACCTTTCACCTGCCGGTGGAACTTACCATCGAAATACCCGATGCGCCCGACCCGGCGCTGTCGCGCGTGACATTGACAGCCACGATTGATGCGCCGGGCAGGCTGGAAACCTGGCCAGTCGATGGCGAGGAACAGCTTGGGATCGATTTTTCCGGCATTACCGCAGCGGACGTGTCGGTTCCTGCGCTGGAAGGCTTGCCCGCTCTGGATTCCGCGCGGTTTGAAGCCGCCATCCACACACGCTATTCCGCGCTCCCCACACATAGTTTCTCGCTCGCGGGCAATGTGCTCAACATCTATGACGGCACCCGCGACCTGACGCTGGTGCCGCCCAATAAGCCGGGCGATCCAGAGATACAGGCGACGCTCGAAACGCATAGCGGCACCCAGTATCTGAAAGTCATCATGCCGATCCATGCCGATATTTCGAATCCGATTGCCTGGCAAAGCTATGGCATTGCCACTTTCTGGCGCGAAGTGGTGCAGGGCGAGGGCACGGTCAGCGTCATCATGGGCACGGAGCCTGCTGATGCTGCGCTGGCCACGGTGATTACATTTGATAATGGCGGATTTATTGCCGATCAGGTGGCCACACAGTTAAAGCCCCTGCTCATTACACAGCTCGGCAATTTCGACCCCATCAGCGAACCGTGGTTTACCGAAAGCGAAGCCAAAGACCTGATCGCCGCAGAAGCAGCGGCCTATCTCGGCCCACGCAAATTCCCGTTCTACACGCCGCGTTCGGGCGATCCCGATCATCCGCTCGAGACACCGGTCGGTTTCCTGCTGGTCGCCAGCAATACGCTCGCCATATTGATGAACCGCCGCACCGGAACGGCTGCCGATGACACCGCGCCCGATAATTTCCGCGGCAGCGATCAGCTGGCACTCGCCGTCAGCCGCGCCATGCTGGATGAGACGATTGCCGAAGCGATTGCGACAGAGTTTCCGGGCCTCAGCGATGGCGGCCACCGCGTATCCACCGATGAAGGCGATGCCACGCTCGAAAGTCTGTCGGTCACGCCTTCCGACCCCGGCACACATGATGAATCCGAAGGGCATTTATGGGTCTCGGGCGAGGCGGAAGTGCATATCAATTGCTGGCCCGACCCCGATGTAAGTTTCGATGGCCCGATATTCCTGCGCCTGCGCACGACCGAGACGGAGACCGAATGCACCGCGGTTTTTGATCCGGAAATGGGTGATTTCGACGCCGGGCAAAGCTGCTGCGATGTATTTGTCGACCTGATCATCCCGATCGTGGGCTGGATCATGCTGGGCGTGATTGAATCAATGATCGACGAGGTCGGCGGCGAGCTGGCCGAAGATTTTGCCGATGCGCAGGAACGCGAGATGCAGCCGATACCCACATTCGTGCTGGGCGTGGCGGAATTGCAGGCCTGTCTGGAACGCTGCGACACCAGTTCGCAGGGGCTTGTCTTGCCCGGCAAGCTGCGCATCCGGCGCGAAGGCACGAGTTTTGAAGACCTGGCAGAGAGCGGCGATTTGCCGCGACCATGATGAAGAGTGAAGGAGGCCCACCATGCCCACACAAAGAGGATTTGTAGAAGCGATTGAGATCGGACGCGCCGGACAGGCGGTGGCATCCGTGCTGCACGGCGATGGTTCGCGGGCGGATTACACCATATCCGATCTGGACGCCGACCCGGAACGCTTTAATGAACGGCTTTCCAAGCTTGGCCTGCTGCGTGATGCGATGGACAGGGCAGAGCCTGTCGAAATCGAATTTGCCACAGACGGCGACCTTGCCGGCGATATCATGCGCGTCCGGCGCCTGACGCGTGATGCACTGGCCAGACCACAATCCACGCAGGTTGCGCGCGGCAATGTCATCGGCGTGGCCGCACATCTGCGCCATCATCCCGATAGCCCGGCCGAAGCCGCGGATCAGGTGATCATCGGCATGCTGGTCGGCGACAATGTCGAACGGTTCATCATCAACATGCAGGTTCCTGAACGCGGCGTGGCGCAGACCATGGTCGACATGGCACGCGCTGCGCAAAGCTCCGGCTCCGTATTGAGCGTAACCTACGACCAGCAGCAGCGCATCATCGTAGCGATGGAAATTGGCGAAGGCGGACGCGGCAGCATCGGCAATGAACCGGACATATTTGCGGGCTTTGTCGAAACCATCGCCCATGGTCCATCCAGCGACCTGATGATGGTATCGCTGACCACAGCGCCGCCGTTTTCCGATGACGGCAATGTCGTCACACTCGCGCCCTTTGATCCCGATGTCCGCCAGTTAATGGTGATGCGCGGCGCGCCCGAATATGCCCTGTTCGAAGCGGCGCTGCGCGATACTTTGCGCGTCGAAGTCTTTGCCAATGACCGGGGCGGCCGTGACAATGAGGAAGGCGGCGATAATGACGATGTTATCCGGGATGAAGTTGCATCAGACATGCGCGGCACAGACGCCGAGATAAGTTTCCGCGCCCGTGCCACCGATAATGCCGCGAGCGAGGTCCCAAGCCATACCATGAACCGCGCGCAGCTTGTACGCGGTGCCAAGCTGATGGCACCTCTATGTTCGGCCAGCCGTCCCGTATGGATACAGGTGAACCGCCATGCGCTTGATGTCGGCCCCGATGGCGAATGCGCCGAAGGACTGCCATCGAGCGACCTGCGCCCGCGCGGCCTGCGCGAAATGGAGCTGCCCTACAGCGCGGAATGGACCGGCATTGGCTGTTTCAACCACGGCGTCTATCGCTTCGAACTCGGCACTGGCATCGAATTCGGCATTACGGTCGATGGCGAAGAGCTCTGCCTGCACGACGGTGAGGATGGCGAAGGCCGCTTCGGTCATGCCTGTCTGGACGGCGAGCACGAAGTCCGCGTGATGTTTCCCAACTGGAAATGCAGCGAGACATTTGATATGGATGTATACCGCATTCGCTAAGCCGCCAAAGGAGAGCGTTAATGGCCGACCAAGATACCCGCAAACTGATCGTAACCCAGCCGAAAGATACTGCATTCGCGGTCTCCGGCAGCGATTGCGACGATCCGCTGAGCCACAATCTTGGCGGCGAGGTCACCCACCGGACCGACAAGCCGCTGGTCCACATGCATCTGTGGAATGAGGAATGCGTCGGCAAGCTGGACGGGAAAGTTGAAGTCAGCGGCAATGCCGAAGCGCCCGTGGCGCTGCAGCACCGTTTCCCGGACGAACATAACCAGACGCACGAGATGAAAACCGCGCTCGATGCCCCCGTGCACCATGCCCTGCAAATGCGCACGCCGTTGCAGGTCCGGTTCTGCAACAGCTGGCACGTCGCGTCGGATTATACCATCGGCGTGACAGCGGGCGACCGGCAGCTGTTCGGCATCCGCCTGACCGGCGCGACTGTGGCCACGCCGCAGCCGTGCCCAGAGGAAGAATGCGCGCCCACCCATACAAAGCCCACCCACCCTTGAGCGACAAGCCAGAATCCGACGCGCCAGAATCCGACAAGGCCGATAACGACAGCTTGCCCGGCACCAATGCGGTAAATGGCCTGCTGCGCATCGGTGCGGGTATCGCCAGAGTGGCGGCCGAGGCTTCGTCGGGCAAAGCGCAGCCGGAACGTGAAGGCGAAGCCCCGCTACAGGCGATACTGCGTTATGGCAGCACGGCAGCGGGCAGCCTGATTGCAATGACCGTTCATGCGGCGCGCGAAGCCGGACTGGGCAGCAGTAACAGCGCCAATGGCTCTGCCCCGCCTACGCAGTCCCCAGCTTCTGCCGGAACTGCGCAGCCATCTGCGCCTGCCGCACCGCGCCCTGCCTTGCCGGTTCTCAAACCGGGCGGAAAGCTGCGTCTTCCCATGTCAATCGACAATCCGTCGGACAGTGACATGAGGGCGGTTACGCCCAAATTGATTTCCATCACGCGCCTGGATGGCGATCAATCCGGCAAGGCCAAAGCCCCCGCTGGTATCAAATGCACATTTACGCCGGCAAAGCTCGACATTGCCGCGCATGACTTTGAAAAGCTCGTTGTCACGGTTTCCGCTACCAAAAAGGCACGGTCCGGCGATATGCGGCTGCTCTTTTCACTGGGTGATCCGGTGCAGGAACCTGTACAGATCAACTTCAGGATTGCTTAGCGGGCTGCCGTGTCCAGCGAACGGCGCGGTGTGCTGAGGAAACTGTCCACTGCATCACTACCAACCCGCAATGCGACGCCCACGGCATCAATGCCCAAGTCGACGGCGCGGTGCGCACTGCGGCGCAGCGAGTCCACCACTTCCATCTTGCGCGCTTCGGCCAGCAGTTCCTCATTAACTGCGCGGTCACGTACATTCTCACCAATATTGACCAGCATTTCCGCCTCGCGTTCACCCACGCGCGCAGATGCCACCGCGGTTTCGCGCAGCTGCTCTGCCAGATCAGCCGCGGTCTGCAATACGTCATCCAGCCCGTCAAAGCGGATTGGCTGCCGCAGCTTTTCCCTGTGCGCTTCTGCCTCGGCCCGCTCTTTTGCTTTTGCTTTCGCTTCGGCTTCTGCCTGTGCTTTTGCCTGTGCCATAACTTCCTTCTCCTTTTTCAGTTTCTCCAGTGCGACAGGTGCGCGGAAAAACATGGTTTCCGCCTTGCCAAATTCCTCGGTTTTTAAGCCCGGGAACATGTCCGACAACCGCCGGACAGACGCCTGTACCAGATGTTCCGGTGCTGACGCGCTGGACATCAGCCCGATATGCGCCGCCGCCCCTATCTGATCCGCCGTAATCTCATCCGCGGACTCGATCAGATACGCCCTGCGCCCCTCTTCCCGCGCCACTTCGGCCAGCCGCCGCGAATTGGAACTGTGCGGCGCGCCAACCACGAAAATCACCTCGGCCCGCTCGGCCAGTTTCCGCACCGCATCCTGCCGGTTCTGCGTGGCATAGCATATTGTATCGCCGCGCGGCGCGATAAGCGCGGGGAAACGGCTTTTCAGCACATCGACAATCCGCTCGGCCTGCGACACAGCCAGTGTCGTCTGCGTGACATAGGCCAGCCTGGCGGGGTCACCCACTTCCACTGTTGCCGCCTCGGCCTCATCCTCAACCACCTGTATCTGACCTGCGGCAGACTGGAAATAGCCCAGCAATCCGTCGACTTCAACATGGCCGCGATGGCCGATAATAATCACATCATGGCCCGCCTTGGCATGCCGCGCCACCTCCAGCTGCACCCGCGTCACCAGCGGGCAGGTGGCATCCACGACGCGCAGATCCCTGGCCTTTGCCTCCGACACGACTGCCGGTGCCACACCATGCGCGCTCATCACCGCAATCGCGCCGCTGGGGATCGACTCGACCTCTTCCACAAACACCGCCCCGCGCTTGGCGAGCGCCCCCACCACCGCATGATTGTGCACAATCTCGTGCCGCACAAAGACAGGTTCTTCTGCAAAATCAAGCAGCTCGTCCACGACCCTGACCGCGCGGTCCACACCCGCACAAAACCCGCGGGGATTGGCGATAATCAGATGCATGGCAAGTCCCCCGTGTTAAATGGCGTAAATATGATGTGACAATAGTTTACATTACCATAGATTTGCAGTTTTGGGAAACTTTACATTGCCCGCCGGCAGCCGCGTGCCCGCAGCCAGCGCCTCACGCCCGGTCAGCCCATTGGCCTCGGCAATCTTATACCGTGATGAGCGGCCCGGAAGGGTGTCCGGGGGACGCCCTTCAGCGAAGAGCCGCGCAGCGCAAGCAAGCGCCCCGCATCGCCCCAGATGCCGGCGGCGATCGAGGACAGGCTCTCGCCCGTGCGCACCACATGGCTGCTGCGCGTGCTGTCAGAGGCATGGCTGTAGGTGGGCGCATAGAGCTGTGTAAATTCGCCGTAGCCCGCATTGGAGACCGTACCCAGCTGACGTCCGGCAAACATGTGATAGGCCAGCATATGGTCATGCACGCTGCTATTCGCATCATCGCTGCGCCGCTGGATCACTGTGCCCGATACATCGTTCACATAGGTCAGCGTCCTGGGATCACCGTCCTGCACCGATGCCGACTGCAGATGCCCGGCAGCGTTATACGTGTAGCTCGAGCTTGTCACCTGATTGCCGCTGTCGGCAATATCCCCGTCATGCGTGATCGCAGCCTGCACCGCGCCGTCATACCAGGCGTGGCTATAGGTGTTGCGCGCGGTCACTTCATGGGTGAAGGCGCCGCTGCCGCCCGCCTGCCGGTATTGCGCGCTGTCCACCCGTACCGCCTGGCCCGGCGCATAGGCGCTGCCCGTACCATAGGTCATGGTGGCGACGGTCTTGACCACATCGCTGCCCGGCGCCGTGCCCTGCGCGCGGATGCGGGTGTCACCTGTCACCTGTCCCCTGGCATCATAGGTCAGCTGCCGCTCCACCCGCAGCACCGAGGGATCATCGCGGTCATAGTCCTTCTGGCCCGTCAGCCGCCCCAGGCCGTCATAGTCATAATCGGTGCGCACATCCCCCGCAGCGGCAGGATCGGTTATCACCGGCGGCGTCAGGCCGTCACGGTCGCGCACATAGCTGCTCTGCGCCACACGCATCACGTCCAGATAGCCATCGGCCCGGTACACATAATCCTCCCGCAGCACACCGTCATAGCTAACCTCAACATCCTGATACGTGCCGTTTATGCCGGGCTGGGGTATTTGGGGGTGGAGGAAGCTAAAGCTGCTTGGGGATGAAGGAGGTGGGAGTTCTAACAGCGGGTCCGGTGGGAGCTGTTACGGCGGTGTTTTTACAGCCACAGCCGGACAGCCGGGGAGCACTGGCAAGGCGCGTTTCCAACTCTTAGCTTCACATTGCTTCGCACCTAGGAACGTGCCCAAACCGCCAATGTAGGATAAATCGTGTTGGATGTATCCTACAGCGGGTAGGAGTTTGCATGGCGGCGCCAGCAGACCGCACGGCGGCTGTCGCCGCTGCAATGGAAGCTGCTATCGCGGCTGTGTTTTGTAAGACTAAAGGGGATTGATGGTTAAAACAGCGGCTCATGCGAGAGCCGTTATAGTGATATATATTAATCCGGCTCGGCCAGCCCTATCTGCCGGAACTCTTTCAACCCATTGAGCAGGGCATCTCGTTTGTCCTTGGAGGCACCCAGCGGGGCGATAAGAACGATATCGGGATCGCCTTTCGATAAGAAACCTTCAATTACATTCGCCCAGTGTTTGTTTTCCGGATTGAGTTTATCCACCCAGCCCGGTTCAACAAATTCCAGCGCGCGTTCGCGCGTGACGACAACCTGCGATTCAGGATCGCGGCGGATCAGATGTGCCGGAATGCTTTCAAGGTCACATTCCCTAAACCGTGCCTTGCTGATATCCAGCGCCCAATCTACCGATGCATAAAACTCCTTGCGGAATGTGTCGAACGGTATCTGTTTTTCATTATTGCTGGTGGTGGGATCGGCAAGTGTGTTAGTTCGCATTCGTGCTATATTACCAGACAAGGTCACGCGGTCACAATAAGGCGACCAGATAATCATCAGATCATTGGCGCGGATATTGGAGATGGAGACATTCGAATATATGGTTGGGCCTGTTTGGCACCCATTAAAAGTACAGTCATTCACAGTAATATTATGCAAAGTTGTAATATTACTGATATTAGTAGTTAATGACAAAAGACATCTTGAAAATTCACAACTCTCGAAAATCATGTTTTTAAGTAAATGGCTTTCACCTCTATCTTGAAGACGAAAGAATTTTTTATCTTTATATTCAATCATTTCGGAAACACCAGATTAGAGGGAAGGCCGGGGTGCAGCACATAGTCGGTATACGGGCCATAAGATCTACCTAAATGAGAACCCACCGATTTTGAAGTGGTTATATCGAGCATACGCATATTATACCCTTCATAGCCAAAAAAGTCCGGCGTCGATTTAAATGGACGGGATTGGTAATCGAGAAAATCTCCCAAAACAGGATCAGCATCAATATATCTTGCAGCCAACCGTTCCACCGCCTTACCATAGCTGGCATGTGCCAGATTAGTACGGCCTGACAGATGCGCATAGCTTCCCTCACTCATTAGGCTTCTTGCTATCGAAGGATCAGACGCCAAATCCATAACTGCCCGGTCCGTCACACTCTGCAATGCGTCTTTCGCATTGGTGAACGTCACGTTTTCCACTCTACCCGCAACGGGCCGCGCCACCACCCCGCCGCGTGTAAACGCACCGCCCGGCAGGGCCGCCGTGGCGGTGCCCAGACCAAATTTCGTGCCGTGATACAAGAGCGCCTCACGCTGCGATGCGGCGTCCATGGCGCGGAAGTTTTGTACGCCCGTCACCACATTGCCCGCTATCGCTTTCGCATCAGTGAGCGGACTGCGCCTGAGCGTCACAACATCCGCCGCATATCCGCCCGCCGAGCGCACGCTGTTCGCAAGACCCGCCGCTACTTCAAACTTCTGCTGGCTTGGTATCGGCGAGACCAGCGCGCCTATTGCTTGCACGCCTTCCCATGTCTCACGGCCAAAGTCCCGCGTCCCGCGCCCGACCGCGGCATAGTCACGCTGCGTAAAGTTCGGGGTGCGCCCCGGGGCCACAATCTGCGTCACGATCAGCCCCAATGTGCTGTCCGAAGACAGTGCCATCCCGATCCGGTCAAACATGCCCAGGTTCGCATCATAGGCCTGCTTCTGCGCCTCCGTCATTTTGGTGGCACGGATCACGATATCATCACTGCTGTCATAACCGCCATCGGCGCCGTTAAAATGCACCTGGGGTCCGGCAAGGCCGAGGCTGGCCGCCAGCGTGCGGTTATGCGATGTCAGCCCCAGCCCTTTGGTATCCTCCGCGCCGTTCGCCAGCTTGCCCGAGGCCCGCCCCGTGCCGCCAATCGCTTCGCTGGCCACGCGGCCCAGCGTACTTCCGATCACATCGGGGAGAGCGCGCATAACATTGTCGCCAAAGCTTGTGCCGGTCATGGCGCTTCTGGTCGCCGCGCCCGCAATCGCCCCCGCCGCGCCGGAGACCAGCTGGTTGGTCACGCTCGCGCTCTGCGTAAGTTCACCCGCAGCGTTAAACACCGCCGCGCCGCCGATATTGCGGCTGATCTCGCCGCCTATGCCGTGCACCACGCCCGCCGCCGCAACGCCCGCAAAGGAGAACCTGTCCTGCAGGCCGGTGATAGTGCCTATGCCCTGCGTAATCGCATTGGACGCCGCGCCGCGCGCTACGTTGGAGATGAGCGTATCGGCTTTCAGGAAGTTCGAGACACCGCTTAGTCCCTTATGGATACTGCCCAGCTTGCCCAGCCCCTGTGTCACCCCGGCTGTCAGGGCGGTCAGCCCCAGCTGTTTGAAGCTGAACTTGCTCTGTATCCCCGTCGCCACGCCCAATCCCTGGCTTGCCACATTGCCCAGGGTCGCCGCGCCCACAGGTCCCAATGTACCCGCTGTCAGCGCCGTCACCGCCACCGCGATCACGACAAGGAATATCTGCCCCACGACAGCACATTTATTTTTCTTCGGCGGCTGCGGCGTTGTTGGGGCGGTGTCGCCTATTGCATCGGCGGCGTTGTAGGTTTTGAATGTGTCCGCGTGGAAGGAGGAGCGCTGGATATTGTGCGGGATATGCAGCATGCGGCCCGCGGCCAGTGGTTCGCCGCCGCTCAGGCCGTTGGCCTCGGCAATCTTGTACCACAGGTTCGCATCACCCCAGATGCCCTGCGCAATGGACTGCAGGCTCTCACCGCCGCGCACGGTATAGCTGGAGTTCGATGTGCCCGCGCTATAGCTGTTGATCTGATCATTCGCCTGACCAAAGGTGCTGGCAGGCGTGTTTACTTCGGTCCTGGTAAACTGGAAGTTATTTGCCGCTTCACCTTCTGTACGGTTCAGGATCGAGTCCGTGTAGCTGGTATTGAGCGTGCCGTGATTGCCAATATGGCCCAGCTGCGCACTGCCGTAACGGGTGTAGATATCGCGCACATTGCCCGGTTCGTTGCTGCCGGTTTCCTTGCGCTGCAATATCTGTCCGGTCTCGTCATTCTTGTACGTGACGGTGCGCGGGTCGCCATCATTGATGCTGACATGCGTTAGATGGCCCGAGGCGTTATAGTTAAAGTCCGATATATGCGTTGTGGAGCCGCCGGTGCGGTCCGGGTCATAGATGGTCCGGTCCTGGATCGCGCCATCGCGCCATTCATAGTCATTGGTGGTGCGGGTGCGGCTTTCGATTGTCCACCCGCTGTTCAATTTATAATTATCGGTATTGACCACCACGGCCTGACCCAGCGCATATTGGTTGTTTGACAGGCCGTCATAATCATAGCTTGTCACCGCCTTGAACGTACCCGCCGCCTGCAGGCTGATGATCGTTTCGCTGGAGATGCGGTTCTTGGCGTTATCATAGCTGACCTGACGGTGATAGACCGTGCTCCCGCCATCCTTATCCTGCTGGTCAATCAGGCGGCCCATATTGTCATAGTCATAGGTGGCAATAACGCTGGCCTGTGATGCCACTGGTGCGGTTACGGAGAGATGTATTACCGGAGTGGGCGCATGAATCGAGCTTTGCGCCATTTTAACGCGTTCAAGCTGCCCGGCATCATCATATTCATACAGCTCAATCCTGTCGCCCGTGAAGTAATGGGTATAGCTGCTCATCGTACCCAGACCGTCATAGTCATAATACATCTGTTCTATAGCAGCACGGTTATCTGCCAGATGGGTTTGTCCTGCCCACTGATGCCGCCACAACAGTCGGCTCATTGATTGGCCACCTTTTGTGGATCGGGTGCGCTGGCCAGCCTCATTATACAGATGGCTGGTACCTTCACTGCCCCTTACAATCGTGGTTCCCGCGGCACCCGCCGTACCTGACAGTGTGCCCTCGGCAACCACAAGGCGGTTCATGGCGTCAAACCGGTTCCACTTGGTAAAGGGAGTTGTACCGGCGGTGGCATTGCCATTTTGATCCAGCAATGCGCGAATGGTGGTCGTACTGCGCACATTGCCGTGCGCGTCATAGGTGTAGGCTATGTTGATGCCGGGTGAAGCACTGTTATGCGCCTGCACATAACTGGTCATACGGCCCAGCGCATCAAAGGCAATGGTGGCGTTTTTAAGCGTTTGCCCCGACCTTACAAGCTTTTCATAAGTGCGGTTGCCGACCTTGTCATATTTATAGGTTAGCGTGCCGTTGGTGCCGGTCTGGCCTGATTGCAGACCTGTATTGTAATAGGTGAAGCTTAAATTCTCCCCGCGCGTATTGGTCTGGCTTATGACACGGCCAGCGGTATCGTAACCATAATTGGTGGTCGCACTGCCCAGATCATTTTTATATGTCTGGCGTCCGAACAGGTCGGTTTTTTCGGTGAGTGTCTTGCCATTGGCATGGGTGGTGACCTGCGTCCATCCGCCGAAGGTTCCAAGGCCCGTGGTGGCAAGAGAGTTTGACCAAGCATATGTGGTGGTCGTCACATCTCCGCCAAAGGCGCGGGTGGATATGACGCGGCCCTGGGCGTCATAATCGGTGGTCTGTTTGTTGCCGCCGCCCAGCACATCATTCCACTCGGTGAGCCGCTGGCCCAGCCCATCATAGCTATAGTTGGTCTCCAGACCGCCCGGCTTGGTGATTTTGGTAACGCGGCCCATTTTGTCGAACACCTGGTTCGTAATACGGCCAATTTCGTCGGTGACCTTAACGGCATTGCCATAGCGGTCATACTGGGTTTTCTTGATCCCGCCGTCGGCGTGCTTCTCTTCATAGACCAGCGCCTGTGCGCCGTCGTATCCGGTGCCAGCGAGCAGTTTCAGCGTCGTGAGATTGCCATTGGCATCTTTGCTGCCGGTCATCCGGCCCGAAGCGTCATAATAATAGTGTGTCACCGGGGGCATGTTGCTGACTGCGCCATTTTCAGCTGTCACACTGACCTCAGGGCTCTCCTTCTGGATCAGCCTGCCCATCGTGTTATAGGTATAATCGGTGGTATTCTTGTCTTTGACAGCCTGGCTGGCACCCGCATCAAGCCGGTTGGTCTCGCTCGCCGTCTCGCCAAAGGCGTTATAGCTGCGCCATGTCTTGAGCATATGACCGGCGCTGCTATCCAGCTGACGCCCTTCTTCGGTCACTTTATACGCCTGCCCGCGTTTGTCATACTGCGTATAGGTCACATTGACATCGGCACGGCCTGCCTCGCTCAACGCCTGCAGGAAGGTCTTGCCTGACAGATCGCGGCCCGCAGAGGTGATCGCCACCGTCTGGTTGCCGTTTTTGTCATAGCCAAAATGTTTCCAGATGCCATCGCCAGAATTGGTCTTGATGACCCGGCCCGCACCGTCATATTCAAACGACTGCTGCCATATGCCGTTGATACCCTGGCGCGATACCTCGCCATAGGCATTATATTCGATGTTCGTGCTGTCGCTGCCGCTGGCCTTGGCCCATCCGCCTGCATATGTCAGCACAAACTGGTGCGTCTGCCGTCCTAGCGCATCATAGCGCGTGCCAATACCATTCCACACGGCACTGCTGTTCGTGGCGCGTTGATATGTTTCCAGCACCTTGCGCCCCGCCGCATCATAACGGTAAACGCGTTCAAAGCCCGAAGCATCCTTGACAAGCGTTAGCTGGTTCGCGCTGCTATAGTTATATTCGGTGATATGGTCCGCGCTGGATACGCTGACACTGCCCTGGCGTGTGCGCGCCAGATCATTGAGACCGTTGTAATAATATTGCGTCGCAGGGGGCTGGCTGCTTTGCGAACCGCCTGTTGTCGTGCCTATGGCTGTGTTCACATATTCTTTCGTCAGCCGTCCGGTCTGGTCATACTGATATTTGACGACATCACCTGTCGCATGCGTCTTCTGCGTCAACTGACCCAGGCCATTGTAGAGATAGGAGATGGTGGCAGGAGCCGCCGTACCATGCGCGCCGTTGCCGTTATGCGCCTGTACTTTGGCGCGCGCTTCGCTCAACCGGTTGCCGACCTTGTCATAAGTATAGTCGGTAATCCGGTCCTGATTGCCGTTGGCAGAAACAGACGGCGGATTGGCGCTCACGGACGGCGCCGCGGCCTTGTTCACATAACGCCGCTCACGCGTCACATTGCCTTCCGCATCATACGTCCAGTCAGTCCGGTAACGTTCCTGGTCCACCTGTGCCTTCTTGCGGTTCAGATTATCATAATAGCTATACGTGCTATTGCCGTTCGCATCAGTCGTCTTCACCACATTGCCATTGGCATCATATTCATAGCGCGTGGTTATCGCTTCCAGACTATGGCTATGCGCCGCGCCTGTCCAAGTGATTGTGCGGATGCGCGCAATATTCCCCGCAGCGTCCAGACCGCTCACCGTGCTGGCCGTCATCCGGTTCAGCTTGTCATAGGTGAAGCTGGTCATACGCGAGAGACTGCCCGGCTGCGACGGCGGCGTACCGCCTGCGGCAGACGGCAATGCCACGGTGCTTTCAAACACACGGCTCGTCTTTACATTGCCATTCTTGTCATAGGTGAACTTGCTGTACGTGCCTTCTGCATTGATCTCGACGATCTTGCGATTGAGATCATCATAATAGAACAGCGTGCGCGCGCCCGCCGCATCCTTGGTCTCAATCACATTGCCACGCTTGTCGTATTTGATGGTTTCCTTTGGTGTCACTGAAACGCTGCTCGCGGTACCGCTTGCCGATATCGTATAGGCACCGAAAGCCTCACCTTTTGTTTCGATCAGACGGTTGGCCTTGTCGTAAACATATTCGGTAATGCGCCTATCAGCAGAGATATTATCCGCCTCCAGCATCTTCGTGCGGTTGCCGCGCGCATCATATTCAAAACGGTTCGTCACCACGCTCGCCAACACAGCCCCGTCCTTGTCATGGGACTTCATCGGCAGTGTTTCACTCAGCAGCAGGCCGCGCTTGTCATAGCTGTTGGTCACCGTCCCGCCCAGCTTGTTCCGCACGCTCACCCGGTTGCCAAAGGCATCCAGCGTATATTGCTCATATTGGCCCTCGGCATCCGTAACCTTCGTCACCCGGCCCAGCTTGTCATACTCAAAACGCGTCGTCGCGTCGCTGGAAGAGGTGGACACGCCCGGGTGCGTCACCGTGCTCACCGCTGCTGTGGTCGGCGTGGCGTAGCGCGTCACACTCTCGACTTCACCAAAATGCGTATAGCGCGTTACCGTGATATAATCTTCCGCATCACGCGTGCGCACCAAGCGGCCCAGGCCGTCGTAGTAATTATAGCTCGCATTGCCATTGGGATCGGTCGTTTTGACGACATTGCCAAAACTGTCATATTCGTAACGCGTGACACCGCCTTCGGCATTGGTCTCGCGCACCATCTGACCGCGGTTGTTGTACAGATAGCTGGTCACATTGCCGTTGGCATCAGTCATGCTGGTCATATTGCCCAGGCCGTCATAGGCATAGCTGATATTGACTCGCTCCGGCGTACCATGCGCGCGCGCTTCATATGTGAGGCGGCCCGCGCCATCATAGACCATATAAGTCTGGTTCTGGTCCGGTGTGCCATATCCTGAATAGACCCATGCCTTTTTGCCCGTGGGCCAGTAGGAATAGACCGTGCGGTCGCCCTCGCCATTGTACACGCTGTTCAGCCGGCCCGACCCGTCATAGGTATAGCTGGTGCGCACATACGTGCCTTTATTGATCCCAGCAAGCTGGCCTGTGGTAATTGCATCGGTCGCATTATAAGGATTGCTCCAGCGCTGGCTCCACAGCAGCCGTCCGTCATTGTCATAGCTGTTTTCGGTGACATAGCCTTCCGCATCAATCGTAAACTGTTCCTGACCGCGCGCGTTATAATAGGTGCGTGTGATGCGGTTGCCGGCATCATCTGCATTGGCATCTGCCCAGGTCTGCATCGTATTGAAAGACGGCACACTCGCCTGGGTGCGAAGATCGGCATATTGGATGGTTTTGACCACCCGGCCCTCGGCATCATAGTTGAATGAGGCAACCGAACCGGCGGGGTCAATCGTGTGTGCCAAGCGGCCGTCCGTATCGTAGATGAAGCGGCTTTCCCGGTTGGCCGCATTGCCCGCCTGCGGCGCGAGCAGCGCTTTCACATTATCATAGGTATAGTCATGGTTGGTGGGCAGGGCCACGGCATGTTCGATGGCCATCGTCTGCTTGCCGGCGTAATTATACCGGTATTCGGTGACGCGGTACAGGTCATCAATCTGATAACTCAGTTGTCCCTGATTATTGTAAACATAGCGCGTGTAGATATCACGCGAAGTTTGCCCGGCAACGCTGGCGTATAGCTGGCTGAAACTGCCGCTCGCGCGCAAGGATGCCGTCGTCAGGTAAAAGAAACGCACTTCCCAGATCTTCTGACCGGCCTTGTCATATTTAATCTCGCTCAAATAACCGTCTGCGTCCAACGCACCTACAATATTGCCGTCACGGTCATAAAATGTGCGGATGATGGCATCCTGGCTGCTCGCCGTGATATTGACAGGCGCTTCGGGCGGATTGAGCTTGAGCGCGTTCATTGTGCCTGCGGACAGTTTGTTCTTGTAACTGCGCGTGGATACAAGCCGGTCCGATTTGTCATAGCTGTAAGAAGCAACAGCGCCCGAGCCGTCAATCGACTGGATCAGCCGCCCGTTTGCATCATAAACGCTATATTCAGTAATATCATAGGCATGGGTGGCGGGTCGGATCGTATCAATTTGGGCATCGGTAGGCTGCCCCTGGCTATCGAGCAATGTCGCCATGACATCAGGCTGAATACGGCTTGCATAGCGCAAGGTCGCCGCCACATTGCCCTGATCATCATAACGATATTCAGTCAGATTGCCCGATGTGCCATAGCTTTCCACTTCGCCGATCGTGCGGCCCAGATCGTCGTAGAAGTAAAAGACCCTCCGCCCACTGTCATCGGTCATCAGGCGCAAACGACCGTTCTTGTCGTAAATATAGTCGTCGGTGCCCTGCAGGTCCAAAGTGGTATTGGTGACTGTTTTGGTGATTTGCGGATTGGACAGGATAACCGCATCGCCCGCCGTACCCGTGGGATGGCCTACATAGAGGTAGGCATAGGCATTCTGGTCATTTTGATACGTGCGCTGCACCGTGACGGTCGTCGCTATCGTCTCTGAAAGACCCGAGATATACCAATAGCCGGAATTGCTCTGCTCCAACCTGCCTGGCCCGTTAACGACAATCGCCTGGCTGGGGCTGTTGACCGGATGCCCCCAGCTATCCACCGAACCGGATAAAGCAATCAGGTGCTGCGTTGTGTCCCCCACCGCTTTCATGGTGATTTCGTACGTAACCGTTTCACCCGCCTTGACTGCGCCCAATGACGCATAGGTTCCGCCATTGGTCTGTCCCGCAGAAGTCGTGATTTTATAGGCCGGATTGCCATCAACGGCAGTGGCAGCCGTGCGGTCAGAACGGAATGTCACCCAATTTGCGTTCAGATCCGGCTTAAGATTGCCGCTGGTATAGCCCACAGCGGACTCCGTCTGCGACAACAGGTTTCCGGCCTTGTTATAGACCGATGTCGTGATTAATCCTTCGGCACTGCGCACGATTGTTGTGGTCGCGGCATCGTCGAAACGCGTTGTGGTGACCCCGCCCGCCGCATCGCTGGATGCAATCAGGCGGCCCATGCCATCATAGACGAACGTCTCGGCTTTCTGACCCTGCCCATTGCGCGACAATAGCTGCCCGGCCTGGTCATAGCTGTAATAGGTGCGGCTATAACCACCGCGCCAGTCAAGCAAACCGTCACTGCTGACAGTATTGTAATCAAAAGTAAAAACACGGTTGCCGCGCGCATCTATCGCATGATAGCGAATTTGGGTCGAACTGCGGTCGGCCAGTCCGTCGCGCCAGCTGTCCATGATGGTTTCGGATATATCCAAATGGCTTGCCGGGATTAGATGTGCGGGATCAGGCTCAGTTTCAGGATAGGCAATCTCGTATTTAAGCTCACCCGTATCGTGATAACAATATTCCGTCACCCGCCCTTCAGGGCTGACCACATAGCGCAGATGGTTTTCCGCATCATAGGCATAGCGGGTATATTGACCGATATTGTCATAATACTGATTTGATCCATTGCTGAATGTCTTGATCAGATTGTTCTTGGCATCGTAATAATGATTGACAATATCGCCGTTGGTGTCGGTGACCTGCGTGTTATTGCCGCGGCTGTCATACATATAGCTGGTGGTGCTTGTGGCCTGAAACCCGGTATCGGATATATCAAACGGATCGGCGTTGTCTGCGGCAAGGCCGGAAACAACTTCAAATCCCGGCTTACCAAACTGTGTGCTCCAACCGTGGTTCGCGGTATCATTATAGGTAAAGAAACGCCCATAGGCCTTGATATCGGACACACCGCTGGTCCAGCGAAACGCATGAATATCTCTAACCTTCACGCCTGTTTTAACGTTGTAAAGCCCGCCATAACTGCCCACTGGCGCTAAATTGGAACCTGATGGAAGCACATAACCGACAAGCTTGTACCACTCGCCCTCTTCCATGCTTGCCTGCTGCGTGGACATTGTATCGCCAAGATAATAACTAGCCCAACCGTCCGCGCCGCTGCTCAATGTCTCTTTGGCATGCGCGCCGCCCGCACCCGTGGCGACTATACCCGAATAGAGATAGTGTTTTGTCAGGTCAGATTTGTGAACGTATTGCGTGTATTTATACGTCTTGCTCGGGTCGATATTAACCGTGTTGGTCGCCAACACTCCGCCGCCATCCGAAGTCGCGTCAAATTGGCCTGCCTCCAGCACCATCATAGGCGCGCCATCGGGCCCTATAATTTCGCTCCAGCGCGCTTCACCATCTCTCGTATAAGCAGAATGGTTGTTCCAGCCATCGACCACCGGCGCCTTGATGCCCTGCGCATCGGCCGCCAAATCGAGCTTATCTGCTTCCCCCATCAACGCACCTGCATTAATCTCGCGCACTTCGGGTTTGTAATAATGTGTGAACAGCCCCTGCTTGCTCTCATTGTAAAAATTGAAGAAACGCAGGTATGCCAGATTGCTCGGCCCGCCTGTGTTCCATTTAAATGCATTCAGGTTCTGAATTTTCTCTCCGGTTTCGGTGTCATAAATACCGCCCAGCGATCCGGCAGGGGCGTTTTCCGACCCTTCGGGCAGGACATAGCCTACCATCTTATACCATTTGTCCGCTTCTATGCCCGAGTTTGCATTGGGATAAACCGAGGTAAAATAAGGATTGCCATTAACGGCATCATCATGTGCATTTTTAACCGCCGCACCGCCCAAGCCGAAATACACCCGGTGCTTGTTCAGTTCATCGACCTTGAAATAGACCGTATATTCATACGCCTTGGTATTATCGATCGTAAAAGCATTGGTAACGGCGCCGCCGCCATCTGCCGTAGTGTCAGTCTGGCCAGTATGCAGGGACACAACCTGCTGACCATAGGGACCGCCTG
This sequence comes from uncultured Sphingomonadaceae bacterium, assembly GCA_947493325.1. GTDB lineage: Bacteria > Pseudomonadota > Alphaproteobacteria > Sphingomonadales > Sphingomonadaceae > Alg239-R122. Next base: position 324,331 of record CANLQI010000001.1, on the reverse strand, counting down.
TACTGGTCCATTCTGTCTCATCAACATAAGAACCGCTCCACCCATCTACTGGAGTTCCAGCAGCAGGTAACGGCCCATCAACATCATTCGGCCAGCCATCATCCAACACCAGATTTCCGCCGCGTCCGCTGGGCGCAGCTGGCGCCCATCCCGGGGCATCAAACAAATTGGCCGTATTGGGCAGCGTGCCCGTCTCCACCTTGGTGACATTGCCGCTACTGTCATAGGTATAGCGCACCGACTGAATCGGATCGCCCTCTTTTGCAGGCGGCGCATCCACGCGTGTCAGCTGATTCTTGGCATCATAGAACAGGCGCGTCTGCTCTCCGCCCGGCGCCGTCACCACCGTATAACCATCACGGTATGCCATCGCGGTCACCCGCATATCACCGCCACTTACCGCTTGGTTAAGACGTACCACACGGCCCTGGTCATCATATGCAATCTCGACCCTCGACCCATCTGTCTGGCTGATCGAGGCGATCAGGTTTGAAGTGCCGTGATAGGTATAGCTGGTGACATATGTATCGCCATCGGAAACAGAGTTGTTTTCCGGCGTCAGATCGGTTGTGACAGTTTTCAGCCGGTTCGCACTGTCATAGGTGTAATAGGTCCGCGTCAGCGTCTCCGCGCTGCCGCCATTTGCCAAATCCTTGTAACTTGTTGTTATCTTCGTGATATTACTGCCCGACCAAATGTAGCTTACCTCGCTGCTGTAGCTGCCGGTGTAATTCGTGCGAACCTTGCTGAGCTTACTGCCTTCCCAGTCATTGCCATAGTAAAACCGTGTGCCCACGTTATCCGCATTGCGGTCAAAACGGATGCGCCAATTGTCCGCGCCGTAACCCAGATAATATTCCCGCGCCTTGCTGTCGCCATCCAGTTTCAGCCAGTAAGACCCCGAACGCTCGATCGTATCATGCGCGCCTGCGCCATCGGTCGCGACATATAATCCGCGCGATGCACTCCAGTTATACGTTGTAATCGCACCATCCGCGCCCTGCCGCTTCAAACTGCCGCCGGTCCAGGTCGATGTGTTGCCGGTATAGTCAAAAATACGCCGCGTCGTGCTCTGGCGCCAATTGTCGCCATTGTCGCCGTCAAAACCGCCCTGCGAGTTGTACGTGCGCGCAATATTGATATCCGTGCCACGCCCGACCACAAACTCATCACGCTGCGATACCACCAAATTGCCATTGGCCGCATTGAAAAACAGCTGCTCGCCCGCTCGGCCCAGACTGGACTGCCCCAGCAATCCCCCCGCACCCAGCGCCGAACCCGATCCGTTCTCCAAACCAGATCCCAATCCCGTAAATATCGCTACCATCGCTTTTCCCATTCGATTTATGGAAGGACAGACCCTTCCTTTATCTATGTGGCTACAGTCGGAAAAAACCGGGATTAGTTTAGGAGATTTTTAAAAGATCAAATCAAATCTCATACACACGTAATATGCATTTAATATATTGATATTTTTAGATAAAATGGACGCGCGCTTGCTTTTCAAGCATCCAAAGAATATCCATTCTGGATGTAAAACCACATTATCTTCGCATATTGGCCTGCGGGGCCATCAATCAAATGTACCGCTTTGGGTGATGATGCTGAAATTTTCTGCCGGATGGTTCATTTTGACACGGGTTATCGGCACTAGGTCATACTGTGTCCTGCGTTCAATGACAAAAACCATCTCGTCCTGACTACACTCTTACAATTTATCTATAAACATAATATGCCGGTTCCTCCAGAACCGAGGGAGACACAGTTGCCTGATTGCTATGTTCTAACTGACGCGCGAATGGCGCCTGTTCGTTTGCCTCATAGCGGCGAATATGCGTGCGGCGGCGTTATTGTGGTGGACGAACAGAATATCGGCTTTGCGGGCGATGCAGCGGATCTGCCCGCGCAATATCAGGATGCCCGGACGCAGTCGCTGAAAGGGCGCCTGGTAACGCCGGGCCTGATCGATTGCCATACGCATCTTGTCTACGGCGGATCGCGCGCGCGTGAGTTTGAAATGCGGCAGACAGGCGCGAGTTACGAAGAGATTATGGCGGCGGGCGGCGGTATATTTTCCACCGTGGAGGCCACCAGAAAGGCGTCCAAAGACGAGTTGCTGACGTCCGCTCTCAGGCGGCTGGACAATCTGATCCGTGAAGGTCTGACCACCATTGAAATCAAATCCGGATACGGCCTGAATACAGACACTGAACTGAAAATGCTGCGTGTGGCGCGCAGGCTGGGTGAGGAACGGCAAGTGCGGGTACGCACGACATATCTGGGCGCGCATGCCTGTCCCAAAGACATGGATGCTGATGACTATCTGACCCGCATATGCCTGCCCACGATGGAGCAAGCGGCCGCAGAAGGCCTGGTCGATGCGGTGGACGGATTTTGTGAAACGATAGCCTTTACGCCAGCGCAGATAGAGCGCGTTTTCGCTGCGGCGGCGCAGCTCGGCCTGCCGGTAAAGCTGCATGCCGAACAATTATCCGATCAGGGCGGCGCTACACTCGCGGCAAAATACAAGGCGCTTTCCGCCGATCATCTGGAATATCTGAGCGATGCGGGCATTGCCGCCATGGCGGATACCGGGACAGTGGCCGTGTTGCTGCCCGCCGCTTTTTATGCGCTCAGGGAAACGCAATTGCCGCCTATCCAGAAACTGCGCGATGCAGGCGTGCCGATGGCATTGGCCACCGACAGCAACCCCGGCACCTCACCCATGACATCGCTGCTGCTCACCATGAATATGGGGGCAACACTGTTCGGCATGACGCCGCGCGAATGCCTGGAAGGTGTGACGGCGCATGCTGCGCAGGCAATTGGCCTGGACGATTGCGGACAGATCAGGGCAGGCATGCGCGCCGACCTGGCCGTTTGGGATTTCAGCGATCCTGCAGAAATGAGTTACAGAATGGGAGATGCGCCTTTGCACATGCGAATTTTCGGGGGTGAGCGATGCTGACACTGTCACCAGGTGATGTAACCCTGAACGATCTGGAACGCGTCTGGCGCGAAGAATTGCCGGTTGTGCTGGATCAGGCCGCGCGCAAAAAGATAGCGGCGGCGGCGGCGCAGGTGGATGCCGCGGCCAGCGGGCCGGATGCGGTCTACGGCGTCAACACCGGCTTTGGCAAGCTGGCCTCCATCCGCATTGCACCGCAAGATACCGCGGCATTGCAGCGCAACCTTATCCTCTCGCATTGCTCCGGCGTGGGACCGGATACGCCGCGTGCGATCAAGCGGTTGATGATGGCGCTCAAGCTTATCTCGCTGGGCCGCGGTGCATCGGGCATCCGCCCGGAAACGGTGGACCTGCTCGAAGCGATGCTGGCCAAAGACGTCACGCCCGTTATTCCCGCACAGGGCTCGGTCGGCGCGTCGGGCGATCTTGCACCGCTCGCGCATATGGCCGCGGTGATGATGGGCGAAGGCGAAGCCGTGCGGCAAGGCAAGGTGATACCCGGCGCAGAGGCTTTGAAGTCCGCGGGGCTCACTCCCGTCACACTCGGCCCCAAAGAAGGTCTTGCCCTTATCAACGGCACGCAATTTTCCACCGCGCACGCGCTCGCGGGGCTGTTTCATGCGTGGCAGGCGGCCTGTACGTCCTTGCTCTCCGCATCCATGTCGATTGATGCGGCCATGGCATCGACCGCGCCGCTGATTGCGGAAATCCATGATCTTCGCGGCCATCCCGGGCAGATATCGGCCGCCCGCGTGATGCGCGAACTGCTGGAAGGCAGTGAGATACGCGAGGCCCACCGCGATGATGATCCGCGCGTACAGGACCCCTATTGCATGCGGTGCCAGCCGCAGGTCGCCGGCGCGGCGATGGATATGCTGTCCCATGCCGCGCTTACCTTGCGGCGAGAGGCCAATGCGGCGACGGACAATCCGCTGGTGCTCACATCCGAAGACCGCATTGTGTCGGGCGGCAATTTCCATGCGGAACCGGTGGCATTCGCCGCCGATATGATCGCGCTCGCGCTCGCCGAAATCGGTGCCATCGCGCAGCGGCGGATTGCGCTGCTGGTCGATCCCACTCTAAGCTTCGACCTGCCGCCTTTTCTCGCCGAAGACCCTGGCCTGAATTCGGGCATGATGATTGCCGAGGTGACGAGCGCCGCATTGATGAGCGAGAACAAGCATCTCGCCAATCCCTGCTCGACCGATTCCACCCCGACCAGCGCCAATCAGGAAGACCATGTGTCGATGGCCGCGCATGGTGCGCGCCGTTTGGGCACGATGGCCGGCAACCTGTTTCGCATATTGGGCATAGAGATATTCTGCGCGATCGAGGGCATCCGTTTTCGTGCGCCGCTGAAAACCAGCGCGCCCCTGACGGCGGTAGCCGCGCGTTTTCGGAATGATATTGCGCCGCTGACCGAAGACCGTTTTCTTGGCGCCTGCCTCGAAAATGCGGCGCGGCTTGTCCAGAACCAAGCCCTGCTGAATGCCGCAGGCTATGACTTTCCCGATATTCAGGAGTTGATGCATGATTGACCGCAGCCATAACAGCCGCGCCGTATATCCGCCGACCGGACCCGAGCTTACCACCAAAAGCTGGCTGACCGAAGCGCCGCTCAGAATGCTGATGAACAATTTGCACCCCGATGTTGCGGAAAATCCCGACGAACTGGTGGTCTATGGCGGCATCGGCCGTGCGGCGCGGAGCTGGGCCGATTTCGACGCGATTGTGGAAAGCCTCAAAACGCTGGAAACCGACCAGACACTGCTGGTGCAGTCGGGCAAGCCGGTTGGCGTCTTTCGCACCCATGCCGACGCGCCGCGCGTGCTGATCGCCAATTCGAACCTGGTCCCGCACTGGGCCAACTGGGACCATTTTCACGAGCTCGATAAAAAGGGCCTGGCGATGTACGGGCAGATGACGGCGGGGTCGTGGATCTATATCGGTACGCAGGGCATTGTGCAGGGCACATATGAGACATTTGTCGAGGCAGGGCGGCAGCATTATGACGGTAACCTCACCGGCAAATGGATATTGACTGCGGGCCTTGGCGGCATGGGCGGCGCGCAGCCGCTGGCCGCCGTGATGGCAGGGGCATGCTGCCTCGCCATCGAATGCGATGAGACTCGTGCCGATTTCCGCCTGCGTACCCGCTATGTGGACGAAAAAACACATGATCTCGATGAGGCGCTCGCCATGATCGACCGCTGGACAGCGGCAGGCGAAGCCAAATCCGTGGCGCTGATTGGCAATGCGGCGGACATAGTGCCGGAACTTTTCCGGCGCGGCATCCGCCCCGACATCGTGACGGACCAGACCAGCGCGCATGATCCAGTGCATGGATATCTGCCATCGGGATGGACCGTGGCAGAGTGGCGCGCAAAGCAGGAAAGCGACCCCAAGTCTGTCGAAAAAGCCGCCCGCGCCGCCATGAAAACCCATGTCGCGGCGATGGTTGACTATCACAATGCCGGCGTGCCCACCGTGGATTATGGCAATAATATCCGGCAGGTCGCGCTGGAAGAGGGGCTGGAGGACGCCTTTGCCTTTCCCGGCTTTGTCCCCGCCTATATCCGCCCGCTCTTTTGCCGCGGCATTGGCCCTTTCCGCTGGTGCGCGCTGTCGGGTGATCCCGAGGATATCTACAAGACCGACGCCAAGGTGAAAGAGATCATACCCGATGATCCGCACCTGCATAACTGGCTCGACATGGCGCGCGAGCGGATCAGTTTTCAGGGGCTGCCCGCGCGTATCTGCTGGGTCGGTCTGGGGCTGCGGCACAGGCTCGGGCTGGCGTTCAATGAAATGGTGCGCAATGGCGAGCTGAGCGCGCCGGTGGTCATTGGCCGCGATCATCTCGACAGCGGGTCAGTCGCCTCGCCCAATCGTGAGACCGAGGCAATGCAGGACGGGTCGGACGCCGTGTCCGACTGGCCGCTGCTCAACGCGCTGCTCAACACAGCGAGCGGCGCAACCTGGGTCAGCCTGCACCATGGCGGCGGCGTCGGCATGGGTTTTTCACAGCATAGCGGTATGGTGATCTGCTGTGACGGGACCGAAGATGCGGACCGGCGGATTGGCAATGTCTTGTGGAACGACCCGGCAACAGGCGTGATGCGTCATGCCGATGCGGGTTATGACATCGCGCTGGATTGCGCGCGCGAACATGATCTTGATCTGCCCGGTATTTTGCCAAAAAGGTAAGACACAGCCATGCCGGTAAACATCATCTCTCCCCAGCCCTGGACCGGACGCTCCGACCCCGAAGACGGGCCGAATGCATTGCGACTGCATCATCTTGCCAGCAAGGATGACGCCAGCCGCGCCCTGATCGGCTTTGCCAGCGATGCCGGTGTGGCCCGCAACAAGGGCCGGACAGGCGCACATACAGGCCCGGCGGCACTGCGCAGGGCAATGGCAAATATGGCCGCCCCGCGGCAGGCCACCGGTTTTTCCGACCTGGGTGATGTTGCGGTGGAGGGCGATGATCTGGAAGCAAGTCAGGCGGCATTAAGCGATAGGATATGCGAAGCCCTCAGCGCATTTGAACGCATTGTGGTGTTGGGCGGCGGCCATGAAACGGCCTTTGCCAGCTATTCGGGGCTGGCCGCGGCACATCCCGGCAAACGCATCGGCATTATCAATCTGGACGCGCATCTGGACTTGCGGCTTGTGGGCGAAAACGGTCCATCCTCCGGCACGCCTTTTGCCCAGATCCGGGAGCTTGCCCCCGATACATTCGATTATCTGTGTCTGGGCATTGCGGAGGAATCAAACACCGCCGCGCTGATGCAGCGCGCGCAGGATTGGGGCGTGCAAACTGTCTCCGACCATGCACTGATTGCGGACAGCCATGCCGCCGATGGGGCGATAGCGGCCATCATAGACCGCTGCGACCTGATCTACCTTACCATCGATATCGACGTGCTGCCGCATTTTCAGGCGCCCGGGGTCAGCGCACCTGCGGCCAGAGGCGTGCCTTTTGACGTCATCGAATATCTCGTCAACACTATTTTAACTGCCTGCAAAACATCCGGCACGCCCTGCCCGCTCGCGGATATCGTCGAACTCAGCCCGCCGCATGATATTCAGGATATGACAGCACGCAGCGCCGCCTTGCTGATCCGCCGCCTGCTATTTTCCTGATCCGAAAAACCGGATACAGGGGGTATGAACAGGAGTATATCATGCAGAAAATCTCTTTCGCGTTTCTCGTCTGCGCACTCACCCTGCCCGCCTGCACACAGAGCGAGACCGACACGTTCGACGATGAATTCGAAAAACGCCAGGCCGAAGTGGAAGCAAAAGCGAAAGCCATTGAGCAAGAAGGTGCAGAAAACGCCGAAAATCAGGATGATGCAAGATAATCCAGTGCGGTAGAGCGGCACAGCCTACGGCGGCCACCACCGTATTCCGGCGAAGGCCGGAATCCAGAACCGCAATCGCTACCGTATCTGCATACCGCCCTGGACTCCGGCTTTCGCCGGAGTACGCGGCGGGCATATATAGTAAAATCTCGCGCTATGCTGCAAGGGTCAGTCCGGCAGATTGGTCGGCCGGTAATCCGGGCGTGCCTCCATTCGTTCATATACAGTCGGATGAATATCTGCACCGGGCGGAATATAGCGCCGTTCACCCAGCGGAAAATAGATGCCCCATTTCTTCTGCCGCTCCGGCCATTCGCTACGGCTGTTGCGTTTCGGGAATATCTCCAGCAGCCACCAGAAATGCCGGAGTGATGGGTGGATTTTGCCTTTCACATCCGGCTGCGGATACAGATATTTCGTTGTATCGCTATAGGGCTCTCTCCCGGTCACATAACGCGCCATCCGGCCAAAAAATTCCAGACCCGCCCTGTCCGCTTCGGCAATCATCCAGATCAGCGGATATTGCGACATCGCGCTGTCCGCCCGTTTATGCCCGCCGCCGACATCGCTATGGTATCCGGCAAACCACATCTGCTGTGCATCCTGATCCTTGGGCTCGCCCTGCGAGTGGATATTGGGTTTATATTTCTGCCCCGCGTCCCAGCCATCCAGCCGGAACATCCGCCGCCGTTCGTCAATTGATGCCGCCTGCCGGAACATGCGGACCGCCGGGTTGCGGTGAGTATGCGGCAAAGCCTCACGCATGATGGGCGGAAAATATGTCTTTGCATTGGGTACAAAGACCGAACTGACTGTGTCCCACACGCCCAGAAAGCGGACAGCAGCCGTGCGGGTCTGCGCAACCCGGCGAAAATTCGCGCCCTCGCCTTCATATACATCCTCGCCAATTGCGGGGTTGTCGGGGCTGTCCGGCCTCGGCGTCTGTTTATAGGCGGTGAGCGCCGCGCCGCTTAAATGGATCTGGTGCGGGCGCAATATGCCGACTTCATATATCATCGCGGCCAGCACGCGGGCAGTGTGCGCGCCGCGGCTGAAGCCGAAAATATAGATATTGTCATAGTCCTGATAGTGGCGGACCAGGAATTCATAAGCCTTGAGCACATTGCCGTCGAGACCAAAACCGAAAGTAAGTCCCAGCCCGTTTTTCAGCTTCTGCCATAGCCATCCCCAGGTATAAATCCGCCCCAGCGTTCCCACACCCTGGTCATAAAATACCAGCTGCCCATCATCTTTCTTAAGCGCCCGGTACAGCTTGAGCACGTTGGAGATATTCTCTTCAATCTGATTGCCCGTACCATCCAGACAGATTACGATATTCTTGGCCATTAATCTCCGCCCATCTGCTGCAGCACATCTGAAAGCGAGCTATTGTAACGCAAAAAGCCCAGCCAGACCAGCAAACGGCTTGGCAAAGATGTGCCGAAAACATAATACCAAAAATAGTGTGTGAGAATAATGGTGCCAGAAGAGGACTCGTATATAAAGTTTAATGCGTTGATATAAATATATTTCATATAGAAATTTTATTACTATATACACAAATATGTACACATAGTTGTTTCTTTTGGAAGGCTATCGAATGATCGGGCGGCCTGTTCGTCAACAAATTTGATCTTCAATTTTGGCCAAATTTGCAAGGGGGTGTGCGGACCAAGGGGCTACCTCTTAAATTCTCTCTCTATCAATCGGGTGTACACGCACGCAAGTGGAAGGGGTGCTGGGACCAAGGGGTGGGGGTGTTTTGAAATAAGCACTGTCTGAAAAATTTTTTATTCTGCGCGAAGATAACGGCATGCGCGAAAAGGGATGACTGCGATATCGGTATCATACCAGTTCATCGATACACTAGGCTGCTTGTCGACAATGACGCGCTGGTTACCAAGAACTGTCTTGCGATAAAGCTGCCGGACATTCTGAGACACACAATCGATTTCTAGATAGTATTCCTCTTTCTTTGGCTGCTTCGCTGTTGCCCTGTTGTTCAGACGTCGCGCCCATACCTTAATGCGCCCATTGCCCAAGCGCTCTATATCAGAATGAATATACAACCCGCCTGCAGCGGTTTCCGATCCTTGTGCTGCCCAGTCTTTTGTCGGCGGTGAATAGTGGCCACCTATCAACCCAAACCAGCTGAGCTTCGATGCGATAAGGATAAACGCAATAGCGTAGAGAATAGGTGATATGACTTGGGCGCCAACATTATGCGCGGGATAGATTGGAAACAGGCGGTTCGCCAGCATACCGCAGCCAAGGGTGAAGATCGCAAAGCCCCAACCGTAATCATAGACCATCACAGCTGGTAGCACCCACACCGATATCATGGCTAGCAATGCGAATATTGCATAAGCAGACCGAAAGAATGGGAATTTCCAGAGCCGAAAAGTTTCAAGATATTGCAATCGTTCACAAGCGAAAACTAACTGAGCCAGCGCAATGTAAGAAATAAAAATCCAAATCCGGTCCACGAACAGCCTCCACCAAAGAATCAAGAGGCTGGCCCGGAGCCGGGTGTTTAGAACCCTGTGCAGACACAGAGCGCCACCACCTTTAGGCGGAGCCCTGGACATGCGTAGCGGCCACCCGGCCGAATGTCTTCGACCGGTGTCTGCAATTTGAGGTTCTAAAGCCTCACAGCCGGGACTGACCGAGCTGCAAGATTGGGTTAGCTTGGGTTATGAAAATTGGCAAGCTGAGTAATCGTAACATGTCCGTATTGCGCCTGTCGCCCGATTTCCCCAAAGTAGTTTAATGCCGAGTAGAAACGACATTTGTACTTGTGGGAGCGGGAAGCGCTTTAAGCACTGTTGCGGAACGCTCCAAAAGCGGGACTCATCGTCATCCTTAGTAACAGATGAAGAACTACTCGAGGCTCTCAAGCGCGCTGACGCAGTCGGTAGGACAAAGGGCGAAGAGCCATCTGCGCGTGAGATGACGAATGTTGGACGCGCCCTCAAGGAGTTTGGTGTCACCGGCTTTATAATGACCGGTAGGAATCGGCCCGATATCGTTAAACGGGCGCAAGAGCTGAACAAAATGTTATTCATTCCGCGTGAGCTGCAGGCTGGGGGAGTACATCTTGGAGCTTTTTTGTTCCGAGATATGTTCTGCCGCTTATACGCGCCAATAGCATTCGGCCGAGCACATATCGACTTTTGGGAGCTAGTGGACTTGAACGATTTCCAAAAGGCTTGGCTGGCTTCAGATGAACACGATCTTGCCAGGTTTACCGATCAGGCGGCCGACGTATTCGACTTCGGGTATGGCTTCATGGAATTTGGACACGGCCGATCTGTCGATCCGCGTGGTAAGGACTTGATTTGGCGAGCACACGTCCAACTTGAAGCTGCCGCTGCGACAGCCACCTCGGCATACGACTATCGCGGCACCACTCAGAGCGCCATCCTTGGAACCGAGTTGGCACTGAAGGCCGGGCTAGCTGCAAGCGGTATATCAGACAAGGAATTGAGCAATCGCAAGATTATAGGACATAACCTGGTAGCCGCCACTCAGAAGTTAGGCTCACTATGTCAAAACTTTGATGCCGATCGAGTTGAGCGCGTGGTGAGTGCGTTCCCTGACTACGTGAGCAGCCGCTACAACGATAATCCGCCTAGCCGCGAAGAAACCGGTCACCTGATCATGGGTGCACAATATGTCGCTTCCGAGGTGACTAGACAGTTCTCAGATCGTGATCTACGAAAACAGGATCATATCTTCCCGAAGAGACAATATCCAGCGTGATGGTCGATGAAACCCATCAGCGACCGTCAGGCATCCAATTGTTACTTTTCAATCAGATAATAATAAGTCTGTATTGTCACTGGCGTCGCTTCTCCAATGAGACTTAAGCTCGGGTTTGGATGAACTTGGAACAACACGACGCCACCTTGCAATCGTAGGCTTTGGAAGGTCACAAAATTGTTCGATTTGCGCCTTTCCTGCACGTGTTAATTCTACCCGTTGCCCCTCCGCCCAGCGAAAAACTTGTGCATGTTTCATCTCTTGCTGCCAACCATCCCGCCAAACACGCGTCATTACCATCTTTGTCCCTGTTGAATCAACGAGCGCAAACGGATCATTAGCCGACGTTTTCCAGCCCAAATTTTGAGCAAGGATTGGATCAAAAATAAGTACCTCAGGACGGCTACCAACAAGTGAAATTCGCAGATTCTTTAAGCCAACATACTTCTCATCACGCTCAGTATCACACATTATTCCTCCGGCAGCCCAATAGGCAATTGGCAGTTGTCCGATAGCATGATCCAAGTCTTCTAGTTCGCCTGCGCGCATTGCACGCGCAACCGACATTTCCTCGGTGAAAAGAACGTTAGATTTTCGGACTATCAGGGAAGCCCACTCGCCTACAACCAAGGGGGAAAGAGAAGATCGTTTCATATTCTCGGATTGCAACCACTCCTCTCCGTCTGACCGCCAAGTATCTTCGGGAAGCGGCGGCCAGTCTATGTCAAGTGGACGATTGAGTTTAGGGGGCTGAGGTGGGAGTATCGGAGCTCCTGTTAATCGGTGCAGAAGAATGTCCATCTCCATTTCCGAAATTCGTGATGCTCGCCACAGTTCACCGACAACTACATGCAAAGCTCTTAAAGAAGCACCGATATGAGGACGCACAAATGGAAGTAGTAAACCAATCGGAGATAAATTTTTTTGCAATCGCTCCGTGGCCCTCATTCCATATTTTTCGACACCGCCCCATTGATTGATCAGTTGTGCAACGCGTCTCCTGAGAGTGTTGACCGGTACTTCGGAAAAACTAGAGAGAGAGGCAAACCACTGATCAAAATCTTCAGTCCATGCTGCAGGATCATCAGTAACAGGTGCGAGTGATACTTCATCGCGTAGCGATCGACCGAGTGCCTCATCCAGAGGTGGAAATTCAAGTGAGTAAAGGGCTGGAAGTTCAGCTGCTGCCATGCGCGCTTCTGCACCCCAAACCTTGGCGAGTATTTCACCGATTGCCGCAACAACGACATCTTCGTGCACCACTAGCTTATCTAAGGCATGACGAAAATTTTTAACGACCGCTTGATCTTCACGGGCTTCGAAAAGCAGTCGAGCACCGAGTTGTACATCGCCACCTTCATCTTTGAGCAGAAGGCTGCATACTCTGCAGAACAGATCAGGCACGTCTGATCTGATGAGCTCGAGAAGTCCGTCCCGCGCTTGCTCATGTGGGGCTGATACCCCAAAAGTCGCCGCCTCCAAGAAGAGACGGGCCAATAGATCAAAGTCGTCATGAACCACGCTGGAGTTGCGAGGAACTGCACTTACCTTCTGATAGTCGCGGTATCCTTCGATCTGTTCTGCAAGAAGATCCCAAAGTGCAGGCCAATCAACGTTTTCGTATAGCATCGGATATATCTCATCCATGCTGTATAAGGCTGAGCTTGTACCGTAACCTCCCTTAGCAAGGTCGTGAACAAAATCATCGCGCGCGCGTTCATGAGCATCCGCAAAACCCAGGATATGTCGCGCCCTGTGGTGTTCCATACTTCCTCGATCAGCCCAACCTCCCCAACCTTCCGACCCTGATTTCTCAGGTAGCATTTGAGATTCGGCATATCCGACTTGCCCAGCAGCGATTGCTGCTCGTGCCAGCGCCTCCTTAATGGGCTTGTCTTGGACGAGTGTCGGATTACGTGCTGCGAATTCGCTAACTTCAGACCAGGGTCGTTCGAGGATCAGACGCCCGATGCGTTTACCAAAGTTACTGTTTACGAAATCCCCGTAGTGAACATTTGTTTGCGCATCACGACGTTCTCGCTCAAGCACCACAGCCTTTTCAATATCTTCAAAAGACTGAAGCAGAAAATAATCAGGTAAGGCCTGCTCGTCATAAGAGTATCCGGTGTCAAATGCAGGCTCGGCATTCCATCGATTTACCGCTGCGATAACGGATTTTGAAGGGGTATCACGATCAGCCAATGCGTCACGGAATGCTCGAAGTAGTCTAGGCCGATGCTCTGATTTGGCATCCCGTTCAATACCAGCGACGATAATACGCTCAACGTCGGCAATATTCGCTTCGGTCGTTGAAGCAACCAACTCTCTCAGAAATTCTCCGAACCGGGTAACGCTATTGTAGACTTCGTCATAGTACGGAAGACAAAGACTACTCCAAGTGATTGCTATTGGTATCGCCAGGTCTGGTCTCCGCCGCAGGATTCCACGAGCGACAGCGTCCACGAGAGCGTACCAATGCCAAACACCTGAGGTCTTCGCCCAATCGAAAGCACACCAGGCTTCTTCTTGTCCGCTGGCAGTGGCTTCTACCAACACAGTTTTAGAAATTCGCCACGCCTGGTCGTGCGCGTCGCTGTCTTCCACGCCAGCCACCAGACGTAGCATCATGAATGATCTGTCTGCAGCTTGTGTGGCATCCGCACGGTTCGCTAACTCAAGCATGTCGGCCCACAAATGGTACTGCCCATCTTTTTTGGCTGCTAAATAGCTACCCAGTGACATCATGCGCATTTCATGAAGCAGTTCACGCGCTCGTTCACCCAACCCAATCGCTCCGAAAGCAATCGCAAGTTCACTCAGGCCATCAATTGCCTCCTGTGGGGATCGTGCTTCTTCAATGCTGTTAAACGAACGCTCTAGGCGCCCAGCAGCTGAGGCCGCATCACCATCAAAACCAAACATTGCTTCGTTGAATTTTCGGATAATCGGCAATGATCCACGGAAGGTACAGGTAGACGACTTGAGGCAGTCCTCGAAGACTTCAGCAAATTTGAGTGCGGCCTCAGGCTCAATTTTTACGATTTCACAAATTGCGTCAAAGAGCGGTTCGTCGGCTTTGCGAACTCTATAACCTAAAAGTACGTCATCGCTCGGAGTAGCAACCGCTCCGGCAATGAACTCCAAAGACGACTTAATCTGCGCCGATACATTAGGCCTGAACTCGCTGTCTCCTTGCTTCAGCTGACCGATTAACGTCCCCAAACGGACCGCATGATTTTGAATGGCTCTAAAAAGATACTCGTCCGGCATATTCGGCTGAGGAGGACTCTTGTCGAGCTGAGCTGCAACTGCGGAATGCCAGACCAGAAATCTTACAGCGTCTGCAACCTCTTCGGAGCGATGCTCAAGATTGCGAAGATTGGGAGTTTCGACCTTTTCAAAAATTCGAACTGCGAGTTTCCGGTCTTGGCAAGCAATTGCCAAACTAGCAGCTTGGAGTCGCCACGAATCGTGTAGCTCGCTCAAGCTATGAGAATTTTCGAACTGGCTGAGGCAGTTTAGAGCCTCATTGAAACGCGATGATTGAACATTGGCTGTCGCACTTTCCACGTAGCATATCGCATCCTGGTTGGTGTCTACTCTAAGCCGCATCAAAACATCACGAACCTTGTTATTGTGATCAAGGCGTAAGGTTGCTTTGGCTAGCTCGAAGCGGAGTTCATCATAATATTCTTCCCGTGTCTGACCGTAGAAAGACTCACTCTGTTCATCGCATTTGGCTTCGGGCATCTGTATGCGCCGTGCAATCTGCTCATCATCAAGCAGCACGATTGCAAATTCCGCCCATTTACTTAAGGCTTCTTCTCCTCCCAATTGGCGGTTATCGTACCAATCCCAAGGGTTTAGAGAGTCAAAAATTGTCCGCGCGCGGTCGGGTTCGCCTTCATCAAGCAAGGCCCTCAATACAAGCCATTCATCTCCTGCAACGTAATTCTGATCGAGTTGCGCTTCGGCAGCGGACAGATCGCCTGCTGCGATTTGGGCTGAAACGAGTTGCCCCGCCAACTCCAGAGCCTGTTGACGCCTCCAGATTTCGTCCTTTGCAAGCATAAGATCGAAGATTTGCTCAGGGGCTTTGCCGGCATTGAGACAACGGAAAGCGTCCTGAATGTCGCTGGTCACATCGTAACTTCTTCGACCGTCAATGAACTGGGCTACAAAATATTTGCGACACGCAATTGCGGCGGCTTCGGTATGATTATTGGCCAGATAGCGGTAGCGAAACTCTAGCCATCTTTGAGAGCTGGTTGCAGATGCAGATTTGGTGACGTCTGCCAGGCGATTATATATAGCAGTTTCACTAAATTCAGGATCAGGAGTTCCATAAAGCGTTATGGTTTGTTCGCGAAGGAATAGGCGAAAGCTGTTATGAAAGATTAACCAGCCGTCCCTGGAATGATCAATTAGATGGTGGGTAATTGTAAATGCTCGGTCAACAGCAGTACTCGTGAGACAGGCTGCGAGCAACGCGGGTTCTATTCTACCTTCGACGAAACTAAGCGTGACTAAAACTCTTGCTACCTCGCTATCCGCTTCTTCGGCTTCACGCCAAGCTGCACGATAGACCTTCTCTAAATCCCCATCGAACTCGAATCCGCCATCGAGAAGGACCTTTCGTTCACTAGCATCCGCTTCCAGCAGCTTTCCAAGCAAATACTGTGTTACCAACGGATGGCCGCGGCTAATCGCGAACACGTCTGAAACAGCTATCTCTTCGGCAAGGCCTATCGAAGCGATCATTTCACCAACAGAGGTTTGCGTAAGAGGAGCGATTTCAATACTACGACCGGGAAGAGAGGCTTGATCTCTCACTTCGCGAGGGACATCTTCCAGATCAATTCGTTGACTCCCCAAAATGAACACGACGCCTTCGGGAATACTCTGGGGCAGTGGCAATGCACGAAGGAAGCTGGCGACCGGCCGCTCTTCCCGAGGCACATGGTCGAGGCCATCAATTACTATGATGGTCGATTGACTATTTGCTTCAAATGCTTTGCCTGCCTGCTCCAACAATAGCTGGAACGTCTCACGTCTCTGTTCAAGAGTGTCGTCCTTAACTCTGCTTGCTCGAAAACCCAATCCGCTGAGTTGGCTATTGAGATCAGACAGGAAGTTTGCATCATTGCCCCGACCCTGACCTTGCGCAGTCCCTGGCACATAAGCGAGGTATCGAATAACCCTTCGGTTCGGCCCGGACTGCACGAACCTTTCAAGGAGAGTAGATTTTCCGGTTCCTGGAGAACCTAATAGGCAAATGTATCCAGAATTGTGATCTTTTAGAGCAACTTCAAGTTCGGCTTCGCTTTTCTCATTGCTTTGGACATGCGCTCCAAGAGGGAAGCGATGTTCGTTGAACAGCTGGAAGCGATCTCTCCATCCTAGCTCATCCAACAATTCGCGACGGGTCCAACTGGTTTTCCCGTCATCCTTGCCGACCAAATCCCCGATTGCTCTGGCAAGCTGTTTAACCTCTGCTCGAGCCGTACTATCCAGGTTGTGATTTAGTTCAATAGTCTGTGGCGCACCTAGTTCAATTTCGAAGCTGTTGAAAAAGCGCTCGAAATCAACATCGTTGAGACCAGATGCACTAACTAACTCGTCGATGATAGGTCGCCAGATGGAAGCGCGCCAATCTATCAGTGACCACTCCGGGTGTCGGTCCTTTTCGCGAAAGAAGTTTTTAGAGTCCTGTTCATTAACACCAAACCGACCTTTGTCGCCAACTGACGCGATATGTGACGTAACATATCGAACACGTACGCGCTTGCCTGGGTACGCAGCCTCAAGCATTTTGAAAGCAGTCGCGCAATCTGTGATGACTTTTTCACTACCTAAAAGCAATCCGCGAACACCAATCGGCCTGGGTTTGATAGATGACTTGTATTGATGTCCGATCACCTGCCCAGCAATCCCGAGAACGAAATCGTCAAACATGCCAGCTTGATCATCAGCAATCGCAACGAAAGAGAGTGTGTGCTCTAGGATTGCCTTATAACCGAGTATTGCTGCAGCACTGTCTTGATACCGCAGCCCTTGCCGCGCATTCCTCTCTCCAGCTCCTGATGTTTTTTTCACCATAATATCAATCAATGATCCCAAGCCAGAAAGTCGACCGGACACTAACACAGTTTTATAAACAACAGTCGAATCTTTGCTTAGATCAGTTGATTCAATATTGTCCTTTATTGGATATTGACAATACAGGTTTTTTGACAACTTTTTGAAAGTTCGCCAACAATCTCTTATGAAAGCCTAAGAGTCCCGTTTTTCTGAGCGGTATACATGAGCCAATACTGCAGGGTGGCTGCTGGACTCGAAATAGCTACCGTCATGATGAGAAGATTAGAGGACAGCACAACGGACAGTTTGCTATTCACCCAAGATAGGTCATTAAATTATATACCACAACTCACAAGTTGGTAGCTACAGACTTTCGATCGCATCCAGCTCAGCCATATTTTGCTTCACTAACTCAGCGGCGTTACTACTTCGAGCTAACCGGTGTTGGTCCGTCTTTTGGTCTGCCCAACTTGTCCCAGCCCTAAAATTCTCAGCTTCGGCCTTGGGCAGCATTTTCTCAGCACGTACTCTCAGCGCTTGCCCTTCTTTTCTTAGCCGCGTTATCTCGGTTTGTTCTACAGCTGCAATCTGAGGGGTGCGTACAAGACCGTCATTGATGCGCTGGATCATTTGACTGTGCAGGAAGTCAGAGCGTGTGATACGGGCATCGCCTTCTGCTTGCAGGAGTGCAGCATGAAATACTTTACCATTCGGGTGCTGTGATAGCCAAGTCATCATGTGGGTGATTGTTGTCAGAGCTTCGATACAGGCCCTAGTAAGGTTCATTCCGTTTGAAACGTGAGCAAGCGCAACATCAAATTTTTGCTGGTTCATGACTCTCTAATCCAATCCTCTGGGGTTTGACTTTCGGTTATGACGCAAATTTCTATGCTAGTCGTTCCCTGCTAGATGAAGTTTGACACCCGATTTCAGAGCTAATCGCCTCAGAACGGACATAGGTCGGTGTTACGGTTCTAAACAGACCACCCTTGACCTTGTTATGTGAGGGTGATGGTCGCGCTGTAAATGGCAGAAGGCCTACACTTCCGGCTACTAAGACCATGTGACCATCTATAAGAGAGAGAAATAGAACGATAATCATCAAAGCTATGTAGGTAGAATGAAAAGCATGTCGGTCATGGTTGCATGGTCGCATGGTCGCACGGTCAGAGCAACCTACTGCACCGTCGGTGGTATAGGCGGCGGCAGGGGTTGTATAGGTGGCGCGGGTCGCGCTGACGGTATCGGTAAAGAAGGTCGTGAAGCATCTAGCTCAGCAATTTCAGCAGCGGTCAGAATCTTCTTGTATCCCCTTATCCTCTCCTTGCCATGCCTATCTTCTCGCCATCTGAGCGCAAGCATGGCTTCTTTGAGATATTTGCCGTCTGCCCCCCTTAGCGACCCATCGGGGTGGACAATCTTTTGTATTTCGGCGCTGGCAACGAATATCTCATCAAGTCCGCTTTTGTTGAACTTCCGGATCCCATGGCTCAATATGATAGACATGTTCGCCTGAATCTTCGGTTCCCACAAGGTACCTTCGGTATGCTCCTCCTGTCGCTGCTTGGCAGCAGCATAGTATTGGGGATCAAGACGAACCTCGACAGGATTGCCTTTCAAGTCTTCAAAGAAGATGTGGATGGCCTCAGCTAAAAGCTGATCAATATCGCGACGAAGTAGTTCAAGATCAATTTCTCCAACCTCAACTGGTCCGAATCGACGGTTGCCGTCCACACCTTTTAGAGGCTGTCGTTTGTTGGTTGTTCCGTAGAATATGCAGCTTCGCATCTTGCGGGTTGTTTTCTTGCCGAACTTCTTGCGAGCCGTGTCAGTCTGGGCTGACAGCATTGCCTTAATCTGTTCTTGCTCTTTATCTTGGTATCCGCCCAGTTCGCTAAACTCGGCAATGGCGACGCCAGCCGTCTGCTCGATAATCTTAAGCGGATCAGAGCCGATCTTCAACTGATCGGTAAAGTAATCATTCGTGATGATGACCCTGCCAAGTGTCGATTTCCCCGTGCCTTCAATACCAATCAAAACCAGACAGAAATCAAACTTGCTGCCCGGAAAATATATCCGCATCACAAGGCCGAGGAAAAATAGCAGGCTGTATTGCTCGTTGAGGTCATTGTCTTCCGCTTTGCAATATGTAGCCAGAAACTTGCGGAGCCTTGGGTGCTGATTCCATGTTCCACGAAGATTGTTGAAGCGTTCCTTCACGGGATCAAATTTAACCTGATCGCCTAGCGTCATCGCTCCCTGGTCAACGGCATCCAATTTGAATGTCTGACCACTACGCTCGGTAGCAACCGCAGCCAGAAAACGAAGCCCTTCGTCCGAGAGCTTCTGCCACCCGACCTTCATCGGTGGCCTCACCAGATTTTCCGAGACAAATACCTCATGCTCATCATTGCGCTCATTGAACCGGAATTCGAAACCCATCCGGTCGGCTAGTGCGGCAAAGTTGGCGGGCGCTGGTTTAGGAACTTCTGATTTTCCAACGGTACCAGCAGGCCAGCGTTTGCCGTCGGTTGACGTAGAGGATTGTGTAGATAAGTTAGGACATCCATCTGCTGCTGCTTGGTCTGTAATAGATTTTACACCTTGGACGTGGTTAGCGGTGGAATTATCTGTTGATGACATGTTGGTCTCCCGTAACCCGTTCACGGGCATTGCGAAGGTTCGCTATCCACTGGGTTTCATTATCTGTTTTGTTACCGGGGGCAGCACTACAGGCGGCATCATAGATTGATTTGCCTTCTTCCTCGGTTAGCTCGCCCGTGGCAACTCCACCGGTAAGTGGAAAGACTATTCCGCGCAGCCAGCCGTCATAACTGGTATAGCGCTCAGGCTGAGATGTTATGCTGAAGAGCAATGCGTCTTTGACTAGCTGCGCATCTTTAACCTTACGCTTAGCATGAGAGAAGCCCAATCCACTTATATGCCCACCGTTTGTGGTAGCTTTTACATAGTCCGGGACGGCGATGCCGCCAGCTATATTTTGGGACTCCGAAGTCACATTTTGCTGGCTATTTTGATTTGCGGTTCCGCTTAAATCTAGTTGATGTGCCACATTCCTGGGCATAATCGGCAGATTTTCAACGGCTACAATACCGTTTTCAGTCAGGCGATAACACCTGCCATCAATCGACGATGGGGCGGCAACAAAATATCCTTTGCTACTCCGCAGATCAACTGCGCTACCGTCTACCGCCTTGGTACTGAAGATGTCAGTAGAGTTCTTGGGATATCCAGAGCCCATTAGGCTAACTGCAATGTGATATCCATCCCCTTGCGTCCACTGACCAAGCCCTCTTCGCCAGTCAATCCAACCTTCAAATGCGTCATAGAGTTTCAACCAAGCCAAGCAATCTTCAAGCTTCTTTTCAGCCGGCACATCGACATCAACTAACAGAGTATGGTTTGGTGGGCGGATTCCGATGTTGCCATCCCATGACCACGATTTGATTTGCTCTATTTTTGTTGTTGCTCGGTTGTGACCACCCGATATGGCAGGAGCTTTTGAGTTCCACGCAACCGGGAACACAGGCCAGCCAAATTCCGCCCACTCAATGGCTCTATGAAGAAGGTTCATCGCATTTCTCCAATAGAGCGGCTTCAGCGATTCGGGATGCTACGAATGTCGCAATATCTGTCGACTTCCATCGAGCGGCTCTGCCTATTTTGATTGGCTGTGGAATTTCTCCGTCTGAAACTAGGCGATAAAACGTCGCAGCAGAGATTGCCAAATCAGAGCAAATATCTACCCGTTTTAGCAAACGGTATTCTTTGCCACCATCTGCTAGAACATGATTGTTATGCATGTTGTTTCTCCTGTTGTACCAGCCCATACCTTGGGGCGTCAGGAGATTTTTTAGCCTGGGGATATTCGGGACATCTCTAGGTTGTCCCTATTTTTTATAGACCGTGGCGTTGCACTTGCTTTTTTATCGCGCCCACCGTCATATTCATTCTTTTCGCAACAATGCTGTGGTGAAATGACTTCGATTTGCCTGTATGGGTTCGACGCACTTGATCTAGATGTTCCTTTATTTCCCTAGTCTTTTCCGGTTTTGCAGATTTCTGAGCACCATCTGCACGCTCTAGATAAGTCTTCACTCCGAGATCGGACGCAACTCGGCTATTCCCAACTGCAGCGCCTTCACCAAAAGTTGCACAAATCGCATCACGGACTAATTGCTTTGTCCATCCTGCAGGCATTTCGATCTCTTCGAAATAGTATTGTGACAAACGCCCTAGCGCCCAAGCATAGTACTGATCTGTCCCAAATTCAGGCCCATGTTCACTGGGGATTGCTCCGTGCTCAGCCTTGTAATTTCTCAAATACTGGAGCGCATCAGAAAACGTAGACATCCTCGAAATGAGGGCAGCTACGCTATCCGCTTTCTGTTTAGACTCGTCTTTGATATCGGAAGCGTCGTATGTTGTCTCTAACAGCGGCTTTAGACCGGGCCTCATAGAGACTCCCGAGCGCAATTCTTCATTGTCAGGAGTTTCCTCGACCATGTGTCATTCTCTCTTCAATTGATCTAGATGATCGCTCCACCATTGCATCATCTTGACTCGTTCATGCCAGTACTCACCGCGGTTATAAGTTCCGCGAATTGCATCGCTGTCCCCGTGTGCCAAAGCCCGTTCAATAGCATCCGGCTGCCAGAGACCAGATTCGTTTAGTAAAGTTGAAGCAGTGGTCCGTAACCCATGCGAGGTAACTTCATCACGAGTGTATCCCATGCGCCGAAAGGCGGTGTTCATGGTGTTCTCGCTCATTGGCTTCTTCGATGTATGAAAAGCAGGAAACAGGAAACCCTCGGGGCCTGTAAACATGCTAAGTTCAGCGAGATAAACCAAAACCTGCCGAGAGAGCGGCACTGCATGAGACCTCCTTGCTTTCATACGTGCTTCATCAAGCCGCCAGATTTTTTCATCAAGATCAAACTCGTCCCAAGTTGCTCTTCGAAGTTCACCCGGCCTTGTCATTACATGCGGGGCAATTTGTAGCGCTAGTCTGGTGACCGGCGCGCCTTCATATTCATCAATGCACCTCAATAGCTCTCCAACTTTTTGAGGATCGATTACCGCAGCATAGTGTTTAACCTTCGGGCTCACTAACGCACCCTTTAGCAATTGGGCAGGGTCGGTTTCACCACGACCAGTTGCAACCGCATATCTGAAAACCCGGCTTGCAAACGATCTGCATTTCTTTGCAGTCTCATGCTTTCCTGCACCTTCCAGACGTTTGAGGACTGCGTATACATCTTGTGGTTTGATTTCGGCTAATGGGTCACTAGCCACTGGTTCCAGAAGCTCCAAAAACCATTTGGCTTTCTTGATAGTTGAGGCGGCTCGGCCCTCGTTGATCATTTTGTTTTCTATATATTCTTCTGCAATCTTCCCGAAGGTATTCGCGGCACCTAATTTGGCGGCCTGTTTGTCACGCTTGCGCTGTTTTCCGGGGTCAATGCCATCGCTGACAGCTTTTCTAGCCTCAACTAGCTTAAGCCGCGCTTCTTTAAGTGAAACTTCCGGATATTTACCGAGAGCCAGAATCCTAGGCTTTCCATTAAATCGGTATCGAAAACGCCACAATTTTGAGCCGCTCTTGGCAACTTCAATGTTCAGCCCCTCACCGTCCGCGATAAGGTAAACCTTGTCTTTGGGTTTCAAGGCTCGAATCTTAATATCCGTCAAAGCCATGATGCCGTGATCCTTACATCACCAGAATGTGTATATAGAAATTTAGACTTCGACGTGTATATACACTCATATATACACATATCGGTTGAGATGGTGAGAGACATACAGATATTCCCAGAGAAATAATTGGCCTTAAAGTACCAGTAATTCTGCCGTTATTCAAGATATCTGGAGATGTAGAGAGAAGTATATCTGGTGCCCAGAAGAGGACTCGAACCTCCACATCCTTGCGAATACATGCACCTGAAGCATGCGCGTCTACCAATTCCGCCATCTGGGCGCGCCCGCATTTTTGCGGGGCAGGCGGCGCGATTAGCGGGGTTTGCGTAGCTCTGTCAACCTTTATGCTATGCGCCCGGGCAGATTTTTGTGACGCACGTCTATCCGTGCGCTATATTGTGGTTGATAGCGGTAAATGAGTGTGCAAGGGAACCGGCATCCGGTTCGCCGGTTTATGCACGCGATACAGATTTTGATAAGGGCATTATGATGCAGGACAAGCTGATAACCATTTTTGGCGGTGGCGGTTTTCTGGGGACTTATATTTCCCAGCGGTTGCTGAAAGAAGGCGCGCGCATCCGCATTGCCGAGCGCAATCCGCATAATGCCGCGCATATCAAACCGCTCGGTAATCTGGGCCAGACACAGTTCGCCATTGCCGATATTCGCAAGAAAGACAGCGTGCGCCGCGCCGTGCATGGCAGCGATATGGTCATCAATCTGGTCGGTATATTGAAAGGCGATTTTGATGCTTTTCACGTGGGCGGCGCGCGCAAAGTGGCCGAAGCCGCGGCGGAAAACGGCTGTGAAGCCTTGTTGCATATGTCGGCCATTGGCGCAGATTCGCAGTCCGACAGCGCCTATGGCCGCAGCAAAGGCAAAGGCGAAGAAGCCGTGCTGGAAACATTTACAAGCGCCACCATATTGCGCCCATCCATCGTGTTTGGCCGCGAAGACCAGTTTATCAACCGTTTTGCCTCGCTGATATCGATGTTGCCGGTCGTACCCGTGATCGGCGGAAGCGCAAAGTTTCAGCCTGTATTTGTCGATGATGTCGCCAAGGCTGTGGTCCAAGCCCTGAAATCGCCCTCCACCTATGCAGGCAAAACGTTCGAGCTGGGCGGGCCGGAAGTTGTCAGCATGGAAGAGATCAACCGCCGCATTGCCAGTGCATCGGAGCGTAAACGCGGGTTTTTGCCTGTGCCCGATTTTGTGTCTGGCATTATGGCCAGCGCGACAGGCTGGCTGCCCGGCGCACCGATTACCGGCGACCAATGGAAAATGCTGCAGTCCGATAATGTCGTAACCGGCCATGACGGCCTTAAGAAAATGGGCATTGTGCCGACGCCCATGGGCGCCGTTATGGATGAATGGATGGTGCGCTATCGCCCGCACGGGCGGTTTGGCACGCGGCTCCGCGCACGCTAGGAATTATCAACTAAACAGAGTGAACTAGGCAGACTGAACTAAACTGGCTGAATTAACCGGTTTCCTCTTGCCAGCGCGCCATGGATTCGAGCAGCTGACGCTCGGCCAGATCGCGCGCCGTATCGCGCGGAAGATCAAGCGCCGTTGCCATCTGCGCGCCCATGAGCGCATCTCCCAGAGCGGCCAGCACAAGCGCCAGCGTATCTTCATGCATGGCGACATCGTCATGGCCTTCTTCGGCAAGATCATCGACAAGCTGGTGGATCGCCTCAACGATAGGGTTCAGCGCGTCTTCATTGCCGGAAAGCAGCATCCAGCTGGCCAGCGCGCCGGCGCCTTCCTTGTCAAATGCATCAAAGGTGAGGTCGACAATCTCACGCGCGCTGCCTTCGCCGCTGCGGGATTTGATGACTGCCGCGCCAATGGTTTCACACACCGTCCCTGCGAGATATGCCGCGAGTGCCTTTTGCAGGCCCGATGCCGATCCGAAATGATGCAGCAGATTGGCATGGGTGCGACCGATGCGTCCTGCGACAGCCTTGAGCGTGACCGACTGCGGGCCGGTTTCAATAAGCAGTTCACGCGCGGCAATCAATGCCATGGTACGGCTTGCTTCCGGGCTTAAGCGGCGTTTGCTGGTTTTGGCTTGCGACATGTTCTGGCCCCCATTTTTGTGAATTCACAATTAAACGCGAAAGGCACCCGGGCGCAAGTTTGTATGTCCAATTGTGTATAGAATAGCATCATAAAGCATTGTACCCCGGCGCAGTCCGGGACCCATAGCGGCAAACACGAACATTGCAATTGGACCCTGGCCTGCGCCAGGGTCCAATATACCACAATCCATGACGGTTGGTTTCTCACCACCTTATGCTGCAAGACGCTGGTCATTCGGTTTGAGCGCAGACAGGTCCATCGCATATTCATGAGTCATGACTTCGGCATCGCGCCCTTTGGAATAGCGCATCGCTTTGGCACCTGTCGCGCGAAACCCGATTTTCTCCAGAACACGGCCCGAGGCGGGATTGTCTTCGAAATGTGACGCGACAAGGCGTGTATGGCCGAGCACAGACGCGATGCACGCAACCGCCCTGCCCGCCTCGCTCGCATAGCCCTTGCCCCAGTGCGGACGCGCGATCCAATAGCCAAGTTCGATATCATCACCGCATTTGTCGATACCGCAGGCACCGACCAACTCGCTGCCATGGCCACTGGGCAGCGTCAGGAAAAACACAGGGTAGAGCTGGTCCTGCGGCCGGTTCGCAAATTCGCGGGCATCCTGCTCGGTATAGGGCCAAGGCGCACGGGCAAGGTTGCACACGATGCCCTCATCATTCATCGCATGGGCCAGCGCCCGCCAGTCTTCTGGCCAGCCGGGTCTTAATAACAGTCTTTCAGTGCGCGAAAACATATCACTCTCCGATATGCTGCCCACATAATATGCGTTTATGACGCCCGCGGGTCAGCAATGTTGCAGAGAGATAAAGAAAAGGGAGCCGGGCCTGACCCGTCTCCCTGCATTTTGTTGATCTCTTGGACCAACCGGGTCATCTCTTGAAGGACAACCCGTAATCGATTGTCCGATTATTCTGCGGCTTCCGCCATGGCATCGACAGACACATATTTGCGGCTGAGCTTGCCTTCATGGAAGCGTACGCGGCCGTCTGTGAGCGCAAAGAGTGTATGGTCTTTGCCCATGCCAACGCCCGCGCCCGGATACACTTTGGTACCGCGCTGCCGCACGATAATGTTACCGCCAACGACAATTTCGCCGCCAAATTTTTTCACACCAAGACGGCGGCCTGCTGAATCGCGACCGTTACGTGATGAACCGCCTGCTTTTTTATGTGCCATGTCTCAAACTCCTTGAACGCGCATCTGCCGCCGCGGCGGCTATGCCAGAATTAGTCTTTTTTCTTCGCAGCTGCTTTTTTGGGTGCAGCCTTTTTGGCCGGTGCCTTTTTCGCAGCAGGTTTTTTGGCGGCTGCTTCTTTTTTAGAAGCAGCTTTTGCCTTTGTCGCTTTTTTAGCGGGCGCTTTTTTCGCAGCTTCCTTTTTGACGGGAGCGGCTTTCTTTGCCTCTTTTTCAGGCGCCTCTTCCTTCTTGGGAGCAGCTTCTTTTTTCGGCGCAGCTTTTTTCGCTTTTGTTCCGCCCACGTCCATGATGCGCAGCAGCGTCAATGGTTGACGATGGCCGTTGCGGCGACGGTAATTATGGCGGCGGCGTTTTTTGAAGACGATGACTTTCTCGCCTTTCGCCTGCGCGATAATTTCAGCCGATACCTTAACGCCTTTAATGTCTTTTACTTCGCCGCCGTCACCGGCCAGCAGGACATCGTCCAGCGTAATGGTATCACCGGCTTCGCCAGCCAGTTTCTCAACAGCGATTTTGTCTCCGGCTGCAACACGGTATTGTTTGCCGCCTGTGCGCACAATTGCGAACATGATATATCCAATTCATCAGATTTGATGTTTATGTAAGCCCAATAACCGAATCACTTGGCGCGGGCAAAGGCCCACATACCGGTATGACCAGCATCGGAAAGGCGTTCAAATATGTGAAAGCGCCTATCATGTCAACGGTGAATGCCGGTTTGCATATAATTAATACGGGTTTGCGCTGACGCTTTATATCGCGGCTTTTGAATCAAGAGGTTCCCGGATGCCGGCTGCATCTTATACTGTTATCTCATTATTGCATGCGCCCTGCTTTATGCCTATGCCTTGGCCATGGTCAAACGCAAACATATCGCCGCCATTTGCACTTTATCCGTAACAGCCATGCTGCTTGGCGGCTGCGCGATGCAGGAAGGCGAATTCCCCACTCTGGCCACGCGCAATGTTGAAACATATTATGACAGCGGCGAAGCAGATGCGCCGCGTAACACGCCCAAAGCCGGACTCAACAGCGCCATTGCGGCAAAGGTTCAGGATATGCGCGCCAAAGCAGAGGCAGGCCAGCGTGCATTTACAGCCGCATATCCGGCGGCACGGCAAAGCGCATTAAACGCACGCGGCGCGGCCACAGGCAGCGAAAGCTGGGCGGTCGCCACCACGCGGATCAGCGCGCTGGACGCCAGCCGCAACGACAGCGCAACCGTACTGGCCGACCTCGACCAGCTTTATTCGGAGCAGGTGACAGGCGAAACCGATAGTCCCGCCACCGCCGCTGCGATCAACGATGCGCGGCAGTCAGTCTATGACATGGTGCAAAAACAAAATAGCGAGATTGGCGCATTGCGCGCAATGATCGGGGGTTAATCGATCGGGGGTTAATCACCCGCGCGGCATAATCGCAAGGATTTGCGCCATTTGCTCCTGAATGGGGCGCCCCACATCATCCTGTGTCTTGCCGAGACGGACCATTGTCACTTTCTTGTCCGGCGACACCAGCACCACCTGCCCCAGATGACCCAGACATGCGAATACGTTGGAGGGCGCATCGTCCGGGAAAAGCACAATGTTGCTGCCCGCAGGACGTTTTTTATTGAGCCAGATATGCCCGCCATAGGCCGGGTCATTGGCCGAACTGGTCAGCATGAAGTCAAACCATGCGCGCGGGATAATCTGATTGCCCGCGACCGAGCCTTTGTTGCGCAGGAATTCGCCAAACTTGGCCCAGTCACGCGCATTGGCATGCATGATAGAACCACCGATCATCGTGCCATTTCGGTCAAATTCAGGCACCATGGAGTCCATGCCGAGCGGCTCCATCAAACGTCCGCGCATAAAATCCATCATGGCTTTGCGCCGTACATCGGGGTTCTGGCTCTTGGTCAGCGCGCGCGTCATGATGTCGGATAGAATCACGCTTGTATTGCTGCTATATTCGAATTTCTCGCCGGGCTTGGCCTCCAGCACCTGCCCTTCGGCATAGCCCGCCATATCGTCACGCCCGTCAAGGAACAGCATGCGGACCTCGTCGCTTTCGTAAATCGGATCCCCCGCCTCGGTATGGTTCAGACCCGAAGACATATGGATTAACTGCCGCAGCGTAATTTCCCCGCGCGGATCGCCGGGGCGCTGCCATGCCGGTACGGGTGCGGGTGCGTCCAGCACCAGCTTGCCATCCGCCACCATCAACCCGATCATGACTGCGGTCACGCTTTTTGCCATCGACCAGCTGATAAAGCGCGTATCGGCATCATAGCCCTCGCCGTAGCGCTCGGCGATGATTTTACCGCCCTGCATCAACACAAAGGCGCGGGTTTCCGCAAATTTTTCCTGTGTGAACATCGGATCGATGACGGAATGCAGCGTATTGGCCGAAACTTGGCTGTTGCCGGTGATATAGCTAGCCGGCGCAACAGCCGCTGCAGCGGCTTGCGGCGCAGCGCCGACTTCGGCATTATCGCTTGCGTACAGCGCGCTTATGCCTATCGTGGCGAAAATTGAAATGGCGGCAGTGGTCAGGAGAGTCTTGTTCATGACCGCCAGCATCACGGATACTCAGCATATTGGCAAGGGGCAAAATGGCGGAAACGAAAATCGGGAAAAAAGCCGGGCGCGGATGGAAATGGCTGTTATTGGCTGTGCTGGTTATTGCGGGCGCTGCATTCCTCTATTTCTGGCCCACAATACATGGGCTTACACAGGCAGGCACGGCCTATGGCGCGCGCGTCGGGTGCGCCTGCCGCCATATTGGAGGACGCACGCTGGAAGATTGCAAGAAAGATTTTGAGGACGGCATGGAAATGGTGTCGCTGTCCGAAGACGCGGATGCCAAGCAGGTGGAAGCCTCTGTGCCATTACTCGCGCGTCACGTTGCGGAGTATCGTGAAGGCTATGGCTGCGTCATGCTGACCGAAGAAGAAATGGACGCTGGCTGATTCCGGTTCTGGTCGAAAAACCTGTACAGTTTGTCTTTTTGCATTGGTCAAAATGCAGCCCATAGAACTATCCTCCCGTAAAGGGGGACTTATGAGAAAAATGATTACCGCCGCCGCATTGCCTGCCCTTATTACAGGCGCGGCCTTTGCCCAGACAGCCGATACAAAAGCACCAGTCGGTATAAAAGCATCGGCCGATACTGAAAACATCACACTCGAATCCGTGTTGGTAACCGGTAATGAAGGCTGCCTTACCGGGCCGATGGAGCAGTTTGGCCGCTATCTTGGCGACTGGAATATGCAGGATTGGCAATTATCCCCGGACGGAAAAACCTGGACTGAAGGTAAGGGCGCGCGCTGGAATTTTGTCTGCATCGGCAATGGTCTGGCCGTCCAGGATTACTGGATGCCCAATGGCGGAGGCGTTGGCACCAACTTACGGCTTTATGACACCAAAAAGGAAAGCTGGGAAATCACCTGGACGGCGACGGGCGCTCCGGGCATGACACATATTACCGCAAGCGAGGATGAAAACGGTAATATCGTTATGCATTATGTATCGCCCAAACCAACACCGGCACGGCGAATTACCTTTCTTGCGCCCACATCCGATGGCTGGGAATGGAAACTGGAATTTTCCACTGACGCGGAAAAGACATGGTTTGAAGTCTATAAAATGAAAGCAACGCGCCGCTAAATGGGCGCGCCGCATTTGTGTTCCGATGGATATAAGTTCAGCTTTGAACGATCAGATATTTGGTGCCGGTCGCTTTCGCATTATAGGCTTTCGCCACATCCGGGTTCAGCGCATCCGCCAGTGAAATCTCATGGCTGTAATTACTTGCAAATGTCGTTGTCAGTTCGGTCGCCACGCGGGTGCGCAGGCGGATAACGCCTTCCATACCCAAACGCTGCAGGAACGGCGGAAGCAGCCAGCCGCCAATGCCCCAGACCATACCGAAACCGCGGTTCAGAACCGTTGGTGACATATCCAGCCCGCCGTAAATATAGACCTGTTTCATAACGTTGGAGCCGTACACGCTATATTCTTCCATATCTGCCGACGCGACGATCTCCATCGCGTTCAATATATTGCTGGCAAGGTCACCGCCGCCGGTTGCATCAAATGCCAGTGTCGCGCCCGTCGCTTTCAGCGCGGCGACCAGCTGCGGCATAAAATCATCATCGCTGCTATTCACGACATGCTGCGCGCCCAGCCCTTTCAGGATATCGACCTGTTCCTGTTTGCGCACGATATTGACCAGCGGGACATTGTCCGCCTGACACAGTTTCACGAGCATCTGCCCCAGATTGGACGCCGCCGCCGTATGCACGAGGCCTGTATGATTTTCCATTTTCATGGTTTCGATCATCGATTGCGCAGTCATCGGATTGACGAAAGACGATGCGCCATCACGCAGATCTGCGTCATCGCCAAGCGGCAAGCACTGCATCACCGGAACGCAGCGATATTCCGCATAGGAACCGCCGCCAAAGAAACAGACTTTCTTGCCGACCAAAGGCTTGCCGGAATCATCGGCGGCCTCCACCACCGTGCCTGCGCCTTCATTGCCGACGCTCAGGTCCTGACCGATTCGGTTACCAAGACGCGGCAGAAAGTCAGGATGCACCTGCATTTTAAGCGCGGGCAGATCACCGTCCACCGCTGCGGCATTATCGACATAGGCAATGGAGAACATCACACCCAGATCAGATGGATTGATCGGACTTGCACCGACCTTGACCAGCACCTCACCTGCCTGCGGAACCGGCACAGCCACTTCACGCAAAGCCACTTCCAATGTGCCATCTTTATGTAGCGTGGAAAAAATCTGTTTCATTGTTTCGGGCATGGAGCTCTCCTGTACAGCTATTATTACGTTGCATTGTGATACGGAATTTCACAGGCGGAGCAAGATGTATTCCAGTATCATGGATAATTCACATCTCCCCCATCCTATAGACTTGGTCTGAAAGCAGTTTCGGCCGGACATCACGTGCTTAGCTTATCATACTAAATTTATAAGGATTTTACTGCGATCCTGTAAGTAAAGGGATCTGCCAAAATCCATGGAGAATTGTGATTGGTAAGCGTTATTCGGCAGATTCGTGAGCAACTACCAAATGTACGATAAAGAATATCTAGCGGGCCCACAAAACAATTTGCTTTGCTTTTGCATGCCGTAATCCGCACATTGCACGTTCAAACAATGTGTGAAAGGTCGGCATATGCCAGTTCAAAATACGCATAGCGGCACAGTTTACCTGGTCGGCGCGGGGCCCGGTGACCCCGATCTGCTGACGTTGAAGGCGGCACGCCTGATACAGTCAGCGCGATTGATCGTCCATGATGGGCTGGTGGATCAGGCGATACTGGATATGGCCCGTCCTGACGCGAAGCTGTTTTCGGTCGCCAAGCAGCGCGCGCGCCACACCTTGCCGCAGGATCAGATCAACCAGCTACTGATCGGTGAAGCGATGAAAGGCCATGATGTGGTGCGCCTGAAGGGCGGCGATCCGTTCATCTTCGGGCGCGGCGGTGAAGAAGCCGAAGACTGCAAGGTGGCGGGCGTCCCTGTAGAGGTTATACCGGGCATCAGCGCGGCCAATGGCGCAGCCGCCGAAGCGCTTCTCCCCCTTACCCACCGTGATGCGGCCAGTGCCGTTACGTTTGTCGCGGGCCAGTGTAAGGGCCTGACCGATCAGAATTGGGCCGGACTTGCCGGACAGGACCGCACTCTCGTTATCTATATGGGCGTTGCCACGTCAGAAATGATTTCGGAAAAACTGATCGCGGACGGCGTGTCGCCCGATATACCGGTCGCGGTGCTGGAAAAAGGCACGCGCAGTGACAGCCGCGCGCTGCGCACTGTGCTGACTGACCTCGGCAGCATGATCGCGCGAGAGAATGTTAAAAGCCCGGCGCTGATCGTCATTGGCGAGGTTGTGAAACGGTCCGGGGCACAGGATAAATTTGCGCAGTTTCAAACGCTGGCGCGGCAATATGAAATGGAACAACGCACATGAATCTCCTGACGGGAAACGATTTGAAAACCGGCGATGTTATCTGGTGGGCAGGCGGTCAAAACTGGTCGCTGCATGTTGCCGACGCGCAGGATGCGGGCGATGAGGGCGAAGCGATACTGGCCCGTGAGGAAAAGGCCCGCCGCGTCAATGCCAGCTATATCGTCGCCGCCGAAATGACTGACAAAGGTCCAATGCCGCTGCATATCAAAGAACGCGTGCGCGCATCTGGCCCGACAGTGCGCAGCGACCTGGCGATTAATACGGATATTCCGATTGTTGGCGTATGAACAGAATGGCGCAAAACCTATTCCGTATTCCTGCGAAAGCAGGAATCCAGGGAGGCATAGCGCGAAATTGCCCTAGGCTCCTGCTTTCGCAGGAGCACGCAATAGTAATGAAAAGGCAGACTGCCCATGTATGAATATGACCAATATGACCAAGCAATGGTGGACGCGCGTGTCGAGGAATTCCGCGATCAGACGCGCCGCCGCCTTGCGGGCGAATTGACCGAAGATCAGTTCAAACCGCTCCGGCTGATGAACGGGCTGTATCTGCAGCTCCATGCCTATATGCTGCGCGTCGCCATTCCCTATGGCACGCTCAACAGCGAGCAGATGAAGATGCTGGGTCATATCGCGCGTAAATATGACCGCGGTTATGGCCATTTCACGACGCGGCAGAACATTCAGTATAACTGGATCAAGCTGGAGGACGCGCCTGATATCTTGGCTGACCTTGCGACTGTCGAAATGCATGCGATCCAGACCAGCGGAAACTGTATCCGCAATATCAGCTCCGATCAGTTTGCAGGCGCAGCAGCGGACGAGCTTACCGATCCGCGTCCCTGGGCAGAACTCTTGCGCCAATGGTCGAGTTTTCACCCCGAGTTTTCCTATCTGCCGCGCAAGTTCAAGATCGCGGTGATTGCCAGCGACGAAGACCGCGCGGCAATGCGCCTGCACGATATCGGCATCCAGCTGGTCCGTAACGACGCAGGCGAGCTGGGCGCAAAATTCTTTGTCGGCGGCGGCATGGGCCGCACCCCGATGATCGGCCCTGAAATTCGCGATTTCGTGCCAGCGGATGAGCTGATCCATTATGCCGAGGCCTGTCTGCGCGTCTATAACCGCTATGGCCGCCGCGACAATAAATATAAGGCGCGGATCAAAATCCTTGTCCATGAACTTGGCGCAGAGGAATATACGCGTCAGGTTGAGGAAGAGTTTGCACACATGAAGACGCTCGGCCTTAATCCGCCCGTTGCTGAACTGGCGCGGATTACCGAATTTTTCCAGGACCCCGCTTATGATAGCAGAGCGCGTGACGAACTCGACCTGACCGATCCCGATTTCCGCATCTGGGTGGAGCAGAACACGCATCCGCACAAACAGACGGGATATGCCATCGCCAATATCAGCCTGAAACCCACAGGCGGTATTCCCGGCGATGCCAGCGCGGACCAGATCGACCTGATGGCGGATCTTGCAAAAGAGTATAGCTTTGACGAGCTGCGCGTAACGCATGCGCAAAATATCGTGCTGCCGCATGTCAAAAAATCCGATCTCTATGCGCTGTGGCAGAAACTGGACGAGGCGGGCCTGGCGCCGCCCAATCTTGACCTGATCAGCGATATGATCGCCTGTCCCGGCCTCGATTATTGTAGCCTGGCCAATGCCCGCTCGATACCGGTGGCACAGAAAATCGGGGAGCGTTTCGCCGATATCGGCCGTCAGAAAGAACTGGGTGAGCTCAAGCTCAAAATCTCCGGCTGTATCAATGCCTGTGGCCATCATCATGCCGGGCACATCGGTATTTTGGGCGTGGACCGTAAAGGCGTGGAAAATTACCAGCTTTCGCTCGGCGGTTCCGGCGCAGAAGATGTAAGCCTCGCCAAGATTACCGGCCCCGGTTTCGACGAGGACGGCATTGTCGATGCCGTTGAAAAAGTCACCGACGTGTATCTGCGTGACCGCACCAATGGAGAACGGTTCGTCGATACCTATCGCCGCATTGGCATGGCCCCGTTCAAGGAGGCGCTGTATGACTGATTCACCGGCCGTATTCCTGCGAAAGCAGGAATCCAGAGCATCAATCGCTGCCGTTTCTACGTGCCGCCCTGGGCTCCTGCTTTCGCAGGAGCGCAATATGGGAGAACTGACATGAGCAAAACTGTCACATTCAACGACCGCCCCGCATCGGATGCCGCACCTGTTTCGCTCGAAGAGTTCGCGAACGCCAGCAACGCCGCCGCCGTGCGTATCGAACCCGGTGAAGACGTCCGCGACCTTTTGCCGCATCTCGAACGGCTTGCGCTGGTTGAAATCAATTTCCCCGTTTTCGGCGATGGCCGCGGATACAGTGCTGCTCAGATTCTGCGCGAACACGGCTTTGCGGGCGAACTGCGTGCCATTGGTGATGTACTGGTTGATCAACTCGCCTATATGCTGCGCTGCGGCTTTGACAGTGCCGCTCCGAACCAGCCGCTTAATGGACAGGCGGTACAGGACGCGCTGAACCGCTATCCGCATGCCTACCAGAAAACATCCGGCACCTCACCCATTTCCGGGCGGGGTCCCATCTGGGAAATCCGTCATGAATGAACAGGCCCGTATCATCGACCGTCTCGACGTTGCCCCGCGTTATACGGAGGCGGACGCGATACGTTTGAACAATATGTTCCGCGGCAATGATCCCGCCGAAATGATGGAAACCGTGATCCGCGAAAATATTGCAGGCGATATGGCCGTGGTGTCATCATTTGGCACCGAAAGCGCGGTATTGCTGCATATGATTGCCAGTATTGATTCATCTGTACCCGTGCTGTTTCTCGATACAGGCAAGCATTTTGCCGAAACGCTGGAATATCGTGACACGCTGGTAAAACGGCTTGGCCTAACCAACCTCATCATCCTGAAACCTGATGGAGAGCAACTGCAGGCCAAAGACGAAACCGGCCTGCGCTGGTCCTATGACCCTGATGGCTGCTGCGAAATCCGCAAGGTGAAACCGCTGGAAAAGGCACTCATAAACTATGATGCCACCATCACGGGACGCAAGGGCTTCCAGAGCTCGACCCGCAACGGCCTGCCGCGTTTTGAGGTTGATGGAGCCAAAAGCAATAGGCGCCTGAAAATCAATCCGCTCGCCAATTGGGACAAAGAGTGGCTTGATGCCTATTTCGAAAAATACGATCTGCCGCGCCATCCGCTGGAAGGCGAAGGCT
Source organism: uncultured Sphingomonadaceae bacterium (assembly GCA_947493325.1). Lineage (GTDB taxonomy): Bacteria > Pseudomonadota > Alphaproteobacteria > Sphingomonadales > Sphingomonadaceae > Alg239-R122. The sequence goes on along the minus strand of CANLQI010000001.1, from coordinate 288,926 downwards.
ATCCCTCTATCGGCTGCGCACCGTGTACCAGCAAGGTGGCTCCCGGCGAAGACCCCCGCTCAGGCCGCTGGAAAGGCTGGGACAAAACCGAATGCGGCATCCATAGTGATGTCACACCGCTGCCGGGAACAGAAGACGATAACGGTGCAAACGATCCGGTGTTCTAGCTTTTAAACCCCCTCCCCCTAAAGGAGAGGGGGCTTAACAATCACTCATACGCCTCAGGCGCATAGGCGTCGGATGCCAAATCGCTGAAGCGGGTTACTTTCGCTTCAAATTTCATCTTTACCTTGCCGGTGGAACCATGCCGCGATTTGGCCACAACCAGTTCGGCAAGCCCGAACACCCGTTCCATCTCCATCGCCCATTGCGCGTGCGCGTCGTGGATTTTGGCGTCATCGCCATCATTGGGTGTTTTCGGTTCCTTGGACGCGACGTAATAATCTTCGCGGTAGACGAATAGCACCATGTCGGCGTCCTGCTCGATCGAACCGGATTCGCGCAGGTCGGAAAGCTGCGGGGTCTTATCCTCACGCTGTTCCACCGCACGGCTGAGCTGTGACAGCGCAAGCACCGGCACATTCAATTCTTTGGCCAATGTCTTAAGGCCCCGGCTGATCTCCGAAATCTCGTTCACACGGTTGTCATTGGCCTTGCCGCTGCCCTGCAAAAGTTGCAGGTAATCCACAATGATCAGGCCGATATCGTGACGTCTTTTCAGCCGCCGCGCCCGCGTGCGCAGCGCCGCAATCGTCAGCGCGGGGGTATCGTCGATAAACAGCGGCAGGTCCTGCAGCTCCTGACTCGCGCGCGACAGGTTATGGAAATCCTCACGGCTGATCTTACCCATACGCAGCGCTTCGGAAGAGATGCCGGATTCCTGCGCCAAAATACGTGTGGCGAGTTGATCTGCAGACATCTCAAGACTGAAAAAAGCGACTTTGGCGCCGACCCGTTTGGCAGGTTCGATACCGTCAATATCTTCCCGACTCCAGCGCGATGCCGCATTAAATGCAAAGTTGGTCGCCAGCGAGGTCTTGCCCATGCCCGGACGCCCGGCCAGGATGGTAAGGTCGCTATTATGCATGCCGCCGATCTTTTCGTTGACCGATGTAAGCCCGGTGGTGATGCCGGACAGGCTGCCGCCGCTGTTAAAGGCCTTTTCGGCCATTTTGACGGCTTCGGTAGTGGCCGCGCCGAAAGATACTGCCCCGCTGCTGTCGCCGTCACCTTCGGCCACCGAATAGAGCGCTGACTCCGCATGTTCGATCTGCCCTTTGGGATCAACCGATTCGCTGGTGTCCATTGCATTGTCGACCAGCGACCGCCCGACCTGTACCAAAGCGCGCAAAAGCGCGAGGTCGTATATCTGTGACGCAAAATCCCGCGCGCCGATCAGGCCCGCTCCGTCACCTGTCAGTTTGGCAAGATAGCCAAGCCCGCCGAGTTCCTTAAGGCCTTCATCAGCCTCGAAATACGGCTTCAGTGTCACCGGCGTCACCACCATATTGCGGTCGAGCAGTTTCAATATCTGCTCATATATACGTGCATGGGTGGGCTCAAAAAAATGTTCCGCTTTCAGCTTGATCGGCACGTCTTCGGCAACCCGGTTGTCGATCAGAAGCGCACCCAGAAATGCTGCCTCCGCTTCGATATTACGTGGAAGCTGCTGTATTGCAGATGCCTCACCCGAAGATGAATCATTATCAAAATTAAGTGCTGTGGCCATATATGCATAATGCACCTGATTGCGGCGGAGACGCAATGGCAGCGGCAGAAATATTTGCGGCAACCCCGATGCGGACAGATTTTATCTGTGGAGATTGGGGATAAGTTGGTATCCCCCGTCTGATCGCTTCGGGCGCGGGGCGAACCAAATAAAGCTCTTGCTCCCGCTTCCCGCATAGGCGAAAGGTGGCGGACTATGTCCGACCCGCGTATCATCCATGTCGATCTCGACGAAGAGACCATTCTATGGCGCAATGCTGATATCGAGCAGGAACGCCGTATTGCGATTTTTGATCTGATCGAGGACAATCATTTCAAGCCTGAGCGCGAATATGATGGCGGTTATAAGGGGCCATACCGACTCCAGCTTTCAGTGCATGAGGGACGGCTTGCACTGGCGATTGGTACCAAGGACGAAAAGCATCTGGAAACCATTGTGCTGGCGCTTGGACGGTTTCGTCGTCCAATCCGTGACTATTTTGCGATTTGCGATTCATATTATCAGGCCATTCGCAAAGCCACGGCGCAGGAAATCGAGACCATCGATATGGCCAGGCGCGGAGTGCACAACGATGCGGCAGAGATGCTGAAAGAACGGCTGGAGGGTAAGATTGAAGTGGATTTCCCGACCGCAAGGCGGCTATTCACGCTGATCTGTGTATTGCATATCAAAGGATAATTCGGTCCTGTCAAGGGGGCCGTTATGGGGCAAAAATAAATGTCGGGCATATTACGCAAAAGATTGATCTGGCTTGCCGTCATAGTGACAATTGGTGTGGTGATTTACTTTGCCGCATGGCATTATGTTGGCAAATGGACGCCGGAGCGTGACCTGTACCCGACACAGGGCGTAAGTGTCAGCGAAAGCAATGGCGCGATAAACTGGCCCAATGTCAAAGCGCTGGGCGCGGATTTTGCCTATATCCGAATGGGGTCAGGATCGGCTGTACGTGACAGCAAATTTGCCGATAATTTTGCAGGTGCGCGAAAAGCAGATATGCGTGTTGGTGCACTGCATCAATATAATTTGTGCGATATTGCGCAGGATCAGGCGACCAATTTCGTCACGACAGTACCGCGCTATAGTGCTGCACTCCCGCCCGCTATCGAGCTTGATTTTCGGGAAGGTTGCAAAAAACGTCCCGCCCGCTCGCTTGTACTCAGCGAACTGGGCACTTTCCTGAACCAGATTGAAAGCCATAGCGGCAAGCCTGCCATATTGCTGATCCGCAAAAGCTTTGAGCAAAAATACCAGGTCAGCAAAGGTATTAGCCGCACCATATGGGTGGCCGGCAATTTCTTTGAACCCGAATATGCTGCAAAGCCATGGGCCATGTGGCAAGCAAATGCATATTACCGTATCTGGGGCATAGACGGCCCCGTGCAATGGAACGTAGTACAGGCCAGTGAATAGAACCGGTGAGTGAAAATATGCAGGCGAAATTATCGACACAGGAAATCACTGAGCTGAAAGACGCCGCAGAAAAAGCAGCGCTTCAGGGCTATGCGCCATATTCGAAATTTCATGTGGGCGCTGCCTTGCTCTACGAAGATGGCACAGTCGTAACCGGCGCAAATTTCGAAAATGCAAGCTATGGTATGACATTATGTGCGGAAACCGTGGCTGTGGCCAAGGCCAGCAGCGAGGGCCGCCGCAAGGGATTGCGCGCAGTTGCTATCGCGGGCGGCCGCATGGAAAACGGCGCGCTGGTGATGGACAGTGCGCCCGTCACGCCATGCGGACGTTGCCGTCAGGTGCTCAACGAAGTCATCGGTGCGCCGGACAGCAGCGCGCTGGTGATTTGTTCCACATCAAATGATCCCGTCCTCTTTGACTTTTCCGACCTCTTGCCGCAGCCTTTCGGCCCCGCCCAGCTTGGCATCGAAACAGAGTGAAAGCACGTTATCTATGAGTATATTGTCCGATAAATGGATCCGTTCGCAGGCACAGGAAAACGGCATGATCGAACCGTTTGTCGAGGCGCAGCGCCGCGATGGCTGTATCAGCTATGGCCTGTCCTCCTACGGCTATGACGCCCGGGTTGCGCCGGAGTTCAAGATTTTCACCAATGTCGATTCCAGCGTGGTCGACCCCAAGGAATTTGATCCCAAGAATTTTGTCGACCGCGAGACTGATGTGTGCATCATCCCGCCCAACAGCTTTGCCCTTGCCCGCACGGTCGAATATTTCCGTATCCCGCGCAACGTGCTGGTCATCTGCCTGGGCAAATCCACCTATGCGCGCTGCGGCATTATCGTCAACGTGACCCCACTGGAACCCGGCTGGGAAGGCCATGTGACGCTGGAATTTTCCAACACCACCCCGCTTCCTGCCAAAATTTACGCCAATGAAGGGGCCTGCCAGTTCCTGTTCCTGAAAGGCAATGAACCATGCGAAACCAGCTATGCCGACCGCGCGGGCAAATATATGGGACAGAAAGGTGTGACTCTGCCCAAGCTTTAGGGCATAGTTAATCAGACGATTAAACGAAAAGGATTTTCTTCATGACCGATTCCCGTGAATTTGACGTAATTGTATATGGCGCCAGCGGATTTACGGGGCGGCTCGTGGCCGAATATCTGGCGGGGCAATATGGCGTCGGCGGTGATGCACCGAAATGGGCGATGGCGGGCCGGTCAAAAGAAAAGCTTGCGAGCGTGCGTGATGAAATCGGCGCGCCGGCCGAAACACCTTTGGTGGTGGCAGACGCCAATGATGCAGCCTCGATCGAAGATATGGTGAAACGTACCAAAGTCGTGCTCACCACCGTGGGGCCTTACCAGCTTTATGGCAATGAACTGGTCGAAGCCTGCGCCACGCACGGCACTGATTATTGTGACCTGTCCGGTGAGCCTGCCTGGATGCGGCAGATGATTGATGCACATCAGGACAAGGCCAAGGAGAGCGGCGCGCGCATCGTCTTTTCCTCAGGCTTTGATTCCATCCCGTTCGACTGCGGCGTGCTGATGCTGCAAAAAGAATCGCAGAGCCGCTTTGGTAAACCCGCCACCCGCGTCAAAGGCCGGGTGCGCGCGATGCAGGGTACATTTTCGGGCGGCACAGCGGCCAGCCTGAAAGCCACGATGGCGGCGGCTGCCAAAGACCCGCAGGTGATTAAGTACCTGATGAATCCATTCTCACTCGCGGAAGGCTTCGAAGGGCCAGAGCAGCCCAAAGGCAACAAACCTGAATATGATGAGCAGCTTGGCAGCTGGGCCACCTCTTTCATCATGGCGCCGATCAACACCAAAAACGTACACCGCACCAATGCGCTGCTAGACCATGCTTATGGCGAGAATTTCGTTTATGATGAGATGATGCTGACCGGTCCCGGCGAACAGGGTGAGAAAATCGCGCACGGCGTGGCGAACAGCGATCCGATGGGCGGTGAAGACGGACCCAAGCCGGGCGAAGGCCCCGGTAAGGAAGAGCGCGAAAATGGTTTCTATGACGTGCTGTTTGTCGGCAGCACCGATGACAATGAAACCGTGCTCTATTCAGTGAAAGGTGACAAGGACCCCGGCTATGGCTCAACATCCAAGATGATCGCCGAAACCGCACTATGCTTGGTGCAGGACGTACCCACCAGCGATGGTGGCATGTGGACACCCGGCGCGCTGCTGGGTGAGAAGCTGGTGGACCGATTGCAAACCAAAGCGGGCCTTACATTTACGGCGGAGAATTAATTCTCCGGCACCGTGCGCCTGTATTTTGCGGAGAAATGGATAGACATGTTTGATCTACCGGATATCTGGGACGCTGTCATGCGCGGCGCTGTCCTTAGCCTTTTGGGCTTTGGATGGATAATCTTGCTCGTCAATATTGTCGGATTGCGTTCTTTTTCCAAAATGACATCTTTCGATTTTGTGATGACCGTTGCAATGGGATCATTGCTCGCCACAATCGCAACAGTTTCAGCCTGGACCGGCTTTGTGCAAGCGGTGGTCGCCGCGACCATATTATTCGGCACGCAATACATCGTCGCGCGCATCCGCAAGGTATCGAACAGTTTTGAAAGCTTTATTCAAAACCAGCCCATGCTTTTGATGCGCGACGGCGAATTTATTGAAGACGCGCTGATACAGACGCGTGTAGCCAAGGATGACCTGATTGCGAAGTTACGCGAATCAAACGTCTTGCACTTGTCACAAGTCAGGGCTGCCGTACTTGAAGCCACAGGCGATGTTTCTGTATTGCACGGTGACAGTCTGGACGAAATCCTGATCGAAGGCGTTCAGGATTGTAGATAGCGAAGTGCCGGGCATAAGAGATAGGCAGTCAAGCCGGTTACAGACAATAGCGAGAACCTGCGCACGTCAAATATTTGTTACGGCAACTCCAATTCTCCCGAGCATTGCAGAATTGCATCTTTAGACCATTGAAAAAGAGGATTGGCTGAACTGCGTTCGTGCCAGGCTATGACCCATTTGATGTCCGGCAGGTCGAATGGCGGCCGAAATATCTTCAGGGGATACTGGCTGACGGCCGTCTTGGCCAGAGTTATGGGAACGATGGCCAGGCAATCACTGTTGGCAACAATGGCGGGCAGATTCTGATTGCTCGAAGTGGCGATGCGCGTGGAGCGGCTGAGTCCCACATCCCGAATATGCTGACGCTCGACCGTATGGTGATGGTCCGGATCGACAATGTAGCTCGCGTGCGGGCGCGACATATAGACATCAAGCGACAGCCCTTTCGCCAGTTGCGCATCATCACTGCGACCGATGCACACCAGAGGCTCGACACCGACCGGATGTATGCACAGTTCTTTTCGAAGAGATTCGGAAATCGCGGGCGAATCCATAAATTCGGTTGATGTGACCGCGATATCGACCGCCCCTGACTTAAGGTCCCCTGCGAGATTATGCGTCGCAATGACAAACTGGACTTCCAGATTCGGCGCTTCTGTTTCCAATATACCGCATATCGGCCCGGCAAATGTGCTGATCACATTATCCACGGTTGCAATACGTATAGGGCCCGTAGCGAGAGCGGGATCAAACGCGTCACCCTTGATAGCGGATTCAATGTGCGCAAGTGCCGTTTCCAGGAATACCAGCAATTCCTCGCCTTTGGCGGTCCGGCGCATGTTGGTTCCGTCACGGGTCAACAGGTCGTCACCAAAATGTCCGCGCAGTGATTTCAGCACATTGCTCACGGCTGGCTGGGACAGACTTAGCAGTTCCGCCGCCCGCGTAATGCTCTCCTGCCGCAAGATTTCACGTAGAATTGGCAGTTGATTCAGGTTGAGCGATCGCAGGTTTTTCAGTGAAGACATTGCAATGGACTATCTTTTTGGCATCTAAGCTTGCGTGCTCTCTGCCAGAAGTGAATGGAAACGCTGATGATAGCGCTCTGGCCGTTGCATTGCAATTCAGCGCACCAGGAAACAGATAAACAGATATAAGGCAGGCAAAACATGGTGCATAAAAATCTTAAATAGTCTTTATTCAGTTTTATGATTTCACTCTGTTTATCGATATTGGCATTGTCCAGCGTGGTCGGTAAAATTCCTCCGGGTCGCAACTTAACCGGCATTAATTCTGAGCAAAACAGTTTCGAATAAACCGGCATTCTGGATCTGCTTCAGGATTCATGCGGGCTCGTTCCAGCTGCCTGAAAGTCTGAACCACAATAGGCTCAGCAGTTCGAAACCCTTCACACTATGGCGCAGAATTTAACTATGCCAATGTAGAAAATGGTGGAGCCTAGCGGGATCGAACACTTCAGGTCGCTTGCCGACCTGAATAGCAAAAACTCAACGGTTCGTACGGCTAGCGCTGTAATGCAACGCTCTTATTGCCTGATAATGTAGAAAATGGTGGAGCCTAGCGGGATCGAACCGCTGACCTCTTCGCTGCCAGCGAAGCGCTCTCCCAGCTGAGCTAAGGCCCCATATCGGCGCGGCAACGTGATTCTTGCCGCGCGGGAAGTCTCTTTAGTGCAGCGGGCAGTTAAATTGCAAGACGCAAAGTGCACGCCCGCCGCACCAGATAGAATCAAGTTTCGTCTTTATCGTCTTCGTCGGCTTTTGATTTGGTAACACCCAGATCATCATCACCGCCCAGATCAATGTCATTATCCGGAGAATCTTCTTCCTCGTCGATATCCGAACTTACATCATCATCGTCGGCAAGGTCGGTATCGCCGTCCTTGGTTTTCTTATCGCTATCTTCAAATGGCATCGGCTGTTTCGATTTCAAAACAGGCTCCGGTTCCCATTCATTACCGCATTCAATGCATGTCGCCGGGTCATCCTTGCCCAGGTCGTAAAAGCGGGTTCCGCATTTCGGGCAGCTCTGTTTCGTGCCCCATTCAGCCTTAATCATCGATTATCTCAATCTTTCCAAAATAGAATCGCAAATTATAGAATCATAGGTGGTGGCATAAAATTTCCACCAATTTCGCGTGCGCCTTGCCATAGCTTGGCGGCGCTGTCAAAAGCCGGTGTAGTAAATTTCACGCCTGACGCCACATATCGGTACAGGGCACATAGTCAGAAACACGGCCAATGCAAGAAAAAGCCCATAAAAATAATATGCGCACATTTGGTGCAGGCGGCCCGCTTACCGGCAAAATCCGTGTGCCAGGCGACAAGTCTATTTCGCACCGTGCGCTGATGCTGTCAGCGCTGGCCATTGGTGAGAGTCGCATTTCAGGACTGCTCGAAGGTGAAGATGTGCTCGCAACCGCTGGGGCATTGCGTGCCATGGGCGCAGGCATAGAGCGGCAAGATGACGGCACATGGGTGGTGCATGGCGTGGGAACCGGCGGGTTGATGCAGCCTGATCAGGCGATAGATATGGGCAATAGCGGCACATCGGCACGGTTGCTCATGGGATTACTCGCAAGCCATGACATAACTGTCGGCATGACCGGAGATGCGTCGCTATCGGGCCGGCCAATGGCGCGGGTGACAGAGCCGCTTGCGCAAATGGGCGCGGAATTTACAACCAGCCCTGGTGACACATTACCGCTTATGCTGCGCGGTATTGCGCCTGCTGTTCCGATTGAATACCGCCTGTCTGTAGCATCTGCGCAAGTGAAATCAGCGATATTGCTCGCAGGCCTCAACACGCCCGGCATCACCCGCGTGATTGAGCCTGTCCCGACCCGCGATCATAGCGAGCGCATGCTGAAAGGCTTTGGTGCGAATATAGATGTGGAGAGCGACGCAGACGGAGTGCGGACAATATCGCTGCACGGTCCGGCCGAATTGCAACCTCAGGATATTGCGGTTCCGGGCGATCCTTCTTCTGCGGCCTTTTTCATGGTGGCTGCATTGATTGTACCGGGCAGCGATCTGATAATCGAAAATACAGGCATTAACGCAACGCGTGCGGGCCTGATTGGCCTGCTGCAGCAAATGGGCGGACAGATAGGCGTGCACAACAAACGTGACATTGGCGGTGAGCCGGTGGCGGACCTGCATGTGCGGCATAGCACGCTGAAAGGCATCAGTGTCGATCCGGACATTGCGCCCAGCATGATCGACGAATTCCCGGTCTTCTTCGTCGCCGCCGCCATGGCGGATGGACAGACCGTCACCAGCGGCCTGGAAGAATTGCGTGTCAAGGAATCTGACCGTCTCGCCATGATGGCAAAAGGCCTGCAGAAAATTGGTGTGGAGCTTCAGGAAAATGGAGACGGGCTTGTCATTACCGGCCGCGGCGGCTTAGCATTTGCCGCGCCGCCTGAAACAATAATAAATGCCGCGCTCGACCACCGCATCGCCATGAGCTTTGCCGTCGCGGGTCTCGCGTCGGAAAACGGCATCACCATTGATGATGTGAGCCCGATCGCGACCAGCTTTCCGAATTTCGAAACACTAATTGGTCAGGCACAGGCATAATGTGGCGTGAAATAGGTTACAACATGGTTGTATTTCTGGGTGTAGTCGCCATTCTCGTAACTTTGGACGATCGTAATTTCAATTATTACAGTATTCGGCACCTGATTGCCGCTATTGTTGCCATTCCCATCCTTGCAACCGCCATGTACCTTAGGTCGGAAACGCGAAAAAAGCGGCGGATGAAAAATTCCAAGAAAAAGCAGATCGGTCAGTTGGATCCAAAAGCACGAAAGTAGATAAATTATGGAAACAGCAGATATTTTTGGCGCAATTGGATCAATCCTGATCCTGCTCGCATTTGCCTATGTCAATGTGCTGAAACGCGCGCCTGATATTACCTTTAATGTCATGAACCTGCTCGGCGCAGGCGGTCTCGCGGTGTCGCTCTATATCAATTATAATCTGCCCGTGCTGCTGCTCGAGATCACATGGATGGCCATTGCTATCTATGGCATAGTCTCGCTGCTGATGGCCCGAGGCAAGGAAAACGCGGCCTGATGCCGGTCATTGCGGTGGACGGGCCCAGTGCATCGGGGAAAGGTACAATTGCACGTGCACTCGCCGGGCATTTTGACCTGCCCTATCTTGATACCGGTCTGCTATACCGCGCGGTAGGATTGAATGTCGCGCGTAGCGGCAAAGACCCGGATCACGAAGCTGACGCGCTGGCCGCCTGCGACTTTCCCGATATATTGCTGGACGACCCTGAACTACGCTCGGAAGCGATTGGCGGGCTGGCGAGCCGGGTGTCCGTGCATCCATCCGTGCGTGCGGCGCTGTTTGACCGGCAGCGCAACTTTGCCGCGCACGATGGCGGCGCTGTGCTGGATGGCCGTGATATAGGAACGGTGATCGCGCCTGATGCGGATGCAAAGCTGTTTATCACCGCCTCTCCCGAAGCGCGCGCAACGCGCCGGTTCAAAGAAATGATGACCAAGGGTGAGAAGCCCAGCTTTGACAATATGCTGGCCGATATCATCGCCCGCGATACACGCGACAGCGCGCGCGCCGCCGCGCCCCTGAAACCTGCGGAAGATGCGCTCTTGCTAGATACCAGTGATTTGACTATAGACGCAGCCGTTCAAAGAGCCATTGCTCTGGTGAGCGGCAAATTACAGGCTGCCGGTTAGTATAGCAGCTTTCTGACGGAACTATCCGGCGCAACGGGGCAAGGCGATGCTTTTCCCCGACATACGTCTTTTCGTATATAATATGCCAATCATCAAAAACGGCTTGGTTCTGCGGACGCCGCGTGCATATTCGGTGTATGCGGCAGTTTGGCCAAGACCGCCGGAGACAACCGGCTGGCCGGAATAAAGCAAGTACAGGAAACACATTTATGGCCTCAACGGCAAACCCCACGCGCGACGATTTTGAAGCGCTACTTAACGAATCACTTGGCGGCGAAGACGTCAGTTTTGAAGGACGTGTTGTAAAAGGCACCGTCACAGGTATCGAAAATGACAAAGCCGTCATCGACGTAGGCCTGAAATCCGAAGGCCGCGTTGCGCTGCGCGAGTTTGCTGCGCCAGGCCAGAAAGCCGAACTTAGCATTGGTGACGAAGTCGAAGTCTATGTCGACCGCGTTGAAAATGCCGACGGCGAAGCCATGCTTTCCCGCGACCGCGCCCGCCGCGAAGCCGCCTGGGACAAGCTGGAAAATGAATTTGGCGAAAATGCACGCGTCGAAGGCGTCATCTTTGGCCGCGTCAAGGGCGGTTTCACCGTTGACCTTGACGGCGCCGTAGCCTTTCTGCCTGGTAGCCAAGTCGATATCCGTCCCGTGCGTGACGTGCAGCCGCTGATGGACATTCCACAGCCATTCCAGATCCTGAAAATGGACCGCCGCCGCGGCAACATCGTTGTGTCGCGCCGTGCCATCCTGGAAGAAACCCGCGCCGAACAGCGCAGCGGTCTTATCAAGGATCTTGCGGAAGGCCAGATGATCGAAGGCGTTGTGAAAAACATCACCGATTACGGTGCATTTGTTGACCTGGGCGGCATTGACGGCCTGCTCCACGTCACTGATATGAGCTATAAGCGCATCAACCACCCGAATGAAGTCATCAACATTGGCGATACAGTGAAGGTGCAGATTATCCGCATCAATCAGGAAACACAGCGCATTTCGCTGGGCATGAAACAGCTGGAAAGCGATCCGTGGGAGGGCGCTTCGGCAAAATATCCGATTGGCGCAAAACTGTCCGGTACTGTTACAAACATCACCGAATATGGCGCGTTTATTGAGCTTGAAGCCGGTATCGAAGGCCTGGTCCACGTTTCCGAAATGAGCTGGACCAAGAAAAACGTACATCCTGGCAAAATCGTTTCCACTTCGCAGGAAGTTGACGTGATCGTGCTCGAGGTCGACGCTGAAAAACGCCGCATCTCGCTGGGCCTTAAGCAGGCACAGAACAATCCGTGGGATGCATTTGCGGAGAAATACCCAGTTGGCAGCACCGTTGAAGGTGAAGTCAAGAATGCCACCGAATTCGGCCTGTTCATCGGCCTTGACGGCGACGTTGACGGCATGGTCCACATGTCAGACATCGCATGGGGCATTTCTGGTGAAGACGCACTCAACCTGCACCGTAAGGGTGAAGAAGTAAAAGCTGTCGTGCTTGACATTGATGCAGAGAAAGAACGGATTTCTCTCGGCATGAAGCAGCTTGAAAAAGGCGCGCCAGCCGTGGGCGGTACCGACGGTTCGCTGAAACGCAACGAAATCGTTACGGTTACCGTTCTCGAAGTACGCGACGGCGGTCTTGAGGTTCAGGCAGGTGAAGACGGCGCGACCGGCTTTATCAAGCGCAGCGACCTTGGCCGTGACCGTGACGAGCAGCGTCCTGATCGTTTCCAGGTCGGCCAGAAACTTGATGCGATGGTTACTGGTTTCGATCGTTCGAAAAAACCGAACTTCTCAATCAAGGCATACCAGCTGAAAGAAGAGAAGCAGGCTGTCGAGCAATATGGTTCTTCGGATTCGGGCGCGAGCCTCGGCGATATTCTTGGCGAGGCGCTCAAGAAAAAGGACTAAAGAACAACCGATATTTACCAACACCAATGTAAGTATCTGTAATAAAAAGGGTGCCTTTACGGGCACCCTTTTTCACATCTCATGATCGCCATATTAAATATGACAATTGCATTACACTAGCTTTTCTGTCATTTTCAAAGTAGCAACACGCTCAGAAAATTGCGAATCCAGTGTTACAATAAAATAATATGGACACTGACCATATACCGAGGAAGGAATTGCCATGATCCGCTCAGAATTAGTTCAAAAGCTTGCCGATGAAAATCCGGATATGAAGCCGGATGAAGTCGAAAAGATTGTCGACATCTTTTTCAATCAGATTACACAAAGGCTGGCCGAAGGTGGCCGTGTCGAATTGCGCGGCTTTGGTGCTTTTTCCACCCGTGAGCGCGCACCGCGTAAAGGCCGCAACCCCCGCACCGGTGAATCAGTCGATGTACCGGCGAAGCGTGTGCCCTATTTCAAGGCGGGCAAGGAAATGCACGCCCGGCTGAATAACGGCTAAGCAGCAGAGCGCTTTTCGCGCCCTAAAATTCAAAGATTGCATTTTTCCTCCCTTCGGTACTTGACCGGAACGGTTTTTCCTGTTTGACGAAGCACGCTGTCGCGATGTTCTGAAAACGGCAAGTCCATGGGACTGCCCAATTCCGGCAAATCGCATGCGGACGTGGCGAAATGGTAGACGCAGCAGACTTAAAATCTGCTATCCAACTGGGTGTGCGGGTTCGAGTCCCGCCGTCCGCACCAGCACTTTCAATAGAACCCTAACAGACCCCTTCTTCATAACACCCTTTCGGCGCGGCTTGCTCTACCTGCAAGTCGGGTATAGGTTTGTGCCCAATAATCTCAGGAGGGAAGAATATGATTTGGGTTGCACGTTTACTGGTTGCGCTTTTCGGCATTATATTTGTGGTTGTAGGCATTGGCACCATGCTGGATCCCAGCACACTGATGAATGACTTTGGGCTTGTGTCGCCGGACTATGACGGACGCAGTTCAGTGCGCGCAGATATGGGCGCGTTTTTTGTATGCTCGGGGGCATTTGCACTTGCATCACTCTTTCCGGGCCAGCGGCACTGGTTATTGGGGGCGATCGCTTTGTTCGGCGTCGCGTTTCTTGGCCGTTTGTTCGGCGTATTCATGGAATCCGCCACGCAAGGGATTATTTCACTGATGCTTGTGGAGGCGGCATGCATTGCCGTACTGGTCTTTGCCTATGTGGTATTCGGCATGCATAAACGCGCGGCGCAAGCCGAAATCGGAACGCAAACTGTTGAACCAGAAACCAGAATTACAGAAACAGAAGCCGTTAAGCCTGTCACGGCGGAACCTGTAACCAATAAGAAAAATCCTGTTTCATAAGTAGATAGAGGGCATCTGAACCGCAGTTCATCCAACACCCAGACCAAATATTACAGTTTTGTTGCATCAATTGTCATATTAGTGTAATAATAAGCGCTGGATGCAGGAGAGATGCCATGAAACTATTGAAATTGATGGGAGCAGCTCTGTGCGTAGCTGTCGGCACGACTACCGCTTATGCAGGGGAAACAGATGAAATCCGTGTCGGTGCGCCCAAAGAAAACAACGCAGGTGAAGTCGGCTATCCTCAAGGTGCGCTCGGCTATGATGCGCTCGTAGCAAAAGATTATAAAGCCGCCATCGAACAAATTGAAGGCAGCAAGGCTGTTGCAGACAACGACCCCGCAGTGCTGATCAACCTTGGTCAGGCATATGCCAAAACCGGGCGCATGCAGGAAGGACGTAAATTGATCTTGACTGCATTGCACGGGCGCAAGCACTTCGACTTAGTACTCGCCGATGGCAAGATTGTTAACTCACGCGATGCGGCGCAGATGGCGTTGCGCAAAATGGACAGGCAACTGGCCGCGCGCTGATACGAATCTGAATAGATGCACAAAGAGCCGGGATTGATTTTCCGGCTCTTTGTTTTCATCCCCGCCCTTTATTTACATCAATGTACATCCCGCAATACACCCGGCAGCCTTACAAAACCTTGGCTGAAATAATTCCGTCAAAAATCTGTCTCTGAAAAGACCCCAAAAGTGCAAATGCGCGTAATGAGTGCGCCCTATTGCCCTCGCCAAGAGAGCGATAGGGCCGTTCCGTATCGAATCAGCCCGCAGCCAAAGCGCAAAATCGCTCACTTTTTGTGTTTCTTTAATGTGGGGATTTTCCAAATGATAAATTCACGTATGCGTACCATATTATTTGTGACTGCTGCGGCGGTTGCGGTCAGCGCCTGCGGCGCAGATGATGTCGCTTCACCCGGCGAAGGTGTAATTGTGCTGCCAGCTCCGGCACCAGCGCCAGCTCCCGCGCCTACGCCTAGCCCAACCCCGACACCCACAGGTGGCCCTGCGGCTGATTGCCCACAGGGCACCGCCAATGTCGGCGTATTGACACTGGCCAATTCCGCAGAAGTGCGCAACTGTCAGGTATCAGGCGTTATTCAGGGCAATCTGACGCTCCCCAACAATGCAGGCACCGTATATTCACTGTCCGGCGCGGTGCAGGTCGGGCAGGATGCAGGCGCAGATGGCAGCGGCGCATCACGCAGTATCCTGACAATCGAACCGGGCGTTGTGCTGTTCGGTTCATCAGGCGGTGACTTTCTGCTCGTCAACCGGGGGTCCCAGATTTTTGCGGAAGGCACAGCCACTTCGCCAATCGTTTTTACATCACGTCAAAACATGACCTCAGCCACGCCCAATACGGCCGATAGTATTGGTCAATGGGGCGGTATCGTCATATTGGGCCGCGCACCTATTTCCAACTGCACGACAGGCGATGTATCCAACCCCGGCGGTACACGCACCGATTGTGAAGCTATCGTCGAAGGCCCGACCAATGCCGTCTATGGCGGTAACGCGCCCGCGGACAGCAGCGGCCGGATGAGCTATGTTCAGGTCCGCTATCCCGGGTTTGAAGTTTCGCCCGGCAACGAACTCAACGGTATCACGCTTGCCGGTGTTGGCAGCGGAACATTCTTTCAGAATATTCAGGTCCATAACAGCTCGGATGATGGTATCGAATGGTTCGGCGGCCGTGTGAACGGTAAAAACCTGGCGCTTACCGGTATTGATGATGACTCGGTCGATTCTGATCTCGGCTACAAAGGGTTCAATCAATACGTGCTGGCGGTGCAGGCCAATGGCCGCGGCGATCATGTGTGGGAAGCGGACTCCAACGGCGACGAAGATGCCGAACCGCGTCAGGATCACACAATATCCAACTTCACATTCGTATCCAGCGGACAGGACCATGTCATCCTGCTGCGCGGTGGCGGCGATTATGCGCTCTATAACGGTGTCATGAGCAGCACCGGGGCATGTATTGATATTGACAGCGCCACCACCATTCAGGCCGCCGGCCCCGATGAAAATGGCCCGCCTGTATTTGAATCGGTGTTCCTTGCCTGTGCAACGTCATTTGTCGATGATGGCAATGTCTCCACCGCGGACATTGGCAATATCTTCGGCGGCGGGTCCAACAATACCGCCAGCGGCACATCGACGCTCGATATGATTTTCATCAACGG
The DNA here is from genome assembly GCA_947493325.1 of uncultured Sphingomonadaceae bacterium. Taxonomy (GTDB): domain Bacteria; phylum Pseudomonadota; class Alphaproteobacteria; order Sphingomonadales; family Sphingomonadaceae; genus Alg239-R122. The sequence goes on along the minus strand of CANLQI010000001.1, from coordinate 272,746 downwards.
CGCCAATGAAACAGCAGTGAGCCCGTTCGACGTCAGCGCGATCAACAGCTTCCTTGAAGCCGCAACCTATATCGGCGCGGTTCGGGATGCGAATGACACCCGGTTCCAAGGCTGGACATGTGGTCTCTACGCCGCCGATGCGGCCTGTGAGGATGTTCCGGCAACAAGCTAAGCCGTCTTTATGAAACAATCGGGGCGGCGGCGCATAACGTCGTCGCCCCGTCATTATTAAGAATTACGGGAAGGGAAACTGGCCGTGACAAAACGCCTAACCACCGCAGCCTTATTGCTTTTGACATCATCGCTTGTGGCGCCCGCCGCTTTTGCGCAAACCACGCCGCCTGTAGAAGAGGGGGCCGAAGACACAGCGCAGGATGCCGAAGAGCCGGAAGAAGAGGAAGAGATTGAAATCTCTGCTCCTGGAGCGAATAATGATGACGACCTTATCATTGTGCGCGGGCGTTTCATTCCCAACCCCATTCGCGCCACACCGGAAGTTGTGTCCGTTCTGGGCGCGGAAGAAATCGCCCGTACTGCCGATGGAGATATTGCCGGATCATTGCAACGCGTTACCGGGCTCAGCGTTGTGGGCGGGCGTTTCGTATTCGTGCGCGGCCTTGGCGAGCGTTATTCGCTGGCACTGCTAAACGGCTCTCCCCTGCCTTCTCCCGAGCCTCTGCGCCGCGTGGTGCCGCTCGACCTTTTCCCGACAAGTGTCATTGCCTCGACCGTGGTGCAAAAAAGCTATTCGGTGAACTATCCGGGCGAATTTGGCGGCGGTGTTATCAACCTGACCACCAAATCCGCACCCGAAGAGACTTTTATCAAATTCAGCTCTTCCATTGGCGGAGACACTGAAACGACAGGCGAGCTCGGCTATACCTATTTTGGAAGCGACAGCGATTTTACGGGTTTTGATGACGGCAGCCGCGATATTCCGGCAGGTCTTGCCGATGCCATTGCGCTTAATGTGCCGATTTCCTCCGGTGAAAATTTCACGTCACTGGACCTGCAGAATTTTGGCGCTTCACTGCTCAATGCACCAACATCACTTGTTCAGCGCAACAATAACATCCCGGCCAATTTTTCGGGGGATATTACCGCAGGCACTACTTTTGCCTCCGGTGCGGCGGATATCGGCCTGATCGCAACCGCGGGCTGGAGCAATAGCTGGCGCACGCGCGGCGGTGTGCAACAACTGACACAGGGCCTGGTCCAGATTGATGGCGAGGATGGCCTGTTGCCGGATTCCGATTTTCGGTTCCTGACGACAGAAAACCGGATTGTCGTCAACGCACTGGCGGGTGTTTCGGCTGCATTTGATGACCATAAAATCCGCCTCGTCAACGTCTTTATCCGCGACACTCTTAAAGAAGCGTCCATAAAAGCCGGCACAGATGCCATCAGCGTGGACGAGGAAACTCTGCTTAACCAAAGCCGGACCAGCTGGTTCGAGCGGCAGCTTTTCACCACGCAGTTGACCGGTGAGTTTCAGTTCAACAATGTCAGCATGGATATCCGCGGCAGCTATGCAAATTCGCAGCGCGAAGCGCCATATGAGCGTACTTTCTCCTACCGGTTCAATCCGCGTCTGGCGGGTACAGATACGGGAGATTTTGTCAACGACCTGACTTCACCGGGCGAATCCGCACGTATCCGGTTCAGTGAGCTGAATGATGACGTATACGGCGCGGGTGTGGATTTTGGTTTTGAGTTCAACACGGTCACACCGATTACGGTTTCAACAGGCTATGCCTATTACCTGAATGAGCGCGGTGCCACGCGCCGCGATTTCCGTTTCGTGCCAACAACGGCGATTCCGGAAGGCGCGGACCAGATGCGCCCCGATTTTCTGTTGTCCGATGTCAGCATCCAGTCCTATGGCATCGAACTGCGTGAAGTCGCCTCACAGACTTCGGTGCCGTCCTATGATGCCAGTCTGGAAATCATGGGGGCATATCTGCAGGGTGAAATCGAACCCACAGATGGCCTGCGCATCAATCTGGGCGTGCGTTATGAAACCGCTGACCAGAGCGTAACCCCGCAAACCCTTGTAGGCACTGGCAGCGCCGCCGTAGCCACCAGTCTGGAAAATGATTATTGGTTGCCCGCAGGCACAGTCACCTGGAATTTCGCGGAAGATATGCAGTTGCGTCTGGCCGCGTCGAAAACGATCGCCCGACCGCAATTCCGCGAACTTGCGCCGCAGCAGTTCCTCGATCTGGAAACTGACCGTACGTTCATCGGCAACCCTTTGCTCACCGACAGCCAGCTGTTCAACGTCGAAGGACGGTATGAATATTATTTCGGCAAAGATGAACGCGTCACCATCGCGGCCTTTTATAAGGACATCGACAATCCGATTGAAAATGTCGCCTTCGTGCAGGGCGGCGGCACATTGTTTACCGGCTTTTCCAATGCGCCCAAAGCCACGCTTTACGGGATTGAGGCAGAGATTGTGAAATATCTGCCGCTCTATGGCCTTGGCGATGGATTTTTCGGGGAACGGCGCCTGCTTTTTGCGGGGAATTACACATATACCAAATCCGAAATTAAAGTATCGGACGGGGATATTTCCATTAATCCGGTGACATTACAGCCCACGCAGGCCAGCAATGTTTTCGACAATGGCGACCGGCTTACCGGCCAGTCGAAACATGTGGCGAATATCCAGTTCGGGATGGAAAGCGAAGGCGAGCGTCTTTCGCAGCAGACTTTACTGCTCAGCTACAACAGCCCGCGCGTGACGGCACGCGGACCGCAGAACCAGCCTGACCTGATCGAAGAAACTGGCGTACGGCTGGACTTTGTCTGGCGCGAGGGTTTCAGCCTGTTTGGATCGGAAGGCGAGCTCAAACTTGAAATACGCAATATCCTGAGCGAAAATTATACCGAGAGCCAGACACTCAACAACAGCCAGATTATCAATAATGGCTATGATATCGGGACAAGTTTCTCACTGGGAGCATCAGTGCAGTTTTAACCGATTTTACCCATTTCGCCACCCTCCCCTCCGGCGAACACCTAAAGGCAGTTGGCGATAGTCGGCTGCCTTTTTTCTTTTCTTTCAATGCTATAAAGGCAGTCCGCCAGAAAGGCCTGCCGCAATTTCAATTTTCTGTCATATTTACGTCACCCTATCGTAATCTCGCGTCCCTAGCTACAGTGCCAGTCGAGAGGTAATGATTCGTGGCGGCCACATATACTCAATCCTGGCTTGAAAGGGTTCGCACGGTGCGTATCCGGCGTGAGGGCTCCATGCTATACAGCTGGCTCTGGGCGCTTCTCGCGCTGCTTATACTGGTGCAATTGGCGCGTCTGATCTGGACTGTTGTCACGCCCATAACCCCGTATGGCGACTGGCGTCCTGCAGGCGCGGAAATCATCGCTCCCAATGCACGCACGCTTCTCTTCTCGCGCTTTGATCCGTTTAACCGTACGGGAACACAGACTGTACAAACTACCGAAGTAACGGCCCTACAGCTTACATTATACGGTATCCGCATGAATCAGGCGTCAGGCGGCGGCAGCGCCATTATATCCGCAAAAGACGGCGTACAGAAAAACTTTGACGTGGGTCAGGAAGTCATGCCCGGTGTCACACTGGCATCGGTTGCTTTTGATCATGTCACGCTAAGCCGCAACGGTCAGACCGAAAGTCTTTATCTGGACCAATCGATACCGGCCGAAACAGTGGGTTCAGCAAGCACAGGTTCAGCAGGCACAGGCGCGTCAGGCATGCAAACTGTCGATACAGGCCGCCCCGCAAGCACCCCGCCTGCCCCCGCAAATGCCGCAGCTATCCGCAGCGCGGTATCCCTATCCCCGCGCACGGATGATGGACAGGTGACTGGTCTCACTGTCTCTCCGGGAAGCAACGGCGACCTATTTACCGCCACCGGCCTGCGCAGTGGTGACATTATTACCGCGGTCAACGGCCAGCCGATCCGCTCTGCCAGCGATGTTGGAAAATTGATGGACCAGCTGACCCCGGGCGCACGCCTGTCGGTTCAGGTTGAACGCGGCGCGTCCGAAGTGCCCATAGCGATTGTGATACCTGCCCCATGAAGTTGAAATTATTCGCCCCGATGGCACTTGCCATTTCGTCTGTGGCATTGACCACGCCCACCGCAGTGATGGCGCAACATGTACTGAATGTTCGCGATGCCGATATCCGCGCTTTTGTGGCGGATGCAGCGCAGGTCACCGGCCGCACCTTCATTGTTGATGGCCGCGTGCAGGGCAAGGTTTCCGTCGTTACGGACCGGCCCTTGTCACGCTCCGAATATTTCGAGGTTTTTCTGGCCACCCTGCGCGCCAATGGGCTGGTCGCCGTACCGGTCGCGGGCGGCGCGCTACGTATTCAGCCCGCCGATAGTGCCGCCAGCCAGCCTGGCCCCGTCGGCACCACGCGCGTCAACCGCAACCAGTTTGTCACCGAAGTTTTCCGCCTGAAAGCAATGGATGCCGCCAGCGCGGTCGAAACTTTGCGGCCATTGGTCAGCAAGGAAGGATCAGTCACGGCCAACCGTTCGGGCAACAGCCTGGTGGTGGCGGATTATGCCGATAATGTACGCCGCATCCGCCAGCTCATTGCCCAGATTGATCAGGATAATGCGTCCACCATGCTGGTCGGGCTCGATCATGCAGGTGCACGTGAAATTGCGCAGGCACTGACACAGTTGGTGCCCGGTACGGGCGGCGAAGGCCGCGCTGCCCTTGCATCGATTGCCGCTGTCGACAGCTCCAATGCCATCGCCATGCGCGGCGATCCGCGCACCCTCGCCAAACTCGCGGCGATGGCGCGCGAGCTTGACGCACGCGCTGCCAATGGGTCGGAAATTCGCGTGGTCTGGCTGGATTATGCCGATGCAGCGACCATGGTGCCTGTGTTGGAAAGGTTGGTCGGCGGACAAGGTGCATCCAGTGTGGCCGCCGTTGCGCCCTTAGCAACGGCCACATCCGGTGATGCAGCGGCAACACCCGCCACCGCGGGTTCCGGCGGAAGCGCCATTGCGCTCCCCAATGGCCGCGGTCAGGCGATTATAACGCGCTATGAAGGTGCGAACGCGATCATCATCTCCGCCCCGCTCGACACGCAAAGACAGCTGTCCGAGCTTATCCGGCAGTTAGACGTACGGCAGGAACAGGTGCTGGTCGAAGCAATTATTGTCGAAATTTCCGACAGTGTGGCCAAGGAACTGGGCGTACAGATATTGCTGGGCGGCAAGGATATCCCGTTTGCCGTCACCAATTTCTCCAATATCGCCACCAATATCATCGACCTTGCCGGTGGATTGATTGCCGATGATCTGGATCAGCAGACAACCGTTATCAACGGCAATGTCGTCACCACCACCAACAACAGCGCCACCGGCGACTTTCTGCGTCAGAATGCGGCGCAGGCGGCACTGGGTGCGCGCGGCGGATTTACCGGCTTTGCCACAGATCTGGGCAATAATGCCGTGCTTGGTGCGATCATCAACGCGGTGCAGGCCGACAGCAATTCCAATATCCTTTCCACCCCATCCATCACCACCAATGACAATGTGCAGGCCAGCATATTGTTCGGACAGGAAATTCCAATTTCCACCGGTGAGGCGCTCAGCAATAATTTCGACAATGCATTTCGCACGATCCAGCGGCAAAATGTGGGTATCGAGCTGGAAGTGCTACCGCAAATCAATGCGGGCAATCAGGTAAAACTGGACCTGCGACAGGAAGTGTCGTCGATAGTCGGTCCGGTTTCCAAGGATTTTAACGAGCTTATCATCAACAAGCGTGAAATCGACACGACAGTCACCGTGGGTGACGGCGAAATCGTCGCGCTCGGCGGTCTGCTGGATGACAATGAGCGCCGCACGATCCAGAAAATCCCGCTGCTGGGCGATATTCCGATTATCGGCGAGCTTTTCAAATCACGCGGACGCAGCCGGGTGAAGACCAATCTGATGGTCTTTATCCGCCCCACCATTTTGCGCACCCGCGCCGATGCACGCCGTATTGCGGCACAGCGTTATGGCTATGTGCGGGGGCAGCAATTGCTGCGCAACCCTGACATTGAACCCAGTCTGGACGAGCTTGTGCGTGATTATCTGGGCACCGTGCCGCCGGGTGCGCCGCAACCGAATGATACCATTATCCGGCCCTCTTCCATGCAGCAGCCCACCATTATCGAGCAAACCGATGTGCCTGAAAGCAGCGTGCGATGAAGATCAAGCGCGGTGGTGATAAGGTGGAAGCAATCCCTGCCGAAACGCCATTGGAAGCAGGCAGCGATATCACTGGCCTACCCGAAACCGATATGTTGAACGCCATCGAAATCCCTTATGGCTTTGCCCGCGACAATGGCGTGGTGATTGCGGGGGAGGAAAATGGCCGCCTGAAAATCGCGCTCCGCGAAAACGCCGACCCTTATGTTTTGCTCGAAGTGCGCCGCCATCTGGCTTTGCCTTTTGATGTCGAATTTATGGATGCACCGGCTTTTGAGAAGCAACTGTCAGACCGCTATGCGATGGATGGCACAGCGGCAGCCATGGCGGATTCGCTGGATATGGACGGCGATGACCTCAGCAGCATTGCGGGCGATTTGCCAACAGCCGAAGACCTGCTCGACAGCGCCGATGACGCGCCCGCAATCCGGTTGATCAACGGGATTATCGCCGAAGCCGCGCGGCAGGGTGTATCCGATATCCACATCGAGCCCTATGAAACCGGCCTAGTCGTGCGCATGCGCATCGACGGGGTGTTACAGGAAAAACTGCGCATGCCGCCGCATGTTGCACCCGTGATCGTCAGCCGGATCAAAGTGATGGCACGGCTCGACATTGCCGAACGGCGTATCCCGCAGGATGGCCGGATCGGGCTGACTCTAGGTGGCAAATTGATCGATGTGCGTGTTTCGACTCTGCCCAGCCGTGCGGGCGAACGTGTGGTGCTGCGCCTGCTCGACAAGGAAAATGCCGACCTCAACATGGATCTGCTCGGCATGAGCGAACAGACGCAGCAGATTTTGCAGGACGCACTTGGCGAACCCAATGGCATTATCCTCGTCACCGGACCCACAGGTTCGGGTAAAACCACAACGCTCTATGCGGGCCTGAAACAGTTGAATGACGGCGCGCGCAATATCCTCACTGTCGAGGATCCGGTCGAATATGCGATAGAAGGTGTGGGCCAGACACAGGTGAATACCAAAGTGGGCCTGACATTCGCGGCCGGCCTGCGCGCGATTTTGCGGCAGGACCCCGATGTCGTGATGCTGGGTGAGATACGCGATCATGAGACCGCCGAAATTGCGGTGCAGGCCTCGCTGACAGGGCATCTGGTGCTGTCCACGGTGCATACCAATGATGCGGTGGGGGCGATTACCCGGCTGCGCGATATGAAGATCGAACCGTTCCTGCTCGCCTCAACGCTGCGCGCAGTCATCGCGCAGCGGCTTGTGCGCAGGCTGTGCGCTGAATGCCGTGAACCGGTGCAGGCCAGCGGCTCTGTCGCATCATTGCTCGGTTTTGACAGCGGCACTGTCGTCTATCAGCCGAAAGGCTGCGATGCATGCAATCATACCGGATTTCAGGGACGCATCGGCGTGTTTGAGGCAGTCCAGATTGACGAAACGCTGCGGCGCCTGATTAACGACGGCGGCGATGAGTCCGTTATCACCCGGCATGCCTTTGCCAACAGCCCCAATCTGGGCGCTTCTGCACGCGCGCTGGTGCGCAGCGGACATACCACCGCCGAAGAAGCCATACGGGTGTCTCGCCGCGAGAGCGATAATGGCTGAATTTGAATATGTGGCGATCGATCCCAAAGGCCGCGAAAAATCCGGACGCCTGACCGCCGCCAATGATGTGGACGGCCGCCGCAAGCTGGAAGGCCAGAAACTGTTCGTTGTCAAAATCGGTCCAGCCACAGAAAGCCCGGCCCGCGCGCCGTTATTGCGCAGTCGCAGTCCAAAAATGTCGGCCAAGGCACTCACGCTTTTTACGCGGCAGATGTCGTCACTCATGCGGGTCAGTCCGCTCGAAGAAAGCTTGCGCACCATCAGCCGCCAGAGCGAAAAGGAACAGCATCGCCTCATTTTGGGCAATGTTCATGCAGGCGTGGTCGAGGGGCAGACACTGGCAGAATCGATGCGCCGCGAGCCCAAAAGCTTTCCCGCCATTTTCCGCGCCATGGTGGCCGCAGGTGAAAATTCGGGCAGCCTGCCCGTCATCATGGAACGGCTTGCCGATCTGTTGGAAAAACAGGCGGAGATTCGCGGGAAAGTGATTTCCGCGCTCGCCTATCCGGTTGTGCTCACATTGGTCGCCGTTGCGGTGGTCACAGGGCTGATGGTGTCAGTGGTGCCGCGCGTGGTCGAACAATTCGACAATGCCAGCCGTCAGTTGCCGCTGCTGACCCGCATTGTGATTGGCATTTCCGAATTTCTGGCGCAGTGGTGGTGGGCGATATTGATCGGTCTCATCATATTGGCCGTGCTATGCTGGCGCGTGCTGCAGAATGCGGATGTCCGCTACCGTTTTGATGGCGTGCTGCTGCGCCTGCCGATTATCGGCAAACTGATCCGTGATGTGCATGCCGCGCGCCTCGCACGTACGCTTGCCACCATGGTGCAAAGCGGGTTGCCACTGCTGGAAGGTTTGAAACTCACCAGCCAGACAGTCCGCAATAGCGTGCTGCGCCGGTCGATGGATGAAATTGTGGAGCGCATTCGCGGCGGCGGCAGCCTGTCGGGTGCGCTCGCTGCTTCCGGCCATTTCCCGCCGCTGCTTGTCTATCTGGCCTCCAGCGGCGAAAGCGCGGGACAGCTTGGCCCAATGCTCGACCGCGCGGCCGATTATCTGGAACGAGAATTCAGCAATTTCACGTCTACGGCACTTTCCTTGCTCGAACCCGCCATCATCGTCATAATGGGCGGGTTGGTCGCGCTGATTATTCTCGCTATACTGCTGCCTATATTGCAACTGCAAAACCTGACAGGATTATAACCCATGTTGTCACATAAAACCGCCAGATTGCTGGCGAAACTCATCAAGATACGCAAACATGCCCGTGTGCGGGAAGAAGGATTTACGCTGGTTGAGCTGATGGTCGTGATATTCATCATCGGCCTGCTCGCCACCGTCGTTATCCTCAATGTCCTGCCCAGTCAGGATCAGGCGATGGTGACCAAGGCCGAGAGCGATATCGCCACCATGGGGCAGGCGATGGAAATGTACCGACTTGATAATCTGAACTATCCCGCCACTGGTGAGGGGCTGCAGGCACTGCGTACGGCGCCGCCATCTCTGACACGCCCCGAACGTTACCGCGCGGGCGGTTATATCCAACAATTGCCCGATGATCCGTGGGGACGTCCCTATCAATACAGGAGCCCGGGGCAAAATGGCGCGGCATACGAGATCTATTCGCTGGGTGCGGATGGCGCTCCGGGCGGGGATGGATTGGACGCCGATATTTACAGCGGCGGCAATTAGGGTCTGGACCGCAAGGCCAAAACCCGCGAAAGATAGCAATGCCATGCATGCAATCATGACCCCCAACCGGCTTTTCAGCGGAGCCGATAGGTGAGCGAAGCCAGCGGTCTTATTCTGGCGCTGCCCGTATCGCCTGCCGTGCCGCTGCGCTGGTGGCGCGTTGGCGAGGATGGGGAAAGCCTGTCGTCGGGCGAACTGGCCATGCTGAATGGCGAAGGGGAAAAGCTCGCTGATATCACGCCGCTGGATGAAGGCACGCCAATCATGGCGTTGCTTCCGGTCAGTGAAACAGCGATATATTTTGCCGAATGGACGGACCTGACCCCAGCGCAGGCCAGTGCTGCGGCGTCATTGCAAGCCGCGCGAAAGTCCATGAGCCCGCCAGAGGATTTGCATGTTGCAAGCGCTGTCAGCGACCCGGATGGCGACGCGCCCCTGCATACCATCAGCGCCGCAGTAAGCGCGCAATATCTGTCACACTGGCTGGATGAACTGGCTTTGGCCGGAATTGACGCAGATATCGTCATGCCTGCCGGACTGGTGTTGCCTGTACCGCAGCAAGACGCAGTCGCCGGCGATATCGGCAATGGCGCAATGCTGCGCACAGCACATGCCATTTTCAGCGATGAGGATGCGCTGCGCTCCACATTGCTGAAGGATACAAAAGTCACGCCGCTGGATGCAGATGCCATGGAAGCACAGATGCTGGCGGCTTTCGCGGCGCCGCCGCTCAATATGCGGCAGGGAATTTTTGCGCCAAAACGCGAAAATACATGGCTGAACTGGGCACAGATCAAACGGCTTGCCATGATGGCAGCCGCGGTATTGCTGCTCACTCTGGCGATTTTCCTGATCCAGATCGGGAAATACAGTATCGGCGCAAATCAGGTAAGGGACAGCGCGCTCAACAAAGCGCAGATCACTTTCCCTGCGGCCACCGATATCGCGAGCGCGGAGCAGATGGCGGACGAGGCGCTTTATCGCCGCGGTCTGGGCGGACGATTGTTCACTGTGCCGACGTCCGCCTTATTTGCCGCGATTGAACCTTTGCAGGGCATTTCGGTACGCCAGCTCAGTTATCAGGCCGATGGTACGGTGGCGGTCACGCTGGCCGCCGCGCGCAAGGAAGATATTGACGCCGCGCTGATCCTGCTCCAGCGGCAGGGCTATGTCATTACCGTGCCGCCCGCACTGACGCAGGATACCACCGGATCGGTTGTGGCTAATATAACGGTGCGCATATCATGATGGCAAAGATCACAAACTGGTTCGCCGCCCTCACCCGCCGTGAGCAGATATTGGTCAGCATTTTTGCGGCACTGCTCGCCATTGTAATCGCTGTATATGGCATCATCCTGCCCCTCATCAGCGCCTATTCTGGCGCGCGGCAGGACTATGCGATCGCCGCCGAAGACAGCGCGCGGCTGTCGGCCAAGCTCGACCTGCTGACAGGGGAAAGAGCCGCGCAGCAGAGGCGCCCTGCCGGTTCGCTGCATCAGGTGATTGCCGCATCGGCAGCCGAGAAAGGCTTTACCGTGGACCGCAATGACCCACGCGGCAACACGGCCGCCACTATCACCATGTCCAGCGCCAATCCGGCCGCCTTTTTCGCATGGGTAAATGAACTGGAACAGCAGGGTATCCGCCTCGAAACCCTCACCACCGCACCCGCCAATGGCGGTGCGATTTCCGTCAACGCCAGCTTTGTGAGCGGATCATGATACAGCATATCACCCTGAAACGCATAGCGATTATTGCTGGCCTGCTGTTGCTATGCCTCCTGATTTTCATGCCATTGCGCGTCGCTCTCGGCCTCAGCGGATTGGAGCAGCGCGGCGTGTCGGCGCGGACTGTTGAGGGCGCAATCTGGGCAGGGCAGCTTGGGGATCTGCATATCGGCAATCTGCCGCTGGGCAATGTGGATGCCCGGCTCCGCCCGCTACCGCTGCTGACAGGCAAAACCGAAATGGCGCTGCACAGAGCGCAGAATGGCCAGTCCCCCGCGCTGAACGCCATAGTGGGTAGCAGGGGCGATATGCTGACTGTCCGCAGCGCCAGCGCCGACATTGCCACGCGCGGTGTGTTCGCGCCTGTGCCTGTGTCCAGCATACAGCTGGAGAATGTAAATGCCGAAATACACGGAGGGAAATGTGTGGAGGCCAGAGGTACGGTGCGGGTCAATGTGCAGCAGGGCCTGCCCGGCCTGAATCTGTCGCGCGGATTGTCAGGCAAGATTGCATGCCGCAATGGCGCGCTTTTTGTGCCGCTGGTCGGGCAGTCGGGCCTGGAAAAGCTGGAACTGACCATCCGCGAAGGTGGCCGCTATGAAGCTGTATTCATTATTGACGATATTTCACCCGAACTTGCGGCCCCACTCGGTGGTCTGGGCTTCAGTACCACCGGAAACAGCCTGAGGCTGGTGGCTACAGGTCAATTTTAAAAGTTTCGGGGGAGGAATATCCATGCATGATATTGCGCCGAATACGCCGATACTGGTCGGAGCCGGGCAATGCGTGGATCATTGGGATGGCTGCAATGCAGCTGCGGCACCCTCCCCGCAATCACTCATGAGCAAAGCCGCCCGCAGGGCATTGGAAGATTGCGGCGCGCATGCCATTGCTGACAGTATAGATGTCATCGCTGTAACACGCTTGTTCGCGGATTCCATGTCGGGTGTCCGCGGCGCGGAAAAATTCGGGACTTGTGAAAACCTGCCCCGCTATGTCGGACGCGAAAATGGCATTTCGCCTCGCCGCGCGATCTATTCCGTGGTGGGCGGACAGGCACCGCAAGCCATGGTCAGCGAATTTGCCGAAGATATCCATGCAGGCCGCGCACAGGCCGTACTTCTGACTGGCGGCGAAGCCATAGCGGCGGCAAAAATGGCCTTGCGCCAGGGAATGACGCTCGATTGGCATGATGCATGTGAAGGTGAGTTAGAGGATCGCGGTTTTGGCAGCCATCTGCTGAATGGATATGAAATGGCGAACGGCATTGGCGCGCCTGCACATACATATCCGCTGTTTGAAAATGCCCTGCGCGCGCGGCGCGGCAAAAGCCGTGAAGAACATGCGGCGGATATGGCGATGCTATGGCACCGTTTTTCCAAAGTGGCCGCGGCCAATCCATATGCGCAATTCAGGCAGGAACGCGGCGCAGAGTTTCTTATGGCGCCATCTGCGGAGAATTATCCTATCGCAGAACCCTATCTGAAATGGCATGTGGCGCAGGATGCCGTGAATCAGGGTGCGGCCCTGATTTTGACTTCGGTGGGAAAGGCGCGCGAACTCGGCATCGCGGCGGACAAGTGGATATACCTGCACAGCTATGCCGCGGCGAACGAGCAACCAGTCAGTCAGCGCGCTGATCTGTCGCGGTCGCTTGCAGCCGAAGGGGTGTTGAAACTTGCACTCGAAACTGCGGGAAAATCTGCCAGAGATATGGCGCATATGGACCTGTATAGCTGCTTCCCGTGCGCCGTATTTATCGCCGCCGAAGCATTGGGCGTGGACTGGCGTGACAGGGATTTAACGGTTACGGGCGGCCTGCCATTCTTTGGCGGGGCGGGCAATAATTATACAATGCATGCGATTGCCGAGATGGTGACGAAATTGCGCGCCAACCCCGATGATTTCGGGCTAATTGCGGCCAATGGCGGCTTTCTGTCGAAACAGACTGCCGGCATATATTCCGCGCAGCCGACACATGACTGGCAGCCGGTCAGCAGTGCAGCCATTCAGGCGCACATCGACGCAGAGGCCCCTGTCGCCACTATATCGCAGGACACCACCGCGCAGATTGAGAGCTATACGGTTACATACCGCAAAGGCGCAGCAGACCGCGCCATTGTGACAGCTATATTCGAAGGGAACAGAATTGTTGCACGCACGGCATCAAATGATGCTAGCAGGGATGCCGTTATAGCGGCTCTTTTGGACCCGGAGCACGACCCCGCCTGCCGCACCGCCAATATCAGGGCAGACGAAAGAACAAATATTATTACCGCCATATCGTGAGAGCAAAGCCATGAAATCAGATATTGACCGCCGACTGCTGATCAAAGGTGCAACGCTTGGCCTGGGGGCGATGGCGACACCCGGATTTGCCACGTCGATGCTGCGGCAGGGATTTACACATAGTGTGGCGAGCGGCGAACCGGATGCGCATTCGGTGCTGCTCTGGACGCGATTTGCAAGTGCCGGTGACACCCGGCTGACCGCCGAAATTTCAGAAGACCTGAATTTTATACGCAAAGTCAGCGGCGGCAGCGTGACGGCATCTGGCGCGCGCGACCATATCGCCAAAATCACACTGGACGGCCTGACCCCGAACCGTTGGTATTTCTATCGCTTCATCGCACCCGATGGACAGATATCGCCGATAGGCCGCACCCGCACATTGCCTGATGGACCCACTCAGCGTTTCAATCTGGGCGTATTTTCCTGTTCAAACCTGCCGTTCGGTTATTTCAATGCCTATGCCCATGCGGCCGCGCGCAATGATCTCGACCTGATTCTGCATCTGGGCGATTATCTGTATGAATATCCGCGCGGCACCTATCCAAGCCTGAAAGACGCGCTGCCAGGCCGCCTGATCCAGCCGGATCATGAAACACTGGATTTGGCCGATTACCGCCTGCGCTATGCATCTTACCGCGCCGACCCCGATCTGCAGCGGCTGCACCAGGTATATCCGATGGTTGCGCAATGGGACGACCATGAGCTTACCAACGATGCCTGGACTGGCGGCGCGCAAAATCATGATCCGGGCGAAGGCGACTGGACAGTGCGCAAGAAAATGGCGGAGCAGGTGTACCGCGAATGGATGCCGGTACGCGACCGCGCCGAAAATGCGCCGCAATATACAAAATATGAAATTGGCGACCTCGCCACTATTTTCCGCACCGAAAGCCGGATCAGCGGGCGTGATGAACCCGCGGAACTGGCCGCCGCGCTGATCGGAAAAAGCGATGCGCAGGCCGCGCTGACCCGGTTTAAGAACGAGGTATGGCAGGATGAAAACCGCTCCATGCTGGGCGGTGCGCAGGAACAATGGCTATCAAATGGCATGGCGGCCTCAAAGAAATCGGGGAAAAGCTGGCAGATATGGGCGCAGCAATGCGTGATGGGGCCGCTACGCCTGCCGGATGAGACTGCGAACTGGATACCCGGTGACGCGCCCGGATTTATCAAGCAACGCGCGCAGATCGGTGTTCTGGCCGCACAGGCGGGCATGCCGTTCAATTTCGACGCATGGGACGGCTATCCCGCGGCGCGGCGCAAAGCCCTTGCGGCAGCGCAGCAGGCCGAAAGCGATCTGATTATGCTGTCCGGGGACAGCCATAACAGCTGGGCATTTGATCTGGAGCATGATGGACATGCTGTCGGCGTTGAGTTTGCGGGGCAAAGCGTCACGTCTCCCGGTTTTGAAAGCTTTACCAAGGGCATACCGGCGGACAAGGTCGAGCGCGCGCTCATGGAGACAAATGACACGCTCAAATGGACCGATATTGCGCATCGCGGCTATATGTCCGTAACGCTGACCCCCTATATGGCGACCAGCCATTTCCATAACCTTGCCACCATCACGGAAAAGTCTACGGCTCTGCTCGGCACAAAATCATTTTCGGTCCAGCGCGGCAGGCGGCAAATGGTTGCGGCATAGCGATTTGCCGCATATGGCAGGCACATGTCCGAAAGCGCTGCCCATCCTGTTCAGATATTTATCGATGCCGATGCCTGCCCGGTAAAGGATGAAGTGTATAAAGTCGCCTATCGTTATGACATTCCGGTCATTGTGGTCAGCAACAGTTTTATGCGCATCCCGCGGCATCCGCTTATTTCGCGTCAGGTGGTCAGCGACAGTTTCGACGCCGCTGACGATTATATCGCTGAACAGACCCATGGCCGCGCCATAGTCATTACGGCGGACATCCTGCTCGCGGACCGCTGCCTGAAATCCGGCAGCACAGTGCTCGCGCCAAATGGCAAGGCATTTACGGAAAACTCCATAGGCGCGGCAGTGGCGACGCGCGCCATTATGGCCGATTTGCGCGCAGGCGCTGTGGGTGAGAATATCGGCGGGCCGCCGCCCTTCAGCAAAGCGGACCACTCACGCTTCCTGTCCGCGCTCGACCTTGCGGTGACACAGATTCAGAGGAAAACCTAGTGCTCGCATTTCAGAACATCACCGTCCGTCTGGGCGGCGCGACTATTTTGGAGGGCGCCAGCGCATCCATACCGCCGGGCGCGCGCGTCGGGTTTATTGGCCGTAATGGCGCGGGCAAATCGACATTGATGCGCGTGATTGCCGGCATGCTGGAAGCCGATGATGGCGCGGTGGATATGCCTAGTGATGCGCGCATGGGCTATATCGCACAGGAAGCGCCCGCAGGCAGTACCAGTCCGCTGGACACCGTATTGGCAGCAGATGCGGAACGCACCGCACTGCTTGCCGAAGCAGAAAGCGCAGATGATCCCATGCGGATTGCGGAGATTCACGAACGGCTCAACGTCATCGACGCGCACAGCGCCCCGGCCCGCGCGGCACGGATACTGGATGGGCTGGGTTTCGATCATGATGCGCAGGGGCAGCCGATGGACAGTTTTTCAGGCGGTTGGCGCATGCGCGTCGCGCTTGCCGCATTGCTGTTTTCCCGCCCCGATATCCTGCTACTCGACGAACCATCCAACCATCTTGATCTCGAAGCAACGCTCTGGCTCGAAAACTTTCTGCGCAGTTATCAAGCGACGATTTTGGTTATCAGCCATGAACGCGATTTGCTCAACAAAGTGGCCGATCATATCCTGCACCTACAGGGCGGTAAGACCACGCTTTACACAGGCGGTTACGATTCATTTGAAAAACAGCGCGCAGAACGGCAGGCACAGGCTGAATCAGCACGCACGCGGCAAATTGCGCAGCGGGACAAATTACAGGCCTTTGTCGACCGCTGGCGCACCAAGGCACATAGCGCAAAACAGGCGCAAAGCCGGATCAAGGCGCTGGCGCGGATGCAGCCGATTGCCGAAATGGTCGATGACCCTACGCTCAGTTTTGATTTTCCTGGCCCCAATGAACTGCGCCCGCCGCTCGTGACCATGGACGATGCCGCGGCCGGATATGGCGACAAGATCATCCTGTCCGGCCTGAATATCCGGCTCGACCCAGAGGACCGGATTGCACTGCTGGGTCAAAACGGCAATGGTAAAACGACCCTGGCGCGCCTGATGGCGGGGCAGCTTGAAACGAAAACCGGCGTGATCAATAAATCGGGCAAGCTCAATATAGGGTATTTCACGCAGTATCAGGTGGAAGAGCTTGACCGCGATGAGACGCCCGTCGCGCATATGACGCGGTTGATGCCAGACGCCAAGCCGGGCGCGGTGCGCGGCCAATTGGGACGGTTCGGGTTTTCAGGCGACAAGGCGCTGGTCGAGGTCGGCAAGCTGTCGGGCGGCGAGCGCGCTCGGCTCGCACTGGCGCTGATCACACGTGATGCGCCGCACCTGCTGATCCTCGACGAGCCGACCAACCACCTGGATGTAGATGCACGCGAGGCGCTGGTGCAGGCGCTCAATGCCTATGCGGGTGCGGTTATTCTGGTGAGCCATGACCGGCACATGCTGGAGCTGACAGCAGACCGGTTATTTCTGGTGGCAGAAGGCACAGCGCGTGAATTTGCAGGCACGCTGGATGATTATACCGAGCTGGTGCTGCGCGGCGATGATGATAATGCCGACCGGAAAGAAAACAGCGGACAGTCACGCAAGGAAGCCCGCCGGGCAGCCGCCGAAAAGCGCAAGCAAAGCCAGAAACTCACGAATGCCGTCAAATCTGCCGAGAAGGAAATGGAGCGCTTCGCGCAGGAAATACGTGCCATTGACGAAGCCATGTTCGCGCCAGACAAAGCCGCGGCACAATATGCAGGCAAGCCCATGTCCGACCTCATGATATTGCGCGCCAAGGCAGCCGATGCACTGGAAAAGGCGGAAAATAAATGGGTTAAGGCCAGCGAAGCATTGGAAAGTGCAGCCTAGTCAGGGTTTACTGAACGTTGGGACTGTCACCCGTATCTGTATTGTCTGTATCGGCCTCTGCCAATACCGGCTGCGTGCGCAATATGCCGTAGCCGAGCAGTGCTGCGACCAGCGATCCGGACAGCACACCGATTTTCACCATCGCTATCTGCGCTTCATTGTCGAACGCCAGATTGCCGATAAACAGGCTCATCGTAAAACCGACACCGGCGATGCATGACAGGCCGTAAATCTGTTTCCAGTTAATACTGGCAGGCAGGTTCGCAAAGCCCATTTTCACGGCGGCAAACGCGAAGCCGAAGATGCCAAGCTGTTTCCCGATAATCAGGCCCAGGGCAATGCCGAGCGGCAGGGGCTGCAGAAATGCCGAAGCCTCTACGCCGGCAAAAGACACGCCTGCATTGGCGAAAGCAAATACGGGCACAATGAAGAACGCTGCCCATGGGTGCAGTGCGTGCTCCATACGCTCCAGCGGTTTTTCATCCCCCGAAACCATCGGGATCATAAATGCCGCCGCAACGCCCGCCAATGTAGCGTGCACACCGGATTTCAGGACACAGACCCACAATATTCCACCAAGCAGCAGATAGGGCAATGTGCGCGCTATTTTGAAACGGTTGCAGATAAATAATCCAGCCAGCGCAAGTGCGCCATAGCCGAGCGCCGCCGTGCTGATTTCTGCGGTATAGAATAGCGCGATAATCATGATCGCAGCGATATCGTCAATAATGGCGATCGCCAGCAACAGCGCCTTGAGCGCCACCGGCACCCGCGAGCCGAGCAAAGCCAATATGCCCAGCGCAAAGGCAATATCGGTCGCCGCCGGGATAGCCCAGCCATTCATATTTTCCGGAGTGCCGCTGTTGATTGCGACAAAAACGAGCGCCGGCAGGACAATTCCGCCAATCGCCGCGAACAGGGGCAGTGAAGCCTGTTTCCAGCTCGCAAGCTGGCCCGTCAAAACTTCACGTTTGACCTCCAGCCCGATCAGGAAAAAGAAGATCGCCATCAGGGCATCATTGATCCACAGCAAAAGCGGCTTGTCGATCACCAGACTGCCTGCCCCCATGACGACCGGAGTGTTCAGCAAATTCGCATAGAGATTCGCAAGCGGGCTATTCGCGATAACAATCGCCGCGAAAGCAGCCAACATTAGCAGAATTCCGCCCGCACTTTCTTTTTTCAGGAAATCATTGAGCATGGCAGCAGCACGTGTCGGCATGAATTACTCCGGCAGTAAATGAAATGATAATATAGGGGTGTAGATGGGAGAGCTATATGAAGCAAGTGGGGCGACGCCTGATCTTTGGGAGGGAGGATAGATCAGAGCGTCGCCCGGCCACGTTCACCTGCTTGTGGAACGTGGCTGCATCTGCTGTTTAAGAGCAGAAATCTGGTCTTTCAGTCGGAGACGCATGCGTTTAAGACGCGGCATGTCAGATTGGCTGCCAGCGGCTTTCCGGTTGTCAATTTTCCGGTTCAGCATGCGGTGCTGTTCCTTTAATTTTTCCAGATAATTTTGCATCGGCATTCTCCTTGTGACTATGGGACACATTCTATTTGGGGAGGTGGCGGTGATAATTCCAATTGAAAGCTACATATGTTTTTGATAGATTTTATCTATTGGAGAAGTTTATGCCCACGTTGCGCCAATTTCAGTATCTTACCGCCGTTGATGATCTCAAACATTTTGGCCGTGCAGCCGCATCACTCAATGTGTCGCAGCCTACCCTTAGCCAGCAGCTCAAAACGCTCGAACAGCGGCTTGGTGCGGTGCTTATTGAACGCGGGCAGGCGCCCGTGCAATTGACCCCCATCGGCCGCGAAATCGCGGATCGTGCGCGCAGTGTACTACGGGAAGTGGGGGATATAGAAAAGCTGGCAAAACGTTCGGATCAGGCGATGACAGGGACAATTCGTTTTGGCGTTACGCCCACGCTTGGGCCATATCTGATGCCCAATATTATCGCCCAATTGCACAGGCAACACCCCGAAATGCATATGTATATCCGTGAAGGAATTCCCGATGAGCAACTCGCCGAATTACGGCGCGGTGCGCTCGATATGGTGGTCACACCGCTGTCAGTGCGCGGCACAGATGTGGAAGTGGAAGCGTTATTTCGGGAAAAACTGTATCTGGTTGCAAAGCCCGATCATCCGCTGCTCGGTCAGGCAATCATCCGCCGTCAGGATATGGCCGGCAGCAGGATATTGAGCCTTGATCGCCGTCACCATTTCCACAAGCAGGTGGAAAACATCTGCGACGATCTGAGCGCGCAATTGCTGCATGACTATGAAGGCACCAGTCTGGATAGCCTTCGCCAGATGGCGGGGTCTGGCCTGGGCGTGGCGGTGCTGCCGGAGCTTTACATGCGCTCCGAAGTCGGCGGCGAGAATATCGTTAAAAAACTGGAAGTACGCGGATGGTCCGCAGAGCGTTCAATTGTCGCGCTGTGGCGCAAAGGCGCATCTTACAGCGGCGCATTTCGTGACATAGCGGATGCCGTGCGGCAGGAAGCACGCAGGATATTGGCATAGCTTTCCAATCCGGCGCTACCTGCGCTTTCCAACCCACCAGACCTGTTTCCAGCCTGTAACATCAGGCACCGTATCTCCCGAAGCGTTGCGCGCGGGCGTATAGCGAAACCGCGCCTCGACCAGCTGACATGTGGAAGCGTCCAAGGCGGCATTCCCGCTCGATTGCATGGTTTTGCAGTTTGCCGTG
>CANLQI010000001.1:0-245000 GCA_947493325.1 uncultured Sphingomonadaceae bacterium | reverse complement strand
CGCTGCATAGAAGCGTCTCCTGTGTGATATGTTCGCTTTGCTATACCCATATCCTCTGCTAGCGTTTCTTTTGCCAAATGACAAAAGGATGCCTTGCATGAGCACAGATAGCAGCACGGAGAATGTTCTGGACAATGCGGAGGCACAAACCTCCACCGAAATTACTCCGCCGGTTAAAGCCGAGCCTTACGCCTGGTATGTGCTGTTTATCCTGTTCCTGGTCTATGTGTTCAACTTTATCGACCGCCAGATCATCTCGATCCTCGCCAATGACATCAAAGCCGATCTGGGCCTGAGCGATGCCGATCTAGGCTTTTTATATGGCACGGCATTTGGCGTATTCTATGCGCTGTTCGGCATTCCGCTGGGCCGGCTTGCCGACAGCTGGAACCGGACCAAGCTGATGACCATCGGCCTCGCGCTGTGGTCGGGCATGACGGCATTGTCGGGCCTGGCGAAAAACGGCGCGCAGCTTGGCGCGGCGCGGATCGGTGTGGGCGTGGGCGAAGCCACTGCCAGCCCCGCTGCCTATTCGCTTATATCCGACTGGTTTCCCAAAAAAATGCGCGGCACCGCGCTCGCTATCTATTCCGCCGGTCTGTATCTGGGCGGCGGTATATCGCTCGCGATCGGCGGGCTGATCGTGGAAAACTGGAATCAGGCCTATCCGGGCGGCGGGCCTGGCGGTCTGGTCGGTTGGCAGGTTGCCTTTATGGCGGTCGGCATACCCGGGCTGTTGCTCGCGATTTGGGTCTATTCGCTTAAGGAACCGGTGCGCGGGCTTATCGATGGCATTCCCGCCAAGCCCAGCAAGCAGCCGTTCAAGGGATTTACACAGGAACTGTTCGCCGTCATTCCGCCTTTCACACTGATAGCGGCGGCCCGGCGCGGCGGGCGCGCATTTGCCAATAACATAATGGCCGCGGCCGCAATCGCGTTAATCGTGGCCGGGCTGGTGTATGCAACGGGCAGCGTGGCACAATGGATTGCTGTCGGTATCGGCTATTACGCCATTATCTCATGGGCGACGTCCCTTCGCGAACGTGACGCCCCCACCTTCAAGCTGATATGGGGATCGCCTGCCTTTTTATACACGATATTGGGCTATGGCGCCGTTGCCTTCATCGCCTACTCGGTTTCATTCTGGGCCGCGCCCTATGCCGAGCGCGTGCTGGGCGAATCCAAAAGCGCGATCGGTTTCTGGGTCGGCGGGGGCAGCGCGATGGGCGGATTTCTGGGCGTCATCATCGGCGGCCGCATGTCCGACTGGCTGCGCGAACGCAATGCAGCGGGCCGGTTGCTGGTTGTCATGTTCGGACTGCTGGCGCCCGTCATACCGCTGATCATTGCATTCACCACAGACAGTGTGCCGTTGTTTTACGTCCTGAATTTCATGATATCATTGTTCAGCAGTTCAGCCCTGGGCGCAACTGCGGCCACGACACAGGAGCTGGTCATGCCGCGTATGCGTGGCACGGCAACCGCAACGTTTTTCCTTGCAACGACACTCATTGCCCTCGCCCTTGGGCCCTATATGGCGGGCTATGTGTCCACGCGAATGGGAGACAATCTATCGGTGGGCATATTATCGGTTCTGGCCGTCGTGCCGATCGGCCTGATACTGCTGATACTCGCCTATCGCAGCGTGCCACTCGCCGAGGAGACAGTGATTTCCAGGGCCGAGGAAGCAGAAGGAAAAGCATTCAGCTAAAACATGGTGACCAAATGCCTGTACGGCGCGGGTTCTGTGTGGCGCTGGCTCTCTATAACGTGCGTATAGTCAGTTCACGCCGCCCGTGCTGATGGCAAATACGCCGCAGGCAATGCGGCTGCCGCTATCGCCGCTGGGGTCCGTGACCATATCATCGGGGCCGGCATGGACCATGAATGATGCGCCATCCGCGTCCATCAGCGTGACATCACCATCCTGCAATGCGCCATCCTGCAATACACCGGCCTTGATGCGCGCCTCAAGCGTGCCTGTGCCATCTTCGCCAATCACAAGGTTCGGCAAATCACCGGCATGCGCGCCCGCCGGATTTTCCAATCCATGCTCGGCATTTGTGGGGTTCCAGTGCCCGCCCGCGCCCTTGAAATCGGGCGCATCGCACATGCCTTTGCCATGAATATGCACGCCGCGCGTTCCCGCTTCCATATTTTCCACATTTACAGTCAACAGCAGTTCGCCGTCACCCTGCGCCACAATTGCTTCACCCGCTGCAGAACCATTTGCCTGAAACAACAGGGCACGTGCAACTTGTGATTCCGCCTCCTGCACAGGCGGTTCGATCCGCTGGTTATCACAGGCACAAAGCGACAGCACCGACACCAGTGCCGCGGCTTTGAAAGATATATTTGGCATGTTTAACTCCCTATAACAGGACTATATTACCGTCCCACGCTGGTGTAGCTGAAGCCCAGCCCTTCCATGTCGCCGGCCTGATAGATATTGCGCAGGTCGACGAGTGTTGTGGCATGCATGGATGACGCTATGCGGCGCATGTCGAGCGCGCGGAAAATATCCCATTCGGTTACGATAACCAGAGCATCTGCGCCATCGGCGGCTGCATAGGCGTCTTGCGCCATCTCCACATCCGGCAGGATTTCCGCGGCGACCTCCATGCCCTCGGGGTCATAGGCGCTGACTTTCGCGCCGGCATCCTGCAGCGCCTGGACAATTGCGATCGAGGGGGCATCGCGCATGTCATCGGTATTGGGTTTGAAGGTCAGGCCCAGCAGCGCGACTTTTTTGCCGCGTACTTCGCCGCCCATGGCATCAATCACCTTGCGGCCCATCGCGCGTTTGCGGTTATCGTTGACCTGTACCACCGCCTCGACAATGCGCACCGGGCTATCATGGTCCTGCGCGGTTTTCATCAGCGCGAGCGTATCCTTGGGAAAACATGAACCACCATAGCCGGGGCCTGCATGCAGGAATTTCGGCCCGATCCGGTTATCAAGGCCAATGCCGCGTGACACGTCCTGCACATCCGCCCCCACTTTTTCGCAAAGATCGGCAATTTCATTGATGAAGGTAATCTTGGTCGCCAAAAACGCATTGGCCGCATATTTGATAAGCTCTGCCGTGCGCCGCGCCGTAAAGAGCAAAGGCGATTCATTGAGAAACAGCGGCCGATAGATTTCGTGCATCACTTCGCGCGCTTTCGCACCCTCGGTCCCGATCACAATCCGGTCCGGCCGTTTGAAATCGCCAATCGCCGCGCCTTCGCGCAGGAATTCAGGATTGGAAACAACCGCAATGTCCAGGTCCGGTGCATGTTCGCGCATGATGCGTTCCACCTCATCGCCTGTGCCCACTGGCACGGTCGATTTATTCACAACGACAGCGGATTTTGAAAGATTGTCGGCAATCTCGCCCGCTGCGGCATAGACATAGCTGAGGTCCGCATGTCCGTCGCCGCGGCGTGACGGTGTCCCCACTGCAATAAAAATCGCATCGGCATCTGCCACCGCATCTGCGATTTCAGTTGTGAAGTTCAGCCGGCCCGCCTCTACATTGCGCGCAACCAGGTTTTTGAGGCCAGGTTCGTATATCGGCATCTCGCCGCGTTCCAGAGCGGCAATTTTGCCCGCGTCCTTGTCAACACAGATAACGTCATGGCCAAAATCGGAAAAACACGCCCCCGAAACAAGTCCCACATAGCCCGTGCCAATCATCGTGATTTTCATATTATCCGCCCGTCATCTGTTCGATACTATTTTCTGTCCGTCATATTAGGGGCAGATGCCAGAATATCCATAAAATTATCGCCGCACCAAATGCGGGACATGTATTGGCTCTATTGTCCTAAAACTGTCTTGAAGCATGGCTTTGCAACCCTGCATATGGCGGCCGAATATGTCTGGCCAAAATATATCCGACCCAAAGAAAAAGGGCCGACCCGAAGGCCAGCCCCAATTCCTGATTTCGAAGGGATTTCGAAAAATTACATTCCAGAACCTGGACCGTATGTGATTTCCACACGGCGGTTTTGAAGTTCGCGAACACCGTCAGCGGTATCAACACGAAGCTGGGTTTCACCAAATGCTTCGGAAGAGATTGCCGCGGATGGAACGCTGCGTGATTCCAGATATGCACGAACAGATTCGTTCCGGCGCTGTGACAGACCAACGTTATAAGACGCTGAGCCTGAAGTATCGGTGTGACCTGCGAGCATGATCGGAACGTTCCGGCATGATTCGTTGGCATAGGCCGATACGGCGTTGTCCAGAATGGTTGCTGCTTCTGGCGTAATGTTCGACTGGTCGAAATCAAAGAACACAATGTAAGGGCCAGTTGCACATGGCGCTGCCACAGGAGCCGGTGGAGGTACCGGTACAGGCGCAGGTGCTGGTGCAGGCGCAGGTACCGGAGCCGGAACAACCGGATCAGGTGCACCGCCGAAGTTGTAGATCAGGCTACCAAGGATAGAGTGTGAACGGAAACGTCCTTCAACATCATCACCGAAGCTGCTCACAAGATCAACATTGTCTGCGTTGAAGAAACGGTATTTCAGACCAACGTCCCAGCTATCGCTGAGTGGAGCGCGTACGCCGGCAAGAGCCTGCCACGCGAAACCTGTGTCAGAGTCGTCAAGGAATGCAGGTGCCGCAACAATGTTTTCAACGTCAACACGTGCGATACCAACACCGCCACCAACGAAACCCTGAACGCCATCATCGTCGCCAAAGTCAAGCAGACCGTTCAGCATGAATGAAAGAACATTCGTATCGCCGTTTGAGTCAAACGTGCCGGTACCAATACCGGTTATCGGCAGGTTGGTTGAGAATGTGTCGGGATCAGCTTCACGGTAGCTTACTTCTGTTTCCAGACGAAAACCGCCGAAGTCGTAACCAACCAGACCACCAAAGTCATAGCCGTATTCATTATCGATAGATGCAGCGTTTGAATTGACGCCGATATCGAGTTCCATATCTTCAACGAGCGTAACACCGCCGTCTACACCAACATACCACTCACCGTCACGTGCATGTGCAGGTACGGTCAAAGCTGTGGATGCAAGTGCCAGTCCAATGACTAACTTCCGCATTTAATTTCCCCTTTTTCTATTTAGGAACGAGAATTCAGATGCTCTATCTAGCGCCAACGAAGCAGGTGTGCAAGCTGGCAATTTGTAATTGTGTTGCCAAAATGTCGCCATTTTGGGGTTATCGATGCAAAAAACGGGATATTAGCCTATATTTTATCTGCAAAACTTTTAAATTGCCGCGTTAATTACCCGATATCTTTATATATTTGCAGGTATCAAACGAAAATTCCGCAATATTTCCATGATGGAAACCAGCATATCCCTTGCTTCTACATCAATGACTGTTCCTCCTGTTGGTGCCGATAGAGCCAATGGTACAAACCAGCTGCTTCCCTGATATATACGGAAACAGTCAGCCTGCCGATCGAAAACGTATGTACCCGGCTTTGGTTCCCATATTCTCCAACCATTTATGGTCCAGCTTGCGATTTTGCCCGCTTCGCCCGCCCATGCGCCGGGTGCACTGCTCGATACAAGCCAGCTCTGGCCCGCTTCCGGCGTCAGGCTGTCCGGGTCATCGGCAACGGTTTCAACAACCGGCATAATAATATGGTCCAGCGCCACCAGCGCTTCATTGTGAAAGATTTCCTTTTGCGCCTGCCCTGCATGCAGCAGCGGAAAGCCATGGCGGTCGGTGGCCGAATCGGTTTCTAGAGTCATATGGTGCTCACTTTCATGTTATTTTATTATATTTATTTTGTTTCAGGGAAAATTCTGCGCAGCGGATATCCGCGCATCACAGCGGAACAGATAAATACGTGGGCCGGGACACCGTAAACTGCCCTTTTTGCCGGACTGTGACTTGCACATCGGCCACGCCCTGCATGCGGGCCGACTGGATCATGGCGGGATCGATTGCGATTCGGGGCGCATCCACATCTGCCCGCAACAGGATTTGGTCCGCATCGGACATCATGACAACGCTGTAGCATTCGCTTTCCTCGCCCAGTGGCACATCAACATGGTCGCGCCATGCCGTGCCGCTGCGGCTGCGGCGCACCCACGATATCTGCAGATTGTCCGCCCCCGACCAGTCCGCACGCATATGCACAGGTGAAAATGGTTCAAACGCGCGAATATCCGAAGGCGCCTCAGCTATCACGGCATCCGCATCGCCCCTGCCAATCGCTGCAAATGCGGGCGGCACCGTCTGCGCGCCGGTTTCAAGCACTGGCAGCAGGGCATTGTCCAGCAGCACAAAATCCTCATCCGCGCCATGGCCCGCCACCGCATATTCCGTGCCGCCCCGCCCGCGCCACAGGCCGGACAGGCGAAACGTACGCGGCGCGATATATTCGGCGCGGGTGAATTGCAGGACTTCTTCGCCAACAACTGCAAGATTGGCCCCGTTCGCAAGCTCCGCCGCCGCCGCGCCGCGCAAATGCATATCATTGTTGAGCAGCAGCACATCGATATGGTTTCGTGTGTCGCACAACAGCGCGCTGGCATTGCCCGGAACCGATAGCGCGCGGCCACACGCCGGGCGGTTAGGCCGAACCCA
This sequence comes from uncultured Sphingomonadaceae bacterium, assembly GCA_947493325.1. Lineage (GTDB taxonomy): Bacteria > Pseudomonadota > Alphaproteobacteria > Sphingomonadales > Sphingomonadaceae > Alg239-R122. The sequence goes on along the minus strand of CANLQI010000001.1, from coordinate 238,448 downwards.
TTTGGAGGCGGATGCCTAGCATCTCGCTGTGAAATCAAAGAAAAGCGGAGCCGCGACCTCTCCTTCCGTCATCCTGGCCCAATCCCGTCATCCTGAATTTATTTCAGGATCAATTTCGAAACTGAGCACGGTTTTGACAGTGTGGAGTGCTCTAACGGCAAGCGTTGCACACAAGCGGTGAAAAATGTTCTGTAACTGTACCATGGATCCTGAAACCGTCATGCTGAACTTGTTTCAGTATCAGCATGACGATTTTGGAGTTAGTGCGACTGTTGTTTATCAAACCCATCGCTTCGCGTTGATCCGATGCTGCGGCCAAAATCACATAAACAAACGGCCCGCAGGCTGCCATGCCTGCGGGCCGTCCATGCGGTGTCTCCTCGGGATCTGGAGGGGGTTAACCCGGGAGTACCACCGCATCGATAGCATGGATCACGCCATTTGACTGGTTCACATCGGCCATCACCACTTTGGACGACCGGCCCTGCTCATCGGTGAGGATCAGTGCGCCATGGCTGTCCACGGTTGCTTTGAGTATGCCGCCCTGCACTGTGCCAATTCTGGCCACGCCGCTTTTTGATTTCTTGACCAGACCGATCAGATATTTGGCTTTTAAACGGCCGGCAACGACGTGGTACGTCAGCACGGATTGCAGCTGCCCTTTATTCTCGGGCTTGAGCAGCGTTTCGACCGTGCCATCGGGCAGCGCCGCAAAGGCGTCATTCGTGGGCGCGAACACCGTGAACGGGCCATCACCCGATAATGTACCAGCAAGGTCCGCAGCGGTTACCGCAGCAACCAATGTGGAGAAATCATCCGTGGCAGCGGCTTTCTCGACAATATTCTGGGTCGCCGCCTTTTCTTTATGATGACCCGCCGTGGCCGCCGTCCCGCCCATCAGCGCGGCAGAGGCGGCAAGGGCAATGGCGAATTTTGTTGAACGTAGTTTTTTCATATCGGTATCTCCTAAATTTCCATATCCGGGGGGTGGATATGTGAAAAGCTACGGCGTGAAACGCCGAGCGGATGCAGGGGACGGAAAATTTATTTTTTGGGAGGAGTCTTTTGATCTCACAGCCAGTTCGCTTCGTTCACGCCTCCGATGGGGTTCGGCCTAACCGGCCGGCGGCCAGTCGGCCTTTGCGAACGGCTGGTCGCCGTTCGGGATTTCGCCATGCAATACCTTTCGTTTAATCGCAGTTGCACTCTACTTCTCTTTATGGCGAAATTCCCGAGTTGCGCCCAGCAACTCGGCAGCGTGCGACCGCACGCCGGCCGGTTAGGCCGAACCCATTTGGAGGCGGATGCGCAGCATCTCGCCGTGAAATCAAAGAGATTCATCCTCCCTGAAACTTTAGTTTCGGGGAGGGGGACCGTTTTGCGACAGCAAAATGGTCCCCCTCCCCATGCCTGCGGCACAGGGAGGATTTGATAATGTCGCTGTCGTCTCACGAAATCCCGGTGCCGTGACCAGCAGTCAGTCAGAGGGCGGGAATGACGGGCTGGGTGCATGCCTTCCCCGTGCTCATGCGAAAGCAGGAGCCCAGGGCGGTAGATGCTGCCGTCCCACTACGCCGCCCTGGATCCCTGCGTTCGCAGGAATACTGCCTGGACGTCAATCCAGTGCAACCAGCCAAAGACGCGGCCACACATATGTTCTGGCGACACAGTATCCCGCGCCTTCGCGTATCCCGGCGCAGGCCGGGATCCATTACTGCGGCTGTGCCTGCCGCCCTGGACCCCAGGCAATGCCAAAGTATAAAATATCTCAGATAAAGCTTATCCGCCCCGTCGCCACGGGTTCGCCGCTGGGGATTTCGTGCGGGGTTTCGGACGGCGGTTCCATCGTCAGGAACAGCTGCGCGTCCCCGGTGAGCAGCGCGCGGTCGCCCTGCAGCAGTACCATTTCGCTGACGCCGTCGCGGCCGATCTGACCCAGCGAGCGCACCGTACCGTCACCGGCGCGGATCCAGATTTCCGGTTCGGTTTCGGTTTCCGGCATGCCGTCGACATCGACCCGCATCTCAGCCGTATCGGCATTATAGGACACCGCCAGCACGAGCCCCTCGATCGGCCCGGTCAGCTGCGCTACCGCCACCTGCGGCGTGTCAGGGACCGTCACGGGAGTATCGACCTGCGCCGGATTAAGCAGCAGCGCGAGCGCCAGACAGGCCGCCAGCGCGCCCGATGCCAGCGCACCGAAACGCCAGCGTTTCATCTGCGCCACGGCATTGTTATTGCCGGGGTCATTGCCGGGGTCATTGCCAGGGTCAATGGAAGCGTTGCCAGCATTGCCCGCCGCCATATCGGCGGGGACAGCCGCCGGCGCCTCTGCACCCAGCCGCCGCTCGATGCCATCCCACACGCCCGCGCCGGGCGCGGCTTCGGCAAATTCATGATAGAGCGGGTCGAGCCGCGCATGCCACCGGTCCACTTCGGCGGCGAATTGCGGGTCGGCCAGCTGCCGCCGCAGCGCCGCGGCTTTATCTTCGCCTTCGAGCAGGCCGAGCACCAGCTCCGCCGCCAGCGCCGCATCGTCCCCGCCCGTAAATTCTTGCTCTTCACTCATCTTCCATGCAGTCCTTTAACCGCTTTAATCCGCGCCTGACCCAGCTTTTTACCGTCCCCAGCGGCGTGCCCATCCGCTCTGCCAGCTCGCGGTAACTGTCGCCTTCGAAAAACGCCGTGCGGATGACGTTCCTCTGTTTCTCCTCCAGCGTGCCGAGGCATTTGCGGAGCGCGTCGGCTTTTTCGCCTTCCTCCAGCCGCGTCAGCGCATCGGTTTCATTTGACGGCGCGTCCGCCAGTATATCGTCGCTCACATATTCACGCGTGCCCAGCGCGCGCCGCCGGTCGATCGCCGTATTGCGCGCGATGGCCGCGAGCCAGGTGATCGGACTGGCCCGGCCCGCATCGAACCGGTCTGCGCTGCGCCACACCTTGATATAGCTGTCCTGCAGCGCATCCTCCGCCAATGCATCGTCATTCAAGATACGCAGGCAAACGCCAAAAAGTTTCGCATGGGTGAGATCATATACGGATTTCAGCGCGCTGCGGTCGCCCGCCCCCACACGCGCGAGCAGATGCGAAAGGTGATCGCGCAGCTCTGCGGCCTGACCGGGCTTGGGGTTTTGCGTTGCCATATCGAAACGGAAACTGGCGCAAACAGCGGCGCGGCGCAAGGTGAAATATACGCGGGGGTTCTGGTTCAGGATGCGGGGTGGGTTTCAGCATCTCGCCGTGAAATCAAAAAATTTATCCTCCCTGTCGCGAAGCGATGGGGAGGGGGACCGCTCGCGCGGCGAGTGGTGGAGGGGTAGGTGCAGTGTAAATACAAAACCTGCCTATTGCCGCTTTCACCCCTCCACCACTTGGCTGCGCCAAGCGGTCCCCCTCCCCATGCCTGCGGCACAGGGAGGATTTGAAACCAGCCATCGTTTCGCGAAATCCCGGTGCTGCGGCCAGCAGCACCGCAAGCGCGACTGCGCGCCCGGCCTTATTGGCCGGAACCCATTTGGAGGCGGATGCGCAAGCGAACTAGCCGTGAAATCAAAGAAAAGCGGAGCCATATCACAGTATCCCGGCGTTACGGTATCCCGGCCCTTCGGCTGACTGCTTGGAAAGCAGTCGCTCAGGATAAACTCAAGCTTTGCTTGAGGCCGGGATCCATTACTGCGGTTGTGCCTGCCGCTATGACCCCGGCCTTCGCCGGAGTACGGATGGAGCCGCGTACGGCGCTTTGATGGCCCGATATGGCGCAACCGCTTCGATCAGCGCTTTGGCCCGCCTCAATCCAGCCCTCTAATGATCATGCCCCGGGTTGCTCCGCGCGAGTTTGCGCATCAGGCCGGGCCAGACCAGATTGTCGCCCATGCCCGGCATGAATGCCGCCGCCGATTGGCCCGCGACGGTGTCCGCCATTTCGGCGGGTTCCTCATGCAGATGTTCCTCACCGCCCGCGGCCTGCGCCAGGATCTGCGTCTTGCAGGCATTTTCCAAGAAATACATGCGCAGAAACGCAATCGCGCAGTTCGGCCCCACGCTAAGTGTGCCGTGGTTGCGCAGCATCAACAGGTTTTTATCCCCCATATCGGCGACAATCCGCTCCCGCTCCTCAAGCTCCAGCGCAACGCCTTCATAGTCATGATAGGCAAGGTCATTATAGACCTGCATCGAAAATTGCGTATAGCGGCGCAGGCCCTTTTTCTGCACCGACACGGCGATGCCATAGGGGGTGTGGACATGGATGACACAACCCGCATCCGCGCGCGCGGCATGCACCGCGCTGTGGATTGTAAAGCCCGCCGGATTGATGAAATAGGGTGTGTCCTGACAGATATTGCCATGGATATCGATTTTCACCAGCGCCGACGCCGTCATTTCGTCAAACATCACACCATATGGGTTAATCAGGAACCGTTCCTCCATCTCACCCTTGTCATTCGGTTCATCGGGCAGGCGCGCGGAAATATGCGTAAAGACCAGATCGGTCCAGCCATGCAGCGCACACAGCCGGTAGGTGGCGGCCAGATCACAGCGCATCGCCCATTCGGTGTCAGGCACCTTGCCTCTGACCGATTCGATGTCGGCGGGATCGGGGATATTAAAGCCTGCCGTAACGTTCATCGCACTTTGATCGTTCATGGATTTGCCTCATTCTGTGTCATGATTTGGAGTCAGGCGCAAAGCATATAAGAATGGTAGGTGAGAGGCAAATGCGGCGCGCGGGGGGACCGGAATGACTGAGGGAGAGGTCCCGGCTCCGCTGTTTTTGGTTTCACGGCGAGATGCTACGCATCCGCCTCCAAATGGGTTCGGCCTAACGGCCGACGCATGGTCATGCGCTGCCGAGTTGCTGGTCGCAACTCGGAACCCACGCGAAACGGTGATGATGCATCCAGATCCTCCCTGAAACTTTAGTTTCGGGGAGGGGGACCGCTCGCGCAACGAGTGGTGGAGGGGTGAGAGCGGCAATAAGCAGGTTTTGTATTTACACTGCACCCACCCCTCCACCACTTGGCTGCGCCAAGCGGTCCCCCTCCCCATCGCTTCGCGACAGGGAGGATTTGGAGTATCCCCGGTACATTCACCCCTCACCCTATCAACGCGCGCAAATCGGCATTTTCCTCCACCTGCTGCGCGACATATTCTGCTGCGGCTTCCGCCTGTGCGCGGCCGCGGTGCCAGTGGAGGATTTGCATTCCCTCCAGGATCGGCGGGGTCAACAGTATGTCACACTCGCGCAGCATCGCGCGCGATGCAATGCGGCTGGAAACCACCATGGAGCGCTGCATCACTTCGATCAGGTTCGGAAAATCATTGGGAGCCCTGCGGCGTAGCGCCACATCGCGCAAGAGCGCACCCCGGCTGCGCAAGTCCCCATAGTCCGCGTCCACCCGCCACGGCTGGCTGGCATCGCCCAGCGCAACCACGATATTCGGCCCCGCCTTGCGCGCGCGCATCGCGATCACCGGAATATTGTCAAGCACGCCGCCATCCACCAATATATTGCCATCGCCATCAATAAACGGCGGCAATATCGTCGGCAGTGATCCCGACGCGCGCACAGCCTCCCACAACGGGCCGTCGCGGTGGATGTGCAGATTGTTGGTCGAAAGATTGGTGGAGATCGCAAAGAACGGCAGCGGCTGATCAGTGATATCGGCATTGCTGTAGCGCGCTTTCAGTTCGGCATCGAACACCGCCGGGTCGAGCAGCGAGTGCACCGGCACGGTGAGCCGTTTCATCGCCTTGGCCCCGATAAACATCGCCTCTACCTGGTCCAGCGTTTCGGCCGGGCTATTGCCCTGCGCAATCGCGCCGCCCATCGCCGCACCCGCGCTGGTCCCGCCAATATAATCGATTGGCACGCCGGCATCCTGCAGCCCCTGAATCACGCCCAGATGCGCGCAGCCCAGCGCGCCCCCGCCTGCGAGCACCAGCCCGACCGCACGGCCCGTCAGGAAGCGCGCGAGCCGGTCCATTTGCACCGGACGGTCCAGCGCCAGATGCACGTGCAGATGCGGATCGCGCGGGGCGCGCCAATGCTGCGTTCCGGCGATTGCCTGCGCCGATGCCGCGCGCAGCATGACCAAAGTGCGGTTTTGCGGCCACACCCAATCGAATGCGGCGCTTTCAAGATCGGACAAACCATTATCCGCAGCAGCATCGGCGACCAGCACCAGCGCATCGGCATTGCGGCACACAAGCTGCCCCCAATCGCTGTCGCCGCGCGCATCGATCAGGATATAGCCGCCCTTCGCTTCCTCTGCCTGCAGCCATTGTTCGTAATCTGCCGTGCTGCGCGCGCCGCCATATGCATCGATTGTCGTGACGGCCTGATCCGCGCCTGTGGATGTGCGCACCGCCGCCGCAAGGGTTTCGACAAAATCTGTGGGATACTGGCTGTTTCCCGCGGGCAGCACAGCAATCACCCGCGCGGCTTGTGCCTCCATCTGCGGGGTTTTTGCCGTCACTTCGGCCAGCCGCCGCGACACCGCCCCCAGCAATGCCGACACGATTCCGGGATGCGCCCTCGCCACTTTGTCATAGGCCTCACACCCCAGTGCCAACACCGTGGAATCGCGCGCAGCCTGCACCGTTGCGGTGCGTGTGCCGCCGCCAAAAAACGCCAGCTCCCCCACCGGTTCACCCGCGTTGACCTCAGCCACCATATGCTGCGTACCATCCGCTTTTTCGATCAGAACGCGAAAGCGGCCCGTCTGCACAAAGAAAATGGCGCTCGCAGCATGGCCCTGTTCGACCAGGTTGCTGCCGCCCGGAATAACGCGCTTTTGCGCCGCAGCGGCGAGCGCGGCCAGCGCATCTTCGCCGATATCGCCCAGCAATACATCGCGCAGCCAGCCAAAGCCCCCGGTCCCGGGGGCCGCTGCATCATCGCGGTCATTTTGCGGCGTGTCGTTCATCAAATCCCCGTCATGATATGGCTGCAGCGGATGCTAAACCAATTTGCCCGCATGCAAAAGGGGCATGGCATAGTTAGCGCACTGCGGTGTGCGGCCGTCATTCTCACTCTGCTCCCGGTGCAGGAAGCTATAAATTTCCGTGTGTACGTTATGCATGAACTCCACCCGTCATCCTGAACTTGTCTCAGGATCCATTTCGAAACTGATCGCTGTTTTGGGAATGTGGCACTGCGTTAACGGCAAGCATTGCGCACAAGCGGCGAAAACTGTCCTGTAACTGCACGATGGATCCTGAAACAAGTTCAGGATGACGGGATGGGGTCAGGATGACGGAAGGAAAGGCCGGGGTACTGTAATGCCGGAGTACGGATAAGACGGGGTACGGATAGAAACGATTCGGAACAGGGCCGGATATGGTACGTTGTAGAACCATACGCGTCAGATCACAGGGGAACATATGGGCGATACCAACGACAGAAAAGACAGCCAGCAGCTCGCGCAGGACCGTACCGACTGGGCCGAGGACCGGACCATGATGGCAAACGAGCGCACATTTGCGGGCTGGATGCGCACGGGTCTCGCCGCGATCGGTATCGGCATCGGTTTCAACGCCCTGTTCGGCAAATGGGAACCCGCCTGGGCGCCGAAGGCGATTGCGAGCATATTCATGGCGGTGGGCATATTCATCATCTACGCCGCGCAAAAACGCGGATGCGCCGTGCAGGAACGGCTCGATGCCCATGACGCCGAACCGGTCAAGGGTGTCAACCTGCGCCTGATCGCGGCCTTTATGGGGCTTGGCGGGCTATGCCTGCTGATCGGAATCTGGGTTTTCGAATTTTAGGCGGCGATGTTATATCCTCCTTTCACCATCAGGAGAGAATCATGTCCGGCACAATCCAGTTTTACACCAACCCCATGTCCCGCGGCCAGATTGCGCGCTGGGCACTGCATGAGGCAGGCGCGGAGTATGCGCAGCATATTATCGAATATGCCGATATCAAATCGCCTGAATATCTGGCCGTCAACCCGATGGGCAAAGTCCCCGCCATTGTGCATGACGGCAGGACCGTGACCGAATGCGCCGCCATCTGCGCCTATTTGGCCGATGTGTTTCCCGATAGCGGATTTGCCCCGAAAGACAGCGAACGCGCGGATTATTATCGCTGGATGTTCTATGGCGCGGGGCCGGTGGAAGCGGCGATAACCAATAACAGCCTGGGCTTTCACACCGACGAGGAAAAATCACGCATGGCGGGATATGGCAGCTATGACCAGATGGTGGATGTGCTTGATAGCATGCTGGGCAGCCGCCAATATGTCTGCGGCGACCGGTTTACCGCGGCGGATGTCTATATGGGGTCGCAGGTGATCTGGGGTACGCAGTTCAAAACGCTGCCCGAGCGGGAAAATTTCACCGCCTATGCCGCGCGGCTGTCAGAGCGCGAGGCGTATAAGGCGGCCAAGGCAATCGACATGGAGCTGATGCCTGCGCAGGGGTGAGAGCGTTGGCGATAAGCTCTGGACGGATTACCTTGCCCCCTCACCCTAAGCCCATTCCGCCATGCTGAACTTGTTTGGTGATTATACCGCTCAAGCAGATAACCAAATATTTTAAATTTAAGAACTCCGTCACCCCGGACTTGATCGGTGTTTATCCCCTTGCGCCAAGGGCACACCGTCATTCCCGCGAAAGCGGGAATCTATCTCACCAGACTTGCGTTTACATGCAGCTATTGTGAGATAGATTCCCAGTCAAGCTGGGAATGACGGCGGGTTTGGGGTGACCGCGTGCAATGGGTGGGTGGCTCATTTCTGTCTATCTTCTCTTTCGTCATGCTGAATTTATTTCAGCATCCATTTCTCCTCTGGCTACAGTTCTGTACTTGATGGATGGACCCCGGATCAAGTCCGGGGTGACGAAGAGGGCCGAAATGACGGAATGGGCTGGAATGACGGATGTATTTTCAGCCATATTCCGTACTCCTGCAAAAGCAGGAATACGGTTTTTCGGCTGTCCAATGTAATCAGTCATAGTCGCGGCCACACACTATCCCGTCTAGCGCCAGCTTTCGCGGTCTTTTGGCAGCCGTGCGTCATCGTCGATAACGGTAATTTTGTGCGGGCGCTGTTTGCTGCTCCATTGCCACAGCACCAGATTGATATTATCCGCGCGCGCACCGGGGGCAAAGCTGCGTACCATCAGCCCCGCCATGCCCGCTTTGCGCAGACGCGCGGATATTTGCCAGCCGGGCGGCGCTTCGCCGCGGTGCATCATATATTCCCACGGCGCGGCCAGTTCCTCCGCATCCACCTGCCACGACCTGCGCCCCTGCGCGGTGCTTGCATCGGCAATATCGGTACAATCGATATCATACGCGCAGATCGTCAGCGGCTGCGGCTTGAACGCAAAGCCCTGCTGCGCCTCCAGCCATGCGGTGCGATAATCAAGCGCCAGATACAAGCAGGCCTGCCCCTTGCGGTTGAAGCGCCCGCCATGCCGCCGCGCGCCCTCCCCCGATACCGGGTCATAGGCCCAGCCAGGGTGATGCGCGCGAAAGGCAAGGCCTCTATAATGGATGGGTTTCACTGCGCCCCCATGTCAGGTAAATCCCGATCAGGCAAATCCGCCTTCGGCTATGCGGTCGAGATAGGCGCGCACGGCCTCGCCTTCGCCCGCCTTGACCATCGCTTCGGCCGTGCGATCGCCGAATGAGGGGATAGGCTGTGTACGGTACCAGGCATAGGCGGAGAGCAAGCTGCCCGACCACCCGGTGATGCGGACGACAATGTCCGCCATATCGCGCAGCTTTTTCTGCATGGCCGGGCCTTCGATACGGCTGCGTTTCGACATCGCGTCGCGGCTGACGCCCAGCACCTGTGCCAGTTCGGTCTTGGTAATGCCGAAACTGTCGGAAAGACTGTCGGGCGACAGAAAAGCGGTATCGCCATAGAGCGCCGCGCCGCCGTTCAAAGCGGGAAAGCCGCGAAATACGCCACGGGCATCAGCAAGTTCAGACATGATTGCACCTTTTGGTTAGGGCATACATCCTTATTAAGATTTATACCACTTATTACGCCTTATATATACGGCATATAATGCATTATCCCTATAATGTCAATATCACCCAAAAGCACACATCAGCCCGCGTGTGGGGGCCACGTTTCCGGCCAGCATGTCGCGGTAGGCATCGCGGATGGCGTCGCCGCCACTGACAGGCTCCACTGCCACCTGCCCCGCCACATCCTGCACAAAAGCGTTCCAGCGGCCCGCCATGGCTTCGGCAAATCCTGCCGGACCCATTTGACCGATTAATTCCTGCATCACTGTGGGCGCGAAAAACAATATGGGCGCGGGGCCCGCCAGCCCCTGCGCCCCGCCGCGCGCATCGACATGGGTCGCGCCGACCAGTGAACTGAACGCCAGATTGCTGTCAAAGTGACTGTGAATAGCCGCCAGAACTTCACCATTGCCCGCGAAATCGACTGACACGGTGCGCAGGTCCGCGTCCAGTGTATCGACCGCGTCATAGGCGACGACTTCATCGTAAAAGCCCAGACCCTTGGTAAATTCGACATTGCCCGCCGATGTCAGGCCGATGCGTTTGATGTCGGGGCTGGAGGCGCGCGCCACGTGCGCCAAGGCCATCGCGGTTTTCGATGATGCACTGGTGATGACCAGCGCCTGCGCCTCATGCCAAGCGGCACGGCGGAACATATCCTCGATCAGGAAACTGGTAGTGAACAGCGGCGCGAACAAAGCCCGCTCATCCTCAAAATCGGGGTGATGCGCGGGATCCGCCGCCAGCCGGCGATACTGGCTGTAGAGCGGCGACATTTCATGCCGGTGCGGCGCCATGTCCATAAAGCCGCCATCGGATATCTTGCCCGGCTGCACGATCAGGTGGCTGCCCATCGGCAGATAGCCGTAAACCCGCTCACCGACTGCAAAGTCATCATGATTGGATGCCGCCACTTTCGCATGGCCCCACATGGGGAGAATACCCTTTGCCGGATCGGCCGCGGGAAAGAAATTCCAGTATTTCATCTGCTCGCCCATCACGGCATAGGTGATATTATTGGCGGTCAGTGCAAAGCTTTCAATCTCCAGCAGCAATTCACCCGCCCCGGGTTCGGGCAGGTCGCTGACGACCACTTCCGCCTGGGCGAGATTGGTTTTGTCGATATGAATCTGGGTCTGCTGTGTCATGGATCGCGCTCCGCAAAATTAATTGAACGGTTAAACTGGCACAGCCGCGAGATTCGGGCAAGCGGAGTCTGTTTGATTTCACGGCAAGGCGCTGCGGGCCGCCTCCAAATGGGTTCGGCCCAATAAGGGCCGGCGCGCGGTCGCGCTTGCGGTGCTGCTGGTCGCAGCACCGGACTTTCGCGAAGCGTTTATGATTCATCCAAATCCTCCCTGTGCCGCAGGCATGGGGAGGATTTGGAACCAGCCATCGTCACGCGAAATTCCGAACGGCGACCAGCAGTCAGGCAAAGGCCGGCTGGCCGCCGGCCGGTCAGGCCGAACCCGTTTGGAGGCGGATGCGCAGCATCTCGCCGTGAAATAAAACAGACTTCCCTTTTACGCAGTCATTTGCATAAACATTTGCCAAACGCGCCGCGCCTGCTAATCCTTGTCATTAATAAAGAAGTCACTGGGAGGATTTTCGTGAGCGCAGCGCAGCAAGGCAGTTTTGCCGCCGCATTGGAGGGGATGATTGACCCCATCACCAATGTGTCGGACTTTATCTGGGCCGGACAATGGAATGGCGAAGAGCTTATGCCCTTCCCGCCCATGGTCATCATCCTGTTGGGCGCGGGGCTATATTTCATGTTCGGGCTGCGCGGCTATCCGATCCGCAAGCTGTTCCCCGCCATGGCCGGGCTGTTCAAGAAATCCGATGGCAAGGGCGCGGGCGAGATTTCACCTTTTGCCGCGCTGTCAACCGCGCTTTCGGGGCAGGTTGGCACAGGTAATCTGGCCGGTGTCGCCACTGCCATAACGCTGGGCGGTCCGGGCGCGATATTCTGGATGTGGGTCACGGCGCTGTTCGGCATGGCGCTGGCCTTTGCCGAAGGTTCGCTGGCCGTGCGTTTCCGCGAGAAGACCGAGGAAGGTACCTATCGCGGCGGGCCGATGACGTACATCACGCTGGGCCTGGGTCCGAAATGGAAATGGCTGGCGATCCTATTCTGTCTCGGCACGCTGTTTTCTGCGGTTGTAACAGGCAACGGTATTCAGGCGAACAGCCTGGGCGACAGCGCCAACGAGCTGTTCGGGATTGAGGAATGGATCGGCGGGCTGGTCGCCGCCATTGCGGTGTTTGTCGTGATTATCGGCGGGATCAAGTCGATCGGCCGCGTGGCCGAAACGATCGTACCCTGGATGGCGGGCGCATATCTGTTGATGGCGCTGATCGCGCTGCTCATCAATCTGCCCGGCCTGCCCGAAACATTCGGACGCATTTTCAGCGGCGCATTCAATGCGCAGTCGGCAAGCGGCGGTTTCCTGGGCGCGGCGATTATTATCGCGATCCGTGCCGGCGTGGCGCGCGGGCTGTTTTCCAACGAGGCAGGCCAGGGCTCCACCCCGATCGCCCATGCCGTCGCCCAAACCAACGACCCCGCCGCACAGGGCCGTTTCGCGATGATGGGTACATTTATCGACACAGTGGTCATCTGTACGATGACAGCGCTGGTCATGCTGACAGTAACAGGTGATTTCACCGCGACCGTTGATGGTGCAACCGTGGCTGTCAACCATGCATGGCAGTCCGACCTCAATGGTTTTGCCATGACATCGGGTGCTTATGCGGCGGCCTTTCCTTTTGATGTATTCGGTATTCCGATCGGTACATTAATTGTGTCCGTTGCGCTGATCCTGTTCGTGTTCACCACATTGCTCACGTGGAGCTATTACGGCGAACGCGCGATTACCTATATCTATGACCAGATGCCCGGCGCATCGCTGCGCGGAGAGAAAACGCTGCATATTATCTGGCGCGTGCTGTGGTGCGTGGTCATCTTCTTCGGCTCGTTCGCGCCGCTGGAGCTGGTGTGGCGTCTGGGCGATATTTCCAATGCCGCGATGACATTGCCGAACATTGTCGCATTGCTGGCGCTGTCTGGCGTGGTCTTTGCACTCGCCAAGGGTAATCGCACCGCAGGCACCGATCACGGCCGCGAAACACCTGCGGAACTGTCAGAGGAAATCTCCGGCGCACCGGGCGGACATTGATGAGTTGATCTGATTGCCTCGTGGCAATAAGTCGATACCGGCCCACTCCCCCGCCCAACCTTCCCCCGCCCAACCTCCCGATGACATTATACCTTGTCGGGAGGTTGGGCGGGGGAGCGGGCTGGTGCCATAAAGTGAGCGAGAGCGAAACAAAAGGAAAATCAAATAATGCTCAAAAAACTTTATGAATGGACGCTCGCGAAAGCCGCGCACCCGCATGCCGAGCGGTGGCTGTCGGGCATCAGTTTCATGGAAAGCAGTTTTTTCCCGATTCCACCCGACGTTGTGCTGGCGCCCATGTGCCTGTCGCGTCCCGAAAAAGCGCTGCGTTATGCCTTTATCTGTACAGTGGCATCGGTGCTGGGTGCGCTGCTCGGCTATGCGATTGGCTATTTCCTGTTCGAGGCGCTGGGGCAACCGATCCTCGAATTTTACGGCGCGATGGACAAATTCGATACGTTCCGCGCGGAATTTATCAAATATGGCTGGATCATTGTGCTGCTCGCGGGCTTCACGCCGCTGCCGTTCAAGGTCATTACCATCGCCGCAGGATCGGTGGCGATGCCGCTCCATATCCTGATATTCGCCGCCATCATTGCACGTTCAGCCCGGTTTTTCCTGGTTGCGGTGCTGCTCAAATATTTTGGCCCGCCGATGAAGAAATGGATCGACGAAAACTTCGCGCTGGCGACTACATTGGGCGGAGTATTATTTGTCGGCGGCTTTGCGGCGGTGAAGTTTTTGTTTTGAGGAACTATTCTTCTTCCCCCTTGATGGGGGAAGGATACGAAGCGTTACAGCTGGAAGCTGTTACGCGCAGTTGGATGGGGGTGAGGGTTCCTCCAGATGCCACATCAAGACGAGAGCGCACCCCCATCCAGCTTCGACTAGGCGACAAGTCGCCAAGTCTCCACATCCTTCCCCCATCAAGGGGGAAGGAAAATATATCATTCCACCGCAAAAATCTGTGCATCATCGGCGAAAGCCTTGAATTCCAGGGCATTGCCGCTGGGGTCGTGCAAAAACATCGTAGTCTGTTCGCCCACCTGCCCCTCGAAACGGATATGCGGTGCGATCACAAAATCCGTACCTGCTGCTCGCAGCCGATCCGCCAGTTCGTGCCATGTGGCCATGTCCAATATTACCCCAAAATGCGGCACGGGGACAGCATCACCATCGACCATATTGACCACGCACTTGGCTCGGGGCGCACTATCCAGATGCGCGACAAACTGATGTCCGTAGAGATTGAAATCGATCCAGCGATCCGATGCGCGTCCCTCTGTACATCCCAGCACACCGCCATAAAACGCCCGCGCCACGGCAAGATCATGGACTGGCATGGCAAGGTGGAATGGGCGCAAATTGTCTGCCACTGCGCAGCCCTACGGCTTTGCCAGTTCAAAGCAATCTTCGTAGTCGATATTTTGATCGGGGTTCTGTGTCACCTCGGCCATAATCTGTTCGCGCACGGTGAATATATGGGTGTCAATTTCAAACGTGCTTTTGCCCTGATCGCGCAGCATGTCGCGGCTGCGCGATGCAAGCACGGTGGCAAGTGTTTTCATATCCTTTGCCGCCGCAGATAGTCCTTCGCGCGCATGAATTTCCTCATAGGCGAGCTGAAGATAGACCGCGCACTGCGGCAATCCCGGCTTATCCGGCGGCGGGATGGCGGCGTCCAGCAGTGGCAGGCATTTGGCCATATGCTCCGCAATCGCCGCTTCCGGGCTGGCACGTTTGGCCGCATTTTCCTGCAATGACGTGGCGATGGCCACAAATTCCTGTTGCAGCGCCTCTTTCGGTTGACCCGTCTGTGCGGACACTCTTTCCCCGACATCGGCAAAATATTTCTGCCCGCGTTTTTTAAGCGGTGGATAGGCGAGTGCCGATTTTTCCCCCCTCTGCTGTTCCTGTGCGACTATCGCAAATACAGTGGCGCAGCGCATATCGCGGCGGTGTATGTCGGTAAATGCCTGCATTTCTTTGAGCGGGAGAGCGGAGGCAGCCTGCATGGCGAATGCGGCAAATAAGCTGGTGATGATCATATCGACGAGCATAGAGCGGCTTATACCGAAATAACAAGACCGAAACAAAAGTTGATATTTATGGCATTGCCCAAACATGTAAATCGAGCTTCGCTGTAACAAAACCAATAAATCGCAGATTGCATCGTACGCCGAGCATAGGCATAGCGTGGGGCATGCAATGGCTGAAACGCATATTCGATTATCCCAAATGGCTCGCGCTGGCGGCAGGCGGCCTGTCGGCTACAGGATTTGCGCCGCTAAATCTATGGTGGGTGACATTGCTATGTTTCGCGCTGCTGATCCAGCTGATTGCGCTTGCACCGCATAAAAAGGCGGCCTTTATGCGCGGCTGGCTGTTCGGGCTGGGGCATTTTGTGGTTGGGCTGAACTGGATTGCCACCGCCTTTACCTTTCAGGCGGCGATGCCCGCATGGCTGGGTTATCTGGCCGTGATTCTGCTGTCGCTATATCTGGCGGTCTATCCGGCGCTGGCGGCGCTCGGAGCATGGTGGATTGCAAAACTCCTGAACACGAACGTCACCGCCACGCACTCGGGGGTGAAGGATGGATCGGCAGAAGTTACGGATCAAACGGCAAGTTGGGTTTTGATCTTCGCTTTTGCCGGTATGTGGATTATCACCGAATGGCTGAGAAGCTGGGTCTTTACCGGTTTCATCTGGAATCCGCTGGGCGCCATATTGCTGATGCCGTGGCTGACTGGCACAATCGGCTATATCGGCACTTATGGTCTTGCTGGCTTGGTCATACTGCTGGCTGGCAGCCTTGTTCTCCTTGCGCACAGACATTGGCGGTCTCCTGCGGCGGTGATTATGGCGGTTGTGGCCATGAGCCTGATCGCCGCGCCTGCCGCCATTGAGCGCGACGGCGATCGAGCTACACCCATCACTGTCGTCCAACCCAATATCGGGCAGGATGTGAAATGGGAGGAAGGCAATGCGGACGAAAATTTCGCCAAACTCGCAGGCCTTACGAAATCGGATAGCGAAGAACCACGCCTGATATTCTGGCCCGAGGCGGCGATTCCGGATTTTTTGGAAAAAGGCTATCCGGATCGCTTTTACTATCCCGGTTCAGCAGAAGAATCGCGCGCGCGGCTTCGGGCCACGATGAATGACGGCGATATTATGGTGCTGGGCGCACTCAAGCTCGATGTGAATGAAAACGGTCAGATTACCGGCGCCCGGAACAGTGTGATGGCGATGGATACGAGCAGTGAACTTATCAGCAGCTATGACAAGAGCCATCTTGTACCTTATGGTGAATATCTGCCGATGCGTGAGGTGCTCTCTGTGTTCGGCCTGTCACGCCTTGCCCCAGGCGACCTCGATTTCACACCCGGCCCGGGACCACGCAATATGAATCTGGGTGAATTTGGTATGGCCGGCATACAGGTCTGCTATGAAATCATATTTTCAGGGCAAGTGGTCAATCCCGAAAACCGGCCTGATTTTATCTTCAACCCCAGCAATGACGCATGGTTTGGCGCGTGGGGCCCACCGCAGCACCTGGCGCAGGCACGGCTGCGCGCGATAGAGGAAGGATTGCCGGTTATCCGCTCCACACCCACAGGCATCAGCGCCGTGATTGATGCAAATGGCAAAATCATGGAGGCTATTCCTATGGGTAAGGCAGGCCGCATAGACAGCTATATACCCGCTGCGCATGCAGCCACATTGTTTTCGCGGCTAGGCAATATCTTACCGATCGGTTTGGCAATCATCCTGTTGATATCCGCTGTTGCCATTGGTCTGCGCCGCCGTTAATGAAGCGCATAAAGAATTCTTTATATCCATATGTGCGTCGCAAAGCACCGATATCGAAACGATAGGAAAACTCATGCGCAATAGCTATTTATTCACATCCGAATCCGTATCGGAAGGCCATCCAGACAAAGTTTCCGACCAGATTTCCGACGCAATCGTCGATCTGTTCCTTTCCAAAGACTCTGAAGCGCGGGTGGCATGCGAAACGCTCACCACAACGGACAGGATCGTGCTTGCAGGCGAAATCCGCTGCAAGGGTGTCTATGACGCCGAAAACGGTTGGGCCGATGGCGCGTTGGAAGAGATTGAAAAAACGGTACGCGATACTGTCAGGCGCATTGGCTATCAACAGGATGGTTTCCATTGGGAAACGCTGACTTTTGAAAACCACTTGCACGGACAATCTGCACATATCGCCCAAGGTGTTGATGCGGGTGAAGCCAAAGATGAAGGCGCAGGCGATCAGGGCATTATGTTCGGTTTTGCGTGTGATGAAACCCCCGACCTGATGCCGGCAACGCTGGATTACAGCCATAAAATCCTCGAACGCCTGGCCGCAGACCGCCATAGTGGCAAGGCTCCTTTTCTGGAACCGGACAGCAAAAGTCAGGTCACGCTGCGCTACATTGATGGCAAGCCTGTAGAAGCAACCGCACTCGTGGTTTCAACCCAGCATGCATCAGGATATTTCTTTCACGGCGGCGAAGGTGATGAAGCCAAATATAATGAATTGCGCGACTATGTTATCAGCGTGTTCAAAGATGTGCTTCCGGACGGTTTTATTACCGATCAGACTGTTATCCATGTCAATCCGACAGGCCGTTTCGAAATTGGCGGACCTGATGGTGATGCAGGGCTAACGGGCCGCAAGATTATCGTCGATACTTATGGAGGAGCTGCGCCGCATGGCGGCGGTGCATTTTCTGGCAAAGACCCGACCAAAGTCGACCGCAGCGCAGCCTATGTCACCCGCTATCTTGCGAAGAATATTGTTGCAGCCGGCCTTGCCAAACGCTGCACGATCCAGCTTTCCTATGCCATCGGCGTGGCCGAGCCGCTGTCAGTTTATGTCGACCTGCACGGTACGGGCGTGGACGGTGTTGACGAAGCGAGAGTGGAAGCTGTGCTGCCGCAGCTTGTGCGCCTGACACCAAAAGGCATTCGTGAGCATCTGGGCCTCAACAAGCCGATCTACACCAAAAGCGCCGCCTATGGCCATTTCGGCCGCACGGCGGATGGCGATTTCTTCCCGTGGGAAAAAACCGATCTGGTGGATAAACTGAAAGCTGCGCTCTAGCAGGACTAGAGGCTCAAGCCGCGTTTTTCATGCGTACCCGTCGGCGCAGGTTCTTTGCATCCACAACACGGTTGCGGCCGCGGTCCTTGGCCGCATATAGTGCAGCATCCGCGCGGTGGAATGCGCGTTTAAGCGTTTCGCCCTGCTCGACATGTGCGACTCCGAAACTGGCCGTCACAAATTCGCTTTCCGGCAATTCGGGGTGCATCAGCAGGCTGAATGCCAGCCGCAGATGTTCGGCAATTTCATGCGCCATGCCAGAGCTTGCGCGGTTAAGGATGATAGCAAATTCTTCGCCTCCCACCCGCGCCACTTCACCGTGGCATTCCAGAATCGATTTTGCCGTTTCCGCCATTCGCACCAGCACGGCGTCACCCGTTTGATGTCCGTGTGCATCATTTACCTGTTTGAAATTATCGATATCGAACATCAGCGCCGCGCGGCCCGTGCCCAGTTCGGCGATATTCTCACTTTTCTGATCCAGTAATTCTTCATAGCCACGGCGGTTGAGCACATGGGTCAGTGGATCAATAGTATTCAGCCGTTGGGTGCGCATAACGGCATCATATCCAGCAGCAATCAAAAGCGTTACCGCGCCGGTTAGGCTCGCGACAGCGGTAATCAATTGGCGCACCATAGCCTCGGATGAATAAGCAGAATTTGCCTGTGCATAATCTCCACCCGTAAAAAATAATGTGAACGCAGACTTGAGAATATAGCTGGTCGCAAGGCCCAGAACGATCCAGAAAACAACCTTATCGATAATGTTGTCGCTTTTTCGCCATACGGCGGGCAGAACCGACAGCAACGCAATGCCGGACAAAAAGCCGAGCATGATGGAGCGCATGATGGGTGCGTCATGCACAAGGCTAAACCAGCTTTGCACCGCAATCATAATACATGTGATGACCGCAAGCCGGAAGAACGGAAATGGCTTTGATACGCGGACATATACCGCCTTTATCAGGCATAAGCCCGCCGTCCACATGATACCGTTAACCAGAAAATCTGCAGTAGCATGGGTAAAGGCGGAGCGGTTGATGTCCGTAAAATAGCCCAGCGAGGCCAAGACATAGGTCAGGGCTGTCCACCCGGCAAATTTTTGTTTTTTATCAGAAAAATACAAGCCGAAAAAAACACCGGAGAAAAGCACCATGATGATCATGGCCAACAGGGAGAAAAAATAGTTGCTTATCATGTATTGATAGATAGTAAAAAATGGTAAACAGTTTGTTAATGCGCCGCGTCTCTTATGCGCCCGCCCACATCCGGCAGCCTTGCAAAATCCAGTCAAATCTCTAATCCGCTGATCCATGTCTCATAAAACTGATTCCGATCCGACGACGATGCGCCGCCTCTATGGCCGCTCAAAGGGCAAGAAACTGCGCGATAGCCAGCAGCAGCTTGTGGATGAACTGCTCCCGGAAATTTCCGTGCCGGCACAGGGCACAGTGACCGCCGCAAGTCTGTTCGGAAGCGACCGCCCGCTGCATTTCGAAATCGGTTTCGGGTCCGGTGAACATATGGCTTTCCGCGCCGATATGCTGCCCGATCATGGCTTTATCGGGTGCGAGCCGTTCCTCAACGGCGTCGTCGGCGCGCTGATGCATATCCGTGACGGGATGCTGCCCAATATCCGCTTGCATATGGGCGATGCGCTGGATGTGCTGGAACGTATTCCCGATGGCACAGTCAGTTTTATTTACCTGCTCCATCCCGATCCATGGCCAAAGGCGCGTCATGCGAAACGCCGGTTTATGAACCACGGTCCGTTAGACCTCATTGCACGCAAGCTGAAATCGGGCGGCGAATTCCGCTTTGGTACAGACCATCCGGTCTATGTCGAACATGCGATGATGATTATGCGTCAGCGCCGCGAATTCGAATGGCTGTGTGAGGGCCCAAAAGACTTTCTGACCCGCCCGGGTGGCTGGCCGGAGACCCGCTATGAAGCCAAGGCGCGCAAACAGGGGCATGAAGTCTGGTATTTCCGCTACCGGCGGCGTGCAGAATCAGGATGACAATAGTGTTTACTTCCCAATGAGTATTTACTTCCCGATGTGTGCCTGATTAAGATGGCGGGTGACTTCTTCAAATGCGCCTCTCTCATCCATGTTCCAGAATACAGGCAGCACGTCGCAGCTTTTTCTGGCCGATGACGAACCCGGACGGCTCGCAGCCCTGCGTTCCTATGACATTGTGGATAGCAGCACGGAAGGGCTGTTCGACGACCTTGTCGCCACAGCGCAAACCATTGCGGATGTACCGATAGCCTATATGGCGTTGATCGATGAGGAACGGCAATGGTTCAAGTCCGCCGTGGGTCTAAGCGATACGGAAACACCGCGCAATATTGCCTTTTGCGACCATGCCATCCGTTCCAGCGAAGTCATGGTGATATTGGACGCCGCAAAAGACCCCCGCTTTGCGGACAATCCGCTTGTGACCGGCCCTCCCCATATCCGCTTTTACGCAGGCGCGCCGATTATTTCACCCGAAGGCTATGCAGTCGGCACAATCTGCATGTCGGATACCAAGCCGCGCACCGAATTCAAATACGCGGGTGCTCTGGCAGCACTGGCACGTCAGGCTGCGGCGCTGTTGGAACTGCGCAAAACTCTCGCCGTCAAACAGATTGCCGTGGAGCTTGCCGCGGATCAACGCGACCGGCTATGGGACAGCTCGCTCGACATGATGCTGATCGCCCGTACCGACGGGACATTGATAGCGGGCAACCCGGCATGGGAACAGGCGTTTGGCGAGATTGACCCGCTCAATCCGAAAAAAGTTGCCGACTATATTCATGAAAGCGAAGAGCGCGGCCCGGCGCAGCTCGAAAACCTGGAAACCAGCGTAACACTGGAACGTATCATGCGCGACCAGAAAGGGGATGCGCGTTATTTGAGCTGGAACCTTGCCAAACAGGATGATCTGATTTTCGGAATTGCACGCGATATTACCCATGCGCGTGAAACAGAAGCACAGCTTGCCCATGTGCAGCGGATGGAATCGATAGGCCAGTTGACAGGAGGTATTGCTCATGATTTCAATAATTTACTGACAATCATATTGGGCAATCTGGATATTGCGCGCCGCCGTGCGAAAAAAACAGGCGGCCTGGAAAAAATAGAAATGGCCATCGACAATGCGCGTGAAGGCGCGAAGCGCGCTGCCAGCCTTACGCAGCGACTTCTCGCCTTTGCGCGGCGGCAGTCGCTCACGCCCGCCATTGTGTCTGTGAGCGATCTGATTGAGGGGCTGACCCCGCTGGCGCAGCAGGTGCTCGATGCACGCTATACGTTTGATGTGCAGTGCGCGGAGCAGACATGGCCGATTAACATCGATGCCGCACAGCTTGAAAACGCGATCCTGAACTTGATCGTCAACGCGCGCGACGCACTGGAGGCGGGTGAAACGGGAGATGGCCGCGTAACGCTCAAAGCCGGTAATTATACCGTCACCGAAGAACAGGCCGAAACGATCGGCAGCGATGCCCATAGCGGCGATTTTGTAAAAATCTGCGTCAGTGACACCGGTTCCGGTATTTCCGAAGATATTGCCGCGCGCATATTTGAGCCTTTTTTCACCACCAAAGAAACAGGCAAAGGCACAGGTCTGGGCCTCAGTCAGGTACAGGGCTTTGTCCTGCAATCGGGCGGTTTTGTAACTCTGGATACCAGACAAGGCGTGGGCACAACCATTTCCATATGGCTGCCCGCCGCAGAGCATGATGGCAATATTGCAGCGACCGGACCGACCGAAAGCGCGCATGAAACCGACGCGCCCAAAGGCATGGCCGGTAAATTTGTGCTGGTGGTCGAAGACAATCACGACCTGCGCAGCCATGTTGCCGAATTGCTGCGCGAAGAAGGCATGGAAGTCACCGAAGCGAGTGACGGCGAGGAAGCCATTGCCATCTTGCGCGGGATGCGCACAAAGCCGCAGCTGGTGCTGTCCGACATCCGCATGCCGCGCATGGACGGGCAGGAACTTGCCGCGCTGATTGCGCAGGATTTTCCCGATATGCCGATCATCCTGATGAGCGGTTATGCGGGCGGTGATCTTTCCGCAGATAGCCCGCACACGGATTTACTAGGCAAGCCGTTTTCGCCCGACGAACTTATTGGCATGATGCGTAAGCATTTGATGTAATACAGTCTTTGCATAGCATCAGGATTCGGGTAATTTTTCATAAACCTGCGAAATAATATCAATCAGGACCGCATCCCGTTCGGTGCGCGTTATTTGATCAAAACGCAAGGGAGCGTGGCACGCCCGGAAATAATCAGGTCCGCCAGACCATGCACGATGGCCCATGATGCCATGACGCAGTTAAAACCAGCAGCTTTCTGGATAAGGCTGGCTATGCAGACGTGAGCGAAATCGCGGGTAAATATTCTCTCCCGATCGTGGGTCATCTGCCCGAAGCCATAGTGCTGGAGGATTTATGGCAATCCTACCAATCCTAAACAAAAGACGAATTTAAATGAATTACTGGGGGAAGTCGGACTCACATATGCCAATCCGGGTATCACGGAAGGCACCGTAATCACATCACGGGGCATGGGCTGGCTGCCGGAAGTCAATATCTATCGCTGGCCTGAAGAATGAGGTCCGGAAAAACGTGCAAAAAGCCGCATTTCTTGGCAGGCCTATGCCAAGGCGCAGCATATATTGCTACGGGCGTTTCTTGAAATAAATGTACGTATCCTGGCGGGAACTGACGCCAATGTACCCGCCACTGTCCCGGGATTTTCGCTGCATGATGAAATGGAAACACTATATAACGCCGGCATGTCTGCGCCGCAGATACTGGCTTCTGCCACGGTGGCGCCCGGCGAGTGGGCCGGGGTCAAAACAGGCCAAATTCGTCCCGGCTATAAAGCCAATCTGGTACTTTTGCGACACAATCCGCTGGAAGACATCAGGAACAACGCATTACCTGTTTGAGCGGGGGTTAACACTCGCTATTTCACGATACCTGCGGTGGCCAGCACCGACAGTGTCAACAGTTCCGACGCGGTGGATGACATGGTGGCGATCTGCACCGGTTTTTCCATGCCGACCATCATCGGGCCGATAGTGGCATCCCCGCCCAGTTCGCGTAGGATCTTTGCCGACAGGTTCGCCGATTGCAGGCCGGGCATGATTAGTACATTGGCAGGGCCGGACAGACGGCAGAACGGATAGTTTTTCATGAGGTCGGGGTTCAATGCAACATCGGGCGCCATTTCGCCTTCATATTCGAAATCGACTTTTTTGGTGTCCATGACGCTGACCGCATTGCGGATATTATCGAGCCATTTACCTGCCGGATTGCCAAATGTCGAATAGCTCAAGAAAGCCACGCGCGGCTCATGCCCCAAACGTCGCGCCACCGCCGCTGTCTGCTCGGCAATCCATGCCAGTTCATCGGGATCAGGGCGTTCGTTCACCGTCGTATCGGCAAGGAAAACAGTGTGGCTTTTACCGACCATCACGTGAATGCCGAACGGCACCTGCCCTGCTTTCGGGTCCAGCACGCGGCGCACTTCGCGCATGGACTGGCTGAATGTCCGCGTAACGCCAGTAATCATCGCATCCGCTTCACCCAGAGCAAGCAAAGTCGCTGTAAAAATATTACGGTCCTGATTGACCATACGCTGTACATCGCGCCGCATATAACCGCGCCGATGCAGCCGTTCATACAGATAATCGACCATTTTCGGCACCAGCGGTGAATTGGCGCTGTTGTGAATTTCAAAATCCTCGGGATGATCGGCCATGAGCTGATGCAGTTTATTCAGCACACGCTTGTCGCGCCCGACGAGCACTGGCGTGCCATATCCGCCATCACGGAACTGGATTGCCGCACGCAGCACGACTTCTTCCTCGCCCTCGGCAAACACAACGCGCTTGGGCGTCTTGCGGGCCGTTTCATATACCTGTGTCAATACAGACGTGGTCGGATTGAGCCGCGCTTTCAGGTCATGGCGATAGACCGCCATATCGGCAATATCCTTTTGCGCGACGCCGCTATCCATCGCCGCCTGTGCCACTGCAGCCGGCACAACTTCCATGAGGCGCGGGTCAAATGGTGCGGGAATGATATAATCTTCACCAAATTTATGCGCGGTGCCGCCATAGGCTGCGGCAACTTCCTCCGCTACCTGCTCGCGGGCCAGTTCTGCAATGGCATTCGCCGCCGCGATTTTCATCTCGTCATTGATGCGCGTCGCCCGCACATCAAGCGCGCCGCGAAAGATAAAGGGAAAGCCCAGCACATTATTGACCTGGTTGGGATAATCCGACCGGCCCGTGGCGACAATCGCATCGGGGCGCGCCGCTTTGGCTTCTGGCGGTGTAATTTCAGGATCCGGATTGGCCATGGCAAAAATGATCGGCTGCTTCGCCATATCTTTCACCATTTCCGGTTTGAGCGCACCCGCCGCAGAGAGACCGAGGAACACATCGGCACCTTTCAGCGCTTCGGTCAAATCGCGCGCATCGGTTTTTGCCGCATGTGCCGATTTCCACTGGTCCATGCCCTCTTCGCGGCCCTGATAGATCACACCGGTGCGGTCACACATGATAACATTGTCATGCGACACACCCATCGCCTTGATCAGCTCGGTACACGCAATCGCCGCCGCGCCCGCGCCATTTACCACCACTTTTACGTCGGCAACCTTACGCCCGGTCAGCAGGCAGGCATTGATAAGCCCTGCTGCCGTAATAATCGCCGTGCCATGCTGGTCATCATGAAATACCGGGATATTCATACGCTCGCGCAGCGTCTGTTCGATGATGAAACAGGCCGGCGCCGCGATGTCTTCCAGGTTGATGCCGCCAAAACTTGGCTCCATCAGTTCAACGGCGTTGATAAATGCATCCACATCTTCGGTTTTCAGCTCAATGTCGATCGAGTCGACATCTGCAAAGCGTTTGAAAAGGACCGCCTTGCCCTCCATCACCGGTTTTGATGCCAGCGCACCCAGATTGCCGAGGCCGAGAATGGCTGTACCATTTGAGATGACAGCGACAAGATTACCTTTCGCGGTATAATCATAAGCTGTGGCGGGATCCTCCGCGATAGCGCGCACGGGAACCGCGACGCCGGGGGAATAAGCGAGCGACAGATCGCGCTGCGTGGCCATGGGTTTGGACGCGACAATCTCGATTTTGCCTGGGCGGCCATGGCTGTGGAATAATAATGCTTCGCGGTCGGTGAACGGAACGATGCCATCTTCGGAGTTTTCGTCGGACATATATGTAATTCCCCAAATTCCGGTGCGGTTATTTCTGCGCAATAAGGGCCTTACGTAGCGTCTAATCCGTGCAAGCGATAGGGGGAATATGCGGCAAATCATTGGCTTTTCCTTCCCCCTTGATGGGGGAAGGATACGCAGCGTTACAGCTGGAAGCTGTTACGCGCAGTTGGATGGGGGTGAGGGCTCCTCTGGACGTGCTGTATCAAGACGAGAGCACACCCCCATCCAGCTACGACTAGGCGGCAAGCCACCAAGTCTCCACATCCTTCCCCCATCAAGGGGAAGGGGATGACGGGTTATATTGGAGGATTGCAGGAAATATACAGTTTTCAACAATTCTGGCTTCTACCGACTTTTCAGCCATTGCCTGCTCGGCTATCGGTGGCAGACATGGTTTCCGGCAAAACAAAACCCAAGAAAAAGGCCAAGGGTCCTACGCCGATGATGGCGCAGTTCCTTGCACTCAAGGCGCAAGCGCCTGACTGCCTGCTCTTTTACCGGATGGGTGATTTTTTTGAGCTGTTCTTTGATGATGCCAAGGCAGCCGCGGCCACGCTGGATATTGCGCTTACATCGCGCGGTGAACATGATGGGCAGCCCGTGCCGATGTGCGGCGTACCGGTCCATGCGGCCGAAAGCTATCTCGCCAAACTGATCCGCGCGGGACACAAAGTGGCGATTGCTGAGCAGACCGAGACGCCTGCCGAGGCCAAGGCGCGGGGATCTAAATCGCTGGTCGCGCGCGATATCGTCCGGTTCGTGACTGCAGGCACGCTGACCGAGGAAAACCTGCTCGATGCGCGCCGCGACAACCGCCTGCTGGCACTGGCCGAGGTGCACGGGGAAACTGGCCTTGCTGTGTGTGATATCTCCACGGGCGCATTTGCCATGATGGCAATGAATGCAGACTCGCTGAACGCGGAAATAGCGCGGCTGAACCCCAGCGAGATAATCGCTCCGGAAACCATGGACCTTGCAGGCCTGTCGTATGAACCGCGCGCCGCCCGCGAGTTTGACAGCAGCGCCGCCGATGCCGCGCTGCGCAAACATTTCGAGGTTGCAACGCTGGACAGCTTCGGCGATTTCACGCGCGCAGAGCTGGCGGCGGCCGGCGGGCTGCTCAAATATCTGGAGCATGTTACCAAAGGCAGTCTGCCTTTTTTACAGGCCCCGCAGCGTACCCGAAAAGACGCGTTTCTGCTGATCGACGAAACGACTAGGGAGAGCCTCGAGATACTCGTGGGTACGGATGGGACCCGCAAGACCAGCCTGCTTGGCAATATCGACCGGACAATAACCGGCGCGGGTGCAAGGGCGCTGGCGAATGACCTTGCCGCGCCGCTGCGTGACAAAACTGCGATCCGGGCACGGCTGGACGTGGTGCGCTGGTTGCACGAAAGCCGCCTGCTGCGCGACAATCTGCGCGATGTGCTGAAATCCATTCCCGATATCGCCCGTGCGCTGGGACGCATCGTGGCACTACGCGGCAGTCCGCGTGACCTGGGCCAGGTCCGCGATGGGCTGGATGCCGCGCGCACGCTGCGCGAACAGCTGCGCACGCTGGATGGCACGCCGGAGCTTTTGCAGCAATGGCTGCCGGCGCTGGATGGCCATGGCGTGCTGGTGGACCTGTTTCATAATGCACTTATCGAAACACCGCCGACCGAGCGGCAGTCGGGCGGCTATATC
Source organism: uncultured Sphingomonadaceae bacterium (assembly GCA_947493325.1). Classification (GTDB taxonomy): domain Bacteria; phylum Pseudomonadota; class Alphaproteobacteria; order Sphingomonadales; family Sphingomonadaceae; genus Alg239-R122. The sequence goes on along the minus strand of CANLQI010000001.1, from coordinate 211,231 downwards.
AAGCCCGGATATGATGCCGCGCTTGATGAGCTGCGTAATACCGGCAAAAATGCCCGCAGCGCTATTGCCGCGCTGGAAGCAAAATACCGCGCACAGACCGGCATCAATACGCTCAAGATCAAGCACAATGCGGTGCTCGGCTATTTTGTCGAAGTGCCCGCGCGCCATGGTGACACGCTCATGGCCGAGGATTCGGGCTTCACCCACCGGCAGACACTTGCCGGAGCGGTGCGGTTCAATTCCACCGAACTGCACGAAGAAGCCGTACGCATCGCCGAAGCGGGCGGCCATGCGCTAGCTGCCGAAGAAGCGCATTTTGAAGACCTGATAGAACAAGTCATGGCCCGCAAGGATGCAATTGCTGCGACCGCCAATACACTTGCCCGCATTGATGTCGCCGCCAGCCATGCCGAGCGTGCGGCGGAAGGCAGCTGGTGCTGCCCCGAATTTGCGGATGCGCCGGTACTGGAAATCGAAAATGGCCGCCACCCCGTAGTCGAGGCTGCACTGGCGAAAGATAATGCACCATTTGTGGCAAACGATTGCGCACTGAATACGGAAGATCGGCTATGGCTGGTATCCGGGCCCAATATGGGTGGTAAATCGACATTCCTTAGGCAAAATGCACTGATCATATTGCTGGCACAGGCTGGCGGATACGTGCCTGCGAGCCGCGCACATATGGGCATTGTCGACCGTTTGTTCAGCCGTGTTGGCGCCTCGGACAATCTGGCCAAGGGTCGTTCCACCTTCATGGTCGAAATGGTTGAAACCGCCGCGATATTGGCACAGGCGACACCCGACAGTTTCGTGATATTGGACGAAGTGGGCCGCGGTACCTCCACCTATGACGGGTTGGCGCTCGCCTGGGCCGTGGTCGAGGCGGTGCACGAAAGCAATCGCTGCCGCTGCCTGTTTGCCACCCATTATCATGAACTGACCCGGCTGGCCGAGACGCTGGATGCGCTGTCGCTCCACCATGTACGGGCGAAGGAGTGGAAAGGCGAGCTTGTGCTGCTGCACGAATTGGCCGAGGGACCCGCGGACCGCAGCTATGGGCTCGCTGTCGCAAAACTGGCCGGGATTTCAAAGCCGGTGCTGGCGCGCGCAAAGGCCGTGCTGTCCAAGCTGGAAGCAGGCCGCGCCGCCACTGGTGGACTGGCAGCAGGACTTGACGACCTGCCGTTATTCGCGGCCTCAATCTCGCAAGAGGAAGAAGCCGAAAGCGATGCCATCCGCGAAGCGATTGCCGATATGGATATCGACGCGATGAGCCCGAGAGACGCGCTGGACAAGCTGTATGAGCTGAAAAAGGCGCTGAGGGAAGAGTGACCACTTATTTTTCCTTGTCATTCCAACCCTCACTGTCATTCCAACCCTCACTGTCATTCCAACCCTCACTGTCATTCCAGCGAAGGCTGGAATCCAGATGCCCTTTCGAGTGGCAGCAGGCATGCGGCGTGTCACAAGCCGCTTCATTGATATGATCCGGCCATACGCAAACCTCGCAGTCTGCACGCATCCTTATCTGGACCCCAGCCTGCGCTGGGGTGACGGGTGAGGCGCAAACGAGGTTTTATTACTAACTATTCAGTCAGCAGGTGTCGTCTCACCTTCAGCCGGTGCTTCCGCTTCAGCAGGGGCTTCCACCGCCACCGGCTCTCTCGCCACCGCGCCCGCAGCATCCGGCGTAATCAGCAACCCTGCCAGCGCCGCGCTCATCAGATTGGCGAGCGATCCCGCCGCCAGCGCTTTCAGGCCCAGTTTCGCGATCATTGGCCGCTGCGTCGGGGCGAGGCCGCCAGTCACCGCCATCTGGATGGCGATCGAGCTGAAATTCGCAAAGCCGCACAGCGCAAACGTTGCAATGGCCACTGTCAGCGGGGACAATCCCTCGGCATTGCCCAAGTCAATAAAGGCGACAAATTCGTTCAACACCACCTTGGTCCCGAACAGGCCGCCCGCCCTGAGCGCCTCATCCCACGGCACACCGAGCAGGTACATGATCGGCGCAAAGATATAGCCGATCATCTGCTGGAAGCTGAGATCACCATAGCCAAACCAGCCGCCAATACCGCCGACGATGCCATTTGCCAGCGCCACCAGCGCTACGAAAGCAAGCACCATCGCGCCTACGGCCACGGCCAGCTTGACGCCGGTCTGCGCGCCCATCGCCGCAGCCATAATGACGTTAGCGGGTTTTTCGTCTTCATATTCCACCGCTTGAATATTGCTGTCATCGACAATTTCGTCAGGATTATCGGGCATGATGATCTTGGCCATCAGTATGCCGCCCGGCGCCGACATAAACGCCGCGGCCAGCAGGTAATCAATGCGGATGCCCATCGCGGCATAGGCGGCCAGGATCGTGCCTGCCACGCCCGCCATGCCAACGCTCATCACCGTGAAGAGCTGCGAGGGTTTAAGGTCCGCCAGATACGGCTTAATGACCAGCGGGGATTCGCTTTGCCCGACAAAGATATTGGCCGCGCTGCACAGGCTTTCCACTTTGGAAATACCGATGATTTTCTGAATCGCGCCGCCCACCCATTTGATGATGAACTGCATGATGCCGACATAATAGAGCACCGAAATCAGCGCCGAGAAAAAGATGATGACGGGCAGCGCCTGAATAGCGAAATTCTGTCCCAGCTCATCCGATGCCAGCGCGCCAAACAGGAACGCCGTACCTTCATTGGCATAGGAAAGCAGGTTTGACACCCCCTGCGACATGCCCTGTATCGCGGCCTTGCCCCAGGGGACATAGAGCACCAGCACGGCAATGCCCGCCTGCAGCGCAAACGCCGCGCCCACAACGCGCAGGCGGATATGACGGCGGTTATTCGACAGCAGCAGCGCAATGCCGATTATGATGGCAATACCGATCAGGCTCATCAGATAGCGGTTCATGTCATTCCCCCGAATGTGGCTGCCATTGATGCAGCATATACTATGTACGTCATCCTGAACTCTCTCCGTCACCCTGAATTTATTTCAGGGTCCAGAGCAGCAAACGCTGTGGTTTCAGCTCTGGATGCTGAAACAAGTTCAGCATGACGAAAGAAGAGAGGAATGAAATTTCCAGCAAACAAGTCTCTCTTTGCAAAGCCTATACATAAGTCCGGCTCCCCGTAAAGCACGGCAATTGTGGATAAAGCGAGTTTTTACGAACAATGCTGCCTTTTCATATGCCGCAAAAGACGATAACAGTCCGAAATGACCGACACACAGCATTCCGAACTAAACGACGCGGGCGTCCATGTGAAAGCCGCGGCTCCTGTCACTCAAACACAGGAGGAAGGCATATTGTCCAACCGGACAATTCCCCTGTCTCTGCTGGTATTCGCGCTGCTGTATGGCGGCATGACCGTACTTGCAGGCGTGGTCGGCAATAAACAGGTGGCGCTGGGGCCGCTCGCCGTTGAAGCGGGGATTTTCCCCTTCCTGATGCTGGTCATGCTCTCCAGCGCGGTGGCCGAGCTGCATGGCCGCGCCATGGCCAACCGTTTCGTTATACTTGGTTTTGTGCCGCTCATAGCCTCCATGCTGTTTATCCTGCTGGTGCTGGCCCTGCCCGCTGCTGACAAGATGGACCCGCAGCGTCTGGCCGCGTTTGAAATGGTTGTGGGCCAAAGCCCGCGCCTGATGGCGGCAGGCATCGTTGCCTATGGCACATCGCAATTCCTGAACGTCACGATTTTCAGCATGTTGCGCGGCAGCGGTGAAGGCAAATTTGTGGCCGTACGCGGCGCGATTGCCAGCGCGCTCAGCCAGGTGGTCGATACCCTGCTGTTCATCACCATCGCCTTTTATGGCGTATTTCCGATCGCCACCCTGATGGGCGGGCAGATGCTGGCCAAGGTTGTATTGTCCTTTGTGGTGGTCCCCTTCCTCATCGTGTTCCTTGTCCGGCTTGGCAAACAGCTCGACACCGGCGGGTTAAGCAGCGAGGCATGACGGGTAACGCCCATGATCCCGCCATGCTGGCCAAGGCGGAGACGCTGACCGAAGCGTTGCCCTATCTACAACGCTATGCGGGCCAGACATTTGTGGTGAAATATGGCGGTCATGCCATGGGTGATGCAGAGCTGGCGCGCAATTTTGCCGAGGATATTGTCCTGCTGAAAGCGGTCGGTATCAATCCGGTTGTGGTGCATGGCGGCGGCCCGCAGATTGGCGCGATGCTGAAACGTGTGGGCGTCGAAAGCAAATTCGTCGACGGCTTGCGTGTGACCGACAAGGCCACTGCTGAAATTGCCGAAATGGTGCTGTCGGGCGCGATCAATAAAGAGCTGGTACAATGGATTACGACCGCAGGCGGGCAGGCCATTGGCATCAGCGGTAAGGATGGCGGCTTTGTAAAGGCACGCAAGCTGCGCCGCACCGCGCGCGATCCGGACAGCAATATCGAACGCATTGTCGATCTGGGCTTTGTGGGCGAGCCAAGCGAAGTTGATTGCAGCGTGCTCGAAAGCCTGTCAGCATCGGGTATGATTCCTGTGATCGCACCGATAGGCGTGGGGCCAGACGGACAGACCTATAATATCAACGCCGACACCATGGCGGGCGCGGTAGCCGGGGCACTAAAGGCCGCACGGCTGTTCCTGCTCACCGATGTGGCCGGCGTGCTGGACAAAGAAGGGCATATGATATCCGACCTTGATCCGGCAAAAATTGAACAGTTGCAGAGCGATGGCACAATCAGCGGCGGTATGATCCCCAAGCTGGAAACCTGTGTGGCTGCGGTGGAGCAGGATGTGGATGCTGCCGTCATTCTCGACGGCCGCGTGCCACATGCCATGCTGCTGGAATTTTTCACTGAAAAAGGCGCGGGCACATTGGTGCGGCGGGCTTGAAATACCCGCAAATGACGCATAGCAGAAACGGCTCTGCACATTAATCCATTGCACAAAGGGGTATTAGTCAGCTATAACACCTCTAGAGAGAAAACCCCCTCAAGGATAAACGCTTCCATGCTCATGATACTCCAGATACTTGATCTGCTCGTCAATGTGATAATCATGCTTGTTATTGTACAATTTATCATCAGCCTGCTGGTGATGTTCAATGTTGTCAGCATGCATCACCCCGCCGTTTCAACTATTTACAATTCTTTCAATATGATACTTGCGCCTTTACTCGATCCAATACGCAAAATCATGCCCGACACCGGCGCCATTGACCTGTCGCCGCTGGTGCTCATTATCGGGTTGCAGATCGTGATGATCATACTCGGCAATATTGCTGTATATTAGGGTATGAGCGACCCGACGCTGATCGACGGCAAGGCATTTGCCGCAGACCTGAGAGAGCGCGTCGGCGCGGCTGTCCCGCAGTTCGTGGAGGCTGCGGGACGCAAACCCGGCCTGGCGGTCGTTCTGGTCGGCGAAGACCCCGCCAGCCAAGTCTATGTCCGATCCAAAGGCAAGGCAACGGTTGCGGCAGGTATGGAAAGCATCGAACATCGCCCCGATACCGATGTATCGCAGGACGATCTGATCGCGCTTGTTGAAACGCTCAATGCCGATGATGCGATTGACGGTATATTGGTGCAACTGCCGCTCCCGGATCATATTGACGACAAGGCCGTAATTGCCGCGATTGATCCGGCCAAGGATGTCGATGGTTTCCACGTTATCAATGCAGGCAAACTGGCGGTGGGCGAAGACGCGCTGGTACCCTGTACGCCGCTTGGCAGTCTGATGCTGCTGAAAGACCGGCTGGGCGATCTGTCCGGGCTGGACGCTGTTGTGGTCGGACGATCCAATATCGTCGGCAAACCGATGGCGCAGCTGCTGCTTCAGGAAAACTGCACCGTCACGCTCGCGCACAGCCGCACCAGAGGCCTGGCCGAAGTTGTGCGCCGAGCCGATATTGTCGTCGCCGCCGTGGGCCGCGCGGAAATGGTGAAAGGCGACTGGGTCAAACCGGGCGCGGTCGTAATCGATGTCGGCATTAACCGCATCGCATCTGGCGAAGAGGGTAAAACGAAACTGGTGGGTGATGTCGCCACGGCAGAAGTCATTGGACATGCCGCCGCGATTACGCCGGTACCGGGCGGTGTCGGCCCCATGACCATTGCCTGTTTGCTGCGCAACACACTGGTCGCGGCGCACCGCCGTGCCGGGCTGGATGATCCGGCGGGTTTTTGATGCGCGGGCTTGCCAATCTTACATAATACCCGTTAGTGCTGAGCCTGTCGAAGCATGTTCATTTGTTTGGCATTTCGCTGCAACACGTCCTTCGGCAAGCTCAGGACCAACAGCCCATGCATTATAATCCATTCATCAAGGCAGTTTCCACGGGACTGACCATATTTGCTCTGGTCGCCCTTACTGCCTGCGCCCGGCCATTTGGCAGCGGCAATGATTTCGAGCTCAAAAAACTGCAGCCCAATCCCAGCGGTGTTGTCGCCGCTGAAATCGCGTTTAACCGTATGGCACGTGAGGATGGACTGTGGACCGCTTTTCGCGAACTGGCGGCCGATGACGCCGTCATGCTCATCCCGCAAGCCGTTAACGCGCAAGAATGGCTGAAAGCCAAGACTGATCCGGCCACAGCGCCGCAATGGGAAGCCGAAGCCATTTACATGTCGTGCGACGGGCGCACAGCGGCTTCGCAGGGCGGCTTTAAAAATGAAGCCGCGCTGCAAGGTTATTTTACCACGATATGGCAGCGCCGCTATGACATACGCGCCGCCGATGCCGACTGGAAATTCCTGTTCGACCATGGCGGTTTTGCAGGCGAGACCCGCACAAAACCCGATTTTGTGAAAACCCGCATCGCCTCTTGCAAGGGCGCAGTTCCCGCGCAAGTGCCGCAGGCCAATACCCGCATGTCGCGCGACCAAACACTAAAGTGGACATGGGATGTAAAGGCGGATACAGCGCGCACGCTGACCGTTTCGCTGTGGAACGGCAGCGCTTATGAAACCGTTATTCAGGACGATATACCCGCCGGCACGCCATGATTGATATCGAGCTTTTTCTGTCCGCATTTGCGATTTTCTTCGTGGTCATCGACCCGCCTGGCTGTGCGCCCATATTTGCCAGCCTCACAACGGGCGCAAGCCATGCACAGCGCCGCACCATGGCTTTGCGGGCCGTCATCGTATCCGCGCTGATACTTTTGATATTCGGGCTTTTCGGCGAACAGCTGCTCGCCGCATTGCACATCCAGCTCGACAGTTTCCGCATTGCGGGCGGCATTATGCTGTTCATTATTGCCATAGAAATGGTGTTCGAAAAACGCACGGCCCGCCGCGAGGAACGCGCGCAGAAGATCATTGATCAACAGGAAGACGACCAGCCCGAGATAGAAGATGTTTCGATTTTCCCCATGGCGATGCCAATGATGGCAGGGCCGGGATCAATCGCTTCCATCATGCTGCTGATGTCGCAGAACGAAGGCGTGGACAGTGCCGTGGTAATATTCAGCGCCGTCGCTGCGGTGCTTATCCTGACATTTTTTGCCCTATGGGCGGCGGGGCCGGTGATGCGGTTGTTGGGCGACAAGGTCGAAGCCGTTATTACCAGGCTGCTCGGCGTGCTGCTGGCAGCATTGGCGGCACAGTTCATCATCGACGGCCTGCGCGGAAGTTTTGGTTTATGAAAACCGTAACCGCAATTGGTGTAGCTATATTGCTCAGCGCTCCATTTCAAAAACAATAATCCGTCATGCTGAACTTGTTTTAGTATCCAGAGCGCAAAACAGGCGCTTACTTATGCAGCTCTGAACCCTGAAACCAGTTGGCTTTAATCCCCTTAAGTTAAGGGAACACCGTCATTCCCGCGAAAGCGGGAATCTATCTCACCAGACTTGCGTTTACATGCAGCTATTGTGAGATAGATTCCCAGTCCCCCGCCTTCGCGAGGGCAGGCAAGCTGGGAATGACGATGTTATTAATACGAATGGTGCCGTTCCTTGCTTGAAAGGGATAAACGCCAAACAAGTTCAGGGTGACGACAGGAGTTTACTGCAACGTCACCCGCGGGTCATCATCACCTCCACGCTGGCTGAAAAACTGCATGAGCTGCACCATCAGTTCCGCACGCTCGCCAATGCTATTTGCTTCGAGCAACGCCTGTTTCGCGGCGCTGTCGAACGGAGCGATTTGCGACACGCCATTCACCAGCGAAACGTCATCCAGCCGCGACACCTGCTCCCAATCCACCGCATAGCCCTGTGCATCGGCAAACTTACGCGATTCACGCTCCAATGAGGCGCGCTCTATACCCGCCAATATATCGCTGTCCGGCGCTTCTTCGATCAGTTCCGCTTCCACCTGCCGAAATGGTGTCGTAACATCCAGTTCGCGCACCAGCCGGAAACGGGCAATGCCTTCCAGAATCACATTATAGCGTCCGTCATCCATCGCCTCGACATCGCAAATCCGTCCCAGGCAACCGATTTTGAACAGGTCCGGTGCATCTGCTCCGCCGCCCATGCCCTCCACATTGTGATCATTCGGCTGGATCATACCGATCTGCCGGTCGCGTGCCATTGCATCGCTCACCATCGAACGATAGCGAGGTTCAAACATATGCAGCGGCAATTGCAATCCGGGGAACAGAATCGCGCCCGGTAACGGGAAAATGGAAATGCGTGTGGTGGTCAGCGCCGTCATAAAATCCTATCCGAAAATCGCCGCGGACAGTTTGCGCCGCGTCGCCGCCACCCATGGATCTTCCAGACCGATGGATTCAAAAATCTGCAGCAGCTTGGCCCTTGCCGCGCCGTCATTCCATTCGTTATCGGCCTGAATAATTGTCAAAAGCTGCTCCGCCGCGCCATCGCGGTCCTGTCCGGCAAAGAGCGCAGTCGCGTAATCGAGCCGTTTCTGATGGTCATCCGGATGCGCCTCCACCTCGGCTTTCAGCTTTGCGGCCTCGCCGCTGGCGGGCGCTTCGGCGGCCAGCGCCAATGCCGATTTGGCACGGTCCAGCGCGGAATCGCCTGCCTTGTCTTCAGGTAGTGCATCCAGCATCGCCTGTGCCTCTTCGACTTTACCACCTGCCACCATCGCGCGGATCAGGCCAGAGACAGCGTCCATATTATCGGGCACCATATCGGTAATCTGCCCGAATATGCCAAAGGCGCGCTGGGCATCACCGGCGGCCAGCACTTCTTCGCCCATTTCCATAAGCGGCGCAATATCCTGCGCCTGATCTGCGGCGGCATCCGTATTTTCACCCAGCGGCAGTTTTTCAAGCAGTTGGTCGAGGATGGACTTGATCTGCGATTCAGTGCGCGCCTGCGTCATATCGGCAACCGGTTGCCCCTGAAACAGGGCGTAGACGGTCGGGATCGACTGGACCTGAAACTGGCTGGCGATGAACTTGTTTTCATCCACATTGATCTTGGCGAGTGTCACGCCTTTATCGGCATATTCTGCGCAGACTTTTTCCAGCACCGGCGTGAGCGCCTTGCATGGTCCGCACCATTCGGCCCAGAAATCCAGCACCACAATTCCGGTCATCGAAGGTTCCACCACCTGAGCGCGGAATTCCTCCACCAGTTTCTGTTCGTCGGTTGTCAGTCCCATGCTGGCCAAATCATTTCCCCATTAAATTCGTCAAAGATGCATCATCGCGCGGTAACAGCGCGTTTTATCTGTGTAACATGGGTGCACTTGGGCGCAATGCCAAGCCCCATGTGTGTGTGCGGCCATGAAAATTATATGTGAAAATGCGGCAAGATGCACATTTTAGGCTTGCGGGCATAAAACCTCCATGCTAACCGCCCACTTCGCTGGTCAATAGGCAGATATTTCTGCACACCCGGGCCAGCCGCTCGAGCGGGCGTAGCTCAGGGGTAGAGCACAACCTTGCCAAGGTTGGGGTCGAGAGTTCGAATCTCTTCGCCCGCTCCATTTCCTCCATCTCCAGTCCATGGTATGCTGATCGCGGCAGGTCTGTCGTTACGGCATCGGACATTCCCTGCCTATCCAACCCACGCAATTATGCCATCCCCGTAAAGTCATGCTATGCCTTGGGACTCGGGAAATCGCAGTGGAGCGATTCTGCGTGCAGGAGGCAAAATATATGGAACAGTTGAGCGGTCAGGATGCGAGTTTTGTCTATATGGAAACGCGCACGACGCCGATGCATATCGGATCATGTGCCATATATGATCCCTCGACCGCACCGGGCGGATTTGTCCGGTTCAAGGATATATTATCCTTTATCGAAAGCCGCCTGCATGGGGCACGCGCATTTCGTCAGCGGCTTGTGCGCGCACCGCTTGATGTCGATCATCCATACTGGATTGAAGATCCCGAATTCGACCTAGAATATCATGTGCGCCACTTTGCGTTGCCCAAACCGGGGGACTGGCGGCAGCTTTGCATTTTGACATCACGGCTGCATGCCCGTCCGCTGGATATGGAAAAGCCGCTCTGGGAATTTAACGTTGTCGAGGGGCTCGACAATATTGACGGCATTCCCAAAGGCAGCTTTGCGGTGGTTTCCAAAGTGCATCATGCCGCGATTGACGGCATGTCCGGCGTGGAAATGGCCGCAGCCATTCACGACTTGACCCCTGATGTTCCGGGCCGCCCGGAAGCCAAGCCCTGGAAGCCCGAAAATATGCCCAATGTCGCCGAGCTTTTGGCGCGCAGCTATGTCAACAACCTGACGCAGCCGCTGCGCGTGGTGGAAACCATTGGTCGCACGCTGCCCGGCATTGCGCGGCTGGGCCGTGAGATCAGCAAGGGCGAAATCAGCCTGAAAGGCGCGCGCAATGCGCCCAAGACGCTGCTGAATGCCAAAGTATCGCCGCACCGCGTATTTGATGCGGCCATGTTCCCGCTGAAAGACATTCGCGCTATCAAGGACACAATTACGGGGGCAACGGTCAATGACGTGATCCTTTCGATTGTCGGCGGCGGATTACGTAAATATCTCAAATCACGCGGTGACCTGCCCAAATCGACCATGAACGCGATGGCACCTATTTCGGTGCGCAGCGAGGGCGAAAAGAAAGCCATGGGCAATCAGGTATCCGCCATGATTGTCGCGCTCGGCACGCATATCGAAGACCCTGTCGCACGGCTCGAATTCGTGCACGAACAGGCCCAGAATTCCAAGGCGATGACCAATGCCATCGGCGCGCGCACGCTCGCTGATTATAACAAGCTGATGCCCGCCGGACTCAGCGGTGTGGCCGCACGGCTTTACACGCGTATGGGCGTGGCCAATGCACATTCACCCGCATTTAACTGCGTCGTCACCAATATTCCGGGCAGCCCTGTGCCATTATTCTTTGCCGGTGCAGAAATGGTCGCAACCTACAGCCTTGGGCCAGTATTTGACGGCATGGGCCTTATCAACGCGGTCTACAGTTACCGCGGCACGATCGGCATTTCCTTCACGTCCGACCGCGATATGATGCCTGATCCGGAAAATTACGCGGCCGCCATGCAGGAAACGTTCGAGGAACTGAGAACGGCGACAGTGGGAGCTTCCGGCAAGAAAGACGCAACCAAGCCAAAGACGAAACCCGCCGCCAAAAGCTCTGCCACAAAAAGCAAAGCGAAAGCCAAGCCTAAAGCAGCCACAAAGACAAAGCCCCGCAAGACGGCGGCCAAAAAGAAAACGGCACCGCGGGGCAAAAGGGCGTAGCTGAATCCATTTGGCAATTATACCATTCCGACATGTAACTCGTCATTCCCGCGAAGGCGGGAATCCATCTCCTAAGCTCACATATAAACGCAACAGTGGTGAGATAGACTCCCGGCCCAGCCGGGAGTGGCAGAATTGTAAGCTAAACTGCTATAACGGGTCTAATGCCCCGATGAAGGATAGACGAAACCCCGCATGCCCTTGCGGTCGAAGGGCTTCCAGTCATCTTCGTCCTGTGCGAGGCGATCAGCCACTGCGAAGAGTACTGCGGCGTTGACGCCCAGGCCGCAGTGGCTGCCATAGACTTCGATATTATCGGTTTGCGGACCTTCCGGCTCGCGGCAGATTTCCCATGCCACAATACCATCCGCCTTGCTGAATATCGCGGTGGAAGGCACGGGCGGCGGCAATTCGCTTTCCTCAAGCTGCTTCAATGTTTCGGGATCGTCAATCTTGTGGCCTGTAAGCCGCTCATAAATTTTCCACACGGTGGTGGCTTTGGGATGCCCGGCAAAGGGCGAACCCAGCGAAATCACCTGCCGCACGGCATCGGGCCGGCGGCGCGACAATTGCCGCGCCATAACGCCGCCCAGGCTCCAGCCGACCAGACTGACTTTCTTGCCGGTCAGTGTATGCACGGCGTCAAGCAGGTCAATCAGATGCTCTGCTTCTGCCCCGATGGATTTTGGTCCCAGATTTCGGCCCAGCTTCCACGCATGTGCATCATAACCACGTTTTTCCAGAAAACGGCGCAGCAATGCGGTGGAACCGTCACTGGCCATAAAGCCTGGCAGGACCAGCACAGGATGGCCATCGCCATCGGGCGCCCTGGATAATAAAGGCGAGGCCCATGGCAAGCTGCCCAGTTCAAATAATGCCCGCGGCAATTCGCTCAACGCCAAAAATGCGGATGGCGGTTTGGGCGGTGCGACGCCAGTGGCAGCAAATGCGGTGGCCATAATAACTCTCCTGCGAACTCATGTGCTGTACATTCGATATTTCGTTTTTGTTACAGCACTCGTCTCTGTCTCGAACCGAAAATAGGCAATGTCAAGCTGGACACACCAAGAAAGCAGCGCAAAAAGGCTGGTTTTTCGTATCAGAACGGAGATAAAGCCCAGGTTTCCGTAACGTTTTTGGCAACATAACAAAATCGCCGGCCAGCCTTGTGACTGGTCCGGCGATTCCCCCTCCAAACTTGGCCGCCTGCCTATTCGGCTGGCATAATGGCGGGCTCCCCGGGATCGGAGGGGTATCTCTTATTGCGTATTACAGGCCATAAAAGTTGCTCTGCAGCGCTTGTTTCGGGCAGATTTTCCACCCCGAATTCGGATGGATATTGCCGCGTGATTTTGGCTGTGCCGAATAATACATCCCAGAAAAACAGCAGGTTGCCATAATTTCCTTTATAATGTGTTATGCCATCTGCAGCATGGCGGCCATGATGCGCGCTATGCGTCGCGGGCGTCGATATGGTGCGCTCCACTACCCACATAATGGGTGAGAGCCATTTTATTGCGTACAGTTTTTCATCCCAGCGCACATCGCTATGCGCGCCAATAATGACGGTCATTTTGACTATAATGTAGAATGCATAAACCCAGCCCAGACCGAGATATATAAGCGCCCCGGAAAACCAGATGCCGGGCATCACGAAATAATAGAATATGTTGTTCCGGTAAACGATCCGCGTGCTCATATAGGGGGCATCGTGGTGCGGGCGGTGCAGCGCATAGAGCCATGGCACGCTGTGTGACAGCCGGTGCCAGCCATATTGGGTCAGGTCGTCAAACACCAGAAACAGCGCGACCTGCGCAATGATGGGCAGCACCGCCCAGCTACCTTCCGCCCCCGGAAACGCGAATGACATAACGGTATAGGCCGTGAAAAGAATAAGCGGCTGGGTAAAGCCGAGCAGCATAACAGTACCGATAATCTCGACCCAGGCGTCTTTGGCTCTCTGGCCTTGCTTATGTAAAAAACCGGTGCGCAGAATTTCGAGCAGGGTGAAACCCAGAAAAATGCCTAGTATAACGAGCATTTCAGGTTTCATTTTGTTTCCTTTTTCCGAATTTTTGAAACGGTTGCCTGCGCTGCGAGTTTATTTGCAAATGTGTATAAACCAGTGACACAAGCCAAAAAATAAACTAGTTTACATTATGCAAGCCAGTCGTCAGATCCTCACTCGCCCCCTGCAGCTCGCCAGTTTCTATACAACGCTGCCTCAAGAACTTCGCGATGCCATCAATGCACAGGGACATATAGTGACCTTTAAAAAAGGGCAGATGATTCACCAGAGCGGGGATTCGGGCCAGGAGTTTACGATTATCGAAAGCGGGGGCGTACGTTTCAGCAATACCGATGTGGATGGCTATACCAATGTTCTCACAGTGCTGACTACCGGCGAGGCCTACGGCGAGCTTCCGTTATTTGCAGGGATAAACCGTGCGTTTGATGCCTACGCTGCGGAAGATTGCCGGCTCCGGATTATTTCAAAAACACAGCTAGACCGGCTTATGGACAGCCATCCAAAGCTGCGTGACTATATTATCGGCCATGTCACCCGCCAATTTTACCGCGCGCTGCAATTGCTTGAAGACGAGCGCCGCCTGCCGCTCAGGGTACGCCTTGCCAAAAACCTGCTCGAAAAAGCCGGGCATGCACAGGGGCGGGTAGAAATGCCCGTGCGCCAGAGTGACCTTGCCGAAGAAATGGCGGTTTCGCGTATAGCGCTCAGCAAGGCACTCAAGGTTCTGGCGGAGCAGGGGCTTGTAAAGACCGGCTACGGGTCACTCGAAATACGTGACATCAATACGCTGATCGAATGGATTGATACCAATAGCTGAACCGTCAGCCAGTCCGATTCAAAAAGATTCCAGCTTTCCTTCCAGGAATTTCTGCGAGCTGTCTATTTCCAGTTCGAACCAGATTGGCAGATGGTCCGAAACCTGATTGCGCTTCCAATAGACATGGTATTGTTTTTCCAGAGCATCGGCATCGCCAGCCAGGTCCTTTTCACCGCCATAGCTTTCCAGGATATATTTTTTATACCGCCGCGCCTGTCCCTTACGATAGACGTAGTCGAATATGTTGAAAACACCGCCTATCCGGTTTCCCTCAATATCGCGCACGATTTTGAAATATTCATTCTTGCGAATGAACATACGGTCAAAGGCATGTTTGTCCGCCGCATTGGTGTTGACGCCGACAAGTCCCTCTATCTCGAAAAAGCCGGCATCCTCGATGAGGGAAATCGCAGCATCATCTTTTTTGCGGTAAAAATTGAAATCCCCGGCGATGACCAGGCTTTTGGTCCAGCCTTCGTCCATTTTCTCTGCCAGCGCCCGCATCATCAGGCTGACTTCCTGCTTGCGGTATTTGACCTCGTCCTTGTCATCACCGGGCTGCAGATGCACATTCAACAGCGCAAATTCCTTCCACCCCGCCCGGAAACCCGTAAGATAGGGCGTGCGCTTGAGCTGCTTGATGGCGCTACCGTCGGTAATATCTTTCCATAAAACCAGCTCGCCCACCGTGCCCGACAGCTTCACGCGTTTATTGTTATACAGATACGCGCTACGTTCCGAATTGCCATCATCACCGCTGGTGATGTCATTGACGATATAATCCCAGTCCCCGCCCAATATACGCAGCAATATACGCAGATCATCGAGCGTGGACTTGATCTCCTGCACAATCACCAAATCAAAACGCGACACGACTTCTGCGATATAGAAATAGGCTTCGGGCAGACGCTGTTTGGTATGCCCAAATTCCTTGATATTCCAGCTGGCGATCAAGAGGTTACTGTCCGTCCGCCGTGCAGAAATTTCTTTATCCAATCCTTCTTTCAGCCGCAGAATCCCGTTGATCGCACGCTTTTTCTCCGATTTTTTCATGCCGGGAAAAATCAGCGCATAGTCACGTTTCTTGTGATCGCTGTCGGGACGCAGGTCGTTATAAAAGGGCATAGGTCATGCGCTCCTGTTGAAATTGCAGAGTCGCATTATCCTATAGCACAGAAATAGCGGATAATTTTCCGGCGGCGCTATTCTTCCTGAGACAATGCCGGCTGAGACAGGGCCAGCCGGTAGAATTCGACATGATCGACGCCGCTCGCGAAATATTGCTGGTTCTGCTTATAGGCATCACTCTGACGGACCTTTGCAAAGCCTTCGAGATCATCCCATTCGACAAAAGTGAGCTGCTGCGGCGCGGCGGGCGATGACGCATGGTTTTCGAACACCGGGTTTTTCATTTTGTAGATAAAACGCCCGCCTGCCGCATTGACTGCTTCGGTAATGCCATCCAGGTAACGCGCATAATCCGCTTCCTTGCCCGGCTTTAGCCAGGCGACAACGACCGTATATGTCTTGGCCGGATCGAAACTGAGCGTCAGGTCCTGCTCCAGCTCGTCTGTATATATTTTAAGTTCCGACCAGGCGTCCGGACGCGAAGCCTTGATAGCGGGCCAGGCGGGATCCGCTTCAAACGCACGCAATGCATCTGCGCCAGGCCAGGAATAGAGCAGAAATCCGCTCGGGTCATAGTCGCTGATGATCTTATCACGCACCCGCAAGGTCGCTTCATGTTTGTACCCAAGCTTTTCGGCTATGGGGAACGCCTTGTCATAATAGGCTTTGCGCGCCGTATCACCATCTTCACGCGTCTGCGGTACAACAAAGGAGAGAAGCTGCCCCTTTTTAAAGTCAAGTTGCAGCACGCCGGCTGTGTCCGGTTGCGCGGCCGCTGGCTGGTCATCAGCCTGCGTCCCGGGACTCGCGCTGCACGCTGCAGCAAACAGGGAAGCCCCCGCCAGGAAAGTCAGGGACGTGAAATTGCGGAGAAATAAATGCATGGATTATCTCGATTGTTAAGTTGCGTATTGGCACCATATAAGTTGAATTTTTGGCCAGTGTGTGGATTTACTTATAGCCTTAGTGGTGCGATATTGCACCGATGGATGATTGGGATGACTATCGGTTGATACTCGCATTGCATCGCAGCGGCAGCTTGCGGGGCGCGGCCAAACTATTGGGAATCAATCACAGTACTGTCTCCCGGCGCCTGGCCGCCCTGCAGGCCGGGTCTGCAGGCATTTTATTCGAACAGTCTGCAAGCGGCTATCGCCCCACTGAAGCCGGGGCGAAAATGGTTGGCGCAGCCGAAGACATGGAAGAGATTGCGCAGCGGGCAGAGCGGCAACAGCGCGCGGCAGGCTCCGCCGATAAGGGACCGATCACATTATCGCTGCCAGAGGCCATAGGCCAGTTCCTCCTGCTCAATGAGATAGACGCTTTTTGCAAGCTTTATCCCGATATTGATCTGACTATCATCTCTTCATACGGGTTTGCCAATCTGGACCGGTCAGAAGCCGATGTGGTGATACGTGGTACCAATAAACCGCCCGATCATCTTGTGGGACGGTGCCTGTTCCCCTATGCGCTCAGCCATTATTGTCGGCGCGGCTATCTGGATGAAACACCCCCCGATGCACGGCGCTGGCTAGAGGCCACTTATAGGTGGAGCCGGGACGAGTGGAAAGCCGCATCACCTTATTCAAAAGCGCCAACACTCTATACCATGAGCGACCTTACCATGCGGCACAGGGCGCTGCTTGCCGGGCAAGGCATGGCGCGCACGGCATGTTATATGGCCGACCCCGAACCCGATTTGATGCGGCTGCCCGGCGCAAAAACGATACAGGGTCAGGACGTGTGGGTCCTCACCCATCCCGACCTGAAAGACACGCCGCGCATCAAAACACTCATGCGCTATCTATGCGATGCGATTATCGCAAAACGCACCCTGATCGAGGGCGAAGCCAGATAGTCGGGCGTACTCACGGTATATAACCGGTTTCCCATCGGTCGGTTTCGTACAGCTTCATATATAATTGAAAAATCCTCTTGTGTCCGCATACAATCCCTGTATTTAAAAGCTATTGAGAATCATATTCATTAGCAATTGGATCAAATATGCCAAAATATTATCTTTCAGGGGTGGTGGCGATGTGCCTTTCATCACCGGCATGGGCGAACGATGCGCCTTCTGCGGAAAATGCGGACGGACTGGGAAATCCTGAAATCACGATCACAGCCACACGATCGCCTGCAAAAATTGAAGACGTGCCGGTTACTGTCACGGTGATCGATGACGAGCAGATTGCCGATGAACTTGCTACCGATATCAAGGATCTGGTGCGCTTTGAGCCTGGTGTGACGGTACGCCGCCAGCCCGCGCGCTTCGGCTCTGCGCTGGGCAGCGCAGGCCGCGCGGGCAATGAAAGTTTCAATATCCGCGGCATTGGCGGCAACCGCGTGCTGATTCAGGTGGACGGCATCCGTTCACCGGACGGCTTTGCCTTTGGCGCACAATCGGCGGGCCGCGGCGGTTTCACCGATGTCGGCCTCGTCAAATCGGTGGAAATATTGCGCGGCCCCGCATCTGCGCTCTACGGCAGCGATGGACTATCGGGAGCGGTCAGCTTTATCACATCCGATCCCGTGGACTTGATTGACGGGGACAAGAATCTCGGCGGGTTTATGCGCGCCCAATATAGCTCCGCCGACGAAGAATTTGCAGGCACGTCAGCCGTCGCGGGCCGACTAGGTGATTTCTCCGCAATGGTGGCCTATACCCGCCGCGATTTTAGGGAGCTGGACAATAAAGGCACGAAGGACGTCGAGGGTGCAGAACGCACGACGCCCAATCCACAGGACGGCGAAAGCAACGCGTTTTTGGGTAAGCTGGTCTGGCAAAGTGGCGGCCACCGCGTCCGGTTGACGGGCGAATATCTGGAACGCGAAGTGTCCTCCCACGTGCTGTCCGGACTGGGTCCGGTATTTCTGTTCGGCCCCTCCCCAACCTGGAACGTGGACCGGCTTGAGGCATTTGATACGACAGAGCGCAAACGTGTTTCGCTTGATTACACGTGGCAAGGTGAAGGCATAATCGATTATGCCCGCATCGCCGCCTATTGGCAGGATGGTGAGGATTTTCAGTTTACGGCCGAGGACCGCACCCAGCTGTCGTTCATTCCCGCGCCGGATCGAACACGCATCAACACGTTCGAAAATGAAGTCTATGGCGGACTTGCCGAACTGCGCAGTGAGTTTAATATGGGCAGCACCAAGCACCGGCTGATTTTCGGCGGTGACATCAGCTGGACCGAACAGGCAGGCCTGCGTGATGGCTCCATTCCGCCAACAGGTGAAATATTCCCGACCCGCGCATTTCCGAAAACCGACTTTACCCTTGCAGGTGTTTTTATCGGCGATGAGATCAGCTTTGCGGATGGCGCAATGACAGTTTTTCCCGCGCTGCGGTACGACTATTATGATCTCAATCCGGCGAACGATCCTTTGCTGCCCACATTTACGGCAGAGGGACAAGACGGCTCGCGCCTATCGCCCAAAATTGGCATTACGTTCAAGCCCAGCGAAACCGTGCGTATTTATGGCAATTATTCGCAGGGCTTCAAGGCGCCTTCCCCCAGCCAGGTGAATAATTTCTTTGAAAATCTGGCCTTTGGCTATACGTCTGAACCCAATCCCGATCTTGGCCCGGAAACCAGCGAGAGTTTCGAGGCAGGCGTGCGCTATGTCGACGACCGTTTCAGCATCGGCGTGGCCGGATTCTTTGCGCATTACGATAATTTTATCCGTCAGGAAGTCGTCGGTGGCAGCTTCAGGCCGAAGGACCCGGCGATCTTCCAGTTCATCAACATCGATGAAGTCGATGTCCATGGCGTGGAAGCGAAACTGAATTACACCCATGAAAACGGCTTTCGTGTCCGTTTTGCCATGGCCTATGCCGATGGCGAGGAATCTTTTGGTGGTGGCGTAATTCCGCTGGAATCTATTGACCCGCTGAACGCGGTTCTGGGCCTTGGATACCGCGATCCGGAAAGCCGTTTCGGCGGCGAGCTTATCGCATCTTATAACGCCCGCAAAAGCCGCGGTGAAACGTCCATCATCGTGGATGGCGACAGGCAAAGCGTGTGCAACACAGAATGTTTCCGCCCGGATGAATCGCTGCTCCTTGATGCCACCGCTTTCGTGCGTTTTGCCGAAAACGTGACGCTGCGCGCGGGCCTGTTCAACATATTTGATAGCAAATATGCCGCGTGGAGCGATGTACGCGGCCTGTCAGCCAGTTCCGGTGTGACCGACGCCTACACCCGTCCCGGGCGCAATTTCAGCATGTCCGCAAGCCTCAGTTTCTAAACTATTCACCCTGACAGATGGAGAAATATCATGTCAAAATTCACTGTAAAACTCGGCGCCGTATTGCTGACCAGCGCCATGACGCTATCACCGGCAATCGCGCAGCAGAGCATCGCTAGTTCCGCTGTCAGCGAAGAGCAAAGCGCATTCGAACGCGACCGCGCCGATATATTGGCGATGGCAGGCAATTATAAAGTCCGTTTCGATATGCAGGAATCGACACCCTGGACCGCAGACTATGAACCGCGCGAACGCAAGATTTCCGGCGGCAATGAAGTCGTCCGGGTGATTGAGGATAGCGGCAATAAAATCATGCTGCAGCACCTGCTCGTCGTGGAGCATGGTGGCAAGAATATGATTATCAAACACTGGCGGCAGGACTGGGAATATGAGCCTGAAAACATGCTCGTCTATTCGGACCGCCACCGCTGGGAATTGCAGCCGGTCAGCCGCGAAAATGCCAAGGGAAAATGGTCGCAGACCGTGTATCAGGTTGATGACAGCCCGCGCTATGCAGGACTTGGCACATGGGAAACCGAAGCCGGTACGCGCCGCTGGAGCTCCGACTGGACCTGGCGTCCGCTCGCCCGGCGTGATGCGGTGCGCAATCCGGTATATGACCGCTATTATGCCATCAACCGCCACTCCCCCACACCCGATGGCTGGATTCATTTTCAGGACAATATCAAAATGGGCATGGTGGACGGCGAGCTGAAACCGATTGTCAGCGAATATGTGCTCAACACCTACACAAAATTTGACGATTACAACGTGCAGTCGGCGGACGATTACTGGCAAGATACCGCCACCTATTGGCAGGCTGTGCGAGCCACATGGGATATGGTGGCCGCACGGAAAAATGGCATTCCTGTTGAAGAGGAAGCCCAGACCGGCACTATCATCAGCGGTAAGTTGCTGACCATGGCCGACCAGATCCGCAAGAATGAAATGACCGAAGCCGCGGCGATTGCGGAAGCCAAAAAACTGATCGTCCAAGCTACAAACGCGCCGACACCTGCGCAGACTGCCGCAGGAAAAGCCGAAGAAAGCGGTTATTGAGCATCGCTTCGACTTTATGCCGGTCCGGGCACTCCATCGCCCGGACTGGCACCCCTATATTATTATGCGAATAGTTTCATATGAATGGCGCAATCGCGCACCGTTACCGCCAATACCTGCCCTCACGGCGGCAGACACGCCGGCTCAAGCTGTTTATCGCGCATATGGAAGCGGCAATTCGGGACCTGCTGGCCGATGATTTTGCAAACAACCCTGCTCCCTAAACCGGCAATCCTGCCTGCGGCTTGGCATCTTTCAGGACGAAGCTGGAATTGATTGACTTGATACCGGGCAGGCGGCGGAGTTTATTGTTGGCTAGATCGGCGAAGCTGTCGAGATCACGGCTCGCAACCACGAGCATATAGTCTGCACCGCCCGTCACCTGATGACAGGCAATGATTTCGGGCAGCGCTTTGGCGGCATCCTCGAAACTCGCCGTAATATCCTCGCTATGGTCCTCTATCTGCACACTGATATAAGCGTAGACGTCCAGGCCAAGTGCGCGGCGGTCGAGCCGTGCGGCATAGCTGCGGATCACGCCTTCCCGCTCCAATTTGCGAACCCGGCGCCAGCACGGGCTGGCCGACATACCCACCCTTGCCGCAAGCTCCGCATTGGATATGCGCCCCTCTTCCTGTAACACGCGCAGGATTTTGGTATCTTCCTCTAAAATATTCATATTAGGTAAAATCATCCTTTATTTATTATATTGAGGAATATCTTACCTTATGTGGAGGCTATGTGGCAAGAAATAGAAAAGACTTACCTGCCGCCATTTGCTATACACACATCCCATGGAACAGACATTGATACAAAAAGCCGCCTCCGGATTCGAAACCATTCCGGAGCTTCCGGCAGATACATTTACCGCACCGCTCGCCAAGCCGGACCATGTCGGGCCTGATTGGCTGGAGCCGCAGCAGCGCGTCTATACGGCCGAGGACCACCATATCTGGGACGATCTGTTCCAGCGGCAGATGGACATATTGCCGGGCCGGGCCGCCACCACCTTTATCGAAGGATTGAAACGGCTCGATCTGGGCAAAGGCGGCGTTCCTGATTTTGGGGAAATGAGTGAGGAACTGTCAGCCATTACCGGCTGGGAAGTTGTGCCTGTACCTATGCTGATCCCCGACCATGTGTTTTTCTGGCACCTCGCCAATCGCCGTTTCCCGGCGGGCAATTTTATCCGCACCCGTGAAACATTCGACTATATTCAGGAGCCCGATGTCTTTCATGACGTGTTCGGCCATGTGCCACTGCTCACCGATCCTGTATTTGCCGATTATATGGAAGCTTATGGCCGTGCCGGATGGAAAGCGCTCAAATACAACCGGCTGAAAGCACTCAGCGCGCTGTACTGGTACACGGTCGAATTCGGCCTGATCAACGAAGCGGACGGCATCAAATCCTATGGCGCGGGCATATTGTCCGGCCCCACTGAAGCCGTATTCGCTGTCGAGGCAAAATCACCCAACCGCATCCACCTGGATGTCGACCGCGTGGTGCGCACCGATTATGTGATTTCCGACCTGCAGCCGACCTATTTCGTGATCGACAGTTTTGAAGAACTGTTCGCGATGACCGTCGACCGCGATTTCAACGATCTGTACGAAGCTCTCGATCCCGGCTTTACCTATGCCAACAGCGCGGTTCTGCCAGACGACAAGGTCTATCACAAGGGCACACAGGAATATGCGCTGCGCGGTGGTGCAGCGTCGCTTGCGGAGCCAGTGTAACGCTTTATAAGCAGGGGCATGTTCTGCTTCGCCCCAGTTTTATCGGTAATAATATGTATTCCTGCGAAAGCAGGAATCCTGTGCGGCAAAAAAGTACGCCGCCCTAGGCTCCTGCTTTCGCAGGAGCACAATTGATGCAAAATGCTCCCTTCGTGTTACTCGACGATGCGCGTATGCATGGTGCATCGGATGCACGGCTGTACGAAAAACCAGTCCGCATTATTACCGCCCATGATACGGCGGGATTACACGCCGCCATGGAAGAACTGGACGCAGCCCAGGCACAAGGCCTGCATGCCGCCGGATATTTCAGCTATGAAGCGGGCTATGCCCTGGAGCCAAAACTGGCGCCGCTGTTGCCGGATAATGGCAAACCATTGTGCTGGTTTGGCCTATTTGAAGACTATCACTCCCTTGCCCCCGATGATGTGCCGCACTGGCTGGAGGCACAGCGCAGCCGAGACAGCGCGCTCTATAACGCCGCACCCGATATCGACTTTCCCGCCTATCACAGCGCCTATAACGCGATTCAGCAGGCGATCCGTGCGGGCGATATCTATCAGGCCAATTTGACTTATAAACTCACGGGCCAATATGCGGGCGAGCCATTGGCGATCTATGCCGATATCCGTGCGCATGCCCGCGCAGGCTATGGCGGGGTGATCTATGATGGGCAGGACTGGCTACTGAGCTTTTCGCCCGAACTTTTCTTCACATGCTACAAAGGCGAAATCACCGCACGGCCGATGAAAGGGACCGTGGCACGCCAGAGCGACCCGAAAGCCGATGCGCAGGCGGCCAGCAAGCTGCAAACCAGCGAAAAGGACCGCGCGGAAAACCTGATGATTGTCGATCTGCTCCGCAATGACATCTCCCGCGTGGCGAAACCGGGCAGCGTGCATGTGCCGCACCTGTTCGCCATCGAAAGCTATCCCACTGTCCACCAGATGACATCGACCGTAAAAGCGCAATTGGCGGAAAACAGAACCATCGCCGACATCCTGCGCGCCATTTATCCATGCGGGTCGATTACAGGCACTCCCAAAATCCGGGCGATGGAGATATTGCAGGCGCTCGAACCAAGGCCGCGCGGTCCCTATTGCGGGTCAATGGGGCGGATCGATGCAGACGGCGATGCCGCATTTAATGTGGCGATCCGCACACTGCATCTGGACACTGCCGAAAAAACCGCCACAATGGGTCTGGGCGGCGCAATTGTGGCAGATAGCAACGTCATGGGCGAATGGCGTGAGTGCGCTCTTAAAGGGGCTTTTGTGACAGACAATATGCGGCAGTTCGACCTGATCGAGACGATGGGTTTTGTCCCCGCCAAAGGCATTGCACGTCTTAATGCGCATCTCGCCCGGATGCAGGCAAGCGCGGCGGAATTGGGATTTCCATTTGATCAGGATACAGCACGGACGCGGATAACGGCCGCCTGTTCCCATATCCTGAATCCCGCAAAACTGCGGTTGTTGCTGAGCAAAGCAGGTACGCTGGCGGTTGAAATACAGCCCCTGCCCGCTGCCATGACAGGTCCCGCCAAAGTTGCAATCATGCCGCTGCCCGTCCCTGCCGGCGATTTTCGCCTGCGTCACAAAACAACGGCCCGCGCCTTTTATGACGACGCCCGCCTTTCCGCCAAAGCAGAATCTGGCGCCGATGAAGTGATTTTCACTGATCCTGAAGGCAGACTGACAGAGGGCAGCTTCACGCATATCTTTGTCGGTGATAATGATGCGGGCTATCACACCCCGCCGCTGGAACTCGGCCTGCTTCCCGGCGTATTGCGCGGCGAAATGCTGGAAAGTGGCAGCGCGCGTGAAGCCGTGCTGACGCGCGATGACCTGGCGGGCGGTTTTTATATCGGCAACAGCGTGCGCGGATTGATGGCCGCGAAGCTGATCTTATGAAGAAGAAGCTATCCGCTGCCATATCGCGTATCGGTCCGTCCGCCACCAGCGTCATTACCGACACGGCGCGGCGGATGCGGGCGGATGGGATCGATATTATCGGATTGTCCGTGGGTGAGCCCGATCAGGGCGTGCCGGATCACATAATCGAGGCCGCGTCGCGGGCCATGCGGGACGGGCAGACAGGCTATACCGCCATCGACGGTACGCCCGAGCTGAAAGCTGCCATCACCGCAAAGTTCGCGCGCGACAATGACTTGCATGTCAGCTCTTCCCAAATCTCCGTAAACTGCGGCGGCAAGCATAGTATTTTTAATGCGCTAATGGCGACGCTTGACCCCGGTGACGAGGTGATTATTCCCGCGCCTTATTGGGTCAGCTATCCCGAAATTGTGCGGCTTGCCGGTGCCATGCCCGTGATTGTACCGACCATTGCGGCGGCTTCCTATAAACTGGCCGCCGACACGCTCAGCGCCGCAATCACGCCGCAGACCCGCTGGCTGATATTAAACTCTCCCGGTAATCCGACAGGCAGTGTTTACAGCGCCGACGAGCTAGAGGCGCTTGGCAACATACTGTCACGGCATCCCCACATAATGGTGCTGAGCGACGATATTTACGAACATATCCGCTATGACGACGCGCCTTTTGCGACGATGGCCGCAGTGCGGCCGGATCTTGCAGACCGCATTCTCACCATGAACGGCGTGTCGAAAGCCTATGCAATGACCGGTTTTCGCATCGGCTATGCGACAGGGCCTGAATGGCTGATCGGCGCGATGGCCAGGTTGCAATCGCAATCGACCTCCAACCCCAGTTCGGTCAGCCAGGCCGCAGCCGTCGCCGCGCTGGAAGGAGCGCAAGATTTTCTCGGCGAACGCATCGCCCAGTTTCGCGCGCGCCGCAACTACATCGTGCCTGCGCTGGACGCACTGGACGGTGTAAGCTGCCGCCTGCCGGAAGGGGCTTTCTATGCCTTTGCCGAGGCGGAAGGGTTGATGGGCCGCACCGCGCCGGATGGCACATGTATTGAGAGCGATACGGATCTCGCGCGATATTTCCTCGAAACCGCACATGTCGCAGTCGTTCCCGGCAGTGCATTCGGCCACGGCCCCGCATTCCGTGTGAGCTACGCCGTGTCGATGGACAAACTGAAAGAAGCGATGCTGCGGTTGGAGCAGGCGGTCGCACAGTTGCGGTGATTTTCCCTTCCCCCTTGATGGGGGAAGGATGTGGAGACTTGGCGGCTTGCCGCCTAGTCGTAGCTGGATGGGGGTGCGCTCTTAGTCTGGCACATAGACCAGAGGAACCCTCACCCCCATCCAACTGCGCCTAATCTCCTAACGTCGATAAGGCTGCGTATCCTTCCCCCATCAAGGGGGAATGCAGGATAAACAAGCTGAACGTCTCCCTGTGCGCTTATTCACAATCGGGTCAGCCATATCCTGCCATATACGCGTCTTTAGGGGCGCAAAGAAAAACTGTCGGACCTATGTAACCGTTTCATGCATTGGTGCGAATAGAATGATAAGGTTTACGAAAGACAGGACGATGATGAGCTTTTTGAAATCCGAAGTATTTGCCCTTTTCACCGGCGGTTTTGCCATTGGTGCGGTTCTTCTGTTCACTCTGCAACCGCAAGAAGCGCGCGCCGAAATCGTGCAGCAGGTGGCGCAGGTAACCACCAGTATGCAGTCGCTGATTTAATGCGCGGCAAGGCTCTTCTCGCCGCACTTGGCCTGGGTATCGCGGGCATAGCTGCTTCCGCCACCGTCTTATCCCCGGCCTCTGCTGTCATGGCGGAAAAAGCAAAAATCCTTCCCGCATCCAAAACAAAGACAAATGAACCCGCCAAATTACAGGTCGCCATATTCGCGGGCGGCTGTTTCTGGGGCGTGGAAGGCGTTTTCAGCCATGTAAAAGGCGTGAAAAGTGCGGTGTCGGGCTATCACGGCGGCAGCGCGTCCACCGCCACTTACAAAAGGACCAATGGCGGCGACACTGGCCATGCTGAGGCGGTACGCGTCGTCTATGATCCCAAAGTCGTGCGCTATGACCAGCTGTTGCAGGTATTTTTCTCCGTCACCGCCGATCCGACCCAGCTTAACCGCCAGGGACCTGACCGGGGCAGCCAGTACCGCAATGCCATCGTGCCAATGAACAAAGAGCAGCTGCGCGTGGCGCGCGCCTACATCAGCCAGCTTGGCGAAGCGAAAATATGGTCGCAGCCCATAGTGACAAAGGTCGAAGGCTATAAAAAATTCTACAAGGCGGAGGAATATCATCAGGACTTTATGTTCAAAAACCCCCGCCACGGCTATATCCTGCGCTGGGACAAGCCCAAGGTACAAAACCTGAAGCGGGTGTTCCCCGGCCTTTATACAGCCAGGGCGGTTCGCGGTTGATCTTGCGCTTATCCGCGCCATACACTAAATAGAACCTATGGCAGCACATCATCATCATGAACATGCGGGCAACGACCTGACGAACGCCGCGAAATCCACTCTGGAACAGGCGGGCGAGCAGTGGACCGATATGCGTTCGGCCATTTTCGGTGCCCTGGCCGAGGTAAGGAAACCCGCGTCTGCCTATGATATAGCCGAGCGGGTCAGCGAATTGCGCGGCAAACGGGTCGCGCCCAATAGTGTGTACCGGATTCTCGACCTGTTCGTGAAAACCAACCTCGCACGGCGCGTCGAAAGCGCCAATGCCTATATCGCCAATTCGCACCCCGGTTGCCTGCATGACTGCATATTCCTGCTCTGCGATGAATGCGGCAGTGCGACACATCTGGATGACGATGCGCTATCGGGCAGTGTCCGTAATGCCGCACAGAAAGCCGGCTTTGGCGATGTCCGCCCGGTTATCGAGGTCCGCGGCAAATGCGGGGACTGTGATTGAGGCAATCACCAACCCAGAACATATACGGACCTGTCGTAGGGTGGTGGCACGAGGCTTCGACAGACTCAGCCTGAGCGGAGATGGGAGTGTGAGTAGACAGTTGCCGGAACAAATCTCACTTCACCGCGCATATATCTCGTTCCATCGCTGTTCATAATTCTTCCAATATCATCGACACCGCGCGTTTTTGCGCGTAAAGTGTCGTAAAGTTGAGGAAGACATATATGACAAACCCCCCCGTGGCCGATCCCGAAACACCCCTGCTCGACACAGTCGACGTTCCCGCAGACCTGCGCAAGCTGAAGCCCGAACAATTGCGCCAGCTCTCCGACGAACTGCGCGCCGAGGTCATCAGCGCGGTTGGGACGACCGGCGGGCATCTGGGGTCTGGCTTGGGCGTAGTCGAGCTGACGGCAGCGATCCATTATGTGTTCAACACCCCCGAAGACCGGTTGGTGTTTGACGTCGGCCACCAATGCTATCCGCATAAAATTCTGACCGGACGCCGCGACCGTATTCGCACACTCCGCAAGGGCGGCGGGCTGTCCGGCTTCACCAAACGCAGCGAGAGCGAATATGACCCTTTCGGCGCGGCGCACAGCTCGACCTCCATCTCCGCAGCCCTTGGCTTTGCGGTTGCCAACAAGCTGAATGATAAGCCCGGCAAGGCGATCGCCGTGATCGGCGACGGCGCGATGAGCGCGGGCATGGCCTATGAAGCGATGAACAATGCCGAGCAGGCAGGCAATCGCCTCATCGTCATACTCAACGACAATGACATGTCGATCGCGCCGCCGGTGGGCGGCTTGTCCGCTTATCTGGCGCGCGCCGTGTCGTCTTCCGAATATATGGGCCTGCGCTCCATGGCGAGCAAGGTCGCATCAAAGCTATCACGCCGCGTCCATAATGTTGCGGAAAAAGCGGAAGAATATGCCCGCGGTATGGCAACCGGCGGCACATTGTTCGAACAGCTCGGCTTTTATTATGTCGGCCCGATAGACGGTCACAATCTGGAACACCTGATTCCCGTGCTCGAAAATGTGCGCGATGCCGAAGAAGGCCCGATATTGATCCATGTCGTTACTGAAAAGGGCAAAGGATACAGCTTTGCCGAGGAATCCGCCGACAAATATCACGGCGTTGCCAAATTTGATGTGGTCACTGGCAAGCAGGACAAGGGGCCGGGCGGCGGTCCGCCCGCATATCAAAATGTATTTGGTGAAACGCTGGCAAAGCTGGCGGAGACCGACCCCAAAATCTGCGCGATTACAGCCGCGATGCCATCGGGCACAGGCGTTGATAAATTTGCGAAAGCGCATCCCGACCGCGCGTTCGATGTCGGGATTGCTGAACAGCACGGCGTGACGTTTGCTGCCGGCCTCGCCGCACAGGGCATGCGGCCTTTCGCGGCCATTTACTCGACGTTTCTGCAACGCGCCTATGACCAGGTGGTGCACGATGTGGCGATTCAGAATCTGCCCGTGCGCTTCGCCATTGACCGGGCCGGACTGGTCGGGGCGGATGGTTCCACCCACGCTGGGTCGTTCGATGTCACCTACCTTTCCACTCTCCCAAATTTCGTGGTGATGGCTGCAGCGGATGAGGCAGAACTGGTGCATATGACCTATACGGCGGCGCTGCATGACAGCGGGCCGATTGCATTCCGCTATCCGCGCGGCGGCGGCACAGGCGTGGAATTGCCCGAGACGCCGCAGCAGCTTGAAATCGGTAAAGGCCGCATCGTACGCGAGGGCAGCAAGGTCGCTATTCTATCGCTTGGCACGCGTTTAGGTGAGGCATTGAAAGCCGCTGATGAACTCGACGCAAAGGGGCTCAGCACCACTGTTGCAGACCTGCGTTTCGCCAAACCGCTTGACGAAGAGTTGATTCGCAAGCTCCTCACCACGCACGAAGTATGTGTGACCATCGAGGAAGCTGCGATCGGCGGCCTCGGCGCACATGTTCTGACCATGGCCAGCGACACCGGCTTGATGGACGCGGGCCTGAAAATCCGCACCATGCGCCTGCCCGACCGTTTCCAGGATCAGGACAATCCCGACAAACAATATGCCGAAGCGGGTCTCGACAGCGAAGCTATTGTAGAGACAGTGCTTAAGGCACTGCGTCACAATAGCAGCGGGGTGAGCGAAGCAGGCGTACGGGCATGAAAGCAAAAATTCTGATTTTACTGCTGGTTATAGCAGCGCTTATCGGCGGCATAATACTATATCTGAATAACCAGAAAACAGATGATGCTGTTGTCACCGCGCCTCCGCAGGCACCACCGGTGGAACAACCCGTGAAAACCGAACCCGATGCGCCATCCATTACCAGCGCGATGCTAACAGGTACGTGGGCCCCTGAAGCCAGCAATTGCGAAACTGATGATATCTGGAAATATAATGCTGATGGTACAATGGCAACGTTTGGAGCGGATGGCACATGGGTCATTGACGGCGAAACGCTGACCGAAACCATCACGCGCCAGATGTCGGATAATCCCGACAACGGGGAAGTCTGGACAAAGCTGGAAACACCGGAAATGTATAGCAGTACAGTATCGATTGATGATTCGGGACAGATGACTAAAAAAATCGGCGCAGAAGAGCTCACCTTGATAAAATGCTCTTGAGCTGACCGCGAGTCACAAAAAAGCGCGCCGGATTGGGCGCGCTTTTTATTTAAGACTATCTGTTTTAGCGTTCTTAACCGTCCGGAATGGCGGTCTGAGCATTTTGGCCGTCGCCTTCGGGTGCAGAGATAATGTCGCGGGTCACCGTGCCTTTATTGACCGTGTTGGTTTCGGTATCGCCTACAGAGGAACGAATACCGCTATCGGCATCTCCAGCCTGACGCACGGCGTTGGCTTCGGTCGCGCTGCGCGCTTGCGGGCCGCCGAACAATGCTTCGAGTGCCTGATCACTCGCATCCGCCGCCTGCGCACTTGGCGCGCCGGGGCGCGGGGGAGTCAGTGCGAAATCGGGCGGAATCACAAGCGGTGCCTGACGAGAGACCGCGAATTCATCGGGCCGGTCGCGGTTAAATATCCCACCGCCACTGCCACAGGCCGAAAGGCTGAGGACCGTGGCCGCCAAAGTGCCTGTCAAAACCAGTTTACGCATTTTCATTCTCCAATTTACTGTCCGCCCTATTTTCTTTCGGCCTATTTTCCTTTGGCCCCGCAGAGTCTTCTTCGTCCCTGACCGGATTTTCACTATTGTCGCCGAATAACAGCACGCGGGCAAGCAATATCACCACGCCAATGGTAATCGCTGCATCAGCCACGTTGAATATCAGAAACGGACGAAATGTGCCAATATGGAAATCGGCATAATCAACCACATAGCCGAGCCGTGCGCGATCGACAATATTGCCGAGCGCCCCGCCCAGCACCAATGCCAATGCCCAGATATCAAACCGGTTTTTCTCCCGCCACATCCATAGCAGCACAACACATGCAATTACGGCGGTCAGCGCAACCAGCAGCCAGCGTTGCCATTCGGTGTTCGCCGTCAGCATGCCCATGGAAACGCCGTAATTTTCCGCCCAGGTCAGGTCAAAAAATGGCAGAATTTCTATACTCTCGCCGCGTTCTTTCAGCGCCAGCGGGACAGATACGATATATTTCACAAGCTGATCCAGCGCAAAAATAAACGCGGCGATGACAAGCCCGGTGACGCGGTTTTTCTGAACGTTTTCCATGCTTCTTACCCGTTCAAAACGCTGTCACAGCGTCCGCACAGCGCGCCATCTTCAGACACATCGGGCAGTAATCGCCAGCAGCGGCCGCATTTATTATGCGCGGTTTTTGATACGGAAATGGATTCGCCATCCGCCACCTGTGCAACAATACATATTTCAGCAAACTGAACGGCATCCACCGGCAGATCGGCAAGCGGATAGGTGACTTCGGCTTCCAGACTGGAACGAATGGTCTTTTCCTGCCGTAGCGGTTCAATGGCCTCAGTCACTTTTTCGCGCGCCTCACGGATTTTTGTCCACCGTTCCACAAGTACGTCATCCCCGCGAAGGCGGGAATCCAGCTGACCTGCCTTGCTTGCATCTACCTTAGCTGGATCCCCGCCTTCGCGGGGATGACGCAAGAGGGCGCTGAAGTCAGGCCATGTTTTCAGGTGAATCGAATCATCCGCATCCTCAAACCGCGCCTGCCACACTTCTTCGGCGGTAAAGCACAGTACCGGCGCAATATAGCGGGTGAGTGCATGGAACAATACGTCCATCACCGTGCGATATGCGCGGCGCTTTATGTCCGCCGCATCATCGCAATAGAGGCAGTCCTTGCGGATATCGAAGAAAAATGCCGACAGCTCTTCCTGCATAAAGCTGGTGAGTGTCCGCATATAGGGACCAAAGGCAAAATCATGCACATGCTGCTTCAGCTCCGCATCCACCTCGGCCAGCCGGTGCAGGATATAGCGTTCCAGCTCGGGCATATCGGCCACCGCCACGCGCTCACTATCGTCAAAATCATTCAGCCCGCCAATCATGTAGCGGAATGTATTGCGCAGCTTGCGGTACGTGTCGCTCACGCCGCGGATGATTTCATCGCCGATGCGGTGGTCTTCGGTAAAATCGACGCTGGCTGCCCACAGACGCAGGATATCCGCGCCGTTCACATTAATGATCTTCTGCGGATCAAGCGTGTTGCCGAGCGATTTCGACATTTTCTTACCCGTCTTGTCGAGCGTCATGCCGTGCGTGAGCAACGCCTTATACGGCGCACGTCCGCGCGTGCCGCAGCTTTCAAGCAGCGAGGATTGGAACCAGCCGCGATGTTGGTCGGAGCCTTCCAGATATAGATCAGCGGGCGAACGCAGGTTCGGCCATTTGCCGCTTTCCAGCACAAAGCTGTGCGTCGAACCGCTGTCAAACCAGACATCAAGGATATCGGTAATGACTTCATAGTCATCGAGATTGTAATTGGAACCGAGCAGTTGCTGATGATCCGCATCAAACCAGGCATCCGCGCCGCCTTTGCGGAATGCCTCAATAATGCGTGCATTTACCGCCGGGTCGTTCAGATATTCGCCCGATTTACGGTCTACATAAAGCGCAATCGGCACGCCCCATGCACGCTGGCGCGAGAGCACCCAGTCTGGGCGACCCTCGACCATCGATTGCAACCGGCGGCGCCCACGTTCCGGCACAAAGCGGGTTTTGTCGATTTCTGACAAAGCCGTTTCGCGCAGCGTTGCGGCGATGCCCTCACCGTGGCCTTTGACAAGCCCCTCTCCTTTAGGGGAGGGGTTGGGGTGGGGGATATCAACAATCGCCGTGCTATCTGGTAAGCCCCCACCCCCGGCCCCTCCCCTAAAGGAGAGGGGTGAATCTAAAGGCACAAACCATTGCGGGGTGCAGCGGTAGATGACTTTCGCCTTTGAGCGCCAACTATGCGGATAGCTGTGCGTGAAATCATCACTCGCCGACAGCAGCGCACCCGCTTCGCGCAGGTCGGTGCAGATCGGACCCTCGCTGTTCACGAATTTCTTGTTGATGACAGAGCCGCTGCGCGGCAGCCAGGCCCATTCCTCACGGTACTGGCCGTCCGCTTCCACCGCGAACACCGGGTTGATACCGTTCGCCTTGCACAGGTCAAAATCGTCCTCGCCATGGTCCGGCGCCATATGCACCAGACCGGTACCTGCCTCAGTGGTGACAAAATGCGAACCGTCGAGGAAGGGACGGGGACGCGCGTAGAATTCCAGATTGGCCTTCCTGTCGTCACCCCAGCGAAGGCTGGGGTCCAACTGACCTTCCGTCTCTTCCGAACCGTCAGATGGATTCCAGCCTTCGCTGGAATGACGCAGGTGGGTGTAGATAGGATGGCGTGCCGTTGCACCGGCTAGGTCGGAACCTTTGCCACGCCAGCTTATTTTCGTTTGAGCAGGGTCATAAAACTCAATTCCTGCGCCGGAATCACGTCCGTTGCCTGTGTTCTTTCGGTCTAAAAAATCAAGAAGTAAAGGTTCAGCAATAAGTAGCTTGCGAATGTTAGCCACTGGCATAGTTTGGCCAGGCGATAGGAATTCGGCAGAACCTGTTGCATCTGTCCATAAAACATACTCAACATCCGCTCCATAGGCGAGCGCCTGATTCACAGGAATCGTCCACGGTGTCGTCGTCCAGATAACCGCGTGCGCACCGACCAGCTCCGGTGCATTCGGCGCTTCGACAATCTCGAACGCTACATCGATCTGCGTGCTGGTGATATCCTCATATTCGACCTCAGCCTCGGCCAGTGCAGTCTTCTCCACCGGCGACCACATCACGGGCTTGGCACCGCGGTAGAGCTGGCCCGCTTCGGCGAATTTCAGCAGTTCGCCCACAATGGTCGCTTCGGCGTCATAATCCATGGTGAGGTACGGTTTGCCCCATTCCCCCATAATCCCAAGCCGTTTGAACTCCTCACGCTGGACGTTCACCCATTTGTCGGCATATTCGCGGCATTCGGCGCGAAATTCCTTGGCCGGAACCTCATCCTTGTTGCGCTTTTTCTTGCGATACGCTTCCTCGATCTTCCATTCGATCGGCAGGCCGTGACAGTCCCAGCCGGGCACATAGGGTGCGTCCTTGCCCAGCAGGCTTTGCGAACGCACGACCAGGTCTTTCAGGATTTTGTTGAGGCTATGGCCGATATGGATATTACCGTTTGCATAGGGCGGGCCGTCATGCAGGATAAACTGCTCACGGCCCTTGCGCTCTTCGCGCAGCCTTTCATACAGGCCAATTTCTTCCCAGCGCGCCAAAATACCCGGTTCCTTGTTCGCAAGGCCGGCTTTCATCGGAAAGGACGTTTTCGGCAGGAATACCGTATCCTTATAATCGGGCGCGCTGGAATCAGCGCTTTTGTTGGGCGTATCAGTCATAACTTGGGAGCGTTAGGACAGCTTGGCGCGGCGGGCAAGACCCGTATTTGCGCGGCGCAGCATAAATTGCCCATAATTTATCGATTCACGGCATGGCAGGGCCGATATCCTGGATATTATCGACCAGAACATAGCCGTTGAAATCGAGCGGAACATCGCGGATTTGTTCCCTTGCCGTAAGGCCTTGCATGGCATCGCCGTCGATATAGCGGCCAGTGAGTAAGATGTTTGCATCCACCGCTTCCATGCGCGCAATAGCCCGTTTTGGCCAACCGGCAACCAGCCACTGATAGTTAAGCGGCACGATCAATGTGCCATTCCGGCAGCTTTCAGGTGTCATGGTGAGCCAGCCCTGCAGCGCATAATCCTTGGTACATTGCCCGGCCGCCCTGGGTTCAATTATCCAGCTTTCGGGTGCCAATGCGCGGAGCCGGTCTGCCACAGGCCCAACCGCCATAAAGGCAACGCGCTTGTCAATTTTGACACTTGCTTTTTTAAGCGCTGCGACGAGTATATCGGCCTCTTTTGGATCTTTGGATTTAACGCGGAACAGCAATTTGCGGTGGCGAAAGGGATAGGCGATTTCTTCAATGGTTGGCATGGCGCCCACATGTTTCCCGCGAAACGGAAATGTTTTGCCGTTATCGGCGGTATAGCCATGGCCGATATCGAGCGCTTTCAGCTCCGCCAGCGTCTTGTCGCGGACCGGCCCCGTGCCATCGGTGCGGCAATCCAACGTCTGGTCATGGAACGCCACAGCCTGCCCGTCCTTGCTGACCGCGACATGAAAACCCAGCATATCCGCTTTTGCCTGATCCGCCTTGGTTGCGGATCCCACGGT
Organism: uncultured Sphingomonadaceae bacterium; assembly: GCA_947493325.1. Classification (GTDB taxonomy): domain Bacteria; phylum Pseudomonadota; class Alphaproteobacteria; order Sphingomonadales; family Sphingomonadaceae; genus Alg239-R122. The sequence goes on along the minus strand of CANLQI010000001.1, from coordinate 176,042 downwards.
GTTTTCCAGATATGGGTGCGTCGGCGTGTCAATGCGCGTCGCGGTGCAGTCATCCGGGCCCACCCCTTCACGGCTGAAGCTTTGATACACATTGCGGTCGGCAATGACGGTCGCTTTGCCGCGCGGTGCAGGGGCGAGCCATGATGCGTTCATAAAACTGAGCGTCAAGAGACATACGCCAAAGGCCAGCCCGAATATTTTTACCCATTTCATGCCAGTAATTCCTTTGCTTTGGCGCAGTCTTTGTCCATTTGCGCCACCAGTGCATCGAGCTTGCTGTATTTGGCTTCGGGACGGATGAAATGATGCAGGGCGACCTCGATTTCATGGCCGTATAAATCTTCATCGAAATCAAAGAAATACGGCTCCAGTAATTCCTTGGGAGGGCTGAGGCTGGGGCGGATACCCAGATTCGCCGCGCCTTTCAGCACACGGCCATCTGGCAGGTGCCCGGTCACCGCGTAAATGCCATAGCGCGGGCGCAGGTACGCGCCCATATCGATATTGGCGGTGGGATAGCCGATAGTGCGGCCCAGCTTGTCGCCGTGCTGCACTTTGCCCTGTATCATGAACGGCCGGGTGAGAAGCCGTGCCGCTTCCTGGCAATCGCCGCGCTGCAATGCTTCACGAATCAGGCTGGAGGAAATCACGGTGCCATGATCACCCACAGGAGCGACCGCCCGGCTTTGCAGACCCTGACTTGCGCCATAGTCCGCCAGCAGCTCCACGCTGCCCCCGCGCGCTTTACCGAATGTGAAATCTTCCCCTGTAACCACACCCGCCGCGCCAAATCGTTCGATCAGCAGCTGATTGATAAAATCTTCCGCGCTCGTACCCGCCAGTTTGGTATTGAAATCGAACACCAGCATCGCATCCGCGCCGGCATTCAGAAACAGTTTCTGCCGCTGGTCCAGCGTGGTGAGCCGAAACGGCGGCACATCGGGTTTGAAAAACCGCACTGGGTGCGGATCAAACGTGGCGATAATCGAAGGACGGCCTTCGGATCTCGCCCATTCGATAGCCTCTGCCGCCACCTGTTGGTGTCCAGCATGGAATCCGTCAAAATTTCCCAGGGCAATAATGCCCCCGCGAAGCGCCTCCGGAATCCGTGCGCCGCTACCCAAACGTGTCATGCAGGCTGCTATAGATGGGTTCGGGGCAAGGGCGCAATGGGGAGATAGCCAATGCATCATAATAACCGTTAGTCCTGAGCCTTTCGAAGGATGTGGATCAATGGAGCGCCAAATTGCGGGACGTCCTTCGACAAGCTCAGGACTAACGGAACTTGAATAAATAGCACCTATCCCTGCGGCACCAGCCCCTGCATCAGCACGCGCACTGTATTTGCACCCATGACCGCACGGATTTCGGATTCGGTAAAGCCCGCATCAAGCAGCGCCTGTGTCACCTGTGCGACCTGAGATACATCAAAGCCTGTCGTCACCGCGCCATCGAAATCGCTGCCAAGCGCCACATGGTCAATGCCGACAAGGTCGCGCACATGTTTGATCGCCGCCGCAATGGCCGCCGGGCTTGTGTCGCAGATCGCACCATCCCAATAGCCGATGCCGACCACGCCCCCGGTGGCCGCCACGCCGCGAATTTCTGCATCGGTCAGGTTGCGGTTGACATCACAGGTCGCCTGCACACCGCCATGGCTGGACACAACGGGCCGCCGCGCCATCGCCAATATTTCCTTGACGCTGGCATGGCTTGAATGCGCGATATCGACGATGATGCCCTTGGCCTCCATCCTGCGGATAATCTCGCGGCCAAATGACGTCAGCCCGCCCTTTTCCGCGCCGTGCATCGAACCGCCCAGTTCATTGTCGAAAAAATGGGTGATGCCCGCCATGCGCATGCCCGCATCATACAGCCGGTCCAGATTTTCCGACCGACCTTCCAGATTGTGAAGCCCTTCCACGGAAAACAGCACGCCGATGCCTTTGCCTTTGATGTTGCGGCGGCCAATCAGCCCCTCCAGATCAGCGGGCGTTTTGATAAATACCATCTCGCCTTTGGAACCGCTCACCGCCCTGCGCAATTTTTCGGCGTGATACAGCGAGCGCTCTGTCAGCGAGTTCCATGTACGAACGGGCTGCAGCTGTCCCATGACAAGCAAGGTGATATTGTCGGTTTCATCCGTATTGCTATCGTAATTCTGCCCCCTGGGTGTTTTGGTAACCGAAGAAAAAATCTGCAGTCCCATGTTGCCCGCCTGCATGCGCGGCAGATCAATATGCCCGCGGTCCGCCGCATCCAGTATCGAACGTTTCCACAGCAATGTGTCGCCATGCAGGTCGGCGATAAACAGGCTGTCATGCAGCTTTTGCGCCTCTGGGCTGATGTCAGGCAGAACCTCGCCGGTCACGACATTGGTATCTGCTTCAACTTTGCCGGGAAGTAAAATGGTAACATAGCCAATACCCAGCGCCAGCAAAATGGTGAGGATAATGGCTATGTTACGAAACACGGTGCGACCCTTCGTTTCTTTTCCTGCAGTTCATGTATGGCCCGGCGTCGCAAGGGAATAGGATGGAAAAGACATGGCGGCGGACAGGGCCAGAAATTTACGGAGCATGGACTGGTCCTTTCTATTTCGTATTCCTGCGAAAGCAGAAATCCAGAGCAGATGTAGCGTTCTGGTTGCCTTGGGTTCCTGCTTTCGCAGGAGCACAATAGCCTATTTTTCTTGTGACATACGCCGCAATGTCACAAAACTATAGGATGGAAATGCCGCATCGGCCGCATGGGTTTCGCGCGCCGTTTCTTTCCATGCTTCGTCACAGAACGGCGTCATCACCGTGTCACCCTCGGCCTCGATATGCACTTCAGTGAGCTCGATACGGTCTGCATGGGGCAGGAACAGCCGATAGATTTCCGCACCGCCAATCACCGCAATCTCGGGCGCATCCGCAAGTTTGATGGCTTCTTCCACCGAAGTTGCAGGCTCCGCGCCCTTCGCCTGCCAACTACAATCGCGCGTCAGCACGATGTGCCGCCGCCCCGGTAGCAATCCGGGCAGACTCTCGAACGTCTTGCGTCCCATAATCATCGGTCTGTCCATGGTGAGCGCCTTGAAATGTTTGAGATCAGCGGGAAGATGCCAGGGCAATGCCCCGTCCCGGCCAATCACGCCATTATCCGCGCGCGCGAGAATCAGAAATATTTCGGCCTGCCCACTCACTTGACGCCCGCGCACTTAACATACACCCATGTCGCATGCCCCATTTTGCGGCCTTCGCGGGGTTCTCCCTTCCCGTAGAGGTGCAGGTGGCAATCCGGGTCTGCCAGATAGTCCGCCCAGTTATTGGCTGCAGTGCCGATGATATTGCGCATTTCCGCCCGCGTGCCGGTGAGTACAGTCGAACCCAGCGGAAGACCGCATACGGCACGGATATGGTTTTCAAACTGGCTCGCCACCGCGCCTTCAATGCTCCAGTGCCCGCTATTGTGCACGCGCGGCGCCATTTCATTGAGCACCGGGCCTTGCCCGCCCACAAAAAATTCGCAGGTCAGCACACCCACATAATCCAGCCGCTCCGCGATTTTCGCGGCAATATCACACGCCGCCGGGAGCTGCCGCAGCACTGCATCACTCGCGGGCACGGTGGAGCGTGCCAATATGCCGTTTTCATGCACATTTTCGGCGCTGTCATAGGTGGCAACCGCACCATTCAGTCCGCGCGCCAGGATTACAGAAAATTCTGCATCAAAATCAACAAACCCTTCGAGCACACAGGGTTGTCCGCCCACATCCCGCCATGCAGGCGCGATATCTTCCATCGATTTCAGCCGCACCTGCCCCTTGCCATCATAGCCGAAGCGGTTGGTTTTCAGGATCGCAGGCAGGCCGATTTCTGACGCTGCTACCTGCAGCTCATCTTCGCTTGTCACCAGCGCAAAATCCGCCGTCACGCCGCCTGACGCGCGGGCGAAGCTTTTTTCCTCCGCCCGGTCCTGCGCGACTTCCAGCGCCTTATGGCCGGGCCGCAGCGGCGCATGGCGTGCCACGATTTTCGCGCACTCCACCGGGACATTTTCAAATTCATAGGTGATTACATCGCAGCTGCGGGCAAATGCCTCCAGCGCCGCGGCATTGTCATAGGCCGCACAGGTGAAATGCCGGGCCACTTCGGCGGCAACGCTGTTTTCCTCTGGCGCATAAATATGGCACTCATAGCCAAGCCCAGCCGCCGATACGGCCAGCATCCGGCCCAGTTGCCCACCGCCCAATATGCCGATTACGGAACCGGGTGGCAGGGCTGCATTCATTGCGGCGTTTCACCTACCGCTTCGCTCTGCGCCGCGCGCCAGTTATCAAGCCGATCGGCCAGTGCGTCATCATTGTTCGCCAGCACCGCCGCCGCAAGCAGCGCCGCATTGGCCGCGCCCGCTTCGCCAATCGCCAGCGTACCCACCGGCACGCCCTTGGGCATTTGTACAATGGAAAGCAGACTGTCCATGCCGCTCAGCGCCTTGGATTGCACGGGAACGCCAAATACCGGAAGCCGCGTCATCGACGCCACCATGCCGGGCAGATGCGCCGCACCGCCCGCACCCGCAATCACGCATTGATAGCCCGCATCCACCGCGCCCTTGGCAAAGGCCACCAGCCGGTCCGGCGTGCGGTGCGCCGACACGATCCTGACATCATAGCTGACATCCAGCTCGTCAAATATCTTTGCGGCCGCGGACATGGTCGACCAGTCGGACTGGCTGCCCATGATAATGGCGATATCTGCGGATGCTTCGGTCATATTGGCCCCATTTGTGCCGGCATCTGTACCGGAAGCACAGCCTTTTAAGGGTTATGGAGGGCAGGCGCAACGGGATAGTTGGACTGGGCGAGAAAAACCGTCATTCCAGCGCAGGCTGGAATCCAGATAAGTTAGCGAATCGCAGAATATTTATGGTTGAAATACAGCCTCTCTTTGAGGCGATAGTTGATTGAGCGGAACTCTGAACTCATAGTCAGGTTATCTGGACCCCAGCCTGCGCTGGGGTGACGGTGCAGATAAATGACTGAGGCCCTATCGCTCGCTCAGGTAATATCGCTCAACCTCATTCAGATCATCGTCAAGCTCGTATATAATCGGCTGGCCGGTCGGAATTTCCAGGCCGGTAATTTCATCATCGGGGATATTCGACAGATGCTTGACCAGCGCCCGCAGCGAATTGCCATGCGCGGAAATCAGCACGCGTGTCCCTTTTTTGAGCTCTGGCGCGATGCGCGCATTCCAGTAAGGCAGCACGCGTTCAATCGTATCTTTCAGGCTTTCACTGCGCGGCACGGTTATGCCCGCATAGCGCGGATCATCCTGCATTTCATATTCGCTGCCCGCATCCATTGGCGGTGGCGGCGTATCGAAACTGCGGCGCCAGATATGCACCTGCTCATCGCCATGCTTGTCGCGGGTTTCCTGTTTATTCAGACCCGTAAGGCCGCCATAATGACGCTCATTCAGCCGGTAATCCCTCTCCACCGGCAGCCACAGCCGGTCCATTTCCTCGAGCGCCAAATTCAGCGTCTTGATCGCCCGCGTCTGCAGCGATGTGAAGCACAGACCCACCTCAATGCCCTTTTCCTTCATGAGCCGCCCCGCCTCACGCGCTTCGGCTACACCTTTTTCGGTGACATCCACATCCCACCATCCGGTGAAACGGTTTTCCAGGTTCCATTGCGACTGGCCATGGCGGAGAAGGATTAACTGAGGCATGCATGTAACTCCAAAGACATATATTGATTGAACTCAGTGGCTTTATAATCGCCAAACGGGCGGCACATGTTGAAGCCCGCGCTTTTATACAGCGAAACCGCAGGCACAAATGCTGCGCCCGAACCCGTTTCCAGGCTCAAGCGGCTGTAGCCACGATCTGCACCCTGCGCAATGATATGATCCAGCATTGTACGCCCGACACCCCGGCCCAGATAGTCTTTTGCGACCCGCATCGACTTGATCTCGCCGTGTCCACTATCCAATTCCTGCAGTGCGCCGATTCCGGTCAGTCTATCACCATCCCATATCGACCAGAATGTAACCGCATCACTTTGCAAGTCTTCGACATTCAGGAAATGGCACTGATCTTTCGGGGAATTTTCGCGCATCCCCGCAAAATGTTCCTCCAGCAGGCCCAGAACCTGTGGATCTGTCAGCTCGCCACAGATGATTTTCATTGTGACACTCGCTGTTGGTGTGAGCGGGAAACATCCATGGTCACTGCTGCCGGATATGCTGTTTCGCCCGTTCGAGCACTTCATCACGGCCCTGCGCAATCCCCTGCACCGTCGGTTCGATAAAGATGTCCGGCTGTATCCCCACCCTTTGCGTGGGCGACCCGTCGGGATAATAGACCCCCAGCCCCGTGATACTGGTGGCAATTCCGCCCGGCAGCAAGATATATGAAACATCGCCATCGGCGCCCGCGCTGGGCATACCTATGACCGTTGGGTCCGATACAGCCTGCAACTTCATCGCGTGGAATTCAGCCGCGCTCTGTGTTGACTCGTCTATAAGGATCACAATTTTTCCACCATATGCGGAGGCACCATTTCCCCCGCCTGTCGTCAATGCTGCAGATGGGACCGCATAGCCGGGATTACGCGTATCCATTCCGGTAAATCTTACAAAAAGACGGACTTCGGGGGAGAGATATTTTGTAATGGCATCAATAGCGCGGATATTGGGATATGCACGTAAATCGAATATAATACCCTGCCTTTCCATCGCCTGTTCCATAAAGGCTGCTACCTTCCCATCAACAGATGCCGGAGGATTATCGCCATAATGTCTGAATGCTATATAAGCGATATCATTGTCTATCAGCTGGAACGGCCTGCCTGATAAGGTGCGTCGCTGCCACTCCTGGCTTTTCACGCTCTCAAGGTCAATACGTTCAAACCGGACTTCAAGTCTCTGGCCCTCACGTTCCACTGTCAGGCGCGCAGAACCACAGGTGCCCGCCAATAACCGCCGAGATATATTCCTGAATTTTCCAGCACGATTTGATGCGGCATAGAATGGCATAAGCTGCGTCACCATTTCCGGCACGGGCTGCCCGTCCACAGCTACAATGATATCGCCTTTTCGTACGGCATTGTCTGCAGATACACTGGTAATTTTATGGCCGCTGACTATAAATTTTTCGCCAATTGTGCGCAGATGAAACGGCCCCTGGCATTTCCCCACCGGCGGGATCTCATCGCGCGCCATATACCAAAATGCGTGCGAGTCGTTGACTTCGGCAATGACCCGCATCATCACCTGCCGGTATTCTGCATCATCTTTTGCGCGCACGGCCTGCGGCAGATATTGCGGCAATATCTCTTTCCAGCTCCGGCCGATCACATCACGGTAGGGGAACCAATATTCGATCATCCCCCAATAACGCAGCAGACCTAATATACGGTAACCTGAATCAATGTCTTTGAGGTGGGTATAACGCTGCTCATTCAAAAACTCGGGGTTGCCTATATGAGGGACGAGCTTGACATAGGCCTGCTGTGTTCCGCCATATCGGTTTGTATATATCCGCGTAAGAAGGCCGGACAGCTCCTCGCCCAAAATGGCGCTGTCGGAAAGCCAGTTCAGCTCCGCAGCAAAAACAGGCTTTTCCGGCTGCTGCACACACGGGTCACATTTTTCGACTGCGTTCAGCCCTGTTATCCAGTCTGCAATCCGCCTGTTCCTATCCTCGCGCGAAGTTGCGGCGAGCACTTTGGGCATAATGCGAAACAGTTCATAATCCCAGTGATATTCACCGCCAGCCACATTTGGGTGATGATATTTCAGGAACGCCCAAATCTGGCCCAGCAAAGCCAGATCCGAGGTTTGACTTTCGTTTAGTTCGGCCAAATCCACTCCGGAACCTGATTGAAATTCCGTATCTGCCTTAATGCTATCCGTCGCGGCATGGGGCGCGTCTTTGGTGAACATAACCGGATCACCATCAATCTGAAGCTGGAAATTGTCAGCCCATATGGAACCTTTTCCGTTTAAGGACACGCCGACAAATATCATTTCAGCGCCCGCATGAACTTTCTGCTGTACCTCATATAGCTGCCAGTCATTATTGCCCGCCTGTGTTTCCGTCATGGAAATTTCGATGCGTTTCCCGCCGGCCTGCTGTTCGATCCATATGATTGCCGCCGCATCTGTGTCTTGCGTTTTCAGGCTTCCCGAAAATGTGATGACCCCGCCTTTGCTGCCGCCCTTCGTTGTGGCAATTACATTGGTATATGCTGGGGTATATGCTGGATTTTCACCGGCACTGTAAGAGATATGCAGTGCCCTCGACCCGTCAGGTCCAGCGTCATCTTCGACACGCGTTTTGCCTGGACCTACGACTTTCCACATGGGTGGCAGCGCACTGTCTTCCCCATTTTCAAACGTTGAAAACTGGTCATAGTCATACGCTGTGCCAGCAGTGGCCGTATATGGCATCTGCAGCGTTAGAAACAGCGCGGCAAAGAGCGCCGTCCTCGCAAGCAACCTAAGCGATCTCATCAATCATTTCCGCCAGCACGGCGAGGCAATCGTGCGCAAGCAGTTTGCAGCGTTCCGGGCTCCATCCCTGTTCGGCATCGGGCAGGTCGCGATTGTCCTTATACGGCATTTCCAGCGTCATGGAGACACAGCCGAAACGTTCGGCCAGCTGATTGGTCGACATGGACGGGTTTGCCTCACCTGGCTTACTGATCGGATAGCCGAGCTCGGTCTGGAAATCCGCCGTGCGGCGCGCAAGATTATTGCGATAGGCGTGATATTTGTCGCCCAGCTCATCGGTCCATGACGGGATGCCTTCAAACCCGGCGATAAAGACAGCGGGTATAGCTTCGTCGGCATGCACATCCATCGCAAAATCAACGCCGGTTTCATCCATCGCATTACGGACACACAATACTTCAGGGCTTTTCTCAGCGCTCGGGTTTTCCCACTCGCGGTTCAGGTTGGTACCTGCATAATTGGTGCGCAAATGGCCCATGCGCGATCCGTCTGGATTCATATTCGGCACGATGTGCAGGCGGCATTTCTGGCGCAGCGTGCGGCCATGCGGATTGGCGGGATCGGTCAGCATTTCCAATGCGCCTTCCATCCACCATTCGGCCTGCGTCTCGCCCGGATGCTGGCGCGCATACAGCCACACATGCTTGTCGCCCTTGCCCATTTCCAGACAATCCATTGGTTGGCCGTCCAGCGTTTCGCCCAGCTGGCGGTAAGTCACGCCTTCGGATGCCGCGGCTTCGGCCACCAGGTCATGGTGCCGGTCCATCGAATAGGGCGCGAAATAGGCGCACCAGAAAATATCGCTCGCGCTCTGGTAGGTGATGGTAAGCTCGCCCTTGTCGCGGTCATAGCTGCTCGCCGCCCGCGCCCAATAGTCGCGGTCTTCGCTGACGCATGCATCATAATCAGGCCAGCCCTCGGGATAGGCGGAATCTTTCAGATCCTGGATAACCAGTACGACTTCCTCGCCGCCTGTTTCCGATACGCGGAAATGGAACCATTGCTTAAACTCGCTATTACGGTCCTGATTGATCGAAAGCCGGGCGGTATTCCCGTCAATTTCATGTACTTTGATATTGCCGGAATCGAACGCGCTGCTGATTTTAATGGTCATGGGGCCTCGAGCTTTCCTTGTTTAACAGGCAAATGCCTGACAGTCGGCTTTCCGCCCAGAATGCGCGAAAGCTTTTAGTGTTGAAAGTTTTGGATAACCGCGAAATTACTCGACTTCAACCGTCGCGCCGCTTTCACCGGGAAAATCGCTGAACAGGCTGGTCGCAAGCTTGGCCGCTGCCAATGAGGTCTCGGCAGCCGACGAGCCTTTGCGCGCTTCGGAAATCGCGCGCCCTTCCCACAAATTGCCTGTTTCACCATCACGCGTAATCGCAACAAATAACTCACTGATCACCAGTGGCTTGCGCCCGCCGCCCAGATTGATGCCAATGCCCACACCAATGCCAGAACCATAGCTGCCAGTAGAGCCTCCTACACCGACGCTGACCGGAGAACGGCGACCCTCAGAATCGCGGGCGAAACGGTCCAGGCTGATCCGGGCATTATATTGTACGCTTTCCCCGGCTACGGGTGACGCATAGCCCTGCGCTTCCAGTTCACGCATTACAGCCGCAGCGTATGTGCGGTATTCAAGCGATTCTGCATTTTCATCCGGCCCGGGCATTACGACAATGGTTCCCTTGCCCAGCTCCTGCACGGAATCGGCCGCATGGAAACGAGTTACTTCGACAGGCCCCACAGGGGTTACGCATGCACTTAGGCCTAGCGCAAGGGCCATGACGGGTATGAATTTACGCATTTTCAAATATCCTTATACCGGGAGAACCGTTTTGTTAGCTTCATATATACCATAAACACGCATAAACGGCTAAACATCGCAAAACGGCAAGGGGCAAAGGCGTGGTGACAAAAGATTTTACAGTGCTGGTCACTGGCGGTGCAGGCTATATTGGCAGCCATGCCGTACTGGCACTGCTTGATAGCGGCTATGATGTCGTGGTGCTCGATAACCTGACGACGGGCTTTCTACGGGCCGTGCCGGATCAGGCTATTTTTATCGAAGGCGATATAGAGGACAGCACGCTTTCCGCTCGCCTGATCGCAGAGCATGGCATTGGCGCCATCATGCATTTTGCGGGATCAATCATCGTACCCGAATCTGTCGAAAATCCGCTCAAATATTATCACAATAACAGTGCCAAGAGCCGCACCCTCATCGAAACGGCTGTCACAAACGGGGTGAAGCATTTCATTTTTTCCTCCACCGCCACGGTATATGGCGTTACTGGCCTGATGCAGATACCTGAAGATACGCCCAAACACCCCACTAATCCCTATGGCATGTCGAAGCTTATGACCGAGGCGATGCTGACCGATGTTGCTACCGCATATGATTTCAATTTCTGCGCGCTACGTTATTTCAACGTAGCAGGCGCAGATCCTAAAGGGCGCTCTGGCCAGTCTACACAGGGCGCAACGCATCTTATCAAAGTGGCTGTCGAAGCGGTTTTGGGCAAGCGCGACGGCGTGGCGATTTTCGGCACCGATTATGACACACATGATGGCACTGGCACGCGCGACTATATCCATGTTTCCGACCTGGTTGCCGCACATGTTCTTGCACTTGAAAAGCTGGTGGAGGACCCCGAAACCAGCCACATCATGAACTGCGGCTATGGCCAGGGCTTTTCCGTCAACGACGTGCTTGATGCCGTGGACCGCGTGACGAATAAGAAAATACACCGCGTCATTCAGGGGCGCCGCGCGGGCGACCCCGATTCGCTGGTTTCCGATAACCGCCTCATCAAACAGACACTGCCCTGGCAGCCGAAATATGCCGATCTGGATGTCATTGTCGCCCATGCCTTGGCATGGGAGCGGAAATTGTGAGGTTTTTTGATCTCGCACCTGATCGCAAGATCAAAAAGACTCTTCCAAAAACACCCTTTCATAGCAGATTCACAGCTTGACTTTATCGGCCCACGCCCTTAATTGCCCCGTTCACTCAGAAAATTTAAAGATATTTGGAAGCGAATACCCTCATGAAAGTACGCAACTCATTAAAGTCGCTCAAAAACCGTCATCGCGACTGCCGTGTGATTCGTCGTCGTGGTCGCACCTATGTCATCAACAAGACCAACCGCCGCTTTAAAGCGCGCCAGGGCTAATTGACACGAGCGGAAGGCAAATGTCCTCCGCCACACCCATTGATACCGTTATTTTTGACGTCGGTAATGTGCTTTACCGGTGGGAAATTCGTGCGCTTTATGAAAAGCTGATTGATGACCCGCAGGAACTAGAATGGTTTCTGGCGCATGTCGTCACGCCCGAATGGCATTTTCAGCATGATGCCGGGCGACCATTTGCCGAAACATCGCGCGAATTGATGGCCGAATACCCTCAATATGCCACATTGATTGCGCAGTTCGGGCCGCGATTTGACGAAACCGTGCCAGGCCCAGTGGCGGGCATGGGAGAAATAGTGGCTGAGCTTGCGGACAAAAACGTGCCGCTCTACGCCATCACCAATTTCAGCGATGAATTCTGGGGCCCGTTTGCGGCGGCGCGCCCGCATGTGTTCGGTCATTTTCAGGACATATTGGTATCCGGCACGGAAAAGCTGGTGAAACCCGGCGCCGCGATTTACGAGCTGGCAATCAAGCGATTCGGGATCGACCCGGCCCGCGCGCTGTTTATCGACGACCGGCAGGATAATGTGGAAGGCGCGATAACTTGCGGCCTTCATGCGCATTTGTTTGTGGATGCCCGGGCATTACAAAGAGAGTTGGAAGCGTTGCATCTGCTTTAACGCGTCCAACCGCTGGCCATTGCACAGGCATAATGCGGATTCGGATAAATCGTTTCTCCTGCCGTCATCCTGAACTTGTTTCAGCATCCATATTATAATCACAAAGCGGTTTTATGAGCTGGAGAGCGCACCTTGCCGCACTCCTCATACTCCATATCCAAAACTATAAATAGTTTCAAAATGGATCCTGAAACAAGTTGGCAATTATCCCCTTGCGACATGTAGGCATTTCTGGTATAAAATAGGGTATGAAAAGCAAGCATAAAGCCCCTACACTCCGCCAGTTTCAAGACCGTTTTCCGACAGAAGATAGCTGCCTCGAACATCTTATGCGTATACGTTACGGCAACCGTCATGACTGTGACAAGTGCGGTCGCAATGCGCATTTTTACCGTATTAAGACGCGCCGTAGCTATACCTGCGAATATTGCGGGCATCAAGTCTACCCCACCGCTGATACCCCTTTCCACCGCACCCGTACAAGCCTGCGTGACTGGTTTTACGTCATGTTTCTTTTCACAACATCGCGCAGCGGTGTGGCGGCCAGAGAAGTCCAGCGCCAGATCGGTGTAACCTATAAAACCGCATGGCGGATGTGCCACGAAATCCGCAAATATATGGCTATGCTGGACGGTGATGATATGCTTGGCGGCAACGGCGGCATTGTCGAAGTGGATGAAACACTTGTCGGCGGCTCCATTACCGGCAAAGGTTCGGGCTATAAGGCAAATAAAACCTGTGTCGTCGGCTTGCTGGAACGTGATGGCAAACTGGTCACACGCATCATCAAACAACGCGATAAAACCGCCATGCACACCATCATCAACAATCATGTCCTGACTGGGGCCACCATCACTACAGACGAATTTGGCGGTTACAAGGATCTGCATCACAACGGCTATCAGCACATGACTGTGCGCCACAAAGCAAGGCAGTACAGCAATCCCATCACCGGCGCTGGCGTCAATGCCATCGAAGGTTTCTGGGCGCAGCTCAAACGCAGCATCAACGGCACACATATTCATGTCAGCGCGAAGCATCTCTGGAAGTATCTCGGCGAGTTTGAGTTCCGTCACAATCGCCGTCATGCCCCAGACCTGATGCTGGACGAGATGATGACGGCTTTTGCTTAGGCTCTGCACCGTTAACCATAGCCTTCAACAAGGCATCGAATTTTTCGGTATCATCTGGCAATTCCCTAACTCCTTACTGCATATGATACTTGCTATTTTGCACCATCACCAGTTGTAAATCCATTCTTTTCAATATTATCCAGTTCTTCGCGGCAGAGATCAAAACCCTTCTCTATTTCTGCAGGGTCCAAACCGGTTTGTTCGACAGTTTTGCCCATTTTATTTCCGGTCAACTCATCTTTGATTGCAGTGCCTAAAGTGATTGAGGCATATGTAGTATTGGTGCAATATGGAAACAAATCGCCATTGGCATAGAATTTTCGGTTGGCATCTGAACAATACATTACAGCCATATTTGCATTAAATTCCTGTTCAGCGGAAAACATTGAACTGTTTTTCTGCATATCAACAAAACTTGTGTAGCAACCTGAAACAGCGTCTCTAAAGGTTTTGCTTTGCAATTCAGTCAAGTGTTGAACAACAGGTTCTTGAGTTTCCGTCACCGGCTCAACCGGGGTGCGGTTTTGTTCCTGACACCCGGCAAGCGCCAAGCTCGCCAGAACTGTAATTGCAATATATTTTTTGTTTGTAATGATTTTCATATCTGCCTCCATAATTATAATAAGAGGCTGGCCCGAACCGGGCGTTTAGAACCCTGCGTCACCACAAAGCGCCACCACCTTTAGGCAGAGCCCTGGACATTCGCAGTGGCCGCCCGGTCAAATAATGACCGGCGGTGACGATTTAGAGGTTCTAAAGCCTCACAGCCGGGATTGACCGGGCTGCGTCTGGATAGCTAACTGACTATAATTTCTTTCGCAAGGGTTTAGCGAATTGGTTTTGTTAAATGCTGTTCGTATTTTTGATTAGAGATTTTCGATTTTCTTTTTCAAATAATACTGCATTTTTGTATCGGATTCGCGTGAATCTGATGATAAACAATCAAAACCTATATGGTTTAGCTGAAAATCGGGGAGTTTTGATTGAGGCACAAATACTTCAAATTTTCTTTGTACCGGTTTTCCGTTATCTCTTGTGATAAGCAAAACAATTCTAAATTAACTTCTGACAACAAAGTCCTTGCGCCTAATAATACGCCTCGGATCAGCTCTTTTTATCATCACATTGAGTTCATCATGAAGCACGTTAATAGTTTTCGTATCGCCATTATTTAGAGTTGCGTTTTCCTTAAACTCAAGTTGCCCAAAAAGAGCATATTCGCAGGGTTCGCCTATTATTTGTGCGCCACAGTTGTTTTTATAAATAGAGATTTTCAGTTTTGGATTTACAAAATTCTTTTTGATCTGAAATTTTATAAAAACTCCCTTGGAAGAATTATAAGCATCTACGTAAAAAGATATAATACGAATAGGTTCAAATAACCTTCTCCCTTTATTATATAAATTGGGAAAATTCTTTCCAAGCGAAAACGCTATTAGCAGTAAACCTATCTCTAAAAATGGAATCATGCCCCACATCCCTTGACCCAGAAGATTAGGAAATGCCTGCTCCGCCACCCAGATAATGATACTGGTAAGCCCAGATAGTGCTGGGGCTTGCTTTTTTGCCGTTTTCTTGATTCCCATTCTTTGCACATATCAGAAAATCCCCGCTTCACAAGAAATAACTGTCGCAAGGGGATAATTGCCAAACAAGTTCAGGATGACCTATGGGGTTCGGGATAGAGAAAACACATACGGCTTTCTTTTCCCATATGAGAACTTGCAGGTGCAGGCCTGCTATCGGTCATAGCCCTTGAGCTCGTTACCCGTCAGCGTGACGACATGCAGCACATTGGTGGAACCCGGCGTACCAAATGGCACCCCGGCGAGCGCAATCAGCTTGGTGCCCGCGGTACCGAAGCCGTGGCGTAGCGCCATACGCTTGCCTTTGGCGATCATTTCCTCAAAGCTGCCGATATCCTGCGTGATGACAGCATAAGCGCCCCATAATAAACCGACACGCCGCGCGGTATTACGCGAGGGAGTAAGCACCAGCAGCGGTACCGATGGACGCTCACGTGCCACACGCCGCGCTGTGGAGCCGGTATTGGTGAAACATATGATCGCCGCCGTTTCGACCGTTTCCGCAATCTTACTACTCGCAGCAGCAAATGCGTCCGCTGTCGTTTCATCGGGCAGCGTCTCGGTAAAATGCACCCGGTCGGCATAGGCCGGGTCGCTTTCGACGCTGATCGCGATCCGGTCCATGATACTGACCGATTCGACCGGCCAGTCGCCCGCCGCCGTTTCCGCTGAGAGCATGACGGCGTCCGCGCCGTCATAGACCGCAGTGGCCACGTCAGACACTTCGGCGCGCGTAGGCGCGGGTGCCTTGATCATCGACTCAAGCATCTGCGTGGCGACCACAACGGGCTTGCCGCGCCGCCGCGCATTCTCGACAATCTGCTTTTGCAGCGGCGGCACCCGTTCGGGCGCAAGTTCCACGCCCAGATCGCCGCGCGCCACCATCACCGCATCGGAAAGCTCCAGTATTTCATCAAGCCGGGTAACCGCAGCCGGTTTTTCAATCTTGGAAATCAGCGCCGCCTTACCGCCAATCAACGCGCGCGCCTCTGCCACATCTTCGGGTCGCTGTACAAAGCTGAGCGCAATCCAGTCCGCATTTTTCTCCAGCGCAAAAGTCAGGTCGCGCCGGTCTTTTGCCGTAAGCGCCGCCAATGGTATCACCGCGTCAGGCACGTTCAGCCCCTTGCGATCCGACAATGGCCCGCCCACCTCCGCGCTGGTCAGTATCTCGTCTGCCCCCGCGCGAATGACTCGCAACCTGAGCTTGCCATCGTCCAGCAACAATCGATCGCCTTTTTTCAGCACATCGAAAATTTCCGGATGCGGCAGGCAGACGCGGCTGTCGTTGCCCGGCGCAGGATCGCGGTCCAGCGTGAAATGCGCGCCATGCTTGATAAAGGCCGCCCCGTCTTTGAACTTGCCGACACGCAGTTTCGGGCCCTGCAAATCGCACAATATCGTGATCGGTCGCTGTATCTTTTTTTCCAGTGTGCGGATCGCATCGATCGTCTTGGCATGGGTCTCATGTTCGCCATGGCTCATATTGACACGGAATGCATCGGCGCCTGCGCGGTAGAGTTTCTCAAGCATTTCCGGCGAATTGCTGGCCGGGCCGACGGTGGCCAGTATCTTCACCTTGCGGCTGCGCGGTTCTATTCTCTTTGCCACTTATCCCACCCTCTTCCACATGATTTATATGACCTATGCTGGCCAATTTTTGCGTTGCGGCTATGATAGAGTCACCACGCGCAATCACAACCGGAAATACGTATGCCAAGCAATAATGACCCTTCATCCGACATGAATATATCCGACGCAGTTGCCGCGGCGGCATTCCGGCGGCTTATCAAACATTTGCGGCACCGGCATGACGTGCAGAATATCGACCTGATGGGTCTATCCGGTTTTTGCCGCAACTGCCTGGCCGACTGGGTTGCAGAAGCAGCCAATAATAGTGACGCAGAAACCAATCTGGACCGCGATAAAGCCCGCGAGCTGATTTACGGCATGCCCTTTGCCGAATGGAAAAAACGCTATCAGGGACAGGCCACCGAAGAACAATTGCTGGCGATGAAAAAGAGCGTAGCCAAAAACGCACCCGGCCATTAAGGCGGAACTTCACAGATTCAACCAAAAGATTCGCGCAGAATCCCGTATTGCTGCGCGCCCCAAAATATTAAGGACCAAATTATGAGCGAAGCCGCAGTCACATCTGAACAACTCCGCCTGTTTATCGAGCGAATCGAACGACTTGAAGAAGAGAAAAAAGGTATCGCAGACGATATACGCGATGTTTACGCCGAGGCGAAGTCCACCGGCTATGACCCCAAAATAATGCGTCAGGTCGTACGCCTGCGCAAAATGGAACCGCATGACCGTCAAGAAATGGAAGCGATACTGGATACGTACAAGTCCGCGCTGGGCATTGCATAGGACACGCCAGCCAAGAACTGTAATAAACGGAGAAATATCATGCTCGTCACTACCACCCCCATGCTCGAAGGACATGACATCGACGAATATCTGGGTATCGTGACAGGTGAAGTGATTGCAGGTGCAAATTTTGTCCGCGATATTTTCGCCAGCTTTACCGATATTGTTGGCGGACGTTCCAAAAAATATGAAAATGTTCTGAAACGCGGCCGTGAAGAAGCGATTGAGGAAATGCAATATGCCGCCATCAAGCTGGGCGCAGATGCAGTTATCGGCGTTGATCTTGACTATGAAGTCGTTGGCAAGGGCGGATCCATGCTGATGATTTCTGCCACTGGCACGGCAGTGAAGTTCAAGCAGTCCGCTCGCGCTATTCGCTAGGTAAATCATGCGCCTAATCTTGCACTTTGCCGTGCATCTGATTAGGGCCATTCCATCCATTCATTAATTAGTTGAAGGCAGTCATGGCAGGCCATTCCAAATTCAAGAACATCATGCACCGTAAGGGTGCGCAGGATAAAAAGCGTTCCAACCTGTTTTCCAAGCTGAGCCGCGAGATTACAGTGGCCGCGAAAATGGGCATGCCAGATCCGGAAATGAACCCGCGCCTGCGCCTCGCCATCAACAATGCCAAGGGCCAGTCGATGCCCAAGGATAATATCCAGCGCGCAATCGACAAGGCCACGGGCGGCGAAGGCGATGATTATGAAGAAATCCGCTATGAAGGCTTTGGCCCCGGCGGCGTATCGTTGATCGTCGAGGCGCTGACCGACAACCGCAATCGCACCGTAACCAGCGTGCGCACCACATTTTCGCGCAATGGCGGCAATATGGGCGGCGCGGGCGCCGTCAGCCACGGTTTCGATCGTTTAGGCCTAGTTTCCTATCCCGCCAGTGCCGGTGATGAAGAGAAGGTTCTGGAAGCCGCGATGGAAGCGGGCGCAGAGGATATTGAATCCAGTGAAGACGGCCATGAAATCTGGACCGGTATGGAAGATCTGCACGAAGTTGCCAGCGCGCTGGAAAAATCACTCGGCGAAGCGGAAAGCGTAAAGCTCGCATGGCGTCCGCACGTCAAGGTCGAAGTCGATGAAGGCGCCGCACAGACCCTCTTCAAACTGATCGACGCACTTGACGATGATGACGATGTGCAGACCGTATGGGGCAATTATGAGGTTTCCGACGAGATTATGGAGAAGCTGGGCCAGGAATAGGTCAGGAGCCGAATAATGACCGTCATTATCGGCTTTGATCCCGGGCTTGGCACAACTGGATGGGGCGTAATTTCCTCCGTAGGCAGCCGCCTGTCACATATCGCCAATGGTCAGATCAAAACCGATCCGCAAATGTCTTTGCCCAGCCGGCTGCTCAAACTCGATCTTGAGATTGCCGACATTATGAAAGAATTTAACCCCGACGCCGCAGCGGTCGAGGAAGTATTTCTGAACGTCAATCCGAAAAGCACACTCAAACTGGGCCAGGCACGCGGCGTCGTGCTGCTCGGCGCATCGCGTACCGGGGTGGAGATAGGCGAATATTCCGCGCTACTTATCAAAAAAACCGTGGTCGGCGTGGGCCGGGCGGACAAAAAACAGGTGCAGATGATGATATCGCGGCTGCTGCCCGGCGTGAAACTCGCGGGCCATGATGCCGCCGATGCGCTGGCCGTGGCGATTACACACGCGCACAATCGGGAATGATTTGCTACATTCCTCTTGTCGTCACCCTGAACTTGTTTCAGGGTCCATATACTCTGCCCTTGCATATTATATGTAGTTTCAGAGTATATGGATGCTGAAATAAATTCAGCATGACGGATTGAGGGCCAGCGCAAAAAAATGATCGCAAAATTAAAGGGCATTATCGACGAACTCGGCACCGACCATCTGGTCATCGATGTACAGGGCGTGGGCTATCTCGTCTATGCCAGCGCGCGGACACTGGGCGGCATTGGCGCCTTGGGCGAGGCCGCCGAAGTCTTTACCGAAATGCAGGTCAGCGAAAATGATATGCGCCTGATGGGCTTTGCCAGCGGCGCGGAACGTGACTGGTTCCGCCTGCTTACCAGCGTGCAGGGCGTGGGCGGCAAAGTGGCGCTCGCTATTCTGGGCACACTCGAACCTTCCGAACTCGGTCATGCCATCGCTACAGGTGACAAGGCGATGGTGGCGCGCGCCAATGGCGTCGGGCCGAAATTGGCACAGCGGATTGTCAATGAATTGAAAGACAAAGTCGGCGGCATGGACCTTGGTCCCGCCACAGCAGCCAGTGTGGCGGCCGTAACCGCACCGGCAGGCGCATCTGCAGACGCCGTATCCGCACTGCAAAACCTGGGCTTCAAACCCGCCATAGCCAGCGCCGCTGTGGCTGAGGCCAGTAGCGAACTTGGCGAAGATGCCGAAATGGGCGCGCTGGTGAAACTGGCGCTTAAGAAGGCGGCGAAGTGATGGTGAATGCCGCTGCTCTATCCACCGTCATTCCCGCGAAAGCGGGAATCCATCTCCCGATTTCACACAAGCCGAAACCGCGGGAGCTGGATTCCTGCCTGCGCAGGAATGACGAATATAAAAGATATAGCTATCTATTTGCCCGCCATCCTGAATTTGTTTCAAGGTCCGTTTCCCTTCGCAAAACCCGCCATCAAGAGGCACAATGGATGCTGACCCCCCGCCTTCGCGGGGCGGGCAAGTTGAGCATGACGGATTAAGTATATGACCGACCCTGAAGACCGTATCCTTTCTCCCGAACGCAAGGCCGATGATGTCGATGTTGCGCTGCGTCCGAAAACGCTTGATGAATTTATCGGGCAGGAAGCGGCACGCGGGAATTTGCGGGTGTTTATTGAGGCGGCGCGTACGCGGAGCGAACCGCTTGACCATGTGCTGTTTTTCGGGCCTCCGGGGCTGGGCAAGACAACGCTGGCACAGATTATTGCGCGCGAAATGGGCGTGGGTTTCCGCGCCACATCGGGGCCGGTGATTGCCAAATCGGGCGATCTGGCGGCGCTGCTCACCAATCTGGAAGAAGGCGATGTGCTGTTTATCGACGAGATTCACCGGCTCAATCCAGTGGTTGAGGAAGTGCTGTACCCCGCGATGGAGGACCGCGCGCTTGACCTGATTATCGGCGAGGGACCGGCGGCGCGCAGCGTACGCATCGACCTGCCCGCCTTTACGCTCATCGGCGCGACCACGCGGCAGGGGTTGCTAACCACGCCGCTGCGCGATCGGTTCGGTATTCCGGTCCGGCTCAATTTCTATTCGATTCCGGAACTGGAACAGGTGGTGCGGCGTGGTGCCGGTTTGCTCAATCTCGCCATCGCGGAAGACGGCGCACATGAAATCGCCAAGCGCGCGCGCGGAACCCCGCGCGTCGCCGGACGTCTGCTGCGCCGGGTGCGCGACTTTGCCAATGTCGCGGGTGCGACGGAAGTGAATGCGGAGATTGCAGATGGCGCGTTGTCACGACTGGAGGTCGACAAACTCGGTCTTGACGCCATGGACCGTCGCTACCTCCACATGATCGCCGATGTCTATAAAGGCGGGCCAGTGGGCATTGAAACCATTGCCGCAGGCCTGAGCGAACCACGTGACACCGTCGAGGAAGTGGTCGAGCCCTATATGATCCAGCTCGGCCTGATCGCCCGCACTGCGCGCGGACGCATGCTCAATGACCGCGGCTGGAAACATCTTGGCCTCAACCCGCCCGAAGGTTCGCAAGGCGGGTTGTTTGGAGAAAAATAAGTGGCTGACTTCATACAGAACAATGGAACGTTATTGAGTGTCGTAGGGATACTCTTCGGGCTAGGGGCTATTCTCTTTGTATTGTGGCACAATACAAATCATCGCAAATAGAACCCCTCTCCCTTGAGGGAGAGGGTAGCGAAACTTGGCAACCTGTTGCCTAGTCGCAGCGGGTGAGGGTGTGCCAACTCTCGATGTTCGGATACCCTCACCAATTCCGACTAACCAGCAAGCTGGCAAGTCTCCATATCCTCTCCCTTAAGGCAGAAGTATCATTTACGCCCAACCGAGTCATCCGCGCGATGATCCGAATCGCCATCGCATTTCCCATCTTTCCAGAACTCGCAAAACACCGTAATCCATTTTACATATGACCGATCCCGTCCCGTTCTCCGGCTATTTTGAAGGTGACACGCATTATTTTGCGTGCCGCATCTATTACGAGGACACAGATTTTTCCGGGATCGTCTATCACGCCAACTATCTTCGCTATTTTGAGCGGGCGCGTTCCGATATGCTGCGTTCCATCGGCATTGATCAGCGCGCCGCACATGAGGCCGGAGACGGCGTCTATGCCGTATCGGAAATGCATATCGACTATGTGCAGCCGGCAAAGCTCGACGACGCGCTGGTCATCAAGAGCCAAGTGCATAAAATCCGCGCCGCAGCGTGCCATATTCAGCAAATAGCCATGCGCGGTGTAGACATACTCTGTACAGCCAATGTGGTTGCCGCCTTTATCAGCCCGGAAGGCCGCCCGCGCCGCCAACCTAAACCATGGGTAGAGGCATTTCAGTCCGTCCTTGCCCAACCCGAAACGACAGGAAATATATGATTGAGAATATTGGCCTTGCAAATGATGCCGTCACATTATCGCCCGTAAAACTGTTTATGGAAGCAGATATTATCGTCAAACTGGTGATGGTCGGCCTCGCGCTCGCCAGTATCTGGACCTGGGCGATTATCATCAGCTTTGCGATGAAAATCGGCAGGATACGGCGGCAATCGGACCAATATGAAACTGCGTTCTGGCAAACTGAGGATATTGATGCCTTTCACAAGACACGCGGCAAGGAAAACTTGCCTTCCGCCCGCGTCCTCGCCGCGGGGGTTGCTGAATGGCGGCAATCGACCAATGGCACCGCCGTGGACCGCGAAGGTACGCGCGCGCGGCTTGCCACCGCGATGAACGCCAGTGTCACGCATGAAATTGATAAACTGTCCGACCGGCTCAATTTCCTGGCCACGGTCGGCTCAGTCGCGCCATTTGTCGGCCTGTTCGGTACAGTCTGGGGCATTATGCGCAGCTTTACAGCGATTGCGGCGGAACAAAACAGTTCACTGGCCGTGGTCGCGCCCGGTATTGCCGAGGCACTGTTTGCGACCGCGATTGGACTATTTGCGGCCATTCCCGCGGTGATTGCTTATAACCGTTTCTCGCACAAGCTGAACAAGTTTGAATCGCACCTGTTCCGTTTCGCTGACCGCTTTCATGGTACGCTCAGCCGTGAGCTGGAGAATAGCTGATGGCAATTTCCCACTGTCTGACTGAAATTCCCGTTAGTGTTGAGCCTGTCGAAGCACGTTCATCAATCTGGCACATGATTGCCCCACGCACTTCGACAGGCTCAGTGCTAACGGATGTTTTGCACACACCATTACGTAAGGAGAAACGATAATGGCGATGCAGCTTCCTTCTTCGGGCGGGCGGCGCGGGCGCGGCGGCGCACGTGCGCCCATGTCGGAAATCAACGTCACACCCTTTGTCGATGTCATGCTGGTGTTGCTCATCATTTTCATGGTGACCGCACCTTTGCTGGTATCGGGCGTGCCGGTCGAACTCCCCGAAACCAACGCAAAGCCGCTGGAGCAGGATAATGACCCGGTGCAGATCTCAATTGATCCGGACGGGCTGGTATATGTCCGCGACGAACAGGTTAGCGATAGCGAATTGCCCGGTCTGCTCGTACAGCTGCGCGGCGATGGCGCTGACCAGCCGCAGGTCACGCTGCGCGCCGACCGCGGGCTAGATTATGGCCGCGTCATGCAGGTCATGGGGGAACTAAACCGCGCAGGTTTAAGCAAAGTTTCCCTGGTCACCACAAGTTCATCTGGAGCGCCATAAACTGATGGGTATGGAAAAATCCGAATACTTCGGGCTGACCATAGCCG
Source organism: uncultured Sphingomonadaceae bacterium (assembly GCA_947493325.1). Taxonomy (GTDB): domain Bacteria; phylum Pseudomonadota; class Alphaproteobacteria; order Sphingomonadales; family Sphingomonadaceae; genus Alg239-R122. The sequence goes on along the minus strand of CANLQI010000001.1, from coordinate 152,702 downwards.
CCATAGGGCATGTCCTGCTGTTCGCCGCGCTATCGCTGTCGATCAATTGGGCAGACGAGCCTGTCACGCCGCCCGCCCCGACAATCACCGTGCAGCTCAGCGAAGAAATCGGGCTGGAGTCGACCGCGCCGACACCGGCAGAAGATCCCGCTCCGCTGATTGCTCCGGAAATCGGTGAAATGGAGCCGGTGCCCGACATAACCGAGCCGCAGGAAGCGCGCCCCGTTGCAACGCCCGATCCCACACTGGTCGCGCCCAAAAAACCGAGCCCGGTTGCCAAAAAGCCGGAACCCAAAAAGATAGCGAAAAAAACACCGGTGAAAAAGAAACGGACATCAAGACTTGCAGGCGATTTTCTGGGCGGCAAGACAGATACACCATCGACTTCGAAAAACACCAATGCGCCTGCCGCCAAGGCGGGGGCTGCAGAAATGGCCGCGCTGGAACGTGAAATCGCCCGCAAATTGAAACCGCACTGGACCGCCCCTACCGGCGCGGATGACAGCCTGCTAATCACACGTGTATCGTGGAGCATGAACAAAGATAAGCGGGTGACCGGCACGCCGCGCTGCCGCCAGATCGGCAAAGTGACGCCCAGCAACAGATCACAGGTCGGCCTGCACTGCGAACGCGCGAAAGCAGCGATCATGCGTGCACAGCCATTCAGCAGCCTGCCCGATAAATTTTACGATGCGTGGAAAGACGTGGTATTCAGCTTTGATCGCAAATTATGATATGCATTATCGATATGACAGCAAACCCCAAAAGGTATTCCCCATGACCCAGCGTTTCCTCGAAATTTCGGCATTTATGGTGGCGTTCTTCGCGCTGTTTGCACTGTCCTCACCCGCTGCGGCGCAGCTGGAGGGCACCGTGACCGATGACAGCGGCCGCACACAGATTACCGTGGCCGTCCCCGCACTTCCCACGCCGCAGACCGTACCAACCGCCGCGGGCACGACGGCGGATCTGGGCAACCGAATCAGCGATGTGATTGTCGCAGATCTGCGTTCCAGCGGGCTGTTCGACCCGATTGGCCGTAATGGCGTTAAAGCCATCACTTATGACGAAGTGACGCGACCGACCTTCCCGTATTGGACAGGCCGCAACGTGGAATCACTGATTCAGGGATTTGTGCGCTCCAATGGTGATGGCAAGCTGACTGTGGGCTGTTATGTATATGACGTTGCGCTGGGCAGCGAGCTGGCGCGGCAGGGCTTTGTGGTCGAACCTGCTGATTGGCGGCGTGCGGCGCATAAATGCGCCGATAGCATCTATTCCCGGCTCACTGGTGAATCGCCGTTTTTCGACAGCCGTATTGCCTATATTGCCGAAACCGGACCCAAGGATAACCGCACCAAACGGCTAGCAGTGATGGACAGTGACGGCGCCAACCACCGTTTCCTGACAAGCGGCGGTACGGCACTCACCCCGCGTTTTTCGCCCGATTATAAATCAATCCTGTACCTCAGCTATTCCGGCGGCAGCCCGGCCATTTACATTTACGATATCGGCACCGGCAGACAGCGGTTGGTGACGCGCACCAATAACGCGACCTTTGCGCCGCGCTGGTCGCCCGATGGCCGCAACATTCTCTATTCCATGGCCATCGCAGGCAATACCGATATCTACCGCATTTCCGCGCAGGGCGGCAGTCCGGTGCGCCTCACGCGAAGTCCCGGTATCGATGTGGGCGGCAGCTATTCGCCCGACGGATCGAAAATCGTGTTTGAAAGCGACCGGTCCGGTGCACAGCAAATCTATGTGATGAACGCCGACGGCTCTGGCCAGCGCCGCATCAGCTTTGGCGGGGGCCGCGCGGCCACACCGGAATGGAGCCCGCGCGGGGATTTGATCGCCTTCACCAAAATTGCCGGCAATTTCCGCATTGCGGTGATGCGTCCGGGCGGCGGCGGTGAACGTGTGCTGACCAACAGCTGGCAGGATGAAGCGCCGACATGGGCGCCCAATGGCCGCGTGATCCAGTTTTTCCGCACCTCTCGCGGGTCTGGAAGAACCAGCATCTGGCAAGTCGATGTCGCGGGCGGAGAAGAACGCCGTCTGCGCACGCCGGTCGACGGTTCCGATCCCGCATGGGGACCGGTACGGCCATAACATGCACAATGCGATGAACCGGGTACAGCATACGCCGGATTTTGAGCATGACCGCGATTTTGATAGACTGAATTTTACATAGACTTACAATGGAAGCCCAGAAAAGCGGCATAGAATTTAGGAGATAAGAATATGAAAAAATTATCCACTCCCCTGATCGTTCTTTCACTGACGGTGGCGCTTGCGGCCTGCGCGAAAAAACCGCCTGAAACTCTGCCCCCGGAACCAGTAGATACATCCGCAGGCAGTGATACGGATATCGACCCCAATGCCGGACAGCAAACCGGTGTGGTGCCGGGTTCCCAGGAAGATTTTATCGCTAATGTGATGTCCGACCGCATTTTCTTTGACACCGACAAATTCAATGTCGACAGCGAGGATCAGGGCGTGCTGAGAAGCCAGGCCAGCTGGTTGGCGCAATATCCGAATGTCAGCATCGTGGTCGAAGGCCATGCCGATGAACGCGGCACGCGCGATTACAATCTGGCGCTGGGCGAACGCCGCGCCAACAGCGCGAAAAACTATCTGATAACGCTGGGCGTCGCGGCATCGCGCATCCGCACGGTAAGCTATGGCAAGGAGCGACCGCAGGCCACCGGGTCCAACGAAAGCGCATGGGCGCAAAACCGCCGTGCAGTCACGGTGACGGTGCGTTAAACTTATTTAATCGCCTCACAGGTATGAGCATATACTAACCCGATTGATTGTTTATCCCTCACGGCTGTTTTTTCGCTTGCGCGAAAAGCCTGCGGGAACGCAGTACCAGCCCTCTCCCCCGCCCAACCTCCCGATATATTATACCTTGTCGGGAGGTTGGGCGGGGAAGAGGGCTGGTACCGCTCTATGCCCGAGAGGGCATTAAATAATTACGTGAGCGCGAGCGAACAGAAAAAGGCCGCATTCCAGTCTGGAGCGCGGCCTTTCTATCATTTGAAAAGATGAAATTTTAGGCCTGGCGCACGCCCGTCATTGCCATCGAACCAAATGCGCCAGCATTGATCGTGCCGCTGATGGTATCACCGTCCACTGTGGCTTCGCAGTTCAGCTCCATCGGCATGGGCACTTTCATCTGCATTTTCCAGGTGAGCGTATTGCCGTCCACTTTGCCGTCTTCAATATCCAGTGCGCCCATTGCGCCTGCATTTGTGCCGGTAAATGTGTCGCCGTCAACATTGACGGTCAGGACCGACTGCTGGTCACCCATGGGGGATTTTGTAACGCAATCATATGCACCTTCAACTGACATAATATTCTCCTTGTTGTGTCTTTTTAAAGATAGGTTTTAATTTGATATCTGCAACTATTCACTCAGCCGCCTCTGGAATTTCCTGCGCCTTCAGTTGAACCGCTGATTTCGGTTCATAGCCGCGATATTCGGTCGGCAGGCCGAGTGCATCGATCTGCCCCTGAATTTTTGCCGCATCGCCGACAATCACCCAGGTAAAGGCATCCACATCCAGCACCTCTTCCATCGCTGCATTCAGCGCATCTGCCTTAAGCCCGCGATACCGGTCCGCCAGCGTTTCAACATAATCAAAGCTGCGACCCCGGTTTTCATCCGCCTGAATCTGGCCCAGCACTGCAGAGGAACGTTCATAGCTGCCTGGCAACTCGCGGATGCCGCCATTAACGGTGCGCTCCAACTCTTCTGCCGTTACGCCTTTATCGCCCAGAAAATCCGTCATATCCTTAATGATTTCGGATACGGACGGCCCTGTCTGGTTGGTCTGCACCGCTGCGAAAATCAGCATCGGAATATTGCCATCGGGACGCTGCAGCAAGGTGCGTGAACCATAGGACCAGCCTTTGGTTTCACGCAGGTTGAAATTGATGCGCGAGAGGAAGTCGCCGCCCAGTATTTCATTCGCGGCCTGCAGCTCGAAAATATCTTCCCTACCCTTTTTATCCAGAACCTGACCCGCAAAGATCAGCGATTGCGGAGAATTGGGCTGATTGATGACAATGACGCGCTCCTGCTGCTCAGGAATGGGCGCATCAATATTCTTGGCCGGTGCGGCTTCACCGGCAGGTTTCCATTGGCCAAAACGTGCCTCCAGCATCGGTTTGATTTCGGCCAGGCTGGTATCGCCGACAACGAATATCTTCGCTTTTTCAGGGCGCATCCAACGGCTGTGGAAATTCACCATTTCATCGCGCGTCAGTGTCTTGACCACTTCCGGATCGCCTGTGCCTGTAAATGAAGCGCCATAGGGGTGTGCTTCACCGTAGATCAGCGGCGGCAAGTTGCGTAGCGCGATGGAAATCGGCCGCGTGCTTTCCGCAGCGATGGCGTTCAGTTGCTGTTGGCGCACACGCTCCAGCTCGTTGGCATCGAATGCTGGGTTTTTGATGACATCTGCCAGCAGGTCCAGCGATGCACTGAGATTGGGCTTCACAGCACGCACGCTGACACTGGTGGAATCCAGACCTGCCCCAATACCTATATTTGCACCCAGGCGCTCTTGCGCTTCGGCAAATTGCGTTGAGCTGAGCGACGTTGTGCCTTCGTCCAGCATCGCCGCAACCATGCCGTGCGTACCAAGACGCTCTTTGGGGTCGGCTGCGCTGCCGATATCGAACTGGACCGAAACGCGGACAACCGGAATTTCATCGCGCTGCGCAAAAAATACTTTGACGCCATTGGACAGCGCCGTCTGTTCAACATCGGGGAAATCCACATTCTGAATCTCACCTATTTCGGGGAATGTGCTGCGGTCAACGCCGCCGTCCTGTGCAGCCGCTGCTGCGGCCAATATGGGCACCGTTCCGGCCGATGAGGCTGCTTCGGCCAATGCCAGTTCGGTTGCCGCGGTGGCCGGGTCGAAATAATATTCTGGCTCTGGCATATCGGCCTTGGTATCATGCGCCATCACCTGTGCCGGCGCTCCAGCCATAGGCGTGCCGGTAACGTCGCCGGTGCCCGACTCCACCTCTTTATATTCCTCGCGTTCGCCAGGTTCAACGCGGATTTCCAGCGCAGGCTTCGTGAGCCATTTTCCCATGGCCGCGGAAATCGAAGCGGGGGTAATGTTGGCGAGCCTGTTCAGCTCTTTTTTATAATAATCACTGTCGCCAGCAAATAATTTACCCTGTGCCAAAGCCGTCGCTTTGCCGCCAAAACCGCCGACCTGTTCCAGTCCGGCAATGCGTCCGGCTGCCGTGCTGGTGGCTACGCGGTTCACTTCGTCCTGTGTCGGGCCGTTTTTGATAAAGTCCGCCATGATTTCATCCAGACGTTTGGACACCGCTTCCACATCTTCGCCCGGCTTCACATCCACACGGATTTCAAAAAAACTGTTGATGACAAAAGGCTGCACATAGGCGGCAACGCTGACCGCGCTCTGCTCTTCGCGCACCAATATATTGTCGAGACGCGAGCTGGCGAGACCGCCCAGCACGCTTGCACCTGAACTCAGCGCGGTAAATTCGGGGTCCGTAAGACCCGGCACAGCCCATGTGCGATAAATGCGCGTATTGGCGACTTTGTCCTTCATGACATCCACAATTGGTTCAGCAAGCGTCGGAATTTCGGCCGTGACAGGCTGTACTTTCTTGCCCGCCGGAATGGCGCCAAACCATTTTTCAACGAGAGGCTTTGCTTCAGCTGTATTGATATCACCCGCCAGTACCAGAATCGCATTATTTGGGCCATAATGATCGCGGAACCAGTTTTTCATGTCCTCCAGCGAGGCCGCCTGCAGGTCTTCGAGCGAGCCGATCGTGCTGTGTGCATAAGGATGACCTTCGGGCATGCCCAGTTCCAGCTGGCGATAGCTGACAAGGCCGTAAGGCTGGCTGTCACCCTGGCGTTTTTCATTTTGCACCACGCCAATCTGATTATCGAGTTTTTCCTGGTCGATCGCATCCAGCAGGTGTCCCATACGGTCGCTTTCCAGGAACAGCGCGGCTTCGAGCGCGGCCTTCGGCACGGTTTGGAAATAATTGGTACGGTCCAGCCATGTGGTGCCATTCAGATCGGTTGCACCTATTTTCTTGGTATAGTTGAAATAGTCACCCGGTGCGTTTTCGCTGCCGTTGAACATGATATGTTCGAACAGGTGCGCATAGCCGGTTTTGCCTTTGGGTTCATGCTTGGACCCCACATCATACCAGACCGATACGGCGACAATCGGTGCCTTGCGGTCTTCATGCACAATCACGGTAAGGCCGTTGTCCAGCGTAAATTCCTCATGCGGAATATCCACTGCCGCGACCAGATCAGCGACCGGCGCAGGTTCCTGCGCATAGGCCATGGGTGTGGACAGCGCGATGGCGGATACCATGACAGCGGACAAAATCTTGCGTGAAAAACGGGTATTCATCGGGGTATTTCCTCTCAAAGAAATTGAAAATTATGTATTTGGATTGGATTCTTTTTTGTTTTGCCGCATATTACAGCAATTCTTCAGTGTTTCAAATAATATGGGTTAAGGTTGGTAGCGGCGCGTAATGTGACCCTCCAATGCTTTGGGATCAAAGCGTACGGGTTTGGTCCCGTAACGCGCAAATAATTCGGCCTGATCGGTATAATGCGGGCTGCCTGGCCGCGTCATGGCCGCACCAAAAGGCTGTATGGAACGGGAGCTTACGCGCCCCTGCCGGTCCCATTCGATAAACATCAAAAAACTGTCGCCGTGCCGGATCGCAAGGCGGCCGTCATCGGGGTCAATGTTCCATAGCGTCGAGGCGCGCAGCGTATCGCTACCCCCGTCCAGCGGCAGGTCCACATCACCCTGTCTAAGCCTGATAACATCACCGAGTGGCGGGTCGAGCGTGCCAAAATATTGTGTGAGATGCGCCGCCGCTTCGTGCAGCTTCTCGCGCGGATCGGGGTACGGCAGGCGCGCATAGCTCGTACGCATCGCTTCGTGCAGCATCATCACCGCCAGCGCATCGCCCTCGCCTTTGCCATCCGCCGTCCAGTCCCAACGCGTGAGCAGGTCCTGCGCTTTTTCAAGTTCCGCATCATCGCTCAGGTCCAGCGCCGCGATTCTTGCCATCCATGCGCCAGCATAACCATCGCGTGCATAGCCTTTGTCATATTTGATTGTCGCCAATTCCTCGGCACTGATTTTGCCATCACCTTCGTCCAGCATCTGCTCAAAGAGCGTGATTGCCCGCCGCGCGCGGTTGGTCATATCGTTCTCGACGCCCAGCAGAGGCGAGATAGTATTGCGGTCAATTTCATCCCCCGGACCCGCCGCTACATACGGCGTATTATTGGCATTCATGATATATCCGCTCGCCGGATTGACGAGTTTGGGATAGGCGGCCCAGTCCACTGGTCCCTCCCAGATCAGATCACTGCGGTCACCGGGCAGCACAGTGCGCCAGTTCGCACCTTCTTTTCTGTCAGGGAACAGTGCGTTATAAACCAGCGCAATATTGCCTTCCCGGTCGGCATAAATGAAATTCGTGCCCGATACGCCCTGGATCGCCATCGCGGCTTTCCATTCGTCAAAATTCTGCGCTTTATTAAGCCTATAATATTGGGTGAGCATTTTCAGATCGTCCATGCCCGCATAGCGGAACGCGAAATAGCCATTGTCATTTTTGATGACCGGACCATGTGCGCTGCGATAAACTGTCTGCGGATAGGGAATGGTGATCGGCCCCATATCGACGCCCAGCCAGACGCGCTTTTGTTCCAGTGCCTCCCACTTCCCGTCCAGCTTATATCTTTCGCCGCTGTCATCCACTTCCAGCTTGTACACATCGACCAGATCGGGCCGGTTGACGGTATTGGTCCATCCCAGATTGCGGTTGTGGCCCAGGAATGGATACGGCGCGCCCGCAAATGTCGCGCCGGCAAAATCCCAGCCTTCCTCGCTGTGCACCACCAGTTCATACCAGGCGACCCCGCCGCGCCACGGCTGATGCGAATTGGACACCAGCCGCACCTTGCCATCGGTGGACCGATCCGGTGCGACGGCAAAAGCATTCGAACCGTTAAACTCGGCATCCTCGCCCGTCGGCGCTGCATAGCCAGTGTCCAGCAAGTCACCATGTTCGGGCGGAGCGGCATCCGCGTTTAGCACTGGCCCGCCTTCCTGCCGCAGCGGCTTGCCCTCTGACAATGGTCCAATGACATTTTGCAGGCCAAAGAAAAACGGTGAGCGCAGCGCGAATCCGGCGGCGATATCTTCGCCATTTACGGGGAATAGTCCCGACAGGCTCGCTTCGTCTGGGTGCTTGTCCACATAACGATTCAGCCCTGCGGCATATCCATCCAATAGCTCGCGGACATCGGCGGGCAGGTCATTATAATGCCGGTCCACCGTGCCGCGCACATCCAGCAGGTGTGCGATATAATCAATCTTTGCGCCTTCTTCCCCCTTCAGCGCGCCATAGCGTGCCCGCGTCATCGCCACGACTTCCTCGATATTCAGGAAATCATCTTCGGCATGGGCATAGGCAATGCCATAGGCCACATCGGCATCGGTTTTGCCGAAAATATGCGGCACGCCAAATTCGTCGCGGACAATCTCGACATCATAATCACGCACGGGCGGGGGCGCCGCTTCATCTGCGGCCAGCGGTTCCCATACAGCAAGGGAAATGCCCGCAATCAGCAACAGGGCGAGAAGGACAAAGGCGAGACGCTTGAATGTTTTTCCCATAATGCGCACATTACACAGTGAATAGCGCAGGTCTACTGACAAGAATGTTGATAGGCATATTTTTCGGCCAACTACTTGTGTTGCACACTGGCAACATTATCTTGGTGATATAGGAGCATAATACACATGAATCTGGAAAAATTTACAGACCGTGCCAAAGGTTTCCTGCAGAGCGCCCAGACGGTTGCAATCCGCATGAGCCATCAGCGTATTTCGCCCGAGCACCTGCTGAAAGCGCTGCTCGAAGATAATGAAGGCATGGCTGCGGGCCTGATCGGCCGGGCGGGTGGCAATGCTGGCTTGGCACAGGCCGAAGCCGATACATTACTGGCCAAGATACCGGCGGTATCGGGTTCCGGCGCGCAAACGACGCCAGGGCTTGATAATGACACCATACGCCTGCTCGACCAGGCCGAACAGATCGCGGAAAAAGCCGGTGACAGCTTTGTCACAGTCGAGCGTTTGCTGCTCGCGCTGACGCTCGCCAAAGGCACCAAGGTCGCCGATGCGCTGGCCAAAGCAGGCGTGACACCGGAAAAACTCAACAGCGCGATCAACGAACTGCGCGGCGGGAAGACGGCGCAGTCCGCCTCCGCCGAAGACAGCTATGAAGCGATGAAGAAATATGCCCGCGACCTGACGCAGGCGGCGCGCGATGGCAAGCTGGACCCGGTCATTGGCCGTGACGAGGAAATTCGCCGCACGGTGCAAATTCTGGCGCGCCGCACGAAAAACAACCCCGTACTGATCGGCGAACCCGGTGTGGGCAAGACCGCGATTGCCGAAGGGCTCGCACTGCGTATCGCCAATGGCGATGTGCCCGACAGCCTGAAGGATCGCCGGTTGATGGGCCTGGACATGGGCGCGCTGATTGCAGGCGCGAAATATCGCGGGGAATTTGAGGAACGGCTGAAATCCGTGCTCGACGAAGTCAAAGGCGCGGACGGCGAAATCATCTTGTTTATTGACGAGATGCACACGTTGGTCGGTGCAGGTGCGTCGGAAGGGTCAATGGATGCCTCCAACCTGCTCAAGCCTGCGTTGGCCCGCGGTGAGCTGCATTGCATAGGCGCCACCACGCTGGATGAGTACCAGAAATATGTCGAGAAAGACCCGGCGCTGCAACGCCGGTTCCAGCCGGTGCATGTGGGTGAACCCAATGTCGAAGATACTGTTTCGATCCTGCGCGGGTTGAAAGAGAAATATGAGCTGCACCACGGTGTACGTATCACCGATGGTGCCATTGTGTCCGCCGCCACACTTTCACACCGCTATATCTCCGACCGGTTTCTGCCCGACAAAGCGATTGACCTGATGGATGAAGCGGCGAGCCGCATCCGCATGGAAGTGGAATCCAAGCCCGAAGAAATCGAGACGCTCGACCGGCGCATCATCCAGCTCAAGATCGAGCGTGAGGCGCTGTCCAAGGAAAATGATACCGCGTCACAGGATCGGCTCGCGAAAATCGAGGAAGATCTTGCCAATCTGGAACAGCAATCCTCTGAACTCACCACCCGCTGGCAGAATGAAAAAGACAAGATCAACGCTGAAGCCAAGCTGAAAGAAGAGCTGGACGCCGCGCGCCTGGAACTGGAACAGGCACAGCGCGCAGGTGATCTCGCCAAGGCGGGTGAGCTGAGTTATGGCAAAATTCCCGAGCTGGAAGGCAAGCTGGAAGAAGCCGCTGCCGCCACTGAAGGCGCGCTGCTACGTGAGGAAGTGACCGCGGAAGATATCGCTTCCGTCGTGTCGCGCTGGACCGGCATTCCGGTCGACAAGATGATGGAAGGCGAGCGTGAAAAACTGCTCAATATGGAAGAGGCGATCGGCAAGCGCGTCATTGGTCAAACTGATGCCGTCGAAGCCGTTTCGAAAGCGGTGCGCCGGTCGCGCGCGGGGCTGCAGGACCCGAACCGTCCGCTGGGGTCCTTTCTGTTCCTTGGCCCCACTGGCGTGGGCAAGACAGAGCTTACCAAAGCGCTGGCCGGCTTTCTGTTCGACGATGATCAGGCGATGGTCCGCATCGACATGTCCGAATTCATGGAGAAGCATTCGGTCGCCCGCCTGATCGGCGCGCCTCCCGGCTATGTCGGCTATGATGAAGGCGGCGTGCTGACCGAGGCCGTGCGGCGCAGGCCCTATCAGGTCATCCTGTTTGACGAAGTCGAAAAAGCACATGCCGATGTGTTCAACGTGCTGCTGCAGGTACTGGATGACGGCCACCTGACCGATGGACAGGGGCGCAAGGTGGATTTCAGCAATACGCTTATCATCCTCACCTCAAACCTGGGCAGCCAGCATCTGGCATCCATGAGCGATGACCAGAAAGTCGCCGATGTCGAACCGCAGGTGATGGACGTCGTGCGCGCGCATTTCCGCCCCGAATTCCTGAACCGGCTCGATGAGATCATCCTGTTCCACCGCTTGGCGGAAGAGCATATGGCTCCGATTGTCGATATCCAGGTGACGCGCGTGCAAAAGCTGTTGAAAGACCGCAAGATCACGATCGATCTTACCGACAGCGCCCGCAAGTGGATCGGCCGTGTTGGCTATGATCCCGTGTACGGTGCCCGTCCCCTGAAACGCGCCATCCAGCGGTACCTGCAGGATCCGCTCGCGGACATGATCCTGCGCGGCGACGTGCCCGACGGTTCTACGGTGAAGGTCAAGGATGGCGACGGTGCATTGGAGATGGCAATCGAGTAAGATTGCTCAAGGCACAAATTAAAGGCACAGATTTAAATCGGCTATCATATAGCTCGCGGAAGCTTTTGTGCCTATCTACCGCTTGTGCTGCCTTGGTTCGCGTGGTCAACTATTGTGCGTGCCGATCGGTTTCCTGCCTGTGAAATCTCTTTCCATTCAGCCACGGTCCGGCATATTTTTTTGCGTTTTACAAGAGAGCCTGTGACTGTAAGACGGCGGCATTTTATCTTCTGATCGGCCTTGGATTTCTCTTCAGAAGCTTTATCTGCTTCATTTGCATGCGCTTTGGAGGCTTCAGTGACAGAAGCATTGCCATCATTATGTTTTTGTCCATCGAAAGCTGCGATAGGCGCAGCAAACAAAATCGCTGAACCCGCTAAAACACTGAATAACTTCACTATGGCCTCCTTTTAATTTGTAAAATATATATATGAATGCAGCTCACATAGCAAGGCAGAAGACTTGGCGATTTTGGTTGAATCAACCGCAGAAATTAGGCACAAAAACGTGTGGACGCTACAAATGATCATTTAAACCGGGTCGCAAAAGACCCCAACCTGTTATTGCATCGATATGATGAAACACATGACAGCTATCAATTTCTTAATGTAGACAGGCAAGTCCATCGGCAGTGCACGTTTCTGACCGATGAACATTTACCAAAAGACCTTGAAAAAATTGCATTAAGACGCAGCGAAGCGTTGCGCGTGTTACCAAAACCAGCACGGATGCATTTTATTTTCCATTCGGCTTATTGCTGTTCCACGATGCTGGCGCGCGCGTTTGATATTAAAGGCGTATCGATGGGTTTTAAAGAACCTGTTGTTCTAAATGACATGGTCGGCTGGAAAAGACGCGGCGGTGAGCCACGCAAAATTGCTGAGGTTCTTGACCAGTCGATGCATTGGTTATCCAAACCGTTTTCCAGCGGTGAAGCGATTATTATCAAACCGTCCAATATTGTGAACACGCTTGCATTGGCCATGCTTGCCATGCGACCGGATGCGAAAGCAGTATTGCTACACGCGCCCTTAAAAGACTATCTGGGTTCAATCGCAAAAAAAGATCTTTGGGGGCGTCTATGGGTCCGCAAGCTTTTTGTCGGTCAGATTCAGGATCAGATGATTGCACCTTTTGGAATGACTGGCGACGACATGTTGCAATTATCGGACTTGCAGGTAGCGGCGGTAGGCTGGCTGGCACAACATGCTCTTTTTTCTGCACTCATACAAAAATATGGCTCGCAAAGAGTACGCTCACTGAACAGCAAAACCTTCCTTTCTCATCAATATGAAACCATGCAGGGCCTGATAGATTTGTTTCAACTGAACGTCGATCAGACAGGTGTGCGCGATATAGTCGAAGGGCCAGCGTTCAAACGGCATTCCAAAATAGATGTGGCATTCGACAGTGCGTCTCGTGAAAAAGAGCATGCCGATGCTGCATCGCTGCACGCAGACGAGATCGAGAAGGTAAGCGAATGGGCCAGAGTCATGGGAGAACGTATGAATATTCCGATGACACTTGAAGCATCTTTAATCTGAATAGCTGTGCATAATTGCAGAGATATTTCTGATATCCTGATTGAGAGGGTATGCATTCCCTTTAAGCAGGAACGATATTCATAGTATAAATAGCCTCCTCATTCCCAGCTTGACCAGGAATCTATCTCACGACAGTTACACATATGTGTGAGTTTGATGAGGCGGATTCCCGCTTTCGCCGGAATGACGGAACTCCTTATCGCGGGGGGATAAATGCGGATTGAGAACACATCCATCCATAAAAAAGGCGGGCACAATGGCCCGCCTTCTTATTCATTATAGCCCTTCAGATTAGAAGGAAAGTTTCGCTGCAACACCAAAGCGGCGGCCCAGAGCGTCATATGTAGACGGGTAGGTGTTACCACTGTTGAATGTTGTCGAACCAACATCGTTACCAACGAGTGGCGGTTTGTTGTCGAGCAGATTCTGTACAGCAAATGTAAGCTGCAGGTTCTCCATTACAGACCAGCGCAGTGACAAGTCGAAATAGTGCGCTGAACCGATAGTACGGAACGCTTCTTCAACCATACAGCCGCCTGGATCAGCACCAAGGAAGTCGGGACAGCCCTGCTCACTTTCCGGAAGTAGAAAGCCGTCAGCGTCTAAGTTAGACAACAGTGCAGCTTGAGCATCGTCCTGGAACTGGAGCGGTTCATACTGAACAGCATCCACATAGCGCCAGAGCAGCGATACATCGACTGTATCAAAGCTCAGCGTAGTGCGTTGCGAGAATGTCCATTCAGGCTGAATAGCACCACTGAATGCACTACAGTTCACGCTATAAAGACCAACGCACTCACGATTGACGTCAGCTGTAGGCGACGCCAAGAATTTAGTTGAATTAGTCCAGTTACCATTGAAACCAAGCGACAAATCAGCAAATCCGATGTCAGTTCTATAGTTAACCAGAAAATCAACGCCATCAGTTGCAAGCGTGCCAAGGTTCGACAGGGCACCGAAAAGACCTGGCGTGACTGCTGGGTCACCACTCAGACCACCATCAGAGGGGTTACGCCCAATTGAAGTACATGCTGGGTCAGTCGCAGATGCTGCCGTTATGTTGCCGAAACAATCGGTGACAAGATCTCCTGGTGTTGCCGTGGTGATCGCGTCTTCGATTTTGATATTGTAATAATCGATCGACATGTTGAAGCCAGGTATGAAATCAGGCTGGAAAACGAAACCTACGGTATAGGTATCAGCTGTTTCCGGCTGCAGATTGATATTACCGCCCGTGGTAATATTCACTTGGTTTGAAACTGGCGGAGGAATAACACCGATCTGGAAGTCTCTGGCACCCTGCGCCAGACAGACAGCCCGCAGGTTGGCATCATTCAATGGAGCCGTACCCGCGCATGGATCATTGTTCAGGTTGGTCAGCTGCGTGCTGACCGGTGTAAACAGTTCACCAATGTTCGGTGCACGTACCGCACGGTTGAAACCGCCGCGGATCTTGAAGCCTGAAACGGGTGTCCAGCTACCGCCGACTTTCCAAGTGGTTGTGCTGTAGCCAGGATTGCTTGGAGCATCGATCGAGTAATCCGAATAGCGAATACCTGCCTCAAGTGTCAGATCTTCAAAGAAAGGACGGTCCTGAACAATCGGGACAATCAATTCACCGAAAGCTTCATACACATCATATGAACCGCGGATCGGCACAGCCGCACCGCCAGCACCACCCAGTTCACCAGGGGTTTCAGCCAGAGCGTCAGCTTGTTGGAAGCCAGTATTTTTGCGGTATTCACCGCCGATCGCGAAACCGATGTCATCAGAAGCAAACGGACTGGAGAAGCCAGCGTCGCCGCTGATCGTTGCACGTACCTGTGCCAAAGATGCCCGGCGTTCGGTGGTGCTGCGACCACGCAGATAGTTGGCAGCATCTTCTGAAATGTCACCGGCCTGTCCAAATACATTGGCAGGCGCACAGCCGTCGGCAGAAGATGTGACACATGTCACGCCGTCCACTGTCTGCAGGGTATCACCCAGACGCGAGTTCAGAACATAGTTGTCCTGCGTCAGGATACGTGAGCTTTCGCCATATGCGCCAAAAATATCCCAATCGATTGCATCGGTGAGAGCGCCGCGGAAACCGAGTTTATAATCGAACAATGTCGTATTATAATCGCCGAGACGCGGTCCGACTTCAACTGTACGGCGACGCACGTTGGTCGTAAACGTACGGTAATTCGGGTTTACCGAGCCATCTTCCAGAGTTGGACCGTCGGTCGATGATGCCGCAGCTGTACATTCAGCCGGCGTCAGCGTTTGAATGCCATCTGTAGCTGGATCAAAGTCATTGTTCGCGCAGAAAATATCGCGCTGACCGGCCGAAATGAACGGGTTGTTGATATTGATGGTCTGGTTGGAACCGAAAGAACCCGATGGCGCGATAATCGTGCTCACCGTGTTTTTCGAGAACAGGCCACGTGAATACACTTCAATATTGTCGGTAATTTCATACCGGCCCGCTGAATAGATGTTGTAACGCTTGAATGGCGTCTGGAAAATATTGAACGGGTTGAAGTTAAACGGCAGGTAGCCAGGAACCAGCGAGCTGCTGTCAGGTGAAACCTGAAGGTTGCCGCTGCGCGGGACAGAGAAACGTCCAGGCACAGATGTGGTAGAACCACCGCGTGAGCCATCAAATGAGTTGATGCCGAAGATAGAAATATCGCGGTCGCCCTGGAATACAGCGTCGCGTTCCTGATAACCAAGGCTCAGAACCACATTACCGCGGCCATCGTCAAAGTTTGCACCAACAGTAAAGTCAGCGCGGAAGATATTGCCATCACCTTCTTCAGTAATCTGGTTGGAAATTTCCGCTTCAAAACCGGCAAAATCCTGCTTGGTGATAAAGTTCACAACACCTGCGATAGCGTCGGCACCATATGTGGTGGAAGCACCGCCTGTCAGAACGTCAACGCGCTCAACCAGTGCAAGCGGAACGTTGTTAAGGTCAAATTGACCGGCCAGGTCGTTTGGCACAATGCGTGTGCCATCAAGCAGGCCAAGGTTACGGTTGGAACCAAGTGCGCGCAAATCGATCGTTGCGGTACCATTGTTACCGTTATTGGCGTTTGAACCGATACCTGTAACAAGGCCGGGAACATCACGAATGAGTTCTTCGGCGTTGGTGGATAGTTTCAGCTCAATCTCGTCTTCATTGGTGACGTTCACTGGGGAGGAACGCTCCAGATTTGGATCGGAGATTAAGGAACCTGTAATGACGATAGTCTCGCCTTCAATTTCCGTACCTGCGTCTTCCGCTTCCTGCGCATAGGCAGGAGCAGAAACCATTGCCAAACCCAATATAGCCGGTGCAACACCGGTTTTGAGCTGGTTGATAATTTTCTGATTTCTCACTGAGAATCCCCTTATAATATCACCTCGGAGGCGAGGTTTTTCATTAATAAATTCGAGCTCGCGTGGTATCTACACACGAAAACTGTCAAATCATTTGCATGGCTGTATACAAAGTGTAAACAGTTTCGTGACGCAAATGCTTCGTTTTCGATATAGGTGAGGTATATATGCAACACAGATTCACGGCCTTGCAAAACCCTCTAAGCCTGTGAATTCTGCCAATTCAGTTTTTATAGACATCAACAAATACCAAGGATGACTTGACCTCATGGACATGCAAAAACCAGCAAATGTAAATTCAACTGCAGCTTGTATGACAGCAGCATGTATGGCTGTAGCACTAACTATAGGCTTTGCACCGCATACAGCGGCACAGGAGAAACCCGAGCGCCCCGCTGCATTATCCGAACTAATAGAATGCCGGTCAATCACAGACAATACAGAACGTCTTGCCTGCTATGATGCAAAAGTCGCACAATTTGACCAAGCGGAAAGTAGCGGTGAATTATTAATCGCCGAAAAGAAGGTGGTAGATCAGGCCCGTGAAGATGTTTTTGGACTGAAAGCTGCAGATAACCCTCTATTCACAGGCAAAAACGGCGCGCAGTTAAGCGAGCTATCGTCTACCATAAAATCTTTATCCAGCAATCGAAGCGGAAAATGGATCTTTGAGCTAGAAAATGGTTCTGTCTGGCAGCAAACTGGCGGAAAAGTCGGGGGGCGCAGGCCAAAAGTCGGGCAGAATATTGTTATATCTCGCGGACCGTTGGGCAGTTTTAAAGCTGTTGTTGAAAACAGGCCGTTTATCAAAGTCATCCGTTTGCGGTAAAATTACTCCATTGGCCCGGTCAACAGGATCGGGTCGATGCGCGCCGCGTTCCATTTCATGCCCCAATGCAGATGCGGGCCGGTGGCGCCTATATTGCCGATATATTGCCCCTGGCGTACACGGTCGCCCTTGCGCACCGCGATTTTGAACAGGTGAAGGAATGCGCTGTTAAGGCCCATGCCATGGTCGATCATCAGCAGGTTCCCTTCCAGCGAGAACGGTTTGCTGCTGGCCAATATCACCACACCGTCCGCAGGCGCGACAAATGGCGTGCCGCTTTCGCCGGTGGCGACGCACATAAAGAATATCACCACCGATTATATAGAGTTCTGCTGATTTTGAGGCAGGTAAAGCACATCCCAACACTGCTGTAAATCCTGTTTATAAGCCGGATAGTCATTGGATGAAATCAATTGTAATAAAAAAGAGGTTGGGGGCACCCAACCTCTTTTCAATGATTGTAGATATCAAAAATTATCAGAACTTCGCTCGAATACCGGCGAAGAACCGGCGCCCGAGGGGATCGTAGATCGCACTACCATCACCGGTACCCAACAAGCCCAACGGCGGCTGTTCATCAAATACGTTGTCTACCCCGGCAAAGAATTCGTAGGTGTTTTCCCCATCCTCGTTCTCGACTTGCCAACCGATGCGGAAGTCGTGGTAAATGATTTCAGGATATTCCAAAATGTCGAAACGGTCCGGGTTCTGTGCCGGGTCACCGTTGAGCGAGAACTGCTCTTCGTACAGAGTGGTCAGTTGCGGGCCGATATAGCGCGCATCGTAGCCGAAAGTTACCTGTCCGAAGGTCAAATCAAGATTGAACACGAACTGATCCTTTGGATCACCAAGCTCACTGAGGATACGGTTTTCAAATTCCGGACGAGTCGGATCCTGGAAGTTGCTCGATGTAAGTACGTGCGTATAGATCAATCGAGCGTTGACAAACACATCCTCGGCAATCGACGTACGATAGGATACGTCAACATCGATACCCTCGCGCTCGCGCTTCGCAAAGTTCAGCGGCGAGATGACCAAGGTGCCGTTGAGGATCGCACCCGGCGCTTCTCCGTTCGGACCGATCGCTGTGCCATTACGCTGGAAGCGGTCGCAGAACTGATTGTTCACATCCGGAAGATCGTAACACGCATTAAATATCTGCTGACCAGTCGACGAAACGATCACATTATCGACCGTGATGTCATAGTAATCGGCCGTGATAGCGAAGCCTGGAAGCCAGCTGGGCTGATAGACAAAGCCGACAGTAAGAGAGTCTGAAGTCTCTTCAGTCAAGTTCGGGTTTGGACCACTACGCGCATCAGCCGACGAGGTCGCATTCCCGAAGGAGTTAAATGCGTTATTGGTCAAAAGAGCACCAAGATCCGCTTGGCAGTTTGCCGCACGGTTTGCCGAACCCTGGTTGATGTTGTTGCTAGCGCACGGGTCAGTAACACGCGGGAAAGTCTGCGTTAAGTTGCCCGAAGTTTCGGTGTAGTTCGGCGCACGAACGGCACGCGCGAACTGTGCCCGGAAGGCAAGATCTCTGATCGGAGCCCAGCGAGCCCCCGCATTCCAGGCGATAACGGTACCGGTTGGGCCGTTGTAGTCGGACACACGCCCGGCTGCCGAGATCGAAAGCTCTTCGAAGAATGGCGTATCTGCGAGGATCGGGATATTAACTTCACCGAAGACCTCATGGACCTCAAATGGATCCGGATCAAAGACCGGGAGCGGGTTGCCGAAGGTCAGATTCTGCGCGATCACCGGATCGGATTCGAAGAAAGCTGTTTCGCGGCGATATTCGCCACCAAGTGCGAAGCTAACCGGTCCGCCAGGCAGTTCGAAGAAATCAGACGTCGTGCCCGAAACAAACCCGACAAGGTTATATTGTTCGAGCTTACCCGAGGTACCAGCATCTGAGGTGATGTAGGCAGCCGCTGCGCTGTTGTCCGGTGCGCCGAACGGATTATACGGCACACAGGCCGCTATATCCGAAGCCAGTGTTGCCGCCCGCGTGTCACCAGCACCACTGAAAGCTCCGAGCACGGTCGCCGCTGCAGGATCGAATTGCGACCGGCATTTGATCTGCCCATCAGACGGATCAATACCGGAATCCATAGCAAGGAGGAGACGCTGGGGAAAAATGTTACCCAGATTTTCGATGCGCTCGTCAGTACGACCGTAGTTAAACGCAACTTCATAGTTGAGATTCGACGAGATGTCGCCGCGTGCACCAACCACCAAGCGGTAAGTCTCACGTTTGTTATCCTGATCGCGAATACCCAAATCTGCGAACTGCTTGTTGAGCGTGAAGCGGAAGCTGCCGTCGTTGATCGCAGCAATATCTGCTGGAGTGAGCGGGCCGCCACCAGCGATCAGATCGGGAAGCCTGGTATTACTTGTAATAAGCTCGTTAGCGATCGTCTGACGATCAGCCGGATTTAGGAACGGGTTGTCCAGGCGAACGCGAACGCGTGAGTCGTTGAAACCACCAGTGAACCGGCCCTGTAGGAAGGCCGGACCCGAGTTCGAACCGAGAGAGTCAGCACGGACATATTTACCTTCGAGGAATACTTCGAACGCGTCCGAAAACTCGTAGGATGCGAGAATGTTTGCAGAGTAACGCTCAAGGAACGGAAGAATCGATGTAAGCCGCTCCTCGTTACCGGTTTCACCGTTACCGCCTACGAATCCGCCGAACTGCGACGTGCTCGAGCGTGAATCGAAATCCTGGAATACCAGACGACCGTTCGGATTAAAGATGTAATTACAGTTATATGGCGTTGCTCCTCCTACCACGGTGCCGCCACACTCGGGTCGCCCGGCTGGCTGTGTGAAGCCGACCAGACCAAAACGGTTAATCGTACCGGAGCGCGTGGTAGTGTTCGTGAAAACCGAATCCGGCAGGCCATCGGAGCTAGCTCCTCCCGCATCTCTATTTACACGCACGAAGTTTCCGGGGAATCGGAACTCGGGAATGTCCGAAGCGAAAATACGGTTTTGACGCGAATATTCGCCCGCAATAGCAACATTGCCGCGACCGTCGGCGAAGTTCTTACCGAAGACGCCGGAAATCGAGTAGTTCGCACCTGTACCAAATTCGGGAATGCCGGCGCGAGCACGCAGTTCTAAACCTTCGAAATCATCCTTGAGGACAAAGTTCACTACACCAGCGATGGCGTCAGAACCGTAGACCGCTGAGCTACCCCCGGTCACAATGTCGATCCGTTCGATCAAAGCAGCAGGAATCGAGTTGACATCTACTGCAGATGCAGTGGACCCAATGTCGGCTGGAACATGGCGCCGGCCGTTAACAACAACCAGCGTACGCTGGATGCCAAGACCGCGCAGATCGAGCAAGTTCAGACCGGCGACGCCGATGCTGTTGCCCGGATTCGACTGCGAAAATGTTTGACGCAATGCTGGAAGGTCGTTCAAATATTCACCGACGTTGTTCTCACCCTGCTTGAAGATATTGTCACCGGTAACGCCAATTACCGGGACAGTCGAAGTGAGATCATTTCGACGAATACGCGACCCAGTTACTACAATAGTATTGGTTTCGTTAGAGACTTCCTCGTCGTCCGATACGTTTTGATCAGTCACCGGGTCTTCATTCTGCGCGTAAGCAGGAGCCGAAATCAACGCGAGCGAGAGCGCGAAAGACGCAACTCCTGTTTTTAATACTGTGCTATTCATTAACCATCATCCTCTAATTATCCAAAACCGATAGGTTAGGGAAAGGACGTGTCAAATATGCCAGTAAGCACGAAATGCATAAATTAATGCATTCGAATCATATCCCCAAGCCCGATATTCCTATCAAGTTGTCTGACTCAAAGCACGAAAGTTTAAATAAAGTAAAGACTAACCGATCGCGTTTAATCAGTTTGCCATAAAATGTTGTAATTATACAACACGGCCACAAAAGGGAAATAGCGATTAAAAGATATCATATGTAAGATTAAAAGATATCATATGTAAAGAGCAATGCTTCGCCAGCAAGCCTATTAATAAAGCGCACCTAATAGCGGATCCTCATTGAGTTAGCCCAAGATTGATAAAACTCCGCCGAACAGCCGAATATTAGGATATTAGGATATTAGGATATTAGGATATTAATTAGAATGCCTAATTACAGTCAAATGAATAGGAAAGCTATGCGTCACTCCATCGGCCCGGTAAGCAGGATTGGGTCAATGCGCGCCGCATTCCATTTCATGCCCCAGTGCAAATGCGGCCCGGTGGCGCGGCCTGTCGCGCCGATATTGCCGATATACTGCCCCTGGCGTACACGGTCGCCTTTGCGCACCGCGATTTTGGACAGGTGAAGGAATGCACTGTTAAGGCCCATGCCATGGTCGATCATCAGCAGGTTCCCTTCCAGCGAGAACGGCTTGCTGCTGGCCAATATCACCACGCCGTCCGCGGGCGCGACAAATGGTGTGCCGCTTTCGCCTGTGGCGACATCCACACCGCTGTGATAGCTGCCGGGCTCGCCGCGGTAGATACGCTGCGAACCGAAGCGGCCGGAAATACGCCCCTTGACGGGCCAGATGAATTTCTGCTGCCAGCCCCGGCTGTCCGAACGGATTTTGCGCGCCGCGACAATCTGCCGGATTTCCGGTGCACGGATACGCTGGAATGCGGCGCTTGGGCCCGAACGGCGGCGCGCGATATTCACGCGCTCGATATTCCACTTGCGCGGCGCGACATTGATTCGCCGATCAATCGTGCGCCCATCAAGCAGGTTCGCAGAGAGCATGGCCGAGGGCGGCGCATCACGGTTGAACGCAATGATGAAATTGCCTTCATCGTCAAACGGCACATTCTGACCATCAAATATCAGCGAGCGGGTCCCACCCGGCACGGTGCCGAGCATGACACCGCCCTGGATCGCTTCACCGCTGAGCAGCAGCCGGGCCGGACGCTGCGGCTCCGGCGCGGGTACAACGGCTTCAGGCACAGGCTGTACTTCAGCCTGGCGCGGCGGCGCGGCGGCGGGTGCGGGTTCAGCGGATTCCGGCACGACAGAACAACCGCTGAGCGCCAGGGCCATGCTGCCCATTGTCACGGCGCGGCTCGTAAATACCATCATCTTCATTGCGCCAGCTCCCGCTGCACCGCAATATCCGCAGTGGCATAAGGTTCCTGCCGTTCCACGCTCCAATAGCGCAGATCGTCCAGTAGAATCTTCTCCCCCGTCACGGCACACATCACATGATCACCCGGCGACAACATCCGGATGTTATTGGGCATATAATGCAGCTTGGCTGTCTTGTTTGTATTCGATGTAAACATGGGGAATTTATACTCGCGTGGTTATGTATGGGCAGTTTACAGAAGTTTGTGAATCAGGGCAATTTGATAAATGATTTTTTACACGATAACCGGCGGGCAGGTCAGCGCGATCAGAACAGACTCTGCTGCCCATCATCGCTGCCCGATTTCTTGGGGCCCGCTTTTTTCCTAGGCATCGGCTTAACAGACGGTAAAGGCTTATCGGCCGCACAGGTAAACACTTCTATGTCACCATCGCGAAACACGAGGCCCAGTTTGGCGTGCGCCGCCGCTGCTTTGCGCGATGTTACCGTTTGCCCGTCCGCATCGGTGACGCGGGCATAGCCGCGCTGTAGTGGGCGGTCGGGGTGAAGCTGTTCGGCCAGCCGCCATATGCGGTCCAGCCGCTCACCCGCATTGGCAAAGCGTTTTTGCAGGTTTGCCGGTCGCAGTTCGAGCCGCTGCAGCGATGCCGCCGCATTGTCATGTTTGCGCCGTAACAGGGCAGGCCGCAAAGCGCCCGATTTTTGCGCCAGTTCCCCCGACGCATGCGATATGCGCATCTGCAAGCCGTGTTTCAGGCCCGCGGCCAGATCGTCGGTTTTCTGGTGCTGTGGTTGCAGCAATGCATCCAGTTTCGGCATCAGCCGCGCTTGATTTTCCAGCCGTTCTTTGGCGAGCGACAGCTCGCGCTGACTGGCGCGGCGCGCACGCAGTTTCAGCTCGTCGATAAAGGCCAGCAGGTCGGCCCGTACCGGCACCGCTATTTCGGCCGCTGCCGTAGGTGTGGGGGCCCGGCGGTCGGCGGCATAGTCGGCCAACGTCGTATCGGTTTCATGGCCCACGGCAGAAATGACGGGGACAGTGCAATCTGCAATCGCGCGGACCACCGCCTCCTCATTAAAGCTCCATAAATCCTCAATCGACCCGCCGCCGCGCGCGACAATTACCAGGTCGGGCCGTGGTACGGCCCCGCCCGGTTCCAGCGCCGAAAATCCATTCACGGCATCTGCAATTTGTTTCGCAGCACCCTCACCCTGCACCAGTACGGGCCAGACAATGACATGACTGGGACAACGATCAGCCAGCCGGTGCAGTATATCGCGGATCACCGAACCCGTAGGCGACGTCACCACGCCGATAGTGCGCGGCAGATACGGCAACTCTTTCTTGCGTTCAGGAGCAAACAGCCCCTCTTCGCCCAGCTTCGCTTTCAGCTTTTCAAACAGCTGCATCAGCGCGCCTTCGCCCGCGATTTCCATACTGTCGATGACGATCTGGTATTTCGAACGCCCCGGATAGGTGGTGAGTTTGCCGGTTGCAATCACTTCAATGCCGTCCTCCGGCGCGAACGCCAACCGGTTTGCATTGCCTTTCCAGATCACCCCGTCAATTACCGCCTTATCGTCTTTCAGCGACATATAGACATGGCCCGAAGCCGCGCGTTTATAGCCCGAAATCTCCCCACGCAGCCGGACACGGCCGAACTGATCCTCGACTGTGCGCTTCAGGGCCGTGGATATTTCCGAAATACTCATCGCCGGGGCGTTGTCGCCGGCCTTTGGCTGCGCTAACAGACCTAAAGCCTTGTCACCGGTCTGCCTGTCGCCGGTGTTTTTGAATACGTCGTCATAGGAAGGGAAACTCATCATGAATATCCTGCTTATCGGATCGGGTGGCCGTGAACATGCCCTTTGCTGGAAGCTGGCGCAATCCCCCTTGGCGGATAAAATCTATGTCAGCCCGGGCAATCCGGGCATGGCCGAAGGCGAGGCGGTTGCACTCGATACCGCTGATCATGGCGCAGTCACGGCCTTTTGTGCAGACAAGCATATCGGCCTGGTGGTCATCGGCCCGGAAGCGCCGCTGGTAAACGGATTGGGCGACAGCCTGCGTGCGGCGGATGTGCCGGTATTCGGCCCCTCGGCCAAAGCGGCGCAGCTGGAAGGGTCCAAGGGCTTTACCAAAGACCTGTGCGCGCGTGCGAATATCCCGACTGCCGCCTATATGCGGACAGACAATGTAGGCGGCGCACTGGCCGCGCTGGATGATTTTTCCATTCCCGTGGTTATCAAGGCCGATGGTCTGGCAGCGGGCAAAGGCGTCATCATCGCCGAAAGCCGCGCCGATGCAGAGGCAGCGGTCAGGGATATGTTTGATGGCAGTTTCGGTGATGCGGGCGCACAGGTGGTGATCGAGGAATTCATGACCGGTGAGGAAGCGAGTTTCTTTGCGGTTACCGATGGCACCACCATCGTCCCGCTGGCATCCGCGCAGGATCACAAGCGTGTCGGCGACGGCGATGTCGGCCCCAATACCGGCGGCATGGGCGCCTATAGCCCCGCCCCCGTGCTAACCCCCGCACTCGAACGCCGTGTGATGGACGAGATTTTGCGGCCCACGGTGGATATGCTGCGCGCTGATGGCATGCCCTACAGCGGGGTGCTTTATGCTGGCCTTATTCTGACAGACGAAGGCCCCAAGCTGATCGAATATAATGCGCGTTTTGGTGATCCCGAATGTCAGGTGCTGATGATGCGGATGCGGTCCGATCTGGTGGAATTGATGATGGCGACAGCAGAAGGGCGGCTCGGCGAGATTGCCGCGCCGGTGTTCGCGGATCAATCCGCATTGACCGTTGTGATGGCCGCCAAAGGCTATCCCGGCACGCCCGAAAAAGGCGGTGCAATCGGCAATATTGAATCTGCGGAAACGGACGGCGTCAAAGTCTTTCATGCCGGAACCGCCATTAAAGACGGGCGGCTTGTCGCAAATGGCGGCCGCGTGCTGAATGTCACGGCGATGGCGGACAGCGTCACCGCCACACAGGCCGCTGCCTATACAGCAGTGGACGCTATCGACTTCCCCACTGGCTTCGCCCGCCGCGACATAGGCTGGCGCGAAGCCGAGCGCGAGCGCAGTTGAACCCATTCAGATTTTGTTCAGCCGCTATCTCCATGTTATAGTGTTACATATCATGGAGAGCGAATATGAGTCTTTTGCATAAAGCCGCCGCGGGCATATCGGCCAGCGCGCTTGCCGCTGCCACATTTGTTTCGATACCGGCTGCCGGAATATCCCCTATTGGTGAAAGTGCCGCATCGGCGGCGCGTTCCAAACCTGCACCTGTTTCAGACAATCCGGTCAATTGTTCGATGTTTGGCGACTTTAATGACGTCGTGATGCGCGGACAGCCCCAACGCATGGGACGCCCTGTGCCTGTCATGGCTCCGCCCGCGCCTCCTCCGCCGCCTGCCCCACAGGCGGAAGCCGCCAAAGAATCCGTGGTGGTTTCTGGCAGTCGCATCGCGCCCTATCCGCGCCCGCCCATTATATTGCCGCCCGGCCCCTACCCCCGTCCGCAGGATCGCGAGCGTTATGAAAATAATGACGTCGCCACAGTTCAGTCGGTCGCTAATGCCCCCGTGTCCACATTCGGGGTCGATGTTGACACCGGCAGCTATGCCAATGTCCGCCGGTTCCTGAACGAAGGGCGCGTACCACCCGCTGATGCGGTCAGGACCGAGGAAATGATCAACTATTTCCGCTATGATTATCCGCGCCCTGCAGGCCGCAAAGTGCCATTCAGTGTCACCACCAATGTCACCGCGACGCCGTGGAATGAAGGCAGCCGCCTGATGCGCGTCGGCCTGCGCGGCTATGACGTCGCGCGCGATGAACGCCCCGCCGCCAATCTCGTGTTCCTAGTCGATGTTTCGGGCTCCATGTCGAGCCAGAAGAAACTGCCGCTCGTCAAATCGACGCTGAATATGGTCGCTGACCAGCTCCGCGCAGATGACCGCGTGTCGATCGTGGTCTATTCCGGCGCTGTTGGTATCTTGCTGGCCCCCACCAATAGCAAGAAACACATGAAAGAAGCGGTCGCCTGCATGAACGCGGGCGGCGGTACGCGCGGCGGCGAGGCGCTGTCGATAGCGTATGAGACCGCACGCGCGTCTTTCATGAAAGGCGGCATCAACCGCATCATCCTTGCCACCGATGGCGATTTCAATCTGGGCGTCACCGGCACGCCGGAGATACTGGAGATGGTCGAGAAGAACCGCGCAGGCGGTGTCACGCTGACCACATTGGGCTATGGCACCGGCAATTACCGCGAAGAGTTGATGGAACAGATCGCAAATGCGGGCAACGGCAATTACGCCTATATCGACAGCGCGATGGAGGCACAGAAAGTGCTGTCCGACGAGCTGAGCTCCACGCTGTTCACTATCGCCAAGGACGTGAAGATTCAAGTTGAATTCAATCCTGCGCACATCAAGGAATACCGCCTGATCGGCTATGAAAACCGCGCGCTGGCTGAGGAAGATTTTGACAATGACAAAGTCGATGCGGGCGATATTGGCGCGGGCCATCAGGTCACGGCGATCTATGAGATTATGCCTGCGAATGCGAGCGGCTGGCTGCCCAAACGCCGCTATCCCGCAAATCGCGCGCAGGATAAAGCCAGAGTTGCGAGCGGCTTCTCCGATGATTTAGGCCGCGAGATGGCACATATCAAACTGCGTTACAAGCTGCCCGGACAGGACCGCTCGCGCCTGATCGACCGCACCGTGGCCGCCTCTGCCATGACCCGCGCCGATACGCCGCGCGGTGATATGGCATTTGCCGTCGCGGTCGCCGCATTCGGGCAGAAACTGCGCGGCGACAAATATCTGGGCAACTATAGTTTTGATGATATCCGCAAACTCGCGGGCAATCAGAATGTGTATTGGCGTCAGGAATTCCTGCGGCTGGCACAGCTTGCCGATGGGCAGTCGGACGGGGATTGAACGGTAGGTTTTTGACCTCACGGCGAGATGCTGAGTCTTTTTGATTGCACCCAATCCTGCCCGATCATGTTGGCATTTGCGCATCAAACCGCTAATCCTGTCCGCAACATATCAATATGCAAGGACACATCATGGAAGAATTCATCACGCAAAACTGGCTGTATCTCGCGATCGGCCTGTTTATCATCCTCCTCGTTATCTGGTGGCTGCGCGCCAATCGTGATAGTGCCCGTCCCGGCGTTCCATCCGATGATGCCGCCGCGCAAGACCCGGCAGCGGATGGGGAGTTGCTGCCCGATGAAACACCGTTACCGCAAGGCACCATGGCCCCGCCGCCCGCAGCAGATCCTGTCCCGGCACAGCCAGCGCCTGCGGCCAAACCCGCACCCGCCACATTCACCGCGCCCACGGCAGACACCGGCACGCAAGGCATGCCCAACGTTCCCGCTGCCACCGGTGACCCTGACGATCTGCGCCAGATCAAGGGCCTCGGCCCCAAACTCGCCAAGCGTCTTACTGAACTCGGCATCACCCGCTACGACCAGATCGCCGCCTGGGGGCCCGCCGAAATTGCGGAGGTCGACCAGTATCTGGGTACATTCAAAGGCCGCATAGATCGCGACAACTGGGTCGAACAGGCGGGCTATCTGGCCAAAGGCGATATCGAAGCGTTCAAGGCGAAATACGGAGCGGTGTAGCGTCGGCGATAGCGTCAATTTGGGTTACTAACGGCCCATCATCATCGTGAATTTACCCGTTACCTAACGAAGGTTCGTGTTCGGATAAGGATCAGAGTGATCCATTATTGGAATAAAGTACTACTTCTACCATCGTCACCCTGAAACGAGTTGGCGATTATACCACTCAAGCAGGTAACCAAATATTTTGAATTTAGGAACGGTATATATCCCTTTTAAGCAAGGAACGACATTCATAGTATAAATAGCCTCGTCATTCCCAGCTTGCCTGCCCTCGCGAAGGCGGGGGACTGGGAATCTATCTCACTACAGTTGTACTATGTGTAAGTTTGGTGAGATGGATTCCCGCTTTCGCGGGAATGACGAGTTACATGTCGGAATGGTATAATTGCCAACTTGTTTCAGGATCTATTTCTAAAGTGTGATCGGTTTTTGCAGTTTGGCACTGCGTCAGCGGCATGCTTAGAGCACTAGCTCGGGAAACTGCCCTGTGATTGCGTAATAGATCCTGAAACCGTCATGCTGAACTTGTTTCAGTATCAGGATGACGGTTGAAAATACAGATGGTAACAGCAATTTTATCGTTATATCATAACGATTTGTTATTGAATAACCTATTGAAACACTTGCCATATCAGTCCGATGTGCTAGCGAAGAAATATGGGGACGCACCACGACCATGCAGGCCACGGCCATTCCAGTCATAGCCATCATCACGGTCATGGCGGCAGGCATCATCACCACGCCCCAAAGGTAAGCGAACGCAACGTCCGCGCTGTGGGGCTTGCCGCGCTGCTGACCGGCGCGTTTATGATTGCCGAGGTTGTGGGCGGTATCATATCCGGCTCCCTCGCTCTCATTGCCGATGCCGGGCATATGCTCACCGACTTTGCCGCGCTGGCGCTTGCATGGCTGGCTTTCCGTATTGCCCAGCGGCCGAGCGACTGGAAACGCAGCTATGGTTTCGACCGGTTCTCGGTGCTGGCCGCGTTTGTCAACGGGCTGTCGCTGTTCCTTATCGCTGCATGGATCATCTATGAAGCGGTGCGCCGCATTGCCGATCCGCAGCCTGTGCTTGCAGGACCGATGCTGGCCATTGCCGTGCTCGGACTGCTGGTCAATCTGGCCGCGCTACAGATCATGCGCAGTGCCGATCCCGATAACCTCAATATCCGCGCGGCGATGCTGCACGTTATCGGCGATTTGCTCGGATCGGTCGCGGCCATTGCCGCAGCGGGCATCATTATGGCGACCGGCTGGTTCATGATCGATCCGCTGCTATCCGTGCTGGTCGCGCTTATCATCCTGCGCGGGGCATGGGCGGTGACGCGTTCTTCGGCGCATATATTGCTGCAGGGCGCGCCCGACGGGCTGGAGCCGGACCTGATTGCCGCGGACCTGAAATCCCATGTCACAGGCATCACCGATGTGCATCATATCCACAGCTGGTCGCTGACCGAGGAGCGACCCGTGATCACATTGCATGCGCGCATCTCAGATGGGCTGGACAGCCATGCTGCCTGCCGCGCGATCAAGACGCGGCTCGCGGAGCGCTTCGATATCGGCCACGCCACGGTCGAGATTGAACAGGGCGAAGGTGAATGCGAAGATCAGAGTTGCGGGTGATCCGGTTTTTCTGCTGAACCGCGCAGCGTAATCACCCACATGTCCGGCACCGCGCCAAGGCGTAACGGGAGGATGGATGTCCCCAGCCCTGCACCAACGATCAGTGTCTTTCCATCTTCATCCACTCGCCCGCAGACATAGCGGCGGCCATATTCTGAAGCCGTGGCCAGCGGACCGAAAAACGGTAGCACAATCTGTCCGCAATGCGTGTGGCCTGCAAGTATGAGCGCCGCGCTGCCATTGTCATTCCTAGGCCGTGGCAGATCGGGGAAAATGTCGGGACTGTGGCTCAGGATAATCGGGAAACCAGCCAGTGTAACGTTACCAAATACGTCCCGGTACTTAAATTCATATATCTGCGATGACACCCGTGGCAGATCAGAATGGCCGGTATAGTCATCATCCACACCGCCAATGATAAATGGCCCTACCCTTACTGCTTCGTTGTCCATAACACGTACGCCCGCATCGGCCAGCGCATCGCGTATCGCCATGTCCTGCGGCCGGTCCCGCTCACGCCAATGGTCGTGATTGCCCACCACCGCCAGCACGCCCAGCCGTGCCTTTAGCTTTGCGAGTGGTGCCAGCGCTTCATCCGCAGGATAGGTGTGCGTGGACAATGCCTTGTCGCTCATAAAATCCCCCGCAAACAGCACCAGGTCCGGCTCCAGCGCATTGACCTGCTCCACAATCCGCGCGAGCCTTTCGGGTGGCATATCCGGCCCTGCAACATGCACATCGGATATAAGCACAATCCGCTGTTCCGGCGCATCAACGGGCCAGTACGGCACTATGACATCAGCCTCCCGCACCACCGGATCACGCGTGGCCGTGTGATACATAAAAGCGATCAGCGCGAGACCGACGAGGATAGTGAGAATGAGGAAACGGCGGAGGGTCATTGATATTCTCGCTAAAGAAAAAGCCCCCGCAATACAATGCAGGGGCTTTCCTGATTTCACCTCGTTCAAAGCACCACTTTGAACGACACTCTTTACAGTTTCGAAGTCAGCTCCGGCACGGCATCAAACAGATCGGCCACCAATCCCAAATCCGCCACCTGGAAAATCGGCGCATCCTCATCCTTGTTGATGGCGATGATGGTTTTGCTGTCCTTCATGCCGGCAAGGTGCTGGATCGCGCCGGAAATGCCGATGGCGATATAGATTTCGGGAGCGACGATCTTGCCGGTCTGGCCGACCTGATAGTCGTTCGGCACATAGCCTGCATCGACCGCGGCGCGTGATGCGCCGATACCCGCGCCCAGCTTGTCGGCGAGAGGCGTGATGACTTCCTCGAACTTCTCCGCACTGCCCAGCGCGCGGCCACCCGATACGATGACTTTGGCCGATGTCAGCTCAGGGCGTTCGCTTTCGGCGATTTCCTCGCTGACAAATTCGGACAGCCCTGCATCGGTGGGACCCGATACTGCCTCGACAGCGGCGCTGCCGCCTTCGGTGGCCGCCTTGTCAAACGCGGTGCCGCGCACGGTGATGACCAGCTTCTCATCGCTCGATTGCACAGTGGCAATCGCGTTGCCCGCATAAATCGGCCGTGT
This sequence comes from uncultured Sphingomonadaceae bacterium, assembly GCA_947493325.1. Classification (GTDB taxonomy): domain Bacteria; phylum Pseudomonadota; class Alphaproteobacteria; order Sphingomonadales; family Sphingomonadaceae; genus Alg239-R122. The sequence goes on along the minus strand of CANLQI010000001.1, from coordinate 121,573 downwards.
GAACGTCTTGTCGCCCTCAACCGAAAGGATGTCAGAAATCTGCATTACATCGAGCAATGCCGCAACGCGCGGCGCGATATTCTTGCCGGTGGTGGTGGCAGGCGCCAGAAACGCGTCATGGCTGCCCATCAGGTCCGCGATAAGCGGCGCGACATTTTCCGCCAGCGCATGTGCATAGGCCGCATCATCGGCAACGTGCACTGTCGCCACGCCCGCGACTTTCGCCGCCTGGTCAGCAACCGCACTACAGCCGGAACCAGCGACGATGGCATGCACTTCACCCATCTGGCCTGCAGCGGTCACCGCGGCCAGTGTTGCGTCTTTCATTTCACTATTGTCGTGTTCTACCCAAACAAGAGTCTTCATCATGCCGCTCCCATTTCTTTAAGCTTGGCGACCAGCTGGTCCACATCTTCCACCTTGATGCCCGCGCTGCGTACAGGCGGCTCGGAAACATTGGTGGTGGTGAGCCGCGGCGCGATATCCACACCGTAATCGGCGGGTGATTTCGTATCCATCGGCTTTTTCTTCGCCTTCATGATGTTCGGCAGCGACGCATAGCGCGGCTCGTTGAGGCGCAGGTCCGTGGTGATGATCGCAGGTGTTTTTACCTTCACCGTCTGCAGGCCGCCGTCAATCTCACGCTTCACCGTGGCGCTGTCTCCATCAACTTCCACCGTGTTGGCAAATGTCGCCTGACCCCAACCGAGCAGCGCGCCCAGCATCTGGCCGGTCTGGTTCGAATCGTCGTCAATCGCCTGCTTGCCCATCACGACAAGACCCGGAGCCTCTTCTTCGGCAACCTTGGCAAGCAGCTTCGCCACGCCCAGCGGCTCGACTTCATCGTCGGTCTGGATCAGGATCGCACGGTCCGCGCCCATGGCGAGCGCGGTGCGTAGCGTTTCCTGCGCCTTTGCGGGGCCGATCGAAACGGCAATGACTTCTTCAGCCTTGCCCGCTTCTTTCAGGCGGATGGCTTCCTCAACCGCGATTTCGTCAAACGGGTTCATCGACATTTTAACATTGGCGAGGTCAACGCCGCTGCCGTCCGATTTGACGCGCGGCTTAACGTTATAATCAATCACCCTTTTGACGGGTACCAAAATTTTCATAAATGGTTCCTTCTCGTTTCCATCCATCTCTCTATCTGCTCACCCCGAGCCTGTGAAGGGTTTTGCCACCCAGGCTTTGACAAGCTCAGCCTGAACGGAGGTGGGCGTATGCCCGAAACTCTATGGCACTTATAGTTAACGTTCACGTTAACGTCAACTCATTATGACATGCCCGATTTATGATCGCATATGAATATAGCCTTCATGTTATTATCTTGGCCGGATTGCCAGCGACCACAGCTCCCGCCGGGACATCTTTCGTTACGACTGCTCCCATTCCAACTACTGCACCTTCACCAATTTTGAGTGGTTTTTGCGCAGTCCCTTGCCTAATAACCGCACCGCTACCGATATATACAAAATCACCAATATGCACATTGCCATTGCAGCTTACACGCGGCGCGAAAGTAACATAATCACCGATAGTGCAATCATGCGCTACATAACTATATATGTTGCAGTGGAAATGCTTGCCAATTGCGACCCCTGGCTCAACAATGGCAAAGTCGCAAAATATGCAGCCCTCGTTCAATGATATATGGTTCGAAATCAATGCTGTTTTTGCCGAGAAAGTATAGGGTATCAGCCCTGCGCTATCACATTTTTCGGCCAGCTTTTCTCTAACCACACCATCGCTTACCGCAATGACATAGAGCTCCCCGGCAGGTACGTTATCGAATGTAACGCACCTTATTCCATAGAAAGCTGGCGCGCCCGGGGCGTCATCAATAAATGACAGGTGATTAAAATCCGGCCTGGCGGAAGTAAGCTGAGAAACCAGCAAATTGGAGGCGGCTGGCAGTATTTGCCTGCCAAATCCGCCAGTGCCGTATATATTCAGTACTGACATGCTGGCTTGTGATTCTCCGATAGTTTGTCACTTTGGCGTGAAGTTTTTATGCCGCCTCTTTCACCTGTGCGACAATTTTCTGTGCGGCATCGCCCAGGTCGGCGGCGCTGACGATCGGCAGGCCGCTGTTGTCGAGTATTTCCTTGCCCTTGGCGACATTTGTACCTTCCAGTCGGACAACCAGCGGTACGTCGAGATCGACTTCCTTTGCCGCCGCGACAATGCCTTCCGCGATGGTGTCACAGCGCATGATGCCGCCAAAAATATTGACGAGAATGCCTTCCACCGCAGGGTCAGCAAGAATGATTTTGAACGCTGCGGTCACTTTTTCGGTGGTCGCGCCGCCACCCACGTCGAGGAAGTTGGCCGGGAATGCGCCATTCAGCTTGATAATATCCATCGTCGCCATGGCAAGGCCCGCGCCATTCACCATACAGCCAATATTGCCGTCGAGCTTGATATAGGCAAGGTCATATTTGCTGGCTTCAACTTCTGCCGGGTCTTCCTCGGTCTCGTCACGCAATACTTCGACATCGGGATGACGGAACAATGCGTTGCCATCAAATGACATCTTGGTATCGAGCACCAAGAGCTGTCCGTCTTTTGTCTCCACCAGCGGATTGATTTCCAGCATTTCGCAATCAAGGTCCATAAACGCGGTGTAAAGCTGTTTCGTTAGCTTCTGGCACGCCTTGTTGAGCGCACCGTCAAGTTTCAGCGCAAATGCCGCCGCGCGGCCATGGTGCGGCATGAAACCCTGTGCCGGATCAATTGTGATAGTGGTGATTTTTTCGGGCGTGTCATGCGCCACCGCCTCAATATCCATGCCGCCTTCGGTCGAGATAATCATCGACACACGGCCCGTGGCACGGTCCACCAGCATGGACAGATAATATTCGCTTTCGATATCGACCCCATCGGTCACGTAGAGCCGGTTCACCTGCTTGCCCGCGTCCCCGGTCTGGATCGTCACCAGCGTGTTGCCGAGCATATCGGTCGCGTCGCTGCGCACATCATCCACCGATTTGGCAAGGCGCACACCGCCCTTGGCATCCGCGTCCAGTTCCTTGAACTTGCCCTTGCCGCGTCCGCCCGCGTGGATTTGCGATTTCACGACATAGAGCGGGCCAGGCAGTTTTTCAGCAGCCGCCACAGCTTCCTCGACGCTCATGGCCGCATAGCCAGTGGGGATGCCAATGCCATATTTCGCGAGCAGTTCTTTTGCCTGATATTCATGGATGTTCATGGGAGGGAATTCACCTTTCTGAAAAAACCTGATGCGAGTCCATCTGTTGGTGCCAAGCTAAAGCATAGGCGGCGGATAAATGGAAGGGGCCAAATGCATGGGAAGCAGCGCAGACCCGAACCCTGCAACAGGCTTTACGATCGCACTGCGCAGATCACACCCGATGAGCTAACCACGCCTAGGATTTCCGGGTCCTGCAGAGCTTTGGTACGCTTTACGAATTCATTGATGCTAATGTCACCGGCATCGCGCCCCTTTAGTTTTTTGAGACCGCTGAACTTGTTAAGCTGGATCAGCGACAGCCGGTCCACCATCCGCTCGGCCATACACCCCGCCACCGGCTTAGACAGCCCCGCATCCATTAACGCCGAACGCACCCGCGTTTCTGGCGTGGCGCAGGCAGTGAGCGACAATGAGACAAGTGTCAGGATGGCTATATTCTTCATGACAGCGGCTTTATTTGCTTTGTTTCGCCAGTTCAATTGCGTCCAGCACAACCTGTTTGGCTTCCTCGGCATCACCCCATTTGCCGACACGGACCCATTTTTCTTTTTCCAGGTCTTTATAGTGCGTGAAGAAATGCTCAATCTGTTGCATCACGATTTCAGGCAGATCGCCGCCCTCGCCGATCTTGCGGTAATAGGGGAATGTGGCATCAATCGGCACGCAGAGCAGTTTTTCATCACCGCCATGCTCATCTTCCAGATTGAGCACCGCAATCGGGCGGCAGCGCACAACACAGCCCGGCATAAACGGCGAACGCGCGACCACCAGTGCATCCAGCGGATCACCATCGGGCGACAGCGTGTGCGGGATAAAGCCATAGTTGGCAGGATAGCGCATGGGCGTATGCAGGATACGGTCCACGAACAATGCGCCCGATTCCTTATCAAATTCATATTTTACCGGCTCGCCGCCCACCGGCACTTCGATAATGACGTTCAGGCTTTCGGGCGGATTGTCACCAATGGGAATTGCGTTGATGTTCATGGGGATATGTCTTTCCGTGAATCAAAAAAAGGATATTGCCCTGCGCCATAGCCAAAATGCTGCACCTGCGAAAGGGTGATTCTTTTTGATCTCGCCGTAAATCACTATACGATAACCTCCGACGGGATGACCTAACTGGCCCATGGGCTGTCACGCTTACGGGCAGCCTGCTCCGTTCGGAATTTTGCCAGACACAATTATTTCGGCTTCGTCATCCTGACAGCTCGCTACGGTGTTGCACAGTTCCCGTCACCTGCGGTTTCAGCAATGTATCCAGCCCGCCTTCACTTTCACCAATCTTGCGCAGGCGCGGATATCTATTGCCGCCGTTATAATTTATATTCACGGTGCGGAACCGGTCTCCTTTTTTAAGTATCAGTGTGATTGGTTTTGCTGTTGTCTTACTCGCCGCTATTGCCTTGCGCAGCGCATCGATGCTGAATTTCTCTTCGCCAACAGCGGCAATTTCATAACCGGTAGTCAGACCGGCCTTGAACGCAGGGCTTTGCCATGCAACACCGCTGACCACGCCGGATTTACGGACCCACAGACCGATACTATGGCTGAAACCGACATAGTTGCGGCGCGTTTCGCCAGCCTTGATAAAGGCACTGGGCGTTTCTGTATATATCAGCTCATAGCCGCCCAATGTGATGCCATTCTTGGGCGCTTCTTTAGTAGTTTCAAACACCCTCTCTTGCAGAAAACCTTTCCAATCATAGGGATGCACAGCGTTCAGCGTGGCAATCACCTCGTCCAGATCATATGTCACCACACCCCAATCACCATCTCTCCCGCCGAAAAACGCTTTGGCAAAATCCTCCAGTGATTTTTGTCCGCCTGTCTCGCGCCGAATAATCTGGTCCGCCTCCAGCCAGATCAGCATGCCTTCGTTGTAATAATCCTCCTGCCGCTGCCATGTGCTCCATGCTTTGGGCTTGCGGGCGGAAATAATCGGATCATGCGCCGTATCGGCAAGTGGGCGCCATGCGCGGCCCACGCGCTGGTCAAGCCCAGCGGCAATCGAAGCAATGGCATCCAACGTGTCTGCCTTGCTGTACAGCCCGGACCGCGCGCCCAGCACATAGCCCCAGAACTGCGTCTGACCTTCATATACCCAGAGCAGATCATCGCGCGAGGGTGTTTTGAAATCGGGCGCATAAATACCTTTGGGACGGCGATATTTGCCGTTCCAGCTATGCACGATTTCATGCGGAAGCAGGCTGCGGCGGCCCGGCCCCTTGTCCCATTCGGTGAAATATTCGCGGTTCACACCGTTTTCGCTGCTGCGATGGTGTTCAATCCCGATACCGCCCATTTCCTCTGTAAGGGCGAGCAGAAAATCATAATGGTCATATTGCTCGCTGCCAAACAGGTTGCGCGCCTCACGCACCAACCGCCGATGATGTTCAATCTGCGGCTCTGTCGCGGCCAGATATTCTGCACTGTCAGCCACTACATTGAGCGTGGAACGATCACTCAGTGCATATTTTTTGAAATGCGCACCGGCAAAAGCGGGGCTGTCAACCAGTGTGTCGTAATCGACAGTCTTGTACGTCACGGTATCACCCGCACCGCGCGCGGGCCGCAGCGAAGTTCCCGCTTTCCATCCCTTGGGATAGGTTATGGTGACATCGACCGGAATATTGCGCGCATAATAGCCCGCAGGATAAAGCGACAGTTGGTGCCAGCGCACATTCATCATTTTGGGCGCGACAACGACGCGGCCCTGATTGCCGTTGGTGGCGGACAGAAACTCAAATTCTATATCCAGCTGCTTTGCGCCCGCCGGCACATCCACATGAAACGCAAACACATCCAGCGAATCGCGTCGCCATGTCACCGGCTTTCCATTCGCACTGATTTTCAGGCCCGCCAGCTTCTCTATTTCTCCGCGCGGGGCATGATTGCCCGGCAGCCATTTGGGATAAAGTAAAACCATTTTTTCATCATTCGCTACTGGAATAATCTGCTTCACACGGAAAATCGCCTGGGTGACATCTGTGGCATCAATAATCAGTTTCATCGGTGCCGGAAAAACTTTTGCAGGATCGGCAATCGGCACGATATCCACAATTGGTTCGGCTATCGGGGCGCTATTTTTAACCTGCGCATAAAGCTGTGCGGGCACTGCCATCAAGGTGAAGGCGAGCAGTACAGATAGGATCATACGCATGTGTTGAATTTCCCCTGTTGATATTTTGGGTTAATGTTTTGAGGCACGCTATATCGCACGGTGAAGGCAAACAAGGCCAAATCCTTATTTGGATTTTGCGCAAAACCCGTTAAAGCCGCTTCCCATGAGCAAGATACAAACACCACAGGCCATACGCGGCACACAGGATATATTCGGACCCGAACAGGAAGCTTTCGGATTTGTCGTCGACACGTTCGAACGCGTGCGGCGGCTCTATAATTTCAAACGCGCGGAAATGCCGGTGTTCGAACCTACTGCGGTGTTCGCCCGTTCGCTGGGGGAAACCACCGATGTGGTATCGAAAGAAATGTATTCTTTTGATGATCGCAGCGGGGATTCGCTGACGCTGCGCCCGGAATTTACGGCGGGCATTGTGCGTGCTTACCTCACAAACGGGTGGCAGCAGCACGCCCCGCTCAAGCTGACCACACATGGTCCGTTGTTTCGCTATGAACGCCCGCAAAAGGGCCGCTACCGGCAATTTCATCAGATTGATGCTGAGATACTTGGTGCGGGTGAACCCGCCGCCGATGTCGAGCTGTTGGTGATGGCGGACCAGCTGTTCAAGGAGCTGGGCATTGATGACGGGGTCACGCTGCACCTCAATACGCTCGGCGATCCGGAAAGCCGCGCAGCATGGCGCACGGCGCTGGTTGCGCATTTCGAAAAGCATCGCGGTGGTCTGTCCGAGGACAGCCAGACCCGGCTGGATGTGAATCCGCTGCGCATATTGGACAGCAAGGACCCGCGCGACAGGCCCATTGTGGGCGAAGCGCCGGTAATCGACGACAGCCTGACCGATGAAGCGCGCACGTTCTTTGACGCTGTGACCGCCGGGCTGGATGCCGCAGGTGTCGCCTGGACTCGCAATGCGCGGCTGGTGCGCGGGTTCGACTATTACCGCCACACCGCGTTCGAGTTCATCACCGACCGGCTGGGCGCGCAGGGCACCGTGCTGGGCGGCGGCCGCTATGACGGCCTGGTCGAGGCTCTCGGCGGTCCGCATACGCCTTCGGTTGGCTGGGCGGCGGGCATTGAACGGCTGGCGATGCTGGTCGGGGAAAGAGATGCGCCTTCTATCGATGTGGCCGTCGTGCCGCTGGGCGAAGCCGCTGAGCAGGCTGCGAATGGAATTATTGCGAACCTGCGCCGCGGCGGCATTGCTACGGACATGGCCTATCGCGGCAATATGAAGAAGCGGATGAAAAAGGCGAATGATGCAGGTGCGCGATTTGCCGTGATACTTGGCGAAGATGAACTAGCAAACGGCAAGGCTGCGGTCAAGGATTTGAGCACGGGTGAGCAGCGAGACGTTGCGCTGGGAGATATTGTTGATGCTGTGCGCTAATCCCTCTACCCGTCATTCCCGCGAAGGCGGGAACCCATTCCCTAATGTTTCATTCAGATGCAAGTTTAGGGAATGGACCGCCGATCAAGTCGGGGGTGACGTTGCTTATTTTGGTGATATAAAATGACCAACATTTCCGCCGAACGCATTGCGCAAATCGAAGCGCGTTTTGACGAGTTGCAAGCCAAGATGGCAAGCGGCGAGTTGGATGGCGATGCCTTTGTTGCCGTTTCCAAGGAATATGCCGAAGTCGAACCGGTGGCAAAAGCTGCTGCAGAGCTACGCGCGCTGCGTGATGAGTTGACGGGTCTGGAAGAAATGCTGGCCGGTGATGATGCCGAAATGAAAGCCATGGCCGCCGAAGAAGTGGATGGCGTGCAGAAGGCGCTTGGCGATGCCGAGCATGCGCTCGCGCTGCAATTGCTGCCAAAAGACAGCGCCGACGCGCGCCCTGCCATGCTGGAAATTCGGGCCGGCACCGGCGGCGATGAAGCGGCTTTGTTTGCGGGCGACCTGGCCCGTATGTACACACGCTTTGCAGAGGAAAATGGCTGGAGCGTCGAAATGGTGTCTGCCAATGCATCCGATGTAGGCGGGTTCAAGGAAGTGGTGATGTCCGTGCGCGGTACAAATGTGTTCGGACGGCTCAAATGGGAAAGCGGCGTACACCGCGTGCAGCGCGTGCCCGAAACCGAAAGCGGCGGGCGTATCCACACCTCTGCAGCAACTGTCGCCGTACTGCCCGAACCCGATGAAGTTGACGTCCAGATCAATCAGGAAGACCTGCGTATCGACACTTACCGGGCCAGCGGCGCAGGCGGACAGCATGTCAACAAGACAGACAGCGCGATCCGTATCACCCACCTGCCCACCGGGCTTGTCGTGCAGTGTCAAGACGGTAAGTCGCAGCACAAGAACAAGGCGCAGGCGATGAAAGTGCTCGCCGCGCGGCTGTATGAACAGGAACGCGAGGCGGCAGCCAGCGAACAGGCCGATGCGCGCAAATCGATGGTCGGCAGCGGTGATCGCTCCGAACGCATTCGCACCTATAACTTCCCGCAGGGCCGCGTCACCGATCACCGTATAGGCCTGACGCTGCACCGGCTGGCAGAAATACTCGAAGGTCCGGGTCTGGGCGAACTGGTCGATGCGCTCACCGCAGAGGACCAGGCCGCCAAGCTTGCCAATATGGACGGGTGATGCCTAAAACTGCTCCGCGCAAATCGCACCGTCATTCCGGCGAAAGCCGGAATCTCCTTCAATCTGGCGCTAAAGTGCAGGAGATTCCGGCTTTCGCCGGAATGACGGTGTCTGACACTCTTCGTGATTCTACTTCACAATTGAGCGCCATCAGCGACACACCGCGCCTCGATGCAGAATTGTTGATGGCACATGCGCTACACGTCAGCCGCTCCACCCTCCTGCTGGATCATTTGCGGGCCGAGGTACCGCCGGAGTTCGCAGCTTTACTGCAACGCCGCGTCGCGCATGAACCCATTGCCTATATTACGGGACATCAGGAATTCTGGGCTCTGGATTTCGCAGTGACGCCCGATGTACTGATCCCGCGCGCCGATAGCGAAACGCTGATCGAAGCGGCCACCGAAACGCTCGCCGCAAAGCCGCCGGCGCGCATTCTCGACCTTGGCACAGGTTCCGGCGCGTTGTTACTCGCGGCGCTTTCGCATTGGCCGGAGGCCACCGGCACTGCGATAGACAAGAGCCCGGCCGCCCTTAAGATAGCCCGCCAGAATGCGGGAAGCCTCTCGCTCGCAGACCGCGCTGTATTTCATGAAATAAGCTGGCACACACAGGGCTGGACTGATGCGCTGGACGGTCCGTTTGACCTGATCCTGTGCAACCCACCCTATGTGGAGATGGATGCTGCACTGCGCCCCAATGTCCGCGATTATGAACCGCATGATGCATTGTTTGCGGGCGCGGAAGGGTTGGATGATTACCGGATACTGATCCCCGCCATAGCGTCCCTGCGCCGCGCAAGCGCACCGGCCATATTCGAAATCGGCGCGGATCAGGCCGAAAAAGTCACTGCAATTGCCGCGCAAAACGGTTTGAAAACGCACTTACGCCATGACCTGGCGGGGCATCCGCGCGCGCTTATTCTAAATTAATCAGCATTTTAGTGGGTTATCCACTGGCATTTGCCACATTTTCGCCAATTTTTGCTTGGCAAGGGTGCGAAGTCTCGCTACGGCTAAAGACAAGGTCATTGATGGATGCACAAAATCCCCATCATGGCCTTTGCTCCAGTCAGTATTGGATACGCTCTGCATCGCATGGCTTTTCCATAGGAACGGGCAGAACCCCTTGTCACATTAAGGCTTCAGACATGAGGATTGACAACATTGAACAATAATCGCGGACAGAATAACCGGCGTCGCAGCCGCAACAATAATAATCGTGGGCAAAATAATCGCGGCGGTGTGGATTCGGCGAACCGGATTGACAGCAGGGCGCGCGGCAACGCGGCGCAGATGCTCGATAAATACAAGAAGATGGCCAATGATGCCGCGATGAATGATGATGGCGTCAATAGCGAATATTATCTGCAATTTGCCGATCATTATTTTCGTGTGCTCGCCGACAATAAAGCGCGCCAGGAAGAAGAACGCGCCAAACGTGAAGCTGAGCGCGCCCCGAACGGGGACGACCGCAATGATAATCGCGGCCCACGCAGCGACAGTAAAGATGACCAAAACGACCGCCGCCCGGCGCGCCGCAACACGCGCCGCACTGCCCCGCAGGCCGAAAATAACGAAGACGCCACAGGCGATGTAAAGGCAGACGCAAAGCCGGCCGAAGAAAAGCCGAAAGTTCGCCGCACCCGCAAAGCGCCCGAGCGCAAAGCCAATGGCGATGATACGGCATCCATTGACATGGCTGCGTTACCGCCCGCTATTGGCAGCGATGATACAGCGGAAGAAAAGCCGAAGCCGCGCCGTGGTCGTCCGTCCAAGGCGGATAGTGACAAGCCGCCCGTTGCAGCAGAATAACGGCAAAACTCTTCACATAATTACTGCCAAAATACCCCCTGTTCAAAGCAGGAGAAATACATCATTATCCCCGTAAATCGAGGGAGATGATTAATGCGCGCTTTTGCAAATTCGCTACTGGTTCTCACACTCGTTACGGGCGGGACAATAGTGAGGCCCGCAACCGCACAGACAGTCGATGCGACGGATACCGATCCTGATAAAAGCGCGCAAGGTGATGTGTCGGTCACGATTTACAACGGTAATCTCGCGCTGGTGCAGGATGTGCGGCAGATTAATATCCCGAGCGGCATTACACGGCAGGAATTTCCCGACGTATCCGCAGAGATTCGCGCCGAAACCGTTTCCTTCGCCGCCGATGGCACTTCGATAGTCGAACAGAATTTCGATTATGATCTGCTGACCCCTGCCAAATTGATGGAAAAAGCGGTTGGGCAAACCATTACCATTATCCGCACCAATCCCGCCACTGGCAGCGAAACGCGCGAACGGGCCAAAGTGTTGTCGGTCAACAACGGTGTTGTCCTGAAAATCGGCAATCGCATTGAAGTGCTGCGCGACGATGGCCTGCCGGTGCGCGCGATATTTGACCGTGTGCCGCCCAATTTGCGCGCCCGGCCCACGCTTTCGATCACCCTCGACAGCGCGCGCACAGGCACGCGGGCGGCTTCGCTCCGCTATCTGACACCCGGTCTTGGCTGGAAGGCTGATTATGTCTCGCTTTATGACGAACAAAGCGGCAGCATCGATATGCAGGGCTGGGTCACGCTCACCAACAATAGCGGCACGACATATAGAAATGCCGACACATTGCTGGTCGCGGGCAACCCCAGAGGCGGCCGCGGCGCACGGGGTAACAGGAACCGCAGACAATTGACGCAGGCCGGCACAGAAACTGCGAATCGCGAACAGCTCGGCGATTTCTATCTTTACCCCATTTCCGGACGCACCACGATTGCCAACCGCCAGACCAAGCAGGTCAGCTTTATGGATGTACAAGGCGTGGCCGCACGCAAAGTCTATCAATTCGATGTGGGCTGGCTTTCCAGCATGGAGGAACCGCGCAGCGCCAGCACGGCGATCAGCTTTTCCTCCAGTCAGCAAGGCGGCCTTGGCGATGCATTGCCCGCCGGCACCGTGCGCTTTTATCAACGCGATGCACGCGGCAATCCGCAATTTATCGGCGAGAGCAATATCGGTCATACACCCATGGGCAGCATATTGTCGCTGGCCACTGGCGATGCTTTTGACGTAAAAGTGAAAACCGAAGTGGCGAGCCGCGGCAAGATTAGCAGCAGTGAGTGGGAGGAAAGCGCACGTTACCGCATTACCCGTAGTGATGGCAGCACCGATACAGTCACCGCCGAACGGCCCAAAGAATTCTGGCGCACCGCCATGAAATATACGCTCACCAATGCGCGCAATCAGCCCGTCACAGTCGACCTGCGCCAATATGGCCTGAGCCGGTCATGGTGGGGCAACGACACGCGGGTAATATCGGAAAATATTGGCGGCACGGCCTTGTCCGGGGAGCAGATTAATGCCTCCACCCGGTTATGGAAGGTGCCGGTTGCGGCCAATGGCACCACTGTGCTGACGGTGGTGTACGAGACCCGGTACTAAACTCGTGCTGCGGATATTCTTCGCTTTCGCCTTAATGTGTATGGCCATACCGGTTTTTGCGCAGGATATCATCGTGTCCGACAAGCCTGAAGACGTATCCGTCACCATCTACCGTGATCCGCAGCGCAGCGATACGCCGATGAACCTGAATTACCTGCGCGGTTTTGCGTTGATTAGTGAAAAGCGCACAATCACCCTACCCGCCGGGCCTTCCACCATCCGTTTTGAAGGCGTGGCTGAGGGCATGGTCGCCGTCAGCGCAATCGTCACGGGTCTGCCCGGCGGCGTGGCACAGAAAAACCGTGACAAAAACCTGCTCTCGCCCGCTTCATTGATCGACGGGACACTCGGCAACCGGGTTACGATACGCCGCACCAACCCTGCAACCGGTGTAGAAACAACCCGCGAAGCCATTATTCGCACGGGCGCAAACGGCGGCGTCGTGCTGCAGACTGAGCAGGGGTTTGAAGCATTGCGCTGTGCCGGCCTTCCTGAAACGCTGGTCTATGACGAAGTGCCCGAAGGTCTGTCGGCAACGCCTGTGCTCTCGGTTGATACTGTCTCGCCCGAACCCGTAACAGCCACTGTCACCCTCACCTATCTCGCCAGCGGGTTCGACTGGTCTGCCCATTATGTCGGACAACTCAGCGCCAATGGCGCGCGTATGCAGTTGCTCGCATGGCTGACACTCGCCAATATGAACGCGGAAAGTTTCCGCAATGCCGAAGTGATGGCAGTGGCAGGGACGCTGAATGTCGAGCAGCCCTATGACCAGCTGGCCGACAGGCCGGAAACACCGCGGCTCCGGCTTACCTGCTATCCCATGGGATCAACAGCAGATGGAACGGATTATCCCGATTACCGCGCGGAAATGGAAGAGGCAGATGGCGCGATGATGGCAATACCTGCGCCAGCGCCCGTCATGGCGCCGCCTCCACCGCCACCATCCGCTCAAAAAATAGTGGTGACAGGTTCCCGAATCGCACGGCAGGAAGAACTGGGCGATCTCAAACTCTACCGCGTACCATTTCGTTCAACCATTGCCGCCAATGCGCAAAAACAGGTGGCTCTGCTGGTCAAGGATGCCGTTGCGGTGACACCTGTTTATGTTGCTGACTGGAACAGCGGTCAGGATATGAAAAATATTCCCATGCAAGTCGAACTGCGCATGCAAAATAAGGAACAGCAGGGGTTGGGCGCGCCGTTGCCATCGGGGGGAATTACGATCTTCACGCCTGTAAATGGCGAGAACCTGCTTCTCGGTGAAGCGGATTTACGCGATTTTGCCGTGGACGAAAAAGTTGAGTTCGCGATTACCGAAAGCGCGCAGGTACGCTTTTCAAACATCCGCAAGGGTGAACCGCATAAAAAGGGGTGGCAGGCATTTGTGCTGGAAATCAGCAACTCCAATCCGGCTCCGGTTGATGCCGAAATCAGACTCGGCCCAGTCGCCTTTACCGATTACCGCCGCGTTAAGGGAGGCAAAGTGCGCAAGAAAGATGGCCGATATGTCTGGAAAGTCCGCGTGCCTGCCAATGGAAATTCATCGCTGCGCATACAGTTACGGAATAAGGAATAAGCCATTATTCCCCCGAAAATAGGTGCACGAACAAAGCACTATTTCTCAATAACGCCCTATTTCTCAATAACTCTGGGCCGGTGGTTTTCATCAAGCGCGACGAATGTGAACAATCCACTGGTCACGCGCACTTCCTCTGCGCCGCGTGAGCGCGTGGCGATCACATCAATACGGATGGCGAGCGATGTGCGGCCAATCCGTTCCACCTCGGCATAGACTGAAATCACATCGCGCAGCAGAATGGGTGCGATAAATTCCATCGCGTCAATCGCAACAGTCGCCGTCGCACCCTGGGTGGCACGCGCCGCCACGATGCCCGCCGCCGTGTCCATCTGGCTCAGCACCCAGCCGCCGAAAATATGGCCGTTGCTGTTAATATCGGCAGGGCCCGGCACCACGCGCAATATCGGGTTTTCACGCGAGGTGAGCGCCGGTTTAACACCGATATGATCGCTTTTAGTCATCGCCATATATTTCCTTTGATATCTCGTCCTCAACCGCTTCATCATGACCGGTGCCGCTGGACATAAAGACCAGCCCCATCAGCGCCGCCGTCAGCAGCATCGCCGCCGCCACGCCCAGCGCCGTGGCAATATACAGATGGATCGACACCATGCCATGCAGATAAAACATGATGCCCAGCGCGATAATCACGACAGCCGCCGTCACCAGCGTCATATATTTCATGAGCCGGCGATAGCGTGCCCATGCAAAATGGGCATATTCGGGGTCATCAAGATTGGACGGTCTGTGCATGCCATGTCTTTGAACGCTTTTATGCACGGCATCAAGTCTCCCCGAATGACGGGTGCATTATTTTATGTTACATTTGTGCAAGTCAAAAAGAATCGGGCCACCAGGGCCAGCAAATCGAGGGGACAAGCATGACAATAGCAACGATTTTGGAAACCCGTTCCGGTGACGTCTTTACCTGCCGCGGTGACGACAGTGTGATGGATGCCATTGCCATGCTGTCCGAAAAACGCATCGGTGCACTGCCTGTCATGGCAGATGGCAAGGTGGCGGGTATATTTTCCGAACGCGATGTTATTTACTGCCTGCAAAAGGATGGTTCCGAAATACTCAATGCCCCTGTATCGAGCGCAATGACCGCGCCGGCCATCACGATATCATCGGATACTGGCGCCTTGTCCGCGCTTTCGCTGATGAGCAAGCGGCGTATCCGGCATTTGCCGGTCGTGGACGGCGATAAGCTCGTTGGTTTTGTCTCGATTGGGGATCTGGTCAAATACCGGATCGACAAAATCGAAAGCGAAGCCGCGGCCATGCGCGATTATATTCAAAGCGTATAGCCGACATGGAGTCCGCAAGGGTCACGCCACAATTTCTAGCACCAACCCATTGCGATTTCCGTAAGTTGCGCTAACATCCCGAAAAATCATAATTCGGGAAGAGGCGCATATGGCAGAGACACAGGAACCCACGGCAGCTGGCATGAAAACTGGCGGTTTTCTGGGCTGGGTCGAAAAAACCGGCAACAAGCTGCCTGACCCGGTCTTTATCTTTTTCTATCTGATTATCGCGTTGGTGATCATTTCTATTATCGCCGCTGCCATGGGCGCTTCGGCGCTGCATCCCACAGAATTGGGCGAAGATGGCAAGGCGCTTGTCATCAAATCGGTCAGCCTGCTTGCACCTGAAAATATTCAAAAACTCTGGGTCGAAATGCCCAAGACTTTCACCCATTTCCATCCATTGGGCTATGTGCTGGTCGTGATGCTGGGTGCGGGCGTCGCCGAACGGTCGGGCTTTTTTGCCAGCGGCATGCGTGCCGCCGTCAAAAGCGCGCCGGTATCGCTGCTCACACCCGTTGTTGCGCTGGTCGCGATGATCGGCAACCATGCGGCGGATGCAGGCTATGTCGTGCTGATTCCGCTCGCCGGGCTGTTATTTGCCGCAGCAGGGCGTCACCCCCTTGCCGGAATTGCCGCCGCCTTTGCGGGCGTTTCGGGCGGTTTCTCCGCCAATATCTCGCCAGGCCAGCTCGATGCGCTGCTATTCGGCATTACCGAAGAAGCCGTAAATGTCAGCGCACTGGACCCGAGCTGGACCATGAATATCGCGGGCAACTGGTATTTTATCGCTGCGATGACGTTACTTTACCTGCCAATTATCTGGTATGTGACCGATAAGGTTATTGAGCCACGTCTGGGCATTTGGAAAGCCGAAGGCGATATGGCCAAAAACTATGAAAATGAAGACGAAGGCCTGACAGACGCGCAGAGACGCGGCCTCAAATATGCGGGGCTAGCGGCGCTTGGCATTGTCGTGCTCTGGGCGATTATGACACTTGCCCCCGGCACGCCTCTGATTAATGAGGAAGCCTGCCCGCCGGGTACGATTGCCAGCGGTGATTGTTCCATCCACACCACGCTGCGGCCCTTCTACAGTTCGCTGGTCGCCGGTTTCTTCCTGCTGTTTCTTGCGTGCGGCTGGGCCTATGGCAAGGCCGCCGGAACCATCAACGATCATCGCGATCTGGTAAACATGATGGCGGAATCGATGAAGGACATGGGCTATTATCTCGTGCTCGCCTTTGCCGCCGCGCATTTCGTGGCGATGTTCGGCTGGTCGAACCTGGGCCTGATCACAGCGGTGCACGGCGCAGCGGGTATTGAGTCCACCGGACTGCCGCTGCCGCTGGTGCTCGGCCTGATCGTGCTCTTCTCCGGCTTGCTCAACATGTTCGTCGGATCTGCCAGCGCAAAATGGGCACTGCTCGCGCCGGTTCTGGTGCCGATGCTCATGCTGCTCGGCGTTAGCCCGGAGGGCGCGACCGCCGCCTACCGCGTCGGTGACAGCGCCACCAATATCATCACGCCGCTGATGGTCTATTTCCCGCTGATCCTGGTATTCGCGCAGCGTTGGCAGAAGGATTTCGGGCTTGGCAGCCTGACCGCGATGATGATCCCCTATGCCATCTGGCTGCTCGTCAGCGGTACATTGCTGCTGGTCCTGTGGGTCTATCTCGGCATTCCGCTGGGTCCCGATGCATCAGTCAGCTATGCAATACCGCAGGCGGCGGCCACTGTCCCGGCGCCTTAGGCCATATTCCACTCGGCCAGCGGCACATACAAACTGCCCTGGTCGCGCAAATGGCTTTGCATCAGCACCAGCCTGTCAAGCGTAAACGGTTCGCTTGCAAGGCCGATATGCGCCTCCATGAACTGCGCAGGCGATCCCGCACTGCGCGGCAGGCGTGCGAGCGTGATATGCGGTACATATTTACGGCCTTCGGGCTCCAGTCCGGTGGACATACAGACGCGTTCGATTTGCCGGTGCAGCTTTTCGAGAGGCAAGGCAGGAGAGACCCCCGCCCAAAGCTGCTGCACATGATCGCCACGTGAAAACTGACCGACGCCCTCCAGCCGCGCTTCTATCGAAGACAATGGGAGCCGGTCCGTTTCCGCCACCAGCAAATCCGCGACATGACCATCGACATCCCCGACATAACGCACCGTCAGATGCAGCTGCGCCTCGGATTGCCAGCGCGCGCCATCAACCCCACCCATCAGCAGGCGGAGCCGTTGCAGTATCTCCGGCGGTGGAACAAGTGTGAAAAACAGACGCATACCGCTTGCTTACAGCAAAGCAGGCATACCGTAAATCAGCCCCTTTGCCCTCAGCCCTCTTTCTTGCGGCTCTCTTTCTTGCGCACATTGGGGTCAAGATGGCGTTTGCGCAGGCGGATGGATTTGGGCGTGACTTCGACCATTTCATCATCATCGATATACGCAATCGCCTGTTCCAGGCTCATCAGGCACGGCGGGGTAAGGCGGATCGCATCATCCTTACCGGTCGAGCGGAAGTTCGTCAGCTGTTTCGATTTCATCGCGTTGACTTCAAGATCTTCGGGCTTGGCGTTCTCGCCAATAATCATGCCTTCATAAATCGCTACGTTCGCACCGATAAACAGCTCGCCGCGCTCTTCCAGACTATTGAGCGCATAGGCCACACTCTCGCCTGTGGTGCGCGAAATCAGTACGCCCAGCTGGCGGCCCGTGATATTGCCCTTATACGGACCATATTTTTCAAACAGGCGGTTCATCAGGCCGGTGCCGCGCGTGTCGGACAGAAATTCACCGTGATAGCCGATCAGGCCGCGTGACGGCGCAGAGAAAGTAATGCGCGTCTTGCCGGTGCCGGACGGACGCATATCGGTCAGCTCGGCCTTGCGCATCTGCATTTTTTCAACCACGGTGCCGCTATGTTCGTCATCGACGTCGATCACGACGGTTTCATACGGCTCCTCGCGCTCACCCGCTTCATTTTCGCGGTAGAGAACGCGCGGGCGTGAAATGCCCAGCTCAAAGCCTTCACGGCGCATTGTCTCGATCAGCACGCCAAGCTGCAATTCGCCGCGGCCTGCGACTTCAAAACTGTCCTTGTCCGCACTTTCGGTGACGCGGATGGCAACGTTGGATTCGGCTTCCTTGGCCAGACGGTCGCGGATCATGCGGCTTGTCACCTTGTCGCCCTCACGGCCTGCAAACGGGCTGTCATTCACGGCAAAGCGCATCGACAATGTTGGCGGATCAATCGGCTGCGATGCGATCGGCTCCATCAGGTCCGGCGTGGCGATGGTATTGGCCACTGTCGCTTCGGTCAGGCCAGCCAGCGAGATAATGTCACCCGCCTCGGCAAATTCCACTGGCTCGCGCTCCAAACCCCGGAACGCCATAATCTTGGTCGCACGGCCCGTTTCGACAACATTGCCGCCAATATCCATCGCCTTGATCGGGTCGTTCATCCGCAAGGTGCCGGTGGCGATACGCCCCGTCAGGATACGCCCCACAAAATTATCACGGTCAAGCAGCGTCACGAGAAAGCTGAACGGTGCATCTTTATTGACCGTCGGCGCCGGAACATGCTCCACAATTTTTTTGAACAATGGCTGCAGATCGCCTTCGCGTGCGGCCAGATCTTCGCTGGCATAGCCATTGCGGCCCGATGCATAGAGCACGGGAAAATCAAGCTGTTCGTCATTGGCACCCAGGTTGACGAACAAATCAAAACATTCGTCGAGCACTTCATCCGGGCGGCCGTCGGGGCGGTCGATCTTGTTGACCACCACAATCGGCTTGAGACCAAGCGCAAGCGCCTTGCCGGTCACGAATTTCGTCTGCGGCATCGGCCCTTCGGCAGCATCAACAAGCAAAATAACGCCATCGACCATCGACAGGATACGTTCCACTTCACCGCCAAAGTCGGCGTGGCCCGGCGTGTCGACAATGTTGATGCGCGTGGTTTCGCTGTCAGCATTTTCCCACTCAACACTGGTGCATTTGGCGAGAATCGTAATGCCGCGCTCTTTTTCTAGATCATTCGAATCCATCGCGCGTTCTTCCACCCGCTGGTTCTCGCGGAACGTGCCGGATTGCTTGAAAAGCTCGTCCACGAGCGTGGTTTTGCCGTGGTCAACGTGCGCGATAATCGCGATATTGCGAAGGGACATAAGAATTCTGCTTATCGTAAGAGGAGGACGGCTGCCTGTGCGCGCACGCCACAATTGGCGCGCGTATAGCGGGGTTTGTGTTGCGGTGCAATATATCTATGGGTCTGTTTGTTTGCGTTGTTCCAATATCTCGGCAGCTTCCTTTTGATATAAAGCAGCAAGTTCGGCGGCAATCGCCTGAGCGCGCGGTAAAAGGTCAAGAATTTGCAAGCGATAATCCTCCAACTTAGTTTCGGTGTCATTAGCACTAACCGCCAGTCTGATAGGGGGATAGTGTGTAATTACCCTATTCAGCAAAACTATGCGTCCACGGATGATCGCATCGGTCTTCTCAGCGCTCCAACCGTCACGCAGATGCTTTTGCCGCGGAGACCAATATGCATCGCTTGTCATCCACCGCGCATATTCTTTTTTACCGCGCGACTGATTACATTTCCCGCATGCGGGTGCGAGATTGTTTATTTCCGTGCAATAACCTGTCCATTGCGCGCCATCCACCAGCGCGAAGAGATGATCCCATTCTGTGGGTATTCCACCGCAATATACACATTCGGGATTATTAGGGTTTTGCCTGAAAGCTTCAAGGCGCGCGTCAAGCTCCGCTTTGCAAGGCTTGATATATGGCGCCCTTGCGCGCGCAAATTGCGATGAAATTGTGCTGGAACGATTAGTTATGGTTGCCTTGCCGGGTATTTTCATATGATTAGATGGTGTGAAAACAGCATGTAGAGCAAGCAATTTTCATCACTCCCGGCTTGACCGGGAGTCCAACTCCGAAACTGCCGACCTGATGCCAAGGTCAGGAGTTGGATTCCCGCTTTCGCGGGAATGACGGGTTTTGTTTGGCTGACTTGCCCTGCTCACACCAACCGCTATAAGCATAGCCAAAGGGGCGCAGCGCATCATGACAGACACTAAAACCATCTTCGTCCTAAACGGACCCAATCTCAACCTGCTTGGCCTGCGTGAGCCGGAGATTTACGGGTCAGACACGCTGGATGATATTGCCGATAGTTTGGAGGATCGCGGCAAGGAACTGGGGTTCGACATCGACCTGCGCCAGTCCAATCATGAAGGGCATCTGACCGACTGGCTGCACGAGGCACAGGGGGCGGGCGTGCATGCCGTTATCCTGAACGCCGGCGCGCTGACGCATACATCGGTGGCACTGCACGATGCGGTGAAGGCGATTACTACCCCCGTGATCGAAGTGCATATTTCCAATCCGGCGGCGCGTGAGGAATTTCGGCACAAAAGCCTGATTGCACCGGTCGCACATGGCTCTATCTGCGGCTTTGGCACCTATGGCTATGTCATGGCGCTGGAAGCGGCGGCGAAGATTTAGCGCATAAAGATATTGCCCTGCCCCCCGGTTTGCGGGCATAGGCAGGACAGTAATGTTACATTTGCAACGGTTCGCTCCATGCGGACGATACTCCAAGAGGAATTCATGGCAGCAAAGCAAAACCAGGGCAGCACATCCAAATCAGGCACCATGCAGGTGGACGGAAAACTGGTCCGCGAACTTGCCGAATTGCTGGGCGAAACCGGCCTTACCGAAATTGAGGTCGAAGATGGCGACCGCAAGATCCGCGTATCGCGTAATATAAGCGGCGGCGGGCAGGTTGTCCACGCTGCCGCGCCCATGCCCGCAGCAGCTCCGGCACCCGCCGCGCCCGCCAGTCCTTCTGCCACGGAAATCCAGGCGGCAGAGGATCAAGCCGCCAGCGCCGCGCTGGACGCCAAAAATGCAGTCACATCACCGATGGTAGGCACAGCCTATATGTCTCCCGAACCCGGCGCCGCCAATTTCGTCAAGATCGGCGACAGCGTAGCCAAAGGCGATACGTTGCTGATCGTCGAAGCCATGAAAGTCATGAACCCGATCACCGCGCCCAAAGCAGGCAAGGTCGCCCAGATACTGGTCGAGGACGCACAGCCGGTCGAGTTCGACCAACCGCTCGTGATTGTGGAGTAAGCCCGCAGCATGACCATCAAAAAGATACTGATAGCCAATCGCGGCGAAATCGCGCTCCGCATCCACCGCGCGGCGCATGAAATGGGCATCAAAACCGTGGCGGTGCATTCCACTGCCGACGAAGACGCGATGCATGTCCGGCTCGCCGATGAGGCGATCTGTGTCGGCCCGCCGCCCGCCACCGACAGCTATCTCAATATCCCGAACATTATTTCCGCCGCCGAAGTCAGCCACGCCGATGCCATCCATCCCGGCTATGGCTTCCTGTCGGAAAACGCGAAGTTCGCGGAAATTGTCGAGGCACATAATATCAAGTGGATCGGCCCCAAGCCCGAACATATCCGCACCATGGGTGACAAGGTGGAAGCGAAACGCACCGCCGGTAAGCTCGGCATCCCGCTCGTCCCCGGCTCTCCCGGACCGATTGACAATATTGAGGACGGCAAGCGCATTGCCGAGGAAGTCGGCTATCCGGTGATCGTCAAAGCCGCGTCAGGCGGTGGCGGGCGCGGCATGCAGGTGGTGGAAAGCGCCGACAAGCTGGAAAGCCTGATGAGCCAGGCATCCAATGAAGCTAAGGCGGCATTTGGCGATCCGACCGTCTATATTGAAAAATATCTGGGCGATCCGCGGCATATCGAATTTCAGGTATTTGGTGATGGTAATGGCCATGCCGTGCATCTGGGCGAACGCGATTGTTCGCTGCAGCGCCGTCACCAGAAAGTATTGGAAGAAGCGCCATCCCCCGTTATTTCCGACGCGCAGCGCGCAGAAATGGGTGCAACCGTAGCTAAGGCGATGGCTGATATGGGTTATCGCGGCGCAGGCACGATTGAGTTTCTGTACGAAAATGACGAGTTTTATTTTATCGAAATGAATACCCGGCTGCAGGTCGAACATCCTGTGACCGAAATGATCACCGGTATCGACCTGGTACGCGAGCAGATCCGCGTCGCTGATGGGCATCCGCTGTCATTTACGCAGGATGAAATCGAATTTCACGGCCATGCGGTCGAATGCCGTATCAATGCCGAAGACCCGAAAAATTTCACGCCTTCGCCTGGCAAGGTGACCGGATACCATCCGGCAGGTGGCATGCATGTGCGTGTCGATAGCGGGCTCTATCACGGCTATGTCGTGCCGCCCTATTATGACAGCATGATCGCCAAGCTGATCGTCTATGGCAAGAACCGCGAAGGCTGCCTGATGCGGCTGCGCCGCGCGCTCGATGAATTTGTGATTGAAGGCATGAAAACCACCATCCCGCTGCATCAGGCACTGCTGGAAGATCCTGAATTCCAGAACGGCGATTATACCATCAAATGGCTGGAAGAATGGCTAGCGAAAAATGCGGAAGGCGAGGCGGGAGAATAGCGCGACGCTGCTCCGTACTCCTGCGAAAGCAGGAGTACAGGGCGGAGTGCATCACCGTTTATTCTTTGCCGCTCTGGATGCCTGCTTTCGCAGGAATACGGTGATCCAAAATCTTCGCCGCCCGCGCGCGCCAGACCGTGGCAAGGGGCTTCATATCGCGCAAAGCTCTTAACGCCGCAGGGTCACTCTTGCCCTGCCCGCCGATCAGCAGCATAAACACGCGCTCCACGGTCCAATCCGCATCGCCGCGCGCCACGCGCTTCATCACTGCATCCGGCGCAACCATGCCTTCCTCCAGCACGCGGTGGTAAAACCCGCATTTGCCGGTACGCACGATATCGGCCATTACGCTATCTTTGCCTTTTACATCAAAGCGGTGATCAAGTTTCCAGCAGGGCTGACGTCCATGGCTGATTTCAATCAGCGCCTCGCCAAGCCGGAAGCGGTCGCCAATGCGCGCTTCGCTTTCGACAATCCCGGTGGTGGCAATATTCTCGCCGAAAGCCCCTGGCTTCTCTAGCAGCGGATGATCCGGAAGCCTGCTGCGCCAATATGCATAATGATCGTAAGGATAATGATGCAAGGCCTTATCCGCGCCGCCATGATGGACGCGGTCCGCCACCTGATCGCTGGCCAAGCCTTTCCGGTTCAAAAATACCGGCGAATCCACAGGTGATTTTGCAATCGCACTATATGCGCCATCATCACAAAATGGGGCAGGTTTGCCAGTGTTGAGCGTTAAAAGAGGCGTTTGCATACGCCATTTATCCTGCTTTTCCGCCAAAAATCAAGCGTTCATAAAAAAGCGTTTAAACCTGAACAAAAGGCAACGCCATGGTTCAGTTTGCGGTCACAGGCGAATCGCTATACCCTTTACATCAACAACGAAATGGCCCCGAATATCCTTCCGGTTTTCATCAGGCCAAATGGAGGAAGACCATGCGTCCCTTATATTATGTCAGCCTGATGGCCGCGACCATATTGTCGCCCCTGGCAATCGGTGAAGCCGAAGCGGCGGAAACCGCCATCAAAGTACAAACCAATGCGAATAGCCCGGTAGCAGGCAGCCCTGCTCTGGCATTGCAGATTAATGAAACGGCGCAGCAAAACCGCGAGCGCCGCCGTGACCGCGAAGCCCGCGGTGAACGACGTCAGAACCGTGAAGCGCGGCAGCAACGTCGCCAAAATCGTGAGGCCCGCCAGCAGCGACGCGCCAACCGTGAAGCGCGCGGAGAACGGCGCCAGAACCGTGAAGCGCGTCAGGAGCGCCGCGGTAACCGCGAGGCACGTCAGCAAAGACGTGCAAATCGTGAAGGAACGCAGCAGCGTCAACAGCGCCGTGCGACTAATGAACAACGCCGCGTCCGGCAAGACCGCCGTTTGAACAGACAGGAACGCATTGTACGCGAAGCACAGCGCCGCGTGAACCGCGATCGCCGTGGCCGCGCCGATGCACGAGGTGAACGCCGTTGGGATCGTAATCGTGACAGGCGTGTAGATAACCAGCGCAGGTATAATGCGCGTGGTGACCGCAACCGTGATGGCCGCGTGGACCGCAGATGGGACCGGAACCGTGATGGCCGCATAGACCGCCGCTATGATCGCAACCGCAATGGCCGTGTCGATCGCAGGTGGGACCGGAACCGTGACGGGCGTGTGGATCGTCGCTGGGACCGTAACCGCAACGGGCGCGTGGACCGCAGATATCGTAGCAACCGCCATGCGTGGAATCGCGGATGGCGCAGTGATCGCCGCTATAACTGGCGTCATCACCGCAAATACAATCGGAACCTGTACCGCGCCAGCCGCTATTATGCGCCCTACAGAGGCCATCGTTATCGCCGGTTCAATATCGGGTTCTATCTGGGATCAGGCTTTTACGGCCGCAACTACTGGATAAACAATCCGCATTATTACCGCCTGCCCGCGGCATATGGAAATTATCGCTGGGTACGTTATTACGATGATGTATTGCTAGTTGATGTTTACACCGGCTATGTTGTCGACGTAATTTACGACTTTTACTATTAAATCACGGGCCTTTACCGGCCCTGGATTTACCGAAATCCCTCCTCGGGATCACCTTAGGGGGCTGGAATATTCCGGCCCCCTCTTTTTATGTTTTGTCCTTTATGCCTTCACAGGCATAAGTCGGTACCGGCCCGCCCCCCGATCAAACGTTTCGCGAGCCATCACCCAGCCCCATTTTCGCGAGCACAGGCACTTTGTCAAAGAACTGATGCTTGAGCGCACCCAATATGTGCAACACAAT
Source organism: uncultured Sphingomonadaceae bacterium (assembly GCA_947493325.1). Lineage (GTDB taxonomy): Bacteria > Pseudomonadota > Alphaproteobacteria > Sphingomonadales > Sphingomonadaceae > Alg239-R122. The sequence goes on along the minus strand of CANLQI010000001.1, from coordinate 96,514 downwards.
CAGCACAAACATCGCCTGCCCCATGATTTTGTGAAAATCATATATCTCACCCGCCAGCGGACGGTTTTCTGCAAAAGGAAGTCCCGGAATCTCGAACAGTCCGAACCAGCCCACACCGCCGCCGCCCGAGGCTGCCGATGACATCATCCACCCGGTTAGCGGTATGGAAATCAGAAGGATATAAAACAGCGCATGTGCGGTTTTCGCCAATGCTGCTTCCCACGGCTTCACCCCCGCCGCCACATCGGGCCGCGCATGCGTCAGCCGCCATATGATACGCAGTAGGGTGAGGAACAATATGGTGATGCCAATCGCCTTATGCGGCCCGACATACACGCCCTTCACCGCTTTATCGACATTGCCCGCAATCTGGACCAGTGCATAATTGGCCAGCACCAGTGCCGCGATAATCCAGTGGAAGGCAATGGCACCTTTGGCATAGCGTGTGATGGCGGTATCCATAAATTCATCCTTTACCTGCAATGCTGAAACGCATGCATTATATGTTCAGACGGCCCTTCGGCGCAAGTGTACAGCCTGTATCAAACTGTAATCCTTGCCATTGCCCTGAGCGCGGCACACGGGCATAAGGCAGAAGGATACAGGAGAAATATATATGCGCCATGCAATATCGGCTGTGCTCACGACTTTCATATTGTGCTTTTCCTCTGCAGTCGTCGCGGCGCAAGAACAGACCCGCGATCAGATTATCCTGGCTGGCAATCTGATTGCCGATGCTGATAGCGGCCCTGCTGGCCCCGCCACGATCACGGTACGCGATGGCAGGATAGTTTCTATCGATAAAGGCCTCAACCGTCCGGACAGCGGCGATATTATCGACCTGTCGGACAAAACCGTACTGCCCGGCCTGATCGACATGCATGTGCATCTTTCAGGAGATCCGGGTGGTGATTTCTGGCGGCGGGCGACCGAGCCGGATGAATGGGGCGTGGTCGTGGGCACAAAGAATGCGCGCCTGACCGCGCTGGCCGGTTTTACCACCGTGCGCGACGTGGGCAGCGCGCCGCAGGTCGGTTTCGTACTGCGCCGCGGTACGGCAGAGGGCATGATCATGGGACCGCGCATTCAGTCCGCCGGGTCCTCGCTCGCGATTATCGGCGGGCACGGCGATGTGTCGGGTTTCCGGCCCGAAGTGAATGACGCGCTTGCCGACGGTTCGGCCTGCACCGGGGCGATGCAGTGCGCCGCCGTGGTACGTGAAGCATCCAAAAACGGGGCTGACCTGATCAAAATTACCGCCACCGGCGGCGTACTCAGCCAGCAGGCGCGCGGGCTTGATCAGCATTTTACTGATGCGGAAATGGAGGCCATCGTGAATTCCGCCCATGCGCTGGGCATGCGGGTGGCCGCGCACGCCCACGGCCCGCGCGGCATAGAGGCGGCATCCAGGGCCGGTGTGGATACGATTGAGCATTGCACCTTTGCCGATGACGCCACAATCCGCGCCATGAAAGATAATGGCACCGCCTGCATCCCCACGCTGATGGCCTTTGTCGGCGTGCGGGAAGGTCTGGGCAAAGGCATTTATACGGCCCCGGTTGAGACCAAGATACGCGCTACCCTGGAACAGCTGGGCAAAGCGCCGCGTGCGATGCGCGCCGCGGGCGTGCCGATTGTGTTCGGCACGGATAGCGGCGTTTATCCGCACGGCCGCAATGCCGAGGAATTTGCGTTGATGATCAAGCATATCGGCATGACGGAGCGCGAAGTTCTGGCCAGCGCCACTACCGCAGCGGCAAAGCTGATGGATCTGGAAAACGAAGTTGGCAGGATTGCGCCTGGCTTCAGCGCCGATATCATTGCGGTGGGTGGCAATCCGCTGGACGATATCACCGTGCTGGAAAAAGTGGATTGGGTTATGGTGCGCGGACGTATTATGGAATAACACAGTTGGCGGAGACGGTTATGGCTATCAAATATATGGCAATGGCGCTTTGCGCACTGACGGCATTTCCTGCATTCGCGCAGGAAAGCGACGGAAAAACCGTCATCGTGCCGGAGGCGATGCAGCAGACATATGAGAATTTCCAATATGCCCCCGCCGTGCGCGCGGGTGACATGCTGTACCTGTCCGGCGTGGTCGTGATGCTGAAAAAAGGCGAAAGTACTAACGATATCACCCCTGCAGTGACTCGCGCTTTCGATGAGATCGATATGATATTGGCCAAGGCGGGCGCGGATTGGTCCGACGTTGTCGATGTCACGTCCTATCTTACCAATCTGGACCGCGATATCGGCGCGATGTGGCAGGTCAAACAGGCCCGCGTCCCCGCGCCCTACCCCGCATGGAGTGCGATTGGTACCAACCGGCTTTTCGGCGGTGACAATGCCATCATCGAAATTAAAGTAACCGCCTATCTGCCACAGAAAAACGCAATGCAGGATAAATCCCGAGATAAATAACCCCGAGATAATAGATCATGTCTTACGTAACTATCCCTGACCACGCCGCCAAGGCACGCAGCAAATTCAGCCGTGAAGTTAGCAAACGGCTGAAAAAACATCCGCGCACCGAACAGCTGGAATGCGATCTGTTCGACGCATTTGTGGTACGCGATTTCATGAGCGCCAGCGAATGCATGCAAATGATGCGGATGATCGACAAAACCGCGCAGCCCTCAACCCTCTATGAGACTGACCCCGACCGCGAATTTCGCACCAGTTATAGCGGCAATGTCGATCCGCATGATCCGTTTATCAAAATGATTGATGGGCGGATTTGCAAACTGCTCGGCATAAAACCTGCGCGGGGGGAAACGATTCAGGGGCAGCGTTACGATGTGGGCCAGCAATTCAAGCCGCATCAGGATTATTTCCACGTGACCGAACCCTATTGGCAACAGGAAAAACCGCGCGGCGGACAGCGCACCTGGACCGCGATGATTTACCTGAATGAGCCGGTCGAGGGCGGCGAGACTGGTTTCACCACAGCCGGCTTTATGGTCCCGCCCTATACCGGCATGCTGCTCACCTGGAACAACCTGAAAGCCGATGGCACTGTCAACCCCGACACAATGCACAGCGGCAACCCGGTGATCGCGGGCACGAAATATATCGTTACAAAGTGGTTCCGCGAAGGCATCTGGAAATAGATAGCGGTTTTCCATTCCCATGAATTTGCTGCATAATATGACCAAAGTTTACTAAAGTTTCGGACTGTCCATGTAGCAGCGTATGATACCACTGACACCGAAACATATGACCTCGCAGTACCCCGGTGCAGACCGGGATCCATGGCGGCATGTGCGTACGGCAGCGATGGGCGCTCTGGATTCCTGCTTTCGCAGGAATACGGGTGAAGTTTAATAAACTTTAGGACTACCGATACGGCGCATGAGCGCGGCGGAGAAAGCCAAGAGGAACAGCATGGCGCGAGGCTAGCATGGCGCAGCTGCTGTAGGACAGCGGTGAATTATAAATGTTCTCGAAAACCCTGGCCGAAAATATTACGCCGAGAGTTCCTCAAGAGCGTCCAGTGCTTCCGTCACTTTTGCCAGCCACGATTCTTCGCCGCCTTCCATCCCTTCATCCTTGGCCCGTTCCAGCGCGAGTGCATCTTTGTGCCAGGCCTCCAGTATCCGCTTTTTCTCGGCAACAGACAGTGCGCGGTCGTGCACCACATCATCCGGTTTATCAAAATGCGCTTTCGGATTGATCACAATATCGTCGATATCCGCCATCATGCCGCTTCCATTTCGCTCTGCAGCATGGCCTCAATTTCATCTACCGGATGATTGGTGACATTCTTGTCAATCTCCGCGATGATCCGGTTCGAAACTTCCTGATGCCACTGGTCGCGTATCTCGCCGAGCGTGGAAGGTGAGGCGATCACCACCAGTTTTTCAAAATCACCGCGGTGCGCCCGCTTGTACAGCATGTCCGCGAGGTCACCGGCGAAACGGTCCTTGGCCAGTTCGTGCCAGTCGGTATCGTCCACCGCGCTTTTATGCCCATTGCCATCAAACATCCGGCCGCGCCGGTTTGCGGCCTGTTCACGGTTCGGGGGGTTGTCCTGCGTTTTTTTCTGTTCGACCTGCAGGTTCAGATATTTCTCGTCGCCCTCGTTGCGCAGGAACAATGCCTTGCCGCCGTCCGCGACCAGAATGAGTGTGTCAGTATCAATTTGCATGTCGGCTCCTCACTTAATTATCATATGATATCTACGAAACCGGACGCGAAAAGTTCCGGACGCGCGCTGCATGATCGGCTGTGATCATTATGGGCGTTGTGCTTGCGAAAATATGCTTTCCATCGAAACTTCTGGCGCTTTGGACAGTTTGTAAATTGCGCGCCGCATGCACGCCGTGCTATTTAGTGCGCAAAGAAACATAAGGATTCCGCCCAATGATGACCCGCACTCTCCTCCTGTCCGCCGCCGCGCTGTCCCTGTCAGGCTGCGCCGTCACCAGCACCGAAGCCGCGCAGCAGCCGACCGCCAATACGCAGCAGACTGCATCCGCGGACGCACAGGCGCAAAGCAAGCTGCGTGCGCTGTTCGCCGCCAGCGATGAGGCCAGCCTGAAACGCAACCCGCTCACTGCACTGTTTCGCGGCGACATGCGCTACGCCGATCAGTTTGGCGACTATATCACCGACGAATATAACGATGCGGAACGTGCCGCGGCACAGGCTGATCTGGATGCGCTGATGCAAATCAACCGCAGCGCGCTTGGCTCTGTCGACCGGATTGCCTATGACGTGTTTAAACGCAATACCGAAAATACGCTCAAGGGATATTCCCCGGAAATACTGGCGCTTACCAACCCGCGCCCGATCAACCATTTTTCGGGCTTTCACACTTTCTACCCGACATTTTCCAACGGCAGCAGCGGCGCACCGTTCAATACGCTGGAGGATTATGAAAATAATCTGAAACGCCATGCGGGGTTTGTGACACTGCTCGACCGTTCAATCGGCCGTTTCCGCGAAGGTATGGCCAGCGGCGTGGTGGAAACGAAACTGACCATCAATAATGTCATCGAACAGCTGGCGACGCAGCTCGCGCTACCCGCAGAAGAGTCCGCATTTTATGGCCCCATCAAGAAATTCCCCGACGGCATTACCGAAGCGCAGCAGGCTGATCTGGCCGGCCGGTACAAAGCGGTGATCGAGAATGATATATATCCCGCCTATCAGCGGCTGCATGATTTCCTGAAAAACGAATATCTGCCGATGGCGCGTGAGGAAGTCGGCCTGTCCCAGATGAAGGGCGGTGACACGATGTACCGCTATCTGATCGAAAGCACGACGACGCTGCCACTGGAGGCCGATGCCGTGCATCAGCTGGGGCTCAGCGAAGTAGCGCGGATCAAGGGCGAGATGGAGGATATCAGGAAAGAAGTTGGCTTTGACGGCACGCTTTCGGAATTTTTCACCTATCTGCGCACTGACCCCAAATTCCATCCGGAATCGCGCGAGGCGTTGACACAGGGTTATTATGATCTCGGCAAGAAAGTCGACAAGGTCATTGAAACCCAGTTCAAGGTGCTGCCCAAATCGCCGCTCGAAATCCGGCCCTATGACGAATCGATCGAGAAGTTTCAGGCGGGCGGTTCGTACAGCAGCGGCACCGCCGACGGTTCGCGTCCAGGCATATTCTATTTCAACGCCTATGACCTGCCGTCGCGCAACACATCGGGCATGACCACGCTCTATCTGCATGAAGGCGCGCCGGGCCACCATTTCCAGATTTCACTGGCGCAGGAAAACGAGGCGCTGCCCAATTTCATGCGCTTCGGCGGCAACACTGCCTATGTCGAGGGCTGGGCGCTATATTCGGAGAAACTGGGTTTTCCAATGGGGCTTTTCGATGACCCGTATCAGCGCTTCGGCCATCTGGATGACGAAATGCTGCGCGCGATGCGGCTGGTTGTCGATACCGGGCTGCATGCCAAGGGGTGGAGCCGCGAGAAAGCGATCCAGTACATGCTCGACAACAGCTCCATGGGTGAAACCGACGCCACCGCCGAAGTGGAGCGCTATATCGCCATTCCATCGCAGGCATTGGCGTATAAAATCGGCGCGCTGACCATCCAGCGTTTGAAAGACAAGGCGAAAACGCGCCTTGGCCCGCGTTTCGATCCGCGTGAATTCCATGACGAAGTGCTGAACACCGGGGCGCTGCCGATGACGGTGCTGGAATCCAAAATCGATAACTGGATCGACAGCAAGCTGCGGATTATGGAACAGCCTTCACAATAGGCGGGTATAACGGGATATCTATATCTCTTCCCCCTTGATGGGGGAAGGATGCCGGAAGTTGGTGCTTCAGCACTTACTGAAGGCTGGATGGGGGTGAGGGCTCTTCTAAGCACAAGTGCCATACTGGGATAACACCCCCACCCACTGCGACTAGGCGGCAAGCCGCCAAGTCTTCGTACCTCCCCCATCAAGGGGGAGGAAAATAGAGGAAACCGGCATTCCCCGACTTGACTGAAAACCCCGCGCCCCATACCCCTTGGTGCATTATGCCGCTCCATACATCTGCGCTGTCCATCCTCAAAACGCTGATCGCGTTTGACACGACATCGCGCCGCAGCAATTTGGAGCTCATCGCATGGATCGAAACATATCTGCGCGGGCACGGCGTTGCGGCATCGCGCGTGGCCAATGCGGATGGCAGCAAGGCCAATCTCTATGCCACAATAGGGCCCGGTGTTGCAGGCGGCATCATCCTGTCGGGCCATAGCGATGTCGTGCCGGTCGACGGGCAGGACTGGACCAGCGATCCATTCCGCGTGCAGCAGCGCGGCGACAGATATTTCGGACGCGGCACATGCGATATGAAAGGCTTTATCGCGCTGGCATTGGCCGCCGTCCCGTTGTTCAGGGACGGCACACGCCCCGTTCATCTCGCCATCAGCTATGACGAGGAAGTCGGCTGTCTGGGTGCGCCCGATATGATTGCCGAAATGGCAGAAAATCTGCCCGCTCCGGCGCTTGCCATTATTGGCGAGCCGACAAACATGAAAGTCATAACAGGGCATAAGGGCATCATGGTGCACGAAGTCGAAATATTGGGCCATGAAGCGCACAGCAGCCTGCCGCACCTGGGTATATCGGCCAATATGATCGCCGCCGACCTGATGCATGATCTTACACAGCTCGCCCGCGAGTTGTGGGAAGCAGGCGATCCCGCATCGCCTTTCGATCCGCCGCATGCGACGCTGACCATTGGCACTATGCAGGGCGGAACCGCGGCCAACATCCTCGCGCGCCGGGCCATATTTCTGTTTGATCTGCGCTGCCCGCCAGATGTTGATGGCGAAGCGGCTTTGGCTCCATTCAGAGCCAAAATCGCAGCCCTCGATACGCAGCTGAAAGACGCTTTTCCAGATTGCGGTATCACCATGAAACAGCTGGCCAATGCCCCGCCCCTCACCGCGCAGGGCGGCGAAGAAGCCGAGGCGTTTGTCCGCAAACTGACCGGCGATAATAGCCCGGCAGGCGCGGTTTCCTATGCCGCCGAAGCCGGACAGTTCCAGCAGGCGGGATTCCCCACAGTCATATGCGGCCCGGGCTCGATTGAACAGGCGCACCAGCCGGACGAGTATATCCTGATCAACCAGTTCGCCCGAGGTGCGAAATTTATGGAGCGGTTGGCGCAGGAGCTGAAGCAGCCATAACTATCGCCCGCTATTCAATCGGGCTTTCATCATCCAGGATATCATCCTCGGCGGACTGCGCGCGTTCTTCGGCCACTTTTTCCTCGATATCGGTGTCTTTGGTCACATCCATGGCTGCGGCAGCTTTGGCTTTCACAACCTTCTTCTTTTGCGCTGTGTCTGTTTCATGCTGCGCCCCATCGTCGCGGTTGCCAGCACTGCGCGCAATTTCCAGCGGGTCGCTGCGCCCGTCAAAACGCAGGCGATAAATTGGTTCCGGCAGACCGAAGCCTGCTTCCTCAAGCACGTTTTTCACCGCACGGATGGCGGCGCTGCGTGCCTTGTAAAAATCGCTTTCCCGCTGATCAACCCAGCCGATGAATTTGATGAGGATATTGGAATCACCCACATTTTCAATCCGGGCAGATGCACCGGGATCTTCCAGGATAAAATCATGCGCCCTAAGCGCCTCCAGCCCCTGCGCGATGGCTTCGGCGGGATCATCATCGGCATCAATGCCCAGATCAAAATCGAACCGCCGCTCGGGATTGCGTGAATAGTTGAGAATTTCCGCCTTGAAAACCGTTGAATTGGGAATACGCAAATGATTGCCATCCAGCGTCATCAATATCGTCGCGCGCGATGTGAGGCGGATGATGCGGCCCTCATGTTCGCCGATTACCACATGGTCATTGGCGCGGAACGGCTGACGGATCGACAGCATGATCGAGGACACATAATTATCGACTGTATCGCGCACCGCAAAACCGATGGCGAGCCCAATCACGCCCGCACTGCCCAGCAAAGCACCCATTAGAGCCGTTGCGCCCAGCAAATCCAGTGCAATGAATATACCCGCTATTACAAACAGAAAGCGCATGCTGGCCGCGAACAGTTCGGCCAGAAAGATATTGGGCGCGGCCCAGCGCCAAAAGCCTTTGCGCCGTGCCAGAAAACCGCCCAATATCCAGAAAAAGACCACGATCGCGAGCGCAATGCCAAATAGGGGCAGGCTTTTAACGAGCGCGTAAAAACCCTTTTCGATCCGTTCCATGACGGGCGCAACATTATCCTCGACATCCAGCGTGCGCTCTATGCCATTCTCGACTGTTACCACCCCGGCAACGCGGGCGGCAATCGCTTCGGCACGGTCTGCATCTGCGGCATTCGCCACCTCGCCCGACAGCGCAACGACACCTTCAGTGACGCTGATCTCGACATTTGAAAGCTCTGATATCTGCCCAAATATTCCTTTTAGCCGCTCCTGTATGTCCGCGTCATCCTGCGCGCCTTCAGGTGCTTCAATTACGGGTTCAGGATCGGCGATTTCGCCGGGGGCTTCAGACGGGATTTCTATCTGTGCCGCGGCAGGGGGCATAGCGACCAGCGCCGAAAAAGCGAGTATACAGGTAATAAGCAGGAAACGCATATATATTGTTACGCCATATGATTTTGCCATTATATTCTTTCTGTCAGTATTGCACCGCAATATGCGCGTCCGCGCATCAGGGCATATCGGTCTTTACGATTGAAACTATCGCACGTTCCCTTTCGTCCCGCAAAATCATATTTTACGCCGCCGCGCCAAACGGCTATAACAGACGCATGACATACCGGAAATCATCATGGCAGCGGTAAAGGCCGCCAGACCAGCCGATGTATTTACGCGCGCCGAATGGGCGGCGCTGACATCGGCCTCGCGCTGGAAAAGCCCCGCGCTCATCGTGCATGCCTGGGCGGTGATATTTGCCGCGATTGCATTTGCGATATGGACAGCACATCCGCTGGCATGGATTGCGGCCATTATCGTGATTGGCGGGCGGCAGCTAGGCCTCGCAATCCTGATGCATGATGCAGCGCACGGGCATCTGCATCCGGTGCGCAGGATCAATAATTTTCTGGGCCAGTGGCTGACGGGCGTACCGGTGGGCACCGACCTGCATGCCTATCGCACCTATCACCTGACCCATCACCGCTACACGCAGCAGGCGGAGGACCCTGACCTTATCCTGTCTGCGCCCTTCCCCGTGACGCGCGCCAGCATGGCACGCAAGGTGCTGCGCGACCTGACCGGCCTGACTTTCCTGAAACAGCGAGGCGGACAGATGCTGATGGCGCTGAAAGGTATTTCACCCGGCGCAAAGGAGCAGAATGTCTTTATCGGCAAGACTTTTCTGAAATTTCTTGGTGCGCAGGCAGTGCTGCTGGCACTGTCCTTTGCCAGCGGTTACGGCGTATTGCCCTATCTGCTCTGGCTCGTGTCGCTCGCGACCACATTTCAGCTGTTCCTGCGGATCCGCAATATTGCCGAGCATGCCTGCACCGAAACCGGCAGCGAAGATCCCTTCAGCCATGCCCGCACGACCCGCGCCGGTCCATTGGCACGTGCCACTGTCGCGCCTTATTGGGTAAATTATCACAGCGAACATCATCTGTTTATGGGCGTGCCGTGCTACAGCCTGAAAGCCGCGCACCGGATGCTGGGTGAAAAGGGCCGGCATACGGACATGATCATCGCGCCGGGATATGGCGCGGTGCTGCGCGAAGTGACGGCGGTTTAAAGTCAGGCGATGAATGCTTGGATTAAGCGTCGCCCCCTTCGTCATCCCCTCCCCCTACCGTCATCCTGAACTTGTTTCAGCATCTAGGGCAGATAATCACACCGGCTGCATGATGCCGCTCTGGATCCTGAAACAGGTTCAGGATGACGGGGGTGGGTTCAGGATGACGGAAAAAGGCTCATGCATCACGGCAAATTACCGTATCCTCACGAAAGCAGGAACCCAGGGCGGCGAGTGGAACCGCTGTTATTTACTGCTCTGGACTCCTGCTTTCGCAGGAGTACGTGCTTATCATTCAACCCATTTTCCCAGTACGTCCGCACTTAAATGCCCGGTTTTTGTCCAGGTCAGTGCGCCGTCGCTGGAGTAAGGCGCATGCCGTGAGCCGTCGCCATGGCGAATCCATGTCCCGGCCGGATAATCCCCGTCTTCATCTGACAATGTACCTTTCAGCACATAGACTTCCGATCCGCCCGGATGGACATGTTCGGGAAAACGGCTGCCCGCGGCCCAGCGCACCATTTTCACCTGCTCCGGTCCATGACGATGCAGCCATGCGAAATCGACACCCGGCGCGCCGCCATTTTCAAACGTCATATCATCCAGGTGGAGAGAAAACTGGCGTGTGTCACCTACTGCAAACTGATGCAATTTCACCAATATGGTGCAGCCCTGCTTGCTGAACGGTTTATGCGCCGTGCCTATCGGGTTGCGCACATAGGTCCCCGCCGGATAATCGCCATATTCATCAGAAAATACGCCCTTCAGCACCAGAAACTCCTCTCCGCCGCCATGCGTGTGCGGGTCGAAAGCGCTGCCGGCTGCATAGCGCACAATGGTGGTCGCCCGCGCAACTTCGCCGCCGATCCGGTCCAGCATCTGCCGCTCCACACCCGGCAGCGGCGACGGCACCCATTCCGCATCGCCCGGACGGACAATGGCTTTTTTCGTAAAATCGGCATGGATACGCATCGGGCAAAGATAGGCATGTGAAGGTGCAGATGCAATCTATTGAGCACAGGTGCGATTGCGCCTAGGCTTATCGCGCATGACATCTTTTTCCATCATACCGCTTGCGTTCATCCTGGGCTTTGCACTGGCCCGCGCGGCGACATGCACCGTGGCCGCCACCGGCCGGCTTGTGATCGCGGGCAAGTGGGACTGGATGTTCGGGCTGCTGGTGGTTACCGGCTGGGCAGGCCTCACATTGTTGGCGCTTACGCGCGCTATGGGCGGCGCTGCGAACCTGCCGGTTGATCTGGTGACAGGGTGGCAGATGCTGGTCGCTGCGGTGCTCATGGGTATTGGCGCCTTCCTGAACCGCGCCTGTTTTGTGGGGACGGTCAGCAAGATCGGCACGGGGGATTTTGCCTATCTGCTGACTTTTGCCGGATTGGCGCTGGCGATGTGGATCGGTCATGGCATGGCGTTTGCGGACAATGTTACGATAACACAGGCCAATGCACCGATATTGCAGAGCGGCGGGCGCATTGCCGCCTATGTGATGTTCGCGCTGCTCGCTGCGGCCAGCCTGTACAAAATCGTGAAAGACAGGAACCGCGCCATGATCGCGCTCAGCATTGTGGGGATCAGCGCCGCGCTGATTTTCGGTTCCAGCGACAATTGGGGCTATACCCGGGTGATGGACAATCTGGTCAGCGGCGCAGGGTTATCCGATGGTATGGCGCTGGAACTCAGTATAGCGGCGCTGTTCGGCGGAGCGATTGTCAGCTCTGCGCTGCGCGACCGGTTCAAACCGCATTTCGGCAATGTGCGGCTGGCATCGATGAACTTTATGGGCGGCTTCCTGATGGGCATAGGCGCACTCGCGGTGCCGGGCGGCAACGACCTGCTGCTGCTCTGGACGATCCCCGGCCTGGCTGTCTATGGCGCGGCTGCCTATCTGATCATGATCGCCACGATCGCCGCCATCATGCTTATGATGCGGCGGCGGGAGGGATAGGCAGTATCACATTCAATATCCGTTAGTCCTGAGCCTGTCGAAGCCTGTCCTGAGCGACTGCTGCAAGCAGGCAGTCGAAGGGGACGGCCCGCAATCTAGCACTTTGTTGATACACGCCCTTCGACAGGCCCAGGACTAACGGTATATTTTCAGTTAGACAGTTTAGCTTACGCTAAAGCTTGAGAAATCACTCCAAAGCTTCGGCAATCAGCTTACGCGTATTTTCCACGCCATAGAGCGAGATGAAGCTGCCCATGCGCGGCCCCTGCGAGCTACCGAGCAGCGTTTCATAAAGCGCAGTGAACCAGTCCCGCAAATTGTCAAAGCCGCCTTCTTTGCCAATCGTATAGACAATCGTTTGGATATCTTCCGCCGCTGCATCTGCGGAGAGCCCCGCCAGCTCGCTATCGAGCCGTGTGAGCGCCGCGACTTCAGCGCCCTGCGGTTTACGCCGGCTGAGCGTCGGCGCGATAAAGTCACGGTGGTACGCCATCGCATTGTCGATCAGCTCATCCAGATCTGGATATTTATCCGCTGTGGCATCGGGTGCATATTGGCGTAGATAGCTCCATACCTGTTCTTTGCTGGCCTCTCCCATAACACCAACCAGGTTTAATAATAGCCCATAAGTAACCGGAATGGTGTCAGATGGAACATCGCCGCCGTGCACGTGGTGCACCGGATTGCCAAGCTGTTTATCCGCTTCCTGTTCATGCCAATTGGCACGGAACTGAAAATATTCATCCACGGCGCGCGGGATCACGCCCATATGCAGCTGCTTCGCCGATTTGGGTTCGCGGTAAATATAAAATGCCAGGCTGTTCTGCGATCCATATTCCAGCCACTCGTCAAGGCTGAGGCCATTGCCTTTCGATTTCGAAATCTTCTCGCCTTTTTCGTCGAGGAACATCTCGTAAATCAGGCCTTCGGGCTTGCGCGCGCCCAGCACCTTGGCGATCTTGCCCGACTGCACACCGCTGTCGGTCAGGTCTTTGCCATACATTTCATAATCGACGCCGAGCGCGACCCAGCGCATCGCCCAGTCGACTTTCCATTGCAGCTTTGCGCCACCAGACAGCACGCTCTGCTCGATCGTATCGCCGTCATCTTCAAAGCGCACCAGACCTGCATCCGCATCGACCACTTCCACTGGCACCTGCAGCACATGGCCCGTTTTCTGGCTGATCGGCATGACGGGCGAATAGGTCGCCTGCCGCTCTTTACCCAGTGTCGGCAGCATGATGTCCATGATCTGGCCATAACGCGCGAGCACCAGTTTCAGCGTCTCGTCAAATGCGCCGCTCTGGTATTGCTCGGTCGAGGACATGAATTCATAATCAAAACCATAGCGGTCCAGAAAATCGCGTAGCATCGCATTATTGTGATGCGCGAAACTTTCATATTTCTCGTAAGGATCGGGCACCTGCGTCAGCGGTTTGTGCAAATGCTTAGCCAGCATATCCTGATTGGGAACATTGCCCGGCACTTTGCGGAAACCATCCATGTCATCGGAAAAAGCGACCAGCCGCGTCGGATTGCCGGTCAGCACCTCGTAAGCGCGCCGGACCATGGTGGTGCGCAGCACTTCGTTGAACGTACCGATATGCGGCAGGCCCGAGGGACCATAACCGGTTTCAAACAGCATCGGAGCAATGCCCCCGTTCCCATCCGGCTTGGGCACAGGTTTGCCGCGTTCACCGCGATAGCGTTTGGCAAGCTTGCGGGCTTCCTCAAACGGCCATGCTTTCGAATTTTCCGCGACTTCCCTGTAATCGGTCACTTTGCCTGTTTCCTTTTCGTTCTTGTGTGTTAGGTTGCTGTGCACAGCCATATATTTATATTCAGCAATAAATCGGAGTCTTTTTTGGTTCGCCATGATAGTTTTCTATTTTGATGCCCTCACGGGCATAAGTCGGCACCGGCCCGCTCCCCCGCCCAACCTCCCGATGACATTATACCCTGTCGGGAGGTTGGGCGGGGGAGCGGGCCGGTGCCGACTTGCGAGCGAGAGCGAGCCAATAAGAACTCCAATCAGGCCGGTACCGACTCATCGCCGTGAGGCGATCAGATAATGACTCTCACGCCTCCTTCCCTAAACTTTCCTGCGCTGCATGCAAGCCATAGTGGTATCTGGCTGGCGGATGGCGATGGCCGCGTGAAGGCGATATCCAAGGGGGAGGCGATTGGCCGGGCGGCGGAAACGCCGGTGATCGTTATGAATGCGCCGCTATTAGGCCAGCGGCTCGGTTATGGGGAACTGTCCGGGCTCGATCTGCTGGAGCTGTTCGCATTTGTACATCCCGCACGTTTCATGGTGCCGACTGCGGCGGGGCTGGTGAAGGCGTTGGAGCTGGATGTGGAGGATATACGTCATTCCGGCGAAAGCCGGAATCTCCTTTCTTCTGCCCCCGGCCATGAAGGAGACCCCGGCTTTCGCCGGGGTGACAGTGACATAGAAGAATCCCTGATCCCCCTTATCTATCGGGCAGCGGCGCACAAGCTGCTCGCCACGCTTTCCGATCCCGCATGGCCCGAGCGTGAAGGTGCATGGGACAGCTCTCAGGCACTGTTCCGGCTGCGCTGGCCATGGGCGGGCACAATAGCAAACCATCTGAAAAAACCCGCGAACCCGGAACGCTGGCTGTTCTCCCGCCTGCCCGAGTGGGAGGAAAAACCGCTGCGTCCTGCCCCGCGCAGCATCGAGTTGGACGCGGGCGATGTGGCATCGCATCTAGACCATCTTACCGGCGAAGGCGCAGAGAAGCGGCAGGGACAGCACGAGTATGCCGCTGCCGCTGCGCAAGTGTTTGCGCCGCGCGCGGCCGACAAATCCCCCCATATGCTACTGGCCGAAGCGGGCACAGGCATTGGCAAGACGCTGGGCTATCTTGCCCCCGCTTCGCTCTGGGCGCATTCGGCGGGCGGCACGGTATGGGTATCAACCTATACCAAAGCATTGCAGCGCCAGCTGTCCCAGGAAACACAGCGGATTTACCCCAATCCCGAGACATTCAAAAAACGCGTGGTCGTGCGCAAGGGGCGCGAGAATTACCTGTGCCTGCTCAATCTGGAGGATGCGCTGCAGGGCGGATTTACGGGTCGACCGGCGATACTCGCGCATCTGGTCGCACGCTGGGCCGCCTATAGCCGCGATGGTGACATGATTGGCGGCGACCTGCCCGGATGGCTCACCACCCTGTTTCGCCAGCGCGGCGTGGCGGCGCTGACCGACCGGCGGGGCGAATGCGTGTATGCTGGCTGCCCGCATTACCGCAAATGCTTTATCGAACGCAGCGCACGCGATAGCCTGGACGCCGATATCGTGATCGCCAACCATGCGCTGGTAATGGTCAATGCCGCCAGGGGACGTGAGCAAAATGGGCGGCCGACACGGATCGTATTCGATGAAGGGCATCACCTGTTCGATGCAGCGGATTCGATGTTCTCCGCCGCGCTCACGGGACAGGAAACCATTGAGGTGCGCCGCTGGATCATGGGGCCGGAGGGCAAATCGAAAGGGCGCAGGCGCGGGCTGGCCGCGCGGCTCGCCGACGTCGGCAGCTATGATGAGGAAGGCGGCAAAGCGATAGAGGCCGCGCGCGAAGCCGCCGAAGCATTGCCCGGTGAAGGCTGGCTGGGCAGGCTACAGGAAGGCGCACCATGGGGCCCGGTCGAACAGCTGCTGGGCGCGATCCGCGCGCTGGTCTATGCACGCGATGAAAGCGGCAGCGCAGATGCGGGCTATGGCCTGGAAACCGAACTGACCGATCTGGACGGACCGATTGTCGAACATGCGGCCAAAGCGGCACGCGCAATGGACGCGCTTATCAAGCCGCTTATTGTGCTGGGCAAAAGGCTTGAGTCACTGATTGAAGATGGCCCGGACTGGATGGATGCGGCCGCACGGGCGCGGATGGACGGCGCGCTGTTTTCGCTGGGCTGGCGTACCGACATGCTCGCCGCCTGGCTATCATTGCTCAGCCGGATTGGCGGGCCTGCCGATCCCGACTTTGTCGACTGGATGGCGGTCGAACGCTTTGAAGGGCGCGAATATGATATCGGCTTGCGCCGCCACTGGCTCGATCCCGCACGGCCCGTCGCCGAAGTGGTGGTAAAGCCGAGCCACGGCGTCATGGTTACCTCTGCAACACTCCGCGACGGGCAGCACTGGGCCAGCGCAGAAATACGCAGCGGCGCACGTCATCTGGAACGCGGCGCGTCACATTTCGCCGTGGAAAGCCCCTTTGCCTATTCCAGCCAGTCCGAAGTGCTGATCGTCACGGATATCAAGCGCGGTGATATGGCAGGGCTGGCGGGCGCCTATGCACAATTGTTCGAGGCAGCGGGTGGCGGCGCACTGGGTCTGTTCACCGCGATACGGCGACTTCGCAGCGTGCATGGCCGCATTGCCGACAGACTCGCCGAAGCAGGGCTCCCACTCTATGCGCAGCACGTCGACCCGATCGACACCGGTACGCTGGTCGATATTTTCCGCGATGACCCGCGTGCCTGCCTGCTGGGCACCGATGCACTGCGTGACGGAGTCGATGTGCCCGGCCATTCGCTCAGGCTCGTGGTGATGGAAGGTGTGCCCTGGCCCAAACCCAATATCCTGCACCGCGCGCGGAAATTGTATTTTACTTCACAGCAACAGTTTGCGGATGGAGATGAAGCAGATACTGCCCCCCTGAAAACCAGCTCCAGCGCCTATGATGACATGATAATCCGCGGGCGGTTGGCGCAGGCGTTTGGCCGCCTGATCCGCAGCCGCAGCGACCGGGGGCAGTTTGTCATGCTGAGCGCCGCCTTCCCATCCCGGCTCCTGACCGCCTTTCCTGAAGGCACCCCCATTCGCCGCGTGACGCTTGCGGAGGCTTTACAATCGGTGCGTTCTGGGCTTTCAATGGACACGCAGCCGCTGGATGATTCCCTTCCGATATAAAGCGCCGACATAAAGGATATCCCCATCGCCAAAACCCTCACTCTCCTGCGTCATGCCAAATCCGAATGGGGCGATCGCGGCACCCGCGATTTCGACCGGCCGATCAATGCCCGCGGTGTCGCCGGGGCAAAATTGATCGCGGCCTGGATCAAACGCGAGGGGTTGGCGTTCGATCTGGTGCTGGCATCACCCGCAACGCGCGTCACCGAAACGATTGACGAGCTGGAAAGCGGGCTTGGTACAGCGCTCAACCCCGAATGGGACCGGCGGATTTATCTCGCTTCTTCGGTGACATTGGCGGATGTACTGCGTGGCGCTGAAAATGATCCGCAGCATATTATGATGGTCGGGCATAATCCGGGGCTTGAAGATCTGATATTTGACCTGGTGCCCGATGATGGCACGCAGGAACTACGCGATATTGTCGAGGAGAAATTTCCAACAGCGGCGCTCGCCGTGCTGGAGCTGAATATCGAAAGCTGGGCTGACCTCAAAGACGGCTGCGCGAATTTTACCAAGCTGATCCGCCCGCGCGATATGGACGCGGCGCTGGGTCCGCAGATGGACAGGTAATAGGCGCATAGTACCAATAGTTTCTATGAACTTCGGCATAACGATATATCAATCAACAGACGAATATATGGATATGTGGATATGTGGATATGTGGGCGTATACCTCTCAAACATCTTCCACCGTTAGCGCCTCTATTTCCAGCATCAGGGCGCCGTTTTTTTCAACTTGTCTCACTATGCCGATATCTGCGACGATATGGTCGCGCAGTTCAAACTCGCGCTCGTTCAATCCTGCCGCCAGCGTCTTGCCCGCGCGCATGGCCGCCGCGCCGATAAAATCCATTTCGATTTTGTGCCGCATACCGGTGAAAGTCGCGCTGCCCCAGCTGGTACCTTCACGCCGGATAATCTGACCATAGCCACCGGCTTCTTCCATAAGTGCGCCTGCCAGCATATCACCCGCGTCACGCCTGATTCGTACATATTTCATTGCCTCTGCTCCCGATATTTGTTCATGAAATGTTCTATATTTTTTCGCATGTTTTCGCGTGGCTCACGGCCGTTGCGCATGTCATCGACGAGCCGCGGGTCACGCGCCACCAGCCGTCCGAACTTTGTGCGTGGCATGCCTGTCTCATTCAAAAACCGTTCGACCTGATATCCGATATGCATCGTGTATTTCCTTTCTATATGTCTGCGACTCGTGAGGGTGAATAAGATTTTTCTTAGATGCCCGCCTAAATCCTACTTGTCTAGGAAAAATCTTATGCTATAGTGAAAAGATGGAAAACGCTCAAATCAGGGAAAATCTGGATTATCTGGTGCAAGAACGCGGCGTCAGCTATAGCGCCCTTTCGGAAATGCTGGGCCGCAATACCGCATATATTCAGCAGTTTATTCGCAAGGGCAGCCCGCGCAAGCTGGATGAAGCCGACCGCCGCATACTCGCCGAGTTTTTTGGCGTATCGGAGGAATTGCTCGGTGCACCGGTGCGTGTCGACGATATAGGAAAAACCAAAGGCAGCGCCAACGGATTTGACGGCATGCGCTTTATTCCGCGCCTTTCCGTCGGCGCATCAGCGGGTTCCGGCGCGCATAATGATGACGAGCTGCAGGCAGGCCGGATTGCATGCGATGACGCGTGGCTCAAGAAAATAGGGATATCGGTGTCCAGCGAGCCGTCGATTATTCAGGTCGATGGCGACTCGATGGAGCCGAGCCTGAAAGATGGTGACGACATATTGGTCGACCGCAGTCCGCAGCGCCCACGCGATGGCATTTACGTTATCCGCATGGACGATATGCTGATGGTCAAGCGGCTGGCCTTTGGCCCGGGCGGACAGCTATCGGTGATCTCGGATAACCGGCAATATCCCAGCTATGATAATATTGATCCGGGCACCATATCCATCATTGGCCGCGTGGTATGGCGGGGGGAGAGGGTATAGCGCTTGGACAGCTATGCTTGCAAAGCGATGCGGTAGCGCAGCACACGCAGGAATTCGGCGGGTTCGTCCAACCGTACCGCGACTGCGCCGATATGTACGGTTTTGCCAAAAAATGTCTTGCGCGCAATCGGCCGCTTGAGAGTAAGGCATACGTTGGGGTGGGACAGTATTGCCGCGTTCAGCGTTCCTTTATCCTTCAGCCGTTCGGCAGACATGTCGGGGTCTATGGCCGCAATGGCCTCGAATGGAATAAACTGGTCAATGATACTGCCAGCGCGCACGCGAATGCCGGCATCGGACAATAGCACCGGATTGATCCGGA
Source organism: uncultured Sphingomonadaceae bacterium (assembly GCA_947493325.1). GTDB lineage: Bacteria > Pseudomonadota > Alphaproteobacteria > Sphingomonadales > Sphingomonadaceae > Alg239-R122. The sequence continues at coordinate 77,140 of CANLQI010000001.1, read as the reverse complement.
AAGATTTAAGCAGCGCGACAATATAGAGCACACCCCAGACGCTGATCGCCAACAACACCCATGCCACCGTTTCATTCCACAGGCTGACCAGCAGGTGGACAACGGCCAGTTCAATCAATTGCAGCACCAGAAAAGCGATCAGCATGGGGGTCAGATAGGTGTGATAGCTGAACGCACGGCTGCCCCTAGGCACGTCGGCGGGTGTATTCCAGCGCAGCAAAGCGAGATGTACCATGGCCAGTTCAGCCGAGACATATTTGACCAGTGCAGGTGGCAGTATTTCCGAAAAAGCCGCGATGCCGGGGGATGCCGATCGGTCTTTGTGGCGCACATAGGCGCGCACGGCATTATACCCGCTCCATGCCGCATATAACGTGACCAGCGCGCCCATAGCCAATAGCAGCGGCGGCATGTTGAAAAGCGCATCGCGCACCGGCGCGGCCGCGCCAATGGGAACCAGCACACAGGCGGCGGCAAGCTCGCTCCCGGTCAAAAGCCGCGCGATCAGGATGATCAGAACGGGAATCGCCCACAATAGATAAGCCGGTACAATTGGCCGCTTTCGGGCAGGTGCTGCATTCATGCCAGTATCTTAGCGTATGGGCGCCGTGCTGCAAAGAAAAACCCTGCAGAAGATATGATCAACCCACGGATTGGCGCGGCGCAGTATTTTGATGCACAATGGCATGGATGCCGACTCGGGAGATTCGCAATGCCTTATATTGATGGTTTTATCATCGCCTGCCCTGAAGCGAATAAAGACAAGTTCATTGCCCATGCCGGCGATATCGATCCGCTCTTTATTGAATATGGTGCGGCGCGGGTGCTGGAATGCTGGCAGGAAAATGTGCCCAAAGGTGAGACGACCGATTTTTTCAAAGCGGTACAGGCGCAGGAAGATGAAGCGGTGCTGTTTTCGTGGGTGGAATGGCCCGACAAAACGGCACGCGATAGCGCCATGGAAAAAATGATGCAGGACCCGCGCATGGACCCGCAAGACAATCCAATGCCTTTCGATGGCAAGCGGCTGATATTCGGGGGGTTCGAAACAGTTTCGGAACGGGGAAATTCCGGCTCTCCGGGCTATGTACAGGGCTATGTTGGTTCTGCATCTGGCGGCGCGCGCGATGCGTACCGCGATATGTGCGATACGATGGCGGGTATTGCGATGGACCATGGCGCGCTGCGGGCGCTGGATTGCTGGGGCGATGATGTGCCGGATGGTGAAGTCACCGATTTTCAGCGTGCTGTAAAGGCGGGCCAGGACGCGACGATCGTGTTCGGTTTTGTGGAATGGCCCTCACGCGCGGCATTTGAAGAAGCCATGCCGAAAATGCGGGAAGACAAACGCATGCCTGCGCCGGAATCTGACATGCCAATCGATGGCAAGCACATGATATATGGCGGATTTCTGCCCGTTGTCACGATGACGAAATAGAAACAGGCCAAAGCAGGGCCGACACATACAAGGAGAGAGAAATGCCCAATAAACAAGGTGATTTTATCTGGTACGAACTGATGACCGGCGACATGGATGCGGCGCAGGAGTTCTACGGGGAGCTGCTGGGGTGGAGCTGTGCCGATAGCGGGCAGCCGGACATGGAATACCGGATGTTCTCGGTGGGCGATGCGCAGATTGGCGGGATGATGGCGCTGACCGAGGAAATGACGGCGGGCGGGGCGCAGCCTTCATGGATGGGTTATATCAGCGTTGATGATGTCGATGCCAGCGCGGAGAGTATCAAGGGCGCGGGCGGCGCTGTGCATCTGGAGCCGACGGATATCCCGAATATCGGCCGGTTCGCCATGGTCGCCGATCCGCAGGGTGCCTATTTCTACATTATGCACGACAGCTCGGGCGAGGAGAGTCAGAGCTTTGCCAAGACTGAACCAAAGGTCGGCCACTGCGCCTGGAACGAACTGATAACCAGCGATCCGGGGGCGGGGCTGGATTTTTACAGCGGCCAGTTCGGTTGGGAGAAAGATAACGAAATGGATATGGGGCCGATGGGCACATATCATATGATCCGGCACGATTATATGCTGGGCGGCGTGATGCAAAAGCCCGATGAAATGCCGGTATCGGCCTGGGCCTATTATTTCCGTGTGCCCGACATTGATGCCGCGGATGCGACGATCAAGGCCAAGGGCGGGCAGATTATTGTTGGCCCTCAGGAATTGCCGGGCGGCGATTTCATAATCAATGGCATCGACCCGCAAGGCGCCATGTTCGCGCTGATCGGTGCGCGGGGGTGAGCTAAGCGCGCGAGAGAGTTATCCCGGCACCCCTGTGATTACAGACTTGATCCGGAATCACAGGGCTGGGTTCACGCACGACGCGTGCTTACAGGCAAACAGAGTGCAATATTTTGCCACCTTGCATCCTGCGTCATGCCTTGCCACATAGCGGTGCATGAGCAATGTTACTTCCAATATGGGCGCTGCCCCGCAAAATCCGCCGAAGCCGCCACTGCAGGCTGCCATTATTCCTGTCACCCCGCTACAGCAGAATTGCACGCTTTTCTGGTGCACCGAAACCAACAAGGCCGCGCTGGTTGACCCGGGCGGCGATCTGCACAAGCTGAAAGATGCGATTGCCAAGACGGGTGTCGAGATGGAAAAAATCCTGATCACGCACGGCCATATCGATCACTGCGGCGAAGCAGGGAAGCTGGCGAAAGAGCTGGGGCTGCCCATTGAAGGCCCGCATGAGGAAGATCGCTTCTGGATCGACCGACTCGGTGAGGATGGCGCGAAATATGGTGTCGCGGGTGAAGTATTCGAACCCGATCGCTGGCTGGATGATGGTGACACCGTGACGGTCGGTAATCTGACGCTGAACGTAATCCACTGTCCCGGCCATACCCCTGGCCATGTGATTTTTCACCACGCGCCGTCAAAGCTGGCAATTGTCGGCGATGTGCTGTTCCAGGGTTCGATTGGCCGCACCGATTTTCCGCGCGGCAATCATCAGGACCTGCTCGACGCGATCACACAGAAACTGTGGCCGCTGGGCGACGACACCACATTTGTGCCGGGGCATGGCCCGACCAGCAATTTCGGCCACGAACGCCGCACCAACGCATTTGTGGCGGACAGCGTATTGGCGGGGTAAATGCATTGCTGCCTTGAAAGCGCGCGCACTCCAACACGCAAAACACGTATTGCCGAATAAATCTCGTCATTCCCGCGCAGGCGGGCATGACGAAATAGTTCAAATAATTGCGTTTTCAGGCGACTTACATCACGCTCCATGCGACATAGATGGCGGTCAGCGCGAGGCCCAGCAGTGTGAGCAGCGTGACGATCGTACCGATGAAGCGGCCAAAACCGAATTTGCCACCTTCCATGCCAAAGGCATGCAGTATCCTGCCCGCCATATAGACATAGCCAACTGCCCACAGCCATGTGCCGCCCCACCCGGCAAGTTCCAGCGCGGCGATAAGGAGCAGTACGAGCGGTGCACTTTCGCCGAAATTGGCGTGCGCGCGCATACGGCGTATTACGGCCTCGTTGCCGCCGTCGCCTAGGTTGATTTTCTCTTTGGAGCGGACCCTGCCAACGCGGATCATCAGCCAGATATTGATGAGTGCGGCCGCAGCGACCATGGTAAGTGTGATAGGGAGGACAGGCATGGATTTTCCTTGTTCACTATGTTCTGAATATTGCTCAGGATGAGCGGATGAGGCAATAATTTTCAGGAGCATTAGCGCGTTCGGACTTGCAACGCACGTGAAATTCGCTATAGCCCGCGTTCGCAAAGCGTTTTGACGTTTTGACCGGCCCCTGAAATGATGTCAGCCAGCACCGCAGCGCGGGCGCAGCTTGTCATGGGTCTGGCAATAGTTTAAATACGCGGAAATACGTTGTTTATTGATTTTATACAGGTGCTGTCATGGCTGTTCCAAAGAGAAAAACTACTCCATCCAAACGCGGCATGCGCCGGTCACATGATTCGCTGAAAGTTGCTGCATTCCAGGAATGCCCGAACTGCGGCGAACTAAAGCGTCCACATAATCTGTGCGATGCATGCGGGCACTATAACGGCCGCGAAGTCGTCGCTGTCGGATTGTAAAAGCCCTATTTGCAGCCATTCGGGGCGTTGATCAGCTTGTACGGACTATCTGTCCGTTCTGCGCTTCTCTCCTACCGACTGACTACAACTATAGTTTTTACATTTCGTTTGGCGTCGTATTGAGTTCGCACCGTAGTTTACGGGTCCGGCGAATTACGGCTTTTACAGTTGTGCGTTATGCGCTAGGCTATCGTACACAAAGCGGCGGAATGAACCGCCGCACTTTATTCAAGGGGAAATGACCGGTGGGAATGAAGCCGCGAATCGCGATCGATGCGATGGGCGGTGATGAAGGCGTGCGCGTCATGGTCGCGGGCGCTGCCCTCGCGCGTCACGAGCATGAAAGCTTTCGTTTCCTGTTTTTCGGCGATGAAGCGCGTATTCAGTCCGCGCTGGACGAACATCCCGGTCTGAAAGCTGCCTCTGAAATACATCATACAAATGAGCAGGTGCTGGGCGAGGACAAGCCCAGCCAAGCGCTGCGTAAGTCCAAGAACTCTTCCATGGGTCTGGCCGTGAATGCGGTGAAACAGGGCGATGTGAGCGCGGCGGTAAGCGCAGGCAATACCGGTGCACTCATGGCGATGGCGAAGCTGGCACTGCGCACCATGCCGGGCATTGACCGGCCCGCATTATCGGCACTGCTACCGACATTTGAAGAAACCGACGTGGTCATGCTGGATCTGGGGGCAAATACCGAATGCAATGCGCGCAACCTGACGCAATTTGCGGTGATGGGCGCGGCCTATTCGCGGATCATCTTCGGCTTTGACAAGCCGCGCGTAAAATTGCTCAATATTGGTACCGAAGAGCAGAAGGGTACGGGCGCGCTGCAGGAAGCGGCGGCGAATTTGCGCGCTGCACCCAATCTGCCCATGGATTTCCGCGGTTTTACCGAGGCGGACAAATTGTCGCACGGCGATGCGGATGTCATTGTATCGGACGGTTTTACCGGCAATATCGCGCTGAAATCACTGGAAGGCACGGCGCGCTTTGTCACCGATTTGCTCAAACGCAGCTTTGCAAGTTCGCTCAGGTCCAAAATCGGTTTTCTGATTTCCCGGCCTGCGACCGAGTTACTGCGCCATCACCTCGACCCCAATAACCATAACGGCGCAGTGTTTCTGGGCCTGAATGGTGTGGTGGTGAAAAGCCATGGCAGCGCAACGCCCAAGGGCGTGGCCAATGCCGTCAAGGTAGCGGCACGGCTGGTCGAGGAAAATCTGACCGAGCGGATTACCGAGGATTTGCAAAGTTTTGAAGATTCGCTGGCTGTGGCGGTTGAAAATGACGGTGAAAATGATGGCGGTCAGCTATGACACGCCGCGCGATCATATCGGGTACTGGTTCCGCACTGCCGCGCACCTGCGTCACCAACGAAGAACTGGCCGAGCGTGTCGATACGACGGACGAATGGATTCGCGAACGCACCGGCATCACGATGCGCTATATTGCCGAACACGATGAATTGACATCAACGCTCGCCATTGATGCATCGCGCCGTGCGCTGGAAGCCGCGAATATGCAGGCCAGCGATATTGATCTGATTATCGTCGCCACGGCCACCCCGGATCAGACATTTCCGGCCACAGCCACTAAGGTACAGGCGGCCCTGGGCAACCATGGCTGCACCGCATTCGATGTGGCAGCGGTCTGCTCGGGCTTTCTCTATGCTATGCAGGTGGTCGACAGCATGATCCGCGCGAACAGTGCCACCAATGCGCTGGTGATAGGGTCGGAGACTTTCAGCCGCATATTGGATTGGGAAGACCGCACGACATGTGTGCTATTTGGGGATGGTGCAGGCGCAGTGGTGCTCAGCGCGCAGGATGATGCCGGCGACAACACCGGCATATTGGCCTGTCAGATGCATGCCGACGGGCGGCATCATGACCTGCTCTATGTGGATGGCGGACCCTCCACCACGAAAACGGTGGGCAAGCTACGCATGAAGGGGCGTGAGGTTTTTCGCCATGCCGTCGTCAATCTGGCTGAGGTTATGCGCGAAACACTGGCGCAGGCGGGGCTTTCACTGGCCGATATCGATTGGGTCGTACCGCATCAGGCCAATGCCCGGATATTGGATGCAACGGCACGCAAGCTGGGTCTGAAGGCGGAGCAGGTGGTGGTGACAGTCGATAAACATGCCAATACATCCGCTGCATCAGTACCTTTGGCGCTGGATACAGCGATTCGCGACGGGCGAATCAAGCGCGGTGATATACTAGTGCTGGAAGCGATGGGCGGCGGATTTACGTGGGGTGCGTGCATCGTACGCTATTGAGCCCGGTACGCTGTGAAGGCAGTAAATTGAAAAGCCTTGTAAAATTAAAATATTTTTTTCATTATATTTCAACCGGGTCGCATTTATACTATGAAAATGGCGAAAATATCCTATTTTCGCCTCAATGGATTTTACTTTCTGCGGGATTTGTTTTAAATACGCGATTAAATTTGGGAGGTATATATGAGATCAGTGGGCACCCTCACACGGGCCGATTTGGCCGATACAGTGAATCAACAGGTCGGGCTGTCGCGCGCAGATTCCGCGCAGATGGTGGAGTCCATTCTGAACCATATGACAAACGCGATGCAGGATGGGGAAAACGTGAAAATCTCCGGTTTCGGAACTTTCCTGCTGCGTGACAAAGGCGAACGCATTGGCCGCAACCCCAAAACGGGTGTCGAAGTGCCGATTACGCCGCGCCGCGTGCTGACATTCCGCGCCAGCCAGATGATGAAAGACCGGATTATCGCTGGTAATTGAATCGGTTAGGTTCAAATTTGCATTTACGGATTTTTCGCGCTAAAACAATTACATGACTGGCAAATCAAAAGATGCGCTGCGCACTATCGGCGAGGCTGTGCGAGAGCTTGGCGTAAAATCGCATATCCTGCGTTACTGGGAAGAGCAATTCCCGATGCTCGAACCGCTTAAACGCGCGGGATCGCGCCGTTACTATCGCCCGGAAGATATGGATTTGCTGCGGCAGATTAATACCTTGCTCAATGAGCAGGGTTACACGGTCAAGGGCGCTGTCAAATATTTGCAGTCTGGAAAAAAAGCCAATTCAGTACCTGCACCGGTGCTTTCAACTGCCGGGCAACAACTTAGTGATAACGACATTCTGAAATTAGGCGAAATACGTGCGCTGCTTGCAACAGCGCTTACTGCCTAACAGCTTCAATACAATTAATCGCTTCAGACGTATTTGTTCGCATAAGAACCCGGCTTCTTCTGACTGAAACCCCTCACCTCTTCATAACCATCTTTGAAGGTGACGATAGCCAATCTTCCATGCTCGCCTCGTCGCGGACCTTGTAAGGCTGGCCGCGGCTGTTAAGGAACATTTTTTCCATCTCGCTGCGGTTGAAGGGACGCGAGCCGAGGCGGCCGAATACCGCCATCTGCCCACCGGTTTCATCGACGGCGCGGTCGCGGTCCAGCCCCTTGGACACCGACAGCGCGGGCGACGGCGTTTTCGCAAAGGCGATCAGTTCAGGCTTTGGCGCGGGTGAGAAACCATAAAATTTGGGCTGACTGTCGGGCGAGGTAAGCTGCACCACCTTGAAACCATTTCGGCCATCCGCAACATAGGCGAACAGGGTGGCATTGGTCGATGCTACAACCACGTCGCGTGCATCGGTCATCGTGCCACCGAAGGTTTCTTTCCTGTATATTTTCGGCGCCTCAGGGTTTTTGATGTCGGTAATGACCAGCCCGTCCTGCCCCGCCGCGATATAGGCGTAGGTGCGCGCAAGATAGAGCCGCTGCGCATTGGGCAACGGGATCGTGCCCGAGGGAACCGCGACCGGCGCATCCATTTTGGTGATGTCGAACAGTTTCACGCCCTCCCCGTCCGTGACCCAGAGATACCGGAACTGTACCGCGCTCGCCCGCGCATCGGTGAGCGGCATCGTCGTGACATAACGCGGGCTTTCAGGATTATCGAGATCCATCACCACCAGCCCTGCATCGGCAGTGATATATGCATAATGGCCTGCCAGCGTAATATGCCGCGCGCCGGTCAGCACACCACCTTCGTTCCAGGCGTCGCCGCCGTTCGTGAACTGGGTGCGCTTGAAGAAATTATTGCGGAATTCGCCATCGGCCAGCGTGTTCACATCGACCAGGATCAGGCCTTCCTCGCTATCGGTGATAACCGCATAATTATAGATCGGGTGGAAAGGCTGCTCCTGGTTAATCTCGCGCATTTCCTCCGTATTGCGCAGCGGATTGATCGGCTGGTTGGTGGCCAGCGCCATACAGGTTGCGTTTTTGCTCTTTACATGCGTGTCTTGCCCGAGCGAAGAAAATGGCGCTTTCACAATACGTTCGGAAAATCCTTTATTGCCAATCGACGCGATATCATAAACGCGGAAACCCCCGCGCCCCTCCGCGACAAACATATATTCGCCGCGCATCTGCAGGCAGCGGACCGCATCTTTCGTGCCCTGCACAACATTGGCAAATTCCTCGAGCGCCTTGGTCTCACCGGAGAAATTCTTGTCAAACGTCTCGCCGCGCACCCAGTTTTTCAGCTCACGCCCGTTACGCTCGACATGCAGCCTGTAATAATCGGGATAGGCATATTTGTGCAGATAAGACCCGATCACCGCCTGCGGTTCGTCCCATTCGGTGACGCGCACAGCCTGAAAGCCGGTATCCAGCCCGACCCAGCTGTTAAGCCCGACAAAATTCACGTAATTGGTGCCAAGCAGAAGTAGCTGCGCCATGATGGCATTATTGTCATTGGCCGCGCTCAGGTGACAGTCGCTGCACTGTTTGGTTTCGGTCTTGCGCACCGTGTGCGGGAAATGCGGGGCAAATGCCTGTGATGAAAATCCGATGGAAGATATCGGTGGCTGCTGCACATAAATGCGTTCACGGTTGATGTTGGTGGAGCTGAGTACCAGCGCCGATGTGGAACGCACCGGCGCGGTGATATTGCCCTTGGTCGTCTGGTGCTTGCCCAGCTGGAACATCTGATCGCGCGCGACCTGCGGATTATAGGTCGCATAGTTGCGCGTATCGTCTTTTTCATATTTGTGAACGCTCGATTTCCAGTTCGCCTCGATCGGCAAGTGGCACCCGCCGCAGCTGGTCGTCCAGCTCAGATGACAGGTAAAGCACGCCATCTCCTCATCATCATGCGCGCGTGCTTCGGGCAGGACACCGCTACCGAAACTATATTTACCGGTTTCGGATGCCGACTTTGCAACGGTCTTCGCCCGCGCCGATTTGGCGTTGAAGTCCGGGTGGTCGCGGCTGACGCTGTCTTTCACCAGGCTGACCCGCCAGCTCAGCTCCGGATCGACTATAGACCTCTGTACCAGCACGCGGTTGCCATCCAGATCGGTCAGCCATTCAAACCGCCGTTTGCCGTCGGCGTTGCGCAATAAGGCAAGATTATTCCCCTTGGGCCGCGCCGCAAGGTTGGACGTGCGCAGTGTCGGATAGGCATCCGCCGTACCGTGGCAATCCTTACATCCAATCTCGACCGCATTGGCAACCTCGCCATAGATCAGGCCATTGCCGTGGCTGTCCTGCCCGAAATGGCAGTCACTGCACTGCATGCCCACCTCGGCATGGATATCCATCATGTGCACGCTCTTGCCGGGATTGGTGCCGGGCTGCACGAATTTCTCCTCGCCCTCTTTACGGAATTTTTCGGGATCATCGTCGGCGACAATCGCGCCGTCCTTGTCGAGCAGATTGCCGTCGCGGTCACGTTTCAGGATCGCGCGGAAATTCCAGCCATGGCCGTGATAATCGGCAAACTGCGTATCCTTCAGCTCTTCATTGAGATCATAGACATTGCGCAGAAAGTCGAGATCCGCCCACAACCCCTTGGGCGCCGCGCCTTCGGGATTACGGTCGAGCACTTTGCGCACTTCTGCCGCCGTTGGATATTTCTGCTGCTTATAGGTTTTCTGGTATTCCTCGTCGCTCATCCCCTCTGGCCGCGGCGTCTTGTTGTCCGGCCCCGGCCACATATAGGGCGCGTCGGATTCATAGTCCCACATGGTGTAGCCAAGGTAGCTGTTCAGGAAGATATTGGGCTGGTGCATATGACAGTTCATGCACTGCGCGGTCGGGATCGCCTTGGTAAACTGGTGCTTGATCGGATGCCCTTTTTCAAGCGGTGCATCCTTGTCCGCATCCCCGTGATAACCGCCGCCGTGCGCTTTATCCTTACCGCTCTTCTTGCCGTCATGTTCTTTCGCCGCGTCATAGTCGCCATAGCTGCCGAACCGCATCTGCCCCTCGCGCAGCGAATTAATCGTGGGATCGGCGGTCGCGGTCTGCCCGTCGCGGCCGTATTTGGCATAGGTCAGGCTGTGGCGTGGTTCGCGGTCATTGGCATAAATAACGTGGCACGATGCACAGCCCGAGCTGCGATAGTCGCCCGGCTGGTCATTCGTCCCCATCTGCCACAGAAACGGATCGTTGAGCCGCGTCTTGTGGATATTGAGCACAGGTATCGCCACACGAAGCCCGGTGGCGGGACCGCGGTTGGATTGCTTGAGATCGGGCCGGCCCGGCTCTTCCAGCCGCTGAATGATGCCGCCAATATTGGGCAGGCCGATTTCGGGAAACTGCGTGTTGATATTGCGGCCTCCGCGTTCGAACACGCGGAAAACATCGCCGGGCGGAATGACATGCCATGTGGGCAGCGGATACATGACGGGGAGCGCGCCGCGCGCCTTTTCGGCCTCTGTAACAGTGCCAGGTTCGCTTCCGGGTTCGGTGCCGGCCGCCTTGATCATCGCGGGTTTGCCATCGCGGGTGAAGGCCTCGCCAAAAATATAGTTTTTGAACGGCACGATACCGTTATTATAGGCCGCCCCGCCCCACAGCATTGCCCCGGTTGCCATTAATGACCGCTCCGATGCTTCGATAATCTCGATATGACAGGCGCCGCAGGATTCGCGCACAATGCGGTAATCGGACGGGTTGACAAAGCGCACGAATTCGGGCGCTTCCTTGGCAAGCAGCGCATAGGAACGCTTGGGGTTGGCCGAGGATGGCCAGTGCCAACTCTTGGGATATTTGGGCACGACATGCGCGGTCGCCAACGCTTTGAGGTAAGGCGCGCCCTTTTTGTCCCACGACGCGTCGGCGATGACGGTGGAATCGCCGCCATGGCAATCAGTACAGCCCAGCACCACGGCGGGCGTCGCGTGCATGGTTTTGCGGTCGCTTGCGGTGTGGCAGCTGATGCAGCCCGCGCTTTTTGCATCCGCCTCTGCCCAATCCTGATTCTGCGGCGCAGGCGGGGTGAAACGGTATTTCACCTTTTGCGGCTTTTCCTTATCCGCAGCGAACAGCGGGGCATTTGTGCTGAGCGTGATGGATAGGACAGCGATAAACAAAGCCAGAAAAAGAACAGTGCTCCTGCGAAAGCGGGAGCCCAGAGCAGCGACCACCGACATACGCTCTGGATGCCTGCTTTCGCAGAAATACGGGAAGATATATGCGCTCCGCCTTGTCATATCAAAACGCCACAATCGCATTTAAGAGTACCGAATAATAGCGGCCATCACCGCCCGTCTGTGTAAACAGGTCACGAAAACCACTGCCCGGATCGAACACGGCTGCCGACAGGCGGAACACCAGGTTCTGGTTTGCTTTGGGCCGCCATATGCCCGCCAGCGACAGATCCCAGCCGATATCCGCCGGAATGCTGCCCTCATTACGCAGCGCCTGCAACGTGTCGGTTTTCGCAAACCACAGATGATTGATATTGCCGGACAGCCGGATTTCGGGCGTCAGGTCAGCATCCGCCCCCACGCCCAGCAGCACGGTGCCGGGATTGTTGAAATTGGACTGCCCCTGTTCCTTGGACGAGCGCAGCGAATTGAGGATGCCGTTGCGGCCATTGATGCCAACCGCGCGGCCGCCGCCCGCAAAGGGAATGACCTGCCGTATCCAGTAGCTGGTGTCCGCGCCCGCAAAAATGGGGTTTTCAAAAATCGCGTCAAACCCGGCTTCAGTATTATTATAGGGATCGCCATCGCCGCTGGCATAAAGCGCGGAAGCACGGAAGCGCCAGAAATCGACGTCATAGCTCGCCTCTGCCGCGCCGAAAAACGCGCGTATATCCGCCTTGCGGCTGGTGAAAAAGCTGTTCCGATCCTCGCCAAATGCGCCGTAAAGCTGCCCCGTCAGATTGATGCGACCGATCCGGCCATCGACTGCATAGCCCAGATATGCAACATCATAGGCCCGGCTGCGCAGATCACCGAGCAGTGCGGGACGCACCGGGAACCCATTGTCATCGGTTTTGAACGACCCGCGCTCGCGGTTCATGTTGTAGGTGAGCGATAATTGGCTGGTCAGGCCCACAACTGGAAAATCCTGCCGGTAGATATTGGCGAAAAACACCCAGTCGTCGCGCGGGGTATCGACGATGCTGTTAAGCCCGCTATTCGTATCTTTTTCCAGCCGCCAGAACGCGCCGAGATTAAACTGTATGCGGTTATTGTCGCGTGAGCCGAACAACCGCACGCCCAGCTGGTTGTCCTGAAACAGGAACCCGCGAAAATCGGCCTGCATTGGCTGGATGCCCGCGCGCACCGAGATGAAATCATAGCGTGCGGTGTCATATTTGCCGAGGTGATAGTCGACGAACGCTTCCTGCACGCCGACAAAATGATCGGTGCGCCGGCTGCGCGCCGATGGTTCGACCAGCAGCACGCGGCGCTCCGGCACATCAACGTGATTGACCTGCGCCGCCAGCGTCAGCCGATATTCGACCGAAGGCGGCTTGTACGCCGTTTCTCCCTTGATGAGTGCAAATCCGGTGATGAATGTCTGCGCCAGCACCAGCGAATTCGAGCGGCCAAAGACATCGAGGCTGTCCGGGCGATCGGTCGTCTGTACGCCCACCGGCGTCGGAAAGCTGCGCGGCTCGATCACCGTGTCGGAAATCGCGTTGAGCACGAAAAACCAGTCTTTCTCTTTCAGGAAGCCGGGCTTGTACTTGTCCGGGATCGGCAGATCGCCTTTCAGCCAGTTCTGGTGATAGGGGTCGGTAATCGGCTGGCACACTTCATAAAGCCCGCCAAACACGCCGTAAGAAACAGGCTGGCCTTTTTTCCGTTCGGGACACAGCGAGGTCAGCAGCCGCCAGCGGTCCGGGAGCGGAAACTGGTCGGTGGGGAAAGCTTCGGGGGGCGGTGCGCGCACGGCGCCCGGGTTATTCTGTGTCACCGGATCAGGCAGCTCCGCCTGTACACCCGGACGGCGGCGGCCATCAATCAGCGCATCGTCGGCCTCTACTTCCGGATCGACAGGCGGAAAACGCGTCGGTTCAGACAGTTCTTCGGCGGCATCCGTTTCTTCCATTTCGGCGGCAGGTGTTTCTTGCAGCATATCCAGAGCCGCCGTCTCACCCGACAGCGCGCTCACAAACGGCAACAATGATGCCATCATCCCCGCCATCACAATCCCTCGCAGACGTTTTGCTCCGCCGTGTCCAGAAACGGCGCGAACGGGCAGCTGACATAGCGCAGCCGCACCTCTGCATCACCCAGATCAACGACAATCCGGTCGGCGCGGATGTCTTTTGGCGCATTGCCGATCGATCCGCCGCGTGTCCCCGCATTATGCAAGCCCAAAAAGCTGATCATATCATCCTGATCAATACCATCGCCCGACACGCCCAGTCCGCCAATCAGTTCTCCACCCCGATAAACGGGCACAGAACCGGGAAAAATCTGAATGCCGTTTTCCAGCCGGTTCTGGCCCGGCGCGGCATCGGGCGTGCTGGTGCAGCGCGGCGGCGTATCGGTGGCTGACGCGCCCGCTACAAACTGTGCATGCTGAATGATATTGCCCGCCACCAATTGCACCTGAAGTCCGGTGGCAAAGGGATTGAAATCCTCTATCGGGCGAGACAGCGGTCCATGGGGCCGCCCCACCTCGCCATCGGGGAAATAGGGCCGCGACAGATTGCCGCCGCTGCGGTCGGCAAAGGCAAATGTGCCGGTCAGCGCCTGCGGGTCGCCCAGAAAATCGCGCACCTTCTGTACAAATCCGGCCACATCTCCATCAGGATTGGCCAGCAATTGCTGCGCCGCGGCCTTGTTCGAAAAGAAGCTGGCGGTGCGCGCTTTTTGCAAACTGACATCCGTGCCGAAAATAGGCGCATCGGGAGAACGCACGATGCCCAGCACTTCGCCATGCGTGTCGACCAGCGAAATTGTCACTTGCGCGCGGCTATCCAAAGGACGGCGGATCTGCGCGCGGGCGCGGCTCATCACCGTAAAGGCTTCCTCCAGTATCGCGCGTGATTCCGCTGCGGTCAGTGCGCTGCCAACACTGGCGCCATCGGTGCCGCCGCGCACGGGATAGCGATTGCCGCCCGTGCCATTGGTCAGGACAAAGGCATCGCGGTTGGAAAATTCCGCCGCTGTCGAAGCCCGCACACCCGAGGCTTCCGTGCCATAGGCTGTCCCCGCAATAATTGCACCTGCGCTATAGCCGGTGACGGGAACAAGCCCGCCTTGGCTGCCATTAATGGCCGCAAAATTGCTTTGCAGCGGCGCAAGGTCGCCCGCAGCCATATCGCTGAAACGCAGGCTGGTGCCATCGACCGTAATCCGGCTGGCCAGAATAGTGTCCGGCGGCGCAAACCCCTGCATGCCTGCCAGTGCAATCGCTTCCTCATCATCCACATCGACATTCAGGATATTGGGATCGAAACCATAATCGCCGTCGCCCATCACACCAATGCCGCCCACAACCACGCCGTTTTTATAGAGCGGGAGCCCGCCAGGATCTGCGGCAAGGCCGAGCGGTGCACGCTTCGGCCCGATCAGCGCGGCCGCGCCCGCTGCGCCAAAACGCGTATTAAGGTCTGAACAGGGCAACTGGCTGAACTGCACCCCGAACAGCGGCCCGCTTTCAAGACCGGGCGTGGAAGGTGCGGGCGGGAAGTGCTGCTGCACAATCTGGCTCGCCGTGCGGGTGGTGAAAGCATTGCCCGCGCTGGACAGATAGGCCCCGGTGACCGCTTTGGATATCGCCGCCATTTCAGCAGGCACAGTCAATCCCTGCGCATCAACCAGCGGGCTGTTTGTGCCCGCCTGAGTCACTGCACTGGTGGTGGCAGTCGCAAGCGCACCATTCATGCGAAACACGGCCAGCACATTGCCGACCCTGTCGGTCACTGCAATGACGGACGGTAGCCCACGCGACTGTGCCTCACCCGCGGCCTGCGCGATAATGGTCTGTACGTCCGAGGCACTGAGCGATTGCTGCGAAGGGACCGAATAAAGCTGCCCGCTCGGCGGCGGTGCGGGTGGCGGCGTGGGCGTGGGCGATGGAGTCGGTGAGCCGCCCCCATCACCCCCGCCACAGGATGAAAGTGCTAAAACGGCGGCAAGCGATAAAGCTAATCTACACGAACCCGCCATTAGCGCAGCGTCCTTATCGTGCGCACCGCGCCGCCCAATGCTCGTCGGAAGCGGCGCGGTTCAAAGCTGTTGGGTTCGCCCACTTCGGCATAGGCATTGTTGATCTGTACGCGCAGACCATCAGCGGCGCTTTCACTTACCGCGCCCTGGTTGACCAGCGCATTGAGCAACGTATCGATCGCCATGACCGACTGTACCGCGCCTTCATAATCGGTAAAACGCGGGCTGATTGCCTCGCTGGCGATTGTTTCCATGATGGTAAATGTCTGTTCGCGGGAAAAACTGCCGCGCGAAAATGCATCCGCCAGTTTCATTGCTGTCTGGCGCAGTCGCTGCGCCGCTTGCACTGCCGCTGGCCGTCCCTCAGCCATGGCCGCGTGGAAAGCGCGTGAGCGTACGTCAAATTCTTTCGCCAGTGTGGGTGTCATTACCCGCGCCGCCGCCGACAGCATGATCATATTCTCGTCATTATAGGGCGGCATGCCCGCCGGAATGGGCCGCGCCGGATTACTCAGCTTCTGCGGCCGGGCATCGGCGCCATCATAAATGCGGCGGTGGCAGCTATGACAGTCATAGAAATAAAATTCGGGGAACAGTCCATCAGTGCCAAGCTGCGGCTTGCTGAACAGCGAGAGCGAGCGTTCGAGGGCCATCGCCTGCCCCACGGCCCAGAACTGCAACGAATTGGTGCGGCCTTTGCGCGCGATATAATCGGCATCTTCGTCATGATGCTGTTGCAGCGCGGAAAACAGGTCCATCTCAAACGAAATGCGCGGATGGCCCGCCGCCATAATGCGGTGATCCACAAACTGGCCCTCGTCCGCGCTGCCAAAATGGCAATCGAGACAGACATTCGCGCGCGCTTTGGGATTTTCAAGCGGCGTCAGCCCCTGTGCCACATTGCGGGCATGGGTAACATCCACCGCATAATGACTCGATAGCCAACTGGATGCCGGGCCATGACAGGCTTCACAGCCAACACCGTCATCGACCTGAAACCGGGGCCCTTTGGAAAAGGCGGGCGTGGTATGACAGCCTAGGCACATCTGCGCGGAAGCCGGATCGCCGATGCCCAGTTTTTTAGCAATGGCGATGCTGCGCGGTTCACGTAGAACGCGGAAAGCGCGGCTATGCGCGCCGCCGGGTGTGGATTCTTCCTGCCAGCGCAGCAGCTCATCCTGCCGCACAATTTCGCCATCGGCTTCATTGCGTCCGTGGCAAGTGGAACCCGCACAGGTGGCAACGCCCAGAAACTGGCCAGCCGGCACATCTTCGGCAGCATCGGCCTGGGCAGGTGCAGAAAAATGACTGAGAGAGAGTGCAGATAGCGCGAGCAGCATGCAGCCGACACTCGCCAGCAAACCCTGAAAATTGCGTCTGGCCCAGTCTGCACTGCGCAGCCATGATAATCTGTCGTTTTGCATCGCCCTCCGCCCCCGGCATGCGATAACCACATGTCCGGCAGATTTCCTGTAACGACGCGACCCTTTTTGCATATCTTATCGCCCGATTACTGCCATTTTGCAAGTCGCTACGCCATGGGTTTCGGCATTTTCGTGACGCTGTGTGATATATTTGAACCGGCACGTGTAATGGCTCTTATCCGTTCTCCGTCACCGCCAAGATGATGCACATCACAATTTGTGGTATCAAAGCGCATAAACATAAAGAATCGGGCGCATATTCCATTTGGGGACAGAACAATTTAGGGGCTGGAAAATATGTTTACCGATATATCTTTTGCGGGCGGCGGATGGATCGGCCATCTGTCTCTTCTGCTGCTGATTGCGGCCATGCTGGTCAAACCGCAGCTGCATATGCGGATCGGCGTAATGCTATCCGCTACATTGGGCGCGATATACGCGTTCGTGTGGCTGGGCGACATCATGCTGGCGGCATGGCAGGTGGCACTCGCGCTGATATGCGGCGTGATGGTGCTGGTCTATTTCCTGCAACAAAGCAGAGTAAGTTTTACGGATGAAGAAGAGGGCCTGCGCGCCGCATTCCTGAGCAACGTACCGCGATCATCCGCCCGGCATATGATTGATCAGGGCAATTGGATAACCGGACGCAAGGGCGAAGTTCTGATCCGCGAAAATGAGGGAGTGAGCCATTTGTTCTATATTGAAAATGGCAGCGCCGATGTTGCGCTGGACGGGAAATCAGTGGGCAGCTGCGGCAACGGCGATCTGATCGGTGATGCTACGGCACTTAGCGGCGCCCCCGCCAGCGGCACTGTCACGCTGAACGAAGACAGCCGCATGTGGTGCATCGCCGCGCCTGCACTGCGCAATTATATCAAGCTGCACGATGATGTCCGACCCGCCATCGAACGGCACATCAACGCGGCGCTGCAACAAAAACTGCAGGCCGTGAACGAGAAAGTCGCGGGTGGGTAATACCCGCCGCGCAACATAGCTTTGGGGGCCAGTGGAGGGATAAGTTTTTAGGCACCGTCCTGAGCTGCGTTGGCACTTAATATTATGCATCACGCGAGGAGATAATTCGTCATTCCCGCGAAAGCGGGAATCCAACTCCTGACCTTGCATTTACCTGAAACGACCGGAGTTGGACCCCAGATCAAGTCCGGGGTGACGCAGCTTCTGGTCGCAATGACAAACTCAGGTTCGCCGGATTACCAGGTTGCGGATTTCGGTCATATCTTCCATCGCGAACCTTATGCCTTCACGGCCCTGCCCGGAATCCTTGACGCCGCCATAAGGCATATTGTCAACGCGGTAGCTCGGCACGTCATTGATAACGATCCCGCCGACATCAAGCGTATCCCAGGCATCGAGCGTCTTGAACAGATCACGGGTGAAAATGCCCGCCTGCAAACCAAATTTGCTGTCATTGACTTCTTTCAGCGCCGCGCCAAAATCACTGAACCGCGACAATATGGCAAGCGGCCCAAAGGCTTCTTCGCGGACGGCATCGGCATTTTCATCGACATTTTCCAGCAGTGTGGCTTCGAGCATATTGCCCTCTCGCCCGCCGCCGCATAGCAGGTCCGCGCCACCCTCAACCGCTGCCTGAATCCATCCATCGAGCCGCGATGCCTCGCCTTCCGAAATCATGGGTCCGATAAATGTGTCCGGGTCTTTGGGGTCTCCCGCAACCAGTGATTTTGTTTTGGCGACGAGCATATCCTTGAATGTGTCATACACGCTTTCATGAATGATAATCCGCTGTACCCCGATACAGCTTTGCCCCGATTGATAAAACGCACCGAAAGTTACGCGCTCTAGCGCATCGTCCAGATCGGCATCATGGTCGACAATGCACGCGGCATTACCGCCCAGCTCCAGGATTACCGGCTTTTTGCCCGCCTTGGTTTTCAATGCCCAGCCAACACCCGGCGATCCGGTAAAGCTGAGCAGCTTGAGCCGCTCATCCTCGGTAAACAGGTCCGCACCATCTCGGCTTGCCGGCAAAATCGAAAACGCGCCTTTGGGCAAATCCGTTTCCGCCAGCACCTCGCCCATGATGATTGCGCCCAGCGGCGTCTTGCTCGCCGGTTTCATGACAAACGGACAGCCCACTGCAATGGCCGGCGCGATTTTATGCGCGGCGAGGTTGAGCGGAAAATTAAAGGGCGAGATAAAGCTGCACGGGCCGATCGGCACACGTTTCCACATGCCCTGATAGCCTTTGGCCCGCTCCGATATGTCGAGCGGCTGGACTTCACCGTAATTGCGCACGGACTCTTCAGCAGCGATGCGAAACGTATCAATCAGCCGCGTGACTTCGCCTTCGCTGTCCTTAATCGGTTTACCCGCCTCTACACACAGCGCATAGGCGAGTTCATCAAACCGTTCGCGGAAACGCGATACGCAATGGTCGAGCACCGCCTGCCGTTCATAACTCGCCATCCGTGCCATCGGTTCAGCCGCCTCTACGGCACCCGCAATTGCCGCATCGATAATATCGGGCGTCGCCAATGCAGTGCGGAAAGCGACTTCGTTCGTGAATTTGTCGGTCACTTCCAGGTCGGTATTGGGCTGCACCGCCTCGTTATTCAGGTAAAGCGGATAAATGTCTTTGAGTTTGGTCACACGGGAAACTCCTGCTTCATTTACGTATCCCGGCGCAGGCCGGGATCCACTGGATCGGGACTTCTGGACCCCGGCCTGCGCCGGGGTACATCATGATAAATGCTAAACCTTCGCGCTGAGTTCCTGAATCTCATGATTAAGTATCAGGTCATTGTCCGCATAATCAACCGGACAGTCGATCAAGTGCACGCCGTCGGTGCTCAGGCAATGGTCGATGGTTTTCTGCAAGTCTTCCGCACTGGAAACCTGATACCCGTTGGCGCCATAGCTTTCAGCATATTTAACAAAATCGGGATTGTCATAGGTCAGGCCCCAGTCCTTGAAGCCCATATTGGCCTGTTTCCAGCGGATCATGCCATAGCTGTTATCATTCAGGATCAGCACGGTGAGGTTAAGGCCGAGCCGTACGGCGGTTTCCATTTCCTGACTGTTCATCATGAAACCGCCATCGCCGCAGATTGCCATCACCTTGCGATCAGGATAGAGCATTGCTGACATCATCGCCGAGGGAAGTCCCGCGCCCATGGTGGCGAGCGCATTGTCGAGCAACACGGTGTTCGCCATCTGCGCATTGTAATTACGGGCAAACCAGATTTTATAGACACCGTTGTCAAGCGCGATAATACCGTTGCCGGGTATCGCCTCACGAATGGTTTTCACCAGATGCGGGGGATAAATGGGGAAGCGTGTATCATCTTCCATTGTCGCCGTATGCGCCATTTCCGCCTCGCGCGCTTTCAGCATGCGTGCAAAATCCCAATCCGGCGAGGGCACGATATCTTCCTTCATCTGCCAGATCGCATTGGCGATATCGCCAATCACTTCGACCTGCGGGAAATAGACCGGATCCACCTCTGCGCTGTTCATCGACACATGCACGACTTCGGCGGAGCCATCATGCATAAAGAAGGGCGGTTTTTCGATCACATCATGGCCAATGTTGACGATCAGGTCCGCGCTTTCGATCGCGGCATGGACAAAATCCCCCGCCGACAGAGCTGCACAGCCCATGAATTTGGGATTATTCTCATCGACCACACCCTTGCCAAGCTGGGTTGTCACAAACGGGATGCCGGTTTTTTCGATAAACTGGCTCAGCATCCGCCCCGTCATGGTGCGGTTGGCGCCGCCGCCAATCACGAGAATGGGCGATTTTGCCTCTTCCAGTTTTTTCACCGCCGCGCGCACCGCCTTCGCCTCCGCCGTGGGCCGGCGCGAAATGCTGGGCTTTATAGGGGTGCTTTCGGTATCTTCGTCGGCAATATCCTCGGGCAGCTCAAGGTGCACCGCCCCCGGCTTTTCTTCCTCGGCTAGGCGAACCGCCTCACGCACCCGGCTGGGAATATTGTCGGCGGACGTAAGCTGCTGCGTGAATTTGGTGATCGGCCCCATCATATCGACCACATCGAGTATTTGGAACCGGCCCTGTTTCGATTTCTTGATCGGCTTTTGGCCTGTGATCATCATCATCGGCATACCGCCCAGCTGCGCATAGGCGCCCGCCGTCACCAAATTGGTCGCGCCGGGGCCCAGCGTCGCCAGGCAAACACCTGTCTTGCCGGTATGGCGCCCGTAGGTTGCGGCCATAAAGCCCGCGCCCTGTTCATGCCGCGTCAGGATCAGCTTGATCTTGTCCGAACGCGACAGGCTGTCGAGGAAATCGAGATTTTCCTCACCCGGTACGCCGAAAACATATTCGACCCCCTCTTCCTCAAGGCACTGGATAAATACGTCGGATGCTTTGGTCATGTCATGCGTCTCCCCTGGGAAGTCCCCTTGTCAGGAGCCATCCGTTTAATCTGTGCAGCTACGACCCGCCGCGGAATTTGTTTCGAAAGAGTCTGCCCCTTATTCCGATACCCCCGCTTATGCGTTACAGGCATAGGTGAATTTTACATTTGAGTCACGGGTACAGACATGGATATTTTAATTGCGGGCAGTTTAGCGGAGCATATGATTTTTGCCCTTTTCGCAGCCTAGCCGAATATACAGTCCTATTTCACCCAGGATATCTGCATCCGCCCTGAACAATAACGATATTTTCGTTATTCTCTACGCTATCGTCATCATCAAGACCCGCATCGAGTATCATGGCTTGCTTGGCAATTTCATCAAGCAGGTCATTCCAGTTATCTTTGTTTGTAATGGTGCCAATATCAAGTCGGTCCAGCACCGTTTGCAGGGAACGTTCCGTTTCCGGTCCCCATAGGCCATCGCGGCCAATTGCCAGATGATATACATAATGTATTGCGTTTTGGATAAATATGACATGGCTTTTCGCATGTCTTTTAAAACCGGTGTTGGAACCGTTGTCAAAATGGAAATGATCCTCATGCGCTTTATTATAGTCATAGCTGAGTACAGTTCCGAAATGCTTGCGCAAGATGGCTTCTATCCCAAGATACAGCTGCGGCCTCTCCGGAAAAGTGTCGGCAACCCATGTGCCGCCGTCATAAATCAGGCCATCAAGATCAAAAGCGCGGTTCCGGTGATGATAGCTGTTTCCGGTACCGGCGCGGCCGACACCGCCCGTCAGTACGGATTCAACGTCAATGTTCGCATGCTGCGCAAGCAGTGCATGCAATTCCGTAAAGCAATCCTCGCATTCTGCAGCAAAAGTTTCATCTATATACGGGTTGGTCACCACGCCCGTGCGGCCATAATGGTTCGGCGCGCTACGATCGTATAAAATCTGTTTGCCGCCCAAACTGTTGATGCGAATATTCATGCTATCCTCCTCCATTCACCAGATTCAGATAGATAGCATATATTGGCATATTTTAGTAGGTCAGCAGCCCGCTTAATATCCCAGGCTCAAATCAACCTGATTGGTCAAGGGTTGCCGGTTCATATATTTACGCATGTTCTCGATAAACAGCTCCGCCGAGCGTGCGAACATTTTCGATTGCGCGCGCCCCGACAGGTGCATGCTGAGCTGTACGTTGGGGAGTGTCCATAGAATATGGTCTGTGGGTAGGGGCTCGGGCACCACAACATCAAGAAACGCGCCCGCAATCGCCTTGTCCCGCAGCGCCGCCACCAGCGCATCCTGATCAACACATGAGCCGCGTGCCATATTGACCAGAAACGCCTCTTTTTTCATCGCTGCAAGCTCTGCGGTGCCAAACATCGCCTCCGTTTCGTCCGTGGCGGGCATGGCGAGCACAATCCAGTCAAATTCGCCAATGCGTGACTGCCAGTCATCTGCGCCAATAATATCCTCTGCGGGCCGCGCGGTGCGGGCCACGCCTGTCACCTCGACACCAAAGCCAGCCAGCCGTTCGCCAATGGCACGGCCAATTGCGCCATATCCGATAATCAGCGCCTTGGTCTCATAGAGTTCAACCACGCCGGGGGACGCCTGCAACCACTCCGCCTTATCCGCCGCGCGCACGACATCGGCGTAACCCTTGGCTAGGCTGAGCATGCCCAGCACCGCATATTCGGCGACAGCGATGGTGTTGATGCCCACACCATTGGTGACAATCGTGCCCTGCGCTGCAAGCTGTTCGACCGGGAAATGGTCCAGCCCGGCATAGATGGTGGAGAGCCATTTCAGCTTTGTGCCCGCCGCCACGACATCGCGCATCGCCGAGGGATCATTCAGGTCAACCCAGGCAATATGAGCATCGGCAATTTCCGCTTTCGCCTCGTCCGCCGACATAAACCAGTGCGCATCAATCCCGGCGGGCAGATGCGGTTCAATCAGCGGTCGTACCATGGCTGACAAAACGGCTTTGCTCATATTGACAATTTCCAATCCCAGCCCAGCGGATCACCATCCATCACCTCAACGCCCTGCGCGGCCAGCGCGTCGCGGATTTCGTCCGACTTGGCAAAATCCTTGTCCGTGCGCGCCTGTTTACGGGCCGCGAATTGGGCTTCGATTTCATCCTCGCTGATTTGCGCGTTTTTGGGGCGGATACGCAGATCGGTACGTGTGAGGTTGAGGAGGTCAAGGCCGAGAACAGCGTCCATTGCGGCTGCAACTAACAACTTTTGTGAAGGCGCCACTTTTTTCAACCTCAATGCTTCTTCAAGGAGAGTGAGGCAAACAGACGAATTGAGATCGGTAGAAATTGCTTCGTCAAAAGTCTCGATGATCCCTGCAATTTTCATATCAACGTCACCCTGAACTTGTTTCAGGGTCCATTCTTCCTCTTGCACCCAGGGTTCAAGATTTGAAATAGATGCTGAACCGAGTTCAGCATGACGGGTTTTCAGATTTTCCACCTGCATCGCCATACGTTTGAGCCGGGTCAACGCGGCTGCCAGATTGTCCCATGAAAACTCCAGCTCGCTGCGGTAATGCGCCTGCAGGCACATCAGACGGTAAGCGAGCGGATGGAATCCCCTGTCCACAAGCAGCTGCAGCCGCAGGAAATCCCCGGAAGACTTGCTCATCTTGCCCGCACGGTCGATGAGGAAATTATTATGCATCCATATCTTTGCACCGCTATGGTCAGAGCATGCATGCGCCTGATTCTGCGCGATTTCATTGGGGTGATGGATTTCGCGGTGGTCAATCCCCCCGGTATGGATATCAAACGGAAACCCGAGCAGTGCCTCGCTCATCACGCTGCATTCCAGATGCCAGCCCGGTGCGCCGCGCCCCCATGGACTATCCCATTCCATCTGCCGTGTTTCGCCAGCCGGCGTTTTACGCCAGATGGCAAAATCGGCTACGTTGCGCTTGCCCTCGACCGTATCAATCCGGCCTTCTCCCTCATCGGTCACCGCACGGGCAAGACGGCCGTAATCGGCCACAGTCGAGACATCGAAATACAGGCCGCTCTCCAGCTCATAGCAATGCTTGCCTGCTATTTTTTCGGCCCAAGCAATCATCGACTCCACATATTCAGTGGCCTTGGGATGGGCGGGTTTACGAATATTCAGCCGGGCCAGATCCGCTTCAAAGTCCTCCTGATAGCGCCGGGCAATATCCCATGCGGATGCGCCCGATTTCGCCGCCATTTTCTCCATCTTGTCCTCGCCCGCATCGGCATCATCGGTCAGGTGCCCGACATCGGTGATGTTGATGACATGGTTGAGTTTATATCCCTTGAAAGACAGCGTCCGGCCCAGCGTGTCGGCGAACACATAGGCCCGCATATTGCCGATATGCTGGTAATTATACACGGTTGGCCCGCACGTATAGACGCGCGCTTCGCCAAGATATACGGGCTCGAAAACTTCCTGAGTGCGGGTCAAGCTGTTATGAAGTTTGAGCGGGATATGTTCGGTCTCTGCCATGCTGCCCCATGTGTTGCATCATGCGCGCGGCGTCAAGTGTGCAGATGCCGCGGGTTCCACTCTCGCTCCGGCTCAGACCCGGAAAAGATTGCATAATGGTCAGTGATGGCTGATCGGAGTCATGCCAAAAATGTTCAATCCTTATTCCTCATTTTCATTGTCATCCTTATCCAGGCATTCACCGGCGGCATTCTCCCTTTCGCATTTAACTGGCGGCAACCACAGGTCATCATTGCCCGCACCGGTCACAGGCTCATCAATCAGCGGATCATAGCCGAATTCCTCAAAATCCTTGAGCTCAATTAGCGGTGAGAGGAAGAACTGGCTTGATTCGTTACCAGTTTGCGTCTCGCGGCCCTCCTGCTTGACTTCCTCCTCAATCACATCCCGCTCATTGGGCGTTTCCGGGCCATCCGTCGGTGGCGGCGGTGGCGGCGGTGGCGGCGGTGGCGGCGGTGGCGGCGGTGGCGGCGGTGGCGGCGGTGGCGGCGGTGGCGGTGCAACCACCGTGCATGATGCAGGATCGCCAATCAGGCAACCGTTAATTGTCGAATCCGGATCGATGGCCGCAGTACCGGCACCCGCGATAATTTGCGTTTCGGCAATGGCATCAATGCCCGTGACAAGATTGCCCGCAGCATCGCGCGCAACGCCGTTGATAACAATGATGGCATCGGCGCTATTGCCCGTATCAATCTGCAGCCCGCCAGCACCAACGGTATAACCGCGGCGACCGTCATAATCGATATCCGGCGTATTTTGCGACGGCACTGTATTCTGGATCAGCAAGCAGTCCGTGACATTAAAAGTAATTGAATCGGCACGGAAAATACCGTCCGGATTATCAATGCCGTCACTTTCGCCCAGACGCGTATCAATGCCCGCAGCGCTCAGTCCGGTAATATCACCGGCCGCGCTACTGGTCAGCGCCGTGATAGTTGGTGCAGTCATGCCGATCTCGCCGGTAAAGCCGCCGCTATTTTCGGTCACTTCGACAATAGCCGTAGCGGCATCGGCGGAAATAGACTGTGCGGCATCGACAAATATACCGTTTGCGGCGGTCGCATTGCCCAGCGATACGGCGCCTTCAATACGCGTGTTATCCCCTCCATCGAAGAGAATGGCCCCCGCTGCGCCCACATTACCGGCCGGGCCTGCCGTCGCCGTCAGATCACGGAGTATCAGGTCGTCCCCTTGGCGAGAGGCAGCATCGGAGCGGAAAGTAATATCTCCGCCCGAACTGATCCGGGCGAACTCATCATTGCTCAGGCTGTAGCCTGCATTCGTATCTGCTCCGCCGACGATCATCGGGTCGCTGTTGCTGTTAGCCAGCACGATATCAGTGGTGAAATCGCTTTCACCCAGCTGTGCGCTTGTTCCAATGTCAATATTGCCGGACGTAATATCGATCGTGGCCCCCGATGCCAGCGCACCGACCTGTACATTGCTGTCCGTATTGCCGGAAAGCTGCCCCGCGGCCAGTGTATCGCCATTCAATGCGATGTCGCCTGTCGCATTCAATATGATATTACCCGAACCTGCGGAACTTGCCCGGTCGCCCGCTTCAGTCTGACCCAGGTCGAGCGAACCACCTGATGTCAGATTGATATCGCCTGCAGAATCGGTCGTATCCATTGTCAGATTGCCGTCAGTGTTGATATTGATATCGCCCGCCGTGGCAATTGTGTCGGTAAATTGCAGGTCCCCGGAACTGTTGACCCGTATATCCTGCCCGGCCGCACTTACGCTGCCCGGCGTCGTCAGGTCGCCTGCAACCGCAACGCTGCCATTGCCGGATGTCAGATCGACATCCCCGCCCGCCGTCAATATATCGATGGCAATACCGTCATCGCCTGACACAGAAACACCGTTGCCTGCTATCAGTGTATCGCCCTGCACCGCGCCATCAGCATTAATGTCTGCATTATTGGCGGCATCCAGACCGGTAAAGCTGATATCGCCGCCCGCATTCATATCAATATTTGCGGAGCCACTGGCCTGTGTGAAATCGATATTTCCGCCTGCATCGGCAGTGAAATCGCCGCCCTGCGCAGCCAGCGTACCAAAGCCGATATCGCCGGTGGCGTCCAGATCAATGGCGCCTCCGACAGCGATAGCGCCATTTGCGGCCACATCACCCGCAGTGGCACTCAGCGCCAGATTGCCTGCAACAGTACCCGTGTCCAGCGAGACGGAAGCGCCCGTCACACTGGTAGCGCCATCCGAATTCGCTTCGGTGATATCCGCAGCGCCGCCTGCGGTGAGCATGATATCGCCCCCCGCATCGACAAGGTCCGCGGTGAGATCGCCGCCCGCATCCACCGTGATGTCAGTACTTGAAATCGCCGCTGCAATATCCGCATTGCCGCCTACAGTGGCGGCGATATCTGCAGCGATAAGGTCGCCGCTCGTCAAATCATCGCCTGCGGAGATGGTCATATTTGCCCCTGCAGTGGCATTGCCGAAAGTGGCGCCACCGCCTGCTGTAATGCCGATATCATTGCCTGCACTCGCAGAGGTAAAGGCGATATCACCGCTTGCATCCAGTTGCACGTTCTGCCCTGCGGTCACAGTGCCCGCCGACAGATTGCCATTCGTGGCATTAAGCGTAACCGATTGGTTCGTGGACACTGCATCGCCCGTGGCAACAGTTTCGCCCTCGACATCCAGTTCGTCATCAGCGGTCAGATCGCCTGTCACCACATTTGCGCCGCCGATATTCAGCGGGCCTGCACTAATCGCGGAGGCAATGTCCACATCGCCGCCCGCAATGGCCGTAATATTGGCAGCGTCCAGATTGCCGGTGGTCAGGTCCGTGCCCGCATTAAGCGTAAGGTCACCGCCTGCCGCTGCATCGCCAAAGGATGATGAACCGCCCGAGGTTACATCAAGCGCGCCACCAGCATCCGCAGATGCAAAGGCAATATCACCCGTCGCATTAAGCCGAATATTCTGGTTGGCTGTCACTATCCCTGCAGAAAGATTGCCATTGCCCGCATTTGCGGCCACCGATCCGCCAAGCGAAGTAATATTACCGGCATCTATCGATTGCGCATCGACAGTCACCGCGCCGGTGGCCAGTAAATCGCCCGCCAACAGCGTGCCCGCTGCATCTATATCCAATATGTTGCCACTGGTTGCGGACGCAATGTCCGCATTGCCGCCGGAGCTCACAACAATATTACCGCCCGCAAACGCCCCAGACGCAAGATCTCCGCCAGTTGTTACGGCCAAATTATCTCCGGCAGATGCATCCCCGAAATCAGATGCACCTCCGGAATTGATGGTAAGGTCTGTGCCCGCATCCGCAGATGCAAAGGCAATATTGCCCGCAGCAGTAATATCCGTTGCCGCCCCGCTGTTTATAGTCCCGGCATCAATGTCGCCTGTGGCCGCATTCAACGATGCATTCTGGCCCGCATCCACATTGCCGCCATTAATCGCGCCCCCCGCGTTCATTACGATATTGGCTACACTTGCAGCATCGACAAAGCTGATATCTCGCCCGGCATCGGCAGTCAGATCGCCGCCCTGTGCATTCAGGGCGCCAAAGCCGACATTGCCCGTGGCATCCAGATCAATCGCACCGCCCACAGTAATCGCGCCATTGCCGCCCACATCACCCGCAGTCGCATTCAGCGTAAGATTTCCGCCTATTGCGCCATTATTGAGCGTGGCCGATGCGCCCGTAATGCTCGTATTCCCGCCGCTGATGGCATTGGCCACTGTGGATGTACCGGCGGCGCTGATTGTAATGTCATTTACAGCATCAACTGTTCCGAACGTGGCATCTCCCGCGCTCGCATCTGCCGACACCGAACCGCCAGAAGTTACATTGCCCACATCAATAGCCTGCGCGGCAAGGTCCACATCACCGCCGCTGTCTATATCGCCATTGCCGGTATTCGCACCAATCGTGCCGTTTGCTGCGGTCAGGGCTATCGCACCGGGTGATGTGAGGCCATCGAAAAATATGTCCGCGCCGCTGGTAAAGTCGATCATGTCCGCATTGACATTGCCAACCGCGATATCGGCAGCATCAACCATTGCGTTGCCGACAGCGGCGATATCGCCGCCATTAACCGCGCCGCCCGCATTCATGACGATATCGTTGCTGCCGGTAGCTGATGCGAAGTTTACATCCCCGCCCGCATCGACGGCAAAATCACCGCCCTGCGCATCCAGAGCGCCAAAGCCGACATTGCCGGTCGCATCCAGATCAATGGCTCCGCCCACAGTAATCGCGCCATTGCCATCCACGTCACCCGCCGTGGCATTCAGCGTAAGATTGCCGCCTATCGTGCCATTGTTCAAAGCTACCGATGCACCCGTGATGCTGGTATTACCAACGCTATTGGCGGTATCCACATTGCCGGCCCCCGAAGAGACAATCGCGATACTGGTGGCTGCCGAAACAGTGCCGAGCAGAATATCGCCCGCTGTGCTATTCACCTGCACTGCATTGCCCGTCGACACAATGGAAGCAGCATCCACGGATCCTGCATCCACAGTGGTCAGGCTGGCACCCGTAAAGTCGCCACCCGTCAACGCACCGCCAACATCAATGTCGAGCAGACCATTGCTGGTGGCCGAAGCGATATCGGCATCACCGCCGACAGCAATGCCCATACCCGGGCTGGCGGCGGCAGCGGAAAGATTGCCAGCGGTCAGATTGCCGATCACGTCAACTCTTATGCTTGCGCCTGCGGTGGCATCGCCAAATATGGCATCACCGCCTGCATCTACTATGATACCGCCATTTGCATCGGCAGAAGTGAAATTCACATCATTGCTGGCCCTTGCGGTTATGCCAAAAATATCCGCGGTCAGCACGCCCGCATCGACATTGCCGGCGATCGCCTCGAGCGTCACAAAGCCCGCCGCCGAAGCAACATCGCCCAGTGCGAGATCAGTGCCCAGCACATTGACATTGACACCCGCATTTATGTCACCGCCGGTTATGGAGGTGCCGTCAACATCAACCTCACGGTTGCTATCGATACTGATGAAATCAACGGCGCCGCCTGCGCGCAGGACAACATCACGCACACCGCCGCCCGTCGTCGTGTCCACCGCACTCGTCAGGATGTTGCCGCCCGCAATAGCCGTAAAACCGAACCCCTGGGCCAAAACATCGCCGGTTGTAATATCACCGGTTGCATCAAAATTGGCACTGGCGGCCACATCCACATTGCCCGCTATAATATCGCCCGCGCTGGCATTCACGTTGGTAATGTTGCCTGCTGTCAGATCGCCCATATTGACGCTCTGTCCGTCAATATCGACCAGTCGCCCGGCATCTACAGAACCGCCTGTCACATCGCCATTATTCGCCAGCAAATCGATATCACGGCTGGCAACAAGATCGCCAAATCCGACATTGTCGCCTGTCAGGTCTATGTCCTGCGCGCCGGTCGCACTGCCCAGGAATACGTCACCCGCACCGCCCGTCGCCGCGGTTAGGATAATGTCCTGACTCGCGGGCAGATTAATTGCGCCAAAGCTGATATCCGCCCCCGCATTCACGCGAAAAGCGGTGGCTGCGCCCTGAGTGTAGGTGCCGACATTGATGCTGCCCGGCACATCATATGAAAATTCGCTGGGGCCGCCGATACCTGCCACCGTGGTCAGCTGTCCGCCCGTATCGATACTGGCTGCATTCAGGTCAGCGCCGATGGTCACGCCAATATCATTGGCGCTTGCAAGACTGCCGTTGCCCAGCAGGCTGCCACTCGCCGCGCTGAGTTGCAGCAGGTCGCTCGTCAGCGTCGCATCGCGCAGATCGATACTGCCCTCCAGGCTTTCGAGCAGAATTTCGGTACCACCGTTAAAGCTCGACGCCACCCCATCGGTGCCGATAATCAGGTCACGGCGCGTGGTAATACGGATGATATCGGCATTGACATTGCCGCCTTCGACAATCGCCTCAATCACATCATTGTTGCTGGCCTGTCCGATCAGCAGCTGATTAACCACGTTGAGCGTGCCAAGGCAGACATTGCCCTGCACACACCCAGCGCTCAGCAGGCCGTTGTCGTCGGACTGCATTACACCGTTGGCGGGCGCATCATTGATATCGACAGCCAGCGAGTCCGCCGTGATTGTACCGCCCAGCCCGTCAACTGCATTGGCCGACATTACGACAGCGAAATCATTGGCATCAATATCACCCGCCGCAACGATGGATGCAATCGGTGTCAGTGTCGCGGTGCTGAGCGGGGTAAGGCTGCCCGCCTGCAGCACCAGATTATTAAAATTGTTAAAAGGATTGAGCGGCGTGGGCGAAGTTGCAGGGTTGGCGCCTGCCTCCACCAATGCGCCCGCCTCGACAACAATATCATCGCCGGTCTGAACCGTCAGGCCATTGTCGGAAATGGTGTTGCTGCCGCCCATAAATACCGCATTGCCGCCTGCGTTGACGACAATGTTACCGGTCGATGTCACATTGCCGGTGATCGTGGCGTTGAAGTTCGGGTCATATTCGGGAATTGGTGGCGGCGCAGGCGGCGGTGCTGGCGTACCATTATTCAGCCCGGCCTGCACAATCAGCTGCGGCCCCAGCACGATGGTTCCGGCGCCAATATTGATGGGAACCGCAGCGCCTGTTACCGCGCCATTGTTGAGATTCGCATCCTCACGCGCGGAAATATCGACAAGGCCCACGCCCGCGATATCATCAACCGTAGCTGTCTGCTCTGCACGTACGGTGGCCGTGCCGCCCGCTACGATCAACGAACCGGGCGTGCTGGTGAAATCACCCTGTGCCAATGCATCAAATGTGCCGCCGGAGGTGATTGAATCCACGCCGCTATTGCCGGTATGACCCACCAATATGTCCGCCCCGCTGGTGAGGTCGATATTGCCCGTCACATCAAAGCGGCCATCATTGGCAAAATCAAATTCGATGTTACCCGATACATCGACCGTGGCATCGCCAACAACGCTAATCGCGCCGCTGTCGCTGAACATGTAAAAACCGGTGAGGCCGGGATCATTCAATCCGATGACAGTCGCATTCAGGCTGTCGAATGTAATCAGCCCCGCCGGATCAACAGAGGTGTCGGTAATCTCGATCCGCCCGCCCATACCGCCGCCAGAGCCGCTTGCCTCTATAGTGGTCGGACCAAGGTTGATGATGCCGGGACTGCCCTCTTGCACCTCAATGACCGGATTGCCGCCATTGCCAAGACCATCCGCGCCGGGCGTGCCCAAAGTAATGGTGAAATCGGTGCCGCCCGGGCCGCCTATACCCGCCACACCATTGGCGGTCATGACAATCGAATCTCCGCGTATCGTACCGCCCTGCGCCAATAATGTTGGCACGCCGCCCGTTCCATCGCCGCCATCGCCGCCATTACCGGCAGCACCGCCGCTCAGCATATCGACATCACCACCCGCGCCGCCATTGCCGCCCGTACCAGTGCTGACAAAGTCAAGCGCGTCGACAGCAATTTCCAACGTCGCGCCCGTGCGCGCAATCAGCTCTGCATTGCCCGCCGCGCCATCGCCGCCATCACCGCCATCACCCGCAGCGCCGCCAAAGAAATTGCCAGCACCATCACCGCCATTGCCGCCCGTTCCATCTGAATTGACAATGGTATCATTCGTTACTTCGGTAAAACCGTTCGCACCCGTCACTTCAAGCCGCGCCGTACCACCCTGCGCATCGCCGCCATTGCCGCTAACGCCGCCAATGCCATCGCCAAATCCGCCATTGCCGCCAATGGCTGTTGCAGTAACAACCGGCGGGGCCAGTTGCACAGTCGCATCGTTGATGTTGAGCGCTGCGAAGCCGCCTGCGGCATTGCCCCCATTACCTGAATTCAGACCGGAACCACCTTCGCCGCCCGTGCCGTTGGCGAGCACCGAATATAGCGGATTGCCAATTTCATCCTGATTCAGGTTGATGATTGCGTTCCCGGCGACACCATCGCCGCCATCGCCGCCATCGCCCGTGGATTCGCCCGAAGTCTGGCCAAAACTGCTCCCGCCCTGACCACCTATGCCATTTGACTGCACGGTAAGCTGCTGGAAATTTATCGAACCCGCAGTATTGTTGAACACCGCATCGCCGCCCGTACCTGTGCCGCCGGTGCCGCCGTTGCCCTCGGGGAACTGCGCCTGAGTTTGCGGGTCAAATCCCGTGCCGGAACCGCCCGCCGCACCGCCAAAACCATCTGCACTGACCACGACAGTTGTCGCGTCTATGACCGCGGTGCCATCCAGGTTGAAGGTCGCAGTGCCGCCAATACCATTGCCACCGCTGCCGCCATCGATGCCGCTGCCGAAACCGCCACGCCCTCCAAAAAACTGGCTGTTGCCATTGGCCGAAACGGTGAGCGTATTGCTCACGTCCAGCGTCCCCGAAATCGCATTGAAGGTCGCGGTGCCGCCAATGCCATCGCCGCCATTGCCGCCCGACGTTCCGGTAATCACATCGCCCTGTGCACCGTCACCGCCTGTACCATTTGCAGAGATGGTAAGATTGGTGAATGACGCCGATCCAGCGCCAAGGTTCAGATTGAATACGACATCACCGCCAGCGCCATCTGCGCCATCCCCCGCCAATATGCCGCCCGCAGCGCCGCCTGTGCCGCTGGCGCTTACAATAAAGTTATTCGCGGTAAAATTCCCACCCTGCAGGTTGAATGTAACGTCACCGCCTGTACCGCTGGTCGCGGTGCTACCGAATGCCTGTGTATCAAGCAACGTGATGCCGCCGAAGCTGATGTCGCTGCCTGCCCCGGAAAGATTGACTGAGATATCGCCGCCGGTCACGGATGCGCCCATCGGCCCGCCCTGTGCTCTCGCCAGGAAAAACGCACTGCCGTCAACCGCGAAGCGTCCGCCCTGCGACACATTGATGTTGATATCACCGGCAGTCGCGGCCCCGGTGTCCACGATCAACGTGCCGTCAACCTGAAACACACCCAAAGCATCGGGATCGGTTGTATTGCGGTCGACAACCATATTGACGGTTCCGCCCTGCGCCGCATTGCCCGCGCGCAGGGTGACATTGCGCCCGGCCCGGAAGCTGCCGCCCTCTCTGCCGCCGATGTCAATCCGGTTGCCCGCCGTGGCTGTCAGATCATAGCGGTCATTATTGACTCTCAGAACCTGTGCATTCTCGGCAACCATATCGAGTGTACCGCTCGCCTGCACGGTGGTGGATGCGTTGAGTGTCAGGCCCCCGAAATCAATATTGGCAGGCAGCGTATTGACCGGGTCCGCCGCGATCTCAATGGTTGGATTGGCCGCAGTGCCGCCGACCGACACATTGTGGCCGGCGCTCAATATGACTTCACCGTTGACGATATTCGCGCTTGCGGCCTGAAAATAGCCGACATTGCCCGATACCAGCATGGTGATCGCGTCGTTTTTGGGAACCGCCACCATATATACTGCCTGCGCATCCGCATTGCCAGGCGTCGGGGTCGAGGAAGGGCCAAGAGTGCGCCCTGTGCTTTCATGGACAACACCATTGGCATCACCCGTGCCCACAGACACATTGATGTCGAACAGGCCGTTGTTGATCGTGATATCCGCCTGTTCCGCGCCCACATAGGCAACTGAACCGTTCACATTTACATTGCCGCCCTGCACCACACGCGGCGCGACGAGCGCTACATAGCTGCCGTCATTAATTGCATTGATCTGTGCATTTTGTTCGACCGTTACTCTGGAAAGGCTGTCCGCCGCGCCGCGGAAACGGATCTCGCCGCCTGCCCCGAACAAGCCGCCCGTTGTATCAATATTATTGGTGGTCAGTACCAGGCTGCCCACATCAAAAACGGATGTAGAACCCGCAATAATGCCGCCCGGGCTGTAAAACCATATATTGCCGCCAGTCACACCCTGACCGCTGAAACTCTGTACGGTACCATCAATGCGAATGCCGCGGCTCACATCTGTGGGCACAATGCGGTTAAGGACAGTGTAATTGCCGACGCCGTTAAATTGCAGCGTATTATTCTGCGGCAAGAACATGATATCGCCGCCGCCAATGGCGTCATCGGTCAGGTCCCAGTCAATTACGGCTTCCTGCGACGCAACATCGACTGTGTCCACCGTCGATGTCTGGGTTATGGTGGCGCTGCCGGTGGTGACTGTGCCCGTGCCCTCTACAGCGGAAATCGCACTGTCCTGCGCATGCACGGGAGCAGGCGACAACAGCAACGCGAGCGCCGCTGCACTGACCGAACAGCTGCTTAGCAACAGCGATCTTCGGCGCGCACGCTGCGTAAACCGGCTTGCCTCGCGGGTCTCTGGTGCTGTCTGTGCCATTGCTGCTTTCCTCTGTTTAAACTTTGTACGCGCCCATCGTGTTACCGGTGATACGCTCTAATTCTTTCCGAAATTCCATGGCGCAAGCTGCATCGTCAGCGAAATCAGGAAGCGGACATCGCCGCGCTCTGTCTGAAATCCCGCTTTTCTAAGCGGCACCGCCAAAGCCGCATCCAGCCGCGCACCATTGCGGAAATTCGCCCGCACACCGCCGCCTGCCGAAAACAGTTTCTGCGGATCAATGCCATCGAATGCGGTGTCTTCATTCCACACCCATGCCGCGTCAAAAAAGACATAGGGCTGGATCGCCGTTGCGGTCCTTTCCCGGGGAACCAGCGAGCCGTAACGCAGCTCACTGCGCATACCGAAACCGCTATCTCCAATGATGATGCCAGGGTCAAAACCGCGGCCAATCGTATAGTTGCCGCCAGAAAACTCCTCATAGCTCAGCAACGCATCAGGCGCATATTGCAGGCGCGGCGCGATGCTGATCGTAAAGTTTTTTACCGGGCGATAGTCAAGTTGCCCGCTGGCGCGCACGATAAAGGCCGTGGGATCACCCTCGGCCCGGCTGGGCGGTACAAATCCGGGCACAGCGCAGCGCGCAAGCGCAGGGCCGCAGCCTTTGCTGGCCCCCAATATACCCAGCCCCTGCCGCACTTCGAGCGCGCCGTTCATTGCCCAACGCGGTTCGGAAATCGTGAAGCCGTCCCGCCCACCGATGCTGCTGCGTGAAATCGCATTATAGCCGACCCGGGCATATAGCACGCTGAGCTTGTCGCGGGTCAGCGGGATGGACCCGAAGCGCACATCCTGATCGATATATTCAAACCCGAGTGTGCCGAATAGATTACGCGACTGGCTGCGGATAATCGGATAGGTCGCATCCAGCGAGGCAATCAGCGTTTCAGAATTGAGGTCAATGCCGGGGCCCAGATCGGGCGTGGTCCACGCATAGGTGAAATTACCGCCAATGGTCAGGCCTTCATTGCCGACCTTGAACTGATGGCCGAGCTGCAGCACCTGTTGCTCGTCAAAATCGACTGTTGAAAACAGACTGGCCGTGGTCTGGTCCGCCAGACCAGTCAGCCCGTTTATGCTGATACGCCCCAATGCACCAAAGCGCCCCACTGATTTGGAACCGAAATTCTGCACCGTGATATCGGCAATGACCGGCGTGCGCTGCACTGAAAATTCACCGATCACCTCACCTGGGGCGCCATCGGTAGGCCGCAGTGCCAACCGCACATCCAGCCCCGGAATATCGCGTGCCAGCAACAGATACCGCTCGGCGTCGTTGATATTGAAAGCAGGCTGGTCCGTCAGCTTGCTCACATAACCCAGCAGCGCCTTTTCCGACGCGCCCGCATCGCCGCGAATTTGCACGCGCGTCATTTTCGCCATCAGCACGTCAAGCTGCACCTTGCCATCGCTGATTTTCTGTGGCGGCACCTGTACGGCGGCCAGATAACCTGCTTCGCGCAGCGTCGTGGCGGCGCGGTCGCGGATTTCACATATGGCCGCGACAGGCAGTTCCTGCCCCACCATATCGGCATAGCTGGAGGTCAGCGCATCCGCGCCAATCACTTGCAGTCCGGTAAATTCCACACTCGAAAGCTGGAACCTTATGTCCGCAAATTCGGGGTTTGCCAGCGGACAGGGCGCACGTTCCAGGCCGCCTTCGACCGTGAGCGGGCGTGGTTCATTATCCAGCGCCTCATCAAAGATACCCTGGTCGATCTCCTCGCGCGTGGGCGGCGATACCGTATTTTGGGCATAGGCAGGTATAGATGGTGCAAGCATTGCCAGCAATGAAGCGCCAACCGCTATGCGCGCCTGAATGCCTGTTCCTGTGTTACGCAGCATCTTATTCCCCCTCAATCAGCTCTATCCGGCCGGGTTTCCTGTTGCACCGCTGTCTTCCGCGGGCATCGCCGAAATCAGTGCATCAAATTGTATCTGGCATCCGTTTTCGAGCAGCAACGCAGCCAGCTCCATATTGTTATCGGGCGCGGCTTCCAGCTCGGTCAGTGTTATTTCGGTGACGGTTTCGTCTGCGGCTGGCGCTTGCGTGTCGCCTGAGCGGCTGATCAAACGGTAGCTATAGCCATTGCCCACCGGCGTCGCGGCTTCGGGCCAGCCGATGCCCAATGTACGCGGCGCCCAATAGAGCCGCGTCATCGCCCCGCCATCCGACATGCCGATCCATGCGTGACGCCCTTGTGCCGTGTCGCTGCGGGTGAGCAGCAGGCCCTGATCCTGCACATAACAAATCCGTCCGCCCTGATCGATGTCAGCAAACCAGAGCGATGTGCGCATCAGTTTTGCGGTGGCGCCGTCCCTGTTCCTCTCTGAACCGCCCCCGCGGACAGCTCCGGCGCGCACGGCGGGCACGCCTTTCATCGAACGTGTCAGCCCCGCCAATATGTTGCGGTCACGCCTGATCCGGCCATCCAGTACAAATGTGCCCGGGCCCTTCAATACGCGCGTTCCCGCAGCATCCACCACGGTCACCCTGTCCTGCGCCTTCAGTGTGATCCGCGCGTTGGCGGGCAGCTTCTTGCCCTTGGGGTGACTGGATGCCGATGGTCCTGTGGCATTCACCACCATGGATTGGGCATAAGCAGCCGGGATAGTCATTGCGCCTGACATAACCATCGCAAAAATCTGCGCAAGACGTGCCTTGAAAACCATCTTACTGGCCTCCGCCAATTATCGCGCCATCACTGGCTTCCAATGTGGTGACCAGCAAGTCGAGCTGAATATCGCAGCCTTTTTCGATCAGCAGTGCCGCTGTCTCGTCAATATCCTCAGGCGCATCGCCAAGCAGTTTGATCGTCACGTTCTGCGCCGCGCCCAGTCCCTGCACACCCACCTGATACGTGGCGCCATCGGTTAAAGGCAGGCTATCCAGAGGCCAGGATTTAAGCGCATTGCCGCGCCGCCATTGCAGCGGGGCCGTTACGCCTGCCCGGCTCAGCTGACCAGTCGCATTGGACATGACTTCGGGCCGCCACAAAACTTGCGTCTGCGGATTGGCCACGCAATATGTGCCGCCCTTGGTGACATCAATAAACCACAGGTTCGGGCTGGGCATGACCTGTGTCGATGCGCGCAGGCTGTTACCCGCACCGCGCACCGCCCCTGTGCGTGCGCGCCGCGTGCTGCGGTTGGACAGAAACCCTGCCACCCGCGTACTGCGCGTCTGATCGCGCGTCACTTTACCGTCGAGCGTATATGCGCCGGGGCCAGACAGGACGCGTGAACCGGATTTGTCGAGAACCGTGACACGGTCGCCGCTTTTCAGCGTCACGCGCGCATTGGCGGGCAGTTTTTTGCCCTTTGGATATTGCGCTTTTGACGGCCCGGTCGAACGCACCACCACCGATTGCGCATGGGCAATGCCCGCGCCTATCACCGCTGTGCCAAGCACAAGCGACGCCGCTGCCAGTTTGATTTTTTTAACCGAGAACATAGCTCTCTCCCTTTTTCGTCTGCTGTAACCTTTTGATAAGGTTGGTCAGGGCATTGTCATGCGCGAAATCTGCTGCCCTATCTGTGAACTTCTGCACAAGCGTGGTTTCCCCCGATTCATGCGCGGCGATAATATTCGCTATTTCTTCGCGTGTGCTCATTTCAAGTTCAGGCACAGGTTCAAACACATCAACAGGTGTAGAACGCCCGCGTAATGTCACACGGCCCATAGGACGGAACCAGTCCAGACCGGAACGCTCCGCCGCCTGCCGACTGACCAGCACTTTGGTCTCGAGCGCCTTGTTGGCCGCCTCCAGCCGCGCCGCCGTATTCATGGCATCGCCCAGCGCGGTATATTGCATCCGCCCGTCCCCGCCGAAATTGCCGACAATCGCCTCGCCAAAATGCAGCCCCACCCGGGTGCGGCCAATCGGCGGCACACCTTCAGGCGTATTGCGGCGGAAATCTTCGCCTGCCTCATACAGCGCATAGGCGGCGCGCGCCGCACGTTCGCCATCATCTGCCGCAGATATGGGCGCACCCCAGAATGCCACCACGGCATCGCCAACGAACTTATCTATCGTACCCCCGTGTTCCAGTACCACATCGCTAAGCCGGTCGAGATAGTCATTCAGCAATTGCGCCACCATTTCCGGCGCGACGGCATGGCTGAGCTTGGTAAAGCCTTCAAGATCGGTAAAAACGCAGAAAATCTCTCGTTTCTCGCCATGCAGGGCGAGCTTGTCGGGATCTTTCATAATCTGTGTGGCAATCGAGCGCGGCAGATATTTGCCGAGCGCACTTTGCGCAAAGGCGCGCTGTTTCGACCCGATCACACGCGCCGCCGCGCCCACTGATGTGTAAGCGAGCAGCCAGCCGAGCCCCAGCCCGAAAGACGGCACACCCAATGTGTTGATGTTCATCGGTTCGAGCGCAAAGGGCAGCACGACGAAAAACGCTATCTGCGCGATCAGTAAAAGCGCGATTATCCATGCCCGCCCAAATATCAGCGCCGTTGCCGCACCCGCGCCCACGGCGATCAGCGCCATCAGCCAGAGTGCCCAATCCGGCATCGGCGCAGGCCGGTAATCGTCGAGCAACTGTGCTAGCATATGCGCATGCACTTCCAGACCGATCATCTGCTTTGCACCGGTCACTGGATCGCCCAAACGCGACAAAGGCGTTTCAAACTGGTCATAATCAACGATATCGCCGCCGATCAGCACATAGCGGCCTTCTACCTGCTCCGCCATAAACTCGGCCATTTCCGGGTCGGCAAACAGGTCGATCGGCAGTTTGTTGAATACGGGCCGTTCGCTCGACAGCGGCACGCGGTAGCGGATCGGTCCTTCGTAGCTCAGAAACGCCGGCTCTATCGGCGCCATCGCGTTGGACAGGAAAGTCGGCAGTTCTGCCGGCTGGCTGGGCCAGCGCCGGGCCACGCCGTCTTCTTCGGTTTCCAGCCGGATGCTCGCGGGCTTCGTGTTCTCTGTGGTCACATCGGCCAGAAACTGCTCCAGGAATTTCTGCTGCTCATACTGGATCGCTTCAGTGTTCGTTTCGGCAGTGGCAAAGGCAACATAGGTCGGAGTCTGCATAGACCGGAGCGCCGATTGCAGCAGGGCATCGTCATCCTGTGGCTGGTCGAACAGGATATCGATGCCGATCGCCTTGCCGCCCATCCGGTCGATATTGGTAAGGGCATTGGCGAGCGTTGTCCGGTCCATCGGTGAACGCTGCCCGGTGTCGCGCAATACCTGATCGGTATAGACCACCATGATGATCCGGTCGTCCTGGTCCGTGCCCTCGGTAAAAAGACCTGAGCGTATGTCATATAACGCGGCCTCGGCGTCACGCACCAGCGGCATGTCCCAGGTGAAACGGGCCAGCAGCAGCGCCAGCACCAGTATAAGCCCGGTGGCCAGCAGCCTTACCGGGCCCAGTTGCTTCACTGTCCGGCGGGCGGTGCGCTCCATCTCCCCATCCCCCCCGGGGGAAATGGCGGCGGCCTGTGCGGCCTGGGAGAGCAGCTGATCCGTCATCTATCAGTCACTGCCAACCGACGCAGTCGATGCCGCCGCACTTTGCGCGCTATTGATAAACGGACGGCGCCCATCGCCAACCACGGCAAAGCCCGACCAATAATAGGGATGCGATGTCAGCGGGTCATCCATCAACGGACGCTGCGCAATATTGAGCGCCTGTACAATGCTGGTCCCCTGCTGCGCTTCAAACATGCCGCTGATCAGTTTTGTCGTTGCATCAAAATCATCGGGTGCGGGCCAATGGCTCGCCAGTACCGAACGTCCGCCCGCGCCAATAAAGGACCGCACCAGACCATCCAGTGCGCTGCCACCGCCAGTGGTGATGCCCGCATCACGCGTCGCCGATACGGTGGCGCGCCCCGCCGTGTCACAGGCCGACAGAATGACCATATCGGCATCCAGATCAAGGTCGAAAATCTCTTTGAATGTCAGCAATCCGTCCGAATTCTGCCCGCCAAAAGATGTGAGGAGTGCCGGACGCGCTGGGCAATCGGGCCGCGGCGCTGTAACAAGGCCGTGCGTCGCAAAATGCACGATCCGGTATTGCGCCATATCGTCTTTCGCCAGGATATTATCATCGGTAAAATCGGCGCCGGTAATCACCTGTGCCGTGGAATTGCCCAATATACCCTGCGCACGGCGCAGCTCTTTGTCAGAAATTGGCTTGTTCCATTCACCCAGCGGCCAGGCGCAATTGGTGGCATCATATGCTGTATCCTGTGACGACGCAGCATTTGCCCCGCGAATACCGCTCAGGTTTTTCTCATCGAAAACGGCAGCATTCTGGCCAAAGCCAAGGTACTGATTGGCCGCGCGCGATAAAGGCGCCTGCCGCGCATCATAAAATGCACGCGCAGATACGGCTGTGCTCACATCGGTTGTGCGGCCCAGCCAGTTGACCCCGGTAAAATCAAATGGATCGGCATCGGGGCTTTCCGTACGCGTCAGATAATCATTAACCGAAGCATCATCGGTAATCAGCAGATTTACCGGCAGGCTGAGCATCGCGCCATCAGGCTCAAACACCAGATGTTTTACAGACGCAAGATCGCCCGCAATCGGCCCCAGAAGATCGCGGTACAGCGCCCGCGCATTTTCAACATCAAACGGGCTGGTCACATATTGGAAACCGTCAAAATCGGAAATCGTCGTGCGGATGACATCCACACGCGTTTCCATCTGCGCCGCAGACATAGGCGAGCGATAAGCGGTTGCTTTCGCCTTGTTGGCAAAGAAAACATAGACATCATTGCCCACAACCGACACGCGGACATAGGCTTCATCCTGCATCAGCATATCCTGCAGTTCATCCAGCGACAGCGTGCGCCCCGACACGGCCTTATACTGCGGATAGTCCGCCAGCTTGATGAGTGTTTGCTGCTGCTGCGCCTCCAGCCGCTCAATCTGCGCTGCTGTTTCGCTGCGCTGCGCCGCAATGCGCGGCGTCTGTTCCGCCTGTCCAAGTGCGGCAAAACGAATACGCGCCTGCTCAATCGAGCGGGTCAGATTGTTCGACTGGCGGAAAAGCCGGGCCGCCTCGTCATCCCCTGTGCTCAGCTCACGCGCCAGTATCGATTGCGTCTCTGCAACACCGGGCCGCACCAGTATCTGCGTGGCATCCAGAAAGTCACTGGCGAATTCGTCCTGTGTCTCCATGCCTTCGACCAGCAGGTTGAAATAGGGCGATATCTGGTTCGCCATGCCCGAAGTGGGGTTGCGGCGGTTCAGCGATCCTGCCACCACGTCCTTGTAAATCACCCGCGCCTCCGCATCGCGCCCGCGCCTTACCAGATAGGCGGCATAGCGCGCCTTGGCAGCATTAAGCGCCCGCGCCTGTGGATATTGCACTTCGAGCAGGTTGATGGCCGCAGTGTAATATTCCTGCGCGCCTCCGTAATTGCCCTCGTCTTCGGATATCTGTGCCAGTTCCGCCAATATCTGCGCGCGCAGCCGGATGATTGATACCACCCGCCCTTCGCGCACGGCGACCGCTTCGCGCAGCGATTCCGCCAATGCGGCCCGCGCACCTGCGTTATTGCCATTCAGCCTGTTAGCCGTGGCCTGCAAATGCTTGGCCTGCGCATCGATAATGGTGATGCGTTCTTCTACGGTCAGTTTCAGGTCGTCCGCCAGACCAAGTGCATCCGATGATTCATCCGACGCATTGATCCGCATAGATATGGGATTCGTAATCTCGCCGGTTTCGCGCAGTGTTTCGGAGCCACTGTAAAGCGGCGGCACAGGCGCATTCAGACGCGCGATGGCGGCCCCGAACTGCCGCTGATTGATAAGGTGGATAGCTTCAAAGTTACGCAGCAACCGCTCCTGCACCGGCGAGGCGGCTCCCATGGCGCGCGCTTCGCTGAACAATGTATTCGCTTCGGCAAATTCGCCCAGATTTGATTTTTGCAAGGCGCGGTTGACCAGAAATTCCGCCGGATCAATCTCTACAGGCCTGTCCAGGCTCGCCACGCGCTGCTGCAATGTTTCAAAAAATTGCGCGGCATCGGCATAATCGCCGCTGTTATTGCGGCGATACCCCTCGCCCAATGCCTGGTCGGGATCGAGCGAAAGCGCCTGGATCCGCGCGAAAGCGGCGCTGTCGTCAACCGAAGTCGTTGCCACCGCAATTGGCCCATCGACAATTTTATCCGCCATGACCGATTTCAGCGCGAGTTCAAGTGCGCTGTCATAAACCGAAAATCCTTCGGCAAAATAGGTCACTTTGCCGCGGTTTGCCTGCACCACACTATAGCCGATACCGCCATCACGCCATGTGCAGCTCTGTCCGCTAGCGCCATCAATAGTGATCGCAGCGGCTGTGCTGGCGCCATTGCAATCCACATTCTCCGCGCGCCGCGCAGCAAGCCTCTGCGCCGGATCGCCCGCATCATCGCGCAGCGCAAATACATATCCTACCGGCAGCGCGCTATCGCGGCATACAACAGCCCAGCTGCGGTCAAAGGGCGAGACATTGGCAGTATCCGCAGCCTTGTTCTGCACCTGACAAAGCACACCGCTGTCATTGCCAAGCGGAAAGCTGTCGCGCAGACTGAGCGGCATTTCCTGCGCCCATGCCGCAGCAGGAACCATCAATAAACCGGCAAATGTCGCGATGCACGCAGGCCAAGCCTGCAAAGCCTTAATCAATCGCATAAATCATCCCCCGCACCGTGCCGCTCTGTGTGGCGCACGGGCATTTATTATCTTCTGCGACCCGAGTTTAAACTCTGTTGTAAATTATTATAGGATGATATCGACACAAAAACCACGATAAAGTGCGAAAAATCACATATGGTTAAAATTTTGTTACAGGCAAATGTAAATCAGCCCTAATCTGCAAAGCCCATATATGTTATGCTTTCCTGCACCGGCGCGCGCGGAACCGAAAAACCGTTGGCCGGCGCCGCCGGGTCACGGTAGCCAATTGCCATGCCGCAAAAAAACACATGATCCTCTGGTATATCCGCCGCTTCACGCACCTCCGCGCCGTATAGCGACCATGCCTCCTGCGCACAGCTGTCGAGTCCTGCTTCGCG
This sequence comes from uncultured Sphingomonadaceae bacterium, assembly GCA_947493325.1. Classification (GTDB taxonomy): domain Bacteria; phylum Pseudomonadota; class Alphaproteobacteria; order Sphingomonadales; family Sphingomonadaceae; genus Alg239-R122. The sequence continues at coordinate 32,991 of CANLQI010000001.1, read as the reverse complement.
TAGCAATAACATGATGGTTTGCAGCCACATACCGATATCGGACCATTGCGGCGGGCCCATAAATTGCGGCGTATGTACAAACATGCACACAGGGGCCTCGAAAGCGCGGAAATTCTGGGCCATCTGCATCATCCGGGCCATTTTGTCTTCACGCGGGATGCCTATCGACTCATACAGTGCCTCTCCCACTCCATAACGGCGGCTGCGATAGGGTTCGGGCAGGTTTTTGGGATAAATATCATATTCCGGGGACTGGCCCGCCGGTCCCTCAGGCAATTTCGCGGCTACCACGTCAATCAGCTGTCTGAGCGGTTCACCGGTTAGCACGCTGGCGCTCCACGGCTGCACATTCCCGCCCGATGGCGAAAACTGCGCGGTTTCAAGGATGGTTTTGAGCGTTGCCATATCCACCGGCTGATCCGTAAATGCGCGTATGGAACGACGGGTTTTGACAGATTCGGTTACGTTCATCCTAGTCCTCGTCAAACAGCCCGGCGAGCTGTTCCACCATCGTGCCGCCAAGCTGTTCGGCATCCATGATCGTCACCGCCTTTCGGTAATAGCGGGTGACATCATGGCCGATACCAATCGCGTTCAGCTGTACGGGCGATTTATTTTCGATCCACTCGATCACCTTGCGCAGATGCTGTTCCAGATACGCGCCATTATTGACTGACAAAGTGCTGTCATCGACCGGCGCGCCATCGGAAATCACCATTAGAACGCGGCGTTCTTCTGGCCGCGCCAGCAGGCGGTTATGCGCCCATAGCAACGCCTCGCCATCAATATTTTCCTTGAGCAAACCCTCGCGCATCATCAGGCCCAGATTTTTGCGCGCCCGCCGCCATGGTTCATCGGCTTTTTTGTATATGATGTGCCGCAGGTCATTGAGCCGCCCCGGTAGCGCGGGACGCCCTTCGGCAAGCCAGCTTTCACGGCACTGCCCGCCTTTCCACGCCTTGGTGGTAAAGCCGAGTATCTCAGTCTTGACCCCGCAGCGTTCGAGCGTGCGCGCCATGATATCGGCGGAAATTGCGGCGATCGATATCGGCCGCCCGCGCATCGAGCCTGAATTGTCGATCAGCAGCGTCACGACCGTGTCGCGGAAATCGGTATCGCGCTCAACCTTATAGCTGAGCGACTGCATCGGATTGACCACCACACGCGACAGCCGCGCGGCGTCAAGCAGGCCCTCGTCCTGGTCAAAGTCCCAGCTGCGGTTCTGCTGCGCCATGAGCCGCCGCTGCAGCCGGTTGGCGAGTTTCGTCACCGCGCCCTGCAGGCTGGTCAGCTGCTGGTCGAGATAGGCGCGCAGGCGGAGCAGTTCATCTTCATCGCACAGCTCGGTCGCTTCGATGGTTTCGTCATATTCTTCGGTCCAAGCTTTATAGTCAAAGTCATTGGGAATATCGGTCCAGGGCCGGTTCGGCCGCACGGGCATCATGCCGTCCTCACCCATATCGCCAGGGTCACCATCGCTGGCATCGTCCATTTCGGACTCGCTTTCCTGACCCTCGCCGTCTTCGCCCTCGCCTTCCTGTTCCTCGCCGCGCGCGTCTACTTCACCCTGGTCGCCCGTGGCTTCCTCTTCGCCTTCCTCGCCATCGTCATTTTCTTCGTCTTCGCCGTCGTCGCTCTCGTCGTCCTCACCTTCCTCTTCCTCGACATTACCCTGCACGAGTTCAAGATGTTCGAGAAGCTGCTGCGTCAGCTCGGCAAAGCTCGACTGGTCATCAAGTGTGAGCGGCAAGGCATCCAGATCCGCCCCCGCCTTTTCTTCAATCCAGCCGCGCAGCATTTCCACGCCCGCCGCCGCGCGTTCGGGCACGGGCTTGCCCGTCAACCGTTCGCGCACCATCAGCGCAAGCGCGGTCGAAATCGGCACTTCGTCACGCTGCGTGGCGCGGGAAATCGGATCGGCTTTCAGCCGCATGTCGAGCGCAGCATCCAGGTTATCACCTACGCCCGCCATCTGGCGGCTGCCCAGCGCTTCTATACGCGCCTGCTCCACCGCATCGAACGCTGCCCGCGCTACCGCTTCACGCGGCGCGGTTTTATTGTGTGCGGCCTCATTATGGTACCGCATCTTGAGCGCATAAAGATCGGCATAGCCGCGCGCCTCGGCCACCTGGTCTTTCGGCAGGTTTCGGCCCGGCATCGGCACCTTGATATTCTTGCCCTGCCCCGACGGCGCTTCTGCGGTATAGGCAAGCTCCACCTCTTCCTCCCGCGCAATCGCCCGCGCCGCGCCGCCCAGCACGGATTTCAGATCATCAAGAGGCGTGCGGTCAGTCATCGAGATTTCTCAGCAACGAAAGGCTCAAAAGCCCTCCCCCTTGATGGGGGAGGGTTGGGTGGGGGTGATGTTCCAGCAATCGCCTGCGCTATCAACAGTCCCACACCATCATGGTTGTTCAATATATCATCGTTCCAAAAGCGGATAAGTTTATAGCCTTCGGTTTCCAAAATCGCTGTACGCTCTGCATCTATGGCTTCATTGTGTTGACCGCCATCGACTTCAATTATGAGCTTGATACGATGACTCGCAAAATCAGCAATATAATGGCGAATGGGAACCTGCCTACGAAATCGTGCATCTGGAAATGCCTCTTTTAGCAAATGCCACATAGCTCGCTCAGCATCGGTCATATTTGTACGAAGCTTGCGAGACAGCCGGGTAGCAGAGGGCGGCGGGATTTTTTTCATAGGTTCAGGGTTGCGGAGACATCACCCCCACCCACTACGACTAGGCCGCTAAAGCGACCAAGTCTCCATACCTCCCCCATCAAGGGGGAGGGGAATGGGAGGTCATCAAATATGGTCAACCCCCCACAACACTTTCCGGCAGATCCTCACCAAACACGCGTTGGTAATATTCGGCGACCAGCATCCGTTCAGCCTCGTCGCATTTGTTGAGGAAGCTGAGGCGGAAGGCGAAGCCGATATTGTGGAATATCGCCGCGTTCTGGGCCCAGCTGATCACCGTGCGTGGGCTCATCACGGTCGAGATATCGCCGTTTATAAAGCCCTGCCGCGACAGATCTGCCACCTTGATCATATTGGCGACAACATCCGGATCAGTCTCACCTACTTTGGCCAATATGACTTTTGCCTCGGTTTCAGCGGGGAGGTAATTGAGCGTGCAGACAATATTCCAGCGGTCCATCTGCCCCTGGTTGATCTGCTGCGTGCCGTGATACAGTCCGCTGGTATCGCCCAGGCCGACGGTGTTTGCGGTGGCGAACAGACGGAAATAGGGATTGGGACGGATCACGCGGTTCTGGTCGAGCAATGTCAGCTTGCCCTCGGTTTCCAGCACGCGCTGGATCACGAACATCACATCGGGACGGCCCGCGTCATATTCGTCAAACACCAAAGCCGTCGGTGTCTGCAATGCCCATGGCAATAGCCCTTCACGGAACTCAGTCACCTGCTTGCCGTCCTTCAGGACGATCGCATCACGCCCGACCAGGTCGATGCGGCTGATATGCGCGTCAAGGTTGATGCGGATACACGGCCAGTTGAGCCGCGCCGCCACCTGTTCGATGTGCGTCGATTTACCGGTGCCATGATAGCCCTGCACCATCACCCGGCGATTATGCGCGAACCCTGCGAGAATCGACATGGTGGTTTCAGGGTCAAACACGTACGAAGGATCAAGGTCTGGCACGCGCTCATCGGCTTCGGAAAAGGCCGGGATTTCCCAATCCATGTCAATGCCGAATTCCTCGCGCGCATCGACGACCTTGTCGGGCGCCGCCATTATCGTATCGCCCTGTGTGCCGGGTGTCGTGTTAGGAATATCGGTCATGTCGGTCCTTAAAAATTAAAAACTATAATCCGTTAGTATTGAGCCTGTCGAAATACGTCCATCAGTTAAAGCATTGTGACAGACTTATCCACGTCCTTTGGGCAAGCTCAGGACTAACGGTAATTGCTAAGTGCGCCGCACTTTCACGAAAAAGCCGCCGCGTTTTTAAGATGGGTATAGGCCGCAATCACGTCTTGCAATGCCTTTTCGTGGGTCCGGTCGCCGCCATTGCGGTCGGGATGGTAGCGGCGCACAAGCTCGCTATAGGCACGGCGGATCGCGCGGCGGTCGGCATCCTCGCCAAGCCCTAGCGTCGACAGCGCCTGCCGGTCGGTCTTGTCCAGCGGTGATGGGGCAAAACCCGCCTGTGACCGTGCCGTCAGATTTTCCCGGAACCGCGCGCCAATGGCATCGAGCGGATCGGTAAAACTGGCCCAGCGCGGTGCGGGATCGCCCCGGTTAGCAAAGGCGCGGCTTTCCGATTCCCATCCGGACATCGGTTTTTGCGCATCGTAAATCTCATCCGCGCTCATCCCGGCAAAAAAATCATATCCCGCATTGAAATCGCGAATATGGTCAAGGCAGAACCAGCGCCACTCACCCGGACCATCATAGGATGCCCCGCCATAGACAGGTGGCGCGCGAAACTCGCCATCCTCGGCGCATCCGGGCACATCGCACAGGCGGCCCGTATCCTCGTATCGCCCGTGAAAACGCGGACTTTTCTTTTTTGTCTGGCGTTGCTTGGTCAAAATTCAGCGCGCGTCCGGCAATGGTTACAGTTTTGATGCGAACATACTATATAAGTGCGAACAGAACAGAATCAAAGGAAGCGGACATGGGTGAAGTGGAACAGGAAATTATCAAAAGGCTGACCGAAGCGCTTTCGCCGATGCGGCTCATAGTGAACAATGACAGCGCACAGCACCGCGGCCACGCCGGCGATGACGGCAGCGGGGAATCACATTTCAGCGTCGAGGTGGAAAGCGCGGCCTTTGCGGGCAAAAGCCGTGTACAGCAGCAACGCATGGTCAATGCTGCTCTCGGCGACCTGATGGATGAACGCATCCATGCCATGGCGATCAAAACACGGGCGCCGGTTCAGGGATGACCAATTTCACCGACACCATAACGCCGGTCACCCACGATCTGGGCGGATTTCAGGTACGCCGCGCGCTGCCTGCGCGCGAACGCACGATGGTGGGGCCGTTCATTTTCGTGGACGAATTTGGCCCGGCGCAGCTGGATGCCGGCCGCGACCTGGGCGTGCGCCCGCATCCGCATATCAACCTGGCCACTGTCACATACCTGTTTGAAGGCGCTATTGATCACCGCGACAGCCTGGGCACGTTCCAGACCATCCGTCCTGGCGAAGTCAACCTGATGACCGCAGGACGCGGCATTGTTCATTCTGAACGCTCCCCTCAGGAAGAGCGGGACAGGGGACCGAAACTGTTCGGCATGCAAACATGGCTGGCACTGCCCGATGGCCGTGAAGAAATTGACCCGGCATTTGAGAATGTCGGTGCTGATGTGCTGCCTATTGTGGAGGACAATGGCGCACAGGCACGTATTATCATGGGCAGCCTATGGGGAAAAATCGCGCCCACCACCTGTCACAGCGAAACCATCTATGCCGATATCATGCTGGTCCGCGGCGGCATGATCCCGATTGATGCCCATGCCGATGAACGCGCTGTGATGCTGGTATCGGGAGAAGCGGAACTGGATGGTACACCGCTGGAACAATTCACGCTGTATGTGCTGCAACCGGGTGCAGCCATGACGCTCTCCAGCACATCAGGCGCACGCGCCATGCTGCTCGGCGGGGAAGCTTTTACCTCGCCGCGTCATGTATGGTGGAATTTCGTATCCTCCAGCAAGGAACGCATCATGCAGGCGCGCGAAGACTGGAGGGCCGGAAAATTCGATACGGTCCCGGGCGATGAAGACGAACATATTCCCTTGCCCGAAGGTCGCCCCAAGACGATAAGCTATCCATGACCCACCCGCCGTTCCCGCAGACCCGCATCGCCCTTTCCACCGGCGTCGAACTTGATGTCGTCATTGAGGGGCCGGAGAACGGCGAGCCGATCATCTTCCTGCACGGCTTCCCCGAATCGCACCGCACATGGCGGCATCAGATTGCGCGATTTCCAGGCCGCTATCGCTGTATCGCGCCGGATCAGCGTGGATATGCGGGCTCCTCCAAGCCGAAAGGCGTGGATGCGTATAAAATCCAGCATCTGGTCGCCGATGTGATTGCGCTTGCTGACGCGCTGGATATCGGTCAGTTTACGCTTGTCGGGCATGACTGGGGGGCGGGTGTTGCCTGGGCCACGGCGCTGGGTCATGCGGACCGCGTCAAGCGCCTGATAATCGCCAATGGCCCGCATCCTTTCACCTATCAAAAATCGCTGTTTGACGACCTGAAGCAGCGCGCCGCCGCGCAATATATCACCGCCTTTCGCGGAGACGGCTTTCTGGATTATGTGTATCGCAAGGGCTGGGATGCCTATTTTGACGAGAATTTCGCAAATTTCGGCGCAGCGGGCATTGAACCCGAAGAGCGCGCCATTTACCTGAAACAGTGGGCGACACCCGGCGCGTTCGAGGCGATGATCAACTGGTACCGGGCCAGCCAGATTATAGTGCCGCCCCTAACGTCCGAAAATGGGCCGGGAAGCGGAGAGCCCATGCCAGAACGGCCTGCCTATCTGGACAGGCCCTTCCCCGTCCTGGAAATGCCGGTGCTGCTGATCTGGGCGATGGATGACCATGCGCTGAGGCCATCATTGCTGGACGGACTAAATGATCTGATCGATGACCTGACACTTGTCAAAATACCCGGCGGGCATTTTGTAACGTGGGAAAATCATGACGCGGTGAATGATGCGATGGAGAAGTGGCTGTGATTTGGCTGTTAGCTGCTTCGAGATTGGTAATGGTTTCCAGTACCCCGGCGCAGGCCGGGGTCCATTATCGCACGAACTGACTGGACCCCGGCCTGCGCCGGGGTACTGAAAGCGAAGCTGCTTGCCTAACCCAGCCATTCCACCCATTTGCCATGCGCATGGGCGTTAGCCAGATGCACCGCCTGTTTCTGTCCCGGCCAATAACGCACTTTCAGCTCGTGCCGCATGGTGGCGCGGTTGGTTTCCAGCGATATCCATGCCAAGGGCCGCTCCGCATCCGCCTTTGCCGCGGCGGCATTCATTGCGGCATGGATGCGCTTGCGTCCGCTTTCCGGGATATATTGCCAGACAATGGTGTGAAATAATGCGCGCACGGTGCCCGCATCCTGCGGCATGGCAAGCTGCGTTTCCATCCAGTCCGCTGCATCCGCCTGCACCAGATCGGGCGCATGTTCCCGCGCAAAGGCAATGGCATTATCCAACCTTGCCATGCGCTCCGGATTTTCTGGCCAGACATAGCTGCGCAGCCGCATGGCCTGCTTCGGATCGGTCAGGTCTACCGGATTGACATCGCATCCTCGAATGGAGGTGATGTCTACATGTGCATGCGGCGGCGGTGCGCCTTTCCATTCGGGACGTATTCGCATGGGTGAACCCGCCGGCCCCGCTTCCACATCGCCCAGATCATAATGATACCGCGGCATCATGGTGTTAATGCCTGCGCTTGCCCCGATTTCCAGCAACTCAAAGCGTGCGCCCACTTTATCCGACAGCCACAACAGTGCCGCCATAATATTGGCCGAACGTCCTGCCTCATTGGTCTGCGGCGGGCCGTCAAACCATGATGCCAGTTCGTCGTCATGGGCATGGACAACCGCAGCGACAATGGCATTGATTTCATCCTGATCGGTGACGTCGCGGTCATATATGACATTCAGCCTGGTGTCGTGCCCGGTCAGACGCAGATGGTGCAGCCCGCCCGCAATGCGCAGTGCCAGCGCGTCCTCGATCGGATTGCCAGGCCAGTCCGCGATAATGCGTCCGCAGCGTGTATAGCCCTTGGCCAGCACAATCACGGTTTCACATATCGCGCCTGTCACAGGTGCATCATTGGCCCGGCAATGCGCCGCCTGTTGCAAGATACCTTTCCGGATTTCATCACGCATGGCCATATTCCATATCCATTGTTTATTGCCCTTTCTGCCCAAGCCCCCTACATCCGCCTGCGATATGGCAAAACCAACCATCTTTGCGATTCCCAAGGGAAGAATACTCGATGATGCGCTCCCAATACTGGAGCAGGTCGGCATCGTGCCCGAAAAAGGGTTTTTCGACAAGTCGAACCGGGCGCTGAAATTCGGCACCCACCGATCAGATATAGACATTATCCGGGTGCGCGCATTTGATGTGGCGACATTTGTGGCGCATGGCGCGGCGCAGATCGGCATTGTGGGTTCAGACGTGATTGACGAGTTTCAATATTCCGATCTTTATGCGCCTGTTGATCTGGATTTCGGGCATTGCCGCCTATCGGTCGCCGAACCGGCCGAAATAGCGGGAACAGATGATCTGGCGGGTGCCAGCCATGTGCGCGTCGCCACCAAATATCCCAATCTGACCCGCCGTCATTTTGAGGCGATGGGCGTGCAGGCCGAATGCGTCAAACTCAACGGTGCCATGGAGCTTGCCCCTTCGCTGGGCCTGTCGCGCCGTATCGTCGACCTGGTGGAATCGGGCCGCACGCTTAAGGAAAACGGTTTGGTCGAAACCAGCAAGATCATGGATATTTCCGCACGCCTAATCGTCAACCGGGCGGCACTCAAGACCAATCATGGCGTTCTGGGTCCACTGATCGACAGGTTTCGTGAGGCTGTCAGATGACACTCCGCCTCAACGCCTCTGACGCTGATTTTGACCGCGATTTTGACCGGTTGCTACGCGCAAAACGCGATGGTAGCGGCGACGTGGCGGACGATGTGACGCGTATTATCGCAGAGGTCAGGGCGCGCGGAGATGAAGCGCTTGCCGAATATACGAACCGTTTTGATGGCCACTCACTGGCCGCCAGTGGCTGGAATATAGAAGCGGCGGAATGCAAAGCTGCCTATGAAGCGCTCAACAGCGAGCTGCGCGGTGCACTGGATATGGCGGCGGAGCGGATACGCGCCTATCATGAAGCACAATTGCCCGAAGACCGCGATTACCGCGATGCACAAAATGTGCGTATGGGCGCGCGCTGGAGCGCGGTCGATGCAGCCGGGCTTTATGTACCGGGCGGACGGGCGACTTACCCTTCATCGCTGCTGATGAACGCCATTCCTGCCAAAGTGGCGGGCGTGGAGCGACTGGTTGTCACCACCCCGACCCCGAATGGCGAAGTTAATCCGCTCGTGCTGGCGGCTGCACATCTGGCAGGCGTTGATGAAATCTGGCGCGTGGGCGGCGCACATGCCATCGCCGCACTTGCCCATGGCACCAACAAAATAGCGCCCGTGGATGTAATCACTGGCCCGGGCAATGCCTGGGTAGCTGAAGCCAAACGGCAGCTTTACGGCGTGGTTGGCATCGATATGGTTGCCGGGCCATCGGAAATTGTGGTGGTGGCCGATGGCCAGAACGACCCCGAATGCATCGCTGCCGACCTTCTCAGCCAGAGCGAGCATGATCCCAGCAGTCAATCCATCCTGTTTACCGATGATGCCGGTTTTGCTGATTTGGTCGCCGATGCAGTGTCGCTGCAGCTCACGGAACTGGCAACCGCCGAAGTGGCGCGGCAAAGCTGGAACGATAATGGCGCGATTATCGTGGTGGACGCGCTTGATGATGCCATGCCGCTGTGCAACCGGCTCGCGCCCGAGCATCTGGAACTCGCAGTAGATGATCCGGAAGCGCTGTTTGCCATGGTTCGCCATGCAGGCTCCGTCTTTCTGGGACGCCAGACTCCCGAAGCCATCGGCGATTATGTTGCTGGACCCAATCATGTATTGCCCACCGGGCGGCGCGCACGCTTTTCTTCCGGGCTTTCGGTACTCGATTTCATGAAGCGCACTAGTTTTATCGAACTGGACCATGATAGCCTGCACGCAATTGGTCCGGCGGCTGTGGCTCTGGCCGAAGCGGAGGGCCTGCCCGCGCATGCGACAAGCGTGCGGCGGCGATTGAAAAATGAAATCTAATCGTGTTCCTGCGAAAGCAGGAATACTATAAATGATAGCGGTAATATTATGACACAGAACGCAAAATCAAAATCCCGAAGCGCCGCGCGACTTGCCGCGGTTCAGGCCGTGTACCAGCAGGATATGGAAGGCATGAAGCTCGCGCCATTGCTACACGAATTTCATGAATACCGGCTCGGCGCAGAGATTGAAGACGCGCAATATGCCGATGCCGAAGTCGATTTTTTCGACGATATCGTGAGCGGTGTCGATGCACGCCGCGATGAAATTGACGTAATGATCGAAAGCAAGCTGGCCAGCGGCTGGTCGCTGAAGCGGCTCGACAAGACAATGCACCAGATACTGCGCTGTGGTACATATGAGCTGATGGCGCGTGCCGATGTGCCAGTGGCCACTGTTATCAGTGAATATGTCGATGTGGCGCACGCCTTTTTCGACAAAAAGGATGCAGGTTTTGTGAACGGCCTGCTTGATGCGATTGCAAAAGAGGTGCGGAGCTGAGCTACCTAAGCCCACGATATTGTCATTCCCAGCTTGACTGGGAATCTATCTCACAATTGTTCCTCATAAACGCAACTGCCCTGAGATAGATTCCCGCTTTCACAGGAATGACGAAAGAGGTAGGCTGCAGTTATGAAAACCGAGAACGCCTTTATCAATGCCCTGCGCAAAATCGCCACTGATCCGGCGGCGCGCGAGCTGGCCGATGATGCGGCAGTGCTGGACATGAACGGCACAAAGCTTGTCCTCACCCATGATATGCTGCTGGAAGGGGTGCATTTCCTGCCCGATGACCCGGCACAGGATGTCGCGTGGAAGCTGGTTTCCGTGAATCTGTCGGACCTGGCCGCAAAAGGCGCGAAACCTGTCGGTGTCCTGATGGGTTACGGCCTTACAGGTAATCCCAGCTGGGATGCGGGCTTTGTGCAGGGGCTGAACGCCGCGTTATCGCATTATGATGTACCATTATTGGGCGGCGATACGGTGAAACAACCACAGGGCAATGCCCGCGCGCTTGGTCTTACCGCCATTGGTGCCAGCGCGCTTGCCTGTCCCCCTGCCCGCTCCGGCGCGCGCGATGGCGATCTCATCTATGTCACCGGCCCGATTGGCGATGGCTGGGCCGGGTTGCAGCTTTTGCTGGACGGGAAGGATGCTCCCGGCGCGCTTATCGGGGCCTATCGCCGACCCATGGCTTTGGTTGAAAAAGGGCAGCAGCTTGCATCGCACGTCCATGCGATGATGGATGTATCCGACGGATTGCTGATCGATGCGCAGCGCATGGCGGATGCTTCGGGCCTTGCATTGCGGCTGGATTTGGGGGCCGTGCCATTGTCATCCGATTACATCACGGCTTTCGGTGATGACCGGCAGCACCGGTTGGACGCTGTCACCGGCGGCGATGACTATCAATTGCTGTTCGCCGTGGCACAGGATACTGCTCTTCCCTGCAAGGCCACATCGATTGGAAAATTTGCTGCAGGAAGTGGCCTAAAACTTGAATATAAAAGCGAAAATCTACCACTGCCTGCCTCACTGGGATACGAACATTAAGGCCGTATAAAGCCGCTTTTTATTTAGAGGTTGCGCTTTTTGGCAAAGCCACACTATACCTCTCCCCCAATTCCGCATTCGACGGAGCAATTACAAACCATTTCAGGGGGAATTTCAGCACATGGAACTTAATGCTGTCACCATTTCAATACTCTGCGGGCTGGTCGCCATTTTATATGGCCTGATTACCAGCCGCCAGGTTCTCAATGCCTCAGACGGCAATGACAAGATGCGCGAAATCGCGGGCGCTATTCAGGAAGGCGCGCAGGCCTATCTGGGCCGTCAGTATCGCACCATCGCTATTGTAGGCGTGGTTGTCGCAATCATTGTCGGGCTCACACTGGGTGTGACTTCCGCAGTCGGTTTCATTATCGGCGCCGTGCTTTCGGGCGTGGCCGGATATATCGGCATGAATATTTCGGTGCGCTCCAACGTGCGCACTGCAGCAGCGGCGGATAGCGGGCTGCAACAGGGTCTTACCGTCGCATTCCGTGCAGGCGCAGTCACGGGCATGCTCGTGGCGGGTCTTGCACTGCTCGCGATTGCCGGCATGTTCTGGTACCTCACCACATTTGGCGGCTATGCCCCCAATGACCGGCATGTCATCGACGCGCTGGTGGCACTGGCATTCGGCGCTTCGCTGATTTCGATCTTCGCACGTCTGGGCGGCGGTATCTTTACCAAGGCCGCTGACGTCGGTGCCGACCTAGTCGGCAAGGTCGAGGCAGGCATTCCCGAAGATGATCCGCGCAACCCCGCCACCATTGCGGATAATGTCGGCGACAATGTGGGCGACTGCGCAGGCATGGCGGCTGACCTTTTTGAAACATATGTTGTGACTGTGGGCGCCACCATGGTGCTGATTGCACTGCTTCTTACCGGTCTTGCACCCGAAGCACTGACAAACCTCATGAGCCTGCCCCTGATTGTGGGTGGCGTATGTATTCTGACCTCGATTATAGGCACCTATATGGTCCGTCTGGGCAGCTCGAACAATATCATGGGCGCGCTTTATAAAGGCTTTATCACGACCGCTGTTCTGTCCATTCCGGCAATCTGGTATGTCACCAACATGACGCTGGGCGGCATGGACACGTCATTTACCGTGGGCGCACAAACCTTTACGGGCATGAGCCTTTTCTGGGCGATGATGGTCGGTCTGGTCGTGACCGGGCTGATTATCTGGATCACCGAATATTATACCGGGACGGAATATCGTCCGGTACGTTCGATCGCCAAGGCTTCGGAAACAGGCCACGGCACGAACGTTATTCAGGGTCTGGCGATCTCACTGGAATCCACGGCACTGCCGACATTGGTTATAGTGGTCGGTATTATCGTGTCCTATCAGCTTGCTGGCCTTCTGGGCATAGCATTTGCGGCAACATCAATGCTGGCACTGGCCGGTATGGTTGTGGCGCTTGATGCCTATGGTCCGGTTACGGACAATGCGGGCGGTATCGCCGAAATGTCTGGTCTGGACCAGAGCGTACGCGATAAAACGGACGCGCTTGACGCCGTGGGCAACACCACAAAGGCCGTGACCAAAGGCTATGCCATTGGTTCCGCCGGTCTCGCCGCACTTGTCCTGTTCTCTGCCTATACAGCAGATTTGGACGTGTTCTTCCCGGATATCACGGTCGATTTCAGCCTTGAAAATCCATATGTGATTGTCGGGTTGCTGCTCGGTGCGCTGCTGCCCTATCTCTTCGGAGCCATGGGCATGACAGCTGTGGGCCGTGCAGCGGGCGACGTTGTAAAAGATGTGCGTGCGCAGTTCGCGGCGGACAAAGGCATTATGGACGGCACATCGCGTCCTGACTATGCCCGCACGGTGGACCTTGTCACCAAAGCGGCCATCAAGGAAATGATTATTCCTTCATTGCTCCCGGTGCTGGCTCCCATTGTGGTCTATTTCGCGATTACAGCAGTGGCCGGTCAGGCGAACGGCTTTGCCGCCCTGGGCGCATTGCTGCTTGGCGTGATCGTATCCGGTATATTCGTGGCCCTGTCGATGACAGCAGGCGGCGGCGCATGGGACAATGCGAAAAAATATATCGAAGACGGCAACCATGGCGGCAAAGGGTCAGAGGCGCATAAAGCCGCTGTCACTGGCGACACCGTTGGTGATCCTTACAAGGATACGGCCGGTCCTGCGGTAAACCCGATGATCAAGATCACGAATATTGTGGCCTTGCTGCTCATCGCGGCGCTCGCAGGTGCCGGTACAGGCTAAACAGCCCGATACATCACTGAACTAGAAAAGGCCCCGGCACACCCATGTGCCGGGGCCTTTTTCATGCCCTAAAACGTTTTGCGGAAATTCAGCTCCACGAACCGCCCGCGCGGATCGACAAAGCCCGGCTGGTAGCTGAGCGGCGTGTCACCATTTTCATCGCGCACATTCTGGATGCCGCCAAATATATTGTCGATGCGCAGCGACACGCGGCTGCCTTTCAGGAAAGGCACATCCCGCACCAGTTTCTCGCGGCTGCCTATATTGAAAAAGAACCGCACATTCACCGTGGCGATATCATCAAATATCAGATCGGATGCGCCCAGTGTATCCGCCCCGTCAACACGCGTGCCGCTGCGGTAATTGCCATTGACGCGAACACCCAGGCCATTGTTGAACCAGCCGCCGCCGAAATTAACACTGTGCCGTGATGCGCCCCCATTGCTGCCCGTTGCCGACCCGCCGAGCAAATCCAGTTCTGGCACGCCGGGGCGGATCAGGATCGTCTCGTCAATCGCAACATCGTGAAAAGCAAAGATACCCCAGCGTCCACCCCGCCGCCTGCCAAAGCCGCCTCCCCCACCACGGCGGCCACTACGCGCACGCGGCGGCGATGGTGCGCCGCTTGCTTGCCTTGCAGGGGTTTGGGACGTGGATGCCGCATTGCCAGATGGCACGCGCGCCTTGTCTTGCTCCGGCGCAGTTGGTGGCGGCTTACGCTGCGTAGGCGGCGTAGCGGATGGCTGAAGATGCGCGCGCGGGCGGTTGCCCTCGGCCCCGCGCCCGCCGCTGCCTGCACCCCCGCGGCCACGGCCCCGCCCTTGCTGACCGAATGATTTGGAAAAGGAAATGCCGTAACGCACCCGCTCGCTATTCACGCGGTCAAACGTTACAGGACGGCGATCCAGCGCCACCAACTGGCCCACACTATCGCGGATGATCCGATCCGGAAAAGCCGCCTCTATTTCGGGCGTCAGCGCCGGAAAGCTGGCGCTGTCATCGAAGCTGCGGTTGCGGTAATATTCGGCGGTAAAATTCAGCCCCTCAATCTTGGGCGGGCGGTAATTGAGCGCAAATTTCAAATCCCGCTGCCGCTCCGCCACCAGCAATGAATTGCCGCCAGTGGTGATGCTGACAATCGCATTCTCGCCGGTGGCAAGATCGAATACGGGCACATTCGGGGTGACGATCACCGGGCTTACCAACTGCGAAATGCCGGGCGCACTTTCGCTATTGATCGAAGTCGCCGACAGGGTCAATCCATCAATCGGTTTCCATGTCACCCCGAAACCATATTCGGTCAGCCCGCCAAAATCGGACAGTTCGCGGTAGCCCAGATTGCCGTTCAGCGACACGCCGCCCAATACATCCCCGATACCATAGCCGCGTTCGAACAACGGTACCTCTATATTGGTGGCAATCCTGCCCTGGTCACGGCCCAGCGATGTCGTGCCTGTCGTCCGGCTGTCTTCGCTGTCGAGCGAAAATGTCGAGTAACCTGCGCTCAGCGTTGTGCGCACTTCACCGGCGGGCAGCCTGAACGGCGACCCCGATACCGTGGCAAGCAGATTGCCCGTAAATGTTTCGCTTCGTGCCCGGTCAGGGTTTTCAGGAGAGAGCAAAAGCCCCAGGTCGCTTCCCGCAAAAGGATTGATCGCCCGCGCCGGGTCGGTTTCCGCCAACCCTGCGCTTATGGCCGCAAAATCGGCGCGCACATCGGTGTTTGTCACCTGCGTCACATTGCTGGCATCACCCGTCAGCGACCACCGCCAGCCGGACAGATTGCCGTTCAGCGCAAAGCCGCCCAGCAACGATTCACTGCGCGTAACCCGGGTTAACGGACGCGGTTCGGTGGTAAAGATGCGGATCGTCTCGTCATCGATGCTGCGGGCAAAAGGATTGCTGGAAGGCACCAAAAGACTTGCCGAATTAAGGCCAAACAGCGACCAGCTTTCGTCGCGCTCATAGGCGGCATTAAGCGAAAGCCGCGTGCCGGGCGCAAGGCTCATGCTGTAATTGGCATTGGCCTTCACCGGGTCGCTGGCCGCGATCAGCGTGCGATAGGCCCCGACATCCTGCGGGTTTATATCACTCACCAGTGCCTCCCCCGCCGCGATATCACTCTGAACAATATCGCGCTCGCTTTCTCGCAGCGCCGTTGTGGGTTCATATTCCACGTTCAGGTTAAGCCGGGACCCTTTGCCAAATTTTGTATATGTCGCCTCATATTCGGACACCCCATATCCACCCGCAGTCGACAGGCCGTGGCCGAGCTCCAGCACAAGACTGGAAAAATTCTCCGCGATTATAAAATTTATGACGCGCTGGTCCGGCGAATATCCGAACTGCAATGCAACTTCTTCTGGCAGGACCTGTACCTGGCGGATGGCTTCGGGCGGAATATTGCGCAGTTCGCGAAAGCCCGAGACTGGCTGGCTGTTGATGAGCACGACAGGCCGCCCGCTACCCCGACCGCGTCCCGAGCCTGTCTGCGGTTCAAGCGCCGCCAGCAATTCCTGCACCGAAGATGCGCCATAACTGGCAATATCTTCCGGATTCAGTTCAAGGACTGGTTCATAGGGCGTTATGACTGCTCCGGGTAGCCTTTCGGCACGTACAACAATTGCATCCCGGTCCTCTGACTCAGATTCGGATTCCGGGTTTTCCTGCTTTGCCTCCTGCGCAAGAACCATGTGCGGCGGTGCACATAGCGAAACGGCCAGCGCAAAGCGTGACAGACTTCTGGGAATTGTTCCGGCACCCATATTCGATTTTTTCGCTCTCATATTTGAGTAAAATCAGTGCTATATCTATAAGCGGGATGTAAAATGGCTGACAAGCACCTATATTGTATCAAAGCGTAATAGCGGATGAATATGTACCGACAGTGGCTTATGCTCTGTGAAACAGTAAAATCTTCCCTTTTGCGTGATTACCCGCTAAGTGCGGGCCGAAACAACAATTACGGAATATAGAAACTGCATGGCTAAAGAAGAACTACTCGAAATGCGCGGAACGGTGATGGAACTGTTGCCCAACGCGATGTTCCGGGTCAAACTCGAAAACGATCACGAAATCCTGGGTCACACTGCGGGCAAAATGCGCAAGAACCGCATCCGCGTGCTGGTCGGCGACGAAGTGCTGTGCGAGCTGACCCCCTATGACCTGACCAAGGGCCGTATCACTTACCGCTTTAAATAGAGCATTCAGTCATGGCCGCTTCCAAGCTTATCCTTGCATCGGCCAGTCCGCGCAGACTTGATCTCCTCACGCGCATCGGAGTCACGCCAGATGCCGTAACCCCCGCCGATATTGATGAAAGCCCGCACCCCCGCGAAATTCCGCTGGACTATGCCCGGCGCATGTCAGCCGAGAAAGCCGCAACGATAACCAATACGCATCCGGGCTGCTTTATCCTGGCTGGCGACACTGTGGTCGCGGTGGGCCGCCGCATCCTGCCCAAAACAGAAACCGAACAAGAAGCGCGCGATTGCCTCGCGCTCGTATCGGGCCGCCGTCACCGCGTTCTTTCCGCTGTATCGCTGGTCCGTCCCGATGGATCGGTCCGGCACAGGCTTTCCGAAACCATCGTGACGTTCAAGCGGCTCGAAGCACGTGAGATTGACGCTTATATCGCCAGCGACGAATGGCGCGGCAAGGCCGGCGGCTATGCCATTCAGGGCGCGGCAGAAGCATTGATCCGGCGGATCGCGGGCAGCTATAGCGGTGTCATGGGCCTGCCGCTCTATGAAGTGCGCACCCTGCTGCTTTCGGGCGGTTATAGATTTTGAATACAGCCCACTCCATTTATTATATTGTGCTCCTGCGAAAGCAGGAGTCCAGAGCGGTGCCGTGCAACGTTGCCCTAGGCTCCTGCTTTCGCAGGAGCACGGTAGATTAATGACATACTGGATATATGAAAATGGAATAGGTGAAGAACGCGCGGCCCTGATCAGCGGCGGCAGCGTCCAGCAGGCGCGCATAGAGCGCAAAAACGGCGGCATTCGGCCCGGCGCAGTCGTAATGGCACGGTTGGTGCGTAAAATCGGTGCGGGCAAACGTGCAATTGCGCGGCTTTCTACTGGCGAAGACGCTATCATATCCGCCTTTCCGAAACAGCTGACTGAAGGACAGGAGCTCAGTGTGCGCATCACCCGCGCCGCCATCACTGAAAAAGGACCGCAGCAGAGCCGGCATAAATATGCGCTTGGCAAAGGCGCGAATACTGGCGTGACGCTCATCCCCTCGCCCAGCCTGCTGCAACAGATTGAACAAGATGGAATAGAGGTAAAGCAGGCGACTGCCCACGGCCCCGACCTGCTTGCAGAAGCGGGCTGGGAGGACCTTATGCATGAAGCGCACAGCGGTCATGTCGCATTTGCGGGTGGCAGCCTGGAAATCGCTCCCACGCCCGCCATGACAGTGATTGACGTCGATGGAGAGAGCGCACCGCGCCCACTCGCACTGGAGGCAGCCAAAGCCGTTGCCGCGGCGGTGCACCGTCTGGATATCGGCGGCGCGATCGGCATTGATTTTCCGGCGCTGCCGGCAAAGTCCGATCGCGGCGATATCGTGCTGGCGTTCGAAAAAGCAATGCACGGCCCCTATGAGCGCACTGCCGTCAACGGCTTTGGCTTTATGCAGGTGGTGCGCAAATATGAACGCCCTTCGCTGGTGCAACAGGTTCAGGATACGCCGGACCTCACTGCATTGCTCACCCTGCTGCGCCGCGCAGAGCGCGATCGCGGCACGGGACCCATGACACTGCACCTGACGCCCGCCATGCGCACGCTGTGGGACCGGCATGCGGACTTGCAGGCACAGCTTGCACAGGCCACGGGCCGCACTATCCGAATTGCCCCGGAGTCCGCTTGCACCCGCGAAGCCGCATCCTTATCTGGTAGCTTATGACCAAGCCTGTAAAAACCACCCGAAAATGCCCCATGTGTAGGAAAGCTGCACACGAAGAGCATAGCCCGTTCTGCAGCAAGGGATGCAAGGACCGGGACCTGCTGAAATGGCTGGACGGCGGCTACAGCGTGCCCGGCGAACCTGCCGTCATCCCCGATAATGACGAAGAGCTGTAATATAGGCTGATTTTACGCTGGACATGGTAGGTGACTCCCGCTTATAGGCTCCCTTCGCACTTACATATCGTTGGATATGCACCCTGCGCGCCCGAGTAGCTCAGTTGGTAGAGCAAGCGACTGAAAATCGCTGTGTCGGCAGTTCGATTCTGTCCTCGGGCACCACTTTTCTTTCGTGGTTTCCCGTCTTGATTGCACAAATCTTGTCCGCTCCATTGCCTTGAAACCAATGTAAAAATCGGGCGAAGTTTAATAAACTTTAGGGCTGCCGACAGGCCTGTCTTGAGCCTGCCGCAAGGTCCCGCCTCCCGCGCGAAAGGTCCCGCATGCGGGACAATCCCCGGCGCACCGCACAGCGTGCGGTCACAGTTCGCTCAGCCCTGCGTCACGAAGCGGGATATGCGCCAAAAGGTAACAAAGGTAACGCGATTTGGGGGTCTATCTGCACCCACCCCCGCCCGGCACCACACACCGCCACCATGCAGAAACTGCGAAGAAGTCTATAATACGCGTTTTCAGAAGTACTCGAGAATAGCGCTATTGCCGCCACAGCCTTAATCAGCCGGTTAAAATTAACTATTTTATACAATAGTTTACTTGTTTGGTTTTACATTTCCAGATATGATTTAGCCTTATTTTAAGGGTATAATTTAATGCTGCGCGGTCGTTTCTCCCCATATTCTGCCATATGCCTATGCTTGGCTTTCCCCGGAGTCGCGTTGGCTCAGGACAATTCGCAATCGCAGGCGGAGCAGGCGCGAATCAAGGCGGAGCGTGAGGCGGCGGAGCGCGCTGCACGCGAAGCGGCACCTGTGGTGCAGATGGAGCGCGGCGAAGCGCCTGTGCTGGGCGAATTTCCGGAAGAAGCGAATTGTTTTGCGATCCGCGACATTACAGTTGAGGGCGCGGCGCATCGGCGTCTGCGCTGGGTTGATGGCTTTCTGAGCCAATATCGCGGCAAGTGCGCGGGTTCTGCCGGGCTGGATTATATCCTGCGCAGTCTTCAGGCAAAATTTCTCGATCACGGACTGATTACGACGCGTGCCGGACTTCCGGAACAGAATATGGCGGATGGCGATCTGCGTATCGTGGTGGTGCCAGGCATGGTCAGCGATGTGCGCACCAATGGAGAAGATAAATCCTTTACATGGGACGCGGCCTCTCCGGTTGATGCAGGCGACATTATCGATCTGCGCGCTTTGGAGCAGGGGTTGGAGCAAATGAAGCGCATCACGCAGCGTGATGTGAAAGTCGATCTGGTCCCTGGCGATGCGCCGGGCGAAACCATATTGGACGTGACCAATGTCCAGAAACGTTATGTGACCGGTTCGCTGTCGGTCAATAATTACGCAGGCGCCACGGTAGGCCGCTGGCAGGGTTCGGCGCAGGTTGCTGCATTTGGGCTTTTGGGCGCTTCGGAAATATTCAGCCTGTCCTATAACAACCGGATCAATTCGCCCGGCATACCGGCAAACAGCAAGGGGGCATATGCCAGCCTGTCCTTCCCGCTGGGCTGGTGGACATTCGGCGTATCGGGTTCGGCCAATCGTTACCGGCAGCGGGTGCTAGGCGAGGTGCGCGACTTTCAAACCCGCGGTAAACTCTATTCCGCCGGCGGCTTTGCCGAACGCGTGGTGCACCGTGACCAGACATCACGCACGGCATTGCGCGTATCATTGACGCGGCGCTGGGCCCGCAATTTTATCGATGATATCGAAATCGGCATCCAGCGGCAGGATCTGACGGATATCACCGCAGCCGTCGTGGACCGCCGCTATTTCGGTGATGTGCGTTTTGACAGCGAAATCGCCATGCGGTTTGGCACCGGACTATTGGGCGCACAGGAAGAAGGCGATGACCGGCCCGAGCTATTGCCGTCCGCGCGCTACCGGATTGCCAGTTTCGATTTTTCCGCGAATGTCCCGATCAAAAACGCATCGTTTCTGAACAGCTATAATTTCGCATTTCGCGGGCAGTTGAGTGAGCGCAATCTTTACGGTTCGGACGCGATATCAGTGGGCGGGCCGTTCACTGTGCGCGGCTTTGACAGCGACCGAGCGGACATTGGCCGTAGCGGTTGGTACGCGCGGCAGGAATTGCGCGGAAAAATAGGACAGAACCTGCAGCCGTTTTTGCTGTTCGATATGGGCACGACGCAGCGCAGTCCGCTTATCGCCGGGGTCGGCGCGGGGCTGCGCGCAGCATGGCGCGGTTTTTCGCTTGATGGCTTTGTCGCCATGCCGCTCACAGACAACAGGTTTAGACAAGATAAAGGCCCGCGTTTCGGCATGTCTTTAGGATGGAGTTTTTAATCATGGCACAGCGTACACCCGTTTCGCACCGCACCCATTTGCATAATGCCACGGCATTGCAGCCGTTCGGGCGCGCACGGGGACGACTGGGCAGCGTGATTGGCGCAGCGCTTATGCTGTCACTGACCGCCTCGCCTGTTGCATCGCCGCTCCATGCACAGTCACAGGACGCAGGCGTGGTGATCTCGCCAGCACCGGCGGGGGAGCCGAAAGAGGCAAGTCCGCGCCTGGACATTGCGCCCAACGGCACGCCAATTGTCAAAATTGCCAAACCCAATACGAATGGCACAAGTTATAACAGATATCAGACATTCAATGTCGATGAGCGCGGGCTTATCCTCAATAACAGCGGCGACATCGTGCTCACACAGCTGGGCGGTTATATTGATGGCAATGGCAACCTGAAAAACGGGTCTGCTTCACTGATTATCAATGAGGTGGCGGGATCTTACCGTTCATATCTGAACGGCTTTATCGAAATTGCCGGGCCTGCGGCGGAATTGGTGATCGCCAATCCCAATGGCATCAGCTGTAACGGCTGCGGATTTATCAATACGCCGCGCGTCAGCATCGCAGCCGCCAAGCCGATACTGGAATCTGGCGCATTATCGGGTTTTTCCGTTACCAACGGCAGCCTGGAAGTAGGCGGTCAGGGTCTGAACGCCAGCGGCGCGCGGCTTGATCTGTTTGCGCGGGCGATAACGCTCAATGCCGGTGTCTGGGCCGACAGCATCAATGTCGCCGCAGGTGCGGGCACAAGCGCATCAGGCGATGATATGATTGTCGTGCGGGCGCGCAGTGAAGCAGTGGCCGACGCGCCCGCCTTTGCGCTTGATGTCGCGGCTCTGGGCGGCATGTATGCGCGCTCCATTCGCCTGATCGGTACCGAGGATGGGCTGGGCGTGAATGTGGATGGCCGCTTGGCGGCGTTTGATTCCGGGCTGTCACTCAGCGCGGATGGCAATATCCAGATTGCAGGCACCGTCACCAGCGAGGCGGCGGCCGATATAACCAGTGGCGGCGCAGTCGATGTAAGCGGCCAGCTTTATGCCGATGAGGCACTGTCCGTGCAGGCCCGCACACTGGGCGGCAGCGGGCTGATAGCAAGCGGCAGCGATGTCACTGTCAAGGCCGCAGCCGTGGACACGGACGCCATAATCGCAGCGGGCCTCGCCCGCAATGGCAGCTTGTCAGGGACGGGTAACCTTAACCTCGAATCTGATGGCACGCTGGCTCTTGGCAACCGCGTATTGGCCAATGGCAGCGCTGTAATCAAGGGCAGCGATATTACGGTGGGCGGCAGCATAGAAGCCGGCAAATTAACTGTGCGCGGTGACACAGTGACGCTTGATGCAAACGGCGCGCTGCGCAGCGGCGCGGCGCTGGATGTGGCAGCAGGCAGCATCAGCAATGCAGGCTTGCTGCAGGGACGCGGCGTCACGCTTGCATCAGATGCTCTGGATAATAGCAATGGAACCATAGATGCCGCTGCACTTGCTATTGCTACGGGCGGGCTTGCCAATGCGGCAGGACTGATCCAGTCGCGCGGCGCACTGGATATTACGGCTGGCAGTGTTCGCAACACGGATGGCGAGATACTTGCGCTGGGCAGCGATGCACTTAATCTTACCGCCAGCGGCGCGGTGAACAGTGCAGGCGGTGTGATTGGCGGTAATGGCGATGTCACAGTAAATGCGGGCGCTGCATCTGTATCGGGTGATGCAGGGCGTATCGTGGCGAGCGGCAATTTGACGCTTGATACAGATGGCGACACGTCAGTTACAAGCGGCGCGGTGCTCGGCGCAGGCGGCAATGGCGACATTGATGTCGGTGGCGCGTTGCTGGTTGATGGCGCCACTGTACAGGCCAATGCACTGGCACTAGATGCCGGTTCGGTCACACTGGACAAAGGCGCCATTGGTGCAGGCACTCTTGTCGCTGATATCGGCAGCCTGACCAATAATGAGGGCAGCATAACCCTGACCGGACAGAGTGTGTCGCAGATTGCGGTGCGCGGCGCGTTTTCCAGCACGGGTTCAATCACCAGCAATGGCGCGGATCTGTTGGTGAATGCTGCCTCTGTCACCAACAGCGGTGATATTACCCATGCGGGCAGCGGCACTCTTACCATCTCGAGTGCGGCAGGCCTGACCAATCGCGGCAATATCGTCACCAACGGCGTGCTGACGACGCGTGCGGAAAATCTTGCCAATAATGGCGCGCTGACAGCTGTCAAAGGTCTGGATGTGAATATATTAGGCGCCCTGACAGGCCGCGGCGATATGCTGACTGCCGGCGCATTAAATGTCGCTGCGGACAGTATTGCCGTGAGCGGCGGCGCATTTGAATCGGGCAAGGCGCTTGCCTTGAAAGCAGGCAATATCGATCTTGGCGGTGCACGCGTATTGGCAGCGGGCGATGAAGCGATTGCGATTACCAGCGCAGACCAGTTAACAGCCGCAGCCGCAGCAATTGGCGGCAATGGCAATGTAACTTTGGACGCCGATACTATCGATCTTGGCGGCAGTTCCGTGACGGCACTGGGCACGCTATCAATTCAAGCCCGGGGCGGCGATCTCGCGCTCGGCGAAGGCGGGCTGGCAGCGGCTGCCGGGAATATCACACTGGATGCGGCAGGAACAGTTGACGGCAGTTTAGCGACAATCGAAAGCGGGGCGCTGTTATCCCTGTCGGGTTCGCGTCTGCTCCTGGACGATGCGCTGCTGCAGGCGGATCGTTTCGCATTTAATGCACCCGATATCTCTTTGCGCCGCGCCCAGTTGCGCCAGACAGGTGGCAGCGATTTTGCCCTTTCCAGCACCGGCACACTGAATTACTCGGGCGGGGAGATTTACGCCGGAAGCGTGAATTTCTCATTGACGGCGGGCAGGCTGATCAACCGCGGCGGCGCGATCCTGCACGGCGGCGATGGCGCGCTTTCAATCACCAGCGGCGAGGTGGACAATACCGGCGGGCGCATCGCCACCAATGGTAACCTGACGCTGACCGCCAGCAGCTTGGATAACACACGCGGCGATATCAGTGCCGCCGCCGCGGCAATGCTGGATGTTACAGCCGCAGTCACCAATGACAGCGGTCTGATTGCAAGCGGCGAAGGATTACAGCTGACCGCGGGCACGCTCAGCAATACAAATGGCAATATCGAAACGCAGGGGGCATTGACTGCGTCACTTGCTTCTCTTTCCGGCGCAGGCGGACAGATTATCGCAGCGGGTGATAATGCGGCATTGGATATGACTGTAAGCGGCGCTGTACAGGGTTCCGGCTTGATCGGAGCAACCGGTGATGTCACTATACGTGCGGGCACGATCAATGCAGGTGCAGACGGCCGTCTGACAGCGACCGGCACACTGAATGTCTCTGCGACGAATGGCGATCTGGCACTGGCGGGCGGCGTAGCGGATGCAGAGCAGCTCGCGCTGAGCGCGGCAAATGGCACGATTTCCACCGGCACGAACGGACTGATACTCGCCGGCGATCTATTGCGCCTGACAGCAGACACTATCGATCTGTCTGGCGGTGCGGCGCAGGGCGCAAGGGCTGTATTGCGCAGCGCGGATTTTGTAAATAGTGGCGGTATTTTGCAGTCCTTCGGCGGTTTGAACGCAGACATTACCGGCGCGCTGGACAATAGTGACGGCACGATATTCAGCGCGGGCAATGCCGATATCAGCGCAGGGACACTGACGAACAATTCGGGCAGTCTCGCGATGGGCGGCACGGGCACCCTAACGCTGACCATTGACGGCGATCTCAGCAACACAGGCGGAACAGTTTTCAGCAATGGCATGCTTGCGGTTGATGCGGGCGCATTGCGCAACGATGGCGGTACCATCTCGGCGGTTCGGGGCGCTGATTTGCAGGCAGCCGGCCTGCTTTCCAATATCGGCGGCGGTATTATCCAAAGCGACGCAACGCTTACTATTGCTGCCGCTACGGTTGCCAATACTGGAGGCACAATCGATAGTCTGGATACTCTGGATATTGGCGCAGCTGCTCTTGCCAACGGCACGGGCGCAATCATCGCCCGCGGCGGTGATGGCCTCAAACTGCACGGCAATGCACAACCTCTCAGCCTCACCAATGGCACCGGTACCATCGCTTCGGCCGCTGCGCTTGATATTGATGCGGTGAGCCTTGCCAATGCAGGTTCGGTATATGGCACGGACGTGACTGTAAAAGCGGGCACACTGGAGAATAGCGGTCTGCTCTACGGCGATACGCTGACACTTAATGGCGGCACCCTTGTCAACGCAGGCGGCGAAATCGGCAGTGGCAGCGCGCTGTCCGCCACATTTACGACACTCGACAATAGCAACGGCCAGATCATATCGGGTGATGCGGGTCTCGCCATATCGGCGAATACATTGCGCAATAATGCAGGCACGCTGGGCGGTAGCGGCAATGTTCGCATCACAGGAACGGCAATCAACAATGGCAGCGGAACCATCGCCACCGACGGCGATTATACCATCAACGCCGCCACTCTGGATAATGCAGCAGGCGGGGCAATCTGGGCCGAAGGCAATGGTACCATTACGCTGAGCGATACGCTCACCAATCGCGGTTCCATCGCTGCGGCAGATACGCTCAATATTACTACCGATACGCTCGATAATGGTACCGGCGCAGATGCCGGTATATTGGCGGCCAACAATGCACTGAATATCGATTTTGTGACCGGCAGCCTCGGTGAAATGCTGTCCAATGGTGATATCACGCTGGGACTGAGCGGCGATTATGTGAATAGCGCGGGAGATTCTCTCTATGCTGCCGGCACGATTGGCGTCACAACCGATGGTAATTTCACAAATGCAGGCGCTCTGGAAGGCGCGGCGGGCGTCAATGTTTCGGCTGTGGACATCACAAATACGGATACCGGCACGATCACTGCACCTGTGCTGGCCTTAATTGCCGACAATGCAGTCATCAATGATGGCCTGATCAATGGCGGACTGGTAAGCATAAGTGGCCAGAGTGTTACGAATAACGCAAAGATTTTCGGTGATAGCGTGAACATCACCGGCCTCACATTCGTCAATAATACAGGCGCGCCTGCTATTATCGCCGCGCGCGGCGGACTTGTGGATGTCCGCAGTGATGGCACGATTACCAATAGCGACGGCGCCTTTATATATTCACTGGGTGGTATCAACATTGGCGGAGCAGGCGGTGCATCTGCAGCAGTACTTGTGAATTCTTCGGCCACTATTCAGGCGCAGGGCGATATCGCTATCGATGCGGCTTCCGTGACCAACAACCGGGCGGCCTTTATAACGGAGGAAGCTGTTATCAGCACAGTTCCCGTGTCCGTCGAAACAAGAATAAACAAACGCAATCGCACATTGCTTGATTATACGGACACCACCACTGAAACAGCCATTACCGAAGACAGCGGAGCTGCCGTAATTGTCGGCAATAATATAACCATTCGCTCCGATATGCTGCTCAATGATATTTCTACAATCAGCGCCAATGCGACTCTGTTTGTCGATTCAGGTGCAGTCACCAATAGCGCTTTTACAGGATATCGTACGGTTACCAGCGACGGTGCGCTGCTAACGCAAAGACGAAGCTGCCCCATTTTCGGGCTGTTTTGTAAAGATTGGAAAACGCGCAGCAGCACGCCCTATTTCCGCGAAGACGCGCAGGAACTCTTCACTATCCCATCCACAATAACTTCGGGCGGCACATTGGCGATCGTCGCACAAACGATTGATAATCTGGTAATTAATACAGCAGGCGTTGTGGCGACGGATTTTGCGGCAGGCGCCGCCAGTGTGCAGGCGGCAGACATATCCGGCCGCACCAGTTTGGCGGATGTCACAAACCCCGATACACAAAGTGCGGATGGCACTTTAACAAAACGCCCGCTTAAAGGCGTTACACCTTTGACAGTTGACGCGGAATCAATCGGTGTGTCGGGCAGCGATATAGCGCTGCTCGCCGCAGCCGACTTTGGCATTGCACTTGCCCCCGTAGCCGGTCAAACACCGGGCGCACCAGCGCAGCAGTTGATCGATCTTGGCGGCCTGTTCAACTATGCCGCCGCCGGTTCCAATTTCCTGATCGAAACCGATCCAGCCTTTACAAATTACGGCAATTTTCTCTCCAGTGATTATTTTCTGGGACGGCTCGGCTATGATCCGAACCGTGTGCAGCAACGTCTGGGCGATGCGCTTTATGAACAGCAGCTCATAACCAACCAGCTTATTGCGCAGGCCGGATTCAGCAGGTTTGCCCGTTATGGCGACAACGAAGCGCAATATCGCGCGCTGATGGATGCGGGCATAGCCTATATGCAGCAGTTCGGCCTTACTCTGGGCATTGGTCTCAGCGCCGAACAGATGGCCACACTGACAACCGACATGGTGCTGCTGGTTGAGGTGGAAGTCGATACGCCCAATGGCAAAGTCAAAGTGCTGGCCCCGCGTGTCTATCTGACACAGGTGAGCCAGCGCGACCTGACATCGGGCGGAGCGATTATGGCGGGGCAGGATATCTTCCTGCGCAGTGCGGATTCCCTCACCAATCAGGGTGTCATTCGCGCATCTGCCAGCTCTAATATAGTGGGCGGAGATATTCTCAATACCGGACGCCTTGATCTGGGTGCGCGTGGCACATTGGCGGCGACCAATGACCTTATCAGCCGCGGCGGCACGATTACGGGCGGCGACCTGACCTTGTCCGCTGGCCGCGACCTGCGTCTGGAATCTGCCGATAAAACCAGCTCACTCGCTACAGTATGGCGCACGGGCGCTGATAATTTTGGCGTGACCATCGACACCGCCACCACGAGCCGCGGCAATGTCGTGGATGCGGCAGGCAATCTATCCATACTGGCAGGCCGTGACCTCAGCGTCACCGGGTCCGATGTGTCGGCGGCTGGCGATCTGACGCTATTCGGCGGCGAGAATATTTCGGTCACGTCTTCTGTGGATAGCAGCAATGCCATTAGTGTCGGACGCAGCGGCAAAGCCATGTTTGAAAGCACTGAAACAGCGGAAACCAACAGATTGTCCAATATCACGTCCGGCGGCGATCTTAACATGGCAACTCCGGGCGCGCTTACTGTGCAGGGCGGCAATATCGCCGCCGGAGACGCGCTCGCGGTGCAGGCAGGCAGCGTCAATGTGTCCGGCGTCATCGACACCGTCACGCTCGACAGCAAGGAAGTTACCAAGAAAAGCGGCATCCTCTCCTCCAAGAAAACCACCGTTGTCACAAGCATTACAGACGAAACCGCCGTGGCGTCGACGCTGGAAGGTGACACCGTACAGATCAGCAGCATTGGCGACACTTCTATCGCAGGATCGAATGTCGTGGCGACGGGTGATCTGGGCATCACGGCGGGCGGTGATATATCGATCACCGGCATTGAAACCACCGACACGTCAGATGAACTTGTCAAAGTCAAGAAATCGGGTCTGAGCCTGAGCGGTACGAGCCTCTTTGTCGGTGTGTCCAAGAACAAGACCGACAGCCAGAGCAGCTCCACCACCTATAATGGTTCATTGGTTGGCTCTGCAGAAGGCAATGTCACAATCGCTGCGGACGGCGCGATTGATGTCATCGGCAGCCAGGTGGTTTCCCCCGGCACAACCACACTGGCAGGCGAGAGCATCAATATTGCCAATGCCACCAATGTCGATACCAACACTACCGAAACATCCTCTTCATCCATAGGTGTGACAGCCACGCTGAACGTTCCCGTTCTGGAAGGCGTGAAATCGATTGCGCGTACGGCGGACTCTACGTTGAATGGCCAGAGCGACCGGACCAAGGCCGTTGCCGCCGCTGCCACTGCGCTGGGTGTCAAAAACACCATCGACGAAGCAGGGCAGGTATTGGCGGGTTCAAAAGACATCTCTCTTACCGTCACCGCCGGCATATCGAAAAGTCGCAGCGAGAGCGAGAGCGTGGATGAGACAGTCGTGGGCAGCTATGTCGCCGGCAATGATGTGATATTATCCGCATCGGGCGCGGGCGACGCCTCGACCATCAGCGTGACCGGCAGCGATGTTGTCGCGGACAATGACCTGACGCTGGCGGCGGAAGGCGCGATCACGCTGCAATCCGCGCAGGAAAATGACAGCTTTACTTCCCGCAACAGTTCTTCGGGCTTTAGCATAGGTGCAAACATCGGGATTAATGGCATCACGCCAGAGGCCAGTGTGAACCTGGGCAAAGGCAACAGCGCGCAAACTTCCGTGACCAATGTGGAATCGATATTGTCCGCAGGCGGCACAGCGCGCGTCACCACGCCGGGCCAGCTGACACTGGAAGGCGCGCAAATCAAAGCGAACCGCGTAGAAGCGGATGTTGGCGGTCTGGATATCATCAGCCAGCAGGACACCGGCACATTCAGCTCAAAACAGACCAATATCGGTGCGAGCGTTAGCCTGAACGGTGGTCAAGGCGCTGGCGTCAGTGCAAATTTCGGCCGCGACCGCCAGACCGGCGATTATGCGAGCGTCGCCGAACAATCCGGCATTAACGCCGGGAGCGGCGGTTATGATATCACCGTGCGCGGGGATACGAAGCTTGTGGGTGGGGTGATATCGAGCGAAGCGGATGCGGCGGATAATATCCTGCGCACTGAGACACTCACCTCGAGCGATATCGAGAACAGCGAAAGCTATAAGGCAAGCAGCATCGGCCTGTCGGCATCCTTAAGCGGGATTGGCGCGAAGCCGGGGGAAACGGTGACCCCTACCGCCAATGAGAACAACGAGGCCGATGTCACCGGCACGGACAATACGCTCTCCGGCCTTGATACACGCCTCGGCAAGCTGTCCGCAGGTGCGCCGGTGGCACTGGGCGCGCGCGGCAGCCAGGACGGCACCACCCGCTCCGCCATCGCTGCGGGTACGATAGAGATCACGCCCGGCGCAAATGGCAGCGTCGATGCGGCCAGCCTTGCCACTGCAAACACCATCAGCCGCAATACGGACAGCGCCAATGACGGCGCGCTGGTGCAAGAGTTTGATGACGCCAAACGCGCCGAGATAGAGGAAGGCTTCGCGGTCACCCGCGAGCTGGTCGTACAGACCGCAGAGTTCTTCAGCAACAGAGCACGCGAAGAGGCGGAGAAACGCGCGGAAGCAGAGGCGGCAGAGGCGCAAGCGATTGCTCTTGGAGCAACGCTTGATAAAGATGATAAATTGGCGGCCCCTGAAGGGTCCCCCGCGCGGGAATATATCGATATAGCCAACGCAGCCACAGCAGAAGCTGATGCGATAAACCGCCGCTATGGCGCAGGCAGCGCCACCCGCATCATCGCCACGGCCATCACCGGTTCTGCAGGCGCCAACGTCACTGGCGGCCTGACCAACCTCGTACAGGGCGCAGCGGTCAATGTATTGCAGAGCCTGACCGTAAGCGAGGTCAAGCGGCTCGCCGACGGGCTAATGGCGCGGACCGAGAACGAGGATGGCACCGTCACCCTCACCGCGACTGAGGAAAGCGAACTGGTGCGCGGCCTGTTGCAGGGGGTTGTCGCCTGCGGCGGCGCAGCGGCAGGCGGCTCGGGCGATTGCGGTTCGGCAGCACTCGGCGCGGCGGCAGGTGTGGCGGTAAATACGCTGATCAACAGCCTGTCGGGTGATGACAGCGTAACAATCGATCCACTCGACCCCGATGCCAACCGCCTGAGCCTGGAAGAGCAACAGGCGCGCAGCAATCTGGTCGCCACGCTGGTCGGTGCGATCGCCGAAGGTGCAGGCCTTGATACGCCATCGGCGGTAACAGCCGCCCAGATCGAAACGCAGAATAATGAGTCCGTGCGCATCACGTTGCCCGATGGCACAGTGGTTACCGCGTTCGACGATCCGAACGATCCTGGCATTCCCATTTCCGACCTTCTGGCCTCTGACACCTGCACTGCAGGTGCGCTGCAAGCAAACGGATGCGGCGATGATATTGTTGCTGCCGTGCTGCAGACCTATGGAACCCAGCTTACTGATAGCGATGGTGCGGTTGATCGGGAATTGCTCGCCGAATTGTGGACGCTGTCAGTCTATGCTGGGAGCGTTGTCGATGCATCGCTGCTGGTGAGCACGATCAGCGAGAACGGTGAGATTGATCGGGAAAAGCTGGCCAGCTATTTGGTTGAGGCTTCGGAATATCGGGGCACATATGGCCTTGGACTGGCCGGCATTGAAGTTACAATAGGCGTGGGCGAAGGTACCTTGGGCGTTGCCGTCGAGACGGTGGAAGGTCTTTACGAACTGGTTACCGATCCGGGCCAGGCGGTGGAGGCGGTATACGCGATTGCCACTGATCCAGAGCTCCGCGAGGCGGTGATTGCGGCTTTGGGCCAGGAATACCGCGAACGCTTTGCCGATGTTCTGGCGTGTTATACAATCCGCGCACGCTGCCGCGGGGCAGGTGATGCGGCAGTGCGCACTTTGGTCGATGTGATTGGCGTTGCCACCGGTG
Source organism: uncultured Sphingomonadaceae bacterium (assembly GCA_947493325.1). Taxonomy (GTDB): domain Bacteria; phylum Pseudomonadota; class Alphaproteobacteria; order Sphingomonadales; family Sphingomonadaceae; genus Alg239-R122. The sequence goes on along the minus strand of CANLQI010000001.1, from coordinate 1,439 downwards.
TTGGCGGCGCGGCCAGATTTGGGACTGCCGCCACCAGCAAAATCACGCGCATTCTTGGCAATAAAGGTGTCTCGGTACCACCAGGCAGACCTCCGCTTCCGAAGGATTGGACAGAACGTACTGACGGCAAAGTATATGATTCGGACGGCTATGAAATGGTGCTGACCGGAAATGGAGATACGGCAGCCTGGATGCGTGCCGGTGACGGTAGGCCGTACGGAACAACTCCACTTCCAACAGGATACACACGTAATGCGGATGGTAGTTATACTGGTCCCGGGAATGGGAAGTCTTGGAATACTGGTGAAGTGGATGGCGACGGAAATATAATCATGCGCCGTGATGGTGGTGGTTACTTTGCTGTAAATCAAAACGGCACTCAGATACCCGCAAAGTCGCCATATATAAGTAAGACACCTGTTCATCACGTGTGTACTAACAAAAACTGTGTGAGTACCGCCAGCGGCGGACCTTGGACACCAAGGTTTCAAGAAATCTTTGACAATGCCGGGCTAAACATTAACAGCGAAATAAACAAGATTGCTGTTCCCGGGCATAAAGGTCCACACCCTGCGGAGTATCACAAATATGTTTACGATGAGCTTCGTGATGCCACGGCAGGTTTGCAACCGAAAACGCCTGCTTACACTAATGCTGTGCAAAGCACTTTGAATACGATCAAGAGACAAGCTGTTACTCCTGGTCATCAGGTCAACTCTTGGCTCACGGGGAACTAACCAGATGAAATACTTTCGATTGCTCGATGACGTCATGTTTCAAAACAGGTGGTATTTGTCGGCGATCCATGATGTCGACAACTGGTTACTATCGCGCCCTCCAATGTTGGCGATAGACGATCCGCTTCGAGATCGTCTGCTTCGGGTTGGCTTGCAACAATCGGGTGAAGCTTTGGACTTTTCGTTCGCCGGCTATGCAGATGTTCCTGTTGTAAGCTTTAAAACACTTCAGGCCATCTCCGGGCTTGACGGCTTCACCGCGTTTCCTGCGAAAATCGATGGCCTTCAACAAAAGACATCATATCACATTTTGCATTTTTGGGATGAAGCAGATTGTGTTGATGAAAACAAATCGTGCTTTGGCATCATTCCTGAGAATGACCCTATCCGACCGGATTTGGCCGGAAACTATCGCGCGGTAACGAAGTTGACCATCGATACCGGGCGAACTTTAGGAAAGCATATCTTTCGGCCAGAACGTCTCTCTGGGCGAGTAATTATCAGCGAAGAAGTTAAGCGCCGTTTTGAGGCCGCTGGTGTGACAGGTGCGGTATTTGAATCTGTGAATGGCGATTAGTAAACCGTAGCCTGATCACTCTACCTGTTCTGGCACTTGATACCTTGACATCGCCACGGCCATCACCGGATCGGCAGGTGCCAATGTCACCGGCGGCCTTACCGATCTCGTCCAGGGCGCAGCGG